>CAWHLG010000012.1:0-579771 GCA_963830015.1 uncultured Alphaproteobacteria bacterium
GCGTGCCTGGCGCAGCGCGGCGAGCGGGGCTGCTTCAAGGCCGAACAGGACATCCGGATCGGGATTTCTCATACGTCCAGCAAACCGCCGTTCCGGTGCAAGATCAATGCGGTATCAATGGTCCATTGGTGCGCCAAGATGCGGGTCACCGATCGCGGTAGAGTCGCATGTTTATCGCCGCCCGGAGCGGGTGGCCCGGCAAACCAGATCGATTCCATAGCCCTCTGCTATCCGCCGCAATGGTATGTCCTCGCGCATGCGGCAATGCTGCTACCCAGTGCATGCCTGCGAGGCGAACTTGAAGAAATTGAATTCCGTGGCTCCCCAGTCGGCCAGCCCCCCGGCAGATCCCAAATCTCTCGGCCTTCGACTGTCCGCCTATCGCGAGCAAAGCGCTCGGCTCAGGCCTGTCTTCGCCAAGGCCTATGACGAACTGGTCGATCGCCTGACGGCGCTGGACCGGGGCGAGGTCGGCCCCGGGACCGGCGAGCCGATGCCGCTGTTCAACCTGCCCGACGAAACCGGCCGCCTGGTATCGCTGTCCTCGATGCTGCAGGCCGGGCCGGTGGTGATCAGCATCAATCGCGGTCACTGGTGCCCCTATTGCAAGATGGAGTTGCGTTCGCTCGCGGCGGTCCATGGCGAGATCAGGCGCCTTGGCGCCCGCGTCGTCTCGATCATGCCGGACAGCGCGCAATTCACCGGCGACTATGTGTCCCGAAACGAATTGCCGTTTCCGGTTCTGAGCGATATCGACCTCGGCTATTCGCTTTCGCTCGGCCTGATCTTCTGGGTCGGCGCCGAGATCCGCAGGCTCTATGAAGAGGTCGGGCGTCGAGCTTGAGAAATATCACGGCAACCAGGGCTATTTCCTGCCGATGGCTGCGAAGTTCATCGTCGGACGCGACGGGCTGGTGAAGGCTCGGCAGGTCAATATCGAATTCCGCGAGCGCATGGAGCCCGAGGCGATCCTCGCCGAGCTCAACGCGCTTCGCACCGCCTGAGACGGCGTCCCCCGCTCGCCTCGCGTCCCTCGCATAGCGCTCCGCTATCGGAACAATCGGCGGACGATATTTCAGCTCCCGCGTCGAAACCCGCCACTGTCCCGTCAACGCTCAATGGCGAGCGTTTTGCAAACGGGAGAATTCCGATGTCACACAAGACTCACCACCTCGCTCGCGATTGCCGCGGCGCTCGGCTCCGCGCTCGGCCACCGCCGCGGTGTCGCAGGCGCGAAGCCGGCGCAAAGGAGAAATGCTACGGCGTTTCGCTGAAGGGCCAGAACGACTGCGCGGCCGGCGCCGGCACCACCTGCGCCGCGACCTCGAAGGTCGACTATCAGGGCAACGCCTGGAAGCTCGTCGATCAGGGCACCTGCGTCACCACCAAGACCCCGTTCGGTCCGGGCTCGCTCACCGCCATCAAGCGTCCGGCCTGACGCGCGCGCCTCGCGGAGGCCGGCCGGTCGCCGGTTTCCGCGCAGGCGAATGGGGAGAATCGCGATGACGAGCTGTCCGCATGTTGGACCGTTGCGTTCGGCCATGCCGCCGTCCCGGCAGCCGGCGCAGGGCTCAAGCCCGAGCATGCCGAAGACATCTTCGAGGGCGCTCGCCGCGTCGATTTCTTCGAAATTCACGCCGAGAACTACATGGGTGCCGGCGGCCCGCCGCACCGCCTGCTGCATCGCATTCGCGCCGACTATCCGCTGTCGATCCACGGCGTCGGGCTGTCCATCGGCGGCGCCGCGCCGCTCGATCGCGACGCATCTCAAGCGGCTGAAACGCCTGGTCGAATGCTATCAGCCGGCGCTGTTCTCCGAGCATCTCGCCTGGTCCACGCACGATGGCGTTTTCCTCAACGACCTGCTGCCGCTGCCCTACAACGACATTTCGCTGGCGCATGTCTGCGACCATGTCGAACGAGGTGCAGGACACGCTCGGCATGCGGATGCTGCTCGAAAATCCCTCGACCTATGTAGCCTTCGGCGCAAGCTCGATGAGCGAGATCGAGTTTCTGCGCGCGGTCGCGCAGCGCACCGGCTGCGGCCTGCTGCTCGACGTCAACAACGTCCATGTGTCGGCGGTCAATCACGGCTTCGATGCCGCGGCCTATATCGACGCGTTCCCGATCGCAGCACGTCGGCGAATTCCATCTCGGCGGGGTTCGCCGAGGACCGCGACAGCGAGCGGCGCGCGGCTTCTGATCGACGACCACGGCCGTCCGGTCGCAGACGCCGTGTGGGATCTTTACCGGCGGGCGCTGGCGCGCGGATGTCTCGCGCCGACGCTGATCGAATGGGACAACAATGTGCCGCCGTTTGCCGCGCTTGCCGACCGAGGTGGAGCGGGCGCGTGCACTGATGGCGGACTCGTCCCGCGCCGCGATGCGGGCCGCGTGACGCCATGATCGCTGCTCTCGATCGAAAGCGGACAGGCGCAGCTTCAGCGGACGTTCGCCGAGGCGATCATGTCCGACGACGCGCCGATCCCGGCCACGGTCCGCGCGGCGTCAGGCCCCGCCATGCGAGCCGCTTCGGCGTCTATCGCAACAACGTCATCTCGGGCCTGATCAATGCGGTCGCCGCGCGCTATCCGGTCGTGCGCAAGCTTCTTTGGGACGACGCCTTCCACCGCGCCGCGCATCTCTACGTGACGTCGGAGCCGCCGCGCTCGCCGGTGCATGCTCGAATACGGCGACAGCTTTCCGCGATTTCTTCGCGGCATCGGCCGAGGCGCCGCGTCCGACTATCTCGCCGACATGGCCGAACTCGAAGCCGCCCGCACGCGCGCCTATCACGCCGCCGACGCCACGCCGCTGTCGCGGGATGCCTTTGCGGCGCCTTGCGCCGGAGGATTTGCCGGATCTGCGGGTCAGGCTGCATCCGTCGCTCGCGCTGCTGGAATCCCGCTTTCCGGTGGTCAGCATCTGGCAGGCCAACCGGCAGGACAGGGACGAGGGCAACGACAACATGCTGCGCGAATGGAAGCCCGAATGCGCGCTGATCGCGCGCCCGCGTCTTGAGGTCGAGGTTCGGCCGCTGTCGGCGGGCGTCTATGCGTTCATCGCCGCGCTGGCCGAAGGCCAGCACGGTCGGCTGCGGCGATTGCGCAAGGCATGGCGAACCAGCCCGGCTTCGATCTCGCGCGAATGCTTCAACGTGCTGATCGCGGCCGACATCGTCGACCGGCCTGGAGCTTCCCGAAGGCCCGGCCGATACCCATATCTAGTTGGCAACGCTGCGGTTTTCTTGAGCGCACCGCGCCGCCATAGCCGTTGGGCATGGAGCACATAGGCAATGGAACCTTGTTCTGCGAAGCCGCTGGCTGTAGCAATGGCCTTCGAACGGCATGGAGCTGATCATGAGCGATGCCCGGACTGAGCCCGCTCCCCGCGTGGTGATCGTCGGCGGCGGCTTCGGCGGGCTTTCGGCCGCCAAGGCGCTGGCCGGGCAGCCGTTCGACATCACGCTGATCGACCGCAACAACCATCACCTGTTCCAGCCGCTGCTCTATCAGGTCGCGACCGCGGGCCTGTCGCCGGCCGACATCGCCTCGCCGATCCGCGGCATCCTGAGCGGCCAGAAGAACGCCAGCGTCATGCTGGCGGAAGTGTCACGGGCGTCGATCTCACGCGCAAGGAGGTCATCGCCGACGGCCGGCGCGTGCCCTACGACTATCTGGTGCTCGCGACCGGCGCGCGGCACGCCTATTTCGGCCACGACGACTGGGCGGCGTTGCGCCCGGGTCTGAAGACGCATCGACGACGCCACCGGATCTGCGCCGCCGCATCCTGCTCGCCTTCGAGCGCGCCGAGAACGAAGGACGACGCCGAGGAGCGCCGCCGGCTGATGACCTTCGTGGTGATCGGCGGCGGCCCGACCGGCGTCGAGATGGCCGGCGCGATCGCCGAGCTCGCCAAGCGCGCGCTCGCGTCCGACTTCCGCGCCATCGATCCGCGTTGCGCCCGCATCGTCCTGGTCGAAGCCGCGCCGCGCGTGCTCACGCCATTCGACGAGAAGCTGTCGGAGGCGGCGCGGCGCTCGCTGGAGCAACTCGGCGTCGAGGTGCGTCTCGGCGCGGCGGTCACCGATTGCAGCAGCGAGGGCGTCCGCCTCGGTGGCGATTTCATTCCGGCGCGCACCATCATCTGGGCGGCCGGCGTCATGGCGTCGCCGGCGGGCCGCTGGCTCGGCGCGGAAACCGACCGCGCCGGCCGGGTCAAGGTTCGCGCCGATCTTTCGCTGCCCGGTCATCCCGACGTGTTCGTCATCGGCGACACCGCCGCGGTCGTCGACGCGAGCGGCGCGATGCTGCCCGGCGTCGCGCCGGTC
The DNA here is from genome assembly GCA_963830015.1 of uncultured Alphaproteobacteria bacterium. GTDB lineage: Bacteria > Pseudomonadota > Alphaproteobacteria > Rhizobiales > Xanthobacteraceae > Z2-YC6860. Next base: position 4,331 of record CAWHLG010000012.1, read on the forward strand.
GCCAAGCAGCAGGGCCAGTATGTGGCCCGCGCGCTGATCGCGCGCCGCGAGGGCCGCACGGTCGAGGCGTTCCGCTACCGTGACTACGGATTGCTGGCCACGATCGGCCGTTCAGCGCGCGGTGGCGCAAATGGGCAGGCTGCACATCGTCGGGTTTCTGGCCTGGGTGCTGTGGAGCGTCGCCCACATCTATTTCCTGATCGGGTTCCGCAACCGCTTCGTCGTCGCGCTCAACTGGGCGTGGAGCTACATCACGTTTCAGCGAGGCAGCCGCCTGATCACTGGACTGGACGTGCATCCCGGGGACACGGCGCGACGACCGGGCTGCATTCGAAGGCGAGCTAGCGCATGTCCCGGAAACGGGCACCGGTTTTCCGAAAAGGACATGCGAGCTGAAGCGCTCGCTTCGGGGGGACTTCGAAATGGAAATGCATCAGGTCCGGTATTTTCTGGCCGTCGCCCGGACGCTGAATTTCACGCGCGCCGCCGAGGAGTGCAACGTCGCGCAGCCCTCGCTGACGCGCGCCATCAAGCTGCTGGAGGGCGAGCTCGGCGGCGACCTGTTCCGCCGCGAGCGGCCGCGCGCCATGCTGACGCCGCTCGGCGAGCGCATGTATCCGCTGCTGAAGCAATGCTACGACAGCGCGCAGAGCGCGCGCGCGCTCGCCGCCATGATCAACGACGGCGAGGTCGGCGCGCTCAAGCTCGCGGTGTCGAGCAGCATCGAGCTCGGCCTCATCCTTTCGCAGGTCAACGAGCTGCGCAAAAGCTTCAGCGAGATCGAGCTGAAGATCCTGCGCGGCACCGGTCCGCAGATCGTCGAATACCTCAAGTCCGGCGAAGCCGAGCTTGCGGTCGCCACATCGATCGGCGAGGCATGGGACCGGCTCGACAGCTGGGCGCTGTTCGACGAAACCTTCGACATGGTGTTCAGCCGGATGCATCGGCTCGCGCAGCCAGGAGACCATCGCGCTCGACGATCTCAAGCCCGAGCGCTTTCTGCTGCGCAATCACTGCGAGAAATGCACCGAGCATTGCGGCGATGCTGCGCGCCAAGGGCCTCAACGCCGACCACCGCCACGAGGTGGCGTCGGACCAGGACCTGCTGGCGCTGCTGGAAGCCAATATCGGCATCGGCTTCCTGCCGCGCACCGTCAATGCGCCGCAAAGCCTGGTGCGCACCGCGGTGAGCGGCCTCGAGCTCGGCCGGACCGTGTCGCTCTACGGCGTCGCCGGCCGCCAGCGCACGCCGGTCGCCGCGACCTTCATGAAGATGCTGCGCGCTGCGGACTGGCCGAAAAAGACCGGCTAGCGCAATACGGCTTTACGCCCGAGCCGGTCAATGACACGGACGCCGACCACGTCTCCCAAACGGAGAACGATATTGCACAGACTGAGCAAAGGATATTTCGGCGATTTGCGGTGAAAGATTGATCCAGATCAATGTGGGCCGCCGCGATCGGATGTGAGTAGAATTCCATGGGGCGATTGAGAGCATGGTGGAGCATGGTCATGTCACCAGAAAGTGCCTCAAAAAAATCGCCGTCATCGGCCTTCAATTTCGCTGACATCAACAAGTTTGGTCAGAATCAGGCCGATGCACTGATCGCAATGCAGCGCGAACTTTGCAGTCTTGTTGAGGAGGCCAACCGAAGTTGGCTTGCCCGCGCCGAGTTGGAACGAGATCTGGCATCTGAGTTCGCAACCAAACTCTCGGCCGCCAAGACGCCGGCCGATGCCTCTCGAATATATCAGGAGTGGATGAGCCGGCGCATGCAGACGTTGGCCGATGACGGCCAAAAATTATTCGCCGACAGCCAGAAGTTCATGAGCGCAGCAACACAGTTTCTGTCGACCGGGGGCAAGAGCGCGAATACCTGATCGACCAGGCCTCGGGGGCGTTGGGGAATAGTGCGACGATAGCGTCGACAACTCTTCAGGGAGAGCGTCAATGCCATCTCAAGTCAGCATGAACTCGATCTCGTTGGAACAGCGTTCCTCGACCGATCTGGTGAAACTGATACGAAAGCTGCGATGGATCGGTCTGGAAGAGGAAGCCCATCAACTGGAAATTGTCGTGAGCAAGCTTCCGCCCGAGGGGCGCGCCGTTGTCTTGGCCACTACGTCAAGCACCGATTGAGCACTTCGCTACGGCAAACGCCATTAGTCGCGCAGCAGCCTTGGACTTGGCATGCGCACCCGAGGAACACGATGCGCGTCCAGAGCGCGCCAACGGAGGAAGTTGCGATGGAACAGAACACAATGCAGATGTTCGGCGCCTTTTCGGATGTCATGCAGAGGAACACCCATGTTTTCTGGCAGAAGCAGTCGGAGCTTCTCGACAACATGCAGATCTTTGCCAACGGCTGGTTTGAACGGCGACACGCCGGGACCAAAGCGGCGTGGGAAGCGTCCGGCCGGATGTGCTCCGCAAGCACGCCCGTGGAGTGTCTTGGAGAGTACCAGAAATGGATGGCCGGTGCCGTTGAACGCCTCATCGCGGATGGGCTGGCCTGCCAACGTGGGCTGGGCACACTGACCGAAGGGGTTGCCCCGTCGCTCGTGCCGTCGGCCACGCAAGGACAGGCCTATGAAACCAGGCAGGAGACCACGCCGGCAGCGGCGTAACGCGCCGGCGCGCTCGTCCATGGAGCGCACCATCTGCGTTGCTGGAGACGGCCGCGCTTACCTCAACGCGGCGATCAGTTCGTCGATCGCCATGCGCTTGCGGTAGTCCGGATCGACGAAGCGCGCCGTGATGCGGCCGTCGCGGTTGACCACGAAGGTTGCCGGAATCGGCAGCATCCAGCTTTCGTTGCCTTGATACGCCGGCAGCCGGCGTCCGATGCCGGTCATGTATTCTTCCATCTCGCCGCCGACCCAGATCGCGAGGTTGAGCGACATCGCATAGCCGTTGTCCATGTCGGACAGGATCGGAAAACTCACGCCGGAATCGATCTTCATTTCGGCGGCGAACGGCTGGCGGTCCGGTACGATCGCCACCATGCGGGCGCCGAGCGCCTCGATGCGCGGTTGCGCTTTCGCCAGCGTGTTGATGCTGATGCGGCAATAGGGGCACCAGTGTCCGCGGTGGAACGTCACGACGGCGGGGCCGTTCGCCAACAGGTCCTTGAGGCTGATGAGATGACCGCCTTCGTCCGGCAGGATGAACGGCGGCATGACATCGCCCGGCTTGGGCGCCGTGTCACCCGCACCGTGTTCCTGAAGCCGCGCCACCAGGCGATCGACGATCGCGGCCACTTCCGGGTGCTGCTTGCGGGTGGCGCCGGCAAACACGTCGAGGCGCTCGCTCATCGACCCGTCGAGGTCGCGGGCCTGCTCGAAGGCTTGCTTGAGGTCCTTCACCACGATCTGCGTGGCCATCGCCGGGTGTTCCCTTTCCGGATGCCTGAGTCACAGGCGATGCCGCTTCCGGATTTCCACTGTTTTTGGGGCGTTTTTCGATAGCTGCGGTCTATGAAGCCGTCAAAGCAGTGACGCCCCGTTTCGGGGCAAACGGGGCGTCACGATGCGACGGGGCTGGGGGGGAGGCAGCCGTCACATATGCTTGTCGTTGGGATCGGCGCGCACGTCGCCGATGAACAGCACCACCGGCGCGTCGCTCGAGGTTCTTCCACCAGTGCGCGGTGCCGTGCTTCTCGGCGCGGATCTCGCCGGCCTTGTGATGGATCGGCGCCGCGCAGTTGCTGGCGTATTCGATGATCTCGCCTTCGGCGACGTAGATCAGCGCGGGACGGTCGTCGTGGCTGTGCCACGGCACCACGCCGCCGGGCTGGATCACCATCTTGCGGAAGCGCAACTCGCGGCCCTTGATCTTGGCCATCTCCTTGCCGAGATCGATCGCGCCGAGCGTGGTGTCGGTCACGCCGACCGGTTTGAAGTCGACCGGTTGGCGCGCGTTCGGCTTGGACGCGCCGGCCGGGCATTGGCCGGCCTGCGCGCCGAACGCAAAGCCTGCGGTGGCGATAAACGTGGCCGCGGCCAGACGCAGCCAGCCACGATGTGTCTTGGTACATCCTCATCTCCTCTGTTCGTGTTGGCTCGTTCGAGCCGGGGCAGTGATGCGATGATGCGGCGTTCGGGTTTCGTTAGGAAATGCCGCTTCGCTCTGGTCTCGATAGCGGTGCGCTATTCGTTCAGGCCTTCACGCTCGACGTGATCGAGGCGATCACCATCGACGCCATCTTGAACTGGTCGCCGCGGTTGACGATGCCGTGCCGCGCGGCGATCCAGGCGAAATCGGTGTAGACCGTCCACACCGCGCCGGCATCTGTCCTGGATCACCAGCAGCCGCACCGGCCAGTCGAGCCCGGCATTGGGGTTCGCCGTCATGAACTGGGTGCCGAGCGGCGGATTGCCGAACACCAGCAGCGTCGACGGATTGAGCTTGATGCCGGCACCCGCAGCGAGCTTCGACTGGTCGATCTCGCTGAAGAACATGATGCCCTTCGCGGCAATGTCCTTCTTCAGCCGTTCGATGGTTTCCGGCAAAGCCGTAGCCGCTCTTGATGCGCACCACGCCGTCATTCGACTTCGCGCTCGATGTGGCGTGGGCCGCGGGTGCGGCGACCAGCGCCGCTGTCGCGACGCCGGAAAGACGCAGGAATTTTGCTCTCGTCAGCATGGGATCGTCCTTCTGATTTCGGACGGCGCGTGATTGCGCCGGTCTCCGGAGCCAGAATGCGTCGGGACGATCGCGCGCAGAACTATCGTTATTCTCTCGATCCGATAGCGCGCGGGCATCGGCCTGCGCGCAAAGGAAAGGCCGCCGGACGCGGTTTCGGCCGGCGGCCTCGCGGATCGGCGCGCTTCAGGCGCGGGCGTTCTGCTGCGCCGCCGCCGGCATCGCGCTACGCCCGTTCCCACAGCAGATGGTCGAGCGAGACCTCGCCGGGCCCGCGCGCGATGATCAGGCCGAGCAGCGAGAACCAGAGAATGTGCTCGGGCCAGCCGCCCGGCACGACGAACAAGCTGGATCACCAGCGTCATGCCGAACAAGGCGAGCGCCGACAGCCGCGAGGCGAGACCGATGACAAGCAGCACGGGAAACACATGCTCGCCGATGGTGCTGAGATAGGCCGCGAGATCCGGCGGCAGCAGCGGCACCTTGTACTCTTCGCGAAACAGATAGAACGTCTCCTCACGGATCGAGAAGCCGTTCACCTTGGTACTGCCCCGATCGCCAGAAGATGTCGGCGACGGCGATGCGCGACGCGAGCGCGACGGCGCTATAGGGAATTCGCTCGGCCAGCGCGCGGCCCTTTTCCATAAGCTCGAGAACAGGCATCGGTTTCTCCTTTGGTTGTCCGGTGCGGACATCCAAGCCGAGGCCGCGAGAATTCAGAAATACCGATTGGTGATTTGCGTCATAGCCGCCGTCTATCTGCGCCTGCGCATGAAGCATGGTCGCAAGCCGCGCGCTATCGTGTCTTTAGCCAGCCGGCATTTCCCGCCGGACGATCCGCCGTGCAATTTCGCGACAACGAAGCCGCGCCATCGTGGCGCTCAAGACTGCACGCAAAGGATCTGCACATGAACATTCAGGCACTGCCCGCGCCTCGAGCAAACGTCCCGCCCGCTCGAAGGCCGCGTCTCCCTCATCACCGGCTCGACCAGCGGCATCGGGCTCGGCATCGCCCGCGCGCTCGCGGCGGCGGGCTCCGCGATCGTGCTCAACGGCTTCGGCAAGCCGGAAGACATCGCCGAGACGCAGGCGCGCATCGTTTCCGAGTTCGACGTGAAGGCCCGCTATTCGCCGGCCGACATGTCGAAGGCCGCGCCGATCGCCGAGATGATCGCGATGACGCTCGAGACATTCGGCCGCCTCGACGTCCTGGTCAACAATGCCGGCATCCAGCATGTCGCGCCGCTGGAGCAGTTTCCGCCCGAGAAGTGGGACGCCATCCTCGCCATCAACCTCTCGTCGGCATTCCACACCACGCGCGCGGCGCTCCCCTCGATGCGCCGGAACAAATTCGGCCGCATCATCAACATCGCGTCCGCGCACGGCCTGGTCGCCTCGCCGTTCAAGGCGGCCTATGTGGCGGCGAAGCACGGCATCGTCGGCCTCACCAAGGTGACCGCGCTCGAAGCCGCCGAGGCCAACATCACCTGCAACGCGATCTGCCCGGGCTATGTCTACACGCCGCTGGTGGAAGCGCAGATCGACGGCCAGGCGAAGTCGCACGGCATTCCGCGCGAGCAGGTGATCCGCGACGTGCTGCTCGCGCAGCAGCCGAACAAGCGCTTCGCCACCGTCGAGGAGCTCGGCGCGCTTTCGGTGTTTCTCGCAAGCGACGCGGCGGCCTCGATCACCGGCACGGCTTGCCGGTGGACGGCGGCTGGACCGCGCATTGAGGCGAAGAGGCCTCCGACCGGGCGGCCTCGACCGTGCAACAGAATTCGGAGGAGATCATGGACGACACGTCATCGGCGACCGTCAGCAAGATCGCGGACGCCCGCAACGCCGAGAAGCCAAAGCAACGCCAGATCGTTCTGGTGCTGCAGGGCGGCGGCGCGCTCGGCGCCTACCAGGCCGGCGTCTATCACGCGCTGCACGAGCACGGCATCGAGCCGGACTGGATCATCGGCACCTCGATCGGCGCGATCAACGCGAGCCTGATCGGCGGCAATCCGGTCGCCGAGCGGCTCGCCCAGGCTCCAGGAGTTCTGGACCCGGATGGCCTATCGTCCGCCGTTCGGCGTTCCGGCCTGGACCGGCCTGCCGGACACGATCGCGTACTGGAAGACACTGCTCCGCGGCATCCCGGCGTTCTTCGAGCCCAATCCCGGCGCGTTCCTCGGCACTCACGTGCCGCTCGGCACCGACGGCGCGGGCTTCTACTCCACCGCGCCGCTGGAACAGACGCTGCTGGAGCTGGTGGACTTTTCCCTGATCAACCGCTGCAAGCCGCGGCTCACCGTCGGCGCAGCCCATGTCCGCACCAGCGAGATGAAGTACTTCGACAGCCGCGACGGCGAGATCGGCGTCAAGCACATCATGGCTTCCGGCGCGCTGCCGCCGGCGTTTCCGGCGGTGCGGATCGACGGCGAGCTCTACTGGGACGGCGGCATCCTGTCGAACACGCCGACCGAGGCGATCTTCGACGACAACCCGCGAAAGAACTCGCTGATCTTCGCCGTGCATCTGTGGAATCCGATGGGCGAGGAGCCCGGCACCATCTGGGAGGTGCTCAATCGCCACAAGGACATCCAGTATTCCAGCCGCGTCGCGAGCCACATCGCGCGGCAGCGGCAGATGCATCACATGCGGCACATCATCAACGAGCTCGCAAAGATGCTGCCGGACGACGTCCGCAAGGCGCCGGAGGCGAAGGCACTCACCGCCTACGGCTGTCCGACCGTGATGCACGTGGTGCGACTGCTTGGCGCCGCAGCTCGAAAACGAGAACCACACCAAGGACGTGGACTTCAGCCCGACCAGCATCCGCCAGCGCTGGGAGGCCGGTTACGCCAAGACCATGCGCGCGCTTGAGAGGCGCCCTGGGACGACGAGGCCGATCCGCTTGAAGGCGTGATCCTGCATGAGCCTGCCGCCGGCCTGATGCAAGCGGCCGAATAGTCCGGCGTGGAGGTTAAGCGATGTCGCAGGTGACGGAGACGATGCGCCCGATGCCGGGGTATGCGCAGAACATGCACGGGCACGATGACACCCTGAACGTGCTGCGCCGGACCGTCATCATCGGCTTGACGGCATTTCTCACCGTGGTCGATCTGTTCGCCACACAGGCGATCCTGCCCTCCCTCGCACAGGCCTATCGAGTATCGCCCGCCGCGATGGGCTTCGCCGTCAACGCCAGCACGATGGGCATGGCGGTCGCGGGGCTCGCGGTGGCGCTGTTCAGCCGGCGGATCGACCGGCGCCTCGGGATTCTGGTGAGCCTTTGCGTGCTCGCCATTCCGACCGCTTTGCTGGCGACCGCGCCGGACCTCACGACATTCACGATCCTGCGGATCGCACAGGGGCTCTGCATGGCCTCCGCATTCACGCTCACGCTCGCCTATCTCGGCGAGGAATGCAGCGCGATGGACGCGGGCGGCGCGTTCGCCGCCTACATCACCGGCAATGTCGCGAGCAACCTGATCGGCCGGCTGGTGTCCGCGGGCGTCGCCGACCATCTGGGGCTTGCCGCCAATTTCTATTTTTTTGCCGCGCTCAACCTCGCGGGTGCCGTCCTGGTCTATTTCACCATTCGCAGGACCATGCCGATGGCCGCGGCGGAGCGAGGCGTCCGCGTCGCCGCTTTCGGCCTGGGCCAGACACCTCGCGAACCCGCCGCTGCGCGCGGCGTTCGGCATCGGCTTCTGCATCCTGTTCGCCTTCATCGGCACCTTCACCTACGTGAACTTTGTGCTGGTGCGCGAGCCGCTTTCGCTTGGCCGGATGGCACTTGGGTTTCGTCTATTTCGTTTTCATGCCGTCGATCCTGACCACGCCGTTCGCAGGGCGTCGCGGTGCAGCGCTTCGGCACAAGACCGACCGTCTGGGGTGCGCTCGCGCTGGCGGGGCTCGGATTGCCGCTCCTGCTCCTGCAAAGCCTCGCCGCGGTGATCGCGGGATTGATGCTGGTCGGCATCGGGACGTTCTTCGCCCAGGCCGCGGCGACGGGCTTCGTCGGCCGGGTCGCCACGATCGACCGCGGCTCGGCCAGCGGCATCTATCTCGCCTGCTATTTTTTCGGCGGTCTGGTCGGAAGCGCAGTGCTCGGGCAATTGTTCGATCGGTTGGGCTGGGCGGCCTGTGTCGCCGGCATTGCCGTTTCGCTCGCCGCGGCGGCGGCGCTCACGTGGCGTTGCCGGACATCGCCACCGGACATCGCCATGACTCCGGAGCATTGATCCGCAGGCACGCGGTTTTGCCGGCCGTTGCGTGCAGCTGCACGAGCTTATATTCCTCGTGTTCCACCCGCCGCCCGAATTCCCGGAAGCTGCGCCCGCGTGCAGCCGTGACGACAGACGCGCCGCCATCGGCTAAACTGCCCGCAACATCCCGACACAGCCGGAGTTTGTCATGTCGACCGCCGCCTCCCACGATTCCAAATCCACGCCCAAGCCCGCGCAGGTGCTGAAGGATTCCGACTTCAACTGGGAGGATCCGCTGAATCTCGACGGCGACCTGACCGAAGAGGAGCGGATGGTGCGCGACAGCGCGCGCGCCTTCTCCCAGGACAAGCTGATGCCGAAGGTGCGCCTCGCCTGGCGCGAGGAGAGGGTGGACAAGGAACTGCTGCCGGAGATGGGCGCGGTCGGCCTGCTCGGCCCGACGATCCCGGAGGAGTACGGCGGCGCGGGCCTCGGCTATGTCGCCTACGGCCTGATCGCGCGCGAGATGGAGCGCGTCGATTCCGGCTACCGCTCGACGCTCTCGGTGCAGTCGTCGCTCGTCATGCATCCGATCTACGCCTACGGCACCGAGGCGCAGAAGAAGAAGTATCTGCCCAAGCTCGCCAAGGCCGAGCTGATCGGCTGCTTCGGCCTGACCGAGCCGGACTTCGGCTCCGATCCGGGCTCGATGGTCACGCGCGCCGAGAAGGTTGCGGGCGGCTTCAAGCTCAACGGCGCCAAGATGTGGATCTCCAACGCACCGATCGCCGACCTCGCCATCGTCTGGGCCAAGCTCGAAGGCAAGATCCGCGGCTTCATCGTCGAGCGCGGCACCAAGGGCTTCTCGACGCCGAAGATCGAGGGCAAGCTGTCGCTGCGCACCTCGGTCACCGGCGAGATCGTGCTGGAAGACGCGGTGATCCCCGAGGAGAATCTCCTGCCGAACGTGTCGGGCCTCGCCGGTCCGTTCGGCTGCCTCAACATGGCGCGCTACGGCATCGCCTGGGGCGCGATGGGCGCCGCCGAATTCTGCTGGCACGCCGCGCGGCAGTACACGCTCGACCGCAAGCAGTTCAACCGGCCGCTCGCCGCCAATCAACTGGTGCAGAAGAAGCTCGCCGACATGCAGACCGAGATTGCGCTGGGCCTGCGCGGCGCGCTGGCGCTCGGCCGCATGCTGGAAGCCGGCAAGGCCGCGCCGCCGTCGATCTCGCTGATGAAGCGCAACAACACCGGCAAGGCGCTCGACATCGCCCGCGTCGCGCGCGACATGCACGGCGGCAACGGCATCTCCGACGAATTCCATGTGATGCGGGTGATGTGCAACCTCGAAACCGTGAACACCTATGAGGGCACGCACGACATCCACGCGCTGATCCTCGGCCGCGCGCAGACGGGAATCCAGGCGTTCATGTGATTTCCGTCGCGTGGACGTTCAGACGGTTCTGATCCTGCTCGCCACCGGGCTGGCCGGTGGCGTGATGGCCGCCATCGTCGGCGGCGCGTCGGTCATCACCTTTCCGGTGCTGCTCGCGGTCGGCCTGCCGCCGGTCGTCGCGACCGCGTCGAACCTCGTCGCGGTCAGCGCCGGAAACTTTCTCGCGGCCTTCCTGGATCGCCGCCTGCTGCCCCCGTTCAACCGCGCCTTCGTCAGCCTTGTCGTCGCGTCTTTGGCCGGCGCGGTGCTCGGCGCGGTGCTGCTGCTCGCGACCCCGACGCGGATGTTCGAGCAGCTCATTCCGGTCCTGCTCGCGGTCGCGACCGTGCTGTTCGGCTTTGCCGGCCGCATCACGCAGTGGATGCGCGCCCGCGCGCTGGCGCGCGGCAAAGGCGAATGGAAAATGAGCGTGACCAGCGTTCCGCTGGTTCTGCCGATTTCGGTCTATGGCGGTTATTTCGGCGCGGGCGCGGGGACCTTGCTGCTCGGCGCGCTGACGGTGGCGACCGGGGGCGACTACCGCAGGGCCAACGTCGCCAAGAACCTGGTGTCGAGCCTGAACACCTTCGCCGCATCGGCGTGGTTCATCGCCCACGGCGCGGTGAGCTGGCCGCAAACGCTGGCGATGATGGCGGGCTGCCTGGTCGGCGGCTTCTGCGGCGCGCACCTGTCGCGCCGCGTGCCGCAGGCGTTCATGCGCTGGGTGGTGATCGCGGTCGGCCTGCTGCTGACCGCGGTGTTTGCGTGGAAGTACTGGTTCTAAGTTTTTCGACGGCTGCGCCGCTCTCTCCGCTGTCATTGCCGGGCTTGACCCGGCAATCCATCGGCCGATGCACCGACTCCAAATCGTAAGAGTGAACTTCGCTGATGTATCACATGGATGCGCGGGTCATAGGCGAGCGAAGCGACGCCGTCCTTCGGACGGCTGTGCCCGCGCATGACACCGCCTGGGGTGGTAGTTCGGCGAACTCTGAATGCGTCTTGGCAGGTTGCTGAAAAATCCTCAGCGGTCATTCCGGGACGCCGCGAAGCGGCGGACCCGGAATCCAGAAAAGCAGGAAATCCCGATGTTCTGGATTCCGGGTTCGCGCCTTCGGCGCGCCCCGGAATGACAGCCCAGAGTTTTTCAGCAGACTGTTAGGTCAGCTTCGCCAACTCCACCATCCGCTTCGTCATCGCGCTGTCCGGATCCGCCATGGGATCGCAGATGGTGAAATGGTTCATCCCCGGTATCGCCTCGTAGCGCGTCTCCACGCCCTTGCCGCGCCAGGTGTCGGCGATCAGCTTGCTGTGCCGCAGGAATTCCGAAGATTCCGCGCCGCCCACCACCGCGTCGAGTACGCGGCCGCGCTCGACGTTCCAGAACAGCGGCGAGATGCGCCGCGCCTCGGCGGCGTCGAGCTTGAAGTCGGCGTTGGTTGCAAGATGCAGCAGCGGTTCGAGGTCGTAGATGCCGGAGACCGCATAGCCCACCGGCGTGAGATCGGCCGGCGCGTTCGCGTCGAGCTTCTTCCAGTCGGTCGCGATCATGCAGGCGGCGAGATGCCCGCCGGCCGAATGCCCGCTCACCATGATGCGCTTGCCGAGCTTGTTCCAGAGAGTGAGACACGCCGCCTGGGTCTGCTCGATGATCTGGCCGATGCTCACCTGCGGCGAAAGGTCGTAGCCCGACACCGCGACGGTGACGCCGTGCGCGTTCATGCCGCGCGCGGTCTGGCTGAAGCTTGCCGGCTCCAGCGAGCGCCAGTAGCCCCCGTGGATGAACAGGGCGAGCGGCCCGTTGCCGCCGCCCTTGGGCTTGAACAGGTCGATGGTCTGCCGCGGCGAGGGCCCGTATTTCAGGCCGATCTCGGCGCGGCCCTCTTTGGTGGTCTCGTCGCGGTAGGCCGCGGCCTCGCGGGTCCAGCGGGCGAAGATTTCCGGATGCTCGGGCACCCGCGCACGGTTGTTGTATTCGACCTCGTAGTCGATTGCCATGAAACGCTCCCGCCGTCAGTCCAGCTCGAACATTGCTGCAAACGTGCCGTGCGGGCAAGCAAAAGCCCTCATCCTGAGGAGCCCGAGCGCAGCGAGGGCGTCTCGAAGGATGAGGGCGGCAGTGGGGCACCTCATCCTTCGACACGCAGTCCTCCGGACTGCTCCTCAGGATGAGATGTGAGAGACTAGCGCTTGATCTGCACCTTGAGCGTTTCGGCCACGGCGCGGTCGAACGAGTTGGCGGGTCTTGCCGGCGCATTCTTGCGCTGCTGCTCGACATAGGCGTCGCGCTTCTTCACGAGATCGGCCATGCGCGCATTCAGCGTCTTGCGCTCGGCCGCGTTCTTGTCGATCTCGGCCTGGCGTTGCACCGGCTTCAAGGCGCGCAGGTTGTCGGGCAGGTCCTCGTCCTTGACCCCGTCGAGCTTCTGCCGGCCTGACGTGACGTCGCCGACCAGGTCGCCGCGGCCGGTCACCGCCGCGCCTGAGCGTCCGCCGCTCTTGCTGAGATAGCCCGCCATCTCGGAGGCGACCGAGCGGGGCGCCGCCGTGATCTGCGCGGTCTTCTGCTCGACGCTGGAGCGCAGCGCGCGCGGGCCGTAGGGGATCACCGTGCCGTTGATGCGGCCCTGCAATTCGATGATCTCGATATCCCACGGCGTCTCGATCACCAGGATCTGCCCGCCGTCCTGCGGGATCGGGATGTAACGCCCGTCGCCGCGCTGGGCGATTTCGCGCCACACCCGCTCGGTGTCGCGCGCGCCGCCGGCTTGCACCGCGTTGACGACGATGCCGCGGTCGCGCGCCGTGCGGATCACGTCCGGATATTTGGTGTCCTGCTTGTAGTCCATGTGCGGCGGCGCATCGCCGACCAGGAACATGATGCGGCGGATCTCCGGCCCTTGCGTCCACGCGAGCTTGGTGACGCCGACCTCGAGCGCCTCGTTGACGCTTTCCGGCCAGTCGCCGCCGCCGTGCGCCTTCAGCTCCAGCAGATTGGCGTAGAGATCCTGGATGTCGGTGGTGAGATTGAACGTCTTGGTCACGAACTCGTCGCCGATGTCGCGATAGGCGACCAGGCCCATGCGGATTTCGGCGTTCGGATTGGTGTCGACGATCGCGGTGGCGATCGACCAGATCTTGCGCTTGGCGCCTTCGATCAGCGGCCCCATCGAGCCGGTGGTGTCGAGCACGAACGCGACCTCGACGATCGGCTTGGCGAGACGCTTGGTGTCCATCTCCGATGGATCGGCCAAGGCTGGCGACACGACCGGCGTCACGGCGAGAGCAGCGGCAAAAGAAACGGGCGCGAGCGCCCGGGCAATCTGAGCAAACATGGGACTTTTCCCTCCCTGGAAGCCTTCCCAAACAGCGGAAAGGATTCCCTGTCTTCGCGACCGGCCGTGGCCCGGATTGGGGCCGGGCACCGGCGGAATGTGGGCGGATTTTGACCGCCACGTTAGCGGCTCGACGCAGGCAGCCGAAAAGCTGGGCCGATGTTGTTCCGATTGCGGCGCAGGGCTATCACTGCGACATGAAGGTCAACGGCACGTCCACCCGCACGATCTGGCTCGAAGCCGACGGCTGGTCGGTCGGCATCATCGACCAGACCGTGCTGCCGCATCGCTATGCAACGCTGCGCCTGACCACGCTGGACGAGACCGCGCTCGCCATCCGGTCGATGCAGGTGCGCGGCGCGCCGCTGATCGGTGCGGCGGCCGCCTACGGCATGTGTCTCGCGCTGCGCGCCGACCCGTCCGACGAAAGCATCGAGCGCGCCTATGCGGTGCTGCATGCGACGCGGCCGACCGCGATCAATCTCAAATGGGCGCTCGACGAGATGGTGGCCGCGGTCCGCAACCAGCCGCGCGAGGCGCGGGTCGCTACGGCCTACCGGCGCGCCGCCGAAATCGCCGACGAGGATGTCGCGATCTGCCAGGCCATCGGCCGCAACGGCTTGAAGCTGATCGAGGAGATCGCGGCGCGCAAGAACGGCCAGCCGGTCAACGTGCTGACCCATTGCAACGCCGGCTGGCTTGCGACGGTCGATTGGGGCACCGCGACCGCGCCGATCTACATGGCGCATGACATGGGCATCGGCATCCATGTCTGGGTCGACGAGACGCGGCCGCGCAACCAGGGCGCTTCGCTCACCGCCTGGGAGCTCGGCCATCACGGGGTCAGCCACACGGTGATCGCCGACAACACCGGCGGGCATCTGATGCAGCACGGCATGGTCGATATGGCCATCGTCGGCACCGACCGCGTCACCGCGCAGGGTGACGTCTGCAACAAGATCGGCACTTACCTCAAGGCGCTCGCCGCCAGGGACAACAACGTGCCGTTCTATGTGGCGCTGCCGTCGCCGACCATCGATTTCGCGGTGTCGGACGGCATCGCCGAGATTCCGATCGAGCAGCGCTCCGGCGAGGAGCAATCCACCATGACGGGCCGCACCGCCGACGGAAGGATCGAGACCGTGCAGGTGGTGCCGGACGGCTCGGCCGTGGCGAACTATGCTTTCGACGTGACGCCGGCGCGGCTCGTCACCGGGCTGATCACCGAGCGCGGCGTGCTGAAGGCGTCGCGCGAGGGTTTGAAGACGGCGTTTCCGGAGCGTGCGACAGGAGGACGATGATGTGGGGCAGGCCTGCCGCGCTGGTGCTTCTGGCGCTCGTTTCGGTCGCGCCGGCGGGGGCCGCCGAAGCGGTCAAGCCGATCCTCGACAGCGCGGAAAAGCACAAGCCCGGCGCGATCAAGCTCTGGGAGCGGCTGGTCAACATCAATTCCGGCACCGGCGATGCCGAGGGAATGAAAGCGGTCGGCGCCATCGCCATCGAGGAATTGAAGAAGCTTGGCGCGGCGGTCGAGACCGTCTCCTCCGCCCCGGCCGCGGGCGACAACATCGTCGCGACCTTCAACGGCACCGGCAAGGGCAAGGTGCTGCTGATGGCGCACATGGACACGGTGTTCGCCAAGGGGGCGGCCGCCGCGCGTCCGTTCCGCATCGAGCGCGGCCGCGCCTACGGCCCCGGCGTGTCGGACGACAAGGCCGGCATCGTCGTCGCGATTGCGGTGTTGAACATCCTGCAGGATATGAAGTTCAAGGACTACGCGCGCATCACGGTGTTTCTCAACACCAACGAGGAAACCGGCTCGCGCGGCTCGCGCGCGCTGATCGAGAAGCTTGCCAAGGAGCATGACGTTACGCTCAATCTCGAAGCTGGCCGCATCGGCGACGGCATCACCATCTGGCGCAAGGGCTCGGGCACCATCAAGGTCGAGGTCAGGGGCCGCGCCTCGCATGCCGGCGCTTCGCCCGAGCTCGGACGCAATGCGGTGATGGAGCTGGCGCATCAGATGCTGCAACTGACGAAACTCGCCGACGCCCGGAAAGGCACGACGGTCAACTTCACCGTCATCAAGGGCGGCGACCGCAAGAACATCATTCCGGATTTTGCGGAAGCCGATGCGGACGTCCGCGCCGTCGTCACCGACGAGTTCGACCGCGTCGAGCGCGAGCTTGCCGCAGCGATCCGCAACAAGCTCGTTGCCGACACCGAAGTGAAGGCGACCTTGATCCGAACGTTTCCGCCGATGCCGCAGAACGCGCAGATCGATGCGCTCGCCGCGATGGCGCAGCGCATCTACGGCGAGATCGGCCGGAGGCTCAATCTCGAAGGCAGCGGCGGCGCCGCGGATTCGAGCCTCGCCGCCGGCGTGTTCCGGCCGACGCTCGACGGCTTGAGCCTGGTCGGCGGCAATGCTCACACCGACCGCGAATATGCCGAGGTCGACAGCATGGTGCCGCGATTCTATCTTTTCACGCGCATGGTGATGGAGTTGAGTCGGAAACCATGAGCCAGCCGCTCGGAAAACTGGCGGAGCTGCCGATCGACGGGCGGCAGTCGCAGACCGCGCTGAAGATCGCGCGTGGCACCGCGCGATTGCTGCACGCGCACGACTATTGCGTGGTGAGCGAGTTGCCGCTCGCCTCCGGCCGCCGCGCCGACCTCGTGGCGCTCGGCCGCGACGGCGAAATCTGGATCGTCGAGATCAAGTCCTCGGTCGCCGACTTCCGCGCCGACCAGAAGTGGATGGACTACCGCCTGCATTGCGACCGGCTGTTCTTTGCCACGACGGTCGAGGTGCCTTGCGAGATTTTCCCGCCCGACACCGGGCTGATTGTCGCCGACGCGTTCGGCGCGCAGATCGTCTGCGAGGCGCCCGAGCACAGGCTCCATGCCTCGACTCGCAAGAGCATGATGCTCGGCATCGCGCGGGCGGCGGCGCTGCGTTTGCAGTCGCTGGCCGATCCCACCGGGCCCTATCTCGGTGATCTATAAGATATTGAAATACATATGGTTTTAATGAAATTTCTGCCCGCAGGGCGTTTCGGCGGCCGGCTTAACCGTTCCATTACCCCGAAATGAAAGATTCCCGCCTGAACTGGGCGTGCCGCGGCACGCGGGGCGGAGAACCATGCCGGCATCGTCATCCGAATCGCAGCCGCTGCACGTCCGTGGCGGGGTGTTTCGTCGCCGCAACAGCCTCGCCTGGCGCATCCTGCTCCCGGTCCCGCTGACGCTGCTCGCCGTGGTCGGGGTGATCTGGTGGACCCTGCCGGCGCTGATGGAGAGCAAGGCCGCGCACGACGCCTTCATCTCCAATCAGCAGGTCGCGCAGCAGTTCAAGACGTTCCGCAGCTACTACTCGGAGTTCGTCGTCAACAAGCTGGTGCCGTCCGGCCTCGCCAAGGCGTCGCATGATCACAAGGGCGTGCCCGGCACGATTCCGTTTCCGGCAACGCTGATGCTCGACCTCAGCACGATGCTGGCCGACTCCGACACGTCGATCGGCATGTACAGCAAGTATCCGTTTGCCGGCCGCAAGGACCGCAAGCTTGACGAGTTCCAGGCGCAGGCCTGGGAGTTTCTCGTCGCCAATCCGAAACAGACGTTTTCCCGCGAGGTCAAGATCAACGGCAAGTACGTGGTCCGCACCGCGGTCGCCGACACCATGTCGGCGCAGTCCTGCGTGAACTGCCACAACTCGGATCCGAATTCGCCGAAGAAGGACTGGAAGCTTGGCGACGTGCGCGGCGTCATTGAAGTCGCTTCCGTGATCGACGAGCAGATCGCGCATGGCATCGGCGTCAGCCACCTGATCGTGATTTCCGCGTTGCTCGCAGGCCTGATCCTGTCGGCGCTGACCTATTGGGCGATCCACGGCGTGACCCGGCCGCTTGGAAAGCTGGTGGCCGCGATGCAGGGCCTCGCCGCCGGCAGCTTCGATGTCGTGCTGCCCGGCCTTCACCGCAAGGACGAAGTCGGCGCGATGGCGATGGCCGTCGAGAGGTTCAAGGTCAAGGCGATGGAGCATGCGCGCCGCAAGGCCGAGGAGGACGAGGCGCTGCAACGCACCGCGGCCGACGAGCGCCGCGCTTCGATGCGGCGTCTTGCCGACAGCTTCGAGGCCGCGGTCGGCAACATCGTCGACGCCGTTTCGCTGGAGTCCAAGGGGCTGGAGTCCGCGGCCAGCACCATGAAGAGCACCGCCGACACCACCAAGCAGTTTGCCGACGTCGTCGCGCGCGCGTCGGACCAGGCTTCGACCAACGTCAATTCGGCGGCGTCGGCGGCCGGCGAACTCGCCAATTCGGTGTCGGAGATCAGCCGCAAGGTGCGCGAGTCGAGCACGATCGCCGGCGACGCCGTGCGCCAGGCGGAAAAGACCGACGCCCGCATCACCGCGCTGTCGAATGCGGCGACGCGCGTCGGCAACGTCGTCAAGCTGATCACCGACATCGCCGAGCAGACCAATCTTCTGGCACTCAATGCTACGATTGAGGCCGCGCGCGCGGGTGAAGCGGGACGGGGCTTCGCGGTGGTCGCGTCCGAGGTCAAGACGCTGGCGACGCAGACCGCCAAGGCGACCGAGGACGTCACCGCGCAGATCGCCGAAATGCAGACCGCCACGGCCGAATCGTTCAACGCGATCAAGGAAATCAGCTCGACCATCGCCCGCATATCCGACATCGCAAGCTCGATTGCCGCCGCCATCGAGCAGCAGGGCGCCACCACCTCGCAGATCGCGGACGGCGTCGACAGCGCGGCGCGCAGCGCCGAGCATGCCGCGACCAACATCGGCGACGTCAATCGCGCGGCCGCCGAAACCGGCGCCGCCGCCGGCCGCGTGTTCGCCTCGGCGCATCTGCTCGCGAGCGAAGGCGGCAAGCTCAAGCTCGAAGTCGAGAAGTTCCTGGCGACCGTCCGCGCGGCCTGAGCCCCTCCGCTAGCAGGCTGATGAAAAACTCTCCGTCGTCATTCCGGGACGCCGCGAAGCGGCGGGCCCGGAATCCAGTAACATCGGGATTTCCTGCTTTTCTGGATTCCGGGTTCGCGCCTTCGGCGCGCCCCGGAATGACGGCGAGAGCTTTTTCACCAGCCTGCTAGCGACGACATACCGGTCGAGGCCGCCTATAATTGCCGGCATCGCACACGTGCGCCGTCAGGCACGTGCAAACAAGAAACGTCGGGAGGATTTCGATGAAACCGTGGCTCGCTCTCGGCGTGCTGGCGCTGCTGTGCCAGTCCGCAGCGGCGCAGGATCTCAGCGGCAAGAAGCGTCTCGGTGATCATCGGCTTCGGGCCGGGCGGCGGCTACGACCTGTGGGGCCGCACGGTGGCGCGGCACATCGGCAAGCACCTGCCGGGCAGGCCCGGCGTGGTGCCGCAGAACATGCCGGGGGCGGGCAGCTATGTGGCGGCAAGCCATATCTACGGCGCGGCGCCGAAGGACGGCACCGTCTTCGGCATCATCGCCCGCGACGCGGCGCTGGGCCCCTTGAGCAATGCGCCGGGGGCGCGCTTCGACGCAATGAAGCTTTCGTGGCTCGGCAGCCCGACGCGTGAGCACAACGCCTGCATCGCCAATAGCCACCGCGAAGGTGAAGACTGCGGCCGATCTGCGCAGCCATGAGCTGGTGCTGGGCGACACCGGGCCGGGCACCGGCACGCGCTCCTATCCCAAGGTGCTGAACGACCTGCTCGGCTACCGGTTCAAGCTCGTCTCCGGCTTCCGCTCCTCGGCGGACGTGTTCCTGGCGATGGAGCGCGGCGAGGTCGACGGCATCTGCGAGAGCCTCGACAGCATCATGCAGCGCAAGCCGGAATGGATTCCGAACAAGGTGGTGAACGTGCTGCTTCAGGCCGGCTCGCAGTCGCGGCCCGAGCTGAAGGACGTGCCGAACGTGCTGACGCTGGCGCGCAACGCCGAGGAAAAGCAGGTGCTGGAATTTCTCTATGCCGGGCAGGACATCGGCCGGCCCTTCGTGGCGCCGCCCGACCTGCCGCCGGAACGGCTGAAGATGCTGCGCGATGCGTTCAACGCGACCATGAAGGACCCGGAATTTGTGGCCGACGTGAAGCGCAGCAAGCTCGACCTCGAGCCGGAGGACGGCGAGCACATCGCGGCGCTGATCGCGAAGATTTATGCGACGCCAAAGCCGATCGTCGAGCGGGTCAGCAATCTGATCAAGTGACTGCCGGGAAGGTCGCTGCTGCGCCTGGCGGGTCGACCTCTTGGCAGACGACATGGTGGCGTTGTTCGAGGCGGCCGTGGTCGGCATCGGTGGTATCGAAGGTCTGGAAGGCGGTTGCGTTGGTGTCGTCGGCAAAGAAGGTCTCGACTTCTGCCCTGAAGGCCGGCCAGTTGTCCTTCAGCGCGAGCAGATAATCGCCGCCGCCGTTCACGATGATCTTGGCGATTTCGACCTGGGTTCCGATCGCGTCGATGGTGACGAGGGCTCCCTTCAACTCCAGGCGCTTGAGCAACAGAGGGATCGCGACGATCTCGTTGGACTTGTCGGTCACGGCCTCCTGCCCCAACACCAAGCGCTGACGGCTTGCCCAAGCCGACACCAAGTGCAGGGGCTCGCGTCCCTTGGACCTGGCGTAAGTCCTTCGGGAGGTCTTGCCGTCGATCGCAACGATGTCTGGACTGCTGTCGCGCAGGGTCTCCACCCACGACGTGAAGCAATCCTGAAAGACCTTGCCATCCATGGCGTTGACGATGTCGTTCAGCGTGTCGTGGGAGGGCACGCCGTGCTCGAAGGGCAAGAACCGTCGCAGAAAATCGAGCCGCTCGCGCCCCCACAGATTGATTTCCACGAAGTCGTCCATCCCCGACAGAGTGCCGCACAGCAAAAGCAGCAAGACCTCCCGCAAGGGATAGAGAACCCGCCATTGCTCGCGCGGGTCTTTCAGGGCCGAGAAGTGATCCAGCAAACCGATCGACTGTGCCATGGCTGCCTCGCTGTCCGACGAAGCGCCAAAAGAATTACAATTCCAACATCTTGGGATTCCCCCAAATCACCATCAAATCGCGCCGTTAATCCGGAGCGATTGCCCTGACGGCGCACCGCCGCGGGGTTGACAGGCATTAATTCCGTTCTATGTTCGTTCTCATCCTGCTTGTTGAGGGGCACCATCCGGGTGGTTGCCGCTGGGAGAGGCAGGAACGGTCTGCCTGCGGGTCCGACTAACCACCGGACTCCCGGGACGCCTCGGACCCCGCCCTACGGGCACCAGATGACCCGTGCGCAGGGAGCCTGCTGGACTACCGGGTGAACACGTCAGTAGCCCGGGAAGGAAAGCGCGGCCCGAGAGCGAGTGAGGCCAAGGCCTCGCGAACACCGTGGTGGAGCGCCGCAAGGCGCGCCGGTCCGCGTCATGGACCGGCAGTCCCTTCCGATGAAGGGACTGGCCCAACCGCAAGGCGGCCACGGGTGCGGCGTTCCGCACCAGCGCCTTGTGGCGCTCCGCTCCCCT
Source organism: uncultured Alphaproteobacteria bacterium (assembly GCA_963830015.1). GTDB lineage: Bacteria > Pseudomonadota > Alphaproteobacteria > Rhizobiales > Xanthobacteraceae > Z2-YC6860. The sequence continues at coordinate 25,442 of CAWHLG010000012.1, forward strand.
CGCAGGAGGGGCAACAAGAAGAAACTTCGCAAAGCCCGGGCGCATCGCGCCGCGGAAACGAGTTTCCACGCCCATGTTCGACGGAGTTTTTTGTTGAGCCGAACACCCCTCCAACCCCGTCACCCTGAGGCGCCAGTGCGCGAAGCGAGCGAGCCCTCGAAGGGCGACGGCCCCCGAGAAGATTCGGGCCGACATCGCGGCGACGGCCCCCGATGCACATCCGGGCCGCTCACTTCGAGGCTCGCCTGCGCTCGCACCTCAGGATGACGGGGAGAGAGCGGCGGCTGTGTCCAACATGGTGACTTGCGCCAGCTCGAATCAAACGATCGGCGCTACGGGTTCGGCTTGATCCCGGCCGCCTTCACCAGATCGCCGTTCAGCTTGATCTGCGCCTGGAAAAACTTGTCGAACTCCGCGGGCGTCATCCGGGCCGGCTCGCTGCCGAGCGCGATGAGCTTCTCCTGCACCGCCGGCATGTCCAGCACCTTGCGGGTCTCGGCATAGAGCCGGTCGACGACGTCGCGCGGCGTCTTCACCGGCACCCACATGCCGATCCAGAAATTGTAGTCGGAGTTCGGATAGCCCGCCTCGACCGTGGTCGGCACCTCCGGCAGCGACAAGGCCCGCTTGGAGCTCGACACCGCGAGCGCGCTGAGCTTGCCGTCCCGGATCAGCGGCACCGCGGCCAGCGTCGGCGAGAAGAAGAAATCCACCCGCTTGGCCAGCACCTCGTTGACCGCCTCCGGCGCGCCGCGGAACGGTATCTGCTGCGCCTCGAAGCCCGCGGCAAGCCGCAGCCGCTCCGAGGTAAGATGCGCCGCGGCGCCGTAGCCGACGGTCGCATAGTTGACCGTGTTCGGTCTGGCTTTCGCGGCTGCCACCAGCTCCTTCAGCGTCTTGTATTTGTCGGGCGACGCGATCATCACCAGCGGCGCATTGCCGATCAGCGTCACGCCGGCGAAGTCCTTGCCGGAGTCGTAGCCGAGATTGGGAAACGTCGCGGGCTGGATGACGAAGGCCGCGGAATGCACCAGCACGGTATAGCCGTCGGGCTCCACGGACTTCGCGACATAGCCCATGCCGGTGGTGCCGCCCGCGCCGGTGCGGTTCTCGACCACGACCGGCTGCCCGAGCAGCGGTGCCAGGTGATCGGCAATCACGCGCGCCGACACGTCGGTGGCGCTGCCGGCCGTCACCGGCACCACGATCCGCACCGGCTTCGACGGCCAGCTTTGCGCCGAGGCTGCTGCGACGCCGGCCAATGCCATTGCAATGCCGACAAGCCAACGATCGCATGAATCCCTCCCGAACGTGATTTTCGATCCCGGCCTTCTGGCCGGTGAATTAGCGCGGCGCGCGCTTGGCGAGAATGCGCTGCAAGGTGCGGCGGTGCATGTTGAGCCGCCGCGCGGTTTCCGACACGTTGCGCCCGCAGAGCTCGTAGATGCGCTGGATGTGCTCCCAGCGCACCCGGTCCGCCGACATCGGATGCTCGGGCGGATCGGCCTTGCGGCCTTCGGTTGCGAGCAGCGCCGCCACCACGTCGTCGGCGTCGGCGGGCTTGGAGAGATAATCGACCGCGCCGATCTTCACCGCGTTGACCGCGGTCGCGATGTTGCCGTAGCCGGTCAGCACGATTGCGCGGGCTTCCGGCCGCCGCTGCTTCAGCGCCGAAACCACGTCGAGCCCGTTGCCGTCGCCGAGCCGCATGTCGACCACCGCAAAGGCGGGCGCCGACGCCTCGACCTGCTGCAGGCCCTCACTGACCGATTCGGCGGTCCGGACCAGGAATCCGCGGGCTTCCATCGCGCGGGCCAGCCGCTGCAGGAAAGACTTGTCGTCCTCCACGATCAGCAGTGTGCGTTCCGCCTGCGGAACCTCGGGCAGCGTTGTTTCGGCCATTGCCAAGCTCATTGGGGGACACCTTATGGAACATGTTGAACCTGCTCAAGGGGCGGTAATTGTGGCGGGACGCTCGAAATCGCTGCGGGGCCAGCGGACCTCGATCACCGCCCCGCGGTCGGGATAGGTCCGATTCTCGAATTCGATGGTCGCCCCGGAGCGTTCCAGCAGGGTTTTGGCGATGAAGAAGCCGAGCCCCAGCCCGGTCGTTTCGCCGTTCATCCGACGGCGCTTGCTGGAGCGCACGTAGGGCTCGCCGATCCGGTCCATGATCTCCGGGGCGAAGCCTGGGCCATCGTCGCTGATGGTGACCGCGACGCCCTCCTCGTTCCAGTCCGCGGTGACCTCGACGCGCGTCTGGGCATAGTCGACGGCGTTCTCCAGCAGGTTCCCGAGGCCGTAGAGCACGGCCGGGTTGCGCGCGCCCATCGGCGCGTCGGACTTCGACGCCAGCGCCACGTCGATGTCGATGCCGAAATTCCGGTGTGGCGCGACCACCTCTTCGAGCAGCGCCGCCAGTGGCATGCGGTCGAACGGCTCGCCGGTCGAAAGTTGCGTAAGCTTGGTCAGGATGTCGCGGCAGCGCTGCGCCTGCTCGCGCAGCAGCCGGATGTCGTCGGCGTGCGGAGAACTCGCGTCGATGGCGCGTTCCAGCTCGCGGGCGATCACCGCGATGGTCGCAAGCGGTGTGCCGAGCTCGTGCGCGGCCGCGGCCGCGAGCCCGTCGAGCTGCGAGAGGTGCTGCTCACGCGCCAGCACGAGCTCGGTCGCGGCAAACGCCTCGGAAATCTGCCGGCCCTCCTCGGTGATCTGCCAGGCGTAGACGCCGATGAAGCCGATCGCGAGCAGGATCGAAAACCACACGCCGAGCAGATAGATCCACGGCAGCTCCAGCGGGTCGTCCTGGTCCCACGGCAGCGGGTAGTGCACGAACACCAGCACGGTGGCGCAAAGCACCGCGAACGCGCCGAGGACCACCGTGATGCGCGGCGGCAGCGCGGTGGCCGACAGCAGCACCGGGGAGAGGAAGAGAAACGCGAAGGGGTTCTGCAGTCCGCCGGTCAGGAACAGCAGCACCGCAAGCTCGGCGATGTCGAACGCCAGCAGCCACGCCGCCCGCGTGGGCTCCAGCCGCTGCGTCAGGCTGAAGCGCACGCGCAGCGCCACGTTGAGCCAGGCCGAAAGCGCGATCACCGCAAGGCAAGCCCACAGCGGAAGCTGGAACTCGACGACGTAATAGACCACCAGCACCGCGATGGTCTGGCCGATGATCGCAAGCCAGCGCAGACGCAGCAGCGTGTCGAGCCGCACGTTGCGCCGCTGCGGCAGATGAAGCTGGTCGGCGTTGTCGTAGAGCATGCCGCTATTCTAATCCTCCGCCGGTCGTTCTCAATGTTGCCGAGCGCCGCAGGCTGCCGAGCGCCGCAGGCTGCCGAGCGCCGCAGGCGCCTGCGAGGGGCTTGCGTCCGGCCGCCCGCCGCGTCACATCTGCGGTGTCATGCTCGCGCCCGCGCCGTCACCCATTGCCATCGACCGGCTGGTCAAGCGCTACAAGACCGTCACCGCGGTGGATGGCATCTCGTTCACCATCGAGGCGGGCTCCTGCACCGCATTGCTCGGCGGCAACGGCGCCGGCAAGACCACCACCATCTCCACCATCATGGGCCTGGTCGAGCCGACCTCCGGCCACGTCACCGTGCTGGGTGTCGAGATGCCGCGCCACCGGCACCGCGTGCTGCACCGGATGAATTTCGAAAGCCCCTACGTCAACATGCCGATGCGGCTCACGGTGCGGCAGAACCTCAACGTGTTCGGCATGCTCTACGGCTGCGACGACATCGCCGGACGCATCCGCACGCTGTCGGAGGAATTCGACATGGGCGAATTCCTCGACCGGCCGGCCGGCAAGCTTTCCGCCGGCCAGAAGACGCGCGTGGCGGTGGCGAAGTCGCTGATCAATGACCCCGAGATCTTGCTGCTCGACGAGCCGACCGCCTCGCTCGATCCCGACACCGCCGACTGGGTGCGCGGAAGGCTGGAGCATTATCGCCGCGAACGCGGTGCGACCGTGCTGCTTGCCTCGCACAACATGAGCGAGGTCGAGCGCCTGTGCGACCGCGTCATCATGCTCAAGCAGGGCAAGATCGAGGACGACGACACGCCGGCGGGACTGATCGCGCGCTATGGCCGCAGCAATCTCGAAGAGGTGTTTCTCGACATCGCGCGCGGCACCGGCGAGGCGCGGGAGGCCGCGCAATGAGCCTGTCGCCCTCTGCGCGATCGCCGAAATACGCCGCGTTCTCGCTGCGCCGCGTCTTTGCGATGGTGCTGCGGCACTCGTATCTGCTGGCCACTTCGTGGCCGCGCCTGCTCGACCTGATGTACTGGCCGGCGGTGCAGATGCTGATGTGGGGCTTTCTGCAGATCTATGTGTCGCAGAACTCCGGGGCCGTCGTGCAGACGGCGACCACCTTTATCGGCGCGGTGATGTTGTGGGACGTGCTGTTCCGCGGCCAGCTCGGCTTCTCCATCTCGTTTCTCGAGGAGATGTACGCGCGCAACATGGGCAACCTGATGATGAGCCCGCTGCGGCCGATCGAGTTCGTGCTGGCGCTGACGATTCAGAGCGTGATCCGTCTTTCCATCGGCATGGTGCCGGTGTCGTTCCTGGCGATCTGGTTCTTCGATTTCAACCTGTGGGGCATGGGTCTCGCGCTCGCGGTGTTCTTCATGAACCTGCTGCTGACGAGCTGGGCGATCGGCATCGTCGTCTCGGGCGTTCTGTTGCGGCACGGTCTCGGCGCCGAGAACCTGGCCTGGGGCCTGATGTTCCTGATGCTCCCGTTCACCTGCGTCTACTATCCGGTCTCGGTCCTGCCCTCCTGGCTCCAGGTGGTCGCCTGGACGTTGCCGCCGACCTACGTGTTCGAGGGGATGCGGGCGCTCTTGATCGACCACGTCTTCCGCGCCGATTTGATGGTGCAGGCTTTCGCCTTGAACGCGGTTCTGTTTGCCGCGGGCGTGGCCGTTTTCCTCGTCCTGCTCCGCAGCGCGCGCCGCGAGGGGACGCTGCTCCAGGGCGGCGACTGAGGCGGCGACCCGCCTGCTACTTTGTGCGCATGGCCTGTGCGTGGCTTGATAAACCCAATCGAATCAGTGGGTTTGGACCCTATAACGATTGGCTGACAAACGTCATATATGTTGACCATGTCATCTGACCGTCACTATGCTGCGTCGCAATACAAGGGCCGGGGACCCAAAGTCATGGCGATTGGCGAATTCGGCGGAGCGCCTGACTCTGGCGGTCCGGTGCACTCGAACGGTCTTTACTGGCTGTACGAGGCCGGTCACGCTGCGCTGCAGCCGGCGCGCGCCTTCGCCGACGTGACGCGGCTCTACTTCAAGAACCCGCTCAATCCTTTTGCTCACACGACCTACGGCAAGAGCCTGGCTGCCACCGCCGAATTGTTCGAGCGCTCGACGCGCCGCTACGGCAAGCCCGACTGGCGCATCGATTCCGTCATGGTCGGCGGCGAGCGCGCGCCGATCCATGTCACGCCGGTCTGGGAGCGGCCGTTCTGCCGGCTGCTGCATTTCGAACGCATGTTCTGCCACATGCCGCGGCGGCCGCAGCCCAAGATGCTGATCGTCGCGCCGATGTCGGGCCACTACTCCACGCTGCTGCGCGGCACGGTCGAGGCGTTCCTGACCAACCACGACGTCTATATCACCGACTGGGTCGATGCGCGGATGGTGCCGGTCGCTGCGGGCCGCTTCGATCTCGACGATTACATCGACTACATCATCAGCATCCTGCATTTCCTCGGCGGCGACACCCATGTCGTCGCGGTGTGCCAGCCGTCGGTTCCGGTTTTTGCCGCCACCGCGCTGATGGAAGCCGACAGGGATCCGTATGCGCCGCGCTCGATCACGCTGATGGGCGGGCCGATCGACACGCGCATCAATCCCACCGCGGTGAACAAGCTTGCCATGTATCGCGGCATCGATTGGTTCCGCCGCAACGTCATCACCAAGGTGCCGTTCCCGCATCCGGGTGTGGCTCGCGATGTCTATCCGGGCTTCCTGCAGCTCAACGGCTTCGTCAGCATGAATCTCGACCGGCATGTCGACGCGCACCGCAACCTGTTCATGAATCTGGTGCAGGGCGACGGCGACTCGGCGCAGAAGCACCGCGAGTTCTATGACGAATATCTCGCCGTCATGGACCTCAGCGCGGAGTTCTATCTGCAGACCGTCGAGGCCGGATTTATCCGTCACGTCTTGCCGAAGGGCGAGATGACCCATCGTGGCCGGCCGGTCGATCCGGCTGCGATCCGCAACACGGCGCTGCTCACCGTCGAGGGCGAGCATGACGACATCTCCGGCGTCGGCCAGACCGAGGCGGCGCACGATCTGTGCGTGAACCTGCCGGCCGACAGGAAGATGCACTATCTCCAGCCGGGCGTCGGCCATTACGGCGTGTTCAACGGCTCGCGGTTCCGCGCCGAGGTTGCGCCGCGCATCGCCGATTTCATCCTGAGCGTCGAGCGGCCGAAGGTCGCCCGCCGGCCTGCAGCGGTTAAGCTCGTCGGTTGATCTTGTCATTCCGGGGCGCGGGCGAAGCCCGCGAACCCGGTCGTCGATGCCCTGGATTCCGGGCTCGGCGCTTCGCGCCGCCCCGGAATGACGATCGCGCATTCAATCTGCTATGCTGTCCCCTGGATTCGGGGGATGATCCGCCGATGTCGCTGCGTGCCCTGTTCTACCGCCGTCCGGCCGAACCGCAGACGTTCCAGGTCGTGTTTGACCGCGAGGCGTTTCCGGTGCGGGTGCGGCGGCATCGCCAGGCGCGCCGCTACACCCTGCGCATCCATGCCGCCACCCGCGAAGTGATCCTCACCATGCCGCCGCGCGGCAGCCTGCGCGAAGCCAAGGAGTTCGCGCAGAAGCACGGCGGCTGGATTGCCGCGCGGCTCGATCGCCTGCCGCAGGCCGTTCCGTTTACCGACGGCACGACGTTGCCGTTGCGCGGCGCGGCGCATCGCATCGTGCACCGACCGGGCCTGCGCGGCACGGTGTGGACCGAGACCGCGCCCGACGGCCAGTCGCTTCTCTGCGTCGCGGGCGAGGCGCCGCATGTCGGGCGAAGGGTCAACGATTTCCTCCGCCGCGAGGCGTTGCGCGATCTCGATGCGGCGAGCCGCAAGGCTGCCGAGCAGTTCGGCGTATCGGTCAAGCGCATCTCGGTGCGCGACCAGTCGAGCCGGTGGGGCTCCTGTTCGACCACCGGCGTGCTGTCCTATTCGTGGCGGCTGATCCTCGCGCCGCCGTTCGTGCTCGACTATCTCGCGGTCCACGAGGTGGCGCATCTCATCGAGATGAACCACTCGGCGAAATTCTGGCGGCTGGTGAAGCGCGTCTGCGCCGACTCCGAGCGCGCCAAGGCCTGGCTCGACGCGCACGGCACCGACCTGCACCGCTACGGCGCGGTGGTGGACGAGCAGGCTTAGATCGCTTATTCGACCCGCAGATTGGCGTCCTTGATCACCTTCTCCCACTTCTTCGATTCGGTGCCGAGATAGGCCGCGAGCTCCTGCGGCGTCCCGTACATCGGCTGCAGCATCTGCGGCTCCAGGAACTTGGCGCGGAATTCCGGATCGCGCAGGATCTGCTGCACGTCGGCATTGATCCGCGCCACCAGCTCGCGTGGCATCGCCGCGGGCGCGGCCAAGCCGAAGCCGACGCTGGATGCATAGCCCGGCACCGCGGCGGCGATGGTCGGAATCTCGGGGATCTGCGGCAGCGGTTTCGTGTCGGCAATGCCGAGGATCGCAAGCTTGCCCGCCCGATAGCTCGGCATTCCGATCGAAGGTCCCATCATGATCATGTTGATGTGGCCGGCGATCACGTCATTGAGCGCGGGAGCGACGCCGCGATAATGCACGGCGCTGAGCTTGATCCCGGCGAGGCTTTCCAGCAGCAGCGCGCCGAGGTGCGGCACGGTGCCCGGACCCGCGGTGCCGTAGGTGATGGTGTCCGGCTTGGCCTTGGCCAGCGCGACCAGCTCGGCGATCGATTTGGCCGGCAGCGATGGATTGGCCATCACCGAAATCGGTATCTGGCCGATGCCGGTGATCGGGATCAGGTCCTTGTCGGGATCGTACGGCCGTTTGTCCGGCGGGGTCAGATGCGGCTGGGATGTGAACATCCCGAGTTCGGTGGCCAGCAGGGTGTGACCGTCCGGGGCGGCGCGTATGACGGATGTCGCGGCGATGGCGTAGGCGGCGCCGGGCCGGTTGTCGATGACGATCGGCTGGCCCCATTTCTCCGACAGGCGCTGGCTGACCGCGCGCGCGAGAACGTCGTTGAGCGCACCGGGCGGGGTTGACGAAACGATCGTCACCGTGCGGCTGGGGAAGGATTGCGCGGCGGCGTTCAGGCTCGAGAGCAGAAGCGCCAACAGCGCCAGCGGCGCGAAAAGTCTTGTCATTGAACGTTTCCTTTGATCGGGCTGCGATTTTTTTGGCCCTGGCTTTGCTTGCACAACGATAGTGGCTTCTGCCTCCGGCATGCTACTGGAATTGCCAATGCTTCGTCCCGGCTCCTTTGCGTTGACTGTCCTGCTTGCCCTGCTGACCGGCTTAGGCCCGCTTTCAGTCGACATGTATCTCGCGTCGCTGCCGTCGATCGGCCGTATCCTCGGCGCGCCGGCCTCGCAGGTGCAGCTCACGATCTCGTTCTATCTGATCGGCTTCGCCTGCGCGCAGGTGCTCTACGGCCCGCTGTCGGACCGTCACGGCCGCCGCCCGGTGCTGCTCGCGGCGCTCGGCCTCTATCTCGTCGCCTCGATTGCCTGCGCGTTCGCATTCTCGATCGAGACCTTGATCGCCGCGCGCCTTTTGCAGGCGGTCGGCGCATCCGGCGCCATCGTGCTTGCCCGCGCGGTGGTGCGCGACATGTTCGAGGGCTCGCGCATCGGCCACGAGATGTCGCGCATGGCCGCGATTATGGCGCTTGCGCCGCTGGTGGCGCCATTGCTCGGCGGCGTTTTCGAAACCCTGTTCGGCTGGCGCTCGAACTTCGTGGCGCTGTTCTGCTTCGGCGCCGTGGGATGGCTGATGATCTGGTTCCTGCTGCCGGAGACGCTGCGCCAGCGCGCGCCCGAACCGGTGTCGATTGGCTCGACATTGCGGTCCTATCGCCGCTTTCTCGGCAATCCCTCGTTCGTCTGCCATCTCGGCATCGTGGCGTGCTGCCTGTGCGGCTTGTTCGCCTGGATCTCCGCCTCCGCCTTCGTGGTGCAGGACATCTACGGCTATTCGGCGATGGCGTTCGGCCTGGCCTTCGCGGTATCCGCGTGCGGCTATCTCGCCGGCACCGCGGTTGCGGCGCGCTTCGTGATGCGCTGGGGCAGCGGCCAGGTGATGGGCATCGGCACCGCCGCGATGGCGCTTAGCGGGCTCGTGATGGTGCTGCTGCTCGCCTTCGGCCCGCACCGCGCCGAAGGCGTGATCGCGGCGGTGACGCTCTACGTGTTCGGCATGGGCATGAGCCTGCCGCAATCGCAGGCCGGCGCGCTGCTGCCGTTTCCGGACCGCGCGGGAGCCGCGTCATCGCTGGTGGGCTTCAGCAGCCAGATATTGTCTGCGCTGGTCGGCGCGATCGTCGGCCATGCGCTCGGTTCGACCGCGTGGCCGCTGGCGATCGCGTTCCTGGTCGCAGGCGGGCTCTCATGCTGCTGTGGTGGTTCAGCCGCGATATCCGCGTCTACGGCGCGCCGCACTAAGCAGCACGATCCGGTGAGCTAACGCCGGCCGAACAGGCGGTCGATCAGCCACGTGTCGATGCCGCCTTCAGAGACCGGCCGCACCTGGGTTTCGCGCTGCGCCGCCGACCCCGGTTGCACGCGCGCGGGAGGTGCAAAGCCGGCGGTCACGAAGCCGCCGCCTGCGCCGGGCAAAGCCGCGACCGGCACGCCCTGATGCGCGGTGCGCATGAACCGGCTCCAGATATCGACCGGCAGTCCGCCGCCGGTGATCTTCCGGGTCGGCGTGGAGTCGTCATTGCCGAGCCAGACGCCGGTGACGAGATGGCCGGTGTAGCCGATGAACCAGGCGTCGCGGAATTCCTGCGACGTGCCGGTCTTGCCCGCCGCCGGCCAGCCCGGCAATTCGGCCTTGCGCGCGGTGCCGGAGGTGAGCGTCTCCTGCATCATAGAATTCATCATCGCGACGATGCCGGGCTCGACGATGCGCCCGAGCCGGTCCGGCTTGCGCTCGTAGAGAAGCCTGCCGCCGACCGTTTTGACCCTCTGAACAATGTGCGGCGTCACCGCCATGCCGCCATTGGCGAACGGCGCATAGGCGCTCACCAGCTCCAGCACCGACACCTCCGAGGTGCCGAGCGAGATCGAGGCGTTCGGCTCGAGCTTGGAGGCGATGCCGAGCCGGTGCGCGGTGCGCACCACGGATGCCGCACCGACCTCCATGGTCAGCCGCACCGACACCGTGTTGAGCGACATCGCAAGCGCGCGGCTCAGCGTCACCGCGCCGAAGTATTCATGGGTGTAGTTCTCCGGGCGCCAGCCCTTGATCGAGATCGGCTTGTCGTCGCGCACCGTGTCCGGCGTGAGCCCGCGCTCCAGCGCGGTGAGATAGACGAACGGCTTGAACGCCGAGCCCGGCTGGCGCTTGGCCGCCACCGCGCGGTTGAACTGGCTTTCGGCGTAGTTCCTGCCGCCGACCAGCGCCAGCACTGCGCCGTCGGGCGACATCGCCACCATCGCGCCCTGGCCGACGCCGGCCTTCTGGCCGTGCTTGGTAAGCTCCTCGACCAGCGCGCCCTCGGCCGCCGCCTGCAGCACTGGATCGATCGAGGCTTCGACGACGATGTCCTGTTCGACGCGGCCGACCAGGTCGTCGATGGTGTCCATGATCCAGTCGGCGGCATAGCCGATCGAGCCCGAGCCCGGCAGCTTTTCGGCATGGCCGGGCTGGATCAGCGCGATCTTGGCCGCGTCGTCGGTGATGAACCTCATGTCCACCATCGCCGCCAGCACGAGCTGGGCGCGTTTTTCGGCGCCCTGCGGGTTGCGGCTCGGCGCAAGGCGCGACGGCGAGCGCACGAGGCCCGCCAGCATCGCCGCCTCGGCGACGGTGAGCTTCTGCGCCGGCTTGTTGAAATAGCGCCCGGCCGCGGCCTCGACGCCGTAGGCGCCCGCGCCGAAGTAGACGCGGTTGAGATACAGGTCGAGAATCTGCTGCTTGCTGAACTTGTGCTCGAGCCACAGCGCCAGCGCCACCTCCTGCACCTTGCGGGCGAGGGTGCGCTCCTGGGTCAGGAACAGGTTCTTGGCGAGCTGCTGGGTCAGCGTCGAGCCGCCCTGCGCCACGCCGCGCCGCAGCACGTTGGCCGTGAAGGCCCGGGCGATGCCGATCGGGTCGATGCCGTAGTGCGAATAGAACCGGCGGTCCTCGATGGCGATGAAGGCCTGCGGCACGTGTTTCGGCAGGCTCTTCAGCGGCACCGCCGAGCCGCCCATGTTGCCGCGGGTGGCGAGCATGCGGCCCTCGCGGTCGACGATCTTGATGGTCGGCGGGCGTTTGGGGATTTCCAGCGACTGGATCGGCGGCAGGTGCGCCCCGACCCAGATCGCGCCGCCGATCACCGCGATCACCAGCCACAGGCCGGCAACCGCGCCCCAGTAGAGCGTGCGCCCGGTGATCGACCGCCAGCTCCGGCCGCCGCCGCTGTGCTTGCCTGCGGATTTGCCGCGGGACTTGCCGCCAGACTTGCCGCCGGATTTGCTTTTGGACCGCGAGGCCGGCCGGTCGCCGTCGGACCGGGTGCGGCGAGAAGCCGCTTGTTCCGGCTCAGACGCGGCAGGCGCGTCGAAGACCGGCTCCCGGCGTTCCTTGCCCCTCGGCCCAGCCATATCCCGTCCCGCAAAACCGCCCCGGCAACCCCCGCCAAAGCGGTGCGTTTTGAAGTTATCGGGACCGCTTTAAGGGGGGGTTAAGCCGCCCTGGCCGACCCCTCGCAACCTTAGACGGCGCTTGGGTTTGCGGGCGTTGCGGGATTGTTGAGATTCGCCCCGGAGGTATTTCCAATCGTACATATTTTGTGCATCATACCCGCGTACCGGGGGATCCGGTGGATGCTCAAGCCTGGGGAATCTCATGCGTAAGGCCGCACTACTCGCAGCAGTCGTTCTGGCTGCCTGCTTCACGACCACGACGTCCAATGCCGCCGCCAAGAAGAAGGCAGATCCGGCAGTGGCGGCTCAGCAAAACACCACGAAGCTCTTGCAGGCTGCTGTCGACCCCTATGGGACGACCTCGAAGGCCGCCGCGGCGTCCAAGAAGAAGGTCGCCAAGAAGGGTGGCAAGAAGAAGAAAAAGAAGGCCTGATCGGCTTTCCGTCTCGTCCGCGCACCGCGCGGACGAGATCTGACCGACAAAATGGAATCGGCGTCCGTGCTTCGGCATCGCGACACCGGTTCCATTTTTGTTTGGCTCGTTCGTCCCTACGCCGAACGGGATGGCGCCATGAGCGTGTTTCGCTCGCGCCTCTGGTTTTTTGAGACTGAAGGCGCGGCGCCTTGAAGTCGGGCCCTAAGCCGCCGGCGCGAACAGCTGCAGCAGCGAACGCTTGATCGCCATCTCGCGGGTCGGCGAGGCGATCTTCGCGCCCAGCAGATCGGTGACATAGAACACGTCGACCACGCGCTCGCCGAACGTCGCCACGTGCGCCGAGGTGATGTTGAGGCTGAGCTTCGACAGCGTCGCCGTCAGCTCGTAGAGCAGGCCCGGCCGGTCGAGGCCCATCACCTCGATCACCGTGTAGCGGTTGGACCACTGGTTGTTGATCGTCACCTCGGGCTCGATGGTGAACGCCTTGAGTCTGCCTTTGCTCGTCGAGCGCCGCGCCACCACCTCGGGCAGCTTCAGCGTGCCGCCGAGCGCCTTCTCGATGGTGTCGGCGATGCGTGCGCCGCGGCGCACCTCATCCTCGTCCTGTTCGAATTCGCGCGACACCGCGATGGTGTCGAGCGCGCGGCCGTCGGTGGTCGTGAAAATCTGCGCATCGACGATGTTGGCGCCGGTCGCGGCGCAGGCGCCGGCCAGCGTCGAGAGGAGCCAGGGATGATCGGGCGCAAGCACGGTCACCTCGGTGACGCCGCGGTTGGCGTCGAGCGCAAACGTCGTCGCCATCGTCTTGCTCGTGCTTTCGGCCGCGTCGACGAACCGCGCATGTGCAACACGATGCGGCAGATCGACCTTGAGCCAGTAGGCCGGATAGTGCCGGGCGAAATAGGCCTCGATGCGTTCCGCCGGCCAGTCCTTGAGCTCCGCCTTGAGCTCGGCCTGGGCCATCGCCACGCGCTGGGCGCGGTTGACCTCGGAGAAGCCGCCGGTCAGCGCGGGTTCGGTCTCATAGTAGAGCGTCCGCAGCAGCTGCGCCTTCCAGCCGTTCCACACGCCGGGACCGACCGCGCGGATGTCGGCAGTGGTGAGGAGCGTCAGGAGCTTCATGCGCTCGAGCGATTGCACCACGGCGGCAAAATTCTCGATGGTCTTGCGGTCCGACAGGTCGCGCGATTGCGCAACCGTGGACATCACGAGGTGCTGCTCGACCAGCCATGCCACCGTGTCGGTGTCGGCCGCCGACAGGCCGAGCCGCGGGCAGAACACGCGGGCGATGCGGGCGCCGGCGATCGAATGGTCCTCGATGCGGCCCTTGGCAATATCGTGCAGGAACATCGCCACGTAGAGCAGCGTGCGGTGCTCGGGCAGGATCTTCCGCATCAGGTCGTTGGCGAGGGTGAATTCCTCATTGGTGCCGCGCTCGATTTCCGCCAGCACGCCGATGCAGCGGAGCAGATGCTCGTCCACCGTGTAGTGATGGTACATGTTGAACTGCATCATCGCGACGACGCGGCCGAAGGCGCGGACAAAGCGGCCGAGCACGCCGGTCTCGTTCATCCGGCGCAGGATGATTTCGGCATCATGCGAGGTCAGGATTTCCAGAAACAGCCGGTTGGCCTCGGGATTCTGGCGCAGTTTCTGGTCGATCAGGCGCAGCGACTTGGTCGCGGCCCGCATCGCGTCGGGATGCAGCACCAGGTTGTTCTGCTGCGCGAGGCGGAACATGCGGATCAGGTTGAGCGGGTCGCGCGTGAGAACCTCGGGCCCGGCGATGGTCAGGCGGTTGTTGTCGTCGAAGAAGCCTTCGGCGTCCGGCAGCGCGCGGCGCCCGCGCGGACGAAGCTTCGCCATCATCCGGCTCAGCACCGGCGCGGGCTTGGCCTGCTGGTCTTCCAGCGCGGAGCACAGGATCGCGGTGAGATCGCCGACGTCTTTCGCGACCAGGAAGTAGTGCTTCATGAAGCGCTCGACGTCCTTCATGCCGGGATGTTCGGTGTAGCCGAGCCGCACCGCGATCTCGCGCTGGATGTCGAACGAAAGCCGCTCCTCGGCGCGGCCGGTCACGAAGTGCATGTTGCAGCGGACCGACCACAGGAAGTCCTCGCAGCGCAGGAACAGCCGCAATTCGTCCGGCTCGAACACGCCGAGGCCGGAAAGCTCTTCGAGGTCGTGGACGCGATAGACGTACTTGGCGATCCAGAACAGGGTGTGCAGGTCGCGCAAGCCTCCCTTGCCGTCCTTGACGTTCGGCTCGACGAGATAGCGCGACTGGCCGCCGCGGCGGTGACGCTCCTCGCGCTCGGTGAGCTTGGCCGCGACGAAATCCGGCCCGGTGCCCTGCACCACCTGCTTGTCGAAGCGCGTCACCATCTCGTCGAACAGTTTCTTGTCGCCGAGCAGGAAGCGCGCTTCGAGCAGCGCGGTGCGGATCGTCATGTCCGCCTTGGCCTGCTTGATGCACTCGTCGATCGAGCGGGTGGCGTGACCGACCTTCAGGCCGAGGTCCCAGAGGCAGTAGAGAATGGCCTCGGCGACCGACTCGCCCCAGGCGGTCTGCTTGTAGGGAAGCAGGAACAGCAGATCGATGTCGGAGCCCGGCGCCATCAGGCCGCGGCCGTAGCCGCCGGTCGCGACGATCGCCATGCGCTCGGCCTCGGAAGGGTTCTCCGAAGGGTAGAGATGCTTGAGCACGAATTGGAACAGGATGCGAATGATGTCATCCTGCATCGCACAAAGCCGCTCGGCGCAGCGGCGGCCCTGGCGGTCCTTCAGGAGATGCCGCTCGGCATCGGCGCGGCCGGCGGCCAGCACGCCTTTCATCCGCTGCGCAACCGCGCGGCGAAGTTCCTGCTCGGAGCCCGCATGATCGTCGGCAAGCTTGGACAATTCGGCCACGAGCTCGCGCTCGTCGAAGGCTGGAGTGGCGCGAGCGGGGGGCTTTTCGAGCGTGAGCATCGGTCCTTCGCATAGCGAAGCGCGGGCCGCCTGTCACGGCATCGCACGGCAAAACAACAGCACTTCAGGACTTGCCTGTCTTGGAAGCAATTTCCCTTTCCAGACCGGAATAGGAGATATTTTTCCTTTGACTGTCAATGGGTTAGCACTTAAAAGAAGAATAGCGCCGATTTGAAGCGAGCAGCTTGCGGGCGCTTAACAAATGCAGCTAAAGCGGTCGGGGCCCGCCCCGTCGCATGAAGCTGACGGGCGGGTATAGTTTTGCCCGCCTCCATCGAACCGCGGTCCAAAAGCCGCACAGTGTGTGGAGGTTATCAGTGACGACCCAATCCAAATCCCTCTGGTCCCGGCGCGGCCTGCTGGCGTCCGTGCTTCTCGTGGGCTTGCTGCCGACGGCGAGCTTCGGTGCGGACAAGCCCAAGACCATCAACATCGACTGGGCGACCTACAACCCGGTGTCGATGCTGCTGAAGGACAGGGGCCTTCTGGAAAAGGAATTCGCCAAGGACGGCATCGGCATTCGCTGGGTGCAGGCGCTCGGCTCCAACAAGGCGCTCGAATTCCTCAACGCCGGCTCGATCGACTTCGGCTCGACCGCGGGTTCGGCGGCCCTGGTCGCCAAGATCAACGGAAACCCGATCAAGTCGATCTACGTCTATTCCAGGCCGGAATGGACCGCGCTCGTCACCCGCAAGGACACCACGATCGGCAAGATCGAGGACCTCAAGGGCAAGCGCGTCGCGGTGACCCGCGGCACCGATCCGCACATCTTCCTGGTTCGCGCGCTGCAAAGCGTGAAGCTCACCGAAAAGGACATCACGCCGGTGCTGCTCCAGCATCCCGACGGCAAGACCGCGCTGATCCGCGGCGACGTCGACGCCTGGGCCGGTCTCGACCCGATGATGGCGCAGGCCGAGGTCGAGGACGGCGCGCGGCTGTTCTTCCGCAACAAGGAGGCCAACACCTGGGGCATCCTCAACGTGCGCGAAGAGTTCCTCAGGGATCATCCGGATCTCGTGAAGCGCGTGCTCGCGGTCTATGAGGAGGCGCGCAAGCAGTCGCTCGCCAACTATGCCGACCTCAAGCGCGTGTTCATCGCCGTCACCAAGCTGCCCGACGCCGTGGTCGACAAGCAGCTCAAGGAGCGCACCGAGCTCAACCACAGCAAGATCGGCGCACCGCAGCACGAGTTGATTCTTGCGGCAGGCCTCGCGCTTCAGGCGGCCGGCGTGATCAAGGCGGACGTCAACGTGAAGGCCACGGTCGACGCGCTGATCGACGACCGCGTCCCGCTGACCCACTGAGCGGAAGAGATGCTCTGCCTCCTCCCTTGGTAGGGAGGGGGCAGGCTTGCTTCGTATCGGGTGTTGGTATGTCCTTTGTCCCCATGACAATCGCCGCCGCAGAGGCAACGCCGCAACAGCGCAAGGCGGGGTTTGACCGCCTCGGCCGCTACGGCAAGCCGTTGCTTGGGCTGGTGCTGCCGGTGGTGGCTGCGGCGCTCTGGGAACTCGCGGTGCGGGCGGGGCTCGCGAGCGGCCGGCTGGTGCCGCCGCCGTCGGTGATTTTCGCGACCTTCTGGGAGCTGGCGCAGGCCGGCGAATTGCAGCGCCATGCGTCCGCCACGTGTTCGCGCGTTGCCGCGGGCTTTTGCATCGGCGTGGTGGCCGGCACGCTCGCCGGCGCCATCACGGGCTATTCGGCGCTGCTGCGGCGGCTGCTCGATCCGACCTTGCAGGCGTTGCGCGCGATCCCGTCAATCGCCTGGGTGCCGCTGTTCATCCTCTGGTTCGGTATCTTCGAAGGCTCGAAGATCACGCTCATTTCGGTCGGCGTGTTCTTTCCGGTCTATCTCGGCATCATGGGCGCGATCATGTCGGTCGACCGCAAGCTGGTCGAAGTCGGACGCGCGTTTCGCCTGTCGGACACCGCGATGGTCCGCCGCATTCTGCTTCCCGCGGTGCTGCCGGCTTATATCCTCGCGCTGCGCTCGGGACTTGGTCTCGGCTGGATGTTCGTGGTCGCCGCCGAATTGCTCGGCGCGTCCGAAGGCCTGGGGTTTCTGCTGATCGACGGGCAGCAGCTCGGCAAGCCGGCGCAGATCGTCGCCGCCATCGTCGCGTTTGCCGTGATCGGCAAAACCACCGACTGGATCGTCGCCAGTGCCGCAGCGCCGTTCCTGCGCTGGGAAGACGCGTTCGTGCGGAGATAGTCCCATGCTTACGCTCGAACGCGTTGGAAAAACCTACCCGAATGGCGTGCGCGCCCTCGAAAGCGTGTCGCTCGAGGTCGAGCCGGGCGAAATCGTCGCGGTGATCGGCGGCTCCGGCTGCGGCAAGTCCACGCTGCTGCGTGCGATCTCCGGGCTCGACACGCCGAGCCAGGGCCGGGTGGTGCTTGACGGCGCGCCGGTGACCAGGCCGCACGAGAAGATCGGCATCATTTTTCAGGAACCGCGTCTGCTGCCCTGGCTGTCCGTCGCCGACAATGTCGGCTTCGGCATCGAAGACCGGCCGAAACGCGAGCGCGTCGAGCGCATCGGCCTGGCGCTCGAGCGCGTCGGCCTCTCCGAAAAGGCGAGGGTCTGGCCGCGCGAGCTTTCCGGCGGGCAGGCGCAGCGCGTGGCGATCGCGCGGGCGCTGGTGCCGCGGCCGGAGGTGCTGCTGCTCGATGAGCCGTTCTCGGCGCTGGACGCCTTCACCCGAGTCGATCTTCAGGACCATCTCCTGGCGCTGTGGGCGGACTCCAAACCCACCCTCGTGCACGTGACCCACGACGTCGACGAGGCCATCGTGCTCGCCGACCGCGTGGTGGTGATGCGTCCGCGTCCGGGCCGCATTGCCGACGAAATCGTTGTCGATCTTCCCCGTCCGCGCGATCGCCAGTCGGCCGCGTTCGATTTCGCCAAGCGCCGCATACTGGCCGCACTGGACCGCTCGCTCGACCGCACCGTGACGGTCGACGACCGCGAGACCCGGGCCGCCGCCGGCCAGGCGATGTGGTGGTAAGACCATGGCCGGGCCGCTGTCCGGGCTCTCGCTTCGTTCAGCCGGAATGACTAGAGCACATCCCGGTTCAGATGAACCGGGATGTGCTCTAGATTCTAGAGTTTGCGCATGTCCTTTTCGGAAAACCGGTGCCCACTTTTCCGGGACATGCGCTAGAACTAGGGACCTTTCCACGCGGGAACGTCCCAATGCGTAGCTTTCAGGTTTGCGAGTGCGGCACGCCGCTTCAGTGCAACGAACTGCCCGATCCAAAGCCGGCCGGCACCGAAGTGCTGCTGAAGGTGCTGGCCGCCGGCGTCTGCCACAGCGATCTGCATCTCTCCGACGGCTATTTCGATCTCGGCGGCGGCAAGAAGCTCAGCATTCTCGACCGTGGCATGAAGCTGCCGACCACGCTCGGGCACGAGAACGTCGGTGAGGTGGTTGCGATCGGCCCGGCGGCGCGGGGCGTCAAGGTCGGCGACCGCCGGCTGGTCGATCCGTGGATGGGCTGCGGCGAGTGCACCGTCTGCAAGCGCGGCGACGAGCAGCTCTGCACCAAGCCCTCCAGCATCGGCGTGTTTCGCCCTGGCGGCTACAGCACGCATCTGATGGTGCCGCATCCGCGCTATCTGTTCGACATCGGCAATATCCCGCCCGAGCGCGCCGCGCCGCTCGCCTGCTCGGGCGTGACCACCTACAGCGCGCTGAAGAAGGTTGGTCCGACGCTGACCACCGATCCGGTGGTGATCATCGGCGCCGGCGGGCTCGGCCTGATGTGCCTTGCGTTGCACAAGGCGATGGGCGGGCACAGCGCGGTGGTGGTCGACATCGACCCGGCCAAGCGCGACGCCGCGAAGAAGGCCGGGGCTTCCGCGGTGATCGACGGCGGCGCGCCCGATGCGGCGCAGCAGATCATCACGGCGACCAAGGGTGGCGCCTGGGCGGTGATCGATCTGGTCGGCTCGAGCGCGACCGCGAGGCTTGGCCTCGACAGCCTGACCAAGGCGGGCAAGCTGATCATCGTCGGCCTCTATGGCGGCGAGATTACGCTGTCGCTGCCGCCTTTCCCGATGCGGGCGATTTCCATTCAAGGCTCCTATACCGGCAGCCTGACCGAGACCGCGGAATTGATCGAACTGGTCAAGCGCACCGGCGTGCCGCCGGTACCGGTCGCGACGCGTCCGCTGGACGATGTCAACGCGGTGCTGAGCGATCTGCGTGCCGGAAAGATCATCGGCCGGGTCGTGCTGACGCCCGCCTAGGGCGTGACCGAAACTTCCAGACCGAAAGTCGTTTGCAAGGAGAAGACAATGGACGCTGCCGAACTTCGAGCCATGCAGGCGCCGATCAAGGACCGCTACAAGAGCGATCCCGGCGCGGCGCTGATCACGCTGAAGGCCAAGGGCACGCTCGACGACAGCAACATCGCCTGCAAGGTCGAAACCGGGCGGGCGCTGGCGGTCGCCGGGTTGCATCCGGCCACCGGAGGCTCGGGCATGGAACTTTGCTCGGGCGACATGCTGCTGGAGGCGCTGGTGGCCTGCGCGGGCGTGACGCTGAAGGCGGTTTCGACCGCGCTCGCCATTCCCCTGAAGGCGGCCACGGTCTCGGCCGAAGGCGATCTCGACTTCCGCGGCACGCTGGGCGTCGACAAGGAAGTGCCGGTCGGCTTTCGCCAGATCCGGCTGCGGTTCGACGTGGACACCGATGTGCCGCAGGACAAGCTCGATCAGCTTCTCAAGCTCACCGAGCGCTATTGCGTGGTGTATCAGACCATCGCCAAGGGCCCGCCGGTGGATATCAAGCTTTCTCGCGTGTGATATCAGTCTAAATCATAGCTTCTACCACATGGCCGTGGCATAGGCGTCCGAAGGACGGCGTCGCTTTGCTCGCCTATGTCCTGGCCATTGGCGTCTTTAAAGCTGACGATGTCTGGCGCTCGTCAGATCCCACGGCGTCCGGCCCGGTGCGCATGTCTCCCGATCTTCTGTTCTGGTTCTCGCTGGTTCTGAAAATGGCGGTCACCGCGGGCTTCGTCATTGGCGCCGCGATGGTCGCCGAACGTGCTGGTCCGGCGATCGGCGCGCTGGTCGCGACGCTGCCGATTGCCGCCGGCCCGGCCTACGTCTTTGTCGCCCTCGACCACGACTCCGCATTTATTTCCGCGAGCGCGATCGGCAGTATCGCGGCGCATGCGGCGACGGCGGTGTTTTCGCTGGTCTTCATCGTGCTGGCCCAGCGCTTCGGCATGGTGCTGAGCGTCGGCGGCGCGGTGGCAAGCTGGTTCGTGGTCGCGTTCCTGCTGCGCAAGGTGCCGTGGAGCTTCGTTTCGGTGGCCGCGGTCAATCTCGCGATGTTCGGGGTCTGCATCGCGCTGACCAACCGCTATCGCCACGTGAAAATGCCGCTGATCGTGCGCAAGTGGTACGACGTGCCGGTGCGCGCCTTCATGGTGGCGTGTCTCGTCGCAGCCGTCGTGGGATTGAGCGGCCGCGTCGGGCCGATCGTGACGGGCCTGCTCGCGGTCTATCCGATCGTCATGACCAGCCTGATGCTGATCTTCCAGCCGCGCGTCGGCGGGCCCGCGACCGCGGCGCTGATCGCCAACACCATGTGGGGGCTGGTCGGGTTCAGCGCGTGTCTGTTCACGGTGCATCTCGCCACCGTGCCGCTCGGCACCTGGGCCGGTCTCGTGCTGTCGCTGGTGGTGTCGGTGGTCTGGAATCTCGTGCTCTATGCGCTGCGCCGCCGCGCGCTGGCGCGGCGCAGCGCGTGAGCGCGATCTGGCGTTCAGTGCTGTCCGATCACGAGGTTCTGCTCGCGGATCACCCGTGCCCAGGTCTGCGTCTCGGTCCGGATCATGTCCCTGAATTCTTCCGGTGAGCTGTCCATCCGCTCGAAGAACTGCCGGTCGAGGAACCGTTCCTTGAACGCTGGCTCCGCCAGGATCGCGCGGACGTCGGCGTTGATCTTGTCGACGATCGGGCGTGGCGTTCCGGCGGTCACCGCGAGCCCAAACCAGGTGCCTGCGATGTAGCCCGGCAGGTTGCCGGCTTCCGCGGTGGTGGGAAACTCCGGGAGCTGCGGCAGGCGCTTGGCGCTGCCGATGCTCAACATCTTGACCTTGCCGTCGCGATGCGCCGGCAGCGCGAGGCTGACGCTGACCATCATCATGTTGGTGTGGCCGCCCATGACATCGTTCTGGGCGGGCGTCGCGCCGCGGTAATGGATGGCGTTGAGCTTGACGTTGGCGGCGTTCTCGAAGCGCACGACGTTGACATGGGGGCCGGATCCGACGCCGGCGGTGCCGTAGCTGATTTCACCGGGCTTCTGCCTGGCGAGCGCGATCAGTTCCGTCACGCTGTTCACCGGCATGGTGGGCGCGACCATCACCGAATGATGGATACGGACCAGGCCAGTGACGAGCACGAAGTCTTTCTCGACGTCGAGCGGCAGCTTGTCCTTGGGATAGAGATTGGGATTGATGACGAAGGTTCCCGCTTCCGCGAGCATCACCGTGTGGCCGTCGGGGGCGGCGTTCGCCACCTGCTGCGCGCCCACGATGTGAGCGCCGCCGCCCTTGTTCTCGATGACGATCTGCTGTCCCCATTTCTCGGACAGCCGCTGGCCTAGCGCGCGCGCCACCGTGTCGGTGACGCCGCCGGCCGCCGCGGTGACGACGAATGTGACGGTGCGCGACGGATAGGACTGGGCCTGGGCCGGAGCCGCCGCCAGAACCCAGGCCATCACTGTTATCGTGCCAAAGGCATTCAGCTTCATCGTGTTGCTCCCTCGCTGACGGCTAATCGATCCGGATATTGGCCTCGCGCAGCACCTTCGACCATTTTTCGCTGTCGCGCCTGATGAAGTCGGCAAACTGCTCCGGCGAGGACACCAATGCCAGTGCCGGAAGCCGGAGGGACATGGTGCGCGCGCCGGTCATTCGATCTGGATCTTGGCCTCGCCGATGATCTTCGACCACTTGGCGGCTTCCGCCTGCAGGTAGGCGCCGAAGGCTTCGCGGGGTCCGGGCAACGGCTGCACCACCTGCGGTTCGAGGAACCGCGCGCGGAAGTCCGCATCGCCGATGATCTTCTGCACGTCGGCGTTGATCCTGGCGACGATATCCGGGGGCGTTCCCGCGGGCGCGAACAGACCGAACGACACGCTCGCGTCGTAGCCTGGCACGGTTTCGGCGATGGCCGGCACGTCCGGGAATTGCGGCATCCGCTTCAGGCTGCCGAAGCCCAGCATGTTGAGCTTGCCGGCCTTCACGGTCGGCAGAGCAATAGACGGGCCCATCGTGATCATGTTGATGTGACCGGCAATGACGTCGTTCAGCGCCGGGCTCGCGCCCCGGTAATGAATCGGCGTGAGCTTCAGCCCGGCCATGCTCGCAAACAGCAGCGCGCCCATATGCGGCGCGGTGCCGAGGCCCGCAGTGCCGTAGCTCAGCGTGCCGGGTTTTTCCCTGGCGAGCGCAATCACCTCGGCGATGGACCTGGCGGGCAGGTTGGGACTCGCCAGGAGCGCCATCGGGATTGAGGCATAGCCCGCGACCGGCACGAAATCATTGACCGGGTCGTAGTTGAGCTTGCCCTTGGCATGCAGGAACGGCTGCATCGTGAACATGCCGGTTTCGGTCGCGAGCAGCGTGTAACCGTCGAGCGGCGCCGATTTGACGGCTGCGGCCGCGAACGTATGACCGGCGCCGCCTTTGTTCTCGATGACGACGCCCTGGTTCCACATCTGCGAGAGCCGCTGGCCGATGGCGCGCGTCAAGACGTCGGTCAGGCCGCCGGCGGCCGATGTCACGACGATCGTGACGGTGCGATTGGGATAGGACTGCGCCGCGGCCGGATTTGCCGCGAGACCTGTAACGAAGCTTGCGGTGAACAGTCCGAACAACGCGAGCGCGCGGAACGTCGTCCTCATCGTTTCCTCGAATTTTCTTCGTTCGCGGCTGGGTGCCGCGATTGTTCAGCCTACCACGCGGCCCAATCCAGCGCCCAATCCAGCGCCCAAGCCGACGTCTGAGCCGGGGCTGAGCTAAGGCCTAGTCTGCGATTTTTGCTTGAGCGCATAAAGCGCCTCAAGCGCCTCGCGCGGCGACATTTCGTCCGGATTGATGGCCTGCAGCGCGGCCAGAAGCGTATCCAGCGCGCTTTGCCGGGGATCGGGCGCCGCAGGCTTCACGGGGGCCGCGAACAGCGGAAGGTCCTCGAAACCGCGGGGCGTCGCGCGGTCCTCGGCTTCGAGCATGGCGAGCACCACCTTGGCGCGCTCGATGACGCCCGGCGGCAGGCCGGCCAGCTTCGCAACCTGGATGCCGTAGGAGCGGTCGGCCGAGCCGGGCACGACCTCGTGGAGGAATACGACTTCGCCCTCCCATTCCTTCACGCGGACGGTGGCGTTGTGCAGCCGCGCGAGCTTGGTCGAGAGCACGGTGAGCTCGTGGAAATGGGTCGCAAACAGCGCACGGCAGCGGTTCTGCTCGTGCAGGTGCTCGATCGCCGCCCAGGCGATCGACAGGCCGTCGAAGGTCGCGGTGCCTCGGCCGATTTCATCAAGGATCACCAGCGAGCGCTCGCCGGCCTGATTGAGAATGGCCGCAGTCTCGACCATCTCGACCATGAAGGTCGAACGTCCGCGCGCCAGATCGTCGGCGGCGCCGACCCGCGAGAACAGCTTGTCGACCACGCCGATCCTGGCCTGCTTCGCCGGCACGAAGCCGCCCATCTGGGCGAGGACGGCGATCAGCGCATTCTGGCGCAGAAACGTCGACTTGCCGGCCATGTTCGGGCCGGTGAGCAGCCAGATCCGTCCGGCCTTCGCGCCTTTCGGCGGCGACAGGTCGCAGTCGTTGGCGACGAACGGCTCGCTGATGGCCTGCTCGACCACGGGATGTCGTGCGCCTTCGATCGCGAAGTCGAGCGAGCGGTCGATCTCGGGCCGGACATACGAGCGTTCGACGGCCAGCGTCGCCAGCGCGCTGGAGACGTCGAGGATCGCCAGCGCTTCGGCGGCCGCCTTGATCGGCTCGCTCGCAGCCACCACGGCCGCGTTCAACTCCTCGAAGACCTCGAGCTCCATGCTGAGCGCGCGGTCGGCGGCGTTGGCGATTTTTGCTTCGAGCCCGCCGAGCTCGGTGGTGGTGAAACGCACCTGGCCGGCGGTGGTCTGGCGGTGGATGAAGGTTGAGTTCAGCGGCGCGGCCATCAGCTTTTCGCCGTGCTGGGCGGTGACGTCGACGAAATAGCCCAGCACGTTGTTGTGCTTGATCTTCAGCGACTTGACGCCGGTGTCGTCGGCGTAGCGCGCCTGCAAGCCGGCGATCACCTGTCGCGTGTCGTCGCGCAGGCTGCGCGCCTCGTCGAGCGCCGGCAGATAGCCCTCGCGCACGAAGCCGCCGTCGCGCTTGAACAGCGGCAATTCGGGCGCGAGCGCCGCATCGATCGTGTCTTTGAGAGCGGGTTCGGGTGCGAGCAGCGCCACGTTGACGGCACTCATTTCGGCGGATTTCGTCACCGAACGCCGTCAGCCGCGCCGCCAGCGCCTCCGCCGCCGCGATGCCGTCACGAACCGCGGCGAGGTCGCGCGGGCCGCCGCGGCCGACCACGAGACGCGACAGCGCGCGCGCCATGTCGGGCGCGGCGTTGAGCAGCGCGCGGGTCTCCTGCCGCGCGGCCGCGTCCTCGGCAAACGCCGCGACGGTGTCGAGCCGTTGCGCGATCCTCGTCGGATCGGTCAGCGGCGCGGCGAGCCGCTGCGCCAGCAGCCGTGAGCCAGCCGCCGTCACGGTGCGGTCGATGGCGGCAAGGAGGGAGCCGCGTCGCTCGCCGCCGAGCGTGCGGGTGAGCTCGAGGTTGGCGCGCGTCGCCTGGTCGATCGACAGCGTCGCGCCCTGCGCCTCCCGCACCGGCGGCGACAGCGGCGGCCGTTTGCCGAGCTGCGTGCGCTCGACATAGGTGACGCAGGCCGCCGCCGCGGCAAGCTCCAGCCGCGTCAGCGCGCCGAACGCCTCGCTGGTCGCCACCGCGAAATAATCCGACAGCCGCCGCTCGGCGGTGGCGCCGTCGAACACGTCGCGCGTCACCGGCACCACCGCGGGCAGCGTGCGCAGATACGGAGCAAGCTCGGGGTCGGACCACAGCGCGTCGGAGACGATGATCTCGGAGGCCTCCAGCCGTGCGATCTCCGCCGGCAGACCTGAACGATCGCATTCGGCGATACGGAACTCGCCGGTGGAGATGTCGATCCAGGCCAGTGCAAAATGGCTCGCCGCGTCCACCGCCGATGCCCGCGCGCGCGCGAGCGCCACCAGGTAGTTGTTGCGCCTGGCATCGAGCAGCGTGTCTTCGGTGAGCGTGCCGGGCGTCACCAGGCGGATCACGTCGCGCCGCACCACGCTCTTGGAGCCGCGCTTCTTCGCCTCCGCGGGATCCTCGAGCTGCTCGCATACGGCGACGCGATGGCCCTGCGCGATCAGGCGGTGCAGGTATTCGTCGGAACGGTGAACCGGCACGCCGCACATCGGAATGTCGCGGCCGAGATGCTTGCCGCGCTTGGTGAGCACGATGCCGAGCGCGCGGCTCGCGATCTCGGCATCCTCGAAGAACAGCTCGTAGAAATCGCCCATCCGGTAGAACAGCAGACTGTCCGGATTGGCGGTCTTGATCTCCAGGTATTGCACCATGACCGGCGACGGCCGCTCGGCGGGCTCCTGCGGCGGGTCGGCTGTGTCGGGGAGGGAACGCACGTCGTCCATGAGGGCGGACGGTAGCAGAGGGCGAAGGCAGTTTCATGCGCGGGTGAGGCGAATCCCACGCTTTGCGGACACCCCGATTTCTGTTCCTCCACCGGCCTGCCGCCTGTCGTGCGCCTCACGGCGCGCAAACGTATTGCGTCCCTCGCATCCCGAGACAGCGCGCGGCGCCCAGTGCCAGGTCGAGCTTCGCGCCCATCCTGCGGGCGGTGCCGTGGGGTCCACGGTCGTTGATCCGCACCGAGCACGAACGTCCATTGTGCGGATTGGTGATGCTGACGACCGAGCCGAGCGCGTAGTCATGGGAGGCGGCGGTCAGCCCATGCGGGTTGAACCGCTCGCCACTCGCGGTGCGATGGCCGGAACCGTAGTACGAAGCGAGCACTTCGCGTCCGCCGCCGCAATTTCCGGTCTTGCGCACATAGCGGTGAACCGACGCCCAGCCGGCCGCGTCGGCCGGCGTGACAGGTGGAACAACAAGAAAGGTCGAGCCTAGCAGGGCAGTGGACATCAGACGCGTCAATGCAACCCGCATGGCTGCTCCTGTCGTTCGGCGAGCGCCGCACCAATGACGGCGGGCTGTGCCGGCAACTTAGATCAGCTCAGAGGGAGCGCATAGGACCGGGACCGGATGGCGGGAACACGGCGGGGTGTCCGGATACCGCGGGCATCCGCGGGCCGCGCCGCGCGAACGAGAAGGGCGGATTGCGTCGTGCAATCCGCCCCATTCGCCAAATCACGAGGCCGGGACCGCGGAGTTCGCCGCGCTATCGCGCGCTGGTCTGCAGCACGTTCTGACGCGGGCGCTGCTCGACGTGCTGTTGCGGGCGTTGCTCGCCGGCCGCCTGTCCGAGCCACCGCTCGACAATGAAAACCGACAAAAGCCACGCCCCGGCGAACACCAGCATGTAGCCAAGGACAAACGCCGTGCCGCCGACCGCCGGCGAGAAAATCTGGTCGAGCGCGAGGCACAGAAACACGTTCAACACCTGGCCGATGATCGCCAGGACCGCGAAGACGACAAGAACCATTGCAATCCTCCCGATGCAGATTGCGCCCCCTCGAAATCAAACAGCACGGGAAGAACCTGGTTCGCGGACAGGTTGTCGCTGCGTCGGGCTGCCGCACGGACGAAAATTGCGGCAAGAAAAATCGCGGAGGGTGCGCCACGATTTCGGCGCGGCGCGCCACGCGGCGGTCATGATTCAGTCAGGGTACAGTGGCCCGCACGGCCCATGCGCGCGCCATCAAATCAATGCTGCCGTCGCTCTTGATCGGCAGGTTCGCGCGGATTCGCTCGCGCAATGCGGCCCTTCGGTCTTCGGACAGCGATATGCAGTATCCCGGCGCAGGCGCCTGTCCGCCGAGGAAGGGCGTCCAGTAATCGTCGAAATTTTTAAACACTGTCGGCGTATCGATCGCACGGACCTCGACGGATTTCAGCCCGGCGTTCTCGAACAGGCTCGCCAGGGGTTTTGGCTCGCACACGGGAAACCGCCGGCCCTCGTCGAGCTTGACCGCATCCGGGTTGAGGCTGACCGCGGCGTCCCAAAAATGACGCATCATCTGCATCTCGCCGGCGTAGTCCCACACATAGGCCGCAACGGTTCCGCCCGGGCGCGTCGCGCGCTTCATCTCGCCAATGGCTTTGGGCTGGTCGGGGACGAAGTTGATCACCAGACCGGATACCGCTGCGTCGAAGCCCGCGTCCGTGACCGGGATCGCCTGCGCATCTCCAACCTGGAAGCTCGCGCGCGGATCGGCCACGTGATGACGCGCGTAGGCAACGAAACCGTCCGAGGGATCGATGCCCGTCACGCTGCGTGGCGCCGCGCTATTCAGAACGGCCTGGGACAGTGCGCCGGTTCCGCAGCCGACATCGAGCCAGTCCTTGCCCGATGCAACGCCGAGCCACGTCAGGAACTCGCGGGCCACCAGCCGGCTCCAGCGGCCGACATACGGCTCGTAGACGTCGCCGCTCGCCCAGACATCCGTGCGTTCGGAAGCCATGCATGGACCCCGGCTCGCTGCTCCGCGAATGCCTGAGGATATCCAGCATCGATGCCGACGCGAACCAAATTCCGATGTCTCGCCGTAAGCGAGTACCGATGGTTGCAACTTTTTTGGCAGGCGCCCCGGTCAATACCCGCGGCGGCGCTTCTTCTTCACAGCCGACTTGCGTGCCGCATAGCGCGCGTCACGCGCGGCCTTTTGCTCCGCGAGCAACTCGGCTTCCAGCGCGGCCTCTTCTTCGGCCTTGCGAGCCGCAGCCTCGGCGGCTTCGCGTTCGGCTTGCGCCTTGAGCTCGGCCTCGCGGGCGGCTTGAGCCGCAAGCTCGGCCTCGCGCGCCTTTCGCGCGGCCTCGCGCTCGGCGGCGCGGGTTTCACGGGCGGCGGCTACGGCGGCGCGGGTCGCTTCCCGCTCGGCGATGGCGGCGTGGTCGGTCGTTGCCGCCTTGTATTTTTCCAGCATCGCTTTCCGGGCCGCTGCCGCGGCCTGTTGACGGTCTTGAAGCTCAGGATATTTGAAGCCCATTCGGTACCACGTTGATGTGAAGCTCGGGGGTGGAGGTTTGGGGGTGGATGAGCAGGGTTGGGAGCATGGGGGCTACCGGCGCTCGCGCGCTGCAACCCGCAAGTCGTCGGGGGAGGCACGTTAGGTATCCGCGCGGCCATCCGATTTCAAGATGGATTTCGCGCAGACTGCGCCGGATCGGGACGGAGGCCTGGGCGGCTCGCGTGAAACTCGGCCCGATGCTAGCCTTCGCCCGCAAAACAAATCAGGGGTGAGGAAAACGCATGGCACGCATCAAGCTGATCGACCGCGCCGAGATGAACGCCGACCAGGGGCGCGTCTATGACGCCGCGAAGAACGCCGGGGGACCGGTGGGCGGGCCGTACTACGCCTATATCCGGCTGCCGAAGCTGTTCGAAGCGGCGCAGAACCTGCGGGGCACGCTGGCCGCTGGGCCGCTGTCGAAACGCGAGCAGCAGGTGGCGAACCTCGTGATCGCGCGGCACTGGAACGCCAAGTATCCGTGGTTCGCGCAGGTGCGTGCCTCGCTCACCGCCGGCCTCAGCCAGGCGGTCATCGATGCGATCAACTCCGGCAAGACGCCGGACCTGCCCGATGCGCGGGAGAAGACCTGCTACACGGTGCCGCGTGAGATCCTGGCGAACAAGAGCCTGACCGCCGAGACCTACGCCGCCGCGGAAAAGACCATGGGGCTCGAAAGCCTGGTGGCGCTGGTCGCAACGACGGGCAGCTTCTCGATGACGTGCATGACGGCGGGCACGTTCGGCATCGAGCCGCCGGCGGAGAATCCGACGCCGTTGAAGGAATAGCGAGCGGGCTTGCTCCAAAAGAAAAATGGCCGGGCATTGCCCGGCCATTTCGCTTGTTGCGCCTGCGATGGCGTCAGCTATTTCACCAAAGTCCGGCCGGTGATCTCTTCCAGGTTGCCGTACATGATCGCGCGGCGCTTCTTCTTCGACATGTCGATGCTGTCGAGGATCTTCAGCGTCTCGCGGATGTAGTAGGTGCCCTTCTCCGGATCGAACGGGCAGTCCGAGGCGAACACGATCTTCTCGGTCGGATAGAAAGCGAGGCCGCACTCGGTCGCGGGCTTGCCGCCGAACACCGCGGTGTCGGTATAGAAGTTTTCCTTGAAGTAATTGAGCGGCCGCTTCTTCAGCGACTTCTTCAGCTTCTGATAGTCCTCGTCGGAGGTGCGCGCGCCGATCTGGTCCCAGCCGGGACCGATGCGGCCTTCGAGCATCGGCACGATGCCGCCCATGTGGTGGGTGATGATCTTGAGCTTCGGATACTTGTCGAGGATTTTGGAGAACACCAGCCGCGACATCGCCGCGGCCGTCTCGTAGGACCAGCCGAGCGTCCACCAGATTTCGTACTTCGACTTCGGCTCCGAGGCATAATCGGAGAACGCCGCGGTGCGCGAGGGATGCATCCAGATCGGCGTTTCGGTCTTGTTCATCGCCTTCCAGAACGGCTCGAAGTCCGGATGGTCGATCGGCTTGCCGGCGACGTTGGTGTAGATCTGCACGCCGAGCGCGCCCATCTTCATCGCGCGCGCGGCTTCGCGGACGCCCGCGTCGGGGGCGAACATCGGCGCCTGCGCCACCCAGCCGGGGAAGTGGTCGGGGTGCTTCTTGCAGAGCTCGGCGAAGCCGTCATTGACGATCTTGGCGTACTCCTCGGTCTCCTTCGGATTCTTGGTCATCAGCTCGAAGGGCGGCATCGGGTAGGACAGGATCTGCGCGTAGTCCTTGAACTTGTCGACCACCTTGAGACGGACATTGACGTCGTAGATCGACGGCACGCCCATCATGCGCTTGCCGATGTCCTTGTGATTGCCCGCGGACATCACCTCCTTGAAGAAGCGCGTCGGAATGAAATGGGTGTAGGCGTCAACTCGCATCATGTCGGTGGTTCTCCCAATGCTGCCGCTTTCTTAAAGCGGTGGGGGGATTTGTCGAGGGGTGTTTTGCAGAGGTGCTTCCGCGCGTGTCCCGGATGCGGTGCAGCGTGAGCGAAGCGAACGGTGCCATAAGCGCGTTCACGCGCGTCTTCGACACGCGCTATGGCTGATCCGGGACCGTTCCAAAGGCGGTGTTTGGTACGGCCCCGGGTCTGCAGCGCACCACCATAAGCGCGTTTACGCGCGTCTTCGCGCGCTATGGTGCTGCGCTGCGCCCGGGGCACGGGAGCGGTGTCAATACGGGCAGATGACGTTCAGCAACGCCTGGCGCTTCTCCTTGACCACCACGTCGCGCGCGCGCTGCAGCGCGGCCGGCAAGTCCGCGGCCTTCTCGACGCGCTCGCCGTGGCCGCCCTGCGCCGCCACCACCGCCTCGAACGGCGGGCTGGGGTTGAGGTCGGCCATGAAGCGCCCGTCGTCCTCCCCGGCGACGCCGTCCTTGAACATCGACAGCGTCGCGCCGCGCACCGCGCCGTAGCGGCTGTTGTTGAAGATGATCGACAGGATCGGCAGCTTGTGGGTTTCGGCGACCCAGTGGCCCACCACCGGATTGTTGAACATGTAGGCGCCGTCGCCGAGCACCGCGACGACCAGCTTCTCGGGCGCCGCAAGCTTGGCGCCCAACGCAGCGCCGAGCCCCCAGCCGAGCCCGCCCGCGGGCGAGAGGCCGTAAAACGTACCGGGTTTCTCGCGCGGGCAGTGATCCTGCATCAGCGTGTATTCGTTGAAGATGACGGCGTCGGTGCCGACCACCTCGCCGATCACGCGGCTGAGATAGGCGGGCGTGATCTTGTCGCCGGTCGGCGCCGCCGAGACCTTGGCGAGCTGCTCGGCCCGCTTCTTCCTGTGATCGGTGACGCGGATGCGGCGGGCGCTGACGCGCGCGTCGTTGACGCTGAGCTTTGCAAGCGCGGCTTCGAGCGCCAGCACCGCGCTGGTCGCGGTTGCGGTGATGGCGAGATCGCTCGGGAAGCTCCGCATCGGATAGCGGGCGAACACCGGGTCCTCGCCGATGGTGGCGAACTTGCAATCGGGCTTCGGCGGCTGCTCGCCCGGGATGTAGGGCACGTCGGCCTCGATGACGATCGCGAGGTCGGCCTCCTGGATGAAGCCCTGCGGGTCGAAGCCCATGTGCATCGGATGGCTCGACGGCAGGCACACGGTGCGTTGCCGCTGCGTGACCACCGGGATCGCGTACTTCTCGGCCAGCCGGCCGAGCGGCGCGACCGCGTCCTCCGCGACCGTGGTGACGATGATCATCGGTTTCTCGGCGGCGGCGACCCATTCGGCGAGCGTCGCGATGCGCTGCGGATCGGGATGCGGCGGCGCCGGAATGCTGCGCGGCTTCACCGGGCCGATCGGCTCGGACAGCGGGGCGGCGAGCGGCTCGCGGGGCAGCACCAGATAGACCGGGCCGCGCGGGCTCGTCATGGTCACCTCATAGGCGCGCGACACCACGTCGCCGACCTGCTCCGGCACGCGCAGCTCGTAGTCCCACTTCACGGCTTCGCGCAGCATGCCGGCCTGGTCGAACATCTCCTGCGCCCAGTGGATGTAGCGGTTGCGGCTGCCGAACTTGCCTTTCTCGGTGATCGGCGTGCCGCCGGCGGCGAGGATCAGCGGGACGTTGTCGCGGTTGAGGTTGATGATGTTGTTGATGGCGTTCGCGGTGCCGACGTTGACGTGCAGCATGACGGCCTGCGGGCGGCCGGTCATCAGGTAGGCGCCGTGCGCCATGGCGACCGCGAGGTTCTCGTGCGGGATCACCAGGGGCGTCGGCACCTTGGCATTGGACTGCTTGGCGCGGCTGAAGGCCTCGACCACGGGGGCGAAATCGGTGCCGGGATTGGCGAAGAAATAGTCGATGCCGTGGTCGGCGAGCGCGCGCAGAAAGGCCTCTCCGGCGATCGGGGCGCGGTCCTTCACTTCGGCGCGTTGCGGCTGGGAGGCCATATCGTGTTCCTCTGGTTCCGGGATACGGCCGGATCATAGCGGGTTCGCAAGGGCGAGGGAGAGCGGAATCCGCATACACGCCGCGCCTTGCAGCACAGCCCCCAACGATGAGTAGCCTTGTATTGTCCTCAGAACATGCCGTTGTTGTGCGGCATCTTTTCGGGGATGTCCTGCGCGACGTCCCAGTGTTCGACGATCTTGCCGTTTTCGAGCCGGAAAATGTCGATGATGGCGCGGCCGCGGGTGCCGGGCTCGCGCACATTGTGAACGTGCAGGATCACATAGTCGCCTTCGGCGAACACGCGCTTGATCTCGCTTTTGTAGTTCGGGAACTTGTCGCGCAGGAAGGCGACGAACTGCTTGAAGCCCTCGATCCCGTCGGCCGCGCCGGGATTGTGCTGGATGTAACGCGGGCCGAAGTGGCGTGACGCCGCCTCGAAATCCTTTTTGTTGATGCCGAGGTCGTAGAACTCCACCACCGCCTTCTTGTTGGCCTCGAGCTTGGCGTCGGCGAGAGCCGGCGACGTCGCCAATAGGAATGCGGCGACAAGTGCGAACACTGCTTTGGTCATGACACGCTCCTTTGGTTCAGTCACATGCGCGAAGGCAGCCACAGTGCGATGATCGGGAAGACGATCAGGATGACGAGGCGCAGCAGGTCGGTGACGATGAACGGCATCACGCCATAGAACATGGTCGACATCTTCACGTCTTCGATCACGCTTTTTATGACGAAGATGTTCATGCCGACCGGCGGATGGATCAGGCCGAGTTCCACCGTCATCACGATGATGACGCCGAACCAGATCGGGTCGAACCCCAGCTCCTTGATGACCGGGAACACGATCGGCACGGTGAGGATGATCATGGCCAGCGCGTCCATGAGGCATCCGAGCACCAGATACATCAGCATGATCAGCGCCAGCACGCCGTACTTGCCGATTCCGAGTCCGGTGAGCAGTTCGGTCACCTTCTGCGGCGTCTGCGTCACGGTCAGGAAATAACCGAACAGCAGCGCGCCGATCAGCACGGTGAACACCGCGGCGGTGGTACGCGTGGTTTCGAGCAGCGAGCGCATGATGTCGGCGCGCGACAGCCGCCCGCGCGCGAGCCCGATCAGGAACGCGCCGCCCGCGCCCGCGCCGGCCGCTTCGGTCGCGGTGAAAAGTCCGCCGTAGAGGCCGCCGATCACGAAGGCGAACAGCAGCAGCGTCGCCCACACGTCGCGCAGCGCCGAGCGGCGCTCGGCCCAGGTGGTGCGCTGGCCTTCCGGCAGAAATCCGGGTTTCGCCACGCCGATCAGCGTGATCGTGAGCATGTACATGGTGACCGCGAGAACGCCAGGCAGGATGCCGGCGACGAACAGCTTGCCGACGTCCTGCTCGGTGATCAGGCCGTAGATTGCCAGCACGGTCGACGGCGGGATCATGATGCCGAGCGTGCCGCCTGCGGCGATGACGCCGGTGGCGAAGCTTTGCGGATAGCCGAAGCGGCGCATCTCCGGATAGGCGACGCGTGAGAAGGTCGCCGCGGTCGCCACCGACGAGCCGCAGATCGCGGCAAAGCCGCCGCAGGCCGCGATGGTGGCGATGCCCAGCCCGCCGCGCAGATGGCCGAGGAAGGCGTTGGCGGCGCGGAACAGCTCGCGGCTCATGCCCGAGGTGGTGGCGAACGAGCCCATCAGCAGAAACAGCGGTATGACCGCGAAATTGTAGTCGGTGACGGTCCGCGCCGTGGTGTGGCCGACGTTCTTCAACGCCGGAGCGCCGCCGACGATGTAGGCGAAGCCGCCGACGCCGACGAGGCCCATCGCCATGCCGACCGGCACGCGTAGCAGCATCAGCACGAACAGCACCACGAAGCCGATGATGGTGACGGTATCCCCGCTCATTGCTGCACGCTCATTCGACCGCCTGAACAGACGGCGGGGCGAGCCGTTCCGGATGAAACAGCAACCGGTAGGCGCGCACCGAGATCAGGATGACGGCTGCGGCGTCGCCGACCCAGGCAATGGCGAAGAACGGCCAGGCCGGCAGCCGCAGGTCGAATGTCAGGATATTGTCGGCGCGGGTAGCCACGACTTTGTCGTAGAGCGTCCAGGTGTGGACGATGACGACGAACAGCAGCACCAGCGTTGCGAACACGTCGATCGCGCGCTGCCACACGGGTCCGACATTCGCCCACAGGAGATCGACGGTGATATGCGTGCCGCGATATGAGGTCGCGCCGATGCCCCAGAAGATCAGGATCCCGAGCAGCAGCCGGCCGAAGTCGTACGAGTCCGGGATCGAGATGCCGAAGAAATACCGCAGCATGATCGAGATAAAGACGTCGGCCGCAACCACGCCGACGAACACCGCAGCGGTCCACTCGACGCTGTCGATGAAGCGGTCGGCGAAACGCTGCCGTGGCGGCGCGCCGGCCTGAGGCTCACGGGTTTGCTGGGAGGTGCCGGACATTGTCCATTTCGACACGATGACGGCAGCGGATGGTTTCCGCCGCCGTCAACTCAATGGGCCTGGAAGTCGACCGGCCCGTGAGGCCGGTCGAACCTGCTCATCAGAAGCCCGCCTTGTATTGCGCGAGCGACGCCGTCAGCTCTTTCCAGATCGCATCGGCATCGCCGCCGGCTTTCTTGACGTCGTCCGCCCATTTGGTGCGAAGCGGTTCGGCCGACTTCTTCCATTCGTCGAGCTGGGCGTCGGTGATCTTGTAAACCTCGTGCCCCGGCAGCGCCTTGACCTTCTCGAGCCCGGCGCGTTCGTAGTCCGCCCACGGACTCGCAAACTTCGCCGCCCAGTCGTTGGTGCAGTGGTCGTCGATCACCTTCTTCTGCGCTGCCGACAGCGAAGCGTAGGTCTTCGGGCTCATCAGCCACTGGAAGGTCACGGTGTGGAGCGGCGCGTCCATGTGGTACTTGGTGACCTTGTCGACGCCGAGCAGCGGCACCGATCCCCACGGGAACGTCACCGCCTCGGCGACGCCCTTCTCGATCACATCGCGGACTTCGGTGGCGCTCGCCTGCACGTTGGTGCCGCCGAGCAACGTCACCCATGCGGCGACCGTGCCCTGCGACGGGCGCACCTTCATGCCCTTGATGTCGCCCGGCACCGTGATTTTCTTGTTCTTGGAGTGCCAGGTCAGCGGGTCGAGAATGAAGGAGAAGCAGTATTTGACGTCCTTCATCTCCTTGCCGGCATACTTGCGATACCAGGCGTCGATCGCGCGGATGCCGCCCTTGGCGTCGCCGACCAGGAACGGCAGTTCGCCGGCGGCGATGATCGGGAAGCGGCCGGGCTGATAGCCCGGATTGACGTAGGTGAAGTCGGCGATCCCGTCGCGCGCCATGTCGTAATGGTCGAACGCCTTGCCAAGCTGCTGCGACGGGAAGATCTTGAACTTGATCGTGCCGCCCGAGGCCTTCTCGACCGATGAGCCCCATTCCTCCATTGCCTTCTGCAGCGGATGCGTCGGCGGCACCCAGTGCGAAAGCTTGAGCTCGACGGTCTTGTCCTGCGCGAGCGCCGGCGGCGCGGCGAGCAGGGTGGCGAGCGCCGCGGCGGGCGCAAGCTTCAGCATTGCCGAAAGCGACATGATCCGGGTTCCTCCCTTATGCGCCGCTTTGGGCGCGTTGTTCTGGCGACCGTTGGCTTCATGACCAACTTTCGCTGCGATTCAGCCCCAGAAAGAGGGGGTTGTAAAGCAAGCCGGCCGTTCATTTTCCGGGAAAAAACGTCCCTGGATTCACCGGATTAGTTGGTCTATGGCTTCGCCGCCGCCCGTCGCGTCGCCGGAGGGGATGTGAAAGTCGAAAGCGTCAAACCGCCCAAGCCGGCCGCCGATCCCGCATCGCTGCACAAGAAGATGATGCAGCTGATGTCGAGCCTTTGGGTGACGCACGCCATCGGCTCGTTCGCGCGACTGGGCCTTGCCGATGCGATGGAGGCCGGCGCCGATAACGCCGAAGCGATAGCCAGGCCGCGCGGGCTCGTCGCCGACCGTGTCTATCGGCTGCTTCGCGCGCTCTCGACCTGCGGCATCGTCACCGAAGCGGCCGGCGGACGGTTTGCGCTCACCCCGCTCGGCAGGCTGCTGACCTCGAGCGCACCGAACTCGATGCGCACCTCGGCGGAACTGCTCACCGAATACAACGGAGAGATCTGGAGCAGGCTCGACGGCGCGCTGTCGGGCGGCATTGCCTTCGAGGCGCTGAAAGGCCAGCAGCTGTTCGACTGGCTGCACGCCAATCCGAAAGAGGGCGCGCGCTTCCAGCGCATGATGGTCGAGGTGCACTCGCCGGAGACGCCGGCGATCGTCGCGGCTTACGACTTCTCGCAGTTCAAGCACATCGTCGATGTCGGCGGCGGCCATGGCATGCTGCTGTCGGCGATCATCGCGGCGCATCCGGGCGTGCAGGGCACGCTGTTCGATCTTCAGGAAGGCATCGATGCCGCCAAACGCGGCGCGGGCGGCCCGCTGCCGGGCGTGACCCTTATCTCCGGCAACGTGTTCGAGTCCGTGCCGGAGGGCGCGGACGCCTATCTGTTCCGGCATCTGCTGCACGATTACGACGATGACGACTGCCTGAAGATGCTGAAGAACGTGCGCAGAGCGATGAAGCCGGATTCCCGCGTGCTGGTGCTGGAAAAGACCGTGCCGACCGACGACACGCCGGGGCCCGGCCGCTGGCTCGACCTGCACGTGATGCTTTTGACCGGCGGCCGCGAACGCACCGTGCCGGAATACGAAGCGCTGTTCGACGAGGCGGGTCTGCGGCTCAACCGCGTGCTGCCGACCGCGCATCCGGCTGTCGAAGTCATCGAACTGGCCGCCGGGCGGCAGCCTTAAGCGCACATTTCAGAATGAATGCCGTCGAGTATTGCCTGCTGCACGGCCTGAAGGTTTCCGGGCCCGGGCATCCGGCATTGTTGAGCGCGGGCGAGACTCTGAGCTATGGCGCGCTGGTCGCGCGCGTGAGCCAGTATGCGGCGGGGCTGCGCGAGGCCGGCGTCAAGCCGGGCGATCGCGTCGGTATGCTGATGCTCGATACGCCCGATCTGGTGGCGATGCACCAGGCCGCGATGGCGATGGGCGCGATTGCGGTTGCGATGTCGAGCCGCGCGAGCGCGGAGGAACTGCAGAAGATCGTCTCGATCGTGCGGCCGGCGGTGCTGGTGATCGACGTCGAATTCTCCGAGCTGGCGGCGGGCGCGATTGCAGCGGCCTCGCCGCAGACCCGGCTGTTCAGCCGCGACGGCGAGCTTGCCGCCTGGAAGAAGAAGCCTGCCGCGCCGCTCACGCCCGAGTGGCGCGAGCCCGGCGATCCGGCGTTCTGGGTGATGACCTCGGGCACCACCGGCACGCCCAAGGCGGTGGAGCATCACCACCGCAATGTCGGCATCAGCGCGCTGTACTACGAAAAGGTGCTCGGCTGCACCAGGAACGACCGGCTGTTCGCCACCTCGCGTTTCCACTTCGCTTATGCGATCGGCAACATGTTCGCTGCGCTGCGCATGGGCGCGGGCAATATCCTGCTGGAGCGCTGGGCCACCGAAAGAAGCGTCGCAGAAACGGTGGAGCACCTGAAGCCGACCGTTCTGCTCAGCGTGCCCGCGGTCTATCATCGGCTCCTGGAAGCGGGTCTGCCGCAGACGCCGCCGTTCCGCGCCTTGCGGTATTACGTGTCGGCGGGAGAGCGCATGCCGCCGCAGATCTGGAACGCGTGGGAGGCGGCTTCGGGCCATCCGATCCTCGATGGTCTGGGCTGCTCGGAACTGGTCTATATGGTGATCGGCAACGAACCTCAGCGGCGCAGGCCGGGCTCATCCGGGTACGCCATGCCGGGCGTCGAGCTTCGCATCGTCGGCGAGGACGGTGCGGTGATCGAGGCGCCCGACACGTCGGGGCGGCTCGAGGTCCGCATGCCGTCGGTGTGCGAGGGCTACCGTTCTGCGGCCGATCACACAAATCCGCCGGAGCGTCCGCTCGAGCGCTTCAAGCCGGGCGGCTGGTTCGCGACCGGCGATGAATATGCGCGCGACGCCGACGGCTTCTATCATCACCGCGGCCGGACCGGCGACATTCTCCGCGTGTCAGGTCTGTGGGTTGCGCCGTCCGAGATCGAAGATGCACTTGCCGGTGTCGGCTCGATTGCCGAGAGCGCCGCGGTGCTGGGCGAGAACAGCATCGGGCTCGCCGAGATCGTGCTCTATGTCGTGCCCGCGCAGGGCGCGGACGGTGATGCGGTGATGAAGGCCGCGCGCGAGCGTCTTTCGGAAGTGCTGCCGCGCTACAAGCGGCCACGCCGCTTCGAGACCATAACCGACTTGCCGCGCACCGCCACCGGCAAGGTGCAACGGCACAAGCTGCGTGAACGGCTGCGCCGCGAGCACTGAGGCCTTCGATGTCCGAGAATGACGGCACCGATACCGTAATCCGGCGGCGCCACGTCATTTATGTCGAAGGCTATGATCCGCAGGGCGCCGAGGGCTACTACGGGCTGTTTTCGTATTCCTTCAAGCGGTTTCTGAAGAATTGGCCGATTCAGTCCAATGTCGGCGAATTGCAGATCGACTCCGACGACTTCGCGCATTGGGACATCGCCGCGGCGGGACCGAACTGGCGCGTGCTGACGCGCTATGAATTTCTCCGACAGGAACAGATGATCCGCGCCAACATGGCGCAGCCGATGTGGCGTCAGGTGCCGCGCGCGCTCCACTGGATACTGAACTATCTCTATACCGGCACACTGTTCCGCATCTATCGCGCCTCGCACCAGTACGGCCTTGCGGTGACGCATTTCCAGATGCTGCTGATCAACTGGCTCGCGGCGTCCGCGCTCGGCGGATGGCTGGTCGCGTCGCTTGCGGAGCGCTTCGTGCCGATGCCGGAGATCCTGATGTTCGTCATCGGCATCGCGGCGGCGTTCGGCTGCTTCGCGCTGCTGCGGCCGCTCGCCGACAAAATGTTCGTGGTGCAGATCAACAACCACTGGCCGCATCTTCTGCCCTATTCCCGCGGCGAACCGTCCTGCTTCGACCACCATGTCGAGGCCTGCGCGCACCGTCTTGTCGAGGCCGCGCAGGCGAACACCGCCGAGGAGATCGTCGTGGTCGGGCACAGCGGCGGTGGCGTGCTGGCCCCGGCGGTGGTCAAGCGCGCGCTCGAGCTCGATGCGGCGCTCGGCACCCATGGCCCGCGCGTGGTGCTTCTGACGCCCGGCTCGCTGATGCCGGGGATCGGCCTGCACCGCCACGCCACGCGCGTGCGCGCCGACATTCACCGCATCAGCATCGAGCCGTCGATCCTGTGGGTCGACGTGCAGGCGCGGGCCGACGTGCTGAATTTCTACAATTTCGATCCGGTCGAAGGCATCGGCATCGACGCCGGCGCGTGGCGGTGCAATCCGGTGATCTGGATCGTGCGGCTGCGCGACATGCTGACGCCGGAATTCTACAGGAAGAGGCGCTGGGACCTGTTCCGTATGCACTATCAGTTCATCATGGGCAATGACATGCGCGCGCCTTACGAATACATGATGCTGGTGTGCGGGCCGGTGCCGGTCGAGCAGTGGGCGAAGAACGCCGAGCAGACGCTGAAGCGTTTTGCGCCGGATGCAACGTACCGGATGTCTGTCTGACGGTCATGGACTGTTCGTCAAAGGCTTGCGGCTCGCCCGGTACTTGACGATCAATGACAGCATCCACTGGCGTGACAACAGGCGCGGCAGCAGCGCCATCACTTGGTTGTCGAAGCCCGGCACGACGATGCGTTTGTTCCGCATCAGTCCTTTGTAGCCTTCATGCGCCACGCGCTCGGCGGAGCGCGCGAACTTGGGTGGGAAATAGCCGTCCGGCATCCCGGCGCGGGCCTGGAATTCGGTCTCGACTGGGCCGGGGCACAGCGCGGTGACGCGAACGCCTTGGGGCTTGAGCTCCTGGTGCAGCGCTTCGGTGAACGACAGCACGTAGGCTTTGGTTGCGTGATACACGGCCATGCCGGGACCAGGCATGAAGCTTGCCACCGAGGCGACGTTGAGAATGCCGCCCTTGTGCCGGGTCATGCTGTCAATGAAGCGCAATGACAGCTCGGTGAGCACGCGGGCGTTAAGATCGACCATCGCCAGCTGTTCGCTGCGGTCAAGGCTGGTAGCCTCGCCCATCAGGCCGAAGCCCGCATTGTTGACCAGGAATTGCACCTCCAAACCTGCGGCGCGCAGCTCGGCGTCGATTTTCTCGGTTGCTCCGGGTTGCGCAATGTCGGTGATCATCAGGCGCGGTCGCCGGCGGCCACGCGCCTCGATCGCGTCGGCGACGGCCTTGAGCTGGGGCTCGCGGCGCGCCACCAGCACCAGCGCCCGGCCTCGCTCGGCGAAGACGTGTGCCAGCGCAGCGCCAATGCCCGCCGACGCGCCGGTGATCAGCGTGACCGGGGCCGTCATGACGCCTCGAAGCGCCGGCGCTTGCTCGCGCCGACCATCGACAGTATCGCGCGCCGTGGCAAAAGACGCGGCAGCAGGCTCAACACCTTGTTGTCCCTGCCCGGGATGACGACCGGATCGCCTGCGAGAAACCCGGCCATGCCGTGCCGGATCACGTGCTCCATCGGCCGGACCGTCCGGCGGGAAAAATAGCCGACCGGCCGCACGCCGAACTCGGTTTCGACCGGGCCGGGGCACAGCACGGTCACCCGCACGCCGCGCGGCTTCAACTCCTGATGCAGCGCCTGGCTGAACGAGAGCAGATAGGCCTTGGTCGCGTGATAGACGGCCATGCCGGGTCCCGGCACGAAGCCCAGCACCGAAGCGACGTTGAGAATTCCGCCTTTGTGGCGCTCGAGGCTGTCGACGAAACGCAGCGACAGGTCGGTCGCGATCCGCATGTTGAGATCGATCATTGCAAGCTGCTGTGCGCGGTCGATCTCCGCCGCTGAGCCGAGCAGTCCGAAGCCCGCATTGTTGACCACGACCTCCGGTTCGAGCCCCGCGTCCAGCAGCATCCGCGCCAGCCGGTCTCCTGCACCGGGCGATGCCAGATCGAGCGAGACGATGTGCGGGCGCGGGTGCCCGCCCGCCGCGATCCTGTCCGCCACTTCGGCAAGCTGCGGCTCGCGCCGCGCGACGAGGACGAGCCTGTGGTCACGCCCGGCGAACGCCTGCGCCAGCGCCGCGCCGATGCCTCCCGAGGCGCCGGTGATCAGGACGATGGGCTGAAGTGTCGGCATCACGCGGCCCGCTGCGCCGTCATGGGACGGCGAACCGGGCGATGACCTCCTGCGGAATGGGTTTGGCCCGGATCTTTTCCGGATCGTCGGGATTGCGCTCGACCCACACGCGGGTGTCGAAGCACTCGACGCAAAGCTCGCCGTTAAGCGTGAGGTGGTGCTGCACGTCGAAGCTCGAGCGGCGGAACTCGGCCACCTTGGTCTCGAACACCACGTCGTCGCCGAACTTGGTCGGCTTGAGGAAGCGCGCCCGCGTGTCGACCATCGGGTAGCCCTCGAACTTGTAGTGTCGGGTGAACTGATACTTGCTCATGCCGAGCGCCTGCGAGAACAGCGCGGTGGTGCAACTGTCGAACATCGCGAAATAACGCGGGAAGAACACGATGCCCGCCGGATCGCAGTCGCCCCATTCGATGCGGGCCTGCCGCGTGTAGATTATGGTTGCCAAAATGTCACTCCTTAGCGCGGTGCCATGCGCAGCGCGCCGTCGATGCGGATCACCTCGCCGTTGAGATAGGCGCTGCGCACGATGGTCAGCACCAGATCGGCGAATTCGCGCGGCTCGCCGAGCCGCTTCGGGAACGGCACCGACGCGCCGAGACTGTCCTGCGCGGCCTGCGGCAGCAATTTCAGCATCGGCGTCGCGAAGATGCCGGGCGCGATCGCCATCACGCGGATGCCGAACTGCGACAGTTCGCGCGCGGCGGGAATGGTCAGTGCGGCGATGCCGCCCTTGGAGGCGGCGTAGGCCGGCTGGCCGATCTGGCCTTCATAGGCGGCGACCGAGGCGGTCGAGACGATCACACCGCGCTCGCCGTCG
Organism: uncultured Alphaproteobacteria bacterium; assembly: GCA_963830015.1. Classification (GTDB taxonomy): domain Bacteria; phylum Pseudomonadota; class Alphaproteobacteria; order Rhizobiales; family Xanthobacteraceae; genus Z2-YC6860. The sequence goes on from CAWHLG010000012.1 coordinate 67,974, forward strand.
GCCAATGGCTCGAGCGTCTGCATCTCGGCAGCGCAGAGCCGCATCATGTTGAAGGTGCCGATGAGATTGATCGCGATCACCTTCTCGAATTCCGGCAGCGGCATCGGTCCGTCGCGGCCGACGATGCGCCGGGCGGGTCCGATGCCGGCGCAATTGATCAGGATGCGCGGGGCACCGTGCTTGTCGCGCGCCTCTTGCAGCGCGGCGACCGCGCCGTCGGCGCTGGTGACGTCGCAGCGCACGGCGATGCCGCCGATCTTTCCGGCAATACCCTTCGCGCCGTCCAGATTGACGTCGAGACAGGCGACCTTGGCGCCGGCCTTGGCCAGCGCGGCCGCGGTCTCGGCGCCGAGACCGGACGCGGCCCCGGTGACGATGGCGGCGTGTCCTTTGGGATCCATGAAGCTCAGTTCCGTTCGTCGATGGCGATGATGTTGGCGGATTTCGCCGGACTATAAAGCTCATCCACCAAAGCCTTGCGCCGCGTCAACACCGCGCGCTGGTTGATCGAGCCTTTATCGGTGGCTTCGCCGGCATCGAGCGAGGGCGGCTCCGCCATCAGGATCATGCGGCACAGGCGTGTGGAGCTGCCCGCGCTTTGCTTCGCCAGCGCGTTGAGGCGGCGGCGGAACTCGTCGCGCAGCTTCGGGTCGCCCAGCACCGCGGCAGGCGGCGCATCGGCGGCCGCGCCTGCGAACTTCCGGCAGGCCTCCACGTCCGGAAACACCAGCACCGTGAGATCGTCGCGGTCGGCACCCGCGATCACCGCATCGCGAACCAGCGGCGCGCAGTGATCGACGAATTGCGCCCGCAACGCCCCGGCGCTGACCCAGGTGCCGCTCGCAAGCTTGAAATCCTCGGCAAGCCGGCCGTCGAACAGAAGCCCCAGGCTCGGCTCATCCGGATCGACGAATTTCAGCGCGTCGCCGATCTTGTAGAAGCCTTCCTCGTCGAAGGCCTCGCGGGTGAGGTCGGGTCTGCGCCAGTAGCCCGGCGTGATGTTCGGGCCGCGAAACCGGCATTCCAGCTTGCCTTCGTTCGGCACCAGCTTCATCTCGACGCCGGGCGGCGGCACGCCGATGTTGCCCGGCCGGGGAGAGTCCGAGTTCAAGGCGATCGCCAGCGGAGCTGTTTCAGTGGAGCCGGAACTGGACAGAAAGATGATCCGCTCGCCGCAGGTCGCGACGGCGAGCTCCTGCAATTCGTCCCAGGCGTATTGCTGCAGGCTCGCGCCGGCATAGAACAGCACCTTGAGGCGGCTGAAGAAGTTCTTGCGCAGCTCGGCATCGGAACGCAGATAGGGCAGCAGCGCCTCAAAACCCTTCGGCACGTTGAAATAGATGGTCGGCGCAATCTCTTTGAGGTTGCGGACCGTGGCCGCAATCGCGCCCGGCAGCGGCTTGCCCTCGTCGATATAGAGCGAGCCGCCATTGGACAGGATCAGGCTGAAGTTGTGATTGCTGCCGAACGTGTGGTTCCACGGCAGCCAGTCGACGATCACGGGCGGTTCGTCGCGGACGAAACGAAGGCCCGCGCTCGCCATCGACTGATTGGAGCACAGCATGCGCTGGGTGTTGATGACGCCCTTCGGATATCCGGTGGAGCCCGAGGTGAACAGGAATTTGGCGATGGTGTCCGGCCCGACCCTGGCGTGGGCGGCGTCGACCGCGGCGGTCGGCTCGGTCATCACGAGATCGGCGAACGACGTGGTCGGGCGGCTGCCGAGCGGATTGGCCGCCGTGATAATCTCGGTGCCGATCGGCACGGCGGCATCGACGGCGCGGGCAAACGGCTTGCCGTCGGTTGCATAGACGAGCCCGGGCGTCAGTGTCTCGACAATCGACTTGAGCTTGCCGAAATCGGTCGACACCAGCGAATAGGGTACCGAGATCGGCGCATAGGGAATCCCGGTCATCATCGCAGCAAGTGCCAGGAGCGCGTGCTCGATGTCGTTGCCGGAGAGGATGACGATCGGCCGCTCCGGCGAAAGCCTGCGTTCCAGCAGCGCCTGCGCGATGCATCGCACCTGCAACAGCGCGTCGGCATAGGTGAGCTTGCGCCACGAGCCGTCGGCTGAGCGCTGCGCCAGGAACACGCGATCCGGCGCGGCCTTGGCCCACTGCTCCAGCCGCTGCGTGATCTTGTCGGGATAGGGTTCGAGCGGGTGCGGCGAGCGCAGGTAAAGCGTGCCGGCGGGTTTGCGTTCGACCAGGACGTCGGAAGGCCCCAGCCGCACCGGCCGCAACGGCGCGGTGGCGGCACTCGCATTGCGCATCGCTTCAGCCATGCTTCACCCCCGAAGCACCTTCTTGCCGCGCTTTTCCAGAAAATCTTTCAGTCGCGCCTTGGCCTCGTCGCTGCCCTGCGCGATCGCCGCCATCAGCAACTCCGTGACATAGCCGCTCGCGGGATCGCCCTCGGCGATGCGCGGCAGCACATGCATGACCGCAAAGTTTGTCAGCGAGGTATTTTCGGCGATGCGCCCGGCCAGCTCGATGCCCTTGGCGAGGCCCTTGCCGTTTCCGACCAGATGATGCGACAGGCCCATCGCCTGGCCTTCCTCGGCGCCGTAGGTGCGGCCGGTCAGCATCATCTCCTGCATCCGCGACACGCCGATCAGCCGCGGCAGCCGCACCGACGCGCCGCCGCCGACATAGATGCCACGCGTGCCTTCCGGCAGCGCGTAGTAGGTGGATTTCTCGGCGACGCGCACATGGGCTGCGGCGGCAAGCTCGAGCCCGCCGCCGACCACCGCGCCGTGCAGCACGGCGACGACCGGCACCCGGCCAAACTCGATGTGCTGGAACGCGCGGTGCCATGACGCCGAATGTTCGACGCCTTCGGCGGTGTTGCGCTCGGTGAGTTCGGAAAGATCGAGGCCCGCGGAGAAGTGCTCGCCTTCGCCGTTGAGCACGACGGCCCGGATGTCCTTCGGCAGCGCCTGGAAGAACGCCGCGAGGCCTTCGACCATCGTGTCGTTGAGCGCGTTGCGCTTCTGCGGGCGCTTCAGCGTGACGATGGCGATGGCGCCGCGCCGCTCGGCTGCGAGCGAAGGCGGCAGCCCGGGCGCGAAGCGGGCCGGTTTTCCGGTTTTTGTCGTCCTGGTCTCCTTGGCCATCGGCGTCCCAAAATCCGTTGTCCTGGTCAACAATATGGGAGTCTTGCGGCGTCCGGCCGGGCCGGTCAAGCGGGGTGCGGCCGTGTCCCGGATGCGGTGCAGCGTGAAGCGAAGCGGAACGCTGAACCGCTGATCCGGGACCGTACCAGACACCGCCTTTGGAACGGTCCCGGGTCTGCAGCGCATCACTCCGTGCTGACGCACTGCGTGCTGCGCTGCGCCCGGGACACGGCAGCTTAAAGCACCTCGTGGACCTGGATGGTGACCTGCCGGTTGGCGCGGGCGCCATAGCCGATGGCGAGGATGCGGTTGAGCCAGGCGGCGCCTGCATCCGAGGTCTCGAACCGCATCGCGGTGCGGAAATAGTAGCGGGACGGATCGACCGTCTCGTCGCGGGCCAGCGCCGCCATCACGTCGGGCGGGCCGTGGCGATAGCCTTCGGCGTTGACCAGGACGAGCCCGCCGGCCTCGGTCTCGATGGTGTAGCGCGCGGTCAGGTGGACCACGCCGTCGCTGCGCACGATCTGCCAGTCGGCGCCGCCGGGCAGCACCTTGCCCCTGAGCTTCGGGCCTTCGACCGTGCCGCCCTGGATGTCGATGATGCGGCGTTCGCCATAGGGCGTCCCGCCGAGCATCTGGATGCCGCCGAGCGGCGAGGTGATGGTGAAGATCGGCTGGTCGGATACGAGCGGCATGGTTGTTTGACCCCGGCAGTGGCGGCTCCTAAATTCGCCCACGAAATCGCCGCGCGATCAATGCGGCCGGCACGGTTTGTTGCCGTTCAGGGAGTGCTCCCCATGCCCGAAGCCTTCATCTGCGACGCCGTCCGCACGCCGATCGGCCGCTATGCCGGGGGCCTCGCCAGGGTGCGGACCGACGATCTTGCGGCGGTGCCGCTCAGGGCGCTGATGAAGCGGCATCCGGGCGTCGATTGGGCCGCGCTCGACGAGGTGTATTTCGGCTGCGCCAACCAGGCCGGCGAGGACAACCGCAACGTCGCGCGCATGGCGCTGCTGCTGGCGGGTCTTCCGGACGCGGTGCCGGGCATCACCGTCAACCGGCTGTGCTCGTCGGGCTTGAACGCGGTCGGACTGGCGGCGGCAAGCATTCGCGCCGGCGAAACCGATTTCGCCATCGCGGGCGGCGTCGAGTCGATGACCCGCGCGCCGCTGGTGATGGGCAAGGCGCAGGAGGCGTTTCAGCGCAGCGCCGCGGTCGAGGACACGACCATCGGCTGGCGCTTCATCAATCCGCTGATGAAGAAGCAGTACGGGGTCGACGCGATGCCGGAGACGGCTGAGAACGTCGCCGAGGACTACCAGGTCGGCCGCAAGGACCAGGACGCATTTGCGCTCCGCTCGCAGCAGCGCGCCGCGAAGGCGCAGGCCTCGGGTTTCTTCGATGAAGAGATCGAGCCGGTGATCGTGCCGGGCGGCAAGGCCGGCCCGGTGACGGTGAGCAAGGACGAGCACCTGCGGCCGGACACCACGCTGGAGGCGCTGTCGAAGCTGAAGAACTTCGTGCGCGATCCCGGCACCGTGACGGCCGGCAACGCGTCCGGCGTCAACGACGGCGCGGCGGCGATGATCATCGCGTCGGAAGCGGCGGTGAAGAAGCACGGGCTCAAGCCCTACGCGCGCATCACCGGCATGGCGTCGGCCGGCGTGCCGCCGCGCGTCATGGGCATCGGCCCGGTGCCGTCGACGCGCAAGCTGATGGAGCGCTATGGGCTCAAGATCGGCGATTTCGATGTGATCGAATTGAACGAGGCATTCGCGTCGCAGGCGCTGGCCTGCCTGCGGCAACTCGGGCTCCCCGACGACGCCGAGCACGTCAATCCGAATGGCGGGGCTATTGCATTGGGGCATCCACTCGGCATGTCGGGCACGCGGCTCGCGCTGACGGCGGCGCACCAGATGGTGAAGCAGGGCGGCAAGCGGGCGCTGGCGTCGATGTGCGTCGGCGTCGGGCAGGGCGTGTCGCTGGCGATCGAGCGGGTTTAACAAGCAAGAACATCACAAGGAGAACAACAACGTGCCGATAAGTCCCGGCTACATTCCGTTCCATCCCAACCCGTCGAAGCCGAAGTACAAGCCGCCGGCGGGCGCGGTGGACGCCCACAATCACGTGTTCGGTCCCGAGGCCAGGTTTCCGTTCGCGCCCAACCGCAAATACACGCCCTGCGACGCGCCAAAGGAGAAATTGTTTGCGCTGCACGATTTCCTCGGTTTCGACAAGGCTGTGATCGTCCAGGCGACCTGTCACAACACCGACAATCGGGCGCTGGTCGATGCCTTGGTGACGTCGAACGGCCGGGCCAAGGGTGTCGCATTTGTCGACGAGAGCTTCACCGACGATCAGTTCAAGCAACTCGACCGCGATGGCATCAAGGGCGTGCGGTTCAATTTCATCAAGCGGCTGGTGGAACTCGACGCCGAAGGACGTGATGGTGCGGATCGCCAATCGCATCGCCAGGCTCGGCTGGCACATCGTGGTCTATTTCGAGCACGCCGATCTCGAGGAGATGGGGCCGTTCCTGAAATCGCTGCCGACCACGCTGGTGTTCGACCACATGGCGTGCCCGAACGTGAAGGAGGGCGTGGACGGCAAGCACTTCCAGAACTGGCTGAAGGCGCTCGATCAGAACAAGAGCTGGATCACCAAAGTGACCTGCCCCGAGCGCTTCACCGTGGCGGGCCCGCCCTATGACGACGTGGTGCCGTTCGCACGCGCCATCGTCGAGCGCTTCCCCGATCGCGTGATCTGGGGCACCGACTGGCCGCATCCGAACATGCCGAAGGAAGCGCCGGACGACGGGGTCATCACGGACATGATCCCGAAGATTGCGACGACCGCGGAGTTGCAGAAGAAGCTCCTGGTCGACAATCCGATGAAGCTTTACTGGGGCTGAGATGGCGGATCACACTGTCCACCGGCTGCAGACCAGCATGCCGCTCGCCACGGCTGAGAAGATCGCCGACGGCGCGCTGAAGGCGGGCGGCGAGGCGGGACTTCTGCCGCTCACGGTCGCGGTGCTCGACGTCGGCGGGCACCTCGTGGTGCTCAAGCGGCAGGATGGCTCGGGCAACCTTCGCGCCGACATCGCCATCGGCAAGGCGGCGGGTGCGCTTGGCATGGGTATTTCCAGCCGCACCATTCGCGATCGATTGAAGGACCGCCCGGCGTTCCAGGGCGCGATCGCGGCGGCGTCGGACGGCCGTTTCATTCCGGTGCCGGGCGGGGTGCTTGCCCTCAACGACAAGGGCGACGTGATCGGCGCCGTAGGCATCAGTGGCGACGCATCCGACAAGGACGAGTATGCCGCCATCACCGGCGTGCATCGGGCCGGGTTGAAGACCCATCCCGAACAACCCGCACCGGACTGGCGCGAGGCGGGGCTTTAGCCGGACGGGACTTGCTCAGAGCCGCGCCGTTGCATTGATCCCGGCCGGTGGATATATCATCGATATATCAGCCTTTTGGCCCGTTGCTCGCGGCTCGGCCGGATGGAGAGACCCCGATGGCGCCCGCAAAACAGAAAATCGAAAAAGAGTACGACGACATCCCCGGCACCTATGTGTTCGACGCCGACCGCTCGCGCGAGGGCTACCATCTCAATATGTTCTGCATGTCGCTGATGCAGGCCGAGAACCGCAAGGCGTTCAAGGCCGACGAGGCGAAGTATCTCGACCAGTTTCCGCTCACGCCGGATCAGCGCGAGGCAATCCTCAAGCGCCAGTACAACCGGATGCTCGAGCTTGGCGGCAATATCTACTTCACCGCCAAACTGGGTGCGACCGACGGCCATCCGTTCCAGCATCTCGCAGCCGTGATGACCGGCTCGACCCAGCAGGATTATGCGGATCTGATGCTGCGCGGCGGCCGCGCGGTCGACGGCAACCGCAGCAGGTCCGGAAAATATGCGAAGGCCGGGTCGAGCATCGTCAAGGCGGACAAGCCAAAATCGAAAGCGAAAGCCAGCAAGGGAAAGAAACGCCGTGGCTAGGATCATCGCAGGAGTTTCGTCGTCGCACGTGCCGGCGATCGGCGCGGCCATCGACAATCACCGCACCGGCGAGCCGTACTGGCAGCGCGTGTTCGAGGGCTTCGAGCGCTCCAAGGAATGGATGCGCAACGCCAAGCCCGACGTCTGCTTCGTGGTCTACAACGACCATGCCTCGGCGTTCTCGGTCGAGATGATCCCGACCTTCGCGCTCGGCACGGCAGCGGAATTCCCGATTGCCGACGAGGGCTGGGGCCCGCGTCCGGTGCCGGTGGTGAAGGGACATCCCAGGCTCGCGTCGCATATCGCACAATCGGTGATCCTCGACGAGTTCGATCTCACGCTCTGCAACAAGATGGAGGTCGACCACGGCCTCACCGTGCCGCTCAACCTGATGTTCGGCTCGCCGAAGGAATGGCCGTGCCCGATCATTCCGCTGGCGGTCAACGTGGTGCAGTTCCCGCCGCCGACCAGCAACCGCTGCTTCAATCTCGGCAAGGCGCTCAAGAAGGCGATCGAATCTTATCCCGAGGACCTGCGCGTCGTCGTGTTCGGCACCGGCGGCATGTCGCACCAGATCAGCGGCCAGCGCGCGGGGCTGATCAACTCGAAATTCGATCACGCGTTTCTCGACAACCTCACGAAGAACCCGAAGAAGCTCACCAGGCTGTCGCATCTGGAATTGATGCGCGAGGCCGGCGCCGAGGGCGTCGAGATGGTGATGTGGCTCATCATGCGCGGCGCGCTGGATGAGAAGGTGGACGAGGTCTATCGCTTCTATACCGTGCCGGCGTCGAACACCGCGGTCGGCCACATCATTCTGGAAAACCGTATCAAGGGTGCGAAGAAACCCGCGGCAAAGCCCGCGGCCAAAGGCAAGAAGCCTGCGCCCAAGATGAAGCGCGCTGCCGCGCGCCAGAAAATTCAGCGCATTCGAAGTTAACCGGATGCCGAATGCCTATCCACGGTCATTCCGGGGCGCGAGCGCAGCGAGCGAACTCGAAATCCAGAGCGAAAGCATTCGGTCGTGGCTCTGGATTCCGGGTCCGGCGCTTCGCGCCGTCCCGGAATGACGCCGCGTTTCGATTTCCAGCAGTACGTCAGCTAACAAGAGGTCATCAATGAAAATTTGTGTCGCCGGCCAAGGCGCCTTTGGCCAGAAGCATCTCGACGCGCTCAAGCGCATTCCCGGTGTCGAAGTCACGTCGCTGGTCGGCGGCAATCAGGACTCGACCGCCGCGGTCGCCAAGAAGTACGGCATTCCGCACTTCACCGGCGAGCTCAGCGAAGGCATCAAGCGCGCCGACGCGGTGATCCTCACCACGCCGACCAAGATGCACTTCCGCCAGGGCGAACAGGTGATGCGCGCCGGCAAGCACGTGCTGGTCGAGATCCCGGTGACCGACAGCGTCGAGGATGCCGAGAACCTGGTGAAGATCGCCAAGGAAACCGGCGTCACCGCGATGGGCGGCCATGTGCGGCGCTTCAACCCGAGCCACCAGTACATCCACAAGAAGATCAAGGCCGGCGAGCTGAAGATCCAGCAGATGGACGTGCAGACCTACTTCTTCCGGCGGAAGAACATCAATGCCGCCGGCAACGCGCGGAGCTGGACCGACCATCTGCTCTGGCATCACGCCGCGCACACCATCGACCTGTTCCAGTATCAGGTGGGCGAGAACATCTCCGACTGCTACGCGGTGCAGGGGCCGATCCACAAGGAGCTCAACATCGCGATGGACATGGGCATTGTCGCCAGGACCCCGTCGGGCTCGATGCTGACATTGTCGCTGTCGTTCAACAACGACGGGCCGCTCGGCTCGTTCTTCCGCTACATCTGCGACAACGGCACGTTCAAGGCGTTCTACGACGACCTGAGCGACGGCAAGGACAACAAGATCGACGTGTCGAAGGTCGACGTGTCGATGGACGGCATCGAGCTGGAGGATCGCGAGTTCATCAAGGCGATCCAGGAGAAGCGCGAGCCGAACGGCAGCCTGCAGCAGTTGCTGCCGTGCATGCATGTGCTGGGCAAGCTCGAGAAGATCATCGATCCGCAGCGCAAGGCGCACGCTTAAGGCCGCGCCACGAAGGCGCTATCATGACGCCCGGCGAAAGCCGGGCGTTTTGCTTGGGGTAGGAGTGCCACAGGATGCTCGAGCTCTATCACGACTGGTCGTCGTTCTGCTCCATCAAGGTGCGGCTCTGCCTCGCCGAGAAGGACCTGCCGTGGGAGAGCCGCTTCGTCGACCTGATGAAGCTCGACCAGCTCAAGCCGGATTATCTCAGGCTCAATCCCAACGCGGTGGTGCCGACGCTGGTGCATGACGGGCGCGCGGTCTGGGAATCGAGCTTCATCAACGAGTATCTCGACGAGACGTTTCCCGAGACGCCGCTGGTGCCGAAGGACGCCTTTGCCAAGGCGCGGATGCGCTACTGGGTGAAGTTCGAGGATGACGTGCTGCATCCGGTGATCCGCCCGGCCTCGTTCAACCTGATGATCCGCAAGGCGATCGCGGCGCTGCCGAAGGAGCATGTCGAGGCGCGGCTCGCCAACCATCCCAATCCGTCTCGTGCCGCGGACTTCAAGGCTGCGGCCGGAAGGCCCGCCGACACCAAGGCGGTCGAAGAGGCGACCGTCCGCATCAAGGCCGCGATCGACCGGATGGACAAGTGGCTGGCGCAGAGCAAGTGGTTTGCCGGCGAGAGCTATTCGCTGGCGGATGTCGCGGCGGCGGCGTTCATCGACCGGCTGGAGGAATTGAATTTCGTCGGCTTCTGGGAGGGCAAGCCCGCGCTTCAGGACTGGATCGCGCGCATCAAGGCCCGACCGGCGTATCAGAAGGCGATGCCGGAGACCAAGCAGCGGTTGCCCAAGCCGGACTGGAATTAGTTCTGTCCGCGGTCATTCCGGGGCGCGCCCATAAGCGCGTTCACGCGCGTCTTCGACGCTATGGGCGCGAACCCGGAATCCAGTTCAGAAAAGTTTGTTGCTTGTCTGGATTCCGGGTTCGGCGCTGCGCGCCGCCCCGGAATGACGGCAGCGGTTAGTCCGCCTTGATCCCTGCGGCCTTCACCACCTTGCCCCATTTCTCGGTTTCGGCCGCCATTAGGGCTGTGAACTGCGCCGAAGTCCCCGGCAGCGGCTCGCCGCCGGTGTCGGCGAGCTTTGCCTTCATCGCGGCATCCGCGAACGCCGCCTGCACCGCCTTGTTCAGCGTTTCGACGACTTCGGCGGGTGTGCCCTTCGGCACGCCGATGCCGGTCACCGCGCTCGCCTCGTAGCCCGGCACGAACTGCGCGAGCGGCGGAACGTCGGGCAACACCGTCGAACGAGTTGTCGTGCTGACCGCGAGCGCGCGGAGCTTGCCGCTGCGCACCGGCTCGATCGACGCCGACATCGGCTCGAACATCACCTGCGCTTCGCCGGCGATCATGGCCTTGAGCGCAGGCCCGCCGCCGCCGTAATGCACGACCTCGAGATTGAGGCCGGACATCTGCTTGAACAATTCGCCGGTGACGTGCGGCGAGCTGCCGTTGCCGGTCGAGGCCATCTTGATCTTGCTGGTGTTCGCCTTCGCGTAGGCCAGGAATTCCGGCACGGTGTTGGCCGGCACGGACGGATGCACCACCATCACCAGCGCCTCGCGGGTGATGCCCGCAACCGGCGCGATGTCGCGCAGGAAGTTGAACGGCAGGTTGGAATAGAGCGAGCCGCTGATCGCATTGGCGGGCCCGCACAGCAGGACCGTGTAGCCGTCGGGCGCGGCGCGCACGACCTCCTCGGTGCCGATATTGCCGGAGCGGCCGCCCTTGTTCTCGACGTTGAACGGCTGGCCGAGCTTCTGCGACAGCCAGCCTGCGACGATGCGGCCGAGAATGTCGTTCGGGCCGCCAGGCGGGAAGCTGACGACGAAACGGACCGGCTTGGCGGGATAACTTTGTGCCTGGGCCATGGTCGTCGTTGCGGAAAGGGCTGCGAGCGCTGCAAGTTGCAGCAGGCGGCGGCGGTCGAATTCCATGGCGTTCCCCGGCAGTTGTTGTTTGGCCCAAGGATGCCCGCCTTTGCGGGTCTGCAGCAAGGTGTGGGCAGCACGTGGGATGTTGCTCCGTCCTCATCCTGAGGAGCGGGCGCAGCCCGCTTCTCGAAGGATGGGGACGGCCCGGTCGATCGCGGCCTCGTGCTTCGAGACGCATTGCTTCGCAATGCTCCTCAGCATGAGGCCGGGAGAGAGTGAGCGTGTCTCGGAAAAAAGAGACTATTCGGAAACGCCGATCACCTTGGCGAGCCGCTCCGGATCGTCACGCAGCGTGGCGGAGGCGCCGTCATAGACGATACGGCCCTTGTCGAGAACGACGCTGCGCTCGGAGAACTCGAAGGCGACGCGGCTGTTCTGCTCGACCAGGATGATCGATAACCCGCTTTCGCTGCGGAGCTTCACCAGCACCGCGGTCAGGGTCTCGACGATGACCGGCGCAAGACCCTCGGTCGGCTCGTCCATCAGCAGCACGCTCGGATTGGTCAGCAACGCGCGGGCGATCGACAGCATCTGCTGCTCGCCGCCGGACAGCTGGTTGCCGCGATTATCGAGCCGTTCCTTGAGATTGGGAAACATCTCGAAGACGCGTTCCTTGGTCCAGTGTCCGGGACGCGCGCCGACCTCGAGATTTTCCAGCACGCTGAGCGAGGGAAAAATCTCCCGCTCCTGCGGCACGAAGCCGAGCCCTGCCGCGGCGCGCCGGTAGACCGGGACGCGGTTGAGGCTTTTGCCGCCGAGCGCCACCTCGCCCTTGTGCAGCGTGGTGTGGCCCATGATGGTTGCCAGCAGCGTGGTCTTGCCGACGCCGTTCCTCCCGATCACGCTGATGCATTCGCCCGGCGCGAGCGCGAGATTGACGTCCTCCAGCACCACGGTCTCGCCGTAGCCGGCCGACACGCCTTTGAGCTCGACGGCGCTAACCAAATCCTTAGGCTCCATGGGTGGTCGCCTGTCCGAGATAGACCGCGCGCACGTCCGGATTGGCGCCGATCTCCTTCGGCGTGCCTTCGGCGAACAGCGCGCCCCGCACCAGCACGGTGATCTTCTTCGCGAAACGGAACACCAGGTCCATGTCGTGGTCGATGATCAGCACGCCGATGCTTTTCGGCAGCGCGTCGATGGCGTCGAGGATGATGTGGCTCTCGGCGCTCGGCACGCCGGCCGCGGGCTCGTCGAGAAGCAGCGCCTGGGGTTTCAGCCCGAGCGTGATCGCCAAGTTCCACCAGGCGCTGCCGGCCGTAGGGCAGTTCCGGGATGGCCTTGTGCGCCACGTCGGCAAGCTTCAGCCGGGTGAGAAGCTCCATCGCCTCTTCGATCACGTCGGAGCGCTTGCCGGCGGGCTTCAGCATCGCGGGCGCGGCGCCGACGCGCTCGGCAATCGACATGTAGACGTTTTCCAGCACCGAGAGGCCGCGGAACAGGCGGTTGATCTGAAACGTGCGGGCGATGCCGAGCTTCACCCGCTCGGCCTGCTCGACCCCGGTGATGTCCTGGCCCTTGAACAGCACGGTGCCGTCGCTCGGGGCGAGCACGCCGGTGAGCAGATTGATGAAGGTGGTCTTGCCGGCGCCGTTCGGCCCGATCAGCGCGTGGCGCGCGCCTTCCTCCAGCGCGAAGGTGACGTCGCGCGTCGCATGCAACGCGCCGAAATGCTTGTTGAGCGATTTCGTCTCGATCAGCGCGGTCATGGCGTCTTGCGCTCTTTGCCGAACCGCTTGCGAAGCCGGTCGGCGACGCCAAGGATGCCGCCCTGGGCAAACAGCGCGATGGCGACGAGCAGAAGCCCGAGGCCGAGCTGCCACGCCGTCGGATAGGCTTTCGACAGGAAGTGCGACAGCACCATGTAGGCGACCGCGCCGAGGAATGCGCCGTAGAGCCGGCCGTAGCCGCCGAGCACCAGGATGATCAGCACGGTCGCGGCGCGGTCGAGGCCGAGCGTCGAAAGGTTCACATAGGCATTGGCCTGCGCCCACAGCGCGCCGGCGACGCCCGCGAGCGCGGCCGAGATCGTGTAGCAGACGATCAGGCGCTTCGAGACCGGTGCGCCGACCGCGTGCATGCGCAAGGTGTTCTCGCGGATGCCGGTCAGGCTGTGGCCGAAGGGCGAGTAGATCAGCGTGCGCACGAACACGAAGCAGACCAGCAGCACGCCGAGAACGTAGAGATACTGCGTGCTCGAATAGAGCACGTCGAACTCGAACTTGCCGAAAATCGGCTTGATCGGCAGGCTGTCGAGGCCGTCGAAGCCGCCGGTCACCTCGGCGGCCATGTTGGCGATCTCTTCCAGAAAGCCCATGGTGCAGAGCGTCAGCATCAGGAGCGTCAGCCCGACGGTGCGCAGCAACACCAATCCGGACAGAAAGCCGGCCGCGCCCGCGACGATCGCCGCGAGGACAAGCCCGGATATCGGCTCGGTCCAGATTTCGTGCTTGGCAAGCATGCCGACCGTGTAGGCGCCGGCGCCGAAGAACGCCGCGTGCCCCAGCGTGATGATGCCGGCATAGCCGAGTGCGAGATCGAGCGAGATCGCGAACAGCACGGTGATCAGAAGCTCGGTGCCGAAGCCGAGATAGCGCGGGAAGGCGAAATAGAAGCCGAGCGCCAGCAGCCAGGGCAGCACCTCCCACCACTGAAAGCGATGCCGCCGGGCGAGCGCAAGCGCGGCGGGGTTTTCGTGAACGGCGGGAGTAGTGCTCATGCCGGCCGCCCGAACAGGCCCTGCGGCCGCCACAGCAGCAGCAGGATGGTCATGGCATAGATGAAGACCGTGCCGCCTTGCGGGAAGTACTTCTTCAGCGTGAAGTCGATGACGCCGATGATCAATGCTGCGTAGAACACGCCGGTGATGCGGCCGAGCCCGCCGACCGCCACCACGATCAGGAACATCACCAGGTACTTGAGCGGATATTGCGGATCGAGGCCGAGAAACTCGGCGCCGAGGCCGCCGCCAAGCGCTGCCATGCCGCTGCCGAATGCAAAGCAGATGGTGAACAGCCGCGTGATGTTGATGCCGAGCAATTCCGCCATGCGGCGGTTGTCGACGGCGGCGCGGATCTGCGCGCCCATGCGGGTGCGCTCGAAGCCGAGCCACAGGCCGAACATGATGACGCAGCCGACCCCGATCAGCACGATGCTGTAGGTGCGGTACGTCATGAAGCCGAGATTGATCTGGCCCTGCAACGCCGAAGGCAACGTCAGCGGCTGCGTCTCTGGCCCGACTATGATCGTCACACCGGCGATCATGATGAAGACGAGGCCGATGGTGAACAGCACCTGGTCGAGCTCCGGCGCGCGATAGAGTCGGGCGTAGAGCGTCCGCTCCAGCACCGCACTCACCGCGGCGGTGACGACGAAGCCGATGGCGAGCGCGGGGATGAACGGAATGCCGAGCTTGTTCATCGCCAGCACGATGACGTAGCCGCCGATCATGGCAAACCCGCCGTGGGCCAGATTCGCAAAGCCCATCAGGCCCATCGTTACCGACAGGCCGACCGAGACAATGAACAGCACCATGCCGGCGGCCAGCCCGCCGAGCAGCATGTTGGCGATTTCGATCACGCTTCGGCCCGCCGCATGCGGACGTGCAACGTCATGGCTCGCGCCCGGTTCATTGCTTCCATTCCCCCTGCCGGTTGACCCGGCTTGCTGCGTGAAACTTTAAAGCATCGTCGTTCAAACGCCAATTCCAACGATCTCCGGTTGAGTTTCGTCAAAGAAAGACCGCCGCCTTTCGGGCGGCGGTCAGCCGTGTGTTCCGGCGGCGCGCTGCTACTTCGGCGCGCAATTACTTAGGCGCACAGGGGCCGATCTTCTGCTCCTTGCAGGGATCCTTGACGTTGTCGATCTTGCCGAGCTGCTTCTGGTGCAGCTTGCCGTCCGCGCCCTTCACGACCTCGACCAGATACTCGTTCATGACGATGTCGCGGGTGGCGGGATCGATCGAGATCGGGCCGCGCGGGCTGTTGTACTTCCAGTCCTTGAGCGAGGCGAGCGCCGCGTCGGTGTCGCCGAGCTTGCCCTTGGTCGCCTTGACCATGTGGGCGAGCAGGGCCATGCCGTCATAGGCGCCGATCGCCACGAAGTCCGGCGTGGAATCGGGACCGTAGTCCTTCTTCCACGAGGCGACGAGAGCCTTGTTCGCGGCGTTGTCGAGGTCGGCGTTGTAGTGGTGCACGGTGATGAGGCCGATGGCCGCGTCACCCATCGCCTGCAGCTTGATGTCCTGGGTGATGTCGCCCGGGCCGATCAGCTTGATGCCGGCGGCCTTCATGCCGAGCGCGCCGTAGGTCTTGGTGACGGCGAGCGCGTGGTCGCCGGCCGGCACGAACACGAAGAACACGTCGGGCTTCTTGTCCTTGGCGCGCTGGAAGAACGGCGTGAAGTCCGGCACCTGGGCCGGTCCTCCCATCGGGATTTCGTCGATGACCTTGCCGCCGTTGGCTTCGAACGCCCGCTTGAACGCCGCGAGGCTGTCCTTGCCGGGCGGGAAGTCGCTGTAGCCGATCACCGCGGTCTTGGCCTTGAGCTGCTTGGCCGCGGCTTCGCCCATCGCGTAGCCGGCGTGCCACATGCTGAACGAGGTGCGCACGAAGTACGGCGACATGGTGGTGATGTGCGCGGTGCCGGCGTTCATGATGACGCCGATCTTCTTGCCGGCGGTGACGACCGGCGCAGACGCGATCGCGTTCGGCGAGTAGATCCAGCCGGCGAGCGCGTCGACGTTCTCCTGCGTCAGCAGTTCCTGCACGGCGATCTTGGAGTCGGCGCCGGACGGGTTCTTGTCGTCGCGCTTGATGATGTTGAGCTTGTAGGGCGCGAACTCGCTGGCCCGGAGCTTGAGATACTGCTGTACGCCGCGGTCGATCTGCTGGCCGAGTTCGGCGCCGATGCCCGTGAACGGAGCAACCAGGCCGATCTTCACCTCCTGCGCGCTGGCCAGCGCGGCCGACATCGCAAGCGCGGCAGCCGCCGCGAGAACGCGTTTCATCATAAATTCCTCCCGTAAGGTGATGCGCACCGGCGCCCCCCGAGCGCGACCGGTCTCGGGGCGGATACTAGGGCGAAAGCAAGAAATACCGCAAGCGAGTGGGCCGCGGAAAGCGCGGCGTTTCGGCGCATTTTGAGCGCCGAAATGGCCGACAAATCCCGCTTCCGTCCTGGCCGGGCGCGTCGCGATGGGAACGGTCCCACGTGCCGCGTGCAAGGCGGCCTGCCACCTGAGGAGGGTTGACGGCAGGTGCGGTTCTCGACCACTGACAGGCGCCCATGCGATGCTCGCGCAACGCTGCAAAACGAACGTACCGAGTGAGGAGACCACCCAATGAAAAGAACCAAGCCCCCGTTCCGCGCCGACCATGTCGGCAGCTATCTGCGCACGGCGGCGATCACCGAGGCGCGCGCCAAGCGGGACAAGGGCCAGATCAGCGCGGCCGACCTGAAGAAGGTCGAAGACCAGGAAATCCCGAAGGTCATCAAGAAGCAGGAAGAGGCCGGCCTGCAATGCGTGACCGACGGCGAGTATCGCCGCATGTTCTGGCATTACGATTTCTATGACGGCCTCGACAATGTCGAGGTCTATGAGATGGATCACGGCATCCAGTTCCAGGGCGTGCAGACCAAGCCGAAGGGCATCCGCGTCACCGGCAAGATCGACTTCAGCAACCACCCGATGCTGGAGCACTTCAAGTTCGTGAAGGACCACACCAAGGTGATGCCGAAGATGTGCATCCCGGCGCCGACGGTGCTGCACTTCCGTCTCGAGCCGGGCGCGGTCTCCAAGCAGGCCTATCCGAACAACGACGCGATCCTCTCCGACCTTGCCGCCGCCTATCGCAAGGCCGTGAAGGCGTATTACGACGCCGGCTGCCGCTACCTGCAGTTCGACGACACCGCCTGGGCCTATCTCTGCTCCGACGTCGAGATGAAGAAGGCGAAGGAGCGCGGCATGAACACCGCGACCTTGGCCGACGACTACACAAAGCTGATCAACGACTCGATCAAGGACAAGCCGGCCGACATGACGATCACCACGCATGTCTGCCGCGGCAACTTCCGCTCGACCTGGATTTCGTCGGGCGGCTACGAGCCGGTGGCGGAGCGGCTGCTCGCGAAGTGCAACTTCGACGGCTACTTCCTCGAATACGACTCCGAGCGCGCCGGCGGCTTCGAGCCGCTGCGCTTCCTGCCGAAAGGCAACAAGATCGTCGTGGTCGGCGTCATCACCTCGAAGAGCGGCACCCTCGAGCCGAAGGACCTGGTCAAGCGCCGCATCGACGAGGCGGCCAAGTTCGCGCCGCTCGAGCAGCTTGCGCTCAGCCCGCAATGCGGCTTCGCTTCGACCGAGGAGGGCAACGTGCTCACCGAGGAGCAGCAGTGGGCGAAGATGCGCGAGGTGGTGGAGGTCGCGGAGGAGATCTGGGGGAAGTGAGAGCGCGCGCACGCGTTGCCACACGCTCGGTGTCATCGCCGGGCATAGGCGTCCGAAGGACGGCGTCGCTTCGCTTGCCTATGACCCGGCGATCCATGAGCAAGAGCAACGCTCGCAAATCGTAAGAACAATACTCGCTGCGGCATAGCATGGACCCCCGGGTCAAGCCCGGGGGTGACGGTCGGAGCAAGCGGCGAAACTTGAGATCAACAACAAGCCGCGCTGATACAGGGAGTGACTGATGGCCCAACGCGCCACACCGCCGTTCCGCGCCGATCACGTCGGCAGCCTGCTTGCGCACCGCGCCGCTGAAGGAGGCGCGCGCGAAGCACGCGGAAAAAAAGATCACCGATGCGCAGCTTGCCGAGATCGAGGATCGGGAGATCGAAAAGATCGTCCGGAAGCAGGAGGAGGTCGGCCTGAAGCTCGCGACCGACGGCGAGTTCCGCCGCTCGTGGTGGCAGTTTGACTTCTACAAGGGGCTCGACGGCGTCGAGCTTTACACCGTCGCCGAAGGCATCAAGTTCGCCGGCGTCACCACCAAGGCCGAGAGCGTGCGCGTGACCGGCAAGGTCGGGTTTTCCAGCCACCCGCACGTGGAGCACTTCAAGTATCTCAAGGCGCACACCAAGGTGACGCCGAAGATGACCATCCCGGCGCCCAGCACGCTGCACTTCCGGCAGGGCCGCGCGTCGATCGACAAAAAGGTCTATCCGGAGCTCGACGCCTATTTCGACGATGTCGCGAGCGCCTACCAGAAGGCGATCCGCGCGTTCTACGACGCCGGCTGCCGCTATCTGCAGATGGACGACACCGCCTGGTCGATGATCTGCGATCCGGGCGAGCGTGAGAAGTCGAAGGGCCGCGGCGACGATCCGGATTCGCTGCCGGCGAAATACGCGGCGATGACCAACAAGGCGCTGGAGGGCAAGCCCGCCGACATGGTGGTGACCATGCACTCCTGCCGCGGCAACTTCCGCTCGACGTTCATCGCCAGCGGCGGCTACGAGTTCGTCGCCGAGAAGCTTTTCGGCGAGTGCAATCTCGACGGCTATTTCCTCGAATACGACACCGACCGCGCCGGCGGCTTCGAGCCGCTGCGTTTCGTGCCGAAGGGCAGGAAGATCGTGGTGCTCGGCCTGGTCACGTCGAAGAGCGGCAAGCTCGAAAGCAAGGATTCGATCAAGCGGCGGATCGACGAAGCGGCCAAGTATGTCGCACTCGATCAGCTCTGCCTGTCGCCGCAATGCGGCTTCGCCTCGACCGAGGAAGGCAACGTGCTGGCCGAGGACGAGCAATGGGCCAAGCTGCGGATGATCGCGGAACTGGCCGAAGAGGTTTGGGGCCGGTAGGGAAGTTGGAGAGTCAGGGCATGCAGCGTACCAAGCCGCCGTTCCGCGCCGATCATGTCGGCAGTCTCCTCCGCTCCGCGACGCTGAAGGAAGCCCGCGCGAAGCGTGAAGCGAACGGGATCACCGCCGAACAGTTGAAGGCGGTCGAGGACCGCGAGATCGACGCCATCATCAAAAAGCAGGAGGCGGTCGGGCTCAAGTCGATCACCGACGGCGAGTATCGCCGCGCGTTCTGGAACTACGATTTCCTGGGCAAGCTTGCCGGCGTCGAGGCCTATCTCGGCGAGCGCAAGATTGCGTTCCAGGGCAAGCAGCCCAAGCCGATGATGCTGCGGGTGACCGGCAAGCTCGGCGCGTTCGCCGGCCATCCGATGATCGAGCATTTCAAGTATGTGCAGTCGCACACCAAACAGACCGCCAAGATGACGATCCCGTCGCCATCGTCCCTGCATTTTCGATACGGCCGCTCGGCGGTGCCGGAAGCGATCTATCCGGACATGGAGGAGTTCTACAGCGATCTCGGCCAGAGCTACCGCAAGGCGGTGCGCGCCTTTGCCGACGCCGGCTGCCGCTACATCCAGCTCGACGAGGTGAACTTCACCTACCTCTGCGATCCGAAGCTGCGCCGGCAGGTGACGGAGCGCGGCGACGATCCCGACAAGATGCCGCATGACTACGCGAAGATGATCAATGCGGCGATCTCCGACGTGCCGGCCGACATGATGACGGCGATGCACCTGTGCCGCGGCAATTTCCAGTCGACGTTCGTCGCCTCGGGCGGCTACGAGCCGGTGGCGGAAATCCTGTTCAACGAGGTCAGGATCCAGGCCTATTTCATGGAATACGACACCGACCGCGCCGGCGGCTTCGAGCCGCTGCGGTTCGTGCCGAAGAACAAGCTCGTGGTGCTCGGCCTCGTCACCTCGAAGTCCGGCACGCTCGAATCGAAGGACGCACTGAAGCGCCGGATCGACGAGGCGGCGAAATACATTTCGCTCGATCAGCTTTGCCTGTCGCCGCAATGCGGCTTTGCGTCCACCGAAGAGGGCAACATCCTCGCCGAGGACGAGCAGTGGGCGAAGCTGCGGATGATCGTGGAGCTGTCGGAAGAGGTGTGGGGCAAGTGATCAAGAAAGCGATCAAGTGAGTGACATGCAAAGAACCAAACCGCCGTTCCGCGCTGACCAGGTAGGCAGTCTGCTTCGCTCCTCCGCGCTGAAGGACGCCCGCGCCAAACGAGCTGCAGGCGAAATCAGTGCCGAGCAGCTGAAGGCGATCGAGGACCGCGAGATCGAGGCGCTCATCAAAAAACAGGAGGCGGTCGGCCTTAAGTCGATCACCGACGGCGAGAACCGCCGCAAGTCCTGGCAGACCGATTTCGTCGCGGCGCTGCCGGGGATCGCCGCGGTGCCCGGCCAGCGCAAGGTCGCGTTCCAGGGCGGTGTTCAGCCGCAGCAGCTGCTGATCCGCGTGCAGGACAAGGTCGGCGGCTTCGACGGCCATCCGATGATCGAGCACTTCAAATTTCTCGCCGCGCACACGAAGCAGACGCCGAAGATGACGATCCCGTCGCCGTCGGCGGTGCACTTCCGCGATGGCCGCGACGCCGTGCCGGTTTCGGTCTATCCCGACATCGAGGATTTCTATCACGATCTCGGCCAGACCTATCGCAAGGCGGTGCGCGCCTTCGCCGATGCCGGCTGCCGCTACCTGCAGCTCGACGAGGTGAACTTCACTTACCTCTGCGATCCCACGCTGGTCCAGCAGGTGCGCGACCGCGGCGAGGACCCGGACGCGCTGCCCGCGGCCTATGCGCGCATGATCAACGCGGCGATGTCGGACATTCCGTCCGACATGGCGATCACCATGCATCTGTGCCGCGGCAATTTCCGCTCGACCTTCATCGCCTCGGGCGGCTACGAGCCGGTGGCGGAACTTTTGTTCAACACCATCAACGTGCACGGCTATTTCATGGAGTACGACAGCGAGCGCGCCGGCGGCTTCGAGCCGCTGCGTTTCGTGCCGAAGGGCAAGCAGGTCGTGCTGGGCCTCGTCACCACCAAGACCGGGCAGCTCGAATCGAAGGACGAAATCAAGCGCCGCATCGAGCAGGCGTCGAAGTTCGTGCCACTCGATCAGATCTGCCTCTCGCCGCAATGCGGCTTCGCGTCGAGCGAGGAAGGCAATATCATCGCCGAAGACGAACAATGGGCGAAGCTTCGCATGGTCGTCGAGCTCGCCGAAGAAATCTGGGGCCGCTGAGCGATCGGCGGATGTCTGAAGTTGCAACGGAGGAAAGCATGAGTGGACTGTTCAACTGGCGGCGTCTCGCGCGCTCTGTCGCGTGCGGCGCTGCGGCCGTCGCGCTGTCGGCGGGCGCGGCGCTCGCGCAGAGCGGCGAGCCGATCAAGATCGGCTTCAGCATGTCGCTGACCGGGCCGCTCTCGGCCAACGGCAAGATGTCGCTGGTGGCGATGAAGATCTGGGAGGACGACATCAACAAGTCGGGCGGGCTGCTCGGCCGCCCGGTGAAGCTGATCTACTACGACGATCAGTCGAGCCCGGCGCAGGTGCCCGGCATCTACTCCAAGCTGCTCGACGTCGACAAGGTCGATTTCGCGGTCAGCGCCTACGCCTCGACGCAGATCGCGGCGGCCATGCCGGTCATGATCCAGAAGAAGCGGCTGTTCATCAGCCTGTTCGGCACCGGCATCAACGACGAGTTCAAGTACGACAAGTACTTCTCGATGCTGCCGACCGGTCCGACCCCGAAGCCCACCTACAGCGAGGGCTTCTTCAAGGTGGCGCTGGAGCAGAACCCGAAGCCGCAGTCGGTTGCGATCGTCGCCGCCGACGCCGAGTTCGGCCGCAACGCCTGCGACGGCGCGCGCGAGAACGCCAAGCGCCTGAACCTCCGCATCACCTATGACCGGACCTACCCGCCGCCCACCACGGATTTCGCGCCGATCGTGCGTGCGATCCAGGCGAGCAATCCCGACATCGTGATGATCTGCTCGTACCCGCTCGACTCGGTCGGCATGCTGAAGGCGATCAACGAAATCGGCTTCAAGCCGAAGATGATCGGCGGCGCGATGGTCGGCCTGCAGGCGACCGCGTTCAAGATGCAGCTGGGCCCGCTGCTGAACGGCATCGTCAACTACGAGACCTGGCTGCCGTTCGAGAAGCTGCAGTTCCCGGGCTCGATGGAGCTGATCAAGAAGTATCAGGCGCGGGCTGCGGCCGAGGGCACCGATCCGCTCGGCTACTACATGCCGGTGTGGGCCTACGCGTATCTCCAGGTGCTGGGCGACTCGATCAAGGCCACCAACACCCTGAACGAGGACCGGATCGCCGACCACCTGCGCAAGACCACGTTCAAGACCACCGCCGGTGACGTGAAGTTCGGCGACAAGGGCGAATGGGAGAAGGACCGGATGCTGCTGATCCAGTTCCAGAACATCAAGGACGGCTCGATGGACCAGTTCCGCGACCTCAAGTCCGAGGTGCTGCTCTATCCGCCGCAGTACAAGTCGGGAAACATCATCTACCCGTACGAGAAGGCGAAGCAGTAGCCGTCGCTCTCGCAACACGTGTCCCGGGCGCGGCGCAGCACCACCACCAGCGCGTTCACGCGCGTCTTCGACGCGCTATGGTGATGCGCCGCAGACCCGGGACCGTACCAAATTCGAATGTGCGACGGTCCCGGATCAGCGGTGCACCGTTCCGCGCCTTCGGCGCTTCACGCTGCACCGCATCCGGGACACGAGAGCGGTGCAAGCCGCCATAGTCGGCCGGCAAAATCGGCAGAGAAAACGCATGAAACGCACCAAGCCCCCGTTCCGCGCCGATCACGTCGGGAGCCTCCTGCGCCCCAAGGCCATCCACGACGCACGGGCAAAGCGCGCCAAAGACGAAATCTCGGCTGGCGCGCTGAAGGAGATCGAAGACCGCGAGATCGAGCGCGTCATCAAGAAGCAGGAGGAGGTCGGCCTGCACGCCATCACCGACGGCGAGTTCCGCCGTTCGTGGTGGCATCTGGATTTCCTCTGGGGCCTCGACGGCGTCGAAAAGCATATCATGGACGAGGGCGTGCATTTCGCCGCGGTCAACACCCGCAACGAGGGCGTGAAGGTGACCGGCAAGCTCGGCATGGCCGGGCCGCACCCGATGGTCGAGCACTTCAAGTTCGTAGCGGCACATACCAGGCGCACACCGAAGATCACCATTCCGGCGCCTTCGGCGATCTACGGGCGTCCGATCTCGACGCCGATCGACAAGGCCGCCTATCCGTCGATGGACCGCTTCTGGGACGATCTGGGCAACGCCTACAAGAAGGCGGTGCGTGGCTTCGCCGATGCCGGCTGCCGCTATCTGCAGCTCGACGAAGTGTTCATCGCCATGCTGTGCGATCCGAAATACCGCGACCAGATGACCAAACGCGGAGACGATCCGGAAAAGCTCGGGCCGCTTTACGCGAAGCTGATCAACGCTGCGATGTCGGACATCCCGTCGGACATGACGATCACCATGCATCTGTGCCGCGGCAACTACAAATCGACCTTCATGGGCGCGGGCGGCTACGATGCCGAGGCGGACGTGCTGTTCAACCAGACCAACGTGCACGGCTATTTCATGGAATACGACACCGAGCGCGCCGGCGGTTTCGAGCCGCTGCGGCTGTTGCCGAAGGACAAGACGGTGGTGCTGGGTCTTGTGACGACCAAGACCGGCAAGCTCGAATCCAAGGACGAGCTGAAGCGGCGGATCGAACAGGCCGCGAAGTTCTGCAGCCTCGACCAGCTCTGCCTGTCCGGTCAATGCGGCTTCGCCTCGACCGAGGAGGGCAACACCCTCACCGAGGACGAGCAATGGGCGAAGCTCAGGCTGATCGTGGAAGTCGCGGACGAGGTCTGGGGCCGCTAGCGGCGCTGTCCGCCGCTCACCCCACATATTCCGCCGTCATCGCTGGGCTTGTTCCAGCCACCCACGTCATTAATGTGCAGCCAAGGCGTGGATGCCCGGCGCCATAGGCGAGCGAAGCGACGCCGTCCTTCGGACGGCTATGGCCGAGCGAAGCGACGCCGTCCTTCGGACGGCTATGGCCGGGCATGACGTGGAGGGAACTGTGCCGGGTATCGTCGAAGGAAAAGTCGCAATCGTCACCGGCGCGGGCCGCGGTATCGGCCGTGCCATCGCGCTTCTGATGGCCGAGGAGGGCGCCAAGGTCGTCGTCAACGACATCGGCGCGGCGCTGGACGGCTCGGGCGGCGACGTCGGGTCCTGCGCAGGAGGTCGTCAACGAGATCAAGAGAAAAGGCGGCCATGCGGTCGCCTCGACGGTCTCGATCGGCGATCCGGCGAATGCCGACAAGATCGTCGCCTTCACCATCGAGACCTTCGGCCGCGTCGACATCCTGGTGAACAACGCCGGCATCCTGCGCGACAAGATCTTTCACCGCATGAGCTGGTCGGACTGGTCGGACGTGATCGGCGTGCACCTGCACGGCTCGTTCTCTATGAGTAGGGCTTGCGCCACGCACTTCCGCGAGCAGAACTCCGGCTCGATGATCCACATGACCTCGACGTCGGGCCTGATCGGCAATTTCGGCCAGGCCAACTACATGGCGGCGAAGATGGGCATCGTCGGGTTGTCGCGCGGCATCGCGCTCGACATGCAGCGCTTCAACGTGCGCTCGAACGCGATTGCGCCGTTCGCCTGGGGCCGCATGATCGGCTCGATCCCGACCGAGACCGACGCCGAGAAGGAGCGCGTCGCGCGCCTGCAGCAGATGACACCGGAGAAGATCGCGCCGCTGGTGGTCTATCTCGGCTCCGACAAGGCCGCGAATATCTCCGGACAGATTTTTGCGGTTCGCAACAACGAGATCTTCCTGTTCAACCAGACGCGACCGATCCGCGCGATCCATCGCTCCGATGGCTGGACGCCGGAGAAGCTCGACGCGCAGCTCAAGGGCGCGTTCGGCCCCTCGTTCACGCCGCTCGACCGTTCCGGCGAGGTGTTCGCCTGGGATCCGATCTGAAGCGGAGCGTGCATGGCGATCGACTACGACAAGCTGCTGGCGCTGAAAATTCCCGACGCCGAGCACACCTACACCGACAAGGACACGATCCTTTACGCGCTGGGCGTAGGCCTCGGCCATGACCCGCTCGACCTGAAACAGCTCGATTTCGTCTACGAGAAAAATCTCAAGACGCTGCCGACCTTCGCCGCGATGCTCGGCTATCCGGGCTTCTGGATGCGCGATCTCGACACCGGCATCGACTGGGTGCGGCTCGTCAACGGCGAGCAGGCGGTCTTTCTGCACCAGCCGCTGAAGCCCACGGGGACAGTGATCGGCAAAACCCGCGTGCTCGAGGTGATCGACAAGGGGCAGGGTAAGGGCGCGCTGGTCTATGCCGAGCGGAAGGTGATTGACAAGGCGAGCGGCGCACTGATCGCGACCACCACCCAAACGACGTTCTGCCGGGCCGACGGCGGCTTCGGCGGGCCGCCGCGCGAGAGCCCGCCGGTGCACCAGATCCCCGAGCGCGCGCCCGATCTCGTCTGCGATCTCGGCACCCGGCCGGAGCAGGCGGCAATCTACCGGCTGTCCGGTGACCGCAACCCGCTGCACATCGATCCGGAGATGGCGAAGACCGCAGGCTTTCCACGGCCGATCCTGCATGGGCTCGGCACCTTCGGCGTCGTCGGCCACGCGCTGCTCAAAAGCATCTGCGACTATGACCCGGCACGGATGGCGTCGTTCGGCGGGCGGTTCTCGGCGCCGGTGTTTCCCGGCGAAACCATCCGCACCGAAATGTGGCGCGACGGCAATGTCATCAGCTTCCGCGCGTCGGTGCCCGACCGCAACGTCGTGGTGATGAACAACGGTCGCGCCGAGGTGAAGGGATGACCGGCGCCGCGCACGACGCCGAGCTGGCGCCGATCCGCGAGGCGGTGCGTGCGTTGTGCGCCGAATTCCCCGGCGAATACTGGCGCAAGGTCGACCGCGAGCGCGCCTATCCCACCGAGTTTGTGCAGGCGCTGACCAAGGCGGGCTTTCTCGGCGCGCTCATTCCGGAAGAATACGGCGGCAGCGGGCTCACGATGTCGGCGGCCGCGGCGATCATGGAGGAAATCCACGCCGCGGGCTGCAACGGCGCCGCCTGCCATGCGCAGATGTACACCATGGGCACGGTGCTGCGGCACGGCAGCGCCGAGCAGAAGCAGAAATATCTGCCGGGCATCGCCGCCGGCGACCTGCGCCTGCAGGCGTTCGGCGTCACCGAGCCGACGTCCGGCACCGACACGCTGTCGCTCCGCACCACCGCGGTGAAGGACGGCAACAGCGGCTATGTCGTCAACGGCCAGAAGATCTGGACCTCGCGCGCCGAGCACTCCGACCTGATGCTGCTTCTCGCGCGCACCACGCCGCGCGAGCAGGCGAAGTCGCGCACCGACGGGCTGTCGGTGTTTCTGGTCGACATGCGCGCCGTGAAGGGCAAGGGCCTGACGATCCGCCCGATCCGCACGATGATGAATCACGCCACGACCGAAGTGTTCTTCGACAACATGGCGATTCCGGCGGACAGCCTGGTCGGCGAGGAGGGCAAAGGCTTCCGCTACATCCTCTCCGGCATGAACGCGGAGCGCATCCTGATCGCGTCGGAATGCATCGGCGATGCCAAATGGTTCATCGAGAAGGCGACCGCGTATGCCAAGGAGCGCGTGCTGTTCAGCCGGCCGATCGGCCAGAACCAGGGCGTGCAGTTCCCGATCGCGCGCTGCTACATGCAGATGCGCGCCGCCGAATTGATGGTCCACGAGGCGGCAAGGCTCTACGAAGCGGGCGCGGACTGCGGCGAGCAGGCCAATATGGCAAAGCAGTTGGCCGCCGAAGCGTCGTGGGCCGCGGCCGACATGTGCCTGCAGACCCATGGCGGCTTCGGCTTCGCCGAGGAATTCGACATCGAGCGCAAGTTCCGCGAGACGCGGCTCTATACGGTTGCGCCGATCTCGACCAACCTTGTGCTGTCGTACATCGCCGAGCACGTGCTGGGCCTGCCGAGGTCGTATTAGCATGTTTCGGTGGTGCCGCCACGAGTCACCTCTCCCCGCTTGCGGGGAGAGGTCGACCGCGCGAAGGCGCGGCGGGTGAGGGGGACTTTCAACGTGCGTCCTGCCAATATTGTCAAAACGACGAGAGCGCGGCGACTTCGTCAGAATTCAACCGACGCCGAATTGCGCCTATGGTATCGGCCGCGTTCGCGGTCGATTGAAGGCTGCAAGTTCGTTAGCCAGGAGCCGATCGGTCCCTACGTTGTCGATTTTGTCTGCCGGGAAGCGCGGTTGGTTGTAGAGGTCGATGGCGGACAGCACGCTGACAGCGAAGCGGATCGCATCCGCGATCGATGGCTGACCGAGCACAACTACCGTGTCCTGCGGTTCTGGAATCACGATGTTTTGAAAAATATGGACGGCGTTCTGGAGGTCATTGCAGCCGCTGTCCGCGCGGAGAGTCCCCCTCACCCGCCCGCCCATAGCGCGTCGAAGACGCGCGTAAACGCGCTGGAGGGCGGTCGACCTCTCCCCGCAAGCGGGGAGAGGTAGCCGTGGCATACCGCTTCCCCTCGAAGGCATCCTTGTCGTTTCGCTGGAGCAGGCGGTCGCCGCGCCGATGTGCTCGTGCCGGCTCGCCGACGCCGGCGCCCGCGTCATCAAGATCGAGCGGCCGGAGGGCGATTTCGCGCGCGGCTACGACGCGCTGGCGAACGGGCAGTCGAGCTATTTCGTCTGGCTCAACCGCGGCAAGGAGTCCGTGGTGATGGATCTCGGCAAGGCCGAGGACAAGGCGCTGCTCGAAGCCATGCTGGAGAAGGCCGACGTGTTCATCCAGAACCTCAAGCCCGGCTCGGTGGCCAAGCTCGGTTTCGCGCTCGATCGGCTGCGGCGCGATTATCCGAAATTGATCGTCTGCTCGGTGTCGGGCTACGGCGAGAGCGGGCCCTACGCGGAGCGCAAGGCCTACGACATGCTGATCCAGGCCGAGGCCGGCGTGGCCTCGGTGACCGGCGGGCCGGAGGCGCCGTCGCGGGTCGGCGTGTCGGTCTGCGATATCGCATCCGGCATGAACGCCTACGAGGCGATCCTCGAAGCGCTTGATCGCGCGCGGCCGCACCGGACAGGGCGCGGCGATCTCGGTGTCGATGTTCGACGCCATGGCGGACTGGATGACGGTGCCGCTCCTGCAGCACGAGGGCGGCTCGCCGCCCAAACGCATCGGGCTCGCCCACACCTCGATCTCGCCCTACGGCGTGTTCAAGTCGAAGGACGGCGCCGACATTCTCATTTCGATCCAGAGCGACCGCGAATGGCGGATCCTTGCCGAGAAGGTCTTGGACGACAGGGCGCTCGCGGCCGATCCGGACTTTGCCACCAACATCGAGCGGGTGAAGCGGCGCGCCGAAACCGACGGCAAGGTCGCCGCGGCATTCGGCAAGCTCGACGTGAAGGCGCTGGAGCAGAAGCTGGCCGATGCCGACATCGCCTTCGGCCGCGTCAACGGCCCGGCCGAGCTGGCGCGGCATCCGCATCTGCGCCGCATCACGCTCGGCTCGCCCAACGGCCCGCTGTCCTATCCGGCGCCCGCCGCGCAGCGCGACGGCGAGCCGCGGCGCTATGGGCCGGTGCCGGCGGTGGGCGAGCACAGCGCGAAAGTGCGTGCCGAGTTCGCAGCCAAAGCTGCTAAGGTTTGAACAACTTAAATTCCCGGGAGGACTGGAATGGAAATCGGATTCATCGGCCTCGGCAACATGGGCGGCCCGATGAGCCGTCGCCTGGTCGAGGCAGGCCACAAGCTCACGGTGTTCGACACGCGCAAGGAGGCGATGGACAAGCTGGTTGCGCTCGGCGCGCAGGCGGCAGGTTCGCCCGCCGACGTCGCTAGCCGCGTCGAGACCGTGATGACCAGTCTTCCTTCGCTCGACATCGGCATGAAGGTGGTCAACGGCGAGGACGGCATCACCCGCGGCAACCGCGTGCGCCGCTATATCGACCTGTCCACCACCGGCTCGCGGGCGGCGGTCAAGACCGCCGAAATTCTGCAAAGCCCGCAGCATCGTGCAGATCGACTGCCCGGTGAGCGGCGGCGTGGCCGGCGCGGAAAAGGGCACGCTCGCCGTGATGGTGTCGGGACCGAAGGAAGACGTGGAGCTTGTGCAGCCGGCGCTCGAAGTGTTCGGCAAGGTGTTCTATTGCGGCGACAAGCCCGGCATGGCGCAGAGCATGAAGCTCGCCAACAATTTCCTCTCCGCGACCGGCATGGCGGCAAGCTCGGAAGCGATCGCAATGGGCGTGAAAGCCGGCCTCGATCCGGGCCTGATGTGCGACGTCATCAACGCCGGCAGCGGCATGAACACGGCGACGACGCAGAAGTTTCCCCGCTCGGTGCTGCCCGGCACGTTCGACTACGGCTTCGGCATGGCGCTGATGGTGAAGGACGTGCGGCTGTTTCTCGCCGAGGCCGAGGACTACGGGATTCCGCTCGAGGTCGCGAAAGCGGTCGGCAGCCTGTGGGAGGCCGCCATGAAAGAGAACGGCGAGCAGTCGGACTTCACCGAACTTGCAAAGACCGTCGAGAAGCGCGCCGGCGTGACCATGCGCGCGGCGAAGAAATAAGGGGCTGCCATGAGCGACGATATCTGGGAGGTCTTCGCCGTTCGCTATGCCGAGCACCAGCGCAAGGCCGCGGAGAACTACATCGGCGGCGATCCGCACGACGTGCTGCAGCCGCTCGACTATTTCGTCTGGGTGATCCGGAACGACAAGCGCACCTTCGTGGTCGACACCGGCTTCGACCAGCCGGTCGGCACCCGGCGCGGCCGCACCGTCATCACGCCGGTCGGCGAGGCGCTGAAGCGGTTCGGCGTCGATCCCGACACGGTCGAGGACGTCATCATCAGCCACATGCACTACGACCACTGCGGCAATGTCGATCTGTTCCCGCGCGCCCGCTACCACGTGCAGGACAAGGAGATGCAGGTCTGCACCGGCCGCTGCATGTGCCATCGGCAGCTCCGCTTCTCCTACGAGGAGGACTACGTGGTCTCGATGGTGCGCAAGCTGTTCGCCGGGCGCGTGACGTTTCACGACGGCGTGAGCGAGCTTGCCCCCGGCATCACGCTGCATCACGTCGGCGGCCACGCGATGGGCTTGCAGAGCATTCGGGTGAAGACCAAACGCGGTTTCGTGATGCTGGCGGCAGACGCGGTGCATCTCTATCCGCATCTCGACGAGGCGCGGATCTTCCCGACCACGTACAATCTCGCCGAAGTGCTGGAAGGCTATGAGACGCTGAAACGGCTTGCATCGTCGCGCAATCACATCGTGCCGGGGCACGATCCGGCGGTGATGAAGCTCTATCCGGCGGCGTCTTCGGCGCTGGCCGGTCTCGTTGTGCGCCTCGACGTCGATCCGAAAGTTTAGCAGCGTGTGTCCCGCACGCGGTGCAGCGCGAAGCGATGCACCGCAGATGCGGGACCGTACCAGACACCGCCTTTGCGAAGGTCCCGGATCAGCGGTGCACCGCTTCACTGCGTTACGCGCTGCACCGCATCCGGGACACGAGAGCTACACCAGCCCACACTCGTAGAACGCCTTCGCGTGATGGTCCGCGGACGCGTCCGAAAAGCAGCAGAACATTACGCGCTCGATCCTGTGATCCTCGGCGCCGAGCGCCGACACCGTCGTCCCGACCGCGATCCGCGCCGCGCGGTCGGCCGGAAAGCCATAGACGCCCGTCGAGATCGCCGAAAACGCGAGCGATCGCAGACGCCGCGCCGCCGCCAGCGCGATCGCCGCGCTGTAGCACCCGGCCAGGAGTTCGTCTTCGCCGTTGCCGCCGCCCTGCCAAACCGGCCCCACCGCATGAATGACGTTGAGGGCCGGCAGGCGATAGCCGCGCGTGATCTTGGCCGAGCCGGCTTCGCAGCCGTTGAGCGTTTTGCATTCCTCCAGCAGTTGCGGGCCTGCGGCACGATGGATCGCGCCGTCGACCCCGCCGCCGCCGAGCAGCGACGTGTTCGCCGCATTGACGATGGCGTCGACCGCGAGCGTGGTGATGTCGGCGACGACGATATCCAGTCGCGTCGATCCGGCCTCGGCCGTGAGAAGCGGGGACTGCATCCCGTCAATCTAGCCAGCACGCGAGCGGCTGAAAACCGTGCTTGACCCGACGGGACCGCCCGCGTTTGCTGTGATGACAGATAACCGGCGGCAAAAGCCGGGTCGATCCGGGAGGGACAACATGATTTTAGTTGCTGCCAGAATTGCGTTCGCAGCCGCGGTGGTGTCGGGCATCGCCGCTGCGTCGGCTGCCGCACAGGATGCCTGGCCGTCGCGGCCGATCCGCATCATGGTCGGCTTCGGCGCCGGGGGCGGCACCGACGTCGCGACCCGTATCGTTGCGGAGCCGCTCGGCGAAGTGCTCGGCCAGCGCGTCATCGTCGAGAACAAGCCCGGTGCGGGCGGCACCATCGCCGGCGATATCGTCGCGAAGGGCACGAAGGACGGCCATAACGCGCTGATGATCTCGACCGGCCACACGGTGGCGGCGGCGATGATCAAGGCGCAGGCCTACGACGCGGTGAAGGACTTTGCGCCGGTCGGCATCATCGCCAACTCGGCCATCGCCATCGTCGTGCAGAAGGACTTCCCGGCGACCGACCTGAAAGGCCTGATCGAGGTCATCAAAAAGGATCCGGGCAAATACAACTATGCGACCGTCGGCACCGGCTCGACGCAGCATCTCACCGCCGAGCTGTTCCGCCAGCGCGCCGATCTGAAGGCGCAGGCGGTGTCGTTCCGGACCACCGGCGAGGTGGTTACGGCGTTGCTGCGCAAGGACGTGGCTTACGCGGTCGATCTGGCGCATGCGGTGCGCGGTCAGGTCGCGGCGGGCGAACTCAGGCTGATCGCGGTCGCGACCGGGCGGCGCTTTCCGTCGCTCGCCGGCGTGCCGACCATGATCGAATCCGGCATGCCGGGCTTCGAGGTCAACGGCTGGTACGGCTTTGTCTATCCGGCGGGCGTGCCGGTCGACGTGATCACGAAATCGCACAAGGCGCTGACCGAGGTGCTGTCGCGCGATGCGGTCAGGAAGCAACTGGAGAACATCGGCGCGGAAGCCGCGCTGTCGTCGCCGGAGCAGTTCGGCAGGCTGATCGCCGAGGAGGTCGTCCGCTGGCGTGACGTGGCGAAGACCGCCGGGCTCGAGCCGCAATAGTGCTCCACCGTCATTCCGGGGCGCTTGCGAAGCAAGCGAACCCGGAATCCAGAACAGCATTCCGAATGCTTGACCGGATTCCGGGTCCGGCGCTGCGCGCCGTCCCGGAATGACAGCGGAGAACTACTGCGCCAACCGGTCGAGGCCCGCGGGCATCTCCTCGTCCCTCTCGGCGCGCATTTCCTCGCGCAGGTCGATGGTGCTGCGCTCGCCGATATCTTCGAAATGCTGGTCGAGAAACCGCCGGCCCGCCCGGCGGCCTGCGCGGTGCAGCATCTCGAAGAAATCGAAGTCGGTGTTGAGCCTGCTGGACGGCGTCAGCTTGCGGCCGATGAAACCCAGATCGATGCGGTGTACGTTGATGCGGCGGTATTCGCCCGGCCCAATCCCGCGTTTCAGTGCGCCGTCGTCGATCAGCCGCCGCACGAACTCGATGGCGCGGAATTCCGCGACCAGCGACGAGTTGAAGGTGATCTCGTTGACCCGGTTCATGATCTCCTGCGCCGAATGCGGCGTCGCCGCACGCACGACCGGATTGATCTGCACCACCAGCACGTCCTCGGTCTCGGTGGTGCGGAAGAACGGATAGATCGGCGGATTGGCGGTGTAGCCGCCGTCCCAGTAGGGCTCGCCGTCGATCTCGACCGCGCGGAATACATAGGGCAGCGCTGCCGAGGCCATCACGGCGTCGGCGTCGATCTTCTCGCGCGGGAACACCCGCAGACGCCCCGTGTGGACATTGGTTGCCGCGATGAACAGCGGCATGCCGCTCTTCTTCACCGCCTCGAAATCGACGAAGCGGACGATCAGGTCGCGCAACGGATTGATGTTGAGCGGATTGAGGTCGTAGGGCGACAGCGTGCGCGACATTGCATCGAAGAACGGCTGGAACGGCGTCACCGCGATCGGGATCAGCGAGAACAGCCGGTCGGAGATGGCGCGGTTGAGCTTCGACATGTCGCCGTCGCGGCTCGCGGCGCGCCAGAAGTCGGCAAGCCGCTTGCGCGCTTCCTCGGGCCCGCCGCGGGCGAGCCCGTCGGCCACCATCACGGCGTTGACCGCGCCGGCCGAGGTGCCGGACATGCCCTCGATCTCGATCCGCCCGTCGGCCAGCAACTCGTCCAGCACGCCCCAGGTGAACGCGCCATGCGCGCCGCCGCCCTGCAGCGCGAGGTTGATGCGCTTCTTGCCGTTGCTGCCGTTTGATTTGGGCCGACCGCTGTTGGATTTGCTCTTGCGCAAGGCCTGCGGAATGAGACTTATCACTGCGCGGTCCAGCCTCCGTCGATCGAGAGATTGGCGCCGGTGATCGAAGCGGCAGCGTCCGAGGTGAGATACAGCGCAAGCGAGGCCACCTGATCGACCGTGACGAACTGCTTGGTCGGCTGGGCGGCGAGCAGGACGTCGTTCTTGACCTGCTCCTCGGTCATGTTGCGCGCCTTCATGGTGTCCGGGATCTGTTTCGCCACCAGCGGCGTCCAGACGTAGCCCGGCGAGATGCAGTTCACCGTGATCCCGAAGGTCGCGAGCTCGAGCGCGATCGTCTTGGTCATGCCGGCGATCCCGTGTTTCGCCGACACGTAGGCGACCTTGAACGGCGAGGCGACCAGCGAATGCGCCGACGCCGTCATGATGATGCGGCCCCATTTGCGCGCCTTCATGCCGGGGACCGCGGCGCGGATCGTGTGGAACGCCGACGAGAGATTGATCGCGATGATCTGGTCCCATTTCTCGATCGGAAACTCCTCGATCGGCGCGACGTGCTGGATGCCGGCGTTGTTCACCAGAATGTCGCAGGAGCCGAGCTGCGTTTCCGCGGTCCTGATCATCTCGGCGATCTCGGCGGGCTTGGACATGTCGGCGGCCGAGTAGATCGCCTTCACGCCGAATTCCTTTTCGATGCCGGCACGTTCCTTCTCGATCTCGGCGGCGGGGCCGAAACCGTTGATCAGCACATGGGCGCCGTCCTTGGCGAAGGCGCGGGCGATGCCCAGCCCGATGCCCGACGTGGAGCCGGTGACGACTGCGGTTTTCCCTTTAAGCATTTGAGAAGCCTTGTGAAATGGTGGCGAGGCCGCCCCTTTGGCGGTTCCCGGAAGCAGGCCGTACGAAGGTGGCGATTGTGATGTTGCATTGCAACAATAAAATGAGCGGGTCGGAACCAGCCTCGAAGCCGGCGCGAGCATCTCGCCGGCACCTCAAGGTGCTCCCTGTCCGGGCGCATTCGAGGCTTGCCGCTGCTATGGTCGCAAGCCGCGCCGATCGAGCTTAAATCACCCGCATGCCGCAACCGGTTTTCCACGCCCCCGGCCACGATCACGAGCGCTGCACCGCTGATGCGCTCGCGCATGCCGAGGCGCTGTGCGCGCAGCGCTCGCAGCGGCTCACGCCGATCCGCCGCCAGGTGCTGGAGGTGCTGCTCGAAAGCCACAAGCCGCTCGGCGCCTACGAGATCATGGACCGGTCCGCCGTCGATGGAACGCGGCCGGCGCCGATCACCATCTACCGCGCGCTCGACTTTCTCCGCGACAATGGCTTGGTGCATCGCATCGAGAGCCGCAATGCCTTCGTCGCCTGCGTCAGCCAGCACGACCATGGTGAGATGGTGGTGTTCCTGATCTGCGAGCATTGCGGCGCGGTCGGCGAAGCGCCGTCGGCCGCGGTCGCCGATCAGCTCAAGTCCGCGGCGCGCGCCGCAGGATTTACGCCGAAGGCGCCGGTGATCGAGATCTCCGGCGTCTGCGCGCATTGCCATCAGCACGATCACGCGTGACCGATATTCCTGCAAGCCACACGCGGCCGCTCGACGCCGCCAGCATGGTGCTGGTGGTGTTCATCTGCCTGACCTGGGGCTTCAACCAGCCGGCGGTGAAGCTTGCGCTGCCGGACGTTCCGCCGCTGATCCAGTGCGCCATTCGCTCGAGCCTTGCCACCGTGATCGTGCTCGGCATCATGCGGCTGCGCGGCCTGCCGGTGACGGCGCGCGACGGCACGCTGGCGGCCGGCGTCGTCGCAGGCCTTCTGTTCGGCTTCGAGTTCCTGATGATCTACCGCGGCCTTCTCTACACCACCGCCTCGCGCGCGGTGCTGTTCATCTATCTCGCGCCGTTTTTCGTGGTGCTGGGAGCGCGCATTTTTCTCCCCGCCGACCGCTTCAACCTCATGCAATGGGCGGGGCTGCTGCTCGCCTTTGTCGGCATGATCGTGGCGTTCGGCGTGCCCGCGCCGGCGACCTCGCCGCACCAACTCATCGGCGATCTGATGATGGCGCTGGCGGCGCTGTTCTGGGCCGCGACCACGCTGGTCATCAAGGCGAGTGCGCTGTCGCGCATCTCGCCGGAAAAGACGCTGCTCTATCAACTGCTGGCCTGCGTGCCGATCGTGGGGTTCGGCGCGCTCGTGTTCGGCGAGCGGATCACCGCCATGCCGTCGGCGGTGGCGCTCGGCTCGCTCGCCTACCAGACCGTCGTGGTGGGGGCCACGTTCAGCCTGTGGTTCGCCCTGATCGTGAAGTTCTCGGCCAGCCGCCTGTCCGCCTTCACCTTCCTGACCCCGCTGTTCGGGGTGGCGGCCGGCCACCTGGTGCTGGGCGAGCCTTTGACCCCGGCTTTCGCGCTGGCCGTGGCGCTGGTGGCGGGGGGTCTCATACTCGTCAACCGGCCCCGTTAGGGCTATATCTCCCCCATCAGGAGAGAGAGTTCCATGCTTGACGCTGGAGTACAGCCGCGGCGCCAGTCGGTGGCGGTGAAAGTCGGGAATGTGACGGTCGGCGGCGGCGCCCCCATCGTGGTGCAGTCGATGACCAACACCGACACCGCGGATGTGGATTCGACCGTCCGCCAGGTGGCGGCGCTGGCCAATGCCGGTTCCGAGATCGTCCGCATCACCGTGGACCGCGACGAGGCCGCGGCCGCCGTGCCGAAGATCAAGGAGCGGCTGCTGAAGATCGGCTGCGAGGTGCCGATCGTCGGCGACTTCCACTACATCGGCCACAAGCTGCTCGCCGACCATCCCGGCTGCGCCGAGGCGCTGGACAAGTACCGCATCAATCCCGGCAATGTCGGCTTCAAGGACAAGAAGGACCGGCAGTTCTCCGCCATCGTCGAGATGGCGATCAGGCACAACAAGCCGGTGCGCATCGGCGCCAACTGGGGTTCGCTCGACCAGGAGCTGCTGACGCACCTGATGGACGAGAACTCGAAGTCCAACCAGCCGAAGGAGGCTCGCGAGATCACCCGCGAGGCGATGATCCAGTCGGCGCTGCTGTCGGCCGCGCGCGCAGAGGAGATCGGCCTGCCGCGCGACCGGATCATCCTGTCGGCGAAGGTGTCGTCGGTGCAGGACCTCGTGCTGGTCTATGCCGATCTCGGCAAGCGCTCCGACTACGCCATTCACCTGGGCCTCACCGAGGCCGGCATGGGGAGCAAGGGCATTGTCGCTTCCGCGTCGGCGCTTGGCATCCTGCTGCAGCAGGGCGTCGGCGACACCATCCGCGTGTCGCTGACCCCGGAGCCCGGCGGCGACCGTACGCTGGAGGTGAAGGTCGCGCAGGAAATCCTGCAGACCATGGGCTTCCGCACCTTCGTGCCGCTGGTCGCGGCGTGCCCCGGCTGCGGC
Organism: uncultured Alphaproteobacteria bacterium; assembly: GCA_963830015.1. Taxonomy (GTDB): domain Bacteria; phylum Pseudomonadota; class Alphaproteobacteria; order Rhizobiales; family Xanthobacteraceae; genus Z2-YC6860. The sequence goes on from CAWHLG010000012.1 coordinate 104,814, forward strand.
CGCACCACCTCGACCACGTTCCAGGAGCTGGCCGGCTCGATCCAGTCGTTCATCCGCGAGTCGATGCCGGAGTGGAAGAAGAAGTATCCCGGCGTCGAAGGGCTCAACGTCGCGGTGATGGGCTGCATCGTCAACGGACCGGGCGAGTCAAAGCACGCCGACATCGGCATCTCGCTGCCCGGCACCGGCGAGGCGCCGGCCGCGCCTGTGTTCATCGACGGCAAGAAAGCGGTGACGCTGCGCGGCCCGACCGTGTCGCAGGATTTCCAGAAGCTGGTGATCGATTACATCGACCGGCGGTATGGTGTCGGCGGGGCGGGCCGGACAGCGGCGGAGTAGGGCGCGTGTAAAGTTGGATTGCGCGACGGCCAAGGCGCGCGGCGACAAGAGGGGAGGCGGGCCTTGTCGGCGGCATCGAACGGTTTCATCGAATTGGTTGCAAAGCACTATCAGTTCGCAGTTTTTGTCATCTCGATTTTTGCCGTAGCAATGGGAGTTTCCCGTTGGCTCGGAAAGACGCTCTGGCTTAATCGGGAAAATCTGCACCGCAAGAAACTTGGACTTCCGACGGCCTCACTGTTCGCTTCCGGCGGGAGTTCGGAGCAGTCCTTTACTTATACTGCTCTACTTCAAGGCGGCCTAGTCGGCCTTGGCATCCTTGGCATAGTGCTTTCATATGTCGTGCTCATGTTGGCTTTCTTCTATTTCATTGGCGACGTAGACGGCTGGCCTCGCGCTTTGAAAGGTACGGTCGGTTTGATGATCTATCCGGTTGGGATGCTTGGGTTCATAGTCCTCATTGCTATTGTTTTTTGTAAGGGGTCGAATTCGTTATTCCATTCCATTGCCATGTTCGTATTTGTTGTACTGTGCGTTGTTGCTGGATTATCCCCTGTTGGGCAGGGGAAGAGCATGGATGCATCCGTTGCGCTGACAATCCAGAGCATGGCGCTCGCGATTTTGTCGCTTTTTTTTCTTATCTTGTCGGCATGGGAGAAGGAATTAAGAAAGCCGACCCAAGCCTTAACTATCCGCTCGTGAACTTTGTCCTAGTTCAAGGGGACAATCTCGATAAGGCGTTGCTCTACGAACGAACGGACTTAGACTACAGGCTTATCGCGCAAGACGGCTCCAATCGAATTGTGCCGGCTGTGAATGTAAGGGAAATTCGGATGCTGGAATTGCCGAGAGCGTAGGACGAAATGCTCTGTAGGATGGATTAAGCGCAGCGAAACTCATCAGCGTTCTGCCGCAGTATTGTCGGGTTTCACTCAAGCCAGCCACCTTAATTTCCACAATTCCGAACCGCATCCATGTTGTGTTGGCCGCCGTGTCCGGTTTCGGCATGGCGCCCTTGCGCGGCAAAGATTGCGTCGGCGGGCCGACAGCCGTAAACAGCGCCAACCACCAGCGCCGGCAGCGACCGGCAGATCAACAACAGGTGGTAAACGCTGGGCCAAGGACGCTTCGATGACGGTGATGCAGGTTGGGGCGGGCGCAGCGCCAAAGCGCTCGTTTCAGGAGGTCTGGGTCGTCAGCATCGGCCACGCCCTGACGCATTGGTACCCGGCGACGTTCTATCTGCTGCTGCCGCTCATCGGCTCCGAGCTTGGGCTGAGCTACACCGAGATCGGTTCGATCCTGACCTGCCAGTTCGCGGCCGGCGCGATCGCCAACATCCCCGGCGGGATTTTCGTCGATACGGTGCGCCGCAAGGGTCTGCTGATGGCCGTGTCGCTGTTCTGGGTCGGCTTTCCCTATCTGGTGATGGGGTACTCGCACGCCTACTGGATGATGCTGGCGTGCGCCACGATGGTCGGCATCGGCAACAACCTCTGGCATCCGACCGCGATCCCGTGGCTCGCCGGCCGCTTTCCCGAGCGCAAGGGCCTGGTGATGTCGTTTCACAGCATGGGCGCCAATGTGGGCGACGCGCTCGCGCCGCTCGCCGTCGGCGCTTTGCTCACGGTCCTGAGCTGGCGCGACGTGATGGTCCTCAACGTGGTGCCCGGCATCGTGATGTCGGTCCTGATCCTCACCTACATCGGGCGCATCTCGAACCGGACAAACGCCGCACCCGCGAGGAAGCCCGCCGGCGGCAGCGCACAGCGCCTTCGCGCGTTCGCCTCGCTGCTGACGGACCGCGCAGTGGTCACGTTGTCGGTCGGCTCGACCTTCCGCACCATGACGCAAAGCGCGCTGCTGACGTTTCTGCCGATCTATCTCGCGCGCGACATGGGCTATTCGCCGCTCTGGATCGGCTTGAGCATGTTTGCGCTCCAGGCCGCGGGTTTTGCCGCGGCGCCGATCGCAGGCCACCTGTCCGACACCATCGGCCCCCGGCAGGTCGTCACCTCCAGCATGACGATGACGGCCGCTAATCCTTCTGGCGATGATCTTCGCCGGCGGAACGATCTGGTTCGTCGTTCTGATCGCCGTGCTGGGCTTCTTCCTGTTTGCGGTGCGCGCGGTGTTGCAGGCCTGGCTGCTCGATGCGACGCCGCCCGATCTGGCCGGCAGCGCCATCGGAATTCTGTTCGGGGCGCAGGCCGCAGGTGCGGCCATCGGCCCGATCTGCGCGGGCCTGCTCGCCGACCGTTACGGCATCATGGCCGCGTTCTATTTCCTCGCCGGCACGATCGTCATCGCCAATCTGATGATTTTTGTGACGCCGTCGGGGTTGACGAAGGGCCGCTAGTGTCGCGGTTCGGAAGTTTGCCTCAGCCCCAGACCTCGTCCGCAACCTCGACCACCAGCTCGAGCTTCCTCCGCTGCTCATCCGGTGTCAGCGCATTTCCCTTGATCGTGCTGGCAAATCCGCATTGCGGGCTGAGCGCAAGCTGGTCGAGCGGCGCGATACGGGCCGCCTCCTCGATCCGGCGCTTGAGCTCGTCTTTGGTTTCGAGCTTGCCCTTTTTGGTCGTGACCAGGCCCAGCACCGCGACCTTGCCCTTGGCGAGATACTTCAGTGGCGCGAACGTGCCGGCGCGCGGACTGTCGTACTCCAGAAACAGTGCGTCCACGTCGATCGCGCTGAACGCCAGCTCCGCCACCGGATCGTAGCCGCCTTCTGCGGCCCAGCTGCTTTCGTGGTTGCCGCGGCACATGTGCATGCCGACGACCATGTCGTCCGGCACGTCGCGCAGGCAGTCGTTCAGCAACTTGACGTAGGTCGCAGGCAGCGCGTCCGGGTCGTCGCCGCGTTTCACCACGCCGTCCCGCATTTGCGGATCGCACAGGAACGGCAGGTTGGTCTCGTCGATCTGCACATAGCGGCAGCCGGCCTGATGGAGCGCGGCGATTTCCTCGCGATAGACTTTCGCCAGGTCCGCAAAGAATTCTCCGATGTCCGGATAGGCACTCTTGTCGATGGCGGCGCGCCCGCCGCGAAAATGCAGGATGGTCGGCGACGGGATCGGCTGCTTGGCAACAAGCCCCGCCCGGTCGGCCAGCGGCTTGAGGGCGGCGAAATGATGGACCGCCAGCGGCTGGGTCCGCTTGAGCTTGCCTTTGACCACCACGCGCGGCGGCGCAAATTCGATGTCGCCTGCCTCGTTGTGGAACCGCGTCGGCAACGAGCCCTCGAAGCCCACGCCTTCGATGCGTTCGATGAAATCCATGAACCAGTGCCGGCGGCGCAGCTCGCCGTCGGTGCACACCTTGAGGCCGGCATCGCGCTGCAACGCCAGCGCATCCTCGATCGCGCGCGTTTCGATCGCCCACAGCTCGTCGGCGCTCACACGACCTTGTGCGCGGCCGTTGCGAGCCTCGTGGATGGCAGCAGGCCGCAGCAGGCTGCCGACGACTTCGGCCTTGAATGGAGGAGGCGCGGGTACGGTCACAGAGGAGTTCCTTTGTTTGGCTTGCTTGAGACTCTGCAGGAAGGCGGCTTCAATTTGCCGCCCCGACGAGTAAGATTGGACTGCCAGCCGGGAGGAAACAACATGAGCTCGCTCAGCAGCAAGCAGGGCCCGCGTTACCGCCACTCCGAGGGGGAATCCACGCCCTTCGAGACCATCGGCGTCGACAAGCTCACGCCGATCATCGGCGCCGAGATCAGCGGTGTCGATCTTGCGCAATCGCTCTCCAACCGGCAATTCGACGAAATCCACCGGGCGCTGGCCGAAAACCTCGTCATCTTCTTCCGCGACCAGCACATCACGCCGCAGCAGCATCTCGCCTTCGGCCGGCTGTTCGGCGAATTGCACATCCATCCCGCGGCGCCGCACGAGCCGGGCGAGCCCGCGCTGATGAAGATCTACGCCGACAAGGATTTGCCGCGCGCCAACGGCGAGGGCTGGCACACCGACGTGTCGTGCGACGTCGAGCCGCCGATGGGCTCGATCCTCTACATCAGGCAATGCCCGCCGCATGGCGGCGACACGCTGTTCGCCAGCATGTATGCGGCCTATGAGGCATTGTCGGACCGGATGAAGACTTATCTTGCGGGGCTCACCGCGCTGCACGACGGGGAATCGGTCTATCGAGGGCTCTACGCCAACACGGGCGTTGCCGACAAGCCGGCTTATCCGAGCGCCGAGCATCCGGTGGTGCGGACGCATCCGGTGACCGGCAAGAAGGCGCTCTACGTGAACCGCGGCTTCACCCGCCACATCATCGGCATCCCGCGCGACGAGAGCGACGCGATCCTTTCGTATCTCTACCAGCACGCGGAGAACCCGCTATTCCAGTGCCGCTTCCGCTGGACCGAGAACGCGATCGCGTTCTGGGACAATCGCTGCGCGCAGCACCGGGCGATGTGGGACTACTGGCCGCACACGCGCTCGGGCACGCGGGTGACGGTGCAGGGCGAGCGGCCGGTGTGAATGTTTAGATCGTAGGACTTCCTACCATTGATCAAGCACGATTTGCGGGGCGGTAACCCCGCGGCTTCTGTGGTCCCCGTGCCGGCTATGGTAGCGCCATGCTCGCCACCGTCCAGGACGCTTCGCGCCGGCTTGGCCGGTGCCGCAAGCGGCATCCTGGACGGCGGCTGCGCGTGGCGCTCTGCCGATCGGCAGGTCGGGACGAAGGGATGTCGCCTATGGTCGAACAAAGGGATGGGATTTAGGCGACCGCCCGTTGTGGGTTCTGGTAGTTCGGATCGAACGGTGTTTGGCGCTCCAGCAACGTGCAGAGGAGATAGAGCAAGCGATCGCCGAGGCTGCGCAATGTGCGGCCGTGGCTGTGACCGCGAGCTCGCAGTTCGGCATAACGACGTTTGCTGATCGGGTCATGCTGCATGGCGACGCGGGCCCATTGATAGAGGACGTTGCGCAGCCGGTTGTTGCAGGCGTGTCGCCTCAGCACGATGCAGGTCTTACCGCTGCGGCGCGTCACCGGAGCCTGCCCCGACAAGACACGCAAGGCGTGGTAATCTCGTAGCCGCAGAGGCTCGCAGGCCTCGGCGAGCAGCGCGGCGATGATGATCCTTCCGAGCCCTGGCATGGATCGCAGGATCTCGACGTCGCGCTGCCCGCAAATCTGCCCCGGTGTGGTCTCCTCGATTGCGGCGCAGAGCTCGTCCTGCCGTCGTTCGGCCTCCTTGATCTGTTGATTGACCAAGCGGATGCGCTCCACCAACGAACCGATATGGGCGCTGGCGGCTTCCGTGGTGCCAGGCGCGACCGACAGCGGCGGCTGGCACAGGATGCGCAGCACATCAGCCGCCTGCAGACGACGAATGCGATGCGCCTTGAGGATGCGAGCGATCGACTTCTCGGTCGCGCGCGCGGCTTTTGCCGGGGTGGGGAGCAGTTTCCACAGCTCGAGGAACCAATTCGCAGCAAGGTCCCTACCACCGAGCTCCAATGCTTGCGGATAATAGCGCCATAGCTGATCGCGCACGCGATTGGTGAGGCGATTTGCTCCTGCCTGAGCTCCTCATGCATGCGCGACCACTCGCGCAGCTCGATCACCAGCGGGTCGTCGAGCGTCAGCTGACGAAAGGCACGACCATCGGTGCGCAGCGAGTTGGCCAAGACACGGGCGTCACGGCTGTCATCCTTGGCACCCGCGACACTGAACCGATCACGGAAGCGATCGAGTTGCTTCGGATTGGTGGCGAAGACCTGGAAGCTGCGCTCCAGAAGCACTTCCACCACCGGTCCATGCGGCGTCTCGATCGCGACCGCGATCTCCGCTGGCTCCGCTTTGCTCCGCTCAACCAGCCAGGCGCAGAGCTCCGCCAGGCCGGTGCCATCATGCGTCACATCGCGCTCGGCCACGTGCCGCCCATCGGCATCGAGTAAGCAGATGCGATGCTGCGTGCTCGCCCAGTCGATCCCGACAAACCAACGAACATCACCCATGCACTCACCTCCTGTGTGCTCGGGCCGCCGCAACGCTGTTCAATCCCTGTACTGGCGCTCAGGGCGCAAACTTCCTACCGGACCTGCGTCGCGGCCGTCCGCCGGGGCACGTGTCCTACGTTGGTGCTCGCGGCACGGGGTGGGCCATGGTGGCTCCGGCAGATCGGCCCGTCCGGTCAGTCACCGGACAATCGAACGAGGGAGTGTACAGGGTGGGCCAAGGCGCCGAAGCGCCGGGCCCACGCGCGAATTTGGCGTATTGATCGCGACAGAAGTTGGTGGGCACGCTTCGCTTTGCCCACCCTACAGCTCACCGCAAGATTTCCAGTGTCAGCGGCTTGAGCCTGTAATTGTTGCACGCGTTGAACAGGATCGGGCAGTTCGAGATCGCGACGATCTGCGGCATCAGCGCCTTCATGATCATGTGGTCGCCGGGCTTCCCCTTCGGCAGCCGGATCTCCCATTTGCCGTCGGCGTCGTAGGCCACCGTCATGAACACGTTGAAGCAGGCGTCGACGTTGAAGCTCCAGCGGTCCATGCCGTAGCCGCGGATTGCCTTCTCCAGGTTCTCCTGGCAGTTGGGCTGGCCCTTGCCCTTGTCGCCGTAGCGCATCGTGTTGAGATGCTCGGAGCAGTAGCCGCCGCCGCAATAGTTCTCGCCGGTCAGGTCCTCCTCGATCGCCCACATCGGCCGGGTGCGATTGCTGTACAAGGTGTGCGGCCTGGTGAACTTCCAGCTCAGATTGACGGCGCGGCTGCCGTGCATCGACAGAAGCTCGCGCGGATCGTCGCGGTTGAACGAGATCAGGTCGGCGACCTGCTCGCCCTCCGGCTGGGTCATCTTGAAGCGCTGACCCGCTTCGATCTCGAAGCTGATGTGGCCGGCCGGCGGCAGGGTCACCGGCTCGCCGGGCTTGAGAACGGCTGTGGCTTTGCTCATACGCGCCTGGTCCTTTGGGATTTTCCGTTTGTCACAATCTAATCACGTCACGTTGCCGGGCCGCTCGGTGTATCGATGATACACGCAGCTCTCGATTTGTTATTTATATCAACTGTAAATTGCAGCTTGGCAGAACAAACCCAATTGAGTAGCGCTGCAGCCAAGCCTTTGCCGCGCCGAAGCCTTTTGTGCCGCGCGGAGCAGCGGTTGCGGTGCAACTACGAACTCTTCAACGCGCTCGCCGCCATCGCGTAGCCGCCCATCGCGCCGTCGATGAAATGCACGTGGTTCGAATGCGTCGGCGACGGCGTGAAGCAGGTCATCATCGCCGCGCCCTGGCGGTGCGTGCCGTAGCGCAGGATGCCGCCTGCAGCACTGGCCTTGAGATGCTCCTCGATCTCGTCGGCCAGCGACAGCGTGCAGTCCAGCACCATGCGCAGCGAGTCATCGAACTTGCGAAAGTCCGAGTTGTCGATCAGCTCGCGGGTGTATTTCGCCGGGATGAAGCCCCCGACCCTGATGCCGAGGCGCATCACAACGAAAGCAAAGAACGTCCACATCAGAACCTTGATCCGGCGCAGCCACAACGCCTCGCCGGGCTTGCGCGAGGCGCGCGCCTCGAGCTCGAAGCCCTGTGGCGGCCAGGTGAGGCGGAGCTTCTGGCCGGGCACCGGGCGCGAGGCGTCCGGTGTCTTCTCGACGATCCGGGCGATGTCCTCGACTGCGGTGCGGAAGGCCTCCATGTCGGCCTCCGGCGCGGGCGCAACGACGAGCGAGAGCACGACGCCGCGTGACGAGGGGATCTCCTCGTAGCGGCACGACAGCCCGCTCAGGTCCGGCCGCGCGCCGGGCGCGGCAGCGGCGAACGCGATCTCGCCGCGTTTCATCGCCGCGTCGGCCCAGGCGATGCCGCCGCCGCCGAACATCGCAATTGAAATATTCTCCGACGGCGCATAGCGCGCGACACGCACGTCGAAGCCCCGGGCGCGGATGTCGGCGACGCGCACCATGCCGATGCGGAGCGCGAGATCGAGATCGTCGCGCACCCAGGCGGCGGTCGCGGCCAGCGCCTCGCACGCCGCGTCCGCGTCGGCGCCCGGCACCGCGAAGCTTGCGCCGTCGCCGCCGAACACGAAGGGAAAGTCGCGGTCGCCGAGCGCATTGGTGACGGCGACGATGACGGCCGCGCCCGCCATGTTCACCGCCTTGTAGCGGTTCTCGGCGATCGCCCTGGTCGATTGCACCACGTCGGCCGCGCCGACCACCCAGTCGTCCGGCAGCGGTCGGAACAGCGCCGGGTCCATGACGTGGGTGAAGTCGCGGAACACCGGCAGGCCTGCGTAGAAGCCGTCGGGCGTGTCCATCATAGCGGCGTCTCGCCCTCGCGGCGCGCGAGGATTGCGGCCTCCTCGAGGTCGAGATCGCGCTCCAGCCGCCGCCGCAACTCGTCGGTGATCCGGCCGCTGCGGAGAAGCTCGTAGAGGAAATCGCGCTCGGCCGAGATCAGCTCCAGCCGCAGGTCGTTGCGAATGCGCATCGCCGCCATGCCGTCGTCAAGATCGCTCGGGATCAGGCGCTCCCGCTGATCGTGGCGCGCGTTCAGGAATGCGACGATCTCCTCGTTCAGCCCTCGCTCGGTTGCGAGCCGGTCGAGATGCTGCCGCGCGGCATGGATCGCCTCGTTGCGGGCCTCGAGCTCGGCCTGACGCTCGGCGCGATGCTCGGCGTCGCCGTCCTCCGGAGGATCGAGCCAGCGGATGACGGTCGGCAGCATCAACCCCTGTCCGACCAGCGTGACGATGATGACGCCGAAGGTCGCAAACAGGATAAGGTCGCGCTGCGGAAACGCCGCGCCGCCTTCGATCGTCAGCGGAATGGCAAGCGCCGCCGCGAGCGAGACCACGCCGCGCACGCCGGTGAACGCGATGATGAACACCCACTTCCAGTGCGGGTAGGGATCGCGGCGCCGGATCGCCGGAACAAGCCAGCGTGGGCCATAGGTCGCCGGAAACACCCACACGAAGCGTGCGACGATCACGATCGCCGCGGTGATGGCGGTCGCGGTCAGCACCTCCGCGACCGGGAAGCTTTGCGCCTTTTCGATAATCGTGCGCGCCTGCAACCCGGTGATCAGGAACACGAAGCCCTCGATCAGGTAGATGATCAGGTCCCAGAAGAAGATGCCCTGAAGCCGCGTCGAGGCCGAGATCAGCCGCGGGCCGTTCCAGCTGACATAGAGCCCGGCCGCGACGGTCGCGAGCACGCCCGAGCCGCCGACATGATGCGGCACCCAGAAGGCGAGAAACGGCGTCATCAGCGACAGCGTGATCTCAACCCGGGGGTTCTGCGCCCAGTGCCGCAGCCGGAGGCTCAGCCAGCCGATGCCGACGCCGTAGATGATCTCGCCGACGACGATCAAGGCAAAGGTTCCGGCCGCCGTCGGTGCCGAGAACATGCCGGTTGAGACGGCTACGACGGCGAAGCGGTAGAGGATCAGCGCGGTGGCGTCATTGGCGAGGCCTTCGCCTTCGAGCACGACTAGCAGACGGCGCGGCAGGCCGAGCCGCCGCGCGATCGCGAGCGGCGCGACCACGTCCGGCGGCGACACGATCGCGCCGAGCACGAAAGCAACACTCCAGGGCCAGCCGAGAAGATGATGAAGCGCGGCTGCGACCGCGACGGTCGTGAAGATCACGGCGCCGAAGGCGAGCAGTGTGATCGGACGCAGATTGAAGCAGAACTCGCGCCAGCTCATCGACACACCGGCCGAATAGATCAGCGGCGGGAGAAGCACCAGCAGCACCAGATCCGGCGCAAGCTCGACCGAAGGCAGGCCGGGAACAAACGCGATCGCGATGCCGGCGATCACCAGCAGGATCGACGGCGCGAGCTTCAGCCTCTGCGCTATGATCGCGACCAGCGCCAGCACCGCCAGAAGGAACAGGATCAACTGGATGGCTGCGGTCATTTCTGAATGAGGCCCGCCGCGATGTTGACGGTCAGCGCCACGATGGCCGTGCTGAAGAAGAACGACAGCGCGCCGTGTGCCACGACCATGCGCCGGATCGACTTGTTGGTGACCGCCACATCGGAAACCTGAAACGTCATGCCGATCACGAACGAGAAATAGACGAAATCCCAGTAGTCGGGCTGGGTGTTGCCGGGAAATTTCAGACCGTCGGCGCGCTCAGCCTCGCCGTAGAAGTCGTGCGCGTAATGGAGAGCGAAGATGGTGTGGGTGAAGGTCCAGGACAAGACGACCGTCGCGACGGTGAGCGCGATGTAGAGCCCATAGGAAGGGTTGCCGCGGTCGAGCTCGGCAAGCTCCGCGAACAGCGCGCCGAGACTCGCGACGGCCGCCGCGATGGTCAGAACGAGGATCCCGAACGCGCCCTCGTCCTGAACCGCCGCGTTCCTCTTGATCGACGCGACGGTCGAGCAGCGGGCCATGACGGCCGCGGCTGCACCCAGGTAGATCACGATCGCGGTGTCCCAGCCGAGCAGCATGCGGGTGACGAGAGGCAGATCGGTCGCGCGCAGGGCGAAGATCGTGGCAATACCGATGGCCGCCGATATCAGCAGGCGCTTGTGCGCCATGCCGACCCGGACGATCCAGGTCGGGCGCTTGGCCTTGGTGTTCATGGGTTTCGGCCGGAGGGCCTAGGCCTGACGCTCGGCGACGAAGCGGGCCGCTTCCTTCAGGATCGTGGCGTCGGCGCCGAACGGCGCGAGCGCGCTCTCGGCGTCCTTCACGAGTTGCGCAAGTCTTGCCCGCGCGCCCGCGACACCCAGAAGATCGACCAGCGTCGCCTTGCCGAGGGCTGCGTCCTTGCCGGCGGCCTTGCCGAGCGTGGCGGCATCACCCTCGACGTCGAGCAGGTCGTCGGCGATCTGGAACGCCTGGCCGATCACCTGCCCGTAGCGGCTCACCGCTTCGTGCCTGGCCTTCGGCGCGTTGCCGAGGATCGCGCCGGCCACGCAGCAGAACTTCAGGATCGCGCCGGTTTTCATCGCCTGCAGCGTCAGCACGTCCTTCTCGCCCTGCGGCGTGTCGTTCTTGCCGAACCGGCCTTCTGCTGCGAGATCGAGCATCTGTCCGCCCACCATGCCGCCGAGGCCTGCGGCCCGCGCGAGCCCGGTGACCAGCGCAATGCGGACATTGGCGTCGGGATGCGTCTCCGGCCGGCCGAGTACGTCGAACGCGAAAGTGAGGAGGCCGTCGCCCGCAAGGATCGCGGTCGCCTCGTCGAATTTCTTGTGCGCGGTCGCACGGCCGCGGCGCAGATCGTCGTTGTCCATCGCCGGCAGGTCGTCGTGGACCAGTGAGTAGCAATGCACCAGCTCGACCGCCGCGCCGGCCATCAGCGCGCGCTCGCGCGGCACGCCGAACAGGGCTGCGGTTTCCACCGTCAGGAACGGGCGCAGCCGCTTGCCGCCGCCGAGGCTCGAATAGCGCATCGCCTCGGTGATCCGCGGCGGCCGGGCAATTTCCCCCTCCGCGAGGCTCTTGCCCAGAAGCCGGTCGAGCAGGTGCTCGGTTTCGCTGGCCGCAGCATTGAGCCGGGCGGCAAACGAGGCCTCCGGAGCGGTGTCGGATTGGGCGGCGGTGCGCGACATAGGGTGAATTGTGCTTAACTCGGGGCCAATGACAAGCGCCGCTTCCCCCCGGAAAACCGCATTTCGTCTGGTTCGCTGGCTGATTGTGGCAGTGGCAGCCTTGATTCTTCTGCCCTATTTGATCGCGCCGCTCTACCGCGTGGTGGACCCGGTGTCGACACTCATGCTGGGCCGCTGGATTCTCGGTAAACGGGTGGAGCGGACCGTGGTCCCGCTCGAGCGGCTCGCGCCCGTCCTGCCCCGCACGGTGATCGCCTCCGAGGACGCGCGCTTCTGCACCCACCGGGGCATCGATCTCATCGAAATGCGCGCGGCCATGGACGACGCCGAGGACATCACCGACATCCGGGGCGGCTCGACCATCAGCCAGCAGCTGGCCAAGAACCTGTTCCTGTGGCCGGGGAGGAGCTTCATCCGCAAGGGTCTGGAACTCCCGCTGGCGCTCTGGATCGACCTGGTGCTGCCCAAGCGGCGAATCCTGGAAATCTACCTCAATGTCGCCGAATGGGGCCCCAACGGGGAATTCGGCGTCGAGGCGGGGGCGAGGAAGGCGTTCAACAAGTCGGCCAAGGACCTTTCGCCGGCCGAGGCGGGATTGCTTGCCGCGGTGCTGCCCAATCCCAGAAGGCGCAGCGCCATGCAGCCGCGGCCCGGGGTGCGGCACATCGCGGGCATCGTCCAGGCGCGGGCGGCGCGGGCGAAGTCGATCGATGCGTGTTTGAAGGGGTAGCGCCCCTGAGATGACGGTCGGATGGGGTCTAGCCTTGGCGGGAGGCTTCCTCTATAAGCCCGGCTTCCCGAAGGTTTAGCCGGTCCGGCGCGTCGCGCGCCGCTGATTTTCAAGGAGATTTCCCATGGCCGTGCCGAAGAAAAAAACCTCGCCCTCGCGGCGTGGCATGCGCCGTTCGGCGGACGCGCTGAAGCAGCCGACCTATATGGAAGACAAGGACTCGGGCGAGCTGCGTCGCCCGCATCACATCGACCTCAAGACCGGCATGTACAAGGGCCGGCAGGTGCTCAAGCCCAAGGTTGAGGCCTGAGGCCGCGGCCTGAGACTGGGGTCTGACAGAAGGTGGCAGGTCGCCACGCCGGAGGGGGCTCGGCCATGTACCTGATCGGTTTCCCGCTGCTCGTGATTCCGTTCGCGATCTACAACATGATCGCGTTCCTGATGCCTGATTTGAACTGGACCACCAGCGTCGGTTCAATCCATTTGATGTCGGGTCAGACCTGGACCGTAACTCCGGAGGAAATCCTCCTTGCGTTCTCCATCCTGCTGCTCGGCGTCGAGGTCATCAAGGCGGCGCGAACCGGCCTTCGCGGCCTCATGGATCACATCCTGTCGCTGATCCTGTTCGTCGTGATGCTGGTCGAATTCCTGCTGGTGGCCCGCGCGGGGACGTCGACCTTCTTCCTGCTGATGACGATCTCGTTCGTCGACGTGCTGGCGGGCTTCATCATCACGGCGCGCACCGCGCAGCGCGACATCCAGATCGATCGGACCGATCCGACGATGTCCTGACGTCTCTATCCTGAAGTTTCCAAGCCTGTCGTTTCCAAATCTGAAGCTCCAATGAGCCGCGATTTCCATCTGCCCGGCCGCTCGCCCGTCATCGCCGGCGAAGGCATGGCCGCCACGTCGCATTCGCTGGCAACGCTCGCGGCGATAGATGTTCTGCGCGCAGGCGGCAACGCGACCGACGCGGCGATTGCCGCGGTCGCGGTGCTCTGCGTGATCGAGCCGCACATGACCGGCGTCGGCGGCGATTGCTTCGCGCTCATCGCCCAGCCCGGAAAACCCGTCTGGGGCTACAATGGCTGTGGCCGCTCCGGCGCCAAGTCTTCGACCGAGGCGCTGCTCGCCAAAGGCATCAAGTCCATCGAGGCGACCTCGCCGCATGCCGTCAATGTGCCCGGCGCGATCGAAGCGTGGGATGCGATCCTGAAGGCGCAGGGCACCTGGTCTCTCGATCGCGTGCTGGTGCCGGCGATCAAATTCGCCGAGCAGGGCTTTCCGGTCGCCTCGCGCGTCGCCAACGACTGGAAGGGCCTTGTCGGCAAGCTCGGCAACAGCGCCGGCGCGACCAAGCATTATCTGCCGAACGGACGCGCGCCGGCCGAGGGCGACATCGTCAGGCTGCCGGCGCTGGCCGAGACGTTGAAGGCCATCGCCAAAAGCGGCCCGCGCGCGTTCTACCAAGGCCCGATTGCCGATGACATGGCGGCGACGCTTGCGGCCGCGGGCTCGGTGCTCACCGCCGAAGACTTCGCGAAGCATCGCGGCGAGGCGGTGACGCCGATCTCGACGAATTATCGCGGCGTCGATCTGATCGAGATCCCGCCGAACACGCAGGGGCTCACCGCGCTGGTGACGCTCAACGTCCTGGAAAATTTCGACCTGGCCTCGCTCGACGCGCTCGGCCCCGACCGCTTCCATCTGATGCTGGAAGCCGCACGCCTGGGATTTGCGGTGCGCGACACCCACATCGCCGAGCCCTCGCACATGCGCGTGGCGGCCCAGGCGCTCAACGACAAGGGGTTTGCCAGAAAGCTTGCGGCGAAGCTCGACCGCTCAAAGCGGGTGCCGCTGCCCGCGGCGCCCGCGCCCGGCAGCGACACCGTCTATCTCACGGTGGTGGACCGCGACCGCCGCGCGGTCTCGTTGATCAACTCGCTCTATTCGGCGTTCGGCTCGGCGATCGGCACCGAGAAGACCGGAATTCTCTTCAATAACCGCGGCTCGGGCTTCGTGCTCAATCCGGGTCACCCGAATGCTCTGGGTCCCGGCAAGCGGCCGATGCACACCATCATCCCGGCGCTGGCGATGCGCGGCGGCCGCTGCGACACGACCTTCGGCGTGATGGGCGCGCACTATCAGCCGATGGGCCACGTGCAGATGGTGCTCAACATGTTCGATTACGGCATGGATATCCAGAGCGCGATCGACGCGCCGCGCGCGTTTTTCGTCGGCGAAGACACGGTGGTCGAGCGCGGGATGCCGGTCGCGACTGTCGAGGGGCTCGCCGCGCGCGGTCACAAGATCGTGACAGCGCCGACGCCTTGGGGTGGCGCGCAGGCGATCCGCATCGACTGGGACCGCGGTGTGCTGATCGGCGGTTCCGAGCCGCGCAAGGACGGCTGCGCTCTCGGTTACTGAACCGTCGCTGCGGGCAGGCCTATACGGTTAATTGTCCAGCTTCCGCAAACGATCAATTGTCGCCTTGTAGGCAGCGATGACTTCCGCGGGATCCGCGCGGCGTTTCTCGCGTGCCTGCGGCACCCGCTCGTCCGTTGCAATCAAATGGGTCAGAAACGTCGCGATCCGGCGCACCGGGTTGCGGTGTTCTTCTTCGCCGTGAGGCGCAAGCCTGATGAGCGGAACGAGAGCCCGACTCGAAGATGGTAAATCGGTCGCTTCCGACATTGCTCTCTCCTGTCTCGCGCCGGGACAAAAGCCGTCCCGTGCCAGGGACTTCGCAACCGCCATGCCAGCATCGTTAGCCGTGCGTATACGCACCGGTTTGCCGTTTATTCATGGGTCATTGATAGCTTCACCGACGAATTAACGCTGCGGTGTCACACAACGGTGCAACGCAGCTATCCCAAAAAGGTTCGACCGTGACACAGGATCGTGAGGCTCGTTCGCCGGTATTCCGCTCAGCCGAGCCGTCTCCGAGCGCCGACGTGTTTGCGACCGGCGATGTGTTCGCAAAGCCGGCGGCGCCGGCGATGCGTGCGGCCGACACCGCGCGCGACACCGCGTTCGATCCGGCGCGGATCATGGCGTCGATCGGCGAGGCGCCCTACGAATGGACGATCGCGACCGACGTGCTGGCCTGGGGCGCCAATGCAACCGACGTGCTCTCGGTCGGCGGCCTCACGTCGATTTCGAGCGGGCGCAACTATGCGAAGCTGCTCGCGCCCGATGCGGCGATCAGCCGTTTCGATGCGGTGATGAAGTCGCCGCAGAAAGACACGGGGGCGGGCGTTCCGTATCAGGTGCAGTACGCGCTGCAGCCGCCGGGCGCCGAGAAGGCGCTGTGGATCGAGGACATCGGCCGCTGGTTCGCGGGCGGCGACGGCAAGCCAGCGCGCGCACACGGCATTGTCCGCGTCATCAACGACCGGCACGCGCAGGAAGAGCGGCTCACTTATCTGTCGCGTTTCGACGGGCTCACCGGCGAGATGAACCGGTTTCATCTGACCGAGGTGCTGGAATCGACGCTCGCGCACACGGTGGCGCAGCGCGGCACCTGCGGCTTCATGCTGGTGGCGGTCGACAATCTCGCGCGCATCAACGAGGCCTACGGCTTCGACGTCGCCGACGAGACGATCGGCGCGGTGGCCAAGCGCCTCCGCACCAAGATGCGCGGCGGCGATCAGCTCGGCCGCTTCTCCGGCAACAAGTTCGGCGTCATTCTTAACAACTGCACGCCGGAGGACATGGAGAAGGCCGCCGAGCGGCTGATTTCAGGCGTGCGCGACGACGTGATCCGCACCGGCGCGGGTCCGGTGGCGGCGACCGTCACCATCGGCGGCGTTACCGCGCCGCGCCATGCCGCGACCGTGCCGGAAATCCTCGCCCGAGCGCAGGAGACGCTCGACCGCGCCAAGACGAAGCGGCTCGGTTCGTTCCAGATATACCGGCCGAACGTCGAGCGCGAAGCGCTGCGCCGCGAGAACGTGCGCGCGGCCGACGAGATCGTCAACGCGCTCAACGAGCGCCGCATCCTGCTGGCCTTCGAGCCGGTGGTCGAGACCAACACGCGGCGCACTGCCTATTACGAATGCCTGATGCGGATCCGCCGCGCCGATGGCTCGCTCGCCTCGGCGAGCCAGGTGATCCCGGTCGCGGAGCGGCTCGGCCTGGTGCGGCTGCTCGACCATCGCGTGCTGGAGATGCTGGTCGGCGAGATGGCGGCGGTGCCGGCGCTCAACGCCAGCGTCAACGTCTCGCCGGCGTCGATCACCGATCCGGACTGGTGGTCCACGCTGGGCGCGCTGCTGCGCGCCAATTCCGGTGTTGCCGAGCGGCTGATCGTCGAGATCACCGAGTCGATGGCGATCCATGACGTCGACGACACACGCGGCTTCGTATCGCGGGTGAAGGATCTCGGCTGCCGGATCGCGATCGACGATTTCGGCTCGGGCTTCACCTCGTTCCGCAACCTGCGCAAGCTCGGCGTCGATGTGCTGAAGATCGACGGTGCTTTCGTGCAGAACCTCACGCACTCCAACGACGATCGCTCTTTCGTCCGCTCGCTGATCGATCTCGCCCGGCGGCTCGACCTCAAGACCGTCGCCGAATGGGTGCAGGACGAGGAGAGCGCGAAGCTGCTCTCCGAATGGGGCTGCGACTATCTGCAGGGCGCGCTGGTCGGTCTCGCCGCGGTCGAGCGTCCCTGGGGCGACACCGTGCAGGTGGACCGCCGCAAGACCGCCCGCACTTGATTTTTCGCCGCACGTCTGCGGCGACATGAACAAGGATTAATTCTCCCGCCAGCGCGCCGTAAGGCTGCGCACTCCATCTTGTTCGCCAGACGCGCTGCAAAGCGCAGGGAACAATGTTTGGAGACTGCCCATGAAACTGCCCACGCAACACGAGTTGCTTTCGAAGACGCGGCTGTGGAGCAAGCGCCGGCTGATCCTGCTCGCGTCCGTCGCCGCAGTCGGCACCGGCGTGATGCTGGCAAGCCCCGCCTATCCGCCCGTCATGCTGAACGGCACCCCGGCGCACGCCAACGTGGCCAATTCCGCGATGGCAGTGCAGCCGCAAGCCGGCTTTGCCGACCTGATCGACCAGGTGAAGCCTGCGGTCGTTTCCGTGCGCGTGAAGAAGGAAGCGGACGACCGGACCACCGGTCAGGGCTTCTCGATGGACCGGTTCGGCGACAACGAGAGCATGCAACGCTTCTTCCGACAGTTCGGCATGCCGGACAGGCCGAATTCCCGCATGATGCCGCGCGGCCGCCAGATGGTCACCGGGCAGGGCTCGGGCTTCTTCATCTCGGCTGACGGCTACGCCGTGACCAACTATCACGTGGTCGATGGCGCCAAGACCGTCGAGATCCAGACCGACAACGGCAAGACTTATACCGGCAAGGTGGTCGGCGCCGACCAGAAGACCGATCTCGCGCTGATCAAGGTGGACGGCGACAAGCCGTTCCCGTTCGTCGCGTTCTCCGACAAGCCGGCGCGCGTCGGCGAGTGGGTGGTCGCGGTCGGCAACCCGTTCGGCCTCGCCGGCACGGCGACGGCCGGCATCGTCTCGGCGCGGGGCCGCGACATCGGCGCGGGCCCCTACGACGACTTCATCCAGATCGACGCGCCGATCAACAAGGGCAATTCCGGCGGTCCGGCGTTCAACGCCGACGGCAAGGTGATCGCGGTGAACACGGCGATCTACTCTCCCTCGGGCGGCTCGGTCGGCATCGGCTTCGGCATTCCGGCCGATACCGTGAAGACGGTGGTCGCCAAGCTCAAGGACAAGGGCGTCGTCGACCGCGGCTGGATCGGCGTCCAGGTGCAACCGGTTACCGCAGCCATCGCCGACAGTCTCGGGATGCGCAATGCCGAAGGCGTGCTCGTCAGCGAGGCGCAGGCCAGTGGACCCGCGGCGAAGGCCGGGATCCAGTCGGGCGACGTCATCACCGCGGTCAACGGCGACGCGGTGCGTGACTCGCGCGATCTCGCCAAGAAGATCGGCGCGATCGCGCCGGGCACCAAGGTGACGCTCGGCATCCTGCGCAAGGGCGAACGCCAGAATGTGACGTTGTCGCTGCAGGAGATGCCGAACGACCGGCAGGCCAAGGCTGACATGGGTGCGCAGGAGAACGAGGGCGGCACGCCGTCGCTCGGCCTCACGCTGGCGCCGGCCGACCGCGTCGGCTCCGGTGACGGCAAGGGCCTTGTCATCACCGGCGTGCAGCAGGACAGCGCCGCGGCCGAAAGCGGTCTCAAGGAGGGTGACGTCATTCTCGATGTTGCCGGCCAATCGGTGTCGAACGTCGGCGATATGCGCAAGGCGTTGGCCGACGTGCGCAGCCAGGGTCGCGGCAACGTGCTGATGCGGGTGAAATCCGGCGAGGCGATGCGGTTTGTCGCGTTGCCGCTCCGCAAGGCCTGATCCGCCGCGGATCGACGAGGGCGTGCCGGCCGGACAGTGTCGGTCTGCTCGGACGGCACGAACTCAAGGGGACGGGCGATAAGCCCGTCCCCGCTTGATTCGATTGGCGAATGACGGCGGCTGCGGCTGCTAACCCTTGTCGCCCAGGCGGTCGAGACGCTTCTGCATCTCTTCCATCTGCCGCTTCAGGTCGTTGATGTCGTCGCCGCCGCCCGCAGGCTTTGCCTCCGAAGACGCCTCGGCGGCGCCCGGGGTCGTTTGCCCGCCCTGGCGCGCGAACGGCGCGAACATCGCAAAGGTGCGCTCGAACATTTCCATGTTCCGCCGCACCTGATCTTCCATCGCGCCAAAGCCGCCCATGCCGAAGGCCTGCGAAATCTGCTCGCGGAACTTGGACTGCTCCTTGGTCAGCGAGTCGAGCGACACTTCGAGGTATCGCGGCACCAGCATCTGCATGCTGTCGCCGTAGAAGCGGATGAGCTGGCGCAGGAAGTTGATCGGAAGGAGGTTTTGCGTGCCTTCCTTGTTCTCCTGCTCGAAGATGATCTGGGTCAGCACCGAGCGGGTGATGTCTTCGTTGGTCTTGGCGTCGTAGACCACGAAATCCTCGCCGGCCTTCACCATGCTCGCGAGGTCTTCCAACGTGACGTAAGTGCTGGTTCCCGTGTTGTAGAGCCGCCGATTGGCGTACTTCTTGATGATGATCGGCTCGTCCGACTTCGCCATGTGACCTCACGCTCCCCCACAGTCCCGCCCCCCGGCGGGACCTACACTGGAACAAGGCTAAGCGGTTTCCCTTCGGTGGGCCACTTAATTGTGCAGTGCCGGGCCCTCTAGGTGCCGGAAATCAGGCCGCAAATGCGACCATAGCCGCATGCTTTCTTGCGGCGCGGCGAGGGGTTCCTCATATGGACAGCATGGGGTTTGGGGGCTATCGAAGAAAGTGGCCAAAGCCCGGGTGGACGCGGTTGCCGGCCGTCGATTGAGCAGATGGAGAATGTCAGATGAAGGACGATATCGTCATCGTCAGCGCGGCCCGTACCCCGGTTGGGGCGTTCAACGGTGCATTGTCCGGCCTGCCGGCCCATGAGCTGGGCAAGGTCGCGATCCAGGAGGCGCTCAAGCGCGCCGGCGTCGAGGGCGGCAAGGTTTCCGAGGTCATCATGGGTCAGATCCTGACCGCCGGTCAGGGCCAGAACCCGGCCCGCCAGGCCTCAATCGCCGCGGGCATCCCGGTCGAGAGTCCCGCGTGGGGCGTGAACCAGCTCTGCGGCTCCGGCCTGCGCGCGGTCGCGCTCGGCTATCAGGCGATCCTCAATGGCGACAGCGACATCGTCGTCGCCGGCGGCCAGGAATCGATGAGCCAGGCGCCGCACTGCCAGCACCTGCGCAACGGCACCAAGATGGGCTCGGTCGAGCTGATCGACACCATGATCAAGGACGGCCTGTGGGACGCCTTCAACGGCTACCACATGGGCACCACCGCCGAGAACGTCGCGAAGAAATGGCAGATCACCCGGCAGCAGCAGGACGAGTTCGCGGTGAAGTCGCAGAACAAGGCCGAGGCCGCGATGAAGGCCGGCAAGTTCAAGGACGAGATCGCGGCAGTCACCATCAAGTCGCGCAAGGGCGACGTGGTGGTCGACACCGACGAATATCCGAAGGCCGGCGTGACGATCGACGCCATCGCCAAGCTCCGTCCGGCGTTCGACAAGGAAGGCACCGTCACCGCGGCCAACGCCTCGGGCATCAATGACGGCGCTGCGGTCGTGGTGCTGATGAAGGCGTCAGAAGCAGCCAAGCTCGGCAAGACGCCGCTGGCGCGCATCGTGTCCTGGGCGCATGCCGGTGTCGATCCGGCGATCATGGGCACCGGCCCGATCCCGGCCTCGCGCGCGGCGTTGCAGAAGGCCGGCTGGAAGGCCGACGATCTCGACCTGATCGAGGCCAACGAGGCGTTTGCGGCGCAGGCCTGCGCGGTCAACAAGGACCTCGGCTGGAACACCGACAAGGTCAACGTCAACGGCGGCGCCATCGCCATCGGCCATCCGATCGGTGCGTCGGGCGCGCGCGTTCTGACCACGCTGCTGTTCGAGATGCAGAAGCGCAATTCCAAGAAGGGCCTTGCGACGCTGTGCATCGGCGGCGGCATGGGCATCGCCATGTGCTTGGAGCGTTGATCGTTCTTTCGCACTGCGTCAAACATGCGATGGCCGGGTTTTCCCGGCCATCGATTTTTTTTAGGCCGTCAAATCCATTCCCTCGTTTCGGCATCATGCTCTAAGGTGAGCCTGCCGGGGGATTGCCAAGAAACTGAGGAGGAGCGTATGGCTCGCGTTGCAGTGGTGACTGGTGGTACCCGCGGTATCGGCGCAGCAATCTCGAAGGCCTTGAAAGCTGCCGGATACAAGGTCGCGGCGAATTACGCGGGCAACGACGAGGCGGCGCAGAAGTTCAAGGCCGAGACCGGCATCAGCATCTACAAGTGGGACGTGTCGTCGTTCGAAGCCTGTGCGGCGGGCCTCAAGCAGGTCGAAGCCGATCTCGGCCCGGTCGAGGTGCTGATCAACAACGCCGGCATCACCCGCGACGCACCGCTTCACCGCATGAAGCCGGAGCATTGGACGGCGGTGGTCAACACCAATCTCGGCTCGCTGTTCAACATGTGCCGGAACGTCATCGAAGGCATGCGCGAGCGCAAGTTCGGCCGCATCGTCAACATCGCATCGATCAACGGTCAGAAAGGCCAATTCGGCCAGGCGAACTATTCGGCGGCCAAGGCCGGTGAGATCGGCTTTACCAAGGCGCTGGCGCAGGAAAGTGCCCGGGTGGGCATCACCGTGAATGCCGTGGCGCCAGGCTACATCAACACCGAGATGGTGCAGGCGGTGCCGAAGGACGTGCTGGAGAAGAGCATCCTGCCGCTGATTCCGATCGGCCGGCTCGGCGAGCCGGAGGAGATCGCGCGCTGCGTGGTGTTCCTCGCCTCCGATGACGCCGGGTTGATTACGGGCTCCACGCTGACCGCCAACGGCGGACAGTATTACGCCTGACCGCCGCGCAGGGCGTTATAACGGCGCGGACCTCGTGGGTCGTTGTATGGGACCGCCGTGCCTGCCCTGACCTCGTTTCGCGACCTGATCGAAGCGCTCAGGCGCGACGGAACCCTGCGCTCCGTCTCGCGCGTGATTGATCCGTGCTATGAGTTGATCGCCGTGATGCGGGCCGTGCAGAAAGCCGGCAACGAGCCGCTTTTGTTCACCAATGTCGCGGGCAGTCCGGCTGCGGTCGCCACCAATATTCTGGGTCGCCGCGATGTGCTGGCGATGGCGCTCGGGCTCGAGCCGCAGACGCTGTTGCCGTCGCTGGTGGCGCAGGAGGCGGCGCAGCTCGACCCGGTGATTGTCACGGACGCGCCAGTGCACGAGGTGGTGCAGACCGGCGGCTTCGACATCGCGCGCGACATTCCGCAGGTCGTGCATTCGGAGCGCGATGCGGGCGCCTACATCACTGCGGGCATCTGTATCGCCAGGCATCCCGCGAGCGGCGTCTACAACGCGTCCTGGAATCGCATTCAGCTTGCCGGCGGCGATCACACCCGCGTTCGCATGATGCCGCCGCAGCATCTGGGCCAGTATCAGCAGGCGGCCGAACAGGACGGCGCGCCGCTGCCGGTTGCGGTCGCGATCGGCGCGCCTCCTGCGCTGATGTTGAGCGCTGCTTCCAAAATTCCATTCGACGCCGACGAATATCGCACCGCCGGTGGCTGGCAGCGTACGCCGCCGCGTCTGGCGCGAGCGAAGACCGTGCCGCTCGACGTTCCGGCCGACGCCGAGTTCGTGATCGAAGGCCATGTGCTGCCGCATGTGCGCGAGGCGGAGGGCCCGTTCGGCGAATTCACCGACGGCTATGTCGAGGTGGGACAGAACCATGTGCTGAAGGTCAGTGCCATCACGCGGCGGCGCGACGCCATCTATCACGTGATCCTCGCGGGCGGCACCGAGGACTCGGTGCTGCTCGGCGTGCCGCTGATGACCGAAGTGTGGAAGAAGGTCGCGCCGCTGGCGAACATCCGCGATATCGGGTTTCCGGGTCATATCTTCGGCTGCGTCATCAGTCTCGATAAAGCCGACGATGCCGAGCCCCGCGCGGTGCTCGAGGCTGCGCTCGCCGCGCATTCCTGGATGAAGATCGTCGTCGCGGTGGACGCCGACGTCGATCCGCACGACCCGCAGGAGGTGCTCTGGGCGGTTCATACCCGGCACCGGCCCGACACCGGCATTGTGCGGGTCGAGAACGCCGCGGGCTTCCCGCGCGCTGACGTTCGCGCGGTGCACCGCGGCAAGATCGGTCTCGATGCAACCGCGCCCCTCGATATGAAGGAAACGTTCCGGCGCCGCCGGTTCCCGGGCATCGAAGCGATTAATCCGGTCGACTATTTCGATCCGGCGTGAGACTTGCTTTCTGGAAGTGAAACGGATGACGGGTATCCGCATAGCGAAGTCAAGATTTGGCGAAGTCAGGATATTGAGAGGAGTTGCAATGTTCCGAGGTCTCATCGCAGTCGCGAAGTCTCGCGCTGTCCGTGTCGGTCGCATTGGCGCAGGATGCCTATCCGAGCCGCAACGTGACCATCATCGTGCCGCTTGCGGCAGGCTCCGGCACCGACATCATGGCGCGGGTCCTGGCGACGGGCCTGACCGCGAAGTTCGGCAAATCGTTCATCGTCGAGAATCGGCCCGGCGCGAACGCCATCACGGGCGCCGAATATGCGGCGCGGCAGCCGAACGACGGTTACACGCTGATGTTCGGTGGCAACGGCACGCATTCCGCCAATCCGCACCTCTCCAAAAATATCAAATACGATCCGATCAAGGACTTTACGCCGATCGCGCGGCTCGCCACCGCCGGGGCGGTGCTGCTGGTATTGCCGGACAGTCCTTATAAATCGATGGCCGATATCGTTCGTGGCGCCAAGGCCAACCCCGGCAAGCTCAGTTACGGTGCACCGAACGTCGGGTCGCTGATCGCGAGCGAGACGATCAAGAAGGTCATGGGCCTCGACATCACCCGGGTGCCTTATCGCGCCACGCCGCAGGCCATGACCGACGTGATCGCCGGCGTCATCACCATGGCGTTCGTTGATGTGGCAGGCGCCCTGTCCAACGTCACCGGCGGCAAGGCGCGGGCGCTGGTCATCACGTCGGCCAAACGTTCGGCGCTGCTGCCCGACGTGCCGACGATGCAGGAGGCGGGCTTCAAGGACTTCGACCTGACTTACTGGACCGGGCTGTTCGGTCCCGCCAACCTGCCGAAGGACGTGGTCGCGACGCTCGACCGCGCGGCGAGCGAGATCATGGGCGAGAAGTCGATGCAGGATGCGGTCCGCGCGCTGGGGCTCGACCCGGCGCACCTGCCGGCGGCGGCCATGCCGGCCTATGTGCAGGCCGAACTCGACCGCTGGGGCGTGTTCGTGCGCGAGGCGGGAATCGAGCCGAACTAGGCCGGTTGCTGTTGAAAGAGGGCACCAGCGCACGCGGTCGGCGGCCGCCGGCCGCACGATTGTACGCGCTTTTTCGGTGTTATTTACGGGACTTTAAGCGCTGTTGAGCATGGTTAAGCACGGGTCAATCTGTGACCTGCTCCAGGAGAAACCCATGCGTTCCGTTGCGGTAGCGTTGGCATTTTGCGTTCTGTCCTCGGCCGCCCTTGCCGGTCCGAAGTGCACGTCCGAGCCGAAGGACAAGTGGATGACTGAAGCCGACATGAAGTCGAAGATCGCCTCGCTCGGCTACAAGTACAAGGTCTTCAAGGTCACCACGGGCAACTGCTACGAGATCTACGGTCAGGACTCCGCCGGCAAGCGGATCGAGGTCTACTTCCATCCGATCTCGGGCAAGGTGGTCGAAGAGCATAAGAGCTGATCGGCAAGCGATCCGGCGTAAGGATTCACGCGAGCCCAATATGCTGTTCCGTCACATTGGCTTCCGGCACAGGATCATCGGTATCCTCGCCGGAGGCGCCCTCATGGCGGCGGCGATCGTCGGGTTCTGCCTTCACGAATTATCCGCGCTGCAAAGCCGCAAGGATGACGAACGGCTCGCCGAGCGGCGCGGCGCCGCCATTCACGAGGCGGCTGTCGTCATCTTGCAGGCGGCCACGACGTTTTCCTCGCTCGCGCTCGATCTGAACGACGATGAAAAGAAGCAGGCGCTGGCCGATGGCGAGTCGCTGCTTCGGCGCTTCCTGTATCTGAAGGTCCAGATCGCTCCGCTGTTGAATGACTTCCTGAGCCGGGAGGATCGGGCCGCTCTGGCGAAGTCCGTCTCCGCCGCCGCCCGCTCCTGGACGGAAATCGAGGAGGAGATCGACAACGGCGAACGCGACGAACTGCTTTTCCACCTGGTGTCGGCGGTCAAGCACACCGACCGTGTGCGCGAACTGATCCTGAAAGCCGATGCGGCGGCGCGGCGCGACGAAAGCGCTGCCGTGACCGTGTTCGAGCAACGGGCGATACAGGCCCGGCGCACCATCCTTGCCGCGCTCGCGGTGGGAATGCTGGTCCTTCTGGGTTTTGGATGGATCGTCCTGCATTTCGCAGTCAAGCGTCCGCTGGACGACGCCATCGCTGCGGTGCGGCGGATCGCGGACGGCGACATCGCCAGTCCCGTGCCCGCTGCGGTTCAAAAGGACGAAATCGGTGCGATTCTTTCCGCGCTGAATGTGTTCCGCGACAACGGACTGGCCCGGGCCCGGCTCGAAGACGCACAGTCTCGCGAGGCGGCCGAGCGCGACGCAAGGCGTGAACGGCTGGAGGGCGTGATCGCCGAGTTCCGCGCCGCGGTGGTGACCGCGCTTGGGGAGGCTACGGCTTCGGTCGATGTCATGCGGCGCGCTGCGCAGGAGCTGATGCTTGCCGCTGCAGATGCGCAGGCGGGCGCGGCGCGAACGACGACGGCGTCACGCGAGGTTTCCGCCAACGTCGCGGATGTCGCGTCGGCTGCCACACAGATGTCCGAATCGATCAACGACGTCACTCGCTCGGTC
This sequence comes from uncultured Alphaproteobacteria bacterium, assembly GCA_963830015.1. GTDB lineage: Bacteria > Pseudomonadota > Alphaproteobacteria > Rhizobiales > Xanthobacteraceae > Z2-YC6860. The sequence continues at coordinate 130,855 of CAWHLG010000012.1, forward strand.
GAGCAGGCGGGTGCGGCCATCGATCAGGCCGCCACGCGCTCCGATGCCGCCTCGCGGACCATCGGCGGGCTGTCCGAAACCGCGCAGGCCATCGGCCAGGTCGCCTCGTTCATCGACGCGATTGCGAGGCAGACCAACCTTCTCGCCCTGAACGCCACCATCGAGGCGGCTCGCGCCGGCGCGACGGGCCGGGGATTTGCCGTAGTGGCGACCGAAGTGAAGTCGCTGGCGGCGCAGACCGCCGGCGCGACCGAGGATATCGCCCGACGCATCGAAGAGGTGCGGCGCAGAACCTCCGAGGTGGTGGAAACCATCCATGCGATCGACGAGACGAACAGCGTCGCGGCCCGGCATGCGGAAACCATCACCGGTGCGGTTTCCGAGCAGAACGACGTCGCCGCATCGATCTCGCAAAATATCAAGGATGCAGCCGGCTGGACCGCCGATCTGTCCGGCATCGTGGCGGATCTTGCGGCCGCGGTAGACCGCACCAAGTCCGCGGCGGGCGAGGTGCAGGTCGCGTCCAACGTCTCGGCGGCCGCTGCCGACAAATTCAGCCGGCTTGTCGATCATTTCCTGGATAAGGTCAGGGCTGCCTGACACAGGTCGAGCCGGGGCTCGCGTCATTGTCCCGGGCATTGGCCAAGCTGCCCGGAGCCCGGCGGAGCAACCAGCCGCTTCTGTTCACCAATGTCGCGGACCGTCCGGCCCAAGGCGGCTTCCGGCCGGAATTGGTCCGTTCCGGGAGGTTTGAACCTTATCCAGGTCGGCTGCGACCTATACACGGGGTCGTCCAAAGGCGGTGAACCACGGCGCAAGTGCGCTGCGGTGGCCGCCTTTTTTGATGACCGTTTGATGCAGGAGAACCAAGCCATGTCGTCCGTTCTTGCCGCTCCCGTGCCCCGGTCGAACATGTCGCTCGACCAGAAGTGGCTCGCTCGCCGGTGCCGCGGCCAAGCTTGCGATGGGTGCGATGGCAGGCCTGATCACGCTGCCGGCGCTCAAACAGCTCAAGCCGCGTCAGCAAGCGTCCTGAACCCGCCTTTCGACGCGCTCCGGCAAATTGGGCGTCCGACTCAGTCCAGCCGGATACCCGCGCCTTGCACGACCCTGGCGAGATGCTCCGTCTCGTTCTTGATGAAGGCGCGGAATTCGGCGGGCGTGTTGGCCACCACCTCGCCGCCGAATTCGACAACCCTGGCGCGGGCGCCCGGCTCGCGGAAAATCTCCACCGTGGCCTTGTGCAGCGAGCCGACAACGGCCGGCGGCGTCTTGGCCGGCGCGAACAGGCCGAACCAGGTTCCGGTCCGGTAGTCGAGCCCGTTCTCCTTGAACGTCGGCACGTCGGGCAGCAATTCCAGCCGCCGCTCGGCCGCGATGGCGATGGCCTTCAGCGTGCCGGCCTTGATCATGCTGACAACAGGGAGAACGCTGGAGAACAGCGCCTGCACCTGTCCGGTCATGACGCCGAGCGAGGCCGGTCCGCCGCCACCATAGGGCACGTGCACCATCTTCACGCCGGTGAGCGACTGGAACAGCTCAGTCGCCATGTGCGGGCCGCTGCCGGCGCCGTAGGACGCGTAGTTGAGCTCGCCCGGCCGCGCCTTGGCGTAGGCGATGAACTCGGCCAGCGTGTTCACCGGCAGCGTCGGCGGCACCACCAGCACGGTCGGCGAATTGGCCAGCAGCGAAACCGGCTCGACCTCGGTCTGCGGATCGTAATTGAGGTTCTTGTAGAGCGACGGGTTCGCCGTCATGCCGACGCTGGCGATGCCGAGCGTGTGGCCGTCGGGCTTCGCGCGCACGACCGAAATGGTGCCGATATTGGTGTTGCCGCCGGGCCGGTTGATGACGACCACGGCCTGGCCGTAGCGCTTGGCAAGTCCGTCGCTCAGCATCCGCGCCACCAGCCCCGAGCCGCCGCCCGGCGCGAACGGCACGATCAGCTCGATTTGCCGCGACGGATATTCGTCGGCCTGCGCAGGCGCGATCGCCGCGACAACGGCCAGCGCCGCCAGCAGGGTCCGTGTCAGCCCGCCGCTCACCCGGTGGCCTTCGCCTTGTCGAGAAACGCCTTCAGCGTCGCGAGGTCTTTCTTGTCGCCGCCGAAGTCCTCGCCGATCTGCTCGTAGAGCAGCGCCGCGCCCTCGAACAATTCGCGGCCGCCGGAGTCCGGGCTGACGAACTCGGAAATCTCGCGCATCTCGGCGACCCAGCGCGCGGCCTTCGGCGGCATGATCGCGAGCTGGCGGTTGAGCCACCACAGCATTTCCTTCTGGCTGTGCTGCAGTTCCTTGTAGAGCATGTCGGCATTGCCGCTGCGTGCGGCGGCAAGCAGCATCGCGGTGCCGATCGCCTGCGTGCCCTTCATGATGCCGGCGTAAGACATCTTCAGCGCGGAGGCCGCGCTGATCGCGCCTTCGAGCACGCGGATGTCGAGGCCGTATGGCCTGAGCGTTGCGAATCGCGCCGCATGCGGTCCGGACGCGTAGAACCGCGGCCCCGCATCGTCGGCCTTCGGCGGACCGCCGACGATGCCGGCATCGACGAACGGCGCCCCGGTCGGCGCGATCACGGCGGCGATCCGGTCGACGGTCGGCGGCGCCACCGCGTTGCAATCGACGAACACCGGCTTGCTGTTGCTGGCCGCAAGCGCCGGCGCGTAGCGCTGCGCCAGCGCCAGCGCGTCGCCGGGCGGCAGGATCGACAGGATGAAATCGGCGGCGACGATCTCGCCGTCGCTTGCACCTGTCATGCCGGCCGTCTTGGCGCGCGCGGCGGTGTCGGCGCTGCGGCCGGTCAGCGAGGTCAGCACCTTGATGCCGTTCTTGACGAGGCGCTGGCCGACGGCCGCGCCCATCATGCCGGGCGCGATGACTGCAACGACGGGATTCATGAAAGCCTCAATTCCGGTATGAAGGATCGATCGAGTCTGCGAGCTTGACCAGCGCCGGCCAGTCGCGGTCGTGCACCCGGCCGTTGCCCCAGAACACCTGCGCCGACTTCTCGCAGGATTCTTCGGAAGGCAGGCTGTATTTCTGGTTGGAGGCGAGCACCATCATCTGCGTCTCGCAGCTCTTCTCCAGGTAGTACATCAGGTTGAACGCCTCGCCGACATTGACGCCGGCGGTGAGCAGGCCGTGATGCTTCATGATCAGGCACTTGTGGTCGCCCAGATCCGCGACGATCCGCCCGCGCTCGTCGAGGTCGGTCGCCACCCCTTCGAACTCGTGATAGCCGATCCGCTTGTAGTAGCGCATCGCGCTCTGGTTCAGCGGCAGGATCCCGCAGTCGAGCGCCGACACCGCCTGTCCCGCCACCGTGTGGGTGTGGATGATGGCATGCAGGTCCTTGCGCGCCTGATGGATCGCCGAGTGGATCACGAAGCCCGCGCGGTTGACCGGGAAGGGCGAGCCGTCGAGGTCGTTGCCGTCGAGATCGATCTTGATCAGGCTCGAGGCGGTGATCTGCTCGTAGAGGAAACCGTAGGGGTTGATCAGGAACTGGTCCTCGGTGCCCGGCACGCGCAGCGAGATGTGATTGTTGATCAGGTGGGTCCAGCCGTAATGCGCGGCCAGGCGATAGGCGGCGGCGAGATCGAGCCGCGCCTGCCATTCCTCGGGGCTGCTGCACTGCTGTCGCCGCGAAGGGATGTCGAGAGATTTGACGACCTGCATGATGGCCTCCGGGGGCGCGTCGATCAGCTTGAGATGATTGCCGACAATACCAACCTCGCAGCGACGTTGAAATGCCGTCCACGGCGCTGGGTTATGCGATTGGGGCGTGAGCAAGCCTTGGCCCACGGCCGTGCCCACTCGTGGTCGCGATGCTTGGCCGCGCGGCAGGCGAGATCAGGCGGCAAGAAGGCGATGCAGGACGCGCCGCACGTTCTGTCTTGAGCCATGGGGCATTAACCCTGCCGGGGGCCGTTTGAACCTCGACGGGCTGGGCTCCGACCAATGCACGGGATGATTTCAGGGCGGGACCACGGCGTGACAGCGCCGGGGTGCCGCCTTTCGTGTTTTGAGCATTGCAGGCCAGGAGAAGCCGATCATGTCGTCCGTTCTCGTCGCAGAAGCGCCGCAGCCGAAAATGTCGCTCGGCCAGCAATGGATCGGCGCTCACGTCCTCGCCCAGTTCATCTGCGTTGCCGCCTCCGCTGCGGCCTATGGCATTGGCACCATGATCGGCGCGAACGATCCCGTAGCCGGCGCAGCTCTCAAGAGCGCCGCGTTCTGGCTGGCGCTGGGTGCCGAACTGACCTTCGCTGTTTCGCTCGCCATGCTGCGCGGCCTGGTGCTGCGGCAGGTGCTGCCGAATTTCTCCATGCTGCTCTGGATGGCCGTGGTGATGGCGTACGTGATGTCGTTCTACCTGCTGTTCGGAACGTCATCGCCGTCAAACGCTCCCGCGGGCGCGGCGTCGAACATGACGGCGGGCACCTGGGTGATTGGTATCTCGGTCGCCGCAGTCATGGCGCTGATCATGGGTCTGGTTATCGGCTGCTTCGAGGCGCTGGTTCTGCGCTGCGTGTCGGAAGGCGCAGGCTTCTGGGCCCTGATGGTCGGCGCGGCATGGAGTGCAGGCCTTGTGCTGCTGATGGTCTTCTTCGCCACCGCCAATGCGCTGATGCCCGGCGCCTCGGCCGCCACGCTGGCGGTGCTCGGTGCGGTGGCCAAGCTTGCGCTCGGCGCCCTGACCGGGTTGGTCACGCTGCCTGCGCTCAAGAATCTCAAGCCGCGTCACCAGCCGGCCCTGAAGCCGCCGGTCGCCGCATAGCTCTGCGTGCGGCCGGACCACTCGCCGCCGAAATTGGCGAACAGCGCCTGGCCGCCGCGGAAGGCCAATCTCGCGCCGGTGTCGAGGCGGGCGGCGTTGCTGGCCGCCCGCGCCCCGTCCACCGTGAAGGTTGCGCCCGGCAGTGTCACGAAGCTGCCGGTCACGCGGCGATCCGGCTCGAACTCATGCACCCATGAGACGCGCGAGTAGGGCGCCAACACTGCGCCCTCCGACGTAATATGGCGGCCGTCGAACTGGACGCCGATGAACGTGGGCAACGACGTCGCCGTCCGCGACGCGACCGTCAGTCCAAGGATGCCGTTCGAGCCGCCGGGACCGCCGCTGCTCTCGGTATAGGCGCGCTGCCACAGCACCGTGGGCTCGATCGCGACAAATGGTGTGACATTTGTCGGCCCGAGGTTGTGCTTCCGCCCGATTTCCAGCCGTGCGCCAAGCTGATCGCCGGCGAAGCGGCCCGAGGCGTGCTCGGTGTTGCCGATGCCTGCGATGGTGCGCGAGGTCGAATTGTCGAATCGCGCATAGCTGACCGAGGCCGCCGCGTAATACGCGCTCCAATGCTTGACCGCGTAAAACCCGATATGGCCGCCGGTTGTCCGGCCGCTCGTGGTCAGGTCTCGCACCGCGAACATCGACTTGCTTGCGCCGGCCGCCGCGCCGACGCGGAGATCCGTCGCGACCTGCCATTCGGCGCCGATTGCGCCGCCGGCGCTCTGGATCGACTGGCTGTAGCTGCCGGTGGAGGACTCGCCGCGCATCGAGTTGTTCGCGCCGAAGCCCGCGGTCCAGATCCGCCAGCGGCCGGGCTCCGCCGCAGGCGGCCCTTTTAGAGCGGCGAAAGCTTCGTGCCCCGGCGGACGCGCGTCGGCGTATTGCGCCGGCACGACCGCGCTCAACCCGTTGAGATTGGGGCCGAACAGCCCTTGGCCCTGCATGGCGTTGTTGAACAGTGAGCCGGCGTTGAAGGCCGCGGTCTGCGCCGCGCTTGTGCCTTCGCCGCTGAGCCGGTCGAGCACGGTGACCGAAGTGGCGGCGAGCAGGTTGCTGTAGAGCGTGGCGGCATTTCCGGTCAGTGTCGTCGCGTAGCCGGGGTTAAGCGCGTTGCCGACGGCCTGCTGGTTCGGCGTCAGTCCTGAAACCGCGCCGAACCCGATGCGCGTCAGCGTAAGGTTGACGTCGGTTCCGGTATAGGCGGCGCTCGCGGTGAAGAACGGCGATGACGAAACCACGCTGCCAAACGTGCCGGTGCGGCCGCCCGCGGCGGTCAGCACGTTGGCGTAGACCGTGGTGGTGCCATAGAGGCCAGCCTGTACGTTGGCGCGCAACGTTCCGGCCAGCGTCGCCGTGCCGCCGGTGGTGAGCGTGAAGGAGTCGCGCGTCGCCGCGGCCGAGGTCACGCGCAGCGACAGAAGGCCGGACGCCGTCTGTACGAAATCGCCAAAGTCGATGGTGAATACGCCGGTGGCGATCGGGATGCTGGACGACGAGATCGTGATCTGGCCGGCGTTCGTGAGCACGTCTTCGCCGGCCGATAGGGCGATGCGGCCGTTGACGATCGCGTTGTTGGTGATGTTGGCGCCGCTCGGCGCGCCGCCGAACACCGACTGGCTGCGCAGTGCGAAGGACGTGGTGCCGGTCGCCTGCAGCAGGCCGTTGTTGACGATGGCGATGTTGCCGCCGGCCGAACCGGTGCCGCCGATGTGAACGGCTTCCGCGCTGGTGCCGGTGGCAAAGATGTTGCCGCTGTTGGTGAACGTGCCCGTGCCGCTGGAGCGGAAATCGACGCCCTTTGATCCGGCTCCGGCAGCGTTGATCGTGCCGGTGTTCGTCAGCAGCGTGCTGGATTGGGCAAAAATGCCAGTCGATCCGGCGGCATTGGCGTTGATCGTTCCGGAGTTGGTGATGTTTGCATTCGAGCCTTGCGTGAAGATACCGATCGAATCCGCCGCGGTGATCGTGATGGTGCCGGAGTTGATCGCAACATCGTCGATATTGAGGGCGATACCCGCAGCGAAGGTCGAGTTTCCGGCGTCCGACGCGCCGGCAACGACGACGGTACCGGCATTGATGATCGTATTGTTGCCGCCGCTGGCAACGCCCGAGCCGATCGCGCCCGACTGCGTGATCGTTCCGGAGGCGGAGTTGGTGAAGGTGTTGCCGGAACCATTCAGGGTGACGCCCTGCGCCTGATCGCCCTCGGATGTGATCGTCCCGTTGTTGACGATCGTGTTGTTGTCGCCGCTCGCGGCATTGGTGAGGATGCCCTGCGAGTTGTTGGTGACGGCGCGTACCGTGCCGCTGTTGGTGACCGTGCTGTTGTTGTTGATCTCGATCGCCCGCGTGCCGTCGTCCACCACGGTGGTGCCGGGCTGCACCGTCACCACGGCGTTGTCGCCGGCCACCACGATGCCGCTGGTTCCCGGCGCAGTGCAGTTCACGATGGTGCCGGTCTGCGTGCAGTTGGCGAGGGCGGGATCGGCGCCGAGGGTCAAGGCCGCCGGAATGGCCAGGGCCAGCGCCGGAATCTTAAGCAAAACCAACCAGGGCCATGGACGCTGAAGATTCATACAACAACACGCTGCCGCGACGCGCAGCACCACTTGCTACACCACTTGCCAAATTGTGGCGGTCATCTTGCACGGGCGGGTTTCCTCGCCCAGTCACCGGAACGCCACAGTGGACAGGATTCAGGCCGGCGCCCAGCCCGGCGGCGCCAGCTCGAATTTTTCGAACCGGAAGCCCGGCGCGACCGTGCAACCCACCAGCGTCCAGTCGCCCAGGCTTGCGGCGGCCTGCCAGGCATGCGCCGGGACCACCGCCTGCGGACGCTCGCCGATCGCGAGATCGGCGCCGAGCCGCACGGTCTTCGTAGCGCCACCGGAATTGATCTTCAATTCCAGCGCGCTGCCGGCGTGCCAGTGCCAGGCCTCCGCCGCGTCGACGCGGTGCCAGTGCGAGCGCTCGCCGCGCTTCAGCAGGAAATAGATCGCGGTCGAGGCGGCGCGGCCGTCTGGCGTGGCCGCCGGATCGCGAAACGTTTCGCGGTAGTGGCCGCCTTCGGGATGCGGCTTGAGGTCGAGCAGCCGGATCACGTCGTCGGCGGATAGCAATGCGATGCTCCGTTGAAGTCCTCGACCTGAATGTTGCCGGCGCTGTCGCGGCTGAGATAAACCGGTCCGATCGGCGATTTACCGAAACCGCCGGGAATGTCGAGCACATAGCCGGGCTGGCAGAGGCCGGACAGCCGCCCATGCAGCGCCCGCATCAAGTGCTGGCCGTGCTCGACCGAGGTGCGCAGGTGCGAGGTGCCGGGCGCGAGATCGCCATGATGCAGATAGTACGGCTTGATGCGGTTCTCGACCAGCGCCCGCATCAGCGCGCCGAGCGTCTGCGCATCGTCGTTGACGCCCGCAAGCAGCACCGACTGGCTGAGCATCGGGATGCCGGCGTCGATCATCCTCGCGCAGGCCTGGCGGGCGGCATCGGTCAGTTCGCGCGCGTGGTTGGCGTGCAGCACCACGTAGGTGGCCTTGCCCTTGAGCTTGAGCGCGCGGACCATCTCGCGGGTGATGCGGTCGGGGTCCGCGACCGGCACGCGGGTGTGCACGCGGACGACCTTCACGTGCTCGATGGCGGCGAGGCGCGACATGACGTTCTTGATGCGCCGGGGCGACAGCACCAGCGGATCGCCGCCGGTGAGGATCACCTCCCAGATGCCGGGATGCACGCCGATGTAATCCACGGCGGCATCGAGCTGCTTCGCGGTGAGGGGCTCGGCGCCGGGGCCGACCATTTCGCGGCGGAAGCAGAAGCGGCAGTAGACCGCGCAGACGTGGGTGAGCTTCAGCAGCACGCGATCGGGATAGCGATGCACGATGCCGGGAACCGGGCTGTGTGCATCGTCGCCGATCGGATCGGCGCGCTCCTCGGATCTGGTCGCAAGCTCCGCCGCATCGGGAACGAACTGGCGCGCAATCGGATCGTTCGGGTCGGCGCGGTCGATCAGCGCGGCCGTCGCCGGGGTGATGGCGACGGCATATTGCGCGGCGACCTTTTCCAGCGCGTCCCGCTGGTTCGCGGGGGTGAGTCCTGCGGCGTCGAGTTCGGACAGCCGGCGCAGTGTTTTCGGCGTGACGTTCATGGCGCGAACCTTTTGGCGCAAGCTTCGTGATGCTTGCGCCTATGTGCGCCCTCCGGCTCGCCGCGTCCAGTGCGTCAGTTCGAGAAGCCGACGGCGTTGACCATCTTGGCCCAGCTCGCAACCTCGCTCTTGAAGTAGGCGTCGGTCTCGGCCGGGTTCTTCGCCAGCGGGTCGAAGCCGCTCTGCTTGAGCTTCTGCAGCGCGTCGGGCTCCTTCATCACCGTGTTGATTTCGGCATTGAGCCTGGTCACCACCGCATCGGGTGTCTTGCCCGGCGCGAACACCGCGACCCATGAACCCGAGAACACGCCGGGGAAGCCCATCTCGCCATAGGTCGGCACGTCCGGGATCGCCGAATTGCGCTTGTCGCTGGCGACGCCGAGCCCTCGCATCTTGCCCTGCACGATCTGCGGCACCGTCGGCGGCAAGGTCAGCACCAGCGCGTCGACGTGATTGCCGAGCACCGCGGTGATCGCCGGCGCGCCGCCCTGGAACGGCACGTGGACGTAGTTCACCTTCGCGACCTCCTTGAAGAAGTATTCGGCGCCGATCTGCGGGCCGGTGCCGGCGCCGGCGCTGCCGTAGGTGAAGCTTTTCGTCTTGGCGTTGGCGATGAACTCCTTGAGGTCCTTCGCCGGATTGCTCGGATGCACCGCGAGCACGTCGGGGCTGATGGCGACGAACGCGACGGGCTTGAGGTCGCTCTGCTCGAAGCCGCGGTTCTTCGAGGCGGTGAGATTGGCGGCGAGGCCCGAGGTCGTGACCAGGAGCGTATAGCCATCGGGAGCCGCGCCCGCGACCGCCTTGGCGGCAATATTGCCGCCCGCACCGCCGCGGTTCTCGACCACGAAGCTCTGCTTCAGCCGGGCCTCGAGCTTGCTCGCAACAAGTCGCCCGATGATGTCGGCAAGCCCGCCCGCCGGAAACGCGACCATCACGTTGACGTTCTGCGACGGATAGCTCTGCGCGGCCGCGGGCGCCGCAAGGCTTGCTGCGATCAGCGCGCCGGCCGCCAGCACCTGCAATCCATCCCTGAACGACATGGTCCTCTCCCTGTATCTGTTGGTGGCACCCTAGAGGGCCGCCGTCTTGAGCGTCAATGCGGCGCGTTGCAGCGTTTTCCGGCGAAAGCCTGCCCCGGACTTGATCCGGGGTGTGAAGTGGTACGCCGCAGAAAACGCGACCAAACAGGAATTTACCGGTCGTCGCCGGCCACCGGCGCCCAGAGCACCTGCTCGATCCGCGCGGCGCCGGTCGCCAGCATCACCAGACGATCGAACCCGAGAGCGATGCCGCTTGCCGGCGGCATTTGCGCGAGCGCGTCGAGAAAATCATGGTCGATCGGATATTGCTCCCCATAGCGCCGCCGCCGCTCCGCCATCGCCTCCTCGAAGCGCCGCCGCTGCTCCTGCGCGTCGGTCAGTTCGGCGAAGCCGTTGGCCAGCTCGACGCCGCAGACGTAAAGCTCGAAGCGCTTCGCCAGCCGCGGGTCGCTGTCGGGCTCGGCCCACGCCGCCTCCGGCATGGGATAGCGGTCGAGCAGCACGGCGCGTCCGTGGCCGAGCTTCGGCTCGATGCGTTCGACCAGCACGCGGCTGAACACGTCAGACCAGGTGTCGTCCGCGGCGACATCGATGCCTGCCGCACGCGCCGCGTTCGCCAGTGCATCGCGGTCGGGCGCGCCGGAGCTCAGCGTCGCCAGCAGGTCGATCCCGGCGAATTTCGTGAAAGCGTAGGCGACGCCGAGCCGCTCAGGCGCCGCATACGGATCGGCGGTGTGCCCCCTCCACTGGAACTGCAGCGAGCCCGCCGCCTTCGCGGCCTCGCCGAGGACCGCCGCGCAATCCTGCATCAGCGCCTCGTAGGGCTCGTTGCTGCGGTACCATTCCAGCATGGTGAATTCCGGATGGTGCAGCGGCCCCCGCTCGCGATTGCGGAACACATGACCGAGGCTGAACAGCCTGGCCTCGCCCGCGGCGAGCAGCTTCTTGCAGGTGAACTCCGGCGAGGTGTGCAGGTAGAGCGGCCGGCGGTCCGCGGCCGGCGTCACCAGTTCGGTCGCAAACGCGTGCAGGTGCACCTCGTTGCCGGGGGAGATCTGAAGCGCCGGGGTCTCGACCTCCAGGAAGCCGCGCTGCCTGAACCACTCCCGCAAGGCCGACTGGATGCGCCCCCGCGCCAGCAGGAACGGCCGGCGGTCGGCATAGACGTCACGGTCCCACCAGGGGGAGGGGTCGTTCACTTTGCCCTCGTCGGGGTTGCGAAAAAGGGTGGCGAACCGGGTCAGGATCGGTATGGTGCGCCCGAAATCGCGGGCACGCCCCAAAAAGCCAATAGAGGAACATTACCTGTGAAGGTTATCGCCAGTTCGGTCCGCAAGGGCAACGTTCTCGACATCGACGGCAAGCTCTGTGTCGTTCTGACCGCCGAAAGCTTCCATCCCGGCAAGGGCACGCCCACGACGCAGATCGATATGCGCCGGATCGCCGACGGCGTGAAGATTTCGCAGCGCTACAAGACCGTCGAGCAGGTCGAGCGCGCCATCGTGGAAGACCGCGAGCACACGTTCCTCTACCAGGACGGTGAAGGCTTCCATTTCATGAATTCGGAGAACTACGACCAGATCACCTTGCAGGACGAACTGATCGGCGACGGCGCCGCCTATCTCCAGCCGGAGATGAAGGTGATGCTCAGCATGCACGATGGCAACGCGGTGGCGATCCAGTTGCCGCAGAAGGTCATTCTCGAAATAACCGAGACCGAGCCGGTGACCAAGGGTCAGACCGCGTCCTCGTCCTACAAGCCCGCCACGCTGTCGAACGGCGTGCGCACCAACGTGCCGCCGTTCATCGGCGCGGGCACCCGTGTCGTGGTGATGACGGAAGACGGGTCGTACGTCGAGCGCGCGAAGGAATAGTTCGGCGCAACATCGCTGTCGTGTGATGTGGACACACTCGCTCCGCGGTCATTGCCGGGCATAGCCGTCCGAAGGACGGCGTCGCTGCGCTCGCCTATGACCCGGCAATCCATGAGCGCGTGCAGCCGACGCAAATCGTAAGGCTATTTCCGTTGCGGCATCGTATGGATGCCCGGGTCAAGGCCCGGGCATGACTCCGCGTTTGGGGTTGGCAGTGTAGCAACTCACTGCGTGTGTCCTAAAACTTGTTCTTCCTCTCCCTGATCTCCGCGAACACCTGCGCTGCGGGCTTGCCGGCAAGCCCGAGGTGCGCCGCGACCGCGGGCACGTCGGCGCGCAGGAACGGATTCGCCGCCTTCTCCTCGTCGAGCGTGGTCGGGATGGTCCACTGACCGTCGGCGATCTGTCTGGCCGCCTGCGCGGCGCGTGTCTTGAGCGCCGCGTTGTCCGGCTCGATGGTCTGCGCGAACTTGATGTTCGCGAGCGTGTACTCATGGCCGCAATAGACCCGGGTGTCGCCCGGCAGGTCGCGCAGCTTCTTCAGCGACGCCCACATCATGTCCATCGTGCCTTCGATGACGCGGCCGCAGCCGATCGAGAACAGCGTGTCGCCCGCGAAGGCGAGCTTGTCGGCGTGGAACCAGAAGGTGATGTGGCCCGCGGTGTGGCCGGGCGTCTCGATCACGTTGGCGTTGAGATTGCCGACGCTGACCTTGTCGCCCTCGCTCACGGTCTCGTCGACCAGCGGGATCTTCGCGGCCTCGGCCCGGGGCGCGACCACCCGGCATTTGTGGTTCTGCTTCAGTTCGGCGATGCCGCCGGTATGGTCGCCGTGATGGTGGGTCACCAGGATGTCGGTGAGCTTCCAGCCGGTCTGCTTCAGCGCGGCCTCGATGGGCGCGGCTTCCGGCGCGTCGATCGCCGCGGTTGCGCCGCTCGCCGGGTCGTGGATCAGCACGCCGTAATTGTCGTTCAGGCAGCGGAACAGCTTGGTCTCGGCGGGCATGTCGGCACCTCATTTTCCGGTTTGGCGGACCGTATCACGAACGGACGGCTGTTCTGAACGCCCGAAAATCGCGGCGGTTCATGATACAATTCCCCCATGTCCATCGACGTCGTCGACCTGCGTGCGTTCTATTCCCAGCGGCTGGGCACCGTGGCGCGGCATTTCGTCGGCCGCGGCATCCGTGAGCATTGGAACGAAACCCAGGGCCTGCGGCTGCTCGGCATCGGCTATGCCGGGCCCTATCTCGGCCTGTTCCGCGACGAGGCCGAGCGGTGCCTCGCCTTCATGCCGGCGGCGCAGGGCGTGGTGAAGTGGCCCACCGTGCGGCCGACGCTGTCGGCGCTGGTGGACGACCTGGAGCTGCCGCTGCCGGACGCCTCGATCGACCGCGTGCTGCTGGTCCATGCGCTGGAAAATTCGCAGAATCCGACGGCGCTGCTGCGCGAGGTCTGGCGGGTGCTGGCCTCCGGCGGGCAGTTGCTGGCCGTTGTGCCGAACCGGCGCGGACTGTGGGCGCGCATGGACACGACGCCGTTCGGCCACGGCCGGCCTTACTCGCGCTCGCAGATCACGAGCCTGATGCGTGACGCCTGGTTTACGCCGGTGTCATGGAGCGAGGCGCTGTACATCCCGCCGATCCAGCGCGGCTGGTTTCTGCGTTCCGCGGTGGCGTGGGAGCGCGTCGGTGCGACGCTCTCGGCGCCGTTCGCCGGTGTGCATATCGTCGATGCGACCAAGCAGGTCTATCGCCCGGTCCCGGCGCGCCGGGAAAAGCGCGTGCTGGTCCCGGCGCTCAAGCCTGCGCTCGCGCCGTCGCCCAGCACCACGGTGCGGCACCCCGGATAAGCAACAAGGCCGGGCAATATGGGGCCCGGCCTTGCTCATTCCAATATGGCTTGGCGGTTAGCTGTTGCCGGGCTCGGGGCCCTCGCCGCCGAAGTCTGCGGCTCCCGCCAGCTCCGGCCGCGAACCGCTGCCGCCGCTGCGATGCCGCCTGCGGCGGTGCCGCGGGAAGCGCTGATCGCCGCCCTGATTGTTGCCGTCGTGGCCGTTCTGCGGAACGCTCTGGCCGCCGGCCGGCGCCGGCTGTGCGCCGCCGGTGATGAACGACGGCAGCCGTTCGCCGTCGCTCGCCTCCGCCTGCGGCGGTTGATACTGCGGCGGCTGCGGATTGTTGTTGTACGACTGCTGGTGCTGCGGACGCGGCTGATAGCCCGGCGGCGGCCCGACGTAGGGCTGCGGCTGCTCGCGCGGCTGATAGTTCGGCTGCTGGTTGTTGTTGTAGTTCTGCTGTCCGCCGAGGTTCTGCGGCTGCTGTTGCGGCTGCTGCGGCTGTCCCTGACCGGACTGTCCTTGCGCCGGCTGGCCGCCGTCCTCCTCGTCGCCGTCGAAGCCTTCGTCGGAGACGTTCTGCCCCGGTGCGGGAGGCGCCTGGTAGTACGGATTCTGCTGGCGGAACTGCTCCTGCGCCGCGGCGATCAGGCGGAAGTAATGCTCGGCGTGCTGGAAGTGGTTCTCGGCCGTCACCGGATCGCCGGCGCTCTGGGCGTCGCGGGCGAGTTGCAGATATTTCTCGGTGATGTGATGGGCAGTCCCGCGGATTTTCACCTCCGGCCCGTTCGATTCATAGACCCGGGTCAGTGGATTGTGATGATGACCGCCCCCGCCCCCGCCACCGCCCCCACCGTGATGGGTCTTGTGGCTACGGTTGCGGCCCCGCATGCGCTTGTTTTGTCCGTTTCTCATGATTGCTTGTCGCCGACTCCTGTTTGCGGCGGTTGTGGTGCCGCCGGTTCGTTCATCCCGCTTCAGGCCGTACGTTCCAAACGGAGTCGCATGTCGGCCCGGTGACAGTCGGGTCGGCCTGCTACGCCGGATTTCCGATGTTCAGTGCGTTGACCGCAACATTCCCTCGGCCGCGAACCCTGCGCGGCTGCGCTCGTTCTCACACCTTGCGCGTCGTTGTCGTTAATGCGTCGTTAGCCCGATGCGCGCCCGACCGGTAGCTTTGCTGGCTCGAATTCGGCGATCCTGCTGCCGTTAGACCCGTCTCAATCTGGCCCATTTCAATCTGGCCTACCGCCCGCCTCGCCGAGCATTTACGCTCCGGGCTTGAACGATGTGGCCGCAACGATATGGCCGTCGGGTCGATTCCGTGCCTCGAAGCTAGTCGTTCTCGCCCCATAATCCAAGAGCTTTTTTGCCTATCCGCAATGTTAGTTGATCATGGCGTGATTCCGGCCACAGCGCATAGCGCGCGTGAAATACCGGCGAGATCCGCGTGGGCGGGGCGGGGCGCGAGACCGGCCGCGCGGAACAGGGCGGCAACCGAGGCTTCCTGTCCCATGCCGAGTTCCACCACCAGATGGCCCTGGGGTTTCATCAGGCCGGCCGCCTGTCCCGCAATGGTGCGGTAGGCGGCAAGGCCGTCGGCGCCGCCGTCCAGCGCGCGGCGGGGGTCGTGGCGGACCTCCGGCGCAAGCCCCGCAATGTCGCCGCTCATGATGTAGGGCGGATTGGAAACGACCAGGTCGAACGACCGCGCCAGCGCCGCGCCGAAATCGCCCGCCGCAAAATGCGCGCGCGTGTGAAGCCCGAGCCGCCGGGCGTTGTCGCGGGCCGTGACCAGGGCGTCGGCGCTGATGTCGGTGGCGATGCCGGTTGCGTTCGGCAGTTCGGTCAGCAGCGCCACGATGAGGGCGCCCGAGCCGGTGCCGAGATCGGCGATGCAGAGCGCGCGGCTGCGCGGCCCGCCTTCGTCGATCGCGGCGAGCGCTGCCTCGACCACCGTCTCGGTCTCCGGCCGCGGCACCAGCGTGGACCTGGAAACGCGCAGGGCTAAGCCCCAGAATTCCTTGCCGCCGACGATGCGAGCCACCGGCTCCCGCTCGATGCGCCGCGCTGCAATCGCGACCAGCGTCGCGGCCTCCTCGCCGCCGAGGCTGCGGTTGGCTTCGATCACGAGCCCGGTGTGGTCGAGACCGAGCGCGTGCCCGATCAGGAGGCGCGCGTCGAGTTCGGGGCTGTCGAGGCCGGCGCGGCGGAAGGCGTCGGTCAGCGCGCGCCGCGCCTCGGTGACGGTCATGCCGGATGCGAGCGGCGACGGCCGCAGGGCTTGCGCAAAAATGTACATCAGGACGCCTCGGCCGCCAGCAGTTCGGCCTGATGGTGCGTCACCAGCGCATCGATGATCTCGCCGAGCGCTTCGCCTTCCATCACCTTGGGCAGGTTGTAGAGCGTCAGATTGATGCGATGGTCGGTCACGCGGGCTTGCGGAAAGTTGTAGGTGCGGATGCGCTCGGAGCGGTCGCCGGAGCCGATCTGATCCTTGCGCTCCGCGGCGCGCGCCTTGTCCTGCCTGGTCTTCTCGGCGTCGTAGAGCTTGGCGCGCAGCATCGTCATCGCCTTGGCGCGATTCTTGTGCTGCGAGCGCTCCTCCTGCACCAGCACGACGATGCCGCTCGGCATGTGAGTGATGCGGATCGCCGACTCGGTCTTGTTGACGTGCTGGCCGCCGGCGCCGCCGGAGCGCATGGTGTCGATCTTCAAATCGTCGTCCTTGATCTCGATGTCGACGTCCTCGACCTCGGGCAGCACCGCGACCGTCGCCGCCGACGTGTGGATGCGTCCTTGCGCCTCGGTGTCCGGCACCCGCTGCACGCGATGCACGCCCGACTCGAACTTGAGCTTGGCGAACGGCCCGCGGCCGCGGATTTCCGCAACGATCTCCTTGAAGCCGCCCTTGGCGCCTTCGCTGGCCGAGATGATCTCGGTGGTCCAGCCCTGGCGCGCGGCGTAGCGCTCGTACATCCGGAACAGGTCGCCCGCGAACAACGAGGCTTCGTCGCCGCCAGTGCCGGCGCGGACTTCGACGATGACGTTGCGCTCGTCCATCGCATCCTTGGGCAGAAGCGAAAGCCGCAGCTCCTGCACCATCTGCTCGCGCTTGTCGGCGAGCGCGCGGCGCTCCTCGTCGGCCATCTCGCGCATCGCGCTGTCGGTTGCGGGATCGGCGATCAGCGCTTCGAGGTCGGCGAGCTCGGTCGCGACGCTGCGATAGGCCTTGATCCTGCCGACCACGGGATCGATCTCGGCGAATTCGCGCGACAGCTTGACGAACGCATCTCCCGACAATTGCTGCGACAGCTCCGCCTCCACCGCCGCATGGCGGGCGAGCAGCACGTCCAGCTTCTGTTCCGGCAGGTTGGTCACAACTGCAAGCCTTCGGCGGCGGCAAACTGTTCCAGCCGCTCGCGGATCGTGCCGTCCTTCGGCGGGTTCTCGACCAGCGGCCGCAGCAGCGCCTCGGCTTTCTTCGCGTCGAGATCGAGCAGCATGGCTTTCACAGAACCCAGCGCCGATGGGGTCAGCGACAGCGCGCGATAGCCCAGGCCCACCAGCGCCAGCGCGCCGATCGGCTTCGAAGCCAGTTCGCCGCACAGTGACACCGGTTTTCCGGCGGCTTTCGCCTTTTCCGCGATCATCAGCAGTGCCCGCAGCACCGGCGCGGAGAGGGGATCGAAGCGGTCGGCGACCCGCTTGTTGCCGCGATCCGCCGCGAACAGGAATTGCACCAGGTCGTTGGAGCCGACCGACAGGAAATCGACGCGTGAGACCAGCGCGTCGAGCTGGAACAGCAGCGACGGCACCTCGACCATCGCGCCGACCTCGACGCGGTCGGGCAGCTTATGCCGCCGCCGCCGCAGCGAGGTGAGCTCGCGTTCGATCATGGCCTTGGCTTCGTCGAACTCGGCGCAGGTCGCAATCATCGGGAACATGACGCGAAGCTCGCGTCCCGCCGCGGCCTGCAACAGCGCGCGGATCTGGCTGCGCATCAGGCCGGGTCGGTCGAGGCCAAGCCGGATGGCGCGCCAGCCGAGCGCCGGGTTCTCCTCCGGCTCGGCGCGCATGTAGGGCAGGATCTTGTCGCCGCCGACGTCGAGCGTACGGAACGTCACCGGCTTGTCGCCTGCGACGTCGAGCACGGAGCGATAGAGCGAAAGCTGATCGCTGATGCGCGGCATCTCGGTCGCGATCATGAACTGCATCTCGGTGCGGAACAGGCCGATGCCGCTTGCTCCGGTCTCGGCGATGTGCGGCAGGTCGACCAGAAGCCCCGCATTGATCATCAGCGCGACCTCCTGGCCGTCCTTGGTGACGGAGGGCCTGTCGCGCAGCGCTCGATACTGTGCCTGCCGGCGTGCGCGCAGTTTGACACGCTCGCCGTAGGCGGTCTCGATGTCGGCCGGCGGTCGCAGATGCATCTCGCCGGTCGAGCCATCGACGATGATGGGATCGCCGGTCTCGACCAGCCCCGCGATGTTGTCGATCTCGCCGACCGCGGCGATGCCGAGCGCGCGCGCGACGATCGCGACGTGCGACGTGGGTCCGCCTTCCTCGAGAACAAGTCCCCGCAGCTTCCGCCGGTCGTAGTCGAGCAGAGCCGCGGGCCCCATGGAGCGCGCCACGACGATGGCGTTGTCGGGCAATTGCTCGCGCGGCGGCGCGTGGTCCTGGCCCATCAGCTGCCGCATCAGCCGGTTGGCGAGGTCGTCGAGATCGTGCAGTCGATCGCGCAGATACGGATCGGTCACGCGCAGCATGCGGGCGCGGGTGTCGGACTGAACGCGCTCGACGCCGGCTTCGGCGGTGAGGCCGGTGCTGACCGCCTCGCGCAGCCTGCGGGTCCAGCCTGCGTCGTTGGCGAAGCTGCGGTAGGCGTCCAGCACGTCGCGGTGCTCGCCGCCGTCGGCGACATCGCGGCGCTCCAGCATCAGGTCGAGGTCGGCGCGTAGCGCCGCGATCGCCTCGTCGAGCCGCTTCAGCTCTTTCTGCATGTCGTCGGCGATGACGTTCTTCACCGTGACGCGCGGCTCGTGCAGCACCACATGGCCGAGCGCGATGCCCTCCGACAGCGCCGAGCCGGTGAGGTGCAGCCGCGGCTTGATCGCGGGCTCGGCGCCGGGCTTGGCGATCGACGAAAGCTCGCCCGAGGCGATCATCTCCGCCATCACCATGGCGGTGGTCTGCAGCGCCTCTTCCTCTTCTTCGGAATAGGTCCGGCGCGCCCGGTTCTGCACGACCAGCACGCCCAGCGTGTTGCCGGCGCGCAGGATCGGCACGCCGAGGAACGAGTGATAGATCTCTTCGCCGGTTTCCGGCCGGAACGCGAAGGCCGGGTGGGTCTGCGCTTCGGAGAGGTTGACCGGATTGGCTTCGCTCGCCACCAGGCCGACCAGGCCCTCGTCCTGGCGCAGCACGGTCTGGTGGACCGCCTCGGCCTTGAGGCCCTCGGTGGCGTAAAGCTCGAGCGTGCCGTCGACGCGCAACACGTAGACCGAGCAGACCTCGGCCACCATGTTGGCGGCAATCAGCACGACGATCTTGTCCAGACGCTCCTGCGCGCTGACCGGTTCCGCCATCACCTCACGGAGCCGGCGCAACAGCACGCGCGGACCGCCGAGTGCGCCAACCATGGCAGACGTTCCTCAGGGCCGCATTGATGACAGGGCTATAGCGAATGCCGCATGCAAACGGCAAGCCAAAGCTGTTCTAAGCGGCTGATACGACGGAGTTGTTACCGGTTGCGATGCAATGAAGGCTACCGCCGGCCATCCTTTCGGAGGAGGGCTTGCCCCTACTTGTCCAGTCCGTAGAGCGAATGCAGCGTCCGCACCGCCAATTCGGTATAGGCGGCGTCGATCAGCACCGAGAACTTGATCTCCGACGTGGTGATGGCGCGGATGTTCACCCCGCGCTCCGCCAGCGCCTTGAAGGCGCCCGCCGCCACGCCCGCGTGGCTGCGCATGCCGATGCCGATCACCGACACCTTCGCCACGTCCTGCGAGCCGTCGAGATGGTCGAAGCCGATCGCCCCCTTGAACTTGCCCAGCACGTCGACCGAGCGCTGGTAGTCCGCAGCCGGCACCGTGAAGGTGAGGTCGGTGGTCGCGCCGTCGGCCGAGACGTTCTGCACGATCATGTCGACGTTGATGCTGGCTTCGGCCAGCGGGCCGAAGATCGCGGCGGCGACGCCGGGCTTGTCCGGCACATGGCGGACCGAGATCTGCGCCTCGTCCTTGGTGAAGGCGATGCCGGTGACGACCTGTTGCTCCACAATATCCTCCTCGTCGCAGATCAGCGTGCCTGGCGGCGTGCCGTGCGGGTCGATGTCCTCGGGCTTTTCGAAGCTGGACCGTACGAAAATCGGCACCTTGTGCACCATGCCGAGCTCGACCGAGCGCACCTGAAGCACCTTGGCGCCGAGCGAGGCGAGCTCCAGCATCTCCTCGAAGGCGATCTTCTCCATGCGCTGCGCCTTGGGCACGACGCGCGGGTCGGTGGTGTAGACGCCGTCCACGTCGGTGTAGATGTCGCAGCGGTCGGCCTTGATGGCGGCGGCGATCGCCACCGCCGAGGTGTCGGAGCCGCCGCGGCCGAGCGTGGTGATGCGGCCGGTGTCCTTGTGCACGCCCTGGAAGCCGCTGATCACCGCGACCTCCTTGCGCTCCTTGAAGCGCTTGATCAGCTCGGCACCGTTGATGTCCTCGATGCGCGCCGAGCCGTGCGCGTTGCTGGTCAGGATCGGCAGTTGCCAGCCCTGCCACGAACGCGCGTTGACGCCGATGCCTTCCAGCGTGATGGCGAGGAGGCCGGACGTCACCTGCTCACCGGAGGCGACCACGGCGTCGTATTCGCGGGCGTCGTGCAGCGGGGCTGCCGCCCGGCACCAGCCCACCAGCTCGTTGGTTTTGCCGGACATCGCCGACACCACGACGGCGACCTCGTGGCCGGCGTCGACCTCGCGCTTGACGTGGTGCGCCACGTTGCGGATGCGGTCGATGTCGGCGACCGACGTTCCGCCGAATTTCATCACCAAACGGGCCATCTGAAGCGAAGCGTCCTTGAACTCTTAGCCCCGCCGCGATCCGGATGGCGCGCCGGGCCAAAAAGGCGCGTATACATACCGACGGGGTCGGGGGCCTGCAACCGCAGCCCGTTGTTAACGAAGCGAGTATGGAAATGGCCCGGAATCCGCAGCGCCAGAGCACCATCGACGAGGCCGAGGTGGAGCGGTTTTCCGCGCTGGCCGCCGAATGGTGGGACCCGCGCGGCAAGATGGCCCCGCTGCACAAGTTCAATCCGGTGCGCATCGGCTATGTCCGCGACCAGGCCGCCGCGCGCTTCGACCGCGACCCCAAGCGGCTCGACTCGATGAAGGGCCTGCGCATCCTCGACATCGGCTGCGGCGGCGGAATTCTCTGCGAGCCGCTGGCCCGGCTCGGCGCCGACATGACCGGCGTCGATCCCGCGCAGGCCAACATCGAGGCGGCGCGTGCGCATGCCGCGCAAAGCGGGCTCGCGATCGACTACCGCTGCTCGACCGCGGAGGTGCTCGCCGAGCAGGGCGGGCAGTTCGATCTGGTGCTGGCGATGGAGGTGGTCGAGCACGTCACCGACGTGGCGCTGTTCGTTGCAAGCTGCGCCTCGCTTACGAAGCCGGGCGGGTTGATGATCGCGGCGACGCTGAACCGCACGTTGAAGAGCTTTGCGCTGGCGATCGTCGGTGCGGAATACATCCTGCGCTGGCTTCCGGTCGGCACCCATCGCTGGGACAAGTTCGTGACGCCGAACGAGCTGGAGATCGCGATGGAGCAGAGCGGGCTTCGTGTCATCCACGAGCAGGGCGTGGTCTACAATCTGATTGCCGACCGCTGGCAGCTGTCCTCCGACACCGACGTGAACTACATGCTGACGGCGGAGCGCTGATCTCTACTTCCGGTCCCAGTATTCCGCGGCGCGGCTGTGGTCCTGCGCCGGACCGATCGCATCGCGCGCTTCGGCCCAGAGACCGGAGATCGTCCGCACGATCGGCGCATCGGCGCCGACCTGCGACGCGAGATCGGCGGCGATCCCGACGTCCTTGGCCAGAAGGCCCAGCGCAAAGCCGGTCGCGAAGGTTCCGCTCAGCACATGCTGCTTCATCACCAGGTCGGTCGGAAAACTCCGCCCGGTCGACACGTTGATCACGTCGATCATCACCGCCGGGTCGAGCCCGAACGTCCGCCCGACGCGCACCGCTTCGCTCGCCGCCGCAAACGACGTCCCGGCGAGAAAATTGTTGAGCGCCTTCATGGCGTGGCCGCAGCCGAGCCCGCCGACCTCGAACAGCTTGCCGCCCATTTTCGACAGCACAGGCTTCACCGCCTGCACGGTCCCGGCGTTGCCGCCGATCATGATGGCGAGCGTGCCGTCCTTGGCGCGGGGCACGCCGCCCGACACCGGCGCATCGACCAGTTCGATCCTGGTCGCCGCAAGTTCGGCGCCGAGCCGGCGCGTGCCGACCGGGTCGGCCGAGCTCATGTCGATGACGGCAGCGCCGACGCGCAAATTCCGGGCGAGCGCGCCGTTCTCCGCTTCCAGCAGTGCGTGGCGCACCTCGCGGCCGCTCGGCAGCATGGTGATGACGACGTCTGAGCTTTGGCCAAGCGCTGCCAGCGAGCCTGCGGCGCGCGCGTTGTGCTCCTTGGCGAAGTGCTCCGCCCGTTCGGTCGCGATATCGTGCGCCGTCACCGCGTAGCCGGCGCGGACCAGATTGGCCGCCATCGGCACCCCCATGTTGCCCATGCCGATGAAGCCGATGCGTGCGATGTCGCTCATGTGGGTTTCCTGCTGCGGAGCCGCATGATCATGGCGGGTCGCTTGCCCCGGTGGAAGGCGGCCGATGTGTGATCTATAACAACGTGCAGGTGACCGACGGAGGCGCGGCATGATCCTCGAGCTTGTGACGTTCAAGACACCCGCCGGGTGGGACCGCGCCCGCGTCCTGGAGGATGCCAGGCACACCATCCCGAAGTGGTCGTCGAATCCCGACCTGGTGCGCAAGCACTTCGGGCTCGGCCTCGGCGAGGACGAGGGTACCAGCACCGGCATTTATGTCTGGCCGTCGGTCGAGGCGGCAAAGCAGGGCCACAACGACGAGTGGCGCGAGGGCGTGAAGAAGCGGACCGGCGGCTATCCCACCATCCGCTACTTCGACCTGTTCCTGCTGATCGACAACGAGCACGGCCAGGTCACCGAATGGGGCGCGGACGGCAAGGCCCGCGTGCTCGAAACCGCCTGATTTCCGGACAGCAAGACATTCATGCTCGCGGGCCTGCTCTGGATTCCGTTCACGCTGCTGGCCGCCGCGGGCCAGACCGCGCGCAACGCGATGCAGCGGGAACTCACGGCGGCGCTCGGCACGGTCGGCGCCACCCACGTGCGGTTTCTGTTCGGCTTTCCGTTCGCGATCGTCTTTCTCGCCGCGGTGCTGGCCGTCTCCGGCTTGGCGCTTCCCGCGCCGCCGCCGAAATTCTGGCCCTGGGTGCTGCTCGGCGCGGGCGCGCAGATCGTCGCCACCGCGCTGATGCTCGCGACCATGAACGACCGCTCGTTCGTCGTCACCATCGCCTACATCAAGACCGAAGCCATCCAGGCGGCGCTGTTCGGCCTGATCTTCCTGCACGATCCGCTGACGGTCGGCATGGTGATCGCAATTCTGGTCGCGACCGCGGGCGTGGTCGCGATGTCGCTCAAGGGCAAGGGCGCGATGGAAGGCGGCTACCGGCCGGTCGCGCTCGGGCTGTTTTCCGGCGCGATGTTCGCCATATCCGCGGTCGGCTATCGCGGCGCGATCCTATCGCTCGGCCTGCCGAGCTTCGTGCTGGCGGCGACCTACACTTTAACCGTCGGGCTCATTCTTCAGGCCGGCCTGCTGACGCTCTATCTCGCGCTGCGCGACCGCGCGGTGCTCGGCGCAATCGCGCGCGCCTGGCGGCCATCGCTGTTCGCGGGTTTCATGGGTGCGACCGCGTCGCAGTTCTGGTTTCTTGCCTTTGCGCTCACCAGCGTTGCCAACGTGCGGACGCTGGCGCTGGTCGAGGTGCTGTTCGCGCAGGCGATCTCGTATTTCGTCTTCAAGCAGAAGACGACGCGGCGGGAGGCGGTCGGAATGTCGCTGATCGTTGCTGGCTGCGCGCTGCTGATCTGGGTGCAGTGACGCTATCGGGCGGCGGCCGCGGGTCTGTTGACGAGCCTCACACCAAAGACGGTCCCGGAGGTTACGCTGACCGCGGCCTGAACTTGATCGCCGACCTTGAGCGTGTCGTACACGACAGCGATGGTCGGATGATGTTTGCCGTTCAGATAGACGTGATAGTGGACACCCGAGCGTGACACGTTGGACTTCAGTTCGGTCACGGCCGCCTCGACCGTCTCGTGAGGGAGCAGGAAGTCACCTGTGATTTGCCACAGGCCGTACGAGAGAAAGGCCACACCAAAGAGGCTGGCAAACGCTATCGAGAGCGGCAGCTGCTCGATTCTCTGACGTCAATCTGAACCAGACAAGGATCGCAATCGGCGTCAGAAAAGCGCATCCGAGCACCACGGCCAGAATGTGCCAATCGAGGCTTACGATTGCCGAGCGATGACCCAGGAGGCTCAGAAAGATAATGAAGGCGAAGCTCGCGAGCACGGCGGCGACCGTCAGCCAGCCGCGCTTCCAGGCGTTGTCTCCGGTGCGCCTGAACCATCGCCAGAAGGCGACCGCGGTCAGCGCCGCCAACGGCCAGTACAGGATCGCAAGGAGATCGGCGACGACCACGCTGCTTCCGGGCTCCGCGTCGAGAAGACGAGGCGGGACCGTCGCTCAATTCCGTTAACAGCGGGTAATGGCCAAAGAGTCAGTTGTGCTCGTCGGGCAGCACCGGCAGCGGGTGGAATTCCACGCCTTCTTCGAGTAATTCCTTTGCTTCCTTCGGCGACGCCTCGCCATAGATCGAGCGGTGCTCGATCTCGCCATAGTGCATCTTGCGCGCCTGTTCGGGAAACTTGCCGCCCACGTCCTCGGCATTCTTGGTGAGATGGTCGCGCAGCTCCTTGAGCTTGGCGCGAAACTCGCGCTCCTGCGGCGATACCATCGCGACCGGCGTCTTGCTCTCGACCGGCGAGGGCGCCTCGGTGGGCGGCGCTTCGGGCGCCGTGATCTCCGGCGGCGAACTCCGGCCCTTCTTTGCGCCGCGGCCGAGCGAGGGCGCCATCAGCGCCTTCTCGACTTTGGGCGAGTCGCAAACCGGGCACGTCACCAGTCCGCGCTTCGACTGCTTGTCGTAGTCGGCGGAGTTCTTGAACCAGATTTCGAAATCGTGCTTGCGCTCGCAGATGAGCGAATAGCGGATCATGCCGGGCCTCTGACCGCCCTGAGATGGGTCGGCTCGGCCAGCGGTTCAACCACCTCGAAGCGGCGGCCGTGCTGCAGCGACGGCACGCGGCCGCGCGCCTTGGCGACCTCGGCCGGATCGATCTCGGCGAAGATCACGCCGGGCTCGGTGCCGCCCTCGGCGAGGACGCGGCCCCACGGATCGACCACCAGCGAATGGCCGAATGTCTCGCGCTTGTTCTCGTGCGTGCCGCCCTGTGCGGCCGCCAGGACATAGCAGCCGTTCTCGATGGCGCGCGAGCGATTGAGCACATGCCAGTGCGCCTCGCCGGTCTGCCGGGTGAAGGCCGATGGGATCGCGAGGAACGAGGCGCCGGCCTCGCCCAGCGCGCGGTAGAGCGAAGGAAATCGCAGGTCGTAGCAGATCGTGAGCCCGAGCCGGCCCCAGGGCAGGTCGTGCAGCACCGCAAGGTCGCCCGGCCGGTAGCTTCGCGACTCGCGATAGCTTTCGCCGTTGGCGAGATCGACGTCGAACATGTGGATCTTGTCGTAGCGTGCGACAATTTCCCCATGGGGATCGATGAGAAACGAGCGGTTGGCGGCCTTGTCGGCGGTTGCCTTCACGGCGAGCGAACCGATGTGCAGGTAGATCTCGAGCTCGCGCGCCAATTCCCGGAATGTCGCAAGGCTCGCGTCGTTCTCCTCGGGCACGATGGCGGCGAGCAGCTTGTCACGGCTCGCCACCATGATGTTGGTCATCTCGGGCGTCTGCACGTAGTTCGCGCCGCCCTCCTTGGCCTGGCCGATCAGCTTGACGGTGGCGTCGAGGTTGGCGGCCGGCGTCTCGCCGGAGCGCGTCTGGATGAGGCCCGCGCGAAACGTCGAGCCCTTTCCGGTTTCCGCTGTCACGAGGCGGCCTTTCCGTTGAGCAGCGGGTCGAGGCCGCCCGCGCTGTCCAGCGCGTAAAGGTCGTCGCAGCCGCCGACATGGGTCGCGCCGACGAAGATCTGCGGCACCGTGGTGCGGCCGTTGGCGCGCGCGGTCATCTTGCTGCGAAGTTCGCGGTCGCGGCTCACGTCGATCTCCGTGAAGCTGACGTTCTTCTTTTTCAGAAGCGCTTTGGCGTCGTGGCAGTAGGGGCAGAACGGCGTGGTGTAGATTTCGACGGGCGGCATGGCGTCTTCTTGGGCGCGGTTTGCGGTGTGCTGCTTCGCAGTTTCGACAGCTAGCTTATATGGGCGCTCGCACTGCGTCGACAACCCGCGCGAACACCACCAGGTCGACGCTTTGGGCGCCGGCCCGCAGCAGCGCCCGCGCGCAGGCATCCGAGGTCGCGCCCGACGTCAGCACGTCGTCGACCAGCACGAGCTTCCGCCCGGCCACCTCCGCCTTGCGGTCGGGCGGCACACGGAACGCGCCCTGCACGTTTTCCGCGCGCTCGGACTGCGACAACCCGACCTGCTGCGCCGTCGGCTTGATGCGTTTCAGCGCCGCATCGGCGACCGCCACGCCGGTTTCCCGCGAGATCGCCTTGGAAAGCAGCGCCGACTGGTTGAAGCGGCGCGCCCAAAGCCTGCGCCAGTGCAAAGGCACGGGAACCAGGGCGTCGGCGCCGTCCAGCAGTTCGCGCCCGGCACGCGCCATCCAGCGGCCCATGATCGGCGCGAGGTCGATCCGGTCGCCATACTTCAGGGCATGCACCAGGGCGCGGGCGACGTCGTCGTAGCGCACGGCGGCGCGGGCCCGGTGATAGGCCGGCGGATCGGCGATCGCCTGCATCGACAGCACGCCCGGTCCGGGATCGTAGGCGAACGGTATCCCGAGCCGTTCGCAGTAAGGCGGCGCGATCTGCGTAAGCTTTGACCAGCACGGCGCGCACAGCCCGCCGTCGCGCACCGGTTCGCGGCAGGACGGGCAAAGCTGCGGCAGCGCCACGTCGAGCGCCCGCCCGAAAACCGCCCGAAATGGAGCGGCCATACGGGTTAACGCCCCCGCGTTTACGGTCTTTGCGGATGTCTGTTGCACGGGGGCCAAGGCTACCGCTGTTATGCGGATGCCTCAACGGCCGCCGCGCTTGGTTAATGCTGTGAGTTTCGCATTGGCTTCGCGACAGTCGGCGGCACGGTCCGCGTTGGCGAGCCATTAGCGCGTTTACGCGCGTCGACGACGCGCTATGGCGAGCGGCCAGCGCGGGCACGTTGTAACGGCAGGTGAACCGCGTCATGCCCGGATGGGAATCGCTCGATACCGTCAACCGGCTGCACGGCAGCGCCCAGATCGTCGGGCTGATTCTGCTGGTGGTGCTGGCCGGGCTTGCGGCGTTCGCGGTTCACAATCTGCGCAAGGGCTTCTGGCCGGAATGGCTCGACATCGGCGAATTCCAGATCCGCAGCCGCTTCCTTGAGATCGCCTGCGCCGTGGTGCTGGCGCTGCTGCTGGTCACCGAGGTCGTCGCCTATGCCTATGGCCGCCGCGCCGCGGCCCTGAACGCCACGGCGGCCGAGGCCGGCGCCGAGCAGGTCAGGCGACTCAATGCCGACGCGCAGGCGCTGCGCAACAAGCCCGTGCCGGCGCAGCCGGAAACGCCGAGCCGTTACATCAAGGAAAACTCCGAACTGCGGCAGAAGCTGATCGAGGCGGAGAACAAGGTCGCCGAGTTGCAGAAGCTTCAGGCGCAGAAGCGCCTCTCCGAAGACCAGCGCCGGTTCCTGATCGAGGCGCTGCGGCCGTTCCCGGGCCAGAAGATCGCCGTCGCGTCGATCCTCGGCGACGACGAGTCCAAGGTTTTCGCACAGGATCTGGTTTCGGCGCTGGAGGCTGCGGGCTGGGATCACGGCGGCGATGCCGGCGTGTTCGCGCAGCAGTTCCCGCGCGATCCGATCGGCGTCGAGGTGACGCTGAACGAGGAGGACGCCCGCGGCGGGAAAATTCCGGCAGCGCTGGGCGCGCTGATCAATGCCACCCGTCAGCTCGGGCTGGTTTACGACAACACCATCTACATGGGCAGCGACGTGCCTTCCGGGCAGGCGCTGCTCAAGGTCGGCAAGAAGCTTCGGAAGTGAGCCAAGGCCCGCAGCGCTCTCGCGCAAGCGGATCGATCTTCCTACAATAGACGAATGCCGCATCCGGTGATCTTCGACCGCACGCTGTTGCGCGCCCGCCGCGCGCGGGCGGCGGCGTCCGGCCCTGCAACATTTCTGATCGACCGGGTGGCCGACGACATGGCGGGCCGTCTGTCGGCGGTGCTGCGGTCATTCGATATCGCGGTCGATCTCGGCACGCCGACCGATGCGGTGCGCCGCGCGCTTGCCGGCCGGGTCGGCACGGTTGTCGCCGCCGATCCGCTCGCGGGCTCTCGTGAACCCAATGTCGTTTCGGCGGACGAGGAGGCGCTGCCGTTCCGCGACGGCTCGCTCGATCTGGTGGTGTCCGCGCTGGCCTTGCAGTTCATCAACGACCTGCCGGGGACGCTGGTGCAGATCCGCCGCGCGCTGAAGCCGGACGGCCTGTTCCTGGCGGCCATGGTCGGCGGCGAAAGCCTCACCGAGCTGCGCGAAGCCTTCGCGCAGGCGGAAAGCGAAACGGAGGGCGGCGTGTCGCCGCGCGTCGCGCCGTTCGCCGATCTGCGCGACCTCGGGGCCTTGCTCCAGCGCGCCGGCTTCGCGCTGCCGGTGACCGACATCGACCGCGTCACCGTCCGCTATGCGACACCGCTCGCCTTGATGCACGACCTGCGCCGCATGGGCGCCGCCAATGCGCTGACCGAGCGGCGTCGGCTGCCGCTGCGGCGGGCGACGCTGCGCCGCCTGTTCGAGATCTACGCCGCGCGCTTCGCCGACCCGGATGGGCGCATCCGCGCCACATTCGAGATCGTCTGGCTGTCGGGATGGGCGCCGCACGAGAGCCAGCAGAAGCCGCTCCGGCCCGGCTCCGCGAAGACGCGGCTGGCCGATGCGCTGCACACCGTCGAGATTTCGACCGGCGAAAAACCCGGCGGCTGAAGGCTCAGGGCGGCGCCGCGAGCTTCGCCTTGCGTTTACAGCAGCGTCATCAGGTGGGCGATCAGCGGTTCGTCGGCCGGCGGCATCTTGTATTCGCGAAGCTTGTTCGGCCGCACCCAGGCGAGCTGTTGCCCCTCCTGGGCCTGGACGATGCCCTCCCAGCGCCGGCACACATAGAGCGGCATCAGGAGATGGAAGTCCGGGTAGGCGTGGCTCGCGAAGGTGAGCGGCGCCAGGCACGGTTCCCGGATGACAATGCCCAGTTCTTCCTTCATCTCCCGGATCAGCGTTTCCTCGGGCCGTTCCCCGGCCTCGACCTTGCCGCCCGGAAATTCCCACAGGCCCGCCATGGCTTTTCCCGCGGGGCGTTCGGCGAGCAGCACGCGCCCATCGGCATCGATCAGGGCGCAGGCGGCGACAAGGACGAGTTTGATGCTCACCGGCCCGCCCCCGACGGTTCAGCTACGAGCGGTAGTCGCCGTTGATGGCGACATACTCCTTGGTGAGATCGCAGGTCAGCACGCGGTCTTTGCCTTTGCCGAGCCCGAGCGCGACCTTGAGCGCGATGGTGTCGCGCTTCATGGCTTGCGAAACCACGCCCTCGTCGTAGCCCGGGTCGCGCGCGCCCTTGTGCGCCACCCGGATGCCGTTGAACCAGATCGAAAGCCTGTCGCGGTCGGCGGGTTCGCCGGCCTTGCCGACCGCCATGACGACGCGGCCCCAGTTGGCGTCTTCGCCGGCGATCGCCGTCTTCACCAGCGGCGAGTTGGCGATCGACATGGCGATCCGCCGCGCCGAGTCCTTCGACTTCGCCCCTTCGACGCTGATCTCGACGAGCTTGCGCGCGCCTTCACCGTCGCGCGCCACCTGCTCGGCGAGATTCGCCAGCACGGCGTTGAACGCCGCGCGAAAGCCCTTGAGCCGCGGATCGTTGGCTTTGGTGATGTTGGGCGCGCCGAGCTCTTTTGCGGCGCCGGTGGCAAACGCCATCAGCGTGTCCGAGGTCGAGGTGTCGCCGTCGATGGTCACTGCGTTGAACGTGTCCACCACGCCTTCGTTCAACAGCGTTTGCAGCACACGCTGCGAGATCGGCGCGTCGGTGAACACGTAAGAGAGCATCGTCGCCATGTCGGGCGCGATCATGCCGGCGCCCTTGGCGAAGCCGTTGATCGTGACCGTGGCGTCGCCGAGCTTGGCCCGCGCGGTCGCGACCTTGGGGAAGGTGTCGGTGGTCATGATCGCCTTGGCGGCCTCGTGCCAGAAGTCCGGCCTGGCCGCGGCAACAAGCCCTTCCATCACGCCGTCGAACACCTGGGCGTTGAGCGGCTCGCCGATCACGCCGGTCGAAGCGAGGAACACGTCATTCGGCTTGCAGCCGATCGCGCGCGCCGCGATATCGGCGGTGAACTTGCAGGCCGTCGCGGCCGTTCTTGCCGGTGAAGGCGTTGGCGTTGCCGGAATTGACCACCAGCGCACGCGGCGTCGCGCCCTTGAGCTTGTCGCGGCACCACTCCACCGGCGCGGACGGGCATTTGGATTTGGTGAAAACGCCGGCCGCGGTGGTTCCGGGCGCGAGCACGGCGAGCAGCACGTCGGTGCGGTCGCGATACTTGATGCCGGCGGCCGCGGTCGCAAGCTTCACGCCGGCAATCACCGGCATGTCGGGGACGGTTTTGGGGGCGAGGGGAGAGACCGCGGTTGCCATTGGTGCGCACCATGCAAAGAACAGGTTGGCGTGGGTATCGAAACGAAATCGCCGGGACATAGGCGAGCGAAGCGACGCCGTCCTTACGGACGGCTATGCCCGGCGACCACGATATTCCTTGATGGGTCACATTACTTCTTGTCGAGCCGCTCGACCTTCGAGCCTTCACGGAGCTTGGTGATGTATTCGGCCTGCGCCCGGCGCGTCACGAACTGCTCGACCTGTTCCTTGACGGCCTCGAAGGCCGGCGCCGGTTTGCTGCGCTTGTCCTCGACCTTGATGATGTGCCAGCCGAACTGCGATTTGACCGGGTCGGAGACGTCGCCCTTGTTCATCTTGAACGCCTGCTCGGCGAATTCCGGCACCATCTGGTCCTTGGTGAAATAGCCGAGATCGCCGCCTTCCGCGGCTGCGCCCGGGTCCTTGGATTTCTGCTTGGCCATCTCGGCGAAGTCGGTGCCCTTCTTGATCTCGACGAGGATCGCCTTGGCCTCGGCCTCGGACGGCACCAGGATGTGGCGCGCGCGCACCTCCTGTTCGGCGCCCTGCTGCTTGACCGCCTCGTCGTAGACTTTCCGCATCGCGGCGTCGGTGACGGCGGCCTTGCCCTCCTGAACCAGCAGCATCTCCATCGCCAGCTTGTTGCGGATGAAGGCGATGCGGCTTTTGAATTCGCGCTGGTCGGTGAGCTTTTTGGACTCGGCGGCCTTCGCGGCCAGGATCACGTCGGCGACGTAGGCCACCAGCGCGTCGCGCTTGGCCGCGCCCTCGAGCTGCTGCACCTGCTGGCCCATGTCCTCTTCGGCCATCGCGAGGTCGCTTTCCCGGATTTCGACGCCGGCGACCTTGGCGACCACCTTGTCGCTTTGCGCCTGAGCCTGGGCCTGAGCGTGAACCTGGGCCGGTGCCACGATCCCGGCTGAAACCAGTGTGGCGGCAAGCAGGCCGAACGCGCTGGCGCGCAGGGCGGCCCCGCGGCTGACGATCTGTTGAGTCATGACAATCCTTGCGATGTTCTGCCCGCCAGAGGGCAAAAGGCGGCGACTTGTCGCGCAATCGGTTCGCCTTGGCAACGAAAGAACGGCGCCGAAGTTCTAAAGACCGCGTGATGGCCGAAACCACCCGTGTTTTGAACGTTTTGCGGCAGGAACCACACTAATTGACAAGGATTACACCCCCTCCTATGTCTCGAATGCTGCGCGGCTCTTCTCGAATGCTCGCTATCCCGTTGCAATTGCCCGAGAAGTGCCGCATTTCCCCAACGGATGGCCGCCTCCGCGGCTTGCCCAAGGCAAGGACCTGATCCGCTATGCTCGGCGCCGTCGCCCGCAAATTGTTCGGCTCCTCCAACGATCGCCGCGTGCGCAAGTACCAGCCGCGGGTCGACGAAATCAACGCGCTCGAGCCGGAGCTGATCAAGCTCACCGACGAAGCGCTGCGCGCGCGCACCGATGCGTTCAAGAAGCAGCTCGCCGAGGGTGCAACGCTCGACGACCTGCTGGTGCCTGCCTTCGCCACCGTCCGCGAGGCGGCCAAGCGGGCGATCGGTCAGCGGCACTTCGACGTACAGCTGATCGGCGGCATGATCCTGCACGAAGGCCGCATCTCCGAGATGAAGACCGGCGAGGGCAAGACGCTGGTCGCGACGCTGGCGGTCTATCTCAATGCGCTGGCCGGCCGCGGTGTCCACGTCGTCACCGTCAACGACTACCTCGCCAAGCGCAACTCCGAATGGATGGGCCGGATCTACGGCTTCCTCGGCTTGAAGACCGGCGTCATCGTCCACGGCATCGACGACGAGCAGCGCAAGGTCGCCTACGACTGCGACGTGACCTACGGCACCAACAACGAGCTCGGCTTCGACTATCTGCGCGACAACATGAAGTACCGCATGGAGGACATGGTCCAGCGCGGGCATGTCTTCGCCATCGTCGACGAGGTCGAACTCGATCCTGATCGACGAGGCGCGCACGCCGCTGATCATCTCCGGGCCGCTCGACGACCGCTCCGATTTCTACAACACCATCGACGCCTACATTCCGAAGCTCGATACCGGCCTGAAGGTCGACTACGAGGTCGACGAGAAGCAGCGCACCGTGGCGCTGACCGAAGCCGGCATGGAGAAGTTCGAGCAGTGGCTCCGCGATGACGGATTGCTCAAGGGCGACTCGCTCTACGACGTCGAGAACGTCTCGACCGTGCATCACGTCAATCAGGCACTGCGCGCGCACAAGCTGTTCCAGCGCGACAAGGACTACATCGTCCGCAACGGCGAGGTCGTCATCATCGACGAGTTCACCGGCCGCATGATGCCGGGCCGCCGCTACTCGGAAGGCCTGCACCAGGCGCTGGAGGCGAAGGAGCATCAGCCGATCCAGCCGGAAAACCAGACGCTCGCCTCGATCACGTTCCAGAACTATTTCCGCATGTACCAGAAGCTGGCCGGCATGACCGGCACGGCGCTCACCGAAGCCGACGAATTCATGGACATCTACAACCTCGAAGTCGTCGAGGTGCCGACCAACCGGCCGATGATCCGAGACGATCAGGACGACGAGGTCTACCGCACGGCGGAAGAGAAATACCGCGCCATCATCGCGCTGCTGGAGGACTGCAAGACCCGCGGCCAGCCCGTGCTGGTCGGCACGACCTCGATCGAAAAATCCGAAAGCCTCGCGGAGAGGCTGCGGCAGGCGGGCTGGGAGCAGCACGATTTCACCGATCCCAATGCCTTCGCGGCGCTCTACAGCGGCGACGACGGCGCCAAGGCCACCAAGGTCTTCGCCATCCTCAATGCCCGCTATCACGAGCAGGAGGCCTACATCGTCTCGCAGGCCGGCGTGCCCGGCGCGATCACCATCGCCACCAACATGGCGGGCCGCGGCACCGACATTCAGCTCGGCGGCAATGCCGACATGCGGATCGCGCAGGAGCTGAAGGACATGCCGGAGGGCGGCCAGCGCGATGCCGCGGCGGCCGAGATCCAGGCGCAGGTCGCGCGGCTGAAGGACACCGCGCTCAAGGCCGGCGGCCTGTTCGTGCTCGGCACCGAGCGCCACGAGAGCCGCCGCATCGACAACCAGCTTCGCGGCCGCTCCGGCCGTCAGGGCGATCCGGGGCGCTCCAAGTTCTTCCTGTCGCTGGAAGACGACCTGATGCGCATCTTCGGCTCCGACAAGCTCGGCGGCATGCTGACCAAGCTCGGGCTGAAGGAGGGCGAGGCGATCGTCCATCCCTGGATCAACAAGGCGCTGGCGACCGCGCAGCAGAAGGTCGAGGCGCGCAACTTCGACATCCGCAAGAACATCCTGAAGTTCGACAACGTGATGAACGACCAGCGCAAGGTCATTTTCGACCAGCGCGTCGAATGGATGTCGGATGCGGTGACCGCCGAAGTGGTTACCGATATGCGCCACGCCGTGATCGAGGACCTGGTGTCCAAGCACGTGCCGGAGAACGCCTATCCCGAGCAATGGGACGTGGCCGGCCTCAAGACCGAGCTGACCCGCGTGCTGGGCGTCGACCTGCCGGTCGACGCCTGGGCCAAGGAAGAGGGCATTGCCGACGAGGAGTTGCTGGCCCGCATCACCCGCCGTGCCGACGAGCACATGGCCGCCAAGGTCGCGCAATGGGGCCCCGACGTGCTGCGCTACGTCGAGAAATCGGTCCTGCTGCAGACGCTCGACCATCTGTGGCGCGAGCATCTCGTGATGCTCGAGCATCTGCGGCAGGTGATCGGGCTGCGCGGCTACGGCCAGCGCGATCCGCTCAACGAATACAAGGCCGAGGCGTTCGACCTGTTCGAGGCCATGGGCAACGGCCTGCGCGAAGGCGTGACGGCCCAGCTGATGCGCGTCGAGATCGTGCAGCAGCAGCCGGAAGCGGTGCCCGAGTTGCCGCCGATGCAGGCCTCGCACGTCAATCCGAACACCGGCGAGGATGAGATGGCGCTGGCCGCCGCGGGCGCGCAGACGCTGGCGCGCGCCGGCATCACGCCGAAGCCCGCCGCCGAGCGCAAGCCGAACGATCCGTCCAGCTGGGGCAAGGTCGGGCGCAACGAGGAGTGCCCGTGCGGTTCGGGCAAGAAGTTCAAGCATTGCCACGGTCGCTACGGCTGACCGGTCCTGTGTCGTGAATCAAAAAGCGCGGCCTTTCGGCCGCGCTTTGCATTTGGGTCGGTGATTGTGCCCTGGGTCCCGCTTACCGCGCCGCCGAGTAACGCGAAGCGGCCCGAGGAGCCGGCGCGGTCAAGCTAAGATGCTCGCGCTGGCCGCTCGCCATAGCGCGTCAAAGACGCGCGTAAACGCGCTGATGGCTCGCCAGCGCGAGCGGGGACGAACGGTTGATGGATTCGCGTCCCTCTTCCCGTTCGGTCCCGCGAAAGCGGGAGCCCAGCGCTTTGCTTTGACGGTGGTCTAAGCCTTATTGCTTGCGCTCCATGCCGAGAATCTTCGCGACATTGGCGAGCGCCTCGCCCTGCTGCTTCAGCGTGGCAGTGAGTTCGGCCGGGCCTCCGGTGTTCATGTCCTGACCGGACGCCACGATCTTCTCGACCACGGCGGGGTCGCTGGCCGCCGCGATCACGTCGGCGGCGATGCGCTGCCGAAGCGCGAGCGGCATTGCCTTCGGGCCATAGAGGCCGGACGTCGTCTCCGTCACCAGCGCCGGATATCCGGTTTCCAGCACGGCCGGAATGTTCGCCGTGGCGGCGGCGCGCTTGCGTCCGCCCGCGGCCACCACCCGCACCTTGTTCGCCTCGATCAGCGGCCGCACCACCGCGTAGGACGACAGCAGGAAGTGAATGCGCGACTCGCCGAGGTCGCGGCCGGCCTGCACCACGTCGCGGTAAGGCACCTTGGTGACGTCGAGGTTCGCGGTCTTCAGGAATGCGCCGAGCGCGAACTCCGGCACGCCGGCTGCGCCCGCGGCATGGTATTTCCCGGGCTCGGCCTTGGCGCGCGCGGCGAATTCGGCGACGGTCTTGAACTCGGTGGCGGCGGGAACGCTCGCCGCCACCACCGTGTCGCAGACCCGCGCGATCGGCGCCAGGTCGCGCTCCATGTCATAGGGCAGCTTCTCCTGCGTATAGGGATGCGCCATGAACGACGCGCTCGACGCGTAGAGCAGCACGTGATCGTCGTTGGCGGAGGTAAAGGCGTTGATGGCGACCAGGCCGTCGCCGCCGGGCCGGTTCTCGATCACCACCGGCTTGCCCCACTTGGCGCTGAGCCGCTCGGCCAGCAGGCGGGCGGCGATGTCGGTGGCGCTGCCCGCGCCGAACGGCAGGATCCACCGGACGTTGCGCTCGGGCCAAGCCGGTGACTGAGCCTGCGCGTGGCTCTCAGTCTGCGGCCCTGAAAGCGCAGCGATCAGCCCCAGCCCGAATGCGGCTGCGAGCCTGCAGAGTTTCTGTTTCATGGTCGTCTCCCCCTCGATAGCGGCGAACACAGTAGCGCCGGGCTCAGGATTGCGCGAGACGACTTGGCCCGAGACGGCGGTGCTTGCGGCAGGCAATGTGCCGCAGGCCGGTCCGGCGCGTTATGAATTCTCCACGTCCGTCGCTTGCGGTTGCCCGGCCTTGGCGCCGGTGTCGTAGATCGCATCGTCGAGGAACTGCCGGTTGGCCTCCCGGAGCTTGGCCGCCTCCTCGTCGAACAGGAACGGCAGGAAGGCAAAGCGCCGTCCCTGCGTCACCGGCGACACCGCATGCAGCAGCGAGCACGAGAACACCACGGCGCCGCCGGGCGGCGGCTTGAAGCTGCGCGGACCGTATTCGGGAAACGAGATTTCGCCGCCTTCGAACTCGGCATTGAGGTTAATCGACACCGCAAAGCGCCGGTGCGCTGTGCCCTTGGTGGTGTTGTCGCGATGCTGGGTGAAGTGTCCCTGATCCTCGGACGCGTAACAGCTCACGATGTAGCGCTCGATGCGCGTCGGGTTGAACTGGTGAATCTTGCGAATCTCGGGCGAGATGCGCCGCGCGATCCGTGTGCGCGCGGCGGCGATCAGGTTCTCGTCCGTCAGCATGTGATCGCGGCGGCGCTTGCGGTCCGGGTCCATCTTCATGGTCGTGATGCCGTCGCGCTCCATCATGAAGCCGGTCTCCTTGCTGCCGTTGATCTCGTAGGCGTCGATCAGGCGCTTGCAGAGTTCTGGCTCGAACACGTCGGGCAGCATGATGATGGGTGCGTGGATTTCGAATCCGGCGAATAGGCCGGGTTGCGGCAGGTCGCGCAGGGCTGCGAACACCGCGTCGTGGCCGGCGTCGAAGGGAAATACCGCGCGCACGCGCAGCGTCGGGTCGATCACCATCCAGAAGCGCCGGTATCGCATCTTCGCCGTGAGCGGCTCGTCCTCGGCGATCGCCCCATAGGCCCGCGAAACCGCGCCGTCGAAATCCCAGAAATGCCGGATGCCCGGAATGCTTTCCGCGACACGCTGCTCGCGTTCGTCCGCGGGATCGAAGCTCACCCCGAACAGCGATATGCGGCGATCGTCGAACAGGGTCCGATTGGCTTCGATCGCGGCGATCGCGCCGCGGCCGGTGTCGTCCGCCGCGGTGCCGTAAAAGCACAGCACGATGAAGCGCCCGGCCGCGAGGCTGAAGTTGTATTGCGGATTGCCGGTCGAACGCGCCCTGAACCACGGCGCGGGATCGCCGCGCGTGAGATTGACGAAACGCTTGCTGGGGGGAGAGTTCATTGTTGCCCGGCCGGCCGGTTTGTTGCGGATGCCGCAATCTAACAAAAAACGCCGGGCTGGGCCCGGCGCTTCCAAACAAAACCGCGGAAGCGGTTAGCGGAACGCCGACCAGCGGCTGTCGAAGCCTCCGGACGGCACGACCGGCGCGGCGCCGTTGAGGCCGCCGCCATTGGCGGGCGCAGGCGCCCGCTGCGGGGCCGGCGGGGGCGGGAACGGGTTGGATGCTGGCGGTGCCGCCGCGGCGGGAGCCGGGGCCTGGCTTTGGGCCTCGGCGGTCCGCACCGACGTATCGGCCGGTTTCGGACGGATCGCGCCGTTCGCCGCAGCCGGCGCGCTCTGGGCCGCGGCGGGCTTCGCCGCGGTTGCGGCAGGCTTGGGCTTGGCAGCGTCGGCTTTGCCAGCCTCGTCCTTGCGCAGGCCGATCAGCCGCGCCATGCGGTCGATCGCGCCGTCGCTCTTCTTCTCGGCGGACTTGGTTTCCGCGGCCTTGGTCTCCGTCTTCGACGCGAACAGGCTGCTGAAGAAGTTCGTAGGCTTGGCCGTGGTCTGAGTGGCGGTCGAGCCCGGTTCGGCAATCGCCATCTGCTGCGGTGCCACCTCGCCGCTCGGATGCGCAGCCGGCGAGACGCCGGCCACGACCGGCGCGCCTGCGAGTTCCGGAATGCGCGGCGGCCGCACGGTCGGTGGAATGGTCCCGGGCGGCGTCGAGGAGAGGAACGATTCCGATGGCGCGACGCCGATCTGATTGCGTTTCACCGCGGCGACGAACACCGGGTGCATGCCGCCGTCGGCGCCGGTCTTGACCGGCGCGGCCGCGACGTTGCGGCGGACCAGGTCGGCGAACCGGGCGTCGTCGCGCTGCTGCTTCTGCTCCACGGCGGTGGCGATCTCCGCGTCCACCTCGAAGGCGGGGCACTTGGCCTGCGCGCTGAACGACAGCGGCCGCGACGGATCGCCCGGCGACTGCGCATCGAACACGTAGCGCTTCTCGCACACGTTGACGCGGGGCTCGAGACCGCTGACCTCGAAATGGTCGTTGCCCCTCTTGAGCATCTTCCAGAATGCAAGGTGCGGGCTGTTGCGGTGCTTGGCGAGATTCTGCGGCGTCATCCGGAACGGATAGGCCTGAACCTGGAACGACTTCTGGCCGCCGAAGAAGGCGTCGCGGCCGAGCGCGTAGATTTCCGAGATTTGCTCGTCGGTCATCGAGTAGCAGCCGCGCGACGAGCAGTCGCCATGCACCATGAGCTGTGCGCCGGTGCGGCCGTGCGAGCGATCATAGGCGTTCGGGTAGCCGAGATCGAATGACAGGTAATACGCCGAGTTCGGATTCATCTGGCCGGGGGTGATCGTGTAGAACCCCTCCGGCGCCTGACGGTCGCCTTCCTTGATCTTCGGGCCGAGTTCGCCCGACCAGCGGCAGATCGGATAGCTCTTCAGCCGTGCGAAGCGTCCGGTGCGGTTCTGCTTCCAGACCTCCAACTCGGACTCTTCCTTGAATACGCGGATCAGGATCGGAGATTCCTTGTCCATGTTCTTGGACTCGATCTCCGCAACGACTTTTGCCGGAAGCGGCCGGGCCGCCTTCTCGCTCATCGGCAGCACGCCGTCGGTGTTGCAGCCGGACAGCGGGACTGCCACGCAAATCGCGGCGCAGGCCAAAAGCGTGCGGACGAGCGGGCTTCGGTTCAAACGCAAACTCCCCCCAAACGGCGGCCTGAACGGCAGTACCCGAGCCTTGATGCAAAATCGTTATCCCCTGGGGGGTGACTCTGCAAGGGCGCGGCTAAAAACCCAGTTCCCGATTGAGCATAGCTACGGTGAACGAAGGGTAAAATTGTGGCCGAACCCACGGAGAATCTTATGTGATTCAATGGCCGAGTTGGGCGCCACGGACCGCTGCCACAATTAACCCCGTCTGGGGATGAAACGGGGCCCGGGAATCGAGGCAGACCGGGACCAGGCCGGGATTATTCCAGCCCGCGGCCGATGGCGAGGAACTTGTCCCGGCGCTGGCGCCGCACGCTGTCGCGGTCGGCCCCCCTGAATTCGGCGAGCGCATTCGCCACCGCCTCGCCGGTGGCCGCAATGGCTGCCGCAGGGTCGCGATGCGCGCCGCCGGCCGGCTCGGTGACGATGGCGTCGATGATGCCGAATGCCGTGAGGTCGGCCGCCGTGATCTTCATGTTGGTGGCGGCATCCTGCGCCTTGGTGGTGTCGCGCCAGAGGATCGAGGCGGCGCCCTCCGGCGAGATCACGCTGTAGATCGCGTGCTCGAGCATCAGCACCTTGTTCGCCGTGGCGAGCGCCACCGCGCCGCCGGAGCCGCCTTCGCCCAGGATCACCGCGACGTTCGGCACGCCGAGCTTGAGGCATGCCTCGGTCGAGCGCGCGATGGCTTCGGCCTGGCCGCGCTCCTCCGCGTCGATCCCCGGATAGGCGCCCGCGGTGTCGACCAGCGCGAGAACCGGAATAGCGAAACGGTCGGCCATCTCCATCAGCCGCACCGCCTTGCGGTAGCCCTCGGGCCGCGCCATGCCGAAGTTGTGCTTGAGGCGGCTTTCGGTGGTCGAGCCCTTCTCGTGGCCGATGACGCAGATGCTCTCGCCGCGGAAGCGGCCGAAGCCGCCGACGATGGCGGGGTCCTCGCTGAACTTGCGGTCGCCGGCGAACGGCACGAAGTCGGTGATCAGCGCCGCGATGTAGTCGAGGCAATGCGGCCGCTGCGGATGGCGCGCGACCTGCGTCTTCTGCCACGGCGTCAGCTCGGCATAGAGATCGCGCAGCGCCTGCGCGGCCTTGCCCTCCAGACGGCCGATGTCCTCGGCGATGTCGGCCGCGCCGGTGCCGGCCGCCTGCATCGCGCGCAATTCCTCGACCTTGGCCTCCAGTTCGGCCACCGGCTTTTCGAAGTCGAGATAGCTGCGCATTTGAAATCAAATAGCCCTAAGGACGATCGGAACAAGCCGCCCGAAACTGGCCGTGACGACGGAACGAGTCAACCGTTCAACCCTTCTCCGCCAGCGGGTGCAGGTCGCGCACCAGGCTTTTCAGCCGCTCTTCCAGCACGTGGGTGTAGATCTGCGTGGTCGAGATGTCGGCGTGGCCGAGCAGCGTCTGCACCACGCGAAGGTCGGCGCCATTCTGCAGCAGGTGGCTGGCGAAGGCATGGCGCAGCACGTGGGGGCTCACCTGCGCGGCTTTCAGCCCGGCGGATGCGGCGAGCGCCTTGAGTTCGCGGGCGAAATGCTGCCGCGTCAGGTGGCCGCTTTCGCCGAAAGAGGGGAACAGCCATTTGGATTTGTCGGCCTTGGCCTCCTCGCGCAGCGCCAGATAATCCTTCATCGTGCGCCGCGCCGCGTCGTTCAGCGGCACCAGCCGCTCGCGGCCGCCTTTGCCGCGGATCACCAGCATCCGCTGGTCGCGCCGCGCGGCCGAGTCCGGCAGCGCCACCAGTTCCGAGACGCGCAAGCCGGTCGCGTAGAGCACTTCGAGCAGGCATTCCATCCGCGCGGCGCGAAGCCGCTCGGATTTGGATTCCGACTGCGTCGCGGTCTTCGCCTGCGCGAGAAGCCCGTCGACCTCCCGGATGCTCAGCACCTTGGGCAGTCTTCGCCCGCGCTTCGGCCCTTCGATCGCGGCGGCCGGATCGTCGCCGCGGCGGCCTTCGCTGTAGAGGAAACGATAGAGCTGCCGGATCGCCGACAGGCGCCGCGCCACCGACGCCGGCGCGAGCTGTCGCTTCGAAAGCCTGCCGAGATAGGCGCGCAGCGCGTCGCTGTCCGCCGCGGCGATGGTCTGGTTCTTTACGGTCAGGTCCGCCGAGAAGTCGGCGAGATCGCGGCGATAGGCGTCGAGCGTGTTGACGCTGGCGCCGCGCTCGGCCGCAATCATGTCGAGGAACAGCTCGATCAGGGTCTCGTTGCCGGCGGCTTTCGGGCGGGCCATCAGGCGGGCCGCCGCGCTACCTGTTCTTCACGAACTTGTCGGGCGAGATGTTGACGGTGATCTCGCGCGGCTGCGGCTCGACATACTTGCCGAGCGCGGAGACGCCGGCATAGCCGGCCGCGCCCAGGAGCCCCACAACCAGCAGAAATCGGAACAAGCTCGGCATGATCTGGGTCCGAAAAGCCGCCCAATCGGCGGCGTTTACCTTTTCGTGGCCACGGTTTATGCCACGGCAGGTTTTCGATACAAGTATAGCATGTCGGACATCGTTACGCACAATGCGGCCCAGAATGCGGCCAATGCCGACGCTGCGGCACAGTCTGCGGCTTCGGCCGGCGGCTCGGTCGGCCCGGCGCTGGGGCGCCGTTCCATCGTATTGGTCGGCATGATGGGTGCGGGCAAGTCCTCGGTCGGGCGCAGGCTCGCGGCCCGCCTGGGCGTGCCGTTTGTCGACGCCGACATCGAGATCGAGAAGGCCGCCGGCATGACGATCACGGAGATTTTCGCCACCCATGGCGAGCCTTATTTCCGTGCCGGCGAGGCGCGGGTGATCGCACGGCTGCTGGAGAGCGGGCCGCAGGTGCTGGCGACCGGCGGCGGCGCGTTCATGAATGCGGACACGCGCTCGACCATCCGCCTCAAGGGCATCTCGGTCTGGCTGCGCGCGACCCTCGAGGTCTTAAGCCGCCGCATCAAGCGCCGCAGCGACCGCCCGCTGCTGACCAACGCCGATCCGGTGGAGACGCTGCGCCGCCTGATGGACGAACGCCATCCGGTCTATGCGGAAGCCGACCTCACGGTGGAATCGCGCGACGTGCCCCACGAGGCCATCGTCGAGGAGATCATCGAGGGCCTGCGCGCGCGTCTGCAGGCCGCGCCGCCCGCGGAGGGCGCGCAGCCATGACCGCGCCGCTTCGCTCGGGCGACCCCATCACCGTCAACGTCGCACTCGGCGACCGCGCCTATGACATCGCGATCGGCCGTGGACTGCTCGCGACGTTGGGCGAGCGGATCGCGAAACTCCGCCCCGGCTGCAAGGTAGCCATCGTCACGGATGCGACGGTGGCGAAGCATCACCTCGCGGCGGCGCAAGCCTCGCTGTCGGCTGCGGGCATCGAGTCGTCGTCGATCAAGGTGCCGTCCGGCGAAAGCAGCAAGAGCTTCCGTCATTTCGAGCAGGTCTGCGACGCGCTGCTTGCGGCGAAGATCGAGCGCGGCGATCTCG
Organism: uncultured Alphaproteobacteria bacterium; assembly: GCA_963830015.1. GTDB lineage: Bacteria > Pseudomonadota > Alphaproteobacteria > Rhizobiales > Xanthobacteraceae > Z2-YC6860. The sequence goes on from CAWHLG010000012.1 coordinate 173,496, forward strand.
TGGTGGCGCTCGGCGGCGGCGTGGTGGGCGATCTCGGCGGCTTCTGCTCGGCGGTGGTGCGCCGCGGCGTCGATTACGTGCAGGTGCCGACGACGCTGCTGGCCCAGGTCGACTCTTCGGTCGGCGGCAAGACCGCGATTAATTCCCGCCACGGCAAGAACCTGATCGGCGTGTTCTACCAGCCGATCCTGGTGGTGGCCGATACGGCCGTGCTCGATACGTTGCCGGAGCGCGAGTTCCGCGCCGGCTACGCCGAGACGGTGAAGTACGGGCTGCTCGGCGATGCGGATTTCTTCGAATGGCTCGACGTCAACTGGCGCGACGTGTTCGCCGGCGGGCCGGCGCGCGAGCACGCCATCGCGGTGAGCTGCCGCGCAAAGGCGGCGATCGTCGCCCGCGACGAGCGCGAGACCGGCGACCGCATGCTGCTCAATCTCGGCCACACGTTCGGCCATGCGTTCGAGGCCGCGGCAGGCTTCTCGGATCGCCTGCTGCACGGCGAGGCGGTCGGGCTCGGCATGTCGCTCGCGTTCGAGTTTTCCGCCCGGCGCGGGCTCATCGCCAAGGACGAGGCCGACCGCGCCATCGCGCATCTTGCGGCGGCAGGCCTCCCCACCCATGTCAGGGCGGTGCCCGGCCTCAACTGGCCCGGCCTCGACGCCATGATGGATCTCATTTCCCAGGACAAGAAGGTCAAGCGCGGCCAGCTCGCCTTCATCCTGGTGCGCGGCATCGGCAAGGCGTTCGTGACGCGCGACGTCGAGGCTGCAGAAGTTCGCGCATTCCTTCAGGAGAAGTTGAAGATATGATCGCGAGACAATTGCAGCCGATCATTGCAATGGCGGTGCTTTGAAACGATGTCGGCCACCGCCTTCAATGTGCTTCTTGCTCTGATCCTTCTGGCCGCCAACGCATTTTTTGTGGCTGCGGAGTTCGCGCTGGTGAAGGCCAGCGCCTTTCGCGTCGGTGCGATGGCCGAGCAAAACCGCTTCGGCGCGCGGCTGGTGCAGAAAATCCATTTCAATATCGAAGCCTACCTGGCGTGCTGCCAACTCGGCATCACCATGGCGTCGCTCGGCCTGGGCTGGGTCGGCGAGCCCACGGTCGCGGCTCTGCTCAAGCCGCTATTGGATCCGCTCGACATGCCGGCGCCGGCGCTGCATTTCACGTCGTTCATGGTCGGCTTCCTGGTGTTCTCCTCGCTGCACATCGTGGTCGGCGAACAGGTGCCGAAGACGCTTGCGATTCGCCAGCCGCTGCCGGTATCGCAGTGGATCGCTTATCCGCTGCATGTCTCGTTCCTGATCTTTTATCCGTTGAACTGGCTGCTCAACGCTGCATCCCGCTCGATCCTGCGAATGCTCGGGGTCGCCGAAGGCTCGCATCACGAAATCCTGACGGACGTCGAGATCGAAGGCTTGGTCGAGGAGTCGGCGGAGCACGGCAAGATGGAGATCGGTCAGGCAGAGTACATCCAGAATGTCTTTCGCCTGGCCGAGCTTGAAGTGTCCGATATCATGGTCCATCGCACCGAGATGATGACAGTGAACGCGGATGATACGACGGACCAAGTCGTGAACGCGGTGTTGCGCTCCGAATACACTCGCATTCCGCTGTGGCGCGGTACGCCGGAAAACATTGTCGGCATTCTGCACGCCAAGGACCTGCTGCGAGTGATCCGCGACGCCGAAGGCGATCTCGCCCACATCGACATCATGGCGATCGCGCTTCCGCCGTGGTTCGTGCCGAACATCCGGCCGATCTCCGAGCAGCTCAAGGCATTCCGCCGCCGCAAGACCCACTTTGCGCTGGTCGTTGACGAATACGGTGAGGTCGAAGGGCTGGTCACGCTCGAAGACATCCTCGAGGAGATCGTCGGCGACATCTCCGACGAGCACGATGCTCCGGTACCGGGCGTGCGGCCGCAGCCGGACGGCTCGGTCAATGTCGACGGCGCAGTGCCGATCCGCGATCTCAACCGGGCGATGGACTGGAATCTGCCGGATGCGGAGGCCACCACCGTCGCCGGCCTCGTCATTCATGAGGCGCGCTCGATTCCCGACGTGGGCCAGACCTTCACCTTCCACGGCTTCCGCTTCAACGTGCTGCGCAAGCACCGCAACCGCATCACCGCCCTGCGCATCATGCCGCTGGTGCGAAAGCCCGTGCCGATGGCCCGCGCAAGCTGAGCCCGGTGGTGGCCAACGCCAAGTTGCCGCGTTGACTTGCAACCGGTGCGGCCTATCGTGCGCCCAACCAGAACACCGTGAGGAACGCCGTGAATTTCCTTTGCCGCATCCTGTCCGCAGCCTGTGCGCTCGCAATCGCTTCCACGGCGCAGGCGCAGAATTATCCCGATCGTCCGATCAAGCTGATCGCGCCGTTCCCGGCCGGAGGCTTGGCGGATGTGCTGGCGCGCGCGGTCGGCGACGAGATGTCGAAGACGCTCGGCCAGCCGATCATCGTCGAGAACCGCGCGGGCGCAGGCGGTAATGTCGGCGCCGATGCGGTCGCCAAGGCTGCGCCCGACGGCTACACGCTGCTGATGACGTCGGCCGGTATCCTCACGGCCAACCAGTTCCTCTATGCGCAGATGCCGTTCAACGTCGAGACCGCGTTCATTCCCGTCTCCAACGTCGCCGATATGTCGATGCTCGTCGTCGTCAATCCGAAGGTCGAGGCCAAATCGCTGAAGGAGCTGGTCGCGCTGGCCAAGGCGCAGCCCGGCAAGCTCAACTTCGGCTCGCCCGGTATCGGCACCACGGGGCATCTTGGGCTCGCGATGCTGATGTATGCGGCGAAATTGGAGATCGGGCACGTGCCGTATCGCGGCGCGGCCCCCGCGGTGACCGACCTGATCGCCGGGCAGATCGACGGCGTGGTGGACAATCCGCCGACCGTGATCGCGCACATCCAGTCCGGCAAGCTGCGTCCGCTGGCGGTCGCGGCGAGGCAGCGCATGGCGCTGTTGCCGGACGTCCCGACCGCGGCCGAGGAAGGCGTTGCGAACTACGAGGCCTCGTCCTGGTTCGGCATTGCCGCGCCGGCCGGAACCCCGCCGGCCGTGGTCGCCAGGCTGCACGGCGCGATTGCCGCGGCGGTGCGAACGCCCGCGATGCAGGAGCGCTTCAGCAAATCCGGCGCGCGGCTGATCGGCGACAACCCGCAGGAGTTTGCGGCCCGCGTCGCCGCCGAGCGGAAGACCTGGGGCGAGGTCATCAAGGCGGCCAGGATCACGCCGCAGTAGTCCGGCTTTTTCTGTCCGGGGCCTATTCCCCCGGAGCGTTGGCGTGGATCGCCAGCGCGTGGATGCCGCCCGCGAGTTCCGCCGACAGCAATTGATTAATCATGCGGTGACGTTCGACCCGGCTCTTCCCGCGGAAAGCTTCCGACACGATATGAACCCTGAAATGGGTCTGGCCGCCCGGCCGGTGTCCGGCGTGTCCCACGTGATTCTGCGACTCGTCCTCGACGTCCAGGCTTTGCGGCGCAAGCGCGGCGTTGAGCTTTTCGGCGATCTGATCTTTCACCAGCATGGCGTTCAGGTAAGGGACACCCGTTCCGGGGTCAACCGGTGTCCCGGATCCGGAAGTTGATTGTCGGCGGACTTGCGAACCGCGACACCGGCTCGAAGCAGGGCGCTCTCCCGTAAAAACTTTCTGTCAAGTCTTGAAGGTGTCTTCGTCGCCTTTGCATAATGTTCGGTCATGAAATTCGATTCACCCCTGTTCGACCGCATCCGGGTCAAGCCGACGCAAGACCGCGCGCGCAAGCCCGACGAGCCGTGCTGTCAGTGGAAGGGCTGCGGCAACACGGCGACGCATCGCGCGCCGAAGGGGCGGAGCAACGAGAACGAGTATTGGCGCTTCTGCCTCGAGCACGTGCGCGAGTACAACCACTCCTACAATTACTTCTCCGGCATGAGCGACGACGCCGTGATGAAATACCAGAAGGACGCGGTCACCGGCCACCGGCCGACCTGGAAGATGGGCACCGGCGCCCGCCAGGCCGGCGGCGGCGATTTCGGTCCGCAGGCGCCGCAGGATCCGTTCAACATGTTCCGCGAGTTCGGCGCGCGCGGCGCCGATGCGCGCAAGCGCGCTCCGGAGCCCGCGCGCACGGTGCGCAATGCCGAGCGCAAGGCGCTGCATGAGCTGGGCCTGGAAGAGGGCGCCGACAAGGTCGAGATCAAGGCGCGGTTCAAGGTTCTGGTGAAGCGCCACCATCCCGATGCCAACGGCGGCGACCGCGCGATGGAAGACAAGCTCCGCGAGATCATCCAGGCGTACAATTATCTGAAGTCAGTCGGCGCGGTCTAGCGCATGGCCGTCCGAAGGACGGCGTCGCTTCGCTCGCCTATGTCCCGGAAAAGTGGGTACCGGTTTTCCGAAAAGGACATGCGCAACGCAAGAATTTAGAGCGCATCCCGGTTCATCCAAACCGGGATGCGCTCTAACGCGGCCGCAGCAGGATCAGAATGCCGGCGCCGATCTTCAATGCGATGCAGAACGCAAGCGCTGCGACGTAGCTCCCTGCCATGTCGCGCAGCGTGCCCATGATGCCCGGACCGAACGCATAGGTGAACTGGGTGATCGCCCAGGACAACCCGACCAGCATGCCGAACGCCGCCGCCTCGAACTCGCGCTGGATCACCAGCGACGGCAATGTCACCAGGTTTCCGGCGGAAAACCCGTACACCGCGCAGGCGATCAGCAGCACGGCATTGTCCGAGGTCAAGGTCATCGCCAGCAGCGCCACGGCCTGGCTCGCCAGCGACCACGCCATGAAGCGGCGCAGGTCGAGGCGTCCGGCCCATGCGCCCAGCGCGATGCGTCCGATCAGCGCCGTCACGGTCAACAGGCCGACCGAAAGGCCGGCCTGCGCCCGGCCGACCGACGGTTCGAGGATCGCGATCTGGTGCACCAGGAAGCCGACCTGCGCGGTCAGCGCCATCGCGAACGGTGCGGCCACGCTCCAGAATTTGCGGCTGCGCAGCGCCGTTCGGCGGGTCCAGCCGGCGGCCGCGGCCGTCGCGGCGGCATCCATGCCGCGCCCGGCAGGTCGGTCGACCCAGAACGCGATCGCCGGCAGCAGGATTGCCGCGACCAGCAGCATCGCGCCGAGGATCGACGCGGGAAACCCGAAATACGAAATCGCCAGCACCAGCGCCGGCGTCACGAGGATGCCGCCGGAGCTCGCACCGCTGAGCGCAAGGCTGATCGCCAGCGGGCGCTTCCGGTTGAACCAGAGCCCCACCACGTTGCTGATCGCGCCGACATGCATGGTCGCCGCGCCCGCCGCCATCACCATGTAGACGAGATAGAGCTGCCACGGCGCGGTGATGACGGCGAGCAGCGCCACCGCGCTTCCGAAGCAGAGCATGCCGCCGAGCATGACGAGCTTGGGGCCAAGCCGCGCGATGGCGTCGCTGATGAAGACGACGAACACCGCCGTCAGCAGATAGAAGCCGGTGACCGCGCCTGAAATGAGCGACGTCGGCCAGCCGTGCAGCCGCTGCAGTTCGGTGAGATAGACGCCGTGGCCGTAGAGGCCGAAGCCCCAGCAGAACATCGCGGCGAGAAAGCAGGCGAGCGCCACCCGCCAGCCGGGATAGTGGATCGAGGCTTCGTCGACGGCTTTCGCTGTCGGCTGTGATGCAGTCACGCGGTCATCATCCTTAATGGATGCAGCTTCCATCAACGGCATGCGAACGGACCTGGCAAGTCAATTTGGCAAATGGCTGTCATCTCCATCTTTGATACTGCCACGTTGACACTCATCAACACTTCGGGAATCCTCAAACTATGAAGGAAGGCCCCGACATCTCGGTTGTCGCCGCGCTGATCGGCAATCCGGCCTGCGCCAACATGCTGATGGCGCTGTTCGCGGGCACCGCGCTCACGGCGACCGAACTGGCGCAGGAGGCGGGCCTGAACCTCTCCACCGTCAGCGGCCATCTCAATCGATTGGAGAAAGCCGCGCTGGTTGCGGTCGAGCGCCAGGGCCGCCACCGCTATTTCCGCCTGGCCGATCCGGATGTCGCGACGGCGCTGGAAGCGCTGATGCCGGTGGCCACGCGCGCCGGCCACCTTCGTGTCCGCACCGGGCCGCGCGATCCGGAATTGCGCCGCGCCCGCTCGTGCTACGACCATATGGCCGGCGATCTTGCGGTGAAGATGTTCGACCGCTTGATGGAGCGGCGGCTCCTGACCCGCCGCGGCGACGAGATGCGGGTGACGCGCGACGGAGAAAAGTTCTTCGAATGCGCCGGCATCGACATCGGCGCGCTGGACGGCGGCCGCCGGCCCTTGTGCCGGCCGTGCCTCGACTGGAGCGAGCGCCGCAGCCATCTTGGCGGCACGCTGGGCGCCGCGATCCTCGATCACGTCGTCGCGCGGCGCTGGGCGGTCCGCGAGGCAAAGTCACGCGTGGTGCGCTTCTCGCCCGCGGGAGAGCAGAAGTTGCGGGCGTGGTTCTCGCGCTGATTACTTCACGTACGACGGCGGCGTATAGAGCCACGCCAGGCGGTCATAAAACTCTTCCGCCGTGCGGCCCTCGAACAGCGAGTTGCGCACCTTCCGCTCCAGTCCCTTGGCGTGGTTGATGCGGTCCATCATCAGCGACGAGATCTGCACCCGCGCGGTGCGCACCGTGCGGATGTCCTGGTAGCGCTGGAACGCCCTGGCGAAATCGCCGGAATGCTCCGCTGCCAGCCCGGCAAGGCAGATCGCGTCTTCCAGCGCCATGGCCGCGCCTTGGGCGATGTACTGCACCATCGGATGCGCGGCGTCGCCGAGCAGCGTCACCGCGCCGTCGGTCCAGGTCTCCACCGGCTCGCGATGGCGGATGACGTAGCGTTTGAATTGTTTTGGCAGGCGTAGCACGCGCAACGGCGCGGCGCAGCTTCCGGCAAACAGCGGCAGCACGTAGTGCGGCGAGACATCCTCGCCGTCGTTCGGCGGCGTCTGGCTGGTCACCACGGTGCAGCCGAGGTTGAACGTGCTCCAGTCGCGCATCGGGTAGTAGATCACGTGCCAGCCGGGCCCGGCCCAGAACGTCGGGTAAGGCTGCTGCAGGTCCTTCGGCATGTCGGCCGCGGCAATCGTCGCGCGATAGATCACCGCGCCGGCCGGCGGCGGATCGCCGTCGCCGACGATCCGTCTGCGGACGTTGGAATGCACCCCGTCGGCGCCGACCAGCGCCGCGGCCTCGATCCGCTCGCCGCCTTCCAGGATGACCGCGGCGCCTTTGCCCGACATCTCGAAGTCCAGCACCCGGCAGCCATTGCGAAGCTCGATCAGCGGGCTTTCGCGGCAGGCATCGAGCAGCGCGCCGTGGATATCGGCACGGTGCGCGACCGCGTAAGGGTTGCCGAAACGCTCCCGGAATCGCTCGCCGAGCGGGATGTTGGCGACCTCGGCGCCGGTCACGGCGTCCAGCATCAGGAGCCGTTCGATCAGCAGCGCGTGCTGCTTTGCGGCGGCGCCCACGCCGAGTGCGTCCAGCACCGACAGCGCGTTGGGCGCCATTTGCAGGCCGACGCCGGCCTCGCCGAATTCGGCCGCCTGCTCCAGCACCAGCGACTGGAAGCCTTGCCGCGCCAGCGCCAGCGCGCAGGCAAGCCCGCCGATGCCGCCGCCCGCGATGGCGACCGGCCACACGTTACGAGTCCCGACCGGCATCCAGGATCAGTCGGCCAGTCCCGCCGTCGCGCAATCGAGCCAGCTCTTGTCGCCGGTGAGCGTCTTCAACTCCGCCAGCGCCTCGCCTCTGGTCTGCGTCACCTGCGGCACGATCAGCGGCTCGCCTTCGCCGTTCGACGGCTGGCAGGAGAACTCCAGCCGGATGTCGTTCGGATCGAACACGTAGATCGAGAAGATACCGGGCAGGATTTCCAGCGGCCCGTCGAACGGCACGTTCGCGGTCTTGAGCCGCTCGCAGATCCGCTTCTGGCTTTCCGGCGCCACCGCGAACGAGACGTGCTGCATGGCGCCCAGCGCGTTGCGGTCGCCGCGCTCTTTGGCGCCCTTGGGCATCTCGAAGAACGCCAGCAGGCCGTCGCGGCCCATGTCGAAAAAATAGTGGCGGACCTCCTCGAACGGCGGATTGCCGCGGTTGCCCGGCCCGGTTCCCAGCCCCGGCGGAACCTTCATGGCATGGACCAGCCGCATGCCGAGCACGCCGACATAGAAATCGACCGTCATCTTCATGTCGTCGGTGTTGAGCGCGAGGTGATGCACCCCATAAAAGCGGACCTTGCCCTCCGGGCTCAGTTCGCCACGGGCTTTCGTCAGAACGTCGGACATGACCGCCTCCCTTTGCGCAGGCCGGATAATGGACGAGCCGGCCCCGCCCCGCCCAGCCGCATCTGTGCATTGCTGCCGCCGCGGGCCGCGCGCGTCCGGTTCCACCGGATCGCGCCACGGCAGCAAATTGTTTGCAACTGCAAATAATATGAACGGGTTGAAGCCGCAGGGAAATATCGAATCTCGGTCCGGCGCAGGCTTTCCGGCCGCGCCGGCCGGGCTTATGCCCGGAGTGCCGATTTGCGAGCGGCATGCGTAATTCAGCGGAATGGGGCACCGCAAATTACATGCGTATTACTTCTGTTGGGTCAGCACTGCGGCTAGTCCGGCCCGATGAAAGGGCGCCGCGCGACTCGCGGCCATCAAAAAAGGGCTCGGCGATGCAAGGCGGTCAAGGCCGGACGTATGTTCCGGTGGAACTTCTGCGGACGGTCATTACGATTCTCGACGAAGGCAGCTTCACCAAGGCCGGGCAGACGCTTGGCCTGACGCAATCCGCCATCAGCGCCCAGATCAAGCGCCTGCGGCAGCTGGTCGGCGACGATGTGTTCGCGCGCTCCGGCGGCGGCACCAAGCTCACCGAGCGCGGCAAGATCGTCGAACGCTATGCGCGGCGCATTCTCGACATGAACGATCAGCTTCTTTCTCTGTCCGGCGGCGGCCCGGTGGCTCCACTGGTGCGGGTCGGTCTGCCGGTATCCTTTGCCGGCGACATCCTGGTGAACGCGTTCAGGAGCTGCACGGGGGCTGCGAAAAGCGCGCAACTGCACCTGCAATGCGCCCGCTCCGAGGAACTTCTGAAGCAGCTCGACACCGGCTTCCTCGATATGGCGATGGTGGTCGTGGCCCCCGACAAGCCGGTCGACCTTGTCTCCGAGTGGACCGAGAACGTCGTCTGGGCGCGCTCGGCAGACCTGCACCTCGGTCCCGGAATGGCGCTTCCCTACATCTCCTGGCCGGACAGCGAGACCGACCGGGTCGCATTCGAAGCGATGGACCGGGCGGGTTTGCGCTACGTCGTGTCGTTCGCCGGCAAGGACTTCAACGCGCGCCGCGCCGCCGTCGAGGCAGGCCTCGGATTCATGCTGCTGCCGGAACGGGGCATCACCGACAAGCTCGTGGTGGCGCGGGAAGGATTTCTCCCCGAGGTTCCGCCGCAGCGCGCCGGCATCTGCGTGCGGGACGGGCTCGACCGGGAGGCCTTTGCGCCGCTGCTTGCGGCCTTCGAGGCCGCCGTCCGGCCCGCCGAGCTGGAAATCGCAAAAATCTGCGGCGCCAATTCCTGAGGCGTCAGGTCCTGACGGACCGGGCAATTTGTTTTCCCGACGGAAGGGCTGCCAAGGCCCCGCGAATTCGGCCGGCCTGGCCCCCGCCAGGACCGGCCGAATTCTTCTACCCGACTGAAATTGCAGCAATTTAGCTATGCGCAGGGCCGCTTTCGCGGTGCAACCCCGTCTGCTAAGTTGCCGTTATTCCAGAACGAAGCCCGGCGAAAATCGCGGCCCCGCGCCGTTCCGGGGCCACGGAGTAACTATGGCAAGCGCAGTGCAGAACTCCCCTCCCATGCCCGACATGAAGGTGTCGGTACGGCAGCTTTTCGGCATCGACAGCGACATGGAAGTCCCGGCCTATTCCAAGGGCGAGGACCACGTCCCGGACGTCGATCCGGACTATCGCTTCGATCGTGCCACCACGCTCGCGATCCTCGCGGGCTTCGCGCACAACCGCCGCGTCATCGTCTCGGGCTACCACGGCACCGGCAAGTCGACGCATATCGAGCAGGTCGCGGCGCGGCTCAACTGGCCGTGCGTGCGCGTCAACCTCGACAGCCACATCAGCCGTATCGATCTGATCGGCAAGGACGCGATCGTCATCAAGGACGGCCTGCAGGTCACCGAATTCCGTGACGGCATCCTGCCCTGGGCCTACGTCAACAATGTCGCGCTCTGCTTCGACGAGTACGACGCGGGCCGCCCGGACGTGATGTTCGTCATCCAGCGCGTGCTGGAGTCGTCGGGACGGCTGACGCTGCTCGACCAGAGCCGCGTGATCAAGCCGCATCCGGCGTTCCGCCTGTTCGCCACCGCCAACACCATCGGGCTCGGCGACACCTCGGGCCTCTATCACGGCACGCAGCAGATCAATCAGGCGCAGATGGACCGCTGGTCGATCGTGACCACGCTGAATTATCTGCCGCACGACAACGAGGTCGAAATCGTGCTCGCCAAGGCGAAGCACTATCAGACCGAGGACGGCCGCGACATCGTCAACAAGATGGTCCGCGTCGCCGACCTGACGCGCAACGCTTTCATGAACGGCGATCTCTCGACCGTCATGAGCCCGCGCACGGTCATCACCTGGGCCGAGAACGCCGACATCTTCAAGGACGTCGGCTTCGCGTTCCGGCTGACCTTCGTCAACAAGTGCGACGAGCTCGAGCGGCCGATCGTCGCCGAGTTCTATCAGCGCTGCTTCGGCCAGGAGCTGCCGGAGAGTTCGGTCAACGTGGCGCTGAGCTGACGATGGCCGCCCCGCGACCCGTGAGAATAGCGGATCTCGGGTCGCGTGGCGTTTCCGGAAACTTTGATCGAGAAAAGCTTCTCAGTCAGCTCCCGATTCTGAAGCATCCCCCATCGGAGATGATTGAAATTTTCGTTTCGAAGTTCGTCACCGAGAAGCCGGATGAGTTCGAAAGGTTGAAGTCGTTGATCCGCCAGAAAGCCGACTTGGGGTCGGTGATTTTGGAGTTTGACAGGTTCTTGGCTGCCAACGGCTTCGATCAAACATACGGCTCGGGGAACGTGTTTTTCGCTCTGGTTCAAGCGGCTCAATCGTAGATCATGTCGTCGAACAGCAAACCAAAAACACCGCCCAAGGAATCCCCGACCGAGCCGTTCAAGCGGGCGGTGACCGGCTGCCTGCGCGCCATCGCGCGGAAATCCGATCTCGACGTTTCTTTCGCCGCCGAGCGGCCGGGCCTGGTCGGCGGCAAGGTGCGGTTGCCGGAGCCGGCGCGCAAGCTCACCCGCGAGGAAGCCGCCATCGTTCGCGGCAATGCCGACGCGGTGGCGCTCAAGCTCGCCTGCCATGACGCGGCGGTGCATCGCAGGCTGGTGCCCGGCGGCCAGCAGGCGCGTGCGGTGTTCGACGCCGTCGAGCAGGCCCGCGTCGAGGCGATCGGGGCGCGCCGCATGCTCGGCGTGCAGAACAATCTCACCGCGATGATCGATGACCGCTTCCACCGCGGCAAGTTCGACGAGGTGACCGACCGCGCCGACGCGCCGATCGAGGAAGCCATCGCCTTGATGGTGCGCGAGCGGCTCACCGGCCAGCCGCCGCCGCCGGCGGCCAAGAAGCTCGTGGACCTGTGGCGGCCGTTCATCGAGGACCGCGCCGGCCGCGGTCTCGACAGGCTCGAGCGGTTGCTCGAAAACCAGCGCAAGTTCGGCGACGCCGTCCACGATCTGCTGGAATCGCTCGACATGGGCGAGGACCGCTCCACCTCCGACGAGGAGGAAGAGGGCGAGGAGGGCGAGCAGGAGCGCCGCAAGGACGAGACCGGCGAGCAGGGCGAGGCCGCCAACTCCGAGGACATGGAAAAGATGAGCATGGAGGACGCCGAAGCGTCCGCCGATGCTTCGGAGACCGCCGAGGAAGCGGTCGACGCGCCCGCGGCCGACATGGCCGACGATTCCGAGATGGGCGAATCGGAGACCGCCGCCGAGCCGTGGCGCCCGCGCAACCGGCCGAACGAGCCGCGCGGTCCGGACTACAAGCCGTTCACCGCGCGCTTCGACGAGATGGTGCCGGCCGAAGAGCTGTGCGAGCCCGAAGAGCTCGATCGGCTGCGCGGCTATCTCGACAAGCAGCTCTCGCATCTGCAGGGCGTGGTCGCGCGGCTGGCCAACCGGCTGCAGCGCCGCCTGATGGCGCAGCAGAACCGCGCCTGGGACTTCGACCTCGAGGAAGGCCTGCTCGATCCGTCGCGGCTGCCGCGCATCATCATCGATCCGCTGCACGCGCTGTCGTTCAAGCAGGAGAAGGAGACCAACTTCCGCGACACCGTGGTGACGCTGCTGCTCGACAACTCCGGCTCGATGCGCGGCCGCCCGATCACGGTGGCGGCGACCTGCGCCGACATTCTGGCGCGCACGCTGGAGCGCTGCGGCGTCAAGGTCGAGATTCTCGGCTTCACCACGCGGGCGTGGAAGGGCGGGCAGGCGCGCGAGTCCTGGCTCGCCGCCGGCAAGACCGCCAATCCGGGCCGCCTCAACGACCTGCGTCACATCATCTACAAGTCGGCCGACGCGCCGTGGCGGCGCGCCCGCAAGAACCTCGGCCTGATGATGCGCGAGGGCCTGCTGAAGGAGAACATCGACGGCGAGGCGCTGGACTGGGCGCACAAGCGCCTGCTGGCTCGCCCCGAGCAGCGCAAGATTCTGATGATGATCTCGGACGGCGCGCCGGTCGACAACTCCACGCTTTCGGTCAATCCGGGCAACTATCTCGAGCGCCATCTGCGCTGGATCATCGAGGAGATCGAGACCCGCTCGCCGGTCGAGCTGATCGCCATCGGCATCGGCCACGACGTCACGCGCTACTATCGCCGCGCGGTCACCATCGTCGACGCCGAGGAGCTGGGCGGCGCGATGACCGAGAAGCTCGCGGAACTGTTCGAGGAGCATGCCGCCCAGGACATGGCTCGGGACATGGCGGGCGGGCAGCGGCGTCCGGCGCGTAAACTACATTCGTGAACAATTCGGCGATTGCGCCATCGTCGCGTCGCGAATCCGGTAAAATGCCCCCGACCGGGGGTTGACCTTTGAACATTGCCGTTTCCCGCATTTCCGCCTTTCTGGCCATTCTTGCGCTCGCGCTGATTCCGGCGGCGGCCCAGCCGCCGCGCGATCCCGGGCTCCAGCAGATCGAAATCAAGTCGCAGGCGATCGAAGCCTTCGATCCGCGCAACGTCTCGCGCAAGCGCTTCGGCGCGCTCGAATTCCGCGGCGGGCTGGTGCTTGAATCGCCCACGAAGGAATTCGGCGGCATCTCGTCGCTGCGCGTGGGTGCCGACGGCCAGCGCTTCGTCGCCGTGACCGACAAGAGCCAGTGGCTGCGCGGACGCATCGTCTATCGCGGCACGACACCCATTGCGATCGCCGATGCCGAGATGGCGCCGATGCTGGGACCGGACGGCCGGCCGTTGCGCGCGCGCGGCTGGTACGACACCGAGGCACTCGCCGACGATGGCGACACCCTCTATGTCGGCATCGAGCGGGCGCATCGCATCGTTCGCTTCAACTTCGGCAAGGACGGCCTGCTGGCGCGCGGCGTTCCGGTGCCGGTGCCGCCGGCGTTCAGGACGCTGCCGCACAATGCCAGCCTCGAATGTCTGGTAATGGCGCCGAAGGCCGGGCCGCTCGGCGGCACGCTGATTGCGGTGTCGGAGCGCGGCCTCGACGCGCACGGCAATATCCAGGGGTTCCTGGTGGGCGGAGCGACGCGCGGCGCGTTCTCGTGGAAGCGCAGCGACGACTTCGACGTCAGCGATTGCGCGGTGACGCCGGGCGGCAAGCTCCTGGTGCTGGAGCGCCGCTTCTCCTGGACCAGCGGCATCGCCATGCGGATCCGCAGCGTGCCGCTCACGGCGATCAAGCCCAATGCGACGGTCGACGGCGCCGAGGTGGTCACGGCCGACATGGGTTATCAGATCGACAACATGGAAGGCCTGTCGGTGCACCGCGCGCCCGACGGCGCGCTGGTGCTGACATTGATTTCCGACGACAACTTCTCTCCGCTGCAACGCACGGTGCTGCTGCAGTTCACGTTTGTTGGCGAGCGCTGACTTCTCAGCGAGTCATTCCGGGGCGGCCGAAGCGCGGAACCCGAAATCCAGAACCACACTCATGTTCATGCAAACTAAAACAGCCGGTCCATGGACCGGCTGCGACTTCTTGTTGCTCTGGATTCCGGGTTCCGGCCATAGCGCGTCGAAGACGCGCATAAACGCGCTTATGGGCGGCCCGGAATGACCGCTGAGAGACTTAGCCGGCCTTCGCCTGCTTCTTCTCGATCTGCTTCTTCAGTTCGCGCACGCGCGGCGCGAGCGTGTCGCTCTTCGCGCGCAGCAGATAGGCGTCGAGCCCGCCGCGGTGGTCCACGCTCTTCAGCGCATTGGCCGAGACGCGCAGCTTCACGGAGCGGCCGAGCGCGTCCGACATCATCGTGACGTTGAGCAGGTTCGGCAGGAAGCGCCGCTTGGTCTTGATGTTCGAGTGGCTGACCGTGTGGCCGACCATGACGGACTTGCCGGTGAGGTCGCAGCGGCGTGACATAGCGATACCCTTAAATGCGCGCGGCGCCGGTTGGGCGCCGGAATTGGCGGTTTGGTTGGACCGCGGACGTATAGTGACGGGGGGCCCGAGCGTCAAGACGAGCCGGAAACCCCTGATCTGCATCATAGAAACGACTTATTCCCCGCCGAGACGGGGGATAAGCGGCTTTCCCTCGGATCCGACCCTTGATCGTCGGCGTTCGGCGCGGCAAAGCGGATATCCTAAAGCCTTCGGGGAGAACGGAATCTTGGCCTGGACTGGGGTTCGGTCAGCGATCGGGCTTGCCGCCGCCGCAGTCTTTATGGCGGCAGCCTTGATGGCGGCCGGGATGCCTGAAGCTCAGGCCCAGGGCCGGGTGGATGCCCGCTATTCGGTGACGCTGGGCGGCGTGACGATCGGCAAGGGCGCCTGGGTCATCGACATCTCCGACAGCCAGTTCACCGCAGCCGCGAGCGGCGCGACCACCGGGCTGCTGCGCGTTCTCTCCACCGGGCGGGGCAGCGGCGCGTCGCGCGGCTACATCATCGGCGGCAATCCGGTTCCGGCGAGCTTTGCCGCCAGCATCACCACCGACAAGAAGACCGAAGAGATCCGCATGACGCTCGGCTCGGGCGACGTGAAGGACTTCTCGATCGTTCCCGAGTTGCCGCCGGATCCTGATCGCGTCCCGTTGACCGAGGCGCATCGCCGCGGCGTGACGGATCCGATGACCGGCTCGATCATCCGGGTGGCCGGCAACGGCAATCCGCTCGGTCCGCAGGCGTGCCAGCGCACCCATCAGGTGTTCGACGGCCGCATGCGCTACGACCTCAAGTTCGGCTACAAGCGGATTGAGCAGGTCAAGGCCGAGAAGGGTTACGAAGGTCCGGCGGTCGTCTGTTCGGTGTATTTCGTGCCGGTGGCCGGTTTCGTGCCGACGCGGGCTGCGATCAAATATCTGGTCTCGCAGCGCGAGATGGAGGTCTGGCTCGCGCCGGTCGGCGGAACCCGCGTGCTGGTGCCGTTCCGTGTCTCGATTCCGACTCCGATCGGACAGGGCGTGATGCAGGCGACGCAGTTCATCTCGATCCCGGCGCAGGCCACCGCATCGACCGGCCCGAAGACGCAGTAGCGCCAGTCCCGGCGCTTGCGCGCGGGCCGGACGCCACCATTTATGCCCGGGTTATCCACAGCGGTGGATTGCATTCGGGATTGACTCTTCGGGATCACCCGACTCGCTCGCCTGTTAACGGTTGAGCCGGTTTTTGGGACAAATGAAGGCGCCCTGATTACCCGATGTTGTGGTTTCCTTCCGCAGGATGGACCACATATCGCCGTGAACAAAGCTCAACAGCCTGCGAGTCACCGATTCGGCCGCGATTCGTTCCGGACTCGTTCGCTTTCTTAAGTCGGGGCCTTTCTCCGGTCCCTGTGACGTCGCGTTGTGATACAGAAAGGCGTGCCCGCCGATGATCCGGGCCATTCCCACCCTGGAAATCTGATGCCTCTTTCGTTTTCGTCGCCCGTACCCCGCGACGCTCGTGCCCGTGGTGCCGGTGTCACCGCGGTGCTGGGGCCGACCAACACCGGCAAGACCCATCTCGCCATCGAGCGCATGCTCGGCCACTCGTCGGGATTGATCGGGCTGCCGCTGCGGCTGCTCGCCCGCGAGGTCTACAACAAGGTGGCCGACCGGGTCGGCGCGGAAAACGTCGCGCTGATCACCGGCGAGGAGAAGATCAAGCCGCAAAAGGCGCGCTTCTGGGTCTCAACCGTGGAGGCGATGCCGCGCGATCTCGACTGCGCCTTCGTTGCCATCGACGAGGCGCAGCTCGGCTCCGATCTCGACCGCGGCCACGTGTTCACCGACCGCATCCTCAACCGCCGTGGCCGCGAGGAGACGCTGGTGCTGGGCGCTGCCACCATCCGTCCGATGGTCGAGCGGCTCTTGCCCGGCGCGAACATCGTTCAGCGCCCCCGGCTCTCGACCCTCATCCATTCGGGGGATCGCAAGATCACCCGTTTGCCGCGGCGCAGCGCCATCGTCGCGTTCTCGGCCGAGGAGGTCTACGCCATCGCCGAATTGATCCGCCGCCAGCGCGGCGGCGCCGCGGTGGTGCTCGGCTCGCTGTCGCCGCGCACGCGCAATGCGCAGGTCGCGCTCTATCAGTCCGGCGACGTCGATTACCTGATCGCGACCGACGCGATCGGCATGGGCCTCAATCTCGACGTCGATCATGTCGCCTTCGCATCCGACCGCAAATTCGACGGCTATCAGTTTCGCCGGCTCAATCCGTCCGAAATGGCACAGATTGCGGGGCGCGCCGGACGCGCCCAGCGCGACGGCACCTTCGGCACCACCGGCCGATGCCAGCCGTTCGAGGACGATCTCGTTCACGCGCTCGAAAGCCACTCGTTCGAGCCGATCAAGGTGCTGCAATGGCGCAACACCGATCTGGATTTTTCGTCGATTGGTGCGCTGCAAGCGTCGCTGGCGCGGACACCCGAGGAGCAGTGGCTCACGCGCGCGCCGATCGCCGAGGACATCCTGGTGTTCGAACATGCTGCGCGCGATGAAGAAATTCGCGCGATGGCGTCGAACAAAGCCGCCATCGAGCGGTTGTGGGAAGTGTGTCAGGTGCCTGATTACCGGAAGATCGCTCCGGCAACGCACGCGGAACTGATCGTCACCCTCTATGGATTCCTGATGCGGGAGGGTAAAATCCCCGCCGAATGGTTTTCCGCCCAGGTGGCGCAGGCCGACCGGATCGACGGCGACATCGACACGCTGTCGAACCGGATCGCGCATGTGCGAACCTGGACCTTCGTGGCAAACCGTCCGGACTGGCTTGCCGATCCCGAGCACTGGCAGGCCGTCGCGCGGGGCATAGAGGACAAGCTCTCGGATGCGTTGCATGAGCGTCTTACCGAGCGGTTCGTCGACCGGCGCACCAGCGTGTTGATGCGGCGGTTGCGCGAGAACTCGACATTGGAAACTGAAATCAAAAAGACCGGCGAAGTTGTCGTTGAGGGGCACGAGATCGGCCGTCTCGATGGGTTCACGTTTGTTGCCGATGCGTCGGCGGCGGGCTCCGAAGCGAAGGCGTTGCAGGCTGCCTCGCGCACTGCGCTGGCCGGCGAGATCGATGCGCGAGCCACCAAGCTGCAGCAGGCGCCGGAGCGCGAGTTCGTGCTCGACTCCGACGGCACCGTGCGCTGGGTCGGCGCGCCGGTCGGCAAGCTGATCGCAGGCGACGACGTATTGCGTCCGCGGGTGCGCGTGATCGCCGACGAGCAGCTGACCGGCGCATCGCGCGACGCGGTGCAGATCAGGCTGGACCTCTGGCTGAAGACGCATATCGAGCGGTTGCTCGGTCCGCTGTTCGCGCTTGCGGCGGCCGAAGACGTCACCGGCATCGCCCGCGGCGTCGCCTTCCAGATCATCGAGGCGCTCGGCGTTCTCGAGCGGCAGAAAGTCGCCGAAGAGGTCAAGGGTCTCGACCAGCCGTCGCGATCCAGCCTGCGCAAATACGGCATCCGCTTCGGCGCCTATCATCTTTATCTGCCGGCGTTGTTGAAGCCTGCGCCGCGCGGGCTTGCGGCCCAGCTCTGGATGCTCAAGTTCGGCAGCCCGGACGACAAGGGCCTCGGCGAGTTGCAGCGGCTCGCGGCCAGCGGCCGCACCTCGATTCCGATCGACAAGGACACGCCGAAGTCGCTCTACCGGACCATCGGCTACCGTGTCTGCGGCGAACGCGCGATCCGCGTCGATATCCTGGAGCGGCTCGCCGACCTGATCCGGCCGGCGCTGGCCTGGCGCGAGGGCTCGAGCGGCTTGCGTCCGGCCGGTGCATTCAACGGTTTCGGTTTCACGGTCACCGGCGCGATGACTTCGCTGACCGGGGCGTCCGGCGAAGACTTCGCCTCGATCCTGCGCTCGCTCGGCTATCGCATGGAGAAGCGGCTCAAACCGCCGGAGGCCGAAAAGCCGGCGGAGCCGGAGAAGTCCGCGGAAGCCGAAACGACGCCGCCGTCCGCCGATGCTGCGGACGCGTCCGAGACGCCGATCGCTGCGCCGGATGACGCGAGCGCCGACGGCGAGATGCCGGACGCCGATCCGGCCGAGCCCGCGCCGGCGCTTGCACCAGAACTTGCGCCGGAGGCGGAGCCCGCACCGGATGCCGACGTTGCGCCTGCGGCTGAAGTTGAACAGACGCCTGCCGCAGTGGAGGTGCCAGCCGAGCCTGTGGCCGCAGCCGAGGCCGCACCGTCCGAGCCCGCCGTCGACGCCGCTCCGTCCGAGCCCGTAGCCGACGCCGCGGCGCCTGCCGCCGGCGCGGAAGCGCCCGCGACCACCGCTGCCGCCGAACCCGAAATGATCGAGGTGTGGCGGCCCGGACGTCCATTGAGTGAACGCCGTCCGCGCGAGGGCGAGCGCCGCGGCCGCCGCGGCAGACATCGGGGCGATCACAAGCCCGCCCAGGCCGAGGCTCAGCCGGCCGGCGATGGTGCCGTCGCCGCCGCGGGAGCCGAGCCGACCCCAGCCACCGCCGACGCAACGGCGGCGCCGGGCGATCAGAACCGCGAGCATCGCGGCCGCCGCCGGCATCGCCGCCAAGAGGGCGAGCGACAAGCTGGCGAGCGGCCAGCCGGCGACAAGCAGAATGGCGAGCAGCGCGCGGAACGTCCCGAGAGGCGTGACCGTCCGGCTCGTGACGACAAGCGGCCCGAACGTGATGATCGCCGTCCGCCGCGCCGCGATCGGGACCGCGACCGTGATCGCCGCGACGACAACCGGCCGTCGCGCACCTGGAGCTCGAGCGAGCAGAAGCGCGGCGGCAAGGAGCCCGATCCGAATTCGCCGTTCGCTAAACTCCTCGCGCTCAAGGAACAGCTCGAGGGCAACAAGCGCTAGCGCTTGCACGCGGAGCGCTCGCACAACGTCAGGTCATCGCAGCGTTGGACCGTCAGCGGATCGACAAGTGGCTGTGGCACGCACGGGTGGTCCGCACCCGCTCTGCGGCCGCGTCATTGGTCGGCGGCGGTCTGGTCCGCCTCAACAACGAGCGCGTTGGGCAGCCGAGCAGGCCGGTGCGGCCGGGCGATGTCGTCACTGTCGCGCTCGATCGCAACGTCAGGATCCTGAAGGTGACGGGCTATGCCGAGCGCCGGGGTTCCGCCGATGTCGCCCGCGGCCTGTTCGAGGATCTGACGCCGCCGCCCGCGCCGCGGCCCGCGGTGCCGGCGTCCGGGCAGCGCGAGGAGGGTTCCGGCCGCCCGACCAAACGCGAGCGCCGCGACACCGACCGGCTGCGCGGCCGCGACGGAATCGACCTGGAATAGCGTGAGAAAAGGTTGGTTTGACCGGCAATCGCTTGCGGACCCGCAGCCTATGCGGTACGGACCCACCGTGTTCGGAGTGGTGTAATGACCTACATCGTCAACGAGAGCTGCATCAAGTGCAAGTACATGGACTGCGTGGAAGTCTGTCCGGTCGACTGCTTCTATGAGGGCGACAACATGCTCGTCATTCACCCCGACGAATGCATCGATTGCGGGGTCTGCGAGCCGGAGTGCCCCGTCGAGGCGATCAAGCCCGACACCGAACCGGGGCTGGACAAGTGGCTGGCGCTGAATGCCGAATACGCCAAGACTTGGCCCAATATCACGGTGAAGAAGGAAGCCCCCGCCGACGCCAAGGACTGGGAAGGGGTGCCCGACAAGTTCGCCAAGTTCTTTTCGCCCGAGCCGGGGCAGGGTGATTGATCCTTTTCGGCCGGCTAAAGGCTGCGGCAAAATCTGCAACTCTCGGCCCGGCCGTCGTTAACCAATCCTAACGATCAAGCCCCGTCTTTTGACACGAGCTGCTCTTTTGCAGTGCAATAACGCTTTGATTTTGGCGGAAAATGTGTTATATGTAGCGTTACAAAGGATTTTGCCCGAGCGCTCCCGGTGGGAGCCTTATTTTTCGGGAATGATCCCATATAAACCCGTGTAGGGGCGTGTCCAAGGCACGCATAAACAGCTGTGGCAGGGAAGATGCGTCAAAAGTCCAAGAAGGGCTCGTCCGGCGTAGGCCGGCGCGCCAAAAAACCCGCCGCTGGAACCGTCCGGCGGACATCGCAGGCTTCGCGGGGTGCAACCGCCCGCCGCGCAGCCCCCGTGGCCAAAGCGTCCGGCCGCAAGCCGGAGCAAGGAGCAGTTCCCGGAATGACCCCTAAGAAGACCACCCAACGGCAGGGCTTCAAGACCAGCGAATACATCGTCTATCCGGCCCACGGGGTGGGTCAGATTGTGGCGATCGAGGAACAGGAAGTCGCGGGCGCCAAGCTCGAACTGTTCGTCATCAATTTCGTCAAGGACAAGATGACCCTCCGTGTCCCGACGGCCAAGGTGGCCGCGGTCGGCATGCGCAAGCTCGCCGAGGGCGGCCTGGTCAAGCGCGCGCTCGAGACCCTGAAGGGCCGGGCCCGCATCAAGCGCACCATGTGGTCGCGTCGTGCCCAGGAGTACGAAGCCAAGATCAATTCCGGCGACATCGTCGCCATCGCCGAGGTCGTTCGCGACCTGTTCCGTTCGGAGTCTCAGCCCGAGCAGTCCTACTCGGAGCGGCAGCTTTATGAAGCCGCTCTCGACCGGCTGTCGCGCGAGATCGCCGCGGTCCAGCACGTGACCGAGACCGAGGCGGTGAAGGAGATCGAGGCGGCGCTCGCCAAGGGTCCGCGCCGCGGTCCGAAGCCGGCCGGCGAAGCCGAAGCCGGCGAGGAAGCCGTCGAAGAGGAAGCGGCGTAAGCCGTCCTCAGCAGCAGGTTACGAAAGGCCCGGTCGCAAGACCGGGCCTTTTGCTTTTGATGCAAGTCATTGCCACGCACTCCGTCCACCCTCCCCTGGAGGGGGAGGGTCGCGAGCGAAGCGAGCGGGGTGGGGTGACTCCTTCGGAAAAAGATTCACCCCACCCCGCCTGCCTACGCTTCGCTCCGGCAGTCGACCCTCCCCCTCCAGGGGAGGGTGAAGCGTGCCCCGTGGCATGCGCTTGGCGATGATCCGGGCTTTCCGCGATCGGCTAGTTTGGTCGACGGAGGAAGCAAAATGAACGACACAAGCAACCCGCCGATGTGCGCCGGTCCGCATCTCGACACCCGCCGGCCGAAACTCACGCTCCCGCCGAAATCCGCCGACTGTCACTGCCATGTGTTCGGGCCGCGCGACCGGTATCCCTGGGCCGCGAACCGCCTCTACACGCCGCCGCCGGTTTATCTTGAACACTATCTCGACATGCTGCGCGCCACCGGCTTCGAACGCGGCGTCATGGTTCAGACCGGCCTCTACGGCAACGACAACCGGTTCATCCTGGATTCCATCAAGGCGCATCCGACCGCGCTGCGCGGCATCGCGCTGATCGGCGAAAGCATCACCGACCGGGAGCTGGAGGACCTGGCCCGCGGCGGCGTGCGCGGCTTCCGCGTCAACCGCACGGCAAAAACCGGCCTCGCCTTCGACGTCGCGCGAAAGCTTGCCGAGCGCGTGAAGGGCTTCGGCATGCACGTGCAGTTCCTGCTCGACATCGAGGACCATCCCGACATCGACAGCTTCCTCGGCAGCTTCGCGACCGAAGTGGTGATCGACCACATGGGTCGTCCCGACCCGCGCAAGGGCGTCAACGCGCCGGGCTTCCAGGCGCTGATCAGCCTGCTCAAATCGGGCCGCGGCTGGGCGAAGATGTCGGCGCCGTATCGCACCTCGTTGCAGCCGCCGCCCTACAACGACATCACGCCGTTCGCGCATGCGCTGGTCGAAGCCGTGCCCGACCGGCTGGTGTGGGGCTCGGACTGGCCGCATGTGCTGCTGGAGACGACGATGCCGAACGACGGCGATCTGGTCGATCAGATCGCGGCGTGGGTGCCGGACGAGGCCGTGCGCAAGCGCATCCTCGTCGACAATGCGGAAAGGCTCTACGGCTTCGAGCGGTCATAGACCGTGTCCGTATTGGATTGAATTGCCAGCGATACGGGTGGTCCCATCCCTCCCCGCGAGGGGGGGTGGCCGCGAAGCGGGCGGGTGGGGAGAAGCTGGTGTGAAGCGCAGCTCCTCAACATCGCGCGGATGTCTCGTTTCACTTTTAGGTTCGCGTCCGCATCGGGCTTCTCCCCACCCGGCCGCTCGCATTCGCTCGCGTCCACCCTCCCCATAGCCCGTCGAAGACGGGCGTGAACGCCCTTTTGTCGGGGAGGGATGGCACCGCCGATGCCGCACAGCGGTGCTACACCGCGACCGCCGTCGCGTCATACGCGTACAGCCACTCCATCCGCTCGCGCACGCGCTCCTGCTGCCACTCGCGCGCCACCTCGACCGCGACCGCGTTCGGATCGTCAAGCGCCGGGCTGAACGCCGACTTCCTGTTCTCGTGCGATTTCCGCACCACCGTCGCCGTGCGTTCGCGGCGGATGTCCTCGTAGCGGGCGAACGCCTGCGCCGGGTCGCCGAAGTACTTCGCGATGCACCCGGCGACGATATAGCCGTCCTCGATCGCCATCACGCCGCCCTGGCCGAGAAACGGCAATGTGGGATGACACGCATCGCCCAGCAGCGTGACGCGGCCCTTGCTCCATTCCGCCATCGGTCCGCGCACCATCATCGCCCATTTGTAGGGTGTCTCGATGCGGGCGATCATCTCGTGCACGTCGGCGTGCCAGCCGCGGAAGTCGTTGGCGAGCTCGTCCTTCGTCCCCTGCGTCACCCAGGATTCCACCTGCCAGTCGTCGCGCTCGACAAAGCTGATGAAGTTCATGATCTCGCCGCGCCGCACCGGGTAATGCAGCACATGGCCGTGCGGGCCGAGCCAGTTGACGCCCTGCATCTCCCGCAGGTGCGGCGGCAGCTTCTCCATCGGCACCAGGCCGCGCCACGCCACCGCGCCGGTGAAGATCGGCTGGTCGGCGCCGAACAGCGCCGCGCGCACCTTCGAGTGGATGCCGTCGGCGCCGATCAGGTAAGCGGCCCGCGCGCTCGATCCGTCCTCGAAGCGCACCTCGGCATGGTCGCCTTCGGACCGGATGGAAGCGCCCCGCCGGCCGAGCTTCACGGCATCCGGCTTGATCGCCTTCACGGCGTCGGCCAGCAGCCCATGCAGGTCGCCCCGGTGCAGCATCACATGCGGCGTGCCGTAGCGCTGCCGTGTCACCGCGCCGAGATCGAACCAGTTCCAGGTCTCGCCGCTCGACCAGTGCCGGATCACCCGCCGCGACGGCAACACCTGCACGCGCTTGAGCGCGTCTTCGAGGCCCAGCGCATAAAGCACGCGCGTGCCGTTGGAGCTGATCTGGATGCCGGCGCCGACCTCCTTCAGCTCCGGCGCCTGCTCGTAGATCTCGACGTCGATTCCGTGCCTGAGCAGCGAAAGCGCCGCGGCAAGCCCGCCGATGCCCGCGCCGACAACGGCGACTTTGCCCTGTGCCGCCATGTCACTCGGCCTTTACGCCGACAGCCTTCGCAATCCCGGTCCAGCGCGGCGTTTCCTCGGCGATGAACCGCGCATAGTCCTGCGGCGAGCCGATCTTGGAGTCGAAGCCGATCTTGCTCATCGCGTCCTTCATCTCCGGCGAGCGCAGCGTGTCGTTGATCGCGCCGTTGATCCTGCCGACGATGTCGGACGGCGTTCCAGCCGGCGCCATGACGCCTGCCCAGAATTCGAGCGTCAGTTCCGGCAGGCCGGCCTCGCGCGCGGTCGGCACGTCGGGCAGATCGGCGCTGCGGGCCGGACTGGTGATCATCAGCGGCCGCATCTTGCCCTCGCGAATGAGCGGCAACGACGTTGACGGCGTCGGGTTCAACACCTGGATGCGTCCGCCGAGGAAATCGGGCAGGGCCGCCGCGCCGCCCTTGTAGGGCACGATCAGGACGTCCGCGCCGCTGAGTTGCTTGAACCGTTCGGCCACCAGCATGGCCGCGGTGCCCTGCGTCGCCGCGAAATTCACCGTTGCCGGATGGGATCTCGTGTGCGCGACGAACTCCGCCATCGTCCTGACCGGCAGGGCGGGCGACACCGCGATCAGCCAGGCCGCGGTGTTCACGGTCGCAACCGGCGCGAACTCCTTGAGCGGATCGTAAGCGATCCCCTTCATCGCCGGGTCGACGATGATCGCCGAGCTGATGAACAGCAGCGTGTAGCCGTCGGGCTCGGCGGCCGCCGCGAGCCTGGTTCCGATGGTGGTGCCGCCGCCCGGCTTGTTGTCGATGACGATCGGTTGGCCGAGCCGCGGCGAAAGATGCTGCGTGAGCAGCCGAGCCATCACGTCATTGGGCGAGCCCGGCGTGAACGGCACGACCAGCTTGATGACGCGGGACGGGTAGGACTGGGCGGAGGCGGGAACGGTGAATGCGAGGAACACGCATGTTGCGATTGTGGCGCACAATCGCAACACGGTCATTCCGGGGCGCGCCGTCAGGCGCGAGCCCGGAATCCAGGGCTTGCTCTGCGGCTCTGGATTCCGGGTTCGCGGGCTTCGCCTGCGCCCCGGAATGACGGTGCCCAACATCGCCGACTCAATTCTTCGGCTTGAAGTCGATCGCCTTCACCACCGCGGCCACGTTGTTGCGCTGCTCCGCGATTGCCTCGGCGAACTCCTTCGGCCCGCCGACATTGATCACCTGGCCGGTGGTCTTCAGCCGCTCGCCGATGCTGCCATCGCTCGCCGCGTCCCTGAAGTCGGCGGCGATCTTCTCCTTCAGCGCGTCGGGCATGGACTTCAGTCCGAACAGGCCGACCAGCCCGTCGACCTCGAGCGAGGGATAGCCTGCCTCCCGCGCAGTCGGAATGTCCGGCACCGCCGGCGCCCGTTTCTTGCCGTTGACGATCAGCGGCTTGATGCGGCCGGCGTTGATCTGCGGCTGCACGATCGCATAGGACGACATCACCACCTGGATGCGGCCCTCGCCGAGATCGGTCGGCGCAACGTTGATGTCGCGATACGGCACCTGCGTGATCTGCAGCTTCTCGTAGTGCGAATAACCCCAGAAGGTGAATTCGGTGATGCCCTGCACCAGCCCGGAGTTGAACGTGCCGGGCGCCTTGCGGGCGGCCTCGGTGAACTCCTTCATGGTGTTGTAGGGCGCGTCCTTCTTCACCGCGAGCGCGAGGATGGTGTTGGAGGCGCGCACGATCGGGATCAAATCGGCCGGGTTGTAGTTCAGCTTGCTGTAGACGAACGGATGCACGGTGAAATTTCCCGACGGCCCGAACAGCAGCACGTGGTCGTCGTTGGCGGCGAGAAAGGCGGTGATCGCGACGATGCTGTCGCCGCCGGGCTTGTTCTCGATCACCACCGGCTGGCCCCACTTCTGCGACAGCTTGTCGGCGAACAGCCGCCCGCCGATGTCGGCGCCGGCGCCCGGCCCGAACGGCACGATGAACTTCACCGCCCGGGTCGGCCAGCTCTGCGCCTGCGCACCGGCGGCCTGCGCCAGCAACGCTCCCGCGAACGCGGCCGACGCAATCGCCAATTTGCCCAAAGTCCCATTCAAGTAACGCATGACAGCTCTCCTGCCCTCTCTGGCTTTTCTGGATTGGCCGGAACGCTAAGCATTTTGAGCAGGAAACACAACGATCCGTGGGCGGTAGGGCCGCGCGCAGGTTGTCGCGGACGCCGGTTTGCGCGAAACTAATGCCTCATCACACTCGAGCGAGTACCCCGCCATGGATGCGAAAACCGCCGAAGCCCGGACCCACGAATTCGACGTGCAGGACGTCGAGTATCTCCGCCACGGCGACAAGCCGCTGCTTGCGAAGGTGTACAAGCCGCGCGGCGACGGGCCGTTTCCGGCGGTGGTCGATCTGCACGGCGGCGCCTGGTGCCTCGCCGACCGCAACACCGACAAGGTCCGCCACGAGTTTCTCGCCGGCCACGGCGTCACCGTGGTGTCGATCGACTGGCGCTGCGGCCGCGAGGGCGCCTATCCGCTGGCGCTCACCGACATCAATTACGCGGTCCGCTGGACCAAGCTCCACGCCAGGGATCTGAAGACCCGCCCCGAGCTCGTCGGCATCTCCGGCCAGTCGAGCGGCGGCCACCTGGCCATGCTGGCCGCGATGCGCCCGCGCGATCCGCGCTACACGGCCACGCCGCTGCCCGCGGGCTCGCCCGCGCTCGACGCCACCGTGAAGTTCGCGGTGCTGTCGTGGCCGGTGATCAATCCGATCGGCCGCTATCGCTACGCGCAGCGGCAGGCCACGCTCAATCCGCCGCCGGACTGGACCAAGGGCATCATCGACCGCCACAACCTGTTCTGGGGCAGCGAGGCGAACATGATCGAAGCCAACCCGATGCTCATTCTCGAGCGCGGCGAGAAGGCCGAGATGCCGCCGGCGATCTGGCACCAGGGCCGCGGCGACCTGATGCACGACTACAAGGACGAGGACTTCAAGGGCGCCGACACCGAGGCGCCGCGTTTTTCGGCGAGCTATCGCAAGGCCGGCGGCAACATCGAGCTCGCCTACTTCGACACCGACCGCAAGCCCGGCCATTCGCCGGACCTCACCAAGATCGGCGACACCTTCGAGCGGATGCTGGCGTTCATCGGCAAGCACGCGAAGTAGATCTCCAGTGTGTAGGGTGGGCGAAGGCGCGCCAGCGCCGGGGCCCCCGTCTTCTTCTTGCTCGGCGCGACGACGTGGGCACGCCGCTTGCGCGGCTTTGCCCACCCTACGATTGCTGGATGGGAGCGCACCGCCGATGTTGCGCTATTGTCTCCAAATGATTCGGATTCCGATTCTCATTGCAGCGATCTTGCTTGGCATATTGCCAGCATCCGCCGCGCCCCTGCGCTGCAGCGACGAGGCGCAAGCCTGCATCACCATCTGCGCGAAAACCAACGATCCCCGCAAGCCCTCGGCCTGCGTCTCCAACTGCCAGGCCCGGCAGGCGCAGTGCCGCCAGACCGGCTGCTGGGACAACGGCGCCCAGCGCTATTGCGGATTGCTGCGGCAGTAGCCGCTATCGGTTGCGCCGCCAGTAGGCGCCCATGCCGTCGATCGGCAGGATCGGCTCGACGATGCCGTGCTTCGCCCGGAACTCGTTCACCGCCTGCGCGCAGGGCGCCAGAAAATAATCGTCGACGATCAGAAAGCCGCCCGGCTGCAGCTTGGCGTACAGCGCGTCCAGCGCCTGGATCGTCGACTCGTACATGTCGCCGTCGATCCGGCACACCGCGAGCTTCTCGATCGGCGCGAGGTGCAGCGTGTCCTTGAACCAGCCTTCGAGGAACATCACCCGGTCGTCGAGCAGGCAATAGTTGCGGAAATTGTCCTCGACGTCTTTCTTCGATACCGCGAGCTGCGCATAGGTATGGTGCACGTCGCCGGTGTCGGCGGCGTATTTCTGGGTGTCCGGCTTGGGCAAGCCCTGGAAGCTGTCGCACACGAACACGCGCCGCGTGCCTTCGCCATAGGCCTCGATGATGCCCTTCATGAAGATGCAGGCGCCGCCGCGCCACACGCCGGTCTCGATGAAATCGCCCGGCACCTCGTCGCGGATGGCGGTCTCGCAGGCGACGCGCAGGTTCCGCATCCGCGCCGAGCCGATCATGGTCTGCGCCAGCGCCGGCCAGTCGCGGCCGAGCGCCCGGAGCGTAGGATTGTAGGCGTTGCCGGCCCAGGGATCCTGCGGCGGATCCTTGTAAAGCGTGCCGGTGAGAGATGCTTCGAGGAGGTTGAGGTACTTATTGATCAGCCGCATCTCGTTCATGATTCGAATCTGCTCGTGCTTTTCCGCTGGATTAAATCGTGCGCCGATGCCCGCTACTCCTCACCACTCGCAAATCACCGTCTAGCAAATTCGGGCCGCGGGGGCACATGAGCCGTTATTCGATATGGATCGTGTCGCCGCCGAACTACCTGCACAGTCACGCCTTCGACGAGGTCGCAATCGGCCTGCATGCCGGGTTCCGCGCGCTCGGCCTCGACGCCGAGGTGGTCCACGATTCCTCGCGGCTCGGCGATGTCACCATCGTGCTGGGCTGCAACCTGCTCAAGGGCGTTGCGCCGCCGCCGCCGGACAAGCGGCTGATCCTGTTCAACCTCGAGCAGATCACGCCGAACTCGCCGTGGCTGACCCAGGACTATCTCGCGCTGCTCGGGCGTTATCCGGTCTGGGACTACAGCCAGGGCAATATCGCCGAGCTCGCCAGGATGGGCATCAAGGCGCAGCACTGCGGGATCGGCTATGCGCCGGAGCTCACGTGCATCGCGCCCGTCCCGGAAGACATCGACGTGCTGTTCGTCGGCTCGGTGAACGAGCGGCGGCTGATCGTGCTGAAGCAACTCGCGGCGCAGGGCATCAATGTCGATGCGCGCTTCAATCTTTATGGACCTGAACGCGACGCCTTCCTCGCGCGCGCCAGGATCATCCTGAACGTGCACTTCTACGACGCGCGGCTGTTCGAGATCGTCCGCGTGTCTTACCTGCTCGCGAACCGCAAATGCGTCGTGTCGGAGACCGGTTCGGACACGTCCTTCGAATCCGAGTTCGGAACCGGCATCGCGTTTGCGTCCTATGCGGCGCTCGCCGAAACCTGCATGCGGCTCCTGCAAAATCCGGCCGCCCGCCGCGCGGTGGCGGAAGCGGGCTTCGACCGATTCAAAGCCATGCCGCAGACCGAATATCTGCAACGCGCCCTGGCGACGCTGTAATTCCGCTCGCCCGATTCCGCGGGGTTGACTCCAATCCTATAGGAATTTATAGGTGTTCTCGTTCTGTTCCCAAGGCGAGTGCCGTCGATCGCGGCGTCCGTGGAGGGAGCAGGATGCGGTGCCCGACAATGGCATCGCGGTGGAGCGCCGGGAGGCGCCGGGCCCTACGTCACTGGGCCCGCGCGCCCGAAAGCGGCAACCCCTGGTAACAGGGGACCTGCCGTGGCGCGCGCCGAACCCCGGATTTGGGTTCGGCAACCGGCGGCGATCCGCCGGTGGCGCCTCCCGGCGCTCCATTCCCCTTTTGGGGAAACGGAAAAAGGGGAACGGCGGGCCGGCCCGGGCGCCCGAATTCAAAGCCAGGGTTCGCGAAGCATTGGCGGAATGCAAACGGTCGATGCGAGCGCATCACGCATTTTGTGCGGCATCGGCGGTTTTCACCCTCCCCTGGAGGGGCCCTGGAGGGGGAGGGTCGACTGCTTTCGCGCGGCTAAAGCAGTCGGGGTGGGGTGATCTCTCTTGCGATCAGAATGATCTCTGCGATCCGTGGGGTGATCTCTTGCGACGAAGCTCACCCCACCCCGTCGAGCAACGCGCTTCGCGCGCGGCTCGACGACCCTCCCCCTCCCAGGCCCTCCCAGGGGAGGTGGACGGAGCAAGTGGCTGAGCTACAGAAACACTACGACAAAAAGAATCGTCGCGACGTCAGCCCATGACCGCGTCGGGCTTCTTCTCCGCGAGGAACCGCTCCGCCGTCATCGGCGTGCCGTCCACGCCCTGCACCACCTTCACATCCGCGAAATTCGTCGCCTCCTCGACCCAGCTTTTCGGGGCGGGCAGCCCCCAGAGATTGCTGTTGACGCCGGGCTGCACCGGGCACGGCACCGGCTCGTCGTCGATGTCGATGATCTGGATGCCTGGCAGAAGCAATTCGGTGCGGTGGCCGTCGGGATCGCGCAGATACGCATAGTAGGAGTGCTGGTGCCCGTGCCGGCCCGGCCCGTGCTCCAGCCGGTCCTTGAAGCCGAGATTGCCGGCGATGTCGCAGGCGCGGACGATGTCGTTGAACAACTCAACCACATAGCCGCCGTGGTGGAAGCGCGGCCCGCTGCGCTGCAGGAACACGATATCCCACGGATTGTCCTTGCGGTGCAGGAACGTGCCGACGACCTTTCCGGCGCTTTCGATCACGATGTAGTCGGAGATGCGGAAGCCGAGATCCATGTAGAACCGCGCGTTCGTCATCACGTCCGGCACCAGCACCTGATAGTGGTCCATGCGCAGCGCGGCCGCCCCGCGGTGCACGTGCTTTTTGGTGTGCATGCGCGGCACGACCGGCATGGTCGCGCAAAGCTCGACCGGCGTGCCGGCCGGATCGTTGAAATGCAGCGTGCGGCCCTGCTGCGGCACATCGACAAACTTCGACTTGATGCCGGTCTTGTCGAAATGCGCCTTCGCCTTGTCGAGGTCCTCGTCCATGAACACGCGGAAGCCGACGCGTTCGCACATCGGCTGCCCATTGGTGCGCTTGATCGTGAGGCTGTGATGGCAGCGCTCCTCGACGCCGCGCAGCCACAGCGTATCGGCGGTCTCGTCGGTGACGATCAGCCCGATCACCTCGGTGTAGAAATCGCGGCTTGCGGCGAGATCGCGCGCCGTGAAGACGAGGTGACTCGCCCGCGTGATGTTGAACGGAGGGAAGAAGTTGGTTTTCGCCAGTTCCACTTGGATTCTCTCTCGGTTGTCATTCCGGGGCGGCCCGAAGGGCCGATCCCGAAATCCATACTCCGCAGCCGTGGTTATGGATTCCGGGTTCGCGCTGACGCGCGCCCCGGAATGACCGCGGAGTTAACTTTTGATCTGCACGCCGGTGTCGCGGACGATCTTGCCCCATTGCGCGAGCTCGCGGTCGATCATCTCGCCGTAGCCCGCAGGCGACAGCACGCCGGGAACATAGGAAGCCGCCACCAGCCGATCGTGGATCATGCCGCTCTGATTGAGCTTTACGATCTCGGCCGCGAAAGCCGCAATCACCTTGGGCGAGGTGCCCTTGGGCGCGAGCAGGCCGTTGGCGACATGCAGGTCGTCGAAGCCCTCGTAGCCCAGTTCCTTGAAGGTCGGCACGTCGGGCGCCGCCACCGAGCGCTTGGGGCCGGTCACCGCAAGGCCGATCACCTTGCCGCCATCGCGCACGCCCTTGGAGTTGCCCGGCGTGTCGAAGGTGAACTGCAGGGTGCCGGCGGCGGCGGCGAGCAGTTGCTGTGTCGTGCCGGGATAGGGCACGTGCTGGCCGGTGATGCCGGTCTGCTTGAGGAACAATTCGGTGACGAGATGTCCGCCGGTGCCGATGCCGGGCGAGCCCCAGTTGAGCTGCCCCGGGCGCGCCTTGGCGTAGGCGACGAAATCCTTTAGCGTCTTCACGCCGAGATCGGGGTTGACCACCAGAAGGAACGGGAAGGTGAACATCAGCGCGATCGGATCGAAGTCGCGCTTCACGTTCACCGGCGAGCCGCTGATGACCAGCGGCGCAAGGATGATGTGGCTGTTGGAGGCGAGCAGGATGGTGTGCCCATCGGGCGCCGCGCGCGCCACCGTCATGCAGCCGACCGACCCCGAGCCGCCCGCGATGTTCTCCAGCACGAAGCTCTGGCCGAACGCGTCCTTGAGGTGGTCGGCGTAGAAGCGGAAGTTCTGGCCCGGGCCGCCGGTTGCGGTCGGCGAGATGACGCGCACCGTGCGCTGCGGCCAGCCGTCCACCGTCTGCTGCGCGGAGGCGCGGCCTGCGCTCCATGCCGCGACCGCCGTCGCGCCGAGCGCGCTCACAACTTGCCTGCGTGTCCGCATCGTATTCCTCCCGGAGCCGTTGTTGACGGCGCTTTTGCGCCTTGGGACAAAGGATGCATGAAGGAGCGGCGCCTGTTCAATACGGTGTGGCGCGTGCAGGGAGCGTGAAAACGGATGGCTGAACGCCTTTTGCCGACGACCGTGGTGGGCAGCTACCCACAGCCGGACTGGCTGGTGGACCGCGCTTTGCTCAAAACCGGCGTGCCGCGGGTGCGGATGCACGAATTGTGGCGCGTCAGGGAGCCTTATCTGAAGGAAGCACAGGACGACGCCACGGTGCTCGCGATCCGCGACATGGAGCGCGCCGGCATCGACATCGTCACCGACGGCGAGATGCGCCGCGAGAGCTATTCCAACCGCTTCGCCACCGCGCTCGACGGCATCGACAACGACAATCCCGCGACGATCACCAACCGCGCCGGCCGCTCGGTGAGCGTGCCGCGCGTGGTCGGCAAGGTGCAGCGCCGCGGCCCGGTCGAGGTCGAGGACATGAAGTTCCTGCGCAAGCACACGTCGCTCAAAACCAAGATGACGTTGCCCGGCCCGTTCACCATGGCGCAGCAGGCCAAGAACGAGTTCTACAAGGACGCCGACGAGATGGTGATGGACTTCGCCGCCGCGGTGAACGCGGAGGTGAAGGACCTCGAAGCCGCGGGCGCCGATGTGATCCAGTTGGACGATCCGTGGCTGCGCAACGATCCCGATGCCGCCAAGCGCATCGCGGTGCGCGCGCTGAACCGGGCGCTTCAGGGGCTCAAGGCCACGACCGTCGTGCATCTGTGCTTCGGCTATGCGGCGGTGGTCGCCGGGCAGAAGCCGTCGGGTTATTCGTTCCTGCCGCAGCTCGCCGATTGCGTGGCCGACCAGATCTCGATCGAGGCCGCACAGCCGAAGCTCGATCTCGGCATGCTGAAGGACCTGTCCGCCAAGACCATCATGCTCGGCGTCATCGACCTCGGCGATCCGTCGGTCGAGACGCCCGACGTGGTCGCGGGCCGTATCCGCACCGCGCTCAAGCATGTCGATGCCCGGCGCCTCGTGCTCGCGCCCGACTGCGGCATGAAATATCTCAGCCGGGACGCCGCGTTCGGCAAGCTGCAGTCGATGGTGAAGGGCGCTGAGAGGGTGCGAGGCGAGCTGAATTGAAGTAAGGTCCGCGGATGCTGGGGACGATGGACTCAATTCAGCCAACCAGGAACGGCGGCAACAACTTGCTGCGTGGCCTGCGCCTGACCGACCGCCTGTTTCCCGATCATGCCAGCTGGCTCGTAGGCCCCTAGGCACCCCATGAGATCCCTTTTGCTTCTTCCTCTTCTTGTCGGACTGATCTTTGGCATGGTTCTGCCGGCCGGAAAAGCCGAGGCGCAGACGTCCCGGTCGTCCGCTTCAGGCAAAAGCAACTCGCCCTACGACGGCGTTTGGGCGTCGAACCAAAAGGCCTGCCGCGACGAGGACGGCGTGAACCGCATGCTCGTCCAGGGTGATCGCTTCTACTGGTACGAGACGCGGTGCCGTGCACGCGACATCAAGAAGGTCAACGACAGGTCCTGGACCATGCGCATGTCATGCGAAGGCGAGGGGCAGCGTTTTCGCGCGCAGCCGCGGCTTTCGCTTCCCGCGCCCGACCGGCTGGTCTTCGAGAGTTCGCCGGTCGGCCAGGCGAAGCGGGACGCCTATGTGCTTTGCAAGAACTTCGCCCGCTAGAGCCCGCTCGACAACTCCGCAATGCCGCGCAAACCGTCTAAGGTCGGAGCACATACGAATTTCCGATGGTGCTGGAGAAGTCTCTGATGCGGTCACCACTGCGATCCCGGTTCGTAGCCCTCGTTGCCGCGCTTGTCGCGCCGGCCTTGCCGCTCGCGGCGGCACACGCCCAGTCCTTCCCATCGCGGCAGGTGAATTTCGTCGTGCCGAATCTCGCCGGCGGCAGCTCCGACCTGATCGCGCGCGCGGTGGCTTCGCATCTGTCGAAGGTGTGGGGCCAGCCGGTGGTGATCGACAACAGGCCCGGCGCCTCCGAAATGATCGCCACCGAATTCCTCGCGCGTTCGGCGCCCGACGGCTACACCATCGCGATCTTCTCCAACGCGCTGTCGATCAACGAGACGCTGTCGCCCGCCCGCCGCTATGACGCGAAGCGCGATCTCCTGCCGGTGACCAAGCTCGCTGAACTGCCGTTCGCGCTGATCGTCGCCGCGCCGATGCCGGTGAACACGCTCAAGGAATTCGTCGAGTACGCCAAAAGCAACACCACGAAGCTCAGCTACGGCCATGTCGGCGTCGGCGCGCCGCACTACCTGACCATGGAATGGTTCAAGCGCGAGGCGGGCATCGATCTGCTGGCGGTGCCGTATCGCAGCTCGCCGCCGGTCTACACGGGACTTCTGGGCGGCGAGATCCAGGTCACGGTCGGCGCGCTCGGCGGCGCCACGCAGCTGATCGAGGCGGGGAAGGTGAAGGCGCTCACCGCGATGTCGAAGCAGCGGCCGGTGTCGCAGCCGAACCTGCCGACGGTGTCGGAGTTCGGCTACAAGGAGTTCGATCTGGTGCCGTGGATGGGCGTGTTCCTGCCCGCGAACGTGCCGGCCGATGTTCTGCGCAAGCTCGAGACCGACATTCTCGATGCCGCGAAAAGCCCCGAGGTCCGCGACCAGCTTCTCAGGATCGGGCTCGAGCCGTCGCCGGCCGATGCGAAGGCGTTCGGTGAGCTCGTGCAACGCGATATCGGCAACTGGGCGAAGGTGATCCAGGATGTCGGCGTGAAGCCGCAGTGATGCGTGACGTAATCCGCGTGTCGTAAATTTGCGTTATAATGGCCCTGCGAACTGGGGTTACGAAGAGCGACATCAGGCGTGCCTCCGAGGCCGGGTTGGCCGTTGCTGCACATGGATGGAGCCCGCAATGCTTGCATCTCAACGTTCACTGGCGGAAGTCCAGCTCAACCGCAACACTGTTGCCGAGGTTGCCGAGTCCAGGACGCCTCTGCGCGAAGCGGCGCTTGAATCGTTCCGCCGCCGCAATGCCGTTCTGGACGCGATGTTCTACGATGTAGGCACGGTGACCGCCGGTGAAGCGCAGGACATCAGCCCGTGGCTTGCGCGCGAGGGCTCGCTGCTGATCGTGCCGCCCACCGGGCAGGGACCGCTGTGCCGGTGCGGCACCATCGATGCGTTCGCCGGCCATGGCGGGACGGACATTCGCATCCTCACGGTGGCCGGCGTCGGCAGCTCGGCGCTGGGCTCGGCGGCCTTTGCCCGCAACGTGGCCGACGCCTTCGGGCAGCCGGTCGCCGCCGTGGTTTCGGGTTATGGCCTCGCCGACCTGCTGACCGAGGCGGCGGGCGGCTGGTTCTTTTTCGGCACGCTCAACCGCGTGCGCCATCAGTTCGAGGAGTTGGACCGGCTCAGCCGCACGCTCAATGCGCCGGAGACCGCCGCGGCTGCGGAGGCGGCGGCTTCGGAGGCCGGTATCTCGCTTGTGCGGACGAGCCTCGACACCGCGACGGTCATATCCCTGCTCGCCGATCCGCGATTCAAATTTTCGCTGCTCACGGGCCATTCCAAGGGAAACCTGGTGATCTCCGAGGCTCTCTACGAGCTCAACAACCAGGCGGAGACGGGCGGCGCGCAGCCCGCCGAAGAGACCTGGATCGTCACCGTCTCCGCTGCGGTCGCGATGCCGCCGCGTTACCGGCACATCGTCGACGTCATGGGCACCATCGATTGGTTCGGCCGGATAAATTCCACGCCGGGCATCGAGGTGGACAAGCTATGGCCGCTCAGTTGGCACCACACCAACACGGAGCTTTCGTTCCATCTGCCCGTCGCCACGATGTTCCGCGAGTTGATCGCGGACCGCGGTATAGTCGTCTAGACGTATCCGTTCCATGGATTGCTGATTTGCTTGTCGTCGTAGCCGGCGAAGCTTCCATGCTTATTCAGTTGCGATTTTCTTCATGATGCGCGCAATTCGAATTTGAATATCCGTTCACCGGTTGCGCATGAATCCGAAACCCAAGCGTGTTCCGCGCCAGGGGAACTTGCGTAGGAACGAGTCGGAAGCGCTGACGTTGATCTCTGTCGGTGCGGGACCAGCAGAGGAGAAAAATCACAATGAAGCGTATTGTCATTGCCGGCGTTTCCGCTCTCGCCATCGGCCTCGGCGGCCAGGCGATCGCGCAATCGGTGTCGGTCGAGATCGGCCCGCAGGAGCGCACCCGGATCAAGGAGTATGTGGTGAAGGAGAAGGTTTCTCCGGTGCGCGTGAAGGAGCGCGTGACGGTCGGCGCGGTGCTTCCGAGCGACGTGGAACTTCGCACGGTTCCGTCCGACTGGGGTCCGTCGGTGAGCAAGTATCGCTACGTCTATCACGACAACCACGTCGTGCTGGTCGAGCCGTCGAGCCGCCGCGTCGTGCAGATCATCGACTGACGTGATGTAAGCGGATGAGCAAGGCCCGGCGCGCATCCGGCGCGCCGGGCTTTTCCTGTCGATCAGCCGCCCAGGCTGTCCGGCTCCTGGATCGCCCGGCCGGAAATCGCCGCGCACGTCCGCGGATGCTTCGAGTGCAGCAGTTGCGCGAGATTGTTCCGGATCGCTTCGCCGCTGGAAATCACCGCCTCCTCGAAGATCTTGTGCTGGAAATCGTGCGGCAACTGTCCCCAGACCTTGAGCACGGCCGCGCCGAGCGCGCCCGACAGGCGTTCCACGGTATCCGGCGAAAATCGTTCCATCATGGCGGCGTTCTCCGCGGCAGGAGTTCCATTCCAGCGCCGTATCAACGCACCGTCTGCAAATTCGATCCGTTACCGATCGCGTTGGCCGGGCTGGGGTAATACGCTTTACGCTTGCGGTCGGGTATTGGATCACAGTCCAACGCGATCATGAAGCGTCCCGGTTGGAGCTTTTGGCCGATGGAACCCGGCCGGTTCCAAAGCGTTGATCGGCATGTCGCAAAATGCAGGGAATTCAGGCGCCGTTGACCCGGCGCGAGCGAAGGTGCGCCTATGACCGACGTCCGTTCGAAGCGGGGCGCGGACGACGAAAACGCCGGTTCTACAAAAGCCAAGCCCGATAAATCCGACAAGTCCGGTACGCCCGATCCCGCCAAGCCTGATACGGCCAAGCCTGATACGGCCAAGTCCGATGCGGCGAAGCCAGACACCGAGCAGCCCGAGTCCGAGTCCGATCTGCCGCCGAAGACCGAGGAATCGGAAGCGGCCGAGAGCGACACCGGGCGCCGCGACGAGGACGAAGACGACGAGGATATCGAGGACCTTCGGCGGCGCTATCTGCTGCGGCGCTTCTGGCATACGGCGTTCCGCTTCTGGACCACGCCGGGCTATCGCACCGCCTGGCTGCTGAGCGCCGCGCTGCTCGCGATCATTCTGCTGAATCTCGCGGCCTCCTACGCGATGAATCTCTGGAACCGGAGCATCTTCGACGCGCTGGAGAAGAAGGACGCCGCGACAGTCCTGCATCTCTCGCTGATCTATTTCGTCATCCTCGCGGTCAGCGTCTGCTTCAGCGTCGCGCAGGTCTACACCCGCATGACCATCCAGCGCCGCTGGCGCAAATGGCTGACCGACAGCCTGATGTTCCGCTGGCTCAAGTCCGGCCGCTACTACCAGCTCAATCTCGTCAGCGGAAACCACCAGAACCCGGAATACCGCATCGCCGACGACGTCCGCATCGCCACCGAGTCACCGGTCGATTTCGTCAGCGGCGTGACGCAGGCTTTCCTGTCGGCGGCCACCTTCATCGTCGTGCTGTGGACCATCGGCGGCGCGCTGAGCTTCAGCCTCAGCGGCATGGACTTCCATATCCCCGGCTTCCTGGTGGTCGCCGCGGTGCTCTATGCGGTGATCGCCAGCGGCGCGATGCTCTTGATCGGGCGCCGCTTCGTTGCCGTTTCCGAGGACAAGAACCAGTCCGAGGCCGAGCTGCGCTACGTGCTCACGCGGCTGCGCGAGAATGGCGAAAGCATTGCGCTCATCCAGGGCGAAGAGGAGGAGCGCGCCGGCGTCGACCGCGCACTGCACAAGGTGCTCGAGGCCTGGCGCAGCATCTGCCATCAGTACATGAAGACGACGGTGGTATCGGGTGTGTCCGGCTTCATCGCGCCGGTGCTGCCGATCATCCTTTGCGCGCCGAAGTATCTGCAGGGCGAAATGTCGCTCGGCGCGGTGATGCAGGCGGCCTCCGCCTTCACCATCGTGCAGGGCGCGTTCAACTGGCTGGTCGACAATTATCCGCGGCTGGCCGACTGGACCGCCTCGGCCCGCCGCGCCGCCTCGCTGATGGTGTCGCTCGACGCGCTGGAGCGCGCGGAGCGGGGCGACGGCGTCGGCAGGATCGAGCGTTCCTACGACGGCGATGGCACGGCGCTTCGTCTGCGCGATCTTTCGGTGACGCTCGACGACGGCACCGCGGTGCTCGACGACACCGACATTTCCATCAAGCCGGGCGAGCGCGTGCTGGTTGCGGGCAAGTCCGGCACCGGCAAGAGCACGCTGGTGCGCGCCATCGCCGGGCTCTGGCCCTGGGGTGACGGCTCGATCGAGGTGCAGAAGGGCGCGAAGCTGATGCTGCTGCCGCAGCGGCCCTATATCCCGATCGGCACGTTGCGCCGCGCCGTCGTCTATCCCGATGCGCCGGAAAGCCGTGAAATCGAAGAGGTCGCGGACGCGTTGAAGCGCGTGGGGCTGGAGCATCTGGTCGACCGGATCGATGAGGAGGCGCCGTGGGATCAGACGCTGTCAGGCGGCGAGAAGCAGCGTCTCGCATTTGCGCGCATCTTCCTGCACAACCCGGACATCATCATTCTCGACGAGGCCACGGCCGCCCTCGACCCCGAAAGCCAGGACAGGCTGATGCAGCACCTGAGCCGGCAGCCGGACAGCACGGCCCTGGTGAGCGTCGGCCACCGG
Organism: uncultured Alphaproteobacteria bacterium; assembly: GCA_963830015.1. Taxonomy (GTDB): domain Bacteria; phylum Pseudomonadota; class Alphaproteobacteria; order Rhizobiales; family Xanthobacteraceae; genus Z2-YC6860. The sequence continues at coordinate 212,571 of CAWHLG010000012.1, forward strand.
CCGGAGCTCGAGGCGTTTCACAACCGCAAGGTCGTGCTGGAGCGAAGAAAGGGTGGCGCGAAGCTCGTCAGCGACATCAAGCTGGTGAAGCGGACGCCCCGGAGAAGGCTGATCAGCCGCTTCCTGCGGAGGCGGGCTGCAAAGAAGGTGGGATAGCCGGTTTGCTTGCGGGTCCTGCGGAGGGCGAGCGCGAAACTATTCCACCACGACCTTTATATAGTCCCCCGGCCGCAGCCGGTCCTTGTCGCCCATCCCGTTGAGCACGCGGAACCGCTCCGCGTGCCGGTCCGCCACCGCCATCCGGCGCGCGAGCTTGTCCACGGTATCGCCCGGTCGCACCTCCACCACCTTGACGCGCAGCGGCTGCGCCTGCGCCATCTCGGCGACGCTCATGCGGCGGAAGCTCTGGATCGCCTCGCGGAAGTTCTTGTCCACTGCATCGGTGCGCTTCTTCGCCGCGAAGATCACGCGGTACACCTCGCTGCCGAAGCGCACCACATAGAGCCGGAACGACCACTGGTCGCCGTTCGCGGTCGCGGTCGCCGCCGGGAAGCCCGACACCGTCAGCTCCTCGACGCTTTTGGCCTCGATGTTCTCGATCCAGCCGGAGTTGAGATAGTCCGGCAACGACTGCTCGGCTGGCACCCGAACCACGTCGAGCCGCAGCGCCTGCGCGCCGCCGTCCTTCACGCCGAACACCGCCTGCGCCGAATTGTCGAGCGTGAAGCCCTCCGGCGCAGTGAAGCTGAAGCCGAGCTTCGGATGCAGGAACTTGCGGCCGCGCACGAAGCCCTCGCTCGGGTCTTCGCCGTAGACCAGCCCGTCGAGGAGCGCGAGATACTCCGCCTTCTCGCGCGCGCCCGCGCCCGGCCCGGTGAACTGCCGCGCATTGGCCACCGCGTTGGTCACGCGCTCGGGGGTGGCCGGATGCGAGGAGAGGAAGTCCGGCGCGCGCGGGTCGATCGCGCGCGGCGTGCGAAGCTGCGCGTTGTGGCCCATCGAGGTGAGGAAGCGCTCGGCACCATAGGGGTCGTAGCCGGCGCGCGCCGAGATGCCGACGCCGATGCCGTCGGCCTCGAACTCCTGCGCGCGGGAGAAGTTGGCGAGCGCGATCTTCGATTTGGCGAGCGCGAGCGCGCCGAGCTGCGGATCGCTCAAGAGGTCGGTCGCCACGCGGTTGACGAGGGCCGCCTGCCGCGCCTGGTCCTCGCGGATCGCGGCGTGGCGGGCGATCACATGCGCCATCTCGTGTGCCATCACGGAGGCCACTTCCGACTGGTCGTTGGCGAGCGCGATCAGCCCGCGTGTCACATAGAGCTGGCCGTTGGGCAGCGCGAAGGCGTTGACCGCGGGCGAGTTCAGCATCGTCACCTGGTAGCGCAGGTCGGGCCGCTCGGAGGCGGAGACCAGCTTGTCGACGGTGCGGTCGAGCATCGCCTGGATCTGCGGGTTGTCGTACTGCCCGCCATAGGCCGCGAGGATGCGCATGTGCTCGCGCGCCTCGCCGGGGGCGAGCTCGGCCTGCTGGCGGATCGCGGGAGCGGCCGGGGCCTGCACCGTCGGCATGGTCGCGGTCGAGCAGGCGGCGGTCGCGATGCTCACGGCCGCCAGAGCCGCGAACACGGGCCAGCCGGCGCGCAAGGCGCCGCGCGCGCGGCGGGTTCGTCGCCACGGACCGGGCCGCATATGGGGCCAACCGTCGGTCACCTTTGCTCCACGATCTCGATCTGGCCGGGGTGCATCGCCTCGATCCACGGGCCGCCCCGCTCCTCGACCGTGCCTCTGATTCTAACACGTCGCCCTTCGAGCTTCTTAAGCTCCAGGCCCGCGTCCGCAAACGTGCGCTCGCTGCGTTTCAGCGCCGTGACGGTGAAATCCTCGGTCCAGCGCCGCCCGAAATTCACGTAGATCGTGCCGCCGCTTTCGCGCACCGACAGAACCTTCCCCTCCACCACGGCGAACCGGCCCCGATACGCCAGGATTTGTGCCGGGTTCCCGGCGTCCTGCGTCAGGTAATATGCGGTTCCCCAGACGCCAAGACCAGCGCTCCGCGCGGTCTTTTCCGCTGTCCTGAAGGCGCCCGCGCATCCGGTGGCAGCCGCTTGCCCAGCAACCAGCGCGTGGCCTTTTGCGAGCAATTCCAACTGGATCGGCGGTCCGTCCCTGGCCGCGAGCCCGCCGGTGAGCCGTCCATAGCGGTCGGTTTCGGGGCCCATCCGCAGCAGCCGGACATCCCGTCCGGTCACAAGTTTTTCCAGCGCCGTTCGCGCCGCCACAGCGTTTTCGCCGTCGTTTGGAACCTGGATGCCTGCGAGCCGCACTTCGCGCCCGTCCGTCAACGTCAGCGTGCGGCCGTCCGCCACCGCACGCACCGTGACGGCGCCGGCCGCCTCCGACCGGCAGGCCGTCCGGTCGTCAGCCGAAGCCTGCGTCGCGAAACCTGCCGCGCACACGCAAGCCAGTGCCACACTGGTGTTCAAAGGCCGCCCCCTCAAGCCCCAGCAAAATCCGGAACCGTGGCAACGCCGTGGCAGATCGGCCAGTGGCCGACGCCGTACGCGCAAAAATCATAGGGTGCGCGCCAGAATCGCGCACAAGCATCGCGCCTTCACCTGGCCGGCATTCAAAACCGCGAAGTGACGGCCCGGCTATCCGGCCAGCGCCGGGCTGATCGTGGTCCTGATCTCGTCTTCGAGAGCCGCGTCGGCCGGCTTGATCTGATGCCCGGCCATGCAATGCGGGCACCACACCCACATCGTCAGGTCCATCGCCCGCATCTTGACGAGCGTGTCATTGCTGGTCTCGATGGCCGTCGTGACCTCTTCGCCCGTTTCCGGGCACCGGTAGCACACAACACTCATACCCAACCCCCTCAACCGCCATTGAGGAAGATGTTGAAGTTGAGCCATCCGGTCAAGAAATTTCTAAGGCTAACCAATGGTTAGCGCGTTGCGTGGCAATCCGGTAACCATCTAAGAGCTTGTCGACAAAATAACTCCGCGGTCATTCGGGGGCGCGCGCATAAGCGCGTTTACGCGCGTCTTCGACGCGCTATGGGGCGCGAACCCGGAATCCAGAAAAAAATTCCGATGTTCTGGATTCCGGGTTAGGTCGCTTCGCGAGCGCCCCGGAATGACGTGGAGAGTGCTAGCGCCGTGACTTTGGACGCGATTTCGGCGCGCCCTCGTCGACGCGGCGCACTTCGGTGTTCATGCCGACGTCGCTTCTGCGCCGCGCCACGAGCGAGTCCGCATTGTCGAGATAGTCGCCGCGCACCGCGCGCTCCGCCATCGCGTCGAATTCCTGGCCCCATTCGCCGAGCGAATAGCCGAACCACGGCGACTCGGGCTTGAGCTTCGGCAGGCCGAGCTCCTCCCAGATTTTCTTGGCGCGCTCCATGTATTCGCGCTTGGGCAGCGAGATCGGCGGGAAGTCCTCCTTCAGCGTGGCGTCGATCAGCACCGAGGCGTCCTGCCCGCCGTTGCGCAGGCTGCGCGGGCCATGGCCCTGGTCGCGATGCGGCATGATGTGGATGTCGAGGCTCGCGTTCGCGCGGTACGACATCGCCCAGAGCAGCGCGTCGGCATTGGTCGGATCGATGTCGTCGTTGACGGCGATGACGAACTTGCCCGCCGCGCGGTGCAGCACGGCTGCGCCATACATCGCGCGCCAAACCTCCGTGGTCGGCATGTCGCGCTCGCAGATCAGCGCGATCACCTTCCTGATGTTGGTCAGCGGCTCGTGCATCGACACGCGCTTGATGCCCTTGATGCCGAGCGTGTTGCGCAGGAAGTTCAGGAACAGCGGCTCCATGCCGATCAGCTTGATCAGGCTCGATTCCGACGGCGTCACCTGCGAGATGATCGAGGTGAGGATGGCGTCCTTCCGCCGCGTGATGGCGGTGACGTCCATGAAGGCGTTGAATTCCTGCAGGTTCACGTGCCCGTGCGACTCGCCGAACGGCGCCTCGGGCTCGAGATACTCGCGTGTCGATGAAGCCCTCGATGACGATCTCGGCCTCGGCCGGCACCAGCAGGTCCACGGTCTTCGCCTTCACCACGTTGATCGGCGTGCCGACCAGCGCGCCCGCCACGTGAATCTCGTCGAGCGTCTCCGGCAGCTTCTGCACCGACGCGAACGTGATGGCTGGCGGCGCGCCGAGCACCACCGCGCAGGGCAGTTTCTTGAAGCCGCGCGTTGCGCAGCTTTTCCCAGTGGTTGTAGATGCCCGGCCGCAATTCCAGCGACGGGTTCATGCCGAGCCGCCGCCGCGCCTTCACCTGGCCGCGGTAGTTGCCCATGTTCTGCACGCCGGTGTCGGGATCCTTGGTGATGTATTGCGACAGCGTGGTGTAAGGCGCGACGTCCCAGCCCGGCGTCGAAATCGGCAGCGGGAAGCCCGTCGAGGCCCTGGCCCGGCTTGTCGAGGTCCTTGCCGGTGATGACGATCTCGTGGCACGGCGCGTTGGTGACGACGCGCGGCGGCAGCGGGTTCTGCGCGGCCTTCACCCAGCGCGGGTCGATCTGGTCGAACTCGCAGCCGATGCCGATGCGGTAGATCTCGCGGTTGGCGGCAAGCCCGCCGACCAGCACCGGGATGTCGTATTTGCGGCCCTTGGAGTCGGTGACGTTGGTGAACAGGAAGGCCTTGCGGTCCTTCTCCTCGATGCCGCCGCGGAACTGCCAGCGCACCAGCGGGTGCATCTCGGTGTCCTTGTTGATCGGGCGGTCGACGCGGATGAGCTGGCCGGCCTTCTCCAGCGCGCGGACGTGGTCGTGCAGGTCGGGGTAGGGCGACTTTTTGGAACTGGCCGATGCGCTGCTTTTGCGTTTTGGTTTTGTGGTGGCGTCCATAGCCTGGATATCCCTGTTCACGGCCGTAGGTAGGGTCAGCCAAATGCGACGTGATATACTTCGCTTTCGGCTCAACTGGTCTTACGCGCCTGCTGGCCGTCAAACAATCGGGGCCGGGCTTGCCAGCCCGGCCCCGATCGCAACGCTTCTTTGCCGCCTCTAGTTGCTCGCGAAACAATAGAACAACCCATCACCACCCGTGCTGCGCAGATCGTTCTGGCTGCAGCCGCCGTCCGGCCCGCGCGAGGGATGCGAAGCATTCCACGACTTCGACTCTGCGTCGTCACGCAGGCCCATCTTGTCGATATGGCCGACCATCGCCGCGCCTTGCGTGCTGCTCGTCCAGTTCCTGCAGGTGCGGTCCTCGCCGGCCGGGAACGCGCGGCCCTGCATGTCCGAGCCGGTCAACACGTCATGACGGTTCGGCGCAAAGCCCCGGTAGGGGATGATCAGGCCACGCTCGGAGAGCGAATTTTCAACGCCGAGCTTGTTGTTGTCGCTGTGCAGTTCGTTGAGATTGGCCGCGACGACCGTGCCCTTGAAGTTCTGCCACGGGCCGTTGCCGATGCGGTCGCGCGCGTTGATCGCGGGCTTGCCGTCGGCCGGCTGGGTGCTCAGATAGGCGCGCCAGGTCTTGCCGCCCGCGCCATGACGCGCCGCCAGCGTCTGGCAGTACTGGTCGGCGCCCTCGATGCCGCCGAGATCGGCGCCCTTGCCGGGGCCATTGCCGGTGACGAAGAACGTCATGTTCGGCGCCTGCGGCAATTGCGGCGGCGCCGGCTGCTGCGCGGTGACGCTGGATGACACGCCCATCGCCAGCGCGGCTGCGATGAAAACCTTCGATTTGCTCATAGATGTCGCCTCCCTTTTGGGTTTTTGAACTCAGGACCGGCCCGATGGTAGTCCCGTGGCAAGCCGCTCCAAATCCACGAAAGCGTGAACACCGCACGGCCGGCCTCTATTCGTTCTTCATCCCGGATGACGCCGCATCCACTCGGCAAGATCCTTCACCGCATCCCGCAGCCGGAACTCCGGCTCAAACCCGAGGTGCCGCTTCGCCCGGCTTAGGTCCGCATGGCTGTCGCGGTTCGACAGCGACACGCCGGTGCCGGCCGGCGCCTCGAACTTCACCCTGGCGCCGGGCACCACGGCCTGGATCGCCTCCGCCATCTCGGCCGGCGTGGTCATCGCGCCCATGGTGATGTTGAACACCCGGCTGCCGAGCTCTTTCGCGTCGAGCGCCATCACGGTGCCGCGCGCCGCGTCCTTGGAATAGACCCACTCCATCGCGCCGGGCGGCACGGTCGCCTCCTTCCCGGCAAGCGCGTTCTTCATCGCCTCGCGGATGATGTTCGACGGGCCGCCGCCGCCCGCGCCGCTCCAGGGCCCGAACACCGCGCCGTAGCGCAGGCCCGCGAACTCGATGCCGCACCATTTCGCATAGTTGAGGCCGAGGCTTTCGACCGCCTGCTTGGTCGCCGAGTAGAACGTGGTCGGCCGCGGAAACGCCTCCTCCTTGCCGAACTGGCCCTGGTCCTCGCCGCCGTCGAGATAGTGGTTGAGCACGCTCGACGACGACACCACGACGCGCTTGAGCCCGGTCACGCGCGCCGCCTCCAGCACGTTCACGGTGCCCATGATGTTGAGGTTGATCGCCGCGTAGGGCTCGCGCTGCGCGCCGAGCGTGAGCAGCGGATTGGCGGCGGTGTGGGCAATGCGGGTGATGCCGTGGCTTTTCAGCACGTCGACGATCGACAGCGGCCGCAGGATGTCGCCCGCGACCAGCGTCACCTTCGCGAGATCGACGATCTGGCCCATCGCCTGGGGCTGCGCCGCGACGTCCATCAGCACGGGCTGCTCGCCCCGCTCGACCAGGATGCGCGCGACCTGGGAGCCGATCAGCCCTGCGCCGATCACAAGTGTGGTCATTTGATCCTCTCCCTTATTCGCCCTATTCTCCATCGCAACAACGCCCGAGGAGAAGCCCGATGACCATGAGCGTCGGCGTGCTCGATCATTACAACGTATCGACCCGCAAACTGAAAGAGACCATCCAGTTCTACGAGGACGTGCTGGGCTTCAAGAACGGCCCGCGGCCGCCGTTCAATTTTCCCGGCGCGTGGCTCTACAGCGGCAGCCATCCGGTGCTGCACATCAACGATATCGCGCAGACCGACCGGGAGCAGCGCCCGGATTCCGGCGTCATCGACCATGTCGCGTTCGGCAGCCGCGGCTTCGAGGCGACCCGGAAGCACCTCGCCGGCAAGGGCATCGAGCATCGGGTGAACCAGGTGCCGGGCAGCACGCGCTGGCAGATCTTCCTGCGCGACCCCAACAACGTCGAGATCGAGCTGAACTTCGAAACCAGGAACGAAATCGCCGCCTGAGGGCGGCCAAACCGACAACCGCGAGGACATCATGGCCAAATATATGCTGGTGAGCTTCAAGACCTGCCCGTGGGTGCAGCGCGCGGCGATCGTGCTGCGCGAGAAGGGCATCGAATTCGAGTTGCGCCACATCGACCGCGACAACCGCCCCGACTGGTTCCTCGCCATCTCGCCGCACAAGAAGGTGCCGGTGCTCCGCATCGACGACAAGGTGTCGCTGTTCGAGTCGAACGCGATCAACGAGTATCTCGACGAGACGATCGCGCCACGGCTGCATCCCGAAGACCCCGTGCAGCGTGCGATCAACCGCGCCTGGACCGACTACCTGCCGACCTTCTCCGAGATGGTGACCGGGCAGGCTTATGCGGACGACGAGGCGGAATACAAGGCGGACGTCGCCAAGATCCCGCAGGCGTTCGAGAAGCTCGAAGGCGCATTGAAGACGCAGAGCGCGCGGGGGCCGTTCTTCAACGGCGCGAAGTACTCGCTGGTCGATGCGGCCTACGCGCCGTTCCTGCAGCGGTACTATTATCTCGACCGCATCAAGCCGCTCGGTGTGATCGAAAAATTCCCGCGGGTGAAGGCCTGGGCGGAGGCGCTGCTCAAGCGGCCTTCGACGCATTCGTTCCCCGAAGCCGAGTTCGAGGCGCTCTACCGGGTGAACGTGAAGCTCCGGAAAAAATATCTGTCGCAGTTCATCGCCGACCAGGCAGTTGCGGCGGAGTAGGGCGGTTATTTCTGCGCCCTCTCCCATAGGGAGAGGGCTCAAAGGTGCTGCAACGACCATAGTTGGGTGAGGGGTTACGGTCCCACGAGAAACCGAAACCCCTCACCCATTCTTTTGTGTTGCGCGTTTTGCGTAGCCCTCTCCCTATAGGAGAGGGCACAACAATTCACTCCGGCTTGATGCCGGCCGCCTTGATGATCTCGCCGAACTTCTCGATGCCGTCTTTCTGCAGCGCGGCGAACTCCTGCGGTGTGTCGGCGATGAGCGTCATGTCGCTGTCCTCGATCTTCGCGCGCGCGTCCGGAGCATTGATGGCTTTGCGCATCTCGGCATTGAGCCGCGCGAGAATCTCCGGCGGGAGCCGCGCGGGCCCGAAGAAGCCGAACCATGTGGAGGGCTTGCGGAACTGGGGAAGGATCTCGGTGATCGACGGCGTGTTCGGCATCTTGGCGTAGCGCTTGGGTTCCAGGATTGCCAGCACCTTGGCCTTGCCCGAGGCGAGCGCGCCCCGCGCGCTGGAGAGCGAGATGTGCAGGAGCTGGATGTGGCCCGCGGCGGTGTCCTGCATCGGCTGGGCGACGCCGCGGTACGGCACGTGGGTGATGTTCACGCCGGCGATCCGGTTGAACAGCTCGCCGGTGAGGTGGAACACCGAGCCGACGCCGGAGCTGCCGTAGGACAGCTTGCCCGGATTGGCCTTGGCATAGGCGATCAGCTCCTGCACCGAATTGACCGGCAGGTCCGCATTGACGATCAGCGCAGTCACCGGCTCGGCGGCCGCCATGATCGGCGTGAAATCCTTCACCGGGTCGACCGGCAGGTTCTTCATCAGGTGCACGGCCGTCACGTGCGACGCGGGCGTTGCGGCGAGCAGCGTATAGCCGTCGGGCGCGGCGTTCGCGACGAAGCTCGACCCGATCATGCCGTTGGCGCCGCCGCGGTTGTCGACGATCACGGTCTGGCCAAGCGAGTCCTGAAGCTTGGCCGCGACGAGGCGCGCCAGCATGTCGACGGTCGGACCCGGCGGCACCGGCACCACCATGGTGATCGGCTTGGCCGTCGGCCAGCCTTGTGCCGAAGCGGCGGTGCCGGCCGCCGCCGCGACCAGCGCCAACGAGATCGCCGCGATCGCGCGAAATGCCTTTGTCATGGTCCGATGTCCTCAATTCCGGAGGTGCCAATATAGCTGCCGGGTGTCGATACGGAGCCCGGGGCCTACTCCGGCTTGATGCCGGCGGTGCGGATCACCTTCGCCCACTTGTCGATTTCGCCCGCGACGAAGGCCGCCATCGCGGCGGGAGTGCCCGGATAGACCAGACAGCCGAGCTCGGCGAGACGTGTCCTCACTTTGGCGTCGGTCAGGCCGACGTTGATTTCCTTGTTGAGCCGCTCGACGACATCCTGCGGCGTGTCCTTCGGCGCGGCGATGCCATACCAGCCGCTCGCCTCGTAGCCCGGCAGGAACTCCGCCATTGCCGGAACGTCGGGCATGACGTCGAGCCGCTTCTCCGTGGTGACCGCAAGCGCGCGCATCTGCCCGTTCCTGATGTAAGGCAGCGACGACGGCACCACGCCGAACATCATCTGCACCTGTCCGCTCAGAAGGTCGGGACGTGCAACCGGCTCGCCGCGATAGGCCACGTGCACCAGATCGACGCCGGTCATCTGCTTGAACAGCTCGCCGGCGACATGCAGCGGCGTGGCATTGCCGCTCGACGCCATGTTGATCTTGCCGGGATTGGCTTTCGCATAGGCGATGAACTCGGGCACGGTCTTCGCCGGAAGCGAAGGGTGAACCTCCATCACCAGCGGAATGCGGCCGATCAGCGCCACCGGCATGGTGTCGCGCACGAAGCTGAAGCGGAGATTGTCGAACAGCGACGCATTGATGCCGTTCGCCGACATGCAGAACAGCAGGGTGTAACCGTCCGGCGCCGAGCGCACGACCGCTTCGGTTGCGATGTTTCCGCTCGCGCCCGGCCGGTTGTCGATCACGACCGGCTGGCCGATCCTGTCCGACAGCCACTGGCCGACCACGCGGGCGATGATGTCCGGCGCGCTGCCGGCGCCGACCTGTACGACGAGGCGCACCGGCTTTGTCGGATAGGATTGCGAGAATGCAGAACGCGACAAAGCGGGAAGCGCCGCAGCGCCCGCCATGAATTGCAAGACTTGTCTGCGAGGAACTGTCATCCGGCTGCCCTCGTCGATGCGGGCAAGCATCCCACATTTGCAGGGGCGGCGGAATAGAGGGAGCGGGCCTTAGGCCGAGACCTTCTGCCGCGCGATCCAGTCGTCGCGAAGCTTGTCGCGCAGCACCTTGCCGCGGTCGCTTTTTGGCAGGTCGGTCACGAGCAGAACCTGCTTCGGCGTCTTGGCGGGCGGCAGGAATTTGCTGCAGTGCGCCAGCACCAGAGCCTCTGTCAGCGCCTTGTCTTTCGCCACCACGAAGCAGACGACCTCCTCGCCGTAGATCTTGTCCGGCACACCGACCGCGGCGGCCTCCGCCACGCCGGGATGCCGGATCAGGATCTCGTCGATCTCCAGCGGCGCAATGTTGACGCCGCCGCGGATGATCAGGTCCTTGGTGCGGCCGGTGACGCGGACAAAGCCCTCGGCGTCCTTGATACCGAGATCGCCGGTCTTGATGCGCTTGCCGTAGAGCGGATCGATCGAGCCGTCGTCGTTGAGATAGCCGATCGCCATCTGCGGCCCGCCGACCGTGATCTCGCCTTCGACGCCGGGCGCGCATTCCTGGCCCTGCGGGTCGGCGATCACCAGCTCCTGATGCAAGGCCGGAAGCCCGACGGTGCCCATCTTCTTGGCGTAGTGGCGGTTGCCGCAGACCCAGCCGGTTTCCGACATGCCGTACATCTGCAGCAGCGTGACGCCGTACATTTCCTCGAACTGGGTCCATTGCTGCGCGGTCAGCGGCGCCGTCGAGCAGCTCATCAGCCGGAGCGTCGGGATGTCCTTGGCGGTGTAGCCGATCGGCTTGTTGAGCAGGATGTTCAGCACGGTCGGCACGCCGGCCGAAAACGTGATGCCGTGCTGCTGGATCCATTCGAAGAAGCGGCTGTGCGAGAAGCGCTTGGCCATGTGCACGGTCAGGCCCTTCTGCAGGAACGGCATCAGCGTCAGCACCTGCGCCGAGTTCCAGCCGAACGAGCGGTATTCCAGCGTGCGGTCGTGTTCGGTGAGGCCCAGGAATTCCAGCGTGTCGAGGCCGTTCATCCAGTAGGCGGCGTGGTTGTAGATCACGATCTTCGGCCGCGCCGTGGTGCCGGATGTGCAGAAGATGCAGGCGGTGTCGTCGGCGTTGTTGCGCTCGGGCAGGGCGGCCGCGTCGCCTTTCGGCAATGCGGCAAACAATTCGTCCTGCGGGTCCTTCGCGCCGTCCGGCGACCACGCGCCGAAGCGCACCTTCGGCGCTGGGGCGTCGCCGATCATCGCCGCAACGTCGATGTCCTTGTGATACAGGATCAGCTCGGGTTTCAGCGCCGCGGTGAGCGACACCATCTGCTTCTCGTTGATCTCGAGATTGAACGGGCACATTACCGCGCCGATGCGCCACACGCCCATCCAGATCACGAGCTTTTCGAGATACTCGTCGGCCAGCACCAGGACCCGGCTGCCCTTCTTCAGGCCCTTGCTCTTGAGATAAGCCGCCACGTCGACGGCGGCGCGTTCAAGCGCGCCGAACGTGATCGACGTGCCGCTTTCGAGGTCGACGATGGCGGTTTTGCCGGGATCGCGCCTGGCGTATTTCGCCAGCAGGTCCGCCACCGGCTCGAAGGGAATCTTGAGCTGATGATCGCCGAACGGGCCCGTCATCGTTCACTCCCTATTCTATTCGACCTTCAGGTGGTCTTTGTCGGTGTCATTCCGGGGCGCCGCGAAGCGGCGAGCCCGGAATCCAGTTCCACACTCCGCGCTTGCGTCTGGATTCCGGGTTCGCTCGCTTCGCGAGCGCCCCGGAATGACAGCGGTGAGGCCCGCGCTCCATAGTCCTCACCTAAAAGTGCGGTTCGACGCGCTTTTCTTTTGCGCTGATCCGCCGGTAGCGGACCTGCGATTTCGTCTCGGCCATCTCCAGATGGCCGAGCGTCACCAGATGATTGAGATGCCCGATCGCCTCGCCCATCGCAAAGCCGACCTGATGGCCGTCGAGGCCGGGCGTGAACATCACGTCGATCAGGTCGCCGGCGCAGGATTCCTGGCCGACGGCGTCCAGCACGACATTGAGCCGGTGCGCGTGATGTTCGGCGAGTTGCCGCAAACGATGCTGCACGTTGCGGAACGGCTTCCTGTGCGACGGCAGGATCAGCGTGTCGGGATGCAGCACGTCGAGAAACGTCTTGCAGGTGTTGAGGAACGCGCCGACCGCGTCGAACTCCGGCTCCACATGCCAGGTGCTCACATTGGTGGTGATGCTCGGCAGGATCTGGTCGCCGGCGATCAGGATCTTCCGCTCGGCGCAATAGAGCGACACGTGCTCCGGCGAATGACCCTCGCCGATGATGACGCGCCACTTGTCCTGGCCGATCGGCACGAAATCGCCGCCGCGCAGCCGCTTGTGGCTCTTCGGCAGCTTGACGCCGTCGCTGTAGAGCACTACGCCCTGCAGGAACCGCTGCACGCGCGCCTCGTCGAGCCCGTGGCGGCGATAAAAGGTGCCGCGCGACTGCACGTGGTCGGTGTTGTGGTTGAGCACCGCGAGGTTGGCGGTGAGCCATTCGCCGTGCGACATGCGCGGGCGCAGCCCCCACTTTTCCGCGATCCAGCCGGAGCCGCCCGCGTGGTCGGGGTGGAAATGCGTGACGACCAGCTGCTTGACCGGCCTGCCGCCGAGCAGCTTTCCCCAGGCCGTCTCGATCAGCTCGCGCTGCATGGCGGCACCGTAGCTGCAGTCGACCATGGTCCAGCCGTCGCCGTCGCGCAGAAGCCAAAGGTTGACCTGCTTGAGGCCGACGAACGGCACCGGCGTCGACACCCAGAAGATGCCGTCCGCCACCTCGATAGCCTCGCCCGCCGCCGGAAACTCGGCGAACGGAAACATCAGCCCGTCGATGACGTCGCCGGGCTTCTGCGGCGGCCGGGCGGGCTTGGCTTTGGGCTCCGGCTTGGCGTCTATCTTGGCATCCATCACGTCACCGGCCATTTCAGTTGCACCATCTGGTCGATCTTCAGATGCTTGCTGAAGCGCGACACCGCAATGGGGATTTCCTCGTAGAGCCTGCTTTCGTCGATCTTCGTGAGGCTGCCGTCCGCCACCACCTGCTCGCCCGCGACGAACACGTCGCGCACCGAGTTGCCGGTGGCGCTGTAGACCAGGTTCGCGACCGGGTTGATCAGCGGCTGCCACTCCGGCCGCCGCGTGTCGAACAGCACCACGTCGGCCTCCTTGCCCACTTCGATCGAGCCAAGGCGGTCTGCCATCAGCGCAGCCTTGGCGCCGTTGATGGTCGCCATCTCGATCCCGGTCTCGGGCGGCATCACCCGCGGGTTCATCCGCGTCTCCTTGTAGCAGCAGCAGGCGAGCCGCATCTCCTGCGGCATGTCGACGATGCCGGAGGAGGCATGGTCGGAGCCGACCGCGACATTGACGCCGAGCGCCATCAGCTCCGGCAGCTTGCCGACGACGAAATTGCCGTAGCCGTTGTGCAGGCTCGAAGATGGCGCACAGACCAGCGACGGCTTGCGCCGGGCCAGCATCGCCACCTCCTGCGGCTCGAGCCAGCCGGAATGGACGATCAGCATCTTTTCGTCGAGCACGCCGAGATGCTCCAGCCGTTCGATCTCGGCGAGCCCGCCGCGGGCAATGCTGGAGTCATGCGTCGAATAGGAAAAGCAGGCGTGGGTCTGCAGCAGCGTGCCGTATTTCTTCGCGAGCCTGTCCAGGCCGACGATCAATTCGTCGGAGGCGTTGTTGAGCCCGCGGAACGATGCGCTGGCCGCGAGCCTTGGGTTGCCGCTCTTCGAATACTTCTCCAGCACCGCTTCGGCGCGCTCCAGCGCCGTTGCGGTGTTCTCGATCATCCGCTCGGGCAGGAGCCCCAGCACCGATTTGGTGAGATCGAACGAGGAGCGCGACACCACCATGCGGATGCCGGTGGAGATCACGCCTTCGACCGACGACTCGGGATGGTAGTTGCCGGGATCGATGAAGCAGGTGACGCCGTGCTTGAGCAGCTCGGTCGCGGCCAGCGTCGCCGACACCCGGACGTCGTCGCCGTCGAGCGCGGCTTCATAAGGATACATGCGGTCGAACAGGAACGACTGGGCGTTGGCCTCGTCGGCGAGCCCGCGCGAAAGCTGGAACGAGGAATGCAGGTGGCAGTCGATGAAACCCGGCGTCACCACCGTGTTGCGGCCGTCGACGGTCCTCCGGCCGGTGTGGCTCCGGGCGATCTCGGCCGACTTGCCAACGGCGACGATCCTGCCGCCGTCCACCGCAATCGCCGCGTCGCGAATGATCCGCCGCTGCGGATCGACGGTGATCAGCCAGGCGATGTCCTTGATGATGAGATCTACGTTCTGCACTGACTGTCCGGCGCTTTCTATTCGTTCAGGCGATGCCCGCGGCTTCCTTCAGCGCCGCCATGATCCCGGCATAGCCGGTGCAACGGCAGATGTGGCCGCTCAGGACGTCGCGCAAGTCGTCCTCGGTCGGCGTCGGGTTCCGCGACAGATAGTCGGTGAACGACATCAGGATGCCCGGTGTGCAGAAGCCGCATTGCAGCGCGTGATGATTCTGGAACGCCTGTTGCAGCTTGTTGAGCTTGCCGTCGGGATCGGCGAGCGATTCCACCGTCTTCACCTCGCGGCCCTCGGCCTGCATCGCGAGCGTCAGGCACGAGCGCACCGCGATGCCGTCGATCTGCACCGTGCAGCAGCCGCAGACGCCGTGCTCGCAGCCGACATGCGTACCGGTCGCGCCGAGCGAATGGCGCAGGAAGTCGGACAGCAGCATGCGCGGTTCGGTTTCGGCCGACATCTTGCGGCCGTTCAGCGTGATGCCGATACGCACCTTCTGGTCCTTGTTCACGCGGCGCATGCCAGGGCCTCCTCGATCACCACCGGGGCCAGATTGCGCAGGATGTCGCGCCGCAGCTCGGCCGAGGCGTGCAGGTCCTCGTAGCCCTCCAGTTCGTTTGCCAGCGCGTTGATCGCATCCTTCGCACTGTCGAGCAGGATGCGCCGCACCACCGGCTTTCCGGCGATGCCGCCGATGCCGATCCGTGCGGTCTTTTCATCCTCGATGACCGCGCCAATCGCGATGATGGCGAAATCGCCATGCCGCCGCGCCACCTCGCGGAACGCGGCCTTGCGCGTCGCCATGATCGGGAAGCGCACCGCGACGATCAGCTCGTCGGGCTCGCGCGCCGTGGTCAGCATGTCGAGCTGGAAGCTCCTCGCTCCGACCGTGCGCGTGCCGCGCCTGGAACGCAGCACCACCTCGCCTTCGAGCAGCGCCAGCGACAGCGGCAGTTCCGAGCTCGGGTCCGCATGCGCGATCGAGCCGCAGACCGTGCCCTTGTTGCGGGTCTGGAAGTGCCCGACGTTCGGCAGCGCCACCGCCACCAGCGGCAGCTTTTCGGCGAGCTTCGGCCAGGCCAGCAGCTTGTTCTGGGTGACCGCGGCGCCGACCTCGATGCGGCCACCCATGTCGCGGATCGAATCGAGTTCCGGAATCCGCGCGATGTCGACCAGCACCGACGGATCGGCGAGCCGCAGGTTCAGCATTGCCATCAGCGATTGCCCGCCGGCCAGCACGCGGGCCTCGTCGCCGTATTCGGTCAGCACGGCGATGGCCTCGTCGGCGCTGTCGGGGCGCACATAGTCGAACGGACGCGGCTTCATTCCGCGGCCTCTTTCTGTGTCATCAGCGCATGGATGCGCCGCGGCGTCGCCGGCAGCCGCACATTCGTCACGCCGAGCGCGTCGGCGATCGCATTGGCGACGCAGGCCGGCACGCTCATGCAGTTGCCTTCGGCCAGGCCCTTGGCGCCGAGCGGCGTGAACGGCGAGGGGGATTCGATGTGCAGGAGCTCGACCGGCGGAATCTCGCTCACGGTCGGCACCAGATAGTCGGCAAAGGTGCCGGTGAGGAACGCGCCCTCCTCGTTGGTGACGAACTCCTCGTAGAGCGCCGCAGCGATCCCCTGGGCGAACGCGCCGCGGATCTGCCCCTCGGCGATCAGCGGATTGAGGAGCTTCCCCGCGTCGTGCATCGACACGTAGCGGTCGACCTTCACCTGATAGGTGATCGGGTCGATCTCGATGCCGCACATGTCGAACACGAAACCGTAGGTGAGCGATGTGTTGATGCGGTCGTCGCTCGACGGCGGCTCGAGCTCCGGCGGCGTCCACACGCCGGTCTCGCTCAACGCAGGCGCCATGCCCTCCGGCAGCATCACCGGCGACCAGTGCGAGGTGCCGGCGACGCGCCCGAACGGCAGCGCGTTGTCGGGATTGCTCCTGCTGCGGATCTTGCCGCCGGACAGCTCCACGTCCTCGGCCATCACGTTGAGCTGCTTCGCAGCGATACCTTTAAGCTTTTCGGCCAACTGGCCGGCGGCCATGTGGGCGGCGACCGCGGTGCCCGGCGTGAAGCGGCAGGAGTAGGTGCCGGCCGCGATCGACCACTGGTCCTTCGCGGTGTCCATCTCGAGCGTCACGTCGACGTCTTCCAGGCGCAGCCCGAGCTGGTCGGCGACGATCTGCGACAGCACCGTCTCGTGGCCCTGGCCTTGCACGGTGACGTCGGCGGTCACCGACACCGCGCCGAGCGGATCGACGTTCACGGTGACCATCGAGGTCGCGCCGTTCTTCGGCCCCGCCTTGTCGCGCGCCTCGGGCGTGAGCAGCGTCGAGAGATAGCCCATGTTCGACATCGCGGGCTCGACCACGACGGCAAAGCCGATGCCGTATTTCCGGCCCGCGGCGCGCGCCTCGTCGCGGCGCTGCTTCAATGCGTCGAGCCGGCCGTCGCCGATCGCGATCTCGACCGCCCTGGGATAGTCGCCCGAGTCATAAAGCGCGCCGGCCGCCGCGCGGTACGGAAACTTGTCCGCCGGAACGAGATTGCGCCGGATCACGTCGAGGTGGTCGAGCCCGAGCTCGACCGAAATCCGGTGCACCAGCCGCTCCAGCGCCAGATAAAGCTGCGGCCCGCCGAAGCCGCGAATGAGGCTCGCCGGCATCTTGTTGGTGAGCACCACGCGGTTGATCACGTCGCAGTTCGGAATGTCGTAGCCGCCGGTCACCGCGCCGTGCATGCGATAGAGCGGGCCCGGCATCGGCGCGCGCAGGAACGCACCGTAGTCCTCGAGCTGGTCCATCTTCAGCCCGAGGATCTTGCCGTCATTCGTCACCGCGGCCTCGATCTCGGTCACGCGATTGGGGCCCGAGCTTGCCGCAAGGATATGCTCGGCGCGATCCTCCACCCATTTCACCGGGCGGCCGGTCACCTTCGCGGCGAGCGCGGTGAGAACCACATAAGGAAACACCGAGAGCTTGATGCCGAAGCTGCCGCCCGAGTCCGGCGGAATGCGCAGCCGCATCTTGGGACCCGCGACGCGCAGCGCGCGCGCCATCACCGGATGCGTGCTGAACGGCCCCTGGAAGTTCGCGAGGCAGTCGTAGCTGCCGTCCGCCGGATTGTATTGCGCGACGCAGACGTAGCATTCCATCGGCATGAAGGAGAGCCGGTGGAAGTCGACCGTCAGCTTCACGCGCCGGTCGGCATTTGCGAACGCGGTTTTGGTGTCGCCGTATTTGAATTCGCGGATCGAAATCTCGTTGGTCTTCGCCTCGGGATGCAGGATCGTCGCGCCGGCCTTCTTCGCCTCCAGCGGATCGATCACCGCGTCGAGCGGGGCATAGTCGATCTGCACGAGTTCGGCGGCGTCCTCGGCGATGTAGCGGCTCTCGGCCACCACCAGCGCCACCGGCTCGCCGACATAGCGCACGCGCTCGACCGCGAGCGACCACTGATGGATCGGCGATTTGAGCGCGACCAGGAACGGATCCGAGATCTTGCGGATGTCGTCGCCGGTCAGCACCGCCCAGACGCCGTCCATCTCCAGCGCCGCGGCCGTATCGATGCCGACGATATCGGCGTGCGGATGCGGGGAGCGGATGACGTGGGCTTCGAGCGTTCCGGCCGCCACCGGCAGGTCGTCGGCATAGCGGCCGCGGCCCGACAGCAGCGCCGGGTCTTCCTTGCGAACCACCGATGTGCCTAGAGGCTGTGACACCGAAACTCACCCCGACAAAGACCCGGACACAAAGCCCTGAAATGCAGCGGGAATCAAGCGTTGACCGGGTGTCCTGCCGTCGCCATAACGCATGGCGGAATGCTTTGATTGCTAAGTAGCCGCGCGGGAAAATCGCGCCGCGGAGCCCATCGATGCCGTTCGAAATTCCCTCTCCGAGCCAGACTTTCGAAGTTCCGCTCTCGGACGGTGCCCGCGTTCTGATGCGCCGCCACGGCAATCCGGACGGCGTGCGGCTGCTGGTCACGCACGGCAACGGTTTTGCGGCCGATGCCTACTATCCTTACTGGCGGCAACTGTTGCCTAAATTCGACGTGCTGGTATTCGATTTCCGCAATCATGGGCGCAACGTCCCGGTCACGCCGTCGAACCATCACTACGCGCAGCTTGCGAACGACCTCGAGCGCGTGGTGCAGGCGGTCAAGGACAAGCTCGGCGCCAAGAAGACCGCGGGCATCTTCCACTCGATGTCGGCGCGCAGCGCCATGAAGCACGCCATCGAGATCGGCTGGCGCTGGGACGCGCTCGTCCTGTTCGATCCGCCCGACGTGCCGCCGAAGGGCCATCCGCTCTACGAGGCGATGGAGATTTTCGAGAACAAGCTCACCGAATGGGCGAAGGGCCGCCGCCGCAGGTTCGATTCGGTCGAGGAGCTTGCCGAGGAGTACCGGGCCTCGCGCGCAACGCGCAACTGGGTGCCGGGCATGCACGAGTTGATGGCGCGATCGGTGCTGCGTCCGTCGCCGGACGGCAACGGCTTTGAGCTCGTCTGCGCCCCGGAGAACGAGGCCAACATCTACGCGCAGGCCTTGACGCTCGATCTGTGGCCGAAGGCGTCCGAGTTCGGCGGTCCGGTGAAGCTGGTCGGCTGCGATCCGGACTTCAAGGGCGCCCCGGCGACCGGCCCGGCCAATAAGGCGCTCGGCATCGAAGGCCAATACGACTACAGCTTCGTCGAAGGCACCGGCCACCTGTTGCAGATCGAAAAACCGGACGAATGCGTGCGCCTGACGCTGGAATTTTTGGGTAAACACGGGCTGGCTTGATCGTTACTTTGGGCGGTGGTTTGCGTGGTTCCACTCTGATATTCAGGGGTTCGTGGTCCCGTAGCTCAGCTGGATAGAGCAGCGGTTTCCTAAACCGAAGGTCGCAAGTTCGAGTCTTGCCGGGATCACCACGCCGCCGCGTGGACGCCGCGAACCCATATGTTTCCTGGATTGTACCGCCGCCTCCGCGCCGTTAAGACTCCGGCAGCCATCTTTTTTCACATCCCGGTCACTCAATTCCGAGAGCGATTCTTAACCGCGAAGTTGCGCGAAATTCGTTAGCCATTTTTTTTAGGGCGGCATTACGGCCGCCCGGAGAGTATGCCCGACGATCCAGTAGGGATCAGGGACCACCACCGCGTGGGGACAAGACAGGGAGTACTCCTACCATGGCTGACATCGTTCTTTCGGCCGGCGTTCGTTCAAACCTTCTGCAGTTGCAGAAGACGTCGGAATTGATCACGGCCACGCAGACCAAGCTGGCCACCGGCAAGCGCGTCAACAGCGCGCTCGACAATCCGGTCAACTTCTTCACCGCGCAGGGCCTGTCGAACCGCGCCAGCGACCTGGGCAGCCTTCTCGACAACATGTCGAGCGCGTTCAACACCATTCAGGCCGCCAACAACGGCATCACCTCGATCACCAAGCTGGTGCAGTCCGCCCAAGCGCTTGTGTCCCAGGCGCAGCAGACCTCCGACACTGCGATCCGGTCGAGCCTCGCGACGCAGTTCGGCGAAATCGTCACCCAGATCGACCAGCTTGCCGCCGACTCGGGCTTCAACGGCATCAACCTGCTCGACAGCACCACCAGCACCGACCTCACGGTCACGCTGAACGAAAGCGGCACGTCGAGCGTCACCATCGCGGCGGTCGACTTCAGCGCCGCCGGCGACCTCAACATCAACAACTCGGCGAACAACTGGGGCGGCACCGCCGACATCACCGCGGCCTCGACCGACCTGACCGCCGCGCTGACCACGCTGCGTGCGCAGGCCCAGTCGTTCGGCTCGAACCTGTCGACCGTGCAGATCCGCCAGGACTTCACCAAGGCGATGATCAACACGCTGCAGACCGGCGCCGACGCGCTCACGCTCGCCGACTCCAACGAGGAAGGCGCAAACCTTCTCGCGTTGCAGACCCGGCAGCAGCTGTCGACCACCGCCCTGTCGCTCGCCTCGCAGGCCAGCCAGGCCGTGCTCCGGCTGTTCTAAGCGAATACAACAACAAGAAAAGAAGGCGGCGGCACGCGAGTGCCGCCGTTTTCTTTATGGCGCCGTCCGGCTTCTGGCTGGATCAGTTCGTGGTCGCGGGCTTCGCGCCGCCCGGCGGGTTGGCCTTCAGCACGCCGGCCTGGGTCAGCGCCGCGCCGACCTGCTGCATGCGGTTGATCAGTTCGACCGCCGCGACCGGCGTCAGCACCATGCGCTGGGCCGGGAACCGGCGTCCGGTCACCGGCGTGTTGGGCTTCACGTCGTCCAGACGGGTGATGCCGAATTCGAGCCGCAGCGACTGGCCGTCGAAATAAACGTGATTGATGGAGTTGGCGAAAACCTCGCCCATCTCGGGCCGGTCGATGTAACGGATGGTCGCGGTCTGCGCCCCAGCCGCGGGCGTAGCCGCCGCGGTCTTGTTGTCCTGATCTGCCATGAAACTCTCCTCGCTGTTCCCCCCAAGAGGCCGCAATTGGCCCGGGCTCCGGCGCGACTATAGACTATTCGTCCGCGCCGGACCCTCCTTTAAAGTCGCTGTGCGACGCCTGTGTGCCGCTGAGGTTAAGGGGGGTGGTTTCATGAAAGCGATGGTGCTGAACGGTCCGAACCTGCCGTTTGAGCGGATCGAGCGGCCCGATCCTGCGGCCGGTCCGGGCGAGGCGGTGGCGCGGGTGATCACCTGCGGCGCAGGCTTAACAATTCAGCACGTGAAGGCCGGGCGGCGGAAGGTCCAGTTCCCGCGCATCATCGGCCACGAGATCACCGGGGAGATTGTCGAGGCCGGTCCGGGCGTGCGCGGGCTCAAAGCCGGCGATCCGGTGACCACCTATTTCTATCTGAACTGCGGCCACTGCCGCTGGTGCCTGACCGGCTTCGAGCCGCTCTGCGAGAACAGCGGCGGGCAGATCGGCCTCGAATGCGACGGCGCCTATGCCGAATACGTCAAGCTGCCGGCGCAGAACTTCATCAGGCTTCCGGAAGGCCTCGACCACCGGAAGCATCCCGCCGAGATCGGTGTCGTCACCGACGCGCTGGCGACGCCCTACAAGGTGCTGCGCCGCGCGCGCGTGAAGGCCGGCGAAACCGTCGCCGTGATCGGTGCGGGCGGCGGGCTCGGCATCCACCAGGTGATGATGGCGCGGTGGGCGCGCACCCGCGTGATCGCCGTCGACACCCGTGCGGCCAAGTTCGACGCCTGCCGCAAGGCCGGCGCCGACGAGGTGGTGGACGCCAGCCAGGGCAGGGTCGCCGAACAGTTGCTGGAACTGACCAAGGGGCAGGGCGTCGACGTGGTGATCGACTACGTGTCCGCGACCGCGACGCTCGAAGCAGGAGCCAGGGCGCTCGGCCGCAGAGGCAGGCTGGTGACGCTCGGCGGCTCCGGCAAGCCGTTCCAGGCGCTCGCGGCCGACATGCTCAACAAGGAGCAGGACCTGCTCGGCAGCCGCTATGTCACGCGCAGCGAGGTGATCGAATCGCTCGATCTCGTGGCGCGCGGCGAGGTGTTTCCGTTGGTGACGGTGCTGCGTCCGCTGGAGGAGGCCGAGGCGGTCCACGAACTGGTCGAGCGCGGCGAGGTCATCGGCCGCGCGGTGCTGCAGGTGGCGTAGAGCCGCGTGCGTACTGGCTCTGGCCGATGGGCCGCCCGCCCTCTCCCCGCATCAGGGGGGCTGGTGCCCGTCTGTGACGGGCGACGCAGGGAGAGGGTTTGCACCGCGGTCTTGTCAAAGATTGAAGTCGCCGGAACCCAGGTTGTACGTGCCTTTCAGCAGGATCGAGAAATCCGCCGCGCCGTCGCCATTGACGACGCCCTCGATCACCATGTCCGCGCCCGAGGTGCCGCCCCACAGGCCGGGGCCACCACGATGGTGTCGCCGGGCCCCGCTGCGGCTTCCGCCTTGGCAATCGTCGGGAACTCCGATGGAGCTTGGAGAATAGCCATTCGACTCTCCGGGTTTCGCTTTAACCGCGAAGAGAAACCAGGCCGCCGCCGGCCAATTGGAGAAAATTGGGTGTATTATCCGTCGCAGCCATACATCGCGGGCGCTTTCCCGCCGCTTGGCTGTAAATTCCGCGGTTAACGATGTCGGGACCGATTGAAACGATAAGCCTGCGCCGGCCGCCGTTCGCCGGCAGCAACTTCGCCAGGGAAGCGTTGCAGGCCGTCCGCGCACATCCGGCCTTTCCGCAGGCGGCGCAGCAACTCGCCCGCGGCTTCGTCGATCTCTACCAGGGCAACCGGCTGCTCAACACCATCGTCAACGATCGCGGCCGCATGCTGGTCGGCTACTTCGCGATCTATCTGCATTTCTTCGGCCCGCCCGGCGATCCCACGCCCGGCCTCACCGTCAGCCGCATGAAGAAGGTGTGCTCCGACCTCGGCATCTGCAGCCCCGGCCGCGCCGAGACCATGCTGATCCTGATGCGGATGTTCGGCCACCTCGAGACGGCGCCGGCCATGGCCGACCGCCGGACTCGGCTGCTGGTGCCGAGCAGGCGCCTCCTGGAGTCGGTGCACATCCGCTGGCAGATGCAGTTCGACGCGATGGCTCCGGTCCTGCCGGAGATCGCGGCTGCGATGGCGGTGGTCCGGCAGGCGGACTTCACGGCGGCGCTGATCCGGCGGCTGGGCGAGCGCTTCTTTGCGGGACTCCGCCTCGTCGAGCACGCGCCGGGCTTCGAGCTGTTCGCCGATCGCAACGCCGGCGTGCTGATCGCCTACAGCCTGCTGCTTGCGGGCGAGCGCGGCGATGCGTTTCCGCCGCAGCGGCCGGTGCGGCTGTCGATCTCGGCCGCCGCGCGCCGCTTCGGCGTATCGCGCGTGCATGTGCGCAAGCTCCTGCGGGACGCCGAGGATGAGGGCTATCTCGCCCGCGCCGGATCGGCCGACGGCGAGGTCGCGCTGCAGCCGCGTTTCATCGACGCCACGCTCGATTTCATCGCCAGCGCCTTCCTCTATCTTGGCCACTGCGCCGTCGTTGCCGTGGACGAGATCGAGCGGCAGCACGCCGCGGCCTGAATGCGGATCGCATGTGCGGGCCATTGGGCGCGTGCCGAGTAGCGCCCGATCGGTTCGGGGTGTTAGCCTTCCGCCCGCATATGGGGCGACAGAACCGATGATCGATCTCTACTCCTGGCCGACCTCGAACGGCCACAAGGTTCACATCATGCTCGAGGAGTGCGGCCTGCCGTACCAGGCGCATCCCATCGTCATCGGCAAGGGCGAGCAGTTCCAGCCCTGGTTTCTCAAGATCAGCCCCAACAACAAGACGCCGGCGATGATCGACCGCGACGGTCCGGGCGGCAGGGAAGTCACGCTGTTCGAGTCCGGTGCGATCCTGTTCTATCTCGCCGAAAAGGCCGGGCGGTTCTTTCCCGCGGAGCCTGTGAAGCGCTACGACGCCATGCAGTGGCTGATGTTCCAGATGTCGAGCGTGGGCCCGATGCTCGGCCAGGCCCACGTGTTCTACAAATACGGGCCCGACCATCACCCGCGCGAGAAGCTCGAGGTCGGCGCCGAGCGCTACGTGCGCCAGGCCAACCGGCTCTACAACGTGATGGATCTGCACCTCGCCGACCGCGAATGGTTCGCCGCCGGCGAATACACCATCGCCGACATGGCGGTGTTCCCCTGGCTGCGGATGCCGGCGTTCCACGGCGTCGAGATCGACGAATATCCGAACGTCAAGCGCTGGCGCGACAAGGTCGGCGGGCGGCCGGCGGTGCTGCGGGCGCTCGAGGTGCTGAAGTCGAACAACCGCTTCGTCAAGCACAGCGACGAGGAGTGGGACCTGCAGTTTGGCGCCACGCAATTCGCGCGTCGCGATTCATCCGGCAACATCGTGCGGAGGCCTTGATGAGCGATCTGGTCGTCGTCGCGGCCGAGCCACTGCGCGCCTTTGCGCGCGAGATTTTTCAAAAGGCCGGATTGCCGGAGGACCAGGCCGCCGTCACCGCCGAGGTGCTGGTGTGGGCCGATCTGCGCGGCCATCCCTCGCACGGCGTGATCCGTGTTCCGCTCTATGCGGGCTGGATCGGCTCCGGCCTCATCAATACGAATGCACGTCCCAAGGTGGTGCTGCAGAAGGGCGCGCTGGCGAAGATCGACGGCGAGGGCGCCGTGGGCCCCGCGGCGATGACGCCCGCCGTGGACGTGGCGATCGCGCAGGCGCGCGAGCACGCCGCCGCCTGGGTGCTGGTGCAGGACCACACCCACGCCGGCGCCGTCGGTGTCTATGCGTCGCGGGTCGCGGAAGCAGGCTTCGCCGCGATCGTGATGTCGGCGCTGCGGCCGATGATGGCGTTTCACGGCACCCGCGGCTCGGCGGTTTCGACCAATCCGGTCGCCATCGCGATGCCCGGCGGGCTCCTGCTCGACATGTCCACGTCGTCGAGTTCGCGCGGCAAGCTCGGCGTCGCCAAGGCCACCGGCAAGCCATTGCCGCCCGGCATCGCGCTCGACAAGGAGGGCCGCCCGACCACCGATCCGAACGCCGCCGAGACGCTGACTCCGATGGCCGGGCCCAAGGGCGCGGGCCTGTCGCTGATGATCGAGGCTTTGACCAGCGTCGCGCTCGGCAATCCGCTGATCGCAACCGCGCTCACCGACCGCAAGCTGATGACCAACCATCGCCAGAACAGCCTGATCATGGCGATGGATGTGAGTGCGCTCGGCGACCTCGGGCTGTTCAAGGAAAATCTCGCCGCGCTGGCCAAGGCCATCAAGTCGCAGCCGCGCGCGGAAGGGTTCGAGCGCATCCTGATGCCGGGCGAGCGCGGCGGGAATGCCTTCGTCAATCGCAGCCGCGACGGCGTGCCGATCCCGCCCAGGTCCTGGCAGCAGGTCTGCGATGTCGCGGCGAAGTTCGGCGTCACGCCGCCGGAAAGGATCGGCGCATGAAACTCGCCGTCAACGGCTTCGACATGAACCTGCGGATCGACGGCCCGGAGGGCGCGCCATGGCTCACCTTCGGCAACTCGCTCGTCACATCGCTGGAGATGTGGGACGAACAGGTTCGCGCCCTCAAGGATCGCTACCGGATCCTGCGCTTCGACATGCGCGGCCACGGCCAAAGCGGCGCGCCGCGGCCGCCCTATACGCTGGCGGAGCTGGCAAGCGACGTGCTCGGTCTCTGGGGCGCGCTCAAGGTCGACAGGAGCCATTGGGTCGGGCTGTCGCTCGGCGGCATGATCGGCATTCATCTCGCCGCGCGCCGCCCGGACAGGTTCTGCACCATGATCGCGACCGACTGCCGCGCCGACGCCAACGAGGCATACCAGAACGTGTTCGTCGAGCGCATCAAGATGACGCGCGAGAAAGGCATGGCCGGCATGGTCGAGCCGACGCTCGCGCGGTTCTTCACCGCGGCGTTCATCGCGAAAAATCCCAAGGCCGTCGCGCAGATGAGCGAGATGATCCGCGGCACGTCGGCGGAGGGCCATATCGGCTGCTGCGAGGCGCTGCGCGGGCTCTCGGAAGGGACAAGCCTGCCGAAGATCACGGTGCCGGCGCTGTTCGTCGGCGGCGAGCACGACCTCGGCGGTCCGCCCGACCTGATGCGCGCGATGGCCGCCGCGACGCCCGGCGCGAAATACATCATGATCGAGGGCGCGGGGCACATCTCCAACATCGAGGCGCCGGACCGTTTTCTTGCCGCGATCGAACCCTTCCTTGCGGCGCATTGACGTTTTGCGCTTTAAGCATCTGTCTCTTCAATCAGGTCATCCATGAAAATCGCGATCCCCGACGACTACCAAGACATGGTCGATCAGCTTCCCTGCTTCTCGCTGATCCGCCACCACGACGTGGTGCGCCACCGCACGCCGGCCAAGGACCTCGACGAGCTCGTCGCGCGGCTCAAGGACGCCGACGTCGTCGTGTCGATCCGCGAGCGCGTCGAGTTCTCTCGCGCGCTTCTCGAACGCCTGCCGAAGCTCAAGTTGATCGCGCTCGTCGGCCGCAACTCGCACATGCTCGACTTTGCCGCCGCGACCGATCTCGGCATTCCCGTTTCGACCGGCGTCAGCAATTCGCCGGTCGCGCCGGCCGAGCTGACGCTGGCGCTGATCGTCGCCTCCCGCCGCAATGTTGCGCTGGAAGCCGAGCGCATGAGGCGCGGCGACTGGCCGTGCACGCTGTCGCACCGCATCCGCGGCTCGACGCTCGGCATCTTCGGACTCGGCGCAATCGGCGCGCTGGTGGCCGAGGGCGGCAAGGGCCTCGGCATGAAGGTGCTGGTGTGGGGGCAGAAGAACTCGCTGGAGAAGGCCGCCGCCGCCGGCTACGAGACCGCGAAAAGCAAGGCCGAGCTGTTCGAGCGTTCCGATGTTCTTTCCTTGAGCATCCGCCTGCGTCCCGAAACGAAAGGCCTCATCGGCGCGGAGGATTTCGCGCGGATGAAGCCGACCTCGCTGTTCGTCAATGTCGCGCGCGCCGAACTCATTCGGCCCGGCGCGCTCCTGGATGCTCTGAAGACAGGCCGTCCGGGTTACGCCGCCGTGGACGTTTACGAGCAAGAACCCATCGTCAATGGTAACCACCCGTTCCTGAAAATGCCGAATGTGCTGTGCACGCCGCACCTCGGCTGGGCCGAGTGGGACAACTTCGAACTCTATTTCCGCGAGTGCTTCGAGCAGATCGTCAAGTTCGAGAAGGGCGAAGCGCTGCGGCTCGGCAATCCGACGGTGAAACCGAGGGCGAAAGCCTGACAACGAGTTCATTCCGGGGCGCGCCGAAGGCGCGAACCCGGAATCCAAGGCTATATGTCGGAGCCTTCCGCTGGATTCCGGGCCCGCCGCTTCGCGGCGTCCCGGAATGACAGCGGAGAGATTTCGCTACTTCGCCAGCGCCTCGACCAGCGGCGCGATGTCCACCGCCTGGTCTACCGTCCACAGCCGCTCGGACAGTTCCTTCGCGCGCTTCTCGCCGAACACCGGCTCCACCAGCCCGTGAAACTTGGCGATCAGCCCGGCATCGTCGAGCGGCACCTGCCGCGAGCCCCATGCCTCGTCGGCCTGCCGCACGAACTTGCCTTTGCCGGTCGTCACCGTCACCCGCGCGGGGCGCAGCTTCGGGTAGAGCGAATCGATCTCCGCCGGCGCCGTGATGGTCAGCTTCTGCGCGAACTCGGCGAACGCCGGATCCTTCCGTGTCTTGTCGTCGAAGTGCTCGAACTTCACCCCGCGGTAGCGCGCCGCAAGCCCGACCAGATACGGGAAGCTCAGCTGCGCGCTCGCGAAATCGTCCCACGGCACATGCGCGTGCTCGGCCGCGATCTTGTAGGTCTCGACCTCGACCTTCCTGATGTCCTCGAAGGCGATCTTCTCGTCGTTGGCGAGCCCGAACATCGCCTCGACCGCGGGCTGGATGTGCCGGCAGCAGGCATAGGGCTTGATGTAGCAGTCGGTGATGCCGTACTCGGCCGCGGGAGGCAGCTTGATCGGCCGCGCCTTGTCGATCCGCCCGAACGCGAACGCCTGCATGAAGCCGTCGCGCGACTCGATCACGCCGGGCGGGCCCTCGACGCCCTGTTCGGCCAGCAGCGCCGCCTGCATGCCTTCTCTCGAAGCATGTCCGGCGTGCAGCCGCTTGATGTCGGCGCCGCCGTTGACGAAGGCGAACAGGCCTGCCGAGCTCGACGCCGCGATGCCGAGCGCGTTGGCGAATTGCGCGGCGTTCATGCCGCGCAGCTTGCCGGTTGCCATGGCGGCGCCGAACGGGCCGACCGCGCTGGTCGGATGGAAACCGCGGTTGCGCAGGTCCGGCGCGCAGGCGCGGGCGAGGCAGATGTTGGTCTCGTAGCCCGCGACAGTCGCCTCGATCAGCGCCTTGCCGCTGACATGCCGGTCGTAGCCGACCGCGAGGACTGCGGGAACGATCACGCAGCCGCAATGCGCCGAGCCGTGCCGGTAGCCGTCGTCGAGCTCGATGCCGTGCGCCGCGGTGCCGCCGAGGAAGGCCGCGTCGAGCAGGTCGGCGCGCCGCGTGCGGCCCGCGACCGGGATTTTCCCGTCCGGCCGCACCGCCTTGATCACGCTCTCGGCTTGCGTCGCAATCGTGCCGCCCGCGCCGGCGATCATCACGCCGACGGTGTCGAGCAGGTGCCGCCGCGCATAGTGCCGCGCGTCCTCCGGCAGCGCGTCGTAGCGCAAGCCGCTCGTGAACTGCACGATCTGGTCGGTCGCGCCCGCGGCGGGCTGCAGCGTATGAACGGCTTCGGCGTGGGACATGGCTTTCCTCCGATCGCGCAACCTTAGACTGCCCGGCGGATCTTCTCCAGCACCGGCAGCAGATACGAAATGAACCTGGGCGGGTCCTCGCTCATCGGAAAATGCCCGAGCCCCTTCATGATCGTGGCTTCCGCACCGGTGCGCTTCGCCACGTCCAGCGTGCCTTCGCTGGTGCACGAATAGTCGTATTCGCCGGTGAGCAGATAAAGCGGCGTGGTGCGTCCGTCGATCTGGTCCACTTTGTCGCGGATGTCGCCGTCCACCTTGTAGAAATGCAGGTCGCCCTTGAACACGCCGGGTCCGCTTTGCAGGTAGTGCCACAGCGTTTCCCAGCGGTGATTGTCGGGGGCGGTGGGCGCTACCAGCCCCGACACCACGCCGGCCGACACCTCGCCGCCGTGCACGTCGCCGCGATGCAGCCAGTTCACGTCGTAATACGGCGCGACATGTGCCGCGGTCTCCAGCCCGATGATGGCGCGGAAGCGTTTGGCATGCTGGTGCGCGAGATAGAGCACGATGCGCCCGCCGATCGAGCAGCCCATCACGACGGGCCTGTCGAGCTCCAGCGCGTCGGCGATCTCGAGGATCATCCGCACATAGTCGCGCGAGGTGAGCTTGTACTCCTCGTTCTGATAGCCCTCGGGCGGCGAGGATTTGCCGTGCCACGGCATGTCGAACACGATCACACGATAGTTGTCGGTGACGCGCTTGTCGTTGAGCAGGCCACGATACTGCCGCCCGTCGGAGCCTGCGGTGTGCAGGCAAAGCAGCGGAATGCCCTGGCCCGCCTCCTCGATGTAGAGCCGGTGCGGCCGGCCGAGCAGGTCGAAGTTGAGATATCGGCCGACGATGGGTTCGAAGCGCGGCTTGCCGGCCGATGTCGGCGCGGATCCGGCGCCTGGTGCGGCAGCGAGCTTGCGCGGCGCGGCCAGCACATCCTTGATGTAGAGCAGGTTCGCCATCAGCGGATGCAGGTCGCCCTCGATCACGAGCTTGCCGCGCTTGAACAGCGCGAAGATGTCGTGATGGCCGGGCGGCGGCACCTTGGTCCAGAACAGCTCCCACTCGTCGCGCGGCGCGCGCAGCGCGAAGCTGTAGTTCGGCGTGACGAACGGTCCCGGCGTGATCGAGACGACGCGACCCTCGATGATCTTCACCAGGTAGCCCTTGTCGCCGATCTCCATCAGGAACGTGGTGCTGAGGAAGCGCCCGCGCCGGACGAGATTTTCGTCGGCGTTCACCAGATCGGGAATGCGTTCGATCACAGGAATGTCCTCCCTATGCGAGCTTCACCAGCGCATCGACGGCGATCGACGCCTTCGCCCTTTTGTCGCACGATCAGCGGATTGATCTCGGCCTCGGCCACCGCGGGCCCGTCATGCACCGCAAGCCGTGACAGCGACATCAGCGCCTGCGCCAGGGCGTCGAGATCGCCCGGCGGCTTGCCGCGGTAGCCGGCGAGCGCCTTCAGCGCGACGACCTCGCCGATCATCGTCCTCGCCTCGGCGAGATCGACCGGCGCGAGGCGGATGCTGCGGTCACGGAGGATTTCGGCGAGCACGCCGCCGGCGGCAAGCATCACGGTCGGCCCGACATCGGGATCAACGCGATAGCCGATCAGCACCTCGCCTAGCCCAGCGACCATCGGCTGCACCAGCACGCGGTCCACTTTCGTTGCGCGCTTGATCTTGGCGATGGCCGCGAGCAGCGCCGCATCGTCGCGGACGTTCAGCACCACGCCGCCGACATCGGACTTGTGCGCGATGGCGGCCGACAGCGCCTTGACGACGACAGGATAGGAAAAGGGCAGGGTCGGCGCTTTCGTGACGCCGGCGTCCACAGCGATCGATGGCGCATGAGGCAGGCCGAGCTTGTCGAACAGGCCATAGGCCTCAAGCTCATCCAGCATTCCCGGAGCATCGGTCACCTTGGCCGCGCGGACCTCGACCGGCCGCGGCGCATGCCTCCGCAGCGCCGCAGCGACCGCATCGGCGCAGGCCTCCGGCGTGTGGAAGTTCGGCACGCCCGCGGCCGCCAGCCGAGCCAGTGCATCGGGCGCCTCCGGCACGAGAAACGCCGCAATCGGCTTCTTCGCGCCGACACTGTCGATGATCGGTTTCACGGCGAGGTCGGGATAGAACCGCGCCGACGATCCGACCACCACCACGACCAGATCGTATTCCGGCGCGGCCGTCAGCACATCCAGCGCGCCCTTCATCACCGTGTACTGCGCGCCGGCGAGCGTCAGATCGATCAATCGCGCCGGCGCGACATCGACGCCGGTGACTTCCTTGAGACGCGCCAGCGTCTGCGGCGTCGGCGGCGCGACATTGATGCCGCGCACGCTCAGCGGATCGACCACCATGGTCGCGCCGCCGGCGGTCGTGGTGACGACCGCGACGGCAGGCGGCCTTGCGCCCCGTGCGGACGCGGGAACACGCGCCAGCAGCGGAAAGCCCTCGATCAATCCTTCCAGCGTATCGACCCGCGCGATCCCGCATTCGGCGAGGAACATCCCCGCGATATCGTCCTCGCCGGCCAGCGCGCCGGTGTGCGACACCGCAAGCTCGCGCGCGGCGGCCGAGCGCCCGAGCTTGTAGGCCATCACCGGCTTGTTGCGTTTGGCCGCTTCGAGCGCGAAGGCGCGCAGCGCCGGCGCTTTCCGCATGGTCTCCAGGAACAGCACGTAGCCGTCGATACCCGGATCGTCGAGCGTCGCGGCGCAGATCTCTCCGATCGAAAGATCGACCTCGTTGCCGACCGACACCAGGCCCGCGAAATGAATGCCGCGCGCCTTGCCGCGCGACAGGAACGTGCCGATCATCCCGCCCGAATGCGACGCGGCAAAGATCCGCCCGACCGGCAGGTCCGGTTCGTCGAACGCGGCGTTGGCGGTGAACAGCGCCTTGTGGCGAAGATCGACCACGCCGAGGCTCGACGGCCCGACCAGTCGCGTGCCGGAGTCCCTGAGCATCTGTCGCACACGCAACTCGCGCGCGGTGCCCTCCGCGCCGGTTTCGCTGAAGCCGTTGGCCAACGCAGTGACGACCGGCACGCCGAGCCTGGCGCACTCCTCGATCGCCTCCATGGTGGCGTCGGTGGAGGCGACGATATAGGCGTGCTCAGGCAGCTCCGGCAGGTCCTTGAGCGACGGCCAGGCGCGCTCGCCCAGCACCTCGTCGCGGCGCGGATTGACCGGATAGACGCGCCCGGCGAAGCCGGCCTGCCGCAGGTATTTCAGCGGCCGGCCCGCGGTCTTGGTCGCGTCGTTCGACTGTCCGATGATCGCGACCGACTGCGGCGCGAACAGGACCTGCGCCAGCGGTTTGGTCACTCGGCGGCCTCGGACGCTTTCGGCCTGGGAGGGCGTTGATCGAAGCGCCGGTCGAGTACGTGCTCGGCGATGCGGTTCTTCAGCATCTCGACCGAGCCGCCGGCGATCATCCAGCCGCGGCAGCGCCGCATGCAGTATTCGACCAGCGAGGTCTTGCTGTAGCCGGCGGCGCCCATGATCTGCATCGACTCATGCGCCACCTCGAAGCCGGTCTGGTTGCAGGCGGCCTTCGCCACCGCGGTCTCGTAAGCCGACGGCAGGCCTTGGTCGGCGTTGCTCGCCGCGCGGTAGAGCAGAAGCTGCGCGCCTTCGAGCTTGATCGCCATATCGGCGAACTTCCATTGCAGGCCCTGGAATTCGGCGAGCGGGCGGCCGAACTGCTGGCGCACGTTGGCGTGCTCGCGCGCCCGGTCGTAGCAGTAGCGGCCGAACGCAAGCGACCGCGCGGTGTTGCCGAGCCGCTCGACGTTGAAGCTCGCCATCTGCTTCTTGAAGCCGCCGGGGCCGAGCAGGACGTTTTCCGCGGGGATGCGGCAGTTGTCGAAATGCAGCTCGCTCCAGAGCTCGCCGCTCATGAACTCCTGCGGCGGGCCGATGGTGAAGCCCGGCGCGCCGCGCTCCACCAGCACCGAGCCGATGCCGCCGACGCCCGGGCCGTAACGCAAATAGACCAGGAACACGGAAGCTTCCGGACTGAAGGTGGAGAACACCTTGGTGCCGTTGACGACATAGCCGTTGCCGTCCTGCTTCGCCGTGGTCTTGAGGTCGGTCACGGCGGAGCCTGCTTCGGGTTCGCTCATGCCGAGGCTGATCACCGCATTGCCGGCCAGGCATTCGGTCAGCCACTTCTTCTTCTGATATTCGGAGCCGTATTCCGAGAAGGTGCGGATCGGCCCGAAATTGCCGAACTGCACGATGTCGGCGCTGCGCGGACACACCGCCGCGGTCTGCTCGATGGCGATCACCGCGTCCATCAGCGAACCACCCTGGCCGCCATCGGCCTCGGGGATTGTGATGCCCAGCAGCCCCTGCCGGCTCATCAGCTTGGCGACATCGAACGGAAAATGCGGCGAGTGCGCGCGCTTGAGTGCGTCCTTCGCCAGATGGTCTTGCGCGAAGCGACGGACCGATTCGGCGAACAGCTTCTGTTCTTCGGTGAAGTCGAAATTCATGCACTCACTCTAGCACGCTGGGTGCGGACCGGGTTACTCCGCCTTCATACCCGACTTCCTGACGATCTCCGACCACTTCGCCTCTTCGGCGGCGATATCGGCGTCGTGCTCCTCGGGTCTGACCGGCAGCGCCTCGGCGCCTTCGAGCGCGAGCCGCCGCTTGACGTCCTCGGTCGCAAGCGCGGTATTGAGCGCCGCGTTGAGCTTTTCGACCACCGGCCGCGGCGTGCCGGCCGGCGCGACGATGCCATAGTGCAGAACCGCCTCGTATCCCGGCAGTGCTGCTTCGGCCACGGTGGGCAGTTCGGGGAACAGCGCCGAGCGCTTGCCGCCCGTCACCGCGAGTGCGCGCACCTTGCTGCCATCCTTCGCAAGCCCCGATGCGCTCGCCATGGTGCTGAAGATCATGGTGGTGTGCCCGCCGACCAGATCGTTCAGCGCAGGCGCCGATCCCTTGTAGGGCACGTGGTTGATCCTGATGCCCGCCATGCCGGCAAACAGCTCGGCGGCGAGGTGCACGCTCGAGCCGGTGCCGGTCGAGCCGAAGGTCAGCCGGCCCGGCTGCTGCTTCGCCAGCGCAATCAGCTCGGCGACCGACCGCGCCGGGACGGCAGGGTGCACCAAGAGGATATTGCTGCTCGATGCGATCAGCCCGATGCCCGCGAAGTCCTTGCGCGGGTCGTAGCCCACGTTGGGATAGAGCGACGGGTTGATCGCAAGCGAGCTTGTGGCGATCAGAAGCGTGTAGCCGTCGGGTTCGGCTCTGGCGACCTGGCGCGTCGCGATGGTGCCGCCCGCGCCGCCGCGATTCTCGATCACGATGGACTGGCCGACGCTCGCTGCCATCTTCTCGGCAACGATGCGCGCGATCACGTCATTGCCGCCGCCCGGCGCATAGGGCACCACCAGGGTGATCGGGCGAACCGGATATTCGGCCGCGGCGGCACAGGCGGCGCCAAATACGGCACCAAGCGCGAGCGCCGCTCCGAGAACAGCAGACCGCAGCGCCGCTCTCATTCCGCCTCTCTCACTCCGCCTTGGCGCCGGATTTCTTGACGATGGCGGACCACTTGGTTTCTTCCTTGTCGATATCCGTGACGTATTCCTCGGGCGTCGACGGCAGCGGCTCGGTGCCGTCGGCGGCGAGCTTCTGCTTCAGTTCGGGCGACATCACCGCCTGCCGCAAGGCCGCATTGAGCTTGGCGACGATCGACTTCGGCGTGCCGGCTGGCGCGACGATGCCGTAGTGCAGGACCGCTTCGAAGCCGGGCAGGGCGGTTTCCGCGATCGTCGGCAGTTCCGGGAAGATCGGCGAGCGCGCAAGGCCGGTCACGCCAAGCGCGCGGATCTTGCCATCCTTCACCAGCGCGATCGCCGGCGGCATCGAGCTGAAATACATCGAGACATGCCCGCCGACGAGATCGTTCAGCGCCGGAGCCGAGCCCTTGTAGGGCACGTGGATCATGTCGATGCCGGCCTGGAAGCGGAAGTACTCGGCAGCCAGATGAATGCCGCTGCCGACGCCCGCCGACGCAAATGTAAGCTTGCGCGGATTGGCCTTGGCGTAGGCGATCAGCTCCTTGATGTCTTTCGCCGGCACCGAAGGATGCACCACCAGCACCAGCGCGCTGGTGCCGATCAGGCCGACCGGCTCGAAATCCTTGCGCGGGTCATAACCGACATTGCCGTACAGCGACGGATTGATCGCCAGCGTCCCGGTGCCGCCCAGCACCAGCGTGTAGCCGTCGGGCGCGGCCTTGGCGACCGCGCGCGTCGCGATCGAGCCGCCCGCGCCGCCGCGGTTCTCGATGACGATCTGCTGGCCGAGCAACGGGCCCATCTTGTCGGCGGCCACACGCGCCATGATGTCGTTGCCGCCGCCGGCCGCGTAGGGCACCATCAGCGTGATCGGCCGGTTGGGATAGTCGCTCTGCGCCGCGGCCGGCGTTGCGGCCGCGAGGGCCAGTCCAAAGGCCAGCAGGGTCAGGCACCATCGGCGCGTCGGCATGCGTTTGCTCTCCTCCATCCGCCCCGGATATTGGTTTCCGGCGGCAGGTTCGGGGGCACTGTCGCGCATTCCGCGCGATAGATAAACGCCTGTTTTTGCGAGGAATCGCGGCAGCGCGCTGGACGCCTGCGTTCCGGATTGCGGCTGCATCAAGATGGATTGGCCGGCAATTTCGGGGTTCGTGTTCCGGCCGATGCCGCTATGATGCCGGCTGTGCGGCGCGAGTCGGCAAAACTGTTCCGATGAATGTGACGCTTTCGATCTAACGGTGGCGGGATCGATGCTCCAGCGAAGCTCCGGCACTGGTCCGAACGCAGACGCGACGGATTTGCATTTGCTCGGCGGGTCCGCCGGCGGGGCGATCCGGATTCTGCAGTGGCTGCTGGTTGTTTCCCTCGTTGGCCCTGTCGTGGTTCTTGCCTGTGCGGCCTGGTTCGACTGGCGAGAAACCTACAATCAGGCCCTCCAGCAAGGCGCACGAACGGCGCAAATCCTGCGCGAGCATGCGCTGAAGGTCTTTGAAGCTCACGAGGTGATCATCGACCAGATCGAGGAGCGGATCAGGGACATGGATTGGGATGCGGTGCGCGCCTCCGAAGACGTGGCGCGCTATCTCGGCCGGCTCTCGCGGCGGCAGCATCTGGTGACATCGATCATCGTCATGGGCCCCGACGGCATGGCCGCCAGCGTTTCCAATGTATTTCCCACGCCGACCACCGATTTGTCGGACCGCTCCTATTTCACCGGCCTGAAACAGGTGCCGGTCGGAACATACATCGGTGAACCCGTCACGGGCCGGGTCACCGGAAATCGCGTCATGGTCGTGGCGCGCGCCCGGTTGACGCCCGACGGTCGCTTTGACGGCGTGATCGCCGTCGCAGTGTCGCTCGACCGGTTTTCCGAGTTCTATCGCGGCATCACTTCGGTCGAGGAAAACTCGATCACGCTGGTGCGCGCCGACGGGACGGTGCTGATCCGGCAGCCACCGGCGACGACCGGATCGTCGAAGATGTCGCCGGCGAGCGGCTTCATGCGGGCGATCAGCGCGGGAGCCTCGGTTTCCCGGAATGTCGCGGAAATGGACGGCGTCGAGCGTCTCTACAGCATCGAGCGGGTGGGGAGCTATCCGGTTTATGTCAGCTACGGGCTGAGCCTCACGGGCTTGCGCCGGATGTGGCTGTTCGATCTGCTGCTGTTCGGCGCCTTTGCGGTGGCCGCCGCCGTGGCGCTGTTTTCCGTGAGCCTCCTGGCGTTGCGGCGCGTGCGCAACGAACAGCGGCTGGTCGAGCAATGGCAGGGCGAGGTCGCGCGCCGGCAGCTTGTCGAGCAGACCTTGCGCCAGTCCCAGAAAATGGAAGCGCTGGGCCAACTCACCGGCGGCGTCGCCCACGACTTCAACAACATGCTGATGGTGATCAGCGGCAACGCTGAGCTCCTGAAGCGGAAGGCAGCGGGCGCGGGCGTCGACCGGCAGATTTCGGCCATCGAGCATGCTGCGCGCAACGGCGAGGCCTTGACGCGGAAACTCCTGGCGTTCTCCCGCCGAAGGCTGGTTCAGTCGAGATCGATCGAGCTTGGGCCGTTTGTGGCGAAGCTCGTCGATCTGCTCAAGCCGTCGTTGCCGGATGGCATTGAGTTGACCGGCGATATCTCCGCCGGGACCTGGCCGGTTCAGGCCGATGCCGGCGATCTGGAGCTGTCGCTCGTCAACATCGTGCTCAATGCGCGTGACGCCATGGCCGGCGGAGGCCGGGTGACGGTCGGGACGCAAAACCGGATTCTGCAGGCCGACGATCCGGCGACCGATCATCTGGCGGGGGAATTCGTCGCGCTGTCCGTGCAGGACAACGGCGCCGGCATTGCCGCCGAGCACCTGCCGCGGGTGTTCGAGCCGTTCTTCACCACCAAGGACGTGGGCCGCGGCACCGGGCTGGGCCTGAGCCAGGTCTACGGCTTCGCCAAGCAAAACGGCGGCGCGGTGACGGTCGCAAGCACCCCCGGCGAGGGGACCACGGTGACGCTGTTCCTGCGGCGCGCCGAACCGGCCGCCGCCGGATTCGCAGCGGGCGAGAGCACGCTCAGGCGGGGAAGCAAAGTGTTGCTGGTCGAAGACAATGAGGACGTTGCCGAGGCCGCCACGGCCATGCTCGACAGCATCGGCTGCACGGTGAAGCACGCCAGCGCCGCCGAGCCCGCCCTGAAACTTCTCGCCTCGGGCGAGACGTTCGATCTCGTGGTCACCGACATCGTCATGCCGGGCGGCATCGACGGCGTGGAGCTCGCGCGGACGCTGCGCGCGCAATACCCGTCGCTTCCGGTGCTACTGACGACCGGTTACAGCAACGCCGCGCAGAAGGCCGCAGCGGAAAAATTCGCGATCCTGCTGAAGCCGTATCAACTGGGTGCGCTGGAGCGGGCGGTCGCGGAAGCCGTGGGCGGCGAAGCATCGGCAGCCGGTCCGGCCTGAGACAGGCCGTCAGCTTTTGCCGGGAATCGTGAAGAAGTCGTCCCAGGCGCGGTCGAGCCGGACGAGCGCTTCGTCGAGCGGCAGGACCGAGAGGCGGTCGTCGCTGCGCCGGAGCAGATCGAGCCCCTCGAGCTTCGACAGCGCGTCGCGGCACTCGAAATCGAGATCGGTTCCAAATGTCTGCTTGAACCAGCCTTCGATGCGCCGGTCGAGTGCTTCGGCGGTGAGCTGCGCATCGGACACGAGAAGGAAATAGTAGGCGATGAACGCCTCCTTGCATTCCTGATCTTCGGCCTCGCCGATGACCAAGTCGAAGACACCTGCATTGTTGTTCACATTGCGGAAATAGATGGTGTCGGAAATCGCTTTCTGATGCAGCAGCGTCTGGCGCTGGAATCTGATCCATTGCTGAAAGAAGAAACCGCCGAGTGCAACGAGGCCGCTCAGCGCCGCCAGCGCGCCGGCCCATTCCTCGTCGCGGACCGAGTTCGAAAGACCCAGATAGAAACCCGCGATCAGGAACAGCACGGTGAGCGTCGAGGCAAGCTTGAGCAGGATCGGGATGCCGCCGATCAGCGCAGGGACGCCGAGCGTGAGTTGATCCCGCAGGCTCATCACAACGCGGACATCCGGAAACAGGGCATTGAGGTCGGCGCTTGCGATGTTCTGGAAGTATTTCAGCAGCACGGCTCCCGGCCGGAGCGTGGCTTTGCGTGAACGGGGGGCTTTGCCGTTTTTCGGGCCGGGGTCGGTTTCCTTGACCGTGACCAGCATGACGACGTCGTCATAGACGTGGACTTCGACCTCGCGGCTGCGAAACCCGAACCATTTGCGGAGGTCGACCGTTTCCTTGTGGCTGCCGCGGCGGAAGAACCGGATCTCGCGATAGTTGTCGAGCGACGCGTGGATCTTCACTCGCACCAGCGCATCGTCGCGATGCGCGCGTTCGATCTCTTCGTGAGCGACCTCGGTGAAATTGGCGTCGTGAAGCGCGCCCGTCAGCGCAATGACCAAATCCCGGTAGGCGCGTTCGAGGGTCGCCGAATCGGCGCGGCTATGACCGTCGCTCTCCGGGTCAAAATAGAAATAACTGTCGCGCAGGCTTTCGAGCTGGTCGTGGTATTCATAGTGATAGATCGCGCCGAGCAGGCGGCAGAACCGGCGGAACCTGTCGCGATCCGCCGCAACGTGAAGCGCGCCGTGATCGGCCAGGGCGTTCAGGACGTCGATCTTGCGGACGGGAATGAAGTGCTCGCGTTCGCCGTCAACGCTGCGCTGTTCTGGTTTCGTGTCCATGATCGTCTCGCGCCCGATCGCGATTGTAAGCGGACGGGGCGAGCCCGCACATCAGGCCGCGGCAGAGTCCACAGGCAAGCTGCGCGCCTGGAGAAAAGTCTCCGGTCTCGCTGCCGGCCTGCCTAAAGCTGCGGGATCTTGGCCTCCTTGATTACCGCGCCCCAGCGCGCGGTGTCGGCCTTGACGATCTTTGCCATGTCCTGTGGCGTGCCGCCGCCGATCTGAAGCCCGAGCTTGCGATATTGCTCCTGGACCTCCTGGCTCTTCAGCACGTCGTTGATGGCGATGTTGAGTTTGGCGACGATCGGTGCGGGCGTCTTGGGCGGCGCGCTGATCGCGTTCCAGGTGTCGGAAACGAAGTCCTTCAGTCCGAGCTCCGCCATCGTCGGAATATTGGGCAGGGCGGGGATGCGCTTTTCGGTGGTGGCGGCGAGGATGCGCGCCCGGCCGCCCTCGTGCAGCTTTATCGCGGCCTCGTACTGCATGAAGATCAGGTCGACATGGCCGGCCACCAGGTCGTTGAGCGCCGGCCCGGTGCCCTTGTAGGGAACGTGCTGGAGATTGGCGCCGGTCAACTTGTTGAACAGTTCGGCCGTGAGATGCGACGTGGTGCCGGGGCCCTGCGAGGCGTAGTTCAGCTTGCCCGGGTTGGCCTTCACATAGGCCATGAACTCCTGGCCGGTCTTGGCCGGGAAGTCGCCCTTGACCAGCAGCACGTTCGGCGCCGACGACATGATCGCAACCGGCTCGAACGCGGTGGGGTCGAAGCTGAGGTTCTTGTAGAGCACGACATTCGTCGTGATCGGCGCGGGCTGCGAGGCCATCAGCGTGTAGCCGTCCGGCGGAGACTGGAACACCGAATCGGCGGCGATGTTGCCGCCGGCGCCCCCCTTGTTCTCGACCACGAAGGGCTGGCCGAGCACATTGCGCAGCCGCTCGGCCATGATCCGTGTGACGGTGTCCACGCCGCCGCCTGCCGGCACCGTGACGACCATCTTGACCGGCTTGTTCGGATAGTCCGCCGCGGATTGTGCGTGGGCGGGAGCTGCGGCAAGCAGGGCAATCGCGGCAGCGATCGGCGCGAGATGGTTCGTCATGGCGTCCCTCAAGCGATTGACATCAGGCCCAAGGCCTGTTCCGGCATTGATTGCCGGGCGGTCGGTCAAAAGTCAATTTGGCGAAGCGCCGCGCTGCCGCAGATTTGATCAGCCGAGCGCGCGTAAATGCCGGATCGGGCGGCCCGGCGCGATGGCTTGCGCCGCGGCCGCGATGGCGTTGGCGTCGATGCCGTAGTGCCGGTAGAGGTCCTGCAGCGAGCCGGTCTGGCCGAAGTGTTCCACCCCGAGCGGCCGCGTCCGCTGGCCGAGCACGCCGCCGAGCCATCCGAGCGTCGCCGGATGGCCGTCGAGCACGGTGACGAGCGCCGTGTTCGCGGTGGTCTGCGACAGAAGCCGCTCGATGTGCGAGCGGGCGTGCACCAAGCCGCGCTCGCGCGCCCGCAGCGCCGCGTTCCAGCCGGCGTTCAGCCGGTCGGCCGAGGTGATGGCGAGGAGGCCCACGTCGCGGCGGTCCTCCGCGATCAGGCCGATCGCCTGGATCGCCTCGGGCGCGATCGCACCGGTATAGGCCACGACCACCTGGCAGTTCGGGCCGGGCTCGCGCAGCCAGTACGCACCGTCGACGATGCCCTGGCGCAGCTCCGGCGTCATGGTCCGCTTGATCTGCTCGACGGGGCGAGTGGAGAGCCGCAGATAGATCGAGCCGCCGGTCTCGTCGCGCAGCCAGTTGCGCTCGGAGGCCTCGCCGTCGCCGTCCTTCTGGATGTAGTCGAGCGCGAAACCCATAATCGCGGCAAGCTCATCGACAAAGGCCGGCTCGAATGCCGCAAGGCCATCCTGTGACAACCCGATCAGCGGCTCGGCGATCGACTGATGCGCGCCGCCCTCGGGCGCGAGCGTCAGCCCGGACGGCGTTGCGACCAAAATGAAACGCGCGTCCTGATAGCAGGCGTAGTTCAGCGCATCGAGGCCGCGGGCGATGAACGGGTCGTACAGCGTGCCGATCGGCAGCAGCCGTTCGCCATTGATCGAATGCGAGAGGCCGAGCGCCGAGAGCGTGATGAACAGGTTGTTCTCGGCGATGCCGAGCTCGATGTGCTGGCCCTTCGGCGAGAACTCCCAGTTGAACGTCGAGGCGATGCGCTCGCTCTTGAACGTGTCAGCTATGCTTTCGCGCGCGAACAGCCCGCGGCGGTTCACCCACGGGCCGAGAT
This sequence comes from uncultured Alphaproteobacteria bacterium, assembly GCA_963830015.1. Classification (GTDB taxonomy): domain Bacteria; phylum Pseudomonadota; class Alphaproteobacteria; order Rhizobiales; family Xanthobacteraceae; genus Z2-YC6860. Next base: position 253,854 of record CAWHLG010000012.1, read on the forward strand.
TGGTCGAGACCGTCACGTCCGGAGACGTCGTGACAATGCGCTCGGCCAGCGCCGTCTTCTCGCGCGCGATTTCGTTGAGGATCGCGCCGAAGCCGAACTGCGTCGACATCTCCGGCTGGATCGAAACCTTGAGCTCGTCGGGCACCGGAATTTGCGGCGCGCTCAGCCGCCGCGGCCCGCCTTGCGCGAACGGCACACGCTTGAGAAATGCGTCGATCTGTTCTTGCCTCGCGCGCAAGCCTTCGAACGGCTCCCATTCCTGGCCTGAGCGAATGTCCATCGACTGCCGGAACGTCTCCATCTGCGCAGGCGTCATCAGGCCGGCGTGATTGTCCTTGTGGCCGGCGATCGGCAGGCCGAAGCCCTTCACCGTGTAGGCGATGAAGCAGACCGGCCGGTCGTGGTCGATTCTGTCGAAAGCCTCGATGACCGACGGCAGGTCGTGGCCGCCGAGATTGTTCATCAGCCGCGCCAGCTCCACGTCGCTGCGCTGTTCGATCAGCTTCGTCACCGCGCCCTGATCGCCGATCTCGTCGAGCAGGCGTTTGCGCCACGCTGCGCCGCCCTGGAACACCAGCGCCGAATAGAGCTGGTTCGGGCAGCGGTCGATCCATTGCCGCAGCGTCTCGCCGCCGGGCTCGCGGAACGCGGCCTGCTGCAGCGAGCCGTATTTCAGGATCACGACATCCCAGCCGAAGTTCTTGAACAGCTGCTCGTAGCGCTCCCACAGTCCTTCGCGCACCACGGCGTCGAGGCTCTGGCGGTTGTAGTCGATGATCCACCAGCAATTGCGCAGCCCCTGCTTCCAGCCTTCGAGCAGCGCCTCGAAAATGTTGCCTTCATCGAGTTCGGCGTCGCCGACCAGCGCGATCATGCGGCCCTCGGGGCGGTCGAGGCCCCAGCCGTGCAGGCGCACGTAGTCCTGCACCAGCGACGAGAACAGCGTCTGCGCGACGCCAAGCCCGACCGAGCCGGTGGAGAAATCGACGTCGTCGGTGTCCTTGGTCCGCGAGGGATAGCTCTGCGCGCCCTTGTAGCCGCGGAAGTTCTCGAGCTTCTCGCGGGTCTGCTGGCCGAGCAGATACTGGATCGCGTGGAAGTTCGGCGAGGCGTGCGGCTTCACCGCGACGCGATCCTGCGGCCGCAGCGCATGGAAATAGAGCGCGGTCATGATGGTGGCGAGCGAGGCCGACGAGGCCTGGTGTCCGCCGACCTTCAGGCCGTCGGCGCTCTCGCGCAGGTGATTGGCGTGGTGGATGGTCCAGCTCGCCAGCCACAGCACCTTGCGTTCGAGTTCGCCCAGGATGGCAAGATTGGCAGCTGAGATCGGATGGCTCATGACTGGCCTCATCGAATGGCCTACCAGCCGGCATCTTCGGCCAAGGGCAGGGGCGTTGGCTGCCAATTCACACTATTCTGATGTTGGTGATTAGCGTAATCTGCCAATAATGAGCCTCTGGAAGGTGCTATATGCCAAAGCGGAGCCTGGATGCCATCGACCGCAAGATCCTGGAGCACCTTCAGGCCGACGGCCGGATGAGCCTCAACGATCTGGCGGAGAAGGTCCGGCTGTCGCCGTCGCCGTGCCTGCGCCGCGTGCGCATGCTCGAACGCGACGGCGTGATCTCGCGCTATGTCGCGGTGCTGGACCAGCGCGCAGTGGGCCTGCCGGTCAGCGTGTTCGTCTCGATCAAGCTGGAGAAGCAGCGCGAGGAATCGCTCAATCGCTTCGCCAAGGCGATCGCGGCTTGGCCCGAGGTGCTGGAGTGCTACCTGATGACCGGCTCGCGCGATTACTGGCTGCGCGTGGTGGTGCCCGACCTCGACGCCTACGAGCGCTTCGTGAAGCAGAAGCTCACGCGTGTCGAGGGCATCGCGTCGATCGAATCGAGTTTTGCGCTCGAGCAGGTGAAGTACACCAACGTGCTGCCGGTGACGTGACCATGATGTGAGGCCTTGCGCCCGCTGCAAAGCATTCCGATCTACCGCAAGTCTTTTGCAAGAGGCGGCGATGGCAGCGCTGGTTGACCTCACCAGTCAGGAGTTCTTTCGCAATCCTGCGGCTGCGGTCGCGCGGTTGCGTGCGGCGGGGCCAGTGGTCGAAGTCAGGTTCCCGATCGTCGGAAAGGTCTGGATCACGACCACCTTCGAAACCACCAGCCGCATGCTGAAGGACAGCGAGACCTTCACGCTGCGCAAGGACGGCGCCGTCGCAGGGCTCCGGTGGTGGATGCCGGGGCTGATCCGCACAGTGGCCGACAACATGCTGACCATGGACGAGCCGGACCACACGCGGCTCCGCGGGATCGTCGACGAAGCGTTTCGCCGCCGCGCCATTCTCGACATGGAACCACACATCTTCGCGCTGGCGCAGGACTTTGCCGACAAGCTGTTCGCCGAGGGAAGCCCGGCCGACCTGGTCGCGCGGTATTCTCGATTGTTGCCGCTCTCGGTCATTTGTGAGCTGCTCGGGCTCCCCCGGGAGGACAGGCCGAGATTCATCGCCTGGATGCAAGGCTTTACCCGTCTGACCAGCGCGGTGGGTTTCCTCGGCCTGATCCCCTCCTTGATGTCGATGAAGCGTTATCTGGAACGGCGCTTGGATGCCGCGCGCGCACAGGGCGGCGAGGGGCTGATCGCAGAGTTGGTCCGCGTGGAGAAGGAAGGGAGCCGCATCAGTCCGCGCGAAATGGTCGCGATGGTGTTTCTGCTGCTCGGCGCGGGCTCGGAAACCACGACGCATCTGATCGGCGGATCGGTTTACGAGCTGTTGCGAAAGCCGGAGCTCCGCGATTGGCTTAAACAAGACTGGGACCGCCTGGATCTTGCCGTCGAGGAGTTCCTGCGCTTCGTGTCGCCGGTGCAGTTCTCAAAGCCGCGTATCGTGCGCCGTGATGTCGATCTCGGCGGCGTGCGGCTCGGCAAGGACACGAGGATCATGGCGATGCTCGTGTCCGCCAACATGGACCCGGCGGCGAACGAGAATCCCGAACGCCTGGACTTCAAGCGGGCGCCCAACCGTCATCTTTCGTTCGGAACCGGCATTCACTTCTGCCTCGGCCATCAGCTCGCGCGCATCGAAGCGCGATGCGCCATCCGGGCGTTGTTCGAGCGCTGGCCGAACCTGCAACTCGCTTTGCCGGAGGAGCGGATCCGCTGGCGCGAACGGCCGGGCCTGCGGGCGCTGGCGAGCCTTCCGGTGGAAGCGAGCAATTGACGGTGCGCCGCCTTTATCTGACGCGCTCGCCGATCAGCTTCGCGACGCCGCGGCGGTCGGCCTTGCCGGTCGGGCCCGCCGGCAGCGCTTCGGCGAAGTGGAACACGTCCGGCACCTTGAACTTCTCGGTGCGCTCCAGCATCCAGGCGCGCAGCATCCCGGCGGTGAGATCGGCGCCGGGGCGCGGCACGACCACCGCGTGGATGCATTCGCCGAGCCGCTCGTCGGGCACGCCCGCGCAAAGCGCCGCGACAACGCCCGGATGCTCGGCCAGCAGGTTGTCGATCTCCAGCGGCGCGATTTTCATGCCGCCGCGCGACACGATGTCCTTGCTGCGCCCGATGAGCTGCACGCGCCCGCCCGGGCCGACGCGCGCCAGATCGCCGGTGTTGAAATAGCCGTCGGGAAACGACTGCGCGGTGAGTTGCGGATTGTCGAGATAGCCGAGCATGCCATAGGGCGTGCGGACGCAAAGCTCGCCACCCTCGCCGGGGTCGGCCACGCGGCCGTCCGCGGTCGCGATACGGAACGAAACGCCTTCGGTGGTTGCGCCGATCGTACCGAGCCCGTCCGGCTGGTCGGCGGGACCGACGGCGAAATCGCATGAGCCGGTTTCGGTCAGGCCGTAGAGATCGTACAGAGCGGCGTTCGGCGCCGCGCGCTGCATCGCGAGCGCCAGCGGCTTCGGCAGCGCCTCGCCGCCGGTCAGGACTTGCCGAAGTCCGGGCATCCGGAACGACGTGTCGGCTAGCAGCGCGCGATACATCGACGGCACGCCTGCGAGGATGGTCGCGCCGCGCGAAAGTCCGCTGCTCAGGGCCTCGATGGAGAATCGCGGGATCAGGATCGGCTTTCCGCCCGCGCGCAGCGCCAGCAGGCAGACCCACATCCCGAAGATGAAGGTGAGCTGCAGCGGTACCAGCACCGTGTCGCGGCTGTTGAATTGCAGCAGCCGGTCGAGCACGGCGATCTTGTCGGCCAACCGCTGATGCCCGATCACCACGCCTTTGGGTATTCCGGTGCTGCCGGAGGTGAAGATCACCAGCGCTGCGTCCTTCAGCAGCGGACGCTCGGCGGCTGGCGTGTCACCGATAGTCCCGATCCGGTCACCGTCGACCAGCAGCCGTGCGCCGGTGGCGCGTTGAAGCGATGTCACGGTGGAGGGCGCCGCCGAGACGTGGACCGGAACGGCGACCGCGCCCGCGTTCCAAATTCCGAGCAGCGCGCCGAGATCCGACGGGCGGTTGCCGATGCGCACATGCACCGGTTCGGCGGGGCGCGTGTGTTGTGCAGCAAGTGCCTGCGCGACGCGCTGGCCGGCCGACAACAGATCCTGTGGCGTCTGCGCCGCGTCCGCTGTGCTTTCGACCGGACCGATCGCGCCTCGCAGCGCATCCGTCAGCAGATGAGCCAGCGCCGTCATGGACTACGCTTTGGGAAACGTGTGTCACGCCACGCGATCGCGGCCTTGAGCCCGTCGCGCCGCGCGATGTCGAAGAACTGAACCTTGTCCGGCGAGCCCGCGCCTTCGATGGCGAGATCGATGGCAAGAGCCTCTTCGAGTGCCGGCAACATATTCTGTGCTTCCAGCGCGCGGTTGATGGCGCGCTTGGTCTCTTTCACCAGATTGGGGTCGATGGCGGCGATGTGCTTCGCCATGGTCAGCGCGGCCTCGTCAAGCTCGTCCGCCGGCACGATCCGGTTGACCATGCCAAGCTCGCGCGCGCGCGTGGCCGGCACGCGATCCTCGCCCATCAGAATGATCTCCTTTGCGGCCTTCGGTCCGACGATCCACGGCAGGATCATGGCGACAATTCCCGCACCGAACTTCAACTCGGGCTCTCCGAAAAAAGCGTCCTCGGACGCAATTGTCATGTCGCAGGCGAGCGCAAGCTCGCATGCGCCGGCGAGGCAGGGGCCACGCACCGCCGCAATCGTGGGGCGCGGGAAGTGCCAGAACCGCATCACCGTGTCGAAGTCCTTGCGCAGCACCGGGCGCCATTGCTCCACGCCCTGCGGCCGCCGCTCCATCTGCTCCTTGAGGTCGAAGCCGGACGAGAACGCCGTGCCTGCGCCGCGCACGATCACGGCGCGGATCGCGGGATCGCGTTCGGCGTCGTCGAGGGCCTGGTTGATCTCCCCCAGCATCGCCTGATTGAGCGCGTTGGTCCGCTCCGGACGGTTCAGCGTCAGGCGCAGAACCGGGCCGAGCGTCTCGACGATGACGGTGGAGAAGGCCATTCCGGCGCCTGCAAAGAAAACGGGACGCGGCAGCTTACACCGCGTCCCGTCGTCATCCCGCAAAAACTTCGGCGCGCCGAAGGCGAACCTATTCCACCTTGATGCCCGCTTCCTTGATGATGGCGTGCCACTTGTCGACCTCCGCCTTGGTGTGGGCGGCAAGGGCTGCGGCGGTCTGCTGCTCCGGCGGCGGGATCTGCTGGCCGAGGCTCGTGAGCCGCTGCCGCAGGGCCGGGTCGGCCATGGCGGCGCGCGCCGCGGCGCCGAGCTTGTCCACCACCTCCTGCGGCGTCCCCTTGGGGACCCAGAGCCCGTACCAGGTCGAGATGTAGGTGCCCGGCGCGCCGGCTTCGTCCACGGTCGGAATCACCGGCGCGGCATCCAGCCGTTTATCCGACGTCACCGCCAGCGCGCGGACGTTGCCGCCCTTGATGTGCGACAGCGAAGTGATCGCCTGGTCGAACGTGAAGTCGAGATGGCCGGCGGTGATGTCGCGGATGATCTCGGAGGAGCCCGACTTGTACGGCACGAACTGGAATTTCACGCCGGTGATCTTCTGCACGTAGACCCCGCTGATGTGCTGGCCGGAGCCGACGCCCGCGGTGCCCTCGGTGGCCTTGTCCGGATTGGCCTTCAGCCAGGCGATGAACTCCTGGAACGTGTTGGCCGGGAAATCCTTGCGAACCACGGCGATGTAGGGGTTTTGCGGCAGCCTCGCGACCGGGATGAGATCCTTCTGGATGTCGTAGTTCAGGTTGTAGATCGCGCCGTTGGTAATGTGCGACGGCCAGTTGCCGATGCTGACGGTGTAGCCGTCCGGAGCGGCGCGCGCGGCCTTGCCGACGCCGATGGTGCCGTTGGCGCCGACCACGTTCTCGATCACGACCGACTGGCCGAGCGCCTGGCGCATCGGCTCGGCGAGCGCCCGGGCCAGGACGTCCACCGGGCCGCCCGCGCCGTAGGGGACGATGAAGGTGATGGGCCGCGTCGGATAGCCCTGGGCGGATGCCGCATTCGGAACGGCGAAGGCGGCGGCGCAGCTCACGAGCGCCGCAACGAAGCATTGCTTTTTCATTGTGAATCTCTGGGTTCGGTCAGCCGGCGACTGACGATAGCGCCGTTCGCCGGGCCCCGGAAGCCGAGACAAGGAGCAACAATGTCTCAGGCTGTCTGCGCAAGAGGCTGTCTGCGCCCAGCGCATGGATCGGGCCGTGCGATGGGAGCGATGCGCTGCTAGGCTCTCCGCCATGACGATATGTGGGAGTTGCCCATGAACGACGCGGCCGGTTCGTCGATCAAAGCATTCCAGCTCGAAGAAGCGACCATCGCCGATCTGCATGCGGCGATCCGCGAGGGACGGACGACGGTCACCGCCGTGGTGCAGGGCTATCTCGCCCGCGTGCGCGCCTATAACGGCGTGGCAAGCCTGCTCGTGACGCAGGACGGCGGTACCGCGCCGGAAGCGAAGGGTGTCGTTCGGGCCGGCGCGGCGTTGCGCTTTCCTGCCGAAACCGTGAAGGCGTCCGCGATCCTGCCCGATCTCGACAAGTACCAGGGACCGCCGATCGAGTACGGCCGCATGGAGGCGACCGCGTCGAAGCCCGACGTGCAGCAGCAGTTCGGCATGATCGTCGGCGTGCCGAACGGCAAGCAGCTCAACGCGATCGGCACGCTCAACATCCGCGGCGAACGCTCGGTGACGTGCTGGGGCGAGTTCGACAGGCATCCGTCGCAGGGCCCGCTGCCGCCGAACGCGCCGCCGGTGTGCGAGATGTTCCGCCGGCAGCCGGATGCGCTGGAGCGCGCAGCCGAGCTCGACAAGCAGTTCGGGCGCAACCCCGATCTCGGCAAGATGCCGATGTACGGCGTGGTGTTCTCGTTCAAGGACCCGTTCGACACCAGGGACATGCGCTCGACCGGCGGCGGCGACGCGGCCTATGACATCGATTTTCCGGCGCGCGACCATGTGCTGGTCGAGCAGCTTCGCAACAAGGGCGCGATCATCTTCGCCAAGGCGGTGAACACCGAATACAACGGCCGCGCCGGCGATCCGGGCGGGCAGCACAAGCCCGGCAAGGTGCTGCCGTCGACGCTCGGCTATCAGCGCAGCACCTGGGCGGGCAATCCGGCGAACCCGTATGACACCACGCGTTCCGCCTCGCTCGGCTCGAGCTCCGGCTCGGGCGTGTCGGTCAGCGCCAACCTCGTGATGGCAAGCCTCGGCGAGGAGACGCGGGCATCGTGCCGCGGGCCGTCCAACCACAACGCGGTGGCGCTGATCCTGCCGCACAAGGCGATGCTCGGCTTCGACGGCGGCGCGATCGGCGCGGACATCTATTGCGATCGAACCGGCATTCACGCGCGAAAGATCGGTGACTGCGCCAAGATTCTCGATGCGCTGAAGGACCCGGAGAACGGCTACTACGACCCGCGCGACGTCTATACGACCGTGCCGCGCTCCTCGGTGCTGAGCACGCCCTATGCGGCGCACGCCAAGGGCGAGGGCGGGCAGGGCGCGCTCAAGGGCATGCGGCTCGGCGTGCTGCGGGAATCGATGACGGTTCCGCCGGGCTCGAAAACCGAACAGCCGATCGTCGCGGCGGTGACCAAGGAGATCAAGGATGTCCTCGCCGGGCAGCTCGGCGTGACGCTCGTGGAGTCCGGGGACCCGCTCTGGACGCCCGATGCCACCGTCGAGCAGATGACGGTCGATCATCGCAAGGCATTGGCGCGGCTGGTGCCGGTGTTCATGCCGGACCTGCTGTTCCGCGTGAAGGCCGACGGCACGCCGGTGTTTCCGGATTTCGCCGCGGCGATCGTTTCGACCGAATTCGCACCGGGAAAATTCTTCGGCTCCGGTACGATGCAGCCGATCGACTATTGCGTGGAGATGGCCGAAGGGCGCATTCCGCCGCCGCGCAACCTCGACCTCGCCACCATCCAGAACCAGGAAATGGCGATGGCCTTCCGGTTCCACATCTCGCAGTACCTGACACGCCGCGCCGCCGACTGGCAGGCGAAGGGCTTCATGGAGACGCTGACGAACTGGGCCGCGCTCAACGCACGCTCCAAATTCTGGGGCGACGACCAGCGCGCCGCGTTCAAGAACTGGGAGGAGGTCGCCGACCCGCGCAACCCGCACGGCAGGCGCCAGGGCGTCAACGAGCGGATCATGCTGCGCGAGCTTCTGCGCCGCGCCGACATGATGGTGATCCTGGAGAACAAGCTCGATGCGCTGGTGCGGCTGCACACGCCGTGGCCGCCGGGGCTGATCGGGCACGCGTATCAGTACGACATCGCCAGCAATCTGCGGCCGGAATCGCTCAGCGGTCCGAACGCCGGCCTGACCGAGGTGCTGATCCCGGCGGGCTATGTGACCACGGCCTATGACCCGGTGTACCAGCTCACCCCGGACGGCAAGCGCTACGTGTCGAAGGCGTCCGACCAGCCGACCACGATCCCCGCGCCGGGCCTGCCGTTCTCGCTCGTTTTCCGCGCCGAGCCCGGCAAGGAGGACGTCCTCTTGAAGATCGCCTCGGCCTACGAAGCGGCCTCGAAGCGCCGCGTGCCGCCGCCGAATTTCGGGCCGGTGTAGGTGCGTGTCCCGGGCGCAGCGCAGCACGTCGCGCGTAAACGCGCTGATGGCACCGCTGCGCTTCGCTTGCGCTGCATCGCATCCGTGACACGAGTGGAGAGAGCTACGACTCCCGGTACGGCCGGTCCACCATCCGGCACCAGTTCTCCCACGCCCGATTGACGTTGGCCGGCGAGGTGGTTTCGATGACCTTGTTCACCTCGCCCTTGGTGAGGAATTTCACCTTCTTGCTCATCGCCTCGGCCTGCATCTGCAGCTTGGCGTTCAGCTCCAGATAGATCGCGGTGTAGACGGTGCGGCGCATATACGGGCCGACCACCACGCAGCCGTGGCCGCGCATCAGGCAGGTGCCGCCCTTGCCGAGCTTTTTCGCAAGATCGCGGCCCTGGTCCATGGTGCGCACCAGCAGATCGGTGTCGCCGAACTTGGTGTGCTGGTCCCAGATCGGAACCTCGTGACCGATGGTGGCGCACATGTGCATCAGCGGGCGCATCTTGTGCCCGGTGATGCCGTAGGGAATGACGCCCGGGCTGTGATTGTGGATCACCGACATCACGTCGGGCCGCGCCTGATAGGCGCCGCCGTGGATCGGACGCTCGGTGTAGAGATTCTTGCCTTTGGCGTCGATCGCCTCGCATTCGAGATTGAACTCGATGATGTCGTCGCGCTTGACGCGCTCGGGCGCCCGCGAGCACGACAGGAAAAAGCGATCCGGCCGGTCGGGATGGCGGACGCTGATGTGGCCGAACGAATCGACGATCCCGAGCTTCGCCAGCACGTGGTTCGCGGTCACGAGGTCTTCCAGCAGGTCGTCGAGCTTCGCCATGGGCGTTGTTCTCCCTTGAATTTGAAAGTTCTTGTCAGCTGTCGAGCCGCGTCACCGCCGGCAGCGGGATGGTGCCGACCTTCGGCAATTCCGGCTGCTCGCCGTAGAGCCAGGACATGTCGATCGCGCCTTCCCGGCTCCAGTCGGCCAGAAGCTTGTTGCGCAGCTCGCGGTTGACGCCGCTCGCGTGATAGATCTCGCCGAACACGCGCGCCATCAGCTGCACCCGCGCGGTGCGCAGGTAGCGCAGCTCCTGATATTTCTTGAATGCCGCTCCGTAATTCTTGCCGCTCGCTTCGATCTGGTTGGCGAGGCACACGGCGTCTTCCATCGCCATGTTGCCGCCCTGCGCCAGATATTGAAGCATCGGGTGCGCGGCGTCGCCGAGCAGCGTGATGCGCCCTTCCGTCCAGTTCTTGATCGCCGGGCGGTCGCACAGCACCCACATCTTCCAGGCGTTGACCTTCTGCAGCAGCGTGCGCACCGGCTCGCACTTGTCGGCAAAGCGCGAATGGAGTTCTGCGGGGTCGCCATAAGTGTCCCAGCCCTCCTCGTAGCGGTCGGAATGGAACACGACGACGAGGTTGAACAATTCGCCGCGGCGCAGCGGATAATGCACCAGATGGGTCTTCTCGCCGCACCAGACGATCATCTTGGGCAGGCGGTACTCCTTCGGCCATTCGGCGGTCGGCAGCACGGCGCGATAGGCGATGTGGCCGGACACGACCGGCTTGCCGTCGCCGACGATCTTTTCCCGCACCGTGGACCACAACCCGTCGCAGCCGACCAGCGCCGCGCCCTTGTAGATCTCGCCGGTGTCGGTCTTCACCGTGACGGCCGATCCATCGTCGTCGATCGTGACGACCTTCTGCGACGTGACGAGCTTGATCAGGTTCGACGTCTTGCAGGCGTCGAGAATGACATTGAGCATGTCGGCGCGATGGATCACGCCGTAGGGCGCGTTGTACTTGGCGTGGAAGCGCTGATCGATCCGCATGTCGATAATGGTTTCGGCGGTGATGGAGTCGCGAAACTCCAGCCCCTCCGGGAACGCACACCAGTGGAACATCTCCTTGGTGAGCCCCAGCACCTCGAACATGCGGAACACGTTGGGACCGAGCTGGATGCCGGCACCGATCTCCTTGAACTCCGGCGCCTGCTCCAGCACCAGAACCGGGATGCCCTTGCGCGACAGCGCCAGCGCCGCGGAAAGCCCGCCGATCCCGCCGCCGACGACGATCACCTGATTGGCGGCACTCATCACGCAACTCCCGGCATTGTCCGTCGCTCCCCGGCGCACTCTAGGGTCGCGGCCCAAGAACGATCAAGCCAGCCCGATCAAGCCAGCGCGATCAAGCGAGCGAACCTGATCCGCTTGGCGGGCCATAGGCAGTCGGATGGAAATGACAGATACTGCATCCAAACCACAACACGCACTGCCCGGGAGGAATGCCGATATGACCAGGACGCTTATGACTGGGCCGCTTGCCGCATTGCTTGTGCTCGGAGCCTGCGGAACGGCCGCTGTGCCCGCCGTGGCGCAGAGCTATCCGAGCCGGACCATCACCATCGTCACGCCGGCGCCGGCGGGCGGCGTCACCGACACCATCGGCCGGGCGCTGGCGCAGCGCTTCAGCAAAACCTGGGGGCAGCAGGCGGTGGTCGAGAACAAGCCCGGCGCCAACAACCAGCTTGCCGCCGAATACATCGCCAACCAGCCGCCGGACGGCCACGCGCTGTTCGTCGCGCCGGACGGCACGTTCGTCGCCAATCCGAGCCTTTATCCGAAGCTGCCCTACGACCCCTACAAGAGCTTCACGCCGATCAGCGGCCTGATGATCATCAACCACGGATTGATCGCGCATCCCTCGTTCCCGGCCAACAACGTCAAGGACTTCATCGCGCTCGCCAAAAGCAAGCCGGGCGAGATCAACTACGGAACCTACGGCATCGGCTCGAGCGGCCATCTCAACATGGCGCTCCTGGAAAACATGACCGGCATCAAGCTGCAGGCGGTGCATTACAAGGGCGCGGCGCCCGCAACCAACGACGTGGTCGCGGGCCACATCCCGATCATGTTCGTCAGCGCCGGATCCGGCGCGCCGCTCTGGAAGGCGGACAAGATCAAATATCTCGCCATCGGCGGCACCAAGCGCCTTCCGCAATTGCCGGACATTCCGACCGTGGCGGAAACCGTGCCGGGCTACGAGGGCGTGTCGTGGTTCGGCCTGTTCGGGCCGGCCGGGATGCCGGCCGAGACGGTGGCCAAGATCAACGGCGAGATCCGCGCGCTGTTCGCCGACCCGGAATTCCAGAAATCGTTCGTCGAGCGCTTCATGTTCCAGCCGATCGTGGGGTCGCCGGAGGAACTCACCGCGTTTGTCCGCAAGGAAGAACCGAAGTGGCGAAAGATCATCGCCGACGCAAAGATCAAGGTGGAATGATGAGTGGAAAGAAGAAGGAGCTCGATCCGGAGCTCGTGAAGTTCCGCGACAGCTATGTCGAGATGTTCGGCTCGCTGCCGCCGCTGCCCGGCGGGCGGTTCGCTTTTTCCTCCGACATGAACCCGGAGTTCCTGCGCGACGCCGAACGGCTGCGCGGCAAGGCGTTCTACAACCAGACCTTCGACATGAAGACCACCCAGCTCATCCTGTTCGGGATGCTGCTGGTCGAGCACAACCAGATCGCGGCGCAGGCGCATGCGCAGGCGGCCCGCCGCGCCGGCGCAAGCTGGGAAGAGCTGCACACGGTGGTCGAGCTCGCGACCGCGACCGGCGCGCTCTATCCGTTCAACCAGGGCAGCGCGCTGCTGGGCGGCATGCGCGACAAGGAACAGGGAGGATCGTCATGATGCCGGCCGGCGTGCGGCGTGCCGCCATCGGTGCGGTGCTGTGCCTTGTCACGCTCCCCGCGTTTGCGGCGGAGTATCCCGCGCCGAAGGAAGGCTCTTACGTTGCCAGGGATTTCCGCTTCCACACCGGCGAGGTGATGCCGGAGGTGAAGCTGCACTACACCACCATCGGCGAGCCTGCCGGCCAGCCGGTGCTCGTGCTGCATGGCACCGCGGGCTCGGCGCGCAGCATGCTGACACCTGCTTTCGCGGGTGAGCTGTTCGGCGCGGGTCAGCCGCTCGACGCCACGAAATATTTCATCATCCTGCCGGACGCGCTCGGCGCCGGAAAATCGTCGAAGCCATCGGACGGATTGAAGACGAAATTCCCGCGCTACAACTACGACGACATGGTGCTGGCGCAGTATCGCCTGGTTACCGAAGGCCTCGGCATCAGGCACCTGCGCCTGGTGATCGGCAATTCGATGGGCGGGATGCATGTCTGGCAGTGGGGCTCGGCGTATCCCGATTTCATGGATGCGCTGGTGCCGATGGCGTCGCAGCCGACCGAGATGTCGAGCCGCAACTGGATGATGCGGCGGATGATCATCAACTCCGTGCGCAACGATCCGGACTGGAAGGACGGCAACTACACGACACAGCCCAAGGCCTTCCGCGCCGCCGCGGTGTTCTTTGCGATCGCCACCAACGGCGGCAATCTGGCCCTGCAGAAGGCCGCGCCCACCCGCGAGAAGGCCGACAAGCTTCTGAACGACCGGCTGGCGGCGCCGTTCAACGCCGACGCCAACGACTACCTTTATCAATGGGATTCGTCGCGCGACTACAACGCGGCGCCGGGGCTCGAGAAGATCAAGGCGGCCTTGCTGGCGATCAATGCGGCGGACGATGAGCGCAACCCGCCGGAAACCGGCTTGCTGGAACGCGAGCTGAAGCGCGTGAAGAACGGCAGGCTCCATCTGATCCCGGCCAGCGAAGACACCCGCGGCCATGCCACGACCGGCATGGCGAAGCTCTGGAAGCAGCAGTTGCAGGAGCTTCTGCACACGGCGCCGAAGCGGACGATGTGAGCTCTCTTCGTCGAAGGCAGTCTCACCCTGCCTCATCCTGAGGAGCCGCGAAGCGGCGTCTCGAAGGATAGAGGCGGCCACGCAGGTGCCGCGAGACGCATTGCTTCGCAATGCTCCTCAGGGTGAGGCCGGGAAAGAGCCGAGTCCTTGGCGCGCTACTGCGGCAGGTTCGGCAAAAGCTTCAGCGCATTGTCGCGTTCGATCGCCTGCAGATCCGCGGCCGAGAGCTTCAGACCCGCCAGCCCCTTGATGGTGATATCCGGGTCCCAGAACGGGAAGTCCGAGCCGTACAGGAGATGCGACATCGGCACGATGTCGAGCACCGCACGCAGTGCGCCTGGCGTCGTGACGCCGACCACGTCGACATAGATCTTGCTGAGCTCGTGCATCACGCCGTTCGGCACGCGGGCGTTCAGCTCCGGGCGGTTCTTGGCAAGCCCCGCGAGCCGGCTGGCCAGGATCGGCAGCGCGCCGCCGCCGTGCGAGAAGATCCACCGGATGTTCGGGCAGCGGTGGAACGTTCCGCCGAACAGCAGGCTGGTGATCGCCCGCGTGGTGTCGAACGGAAATTCGATGGTCGGGGGCGGAATGTTGGGAATGACATTGAACGCGAAACTTGCCGCGGTCGGGTGGAAATAGACCACCGCCTTGCGCCGGTCGAGCTCGTCGAACACCGCCGCGAACGCATCGTCGCCGGGATACTTGTCGACGTAGTTGGTCGTCAGCGCAAAACCGTCGACGCTGAGCTCGTTATAACAGTGCTCGATCTCGCGCAGGCAGCCGTCGGTGTCCGGCAGCGGCAGGGCTGCGAAATGGCCGAAGCGGCCCTTGTAGTCCCGCTGCATTTCGGCGGCGGCCTCGTTGCATTCGCGGGCAAAGGTGCGGGACGCCTGCGCGCTGCCGAGCCAGACGCTGGGCGTCGAGATCGACAGGACCGACACCGCGATGCCGCTCTTGTCCATCGCCGCGATGGCCTGGTCCGGGTGCCATTTGGTGAGCCGGTCGTAGAAGGCATGGGTGGTGTGCCTGAGCACGTCGCCGGTCTTGGCAATGTAGGTCGGCGTATAGGGGTGGTGGTGGGTGTCGATGCGGTGCGGCGCCATGCTTCAACTCGTGGAAATTCGGGGGCAGGATGAGGGGATTGAGCAATCGGGTTCCGGAGCATATCAATTCCGGGACGGAATACAGCAGGCGGCGGCCTTGCGGCCGGCCTGAAGTCCAGGAGAACAGCCCATGATCATCGAAGGTCCGGATCAGGTCACAGGCGCGGTGCTGAGCGAGATCGCGCGCGCCCCCAATCCGCGCTTCCGCGAGGTTATGTCGGCGCTGGTCAAGCACCTGCACGCCTTCGTCCGCGAGGCGAAGCTGACCGAGGAAGAGTTTCACCAGGCCTGCGCCTACGTGAACGCCATCGGCCAGAGCTCGAACTCGTTCCACAACGAGGCGGTTCTGGCGTCCGGCTCGCTCGGGGTTTCGACGCTGGTGTGCCTGCTCAACAACGGCAACAATGGCGCGACCGAGACCACGGCCAATCTGCTGGGTCCGTTCTGGCGGCTCGATTCGCCGCGCACCGAAAGCGGCGGCTCGATCGTGCGCTCGCCGACGCCGGGGCCGGAACTGTTCTGCAACATTCAGGTCAACGACCGGGATGGAAAGCCGGTCGCCGACGCCGAGGTGGACGTGTGGCAGTCCTCGACCGAGGGGCTTTACGAGAACCAGGATCCCACCCAGGCGGACATGAACCTGCGCGGCAAGTTCACTACCGACAGGAACGGCCATTTCTCGTTCCGCAGCATCAAGCCGGCGGGCTATCCGATCCCGATCACCGGGCCGGTCGGTGACCTGATCAAGGCGCAGGGCCGGCACAACATGCGGCCGGCGCACCTGCATTTCCTGATCTACAAGCCAGGCTACAAGACCCACATCTCGCAGGTCTATCTGCCGGACGATCCCAATATCGAGACCGACGTGCAGTTCGGCGTGACGAGGCGGCTGCTCGGGAACTACGTTCGTCACGAGAACGAGAAGCCGCCGGCGCCGGGCGTGAAGGATCCGTGGTTCTCGCTCGACTACACGTTTGTCATGGAGCCTGGTACGGCCAAGCTGCCGCGCCCGCCGATCCAGGACAAGGCCACCAGCATGGAAATGCGGCCGCAGGTTCTCAAGGCGACGAACCGCGAGCCGGCCTTGGCCAAGTGATTTAGGCCAAGTCATCTGAGCGAAGTCATCTGAGCCAAGTCATCTGAGCCAAGTGATGTGTTGCGAGTCCCGGCCGATAGCCTTCGTGTTAACGGAAAATTTTGCCGTGCGAATCGGGTTCCTGCATGGAACCGATTCGGAATTTGTGAACAAAGCAGGACGATTGAGGGAACCGAGTTCATTTTCCGCTTAACTTTGCGCGAACGATCCGAACGATCAGCTTAACAAAGATTTTTTGTGAGTGAATTCGCGCGCTCATAGCGCCGATTTCGTTCTTCATGAAGGAAGCGTGAGCGGACGCGAATGATGCAGGCTTTCGCGCGGGCCGTGTGGCGCGTTAAGACAAAATTTCCGCGCGCGCATCCGAGTTCGAAAGCGGAAGCGATTCGTTCTTTGCGAACGAAGCGAGCCGATCCGGGGAACATGGTAGAACGAAGCCGCCGCATCTCTGCGGCGGCTTGTTGAGCGGTCAGCCTACGGCTTCTTCCTCGCGTCGGCATAGGGATAGATGATGTCGCCGTTCTTGTAGGCGGGCGGGTACAGAACCGGCGTCTTCGATCCGTCGCGGAACTGGTCGAGATTGTTCGCCTGCACGTTCTGGAGCTGGGTCGTGAACTGGCGCGCCGCCGACCATTCGCCGTCCTTGCCGAACGAAATCTGTCCGACCACCGTGTCGAAGCTGTTCTTGCGCACATAGTCGGCGAGCTTGTCGTGATCGAGGGTCTTCGTTTCGGTCACGGCCTTGGCGAGAATCTGACCCGCGGCATAGCCCATCGGCACGAACGCGTAGCCGATCGGATCGGTCTTCAGCTCAGGCGCCTTGGCCTGATAGCGCTTCATCAGGTCGTCGAGGCCGGCGAATTTCAGCTTCGGCGACGGCAGGAAGGTCTCCGAGATCACCAGGCCGTTGGCGACCGGCCCAAGCTGCACGCGAATCGGGGTGATCAGCATGCCGATCATCGCGCCGCCGAACATCTTCGGCGACAGGCCGACCTCGTTGGCGGCGCGAATGATGCCCACGTTGTCCGGCGGATAGGCCGCGACGTAGACGATGTCGGGGTTGGCCGCCTGGATGGCGCGCACCATCGGGGTGAAATCGGTGGTGGGCGGCGGGTAGCTCTGGTCGTAGATCAGGCGGAAGCCGTGCTTCTTCAACTCCTCGCGGGCTCCGTCGGAGGCGCTGCGGGCGAACTCGGCGTCGGCGGCGAGGATCGCGACCGTCTGCGGCTTGGGCTTCTGCTGCGACGCGATCTCGAAGAAGCCCTTGGAGAAGGCGTTCACGCCGTCCGGCCCGACCGACACCATCGAGAAGTATTTCGGATAGTTGAAATGCCGGTTGATGCCGATCGCCGTGAGGCTGAACGTCATCTTGTTGTGCTGCATGATGGTCGGCATGGCCGGCGCCACGAAGTTCGTGGCGTAGGGGCCGAGCAGCAGGTCCACTTTGTCGACGGTGATGAGCTTGGTGTAGATGCCCGGCACGTTCGAGGGCGTGCTCTGGTCGTCGTAGGAGATGAACTCCACCGGCCGGCCGAGCAGCCCGCCCTTGGCGTTGACATCCTCGCGCCAGATGTCGATCGCGGCCTGCAGCATCTTGCCGGCCGGCGCGCTGCCGCCGGTGAGCGAGAGGCCTGCGCCGACCTTGATCGGCGGGCCGCTTTGGGCGGTTGCGCCCGAAAGCCCGATCAGGCTCACCAGCGTTGCTGCGGCAAGCGACCGCAGCGCATTGCGACGTCCGTTCATCATCGTCCTCCCATGCGGGCGGTGCGCCCGCGTCAAGTCACTTCTTTCTCGCCTCGCCGTAGGGGTAGATCAGCTTGCCGGTCGCATCCTCCGGCGGCCACACGATCGGCTGCGCCTTGCCGTCGCGGAACTGGTCGAGATTGCTGGGCTGCGCGTTCTGGATCTGGGTCCAGACCTGGCGCGTCTTGGACCACTCGCCGTTTGCCGCAAACGAGAAGTCGCCGGCCACGGTCTTGAAGCTCGCCTTCTTCATGTAGGCGGCGAGCTTGTCGTGATCGAGGCTCTTGGTCTCGGTCACCGCCTGCGCCAGCGTCTGGCCGGCCGCGTAGGCAAACGGCCCCCAGGCGAAGCCCAGCGGGTCGATGCCCGCGGCGGCTGCCTTCTCACTGTAGCGTTTGAGGAAGTCGGACGAGCCGGGGATCTTCGGCGCGGCGGCCGCCGCAAAGTTCTCGCTCACGAGCAAGCCGTTCGCGATCGGCCCGAGCTGCACCTTGATCGGCGTCACCAGCATGCCGATCATCGCGCCGCCGAACATCTTCGGCGAGAGTCCGATCTCGTTGGCGGCGCGGATGATGCCGACGTTATCCGGCGGGTAGGCGCCGATATAGACGATGTCGGGATTGGCCGCCTGGATGGCGCGCATCACCGGCGCGAAGTCGGTGGTCGACGGCGGATAGCTCTGGTCATACACCAGCCTGAAGCCGTGCTTCTTGATCTCCTCGCGCGCGCCCTGGGCGGCGCTCTGGGCGAACTCGGCGTCGGCTGCGAGGATCGCCACCGTCTGCGGCTTCGGGCTCTGCTTCGTCGCGAGATCGAAGAAGCCGATCGAGAACGCGTTGACCCCCTGCGGTCCGACCGAGACCATCGAGAAATACTTGTCGTAGTTGAACTTGTCGTTGATGCCGATCGCCGTGAAGCTGATCGTCAACTTCTTGTTCTGGATGATGGTCGGCAATCGCCGGCGCGACGAAGTTCGTGCCGTAGGGGCCGAGCAGCAGGTCGACTTTGTCGACCGTGATCAGCTTGGTGTAGATGTTCGGCACGTTGGCCGGCGTGCTCTGATCGTCGAGGATGACGAGCTGCACCGGGCGGCCGAGTATTCCGCCTTTGGCGTTGACGTCGTCGCGCCAAAGTTCGAGCGAGGTCTGAATGACCTTGCTGGGGGCGGCGCCCGCGCCGGTCAGCGCGAGGCCCACCCCGATACGAATCGGGTTGCCGCCCTGCGCGGATGCGCCGGACAGCGAGAGCAAACCTGCGATCAACGCCGCGGCACATGCGCGCAGCGCATTCCCAACGAGCTTTGTCATCGTGTCCTCCCTGTGGGCGGAGCGTCGTTGCGCTCGCGCCCTTGTCGCTCAGTCTCCTGACGTTCACTTGTGCATTTCGTCCGTCGGCATGATTCCCCAGTAGTTCGACGCGTTCGGATCCTTGGCCCAGACCTTCGGCCGCTGCGGCCGGTCGCGGTGCCAGGGCCGCGGCTCGAAGTAGCCGAGATCCTCGTTCATCGGTCGAGCTCGGCGAACAGCTCGGTGATCAGCCCGTTCGGCCCGCGATGATAGCAGAACAGGTTGTGGCCGATGCCGTGCCGGCCCGGGCCCCAGATCAGCTTGTAGCCGTTCAGGCTCAGGAAATCGCACGCCGACTGCATGTGGCTCCAGTCGCGCAGCTCGAACGCGGTGTGGAAGTGCCGGTTGCTGCCGGTGCCCATCAGATTGATGGTGTGATGGTCGGTGCCGCAACGCAGGAACGAGAAGAAGTCCCCCATCCAGTCGGACTCGCGGAAGCCCAGCACGTCGCAATAGAACCTGGTGACGAGCTTGACGTCGACGCAATGGAACGCGACGTGGCCGATCTTGTGCGGGATGATGCCCTTGATTGGAAATTTCTGCGTCTGCGGCTCGGGACGCTTGAACACCTCCATCAGCGTGCCCTTCGGGTCCTCGAAGGCCACCATGTCGGAGATCGTCGGCTCCGGGTCCTTCAGCCGGCGCGTCTTCACGCCATGCGCCGTCCGTCTGCTTCTCGAAGGCGTCGAGGTCGTCGTCCGGGCCGACCTGGAAGCCGAGCCGCACGCATTGCGCAGCGCCGCCCTTGCGCAGCACCACCGAATGATGGTCGAGGGTCGAGGCGAGGTAGGCCGCGTCCTTTTCCTTGGCGACAAGATTGAGTCCGAGGATGTCGGTGTAGTACTCGACCTGCTGGTCGAGGTCGGGCGTCTCATAGGTCGCGTGAGCGATCTTCTTCACGCGGACCATCTGGCGGGTGTCTTTTTGAATCATTGCTTCACTTTCTCGGCAGGGAATTGATCACGTCGATCATCACGGCAACGTCATGGGACTCGCCGAGGCCCATGTCGACGCACTTCTGGTAGAGCTCGATGGCGCGGTCGAGCAGCGGGGTCGCGGTGCCGGTCTCGTCGGCCCATTGCTCGATCATGTGGAAATAGTGGAACAGCAGCGCCGCCTGTCCCTGCACCGGATGAAACTTGCGCTGCGCCATCCACGGCGCGCGGATGCCGAACTGGGTCGAGCCGCCGCTGCCGCTGGCGATCGCCTTGATCATCAGGTCGGTGTCGACACCGGCCTTAAGCCCCAGCGCCATCGCCTCCGCGGTCGCGGCGATGTTGATGGCGACCAGGAGGTTGTTGATCAGCTTGACCTTGGTCGCGGCGCCGAACGGGCCGAAGTAGAGGCACATGTCGGCAAAGCCCTTGACCACCGGCTCCACCTTCTTCGCAGCGTCCGCGTCGCCGCCGAGATAGATCACCGCCTTGCGCGCCGACACCATGCCGGGCGTGCCGCTCACCTCGCCGTCGAGATAAGCCGCGCCCTTCTGGGCCAGCGTCGCGACGTGCTTCTGCTTTTCCGGAACCGGATGCGAGCCGAGCTCGACGATGATCTGTCCCGGCCTTGCGGAATGAATGAGGCCCTCCGGACCGTTGACCACCTCGTCCATCGCTTCCGGCGACGGAACGCAGGAGAGCACGACGTCGCACTGCTTGCCGATTTCGGCCGGGGACTTCGCCGGAACGCCGCCGATCTTTTCGAAATCCGCGAGCGAGCTGCGGCGATAGCCGAGCACCCGAAAGCCGCTCTTGATCAGGTTTTCCGAGATCGGCAGGCCGATCTTGCCGACACCGACGAAGCCAACAGTCTGCATCTGCACTCCCTAAGCCAACACGTCTTGCTGAACCAAGTATTCTTGTTCTTCGGGTCAGTTTATTCAGGCGAACTCCAGCGTCTGGTCCGAAAGGTTCACCTTCACGCCGATCGATCCTTCCATCACCGTCCACTCGCGCACTTCGAAGCTGCGGAGCCTGTTGATCACGAACGGGTCGGCCAACGCGATCTTGCGCGCCTCCTCCTCGTTCGCCGCGCGCAGGATGGTCAGCCCGTCGCCGGCCGGCGCGCCGGCAGGCGCGGTCAACGGGCCGGAGGCGAACAGCGCGCCGGCCTTCTCCAGCCCGATCATGTATTCGAGATGCTGCGGCAGGACCGCGCCGATCTGTTCGGCGGTGGCGGCGCCCTTGGACAGGATCACATAGAGCTTCTTGCGCAGCATCCGCTGCGTGAGCTGCCGGATCCGCTCTTCTGCCGACGCTGCCACGACACCCGACCCACCACTGCACCGGCGGCGACGTGCGCTCGATCCGGCGTTCGCAAAGCCTATGCGCCTTGCCCCTGATGGGCAACCGCCGTGAAGGTCGTGGTCACTTGACCGTCATGCCTGCGGAGATTTGCCGCGCCCGCATGGCGGGACAGGGCTTGTGACGCCGGCCGGGTGCGCTCGATGGCCTTGCGCGACGCGCAACGGACGCGGAAGTCGGCCGGTGGCCCACCACCGGCTCCGGGCAAGCCGTCGTGGCGCCGCGGGCGGGAAACCGGCGTCAACGTCCCATAAGGCAGACGGTGCCTTGGAACGCGGCGTCAGTGCAGCGCCCGACGGCTGCGATTATGCGCCATTAAGGCTCGGACAACCTTTCTGGCTCTATATCTACGCATTGATCGTCCACTCATGGTTGCGTGATGGCCCTGCCGCCTGTCGCCCCGGAACTGGCCGCCCGGTTGGCGAACTACACGATTGACGACCGCGCGCGGGAGACGCTGCGCGAACTGTCGGCATTGCTCGAGCCGCATCTCCGTCTGTCCATCGACGAAGTGATCGCAGGCGCCGCGCGGCTGCCGCAGGTCGCCGAGGTCTACCGGCGGAACTCGGACGAGTTCCGGCGCGTCGAGGTCGCGCAATACAAGGAGCTGCTCAAGGCCGAATTCGCCGAGCCCTACCTGGAGTGCTGCCGCAACACCATCGACCTGGAGTCCGAACTCGGCTTCGAAGGCCGCGCGCGCATGAACGCCGCCGCGGCGGTGCTGCGCATATCCGTCGCCGTGTTGAAGCACCGATATCGCTTTGCGCCGTGGAAGATCGCCGACAAGGTCCACGTGCTCTCGCAGGCCGTCTTCTTCGATCTTGCCACCACCTCGACGTTCTATCTCCAGCGGGTGCGTGACGCGACCTCGGCGCGGCGCAAGGTGATCGACGAAGCCATCCGCGAGTTCGACGGCGCGATCGGCGGCGTCATCGAGGCGCTGAAGGAGGCGACCGGCTCGCTGAGCACGACGTCGACCACCGTGCAGCAGGTGACCGAAGACACGCTGCGCCGCATGGCGTCGGCGTCGGCTGCGTCGACCGAGACCAGCCAGAGCGTCGACCTGACGGTGGCTGCGACCGAGGAGCTTTCAAGCTCGATCGAGGAGATCGGCCAGCAGGCGGCACGCGGCATGGAGATGGCGCGTTCGGCGGTGGAAGATACCGAACGCACCAACCACGCGATCCGCTCGCTGGACGATGCGGCGGAGCGCATCGGCTCGGTGGTGGGGCTGATCTCGAAGATCGCCGCGCAGACCAACCTGCTTGCGCTCAACGCCACCATCGAGGCGGCGCGGGCAGGCGAGGCGGGCAAGGGCTTCGCGGTGGTCGCCGCCGAAGTGAAGGCGCTCGCCAACCAGACCTCGCGCGCGACCGAAGAGATTTCGCAGCAGGTCGCGGCGATCCAGGAGGCGACCAAGGGCGCGGTCCACGAGATCGATTCGATCGGCCGCACCATTCACGCCTTGACCTCGGTGTCGACCTCGATCGCGGCGGCGGTGGACGAGCAGGGCGCGACCACGCGCGAGATCGCCAACAGCATCCAGACCGCGGCGGGGAATACGGCGCGGGCCTCGGTCGAGATCAGGTCGGTGGAGCAGGCGGCCAATCACTCCGCGCGGGCGATCGGCGATATCGGCGGCTGGACCGCGCGGCTGTCGGCGCGCGCGCAGGACCTCGAAGCCAAGGTCACGAACTTCTTCAACCGCGTGCGGGCGGCGTAGCATAGAAGGCGTTTCCGGTCGCGGGCGTCTCAATTCGCCTGCTTGGCCCGCGCACCCAACCGGCGGGCTCAACGCGCCGGTTTCGGGGCAGCCGCGACGATCTCCTGGCCGCCTTTGAAGCGTGCATAGTCGCGGCGGCCCAATCCGAACAGCACGACCGTGTACTCTTCGGGCTCAGCGCGCGGCACTTCCATTCCCGGTGAGCCCACCGGCATGCCGGGCACCGCCAGTCCTTTCCCGGACGGTCTTTCGCGAAGCAGTCGCTTGATGGCGCTTGCCGGCACGTGTCCCTCGATCACGTATCCGCCGACCTCGGCCGTGTGGCACGCGGCGAGGTCGCTTGGCACGC
This sequence comes from uncultured Alphaproteobacteria bacterium, assembly GCA_963830015.1. GTDB lineage: Bacteria > Pseudomonadota > Alphaproteobacteria > Rhizobiales > Xanthobacteraceae > Z2-YC6860. Next base: position 277,311 of record CAWHLG010000012.1, read on the forward strand.
CGAGCCGGGTCTTCACCGCGCCAAGATCGGTCACGTCGCGCAACTCGACCGCAAACCCTGACGTACGCAGATGTTCGGCCCATGCGCGGCAGCAGTCGCAGTTGGGGTCCTTCGACACAACCACCGTGGGCCCGGCCGCGTTGCTCTTTTGCGCGGCGGTCATGACGGAGGCGAGCGACAGTAGAACCGTGCGGCGGCTGAGGGTCATGGGCTATCCGCAGTCCGGTTGTGCTGATTCAGCCGCTCCTCAGGGCCGCGAAATTTAGTCATCCTGAACCGTTCAGTTTTTCGGCATCTCCATGCCAGGCATGTTGTGGTGCTGCATCCCGCCGCCCATTCCGCCACCGCGCATCATCGCCATGTTGCGGCAGCACGGGCACATGCCGGTCGACTGCTGTGGTCCCTGCTTGGGCTTGTCGGCCATCGGATCGTCGGCTGCCTGACTGGGGCTGCACATCATTCCGCTTGAAACCGTATTGCCGGTCGATTGCGCCTGCTGGCCCGCGCCGCACATCATCGCCGAAGCGGGTTGGACGAACCCAAACAGCGCGAGGCCGGCTGCTGCGAACATGATTCTGTTCATGACGCTTTCCCTCTTTGATTGCCGCGGTCTAACACGTTGCGTTGGCCGGCTGGTCTCACATCCTTGTGCGTGCGGGACAAAATCGGTTGCGGCGGCGACCAACCCGCCACGGCGCAATGGCGCTTCGCTCCGAACATCAGCGAAATTCATTTCAATGATCATGGAAATGAATTTGCCTGCGACCGGATATTTCGATAAACACTGAAATATGAAAAAGCCCCAGGCCATCGCCGGTCTCGCCGCGCTCGCGCAGGAAAACCGCCTCGACACCTTCCGGCTCCTGGTCCAGGCCGGACCGGAAGGGATGCCCGCAGGCGAAGTCGCGACGAGGCTGGGCATTTCGCCGAACAACCTGACGTTCCATTTCGACAAGCTGCGGGAAGCCGGACTTGTCACCGTGCGGCGTGAAGGCCGTTCGATGATCTATGCGGCGCGCTACGACGCGATGAACGCGCTGGTCGGCTATCTGACCGAAAACTGCTGCCAGGGCGCCGCGAGCGATTGCGCGGCACCTGCCTGCAAACCAGCCGCCGTTACAAAGCGAGTGAGGGAGCGCGTATGAGCATCAATCACCATCCGGTTGCCGTCATCGGCGCAGGCCCGGTGGGCCTGGCGGCTGCGGCCCACCTGATCGCCCGGAACATCCCGGTGAAGGTCTATGAAGCCGGCGACACGGTTGCGGCGAACGTCCGCGACTGGGCGCATGTGCGCCTGTTCTCGCCGTGGAGCCTGAATGCCGATCGTGCGGCCAAGGCGCTGCTGAAACGGCACGGCTGGCAGGAGCCGCATGGCGACACCATGCCGACCGGCGGCGATCTGTACGAAGCCTATCTGCGTCCGCTCGCGGACACGCCGGAAATGCGCGCCGTCATCGAAACCAAAGCCACCGTCAAGGCGATCTCGCGCCAAGGCATCGGCAAGGTGGTGACGCGTGGCCGGGATGATCGGCCGTTTTCGCTGCTGGTGCAGAACGGCGCGCTGCGGATGGATCAGGCCCGCGCGATCATCGACGCGTCCGGCACGTGGCAGAATCCGAATCCGATGGGCGCGTCCGGCTTCCCGGCCGTCGGCGAAACGGCTGCGTCCGAGTTCATCGCCTACGGCATTCCCGATGTGCTCGGGGCCCATCGTGCGCTCTATGCCGGCAAACGCGTGCTGGTGGTCGGCGGCGGACATTCGGCGGCAAACGTGTTGCTCGATCTCGCCCGCCTCGCGGAAACCAGCAGCCTGATGGAATTGACCTGGGCGCTGCGCGGCGATGACCTGACGCGGGTTTTCGGCGGCGGCGCGGCCGACCGGCTGCCCGCGCGCGGAAAGCTTGGCAGCGACCTCAAGGCGCTTTCGGATGACAAGCGGTTGAAGCTGGTCACCGGATTTGCCGCCGACCGTGTTTGCGAGGCCAACGGCGCCGTCATCGTCGGCGGCTGGAAAGGAACGCAGGCAGTGCAGCTTGGCCCGTTCGACCGCATCGTGGTCGCCACCGGCCAGCGCCCCGATCTCGACATGACGCGGGAACTGCGCCTCGACCTCGACCCGTGGCTTGAATCGCCCAAGGCTCTCGGTCCGGCGATCGACCCGAACCTGCATTCCTGCGGCAGCGTGCCGCCGCACGGCTACAGGGAATTGTCGCATCCCGAACCCGGTTACTTTGCCGTTGGCGTGAAAAGCTACGGCCGCGCGCCGACCTTCCTGATGGCCACCGGCTACGAACAGGTGCGGTCCGTTGCGGCCTATATCGCGGGCGATCTGCCCGCCGCCAATGCGGTGCAGCTTGTGCTTCCCGAAACGGGAGTCTGCAACACCAGTTTCAGGGCTACCGGCGAAACAAAGGAATCCGGCTGCTGCGGTGGCCCTGCGCCCGCCGAAGCCGACGCGTGCTGTGTCGATGATGCCAAGGCGAAAGCCGCCGGCGCGTCCGGCTGCGGATGCTCCGCGGAGCCGGTCGCGGTGAAGGAAAAAGCAAAGGCCCGTTGCTGCGGCTAAGCACAACGGCCAGCGGCAGCTTGGTACGGTCAGTTCGTAACCGCGAACTCCGACTTCCAGTAGCCGTCGATCTGCTGCACGAGACCGGCCGGAAGCGGAACGTAGTCGAGGTCGCTCGCCTGCTTCTGGCCGTTCTCCAGCGCCCAGCGGAAAAATTCGAAAGCGGATTTTGAACGCGCCGGATCCCTGGGCTTCTTCGGCATGACGACAAAAGCCGTGGCGGCGATGGGATAAGCGGCTTCCCCGGGGGCGTCGGTCATCAGCAGATAGAAGTCCTGCGCCTTCTGCCAGTCGGCGCTCGCCGCCGCAGCCTGAAAGCTCGCGGCGTCCGGCTTGATGAACTTGCCGGACCTGTTCTGCACCAGGCCGAACGTCATCCTGTTTTGCAGCACGTAGGCGTATTCGACGTAGCCGATCGAATTTTTCGTCTGGTGCACGAAGGCGGCCACGCCCTCGTTGCCCCTGCCGCCGGCCCCGACCGGCCATTCGATCGCGGTGCCCTCGCCGATCCGGGCGCGCCATTCGGGGCTCGATTTGGAGAGATAGTTGACGAAGTTAAATGTCGTGCCCGAGCCATCCGAACGGTGCACGACCGTGATCGCCGCGTTGGGCAGCCTGAGATCCGGATTGATCCGGGCGATGGCGGAGTCGTTCCAATTCTTGATCTTGCCGAGATAGACGTCGGCGAGCAGTGGACCGGTGAACTGGATCTGGCCCGGCTTGATCCCCTCGATATTCACCACCGGCACGATGCCGCCGATCACCAGCGGACTGTGCCATGCCGACCTTGCCCAGTTCGGCTGGCTTGAGCGGCGCATCCGACGCGCCGAAATCCACCGTCGCGTTTTTGATTTGCGTGATGCCCGCGGCCGAGCCGATCGATTGATAGTTCACCCGGACGCCTTGGCGCGCGCCGTACTCGGCCGACCATTTCGACAGGATCGGAAACACGAAGGTCGAACCCGCACCGGTGATTTCGGCCGCATTCACCGGACCGGCCAGAGCCAGAGCTTAAGCCGCGCCAGCCGTCCAACGCACGCGCTGAGCCATTTCCAATCCTCCAAATGTGTGATTTTCAATATGTCGGGACATATCGACGTATGTCATATGTTTGTGATACGAGAATGATAGGCAGCACGGGACGGCTGAATTTTTCCAGCTGTGGCGCGCAACAGGAACGGCGTTTCGAGAACCATGGACGAAGCTTTTGCCATCGACGGACTGGGCTCGCTCGCCCAACCCACGCGGCTCGCGGTGTTTCGCCGGCTGCTGGCCGCGCATCCAGGAACTATCCCGGCGGGCGAACTCGCGCGGCTCTGCGACGTGCCGCACAACACCATGTCCACGCATCTCGGCGTGCTGAGCCGGGCCGGGCTGGTCGAGGTGGAACGCGACGGACGCGCCATGAACTACCGCGCGGACGTCAAAGCGTTTCGCGGATTGGTGAAGTTTCTCGCGGGCGACTGCTGCAACGGCCGGCCGGACCTGTGCGGCGATATCGCCCGGCTGATCCCCGCCAACGACGACGGCAACGAGGTGCAAACCATGACGCCCGCGTTCAACGTGCTGTTCCTCTGCACGCACAATTCGGCCCGCTCGATCATGGCCGAGGTCCTGTTGGAGAAAATCGGCCGGGGAAAATTCCGCGGCTATTCGGCCGGCTCCGATCCGGCGACCGCGCCGATGGCCGATGTCATCAAACGATTGCAGGCCATGGGGCACGATGTATCGCGGCTGCGCTGCAAATCGTGGAATGAATTCACTGGGCCGAGCGCGCCCCGCATGGATTTCGTGATTGCGCTCTGCGACACGCCGCAGGGCCAGACCTGTCCGGACCTTGGCGAGCAATTCGTCACCGGGGCGTGGCCGCTTCCCGATCCCGCGGACTTCAAGGGATCGCCGACCGAACGCGCGACGTTGCTCAATGAACTCTACGCCATGATCCGGCGGCGCATCGAAATATTCACCAGCTTGCCGTTCGCGACGTTGGACAAGATGGCGCTGAAAGCACGCCTCGACGAAATCGGCGACACGGTCAAAACGGCTCCATAGCGGAATACAAAATGAGCGTTGGAATCAACGGAATGGGGCGCATCGGCAGACTTGCCATGCGCGCGGCGTTCGGCGGGGTGCCGCGCGCGGCGGGCGACCCGCGCGCGGCCAACCGCCTCGATATCGTTCATGTCAATGAACTGAAGGGCGGCGCGGCGGCAACCGCGCACCTTCTGGAGTTCGACAGCATCCACGGGCGCTGGCACGGCTCGTTCGGCGTCGAGGACGACCAGGCCATCATTATCGACAACAAGCGCTCCGGCTTCAGCGCCGCGGCTGCGCCCGGCGACGTGCCGTGGGGCGATCTCGGCTGCGATGTCGTGCTGGAATGCACCGGCAAGTTTCTCAAGCCCAACCAGCTTCAGGGCTATTTCGATCGCGGCGTGAAGCGGGTGATTGTCGCGGCTCCCGTGAAACATGCCGCAGCCCTCAACATCGTGGTTGGCGTCAACGATCGGCTGTACGATCCGGCCGCCCACCGGCTGCTTACCGCCGCGTCCTGCACCACCAATTGCCTGGCCCCGGTGGTGAAGGTCGTGCACGAGTCGTTCGGCATCAGGCACGGCCAGATCACGACGATCCACAACCCGACCAACACCAACGTCGTGGTGGACGCGCCGCACAAGGATTTGCGGCGCGCGCGTTCGGCGATGCTTTCGATGCAGCCGACCACCACCGGAAGCGCCACCGCGATCGCGCTGATCTATCCGGAATTGAAGGGCAAGCTGAACGGCCACGCGGTCCGCGTGCCGGTGCTCAATGCGAGCCTGACCGACTGCGTGTTCGAGCTGGAGCGCGACACCACGCCCGAGGAAGTCAACGCACTGTTCGCCAAAGCTGCGGCCGGACCGCTGGCCGGCATTCTCGGTTATGAAACGCGCCCGCTCGTGTCCTCGGACTACAACAACGATACGCGCAGTTCGATTGTCGATGCAGCCAGCACCATGGTCACCGACAACCGTATGCTGAAGGTCTATGCTTGGTACGACAACGAGGTTGGTTATGCCTGCCGCATGGTCGATCTCGCCAGCATCGTCCTGAACGCTGGAGCCTGACGCATGCTCCGCAATTACATCATCGTCACCGCTTCCTACTGGGGATTTACCCTGGTGGACGGCGCGTTGCGGATGCTCGTGCTGCTGCATTTCTTTCATCTGGGCTACAGCCCGTTCACGCTGGCGTTTCTGTTCCTGCTGTATGAGGCAGCCGGCATCGCTGCGAATCTCGGCGGCGGATGGCTTGCGTCGCGGTTCGGCATTCCGCGGATGCTGGCCACCGGTCAAATCCTCCAGATCGCCGGGCTGTTGATGCTTTCGGCACTCGATCCCGGATGGAGCGCGGCCGGCGCCGTGGCATGGGTGGTGGCCGCGCAGGGCATCGCAGGCATCGCCAAGGACGTGACCAAGACCGCATCGAAGTCGGCTATCAAGGCGACGTCGTCGGAAGGCAGCGGGCAACTGTTCCGGTGGGTCGCCTGGTTTACCGGCTCGAAGAACGCGATGAAGGGTATCGGGTTTTTCGCAGGTGGCTTGTTGCTTGAAGTGGCAGGGTTCAAAGGCGCGCTGTGGCTGATGGCGGGTTTCCTCGCGGTAATCCTGATCGCCGGCATGGCATCGCTGCCCGCGCAACTCGGCAAAGCCGGATCGTCAAAGTCGGTCAAAGAGCTTTTCGCCAAATCGCCAGCTGTCAATCTTCTGGCTGCCGCGCGGATCTTCCTGTTCGGCGCGCGCGATGTGTGGTTCGTCGTTGGCCTTCCGGTGTTCCTCTATGCCAGCGGCTGGCGCTTCCTCGAGGTCGGAGGTTTCCTTGCGCTCTGGACGATTGCCTACGGCGGAATTCAGGCCGTTGCACCGGCGCTGGTGACGCGCAGCCCCGACGGGCTTTCGCGCGAGGTGCCTGCCGCGCGGCTCTGGGGTGCGTTGCTCGCCGCCATTCCCATCGCGCTTGCGATCATGATGCAGATGCCGTGGCTGTGGCGCCCGGACCTCATCCTTGTTGCCGGGTTGGCGCTGTTCGGCTTGCCGTTCGCCGTTAATTCCTCGCTGCATTCGTACCTGATCCTGGCCTATGCAGGTTCGGATAGGGCCGCCGAAGATGTCGGCTTCTATTATGCTGCGAATGCTGCCGGACGCCTTGGCGGCATCTTGCTGTCCGGACTGCTCTATCAGTGGGGCGGCATCGTCGCGTGCCTTGCGGGCTCGGCCGTGATGCTCATCGTTTCGTGGCTCATCACGTTCCTGCTGCCGGTCGCCCCAACCGTGCAGACGCAGCAGCGCATGGCCTGATGCAGGGCCACTCGCTGCCGCGACGCCTGGCCGCCGAAGCCTTGGGAACGGCTCTTCTGCTCGCGGCGGCGGTCGGCTCCGGTATCATGGCGCAGCGGTTGGCCGGTGGAAACGTCGCCATCGCGCTCTTGTGCAACACCATCGCGACCGGTGCGGCATTGACGGTGCTGATCCTGATTTTCGGCCCGCTGTCCGGCGCCCATTTCAATCCAATGGTCAGCGCGGCGTTTGCCGCGCGTCGCGATCTCGCCTGGCGTGATGCCGCGCTCTACATCACGGCGCAGGTTGCCGGCGGCATTGCAGGTGTGTGGCTGGCGCACGCGGATACGCCGGGATTTGTCACGGCGCAGCTGATTGGCGGCGCGCTGGCCCTTAAGGTCGGCGGATGGCTTTGGCATCGCGCCAAATCGTCCGCTACACTTCGCTGAATGTTGACGGTTTCAACCATCACCTGCCCCGAATGCGGCCGCCGGGCGACCGAACAGATGCCGGTGGACGCATGCCTGTTCTTTTACGACTGCAAGGGCTGTAGCCGGCGGCTGAAACCAAATCCCGGTGACTGCTGCGTATTCTGCTCGTTCGGCAGCGTCCCTTGTCCGCCGATGCAAGCCGGCGACACCTGCTGCCAATGACCCTGCACGGGCGAACGCTGGTCACCGCCATGTGCGTCGCGCAGGTTTGCAACCTGCTGCCGCACGTGGTGGTGCCGGCGATCATGGCTCAGCACCTGATGCCGCTGTGGCATCTCAGCGCCGCGCAGGCCGGATTGATGGCCAGCGCCTACGCGTTCGGATACATGCTCGCCGTGCCGGTTCTGACCGCGCTGACCGACCGCTACGATGCGCGCGGCATCCTGCTCGCCGGCTCCGCCGTCAGCGGTCTGGCGACCATCGCATTCGGATTGTTCGCTGACGGGCTCTTGTCCGCTTCGCTGCTCTGGGCGGTGGCGGGCGCCGGCTTCGGCGGCGCCTACATGCCGGGCCTCAAGGCACTGACCGACCGGCTGCCGCCGGGCGACACGTCCCGCAGCGTCACCCTCTACACGTCGAGCTTTTCGGTGGGCGTCGGCCTGTCGTTTCTGGTGTCGCAACTTGTCGCGGATTTCCACGGCTGGCGGACCGCGTTTCTCGTCACCGGCATTGCGCCGGTGGTCATGGTTGCCGTTTGCCTGATGCTCGCGCCGTTCAAGCCGAAGCCGTCACCGGGCCATCCGCTCGATTTCCGTCCGGTGTTCCGCAACCGCGCGGCGCTTGGCTACATCTTCGGCTATGGCGCGCATTGCTTTGAGCTCTATGGAATGCGGACGTGGATCGTTGCCTTCTGGACGTTCGTGGCCGCGCGCAACGCCGGCGACGTGTGGCTTGGTCCGATTGCGATCAGCGTGCTGGTGACCGTGCTGTCGCTGCCGGCCAGCGTGCTCGGCAACGAAGCGTCCATGCGCTTCGGACGGCACCGCGCCATTACGGTGGTCATGTTTGCGTCCGCTGCGGTGGCGCTGGCCATCGGGTTCAGCGCAACGTTTTCGCCGCTGATCCTGCTGGCGCTGGTCCTGCTCTACGGCTTCACCGTGCCGGGCAACTCGGGATCGCTGACATCGGGGATGAGCCAGAGCGCCGCTCCCGCCAATCGCGGCGCGACCATGGCGCTGCATTCGACCGTGGGCTTCGGCACATCGGCGCTGGGCGCCTGGGGGACCGGCGTGGCGCTGGACGCGGCGGGCGGACCTGCGAGCAGCAGCGGATGGCTTGCGGCGTTTTCCCTGCTCGCGGCCGGCGTTTTGATCGGGCCGCTGGCGCTGCGGTGGTCGAGGCGACGTGCAGCAAATTGAATCTGCTGCCGCTTTGCCTGCAGCGGCAGAACGTTCAAGCAATCCTAAGTTTAGATGGGGTGCGGAACGTGCGGCCGCCGCCTGGCCAGCGCTAGCCGGCGCGCCGGCCCGGCTCGAACAGCTCGACCGGATTGCCTGAGGGGTCTTCCGCGAGGATCTGCTTGCCGCCATTGCCCTCGACGATCCGATTGCGAAACCGGACGCCGCGAGCTTTCAGCGTCTCGACTGTGCCGGCGAGATCCGGCATCTCGATCTGGATCCGGTTCCAGCCGCCGGGTGCGGGGCTTGTTCCGTCAGGCGTCGCCTGGCCCGCGCCGCCCGCGCCGGGCTTGTTGAGCAGCATGCGCAGCTCACCCCGCGACAGCGCCGCAAAGCCGGGCGCCGGATGCATATCGAGCTTGAAGCCCAGCGCTTCCGTGTAAAAAGCGATGGCCGCGTCGATGTCGTTGACGATGTATCGAACGCTGACGGGCATGGCGCTGCTCCGGATGCTCGCTGTCAGTGATGCCTTTGGTGTTGATGCTGGTGGTTCGCGCTGCCGGTATAACCGCGCAACTGGGCATAGCGTTGCATCTGATGCTGGCTCAGAAGCGCCGCGGTCGAGAGGTGATACTTCAGGTGGGTGTCGCGCAGCGCGCCCTGCGTCTCCGCGATCGATGACGTCATGGCCTTGAGCCGGTCGGCGGTGATGGCGCGGCTGGCGAACAGCCGGTCGAGCTCCGCCTCCTGCTCGATCAGCCTGGTGCCGACCGGGATCGCTTCGGCCTTCATGGCATCGAACAGTTGCCGCACCCTGGTGCGCTGATCCGCCGTGAGCTCGAGCTGGTCGGCCAGCTCCAGCACATGCAGCGGTCCCGGGTAGCCGTTGAGCTCTGCGGCGAGCGCCAGGCCCATGCCGCGCCCGGCCCGCAGATCGGCCGTCTGTTGTTCCGAGAGGGCCTTCACGGGGCGCGTCTGCATTCCGGCATAGGGCTGTTGGGCAGAGGCGGCGGCGGAAGTCAGAACCAGGGCGGCGCTGATCCAGAATTTCACGGCAAACTCCTGTAAATGAGCCTGTTTGGCGCTTGCGGGTTAACTTTGTTGCGGTTCGCGGACGCGGGGAATCCACGATTTTCCCGGGTGATATTTAGCATGTGACCAAAAGCCATGGTTTCGCCGGTTTATAAAATTTTCATCAAATGTTAGCGCTATCCCCACGACCGTCGCTGTGAAGCATTGGAACGAGGAAGTCTCCATGACTGCGCGCAAGCTCACCCTGGTTCTCTCCATCCTGGTTCTGTCCGCAAGCTCGAACGCGTTCGCGGCAGAGTTCAACTTTCTGAAGCCTGGTCAAGTCGAGCTCACCAAGCTCGTGCCGCCTCCGCCGCCGCTCGGCTCGGAAGCGGAGAAACTGGACATGGCGGGCGTGCTGGAAGTGCAGAAGACTCGCACGCCGCAGCAGAGCAAGCGAGCTTTGGAAGACAACCGTCTCTCGATCTATGTCTATGACGACGTGCTCGGTCCGAATTTCAAGGCGGCAAACCTTCCGGTGCTGGACGCGTTCTTCAAGACGTTGCACGCCGACGCGCGCATCCTTTTGATGCAGACCAAGGACGTCATGGCGCGGAAGCGGCCGCACCTCAACAATTCCGAGGTGAAGCCGTTGGACCCCAACTTGCGTCTGCCTTGGGGCTATCCGAGCGGTGGCGTGATGAACAGCACGCTGACGGCGATCGTGCTCGCCGAGATGGTGCCGGAAAAGCGGACCGAACTGTTCGAGCGCAATCACGAGTACGGCCATAACCGCGTGGTGGTGGGCGTGCATTATCCGCGGGACGTGGCGGCCGGCCAGATGGCAGGCGTGGCGGCGGCTCAGGCCATGTTCGATACGCCGGCCTTCGTGAAGGAGCTTGGGCCTGCGCGAGAAGAGCTGCGCCGCGTGCTCGGCCTGCCCGCACAGCCGGCCGGCAAGAAGTCGATCGATGAAGCGATCGCGTCCGGAACGCTGGGCGCCACCCCGACGTCGTCGAATCCGCCGAAATAGCGCCCGACGAAACCTGAGTGTTCGATCCGGCGGAACGCGTGCGAGCGCGTTCCGCCGGATTGCTTTTGCAGTCACAAATCGTCAGGAGCCATGAATTTTCGGGCGTTTCGCAATGCGATGGCGCCCGAAAAGCATATGGACAGCGGTTGCGCCCTATGGTCTTTTTCGGGCGCTTTTGCCGCGTCCGCAAGCGTGCTCCGTCCTCAGACCGGCGCCGTATGGATGGCCGGCTGAAACTGGGCAGCACATGGCACCGAAATCCTCCACCGCCAAAGACCCCGACATTCATAAGGTCGAGCGGCTTCAGGTCCCCTACAGCACCAACGCGCCGGCCTTCGGCAGCGACGTCGTCGCCGAGACGCTGAGCGCGCTCGACATCCCGTATATCGCGCTCAATCCGGGCGCGAGCTATCGCGGCCTGCACAACTCGATCGTCAACTTCCTCGGCAACGAGCAGCCGCAGATGATCCTCTGCCTGCACGAGGAAGCGGCGGTCGCCATCGCGCACGGCTACGCCAAGGTCACCGGCAAGGCGATGGGCGCCGCGGTGCACTCCAACGTCGGCCTGTTCCACGCCACCATGGCGATCTTCAACGCCTGGTGCGATCGCATGCCCGATTCTGATCCTGGGAGCAACAGGTCCGGTGGACGCGATGAAGCGCCGGCCGTGGATCGACTGGATCCACACCGCCGCCGACCAGGGCGCGATCATCCGCAACTTCTCGAAGTGGGACGACCAGCCGGCCTCGCCGGGCGCGGCCCGCGAGTCGGTGCTGCGCGCCTACTGGATGGCGAACACCGCGCCGTGCGGTCCGACCTACATCAATCTCGACGCCGAGGTGCAGGAGGCCAAGCTTCCCGCGCCGCTGCCGCCGATCGACGCCAAGCGTTACATGCCGCCGGTGGTGCAGGGCCCCTCGGCCGATCTGGTGAAGAAGGCCGCGGACCTGCTGATCAACGCCAAGAAGCCGCTGATCCTCGCCGGCCGCATGTCGCGCAAGGAAGACGACTGGAAGAAGCGCATCGAGCTCGCCGAGGCGGTCGACGCGCGAGTCGTCACCAACCTCAAGATCGGCGCGTCGTTCCCGACCGACCATCCGCTGCATCTCGGCTTCCCGGCCACCTTCGCGACCGACGACATGATCGCCGCGGTGAAGGACGCCGACGTGATCCTGAGTCTCGACTGGGTCGACCTCGGCGGCACGTTCAAGGCCTGCGGCACGACGCCGTCGGCGACCGTCATTCAGGTGTCGCTCGACCAGAACCTGCACAACGGCTGGAGCATGGACTACGAGGGGCTGCCGCCCGTCGACCTGTTCATCCCGGCGGAGACCGATGCGACCGTCGCCGCGCTGGTCGCGGGCATCGGCTCCAAGGCCAAGCCGAAGAAGCCGCATGCGGCCCGGCCGCACCCGATGAAGGACAAGCCCGCGCCGGAGAGCGAGATGGCGGCGGCCGACATGGCCAACGTGCTGCGTCACGCGGTCGGCGACCGCACGGTCTGCCTGACCCACGTGTCGCTGTCCTGGCACGGCGAGTTCTGGCCGTTCCGTCATCCGCTCGACTACGTCGGCTCCGACGGCGGCGGCGGCGTCGGCGGCGGTCCGGGCATCTCGGTTGGCGCGGCGCTCGCGCTCAAGGGCTCCGGCCGCATGCCGATCGCGGTCTGCGGCGACGGCGACTTCATGATGGGCTGCACGGCGGTGTGGACCGCGGTGCATTACCGCATTCCGCTGCTGTTCGTGGTGGCCAACAATCGCTCGTTCTACAACGACGAGGTTCACCAGGAACGTGTCGCAGTCGCACGCAACCGGCCGGTCGACAACAAGTGGATCGGCCAGCGCATCGCCGATCCGGACATCGACATCGGCATGGTCGCCCGCGGCCAGGGCGCCAAGGGCTTCGGGCCGTGCCGGAACGCCGGCGAGCTCGAGAAGGCGCTCAAGGAAGCGATCGCGGTGGTCGAGGGCGGCGGCGTCGCCGTGGTCGATGCCCGCATCCTCGGCGGCTACAGCCCCGCGACCGCTGCGGCGATGGCCCGCGGCAAGGCCGATCGCGGCACCTGATCGTCGTCCCGGTCTGGCCGCACAGGCGGTGCGCTCCCTCCCCATAGCCCGTCGAAGACGGGCGTGGAACGCCCTTTTGAAAAGGGGAGGGTCGGGGAGGGGATCGAATGCGCGGTCGGCAGATAAGCCCGCGCTGAGGCACCAATGACTCTCGACCCCATCCTTTCCGTCGAGAACATCGTCAAGCGTTTCGAGACGCCGGACGGCATTCTCACCGCTGTCGACGACGTGTCGTTCACGGTCGCGCCGGGCGAATTCCTGGCGGTGATCGGACCGTCCGGCTGCGGCAAGTCCACGTTGTTCAACGTGATGGGCGGGCTGATCGACGGCTATGACGGCCGGGTCAGCGTCGGCGGCGAGACGGTGCGCGGACCGCACGCCTCGATCGGCATGATCTTCCAGGAAGAGTCGACCTTCCCCTGGCGCACAGTCATCGACAACGTCGCGTTTCCGCTGGAAGTCGCCGGCATGGCCAAGGCCGAGCGCACCGAGAAGGCGCGGCACTTCGTCGATCTGGTGGGGCTCGGCGGGTTCGAGCGGCGCTATCCCGCCGAGCTGTCCGGCGGCATGCGCCAGCGCGTGTCGATGGCGCGCACGCTCGCCTCCGAGCCGAAGATTCTCTTGATGGACGAGCCGTTCGCGGCGCTCGACGAGCAGACGCGGCTGCTGCTCGGCGACAAGGTGCTGCAGATCCAGCAGGAGCTGAAGCAGACCACGCTGCTCATCACCCACAACCTGACCGAGGCGGTGCAGCTCTCCGACCGCATCCTGGTGATGACCTACCGGCCGGGCAAGACCAAGCGGATCGTCGAGATCAAGCTGCCGCGTCCGCGCAGCTCGGAAATCGTCGGCAGCGACGACTTCGGCCGGTACGTGGCGCAGATCTGGAGCGACCTGCGCGAAGAGGCAACCAAGGGCCTGCAAGACGACGAGTCGCGGGTCCGCGCGGCGCGGGCGGGGAGCGCTCGAAAATGAGTTCTGAATTGCTGTTGCACCGTCGGCAGTGCGTAGGGTGGGCCAAGGCGCGTCAGCGCCGGGCCCACGCCTTCTTGCTCGGTGCGACGACGTGGGCACGCCGCTTTCGCGGCTTTGCCCACGCTACGATTGCCGGAGCGAGGGGACGCTATGGCGCGGTCCATCGCATCGACAACGCCGAGCTCGCATGAACAAGCGGTTCGCTCATCAGTTCCTGCCGTTCGCCACCGGACTCGGATGCCTGCTGGCGTTGTTCGTGCTGATCGAAGTCCTGGTCCGCAACGGTTTCATCAATTCGTTCATCGTGCCGCTGCCCTCCGACATCGTTTTCAGCTTCCAACGCATCGTCACCGAAGAGCAGGTGCTCCGGCGCTTCATGCTGACCTTCGGCGAGGCGATGGCCGCGACCGCGATGCTGAGCGTCGCCGGCATCTCGCTCGGCGTGCTGCTGCATCGCGTGCGCATCGTCCGGCTCGCCACCGAGACCTGGATCGCCGCGCTGGCCTCCGCGCCGCTGGTCCTGATGTATCCGCTGTTCCTGGTGATCTTCGGCCGCAGCGCCTGGACCATCATCATGATCGCCTTCGTGTCGGCGCTGCCGCCGGTGATCCTCAAGACGCTGGAAGGGCTGTCCGGGGCGCGGCCGGTGCTGATCAACGTGGGCCGGAGCTTCAAGCTCACGCCGTCGCAGCTCTACTGGAAAATCCTGTTTCCCGCGGCCTTGCCGACGATCTTCGTCGGTGTGCGGCTCGGCATGATCGTCGCGCTGATCAACATCGTCGGCGTCGAGTTCCTGATCAACTTCGGCGGGCTCGGACAGCTCGTCAACGAGCTCTCGGAGCGCTACGACCTGCCCGGAACCTACGCGGCAATCTGCTTCGTGGTCCTGGTCAGCGTGTTGTTCTTCCTCGGCACCGAACGGATCGAGCGATGGCTCAGACCGGGCACCTGACGCAAGCGCCGCACGCGGCGGCTCCGCTGCTCAGCCCGGTGACGTGGCTGCGGATCGCGATCATCGCCGTGGTGGTCGCGCTGTGGGAAACGGCGGCCTATGGGGCCCAGCTCCTCGGTCACATCGATGCGTCGTTCGCGGCGCTCAGCGACATCATGAGCAAGGTGACGCCGTCGCTCTTGACGATCGGCCGGTCGCTGTTCGAGCTGCTGGCGCACGCCGATCTCAAGTGGCCGGTCGGCCTCGGCGGCTGGCAGCGCGATCTCTGGGTTCCTGCTTTCTACTGGCACCTCTACGTCACCATCGCCGAGGTCGTCATGGCGATGATCATCGGCGGGCTGTCGGGGCTGCTCGTCGGTCTCGCGCTCGGCGCCAATCCGTTTCTCAGCCGCGCCTTCGAGCGCTATCTCTACTATCTCGGCCCGACGCCGAAGATCGTGTTCTTTCCGATCATGATCATGTGGTTCGGCGTGGGCCCCGAATCCAAGGTCGCGATGGGAACACTGTCGTGCTTTTTCCCGATCGTGCTCAGCGTCGCCGCCGGCATGCGGCAGATCGAAAGCGTGCTGATCCGCGTCGGCCGGAGCTTCCGGTTGAGCACCCGGCAGATGGTCACGAAAATCTATCTTCCGGCCATGCGCGAGCCGATCGTCAACGGCATCCGGCTCGGCATGGGCGTGGCGCTGATCGGCACGCTGCTCGCCGAGACCAAGCTGTCCAACCGCGGCATCGGCTTCATGATCATCGACGCCTACAACACCTTCGACATGCCGCGCATGTATGCGGCGCTGGCGGTGCTGTTCGTGCTGGCGATCGGCGCCAACGCGCTGGTCGGCCGCGCCAGCAGGGCGCGGTAGGGCGAAATTGTTCAGATTGAATTGTCGGTGACACGAGCGGTGTCATCCCTCGCGGGGAGGGATGGCAGCACCGATGATGCAAAGTGCTTCCATCAATCCGGCACCACGCGGCCGAATGCTTAATCAATTGTTAATGGTCAAATTATACAATGCTCTAAGAGTCCGTCCGGGAACATCAAGTTGGATTACAGAGTTTTCGCAGCATGAGGCGGATTGATGCGAGGCGCAAGAATGCCAGCGCCTTGCGATTGAGGTTCTCCCAATCTTTGGCAAGCCTGCGACATCGGTTGAGCCAAGCAATGGTGCGCTCGACAACCCAACGGCGTGGCAACACCACAAACCCTTTGGCGTGATCGGAGCGCTTGACGATTTCCGTTTTGATCTGCGGCAGGATTCTCGTGAGCGCCTTCTGGAATTCCGGTCCCTGATAGCCGCCGTCGGCAAACAACTTCTTCAAGAACGGATACATCCCGAACAGAGTGGCAAGCAGCAGGATGCCGCCATTGCGATCCTGGATATCGGCGGGGTGAACGATGGCGTGGAGCAACAAACCCAGCGTATCTACGAGGAGGTGGCGCTTCTTGCCTTTGATCTTCTTACCCGCATCATAGCCATGCGGATCGATACAGGACCCCCTTTTTCAGCGCTCTTGACGCTTTGGCTATCGATGATGGCTGCGGTCGGGCTGGCTTCGCGCTCGCCTTGCTTGCGGCACTCCACATAAAGCGCGTAATGGATCCGATCGAGCGTGCCGTCGTAGCTCCACAAGTCAAGATAGTCGTGCACCGTGCTGCGTGGCGGCAAGTCTTTCGGGATCGCCCGCCACTGGCATCCTGTGCTCAAAACATACATGATCCCGTTCATTACTTCGCGCACATCGACGTGGCGCTTGTTGCCGCCGCGCTTGGCAGGTGAAATCAACGGTTCAACCAATGCCCATTCATCGTCGGTTAGATCGCTCGGGTATCGCAACTTGCTGCGGTCGTAACGTCCGCGGTTCTTCGCCGTCCACATCGGTGACCCTCCTCAAATCAGGTCACCACTCTTAAATCACAACTGATTCAAGGAATTCAAATTGTTTTCGGACAGACTCTAAGTGGTTTTGGGTCGCCGCAAATCCATGCGGCGGGTCAGCATCCGCGGCAACACGCGTCGAAACACTTTAACTCCCCCGATCTAGCACTTTAACTCCCCGATCCAGAAGGAATAGGAAGCATGTCGAGCCATCGGACCCACGTTGCCCTCGCCGCGATCCTGCTGTCGGCAATCGCCACCTCCTCGGCTGATGCCGAAGTGAAAGTGCACGGTGCAACCACCGTCACCTACGGATTGATGAAGCCGCAACAGGCGCAGATCGAGAAGATTTCCGGCGCCAAGCTCACGATCCTGCCGAGCAGCACATCGCGCGGGCTGACCGATCTCGCGGAGGGCAAGGCCGATATCGCGATGCTGGCCGAACCCATGCAATCGGCGGCGGAAAGCCTCAACAAGAAGCAGGCTGGCTCGGTCAAGGTTGAGGAACTCGAGGGCAGCCAGGTCGGCAATGCCTTTATCCAGTTTGTTGTGCATCCCAGCAATCCGGTGAAGGCGCTCACCAAGGATCAGCTCGCCGGCCTGTTCAGCGGCCGGATCAAGAACTGGTCGGAGATCGGCGGACCGAATCAGCCGGTGCTGCTGGTCGGCGAGCCCACCAGCTCGCCGCACAAGATGATCGCGGAGGCGCTTGCGATCACATATGCGCCGACGCTTCGCGTCGTGCAGAACACCAACCAGGTGGCGGTGATTGTCGCGCAGGCCCCGCCCGCGCTCGGATACATCTCGACGGCGCATGACATTCCCGAGCGCGACAAGCTCCAGGTCGTCACCAGCGACGTGAAACTGCCGCTGGCGCTCTATCTGGCCTATCGCAAGAACGCGTCCGCGGAAGTCATGAAGGTCGTCAAGGCGGCTGCATCCGTGGCTACGAAGTAACCAAGCCCCGTCGCCTCGCCAACCCTGGAATTGTCAAGAGCTGGAAACGCCGATGAATCGCATTGCAACGAAAATTCTGATGGCGCTTGCGGCGGTCGCCGTTCCGGCCTTGGCGGTGGCGGGGGTTCTTGGATGGATGCTGATCACCACGGTCCAGGAGGTCGGATCGGATCTCGAGGAAGCGCTTTCGACGCAGCGCCGGGTCGCCCAGATCCGCGTGCTGATGGAGAAAGAGAGCGGCTTGGTGTTCCGCCTGCCGTCCGAGCTGGATCAGGCCAAAATCGGCGAGCATGCGGGCCGGCTTGGGGATCTCGCCAAAGAGCTCGATGGCGAGATCGAGGCGCTGGCGGCCAACCGCCGCGTCGTCACGCCCGAAATGATGAAGTCCATCGCCGGCAACCGCGCCCAGGCCAAAAGCACCACCGGCAAGATTATCGAAGCCGCCAAGAGCTTTGCGCAGACCGTCGCCGTGGAGCTTGCCAGCGGGCCGTTCGAGGCCGGCATGAGCACGACGAACGTGCTGCTGGACGCAGTCTCGTCCAACGTGGACAGCATCGCTGAGTCCGCGCGTGAAAACCTCAAACAGAGCTCGCTTTGGGCCTGGTGGCTCGCGCCGGTCGGCTTCATGGCCGTGCTGATCGCCCTGGGCCTGGGCCTCTGGATGGTCCGCCGCAGCGTCGTTGCGCCGCTGACCGGCATCACGGACGGGATGGGGGCGCTGGCGGGCGGCAAGTTCGACATCGATGTCGGCGGCATCGAGCGCAAGGACGAGATCGGCCAGATGGCGCGCGCCGTCGTGATCTTCCGCGACGCCGCCGTGGACAAGCAAAGGCTGGAGCAGGAAACCGAAGCGAGCCGGAGGCTCGCCGAGGACGAGCGCCGCATGTCGGCCGAGGCGCGGACCAAGGCTGCCGAGGATCAGGCCGCGGCCCAGGCGAGCGCGGCCGAGGAGCAGGCCAGCGTGGTGCGGGCGCTGGCGAGCGGCCTCAACGCGATTGCCGGCGGCGATCTCATGTTCCGCCTGAAAGACGGCTTCTCCGAAGCCTACCGGCAGATCAAGGACGATTTCAATTCCACCGTGACCCAGTTGCACGATGCGATCGCCGTGATCGCGTCGGCGACGCGCGAAGTTGCCACCACGACCGGTGAAATCTCGTCGAGCACCACCGATCTATCGCAGCGCACCGAGGAGCAGGCGGCGAGCCTGGAGCAGACCACCTCCTCGATGCAGGCTATTGCCGTGACAGTGCGAAAGAATGCCGAGAGCGCGCAGCAGGCCAGCACGGTGGCCGGAAAAACCTGCACGGTGGCGGACCGCGGCGGCGAGATCGTTGGACGGGCGGTTGGCGCGATGGCTCGCATCGAAGAGTCCTCGCGCAAGGTGGCCGACATTATCGGCGTGATCGACGAGATCGCGCGGCAGACCAATCTGCTGGCGCTGAATGCCGCCGTCGAGGCGGCGCGCGCGGGCGAGTCGGGCCGCGGCTTTGCCGTGGTGGCCTCGGAGGTGCGTTCGCTGGCGCAGCGTTCCTCGCAGGCCGCAAAAGACATCAAGGAGCTCATCACCAATTCCTCGGGACAGGTTCAGGAGGGCGTGCAGCTCGTCAACCAGGCGGGGGCGTCGCTCAACGAGATCGTCGGCTCGATCAAAGAGGTCGCGGAGATCGTGTCGACGATTGCTGCTGTCAGCGTCGAGCAGTCGAACGGCATCGCGGAAGTCAACGCCGCGCTCAACCAGATGGATCAGGTCACCCAGCAGAACTCGGCGCTGGTTGAGGAGAATGCGGCGGCGGCCAAGTCCCTGGAACGGCAATCGCAGGCGATGGAAAAAGAGGTGCGTTTCTTCCAGGTCGATGCCGCGAATCGAGGCGAAACCCCGCATCGGGCTGCTGCCTAGATAGGCCCGCGCTTAACGAGATATGAAACGGCGTGCTGAGGCTTGCTTCAATTGCAGCGAATTTTGGCGACGGACTTTAAGAGCTCTTTAGACCGCTGGCGTATCATGCGGGGATGAAAGCCCGCGTTCCCGCGCTTGATCTGCTGCGGCTGGTCGCCGTGCTGGGCGTCGTGCTGTTTCATTATGGTTTCCGGGGACCTACCGGGCTCGAACAAACCTACGTGGCGCTGCCCGAGTTCGCCGCATTCGCCCGCTACGGGTTCCTCGGCGTGCCGGTGTTCTTCGTGATCAGCGGATTTGTGATCGCCTATTCGGCTGAAGGCCGGACCGCGGTCGAATTTGCCGTCGCCCGGTTCGTCCGCATCTATCCGACCTTTGTGCTGTGCATGACGGTGACGTTTCTCGCGGTCCTGCTGCTGGGCGGCTCGCGGTTTCAAGCCTCCCTGGGGCAGTGGACGGCGAACCTCGTCATTGCCGCGCCCGGCAGCCGCTATGTCGACAGCGCCTATTGGTCGCTGGTTCTGGAGGCGGTTTTCTACGCCTGGGTGGCGCTGTTCATCCGGCTCGGCCTGTTCCAGCGCCGCAGTGACATCATCGTGGCCGCATGGCTCGGCATCTCGCTGCTCAATGAAATGACCCTCGACGCGACCTGGATCTGCAAGCTGCTGCTGGCCGACTACAGCGGGTTTTTCGCAACCGGCATCCTGCTCTACGAGCTGCGCAAGGGAAGGCGCGATGCGGCGCTTCAGTGCCTGCTGGCCGGGTCCGTGATGACCGCCGTCTATCAGTCGGTGCACAATCTCGACTGGCTGCGCGCCGAGACAGGAGCAAGCTTCGACGATCTCATTGTCGGCGCGATCTGTCTCGTCTCCATCCTCATTGTCATGCTCGCAACGCGCATTCGCGAGCTGCCGATGTCCTCGAGTCTGGTCCTGGGCCTGGGCGGTCTGACCTACCCGCTTTATCTGCTGCATCAGCAGCTCGGCTACGTAGTTCTGCTCCGCATCGATGACGTATCCACCACATCCGTTGTGCTCGCGGTTCTCGGCATCGGCGCGTTGTCCTGGGCGATTTGGCAGTTCTTCGAAAAGCCGGTCCAGCGCGCCGTCAAAAGCGTTCTCACTGGCATTGCGCACGAACGTCATCATGCCAAACGGGTTCCATCATCTGCGTAGTTGATGGCTGACCGAATAGCCAAGCATATCGCCTTTGGCCATTAGCGGACGTGGGGGAATGTCGGTCTGAGGTCCGCTCTTGGGAGACAACCGGACATGCGGCGGATAGGCCTATTGCGACGCAAACGAACCATTTCGGAGGCGCGGCGGCCTGCGGCTCGCACGGTGCAACGCCGTCTTCACGCGGCGCTGTGCTGCGCCTGCTTGTCGAGCGGGAGTTCAGCCTGCCAGCGACCGTCGCGGCCCGGCAGCTTGGCCGCGGACTCGACCAGGTCAAGAAAAGCCCGCCGCGGAATGTTGCGAAAGCCCATCGGAGTGATGGTCGGCGTCGGCCACTTTCCATCGTTGAGCACGTAGTTCCATTCCGCGAGGTGGCGGTTGAGCACGGCGAAGCCGACCTTGGATGCATCGCTTTCGTAGGAGAACTGCGACTCGGTGAAGAACACCCGGCCGACCGCGACGCCGTAGCCGCCGCCTGCCAAGTCACCTCGCTCGTTCCAGACCTCAAACGAATGGACGTATCCAGCGTCATACAGCGCGGCATAGGTGCGCATAATCTGCGGCGTGATCCACGTAACGTGCCACTTGTTCTGCCGCCGACCAGCGCAAGCCTTGATGACGTCCTCAAAGGCCTGGTCGAAAGTCACGGTGAACTTGCCATTGCGCGACAGGCGCATGACCCGCTTGCTGGTGTGCATCTCGTTGAAAAACAGCACGCAGCGCTCGGGCAAGGACATCCACTTGAGCGGGCCGAAATGCGCGAAGGTGAACAGACCGCGGCGGTAGGCATTGACCAGCGTATCGATCGAAAGGTCGTGCACGATCCCGCACATGCCGTTGTCGTGCCAAGTCTGTTCCGGGTCGGGCAGGCCATGCACCGGTGCGACCAGGTCCTTGAGCCAGAGCGCACCGAGTGCCGGGAGGGCGTCGATCCGTTTCGGCCTCAGGGCCCATGCTGTGCCCAGCAGGCACCGCTCAGCAACTTCAAGCGGCGTCTCGCGGAACAGATCGTCGCGCTTGGCGTGCATAAGGACCCTGTTCAGCTTGAGTTGACGCGGGTCGCGAAATTGCATGTCCTGCCATTGGGGCTTTTGCTTTTTCCCGGTCTTACGCGACAATTTCTTACGGCGTCTTACGGTTCAACGAGAAACCCGCCAGTTTCGGCGCTCCTAGGTTAATCAAATCAAAATCCCTGGCTCCGCAGCGGACATTCCGCAATTCGATGCAGCTTGCCAATTGATATGGGCCACACAGCTTGGCATTCGCGGGCCTCTCCACCCTTCATCAAAGGCTAAATCGCTTTCAAAGCGTCTTGCGTCAAAACAAAACCGCCGCCCTGGTGGGCGGCGGCGCTGGATTGAGCGGCAGGCGGTATCACCAGGTACCGAACCGGAAGCTCGACTCGGAGCTTTGCCGGAAGCCGCCGCCGCGGCCACCCCAGCCGAAGCCGCCGCCATACGACGACGAGCCCGAGCCCCAGCTTTCGAAGTCGTCGCGCCGCGACGCGCGCGACGCAACCCTGTTCGGCCTGCTGCCCGAGTTGCTGTAGCTGCGCGGCACCGGGACGTCGGCGACGCGGCGCTCGTTGTGCAGGATCCGGGTGATCTCCTTGTCGTGGCCGTAAAGGTCGGCGCGGGCCTGCTGCTGGCCGGCGTCGTCGACGAACGCGGTCTGATAGGTGATGTAGACCGGGATATGCTTCTTGAGCTGGATGGTGCGCTCGCCCCTGCCGTACATCGATTTGATGCGCTCGGCGGTGTAGCGATCCTCCGGCTGAGAGATGCCCAGCAGCACCTCGGCGTACTTGTCCGGGTTCTGCACCCGCATGCAGCCGTGGCTGTAGGCGCGCACGGTCTGGTCGAACAGCTTCTTGTCCGGCGTATCATGCTGATAGACCAGGAAGCGGTTCGGGAAGTTGAAGCGGATGCGGCCGAGCGCGTTCCGCTCGCCGGGCGGCTGATAGATGCGGATCGAGCCGTCGGCATTGTGGCCCATCTTGAGGCCGATGCGGGCGAGCGCGCCGGGGTCGCGCGCCAGCGCCGGCAGATATTCGTTGTTGATGATCGACGGCGGCACGTTCCAGGTCGGATTGACGGTGATGTACTTCATCGTCTCGGTGAGCAGCGGCGTGGCCTGGTTGCCGACCTTGCCGGCCACGATCCTGGTCTGCCAGATCGTCTTGTCGTTCTGCACGACCTTGAGCGTGAAATCGGGGATGTTGACCATCACGTAGGCTTCGCCGAGATCGTGCGGCATCCAGCGCCAGCGCTCCATGTTGGCGACGATGCTGTCGACGGTCGCCCCGGCGGGCTTGCTCTCCGGCTCGCTGTCCTTCGCGGTCTTCGGCTTGCGCTTGTCCTTCTTGGTTTCTTTTCTGGCCTCAGGCGCGACGATCGCCGGACCGCTGTCGACCTTTGCGGGCTTTCCGCTGCGTGCGGCGGCCAGCTGGGTCTTGAGCGCCTTGTAGGCCGGATGCTGCGGTTGATACGAGTCGAGCGTCGCGGCGACGTCGTTGGTCGCTGCGAGCTTGCCCAGCACGTCGGCGGCGTCGGGGGCCTTCTGGTCGTAGTAGACCGCGCCGCTCGCCCGGGTGAACGCCACGCGGCCGATGCTTGCATGGCGGGCGAAGGTCAGCACCGCGTTGGTCATCGAAAGCTCGCTGGCGGCGAGCTTGGCCGGATCGGCACCGTCGAACTTCGGCGCCGGGTAGTCGGCCGGGTCGAGGCCGTCGGCTGCAACCTTGGCGAGGTAACCGGCGGCCTGCGCGGCCTGCGGCTGTGCCTTGCCGTCGCCCGCCCAAAGCGGGGCGAAATTGCGTCCCCGGTAGAATGCGAGCACGCCCGCGCGGTCCTGCTCGCGCGGCACGTACTGGCTAAGCCTGGTCTCGGCCAGTTCTTTCAGTTGCTGGCTGAGCGGCGAAAGCTCGACGGGCGTGGGCTTCGCGGCCGGTTCGGCGGGTTTTGCGGTCTCCGCGCTGCTTTGGCCGCTTCCTTGGCCGGTGGTTTGGGGCTGGTCGATGACGGTGATGGACTTCCGGAGCAGAAGCTGGAGATTGGTCTCGGCAAACACCCTGCCGGTGAGCGTCAGCACCACGGCCGCCGCGGTGGTGGCCAGCAGGAATTTGCGCATCGACATAACTCCCTGAAATATCCGGAAATCAACTCAAGGACGGTCAGAATCGTTCCGCCTGGACGGATTTCCGCATGTTACGCTTATGTGGTTACGCCGTCATTATTGGTTCAAGGCCGCAACAAATTCTTTGCACACGCCGGAATTCACGATTGCGGCATTGCGGCGCGGCACGGCGCAAGGATGGGGGAGGCACGATGATCGAGCGCCAGCAGATCTTTCCGGAGGGCATGCCGAAGCGGATCGTCAACGGGCACCTGCTCTATACGCCGGTGGTCACCGTGGTGCCGGGAAAGCTGGTGTTCGTGTCCGGCATCCTGGCGCGCAACAGCCGGGGCGAGATCGTCGGCAAGGGCGACATGGCGGCGCAGATCGGGCAGGTGTACGAGAACATCCGCACCGCGCTCGCGGCGGCCGGCGCCACCATGGCGGACATCGTCAAGCGCCAGACCTTCACGACGGATATCGACGCCTACTTCGCCAACATCGACGCCCGCATGGCGCACGGCGGCGACCACAATTCGACCAGCACGACGGTCGAGGTCCGCAGGCTTTCGCATCCCGACTTTCTGATCGAAGTCGAGGTGACGGCGGTGATACCGGAGCGCTGAGAACTGGCAGAGTACCGAAGAACTCTCCGTCGTCATTCCGGGGCGCGCGCCAGCGCGAACCCGGAAACCGGTAAAACTGGGATTGCCTGCTTTTCTGGATTCCGGGTTCGCGCCCATAGCGCGTCGAAGACGCGCGTAAACGCGCTTATCGGCGCGCCCCGGAATGACAGCAACCTGTTAGATCCGCCAGCCGGCGGGGGTCGGGTCGGTGAACTGCACGCCGAGCTCATAGCCCAGCCGCCAGACCACCTTGCATTGCCGGCGCAGATCCCGGGCGTCGTCCGAGATCAGCAAATGGAACTGGTCGGGAACGTCGGCGCCTTCGGCGAACAGCCGCGCGCCGCGGTCGGAGATGTCGCTGATCATGCAGTCGCGCGGCAGCGCGTAGGCGTCCGACTGGAATTTGGCGATGCGGTTGATGGTGTAGCGTCGATGGCTGCGTCGGTCAGTGAGCATGCAGAGGCGAGTCCCCCAGGAATTCGGTCAGGAATCCGGTCGCTCCCGGTGTACGCGCCCACCCGGCAAAAAGCCGCTAAACGGCTCCGCAGGATTTGTGTCGAAGCTTAATCCAATTGTCTTCAATTTGCGGATGCGTCAGCGTTTCTTGCGCAAAGCCAACCGCTTGCCGCCGCGCGGCGCCGAAGCGGCCCGGCTGCGGACTTTCGACGCAGCTTTCGGTGCGCCTGCCGGATATTCGCCGGCCTTCTTCAGCCGCGTCGACCAGTATTCCCAGGCGCGCGCCTGCGGTCGCGGCTCGAGGTTGCGGTCCCAGGCCATCTTTGCCTCGCCCGGCGTGAGCGGGCTGAGATGCTGGCCCTGCGCCTTGCAGGTCAGCTGAAGCTCGGCGTTGCGCACGCTGTAGATGCTGCGGAACACGAGTTCGATGAGGTTCTTTGCCGCCACCGTCGCGCCGTGGCGGCGCATCAGCACCAGCCAGGAGGGCCCGAGCGCGCGGGCGAGCGAAGCGCCTTCCTCGGGCTTCAGCACCAGCAGGCAGGTGTCGCCGAACTCGTCGCGGCTGTCCCAGAACGGCACCTTTTCGCCGATCTGCGCGCCCATGTGATAGAGCGGCAGAAGCTCCTCGCCGGAATTGCAGAACGGCAGGAACGCCATGCTGTGATGATGCGCCACCGCATTGACGTCCGGCCGCGCCTTGTAGATCTCGCCGTGGATGACGAGCTCGCCGTAGCCGCGGATACCCGCGGGCAGCGGCGTCACCGGCTCGCTGTCGAGCGTGTATTCATAGACGTCGGACGCCTCGACCACCTCGGGCGAGCGCGAGCGCGAGATCAGGTAGCGGTCGGGCCTGGTCGGATGCCGCATGCTGACATGGCCGAACGCATCGATGATGCCTTCGTTGGCGACGATGCGGTTGGCGACCGCGAGATCGTGCCGCGCTTTGGCGAGATTTTGCGCAAGATTGTCGGCCATATGCTCCTCCTAGAACTGAAAGCCCAGCAGCAGATGGTCGAGCGAAATCCGGCCGCCGCCGTTGACCAGAAAATACAGCACGCCGAGCGCCCACATGCCCGGATACTCGATGCCCATCCGGTTCCAGAACCAGCCGTCGTATTTGGCGTGGTCGTAGGCCGACATCACCAGCAGCGCGAACAGCGGCAGCGCCATCGGCCGCGTGAGCAGGCCGAGCGCGACGCAGGGCGCGGCAACGAACTGCGTCAGCACCGTGCCATAGGCCCAGAACCAGCCGGGCTTGAATCCCTTGCGGTCGTACAGCGCCGCGACCGCCGGCACGTTGTCGATCGGCCCGCCGGTGCCCTTGAAGTAGCCGAGGCACATGCGCATGCCGTGCGGCACCATCGCGGCTCCGACCGCAACGCGCAACGCAGCCTCCACCCATGGCGCGAGCGCGGCATAGACGGCGCCCAGCGCGGGAATGACGAGCGGCGTTTCGGTCATGGCGAGGAGCGATCCGGCGGCGGGACGAGCGGGAAGCTTAGCGTTGCCAGCGCCGCGCGCAAAGCCGCCGCAGCATTGCGACAATGCACCGTGATGGGTTGTGCCGGCAAAGCCTGTTGAGTACCGGTATGACGTTCAAACCGGGTAAGGGACGTCGGGCGATGCCGGCATTGCGAATTCTGTCTGCCTTGTTGTGCATCGCGGCGCTGGCCGATTCCGCTGCGGCGCAGGGCGACCGCTTCCCGAGCCGCCCGATCACGCTGGTGGTGTCCTATCCCGCCGGCGGTTTGTCCGATCTGCCGGCCCGCGCGGTTGCGCCGGAGTTGCAGGCGCGGCTCGGCGTGCCGGTGGTGATCGAGAACCGCGTCGGTGGGTCGGGCATGGTGGCGGGCGCGCATGTCGCGCGCTCCGAGCCGAACGGGTACACGCTGCTGGTGACGTCGTCGGCGAACGTCACCAATCCGCAGGGCGTGCAGATGCCCTACGACGTGGTCGCGGACTTCGCGCCGATCGGGATGATCCTCGAAGGCCCGCCGCTCATTCTGATGTCCAACCCGGCGCAGCCCTACAAGTCCGTGGCGGAGCTGATCGCCCATGCCAAGGCCAATCCCGGCAAGCTCAGCTTCGGCAGCTCCGGCGCCGGAACGGTGAATGCACTCGCAATCGCGCAACTCGGCCAGGAGGCCGGCATCCAGATCGTCGACGTGCCCTATCGCGGCATCACCCAGGCGGGCATCGCCGTGGTGGCGGGTGAAATCCAGGCGTCGTTCGTGTTCCAGGGCGCCGCCAAGCCCTTGGTGATGGAGGGCAAGGCCCGCGGGCTCGCCTCGACCGCCGGCAGGCGCGATCCGAACTGGGCCGATCTGCCGACCATGGCGGAGAGCGGGTTTCCGAAGTTCGTGCATCAGGGCTTCGTCGGCCTCGTCGCACCCGCGAAAACGCCGCCGGACGTCGTTGCCCTGTTGAACAAGCACGTCAACGAGATCGTGCGCTCGGAAACATTCCGCGCGCGGTTCGCGCCGAGCGGCATGCATCCGGTGGAGAACAACAGCCCCGGCGATTTCGACGCCTATATCCGCCGCGAGATCGCGCGGCACAAGGAACGGTCGGGGTCGTAGCAACGAGTTCATTCCGGGGCGCGCCCATAAGCGCGCCCCGGAATGACAGCGTGCTATTCCGCCGCGACCGTCGCGCGCTGCGCGTAGCGGCTCACCGGCCGCGGCAGGCCGAGATGCTCGCGCAGCGTCCGGCCCGTGTATTCGGTGCGGAACAGGCCGCGGCGCTGCAGTTCCGGAATCACCAGATCGACGAAATCGTTGAGCGCGCCCGGCAGGTAAGGCGGCATGATGTTGAAGCCGTCGGCGGCTTCCTCGACGTACCACTGCTCCATCTGGTCGGCGAGCTGCTTGGGCGTGCCGACCATCACCAGCTTGGCGCGCGCGCCGGCCACCACCTGCGCGATCTGCCGCATCGTCAGGTTGTCTTTCTTGGCGAGATCGGTGACGTATTTGAACGTGCTCTGGCTGCCGTTCGACATCGGCAGATTGTCGGGCAGGGGACCGTCGAAGTTATAGGGCGTGAGGTCGACGCCACCGAGCACGGTCGACAGGATCTCGCGCGCCACGATCGGATGCATCAGCGAGTTCTGGTAGTCGTACTTCTCCTTCGCCTCCGCCTCGGTGCGCCCGACATAAGGCGACAGGCCGGGCATCACCTTCAGATGATCCGGATTGCGCCCGAACTTGTCCTGCGCGCGCGTCTTCACCTCCTTGAAATACTTCTGGCAGGTGTCGATCGTCAGGTTCGCGCTGAAGATCACCTCGGCGAAGCGCGCCGCGACGTCCATGCCGTCGTCGGAGGTGCCGGCCTGCACGATCACCGGATGGCCCTGCGGCGGGCGCGGGATGTTGAGCGGGCCCCTGACCTTGAAATGCTCGCCGACGTGATCGAGGAAGTGCATTTTTGCCGGATCGAAGAACTGTCCGCTCGCCTTGTCGCGTGGAAAGGCATCGTCGTCCCACGAATCCCAAAGAGCGACGACGATCTCGGCGAACTCGTTGGCGCGCTTGTAGCGCTCGGCATGGCCGAAATGGAAGTCGCGGCCGAAGTTGCGCGCCTCGACGGATTGTCCGGAGGTGACCAGGTTCCAGCCGGCGCGCCCGCCGCTGATGTGATCGAGCGAGGCGAACTTGCGCGCGACGTGGAACGGCTCGTTGTAGCTGGTCGACGCCGTGCAGGTGAGCCCGATGCGCTCGGTCACCGCCGCCAGCGCCGAGATCAGCGTGATCGGCTCGAAGTTGGCGATGTACTGCGCCGAGCGCGACAGCGCCTCCATGTGCGCCTCGCGCACGCCGATGTTGTCGGCGAGGAAGATCATGTCGAACTTGCCGCGCTCCGCGGTCTGCGCGATTTCGACGTAGTGCTTGAAATTGATCCCGGCGTCGGCCTGCGCGCCCGGATGGCGCCACGACGCCACGTGATGCCCGGTCGGGTTGAAGAAGGCGCCGAGTCGAAGCTGGGCTGACGGTCGTGACATGGTGCGTTTCCTCTGGCCGGAATTTAACGCCGCGCCCGAACGCGAAGCAAGGCGCGCGTTTGTACCGGGATACGGTACACGATCGACGGACGGTGCTATTTCGCCAGCGTTTCCGCGGCGATCAGCCCGATGGTGGCCTTGATCAGACCGCCGAAATAACCGGAATGCGGGCCGCCATCGAGGCCGCCGACCGTGGAACCGGCGGCGTAGAGGCCCGGGATCGGCTTGCCCGCCGTGTCGAGCACGCGTGCGCCGCCGTCGACCACGATGCCGCCCATGGTGTTGGTGATCGCGGTGCAGATCGGCATGGCATAGAACGGCGCGGTTTTGATCGGCCATGGCTTGTGGCGGTCGGCGCGGCGCGGCGGGTTAAGCTTTTGCAGCATGCCCTGGTCGAGCGCCTTGTTGTATTCCGCGACGAGGCTTTCAAGCCGTGCGGCTGGAAGCGCGATCATCGCCGCAAGCGCCGCGAGTGTATCGGCGCGATGCAGCGTGCCGCCGGTTTCCGGCACCAGCGGATTCGGCGGCTGCACATGGCCGCGGCCGGGCGGTCCGTCCCAGATCGCCTGGTCGAAGACGATGGTCGTGCCGAGCGGATCGGGCAGGCGCGCGATGGCGTTGGACAGATAGATGCCGCCATAACCCTCGTCCGCGACGCGCTGGCCCGTTGCGTCGATCACGATCCCGGCCGCGGCGAGGTCGTCGGCCTGTGGACGCGGCCAGAGCCGCGCGTCGGTCATCGCCTCGCGGCTGTGCAGGTGGCCGTAGAAGTTGCCCATCTCGGAGGTGGTCGCGGCGCCGAGCGCCTTTGCCATGCGATAGCCGTCGCCGGTGGCCGTGCCGCCATGGCGCTGCAGCAGCCGGTCGGGCGCGGGCGAAATGTGCTCCCGCACCATTTCGGCGTTGGCCTGGAATCCGCCGTCGGCGACGACGACGGAGCGCGCCTTGAATTTCTTGCCGCCGGCGGTCTCGATCTCGATGCCGCCCGGCACGAGCTTCAAACCCGTCACCCGCGTTCCCCGCAGCATGCGGCCCTGGCGGCTGCGGAAATTCGCTTCCAGCCGCTTCAGCGCCACGTCGCCGGCGAAGCCGTTCCACTTCAGTCCCGCGCCGCTGCGCTGAACCGGGGAGAGCACATGGGTGTGATACTGGCCGAGATCGTTCAGCTCGATGCCCTGGCCGCGCAGCCATTGCATCAGACGGCGGCCTTCCTTCGCGACTGCGCGCGCGATGTCGTTTCGGGCATAGCCCTCGGTGATGTCCTCGACCTTGCGGACCAGCTCGTCCTCGGCGGCGTCGGGGCTGGTGAAATTGATGTGGAACGTGCCGTAGGTGTAGCGCGAATTGCAGATGTACTGCTCTTCCGTGCTCTTCTCGAAAACCGCCGCGCCTGCCGAGCTCCGCCGCGCGGTTGGCCGCGACCATGCCGGCGATGCCGCCGCCGATGACGACGACCTCGAATTCCGTATCAGTCATTTCTACTCTCTCCACCGTGTCCCGGATGCGGTGCAGCGCGTAGCGTAGCGAAGCGGTGCACCGCTGATCCGGACCCGCATACCCTTTGATATCGCAGCACCACTCCCAGGCTCAGCGCATCGCTTGTGCTGCGCTGCGCCCGGGACACGTTGCCATTTCTACAACTCGAAGATCTTTCGCGGCGTCTTGTGCAGGTGCTCGATCTTGCCGTCCGGCCCGATCAGGAAGTTATCGCACACGGTGACGAACATCCGCGCATTGCCGAAAGTCGGATGCAGCCCGATATTCATGCTGGTTCCGAGCGGCATGTCCTCGTCGTGCCGGACCATCGGGCGCTCCACGACGTCATAACCCTGGCCGTGGCAATGCAAGCGCGGTTCCTTGTGCATGCCGTGCTTCTGCATGAAGGCGTTGTGCTCGGCGAATATCTCCTTCGGCGACGCGCCGGGTTGCAGCATCCGCACCGTGTTGTCCTGCGCCTCGCAGATGATGCCGAAGGCGTCGACCAACTCCTGCGGCGCCTTGCCGAGCACATAATAACGGCCGACATGGGTCATCATGCCGCCGGGGCCGGTGTTCTCGCACTGATAGTAGATCACGTCGCCGTCGCGCATCTCGCGGCCCTGTTCGCGGCGGCCGCGGATCTGGCTCGGCTCGCCGGGCGGGGCGGACGAGCCCAGCATGTAGCCGGTCTCGCTGCCGAGCATGTTGCCGATATAGGCGCCATAGCCCAGCAGCTCGAAGTCCCTCTTGCCGGCTTTGATCTGCAGCTGCGCCTTGGCGAGGATCTCGTCCTGCATCTGGCCCGCCATGCGGATCAGCTCGATCTCCTCGGCGCTCTTTTTGGCCTTGATCGGGTCGATCAACCGCGTGGCGTCGCTGAGCGTCACGCCATCGAGCAGCTTGCGAAGCGTATCGCCGAAGCCGAACAGCATGTTGTTCCAGGCGACGATGCCGACGTTGCGATAGCCGGCCTTCCTGATCTCGCCGGCGACCCGCTCGGCATCGTAGGGAATGCAGTAGTCGATCGCGGGGAAGCTCGCGGTCGGCAGCCATTTGCCGACGCCGCGCCACACGCCGTCCCGGCCTTCGAAATCGCGCTCGACGCCCATCGGCCCGTGGCTGACCAGCGTCATCAGGCCGTCCCTGGGGAAGATCACCGTGGCGGGATACGACGTGCCCATCGACACGCCGGTGAACCAGCGGAAATAGCCGCCGGTGCCGCACAGGTTGTTGGCGCCCTGGATGATGAGCGCGTCAAGCTGCGGGGGCATCGCCTCGCGCACGGCCTTCCAGCGGCGCTCAAGCTCCGCGGTCGAGATGGGATTGCAAAGGCGTTGGTCGGACATATCGTTGCTCCCGAGCTTGTTCGCTGAACTCTCCACTTCACCCTCCCCTGGAGGGGGAGGGTCGCGAGCGAAGCGAGCGGGGTGGGGTGACTTTCTTCGCAACAGGCGGTCACCCCACCCCGCCCGCCTTCGCTTCGCTACGGCGGTCGACCCTCCCCCTCAAAAGGGCGTTCACGCCCGTCTTCGACGGGCTATGGGGAGGGTGAAGAGGCACCACCTCTGTCTCAATCGATCTTCGCGCCGACCTGCTTGATGATCGCTTCCCAGTGCTTCGAGTTCGTCGGCAACCAGCCTGGCGAATTCGGGCGGCGACAGGGTCACGCGCTCGAAGCTGTTCTTCTCGAAGAACTCCTTCGACTGCGGCAGGTCCAGCACCTTGCTGACGTCGGCGTGAATCTTCTGCACCAGCTCCGGCGGCATGTTCGGCGGCCCGAACATCCCGAACCACACCGAGGTCTGGAAGCCCGGCACGCCGGCCTCCGACATGGTCGGCAGGTCGGGCCGCGGGGCGATCCGCCTGGCGCCGGCGGCGGCGAGAATCCGCACCTTTCCGGTCTTCTCGTGGTCGGCGATGCTGCTGAGATTGAGCAGCAGCATGTTGACGTCGCCTCCGAGCAGCGCATTGGCGGCCGGCGCCGCGCCGCGGAACGGGATGTGCACGATGTCGGTGCCGGTGCGCTGCTTGAAGTCCTCCATGCTGAGATGCGCATAGGTGCCGATGCCGTAGGAGCCGTAGTTCAGCGTGCCGGGCTTCGACTTCGCCAGCGCGATCAGATCCTGCGTGGACCGGGCAGGCACCGACGCGTTCACCACCAGCACCGGCGTGCCGCGGCACAGCACGATGATCGGCGTGAATGCCTTGGCGTCGTAGGACAGCTTGCTAGAGAGATAAGGATTCGCCGTGATGGTAGCGTCGGACGTCACCAGCAGCGTCAGCCCGTCGGCGGGCGAGCGCTCGACGGCCTGCGAGCCGACACCGCCGTTGCCTCCCGGCCGGTTGTCAACGATCACCGTCTGGTTGAGCGTCTCGCCGAGGCGCTGCGCAACGATGCGCGCCATCGTGTCGGTGACGCCGCCGGCCGGTGTCGGCACGATCAGCCGCACCTGGCCGTTGGGATAGGTCTGTGCATGGGCCGCACCGCCAGACAGCGCAATCGAAGCAGCGATCAGGCCCGTGCGGATGCCGGCGGTTAAGTTCAACATGGTGGCCTCCCTGTCATATTGTTCGCGCGAGTTTTTCACCGCGCGCTGTTCATGCCCATGACCGGCTTGCCGATCCCGAGCGGCTGCGCATCGACCAGCACGAAGGCGACGCGCGCGTGCTTGTTGCTGCGGTTGGCCCAGGCGTGGTTGGTCCCGCGCTGAATCATGACGTCGCCCTGCTTCAGCTTCACCGTCGAGTCGTCCATGTCCATGTCGATCTCGCCCTCGATGACGATGACGTAGTCGACCGTCTCGGTGCGATGCATGTGCGGATGGTTGCCCGGCGGGAAGTCGATCACGCAGAAACGCGTGCCGTTGGCGGGCGGCGGCGTGCCGACGATGCGCGCGCCCATGTCCTCGGCCTTCTCGCCGATGCCGATATCGGCCGGGTTCCGGTCGGTGATCCACATCAGCGTGGATCGCGCCTCGGTGCCCTTGTGGTTGGTCGCACGGCCGTCGATCAGAACCTTGGCGACATTGTTGGCGTCATGGCCGGTGACGACGCGGCGCACTGGCGGCGGCAGGTTCGGGAAATCGGTCGCCATGGTCGTTCGCTCCCCTGGAATTCTTCTTGGGTCTTTAGGCCGCCGCGCGGGCGACGTTCATCATGCCCTTGAGATCGCCCTTGAGGAAGCAGCGCATGTTGTGTTCGAGGATCGGCATTGCGAGATCGACATAGGTGTCGCAGAAGCCGCCCTGGTGCGTGGTGATGATGACGTTCTTGAAGGTCCAGAGCGGGTTGTCGGACGGCAACGGCTCCTGGTTGAACACGTCGAGCGCCGCGCCGGCGAGCTTCTTGGCGCGCAGTGCGTCGATCAGCGCATCCTCGTCGACGACGCCGCCGCGCGCCAGATTGACCAGATAGGCGGTGGGCTTCATCGCCGCGAACACCCTGGCGTTGATCATCTGGTGCGTCGCGGGCGAGTAGGGGGTCAGCAGCACGAAGTGATCGACCTCCGGCAGCACCTTCAGCAGTTCGCTGACCGGGTGCACGCGGTCGAAGCCCGCAACCTGCCGCGGCGCCGATGTGATGCCGATCGTCTTCATGCCGAGCGCCTTGCACTTCGGCGCCAGCGCCTCGGCGATCACGCCGATGCCGAGAATGCCGCAGGTCTTGTCCGTCAGGAGCTTGGCCGGCCAGCGCTTCCAGGCGTGCTCGTCCTGCGCCCGCACGAAGCCCGGCAGGTCGCGCGACAGCGCCAGCATGGACGCCAGCGCCGCCTCCGACACCGGCGCGCCGTGCACGCCATGCAGGCTGGTGACCGTGACACTCGGTTTCAGCGCCGGCTGGTCGGTGATGCCGTCGAGCCCGGTGCCGAGCGCCTGCACCCATTTCAGCTTGTCGGCGCCGGCGAGATCGAGCTTCAGGTTCTTCATCATCTGCCCGAAGGTGAGCAGCATGTCGGCCTGCGGCAGCGCGGCGGCCGCCTTGTCGGCCGTCCCGATCACGTCGATGTCGATCTCGGGAAACTTCTGCTTGAGGCGGGCGCGGTATTGTTCGGTGACGTCGGGCGGGAGTGTCAGGAGAATGAGCAGGCGTGACATGGTTGATCCTGGTGCCAGAATTACGCCTTGTTTTTACTCGCTGGACGCGAATCCGTCACGGTCCCGCCATGCGGTGCAAGCAATCGCGGATAAATGGTCACAGTTTGGTGTCCAAGTCTAACTTCTGCCCGGTTTCGGCGCTCACTTGTTAGACGCCGATACGCGGGGCGCGCGCGCCGGGCGCGCGTTGGTCGGGGAGTGCCTTCAATGGCGGAACCGAAAGCACCGAAAGAGATTGTGACAACTCTCGCTCTTGTCCATCTGATCCAACTGCTTGCGGCGGAACTCGTGGCCGGGGAGCATCGCGACGATGTCGAGCGTATCATTCGCGCCCTGGATCGAAAGATCGGTGCGACGCCGTTGCCGCGGGGCATCGATGTCAACGATGCCCGCGCCGGCTTTGCGGAGGTAAGGGACCTGCTGCGGCCGGTGGCGCAGCGTGTGCGGGCACAGGCCGAAGCGGTCAAGATCACCGACCGCGCGGCAGCCGCGGGGCCGAAGACGTTCCGCTACTTGCAGTAACCGCCGCGCTCACGCCGTGGTCGGCTCGTGGGCTTCCTGGTGCCAGATCAGGAGCCGGCGCCGCAGGATCGACATCGCCTTGATCAGCACATAGCCGACGATGGCGATCTCGACGATGCCGGCGAATACGCCACGCGAATCGGCGAACCGCGAGGCGGTCATCATCGCGCCGCCGAGGCCGTAGCCGCCCATCAGCATCTCGGCCACCACCGCGACGATCATCGACAGCGGCAGCGCCACCTGCAGCCCGGTCAGGATTTGCGGCAGCGCGGCCGGAAAGACGATCTGCCACATTACTTCGCGGTCGCTGGCGCCCATGTTGCGTGCCGACCAGATCAACTCGCGCTCCACGCCCTTGATGGCGATGATGGTCGCGGCGATCACCGGGAAGATCGCGTCGATGACGATGATGGTGATCTTCGAGACGTCGTAGACGCCGAGCCAGAGGATCACGACGGGAAGGAACGCGATCTTCGGCATCGGAAAGCCGACCGAGACGATCGGGTCGAAGAACCAGTTGGCGATGACGTTGCGCGACATCGCGGCGCCGATCAGGATGCCGCCGACCATGGAAATCAGGAAGCCGACCATCGCGCGATAGACGGTGAGGGCGGTGTTGATGAACAGGTCGCCCGACACCGCGTCGGCAAAGATGCGCTCGATCACGGAGGTGAGCGAGGGCAGGACGAACGGCGTGAACATGCCGCTGCGCGCCAACGCCTCCCAGGCGATGACGAGCGCCAGCACCGAGAAGATCCGCGCGAAGCCCCAAAGCAGGCGATAGGCCAGCGGCGGCGTGGGCGCTTCGAGCGCTACCGGACTCAATGTTCCTGTTCGCGCCATTGCAGCATCCGGTTCATCAGCATCTGGTAGCTGCGGTCGGCGGCAAAGCCGAGAAACGCGACCGTGAGCACCACGGCATACATCGCGTCATAGGCGCCGTTGGCGCCGAGGAAGCCGATCAGGTGGCCGAAGCCCTCGCGCGCTACGATCAGCTCCGACGACACCAGCAGGATGAACGACAGCGCCAGCGCCGTGCGGATGCCGTTGAGCAGTTCGGGCATCGCGCTCGGCAGCACCACGTCCCACAGCATGCGAAGGCGATTGGCGCCCATGCTGCGCGCCGACCAGACCAGCGTCTGCTCGCTCGACCGCGCGCCGTTGTAGGCCCCGATGGTGATGGGGATCATGCAGCCGAGGAAGATCAGCAGGATCTTCGAGCCGTCGCCGAGGCCGAGCCAGATCACCGTCACCGGGATCAGCGCCGATTTGGGCAGAGGATAGAAAATCTCGACCAGGGGGCTGAGCAGCACGTTGATCGGTTTCCACCACGCCATGAAGATGCCGAGCGCTGCTCCGATCACGATCGACAGAGCGAGGCCAACGCCGGCACGATAGAGCGACGCGCCGCCGTTCTTGGTCAGGTCGCCCGTCTTCACGAGATCGATCCAGCTGACGACGACTTCGCTCAGCGGCGGCAATGCCGAGGTGGAGACGAGCCCAAGCCGCGCCACGACCTCCCACAGCACGGCGAGGAGAACCAGCGGCAGATAGCGGAACCAGACCGATTTCATCGCGGCGCCTGTCTCATGGCTTGTGCCGCTCCGCCTTGATCGCCTCGTCGCGCACCAGGTTCCAGAGCTCGTCGACCTTGTCGACAAAGCCCTTGGTCTTGAACACGGCGGGATCGTTCTTGTCGAACTTGGTGTCGACGATGGTCTTGATGCGGCCGGGCCGCGCCGACATCACGGCGACGCGGTCGGCGAGATAGACCGCCTCCTGCACGTCGTGGGTGACGAAGATCACCGTCTTGGGCGTGCGCTGCCAGATGCTGAGCAGTTCCGCCTGCATCAGGTGCCGGGTCTGCGCGTCGAGCGCGCCGAACGGCTCGTCCATCAAGAGGATGCTCGGGTCGAAGGCGAGCGTGCGGGCGAGCGCCGTGCGCTGCTTCATGCCGCCGGAAAGCTGCGAGGGGTAGCTGTCCTCGAAGCCGGTCAGCCCCACGAGATCGATGTAGTGCTGCGCCCGGTTGAGCCGCTCGGCCTTCGGCATGGCCTGGCGTTCCAGGCCGTAGAGGATGTTGTCGCGCACGGACTTCCACGGAAACAACGCGAAATGCTGGAACACGATGCCGCGGTCCGGGCCCGGCGCCTTCACCGGCTCGCCGTTCACCGCGATCGTGCCGGTCTCAATCGGCAGGAAACCGCCGATCAGGTAGAGCAGCGTGGACTTGCCGCAGCCGGACGGCCCAAGCAGCGCCAGGAACTCGCGCGGCTGCACGCTGAGCGAAACCTCCTCGAGCGCCAGCACCGGCCGGCCGCGCGGCGGCCGATAGACATGGCTGACCTTGTCGATAGCGATCTGCGGCTCACTCATGCACACACTTGCGGATTATCGGCGGGAACTTCACCGGGGAGGAACCTTGTCGACGAAGGCCTCGGTGTAGGTGGCAGCCAGATCGATATTGGCGCTGCGAACCGCGGGATCGAATTCGCGCAGCACCTTGAGCGCGGTTTCCGCGCCCTCGCGGCTGAACCGCCCGTCCGGCGAATACATCGGAATGCTGCTGCGGATCGAGCGGACGAACAGGTCCATGTTGCCGAGCGCATGCTCCGGCGGCATGACCCTGGCGATATCCTCCGCGGAGTGGCCGGCGATCCATTTCAGGCCGCGGACGAAGGCGTTGGCCAGCGACTGCACGGTTGCCGGATTTTTCTGGGCATAGGCCGGGGACAGATAGAGCGCCGCGGCCGGATAAAGGCCGCCATAGACCTGCCGCGTGCCCTCGACCGTGCGGGTGTCGGCAACGATGCGGATCGCCTTCTCGTTGTCGAGCAGGTTGATCACCGGGTCGACGCTGACCAGCGCGTCGATCTCGCCGCGACGCGCCGCCGCAATCGCGGTCTGGCCCGCGCCGACGCTGACATAGGACGCATCGTCCGGCTTGAGCCCGGCCTGCGCCATCATGTGCAGCACCATGAAGTGCGTGCTGGAGCCCGGCGCGGTGACGCCGATCTTCATGCCCTTGAGGTCGGCCGGACCGCGCCAGGACGCAGCCTTCGGTCCGACCAGCGCCAGCACGAATCCCGGAAAGCGGCCGAGCTGCACCACCGCCGTCAGCGGCTGGCTCTTTGCGTGCATCTGGATGGTGTGGTCGAACGAGCCGGTGACGACGTCGGCGCTGCCGCCCATCAGCGCCTGCAGAGCGCGTGCGCCGCCCGCGAGATCGGAAATCGTGACGTCCAGACCCTCGTCCTTGAAATAGCCGAGCCGGTCGGTGACCGTCAGCGGCAGGTAGAACAGCGCCGTCTGACCGCCGACCGCGAGCCTGACCTTGGTTTGCGCGGAAGCGGTCGTGCATGCGGCCGCGAGCGCCAGCAGCAGAGCTGCAATCGTTGCCGTTAGCCGCATCATGCGGTTCCCCCTTCCGGACTTGCGTATTTGTCCTCGATGGCCGCCCATTTGTCGTAGCCGGTGATCGCCTTGAAGCCGTCGAAGTCGACGCTGTCGCCGGATGCGCCCGGCCGTCCCGCTTTGATGTCGTCAAGTGCGCGCTCGATCGTTCGCGCGACGCGAAAGATGAGTGTGGTCGGATAGGCCGCCATGGCGAAGCCCATCGCCTTGAGTTCGATCGGCGGCAGCACCGGCGTCCGGCCGCCGCCTTCGAGCATGTTGGCGATCTGCGGCACGCCCTGGAAGGCGCGGCCGACCTGCTTCAACTCCTCGATCGTCTGCGGCGCTTCGATGAAGATGCCGTCGGCGCCGGCCGCGAGATACTTTTCGCCGCGGCGCAGCGCCTCGTCGAGACCGTGCGTGGCCCGCGCATCGGTGCGCGCGATCAGGAAGAAGTCCTTGCTGCGCCGCGCGCCCGCCGCCGCCCTGATCTTGTCGATCATCTGCCCGGCCGGGATCACGTCCTTGCCGGCCATGTGGCCGCAGCGTTTGGGGGCGACCTGGTCCTCGATGAAGATGGCGGACGCGCCCAGCGCCTCGTAGCCCTCGACGGTGTGCGTGACGTTCTTCACGTCGCCATAGCCGGTGTCGCCGTCGACCAGCACCGGCAGCGGCGCGGCCGCCATGATGTCGCGGATGCCTGCGCTGATCTCGCTGAACGCGGCAAGTCCGATGTCGGGAATGCCATAGCGCGATCCGACCAGCGCGAAGCCGCCGATCGAATAGGCGGCAAATCCCGCGCGCTCGATCAGCCGCGCCGACAGCGCGTCGTGCGCGCACGGCAGCAGCAGCGGCTGCTCCTGCGCGAGCAGGTCCTTCCAGGTCGGTCGCTTGGTCATTCCGGCATCCCCTTGCGAGCGTACCAAGCCTGTTCGGCGAACGTCTACGCGGCCAGCTCCCGCATGATGCGGTAGAGCGCGTCCTGCCCCTCGAAGCCGATGCCGGGACGGTCGGGCAGCTTGAGGTAGCCGTTCTCCAGCTTCGCGTCGTCGGCAAAGCCCGCGAACGCGCCGAACACGCCGGGATAGGATTCCGCGCCGCCCAGCCCGAAGCCGCCGGCGATGTGCAGCGACATCTGGTTGCCGCCGTGCGGGAACAGGCCGGAGCGCGGCCAGTTGTGGCGGTCGAGCATGTCGAGCGTGCGGGCGTATTGCACGATGCCGTAAGCCTGCGGCGGATCGACCTGGATGATGTCGCCTCGGTTGGCCTTGAGGCCGCCGAAGCGGACCAGGTTCTCCACGTCCTGGGTCGAGAACAGGTTTTCGCCGGTGGACAGCGCGCCGTCATAGACGCCGGAAACTTCCGAAAGCGTCGCGTAGTCCAGCGGATCGCACGGCTCCTCGAACCAGCGCAGCTTGTAGGGCGACAGCGCCTTCGCGTAGGTCAGCGCCTCTTCGCGGTTGAACTTGCAGTTGGCGTCGACCGCAAGCTCGCCGCGGTTGCCGACCACGGTCTGCACGGCTTCGACGCGGGCGCAATCCTCGGCGACCGTCATGCCGCCGACCTTCATTTTCACCATGGTGTAGCCGGAATCGAGATGACGCCGCATCTCGTCCTGCAGGTCCGCGGTGGTCTTGCCCGGCGCGTACCAGCCGCCGCCGACATAGCAGAACACCTTGTCCATCACCTTGCCGCCGTTGAAGCGCTCGGCCAGCACCCGATGCAGCGGCTTGCCCTCGATCTTGGCGACCGCGTCCCACACCGCGACCTCGATGGTGCCGATGCCGACCGAGCGCTCGCTGTGGCCGCCGGCCTTCTCGTTGCGCATCATCACGGCGAGGATTTTCTCAGGGTCGAGATTGTCGCCGGCCTCGTTGAGCAGCGATTTCGGATCGGCTTTGAGAACGCGCGGGATGAAGCGCGCGCGCATCTGCGCGCCGCAGGCATAGCGGCCGGTGGAGTTGAAGGCGAAGCCCGCGACCGGCTTGCCCTCGCGGATCACGTCGGTGATGACGGCCACCACTGAGGTGGTCATCTCGGAGAAATCGAAGCCGGAGTTCCGCAGGTCCGACTTCAGCGGGATCGCGGTTTCGCGAATGTCAACGATGCGCATTTCCAAATGTCATGTTGCCAAGTGTCATATTGCCAAGCGCCGTATTGCCGGATGCCGTCAGGAGCCGATCTTCTTGATGTTGGCGGCTTCGATCACGCCTTTCCATTTCGCAATTTCGGCCTTGACGTAGTTGGCGAAGTCCGCCGAAGAATTGCCTTCGGGGACGATGCCGAGTTCGAGCAGCCGGGCCGAGATGTCCGGCGACTTCACGATCGCCGAAA
Source organism: uncultured Alphaproteobacteria bacterium (assembly GCA_963830015.1). GTDB lineage: Bacteria > Pseudomonadota > Alphaproteobacteria > Rhizobiales > Xanthobacteraceae > Z2-YC6860. Next base: position 317,973 of record CAWHLG010000012.1, read on the forward strand.
TTTCCTGCTGGAGCTTGTCGACGATCGCCTTGGGCGTGCCGGCCGGCACGAATACGCCGGTCATGGTTTCGGCCTCCTGGTCCTTGATGCCGACCTCGTTGAGCGTCGGCAGGTCGGGGAACACCGACAGGCGCCGGTTGAATGCGATCGCCAGCGCCCGGACTTTGCCGTCCTTGATCAGCGCCGACGTGTTGCCGATGGCGCCGCAGGTGATCGGAGTATGGCCGCCGAGCAGCGATTGAATCATCGGCCCGCCGCCCGCGAAGGGCACCGTGACGAAATCGAGCTTCAACCGGATTCGGAGCATTTCGATCGACAGCGACGGCGTGGTGCCGGCCCCCGGCGATGCAACGCTGTGCTTGCCGGGCTCGCGCTTGATCACGTCCACCAGCTCGGTCATAGTTTTTGCCGGGAATGCCGGATTGATAATCCAGGCGTTTGGCGACGCGCCGGCCTTGGTGACGGCGATGAAGTCCTTGTCGAGATCGTACGGCGCTTTGACGTAGAGGCTTGGATTCACCACGATGCTGGATGAAGCGAACAGCACCGTGTAGCCGTCGCCGGGCGAGCGCGCGACTTGCGACATGCCGATGTTGCCGCCCGCGCCGGCGACGTTCTCGATGTAGAACTGTTGGCCGAGCTTCTCGGACAGGCGCTGTGCAATAAGCCGTCCGGCGATGTCGGTCACGCCGCCCGCCGGGAACGGAATGATGATCTTGACCGGCTTGTTCGGATATTGTTGCGCGAAAGCCGGGCTCAGTCCGGCGAGCGCCGCAAGACACGCGATGCCGATCAAAGCGGTGCGATGAACGGTGATGAAGAAAGCCATGACGTTTGCTCCCAAAGGTTTCGTGTTTTTGCCGTTGGCGCCCGTCTCGACGCTGTCGTCCGGCCTTGAGCCCGGATCGGGGCGGCAAGCCTGAGGGATAATCGTGCGGAATGCAAATTTATCGTCGTTATCGTCAGCCTGACCGCGGCTGATGCGGGGCGGCAACCGGTAGCGTCGCCCGTGCTGGGTGCACGGGCGGCGCTGCGAGTGTTCCTTCGTCGCTCAGATCCTGGGAATCTTGGCGTCGGTGATGACCTTCCGCCACTTGGCGATCTCTTGATCGCAGGAGGCCTTGAATGCAGCCGCGTCCATTCCACCCGGCTCGACTCCGAGCGCCGACAGCTTGGCCTTGAATTCCGGCTGCTGCACGATCGCAGCGATCTCCCGTTGCAGCAGATCGACGACGGCCTTCGGAGTGCCGGCGGGTGCGAAAGCCGCCGTCATGGTCTCGGCCTCCTGGCCCTTGGTGCCGAGCTCGTCGAAAGTCGGCACATCAGGCAGCGCGGAGACACGCTTGGCAGCCGTCACCGCGAGTGCGACGAGCTTGCCTTCCTTGATCAAGGCCGTGGCGGGCGGGATCGCCTGGAAAGACATCGGCGTGTGCTGGCCGAGCACCGACTGCACCGCGAGGCCGCCGCTCTTGAATTGGGTTACGGCGAAGTCGAGTCCAAAGGTCTGGCGGAACAGCTCGACCGACAGGCTTGGCGTGGTGCCCATGCCGGGCGACGCGAAGGTGTATTTGCCGGCGTTGGCCTTGAGGAAGGTCACCAGATCTTTCATCGATTTGATGTTGAGCGCAGGGTGAACGATGAGGGCGTTTGGCGCTGCGCCGATCTTGGTGATCGGGATGAAGTCCTTGTGGAAGTCGTACGGCACCTGTTGGTACAGACTCGGATTCACCACGATGCTGGAAGATGCGAACAACAGGGTGTAGCCGTCACCGGGCGATCGCGTGGCCAGCGCCATGCCCGTATTGCCGCCGGCGCCGGCAACGTTTTCGACATAGAAGGTTTGTTTGAGCCTTTCCGACAGCGCCTGTGCAACCATGCGTCCGACCACATCGGTCGGACCGCCGGCTGCGAACGGGACGATCACTTTGACGGTCTTGCTGGGATACTGGTCGGCGGCAGCGGCGCCGGAAACGAGCAGCGCCGCGATGAGCGCCAAGGAACGGAAAGCGACTTTCATTGCATTGCTCCCTCTGTGATCTTGTCTGGAGTTACGGTCGGCAGGAAACCGGGGCGAGGTCAGAGATGCCTGACAGGACACGGCAGACAATCCCGCTCTTAGCCGCCATGATGTTCTCTCCCGATCCGTTTGTATTATTGATCTTGGCGCCGCTGCCGGTGCTGACCTCCGGAATGGGCTCCGGACGACAGCGGAAAGCCTGAGGGACAATCGTGCGGAATGCAAAGTCCTCATCGTCGCAGCCGCGGCTTATGCAAGGCCCCAACCGCCTCAAGATCGGGCTGTTCGGCGCCAATTGCTCGTCGGGCCGGGCGGTAACGAAGGCGCCGGAGCGATGGTCCGGCACCTGGCCGGACAATCTGCGCCTGGTGCGCATGGCGGACGAGGCCGGCATCGACTTCATGCTGCCGATCGGCCGCTGGAAGGGCTACGGCGGCGAAACCGGCTATCAGGACGCCACGCTGGAAACCGTGACCTGGGCCTGCGGGCTGCTGGCGGCAACGAAACGCATCACCGTGTTCGGAACCGTGCACGCGCCGCTGTTCCATCCGATCATCGCGGCCAAGCAGATGGTGACCGCCGATCACATCGGCGAAGGTCGCTTCGGGCTGAACATCGTGGTCGGCTGGAACGAGGACGAATTCGAGATGTTCGGCGTGCAGCAGCGCGAGCACGCGCTGCGCTACGAATACGCGCAGGACTGGCTCGACGCGATCAAGACGATGTGGTCGGACCGTCCGGAGTTCGATTTCGACGGCAGGCACATCAAGCTGAAGAAGGTGCGCGCCAAGCCGAAGCCGTTCGGCGGCGGGCGGCCGGTGATCATGAACGCAGGGGCATCGCCGGTCGGCCGGGACTTTGCGATCCGCAACTGCGACGCCTTCTTCATGCAGTCATCGCGCGACTCGGTGGAGGAGACGGCGCAGCGCGTCACCGCCGCCAAGGCCGAGGCGGCGAAGCATGGCCGCGAGATCGGCGTGTTCACCGTCGGCGTCATCATCTGCCGGCCGACCATGAAGGAGGCCGAGGAGTATCAGCACTACGTCAATGTCGAGCAGGCCGACTGGTCCGCGGTCGATCATCTGCTGGCGATGCGCAACATCACGCCGGAGACGACCCCGCACGAGGAGTTCATGCGCCGCCGCAGCCACTACGCCCACGGCAACAGCGGCGTGCCGATCATCGGCGATCCGGATCACATCGCAGGCAAGCTGATCGAGCTGAGCGGCGCGGGACTCGCGGGCATTGGAGTGTCGCTGGTGAACTATGTCGACGAGCTTCCGTATTTCCGCGACGAGGTGCTGCCGCGGCTCGAGCGGGTGGGGCTGCGCGTTCCGGCCTAGGGCCTTTCAGTGCGACGCGCTCTATGACGTTACCCTGAGGTGCTCGGCGCGTAGCGCCGAGCCTCGAAGGGCGACGCCCGGCTGTTGCAACAGCTGGATGGTGCAACAGACGGGCCGTTCATCCTTCGAGGCTCGCTTAGCGCGTCGAAGACGCGCGTTAACGCGCTTACGGCGCGCACCTCAGGGTGACGGGGAGAGAGCGCGCGTAACCGCTACTGCAACGTGATCTTGCCGTCGCGGATCACCTTGCCCCACTTCTCGCTTTCGGCTTTCAGAAACGCCGTGAACTCCGCAGGGGTATCGCCGACCGGAACGAAGCCCACGGCCGCGAGACGCTGCTTCACGTCCGGCATGGCGATGATCTTCACCACGCTGCGGCGAAGGATTTCGCCGATCTCCTTGGGCGTTCCGGTCTGCACATAGATGCCGACCGGCGTCTCGCCGGTCTGGCCCGGATAGCCGGCCTCGATCATGGTCGGAACGTTCGGCAGGCTGTCGATGCGCTTTTCGCCGGTGACGGCGAGCGGGCGCAGCGTGCCCGCCTGGATCTGGCCCGCGGCCGGCGGCATCGACGAGAACGCGATCGGCGTGTGGCCCGCGACCACCGACTGGATCATCGGCCCGCCGCCGCCGAACGGGATCGACGGAAGATCGAGCTTCAAGGTCAGGCGGAACAGCTCGCCGGTCAGATGCGCCGAGGTGCCCAGGCCCGGCTGCGCGTAGCCGGTGTATTTGCCGGGCTCTTTCTTGATCAGCTCGACCAGCTCGGTGACGGTCTTGGCCGGCACCGAAGGGTGCACCACCAGCACGTTCGGCGAGGTGGCGATGCGCGTGACCGCGACGAAGTCCTTGTCCGGATCGTAGGGCACCGACTTGTAGAGATGCGGATTGATCACGGTGACCTGGCTGGTCAGCATGATGTTGTAGCCGTCGGCGGGGGCGCGCGCCGCGACCCCCGCGCCGATATTGCCGCCCGCGCCGGCATGGTTCTCGACATAGAACTGCTTGCCGAATTCCTCGGTCATCTTCTGCGCGACGAGACGCGCGATGATGTCGGCAGGTCCCCCGGGCGCGAACGGGATGATCATCCGCACCGGCTTGGCCGGATACGCTTCCTGCGCGCGGACGGGACTGGCGTTCAGCGCCACTGCGGCGGCGAGACAGAACACCGAACCAAGCAGACCCGAACGAACCACCACTCGCATGTTGCCTCCATCGCGCTCGCTGGTGCTATCATTGCTACCACGCGCGCGGCCGTAAACGCCAAAAATCAGGCTTCGCGCCCCGCCGGACGACCGTTCCAGAAGCACGAGGAAATGCCATGGCCAGGAAGTACACGCGTCAGGACCTTCGCGATGCCGCCGAGAAGTACAAGAACTGGGGCAAATGGGGTCCGAACGACGAGATCGGCACGCTCAACTACACGTCGGCGGAAGACATCGTCGCGGCGACGCGGCTGGTGAAGAAGGGCAAGGTGATCTCGCTCGCCCTCAACTTCGACTACACCGGGCCGCAGGGCGCCAAGAGCAAGTATCCGGCGATGGGACGCATCAACCCGGTGCACACCATGCTGCGCACCGGCACCGACGCCTATTCCGGCGTGCTCGACAAGCGCGGCATCCGCGCCGCCGACGACATGGTGGTGATGCCGCTTCAGTGCGGCACGCAATGGGACGGGCTCGGCCACATCTTCTATGAGAACTACATGTGGAACGGCTACGACTGCCGCGAGGTGACCAGCGCCGGCGCGCAGAAGTGCGGCATCGAAAAGACCAAGAGCAAGATGGTCGGCCGCGGCGTGTTCCTCGACGTTGCGCGCTTCAAGGGCGTCGACTTGCTGGAGGACGGCTACGGCATCACCTGCAAGGACCTCGACGATTGCGCGAAGGCGCAGAAGATCGAGATGAAGCGCGGCGACTACGTGATCGTCCGCACCGGGCAGATGGAGAAGTGCCAGAAGATCGGCAGCTGGGACGGCTATCCGGGTGGCGACGCGCCGGGTTTCGCGTTCGAGACGCTGGAGTGGATCAAGCGCACGGAACTGGCGGCGCTCGCCTCGGACACGTGGGGCTGCGAGGTGCGGCCGAACGAGAGCGAGGAGGGCATCAACCAGCCCTGGCACTGGATCACCATTCCGATCATGGGCATGACCATGGGCGAGATCTTCGAGCTGAAAGAACTGGGCGAAGACTGCGCCGCCGACAAGACCTACGAGTTCCTGTTCGTCGCGCCGGCGATTCCGATCACCGGCGGCGTGGGCTCGCCGGTCAATCCGCTGGCGATCAAATGACGGCGAAGCCGTCATCCCGGGGCGCCGCACACCAGCGCGTTCAAGCGCGTCTTCGACGCGCAATGGCGGCGAACCCGGGATCCAGCTAGAAAGAGATCCATGCGACTCGTCCGCAATCACTCCCACTTTGGTGCGTTTTTCGCCGAGGTCGAAGGCGGACGGGTGACCGGCGTCCGTCCGTTCGAGCAGGACCCCGATCCGTCGCACCTGATCAACGCGATCCCCGCGTCGGTGCATTCGCCGTCGCGGATCGCCCAGCCGATGGTGCGGGAAGGCTGGCTGAAGCACGGGCGTGGTCACGGCGAGGGCCGCGGCCGCGAGCCGTTCGTCGCGGTGTCGTGGGGCAAGGCGCTCGACCTGGTCGCCGGCGAGATCGCGCGCGTGCGACGCGATCACGGCAATGCCGCGATCATGGGCGGGTCGCAGGGCTGGTCGTCGGCCGGAATCTTCCACGAGGCGCGCGTCCAGCTGCATCGGTTTCTCGCGTCCACGGGCGGCTACACCGATCAGGTGATGAATTACAGCTTCGGCGCGGCGCTCGCGTTTCTGCCGCACATTCTCGGATCGCCGCAGGCGGTGGTCGGTCCGCTCACATCGTGGTCGTCGATCGCGCGGCACAGCCGGCTGATGGTGCTGTTCGGCGGCGCCAATCCGAAGAACACCCTGGTCAGCAAAGGCGGCTGCGCGTCGCACTCCACCGGGCCGTGGATTGCCGAACTGGCGCGGGCCGGCGTCGAAGTGGTCAACATCAGCCCGATCCGTGAAGACGGACCGGAAGCGGTTCGGCCGGAATGGATTCCGATCCGGCCCAACACCGACACCGCGGTGCTTCTTGCGCTGACGCATACGCTGGTCAGCGAGGGCCTGCACGACCGCGGGTTCCTCGAGATCCACTGCGCGGGCTTTGGCCGCCTGCTGCCTTATCTGATGGGACAGACAGACGGCCAGCCGAAAGACGCCGCGTGGGCCGCGCCGATCAGCGGCATCCCCGCCGGCACGATCCGCGCGCTGGCGCGGCGCATGGCCGCGACGCGAACCATGATCACTGCGTCGTGGTCGCTGCAGCGCGCGCATCACGGCGAGCAGCCCTACTGGGCCGTGGTGCTGCTGGCGTCCGCGCTCGGGCAGATCGGATTGCCGGGCGGCGGTTTCGGGTTCGGCTATGGCTCGGGCGCGGGGATTGCCGATGCGCCGCTGGCGTTCGGCGCGCCCGCGATGGACGGCATCAAGAATCCGGTCAACGTGACGATACCCGCCGCGCGCATATCCGACTGCCTGCTGCATCCCGGCGAGCCGTTCGACTTCAACGGCAAGCGCAGCACCTATCCCGATATCCGGCTGGTGTACTGGGCGGGCGGAAATCCGTTCCATCATCACCAGGACATCAACAAGCTGCGGCGCGCCTTTGCGCGGCCCGACACCATCGTGGTGCACGATCCGTGGTGGACCGCGACCGCGCGCCATGCCGACATCGTGCTGCCGGCGACCACGTCGCTGGAGCGCAACGACATCGGCGGGGCGCGGCGCGACCGTTACATCATGGCGATGCATCGTGCGATCGACCCGGTCGGCGAGGCGCGCAACGACTTTGCGATCTTCAGCGAGCTGTCGCGGCGGCTCGGTTCGGCCGAGACCTACACGCAGGGCCGCGACGAGAATGCGTGGCTGCGGCACCTCTACGATCAGTGCCGCCGCAGCGCCGGCGCCAATGCCGCGCCGCTGCCGGACTTCGACACGTTCTGGGAGCAGGGCTATCTCGAAATCCCGGCGGTGGCGGAGGAATACGTGCTGTTCGGCGAGTTCCGGGCCGATCCGGAGAAGCACAAGCTGAAGACGCCGTCCGGCAGGATCGAGCTCTATTCGGAAAAGATCGCGGGATTTGGCTACGACGACTGCCCGCCGCATCCGACCTGGCTCGAGCCCTGGGAATGGCTCGGCGGCGCGGATGCCAAAAGCTATCCGCTGCATCTGGTGTCGAGCCAGCCGCGCGACCGGCTGCACAGCCAGATGGACTGCGGTCCGGTCAGCGCCGGCGGCAAGGTCGCGAGCCGCGAGGCGATCACGCTCAATCCGGCGGACGCCGCCGCGCGCGGCATCCGCGACGGCGATATCGTGCGCGTTCACAATGCGCGCGGCTCATGCCTCGCGGGTGCGATCGTCAGCGACCTGATCAGCGCCGGCGTGGTGAAGCTGTCGTGCGGCGCCTGGTACGACCCGGCCGACGGCGGCGAGCAGGCGATGTGCCTGCATGGCAATCCGAACGTGCTGACGCGCGACCAGGGCACCTCGAAGCTCGGGCAGGGGCCCAGTTCCGCCACCGCGCTGGTCGAGGTCGAGCGCTGGACCGGCCCGGTCGAGCCGGTCCGCGCGTTTGAGCCGCCGCGCGTGGCACAGGCCTGATCCGCTGCGCAACATGGCATCGGTCTTAGCCGGCACCCGGGCGAGATTTTCGAGTTGAAAGAGCTGGGCGAGGACTGCGCCGCCGACAAGGTCTACGAGCTCCTGTTCGTCGCGCCCGCGATCCCGATCGCCGGTGCGGTCGGCTCGCCGGTCAATCCGCTGGCGATCAAATAGGGCAAGACGCCTGCTATAACTGACACATAGCGTCCGTTGACTCGCGCAATCGCCAATTCATACAATTCGTGAAGGGCGAGCGGAGACCTCAGTGCGCTCGGGACGCGGATCTCCGATAAACAATCATGCCGCGTTCGGCGGCACAACTTGCCTTGGCTTGGGATGAAACGCGATCTTCCGCGCTTGCGAGCAAGCAAGCGAAGGAAGCGCCTGGGAGGTTGCACATGAGTGCGCTTCGTTTCAATTCGATGCACTTTATGCCGTATGCGCATCTGCCGGAGAATCATAAAGAGCTGAAATCGGTCTGGGTGGATTTCTCCAACAGGAACTACGATCCGGACAAGGGCTACGACCTCTATCAGCGCTACATCAAGGAACTGGTGCTCGCCGATCAACTCGGCTTCGATGCCATCGTCGTCAACGAGCATCACAACACCGCGTACAGCATGATGGCGGCGCCCAATCTCATTGCTGCGGCTGTCATCCCGCAAACCAAGAACGCGCGCATCTGCGTCTGGGGTACGCCGCCCAACTTCATGCTGCCGAATCGCCTCGCTGAAGAATACGCCATGCTCGATGTGATGTCGGGCGGCCGCCTCGAAGTTGCGTTTCCGCTCGGCACCGGCATGGAGTACTGGGCCAATCCGATCAATCCGGCGACAGCGCGCGAACGCTTCCGGGAGTCGCTCAAGATTATCCTTCAGGCGTGGCGTGAGGACGGCCCGACCACACACTATGGCCAGCACTACACTTATCGCTTCCTCAATCCGTGGCCGCGGCCGAAGCAGCGGCCCTATCCGCCATGCTACATCGTCGGTACCGGCAGCCCGGAGACCATCGAGATCGCCGCCGAGCTCGGCTTCGGCTATGCGTCGGTGTTCGTCACCAAGGAGCGCTGCAAGGAGCTGAACGACAACCTGCGCCAGCGCGCCGGCCATCACGGCCACACCATCCGGCCCGAGCAATTGCCGCTGCTCTGCTTCATCTACGTCGCGGAAACGCAAGAGCAGGCGGACCGCGAATACACGGTTCATTTGCAGCGCTTTTTCGAGGACTACGTGCGTACGACGCCGCATTATCTGGCGCCGCCCGGCTATCTCTCGGTCGATCAGCTCAAGACGCGGGCTGCGGCCGCCGACAAGATGCATGGCAACTTCGACCTCAACCTCTTGAGCAAGGCATTTTTTATCAGCGTCGGCACCCCCGACAAGGTCGCCAACGACATCGGCCAGTGGTCGGAGACGATGCAGACCACGCACATCAACTGCGTCACCCACGTCGCCGACATGCCGCACTGGAAGACCGTCAAGAATCTGACGCTGTTCGCCGAAGAGGTGATGCCGCGGTTCGGGTCGCGCTCCGGCGCCGCCACCCGGGTTGCCGCCGAGTAGGGAGCAGACCATGCCCAAGTTTGCGCGCGAGTCGTTGACCGTCGATGGCGTGAAGACGGTGGTGTATACGGCCGGCAGCGGCGAGCCGCTGGTGTTTTTTCACGGCGCCGGCACCGTTGACGGCTTCGATTTCGCTGAGCCCTGGACCGACAAATTCCGGGTGATCGTGCCTTACCATCCGGGCTACGGCGAGTCCGGCGACAATTCGACCTTCACCAGCTTGCACGATTACGTCATGCACTATCTCGAATTGTTCGACATGCTGAAGCTCGACCGCTTCAATCTGGTCGGACTTTCCCTCGGCGGCTATCTCGCAGCGAAGTTCGCGAGCGAGCACGGCCATCGCGTCAAAAAGCTGGTGCTGATTGCGCCGGCCGGCATCACCGACCCCAAGCACCCGATGCTCGACGTCATCGCCATGCCCGGCGATCAGATGCCGGGGCTGCTCGTCTCAAATTTCGACGTGCTGAAGAAGCGGCTGCCGGAGAAGATCGATCTCGACTTCGTCGGCGAGCGCTACCGCGAGGCGTCCACCACGGCACGGCTTCTCTGGGAGCACCCGACCGATCCGAAGTTCATGCGTCATCTGCACCGCATCACGATGCCAACCATGATCGTCTGGGGCGATGAGGATAAAATTATTCCAGTGCAGCAGGTCGAGACCTGGAGAAAATTCATCCCCAACGCCGACATCAAGGTGTTCAAGGGCGCCGGCCATCTTGTTCATATCGAAAAGCCCGAGGCGGTCGAGGTTTTGGCCCGTTTTTTAAGCTGAATGAGGGGAGGCTTGAGGCCGCAACTGCTTTGCCGCTGCCCACTGATCACGCTATCCTGACCGGGTGGGCAGATATTCAGGCTGGCCCATCCGCCGGCTCGGGGCTGCGGACGGATTTTCGAAATTTGAGTCCAGCTACGCACAAGGCGCGCCGCAAAGGCGCCCGCACATTGGGGAGGACGGAATAAATCGACGCAGCGTAATCAAGCTCGCCGGCGCAACGGCTCTGACCGCACCGTTCGGGTTTCGCAACGCAAGAGCCCAGGATGCCACGATCAAGATCGGCGTGGTCGGACCGCGGACCGGCGTAATGGCCAGCGGCGGTGCAGTGACGCACTGGCCGAACTTCAAGCTCTGGGAGAGTGAGATCAATGCCAAGGGCGGGCTCAAGCTCAAGGCCGGCCAGAAGAAAGTCGAGCTGATCGAATACGACGATCGCAGCCAGCCCGGCGAAACCATCAAGGCGGTGGAACGCCTCGCTGCGCAGGACAAGGTGGACTTCATCATGCCGGTCTATGGCACCGGATATAACCTTGCCGCCGCGCCGGTCTACGCCAAGTACGGCTATCCGCAGGTCACGCAGGCCGCAGTCACCGATCAGATGGACGCGCTGACGCAGCGCTATCCGAAGCTGTTCTTCGTCCAAGGCTCAACCACGTCGTTTGCATCGAGCGCGGCCAACGTGATGAAGAAGCTGAAGGACGAGGGCAAAATCGGCAACAAGGTCGCGATCGTCAATGTTGCCGACGCGTTCGGTATCGAGCTTGCCAACGCCGGCCGGCCGATCTTCCAGCAGGCCGGCTTCGACATCGTCTACGACAAGTCGTATCCGCTCGGCACGCAGGACTTGTCGCCGGTGATGAGGGCGGCGAAGGCTGCCAACCCGGATGCCTTCGTGGCCTGGTCTTATCCGCCGGACACCTTTGGCTTGGCGGAGCAGGCCAAGATCGAAGGCTTGAACGTCAAGGCCTACTACAGCGCCGTGGCGGTGGCTTTTCCGGCGTTCCGCGGCAAATTCGGTGCTTCGTCCGAAAACATCCTCGGCGCCGGCGGCATCCAGGATGGCCCGGCGATCCGCGACTATTACAAGCGCCACAAGGAAGTGACCGGCGTGGATGCCGATTACTGGGGCAGTCCGCTGTACTACAGCTTCCTGCAGATTCTGACTCAAGCGTTCGAAGGTGTCGGTTCTATGGATCGCGATGCCATCACCGAATACATGAAGAAGAACATCTTCAAGACCATCATTGGCGATGCCGATATCCGAAGCCAGAAGCTCACCAGGTACTGGACCGTCGGGCAGTGGCAGGACGGCTTCTTCCACGCGGTCAATGGCGTGGGCTTCACCGACTACAAGCCGGTGCGCCTGAAGACGGGCTGGGCGTGAGTTCGTCCATCCGGCGCCGGCCCAAAGCCGGCGCCGGATGAGCATTCGCGACATTTCTCCATGGATGTCTTGATCATCGGGCTGTTGCTCGGCGGCACCTACGCGCTGATGGCGATGGGTTTGCAGCTGCAATACGGCGTGGCCCGCATCATGAATCTGGCGAGCGGTGAGACGCTTGTCTGCGGTGCGTTCGGCGCGGTGTGGTTCTTCACCGCGTACAAGATGAGCCCGCTGTGGGCGCTGATCGGCGTCGTGCCGGCGGCCTTCGCCGCCAACTGGGCAATCTACAAATTCATGATCCTGCCGCTGGTGAAGCGTGCCAAAAACCAGGGCCAGCTCGAGGTCAATTCAATCCTTGCCACCTTCGGCCTCAGCTTCATGGCTATCGGTATCCTGCTCGCGATGTTCGGCGGCGAGTTTCTCACCTACTCGTATCTGGCGACATCCTTCCAGATTTTTGGCCAGCCCTACGCGCTGAACCGCATCGTCGCATTCCTTTGCGCCTTGTTTCTCTGTGTCGCCCTTTACGTTTGGCTCCACCACACCCGCGCGGGGCTTACGCTGCGCGCGGTTTCGGTCAATCCGTCGGCCGCGGGGCTTGTGAGCATCAATGTCGCCCGCACCTCGGCCCTTGCCTTTGCACTCGGCGGAGCGGTGAGCGCATCTGGCGGTGCCCTGCTCAGCATGTTCCTGACCTTCGACGCCTCGCTCGGCGTCATCTTCACGTTGAAGGCGCTGGTGATCGTCATCATGGGCGGCGTCGGCGATATCCGCGGCGCCATCGTTGCCTCGTTCATCCTCGGTCTCACCGAGACGGCGGTGGCGACCTACATCGATCCCGGCCTGACGCTCGCCTCGGCGTACATCCTGTTCATCGTCATTCTGCTGGTGCGGCCGGAAGGCCTGTTCGGAAGGCGGCCGTCGTGAGCGGTGGCGGCGACCACCACACGGTGCCCTTCATGCAGGCTGTCCGTGCGGCGCTGATCCTGTCGCGCCGCGAGAAGATCAATCTGCTGGTTGCGGCGCTGATTTTCAGTCTGGCCGCGCTGCTTCCGGTCTTCAACACGACCTATTGGCTGTCGATCGGCGTGTCGATCGCGATGTTCACGGTGCTCGCGACGTCGTGGGCTCTGTTCTCCGGCCCGACCAACTACATCGCGCTCTCCACCGCGGCGTTCTTCGGCATCGGCATGTACATCGTCGGCGGCGGGCTGCCGTATCTGCCGTTTCCGGCGTTGGTCGTGGTCGCGGCGGTGGCCGGCGCGTTGTTCGCGGCGGTGGTCGGGCTCGCCACGCTGCGGATCGCCGGCGTCTATTTCGTCATCTTCACCCTGGGCCTCGCGGAGCTGGTGCGGCAGATCGTGGCCTGGGCGCAGCACGTCATGGGCACCAGCAGCGGACTTTACGTGCTGATCGGAATTTCCGACCAGGCGATGTACTGGCTGCTGCTCGGCCTGGCGGCGCTGGCCTATCTGGTCGGCTGGTTCATCGGCCGCTCCCGGCTCGGCTTTGCGCTGCGGATCATCGGCAACGACGAGGTGGTGGCGGTGCACAGCGGGATCAACACGGCGCGCGCCAAGGTGGTTCTGTTCGTCATCTCCTCGACGTTCGCCGCCGTCACCGGCGCGCTGGTGGCGCCGCGCTGGAGCTATGTGGAGCCTTCGATCGCCTTCAGCCCGTTCCTGTCGTTCGAGGTGGTGATCATGGCGCTGCTCGGCGGCGTCCACCGCCTCTGGGGACCGCTGGTCGGCGTCATCCCGTTCACGCTGCTGTGGGAGTTCATCTCGGCCAAGTTTCCCGCCCAGACGACGCTGCTGCTCGGCGCCTGCTTTCTGTTGATCGTCTATTTCATCCCCCGCGGGGTGGTCGGGCTGATCGAGGATCTGGTGCGGCAGCTCCGGCGCCGGAAGGGCGACCATGCCTGACGCCGGCACCCCGACAATGAGCGTGAAGGGCGTCAGCAAGCGCTTCGGCGGACTGGTCGCCGTGGACAACATGTCGTTCGAGATCGCGCGAAACGAGATGCTGGGGCTGATCGGCCCGAACGGCTCCGGTAAGACGACCATGCTGAACCTGATTTCCGGCGCGCTGAAGCCGAGCGTCGGAACCATCCTGCTCGAAGGCGAAGACATTTCGGCTGCTGCGGCAAGCGAGATCGCAAACCGCGGCATCGCTCGTACGTTCCAGATCGTGCGCATGCTCCCGGCGCTGACGGTGCTGGAGAACGTCGCGGCCGGCGGCGTGTTTGGGCACAGCCGGCGATGGGGCCGCGAGCTCGACGATTTCGCCCGCGAGCTGCTGCAACGCGTCGGCCTCCAGGCCGCGGGCGACGCCCCGGTTGCGGCGCTGACCTACATCGATCAGAAGCGGGTTGAGCTCGCACGCGCGCTTGCGTCCGAGCCGAAGATCCTGCTGCTCGACGAATGGCTCGCGGGTCTCAATCCGACCGAGCTGCGCACCGGCATCGCCCTGATCGAGAAAATCCGTGCCGAGGGCCGCACGGTCATCATCGTCGAGCACGTCATGGATGCCATTCGCAGCCTTTGCGACCGGTGCGTGGTCATGAACAGCGGCGCGAAGATCGCCGAGGGCACGCCGCGCGAGGTGCTGGCCGATGCGGAGGTGATCCGGGCCTATCTCGGGGACGCCGATGCTTGAGGTGCGAAATCTCTCGGTGTTCTACGGGCGCCATCGTGCCGTGGAGAACGTCTCGGCCACGGTGTCGATGGGTGAGATCGTGGTGATGCTCGGCTCCAACGGCGCCGGCAAGAGCACGTTCCTCCGCGCCATTGCCGGTCAGACGCCGGCGATGCCAGGGAGCTCGGTTGTCATGGACGGCGTCGATATCACGCACCGGCCGCCGCACGAGATCGTAGAGACCGGCATCGCGCTGGTGCCGGAGGACCGCGGCGTGTTCGCCGAATTGACTGTTCACGAGAACCTCGTGCTGGGCGCCCATCCGAAGCGGGCGCGCGCGAACGAGATCGCGAACATGGAGCGCGTGCTCACCCTGTTCCCGAAGCTCGCCCAGCGGCGCAAGCAACTGGTGCGGACGATGAGCGGCGGCGAGCGGCAGATGGTGGCGATCGGGCGCGCCATGATGTCGGCGCCGTCGATCCTGATGCTGGACGAGCCGTCGCTGGGGCTCGCGCCGCTGGTGTGCAGCGAGCTGTTCCGGGCGCTGGCGCTGATCAAGCAAACTGGCGTCGGCATTTTCCTGGTGGAGCAGAATGCGAGGCAGAGCCTCGCCATCGCGGACCGCGGCTATCTTCTCGACAACGGGCACATCGTCGGGTCCGACACCGCCGACGCGCTGTCCAAGGACGAGAAGATCAGGAAGGCCTATCTCGGTGCGGGGTAGATTGAATCGCGCGCCGCTTGTTGCTGTGCCCTCTCCCATGGGGAGAGGGCAACGCGATACGTGCAACACAAAGAACTGGGTGAGGGGCTACGGTCCATCGAGAGACCTTACGCCCTCACCCCAACCCTCTCCCCACGGGAGAGGGAGTTCACCGCCGTCTTGGCGACGGCTTCGATTCAGTTGAACTAGACTCGCCCTGAACGCGCTACTGCCCGCAATTCGGCATCATGCCGATCGGCGTGGACGTCCAGCACGGCCCGAAGCTGCCGCCGTTCCAGCGGCCGCGATAGAAGCCCGGAGCGCCCCAGCCGTAATAGACGTTGCCGTTGTAATCGAAGTAGCGCCATTCGCGGCGGGGCAGCGGCTTGCCGTACACCGGCGTGCCCTGGCTCTCCGCGAGCTGCGGGCGATAGCCCGGCAGGAAGCCGTAGCCGCGCCAGCGCTTGCTGACGGTGACCTTGGTCTTTGCCGATTTCGCCTGCGTTGCGGGAGCAGCCGCGGCGGCCCCGGCGGCCGGCAGCAGCCATGACGCGACGACCACCATGGCGATCAGGCCCTTGCAACGCATCCGCATCCCATTCGCACTTTTCACATCACGCCTTTCATGCCGCCTTCGAGCCCCACAGGCGCTGGCTGGCGATCGCCGCCCCCTCGCTCAACGCCTTCAGTTTCGCCCACACGATGCTCTCCACCACCATCGGATCGGTGCGCACCGCGGTGCCGAAGCCGCAATCGACGCCGGCGATCACGCGCTCGCGTCCGACGATGTCGGCATAGCGGCCGATCCGCTGCGCCACAAGCTTGGGATGCTCGATGAAATTCGTCGTCGAATCGATCACTCCGGGGATCAGGACCCGGTCGTCCGGAATCTTGATGGTTTTGAGGTCTTCCCACTCGTGGTCGTGGCGCGGATTGGCCGCCTCGATGCTGATCCCCTGCATTTTTGCCTTGAAGGCAATGTCGATGATCTTGAGCAGCGGCAGGTCGAAGCTGTGCGGGCCTTCGTAATTGCCCCAGCAGATGTGCAGCCGCATCCGGTCGGCAGGGAGCCCCTCGACCGCCGAATTGAGCGCCTCGATGTTGCGCGCGGCGATCTTGCGGAACTCGTCGTCGGTGAGATGGCGGTACTGGTTGTTGCGGCAGGAGCCGAGATCGGGCGCGTCGATCTGCAGCACGAAGCCCGCCTCGACGATGGCGCGATATTCGGTCTTCATCATTTCGGCCAGCGCTTCGACATAGGCCTCTTCGGTCGGATAGTGCAGGTTGATGATGAAGCGCGTGAGGATGCCGGGCGACGGCGCGGTCATGAACACGTCGGCGGGCCTGGTCTTTGCAGTGGCCGCCTTCAGGTGCGCGATGTCGCGGTCGAGCGCGCTGCGGTCCTTGTATTTCAGCGGGCCGACGCAGCCGGGAAACGGAATGACGCTGAAGTTGCTCTTGCCGCGGTTGAAGTCGGGATGCGCGAGCTGGTCGCGGCCGATCATGATGTCGCGGCCCTTCTCGAACGCGCGCGGGTCCATCGCGATGCCTTCGGCGCGGTGGCGGATATAGGTCGCGTAGGACGGCTTGCTCATCTCGCCGTCGCTGACGATGTCGATGCCGGACGCCGCCTGCTGTGTGACGACGTGCTCCACGGCCTTCGCTGCCGCATCCTCGAAGGTCTTTGCGTCGATGGCGTCGCCTTTTTCGCGGCCGAGGATGATGTCGACCAGCGGCTGCGGCCGCGGCAGGCTGCCGGTGTGCGTGGTGAGGATTCGATCGGTGCTGGTCTTCATGCGGGACTCCGGCGTTATCTTCGGCGCGGATCGTACTCGGGATTGTGCCGTGTTGTCGCGTGGGCCGCGCCGATCACAAGTGACTATGGGCGCTCGCCCAAAAGCAGCCGGTCCGAGTCGTCCTTGAGCTGCACGCCGGACATGCGGTGTGTGCGCATGGCGCGGAGCAGATGTGCGATCTTGAAGGCGGCGTCTGCGTAGCCGATGCCGTCGGGGCGGATGTTGGAGATGCAGTTGCGGTCGGCGTCGGTGGTGCGCGGGCCGGGCTGCCAGGTGAGATAGGCGCCCATGCTGTCCGGCGCAGTCAGCCCCGGGCGCTCGCCGATCAACATCACGATGGATTTGGCACGGAGCAATGTGGCGATGGCGTCGCCGATGGCGACCCGTCCGTGACGGACGACAACCGGCGGCGCGATCCGCCAGCCGTCCTTGTCAAGAACGGGCAGCACGGCCTTGAGGACCGGCGCCGCATGCGACTGCACGGCGCGCGCCGACAATCCGTCGGCCACGACGAACACGACGTCGTGTTCCGCGGCGTGGGGAGCCAGTGTCGTCGCCGCGCCGGGGGCGAGACGCCGGCCCAGATCGGGCCGCATGAGGAACTGCTTTCTGTCGGCAGCTGCGCTCGCGACCGAAAGCACCATGGTGTCGAGACCGGCCAGATCGGCCACCAGCCGCGCCTCGTCGAGCGGCTCGTGCACCGCGTCGCGGGCGCGGGCATGGTCGAGCTTGAAGCCGAGCAGCGGCGCGGTCGCGAGCGACGCGCCGCTGCGCTCAAGCCCGATGCGCGCGGCGGTCAGGCGGCGCAGGTCCGCCCAAAGGTCGCCGTCGCCGGAAATCGGCTTGGGTCGGTTTTCGCTCATGCGGTCGCCGCGGGCAGAAGTGCGCGAAAGCGTCCCGGCATCTCGCGCGGGCGGATCCGCTCGGCCTTGTCCATCAGCCCCTGTCGCGCGAGCCAGGCCTCGAACTCCGGCGCGGGCTTCCTTCCGAGCAGGTCGCGCATCGCCAGCGCGTCGTGGAACGATGTGCTCTGATAGCCGAGCATCACGTCGTCGGCGCCCGGCACGCCCATGACGAAATTGACGCCGGCCGCGACCAGAAGCGCGAGCAGCGCATCCATGTCGTCCTGGTCGGCCTCGGCGTGGTTGGTGTAGCAGACGTCGACGCCCATCGGCACGCCCATCAGCTTGCCGCAGAAGTGGTCCTCGAGGCCGGCGCGGGTGATCTGCTTGCCGTCGAACAGGTATTCCGGACCGATGAATCCGACCACGGTGTTGACCAGCAGCGGCCTGTAGCGTCGCGCAACCGCATAGGCGCGCGCTTCGAGCGTCTGCTGGTCGACGCCGTGATGCGCTTCGGCCGACAGCGCGCTGCCCTGGCCGGTTTCGAAATACATCACGTTGTCGCCGATCGTGCCGCGCTTGAGTGCGAGCGCCGCCTCGCGCGCCTCGTCGAGCAGCTTGAGGTTGATCCCGAAGCTCTTGTTGGCCGCTTCGGTGCCGGCAATCGACTGGAACACGAGGTCGACCGGCGATCCCTGGCGGATCAGTTGCAGCGTGGTCGTCACATGCGCCAGCACGCAGCTTTGGGTGGGGATGTCGAGCTTGCCGCGGATCTCGTCGAGCATCGACAAGAGGCGATGCGCGCGCTCGGGGCTGTCGGTCGCGGGATTGATGCCGATGACGGCGTCGCCCGAGCCGAGCAGGAGCCCGTCGAGAATGCTGGCGGCGATGCCGCGCGCGTCGTCGGTCGGATGGTTCGGCTGCAATCGCACCGACAGCCGGCCGGGAAGCCCGACCGTGTTGCGGAACTTGGTCACCACCGAGCATTTCGCCGCAATGATCATCAGGTCCTGAAGCCGGCTGATCTTACTCACCGCCGCGGCCATCTCCGGCGTCACGCCCGGCGCAAGCGCCGTGAGAACGGGCGTCGTCGCGTCGTCGGACAGGAGCCAGTCGCGGAAGCCGCCGACCGTGAGATGCGCAATGGTTGCGAACGCCGCCTTGTCGTGGCTGTCAACGATCAGGCGCGTCACCTCGTCGTCCTCGTAGGGCACGACCTGCTCTTGCAGGAACGTCCTGAGCGGCAGATCGGCGAGCGCGAACTGTGCGGCGACCCGTTCCTCGCCGCTCTCCGCCGCGAGCCCCGCCAACTGGTCACCGCTGCGCAGCGGCGTGGCCTTCGCCATCAGCGCCTTGAGATCGGCGAACGTGTAGCGTCGTGCTCCGACGGTCGCGCCGTACATGGAAGACCTGAAGAATTGCGGGGTCCCGAGAATCGCCGCCGGATTATAGCGGATCGGGCCTTGCGTGCTCGGCCCGGCGTGCCATTCTGCCGCCCCCGAGGAGAAGGCTAAAAACGATGCTGGGACACAATCGGAAGATGCTGGGCGCCGAATGCATGGCCGACATGCTCGAGGCCTACGGTGTGACGCATGTTTTTCACGTGCCTGCGGTGTTGCGCAAGACCTTCGCGGTGATGGAGACGCGCACCAAGATCAAGCGGCTGCATGTGCATAGCGAGGCGACCGCGGCCTACATGGCCGACGGCTATGCGCGCGCGAGCGGCAAGCCCGGCATCTGCATGGCGCAGGTGATCGGCGCGCTCAATCTGGCGGCCGGGCTGCGCGACGCGTGGCTGGCGCATTCGCCGGTGATCGCGTTCACCGGCGGCCGCGAGCCCAAGACCAAGTTCCGGCAGGTCTATCAGGAGGTCGACGACGTGCCGGCGTTCGAGCCGGTGACCAAGTGGAACGCCACGGTCGACGACGTGAACCGTTTTCCCGACATGGTGCGGCAGGCGTTCCGCGCGGCGACGACGGGACGGCCCGGGCCGGTGCATCTGCAATTCCGCGGCAACGAAGGCCAGGTCGACGGCGAGGAAGGCGAGATGGAGCCGCTGATCGAGCCGGAGTTCGCGCGCGTGCCGCCGTTCCGGCCGGAGCCGGATCAGGCCAGCGTGATGGCGGCGCTGAAGGTGCTGCAGGCGGCGGACCGGCCGGTGATCGTCGCGGGCGGCGGCGTGCGCCACTCGGGCGCGGCGCGAGAGCTCGTGGCGCTCGCCGAGGCGCTGCAGATCCCGGTCGTCACCTCGCTGAACGGCAAGGACACGATCACCGGCAGCCATCCGCTGTCGTGCGGCGTGGTCGGCACCTATTCGCGCGAGAGCGCCAACAAGGTGGTGAACGCGGCCGATCTCGTTTGCTACGTCGGCACCACGACCGGCGGCATGACCACGCATTTCTGGGCGGTGCCGAAGATCGGCACCCCGGCGATCCAGATCGACATCGATCCCGAGGCGCTCGGCCTGAACTATCCGTTGCAGGCGCGGGTCAACGGCGACGCCAGGGTGACGCTCGCCAGGATGTTGGCTGCCTGCGACAAGAGCACCGCGGGCAAGCGCAAGGCCTGGGTCGCGCAGGCGCAGGGCATCGTCAAGGAATGGTACGCCAAGTACAAAAAGGATCTGGAATCGGACGCAGTCCCGATCCATCCGGCGCGCATCTGTCATGAGCTGTCGAAGCACGTGCCCGACGACGCCATCGTCTGCGTCGACACCGGCCACGCCGGCATGTGGATGGGCGGAATGTATGACCTCCGTACGGAGAAGCAGAGCTACATGCGCAGCGCCGGCCATCTCGGCTGGGCGTTTCCGGCGGGCCTGGGCGCCAAGTGCGGCGCGCCGGATCGGCCGGTCGTGACGTTCACCGGCGACGCGGGCTTCTGGTACCACATCGGCGATATCGAGACCGCGGTGCGCTGGAAGATCAACGCCGTGACGGTGGTCAACAACAACGGCGGCGGCAACCAGAGCAAGCGCGGCTTCGATCGCGTCTACGGCGGCACGCAGACCGAGCAGGCCCGGGAGCTCTGGACCTTCCGCAAGACCAACTTCGCGCGCCTCGCCGAGGAGATGGGCGCGCTCGGCATCCGCGTCGAGGATCCGAAGGGCCTGCCGGCCGCGCTCAAGCAGGCGCTCGCCGCCAACCGCCCGGCGATCATCGACGTGGTCACCGACATCGACGCGCTGGCGCCGACCGCGGTGACGTAAATTTATCCGCGGTCATTCCGGGAAGTCCATCCGTTGTCATTCCGGGGCGCCGCGAAGCGGCGAACCCGGAATCCATAACCACTGCTGCGGAGTATGGATTTCGGGTTCACGCGCTTCGCGCGTGCCCCGGAATGACAGCGGTTGTTGCCGAAAAATACTACCGCAGCACCGACGCGATCGCGTCGCGCAGCCGCTCGGCCGAGATCGGCTTGGCCAGCACCGGCGCGCCCGGCAGCAGGCGGTCGATGTGGGCGCGCGTCGCCTCGTCGCCGTGCGCGGTGATGAAGATCACCGGCGTGCCGCGTTGCTCGCGGATCAGCCGCGCCGCCTCGATGCCGTCCATCCGGCCGGCGAGGCGAACGTCCATCAGCACCAGGTCGGCGTTGAGATCGGCGGCCTGCTCGACGGCGCCATCGCCGTCGGGCACGAGGCCGCACACTTCGAGGCTCTGCTCGCGCACCAGCGATTCCAGGTGCCAAGCCACCAGCAATTCGTCTTCGCAAATCAGGACGCGGGCGGACCGCTCCGTCGCGCGAGCTCGTTCGATTTTATTCAAATTCGCTGCCAGTGCCATGACACCGCGTCCCGTTTCGCGGCGCCACATACTAGCGTTTCGAATGTGCGGCGCCAGCCCCGTCTGTAGCGTCGCCGCCCAGTCCGGCCTTCCGGCCAAAATCCAGCCTGGGGACCTTCCAAACCTGGGGCAAATCCGGGCAGCCGCTGTCACAAAATCGGGCTGCTGGGACAATTCGCCATCACTGCTGGGACAATTCGCCGTCAGGGTCCGGGCACCAGCGGCGGCGGATAGGGGTCGCGGGTCGAATCCCACGCCGGGTGGAACAAATCATCCTCCGACTGGACGATGACATCCGCCTCGCGCCCATTGCGGACATCGAGATGGGCAAGCGCCACCGCGTCCCGGAAGGCGTCGGTCCGATGCTGATAGGGCTCGGAGTTCTCGCCATCGCACTGGATCATCCAGGCGCCGTCGTACACCACATAGTACCGCGACTTGGTCGTCACACCATCCATAACTGGGCTCCCGATCTTTAGGGCCCCCGCGACTGGCGGGTATCACTGGGTTATGGGGCGGTAACGCGACACCCGGATTTCAAGTTCCCGTGACGGCGTAAAATGCTGCAGGACCTTGTGAATTGCTGTGGACGGTGTGGATAGTGCTCAACAGGCGGCCATGATCTCCTTGATTTTAGGCCAGTCCTCGCGGCCGCGCCGTTTCATCAGGTCCAGGTAGCCGGCGTTCTCCCAAAGCACGATGCCGTCGTGGAAGCTCGGCCGGGCCTTGATGCGGCGGTACCAGTCGGCGGTGCGCGGCGTCCGGTCCAGCAGGCCCATCACGTCGAGATGCTCCAGCCGGACCACGTAGGGCGTGAACGCCGCGTCGGCGATGCTGTAGGCGTCGCCGGCAAGCCAGGCGTGACGGCCCAGCGCGTCGTCCATGTCCCGATAGAGGGTAAGCAACCGCTCGATCGCAATCTTGAAGTGCGGCGAGTCCAGACCCTTTTCGATCACGTCGCGGCGGCGCTCGCGCTTGGCCGGATCGGGAATGCTTTCCAGCATTGCTTTCCCCGCCTCGCCCTTGACGATGTACTGGTGCCGGAAGGCGACACCGAAGCTCAGGATGGCGATGCCTGCATCGTGCACGCCTTCGTCGAGCTGCTTGGTCCACAACCGCATCCGGGCGCGGCCGGACGGATCCGCCGGCTTCATCGGCGGATCGGGAAAGCGCTCGTCGAGATACTCGTTGATGACGTTGGATTCCGGCACGACGATATCGCCGTCGATCAGCGTGGGCACGACGGCGCGCGGGTTGAGCTTGATGTACCAGTCCTTCTGGTGCTCGCCTGAGCGCAGGTCGAGATGCCGGCTCTCCCATTCGAGCCCCTTCTCGGCGAGCAGCAGCCGCACCTTCTGGGCGCAGCTCGACATGTCGTTGTGATAGAGCGCGAGAGTCATGTTGGTTCCGGCATTCTTGGGAAACCGCCCACGAACGCGATGTGGGCCGCGCATGCTTCCAGAGGCGCGGCCGGCTGTCTACACTGACCGGCCGACTCGATCCGGCAAGGTCAAGAAACGCGCAAGAAACTCGAGGGACATGGAAATGCCGAGACTGCCGCTCACCTTCGCCTGCGGGCTCTACGACCGCATGCTGGCGCTCCACACCGGCGAGGTGCAGGTCGAGGGCGTCGATCTGAATTTCCTGGTCGACGACAACCCGCGCAACATCTTCGACCGGATGGCGGCGGCCCGCGAGTTCGACGCGGCGGAGTTCTCCAGCTCCGAATACGTTTCGCGTTTCGTCGCCAATCAGTGCCCGTTTGTCGCGATCCCGGTGTTCGCCTCGCGCGTGTTCCGGCACAGCTTCATCTTCATCAACAAGAAGCACGTGAAGTCGCCCAGGGAGATCGAGGGCAAGCGGATCGGCGTGCCGGTCTACACCATGACGGCCGCGATCTTCATCCGCGGGCTGCTCAGCGACGAGCACGGCATCGATTTTTCGAACTGCGAGTGGGTCGAGGGCGACATCAACAGCGCCAAACCGCATGGCAACCCGACCATCCTGCCGACCGCGAAGAAGCTGTCGATCAGCGCCAACAAGTCCGGCAAGTCGCTCAGCAAAATGCTTGAGGACGGCGAGCTTTCGGCCATCATCGGCACCGGCGTGCCGGAGGCCTACGGCCGCAACCCCGATATCGTGCGGCTCTATCCGGACTATCGCGCGGCCGAGATGGAATACTACAGGCGCACCAAAATCTTCCCGATCATGCACACCGTGGTGATCCGCAAGGACGTGCATGAGCGGCATCCGTTCGTCGCCACCGCGCTCTACGACGCGCTCGATCGGTCAAAGAATCTCGCGCTGAAAAAGATGAACTATCGCGGCACGCTGCGTTACATGCTGCCGTGGATGACGGCCGAGCTCGACGAGATCCGTGACGTGTTCGGCGGCGATCCCTGGCCTTACGGCCTGGAAGCCAATCGCCCGACGCTGACGGCCCTCGTGCGCTATCTCGAGGAGCAGGGCGTGATCGCCAGGGCGCCGAAGGTGGACGACCTGTTCGTGCCGGTGCGGCAGATGCATCCGATGACTCACTAGGGCTAACCTATGCGCGGGCGTGTCTGGTTCGACAGGCTGATCGTTCTCCTGGTCCTGCTCGGGTTGTGGCAGGCCGGCAGCATGGTGCTCGGCAACTACTGGCTGAGCACGCCGTGGAACACCGTGACGCGCTTTTTCGCTTCGCTGTTCAACGGCGAACTGTTCTTCCACGGCGGCTACACCGTCACCGAGGCGCTGGCCGGCTGCGTGATCGGCGGGGTGCCTGCGGTGCTGCTGCCGTTCCTGCTGCGGCGGCAGCCGATCGTGGTTGCGATCCTCGATCCGTTCATGGTCGGCGGCTACGGCGCGCCGAAGCTCGCCTTCGCGCCGCTGTTCATTCTCTGGTTCGGCATCGGCATCGAATCCAAGATCGCGCTGGTGGCCGCGGTCGTGTTCTTCATCGTCTATTTCAGCACGCTGTCGGGCGTGCGCGCGCTCGACACCAGGCTGGTGCAGATGGCGCAGGTGGTCGGCGCGAGCGAGCGGCAGGTCGGGCGGCACATCGTGTTTCCCGGTGCGGTGCCGGCGATCTTCGCGGGGTTTCGCATCGCGCTGCCCTATGCGATCGGCGGCGCGGTGATCGCCGAACTGATCTCGTCCAACCGCGGACTAGGCTACCTGGTGCAGACCGGCGCGATGAATTTCGACACCACGCAGGTGTTCGTCGCCATTCTCGCCGCGACCCTCGTCGTGCATGCCTTCATCGCCGTCGTCGATCTCGGCGAACGCCTCCTGCTTCGCTGGCGGCCGCAAGGCGCGGCGCTGCTGGTCGATCACGGGACCTGACGATGAGCGCGACGCCGATGCTGGAGATCAAGGGGCTCGGCAAGCGCTTCCCGGCGCGGGCCGGCCGCGAGCCGCCGCCGTGGATCATCCAGGACATGTCGTTTTCGGTCGGCCCGGGCGAGCTTCTGACCATCGTCGGGCCGTCCGGGGCCGGCAAGTCGACGCTGCTCAATATCGTCGCGCAGATCGAGACCGCGAGCGCGGGCGAGATCGCGTTCGACGGCGAGCGCATCGTGTCGCCGGAGCAGAAGGCGCTGCATCCGGGCCTCAACCGCCGCATCGGCTACGTCACGCAGGACGACAACCTGCTGCCGTGGCGCACCACCATCGACAACGTGCTGTTTCCGCGCGAGGTGCAGGGCACGCTGGACGACGGCGCGCGCGCCCGCGCGGCCGAGCTGATCTCAGCCGTCGGCCTGTCCGGCTTCGAGCGCTATTATCCGCATGAGCTGTCCGGCGGCATGCGCAAACGTGCGGCGCTGATCCGCACCCTGGTCTACGACCCGCCGATGATCCTGATGGACGAGCCGTTCGCGGCGGTCGACGCGCAGACCCGCACGCAGCTGCAGGAGGATCTGCTGCGGCTCTGGAGCCTCAAGCGCAAGACCATCATCTTCGTCACCCACGACATCACCGAGGCCATTGCGCTCGGCGACCGCGCGCTGGTGCTGACGCAGCGGCCGGCCCGCATCGCCGCCGAGCATCCGATCCCGATTCCGCGCCCGCGCAACGTGAAGGACATCTTCGCCATGCCGGGCTTCGCCGCGATCTACGAACGCATCCGGGCGGACGTGCAATGAGAGATTCCCGCGTCCTCTCCGCAGTCATTCCGGGGCGCTCGCCGTCAGCGCGTTCACGCGCGTCTTCGACGCGCTATAGCGAGCGAGCCCGGAATCCAGTTCCGAGTTCGGAATGTGGGTCTGGATTCCGGGCTCCGACCTTCGGCCGGCCCCGGAATGACGTGGTGAGGGCAGTGCCATGACCAGCGCCGATATCACAACGGACCTGCCGGAACCCCGCGCCATCCCGCGCCAGTGGATCGTCACCGGCGGGCAGGTCCTGCTGGGCCTTGCGCTGCTCGGCGCTTGGGAATGGGGGGCGCGCGCGTTCGGCCCGCTGTTCTTCGCGCCGCCGCTTGCCACCGCGGGGCGCATCGTCGAGATGGCCATGAACGGCAAGCTCCTGACCGACACCATAGCGACCTTGCGGGTGTCGGCGCTGGGCTTCGTCATCGGCTGCGTCTGCGGCATCGGCCTGCCGTTCCTGCTGCGGCTGTCGGAGCGCGCGACGCAGGCCATCGAGCCGTTCATCATGGCGTCGATGGGCATTCCGAAATACGCGCTGACGCCGTGGCTCATCCTCTGGTTCGGAATCGGCGACCGGCCGAAGGTGATCGTCGTCACGCTGTTCGTGTTCTACATCGTGTTCATCACCGTGTTCGCCGGCGTGCGCGGCGTCGATCAGCGGCTCATCAGCATGGCGCGCGTGGTCGGCGCGAGCGAACGCGCCATCGCCCGCAAGGTGATCTGGGTGTCGCTGCTGCCGTTCTTCTTCACCGGGCTGAAGGTGGCGATGCCGCGCGCGGTGAGCGCCGCCATCGTCGGCGAGTTCCTGGTGGCGACCGAGGGCATCGGCTTCTCCATCGAGCGCGCCCGGCAGCTTTCCGACACAACGGGCGTGTTTGCCGGCATCGTCGTCGCGGTGGCGCTGGTGCTGCTGATCAACGCCTTCGTCAACGCGCTGGAGCGCCGCGCGCTGAAATGGCGGCCGACCGACCGCGATATGCAGATTTAGGAGTGTGGAGATGAAACTCGCGAGTTACATCGCCGGCGGCAAGGAATGCTACGGCGTGGTGTCCGGCGATGGCGTCATCACCATGCGCGGGCACGCCTCGCTGCGCGATGCGCTCGCGGCCGGTGCACTGGAGGGGATGCGCACCGCCGCCGCGATGGCGAAACCGGATTTCAAGCTGTCCGACGTGCGCTTCCTGCCGGTCATCCCGAACCCGCACAAGATCATCTGCGCCGGCGTGAACTATCGCGATCACGCCGCCGAAGTGGGCCGCGAGCTGCCGAAGCAGCCGAGCATGTTCATCCGCTTCACCGATACGCTGGTGGGCCACGGGGGCGAGATGATCCGGCCGAAGCTGTCGGACAATTTCGACTTCGAGGGCGAATTGACCATGGTGATCGGCAAGGGCGGCCGGCACATCCCGATCGACCGCGCGCTCGATCATGTCGCGGGCTACACCATCTTTGTCGACGGCAGCGTGCGCGACTACCAGAAATTCTCCGTCACCTCGGGCAAGAACTGGCCCGGCACCGGGCCGCTCGGGCCATGGATCGTCACCACCGACGAAATCCCAGATCCGGGCAAGCTCACGCTGACCACGCGGCTGAACGGCCAGCAGGTCCAGCATTCCGGCACCGACAAGCTGATCTACTCGTGCCGGCAGATCGTCAGCTTCTGCTCGGATTTCACCACGCTGCATCCCGGCGACGTCATCGCCACCGGCACGCCGGAGGGCGTCGGCCACAGCCGCAAGCCGCCGCTCTGGATGAAGCCGGGCGACACGCTGGAGGTCGAGATCACGAAGATCGGCGTGCTGCGAACGAAGATCGTCGACGAGAAATAGCCGCTTGTGTCCCGGATGCGGTGCAGCGTGAGCGCCCACCAGCGCGTTCACGCGCGTCTTGACGCGCTATGGCGCGAAACGATGCACCGCTGACCCGGGACCGTATCGGCGGCGGTGTCTGGTACGGTCCCGGGTCTGCATCGCATCACTGCGCTTCGCTTGTGCTGCGCTGCGCCCGGGACACGGCTAGTTCACATATTCACTGGTGAAGATGCCGTCGTACGACTTCAGCTTCTCGTCGGCCTTGAGCAACCCCGCGTCGACGTTGAACGTCTCCGAGTTCTCGAGCGAGGCCTTGTTCACCACCGGCGGCGAGGGCGTCACCTTCTGAAGTTCATCGAACGATGCCTTCAGCAGCTTGTCGTCGAGCGTCGGAAAGCGCTTCTTGAGCAGCGCGAACGCCTCGTCCGGCTTCGTCTTGATGAACGCCGTGGCGTCCTTGATCGACTGGCCCATGGCGCGGCAGAGCGCCTTCTTCTGCACGCAGGTGTCCTGCCTCGTCACGATCAGGTTGTGGCCGAACGGGATCATGTCGCCCGGCTCGCCGTCGGGGCCGCTCGCGATCAGGAATGCCTCGCCGTCCTGCACGGCCTTCTGCGGCCAGGGCAGCGACATCGCGTAGCCGTCGATCTGCTTGCTCTGGAACGCGGCCAGCATGCTGTTGGGCGCCATCGGCGCGATGCGGACGTCGTCCGGGTTGACGCCGGCGCGCGACACGATCAGCCGCACATAGGCGTGGATCATCGAGTTGATGGAATCGACCGCGATGGTGCGGCCCTTCAGCACCGCCGCGCGCTTTTCCAGCGGCGCCTTCGGGTCGAAGCCCGCGGCCTGCGCGACCTCCTTGCGCAGCACGATCTGCGCGAACGGCCGGTCGATGGTGGTGGCGATGGCGATCAGCTTCTGCCCGCGCGCGGTGGCGCGGCCGAACGAGCTCGCCGAAGCCTGCGCGAAATGCGAGCTGCCGGAGATCACCGAGTTGATCGCGCCGATGCCGGTGATCTGCACGGTCTTCACTTTGATGCCGTGCTTGCCCCAGAGGTCGAGGTCGCTGGCGATATAGCCCGCGCTGAACGTCAGGCTGAAGGCCGGATCGGCGAGGATGATCTCTTCGGCGGGCTGGGCCTGAGCGGGGGCCGTTCCGGCCGTCATGGCGACCGCGGCGGCGATGGCGAGCATCGGGAAACGCATCACGGGTCCTCTCGGCATCAAGATTTGCAAGGATTATGGAGAGGCTGTCGCACCTGATCAATGCGACCCATCAACCGCCATCCATGCGCCAGGCGCCCGGCTGCGGCAGCGCGGCAATTGTCTCGGGTCTTGCAGCGGGGCAATATCCCGTCACGAAACAGCGCCGTGAGTGCGCCGAGGGAGGACTGCGATGAGCACGAGGAAATGGGTTCTGGCATTTGCGGCGCTCGCCGCGGTCGGCGTGAGCGCCGCGCAGGCCGCCGAAAAGCTGAAAGTTGCGGTCCCGCAACGCGGCTTCTGGGACAGCTCGTGGATCGAATTCGGCGAAGCCGCCGGCTTCTTCAAGGAGGCCGGCCTCGAGGTCGAGGTGTTCTACACCGACGGCGGCGCCCAGACGATCGCGACGGTCGCCTCCGGCAGCGTCGACATCGCCATGTCGAACGGCATTCTCGGCGCGATCGGCGCCTACGCCAAAGGCGGCGACGCCACGCCCTACCGCATCATCTCGGCGGAAATGACCGGCGCGCATGAGCTGTTCTGGTGGGTCAAGAACGACAGCCCGATCAAGTCGCTGAAGGACGCGGGCGAGGGCAAGACCATCGCCTTCTCGTCGCCGGGCTCCTCGTCGAACCTGATCCTGCTGACGCTGCTCAAGCAGGCCCAATCCAAGGCGAAGCCGGTGCCGACCGGCGGCGTGCCCGCGACCTTCACCCAGACCATGACCGGGCAGATCGACATCGGCTGGTCGGTGGTGCCGTTCGCGCTGAAGGACGTCAACGACGGCAAGATCAGGATCGTGGCGCGCGCCCGCGAGGCGACCGATCTTGCGAACCAGACCATCCGCGCCAATCTCGCCAACGTCAATTCGCTGAAGACCAGGCGCGAAACGCTCGCCAAGTTCATGCGCGTCGTGCACAAGTCGATCGATTGGGCCTATTCCAATCCGCAGGCGATCGAGATCTTCGCCCGCAACATGAAAGTCACGCCCGACATCGCCAAACAGGCGGTCAACGACTTCTATCCGAAGTCGGCCATGCAGCTCGGCGAGATCCGCGACCTCGAGCGCTCGCTGAAAGACGCGCTGGAATACAAGTTCATGCCGACCGCGAAAACGCCGAAGGACATCGCGGGTCTGATCGACATCGTCTACAAGCCGTAACGGCGATCCAGCGCTTGGTCGCTTTGAATCGAGTGGTTGCAATGCAGGTGGTGCCATCCCCCCGCGAGGGGAGGGTGGCGAGCGAAGCGAGCCGGGTGGGGAGATCGTGCTCCACGCACGCCGATCGCTTGTGGCATCATCTCCCCACCCCCGCGCTGGCGCGCGGACCCTCCCCTCGCGGGGAGGGATGGCACCGCCCGCGTTGTTGGCCAACCGGCTGAGTGATCGCGCAAATCCGGCAATCTGCGATTGCGGCAGGACTCGGTTGTCCCGCCGCCGCGCGACATATCCACAGCACCTCCACAGCATTCGGGCTGCCGCCGGGCTATTTCGATTGGGCGCCTTGGCATTGATTGCTAGGTTTTTTCGGGGCGGTGCGTTCCGGCCGCAGTTTGTCCGTAGCATCAGGCGTCTGGTCGTATGCGTCCGTTCGTGTCGCAGCGTTCTGCCTTGCGTGGCTCCGTCCGGCGGCTCACTGCCGCGGGGCTTGCCGTGGCATTGGCGCTGCCGCTCGCGGGCTGCCTCTCCAACGAGATCGTTCCCGCCGCCATCGACATTCCGAAAGCCTACCGGGCCGGCCCGCGCAACGCCGACGCGGCGCTGCCCTCGGTGGTGTGGTGGCGCGGCTTCCGCTCGAAGGAACTGACCGATCTCATCGAGGAGGCGCTGACCTCGAATTTCGATGTGGCAGCGGCAGTGGCCCGCATCGTCCAGGCCGACGCGCAGTCGCGGATCGCCGGGTCGGCGCTGCTGCCGATCGTCGACTTGAACGCCGACGCCACCCGCTCGGTGTCCTCGCGGACCACCGGCAGCAGAGGGGTGCTGGGCGGCGTTCAGTCGGGCGGCAGTTCGCCGAGCACGGATTATGCGACGGCGCTGAGCGCGAGCTACGAGATCGATTTCTGGGGCAAGAACCGCGCGGCGTTGCGCGCCACCGAGGAGCTGGCGGTCGCGAGCCGCTTCGACCGCGAGGTGGTGGCGCTGACCACCATCGTCAGCGTGGCAAACTCCTACTTCCAGATGCTCGCAGCGCATGATCGCCTCGCGATCGCGCGCGGCAACCTCGCAGCCGCGACCCGCGTGTACGATCTGATCAAGCAGCGCTTCGATGTCGGCACCGCGTCGGCGCTCGACCTCGCCCAGCAGGAAAGCGTGGTCGCCCAGCAGCGCGCCTCGATCCCGCCGCTCGAACAGATCCTGCGGCAGAACGTTGCGACGCTCGCGGTGCTGATCGGCCGCACGCCCGCCTCGGTGCGTGTCCGCGCCACCAGCATGTCGCAGATTGCGATTCCGCCGGTCACGCCGGGCCTGCCGTCCGACCTGATCGGCCAGCGGCCGGACATTCGCGAAGCCGAGGCGCAGCTCGCGTCGGCCAACGCCAACGTGCACAATGCGCGGGCCCAGTTCTTCCCGAGCATCACCTTGACCGGCGTCGGCGGATACCAGAGCTCGGCGCTGCGGACCCTGATGCGGCCGGAATCGGTGTTCTTCAATCTGGCCGCGGGCCTGGTGCAGCCGGTGCTCGACGGCGGCCGGATCCAGGGCAACTTCGATCTGCAGAAGGGCCGGCAGGACGAGCTGCTGCAGCTCTACCGCAAGGCCATCGTCAACGGCTTCGCCGACGTCGAGCGCGCCCTGATTGCGGTGCAGCAAACCGCCAGGCGCGTGCAGCTTCAGCGCGACGTGGTGACCAGCACGCGGCGCGCGTTCGAGATCGCCGAGACCCGGCTGCGGGAAGGCACCGTCGATCTGGTCACCGTGCTGAACACCCAGACCGCGCTGTTCCAGGCGCAGGACGCCCTGGCCCAGGCCCAGCTCGAGCGGCTGATCGCCGTTGTCGCCCTGTTCCAGGCGCTCGGTGGCGGCTGGCAGGCGCCTCGCGACGACCGGCCGAAAGTGGCCGAATTGCCCAGGACGCCGCAGGAAATATCCTTTCCGGTTCAAGACCTTCCGAGGTTTCAGGGGCACTGGCCGCGGTAACTCTGCCCGCTTAAATGTCCGTAATGTGCTGTGAAAGCTCTCCCCGCACCGTTATCTATGATGGTGCAGTGATTTGGCCGGGCGGGAGATGCCGAGCAGACGATCCATCGCGACGGCGGTTTTGGCCCTGGTCCTCATTGGCGGGGCCGCGGCCGTTTGGTGGCAGCCGGCCCGGCAGGACCAGCCGCGGGTCGGCCGCAACTTGCGCGGCGATGACGGCCCGGTCCCGGTCATCGCGGCGCTGACGCGGCGCGCCGATGTCCCGGTCTATCTCGACGGCGTCGGCACCGTCCGTGCGCTCAACACCGTGACGGTGCGGCCGCAGGTCGACGGCAAGCTGATCAGCGTCAACTACACCGAGGGCCAGCAGGTCGAGCAAGGCTTCGTGCTGGCGAAGATCGATCCGGTCACCTACCAGGCCGCCTACGATCAGGCGGTGGCGAAGAAGGCGCAGGACGAGGCGACGCTCGCCAATGCCAGGCTCGATGTCGCGCGCTACGCCCGGCTGATGACGACCAACGCGGTCGCCCAGCAGCAACTCGACGCGCAGAAGGCGACCGTGGCGCAGCTCGAAGCGCAGGTGCGGCTCGATCAGGCGCAGATCGACAACGCCAAGGCGTTTCTCGACTACACCACCATCGTGGCGCCGATCTCCGGGCGCACCGGCATCCGCCAGGTGGATCGCGGCAACATCGTGCGCGCGTCGGATGCGAGCGGCATCGTCGTCATCACCCAGCTTCAGCCGGTCTCGCTCCTGTTCACCCTGCCGCAGCAGCAGCTCGGCGACGTGAACCGCGCGTTTGCCGCAAGGACCTTGCAGGTCGATGCGTTCGGTCCGGACAACAAGACGGTGATCGAAAGCGGCGAGCTCAAGGTGGTCGACAACCAGGTCGATCAGGCGACCGGCACGATCAAGCTCAAGGCCGAGTTTGCCAACCGCGAGCTCCAGCTCTGGCCGGGCGGCTTCGTCAACGTCCGCCTGCTGATCAACACGCTGAAGGACGTGGTGGTGGCGCCGACCGCGGCCGTGCAGCGCGGACCGCGCGGCACCTTTGTCTATGTGGTGGGCAACGACAACAAGGTCGCGGTCCGCCCGATCTCGCTGGTGCAGCAGGACGAAACCCAGGCCGTGATCGACAAGGGCGTGGAGGTCGGCGAACGCGTGGTGACCACGGGCTTCGCGCGGCTCACGCCGGGCGCCGAGGTGGCGGTGACCAACGCCGAGCAGGCGCCGCCCGCCGGCGTCGAGCCGACACCGCCGCAGTCCGAGCGGCGGCGCGGACGGCGCGAGCAGCGTTCCGAGGCAAGCCCGCCCAGCCAGACGCGGTAGCGCGCCATGGGTAAAGTGCAATGAGCGTTTCGACGCCTTTCATCCAGAGGCCGGTCGCGACTTCACTTCTGGCGCTCGCCACCATGCTCGGCGGCTGGCTCGGCTACTGGTCGTTGCCGGTGTCGTCCCTGCCGCAGGTCGATTTTCCGACCATCCAGGTCTCGACCCAGCTTCCGGGCGCAAGCCCCGACACCATCGCCTCGCTGGTGACGGCGCCGCTGGAGCGGCAGTTCGGGCAGATCCCCTCGCTGTCGGTGATGACGTCGTCGAGCTCGTACGGCATCAGCCAGGTCACGCTGCAGTTCGACCTCAACCGCGACATCGACGGCGCGGCGCAGGACGTGCAGGCCGCGATCAACGCCGCGGGCTCCGCGCTGCCGCGCGGGCTGCCTTATCCGCCGACCTATTCCAAGGTGAACCCGGCCAGCGCGCCGATCCTGACGCTGGCGCTGACCTCGGAGACAAGTTCGCTTCGTGACATGAGCGACATCGCCGACACCATGATGGCGAGCCGGCTCGCCGAGGTCGGCGGCGTCGGCCGCGTCTCGATCCAGGGCGGCATCCGCCCGGCGGTGCGCATCCAGGCCGATCTGGCGCGGCTTGCCGCCTACGGGATCGGCCTCGAGGATGTCCGGCAGGCGATCGTCGGCGCCAACGTCTCCGGTCCCAAGGGCTCGCTCGACGGCGCGCACCAGTCCTACACCATCGCCGCCAACGACCAGTTGATCGGCGCCGATGCCTACCGGTCGCTGGTGATCGCCTATCGCAGCGGCTCGCCGGTGCTGCTGACCGACGTGGCGCAGATCGTCAACGGCCTGGAGAACGACAAGGTCGGCGCCTGGTATCAGGGCAAGCCGGCGGTGGTGATCGACATCCAGCGCCAGCCCGCCGCCAACGTGATCGAGACCGTCGAACGGGTGAAGCTGGAGCTGCCGCGCTTGCAGCGCGCCATGCCGGCCGGCGTGGAGCTGACCATCGTCAGCGATCGCACCGACGTGATCCGCGCCTCGATCCACGACGTGCAGTTCACGCTGATCCTCAGCGTCGTGCTGGTCGTGCTGGTCGTGCTGATGTTCCTGCGCACCGTCCGCGCCACCATCATCGCCGGCGTGGCCCTGCCGCTGTCGCTGATCGCCACCTTCGGCGTGATGTGGTTCTGCGGCTTTTCGCTCGACAACCTGTCGCTGATGGCGCTGACCATCGGCACCGGCTTCGTGGTCGACGACGCCATCGTGATGATCGAGAACATCGTCCGCCACATCGAGGACGGCGAGTCGCCGTTCGACGCAGCGCTGCGCGGCGCGCGCGAGATCGGCTTCACCGTGATCTCGCTGACGCTGTCGCTGATCGCGGTGTTCATTCCGCTGCTGTTCATGACCGGCCTGGTCGGCCGCATGTTCCGCGAGTTCGCGCTGACGCTGACGATTGCGGTGGTGGTTTCGGCGATCGTGTCCCTGACGCTCACGCCGATGATGTGCAGCCGCATCCTGCGTCACAATGCGGCGAAAAAGGCCGGCGCGGTCGGCGCGTTCTTCAACGCCGCGGTGGATCGCACCATCGAGGTCTATCGTCGCAGCCTGGAATGGGTGCTGCGCCATCAGGGCGCGACGCTGCTGGTGACGCTGCTGACCCTGGTCGCAACGGTCTGGCTCTACCTCATCATCCCGAAGGGCTTTCTGCCCTCGCAGGACACCGGCCTGATCTCCGCCGTGTCGGAGGCCGGAACCGAAGTGTCGTTCGCCCAGATGCAGCGGTTGCAGGCCCAGATCGAGGAAGCCGTCCGCCGGGACCCCGACGTCAGCGGCGTCGTCTCGGTGCTCGGCGTCAGCCGCATGAACCCGACGCCGAATGCCGGCCGGATCGCCATCACGCTGCGTCCGCGCGGCGAACGCGTTTCCAGCGCCGACGAGATCGTCGTGCGGCTGAAGCAGGCGGTCGCGCCGCTTCCCGGCATCACGGTCTGGTTCCAGCCGGTGCAGGACATCCAGATCGGCACCCGGCCGAGCCGGGCGCAGTACCAGTACACGCTGGTCGGCGCCGATGCGGCCGACGTGATCGAGTGGGCCGACAAGCTCACGGCGCGGATGCGCCGCGACAGCCGGCTGCTGGACGTGGCGTCGGAAGCCCAGGAGGGCGGCTTGCGCATGCAGGTCGAGGTCAACCGCGAGATGGCGGGACGGCTCGGCGTCTCCATGCAGTCGGTCAACGACACGCTCAACGACGCATTCGGCCAGCGGCAGATTTCCACGATCTACACCCAGTCGAACCAGTATCGCGTGATCCTCGAGGCGCAGCCGCGCTACCAGCGCGATCCGGGCGCGCTGTCGAAGCTCTATGTCACGGGCTCGAGCACCAGCACCGGAACGGCCGCGACCGTCGGCAACACCGTGGCGGGCTCCACCAACACCAACACCTCGGCGACCCCCAACACCGTCACCGGCTCGAACCAGGTCCCGCTGTCGACCTTCGCCCGCTTCGAGCACGCCTCCGCGCCGCTCTCCATCGCGCACCAGGAGCAGTTCCCCTCCGTCACCATCAGCTTCAACCTGCCGCGCGGCTCGGCGCTCAGCCACGCGGTCACCGCGGTCTCGGAAGCCAAGCGCGACATCAGGATGCCGAACTCGGTGGTCGGCACCTATTCGGGCGATTCCGCCGAGTTCGACAAGTCGCTGGCCGGGCAGCCCTGGCTGATCCTCGCCGCCGCCATCACCATCTACATCGTGCTCGGCGTGCTCTACGAAAGCTTCATCCATCCGCTGACGATCCTGTCGACGCTGCCTTCGGCCGGCGTCGGCGCGCTCCTGGCGCTGATGCTGTTCGGCTACGACCTGTCGGTGATCGCGCTGATCGGCATCGTGCTGCTGATGGGCATCGTCAAAAAGAACGCGATCATGATGATCGACTTCGCGCTCGACGCCGAGCGCGAGCAGGGGATGTCGCCGCGCGACGCCATCGTCCAGGCGTCGCTGTTGCGGTTCCGGCCGATCATGATGACCACGCTCGCCGCGCTGTTCGGCGCGATCCCGCTCGCCTTCGAAAGCGGCACCGGCTCGGAGCTGCGCAACCCGCTGGGCGTCACCATCATCGGCGGCCTGCTGCTGAGCCAGCTGCTGACGCTCTACACCACGCCGGTGATCTATCTCTACATGGAGCGCCTGAAGCAGCGATTCACCGGCGAGGCGCGCCCTGCGGCGCCAGCGCCGACCACGGCCGCGGAGTAGGGCCATGCTGTGGTGCACGTTGTGCAACGCGGGCGGTGCGCCCCCTCCCCCTGAAAGGGGGAGGGTCGGGGTGGGGGTCAGCCACCCGACGCGCCCTGTCAACCCGGCCGGGGCCCGCTAAATGCGCCCCTTCAACCGCACGCCCGGAAAAGCCAAATTCGCCCGCAGATTGCGGCGCGACGGCACCGACGTGGAACGCCGCCTGTGGCAGCACTTGCGAAACGGCCAGCTCGGCAGCGCGAAGTTTCGCCGCCAGAGCCCGGCCGGCCGTTACGTCCTCGACTTCTATTGCCCCGCGCTCGCTCTCGCCGTCGAACTCGACGGCGGCCAGCACGCCGAGGCCAGGACACGCGACCGCGAACGCGACAAATGGCTGAAGCAAAAAGGTGTGACCGTCCTGCGCTTCTGGAATTCCGATGTCGTTGAAAACCTCGACGGCGTGCTGGAAGTCATCGCTGTAAAGATCGGCGAATTGAGTTCGGCAGCAGCGTCGTCTCATCCGCGCTGGCGTGCTGGGCTGCAGGCTCGCAACCCGGGCGGCGCTGCGCCCCCTCCCCGAAGGGGGAGGGTTGGGGTGGGGGTCAGCCCCACGACGCGCTCTGACAACGCGGCCGGGGATCACTAAATGCTCTCCTTCAACCGCACGCTCGCAAAAGCAAGATTGCCCGCAGGCTGCGTCGCACCGGCGTCGAGCGCGGCCTGTGGCAGGTCAGTGAATTGAGCTCCGCGGCAGCGTCGTCTCATCCGCGCTGGCATGCTGGGCTGACCCCCACCCCGACCCTCCCCCTTCAGGGGGAGGGAGCGCACCGCCCGCGTTGCGCCGCTCCGGAGCAGGCCCAGGAGAACGCCCATGAGCTTCTCCGAACCCTTCATCCTCCGCCCGATCGGCACCGCGCTTCTCGCGATCGGGCTGTTTCCTCGCCGGCGTGGTGGCCTACGGCTTCCTGCCGGTCGCCAGCATGCCGTCGGTGGAATATCCGACCATCCGGGTTTCGGCGAGCCGGCCCGGCGCCGATCCGACCGTGATGGCGGCAACCATGGCTGCGCCGCTGGAGCGCCGGCTCGGCGAAATTCCCGGCGTCACCGAGATCACCTCGTCGAGTTCGCTCGGATCCACCCGCATCACCATCCAGTTCGATCTCGACCGCAGCATCGACGGCGCGGCGCGCGACGTGCAGGCCGCCCTCAACGCGGCGGCGACCGACCTGCCGGGCGACCTGCCGACCTTGCCGGCCATGCGCAAGGTCAATCCGTCGGCCGCGCCGATCATGATCCTCGCGCTGACCTCGCAGACGCTCCTGGCCAGCACCATGTACGACGTCGCCGACACGCTGGTGGCCCAGCGCATCGCCCAGATCGACGGGGTCGCCGAAGTCACGGTCAACGGCGCCGAGCAGCCGGCCATGCGCATCCGCGTCAATCCGGTGGCGGCCGCCTCGATGGGCATCAGCCTGGAGGACGTGCGCGCGGCCGTCGCCAACGCCAACTCGCTGACCCCGCTCGGCACCTTCGACGGCCCCGATCTCGCCGCCTCGATCGGCTCCAACCTGCAGATCCGCGCGGTGCGCGACTACCAGAACATCGTCGTGAAGGCGGCCAACGGCACGGTGGTGCGGCTCGGCAACATCGCCGCGGTCGAGCAGAGCGTGCGCAACAGCCGCTCGGCGGCCTGGTTCAACGGACAGCCCTCGGTGCTGCTGGTCATCACCAGGCAGGCCGACGCCAACGTCATCGAGACGGTGGACCGCGTCCGCGAGCTGCTGCCGGAGCTCAGGCAGTGGATTCCGGCCGATATCGAGATCTCGATCCTGTCGGACCGCACCACGACGATCCGCGCCAGCGTGCGCGACATGCAGTTCACCCTCGTCGCCACCATCGCGCTGGTGATGATGGTGGTGTTCCTGTTCCTGCGCAGGCTTGCCGCGACGATCGCCGCGGGCGTCACCGTGCCGCTGGCGCTGGCCGGCACCTGCGCGCTGATGTGGGTGGTCGGCTTCTCGATCGACAACATCTCGCTGATGGCGCTCGCGGTGTCGGTCGGCTTCGTGGTCGACGACGCCATCGTCGTGATCGAGAACGTGTTCCGCAACCTGGAAAAGGGCATGTCGCCGCTCCGCGCGGCCATCGAAGGCGCGCGGCAGATCGGCTTCACGGTGATCGCGATCAGCATCTCGCTGGTGGCGGCGTTCACGCCGCTGTTGTTCATGGGCGGGCTGGTCGGCCGGCTGTTCAGCGAATTCTCGCTGACGCTCACCTTCGCGATTGCGATTTCGACCGTGGTGTCGCTCACGGTGACGCCGATGATCTGCGCGCATTTCGTGAAAGCCCCGCCGAGCCCGGACGCCACCTGGCTCGACCGCGGCGTGCGAGAGGGTGCTCGCCCGCTCGGTCGCGTTCTACGCCTCGACCTTGGACGTCGTGCTGCGCCACCGCTGGCTGACGCTCATAGTGTTCGTCATCACCATCGCGCTGACCTGCGTGCTCTACGTGAAGACCCCGAAGGGCTTCTTCCCGCAGGACGACACCGGCCTGATTTTCGGCGGCACCCGCGCCGCCCCCGACATCTCGTTCGAGGCGATGAAGGAACTGCAGGAGCGCGCGACGGCGATCGTGCTGTCGGACCCGGCGGTGGGCCATGTCGGCTCGTCGGTCGGCGCCTCCACCTACAACGCCTCGGTCAACAACGGCCGGCTGTTCATTGCGCTGAAACCGCCGCGCGAGCGCGGCAACGTCACCTCGCAGCAGGTGATCAACCGCCTGCGCCCGAAGCTGCTCGACGTCGGCGGCATGCGGGTGTTCATGTTCCCGGCGCAGGACGTCCGCGCCGGCGGGCGGCAGTCGAGCTCGTCGTTCCAGTTCACGCTGTGGAGCGCCGACCTCGACGAGCTGTTGCGGCAGGTGCCGCGCGCCGTCGCCAGGATGCAGGCGCTGCCGGAGCTGGTCGACGTCACCACCGATCGCGAGCAGAACGGCCTGCAGGCCAACGTGGTGATCGACCGCACCGCCGCCTCGCGGCTCGGCGTCCGCATCCAGGACATCAACAACGCGCTGAACAACGCATTTTCGCAGCGGCAGATCTCGACGATCTACTCCTCGCGCAACCAGTATCGCGTCATTCTCGAGGTCGATCCGCTGTTCTCGCGCGATCCCTCCGACCTGACCCAGGTCTATGTCGACGCCGCGGGCGGCGCGCAGGTGCCGCTGTCGGCCGTCGCCCGCATCGAGAAGGCGATGGCGCCGCTGGTCATCAACCACCAGGGCCAGTTCCCGGCGGTGACCATCACCTACAATCTCGCGCCCAACGTCACCATCGAGGCGGCGTCGCGGGCGATCGACAAGGCGGCCGCGGAATTGCACATGCCGGACACCATCCGCACCGAGTTCGCCGGCGACGCCAAGGCGTATCAGCGCTCGGTCGGCGCGCAGCCGCTGGTGATCCTCGCGGCGCTGCTGGTGATCTACATCATCCTCGGCGTGCTCTACGAGAGCCTCGCGCACCCGCTGACGATCATCTCGACCTTGCCGTCGGCCGGTCTCGGCGCGCTGCTGGCGCTGCAGATCTTCCGCGCCGAGCTGACGATCATTGCCTTCATCGGCATCATCCTGCTGATCGGCCTGGTCAAGAAGAACGGCATCATGATGGTGGACTTCGCGCTCGCCGCCGAGCGGCAGGAGGGGCTTTCGCCCGCGCAGGCGATCCGCGAGGCCTGCCTGGCGCGCTTCCGGCCGATCATGATGACGACGCTTGCGGCGATGCTCGGCGCCGTCCCGCTGATCGTCGCGACCGGGCCGGGCTCGGAGCTTCGCCGCCCGCTCGGCATGACCATCGTCGGCGGGCTGATCGTGTCGCAGGTGCTGACGCTCTATACGACGCCGGTGATCTACCTGCTGCTGGACCGGTTGCACCACCGGCTGGGCGGCGGGCGTGCGGTGCAGGCATTGCGGGAGACGCTGCGGTTGAGGCGGCCGGCGACGGGTTAAGTGCGCATGACGTCGGGACGTCCGCTTTGTCCCCGACAGCGACCAGATAACGGATATTCGAAAAACGACGCTCAGTGCCAACGAGCGAGATCGGTGGCGTAGCGGCTATATAGCCGAGCTGGCGCGGGGAAGGCGGGGCTGGAGGCAGGTACCAGACCCGCAGGCGTCAAGGGCCTCCCAGGAGACAAGCCAAATGGGAGGCACGGTGATAAGATATTACTGCAGATGCTAATGTGGCACCACGGGATATGGCGATCCATAGGCTTTTGCAAGCGAGCACCTTTTCGCCGGACGAAGCCGCCAACATGACAGCGGCATATGAAGCTGCGTTGGTGCTGCTTCACCTGGACGACCGCAATGATCCAATAACCGAACGCATTGCTGAGAAAATTATCTCGGTCGCGCGATCCGGCGCGCATAACCCGGCGCACATCTGCGCACTCGCAATCAACGAATTGGGGCTTCCTGTTCCTGATAGGTCGCTCGCTGCACACGAACAGGTTAAGCCACAAAGGTCGTCCTTTCGGTGGCGTGAGGCGCTGGTGTTGTTGGTCATAGGAGCGTTTTGCGGTTATGTGTTCGCGCAAATGAACAAGGCTACGGACCACGCCGCGGTACTTGCGCGATGTAATCTGCAAGAGCAAACGCCGGAACGGCGACAGCTTTGCATGCGCGCTGCCGGATATGAGTTTTTCGATACGCAATGCGAAGACGCAGAAATTGTATTTGAAGGGCGACGCTTGGTGAATGCCGCCGAAATTAACGCAGCCCGCCTCGCTGTATTGGACCCGTTCATCGAGCAATACTTGCTGAAACATCCCGGACAAAGCCGCACAATGGCGGAATTAATGGTCCGGGACACGGCTAAGGACGAGATTGAAAAACACCGACCACCTCCGAGGTACGAGGACGTCGCTAGCTGTTACAAACGCCATAAGTGGAAGGCCGCCGGTTCGAACTGAGGAATGCTTGCAGCGTTATTCGATCACCTCGTTCGCCGCGGCGAGCGGCGTCCGCGGCACCGCGATCCCGAGTGCCTGGCGGTCTTGAGGTTGATCACCTGCTCGTCCCATGGGTCATTAGCGTCGATTTTTGCCTATCCGCACCACGTCCGCTTTACCGTCGATAGCGACCGTAGAGCAGACTAGGGCTGATCCGCCGGGAGCCAGCCGCGTTGCGCCATGCAGCCGCGCAGGACCGGATCCATCTCGCTGGCATTCTGGCGCTCGCCCCTACAGATCGTGCGGTCCGCCTCGAGCTGACGGGCGCTCCCGTCGCGGCCGTCGGCGCGGAGCCATGACGACTGCTGCTGTGCGGTCACGCAACCCGCAAGCAAGAGTAGGATAGGTATGGCCCGCATTGGCTCCCCCCGAGGCGGGACCGTAATACGGGATGCGGTGCGTTGCTGCAAATGTGACCGCGCAAGGCATCCCTGTGCGCGATCTTGCGGATGTGTATGCCGCCTGGCGCAAGAGTTTTGGCGGCGCTTCAGGCTGATGCTGAAACCAGGTCCGTGTACTCACAAACTTGCCATGTCCGCTTGCCCCCAATAGCGGCCGGCAAGCGGACATCTGAAAACCGACGCTAAGTGCCAATCACGACATTCCGCGCTACGGGAAGAAGTATCGCTATTCGATCACCTCGTCGGCGCGGGCGAGCAACGTGGGCGGCAGTGTCAGCTCCAACGTCTTTGCGGTCTTGAGGTTGATCACCAGTTCTACCTTTGTCACCTGCTGAACGGGTAGCTCGGACGGCCGCTCTCCCTTCAGGATGCGCCCGACATAGGCGCCTGCGCGCCCATGCGACTGAGCCACCACGCCACCAAGCCCGACGAGGCCACCCGCGGCGGCGAACTCCCGTTGGTGGACCGCCGGCATTGAGTGACGCCGCGATAATGCGGCCATCGGCTCTTCTCGATTGGCGAAGAATGTGTCGTTGCCGACCACCACGCCGGGAAGACGCTGGCGGCGCAACGCCGCGAAGGCATTCTCAAGCTCGGCTTCGGTGCCGGCTTGGAAAGTCTCCAGCGCAAGTCGGCGCAAGTTGGCCGCGGCCTGTTGGGCCTGTCCACGCCATGTCGGCTCTACCACCCATCGCGCCCGAATAGCGGACGTCGCTGGATGTCCGAAAAGTGCCATAACGGACATCCAGCCGCGTCAACTCCTGAGGCTACCATCGCGCTCTGACGGAGCCGATTATAGTGTTCCTCGGCGGCGGAGAACCGCCCTGTTAGATCTTGGGATGTCTGCTAGAACGCAGACGCACTGGCCTCGAATCCAAAGAAATCTCAATAAGGCGGGCGATGGTCCACCAGACACTTATCGCAACAATCGTAGTCGGCCTCGGTTTGGCGTTCGTTTTCGGCGCTGTCGCGCACCGTCTAAAAATCCCACTGCTCATCGGATACATTCTCGCAGGCGTCGTCATCGGGCCCTTTACCCCCGGATACGTTGCTGATCAGACCCTGGCACTCCAGCTCGCGGAAGTCGGCGTCATCCTCCTGATGTTCGGCGTCGGCCTGCACTTCTCGCTGCATGATCTGTTGTCCGTGAAAGCCGTGGCCGTCCCCGGCGCGGTCGGCCAGATGGTCCTTGTGTCAGCACTCGGATTCGGCCTCGCCAAACTGATGGGTTGGTCCTCAGGTGCAGGCGTCGTATTCGGCCTTGCGCTGTCCGTCGCCAGCACGGTCGTCGTCCTGCGCGCGATGCAGGAGCGCCGCCTCATCGACACCGACCGGGGGCGCATAATCGTGGGCTGGCTGATCGTCGAAGATCTGGCGATGGTGCTTGTTCTCGTTCTGCTTCCGGCACTCGCAACGATGCTGGGCGGCCAGTCCCCGCAGCAGCTCGATATCGGTTGGTTCAGCGGTTTTCTGGACCCACACTCTTTCTGGGGCGTGCTCGGCCTGACCGTCGCGAAGCTCGCTGCATACCTGCTGCTGATGTTGGTCGTCGGGCAGCGGGTCATTCCATTGATATTGCACTACGTCGCGCATTCAGGTTCGCGTGAGCTGTTCCGGCTTTCGGTGCTTGTCCTGGCGCTTGGCGTCGCGTTCGGCTCGGCCGAATTGTTCGGCGTATCGTTTGCGCTGGGCGCGTTCTTCGCCGGCATGGTTCTCGCAGAGTCTACCCTCAGCCAGCAGGCCGCGCAGGAAACGTTGCCGCTGCGGGACGCGTTCGCGGTGCTGTTTTTCGTGTCCGTTGGCATGCTGTTCGATCCCAGCATCATCATGCGGGAACCCGGACCTGTCGTCGCGACCTTCCTGATCATCGTGTGCGGCAACGCGCTTGCCGCATTCCTGATCGTTCTTGCATTGCGCCAATCGCTGTTCACCGCGGCGACTGGGGCCGCCGCCCTGTCGCAGATCGGCGAGTTCTCCTTCATCCTTGCGGGCTTGGGCGTCGGACTCCAACTGCTGCCCGAAAGCGGCCGGGACCTGATCCTTGCAGGCGCGATCCTCTCGATCCTCGCGAACCCGATCCTGTTTTTCGTTCTCGATAAGGCAAGGCCATGGCTGGGCGAGAGCGCCCACAGGACGCGTCCGGCGACTGTCATCCAACCGATTGCGGACGAGGAACTGCCAGTCACATCGCTCCGCAATCATGCAGTCATTGTCGGCTGCGGCCGTGTCGGCAGTCTTGTGACAGAAGCCATGATGACTCAGGGTGAGCCGTTGCTCGTCATTGAGGAGCGCAGCGAAGTCGTAGACAAGCTTCGCACACGGGGCATCGAGGCAATCGCCGGTAATGCGGCCCAACCCGGAATCCTGAAGGCAGCCAATCTTTCCGAAGCGAGATGGTTCATCAGCGCAATTCCCAACCCTTTCGAGAACGGTAATCTCATCGAGCAGGCGCGGGCGGCAAACCCAAAACTTGAAATCATCGCCCGGGCACATTCCGACGATGAAGTCCAGCATCTGAGGAAATACGGAGCGGACCTCATCATCATGGGCGAGCGTGAGATCGCCCGCGGCATTACGGAGCACATCGCGCGCCGTCTCCAGGAGACGGCCCCTCGGCCTGCGAATTGAATTTTGGCTGGCCCAATCGCGTCGGTTTCTGCCCATCCGTACGACGTCCGCTTGACCCCCGATAGCGACCGAATAGCGGACATCTGAAAACCGACGCGAGTGCCCCCGATATTCGCCGTGCCTGCGCGGGCAAGGCATCTGCGTTCAGAATTGCGGCCTCGCTCGACCCGCCCCAGTGCTCAGGATGACCGACTTGCAGCGCGCTCTTTTTCAACGCGCTCTGTTACGTCGCGAGCCATCGCGACCGAGCCAAGTACTTCGCTTTCGGCGTCGTCTTTGACAATCGCAAAGGTCATCTCGACGTACAGCCGGCGCCCGCTCTTGTGCAGAGCACGGGTGAGTGTTGGGCGGCCCTGAAGCTTCGTAGCGCCCGTTGTCATCGCAGCGTCGAAGCCCCTCCCATGTGCGGCTCGTAGATGCTCGGGTATGATCAGTTCGACGCTTTGGCCGAGCGCCT
The DNA here is from genome assembly GCA_963830015.1 of uncultured Alphaproteobacteria bacterium. Classification (GTDB taxonomy): domain Bacteria; phylum Pseudomonadota; class Alphaproteobacteria; order Rhizobiales; family Xanthobacteraceae; genus Z2-YC6860. Next base: position 362,821 of record CAWHLG010000012.1, read on the forward strand.
CCTCGGCGGAATAGCCAAACAACGCGGTACAGGCAGGATTCCAACGAATGATCGTTCCCGAGCGGTTGATATAGATGAGAGCGTCAGCGACCTGATCGAGAATCCTCTCGGCCAGGTTGGATTGCTCTTCCATGGATGCACCCGCTTCGATTGGACTCACCGGTCCAACGATGAGAATGGACCGTTCTTGCCAGACTGCAAGGACCAGGTCCGCTTCGGGTCAATCGCGTCGATTTTGGCCTGTCCCCGCCATGTCCGCTATTCACCTCATCGCGATCGAACAGCGGACATCGCTGGATGTCCGAGAGGTGCCATTAGCGGACGCATCAAGGTAATACCCAGCGTTAGTGATGGAGCTGCTGATGCGAGGCAGCTTGCCGTTCCTTGCCTTCGTAGTATTCGGCTGAGAATTTGATCGACCATCGTGCGAAGAACGAACGCAATTCCTGAGTGGGCTTCTCGACGCCGAAACGTTGCGCGACATGCGCGTTGCGCATCCACCTCATCGCCGATGTGAGGCCGGCGGTGCGCTCGAGGCTGTCGGCTGCCGCGATGCCGGCGATCCCTGCCTGCCGATAGCGAAAGCCGATCTTGTTGACCAGGTACAGGCTCTTGATGGCTTTATAGTTCTCGAATACGGCCTGAACGAACGGATGTTTTTTGGCCTGTGGCCAGGCTGCCGGGTAGACCGGCAGCACCAACAACTTGCTCTTGGCAATGACCGTTGCCAGCGGATGCAGGAGTTGCATCCAGGCCGGCCAGGACGTGACTTTGGCGAACAATACCGCGTGCATCGCCGTTGCAGCCACGAAAGAGATCGGGAGCCAAAGTACCGCTGCCAGGATCACGAGCAATGCGGCGTTCGGCGTGAGATGCCGGCATGTTCGGAACACCCATGCCATGCCGCTTTCAAAGACGATATGCACGGCATGTTCGAACGCCCGGTAGCTGATCCTTCGCCGGAGCCGCGACCAGTTCCAGCGGATCGATACACTCAACCGTCGACGTTTTGTCTTGGAAAGCGGAAGGACCCGCAACGCACCGTTTATGATGGCAACGAGGCCATTGCCAAGAACACGAGCCGCAAAGAGCGGAAGCCAGACAAGCTGCATTGCCAGAGGGAAGGCGTAGTCGAGCAGCCGCATCAAGATCAAAAAAATGAAACGCAGAATTTTGCTGGCGGCCAGCGTCACAAAAACAAGTGGGATGATGATCACATCGTCGAGGCCGGCGCGGAAGCGGCCATCCTCGGTCGGTGACGGGTGATGATAACGGGTCACGGCGCGACGCTTCCCGGCGGTAAACACGGGATCGTGTCGGCTCAAACTAGCACACTGGAAGAGACGTGACTTCAGGCACGGGTCTTTGATCGGCACACCAACGTTCGCTTTGGGGTCAAAAGGCGACATGGCGGCTGGTTCTGGCCATGTCCGGTTTGCCGCCAAAAGCAGATGTCAGACTGGCGGTTGGCTATGTCGGCAAGCCGGAGTGGATAAGAGCACTCACATCCGGTTTGAAAACCTTGTCAAAGCGGTAACTGGCTGCGCCCGCAATTCGACCTGCCGCTGATAGACTGAACTGCGCAAGAATGCGATTTCCGCTTCTGGTGGCGCGGTGAATCGTGGTCGCTGCGAATCGTTTGGGAGACGAGACGATGCCTAATCCCGGCAAATCGACGATCCGTGTTGGCACAACCGGTCGAGCGGTCCGGCGTCTGCAGAGAGCGCTCCGCCGAACCCCAAATCCCGGCATTACGGTGGACGGCAGCTTCAGTCCGCAACTCGAAGCGTCCGTGAAAGACTTTCAGGAAGGAGCCGGGCTCACCGCGGACGGTATTGTTGGACCGCTGACCTGGGCTGCCCTGCCGGACGGCAGGCCCATGCCGCTTCTCAAAGAGGGCGCGTCCGGAGATGTCGTTCGAGAGCTCCAGCGCGTGCTGACGAACGGTGCTTCCGAATGGGGTACATCGCCGCAGGGAGTTGATGGGCATTTCGGGCCCCGCACTAAAGCGTCGGTGACGGCATTCCAATCCTGGGGCGGCGTTGCCACGGACGGAATCGTCGGCGATCGGACCTGGTCCGTCTCTCTTCATGCCGCGAGTGCAACTCTGGAATCGGCGGTCGGGCTCCAGTTCGTTGTCGGCTGAGCGATGCAACGGCCCGGATCTCCGTATTGAGCCTTTGCTGAGTTCCGGGATCAGCTCGCACCACCTTCGTTTTCCAATGCATCGACCACTTTCCAGGTCTGCGGCCCGACAACTCCGTCAACACTCAAGTTGAAGTCTTGCTGCAACTTCCTGACCGCCGCTTCCGTTTTGGCGCCGAAGCGTCCATCGACGCCGCCCGTATCGAAGCCGACTGCGCTCATTCGGCTCTGCAGCCGACGAACGGGTAAACCGGTGGAGCCTGCCTTCAAGACGGGCTCACTCTGGTCGGCTTCGTCGATATTGATCCACGTCACGCGGCCAACAATTCCATCGGCCGCGATTTCTCGCGCCTGCTGAAACTTCTTGACCGCGCTCTCGGTCTTTGCGCCGAAGGCGCCGTCGACCGGTCCGGGGTCATAGCCCAGCGCCTCCAGCGCCTCCTGCAGGTCTCGCACCGCCGGGCCGCTCGAACCATTTTTCAGTACAGGCTCTGCCATGATGCCACTCCTTATCGGTCAGCGCATGTCCCGGAAAAGTGGGCACCGGTTTTCCGAAAAGGACATGCGCAAACGCAAGAATCCAGAGCGCATCCCGGTTCATTTGAACCGGGATGCGCACTAGAAAGAAAGCATGCCGCTGACCAGGGCCTGCCAGGTCATCGGACCGACGACTCCGTCTATTGTTACGGACGGAATGTCGAGCGAAAGGGCTTGCTGAAAACCACGCACGGCAGCGTCGGTCTTTGGTCCGAAGATCCCATCGACTTGAACTCCGATGCTGGGGTCCCCGGACTGATTGCGGAACTGGAATTCCTCCTGAACGCCTCGCACCGCGTCGCCATGGCTGCCCTTTTTAACCAGTACGACAAGAGCCGCCCACGTTATCGGGCCGACGATCCCGTCGGCCGCCAATCCGCTGCCCGTCTGAAACCCGCGCACCGCGGCTTCCGTCCGAGGACCGAAAACGCCATCGACCACGACGCTGTGCCCGCGCGCTCGCAGCAGATATTGCAGTGTCTTTACGGGATGCGCGTTCGAGCCATTCTTGACCACGGGCCACGCGCTGATCGTGCCGGACATGATTGTGCTCCCGAGCGTTTCATCAAGGCAACACGCGCTGATAGGCGCCGCGCCCCATGGTGCTGCAATAAAGCGTGTTGTCGCGGGCGCGCAGCGCAAGCCCGCTCACCACGATCCGCGGCATGCCCTCGTTGAACGGCTGCCAGTTGGCGCCGCCGTCGCGGGTGCGGAACACGCCGATGTCGGTGGCGATATAGACCGTGTCGCTGAAGGTGGCGTCGATCACCAGCGCGCTGATCGGAATGTTCGGCAATGCCCCGGCGCCGCTGCCGCTGGCATTGGCCCAGTGCGCGCCGCCGTCGGTCGACTTGTAGACACGGCCGCCCCACGAGTAGGCGATGTAGACGAAATCCCTGCGGAACAGGTTGGTATCGCCGGGGCCGGCCGCCCGTCGCGCGCGGCGTCCCGCCGCCTGGGCAATTTCCCATTCCACAAAGCGCGGCTCGATCGCGACGATCGTGCCGATGGGCGGCCGGTTGGCGTCGGTGTAGGGCTTGCTCCAGGTGCCCGACGCGCCTTGCTGCTTGCTGCGAAACACCTCGCCGTCGCTGCTGGCGGCGTAGCAGAAGTTCTGTCCATACCAGGCGAGGCGCGTGACCGTGGCGGTAATCTGCAGCACGGAGGCCCAGTTGGCGCCCTGGTCGCTGCTGCGGAACACCTCGTTGCCGGCCGCGCAGAGCAGCAGGTTCGAGTCGGTCGGGCAGACCGCGAGGTGACGGACGGAGACCGCGCGTGGCGGATCTCCGGTCTGGGTGATGCCGTTGAGAATGGTCGTCCAGCTGTTGCCGCCGTCGGTGCTGCGCCGCAGGTTGTGGCTCCACGGCGTGACATAGACGTTGTTGCTGTTGCGGGGATCGACAACGAAAAATCCGCCTTCGTTGCCGGCGCCGGTGTCGCTCCAGTCGGCCGGGCCGACGGTCTTGATGACGCCCTGGTCCTGGGTCCCGCCGCCGAGCAGGAACGGAACGGTCTGGCTCACCCCGATGGAGTAGAGCTGGGTGGCGACCAGCCCGGTGCTGGTCAAGGTCCAGGTCGCGCCGTTGTCGACCGAACGGTAGACGCCGCCGTCGGTCGCCATGTAGCACAGGTTGCTGTTCATGCGGGCGAACACCAGCTCGTGGTGATCGGAGTGGGTGCCGGTGATCTGCGAGAACGCCGCGCCGCCGTTGGTCGAGCGTCTAACGCCGATGCCGCCGGCGAAGATGACGTTGGGCCGCGTCGGGTCGATCGCCACCATGTCGGTCCACTCGTTGTACGCGGCCGGCTCGTGGGTGCCCGGCAGCATCTGCCAGGGCTCGTCGAACGTGAACGGCGGAAACGGCCCAAACACCGGCCCAGGCGCGCGACGCCGCGTGGCCGTCCCGATCACCGGCGGAACGTGCACGCGGCGCCTGAACAGCTGGCCGGAATCCATTGCCATTTTCGCCACCAGCACGACCGAGCCGTCGGTGGCCGGCCGGCTCGCGGCGAGCTTGATCCAGTCGGCGGCAGTGCCGGTCGGCAGGCCCTCGTTGAAATCGAACCAGCTGCCGCCGCCGTTGTTGCTCCGGAAAATGCCGCTCCTCCAGACCGCCGCGTAGATCGTGTCGGGAAAGCGGGGATCCATCAGCGCGTCGCAGAGATGGTCGGTGCGCAGCGTGGTCCAGCTCAGGCCGCCGTCGGTCGATTTGTGCAGCCCGGCGTCGCCGGCCACGTAGACGATGTTTTCGTTCGCCGGATGAATCAGCACGCGCGTGCATCGCGAGCTGCTGATCGGCGCCAGCAGCGTCCAGCTGTTGCCGCCGTCGATGCTCTTGTAGACGCCGACGCCCGGATACGACGGCCCCCATCCCGGCGTGTCTTCGCCGGTCGCGGCGTAGATCACGGACAGGTTGGCGCCGGAGCGCGCGACCGCGCCGATCGCCATGGATAGCTCCTGGCTCATCAGCGGAAGCCAGGTCAGGCCGCCGTTCTGGGTTCGCCAGACCCCGCCGTCGGCGGCACCGGCGAGGAGCCCTTGGCCCTCGACCGGATGGATCGCAAGGCTCTTGATGCGGCCGTTGATGTTGCGCGGGCCGACCGAGCACCATTCCCGGAACAGAACGATCGAGTCCACGTCGACGACGATGTCGTCCCATCGGATGCGCTGGATGGTCTCCTTGCCGGCATTCCTGGTCCCGGGCGGCAGCGCCGGCGGGCAGATGTCGTCGAGCAGGTCGAACTCCGGCAAGCCGCGGGCGCCGACGTCGAGCGCCGCGAAGTCCAGGCCGGCGGCGGCCGCGGCCGCTCTGCCGCGCCCGGCGCCTCTGCGCGACAACAGCTGGCGGGCGAGGGCGAGCGCGCGTCGCCGCCCGGCCGCGCCTTCGGCCGCGCGCAACCGCGGCATCAGCGTGCGCAACGCCAGCAGCGCGGCGAGCCTGTCGGCGCCGGCCGGCAACCCGATCGCGACGTAGATGCCGGGCCGATGCAGGTGCGCCCAAGCATAGCCTGCCTCAACCCGCGCGCCGGAGCGCGGGACCAGCTGCCATTCGCCCGACGCCGCGTCGAAGCAGAAGACGCGCACCGTCGAGGGCTCCACCTTCGGCAGCCGCTCGGGGTCGAGCGTGATCTTGAGCAGCGTTCCGTCGAGATCGGCCGGGCCGCGCACCGTGACCGCCTCGGAGACGAAGCCCGCGCTCGAGCGCGGCTTCGGATTCCGTCCGCGCACCGCTTTCGCCCTGGCGTTGCCGCGCCGCCGGATCAGGTCGAAACCGCCTCGCGGCCGCGTCCCGCCCGGATCGGGATTGTCGAGACCGCCGGCGGCGTGCGCGTCCGCATGCGCGATCGCCTGCATGCGCAGCCCGGCGGAGAGGATGCCGCTCGGGTCACCATGATACTCGCGCCACCACTCGGCGCGGCGGCGGAATATCTCCGTCTCGTCCTCGGCTTCTTCGCCGTGCTCGCGCCGCGCGCGTATCGGATTGAGCGGGGATGCTTCCGTGTTGGGGATTGCGCGACGAGCGGGCCGGCCGCGGCCGCGGCGCGAAACTCTCTTCTTCATGGCTGAACACGCACCAGCGCGCGCTCCCTCTCGAGGTTACGAACCCCGCCCGAGCACCGTCCGCGTCAAGCACCCCTCAGCTTCGAATAAATCTAGGATTCGGCGCAAAGCTCGTCAACAAAGATGCCCGACCGGCACGGGTTGGTGCGGCCCCAACAGCCGATCGAGGCGTCGGCGTCACGAATACGCGGTCGGAGCGGTAACCTGATCCTGATGGCTCTCGCAATCGGAGGACTTCACTTGCTCGGATTTGAATTGATTGAACTGAACTTTACGCGGCGCATCTGAAAGAACACGGTCGCGATGCAGCCCAAAACATTTCGCTTCCAGTGCAATCGGCATTCGCACCACTTAAGGTGAAGGCTTGGCCGCAAGGTGAAGAGTTGGTCGCAAGGTGAAGATTTGGAATCCCGGTTATGCATTGCCATGCGATGATCACAACGCGTTGGGTTATTCTTCTTTGGCTTGCGGTCTGCTGGACCGTGCCGGTGTCGCCAGCGCAAGCCCGGGAAACAGAGAAGGAAACCGGGAAGGCTTTCTATTCCGGCAAGACGGTGCGAATGATCGTGGGCGCCGGCATCGGCGGAGGATTTCATGTCTTCTCACGGATGATCGCGCCCTATCTCGCCGAGACACTGGGAGCGACCGTCATCGTCGAGAACCAGCCGGGCGCCGGCGGACTGGTTGCTCTCAACCGCCTGTACACTGCGCCGCCTGACGGTTTGCAGATCTCGCTCGCCAACGGAACCATGGCTGCGTCCGCGCAGCTCACCGGATACGCGCGCTTCGACCTTGCCAGCTTCAGCTACCTGTCGACCGTGGGCACGCCGCCCGGACTCTGGCTTGTCGAGCCGAATTCGCCATTCAGGGAGGTCCAGCAGGCGGTCGATGCAAGGAAGAAGTGGCGCTGGGCCTCCGCGGGCGGAACGTCCATGCTCGGCATCGGCGCGGCGCTCACCTGCGAGGCACTCAAGCTCGATTGCCATGTGGTGCAGGGATACAAGAGCAGCGCTGAAGCCGCGCTGTCGGTCACGCGCGGCGAGACCGACGCGATCTATGTACCGGAATCGTCCGCCAACCATTTCGTCAACGCCAGGCAGAACTGGGCGCTGGCGACGATTTCGCGCGGCAGGTCGCGCTACTTCCCGAACCGGCCCACCATCTTCGAGGCGGCCAGGATGGATGCGGACGGGATCTGGGCGATGGAGTTCCTCACCAATATCGAAAAGCTTGGCCGCGTGTTCCTGGCGCCTCCCGGAATTCCGCCGGGCCGCCTTGCCTATCTGCAGGACGCCGTGAAGCGGACGCTGCACAACCCGCAGCTCATCGCCGAGGGCGAAAAGATGGATCGGCACATCGAATATCTCGACCCTGCCGGCACCCGGCAGAACGTGGTCGCGGTCGTTGGCAGCGTCACGCCCGAACAGAAGGCGCGTGTCCTGAAAATTCTGTCGAGAGACTGAAAAGCGCTACCCTGCATCGAACGGCGTACAGGCCAACGGGGTGATCGACCGCACCGCGGCCTCGCGGCTCGGCGTCCGCATCCAGGATATCGACAACGCGCTGAACGACGCCTTTGCGCAGCTCATTCGCGAAAGCAAAGCAGGTGAAGAGGTCCGCTGAACGTAAGAGCGCCGTCGTCGCGGACCATCACGGTGCCCGCGAACGACGGCGCTCTAAGTCTCAAGTCCTATCCCTTGGTGATCACCGGGGCCGGGGCCTTGCCCTTGCCGACAAAGCAACCACCCAGGCTCAGCGCGGTCACGACCAGCGCGAGTGCCAGTGCAACTTTCTTCATGGAATATCCCCCTTTTCCAATGGGCCCTTGTGGCCCGGTCAGCGATGAAGTTTGCGAGTTGCTCAGTAGCGGAAGCCGCCCGGCCGCCAGTTCAGGCCGAACAGGACCGCATCGACGTCCGATTTCGCACTGAACGCGAGGCCGCCGGGAGCGGTGCCGTCGGTGGTGCCGAAGTCCGCGTGATTGTACTCGACGAACACCGACCAGTTTGGCGCGAACTTGTATTCGGAGCCGACGCCGACCGTCCAACCGGTGCGGGTTCTATGGGTGCTTCCCACTTCCGCGCCGGCGGGATTGAATATCGTCAGAGAATTCTTCCGCCAGGCAGCGCCGCCCTGGAAGTAAAGCAACCAGTTCGGCTGCATCGAGTAGCCGATGCGGCCCGTGAGCAGATCCAGCCAATCGTTTTCAAGCGTGGCAGAGAAGCCGGTAAACGCGCCGCTCCCGATGGTGCCGCTGCGCTCCGCGTCCGCCCAGTCGAACATGTTGCGAACGCCGAACACCCAGGCCCCGGTCTGCCAGTCGCAGCCGATCTGGCCGCCGCCGACGAAGCGGGCACTGTCGCTGGAGCCGGAAATCGTGCCGGCCGATGTCGAGATTTCTCCGCTGCCCCACCCGGCGCCGGCATTGCCGCCGATGTAGCAGCCGGTCCAGGTGCTGACCGGGACGTACACTGCCTCTGGTGCCGGCGCTTTGCGCGGCAGATCGGCGGCGGATGCCGCCTGCCAGGCGCCCAGGCCAAAAATCGCAGCAGCTGCAACAGCTGAAACATGACGCATGACTGTCTCTCCCGCTTGAGGTTGATGTCCTTGGTCTGAACTGTTGGGACGTTTGCTGCAAGGATCGGCAGGCGTTTCACCCCACCCTACTACCCGGTCAGCGCGGATTACTTGGCACTGTTGCGGGACTACATCAGCCCTAGGGATGACCGAACTAGACGTTGGTATATAGACCGGCGAACCTGCTTGTTATCGCCTCAAGAAATGACTGGGGGGCGGATTGCCTGATCATCGGGCAATGCCGCGAACGTGGCTCGCCGGACGTGCTTGCGGCCCCATCAACTCCGTGGACCTGGAAGACCGTCTTGCCGTCCACAGCATCAGAAGCGGACGTCGCACGCCTGGTTTGAAATGAAAGAGGCCGCCGACCGAGGCGGCCTCGCAAATCTAAAAGCGATCACTCCTTCGATCCGCCAATTCGATAGACCTTAACGGCCAAGCTGCGCGGCTGGGCTTAGACTGTTCGTGTGCCCCTTGCCGTCCGCACGATCCAGATCAGCAAAACCGCGCCGGTGAACCCGGCAACCAGGTAGCCGATCCATCCCCCGAGGTTGACCCCAAAGAAGCTGGCTCGATCTCCTCAAAAGGCGCTTCTCGCGCACGGGTAGCATTGGCTATCTAGGCAACATACAACGGCAAGCCGCACGACGTTATTGAGCGGCCATTGCTTCGACTTTCCGAATAGCTTCGGCGCATCCAGCTGAAGCCCCTGATTTGTTCTCTATCAGACATGTAGCGATCCGACCTTGGCCCGGCAGAACCTTTCCGCACACGCCGGTTATCTCAGCTTTGCATGCGATGACTGCGTCTTTGAGGGCGTCAGCTGAGGTTTGCACACTCGTCGAAGCATCCCCCAGTTCGAACGCACACTTGGCGCTTATCTTGTCCTCGTGAGCCTGCAAGCAGTAGATCATGCGCCCCTCTCCGGGCGTCACCGTACGGCAGTATTTTTTTATATCCCTAGCGCAGGACTTTTCCAGTTTTTCAATTCGAGCTGTCAGCTTGTCCAGAATCGATTTCCCGATGTTTGTCTGCGCGTGTGCGAAGCCAACTGACAAGATGACCAGCATTGGTAACAATCCAAGTTTGGCCGAAAAACGCATGGTGATTTTCATCGAAGGTCCTCTGATGACTGGCGCCAAACCGAACGGCTCCGTCGAAAGTCGCCGCGCGGTCGCGAGGGATGCTGAGGGATGCTTTCGCTCGTAACTTCACCGTGCCAAGTAGAGCGTTAGACTCTGAAACTCCAAGAGACAGATTGATACCAACCGAACCTTCGACTGAAAGCGGCTGGAGGGCGATGGAACGGTTGGACCCGCCAAACAAGAGATTGGCACCAACACCAACGCCAACGCCGACGGCACCGCTTGCTCCGACATAAGTGCCGGCAAGTTTTCCACGCATTGGACCCGCAGTAGGCGCTAATACACCCCAGGCCAGAATGCCGCCTGCCGTGATGCCGATATCGAGACCAAGTGTCCCCATGACACCGACATAGGCCTCAGGCGGGAAGGCCCCGTTCGGAACGAAGCGGCAGGCCATCCTCTGGCGGGATCCAATGATCAGACCAATCGAGGGCGCCAATTGGCAGGTGAGCGTGCCAGCACTGGTCGTTGGAGGGGCCTGGGCAACCGCCGGCGAACCAGACAGCGCAGCGAGCGCAATGACCACCAGCGCAATGAGATGCTTGAGCATGATTTCACTTCTCGCCTTCTGGAATGATCCGCTGCCGACACAATCTTAAAACAGAGCGTAAGATTGCAATGAGGGCGCACCCCGAGCAGCGGCCAACGCCTTGTCTTTCACTGTGTCTCACCACGCCGGAAGGAAATATTGTACGTGTGTATAGCGAGATCGGGCGCGTCCGACGTCCGAATGGGGTCATTCGCGTCGATTTGGGCCTGTCGGCGCCACGTCCGCTTTACTCCCGATAGCGACCACAGAGCGGACGTGCTGCAATGTCCGCTAAGTGCCAAGCTCGGACTCATGCAACGCAGCAAACGGATTGTTCGGTGGCATCGTGGGGTCTTTTGCTCTCAACACCGCTCGCTCAACGCATCGACCATGGCGGCCGTGATCGGAAGCCCGAGCTTCGCTTCGATCCACATGTAGTGCCCGGCCGGATTGACCTCGAGAAAGACGTAGCGGCCGTCCGGCGTCACGATGAAATCGAAAGCGCCGTAGATCAAACCGAACGCTTTCATCACGGCTTGAATTTTGGTCTCAATATCCGGTGGCAGGTCGTGCACGGCATCGACCGCGAACGGTAAGCGCCGCCAATCAATGCTGGTTTCCGGACGTGATTGGGAGTTGATGCGGGCGCTGAACACGCGCGAGCCCACCACCGTCACTCGCAGTTCGTAGGCCTTTGGCACGAGTTGCTGAAAAATTCCCGGAGTGATTCCGATCAGATCCAGGTTTGCAACCGCGCTGTCCGTCATGATGCTGGTGAACAGCGACTTGCCCATTTCGGTATTGAGGCTCTGGCTGAGCGTCTTGTAGACGGTCTTGTCGCCCGAGCCCGCGATAAACCGCCGGACCTCGTCTGGATCGTTGGTGATGACGGTAGCTGGGATGTCCAGGCCGACCTTGCTGGCGACCGCGATCTGCGCCGGTTTGGAATTGGCGCGGATATGCCGATGCGGATGATTGATCCACACCACATCCGCGATGGTGTAGAGCGCGGTGAGCATCCGCTCGCTCTCGGCCTCCGCGAACCGTTGATCGGCGGCGCCGATCTCGGGCGGAAAGCCTTCAGCCTTGACCCCGCGGCACCAGATGCTTCCGACGTCGTCGAGATCGACCGTCCGGCCGTCGGTGACAATGCTGGCCCTTACGCCGTCGTCCGTCGTGCGATAGGTCATGGTAGAGCCGACCGGAAACCGATCGAGATTCCAGCGCACGCAAGCAGAAGCTCGCCGCCGAAATTCGGCGACGAGCAAATCCGCTGTCGGTTCGAACTGTTCGGTGATGAGCAGGCAGGTTTTCACCGAGACCCGTTCTTGTTATCAGGAGCCGGTATCGTCCTTCTTCGGACAATCGCCGCAGCCCGACGTGACGGTGGGGAGACCGCTGGCCACGGTTATTTCCTTCGAATCTTCGTAGATCGGCCGGTGCGTGACAGGATCGACCATCAGCTGCAGTTTGGGATCGTAGACCATCTTGGGAAGGTTGATCACAGGTCCCGTGTCGAGGAACTGTTTGGCGAATACCCGATCCGTCGCAACCGCCGCGGCGACCGTTCCGGTCACGCCGAGACCGAACATTTTCAGCACCCTACGGCGCGCCGCACTGAACAAAAGTCGATCATTGGTCATGGACGAAGTCTCCCGTCGTTGGTTGCATTATATCCCAATGTTTGCATCAACCTTGAACGACACAAACCTAGCGCTTTGGCGGAGGCGTCTTCAAGCCGATCGTCTTGCTGAATTGTCGTTTACACGCGCCAGCGCCATACCCTGGCTGCATGCACCCGTATCGTTCCCCCTATCGGCAGGGTCCCTGGGCGATCACTTTCGCTCCGTCGGCGGCGGCGAAACAGGCGTTGGAATAGGTTTTGGTGACGCCGTTCATCTCTCCGCAAACCGGCGCGTATTGTTGCGTGCAGACGGATGGGCGTCGCTGCCGGAAATTGTCGTTGTTTGGCTCCGCGGCCATCGCAGCGGCCGCGATCACAAGACACGCCACGATACAGGCGAGCGGTGCCAATCGCGCGAGAGCCAACCAGGCGGGAAACTGTTGCAGGTGTCTCATAATTCATCTCCCCTCGTGGACCGTCTCGTCACCCCGAACGACCGATGACGGGTCCAATGTGGCTTCAAGAACGGCGCGATGAAGCGGCCAGTGGCCGGGTTCATCGAGCCAGCCGAATTGGCCGTTTGGGTTGACCTCGAGAAAGATCAGGTCGTCTTGGCTGGTGAGAAAGTCGAGACGTCCGTAATGAAGGCCCAATCGCTTCATGTAGGCGTCGATCTGCACGCGGACCGGCGCCGACAAGGTCCACGGACGCCATTTATCTCTATCGCTATCGATCAATGTGCGCCAATCTTCCACGCCGAGCTCAGCGCGCGTCTGTCGCATCTCGAAACCAAAACAGTTTCCATTCACATAAAGGACTGTGGCGTCACGCTCGCCCTGACCGACTTCCTGTGTCAGCCAAGGGAAAGCGGGCGAAAGCCGCTTGGCGTCCACCGACTGTACGAAAATATAATGGTCGCGATCCGATCCAATCGCTTCGGGGACGAAGCGCTTGATCATGCGTTTGCCGGCTGGCCAGCGGAAGCCCCACCCGACCGACCAATCCGGAACCAGGAAGAACTCCTTGGCGACGCGCATCTGCGCAAGCCGGCCGACGCGACGCGGTGCCGATGGCTCGGTGAGGCGCAGGCGCCCTCTCGCTCTGGCCCATTCGGCGATTTCCCGGACGACGGCATGCAGCTCTGCCTCGGTGGCGATGCGATCCTCCGCCGTGCCGCCGCGCCATGCCGGTGTGTCCTGCAGCGACGGACGACGCCAAAGGCATGCCGAGACATCGTCCGAGACAACCGTCCGTCCGGACGGATCGGCCATAGCGAAGCCCGACGGCGTCCACGCCAATCGGTAATCGAGCCAGAGATCAATATTGAAGCGGAAGACTGGCTGCCGTCGTTCGGCGCAAAGATGGACCAAGACGTCCGCCGTCACGTCGATGCTGTTGGTGAGTAGAAGAAACAAGGAGGGGCTACACAGCAACAGCCGGTTAAACCGTGCGCATGTTTCAGTCGAACCGGCAATCGGGCACCGTGTCCCTGCCGTTATTGGTCTGGCCGGTCACCGTGTCACAGGTCGCCGTGTTGGTAGCCAGATTCAAACTGCCGGCCGTGCCGCGTTGCTGACGATCCCAATCATAGGGCGCATCGCCCAGGTTTACTTCGCGGGCGCGCGTGGCTAAGGACATCGGTGTCACGTCAACCGCTGCTGGGCCCGAAACCGCATTCAGCAACAAGACAGCGGCGGATATCGACATAAGCGACTCCTTCACGTCTGAAAAATGCGTTTCTTCGAATGGCCTTCGAAGCAGCGGAACGTTAGCATGAAACGGCTTTCGACAACAGAGGCCGAAACGAGGGGTCGACCGCTGTCGCTGGCCTGATCGAAGCGCCGAAGTCCCGCCGCTTATGCCGCCACCGCTTTCAGGATCGGCCCCAGCCGTGTGACTTCGCTCCGCGGCGGTTCGGCTCGGCGATCTCGGCGCCGAGTTCGACCATCCGCTTCTGCACTACCTCCTCGGCGACCTCCTTGCTCAAAGCGTGGCGAGCCTGTCGCTTCATTCGCGTCGATTTTGGCCTATCCGAGCGAGGTCTGATTTACCCCTGATCGCGACCGAATAGCGGGCATCCGAAAAGCGGCGCCAAGTAGCAGAAGCAGACCAACCGCGCATCGGCTCTTGATGCCGATGCTTCGGACGCAGCCATTGAAATCATAGTCAGTACTGGAATCAGGGTCCCGTCAGGCGCGAGGATTGCGCAGCACGGCACAGTCGCCGCCACCTTTGTGAATGCGAACGCAAAGCGCATTCGCCTCCGCGCGCGTTTCCGCGCCGATCCTGACCTGATAGCGCGGCAGTGGACCGCGACCGCGATCAAGCAGGATAGGGTCTCGTCCGGCCAATACTGCGCCGTGACGCTGCTGAAGCTCCGCGTACTTGCTCAGCATGCGCGGGCGCGACATATCGGCTCCGAGGATAACGCCCCACGGCTGCATCGCGCCCGCGACGATGCGTTGCTCAAGAGCCGCCACGAACGGGTTCGGCGCGCGCTTGAGCGTTGCCATCAGCACGCCGCAGTCGGAGCCGCCCTGCTGCTTCTTGTCGGAGGCGTCGCCGCCCTTGGACCATTGCTCGACGGTCGAGCCGGTGATGGCAAAAACGTAATTGCGCGTTTCCGATGGCATCGGCCCGGTGCCGGCGAGCCACTCGCGTACGCGGCGGGGCCCTGCGTTGTAGGCCGCGGCCGCAAGTCCCAGGTTGCCGAACTGGCGGCGCAGGTCGTTCAGGAACTCGGCCGACTTCGGCAGCGCCTGAATCGGGTCAAACGGATTGAGCAGCTGCCGCTCCGCCGCGGTCCCCGGCATGAACTGCGCGATGCCCTGCGCGCGCCTCCCGCTGCGCGTCATCGGCCCGACCGCGTTGGCGCGGAAGCGGCTCTCCTGCCAGATCACGCGGGCAAAGAACTCCACCGGCAGGCCGTTGGCCTGCGCCGCGGATTCGAGCAGCAGGCAGATCGACTTCTGCGCGTCGGTGGCGACGACCGGCTTGACCGGCTCCGCCGGTGCCTGATCATCCGCAGACTTGTCCGGTTCGGCGGCCGGAGGGGATGGTTCGGTCGCGGGCGTTTCGGCGGCGGGCGCTTCGGAAGCCGGTGGCGCGGCGGGTTGTTCCTGCGCTCCGGCAGGAAGCACCAGTCCCGTGGCCAAAAGCCAAACCAGCGCGTGCCGCATCAACCGCGCCTCATTGCGGCAGGACGGGAAAAGCAGCATTGGCAGGCAAGGGCCTCCGCGATTTCAGTTGTCATGCCTCAACGTATAGGACGGCGATACCAGCAGATAATGGCGCTGGACCAGCGCTATCGGATGCTGCGAGAGTGGCGGGACGCAGCGCATGTCCCTGGCCTAAGCGCGAACGAGGAGATTCGGTCCATGCGCAAATTGCTGTTTTGCGGGCTATTGTTCTGGCTTGCCGTTCCAATGAACGCGGACGCGGCGGCCCATCGCGGCGGCTGGTGCCTGGTTGCTAATCTCGGCATCGGTGCAGCGAGCGAGAAATGCACTTTCCGAAGCTTCGAGGCCTGCCAGGCCGAGGCCCGGAGCTTCGGCTCCACATCGTTTTGCCGGACCAGCGGCTATGCGCCGGCCAGCAAGAAGCGCAAGTATCGGTATTGAGGCCACGGTGGATCGGTCGATGTCGGCTATGGGGTCATTCGCGTCGATTTTGGCCCATTCGAGCGATGTCGCTTTACCCCCGATAGCGACCACAGAGCGGACGTACTGTCATGTCCGAAAGGTGCCATTAACGGACTTATGCATCGCAGCAAAAAGCATCCTTGTTCGATCACCTCGTTCGCTCTCAGCAACACCGATGCTGGGGTGATTATGTTGAGCTGGGCGTGCACCGGAAGCCACGCAAAAACTTTATTTATTCCTCTCCCGCTGGGCTTCAACACCGAACGCAATGCGTCAGGGAGCATCGGGCCGGATGCCGCCCGCCGGAATGTTTTGACTTACATCAACCTCATCAGGCGCCTTTGACAGTATATTTAAAAATATTGAATTGGCCGTAGCGAAAGCTGGGTCCTGTATCCAGGTGGATTTAATGGAGAGAACACTATGCAGAAGTTCAACCTGATCGCAATCGCAGTGTCGGTTGCGATGCCCCTCAGCCTCGCCAGCGCCGGTGCCGCTTCGGCTCAGTCGAAAGCCAAGAAGCTCACCTATGAGCAAGCTTGGGCACAATGCAAAAAAGAAATTGGCGCCAACGTTCCAGGTAGTGACACTACAAGCTCCGCGCATCGGCAAACTGCTGGCGCTGCCTGCATGAAGAAATACGGATACCGTCTCAAGAAATAGCGTTTTTGTCGGTGTAGCGAGTTCGACTGAGACTTTGAAATTTCGCTGGCGTGGTTGGCGAAGGTGATCAATTTATCGTAGCCTGCCACGCAGCGAGATCTCATGCTGGCAAGGAAGGCGCCGCGGGCCGGCGGTGGTAACTTACCCGACTGCGCGCGTTTCGTGAGCGGCCATATTGCCGCCGCAGCACGTGGAACACCGGGAAATTTCCGACGCCTGATTGCTCGCCCCTGGGATCAGGACAGATCATTGTAGCGGTCCAAACTACATCCCTGGAAGGGCGGGAAAGGATCGTGGCTGCCAATCAGGCCCGATGTCCGCTAAGGGTCTTGGCTGTGTGAAAACCATTCTGCAGCTCGTTCTCGCGCAACATTGATTCGTGCAAACCGTTGATGGCGAATGAAAAATTCGCCAAGGCCGGAAGGTCGATCCGCTTGTTGCGCGTTGACGACTGCTCACGGCGTTTTCACACAGCCAGGGTCACGAGCGGACATGGCGGCTTCAATTCGCAATGTCCGCTTTGCCCCCAACAGCGACCGAAGAGCGCAGCTTGATCTATGTCGGCGAAGTGCCCGGGAACGCGACATCGCGTGCCCTTCCGCGCGCGCCGGAAAGCGGTGTAGCATGATTGAAGAGCGGCCGGCGGGACGTGCCGAAGTCCCGTGCATTCAATGGCAGCGCCTGTGCCTGCGGCGGGCGAGCGTTCGCATGATCAATCGACATCTGTTTGCGACAGTCATCCGTGCCGCATTCTGAATGTCCACGCGCCTTTGATGGGGGACCGCCATGAGACTTCACCGCCGCAAGTTCCTGAATCTGGCAGCAGGCGCCGCAGCGCTACCCGCCACATCAAAGCTCGCAAAAGCGCAGGCCTATCCGTCCCGGCCGGTCATCATGATCGTGCCGGCGAGCGCAGGGGGCCCGACCGACTCGATCGGCCGCATCCTCGCCCAGCGCATGCAGGCGACGCTCGGGCAGAACGTCGTCATCGAGAACGTGGCCGGCGCCAGCGGCACGATCGGCACCGGCCGGGTCGTGCGGGCAACGCCGGACGGCTACACCATCGGGCTGGGCGGCTGGAACCACTACGTCGTCAACGGCGCCGTCTTCACCCTGCCATACCACCTGCTCAACGATGTCGCGCCGGTCTCGCTGATCTGCGCCGGTCCGCAGCTGATCATCTCGAAAAAGGATGTCCCGGCGAAAAATCTGCAGGAGCTGATCGCCTGGCTGAAGACGCGCCCCGAGGGCGTCACCTTCGGCACCGGCGGCGTGGCGGGGCCCGGCCACGTCAGCGGGCTTGCGTTCGAGAAGCTCGTCGGCACCAAGTTCGTCTATGTGCCGCATCGCGGCTCGGCTCCCGCGACCGCGAACCTCGTCGCCGGACAGCTCGACATCAGCATCGACCAGCCGAGCGGCGTGGCCTCGCAGGTGCGCGGCGGCCTGATCAAGGCCTATGCGGTCACCGCCAAGGCGCGGCTTGCGTCGCTGCCGGACGTTCCGACCACCGACGAGGCCGGGCTGCCGGGCTTCCACGTCTCGATCTGGCATGGGCTCTGGGTGCCCAGGGACACGCCCAAAGACGTGATCGCAAAGCTCAATGCCGCGGTGGTGGACGCGCTGGCGGACGCAGGCGTGCGGTCGAAGCTCGGCGATCTCGGCCAGGGCATCTTCCCGCGCGACCAGCAGACGCCGGACGCGCATGGCGCCTACCACAAGGCCGAGATCGAGAAGTGGTGGCCGATCATCAAGGCGGCGGGAATCAAGGTGGAGTGAGCCGGGAAAATCCCGGCGGCAGGTTCCCTATCGTCCGGTCAGCGCACACGCCGGCGCCATGTCCGTTTCCGGTTATTCGCGGCGTGCTCCGCATATCCGCCACAACGACGCCGGTGATCGACCAGGTGCCATTAGCGAAACCAACTGCCCGCTCGAAACCGTCTGCCCGCACCTGTTGTGGCAGCCGAGTTTCACCGACAGTCGTTCTTTGTAATGACCACGGTCTGAATAGGCTTCCGTTTATGATCCACATAGTCGGCGTAGTAGGTCGAGATCAGGTTGGTATGCAGTGATGAGCGCAATCGCATACACACGTCCGCGACAGCGGCCTGACGCATTTCAGATTTGATCTTGTTGTTGATCTCGTCCGCATCCATGTGGAAAACAAAGCGCGACCAAAAGACATCGCGATGCAAACCCAGCGCTACGAGTGTGGTGCGATCATTCACATTGCGCGGGAGCGTTGCTCTGACCCAGATAATGCTGCGAATGAGAGCTTCGCGTGGCGAAACCGTTTCATCGCTCGACACCGCAGCCTCTGCATAATTACCGACTGCAGAAGAAGCGGGCCACCACACGACTCTGGCCGCACCGGCTGTCAGAGTGAAAATTGCAACAACACCCACCAGCGCAAAGAATTTTTGCATAGGTCGCTCCTTGCAATTCCATTGATGAGCGACAGACTCGTCAACACGTGGATATTACAGGTGGCCCACGAACCGCGCAATTGGCCCTCTGTGGCGACAAATCCGCTTTATAGGCAATTCACCGGACCTGGAAAAAAGCCATCATGACGCCTCGGCGGCTGCCGTTGCTGTTGCGTGATCCGACAAGCGGGCCATGACTTATGGATGGGAACGATATCCGCCGGTCATTCGGTCACGGTCTGCATAGCCCAGGATGTCCGCTTTCCGGAAGCGGCTGAAAGCCTGCTTCATCTGGGTTGCCGCTCCGCGCATTTATATACTTTACTTAGCATGTCGGATTTGGGACAAAGGGGTCAGGAGAGACGCCATGACCGCTTTGACCGCACGCCAGTTCACCGAAGAAACCGCCGCCGTGGCTCATGTCGAGGCCTCCCGTTGGGCCGATGGCGTGACTTGCCCCCATTGCGGGTCGGTCAACGTCCGACGCATGGAGGGCAAGACGCAGGCCGGTTACTTCCTCTGCAACGATTGCCGCGACAAGTTCACTTGCCGCACTGGCACGGTCATGGAGCGTTCGCATATCCCGGTCCACAAGTGGCTGTTGGCGATCCATCTCATGTCCACCGCCAAGAACGGCATGTCGGCGCATGAACTGCATCGCAATCTCGGTATCACCTACAAGTCCGCATGGTTCCTCGCGCATCGCATCCGCAAGGCGATGGATGATGACAAGACCACGCCCATAGGCGGTGAAGGCGGTCAGGTGCAGGCAGACGAAGCCTTTATCGGTAGCACTTCCAAGCGCGCCAAGAACTACGACAAGTCCCGCAAGAACAAGAACGGCATTGTTGCCATTGTCGATCCGCAGACTGGCGAAGTTCGTGCCAAGGCACTCAAGTTGATGCCGCACACCGCCAACGTCCGCGAATTCCTCGTTGCGAACACGGATCGCAAGTCAACGCTAGTGACCGACGAAGCCAAGCTCTACATCCACACTGGCAAGGAATACGCGGCGCACGAGACCGTGAACCACTCGCTGAACGAATACAAAAACAAGCGCGGCTATTCGACGAATAACGTCGAAAACTTTTTCTTGCAGTTCAAGCGGAATGCGCGGCACTTACATTCACGTCGTGAAGCAGCACTTGCAGCGTTATCTGAACGAATTTTCCTTCCGCTATTCAAACCGTTCCGGCCTCGGAATTGGCGACGTGGAGCGTGCGGCGCTCGTGCTTAAGGGCATCGAAGGCAAGCGCCTCACGTATCGACGGCCTCATTAAGACTCGCTCTAAGCGCCAATTTGCGCGACGCTTCCTCAAATGGCGTAAGGGGAGGAAGCCATGAGCGATGATCCGTTTGCAGAACTTGAAGCCCTTGGCGAGGATGCCGTTCGGCTCAAACTCGCCAAGGGTCACTACGGTTCACAAGGATTTAGGTGGCAACAAGTTCAGGAATGGCTACGGGTCAAGGAATTATCACGTAGCGATTTCTTAATGTCGGAAAGCTTGCGTGTCGCGCGAAGTGCAAAAAACGCCGCATGGATTGCGGCTGCCGTCGCAATCGCCGCAGCGATAATCGCGGTCATTTCCATACCTAGCGTTCTCGCTTGGATTTATGGCCTGATTTCTTTGGTTGCTTCGAGGTAGTCTTGCCAAGCTTCATGTCCGCATGAGGCTTGGGCGGCGCTTTCAGCAGATTGCCAAGCACCCGTTGGAATTCCGGTTCTTTCGTGGGGTCTTTTGCCATGCCGTTATCCGATGACCCGTGGATTGCTCAATACTCGGTTGTTGAGCCTGAGCGCCTTCATGCACTCGGCATGATAACGCTGTATTGGAACCACTGCGAACGAAACCTATTGGCCCTATTTTGCGACACGTTCAACCTCGTCCCGCGCATCGGGTGGATCATCGCACACGACATGGGCGATGTTTCCATGTGCTCAAAAATCCAAGGGCAGTTAGAGTTCTTTGAGAAATCCGCAAACAAACAGATTTCCGCCAGGCTCTACAGGGCAACTGAGGTTTACGACGCCTGCCGCTTAAACCGAAATGCGCTGACCCACTTCACGATTGATCCCAAACCAGACAGCACGTTCTCGTTCGTCAGAACCAAGGGCATCAAATACGAGCCGAGAGAATTTCCGAGTTCTCTGTCAGAGCTTCGCAGGGTGGCCATCGAGGTTCAGGCGCTGTCGATGTATCTCTGGAAGCTACACAAGGCGATCAGCACGTTTCAGAAGCCAAATGCGGAACCACTGCCTCCGCTATTAGGGGTGCCAGAGTTGCTTGTGAAACCTCCCCGTCAAACTCACGGAGGACAGGCTTCACAGCTTCGACAACGGCAGCCAAAAGGGCAGAAGAAAGAATCTGCGGCGAAGCGCCGGCAAGATGCGATTGATCGCGCCGCCCAGAAGGATCGGAAGGACGGCTAGGGCGCCCCCAGCGCCTGTTGTGGTGCTCGCCTAGGCTTTCGGTGGGACATAATTGCTCATGAAGGGCCAACCTGTGGCTGACACTCATATCCTTGAATCAGAATAAGCACGCTGCCCTGTCGATCTAGACGGGTAGCGCGAACAATTCTGCTAAGTCAAGTATATAAATGCGCCTGGGTTGACGAGATAAAAGTCCTAAAATATATGACTTTTATCCCCACGCATTCGAAGCGCGAGCGGCGCACCAGAGGTGATCGGGACACAGCAGCGGGAGAGACCTTCGACATGACAACTGCACGCGACATCGCAACAAACCCGACGCGCCCGGCGCTGTCCGGCCATCGGCCGCTTCTCGCCGGCGAGGATGGCGCCGCCTACGACAGCCTGCTTGGCCGGGTCTCGGATGTCGTGAAGCCCGCCGACGTCCTCGAAGAGATCTGGCTGCAGGACGTGGTCGATCTGAGCTGGGAGGTGGTCAAGCTCCGGCGCATCAAGGTCGAGTTCCTGAACTCGAGCGCGCATCGCGGATTGCGCAAGGTGCTGGATGGGTTGCTCGGCTGGAAGGAAAGCCAGGACCTGACCGCGCAATGGGCCGGCAGGGACCCGGACGCCGTCAAGCTCGTGGAAGGCTCGCTTTCGGCCGCGGGCATGACGATGAACACGGTGATGGCCCAGACGCTGGCTGCGTCGATCAATGAAGTCGAGCGGATCGAACGGCTCACGGCCGCCGCCGAGCTGCGCCGCAACGCGGTGCTGCGCGAAATCGCCGACTACCGGTCCGTGTTTGCCGCCCATCTGCGGCGTGCAACCTCTGACATCCAGGATGTCGAGTTTAAAGTCATCTCGTCGCGGCCCGGCCTGCCGCAAGAGGGCGCGGCTTGATCGTCTCTCGCCAGCTCGCCGCCAATCGCCGGAATGCACGGCGAGGCACGGGGCCGCGCACGGCGTCGGGAAAGCTCACCGCAGCAAGGAACGCCTTGCGCCATGGGTTGAGCGTTCCTGTCTTTGCCGATCCGGCCTTGGCAAAAGAAATCGTCGAACTCGCAGAACGGCTCGCCAATGGTTCGACCGACGCGGAGGTGCGAGAGCTCGCGGTCCGGGTTGCTGCGGCGCAGGTCGATGTCCAGCGCGTACGCCACGCGCGTTATGCCCTGATCGTGCGGCGGGCGATTGGTGCATCGGGCACTGAAACTCGTTCCGACAGACTGCACGACGAGTTGCAGGAGCTGTGCACTCTCGACCGGTATGAGAGGCAGGCCATGTGGCGTCGTAAATCGGCGACCCTCGCTTTGCAGGCTTCGCTGTTCCGCAACATTGGGGCTGCGCCATGACCGCACGAAAACGGGAATCCTCCCGCGAGGGCGCACGCAAGCTTGCGGCGGAGATCGCCGGAACGGACGACACGCCGCTCGCTGTCCTGCTTCGAATGATGCGCGATCCGGCGATCGGCAGCAGCGACCGGATGGAAATCGCGAAGATCTGCCTGCCGTTCGTCCATCCGCGGATCGCCCAGTTTCATCCACCCGAGACCGGGCCGGACGACAACCCGGTCGACATCTGCGATCCCGCCTATGTGCGTGAGCTCATCCGAATCTTGGCGTTTTCGCTCAGCACGTCCGCGCGCAAGGGCCAGGAGATCCCGGGCCATATCTGGGACTTGCTCAAATACATTCCGCGCGGACCCAGTGATCTGAAAACACCCGCGTCGAACAATGCATCAACCGTTCCGCGCAGATAGCAGAACGATAGCATCGTGATTTACGCAACCTCAGATTGCCGACAGAAAAAACGAACCCATTTCGCCGGCCGGCAGCGCTCCTTCGAAATGCGCATCTCCCGGGCGACCCAGCGCTTCAACTCACTGGAAAACTTCGTTGAAGCGCCGCTTGATGCGCGGCGTTTCCTTTTCGATGTAGTCGTAGTCGACCGTGAGGATTTTCAGGCTCGACAGCGGCGGCGAGCCGGCCGGGGCCGCGATGTCGCTTCGCGCCGCGAACCCGCCGTCCGCCGGGAAGATCTTCTGCACCTCGTCACTGATGTTGTACTCGGCGAACAGCTTCGCGGCGTTCGGGTTCGGGCTGCCCTTCACCACCGAGGTCGGCGAGGGAATGACGAACACGCCGTCGCTCGGATAGAGCGTCTTCATCGGATGCCCCGCCTTGCGGTCCTCCGCCGCGTAGGAGTCGAGCGCGCCGACCGCGATCAGCCGCTCGCCGCGCTTGAGCATGTCGGCGGCCTGCTGGTTGCCCTGCACCACCATGGTGTCGTTGGCACGCAGCTTCTCGTAGAAGCCCCAGCCGCGCTCCTTCGACATCATGCCGACCACCGACACCAGCAGCGACGTGAACGACGGATCGCCGATCACCATCTTGCCCTTGTATTTCGGGTTGGTGAGATCGTTCCAGGTCTTCGGCTCGTCGGCCTCCGGCACCTTGTCGGTGCGCAGGTAGTTGGTCATCAGGTTGAGCCGCTGCGCGACGAACAAGCCGTCCTTGTCCTTGGCGGCATCCGGCACCTTGTCGAAGTTCTTCGGCTTGAACGCGACGAACACGCCCTTGCGGCCGAGCATCGCGGCCGCGGCCGGGTCGGAGGTGGTCAGCACGTCGGCGGCGATGCGGCCGGCGTCGATCTCCTGCTGGAAGCGCCGCAGCACCGCCGAGCCGCCGGAGCGGAACAGCTCGACCTTGATGCCGTGCTCCTTCTCGAACGCGTTGGCGATCTTCTGCGCCTGCGGCAGCGGCGTCGAGGTGTACCAGACCACCTTGCCTTCGGCCTTGGCCTTGGTCACGTCGACGGTGTCCTGCGCGAGGGCAGGGGCGGCGAGCGCAACGAGCGTTGCGGCTACAAGAATGTCACGTCGCTTGAGCATTGTTTCTCTCCCATTCAAAGTTCGGTCATGGCCGGGTCTGTTGTGTCCCGGATGCGGTGCAGCGTGAGCGCCGCTTCGCGCGAACGGTGCACCGCTGATCCGGGACCGTACCAACGGCGGCGTCCGGTACGGTCCCGGTTCTGCAGCGCATCACCAAGAGGTGCTGCGCTGCGCCCGGGACACGAGACTTCTTCAGTGCTTGCCGGTTTCGCCCGGCTTGTACGTCGAGTAGATCGGCTCCGGCTGGGTGAAGAAGCTCAGCAGGATGTGATACGCGATCATGTAGTTCTTCTGCTGGAACGAGGCGTGCGCGATGCCCGGCATCACCGCGAAGGTCTTGTCCGGGTTCGGCAGCTTCTCGAAGAAGTTCAGCAGGTCCTTGAAGCTGGCGATGCCGTCGTATTCGCCGCGCATCACGATGGTCGGCACCACGATCTTCGCCGGGTCGACCACCGGCAGGTGATTGCACATGTCGATATAGGTGCCGTTCGGGATCGAGTCGTCCAGTTCGAGAATGTGCTTGGCGAACGCCTCGATCACCTTGTCCTCGGCGGTGCCGGGATGGTCGCGCTCGAAGATCGAGCGGACGAACTTGAGGTCGATCGGCCGGCGCTTGGTCTTGGTCAGCTCCGGCAGCCGCTTCTTGCGCTCGGCCAGCGTCGGGCTGCCTTCGCCGGTCTAGACGTGGGCGTCGAGCGCCAGGCGCTTGACGCGGTTGGGATGGCGCTGCGCAAACAGCGCCGCGCGCAGCGCGCCCGACGAGATGCCGTAGACCAGCAGCGGGCCGGTGTGGTTGCGGGTCTTGAAGATGTAGTCGGTCGCGGCCTTCAGGTCGTCGGCGCCTTCGGAGATCGTGGCGTCGAGGCCGCGGTCCTTGGTGGAGCGGCCGTAGCCCTCCATGTCCACCGACCAGGTGTCGAAGCCCTGGGCCACGAAATAATCCATCGCGCCGGGGTGGCCCGGCACCTGGAGGTCGAAGGTCGGCTGCGACGCCATCGACGAGCCGTGCACGAACAGGATGGTGCCGCGATCGGGCGAGTTCTGCGCGCGGCGCTTCTCCCACAGGAACAGCTTGGCGTCGCCCTTGTTGGTCCAGTGTTCGCTCCCCTGGACATGGACATTGCTCTGGACCGTCACGTTGCTACTCCTTTTTCGATCGAACCATCATGGCGTGGAATTGCGAAACACACTGCACTGCGCGGCGTCGACCTCGACCGTGACCTGGTCGCCGACGGAAAAGACCTGCGCCGGATGGGTCTGTACCCGAAGCGTCGGACCGGAGTCGAGGCTCGCATAATACTCGCTGATGTTGCCAAGAAACGTGCGCTCGCTGATGGTGGCGCGCGCGCCGCCGCTTCCCGCGAGACCCGGGCTCGCAATACGGATGTTCTCCGGGCGGATCGAGACTTCGACGTTGTCGCCGGTGCCGATCCCGTCGGTCAGCGGCACCAGGAGCTTCAGGCCGCCGGCGGCCTCGATGGTGCAGCTCTCGTTGATGGCGGCAGTCACTTTCGCCGGCAGCAGGTTCACCAGCCCCATGAAGTCGGCGACGATGCGGTTCGAAGGCCGCGCGTAGACATCCTGGGGCGTGCCGTATTGCTGGAGCTTGCCGCCGTGGATCACCGCGATCATGTCGGACAGCGCCAGCGCCTCGGCCTGGTCGTGGGTGACATAGACGAAGGTGATGCCGGTGCGGCGCTGCAGCTGCTTCAGCTCGCCGCGCATGTGCTCGCGGAGCTTGGCGTCGAGGTTGGACAGCGGCTCGTCGAGCAGCAGGATTCCCGGCTCGACCACGAGGCTCCGCGCCAGCGCCACGCGCTGCTGCTGGCCGCCGGAGAGTTCGTTCGGATAGCGCTGCTCGAGGCCGGTCAGGTTCACCTGCGCGAGAATGTCCGCGACCTTGCGCTTCGCCTCGGCCGCCGGCACCTTCCGGACCTTCAGGCCGAACACGACGTTCTCGTACACCGTCTTGTGCGGCCACACCGCGTAGTTCTGGAACACCATGCCCATGCCGCGCTGGTCCGGCGGCACCACGCTGCCCGGCGCGGAGATCAGCCGGCCGTTGACGTGGATCGAACCGGTGTCCGGCACGATGTAGCCCGCGATCATCCGCAGCGTCGTCGTCTTGCCGCAGCCGCTCGGGCCGAGCAGGGTGACGAACGAGTTGTCGGCGATCTCGAGATTGAGATCGGACACCGCCGCCGGCGCGTCGTCGCCGGCGCTGAAGCTCTTGGTCAGGTTCTTGAGGGAGATGCTCGCCATTACGCCGCCAGTCCGTTCAATTGTTCTCTGTCATCTCGCGACGCAAGCGGTGCCAGTGCGTAGGGTGGGCAAAGGCGCGGAGCGCCGTGCCCACGCATTCTTGTCGGTGCAACGACGTGGGCACGCCGCTGACGCGGCTTTGCCCACCCTACGATTGCCGGATGCATTGGTGTCACGACGCCAATCCCTGCGTTGCACCGGAGCGGCTGGCGATGCGTCCGCCGCCGAGCTTGTTGGCGACGAAGATCGCGGCGCCGATGATGACCATGTTGATCATGGCGAGAGCCGCGACCGGTTCGATATAGCCGGTCTCATAGAGGTTGTAGACCGCGACCGCGAGCGTGATCGAGCTCGACGAGAACAGCAGGATCGACGCCGACAGTTCCTGGATCACCGGCACGAACACCAGCAGCCATCCGGCGAACAGGCCGGGCCGGATCAGCGGCAGCGTCACCTCGCGCATGGTGGTGAGCCACGACGCGCCGAGGATCTGCGCGCTTTCCTCCAGCGACGGATCGATCTGGCGCAGCGACGAATTCGCGGCGCGCACGCCGAGCGGGATGTAGCGGCCGACGTAAGCCAGCAACAGGATCGCCAGCGTGCCGTACAAAGCCAGCGGCATCGCCAGCCAGAACTGGATCAGCGCCACCGCGACGACGATGCCGGGGAGGCCGAGCGGAATGAGGGCCGCGTAGTCGAGCAGCTTCCTTCCGGGGATGCGGGTGCGAAGATCGATCCAGCCGATGATCGCGCCGAGCAGCACCGCGATGGTGGCCGCGACCGTCGCAAGGCCCAGGCTGTTGAGGATCGCGCGCTGGGTGACGTTATATTCGAACAGGATGAAGTGATAGTTCTTGAGCGTCAGCCCCTTCCAGAAGTCGAGGCCCCAGGACTTCGACAGCGACACCGCGATCAGCGTCGCATAGGGCAGCACGATCGCGACGATGAAGACCAGCACCGCAAAGCCGAACACCGCCCAGCGCCACGGCCCGAGCTGCATCAACTGCGGCCGCGCGCCTTTGCCGGCGAGCGTCACGTAGGAACGCCGCGCCAGGAACGCGCGCTGGAGATAGAGCGCCACCACGGTGATGACGACGAACAGCAGCGACATCGCCGAAGCGAGGCCATATTCCGGCGGATAGTCGAACAGCGCATAGATGCGGGTCGGCAGCGTCACGATCCGCCCCGGCAGGCCGATGATCGCCTGCGAGCCGAACAGCGCGATGGCGTTGACGAAGGCGAGCAGCGTGCCGGAGAGGATCGCCGGCGCGACCAGCGGCGCCGTAACCGTCAGCGCGGTGCGGAACTTGCTCGCGCCGAGGATTTGCGCCGCTTCCTCGTAGGACGCATCGACCGACTGCAGGGCGCTCGACGCCAGCAGATACACGAACGGAAACGTGTGCAGCACGGTGACCATGACCAGCCCGGTCATGGAGAAGATGTTGAAGGTGAGGAACGGCAGGCCGAGCACGTCGCGCACCACGACGTTGATCAGGCCGGCGTTCGGACTGAACAGGTAGACGAAGGCGATGGCGGTCAGGAACGGCGGCGAGAGGTAGGACAGGCTCGCGGTCACCTGCATCAGCGCCTTGCCGGGCACGTCGGTGCGGGCGACCGCCCAGGCCAGCGCCACGCCGAGGATCAGGCTGAACAGGCCGGTCCAGGCGCCGAGGATGAGCGAGTTCTTCAGCGCGTTGACATAGAGGCGGCCGCTCGCCACCTCCTTGAAGTTGTCGAGGCTCAGGCCCTGCTCGCCGCGCAGGCTGCCGATCAAAAGCGACATCAGCGGCAACACAACCAGCACGATCAGGCAGAGGATCGCGCCGCCCATGACGAAATGCTCGAGCCGCGGCCGCGTGCGCGGACGTGCGGCCTGCACCGGCGCGCCGATCGCTTGAACCGACATTCCTCCCATCCCTTAAGAAGCGGCCTGCGCTTCGGCCTTCTTGTTGTAACGTGGGGCCGTCGTGCTTTAAGGCCAGAGATTTAGCGTGTAAAGTCAAAAGCTTATGATGGAACTCCAGGGGCGGCCGGGTATTCCGGCGCTCACTCTATAGGGGAGAATGCGTGCCGAGCGAAAGGAAACTTGATGTCGCGGCGATCCGGAGCCTCGTCGTCGCAGGCTGGACCGGACGCAACGTCGCGGCGCTGGAGGCGCATATCAAGGAGCTCGAGGCGATCGGCGTGAAGCGGCCGAAGACCGTGCCGATCTTCTACCGGTGCGCCCGCTCGCTGCTCACCTCCGATCCCTCGATCGAAGTGATGGCCGACAAGTCGAGCGGCGAGGTGGAGTTCGTGCTCTATCAGTTCGACGACGGCCTGTGGCTTGGCGTCGGCTCCGACCACACCGACCGCAAGGCCGAGACGATCGGCGTGACGCTGTCCAAGCAGATGTGCGCAAAGCCGGTGGGCCTGACGCTGTGGCGCTACGACGAGGTGAAGCCGCACTGGGACAAGCTGGTGCTGCGCTCGTTCGTGCCGGGCAGCGGCCAGCGCAGGCTCTATCAGGAGGGTCCGGTCACCAACATGCGGGCGCCCGAGGAGCTGATCAAGCTCTACACCGGCGGAGACAAGCTCGCGCCAGGCACCGCGATGTTCTGCGGCACCTTCGCGGTGCATGGCGAGATTTCCTATTCCGGCACGTTCGACATGGAGCTGGAAGACCCGGTGCTGGGCCGCAAGCTCACGCACGGCTACAAGATCGTGTCGCTGCCGGATGAAGGCTGAGATCCATCCACTCGGTCATTCCGGGGCGCGGGCGAAGCCCGCGAGCCCGGAATCCAGCCGAGAATGCTGAATGCGGTTCTGGATTCCGGGCTCCCGCGCTGTGCGCGGGCCCCGGAATGACAACAACAACTGTCGCGCTGAGGAGCAAAAGAAAATGAAAGTCGTCATCCCCGATCTCGTCTCGAATTCGTATTTCCCCGCGATCGCCGCGGTGGAAATGGGCTTCTTCAAGGAAGAGGGCCTCGATGCCGATCTCGAGATGATCTATCCGGTCGACAACTGCTATCGCGCGCTGCGCGACGGCAAGTGCGATTTCGTCGGCGGCTCGGCGCACTCGGTGCCGGCGGCCTTCACCGAATGGCAGGGCGTGAAGCTGCTCGGCACGCTCGCCAAGCACACCTACTGGTTCCTGATCATGCGCTCCGATCTCAAGGCCAAGCGCGGCGACGTCGAGGTCGTCAAGGGCAAGCGGATCGGCGCTGCGCCGATGATCGACATCGGCCTGATCGAGCTGCTCAAGGAATACGGCATCGATCCCAAGCGCGACAACATCCATATCGCGCCGCCGCCCGCTTCCGCCAACGCCGGCGTGTCGTTCGGCGTCAATGCCGCGAAGGCGATGGAAGACGGCAAGATCGACGGCTTCTGGGCGAACGGCATGGGCGCGGAAGTGGCGGTGACGCGCGGCACCGGCACGCTGGTGCTGGATGCGCGGCGCGGCGACGGGCCTGCGAGCCTGCGCGGCTACACATTCGGCACGCTGGTGACGCGCGCCGACCTGGTCGAGAAGGAGCCGGAGAAGGCCGCCGCCGCGGTGCGCGCGCTGGTCAAGACGCAGAAGGCGCTGAAGGCCGATCCGAAGCGCGCCACGAAAGTGGGCGAGAAGTGGTTCCCGGCCATGGAGGCAGGCCTGATCGCGACGCTGGTCGAGCGCGACCTGCCGTATTACGACCCGGCGATCAGCAAGGAGACGTTCGACACCATGTGCAGGTTCTCGCAGGCGACCGGCATCACCAAGGGCGTCGGCAAGTACGAGGACGTGGTGGCGACGCAGTTCGCGAATTTGTGGAAGGCGTAGGCTCGGATCCAACGAGATTGAATCATTCGCCACTTGCTCCGCCCACCTCTCCCATGGGGAGAGGTCGGCGAGCGTAGCTCGCCGGGTGAGGGGGTACGGTCTATCGAGGGTCCGCAACGCCCTCACCCCAACCCTCTCCCCACGGGAGAGGGAGTTCACCGCCTTCGCAGCTCATGTTTCAATCAAGCTGGATCAAGCCCTGGAGCTAGTTGACGCGTGCTCAATCCTGCGAGACGCCCGTCACCTTCACGGCGTCGCTCCACAGCTTGCGCTCGGCGGCGAGGAACTGCCCGGAGGTTTCCGGCGGCACCCGCATCACCTCCATGAACTGCTTCTCCAGCGCCTGCGCATAGCCTTCGCTTGCGATCACCGTGTTGAACTCGGTGCGGAGCTTCGCGACGATCGGTGCCGGCGTGTTGGCCCGCGCCACCACGCCGAACCACACCGGCGCGTTCATGGTCGGAAATCCGCTCTCGACCAGTGTGGGAACGTTCGGTGCAAAGCGGCTGCGCTGGCCGGTGGTCACCGCGAGCGCGCGCAGCTGGCCCGACTGGACCAGCGGCAGCGCGGCCGACGTCGCGGTGAACGCCATGCCGATCCGTCCGGCGATCAGGTCGGTCATCAGCGGAGCGGCGCCCTGGTAGGGCACGTGAAGAAGCTGCACGCCGGCCTGCTGCGCCAGGATCGCGGTGGTGAGATGGGTGAGGGAGCCCGCGCCGTTCGAGCCGTAGGCAATTTCGCCGGGCTTCTGTTTTGCGAGCGCGATCAGCTCCGCCAGCGAGTTCGCCGGAACGGCCGCCGGATTGACCAGCAGGACATTGGCGATCACGCCGAGCATGCCGATGAAGACAAAGTCGGTCGCCGGATCGTAGTTGAGCTTCTTGTAGAGCGCCTTGTTGATGGCGAGGATCGCCTGGCCCGCGACAAGAAGCGTATAGCCGTCGGCGTCGTTCCGCGCGGCCAGTTCGCCTGCGAGATTGCCGCCGGCGCCGGTCCGGCTTTCGACGACGAGCTGTTGGCCGAGCGCCGGGCCGACCCGCTCGGCCGCGATGCGGGTGAGGACGTCGGTCGGGCCGCCGGCGGCAAACGGAACGATCACGCGCGGGCTGCGTGTCGGGTAGGACTGCGCGTAGGCCGCAAATGCGAGCGGTGTTCCGAGCGCCGCGCCCAGCAGAGCGCGCCGCGAGTATCTCAAGTCCAGCACCGAATGTTCTGGCCGTTTCATGGTTCGCTCCTCGAATACAAGGCGGGTGCGCTCATCAACCAGCCAGCAAAAGGCATTTCTGTGCGGACTCGGCGGCGTTGCCTTCAAGAATGAATCGGACCACCGCTTCCGCATGCTGCCGGCCCAATGTCGTTTCAGTATAGCGCCGGAATTTTTCCGCGGTCTGATCCTGCGTCATCGGGTTCGTCCCGTCGCCGGCGATGTCATCGACGCTCGCCGTGAGGCTCGTTCCGCCGGTGTCGATCGTCAGTTTGGCGCCGCGCCGAAGCCGGCCGGGATTGGCTTCGACGGTCACGCGGCTTTCCAGGCGCGTGATGGCCGGATGGCCGACGTCCGCATAGGCGTCGGGTCCGAGGTCGCCGAGCACGAGGGCTGCGGCGATCGCGTATGACAGGCTGAATTGCGCCTGGATCGCCGTGCGCGGCGCGCGATTGCCGCAATACTGGACCGCCTCCGGATAGATCTCGAGCTTGATCGCGGCGATGTTCTGCAGCGAAAAGTTAGCATCTTTCCGAAGCCGCAAGGCGGCTTCGACACCGTAGTGCGTGTGGCGCACGGCGGCGTAGGGCTTGAGATACCCGTCGAGGATCGTCCATCGACCGGCCGGCGCGGATGTCGCGGGACCCGCGGCTTGCAGAACGCGGCGCCGGCCTTCCTCCAGCGCGCCGTCCGGCATGCCGAAACCCGCGTCGGCCGCGGCCGCCGCCATCATCCCGAGCAGCACCGCGTGCGCCGGATAGGTGTTGCGCAGCACCGATCCCATGGTGATCGGCAGATAGAGGCTCGCGGGAATTTGACACGCCGCCGCTTCGATCGCGGGCTGGATCCGCTCAGGTCCGGCGGTCATGCGGGCCACGGCCGCGGCAACCGCCAGCGAATGCCAGCCGCCGTCCACATGCCAGCCGGCCGGAATGCGCCACGCCTCGCCCGAGCGCGCCCCGATCTCGTAGCCGGTCGTCAACGCCAGCAGAAGGTCGCCGAGCGTTGTCTGCCGGGACGCGGCGAGCGCCAGCAGCGCGGGGACCACCGGCAATCCCGGCCGGCCGTGCGACGGCGCATGGCCTTCGCAGGCCTCGTCCCAGCAGGCGGCTGCGGCTCCCAGCGCCGCGGCGCCGGCCGGGCCGAGCCTGATGTCCGACGCGGGCCACGCGGTCTCGCCCGGAAAGGCGAGACGCAAAGCCTGTCCGAATTTGCGGACCTCGGGATGCAGCAGCCCCGCCAGCAGGCAGCCGAACGTGTCGAGCAGCAGAAGCCGTGCCTTGGCCTCGACGTCGCGCGGCAGCGCCTGGCAATGCGACAACCAGGCTACGGTTTCCGCGAGCGTCGGCTTCGCATCGGAACCAGCCATGGGAAGCCCGCGGGCCTTTCAGGAGATCAGGCCACCACGCCCACCAGATCCGGACGGCTCAACGCATCGCCGGCAATCCAGGCCGCAACGCCGAACAGCGCGGCGTCCTCGTCGGTACGCCCGAGCAACTGCAATCCCAGCGGCAGGCCTTCGTCGGCCAGCACCGGGATCGTCAGCGCCGGGCAGCCGAGCAGCGACGCCGATACGTTCATCGCCGTGTTGCCGGTCATGCCGAGGCCTACGGGCGCGGCGCCGCAGGCGCCGAGCGTGATCATCGTGTCGTAGTTCGCCGCGGCCTTCGCATAGGTCGCGCGCACGGCGGCGCGCCGCTTCAGCAATTCGCCGAACTCCTTCTGCGTCATCGACTCGGCGGTCTTCAGCCGGTCGCGCGCCGCCTGGCTGAGCTTGCTTGCGTCGATGTCGGCATAGGTGTTGAGCGGCCAGCGCCCCTCCCAGGCATTGATCGCCATGGTCAGCGGCAGCGCTTCGGTCAGCGCCTGTTCGAGCGCTTCGATATTCTGGTCGTCGGCGCGGCTCATGAGCTGGACGCCGTGCGACTGCAGGCGCTGCTTCGCCGAGACGAAGGCCCTGCGCGCGCCATCGGTGGTCGCGCTCCATCCGCCGGTCTCGACCACGCCGAGCTTCAGCGGCTTGGCGCGCTTGCCGAAGTTCACGTCGCCGGTGAGGCCGGGATAGCCCGGATCGCCGCCGGTGCGGTCGGCGATGGCCCTCACCACCGCCCAGGTGTCGGCCAGCGTCGCTCCGATCGAGCCCTGGCAGCTCTGGCTGAAATGGTCGTGCGAGCCGCTGCGGTTGATGCCGCCGACGCTCGGCTTGAAGCCCACGGCGCCGCAGAAGCTCGCGGGCCGCAGGATCGAGCCGACCACTTGCGTGCCGAGCCCCGCCGGCACCATGCCGGCGCCGACCGCGGCAGCGGAGCCGCTCGACGAGCCGCCCGGCGTGCGCTTGCCGTCGTGCGGGTTCTTGGTCTTGTGCCACGGATGGCTGGACGCGAATTCTGTGGTGGTGGTCTTGCCGATGATGATGGCGCCGGCCTCGCGCAGCGCATGCACGCTGGCCGAGTCGCGCTTCCAGTCGGCGCCTTCCCACATCGGCGAGCCCTGGCCGGTCGGCATGTCGGCGGTTTCGATGATGTCCTTGATCGCGACCGGCATGCCGTCGATCGGCGACAGCGGCTTGCCGGCGAGCCAGCGCTTCGCCGAGTCGTCGGCCGCGCGCCGCGCGCCGTCGCGGTTGACCACGACGAACGCGCCGATGTCTTTGTCCAGTTGGGTAATTCGCGTCAGCGTCTCTTCGAGATAGGTCCGCGGGCTGAGCTTGCCGGAACGCAGTTCCCCGCCGTGCGACACATAGCCCCGCAGCCGGTGCCGGGGCATCGTCAGATCGTTCATGGCCGCACCGCCGGGGTTTCGACCTTCATTCCGCGCGCGCGCCACATCAGATACAGCTCCATGTCCACATACTCCGCCGCGCCGTAGGTATAAGGCTCGGCGCGCATTCCAATCATGCAATTCCTGAGCCGACGCTGCAATGAGCCGAGGCTCTGCCATTCCAAACGGTATATCGGGTATCCCGTGGGATGCGCCTGAGGGATCTTGTTGCCGGCGAGGCTTTTGCCCCAGTTGTCGTCGTGGCAGTGGACGCAGGCGAGATTGAGCTGGCCGATGCGCTGGTTGTAAAGCTCGCGGCCCTTTTCCCTGTATGGCGTGAGCCGTGGATCTTCCGGCGGCGCAACCGGCTCGCCGCGCGATTGCAGGCCGAGATAGGCCGTCAGCGCGAGAAGCTCCCGGCTTTCATAGCTGAACGGCGAGGCATTCAGCTGCCGCTCGCGGCAGACATTGATGCGCTGTTCGAGGTTCAACGGGCGGCCCGCTGCCGCGTCGAACGCCGGGTAGCGCGCGGCGACACCCTTCATCTTCTCTTCTGGGTCGCCGTGGCAATCCGCGCAAGATTTTCCCGCGCCGCCCGCCTTGGCCCGCCACAGCGCTTCGCCGTCGAGCACCGCCAGCATGCCGGGATTGGCGGTGTCATCGTCCTGCATCGCCTTGTTGTCCCGGCTCATGTCCTCATAGGCCGAGCGCCGCTCGCCGAGCCGGATCTCGGCGCGGACGGAAAGGACAATGGCTGCGAAGCAGGAGAGGGCGGCGGCGGGAACGAGCCACCGCCGCAGCGCCGGTCCGCTCATGCGACCGTGATTTTCGCGGAGGCCTCCGCGACAAATCCGTTGTCGCCGGTCCATTTGAACGAAATGGTTCCGCTTTCGGTCGCCACCGTATGGAAGGTGATGAACGGATTGGCGGCAATGGCCGGATGCAGCGTGGCGTTGAAGATTTCCTCGCCGTTATAGGTGCAGACCAGCGACGTGATGATGTCGCGCGGGATGCCGCGGCCCATGTTGTCGTGACGGAAGCCGGTTTCCATCAGGTGGGAGATCAGCGACTTGATGGCGATGACCTCGCCGCGCTTGGCGTTTTTCGGAACGTTGATGAGAGTGCGTGCGGGAGTGGTCATCAGATCAGATCCTCCAGGCAGGCGCCGAGCGTGATGATCACCTCGATCTTGTCGGACCAGAACGAGCCGTCGGACATCTCGCAGACCGCGACGATGTTCTGCGTGTCGGCCAGCCGGATGCGCGTCGAAATTTCGGCCTTGCCGGCGCGCGGCCCGAGCTTGACGCTGATCACGTTCGGCTGCGGGTTCTTTTCGGTGAAAACGTGGATCGCTTTCACGTGATCCTTCGCCGTCATCGGGCTCTGGACCGAAACGCTCATCGCCACCGTGTTGCCGTTCTCGACCAGCGGCGGCAGGTCGAGCTTGATCTTGCCGGGCTTCACGGAAGCCTCGCCCACGACCTGGCGGATCGCCGCCGCCATCGTCTCGGGTGTCGCCTGTGCCGGACGCACCACCAGCGCGAGGCTTGCGCCGCCCGCGGCCGCCAGGAACGCGCGCCGCGTCGCGCCCCCGGAATCCAGGGCCGAGCCCGAAGCTGTATCTGGATTCCGGGTTCGCTCGCTTCGCGAGCGCCCCGGAATGATTGTGTTGATGCTATCTGCCATCTCGCTAGTCCTTCAGCGTCATCAGATACGCAACCACGTCCTCGATCTGCTCGGCCGTCAGCACCGGCTTGCCCTGGTAGGCCGGCGCCACCCGGGTCAGGCCGTCGACCCGGTAGTACGACGGCATGATGGTAGCCGGATTGAGGCGGGAGGCGTCAACCAGCCGCAGCCGCAACTCGCCTTCCGACCACCGCGCCCCGGTGCCCTTCAGGTTCGGCGAAAGGTCGCCCTGGAAGCGCTGCTCCGGAAATGGGCCCGAATGGCAAAGAAGGCAAGTGTTCTCGCGCTTGACCACGATGGCCCGGCCGCTCGCCGGATCGCCGGGTTTTCCCGTCAGCGACTGCGGAATGGCTTCGCCGGCGACCGTGTAAGGCGCCAGCGCCTCCTGTGCCGCACCGGACGTCGAGCCGAGCGCAACGGCCGCAACAAAGAGCAGGATCCGGCCCATCATCCGAACACCTCGCCGGTGATGGTGCGGTACCAGGCGTGCGGCCTGCCCGGCTTCGTCCTTGCGCGCGTCGCGCGACGCGTCGGGCGGCGCTGATGATCGCGCCGCCGTCGGCCTCGGCGTATTGATCGTCCACCGGCCGGTAGGTGCCGCGCTGCGAGATCGCATAGTCGGGTGCGATCAGGCTGTAGCAGGAGCTGATCAGCGCCGGCGGCTCGGGCTTCTTGCCCGCGAGCAGGGCCACGATCGCGGCGGCGCAGATCGTGCCTTGCGAATGGGCTGCCGAAGCCGAGCGCGGCATGGCCCCCGCAATGGCTGCGTCGCCGACGACGTGGATGTTCTTCTGCAGCCTGGACTCGAAGGTCACCGGATCGACCGGGCACCATCCGGTGCGGTCGGCGACGCCCGCGAGGTCGGCGGCGTGTCCCGGCTTTTTGCGGCGGGATCACGTTGGCGACATCGGCCTGGTATCTGTCGAAATCGGTGAGCGAGGGTTTTCGTGCCGGCATCGACCGAGGACAGCGCGCCGCCATTCGACAGGCCGACCCATTCGATCATGCCGGGATAAAGCTCCTTCCATGCCGCCTCGAACAGCTTCTGCATGGTGAAGCCTTCCTTCGAGTCGAGCACGATGACCTTGGAGCGCGGCTTTTTTGTTTTCAGATAATGCGCGATGAGGCTGGCCCGCTCATAGGGCGCGGGCGGGCAGCGCGCGGGATTGACCGGCGAGGTGATGACCACGGTGCCGCCGTCGTCCATCGCCTCGAGCTGGCGGCGCAGCAGCGCGACCTCGTCGCCGTTGTTCCAGGCAGCCGGCATGATCGCCGCGGCCTTGCTGTCGTAGCCGGGGATCGCGCCGGCGCGGAATTCGATGCCCGGCGACAGCACCAGCCGGTCGTAGACGAGCGAGGCGCCGTCGGCGAGCCGCACCGTCCGCTTCTCCGGATCGATCGCCTTCGCAGCCGAGATCGCGACGGTCGACGCCCGGAATCCCTGATCCGGCCGTAGCCGAACTGCTGATGCTTCAACTCGAACAGCCCTGCGATTGCGGCGCTGCTCTGCGGCATGGCGGTGAACGTGGGATTGGCCTCGACCAGCGTCACGGCGATCCGCGGATCGGTCTTGCGCAAGGCGCGCGCGCAGCTTGCGCCGCCGAACCCGCCGCCGATCACGACCACGCGGGGGCCAGCGGCCTGGGCGACGAGCGGCGCCGGAAACGCGGCAGCCGCGGCGCTGGCCGCCGCGGCCGCTGTCAGGAATTGCCGCCGAGGAATGCGGGATCCGGGCATGTCGGGTTCCGCTGTCGGCGCGGGCGGCTTGCCGCCCGCATGTTCGGAAAAAGAAAAAGCGGCGGCCCCGGAAGGCCGCCGCTTCGTTGTCGCTTACACCAGTTCGATGCCGTGGTTCTTCAGCGGGATCGAGCGGATGCGCTTGCCCGTCGCCTTGAAGAACGCGTTGAGCACCGCCGGCGCCGCCACGCAGATCGTGGGCTCGCCGACGCCGCCCCACGGCCCGTCGCCGCCGGACTGGATGATGATCGACTCGACCTTCGGCATCTGGCCGATCCGCATCGAGTTGTAGGTGTCGAAGTTGGTTTCGACGATGCGGCCGTCCTTCACGGTGCACTCCTGCCATGCCATCGCCGACAGGCCGTACACGAACGAGCCGGCCACCTGCCGGTCGATCTGCGCGGGGTTGACCGCATAGGTCGGATCGGTCGCAGCCACGATGCGGTGGACCTTGAGCTTGTTGCCGCCGGTGACCGAGACTTCGGCCGCGGCCGCCACATACGCGTTGAACGCCTTCATCTGCGCGACGCCGCGGAAGATGCCCTGCGGCGCCGGCTTGCCCCAGCCGATTTTCTCGGCCACGGCATTGAGCACCGCGAGGTTGCGCGGATGGTTCTTCATGAACTGCCGCCGGAACTCGACCTCGTCCTTGCCTGCGGCCTGGGCGAGCTCATCCATGAAGCATTCCATGAAGATGGCGTTCTGGTTGATGTTCACGCCGCGCCAGAAGCCCGGCGGGACGTGCGGGTTGCGCATCGCATGGTCGATCAGCAGGTTCGGCATGGTGTAGCCGAATGCGTGCTCGCCGGACTGGAAGATGCCCTGGAACGAGAGCGGGTCGCGGCCCTTCTCGGCTTCCAGAACCTGCGGGCGCACGCTCGCCAGGATCGACTGGCCCGAAATACGGACATGCAGGCCGGTCAGGTTGTTGTCCTTGTCGAACGCGCCCACCAGCTTGGCCATCATGACCGGGTGATACCGGCCCTGCACCATGTCCTCTTCGCGCGACCACAGCAGCTTGATCGGCGTGCCGGGCATCTCCTTGGCGATCTTCACCGCCTGATGCACGTAGTCCTGGAACGCGCCGCGCCGGCCGAAGCCGCCGCCGAGGTTGATCTTGTAGACCTCGCACTTGTCGGCCGGCAGGCCCGATGCGGCGATCGTCGCCGCGAACGAAGCCTCGCCGTCCTGGGTGGGCACCCACACCTCGCACTTGTCGGCCGTGTAGCGCGCGGTGGCGTTCATCGGCTCCATGCAGACGTGGTTCTGGTAGGGATAGTAGTACTCGGCCTCGACCTTCTTGGCCGCGCTCGCGAGCGCCGGCTTGATGTCGCCGGCCTGGTTGCCGACGAACGCCTGCTCGGCGGTGAGGCCGGCCTTCGAGCGTTTCGGCGATCGAAGCGCTCGACACCTTGCCGTTCGCGCCTTCGTCCCACTCGACCGGAAGCGCGTCGAGCGCGGTCTTGGCCTGCCACCAGGTGTCGGCCACGACCGCGACCGCGGTGTCGCCGACCTTGAGCACCTTCTTGACGCCCTTCATGCCGGAAACCTTGGCGGCGTCGAAGCTCTTTACTTTGCCGCCGAACACCGGGCTTTCCTTGATCGCGGCGTTCAGCATGCCCGGCAGCTTCAGGTCGAAGCCGTAGACCTGCTTGCCGGTCACCTTGTCGGTGGTGTCGAGCCGCTTCAGCGGCTTGCCGGCGATCTTCCAGTCCTTCGGGTCCTTGAGCTTGGGCTTCTCCGGCACCGGGAGTTTTGCAGCGGCGTCCGCCACCTTGCCGAACGTGGTCTTCTTGCCGTCGGGTCCGGTGATGACGCTTTTCTCGGCCTTCAATTGCTCGACCGGGACCTTCCACTCGTTGGCCGCGGCCTGCAGCAGCATCATGCGGGCCGAGGCGCCGCCCTCACGGACGTACTGGTGCGACTCGCGGATGCCGCGGCTGCCGCCGGTCGAGTACGACTGCCAGATGCGCTTGCGCTTCACGTTCTCACCCGGCGTCGGATACTCGTAGCTGACCTTCGACCAGTCGCATTCGAGCTCTTCGGCGACCAGCTGGGCGAGGCCGGTGATCGTGCCCTGACCCATCTCGGAGCGGGCCATGCGGATCACCACGGAGTCGTCCGGCTTGATCACCACCCAGGCGCCGAGCTCCGGCACGTTGTTGGCGAGCGGCAGGCCCGCGGGCCGCCGGCCGGAAGGTCGAAACCGATGGCAAGGCCTGCGCCTGCGGCGGCGGTGCCGACGACGAAGGAACGGCGATTCATCTTGGGAACAAAATTCATGGTGCCCTCCCTTATGCCTTGGCCGCGTCGTGGATCGCGGCGCGCACCTGCTGGAAGGTGCCGCAGCGGCAGATATTGGTGATCTCGCGATCGATGTCGGCGTCGGTCGGCTTCGGCTTGTTCTTGAGAAGCTCCGCGACGGCCATGATCATGCCGCTCTGGCAGTAGCCGCATTGCGGCACTTCGTGGTCGATCCAGGCCTTCTGCACCTTGTGCAGCGTGCCGTTCTCGGCGAGGCCCTCGATGGTCGTGATCTTCTTGCCGACCGCGGCGCTCGCCGGGAACGCGCAGGAGCGCGTGGCGACGCCGTCGACATGCACGGTGCACGCACCGCACTGCGCGACGCCGCAGCCGTATTTGGTGCCGGTCAGTCCGACGTTCTCGCGAATCGCCCAGAGCAAGGGCGTGCTCGGGTCGACGTCCACATTGTGATCTTTGCCGTTGATATTCAGGCGCAGCATTCTCAAACCTCCCCAGGTGAGATTACCGGTGCGTCACATCTGACGCCCGGCAAGCATTTCGGATGGCGGAAAGTCTAATTGGACTAGTTCAAATCAACAATCGCAGGCGCGACGAATTCCGCCCGTGATCAAATTGAGTTGAAGTGACGATTGTTGGGCAGCGGCCGGTTGATGCTCCGGCCGGACGGTCTCCGATTGTGTTTGATCGCGACCGGAATTCCGGCAATACTGCGGTGCAGCAATATCGAAAACGTCAGTGCCCACCGGGCTTGTCGGCATCGCGCACCGGCGTCTCCGGGGTGAGCCCACCGCGCTTCTGCGCCAAGGTCTCCTTGCCGCTTTGCTCCCAGCCACCGGTGACGGCGCGCTTGGCATAGGTTTCCCAGACGTCGTTCCAGTCGCCGAGCGTGTAGCCGTGCCATGGCGGCTGCGGCGACAGCGCGGGCAGGCCGATCTCGTCCCAGATCTTGCGGGCGCGCTCCATGTATTCGCGGGTGGGCAGCGCAAGCGGTGGGAAGGGAGCCTTCAGCGTCGCGTCGATCAGCAGCGAGGAGTCGTTGGGCACGCGGCCGGACTTCGGGCCGTGGCCGCTGGAGCGGTGCGGCATCACGACCACGTCCTCGACCGGATTGGCGCGGTAGGCCATCGACCAGAACACCGCGTTGGTGTTGGTCGGATCGATGTCGTCGGAGACCGCGACGACGATCTTGCCGCAGTCGGCGCGCAGCCCCGACGCGCCGTGAATGCCGCGCCACACCTCGGTGCGCGGCGCGCCTTGCGCGAATTTGAGGAAGATCACCGGCCGCACGTTCGACAGCGGCTCGTGCAGTGACACGCCGCGGATGCCCTTGATGCCGAGCTGGTCGCGCAGGTGAGACAAGAACATCGGCTCGTAGGCGACGCGCTTGATGACGCTTGATTCGGAGGGCGTCACCTGGCTGATCAGCGAGACGAACACCGGCTTCTTCTTGTGGGTGATCGCCGTGACCTGCATCGTCATGTTGAAGTCTTCGAGCGCGATGTAGCCGTGGCTTTCGCCGAACGGGCCTTCCGGTTCGAGCAATTCGGGGTCGATGAGCCCCTCGATCACGAGTTCCGCATCGGCCGGCACCTCGAGATCGACGGTGATGCATTTCACCGTGCGGATCGGCTCGCCGGCGAGCGCGCCGGCGACACCCATCTCGTCCATGTCGATGGCGAGCTTCTGCGGGCCGGTGAAAACCACGACCGGCGCGCAGCCGTTGACGATCGCGATCGGCATCGGCGTCTTGAGCTTGCGGTGCTTCAGCCAGTGCTGATAGCCGCCGGCGCCGCCGATCCGCGAGGCCATCCGCACGCCGAGCCGGTCGGTGGCTTTGAGGCCCGCACGGTAGGTGCCCATGTTCTGGATGCCGCTCTCCGGGTCCCTGGTGACGCAGAGCGTGGCGGTGAAGTAGGGCGCGGCGTCGAAGCCCGGCGTCGAGATCGGCACCGGCAGGAGCTTCAGGCCGCCGTCGGGCTTCTTCAGGTCGTCACCCTTGATGACGACTTCCTGGCACGGCGCGGGCGTGTTGATCCGAACCGGCTTGATCGGATGGTTGACCGCCTCGATCCAGGCCTTGCCGATCTCCTCGACCGGCTTGCCCATGCCGATGGCGTAGATGTCCGGATTGGCCGACAGCGCGCCGACCACCACCGGCATGTCGTATTTCCTGCCGCTGCCGTCGACCACGTTGGTGAAGAGGAACGCCCGGCGCTGCTCCTCCGGCAGCCCGCCGACGAACTGCCAGCGCATCAGCGTGTGCAGCTCGGTGTCCTTGTCGATTGGCCGGTCGATGCGCGTCACCAGCCCGGCTGCTTCCAGCGCCTTGAGGTGTTGCTGGAAGTCGAGCGCGGGGCCGGCGGGTTTTGCCGTGGTGCCGCGCTTGTCGGGCTGGTCGAGCATTTTCCAGGAACCTTGCAGCTTGCGTGTCCCGGATGCAGCGCAGCGCGAGCGAAGCGAGTGGTGCGCTGCTGATCCGGGACCGTTACGGACACCGGCATTCGGTACGGTCCCGGGTCTGCATTGCAGCGCCATAGCGCGTCGAAGACGCGCGTGACGCGCTTATGGCGCCGCAACGCGCCCGGGACAAGCAAGCACTACTTCTTGCTCTTCTGATACGCCTCGATCACCGGCTTGGCATGGCGGAAGCAGTCGACGCCCGCCGGAATGCCGCAATAGACCGCGATCTGGGTCAGCACCGCGCGGATCTCGTTCGGCGTCATGCCGTTGTTCAGCGCGCCGCGCACGTGGGTCTGGAATTCCTCCATCCGGCCGAGGCAGGCGATCATGCCGAGATTGAGGATCGAGCGCTCGCGCGGCGGCAGCGTGTCGTCGCCCCAGGCCTCGCCCCAGCAATACTGCGTGACGATGCGCTGGAAATCGCGGTTGAAGTCGTCGACGTTGGCCATCGCCTTGTCGACATATTCGTCGCCCGCCACCTTGCGGCGCATCTTCATGCCGGTGTCGTAGGTCTTCTGGTCCATTGCTTCCTCCCGATTACTCCTCCGCCGGGCCGCCTTCCCAGCGCTTCACGGCCTTGGTCTCGACGCCGAACAGGTCGAGCAGGCGGCCGACCGTATGATTGATGATGTCGTCGACGGTCTTCGGCTTGTTGTAGAAAGCCGGCACGATCGGCGCGACCACCGCGCCGATGTCGGCGAGCGTCGTCAGCGTCCGCAGGTGCCCGCCGTGCAGCGGCGTCTCGCGCAGCGCCAGCACCAGCCGCCGCTTTTCCTTCAGCACCACGTCGGCCGCGCGCGAGACGAGCGTGCTGGTCACGCCGGTCGCGATCTCGCTCATGGTGCGGATCGAGCACGGCACGATCACCATGCCCATGGTTGGGAATGAGCCCGACGAGATCGACGCGCCGATGTCGGCGGCGGGATGCACCACCGTGGCCAGCGCCTTGACGTCCTTCGGCTTGAACCTGGTCTCGTAGACCAGCGTCATCTCGGCCGACTTGCTCATGACCAGATGGGTCTCGATGTCGGTCTTCTTCAGCATCTCCAGCATCCGGATGCCGTAGATGGTGCCGGAGGCGCCGGAAATGCCGACGATCAGCCGGCGCGGTGTCCTGGTGCTCATTCGTGGTTCTCTATTGCGGGGCTTCGAACTTTGCAAATGCCGACAGCACGGTTTCCAGCGGGCCCGGCGGGAACGGGCCGATGACACCCTGATAGGAGCTCACGCTGTCCTGTGCGGCCTGGATTTGCGAGGGCATGGCGTGGCCGAGCTTGCCGGACGCGGCGAGCTCATGGAGCGCCTCCTGCTGGAGCCGCTCGGCTTCGAGCTCGACCGCCTTGATCCGGGTGCGAAAGCCTTCGGCAACGTCCGGTGCGATCGCCGCAGGCGGCGATTTCAGCGCGCGCCGCACGTTGCGGATCGGCACCACCGCCATGTCGCGCCATGGCCCGATGACGTCCTCCACCCGGGTCACGTCGGCGGCGTTCAGCGCGCGGCCCTGCGTCGCGTTCCAGAGCAGAAAGAACAGCACGTTCACATCGACCTTGGCCTGGTCCTGCAGGTCGATACAGGCCTGCGCCACGCCGGGCACGGCGTAGAACTTCACCGAGAACCGCCAGAACGGCGATTTGCTGACCGGCGTACCTTTGTCGTTGTCGCTCATGCGGCGCCGAGCTTCGCATAGGCGCCGGCCGCTTGCAGCGCCGAAACGATGCGTTCGGGCGTGAGCGGTATGTCGGAAAAGCGGACGTTGAACGGCGACAGCGCGTCCTCGATCGCGGCGACGATGGCGGCGGGAGCGGGAATCGTGCCGCCTTCGCCCGCGCCTTTGACGCCGAGCGGGTTGAGCGGGTTCGGCGTCTCGACATGCTCGATCTGCGCGCCCGGCACGTCGCAGGACGAAGGCAGCAGATAATCCTGGAACGTGGTGGTCAGCGGATTGGCTTCGGCATCGTATTTCATCCACTCGAACA
Source organism: uncultured Alphaproteobacteria bacterium (assembly GCA_963830015.1). GTDB lineage: Bacteria > Pseudomonadota > Alphaproteobacteria > Rhizobiales > Xanthobacteraceae > Z2-YC6860. Next base: position 407,122 of record CAWHLG010000012.1, read on the forward strand.
GCGCGTTGCCGATGCCGTGCGCGACGCCGCCTTGCACCTGCCCGTCGACGATCATCGGGTTGATGACGTTGCCGCTGTCATGCGCCACGACGTAATTGAGCAGCGACACGCCGCCGGTCATCGGATCGACCTCGACCTCCACCACATGGGTGCCGTTGCAGTAGGACGCCTGCGGCGGCGTGAAATAGGCGGTGTGCTCCAGCCCCGGCAATTGTCCCGGCGCGAACGAGAAGCCCGGCATGCCCTGCGCCATGCGGGCCAACTCGCCGAACGTCAGGCTCCGCTTGTTGCCGGTGCGTGCGGTGGCCTTGCTGTCCTCGACGTCGATCTCGCTTTCCGGCACGCCGAGCGCGCGCGAAGCCGCGGCCAGCACCTGCTTCTTCACGTTCTCGCCGGCCATCATCGCCGACGAGCCGGCATTGATCGCCTGGCGGCTCGCGAACGCGCCGATGCCTTGTGAAATTGCGCCGGTGTCGCCCGCGGTCATGACGATGTCCTCGATCCGGCAGCCGAGATGGTCGGCGACGATCTGCGACAAGCGTCGTGCGGGTGCCCTGGCCCTGCGTGGTGGCGCCGGTCGCGACCGCGACCTTGCCGTTGGGCATGATGCGGATGGTGACGCCCTCGAACGGGCCGAGCCCCGTGCCTTCGACATAGTTGCCGATGCCGATGCCGAGATAGCGGCCTTCGCCGCGGGCCCTGGCCTGCCGGGCGCGGAAGCCCTTGTAGCCCGATGTTTCGATCGCCTTTCGATGGCTCAGCGGAAAGTCGCCGCTGACATAGACCAGCGGCTTGCCGTCGCGGAAGATCAGCCCGGGCTGATACGGCATCTGCTCCGGCCTGATGATGTTGCGGGTGCGCACCTCGGCGCGGTCGAGCTTCAGTTCCAGCGCTACGCGGTCGATCAGCCGTTCCATCGCGAACACCGCCTGCGGCCGGCCCGCGCCGCGCACCACCGTGGTCGGCACGCGGTTGGTCAGCGCCACGGTGGTCTCGATCCGGTAGGCCGGGACCACATACGGGCCGGGGAACGTGGTCGAGGCGATGAACGGCACGATGATGCCCCACGGCAGATACGCGCCGGTGTCGTGCAGCATGGTGGCGCGGAGGCCGAGGATCTTGCCGTTGCCGTCGACCGCAATGGCGGCCTTCCAGTACTGATCGCGCTCCTGCGTCGAGGACAGGAAATGCTCGCGCCGGTCCTCCTGCCATTTCACCGGTCGGCCGAGCTTCATCGCGGCGGCCGGGATCACCGCCTCCTCCGGATAGAACGGCGCCTTGGTGCCGAAGCCGCCGCCGACCAGCGGGGCGACGACGCGGATCGATTCCAGATTGCGCTCGAACAGGTCGGCAAGCGTCCCGCGGCACAGGTGCGGCGTCTGCGTCGCCGACCAGACGTTGAGCATGTCGGCCGCCGCGTCGTAGCTCGCCAGCACCGCGCGGCCTTCGAGCGTCATCGCCGCACCGCGATGCATGTCGAACTCGATCTCGAACACATGCGGTGCGTTGCTGAACGCGCCGTCGACGTCGCCATAGGTCATCGGCATAAAGGCCGCGACATTGGACTTGAGATCGGCGTGCACGCCCGGCGCGCCGGGCTTCACCGCGTCGCGCGCGTCGCTCACCGCCGGCAGCGGCTCGTAGTCGATGTCGACGGCGGCGGCAGCGTCTTCCGCAACGTAACGGCTCTCCGCCACGACCACCGCGACGGTCTGGCCGACATAGCAGACCTCGTCGCGGGCGAGTGCGATCTGCGTGCGCGGCGTCTTGATCGCCGGGTTCGGCACCAGCATCGGGATCATACCGGTGGCGATGCGCGGCGGCATGTCGTCGGCGGTCAGCACGGCGTGAACGCCGGCCATGCCGCGCGCCGCCTGCGTGCCGATCTCGCGGATGCGCGCGTGCGCGTGCGGGCTTCGCACGAAGGCTGCGTGCAGCACGCCCGACAGCTCGATGTCGTCGACGAAGCGGCCCTGTCCGGTCAGCAGTGCCGGGTCCTCGAGGCGGGCGATCCGTGCGCCGAAGTGCTTTGCGCCCATTGTCGTTTGAGCCCGCCAGTTTCCATCCCGCCCGCCAGCGCGTTCACGCGCGTCTTCGACGCGCCCACCAGCGCGTTCACGCGCGTCTTCGACGCGCTATCGGCGGCGGGCGCCGCAGTATCCGCCGGTCGGGACGGAGGGAAAAGAGCGCCGGCCGCAATTCGGCCCCGATAAGAATCTGAAATCGCATGGGAAAAGATGTGAGCGTGGCCAAAAGGGCGCGCCCCTTGTAAATCCGGCGGCAGCGGCCATCTGGCCGGCTGACGGCGTGGGAATTAACGAATTTTTCCAATAGAAGCGGTTCCATGCCGCCTGTGCCGATTCGGGACACAAAAACCGGCTAGACTGCGAATGACCATGCGTGCCACTGCAATATCGGGCGTCGTTCGGGCGGGCCTTCTGGCCGCCACGCTGCTTGTCGCGGCGCTGCCGGCGCATGCGCAGGATCTGACCGCGCCGACACGCGACACCGCGCCGCGGCTCAGCGTGCAGACTCCTTATGGCCTCAGCTCCGGCGGCGCGCAGGGCTCCTACTATTTCCAGACCACGCCCGGCACCGCGTTCAATTCCTATAACGCCACGCGCGGCTTCACCGATCTGTCGATCGCGCAGCCGCTCGGCATCGGGCGCGAGCTCGGTATCGGCAATGTGTCGGCGACGCTCGGCGCGCGGGTCGCCGATCCGCTGATCGCCAACGGATTCACGCCCTCCTACGACGACCGCCGCTATCTCGGTGTCGGCCCGCGCGTCGGCCTGCAGGGCAACGCGCCGGTCGGTTCGTCATGGAACGTGGAATGGCAGGTCGGCGCATCCATGCTGTTCGGCAATTCGACCGCCGACGGCGGCGCCACCACCAACCCGGTCATGCCCTACGCGGGTTCGCAGTCCGGCTCCGTCGTCAATGTCGATGGCTTGCTCGGCCTGTCCCACTGGTTTGACTCGGCGTCCAAGCTGACGCTCGGCTATCGCGCCGACGCGCACTTCAAGAATACGCAGAACCAGAACTTCGGCGTGCCGCCGGCGCAGAACGCCGATCGCATCGACCACGGACCGATGGTCCGCTTCACGATCCAGAAATAACAGCGGCGCGTTACTTCCGCGCGGGCGTGCTGCGCGCGAGCGTCGGCGCGTGCTCGTCGTCGTGAGGCATTTCGATGGCAGGCTGCGGCGCCACGATGTTCCGCACGAAGCCCTTGCCCCGATGCAGCCCGAACTTGATCCAGCGCTTCGCCACGCCGGCGGGCGACGTGTCGAGCGTGAACGAGCGCAGCCCATAGGCCTTCGCGGTGGAATAGGCATCGTTCGCCTGCTTCACCGGGTCGTCGTAGAACGCCGCGATCTTCTCCGCGCCCATGCCCGGCGTTTCGAGCCAGCGCGGGATGTGCACGTTGCAGAGCCGTTCGACGTCGACCAGCACCTTGCGCGCGCCGGTGCCCGCCGCCGGGCATGACGTTCCGAACGCGTCGCCGACCAGCACCACGCCGGGCTGGCGATAACCCTTCGTCACATAGAGATCGACCGGACGGATCTTCACGAACTCCGGCACCGTGAACTCGCCCATCAGCGGGCGCAGGCCCGGCCACATCGCATAAAGTGTCTCGCGCGGCGCATCGCGCAGCGCTTTCAGCCACGGATCTTGCAAGTCGCGGTAGCCGAACAGGTTGGCGCGCATCACCACACCGCGAGCGCTGCTGATCGGAAACAGCGTGATATAGGCCATGCGGTCGGCGGGGCTTTCTGCAAAATAGGTGAGTGCCGGAAACGGAAACCCGCGTGCGTCGCCCGGCACCGCGTCGAAACCGATCGAGATCGAGTGGCACGCGCTGACCACCTCGCGCCCGATCCCGAGCTTCTCGCGGACGCCCACGTTGAGGCCGGTTGCCACGACCGCGAGCCTTGCCGAGATTTCCGCCCCGCCCACAGTCCTGACAAGCTGACGCTCCCGACCTGCGGTGATATCCGTGACCTTGGACTGGATGAACTCGGCCTTGCCCGATATCTCCGCCCGGAGGGTGTTGACCAGGGTGTCATACATGATGCCCTGCTGGTCACCTGGGCGCTTCTCGACCACGCGGCCGAAGCGCGCCACCCAGCACTCGCGGTCCGCGGTCGACGCTTTCAGCACTGCGTCCGCCAAACCGGTGAGCCCGAGCGTCTGCATCTGTGGCCCGTCGAGCTTCTCGCAGCGGAAATCCGGCGGATAGACCGGATGCGGATCGATCACGACCGTGCGGATGCCGGCGCGGCCGAGCATCGCACCGGCGAGCGAGCCCGCGAGCCCGCCGCCGGCAATGACGACATCGGTGTCCTGCATCGGCATGGCCGTCACGCCTTCCGCGTCTTGCGCCATTTCAGGTAGGCGGCCTTCGCCGCATTGCGCACGTCGCGATAGGATTTCTGCAATCCGCTCAGCGCTCGGAATTCCAGCGAGCCGCCGCGCCGCGCGTCGATCCAGATGTCGGCGACCGACTGCCGCTCCTGCCAGGCCGACATGAAGCCGCTGTCGTCGAACGAGCACGAGTCGACGAAGGCGATGGATTTGTCGGCCAGCAGCGCCGCCGTGTAGTCCTCGAGCAGCAGCATGCCCGGTGAGAAATCGTGAAACGCCTCGTCGTAGGCGGTTTTCCAGGTGAACGCCGCAGCGCCCGCCCGCACCACGATCTGCATGCTCACCGGCCTGCCGTCGAGATGGATCGAATGGACGGTGGCGCAGCCGCGCTCGGCGAGCGCCGCGATCGCGCCGCGCATGAATGCCGCATCGGTTTCGTTGCTGGCCAGCGCCGTGCCCTGGCGGCCCTTCCAGCCCGACGCTTCCATCGCCAGGAATTCCTCGACCGCCTGACGGACCGCTTCCGGCTCGGCCGCGATCGAGGAGGTGAGGGAGCCCTGTTCCGCGAGCTTCCGCCGGTGCTGGCGCAGCTTTTTCCGGCTCGAGCCGGACAGCGCCTTTTCGAGATAGGCCTTGCCGTCGGCTTCCGATGCAAGCTTCGGCCGCCGCACCTGGTCGAACACGCAAGGGCTGCTGCCGCGCGCGGCCAGAACGCGAAGCAGCGCTTCGTAGGTCGGGCCGCCGGTGCCCATGGTGTCGAGCGACATGATCTTCGGCAGCACGCTGCTCGCCGCAATGCAATCGAGCATCGTGTCGAGCGTCTCGTCGAGGCGGTCGCGGTCGATCACCGGCGTCGCGAGATAGCCATGCGCGAAGGCCGGCACGCGCATCACCGGCATCGGCAGAACCGATCGCCGGGGGCGGCCGACCGCGAAGGTCCAGATGCCTGCGAGCTGCTCGCGACCGCCTGCGTTTGTCCAAGCGAGCAGCGCGCGATGTCCGCCTTCGGGCTCGGAGTCGTGCGCGATGGCGATCAGCGCCGGGTCCATGAACACGTTGGGCTCGGCGGCGCGACGCAGCAGGTCGGTCCAGTCCGCGCGGATATCGGCAAGGCGTCCAGCGCACGCGATTTCGACCGACACGCCCGATGCAGTCTCCGGCGCAGCCGTGGAAAGCGCGGTCGTGCCGCGCGTCGCAAAGCCGAAATCCCGGGTCGCCGGAGTGTTATTCATGCAGCGCTCTCTTAACGGAGATCGCTTCACAAGCGGTTACACCGTGCACGACTTCTCGCACGTTTCGCCGACACTTATGGTTAATCGCCGCTGCAGCTGTCGGGGTTTTCCCGAATTCCGGCACGGAACACCGCCGCGGCCGGCGCACCCATTTGCGTTAACGCTTCGTCCACGCAGAATCGCAAGTTTTCCGCTTCTGCCCCGTCGTTTCACGGTTCTGACGACGTCCGCTCTGTATGTTCCGCCTCGTTCAGGGACCGGACAGGAATTACGGGTGGCCATGCCTCAGGCAACGCAAGCTGCGTTCGATGCCCGCGTCGGCGTCGAAGACGAGTCGCTCGCCGGAGCGCGGCCGGCCGTGGATGGCGTCCGCCTCGCCATCCATGACGATCTTGCAGCGGTCGAGCGCGACTGGCGCGCCTTCGAGAAGATCGCCGACGGCACGGTGTTCCAGAGTTACGACTGGGTTTCGCTCTGGCAGCACCACATCGGGCGGCGCAACGGTGTGCAGCCGATCGTCGTCACCGGCCACGACCGACAGGGACAAATGCTCTTTCTTCTGCCGCTCGGCATCGAGCACGGCGGTCTGGCGCGCCGGCTGACCTGGCTCGGCACCTTGCTGTGCGACTACAACGGCCCGCTGCTCGCCCCGGACTTCGGCGCGCGAGTCGATGCTGCGCGCTTTCGCGAACTGTGGAGCGCGATCTGCGGCCGGCTGCAAGGCCATCCGCAGTACTGCTTCGACGTCGTTCACTTCGACAAGATGCAGCGTGTGGTCGGGTCGCAGCCCAATCCGTTCGTCGGGCTCGGCGTCATCCCGCACGCCAACGGCGCGTATGTGACCAGGCTCGGCGCCGACTGGGAAAGCTTCTATGCCGAGAAGCGGTCTTCGGCGACCCGCCGGCGCGACCGCACCAAGCGCAAGAAGCTCGGCGAGTTCGGCGAGGTGAAGTTCGTCACCGCGCAGGACACGCAGGAGCTTTCGAGCACGCTCGAAACGCTGATGGATCAGAAGTCCAAGGCGTTCGCAGTGATGGGCGTGACCAATCTGTTTGCGCTGCCGGGCTACAGCGACTTTTATCACGCGCTGTCGCGCATGCAGGGCTTTGTGCACGTCAGCCGGCTCGACGTCGGCGCGCAGGTCGCCGCCGCCAATCTCGGGCTGATCTTCCGCGGCTCGTACTATCACCTGCTGGCGAGCTACAACGGCGGCGAGCTGTCGAAATTCGGACCCGGCGCCGCGCACTTGCACGATCTTCTGCGCTACGCGATGGAGCGATCCTGCCAGGCGTTCGACTTCACGATCGGCGACGAGCGCTACAAGCAGGAATGGAGCGACGGCCACATCGTGCTGTTCGATCACATTTCGCCGGCGACCGTGCGCGGCTGCATCGCTGCGGCGAAGCTCTATGCCGTCGGTCGCGCCAAGCATTTCATCAAGCAGAACCCGGCGCTTTGGAATATGGCCTACAAGGTCCGCGCCGCGATCGGGCCGGTGATCAAACGGCTGCGCGGCAACTGACTGGTGCAACACGGCGGTGCCATCCCTCCCTTGCGGGGAGGGATAAGACCGCCTGTATCGTTGGCAATTCAGTTCAGAGCAACGCGTTCTAGATCTTCGGCTGCCCGAGGAAGAACGTGTGCAGGCCGAGCCTGCGCCGCGCGACCACGAACAGCAGCATCGATTCCAGAACGATCGCGCCTGATGTCGCGAATGCCGCGCCAACGCCGCCGTACTGCGGAATGAGCGTCACGCAGAACGTGACATTGAACGTCAGCGCCGCGGCATAGACGGCGGCGCAGATGCGCTGCTCGCCGAGCATGTTCAGGAGCCGCTCGGCCGGTCCGACCGCGGCGCGCGCCAGCAGTCCCACCGACAGGATCAGCATGAACACGTAGCCCGCGACGAAGTCCGGTCCGAACAGCCAGAGCATCGGCTTGCCGAGCGCGAGCATCACCAGGGTTGCTCCGAGCGACGGCCAGAACGTCCAGCGCACCGATCTGGCGACGAAGGCCGCAAGCTCGGCGCGGTCGCCCGCCACATGCAGCGCGGTGAAGCGGTGCGCCACCGCGGCCGACACCGAGAAGTGGATGAAGCCCACCAGCATCAGCGTCTTCACCGCCGCGTAGTAGTACCCGACCTCCTGCGGCGGCCGGAACTGCTGCAGCACCAGCACGTCGGCGTAGCAGAGCATGGTGTAGAACGACCACACCAGGATGATCGGCAGCGCGGTCGAAAACCAGCGCCGCAACTCGTATTGCCGGGGTCCGGCCGGCACCACGCCCTTCAGCCGCCGGTCCACCAGAACGAGCTGCAGGAGCGACGTGCTCCAGATCGCCAGCGTCAGCGCGATCATGGTGGTGGTGGCGTCGATCGGAAATCCCGCCGCATAGGCCAGCGCCATCAGCGCGAACAGCACGACCGGGCGCAGCAAAGTGTGCGGCCCGAGCGCCAGCAGGATCCAGTTGTAGGAGCGTGCGAGCCCGTCGCACATCAGCGAGACCGTGAAGAACGGCAGCGACACGCAGGCGAGATAGAACGGCAGCACCGTGTGCGGATCGAGCCACGGCGTGAGCGCAAAAATCACGCCCGCGCCGATCAGCGCGAACGCGGTGGCGAGGCCGAAGGTGATCCAGCGGCTGGCGATCAGGAAGCCGCGCAGCGCGTCGAACTGGTTGTGATGCGTGTATTCCGGAATGTAGCGCTGCGCGATCAGCGGCACCCCGAGATGCACGATGTCGCCGGCCAGCACCAGCCAGGTCCAGACCGCGACATAGATGCCGAAGTCGAAGCCGCCCATCCAGCGCGCCAGCGCGATCTGCGAGAGAAAGGTGACGCCTGCGCTGGTGACGCGGATGGCGAAGGCCATCCCGGCCATGCGCTGCGCGGCGCCGTGGTCGCTGTCGAGCCAGTCGCGCGCGCGGGCGCGCAGGCGCGCGGCTCGTCCCGCTTGCGCCGGCGGCGCGGCAAGGTCTTCGGCGTCGGTCAAGGCCATGCGCCGCTCAAGAGGCCCGTAAAGCGTTAACGGGGCGTTAAATGGTGTGTCCCGGGCAGCGCCGGCGCTCGGCTGAGTGGACTCTAGGATTTGCGCCAAGTCAGCCACGCAATCGCAAGCGTGGCTGCCGAAGCAAGGATGACGAGAATCTGCTGCGTCTCAATGTCGAAGAAAGTCTGGGTCGGGCAGACTGGACAGCTGTCGGGATCCCGTGGGGCAGGAATGTAGTTCTGGACAGACCAGACAGAATGCAAAAGCAGAGCTGATCTTGCTCCAAAGAATATGGCGACGATGCCGATCAACGAAGAAAGAAAACGCCCTACCGCCCGCATTGGTCCCGCTCCAATCAAATCAAAACAGGCCACTCATATTCAAAGTGGACCACGAGGGGGCCAAACAAGCCAGTATCAGCTCATGGATGAGAACCATCCGGGTGATCCGACCTAGCTGAAAATTACGAGGCCAGCGTGCGCTGCGGCTCGCTATCAGCAGCGCGCCAACCACATCACCCCGCCACCGCGATCTCCAGCGGGAACTTGTCCACCACCTCATGCCCCGTGTCGTTCACGATGAAGGTGTGTCCGAGGAAGATCCCGAACATCCCGTCCGCGGTGATCGGGTTCGGCTCCGCCATGATGATCATGCCGGGCTTGAGCAGCATGTCGCTCTCCGTCCCGCCGATGTGGTCCGAGCAGACATGCGGGTTGTCGGTGACGATGTCGATGCCGTGGCACTGCGTCGGCCGCGACTGCACGCCCTTGTCGCGGAAGAAGCGGCTCGCATCCTGCATCGCCTTGGCGTTCTTGCCGGGCGCGATCTCGGCCACGATCTTGTTGTAGCCCGGCAGCGTGATGTCCTCCCAGAATTTGCGCACCATGTCGGTCGGCGGCCCGAGCGTGATCGGCGAGCCGACCTGCGCGGTGTAGCCGCGATAGCCCGCCGCGATCTCCATGTTGATCAGGTCGCCCTTCTTCAGTACCCGCGACGACGGCCGCGGATTGCCGAAGATGAGCGCCGGGTTGTCCATCGGCGTGCTGCCGATGATCAGGAAGTCGATGTCGCCGCCGCCGTCCATGATCGCGGACGCGGCTGCCGCCTTGATCTCGTATTCCTTCACGCCGGGCCTGGCGCGCGCGACCATCGCCTCCATCGCACGCTCGCAGAGAACGCCGGCCTTGCGCACGCAGTCCAGCTCTTCCTTCGAGTGGATCACCACCAGGTCGTGCAGGAAGTTCTTGGTGAACACCAGCTCCGCGTCCGGCAGCTCCTGGCGCAGCGTGTTGTACTGGTTGACCGGCAGGTAGTCGCCGTGCCGCGGGTCGATCTCCATCAGCCCGATGCGGCCTTTCTCGAGCTTGAGCTCGCGCAGCCGCTCCACCATCACCATCGCGTACTGGCCGTTGCGGCTGTGGCGCACGTCCTTCACCGCCACCTCGACATGCCGACGCACCGCCTCCGCATGCGTACCGCCCATCGAGTAGATCATGGTCGGCTCGCCGTCGCGGGGCACCAGCACGTAGCAGCAGAGCGCGTGCCACTCCCAATGCCCGGTCAGCCAGGTCATGCCGGCGCCGAAGCTCCAGTGGCTCGGGCCGCCCGGCACCACCACGGCGTCGAGCTTGTGCTCGCGCATCTTCGCCCGCAGCGACTCGTAGCGCCGCTTGTATTCGCCCGCCGAGAACTGCTCCCACACGCAGTCGCGGTAATACGGCGTGTCGCGCATGTTGGCGAACGGCAGCGACTGGTCGAGCTTGTCGCGGACCAAATCCCAGGGCTGCGGCCCGAGCGGGCGACGGGGCTGTTCGTTCATGGAGCATTTCCTCCGGATGGATTGCGGTATCCGACTAAGGTTCTTGAATTTCAGCGATGTGAAAGCCGGTGATGTTTGCGGCTTTTATCGAATGGACGATGATATCGTCGACGATTTTCATGGAACCGGAGCGCTCCAAGGAAAATGCATGCGCTGAACCGACGATCTCGGGGCGGATTTGCGCCTTGATCAGAGAGAGATATTGCCGTGACGGGTTGTGATAATCGATGAACGACTTTTCCTCGTTTACGCAATCAAGCCGTCGGACGATGTGGCAGACCCAAAAAGCGGGACCTGGCTCATCAAAATTGCTGTAGTCGATTTCAGCAGGTGCAAAAGCAAACGCTTCGGGATCAAGCCGTTCAAAAAGTGTCTTGGTCCTGTCTGATACCAGCCAGATGTCAAGCATCATTGGGTAGGCGTCGCGCAAAGGGCCACTACGTCTCCAACGGTCGAATGCGACCCTGGGCAGTTCAGAGAAGATCAATCCGCCAAAGGGCTTGGTGCCGTCCCAGCGGAAACCGATCTGGAGTTTTGCTTTATTTCGCCACCTGATGAGTGGCACGCCTGAGGAGCCACCCTCGGGCACGTCGACTCGGTAATACCGTCGCTTGTCCGTACTAGGGCTGGACATGAGCAGGAGCGCCTCGGTCCCCTCCGAAGGCCTAACGATATCGACATTTTTTCTGACAAATGGCTGCTGGATGGTGACGAAGCGAAATCCTTTGATGTCCTCATACTTGATGGCGTCGGCAATCAGGTCATCGACAATTTGAGTGTGGCTCTGTTTTTTCAAACGGAACGCGTGCGCAGTACCAATGGCTTCAGTCAACATCTTGACGTCGATCAATCTCCTGTAACTCGTCTGCGAAACATTCTCGTGGTAGAGGATTTTTGAATTCTTCTCGTCGACGCAGTCCAGCGTGCGGACGATGTCGCAGAACCAGAATCCGGGTCCAGGTTCCTCAAAATTGCTGTAGTCGACCTCGGCTTGTACGAAGGCAAAGCTGTCCGGGTCGATGCGCTCGAAAAGCGCTTTGAGGCGATCGGAAACAAGCCAGATGCCGAGCATGATCGGGTATGCGTCGAGTAAGGGGCCCGGCCGCTCCTCTCGATCAAAGGCAATCCTGGGCGGTTCCGAGAAAATAAGGCCAAGAAAATTCTTGCTGGAGTCTGCAAGGAAGCCCTTTCTCAAATGGTCTTCATTTAGCCAAACCTGCAACGGCGACTCGGGCAGGCCGAAGTTCACGCCGAGCTCGTGATAAGTGCGTTCGGGCGCGACCGTTTGTGCTTCCGGGCTCATCCGTATGGTCTCGTTCGGTCACTCCGTACATTTCCCGATCGTCACCCGCCCGCCCGCAAGCTCCATCGCCTCCTCGGCGAGCTTGGCGTTCGACACCTGCTCCACCGAGGGCTTCTTCGCCTCCTCGATGTCGCCGTTGGCGACGCTGTTGTCGATCGACCATTGCGTACGCTTGGGGTCGAAGCCGGTGTTCACCGACCACACGCAGTTCCTAACGTTGCTCTCCCAGGCGAACTCGACCGCGTCCTTCGGCTTCTTGGTCGCGTCGACGATGATCGGGATCACCTTGTCTTTCTCGCGGTAGATCGTGCGGTTGGCCTCGATCATTGCGGCGACGGTGTCGCGCAGCAGCGCCCGGTCGCGGGCGATCCACTCGGTCGAGGCGCCATAGGCGTTGAACATGTAGAGCGGCATCAGGTCGACGAGCTGCACCAGCGCGTGCAGGCTGTCCTTCTGCTTCCTGGCAAGGAACACGTCCTCGGGATGCAGCGCGACGCCGTCGATCTGTCCGGCGATCAGGCCGGGCAGGCGCCCCGCGGTCGGCGAGGGGATGAACTGCGCGTCGCCGACGTCGAGCTTGGCCGACTTCAGCACCTCGCGGCCCATGCGCCAGTTGAAGCCGCCGACGCCGCCGCCGGTCGCCGACAGCCGCTTGCCCTTGAGGTCGGCGGCGGTCTTGATCTCGCCCGGCACCATGTAGGCCTGCGGCATGCGCGGCGCGAGGCCCCAGATCTGCTGCACCTTGAGCCCGCGGCCGATCGACACGTCGCTGACGCTGACGATCGCCGAGCCCTGCGCCGCCGCCACCGCCGAGGTCTGCGACTGGCCGCCCTCGAACTGCACGATGTTGGCGTCGATGCAGCGCTTGGCAAAAAAGCCCAGCTCCTTCGCCACGTAGGGCGAGGTGTGCACCACGTTCGGCGGCGCGACCGATACGCCGACATTGATCTTGCGCATGGCGGGACAGTTGGGCGCGGACTGCGCGGCCACATGGTCCACGGGAACGGCGGCAAGCGCGGCGGCGATGGCGCCGCCCATCAGGCCCGCGCGGCGAAGCTTCTTCGTCATCATTTGTTTCCTCCGATCCATCCATGTTTTCCGTCAGCATAGGTAAATGCCGATACCCGGCACAAGGCCGTCCGCGCAGCTTGGATGCTCCTCGCAGGTTTCCTCGGCGATGCTTTGGCGGAACCGGCTCTTGCGCAGCAGCCATGCCGCCACGAAAGCCGCGTGCCGGTGGAGCCGGCGCGGTGTATAGTCACTCGTGGGCGGGGAGCGGCGTTTTGCCGAATGCACGCAAATCTAGCGATGGAGCTCCGCCATGAAAGTCAAAGACGCGATGCACAAGGGTGTCGAGTGGGTCGGCCCCGATACGCCGGTCACCGAACTTGCGAAATTGATGCGCGGGCATGACATCGGCGCCATCCCGATCGGCGAGAACGATCAACTGATCGGCATGGTGACCGACCGGGACATTGTCTGCAAAGGACTGACCAATGACGGCTTCGATTTGCGCCGCGCGACCGCGCGGGATGTGATGTCCGAAGGCATCCACTGCTGCGCGGAGGACGACGATCTCGCCAAGGCCGTCCGGCACATGGAAGAGCTGAAGGTCCGCAGGCTTGCGGTGATCAACAAGAACAAGCGGATGACCGGCATCCTCAGCCTGGGCGATATCAGCCAGTCGGCGCCCGGCGGTCTGGTGTCCGAGTGGGCGAAGAGCGTTTCAGCCCACCATCACTGAACCGGGCAGGCTTGAGTGTGACGCCGGCGCGTCCGGTGGCGATCGGTGCCGCCGGGCGCGTTGCGGTCTGAGTTACACCTCACAGCGTCTCGGCGAAGAAGTCCCGCATCAGCATGTAGGACGTCCGGCAGAGCTTCTCGTCGTACAGCGCGGACGGCGGATGGTTGGCGGTCGGATCGCAGAACGAATGCACGCCGCGGCCGAAGGTGACGATGTGCCAGTCGACCTTGGCCCTGGTCAGTTCCTCTTCCAGCGCGTCCATCATCGGCTTGGGCGTCACCGGGTCGGCGCGGCCGTGGACCGCCATCACCCGGCCCTTGATGTCGCAGGGTGTGCCCGGGACGACGGGATTGGGGTTGGTGACGTGGAACACGACCATCGCCTTGAAGTCGGCTCCCGCGCGCGCCTGCTCGAGCACGAAGCCGCCGCCCGCGCAAAAGCCGATCGCGGCCTTCTTGCCGGTATCGACCAGACCGAGCTTGTCGGCTTCCGCGAGCATCGCGTCATAGGCCGCGCGGCCGCAGGCGACGGTGAAGGGCAGGTCGTTGTGCACGGCCTTCATGCCGGCCGCGAGCTGCTCGCGCGTCTTCGGCTGGTCGCCGTAGCCCTTGCCGAACATGTCGGCCACCAGCATGACGTAGTCCTTGCCCGCCGCGGCGCTGGCCTGCGCGATGGTGTCGGCGCACACCCCCTTCCAGTCGGGCTGATCGAAAATCACCGGGCGCTTTGTCTTCACGCTGTCGTCGTAGACGATCACGCCCTCGAACGACCTGCCATTGACCTGGTAAGGCACCCTTTTCTCGGCCATCGCACTCTCCTGCCATTTCCCGGGCTCGCGCTGGCGAGTGAAACGAGCGGCCAGCGCGAGCAACTTTAGTGGCCGCGCCGGACCCTCGTGTCGCTATCGCTCCACTCGGCGGCGCGGCGCGATGATAGCGCAAGGGGCGGGCACGCAAAGACCCATAAAAACCCCGGCCGCCGAAAAGGCAGCCGGGGCCAGTAATTTTTACGTGCTGAAATCGGTCAATCGGTGCGGCGTTAGCTCGCGTGTCCCGCGTCGGCGCCGGCGGCAATGCTCAGCAGCAGGACCAGGAATTCCAAAGTTGAGCCGGACCGGCATTCGCCATGCACGCCCGGCTGGGTCTGCTCGCCGGCATGGCGTTGCGGAGTGGCGCAGGGAGCGGCGACGCTGAAAGGCTGCGCCGCGAAATCCTGGCTGGTGCGGATGATCGGATGTGACATTGCAGTGCCCCGTTTCCCATTCCGAAGGAACGACCCTTCGTTGCGTGAGAGCGTACGCGAGGCGCGTCAGGACTGAAGTGTGATAGGTCACACAGGGGGCGGCGCACTCCGGCAGGAGTGTGAAAAGTCACAACCGCAAAAGCCCGCCGCGCGACGTGAACTCGTGCTGGCCGCTCGCTTCACTCGCCAGCGCGAGCCGCGCCGCCGAGTGGAGCGATAGCGACACGAGGGCCCGGCGCGGCCTCTATAGTGCTCGCGCTGGCCGCTCGTTTCACTCGCCAGCGCCTCTATAGTGCTCGCGCTGGCCGCTCGTTTCACTCGCCAGCGCGAGCCGCGCCCTGGGCCAGCGCTTCGAGCTTCGCCCAGGCGATCTGCGGATGGGTGCGGCCGCCGAAGCCGCAGTCGGCGCCGGCGATCACATTCTCGGCTCCGACCAGCTTCGTGAAGCGGCGGATGCGCTGCGCCACCAGCTCCGGATGCTCGATGCCGTCGGTCGCGTGCGAGACCATGCCCGGGATCAGGATCTTTCCGGCCGGCAGCTTCACGCGCTCCCACAGCGCGTATTCGTGCTCGTGCCGCGCGTTCGCGGCCTCGATCAGGTAGCCCTGCGCGCGCACCCTGAGCATCAGGTCGACCAGCTTTTCCAGCTCGATGTCGAAGGCGTGCGGGCCGTGCCAGCTGCCCCAGCACAGGTGATAGCGGATGCGGTCCTCCGGCAGGTCGCGCAGCGCGTGGTTCAGCGCCTCGATCCGCACCTCGCAGTATTTGCGGAAGCCCTCGAGGCCCATGGCGATGCCGATGCGGTCCCACAGCGCCACCAGCCAGGCGTCGTCGATCTGCAGGATGAAACCGGCCTCGACGATGGTCTTGTATTCGGTGCGCATCGCCTCGGCGAGCGCGAACACGAACTCCTCCTGCGTCTTGTAGTGCTCGTTGCGCCGGTACGGCTCGAGGCTCGCCGGCGCCGTGGTGGTGATGAACGCCTCGGCGTCGGGTCCCACCACCGCGCGAAAATTGTCGATCTCGCGCTTGAGCGCGTCGGCACCGCGATAGGTGATCGGCGCGGTCGCGACCCAGTGCGGCCGCGCGTGCTTGATCTGCCCGCCCGGCTCGTAGAACAGCGTGCCGCGCTGTGACGCATAGCTGTAGAAGTCGGCGAACGCCTCGCGGTCCCGGCCCTGCAGGATCAGCGGCGTGCCGCCCGCGGGCGGCCGCGCCTCGAAGCCGCCGAAGCGGTTGTCCACGTAGGAGAGCCAGTCGCCGTCCTTGGTGTATTCGCCCTCGTTGATCACGTCGATGCCGATGTCGCGCTGGCGCGCGACCACGGCCTTGACCATCGCGCGGATCGCGGCGTCGTCCTCGGCGCCGGCGCGGTCGGTGCCGTCCGGCCGCGGCAGGCTGCCGACGTGGGTGGTGAGGATTTTCGTGTTGCTGCTACGCTTCATTTCACACGCTCACAGACGCGCCGTTTGCAAGTCACTGGATGCGCAGGTTCAGCGTCTTGGCGAGTTGCTGCATGGTCTGCCATTCCTGCTCCATCGCCTGGCCCATCTGCGCCGGCGTGTTGGTGACGATCGGCGTGCCGTTTTCCTCGAGCCGCCGCTTCAGGTCCGGGTCCTGCGACGCCTTGATGAACAGCTCGTTGAGCCGGTTGACGATCGCGGGCGGCGTGCCGGCGGGCGCCGCGAGCGCAAACCAGCTCGCGACCTTCTCCTTGCCGAAGCCGAGTTCGTCGAGGGTCGGCACGTCGGGCAGACGCGCCCAGCGCGCACCGGCGTCGATCGCCAGCGCCCTGAGCTTGCCGTCGGCCAGATAGGCGCGCGACGTGGACAAGGTGGGCCAGCTGAAGTCGACCCGGCCGGTGATCAGGTCGGCCATCATCGGCGCGCCGCCACGATAATGCGCGGCCTCGAACGGCACCTTGTCGGCAAGCATGAGCTTGGCGCCGAGCAGGTGCGACGGCGAGCCGAGCCCCGGCGTGCCGAAGGTGAGCCCGCCCTGCTTCTTGCGGCCGAGCTCGTGCAACTCCTTCATGGTCCTGGCCGGGCTGTCGCCCGGCACGGTCAGCACCACCACGCTGTTGAACAGGAAGGTGACCGGCGCGAAGCCCTTGACCGGTTCGTAGGTGGCGTTGCCGGCCGCCGGCACCGTGGCGTGCTGCGAGCCGGAGAACACCAGCAGCGTGTATCCGTCCGGCGCCGCGTTCTGCACGTGGGCGGCCGCGACCCCGCCGCCCGCGCCGGTCTTGTTCTCGACGGTGACGCGCTGGCCGCTCGCTTTCGACACCGCCTCGGCATAGAGCCGCGCGGTGACGTCGGTGATGCCGCCCGCCGCGAGCCCGACCATCAGCGTGATCGGCCGGCTCGGAAAGTCCTGAGCCTGCGCGGGCGCGGCCGCGAGCGCAAGGCCGAGCGCTGCGAGCGCGATGCGCCGTGTGACGGTGAGCGTCATTTCCGGTTCTCCTTTTTTTGCGGCTGCCGCGTCAGGCCAATTGTCCGCAGCCTAGAGCACCACCGCTTTGGATTGAAGCGATCGCAACGCGGGCGGTCTCATCCCTGCGCGGGCGTAGTGTCGGACGTTGCGCTCGGCGCCGCCACAGCGTCCCCTCCCCCGCTTGCGGGGGAGGGACAGGGAGGGGGCCGCATCGAATCCGGAGTTCGCGGCAGCCCCCTCCCCAACCCTCCCCCGCAAGCGGGGGAGGGAGCGAGAGGCCGCGCCCGCCTTACATTCATCAAATGCGATTGCCCTCTCTCGCGGGGAGGGATGGCACTGCCAATGCTGCAATATTCAATCGACAGCGACCGCGGCTACGGCTTGACCGCGAGGCGAATGCTGTAGTCGATCCTCGACAGAAAGATCTTCAGCTTGTTCTCGGCAATATACTGGTCGGTTGCCGCGCGCGCGCCCTGGAAGTAGCCGTAGTCGTCGAGGATCAGGATGCCGCCGCTCGACAGCGTCGGGTAGAGGTGCACGAGCTCGTGATAGGTCGACCGGTAGAGATCGGTGTCGAGCCGCAGCAGGCTGAGCCGCTCCGCCATCGTGCCGGGGATCGTGTTCTCCACCATGCCCTCGACGAAAACGAACTTGTCCTCGGGATAGCCGGAGCTTCGCATCACCGCCAGCACCATCTCGACGGTGCCGCCATAGCCCCAGTTGGTGCCCTTGGCCTGGGCGTTTTCCCAGGTGGGCAGGGCGGGCACGCCGTCCCATCGCTTGTCGATGTCCTCGGGTTTCACCATGCCCGCATAGGTGTCGTACATGTAGAGCTTGCGCGACAGGTCGCCGAAGTGCTTGAGCGCCAGCGCCGTGAGCAGCATCGAGCCGCCGTTCCAGACGCCGCATTCGGCGATGTCGCCGGGAACGTCGTGTTTCACGATGTGCTCGATGGTCTTGTACAGCACCCAGAGCGGCACCGGCCCGAACGACGACGTGATGGTGTGCGGCTTGATGGTCGGGTAGATGCTCATGAAATACGGGTCGTCGATGTCCTCATAGGTCACGACGGTTCCGTTGACGTCGGTGCTGAACATGGCGCCCCCAAGGCTGCGGATTCCGCGGACCCGAATCGGGCCGCGAATCAGTTGCCGGAGACTAGAGCGTCTTCCGCTTGCACGGAATCAGCGGTTGTCACCAACGCGTTCCGCGGCGGCCGGGTGCGGCCGCCGCGGGCGCATTGACGCAGGGTGCCGCGTTCAGAAGCGCGCGCGGTTGTGGCCGAAGTCGCCGCCGCTCCACTGGCGCTGCATCCCGAGGCGCTCCGCGCGCGCCTCCGCGGGGGACACGCCGTAGGCGTATCCGTTTTCGGTCCTCGGCACGTGGTCTCGCGCCGTGTGGCCGTGGCCGTCGCGATAGGCGGCGGTGCGGCTGCCGCCTTCGTGCTTGCGCGCCACGGGCTTGCGCGGTTTCCATGCCGGGGCCGCCCGCGCGGCCTCGATCCTGATGGCTTGGGTCGTCGCGGTTTCGGCCCTGCTCACGACAGGCTTTGCGGTTTCGGGTTTGGCGGGTGCGGTGGCCGAAGGATCGACCTTGGCGATCCTGATCGGCGCAGCCTCGCGCTGCGCAGGTTCGATCCTCGCAGCCTCGATCTTCGGCGCTTCAATCGTGACCGGCGGAGCCCGAGTGACGGCGGTGAATGCCGTCGCGGGGGCCGGTGTGGCGGTTGCGGCGAGCGGCGCGGGAGCGGGCGCCACCGCCGGAGCGGGGGTCGCAACCGTGGCAGTCTTGATCTGCACCGGCTCGGCCGCGATCGCGGCGATCAGCGCGTTGGCCGGAGCAGGGGCCGCAATGACCGGCTGCGGCGCCGTGACCTGCACGGGGGCCGGGGCGCGCGGCCGCCCGGCTTCCCGCTTGCGCGCCTTCGGTGCCGGCGCGGCCACCGGTGCTTCGGTCCCGGTGCTTTCGAGCTTCGCGCTTTCGGTCCTCGTGCTCTCGCTCCTGGTGCTCTCGATCCTGGCGCTCTCGATTTGGGGCGCGGCAGGCTTTGCCGTTTCAGGTTTGGCGGCTTCCCTGCCGGCTTCGATCTTCGCAGTTTTGCTCCGCGCAGATTCGCTCTTCGCGGCCTGGCTCTTCGCAGACCCGGGCTTCGCGGCTTCGACCTTCGGCGCTTCGGCATCGGCCATTGCTGCCGACGCCGCGGGGTCCGCCGGCGTCACCGGAGCCAATGCGAGTGTTCCGGTGGTGGCGGGGAGCGGCGCGGGCGCCGGAGCGGGCACGAGGGCGGCGACCGGGGCAGGGGCCGCGATGGCGGCCGGGGCCGCGACCTGGGCGGGCGCTTGTGCAGGCACTTGTGCAGAGACTTGTGCAGAGGCCTGGGCACGCGCCGTAATGACGGACTGCGGCAACTCGTAACGCACGGTCTCGTCCTGCGCGGGCTCGGCCTTCTCGGTCTCGACCTGCAACAGCGACGGCGCGCGCGCTCGCGGCGCTTCCTGCGCCTGCACCGGCTCGGGACGTTTCGCCACCTTCTGCTTCGGTTCGGAGCGCGTCAGGCCCTCCGAGTCGTTGGTGAACAGCGGTCCGCTGGGCTTGAACATGGAGTTGGCCACGAACAGCAGCCCCAGCAAAAGTGTTCCCGTCACGGCGATGAATTTGAAAATCGGCATGGCACCCACCTGTGAAACAATCATTTGTCATTTGGCGGCGGGCGGAGGTTCACCGCCCGAGCCGCTTTCTGAATGATTAGTCACCCGAAAGCGGCCGTTTGGGATGTGCGATTGGTCACAGCGCGAGCGCGGGCCCGTGCCTCCCCCGATCGCGGGAAGGCATCCGATTATCGTGTTATATCAGCGGGATACCGCCGTCGGGCTGCGGGCGGCGGAACCGGTTAGAGCAGAAAATCCGTGGCCTGCAACGCGACGGCGCCGCTGAGCAGGATATGGAAATCCGCCCGGCCGTTGCCGTCCACGTCGCCGGACACCAGCGTGTTGGCGCCGAACGCCTTCGCCTGAAGCTCTCCCGCGGTGTGCGAGAACGCCGCGTTGCCGATGAAGGCGAACGCCTGGTCGTTGGCGAGCGCCGTGTTGGCATCGATGCCGCCGAGGTCGATGACGGCCGCCCCGGACACGAAGTCCTTGATCTTGTCGCGCCCGCCGCCCGTCACGCTGTCCGACAGCGCGTCGAACACGAAACGGTCGTTGCCGTCGCCGCCGATCAGGACATCCCGGCCGTCTCCGCCGTGCAGCGTGTCGCCGCCGTCGCGACCGACCAGCCGGTCGTTGCCGTCGCCTCCCGTGATCTCGTTGTTGCGGCCGTTGCCGCGCAGCACCAGGCCCGCGTCCGAGTCGGCGATCAGATGCTCGACATGCTGACCCAGAACAAACGATGCGGTGGTGTGGACCGTGTCGGTGCCCTGCCCGAGAAACTCCGCGACAAGGTCCTCGCTGCTGTCGACGTAGTAGAGATCGTCGCCTGTGCCGCCGCTCATGTTGTCGTCGCCCGCGCCACCGCGCAGCACGTCATTGCCGTCGCCGCCGAGGAGATTGTCGTTGCCTTCGTTGCCATAGAGCCGGTCGTCGCCGTCCATGCCGGCGAGAACATCGCTGGCGCTGCCGCCCGTCATCCTCTCGTCGACGTCGGAGCCGATCCGTGCGACCGGGGCGGTCGTGTGCTTGCCGAACACCACGTAGCTCGCACCCGAGCCGAAGCCGTTCGGGTCGGCATATCTGGCGCCGACGAGCATGTCGTCGAAGCCGTCACCGTTGAGGTCGCCCGCCGAGGCGACGGAATATCCGCTGAAGTCGAGCAGCGCCACGCCGCTGAGCTGGAAGCCGTTGCTGCCGTCCAGGCTCGACAGGTCGATGTTCGAGGCGAAGCCTCCGGCCTTGCCGAACAACACGTAGCTTGCGCCGGAATTATCGCCATGAGGGTTGGAGCCGCGGGCGCCGACGATCACGTCGGCAAAGCCGTCGCCGTTGACGTCGCCCGCCGAGGCGACGGAACAGCCGCTGTAGTCATTCTCCTCCGTGCCGCTGAGCTTGAAGCCGTTGCTGCCGTTGAGGCTCGACAGATCGAGGTTCGAGGCGAAGCCTGATTCCTGGCCGAACACGACGTAGGTCGCGCCCGTCCGTTGGCCGTGGGGAGAGGCGTCGCGCGCTCCGATAATCACGTCGGCAAAGCCGTCGCCGTTGACGTCGCCTGCCGAGGCGACGGAGTAGCCGCTCAGCTCGCCGGCCGGCCCGCTGAGCTTGAAGCCGGTCAGGCCATCGAGGCTCGACAGATCGATGGTCGATGCGAAGCCTCCATCCGTGCCGAACACCACGTAGCTCGCGCCCGAGGTCGCGTTGGCAAAGGGGGCGCCGACGATCATGTCGTCGAAGCCGTCGCCGTTGACGTCGCCCGCCGAGGCGACGGAGGCTCCGCTGGAGTGAAATGTTGCCGCGCCCCGGAGTGTGAACCCGTTCAATCCGTCGAGGCTCGACAGCTCGATGTTCGCGCCGAATCCTCCGGCCTTGCCGAACACGACGTAGCTCGCGCCGGAATAGTTGCCGTTCGGATCGGCATTGGGCGCGCCGATGATCAGATCGTCGAAACCGTCGCCGTTGACGTCGCCGGCCGAGGCGACGGACCGGCCGCTTTGATCAAGCTCCGCCACGCCGCTGAGCTTGAAGCCGTTGCTGCCGTCGAGGCTCGACAGGTCAATGTTCGCGGCGAAGCCGCTGTCGGTGCCGAACACCACGTAGCTCGCGCCGGATCGGTCGCCGTTCGGGTCGGAATATCTGGCGCCGACGATCAGGTCGGCGAAGCCGTCGCCGTTGATATCGCCCACCGAGGCGACCGAGCGGCCGCTTTGCTCGTACCCGAAGCCGCTGAGCCTGAATCCGTTGCTGCCGTCGAGGCTCGACAGGTTGAGGTTCGACGCGAAGCCTCCGGTCCTGCCGAACACCACGTAGCTCTTGTCGGTCAGGGATCCGACGATCAGGTCGTCGACGCCGTCGCCGTTGACATCGCCCGCCGGGGCGACCGAGTGGCCGCTGCGATTGCCGGCGGAGACGCCGCTGATTTTGAAACCGGTGGTGCCGTCGAGCGTGGATAGATCGATATTGGCCGGATAAAGCGGCATGCCCATTCCCCCGTTACGCTGTGCACCCGCTCCAAGTTGCGCCGCGTTCTACGACTCCGGACCTGTGACCGGGCCTGCGCGGCTGCGTCTGATAACGCTTTGTTAACCCGAACCGGTGGAACGAGCCAAGCGGCTCCGACGATGAAATCGGCGGGAACCGCTGCGGCTTTGTGTCAAAAAATACGAGTCGGAACTGTAAAAAGGCGGCCGAGTGCGACCGCGCGAAACTCTGCGCCCGGCGCGCCGCCCGGACGCGCCGGTCAGGCGAACAGGATGAAAGCGAAATCGCTCTCGCCCGGCGCATGCGAACCTGGCGCGCGGCGGCCTGACGTCACAGCAGGAAATCCGTCGCCTGCAATGTGACGGTACCGCTGAGCAGGATATGGAAATCCGCCCGGCCGTTGCCGTCCACGTCGCCGGACACCAGCGTGTCGGCGCCGAACGCCTTCGCCTGCAGCTCTCCCGCGGTGTGCGAGAACGCCGCGTTGCCGATGAAGCTGAACGCCTGGTCGTTGGCGAGCGCCGTGTTCGCATCGATGCCGCTGAGGTCGATGACGTCCGCCCCGGACATGAAGTCCTTGATCTTGTCGCGTCCGCCGCCCGTCACGCTGTCCGACAGCGCATCGAACACGAAGCGGTCGTTGCCGTCGCCGCCGGTCAGGATGTCCCGGCCGTCGCCGCCGTGCAGCGTGTCGTCGCCGTCGCGGCCGACCAGCCGGTCGTTGCCGTCGCCTCCCGCGATGCTGTTGTCGCGGCCGTTGCCGTGCAGCACCAGCCCGGCATCCGAGTCCGCGATCAGGCGCTCGACATTCCGGCTGAGGACAAACGACGCCGTCGCGTAAACCGTGTCGGTGCCATGGCCGGCAAACTCCGCGACGATGTCCTCGCTGCTGTCGACGTAATAGATGTCGTCCCCCGCGCCGCCGTCCATCGTGTCATTGCCCGCGCCGCCGTGCAGGATGTCGTCGCCGTCGCCGCCCGCCAGGATGTCGCTGCCGCCGTTGCCGTAAAGCTGATCGTCGCCGCCGAGGCCGAGCAGCGCGTCGCTGAAATTTCCGCCGGAGATCGCCTGCGAAGCCGCGCTGCCGACGCGCCCCACCGGGCTGTCCGGCGCCCGTCCGAACACCACGTAGCTCTCGCCTGAATTGGTGCCGTTGGCGTCGGCGTAACGGGCGCCGACGATCAGGTCGGCGAAGCCGTCGCCGTTGATGTCGCCCGCCGACGCAACCGACCAGCCGCTTTGGTCATCTGCCGCCACGCCGCTGAGCTTGAAGCCGGTGGTGCCGTCGAGGCTCGACAGGTCGATGTTGGATGCAAACCCGCCGGCCCGGCCGAACACCACGTGGCTCGCGCCGGAATTGATGCCGTTGGCGTCGGCGCGACGGGCGCCGACGATCAGGTCGTCGAAGCCGTCGCCGTTGACGTCGCCCGCGGACGCAACGGACCAGCCGCTGTAGTCCTGCGCCGCCGCGCCGCTGAGCTTGAAGCCGGTGGTGCCGTCGAGGCTCGACAGGTCGATGTTGGAGCCGAAGCCCGCGGCCTTGCCGAACACGATGTGGCTTGCGCCCGAAGCGTTTCCGTTCGGATCGGCAAAGGCAGAGCCGACGATCATGTCGTCGAAGCCGTCGCCGTTGACGTCGCCCGCCGTGGCGACCGACTGGCCCGCTCCGTCGCCCGCCGCCGCGCCACTGATCCTGAAACCGGCGGTGCCGTCGAGGCTCGACAGGTTGGTGTTCGGCGCGAAGCCCGTGGCCTTGCCGAACACCACGTAGCTCGCACCCGAACCATAGACGCCGTTGACTGCGCCGACCATCACGTCGTCGAAGCCGTCGCCGTTGATGTCGCCTGCCGAGCTGACCGAGAGGCTGGAAAAGTCGTTGAAGGCGCCGCTGAGCTTGAAACCGGCGGTGCCGTCGAGGCTCGACAGTTCGATGTTCGACGCGAAGCCTGTGTCGTTGCCGAACACCACGTAGCTTGCGCCGGAAAAGCCGCCGTTCGGCGTGGCGCCGTGAGCGCTGACGATCAGATCGGCGATGCCGTCGCCGTTGACGTCGCCCGCCGAGGCAACCGAGAGGCCGGCGCGGTTGACCGCCGCGCCGCTGAGCCTGAAGCCGGTGGTGCCGTCGAGGCTCGACAGATCGACATTCGACGCGAAGCCCGTGTCGTTGCCGAACACCACGTAGGCTGCGCCGGAATTGGTGCCGTTGACGTCGGCGGAGTTGGCGCCGACGATCAGGTCGACGAACCCGTCGCCGTTGACGTCGCCCGCCGAGGCGACCGACCGGCCGCTTTGGTCGCCCGCCGCCGCGCCGCTGATCGTGAATCCGACGCTGCCGTCGAGGCTGGACAGGTCAAGGTTCGGCGCGAAGCCGGAGGCCTTGCCGAACACCACGTAGCTCGCGCCGGTGCTGCCGCCATTCGGGGAGGCGTAGTGGGCGCCGACGATCAGGTCATTGAAGCCGTCGCCGTTGACGTCGCCCGCCGAGGCGACGGAGACGCCGCTTTGGTCGCCCGCCGCTGCACCGCTGATTCTGAAACCGGTTGTTCCGTTGAGCGTGGACAGATCGATATTGGCCGGAAACTGCGGCATGCCGCCCCCCTGTCGTGGCACCGGAAAAACTGCCGCATTCTTGCCCGGAGGGGCTGCGCGACGAATGGTTGAGCATTTTTAACTTTGCCGATTGACGGCGGCAACCCGAAAAAGCGTGGCGGGTCGCGATGGAACTCGCGGAGTTCCGCAGGCGATATGTCAAAAAAAATATACGGATGATTGCCGTAAATCGCCGGCCGGACATCGGCGCTGCGCCAGGACGAAGGGCCGGCCCGGTCCGTCCTAGTCTTCCCGGCCCGCCTTGGTCCACGGCGCGACCTGCGTCTCGACGAAGCGCAGCAGCGCGGTCAGCGTGACGCCGAGCAGGCCGAGCGTGACGATCGGCACGAACATCCGGTCGACCTGGAACGTGCTGGCCGTGCGCACGATCAGATAGCCGATGCCGGAGATCGCCGTGTAGAGATCGGCCAGCACCATGCCGATCATGCCGCGCCCCACCGCGAGGCGGATGCCGGTGACGATGAAGGGCAGCGCGCCGGGCAGCACGATGTTGGCCCACAGCTGCCGCTCGGAGCAGCGGAACGCGCGGCCGACTTCGAGCAGCTTCGGGTCCACCGACTTCACGCCCTGGTAGGTGTT
Source organism: uncultured Alphaproteobacteria bacterium (assembly GCA_963830015.1). GTDB lineage: Bacteria > Pseudomonadota > Alphaproteobacteria > Rhizobiales > Xanthobacteraceae > Z2-YC6860. The sequence goes on from CAWHLG010000012.1 coordinate 432,565, forward strand.
GATCACCATTGGGAAGAAGCCGAACAGGAACAGGATGATCACCTTCGCGGTGGTCTCGTAGCCGGCCCACAGCACGATCAGCGGCACCAGCGCCACCGACGGGATCGAGTAGAGGAACGTGATGTAGACCGTGAGCCCCACGTCCATGATGCGGAAGCGCGCCAGCATGAGGCCGAGCAGCGTGCCGAACGCGATGGCCAGTGAAAGGCCCATCAACAACACAAGGAGGCTCGGCCACAGCGATGCCCAGAGCTCGCCGGTGCGGATCATGTCGACGGCGGCGACCGCGACCTTCCACGGCGAGGTGAACAGCACCGGGTCGACGTTCATCGCCGCGATCTGCCAGAGCGTCAGGAAGATCGCGAGCGAAACGAGGCGGATGACCAGGTTCTGGATCGCCGCCTTCCGCCTCCGCGCGGACGCGACCTGCTCGGCGCGCTTCTGGTCGCCGGCGATGTCGGCCTGCAGCCCGGCGGCCGATGCGCCGGTGTGCTCGACGGTGCTCATGCGGCGTTCCTGCGGCCTCCCGGGGATCGCACGTGCCGCAGCGCCGGGCGGTTGTTCCGCCTCTGTGCAGCCCGGCCGGCCGGCCGGAACGCGAACCCGCCTCTGGCTTACAGCAGGAAGTCGGTCGCTTGCAATGCGACGCTGCCGCTCAGCAGGATCTGGAAGTCTGCCTTGCCGTTGCCGTCCACGTCGCCCGATACCAGCGTCTTGTCGCCGAACGCCTTCGCTTGCAGCTCGCCGGCCGTGTGCGTGAACGCGCCCGCGCCGATGTAGGTGAATGCCTGGTCGCTGGCCGTTCCCGCGTCTGCGTCGATCGCCGTGACGTCGATCTGGTCGCTGCCGATCAGGAAATCCTTGATCAGGTCGCGCCCGCCGCCCGTCACGCTGTCCGACAGCGCGCCGATCACGAAGCGGTCCGCCCCGTCGCCGCCGGTCATCACGTCGCGGCTCGCGCCGCCGATCAGCGTGTCGTCGCCGGCTCCGCCGACCAGCCTGTCCTTGCCCTCGTCGCCGTAGAGCGTGTCGTTGCCGCCTCCGCCCCTGACGATGTCGTTTCCGCCGAGGCCATGAAGGATGTCGTCGTGTCCAAGCCCGGCGATCGTGTCCTGCTCGCCGGTCGGGAGCGGCTGGCCCGCCGGCGCAACGCCGGCGTCGACGGTATCGGCCGCAGAGGTGCCGACGATCGTCGCGCCAAGCACGTCGGCGAGATGGACCGTGACGAGTTGCGACGACGTATGGACGCCGTCGAATGCGCTGACCTCGACCTGGTAGGTGAGGGGATCGACCTCGAAGTCCTTGGCTGCGTTGAACACCAGGTCGCCATCGACGATCTCGAACAAGGATGCATCGAGACCGCCGGTGATCGTGAAGATCGCCGGATTGGTGCCGAGCGAGTCCGGGTCGGTGGACGTCAACTCCGCTACGAACGTGGAGTTTTCGGCGGCGGTCTGATCCGCCGCCGTGGTGATCAGCGGTGCTGCGTCGTTGGTGTCGGTGAGATTGACCGTGATGGTCTTCGATGAGGTGTTGGCGCCGTCCGAGGCTGTCACCTTGACCTCGTAGGTGTGCGGATCGACCTCGAAGTCCTTGGCTGCCTTGAACAGCAGGTCGCCATCGACGATCTCGAATAACGATGCGTCGAGACCGCCGGTGATCGTGAAGATTGCCGGATTGGTGCCCACCGGGTCCGGGTCGGTGGACGTCAGCTCCGCCACCAGCGTCGAGTTTTCGGCGACGGTCTGATCCGCCGCCGTGGTGATCACCGGTGCCACGGCGTTCGTCGCAGCAACGTCGATCATGAACGACGACGTCAAGCTGAGCTCGCCGGCACTGTCGCTCGCCCGCACTACGATGCCGTAAGCGTGGCCGGGCGCTGTCTCGTAGTCGATCTTGCTGGCATCGGCCACGCTGACCACGCCCGTCACCGGATCGATCTGGAACGCGCCGTTGGCGGAGTCGGTCAGGGAATAGGTCAGGGTGCGGCCGATCGTGCCGGTCGACGTCGCGGTGATCCCGACCGCCGTGCCGGCCGCTGCGCCTTCCGCGATGCGGTTCACCGTGCCGTCGCCATCGGCCGGCGCCGATGGCGGCGTGGCGTGGCCGAATATCACGTAGCTCACGCCTGAATTGACGCCGTTGGCGTCGGCGTATGGAGCGCCGACGATCAGGTCGGCGAAGCCGTCACCGTTGACGTCGCCCGCCGAGGAAACCGACCAGCCGCTTCTGCCATCCAGTTCCACGCCGCTGATCTTGAAGCCGGCGCTGCCGTCGAGGCTCGACAGGTTGATGTTCGAGGCGAAGCCGGACGCCTTGCCGAACACCACGTAGGTTGCGCCCTTGTCGGTGCCGCCGTTGGGGTCGGCGAAAGGCGCGCCGACGATCAGGTCGGCAAAGCCGTCGCCGTTGACGTCGCCGGCCGCCGCGACCGAGGCACCGCTCCCGTCGAACGCTGCACCGCTGAGCTTGAAACCGGTGGTGCCGTCGAGGCTCGACAAGGCGATGTTTGAGGCAAAGCCGGACGCCTTGCCGAACACCACGTAGCTCGCGCCCGAACCGTTGCCGTTGGGGGTGGCGTCTCGGGCGCCAATGATCAGGTCGTCGAAGCCGTCGCCGTTGACGTCGCCGGCCGAGGCGACCGACCGGCCGCTCCGATCGTTTGCCGCCGCGCCGCTGAGCTTGAAACCGGTGGTGCCGTTGAGGCTCGACAAGTCGATGTTTGAGGCAAAGCCGGATGCCTTGCCGAACACCACGTAGCTTGCGCCCGAACTGTTGCCGTTCGGATCGGCGTCGTAAGCCCCGACGATCAAGTCGGCAAAGCCGTCGCCGTTGACGTCGCCGGCCGAAGCGACCGACCGGCCGCTCTTGTCGTATGCCGCCGCGCCGCTGAGCTTGAAACCGGTGGTGCCGTTGAGGCTCGACAGCCCGATGTTTGAGGCAAAGCCTCCGGCCTTACCGAACACCACGTAGCTGGCGCCGGACTCGCTGCCGTGCGGGCTGGCATGTCGCGCGCCGACGATCAGGTCGTCAAAGCCATCGCCGTTGACGTCGCCGGCCGAGGCCACCGACTTGCCGCTTCGGTCGAGCGATGCCGCGCCGCTGAGCCTGAAGCCGGTGTTGCCGTCCAAGCTCGACAGGTTGATGTTTGAGGCAAAGCCGCCGGTCTTGCCGAACACCACGTAGCTCGCGCCCGAAGCGAGGCCGGGCGCGTCGGTGTAGGGGGCGCCAATGATCAGGTCGTCGAGTCCGTCACCGTTGACGTCGCCCGCCGAGTCGACGGACCAGCCGGCCCGATTGCCTCCTACCGTCGTCGCTGTCGTGCCGCTGAGCTTGAAACCGGTGGTGCCGTTGAGGCTCGACAGGTTGATGTTTGAGGCAAACCCTCCGGCCTTGCCGAACACCACGTAGCTCGCGCTGCCATATCTGGCGCCGATGATCACGTCGGCAAAACCGTCGCCGTTGATATCGCCCGCCGAAGCGACCGAGTAGCCGCTGGTATCGCTCGCCGCCGCGCCGAGGAGTCGGAAGCCGTTGCTGCCGTTGAGGCTCGACAGATTGGTGTTGGCCGGAAACAGCGGCATCGTCATTCCCCCCAGTCGCACCGCGTACACAAAAAAAGCCGCCGCTTTCTGTTGGCTCGGAGGCCCGGCGGCTGGCGGGTATTTTTTACACTATGTTAACGATGACAACCAGAGAGAGTATTGGTCCCGGCGTCGAAAAAGCTCTTGAAAAATGCCGCCGGCCAGCTTCAACAAATACCAGCGAAAGATTGTGAATAGGCGGGCCGTCGCGGCTGCGCGCAGGATGTGGCGTCGTTGCCGTTGCCGCCCTGGAGCGTATCGCAAATGTAAAATCGGCGCGTGCGCTGACGCTCAGGCCACTTCCCTTGGCGTCCTGGTCTGCTGCGGTCGCGCCGTGTGCAACTGCTTCCAGATATGCGCGCGCATCTCGCCGAACCGCGGATCGGCGCGCAGCGCGTTGGCGTCGCGCGGATGGCCGAACGGCACGTCGAGCATCTCCTTGATGCGGCCGGGCCGCGCGCTCATCACCGCGATGCGATCGCCCAGGAGAATCGCCTCGTCGATCGAGTGGGTGATGAACACCATGGTCTTGCGCTCTTCCGGGCGCTCCATGAGCTGCAGCAATTCCTCCTGCAGGATCTCGCGGGTCTGCGCGTCGAGCGCCGCGAACGGCTCGTCCATCAGCAGCACCGAAGGATTCATCGCCAGCGCCCGCACCAGGCCGACGCGCTGCTGCATGCCGCCGGAGAGCTGATACGGGTAGTGCTTCTCGAAGCCGGTCAGGCCGACGAGTTCGAGATAGTGCATCACCCGCTCCTTGATGGTCGCGGTGGATGCGCCGGACATCGCGAGCCCGAACGCCGCATTGTCGTACACGGTCTTCCACGGCAGCAGGCCGAAATGCTGGAACACCATGGCGACGCCGTCCGGCGGTCCGTTCACCGGCTTGCCGTGCACCGAGAGCGTGCCGGTGCTGAGCTCGGTAAGGCCGGCGATGCAGCGCAGCAGCGTGGTCTTGCCGCAGCCGCTCGGGCCCACGATGCACAGGATCTCGTCGCGCTTGACGTCGAGCGTGAGCTGGCGGAACGCCACCACCGTGCCGTCGAGGAACAGCTTGCTCGCGCCGTCGGCGACGATGACCGGTTCTGCCACGGTTCGCTCCCTTGCGGCTGTCGGCTTCACATCGACGCGGCCATCATGGCGATTGTTCGCCATCGCGCTCGCGGCTGCAAGTGCAGCGAGTGGGCGCTTTTGGTCGTTGAAGCAGGCGCGCTCTCACTCCGTCATCCTTCGAGGCTCGGCGCGATGCGCCGAGCACCTCAGGATGACGGGGAGAGACCGTGCAAAAGGCAGCAGCCTGGAGCGATGGCCCTGCCCGCCGTGAGCCGCGGGGTTGACTCCAATCCTATAGGAATTTAAGGGTGTTCTGTCTTTGTTCTTTCATTGCGCCGTCGATCGATCGCGGCACCCTGAGAGGAGCAAGGATGCGGTGCCCGACAATGGCATCGCGGTGGAGCGCCGGGAGGCGCCGGGCCCTACGTCACTGGGCCCGCGCGCCCGAAAGCGGCAACCCCTGGTAACAGGGGACCTGCCGTGGCGCGCGCCGAACCCCGGCTTTGGGTTCGGCAACCGGCGGCGATCCGCCGGTGGCGCCTCCCGGCGCTCCATCCCCCTGTGGGGGAAACGGAAAAAGGGGAACGGCGGGCCGGCCCGGGCGCCCGAATTCAAAGCCAGGGTTCGCGAACTTATGGCCGGATGCGAACAAGTGAGGTCGCTGCGAGCGATATGCGCACTTTTGTGCAACGTCGGCGGGTTTCACCCTCCCCTGGAGGGGGAGGGTCGACTGCCGGAGCGAAGCGTAGGCAGTCGGGGAGGGGTGATCTCTCGCGACCAAGCTCACCCCACCCCGTCGAGCAACACGCCATCAGCGCGCTCACGCGCGTCTTCGACGCGCTATGCGCGCCGCTCGCCGACCCTCCCCCTCCAGGGGAGGGTGGAGACCGCCCGTGTTGCCGATGAATCAACTGAGGCGTTCAACGCCCCGCGGCGTAGCCCTGCATGCCGCGCGGATTGGCCGCTGCCTTTCGCCGCGGGCCGTCCTTCGACGCGGCGGTGAGCCGGCCTTCCGACCATTCGGGCTCGACCTCCAGGATGTGCCCGCGTTTCGCAAGCTCGTCGCGGGTTTCCTTCGGCACGCGCTTCTCGATCTGCAGCACGCCCGGCCGCGACGTGCGCGGCCAGAACGAGATCGGGAAATGCTCGGAGTGCCAGGCCGGCGCGTCGATCGCTTCCTGCAGGTTCATGCCCGCATGCACGTGGCGCAGGAAGAACTGCGTGATCCACTGGTCCTGCTGGTCGCCGCCCGGCGAGCCCCAGGCGAGATACGCGTCGCCGTCGCGCAGCGCCATGGTCGGCGACAGCGTGGTGCGCGGCCGCTTGCCGGGCGCGAGCGAGGCCGGATGGCCTTCTTCCAGCCAGAACATCTGCCCGCGGGTGCCGAGGCAGAAGCCGAGCTCGGGGATGACCGGCGAGGATTGCAGCCAGCCGCCCGACGGGGTCGCCGTCACCATGTTGCCGGCCTTGTCGACGATATCGAAGTGCACGGTGTCGCCGACCACTTCGCCCATGCGCCCCACCGTGGGTTCGCCCGCGCCCATCCCGGCGATGAGCCTGGCGCCGGGCTTGAGCTTGACGATGGCGCCGAAGCCTTCCACCGAGCCGGGTCGCAGCTCCATCGAGGCCTTGTCGGTGACGAGCTTGCGGCGCTCGGCGTTGTAGGCGTCGCTCAAGAGCGTCTGGAACGGCACATCGACGAACTTCGGATCGCCGTAGAACTTCTCGCGGTCGGCATAAGCAAGCTTCGAGCATTCCACCACGAGATGGATGAAGTCCGGCCCGACCACATCCATGCCGTCGAGGTTGAAGCCCTTGAGCAGCGCGAGCTGCTGCAATGTCACCGGCCCCTGGCTCCACGGCGCCTTGCAGACGGTGTAGCGGCCGTAGTCGTAGGTGAGCGGCGCTTCGATCTGCGCCTGCCACTTCGCCATGTCCGCGCCGGTGAGCACGCCGGAATGCGGCGTGCCGCTGGTGTCCATCACCTTCTGGGTGCGGCAGAACTTGTCGATGGCTTGCGCGACGAAGCCCTGCGACCAGACCTTTCGCGCCTTCTCGATCTGCGCGACGCGGTCGGCGCCGGCGCTCTCGGCTTCCTTGAGCACGCGCGTGTAGGTGGCAGCCAGCGTCTTGTTGGTGAACAGCTTGCCGGTTTCGGCGGGCCTGCCGTCCCGGAAATAGATCGCAGCCGACGTCGGCCAGTGATCGCGGAACAGCTTCTCGACCGTGCGGATGGTGGCGTTGGCGCGCTCGACCAGCGGATGGCCGTGCTCCGCATACGAGATCGCGGGCGTCAGCACGTCGGCCAGCTTCATGGTGCCGTAGTCGCGCAGCAGGATCATCCACGAGTCGAACATGCCGGGGATGCAGGCCGCGAGCAGGCCGGTGCCCGGCACCATGTCGAGCCCTTCACTTTTGTAGTGCTCGATGGTCGCGCCGGCCGGGGCGGGGCCCTGGCCGCAGATGATCTCCGGCTTGCCCTTCTTCACGTCATAGAGAATGACCGGCACGTCGCCGCCGGGACCGTTCAGGTGCGGCTCGACCACCTGCAGCGTGAACGCGGTCGCGACCGCGGCGTCGAAGGCGTTGCCGCCGCGCTCCAGCGTGCCCATGCCGACCGCGGTGGCGATCCAGTGGGTCGAGGTGACGACGCCGAACGTGCCGTCGATCTCGGGCCGCGTGGTGAAGGGATTGGGATTGATATTGCCTGCCATGGGAGCCGAAGGTCCTTGTTTGCAGGCACCATAGCACGACCGCTCCTGCCTGTGTCCCACGCGCGTCCCACCCACACCTGCGAAGGAGACGTGCGCGTGGCGCATCGCCGGCCACTTGTCCCACCGGATCGCCGACCGGATAATCGCCGGAACAGAAAAACCGACGGGAGGATTGCATGCTGCGAGGAGCGCAAAGCCATTGGCGCCTGAGTGCGGCGGCCGGCGTTCTGCTGGCGAGCCTGGTCGCGCCGATGAGTGCCGCGGCGCAATCCTATCCGTCGGGGCCGGTGAAGGTGATCGTGCCGTTCGGCGCGGGCGGGGCGACCGACATCCTGGCGCGGATATTTTCCGAACGTTTGCAGCAGGGGCTCGGCCAGTCTTTCACGGTCGAGAACCGCGGCGGCGCGGCGGGCCAGATCGCGGCCGCGGCGGTGGCCCGCATGCCCAATGACGGCTCGACCGTCATGTTCACGACCGCCGCGCCGATCACCATCGCGCCGCTGATGAACGAGAAGGTCAACTACGACCCGCGCCGGGACATCGTGCCGATCGCCGTGGTCGCGGTGCAGCCGGTCTGGCTCGTGGTCAACGCGGCGTCGCCGCTGAAGTCCGCGGCCGACATCGTGCAGAAGGCAAAGGAAACGCCCGGCAAGCTCACCTACGGCACCTCGGGCGTCGGCACCGAACTGCATCTCGCGGCCGAGGCGCTGTCGCGCTCCGCCGGCATCCAGATGGTGCACGTGCCGTTCCGCGGCGGCGGCGACGTCATCACTGCGGTGATGGGACAGCAGGTCGATTTCGCGGCGCTGAGCACCGCGTCGATCGCAGGCGCCTTGCGGCAAGGCACGCTCCGCGCGCTCGCGGTGTCGTCGCCGCAGCGCATGGCGGACTTTCCCGGCGTGCCGACCTTCGCGGAGATCGGCCACGCCAAGGCCACCATGCTGCCGTGGTGGGGCATGATGGCGCCGGCCGGCACGCCGCAGCCGGTGATCGCGCGGCTCACGCAGGAACTGGAAAAGGCAACGAAGGACGATGTCGTACGCGAGCGGATGAAGGCGACCTTCGTGCAGATCGACTTTGCCGGACCGCAGGAGTTCGCGCGCCGGATCGAGGCCGAGACGACGCTCTACGGCGATATCATCCGCTCAGCCAACATCAAGTCTGCGTCGACAGTGACATGAAACGCAGCTCCGACCGTATCCGCACCACCCACGCCGGACGCCTGCCGACCCCGCCGGGATGCGAGGGCCTGCCGGTGCGGCTGTTCCGCGGCGAAAGGGTCGAGCCGGCGGTGATCGACGCAGGGATCGATCAGGTGGTGCGCCAGCAGCTCGATCGCGGCATCGACTGCATCGGCGACGGCGAGTTCTGGAAGGCGCGCAACCTCGCCTACCTCAGCCGTCACTTCACCGGCATCGCGACGCGGCCGCTGAAGCCCGGCGAGCCGCCGTCGACGCGGGTGTTCACCCGCGAGCGCGACGAGTTCGTGCAGTTCTACAAGGACCTCGACGCCACCGGCACGATCTTCCACGTGCCCGGCGAGAAGCCGATGCCGCCCGAGCGCGAGCGCGCGATCGTCACCGGTCCGATCAGGATGAAAAGCAGCGAGGCCTTGGCGCAGGAGCTCGACACGTTCAAGGCCGCGATCGCGCGGGCAGGGCGGCCGGTGGACGAAAGCTTCTTCTGCGTGATTGCGCCCGGCTGGCTCGATCACTTCATCTTCAACGAGCACTACAAGAACGACGAGGAGTATGTGTTCGCGCTCGCCGAGGCGTTGCGCGAGGAATATCTCGCGGTGGTGAAGGCGGGCTTCGTCCTGCAGATCGACGATCCCGGCCTGCCGGACTGGTGGGACATGATCAAGCCGGCGATGAGCGTCGAGGACTACATCGGCAAGTTCGCGAAACTCAGGATCGATGCGCTGAACCATGCGCTGCGGGGCATCCCCGAGGACCGCGTCCGCTATCATTTGTGCTGGGGAAGCTGGCACGGGCCGCACACCCACGATCTGGCGTTCGAGCACATCATCAAGCTGATGCTCGAGGTGAAGGCGCAATGCTATTCGTTCGAAGCGGCGAACGTGCGTCACGAGCACGAGTGGAGGCTCTGGGAGACCACCAAGCTGCCGGATGGCAAGATGATCCTGCCGGGTGTGGTCAGCCACTCCACCAACCTGATCGAGCATCCCGACCTGATCGCCGACCGCATCATGCGCTTCGCCAAGCTGGTCGGCCGCGAGAACGTCATCGCCGGCACCGACTGCGGCCTCGGCGGACGCGTGCACGCCGAAATCGCCTGGGCCAAGCTCGGCGCGCTGGCCGAAGGCGCGAAGCTCGCGTCGAAGAGATTGTGGAGTTGAAAACAGTTTAGTGGTGAAACAGGCTCACTCTCACCCCGTCATCCTGAGGTGCGAGCGAAGCGAGCCTCGAAGGATGCGGCCCGGGTCGGGGCCGCACCCTTCGAGGCTCGGCGCTATGCGCCGAGCACCTCAGGGTGACGGTGAGAGAGTGGTGCAAGCTGGAAGGTTACCGCCCCGTGCGCGCCAGCGAATTCACCCAGCCGACCATGCGCGACTTCGCGTTGTCGATGTCCTTCTTCGAGAAGAAGTCCTCCGGCTTCACCTTGTCGATCGGATACACCGGCCGCAGGAAATCCTCCTCGAAGCCGAACGGCACCGTCGCATCGATGCCGAGCCCGCCCTCGAACCGCGTGTTCGACGCGGTCCACTGCTGGCCGCCCGCGGTCATGCGCTCGGCCGGCATGAAGGTCTGGCCGCGTCCGCCGGGGATCGGGTTGAGCAGGTCGGTCTGCGGATTGACGCGCGTGGTCAGGCACCACATCACGTCGTCCATCGAATAGGGATCGACATCCTCGCTCACCGCGATCGCAAGCCGCATGCCCTGCGAGCACGACAGCACAGCGCCCAGGAAGTTGCGCTGCCAGCCTTCGTCGATCTGGTTGCGCTTCTTCACCTGGATGACGCAGCCGCCCCAGTCGGTCATCGAGTAGGGAATCACCACGTCCTGCACGATGCCGGGCTGCAGCCGGTTGCACAATTCGAAGATCGTCGCCTCGCGGACGGTGGTGTCGATGTTGTGCTCGTCGAGCATGTGGACGCCGAGCGCGAACACGATCGGCTTGCTCGCGGGCTTGCGCATCGTCACGGCGGTGACGTGGAACGTCGGCGCCTTGTAGGCCTTGCCCATGTAGCCGGCCCATTCCGGATGGAAATGGTGGCGGCCCTGCACGCCGGAGTCCTCCGACTCCTTGGTTTCGAAGCGGCGGTCGCGCGGATGCACGTAGCCTTCCAGCACGATCTCGGAGTCCGCGATCGCCATCGCGTCGACGGTGCGCGCCTTGACCAGGCGGATCGGCGCGCCCTGCACCGCGCCGGCGATGCCGATCTCGTCGCAGCCCTGCGGCATGATCGCGTAGCCGAACGCCGCGCCGGCGAGCAGCGTGCAGGCCGGCGGCACGCCGAAGCACATGGTGATCGGAACCGGCTGGTCCTCCTTGTAGTGCTTGTTGACCACCTGCCACATGTGCGAGCCGGGCGAGATCTGGAACGTGCCGACGTTGCCCCAGCGGAAGTTCATGCGGTTGTAGCCGAGGTCGGAGCCGCCATCGAAATACTGGCCGGTGACGCAGCGGATGCCCGAGCCGACCGTGTGCTCCGGCTCGTAGGTCGTGTGCCGGATCGGCACCATGTAGTCGTTGACCTGTTTCGGGTCCTTGATCACGACCTCCTGGCAGGGCGCGACGCTCTGTATCACCTCCTGCGGCTTGATCGGATGCGACAGCGCGTGGGCGAGCTTGCGGGTGCGGTCGGTGTCGTCCTTCCAGCCGAACATCTTGTTGATGACGTTCATGTCGCCGAACAGGTTGGTGACGAGGCGGTGGTTCGGCTTGCCCTTCACCTTGTTGAACAGCATCGGGCAGGCGCCATCGAGGTGCTTTTGCAGGCCGGTCACCTCGAGGTCGGGATCGACCGGCTTGTCGCTCTCGATCAGGTCGCCTTCGGCCCGGAGCCAGTCCAGCGTGTCGCGCAGGCTGGTCGGCCTCTGCACGACCTTCAGCTCTTTCTTGCGAACGGCCTTTTGCATCGCGTGGCGCTCCTGATGGCGGATCGCGGCGGCCCGCGCCGCATCGTCCGTCCGGTATCTTTGCCTAGATTTCCAAGTACTATTCGCGACCGCGCCGCGGCCTGTCAACGCGGCCCGGCCGCGCGTTCGAGACAAGGAGTTGCATGGCAACCCGACGAAAATCCGATGGCGGCGACAGCGGCCCAAATGCCGGACCACGCCATTACACCATCGATTTTTCGCTGGGCGGCAGCCTCGGCTATCTGGTCCGCGACGCCAACCGGGCGTTCCAGCGGCTGCTGGAAAAGCGGATCTCGCCCCACGGCGTCACCCGCGGCCAATGGTATTTTTTGCGCGTGCTGTGGGAAGAGGACGGCCTTTCACAACGTGAGCTCAGCGTGCGGGTCGGCATGATGGAACCGACCACGGTGATCGCGCTGCGCAGCATGGAAAAGGCAGGCCTGGTGCGCCGCTCGCGCAGTGTGTCCGACCGCCGGGTGACGCGGGTGCATCTCACCGCCAAGGCGAGGCGGCTGCGCGCGCGGCTCTTGCAGATCTCGCAAGGCGTGAACGACCAGGGCGCGGAGGGAATCGATCCGGCGGACCTGATCCAGTTCCGCCGCGTGATCGCGCGGATGACGAAGAATCTCGACCGCATCGAGCAGTAGTGCACGATGTCATTCCGGGGCGCTCGCGCAAGCGAGCGAACCCGGAATCCAGAGCCACAACGGAACCGGCTTTTTGCCTCTGGATTCCGGGCTCGCGTGCCGCCAGCGCGTTTACGCGCGTCTTCGACGCGCTATGGCACGCGCCCCGGAATGACAGCGGACTACGCGATCTTTTCGCCGGGCGCGAAGCCGTAGAGTTCGGCCGGATTGTCGACCAGCACGCGGACACGGGTTTTCGCGTCCGGAATCCAGCGCTCCATCAGGTCGGCCATGTCGCCGTCGTTCGCCATGCGCTTCTTCTTCATGACGTGCGGCCAGTCGGTGCCCCAGACCAGGCGCTGCGGCGCGGCGGCGACCAGCGCCTGGGCCGCGGCATCGACGTCGTCATAGGGCACGTCGGCGGTGGCGGTGATGCGGTAGGGACCGGTGAGCTTGATCCAGCAGCGGCCCTTGTCGATCAGCCGGAGCATGTCGGCGAAGGCCTGGTGCCCGGTCCATTGCCGCGCGCCCGACTTCGGATAGCCGAGATGGCCGAGCACGATCGGAACCGGAATATCCGCCATGACGCCGGCGAAATCCTTCGCCTCGTCGACATTCACCAGAAGCTCGATATGCCAGCCGAACGGCGCGACGCGTTTGGCGACATCGCGCAGCATCGCCGCCGGCACCACGTTCTTGTCCTCGCGGCGGTCGACCACGTTGAAGCGCAATCCGCGCACGCCCGCGTCGTGAAGCTTTTTGATCTCCGGCTCGGAAATCGCAGGGTCAGTCACGGCGACGGCGCGGACGCCCGGGCCGAGCTGCCGCATCGCATCCAGCATCGCGGTGTTGTCGGTGCCGTAGACGCTCGGCTGCACCAGCACCGCGCGCTCGACACCGAGTGCCGCGAGAAGGTCGCGGTAGTCCTGGCAGGTCGAATCGGGCGGCGTGTAGATGCGCTCCCTGGCATAAGGAAACCGCGCCGCGGGTCCCATGACATGCGCATGGGTGTCGCAGGAGAGGGCCGGGAACGGCGTTCGCGGCGGGTGCGGATGGCGGTCGGGCGGCGCGCAAAGCGGCGCGTACTCGGGAACCGGTTCGGCCATCAGTCGATCTGCGCGCCCGAGGCCTTCACCACCGCGGTCCACTTCGGAATTTCCGACTTGATGTAGTCGGCGAATTCCCTGGGCGAATTGCCGATGATGTCGACGCCGAGGTCGCGCAGCGCCCGCTGCGTCGCCGGATCCTTGAGCGCTTCCGAGGTGGCGATATGCAGTGCGTCGATGATCTCCTTGGGCGTTCCGGCCGGCGCAACGAGGCCGTGCCAGGTGGTGGCGTCGAAACCCTTGATGCCCAGCTCGTCGATCGTCGGCAGGTCCGGCAGCAGCGCCGTGCGCGCGGGCGTGGTCACGGCGAGCGCGCGCACCTTGCCCTGCTTGATCAGCCCGATCACCGAAGCAGCCGTGGCGAACATCATCTGCACGTGACCGGCGACCACGTCCTGCAAGGCCGGCGCCGCGCCCTTGTAGGCGACGTGGACGATGTTGATCCTGGCCTCCGACTTGAACAGCTCGCCGGAAAGATGAGCGGCCGCGCCGTGACCGGACGAGGCGAAGTTCAGCGCGCCCGGGCTCGCCTTGGCGAGCGTGATCAACTCCTGCATCGAGTTGGCCGGCACGTTCGGATTGACCACCAGGATATTGGCCTGGGTGCCGACCAGGCTGATCGGCAGGAAATCCTTCTCGGCGTCGTAGCTGAGCCGCTTGTAGAGCGCGGCATTGGTAGCGAGGATGCTGTTGTTGCCCATCAGCAGGGTGTAGCCGTCGGGCGCGGCGTTCTTGACCTGCTCGGCGGCGATGTTGCCGCCCGCGCCGGGCCGGTTCTCGACGATGAACGGCTGGTGCAGGATCTCCTGCAGCCGCTTGCCGATGATGCGCGACAGCACGTCGCTCGGTCCGCCCGGCGTGAAGGCCACGACGATGGTGACCGGACGCGCCGGATAATCCGCCGCCGGAGCGGCATTGGAGATCGCACCTGCCGCCGCGAGGCCCGCAACGAACGCCGCCAGCTTCCTGAGTACGAGCCTTCTCAGCACAATTCCCTCCGTATTCACCCTGCTTGGCCCCCCTAGAATATCAGAGTCTTGCGGAAACGCCGCCATCCACCGCCCAGGCGCTTCCGGTGACGAAACTCGCCCGGTCGGAGGCCAGGAACGCTACAACCGTGGCGATCTCCTCGGGCTTTCCCATCCGGCCCAGCGGGATTTTCGCGACGCGGGGCTTGAGCACCTCGGCCTCCGACTGGCCGGTCTTGGCCATCGCGTCGCGGATGTTCTGGTCGTGCCGCTCGGTGCGCACTGCGGTGGGCACGATGGCGTTGACCAGAATGCCGTCCTTGGCGAGCTCGTTGGCGAGCGCCACGGTGAGGTTCTGCACCGCGGCGTTGTTGATTCCGGTGGTGATGGCGCCGATCTGCGGCGTCCAGGCGGCGCCGCCGGACACGTTGACGATGCGCCCCCATTGGCGCTCGCGCATCGGCGGCACCGCGTGGCGGATGCAGCGCACCGTGCCGCGCAGCTTGTTGTCGAAGGCGCGGTCCCAGTGCTCCTCGGTCATGGCGAAGAAGCTGCCCTGGGAGATGTTGGTGGCGTTGTTGACCAGGATGTCGAGACGGCCGAACTCGGCGAGCGTCTTTTTGAAAAGATTCTCGACGGCCGCCGCGTCGTTCAGGTCGGTCGGCACGCCGATCACCCGCCCGTTCGATTGGGCTTTCAGCTTGGCGACCGCATCGGCGTTGCGTCCGGGATCGAGGCTCGCGACGACGACGTGTGCGCCTTCCTTGAGCAGTTCCGCCGAAATCGCGTAGCCGATGCCGCGATTGCCGCCGGTGACGATTGCGACGCGGTCTCGAAGGCCAAGGTCCATTGTGTTGTTCCGTACTCTATCCACTCGTGTCCCGGATGCGGCGCAGCGTGAGCCCGAAGGGCGAACGGAGCGACGCTGATCCGGGACCGTTCCAATGGCGGTGTTCGTGACGGTCCCGGATCAGCGGTGCATCGTTGCGCTTCGCTCCACGCTGCACCGCATCCGGGACACGCGACTGTGCGCTAGCCCGTATATTCCAGAATATGCATCCCCGCGCCGGCGCGGTCGATCAGATACAGCCGGCCGTGCTCGTCGGTGCCGATGTCGTTCGACTGCACCGCCGGCCGGTCGCCTTCCAGCGCCGGCACGTAGCAGCCGACCTCCTTCGGATGGAACGGGTCGCTGACGTTCACGGCGCGAAGCCCCGCGTTGAAGTAGGTCAGGAACACGATGTCCTTCCACGGCCCCTCGGCCGGCATGTGCTCCAGCACGTTGTGCGCGCCGTAGCGGCCCGGCCGGTCGTAGTACTTCTCGCGCTCCGGCATGAAGGTCGCGATCGGCACGAGCTTGTCCTCCTTGCGCGCGTCGATCACCCACATGAACTGCGCGTCCCAGTATTTCTGCTTGGCGCGCGCCTCGTCGGTGCAGATCAGATAGGGCCGGTCGCCGAGCGGCCAGCAGGTGTGGTTGGAGCCGGGGAAGGGCGGCGCCCACGACAGATGGCCGACGAGCTTCATGTTGCTCAGCTCCGAGCAGTCGATCACCGAAATGCCGCCGCCCCACCACGCGCAATACATGCGGTTGCCGCGGATGGTCGGCGGGCCGTGCAGGGTGACGGCCTCCTCGTGCGGCTGCGCGCTGCCGAAGTCGCCGTCGCCGTTGGCCTTCATCCACGGCAGGCCGAACTGGCTGATCACCTCGGGCTTGAGCGGATCGGAGATGTCGAGCGTCCAGATCACGCGGCCGTTCCAGCCCGGCGCGTTGTTCGGCAGCATCGCGAGCTTGCGCTTGTTGTCGACGCCGAAGCGGTGCGGGCCGGTGCCCGGCAGGTCGTAGAAGCCGACCTGCTTCGGTTCGCCGCCCTTGCTGATGTCGAAGATGAACAGCCCGGTGCGGGCGTTGCGTCCGGCATCGCCGCCGAGCCGCTCGGAGTTCACATAGAGGAAATCGCCGTCGACCACGCGCAGCTTGTGCGAGTGCACGCCGGGCGGCGATTTCACCTCGGCGACCTTCTTCGGATTGCGCGGATCGCGCACGTCGTGGACCGTGAAGCCTTCGGGTCCGTTGTAGGACGCCGAGCCGACCGCGCCGACATAGGCGAAGCCCTTGTGGATTTCGACGATCGAGCCGCCGCCCCACGCCGCCGACGCATCGTGACCCAGCAGCTTGAAGTTCTTGGCTTCTTCCGGAATTTTCACGGACATGCTTTCACTCCCCAATTCCAATTCTCACTATGGCTGGTACCGGCCGCCGATCGCCACCTTGCTGACGCCGAGGCCGGGAAGCTCCCACACGCCCGCGCCGCCGGGGTTCTGGTCGGCGTTGATGTTGACATCGATGAGATAAGGCTTGTTGGCGGCGATGCCCTTGCGGATCGCCTCGCCGATGTCGGCGGCGCGGTCGACGCGCACGCCCTCGACGCCGGCCGAGCGCGCCATCGCGGCGAAGTCCGGATTGTAGGGCTTGCCGGTCTCGGGATGCTTGAAGTCGGTGGCCAGCTCGCGGCCGTCGAGATAACCGCGCTGCAAACCGCGGATCGACGCATAGGCGTAGTTGTTCCACACCACCCAGACGACCGGCAGATTGTATTCGACCGCGGTGCCGAGCACGTTCGCGTGCATGAAGAACGCGCCGTCGCCGCACACCGAGACGCAAGGGCGGTCCGGCGCAGCGAATTTCGCGCCCAGCACGCCCGCGACACCAAAACCCATGGCGCCGAAGCCCATGGTGCCGATGAATGAATCGGGCCGCTTCGGCTTGCAGAACTGCAGGAGCCAGTTGTGGTGCACGCCGATGTCGCTGACCATGATCGCGTCGTCGGGCAGCGCCTTGTCGATTTCGGCGGCGGCGCGCTGCGGGTGGATCGGCGACGAGTCGTCGACGAAGCCCGGCGCGATGAACCTGTTCCACTCCTGACGCATGCCGTCGATGGTGGCGAGCCATTTCTTGCGCGACGCCGCGGCGTCCGCCACGCCCTTCCGTGTCTCGAGTTCGGCCAGCACCTGCCGAACGAAAGTGCGCACGTCGGCCATCAGGCCGAGCGCCACCGGATAGTTGCGGCCGATCTCTTCCGGATCGATGTCCACGTGAATGAGCCTGGTCGGCGGGATGGTGAACGAGTAGCCGGGAATCCACGAGCTCGATGTGCGGTCGTCGAAGCGCGCGCCCAGCGACAGAAGAACGTCGGCCTGCCGGGTCGCGCCGTTCGCCTGAAGGGCGCCGCCGCGCGACACCAGGCCGAGCGACAGCGGATGGTGCGTGTCGATGGCGCCAATGCCGTTCATCGAATGGCCGACCGGGATTTGCAGTTTCTCGGCCAGCGTCAGGAGGTCGGCCGTCGCGCCGCCAAGCTTCACGGCCTGGCCGACCAGGATCACCGGCCGCTCCGCCTTGAGCAGCATGTCGACGGCCTTCTTCACGCCGTCGGGATCGGCGCCGCAGCGCGACGAGATGTTGGCGCTCCATTCCTCCGGCTTCGGCGTCTCTTCCGCGGCGGACTCGAGAAACACATCGAACGGCACGTCGAGCACGACCGGCCCGGGCCGGCCTGTCACCATGGTCTTCCAGGCCAGCCGCACCGCCTGCGGCACCTGCTCGCCGCGGGTCGGCTGGTACACCCGCTTGCAGATCGAGCGGACCGTGGAGGGAAAATCAGCCGCGCCCTGCCGGTACATCTCCTGGAACGCGCCGCGGTTGAACTGCGAGGTCGGCACGTTGCCGGTGACGGCGAGGAAGGGAATGGAATCGAGATAGGCGCCCGCGAGCGCGATCGGCAGGTTGGCCGAACCCGGACCGCAGGAGGTGAAGGTCGCGACCGGCTGGCCCTTCACCCTATAATAAGCATCCGCCATGAAGCCGCAGACACTCTCGTGATGCACCGAAATGGTCTTGATGTCGCTCTGCCGCTCGTGCAGCGCGTCGATGAACTGGATGTTGCCGTGGCCGCACAGGCCGAAGGCGTAGGGCACCTTCTCCCGGATGAGGTAATCGACGATGACCTGCGCGCCGTTGAGACGGTTGTCGGACGAGCGTTTGAGCATTGAGATTTTGAACTCCGAACGAGGATTTATTTGGCGCCGACCCGTTTCAGGGCGCGGTCGTAGTAGGACAGATCGAGATACTTCGCCGGATCCGGCACCGGCCCGCCTTCGACCTCCTGCCGCAGCTTCAGCACATTGTCGAAGCCTTCAACACTCAGCCTGGCGTCGGGGTTGAAGCCGAAGCCCGGCTCGATCATCAGGTCGTAGCTGCGGGTGGCGAGCGAGCGGGACAGATTGCGCTTGCTCATCAGCAGCGCAATGGCCTCGTCGCGGTTGGTCTTGTCCAGCACCCAGCGCAGCGATTCGACATAGCCCGCGAGATAGCGTTCGAGAACCTCGGGATTGGCCCTGGCCCAGGCGCGCAGTACGAACGCGCCGCCCGCTTGGTACGGCCCGAGCAGGTCCACCGTTCGGCCGAGGCTCTTCAATCCCGCATCGATGGTTTGCGCCGAGAACGGCAGGTTCATGATCGCCGCGGCGTTGTCGCCGCCTTCGAGCATGGCCTTGAGGCGAAACGGGCCGGCGCCGACCGCATTGATCCGGTAGTCCACGCCGTCCTTCAGGCCGTTGCGCAGAAGGATTTTCTTCGCCTGGAGCGCATAGGCGGTGTTGGGCGCGTCGGTGACCAGCGCCTTGCCGCGGATATCGGCGAACGAATTGATGCCCCGCCCGACGATGAACTCGTTGGTGCCGCCGTCGCCGCCCGAGACGATCACCACGTCGACCTTGGCGACCTCGATCATGGCGAGCGCATTGTCGACCGCCGAATGCACCACCTCGAATTTGCCGTTCGCCAAGCCCTGGCGCTGGGCGCTGGAACTTTCGGTAAACTCAAATTCAAGCTTGATGCCGTGTTTCGCGAAAAGGCCTTTCTCGACGCCGACAAAGAACGGCAGCGACCGTGCGGTCGGAAAGGTGTTCAGGCGGACCAGGTCTTCGGCCGCCGCGGGCGCGGCAACCAGCGCGAGAAGGAGGGCTGTGGCAAAGCGCAAGGTTTTCATAGGTACTCGCCCGGATACTGGCTTGGGTACTGACTGGGTACTGACTCGGGGTACTGGCCTGGGTTGTGGCCCTTGGATGGCGGCCGGACAGGTTTCAAGATAAGACATTACAGGAGTTGCGTCCGGGTCCGGTGACTTTAGCGGACGGCAAGGCGGAGATCGAGAATGAGACTGGGTTACTTCACGATGCCGGTGCATCCGCTGGAGCGTCCCTGGGCCGAGACGCTGCAGGAGGACCGCGAGGCGATAGTCCTCGCCGACAAGCTCGGCTTCTACGACGCCTTCATGGGCGAGCACCTCACCGACAAGGCCGAGAACATCACCTCGAGCATGATGTTCAATGCCACGCTGATCTCCGACACCAAACAGATCAAGCTCGCCACCGGCACGACCAACCTGTCGCAGATCCATCCCGTGGTGATTGCCCAGCAGGCGGCGATGTTCGATCATCTGTCGCAGGGGCGCTTCATCTTCGGGGTCAGTCCCGGCGCGCTGCCGTCCGATGCCGAGGTGCTTGGCATTCTCGAGCAGGACCGCAACAAGATGTTCGCCGAGGCGATCGACGTGATCCTGGCGATCTGGGAGCGCGATCCGCCCTACGACATCGACTTCCCGGACAACCGCTTCAAGGTTTCCACGGCGCGCACCCAGGCGCTGGAGATCGGCGTGGGATACATGGGCAAGCCGTATCAGAAGCCGCGCCCGGAAATCGTCGGCACCGTGGTGGCGCCGTTCTCGCCGGGCGTGGTGCTGATGGGAAAGCGCGACTTCCATCCGCTGTCGGCGAACTTCCTGCTCTCGAAGCATCTCAAGTCGCACTGGGAGAATTACTCCAAGGGCAAGGCCGAGGCGGGCGTGAAGCCCGACGTGAAGGACTGGCGCGTGGCGCGCACCATCTGCGTTGCCGACGACGACAAGACCGCGGAGCGTTACAGCCGCACCGGAAACGGCAATCCTTACGAGTTCTACTGGTCGCAGATGCTGTTCAAGATGAAGCGCGGCAAGCGGGCCTATGTCTTCAAGAGCCACAAGGACCAGCCTGACGACGAGATCACGCTGGACTACGTGATGGACAACTGCGTGATCCACGGCAGCGTCAACAAGGTGGTGGATCAGCTTCTTGCCTTGCGGGAGGAGATCGGCGATTTCGGCGAGATCGTCTATGCCGGGATGGACTGGGCCGATCCGGCGCTGGCAAAACGCTCGATGCAGCTGATGGCCGAGCAGGTTCTGCCGCGGGTCAACGCGGCAATCGGGAAGTCTGCAGCCGCCTGAACGGGCGGACAAGGAGGCAAGCATGGTTGGGACGTTTCTGCGCGCCCTGGTTGGCACGTGTGCTCTTGTTGCCGCATCGTCGGCGTCGGCACAGCACGCCAGGCCCGCCAGGCCGGCAAATACCGATCGCATCGAAATCGAGTACGCCGCTCCGAAATCACCCGAGCATCGGCAGGTGCTGGAACTCGTGAAGGAGCAGCGCACGCTGGAGAAGATCAAGGTACTGCTCAGTCCGATCCGCCTGCCGCGAAAACTTCTGATCAGGACCCAGGGCTGCGACGGCGTATCGAACGCCTGGTATGACGGCGAGTCGGTCACCGTCTGTTACGAATATCTCGACGAGGTCTGGAAGAACGTTCCCGATCAGACCACGCCGGCCGGCATCGCGCCGATCGATACGCTGATCGGTCCGGTCGTCGATGTGTTTCTGCACGAGGCCGGTCACGCGGTTTTCGAGATGCTGAATGTTCCCCTGTTCGGGCGCGAGGAGGACGCCGCCGATCAGTTCTCGGTCTACATCATGTTGAAGATGGAAAAGGACGAGGCGCGCCGGCTGATCATGGGCAACGCCTATCAGTACAAGGGTGACCTTCAATCACCGACCGTGTCGATGCCGCTGAAGAAATTCGCCGACGAGCACGGAACGCCGTCGCAACGGTTCTACAACGTTCTGTGCCTCGCCTACGGGGCGAACAAGGAGTTGTTCGCGGACTTCGTGTCCAAGGGCTTTCTCCCGGAAGAACGCGCCGCGGGGTGCGAGGTCGAGTATGCGCAGGTGCAGAATGCTTTTAACCGGCTGATCATGCCGTCGGTGGACCGCAAGCTTGCACAAAAGCTCCACAAGCGCTGGCTCGCTCCGGCCGACACGCGGCCGAAGAAGCGCCGGTAGACCTTCCGCTGCGATCCAGTCCGTTACTGCGCCGTCAGTCCGCCATCGACCGGCAGCGTATGGCCGGTGACGGACGCCGCAGCCGGGCTCGCGAGATAGACCACGGCGGCGGCGATTTCCTCGGCTGTGGCGAAGCGTCCGGACGGAATGCGCGCCAGCGCATTGGCCCGCGCTTTCGGATCGCTCAGCAACTGCTGGCGCGATTCCGTCATCACGGTGGTCGGCGCGATCGCATTGACGCGGATGTTCTTGTCGGCCCATTCGATCGCCAGCATCCGCGTCATCTGGATCAGGCCGGCCTTGGAGATGCCGTAGACCGAGCGCCCGGCGATGCCGGTCATGCCGTGGGTCGATGCCATGTTGACGATGGCGCCGGGCCGGCCTTTGGCGATGCAGGCGCGGCCGAACAGCTGCGAGAGGAAGAACGCGCCCTTGAGGTTGGTGTCGATGACGTCGTCCCATTCGGCGTCGGTGACCTCGACGACGGGCCTCAGCAGCGCGCGCCCGGCATTGTTGACCAGCAGGTCGATGTCGCCGAATTCTTTTGCCGCTTTCTCGAATGCAGCCTTGATGCTGTCCTGCGATCGAAGGTCGAGCGCGACCGGCACGGCCTTGCGTTCGGCAATCGCCGGATCGGCCAGCGTGTCCTTCAGCGCGTCGGTGCTGAGTTCGGTCAGCGCCAGGTCATAGCCCTGCTGCGCCAGCGCGACCGCAATGGCGCGGCCGAGACCCGCCGACGTGCCGGTTACGAGAGCGGTGCGAGACTGACCCATTTTCCGTCCTTTACGCTGCGATAGCAGGCCTCGGCGAACTGCACGTCACGGATGCCGGCGGCGAAATCCGCCTGCATCGGCGCGCCGGTCACGAGATGGCGCAGGAAATTCTCCCAGCCGATGCGATACGGGTTCTTGAACGGCCCCGGATCGGCGACCTCCTGCCAGCCGGCGCGATAGTCGATGTTGAGGTCGGTGGCGATGCTGAAGTGGGCGGTGCGCGGCGTCTGCGCGCTGGTGATCGTGTGGCAGCGGTGCAGGCCGGCAACGGCCGAGGCATTCGTGCCGTCGATCTGGAACGTCAGGAGATCGTCGCGGCGCACCCGCGTCGCCCAGGACGACAGGATCGTGCCGGTCGCGCCGCTCTCAAGCTCGATCAGCGTCGCGGCGTTGTCGTCGACGTCCACGTCGTAGCGCGCGCCCTGCTCGTCGATCCGTGCGGGCGTCGCCGTCGACAGCGAGCTGATGACCCGGCGCATCGGGCCGAGCGTGTTCTCGATGACGTAGCGCCAGTGCGGATACATATCGAGGATCAGCCCGCCGCCGTCCTTCTTGCGGTAGTTCCAGCTCGGCCGCTGGCACGGCACCTCGGTGCCGTCGAACACCCACCAGCCGAAATCGATGCGAAACCCGGTGACCCGGCCGAAGAAGCCCGACGCCGCGAGTTTCGCGAGCTTCTGAAAGCCGGGCAGGCCGAGCTTGTCCTCGACCGCGCCGTGCTTCAGCCCGCGCGCCTTGATGGCGCGCAGCAGCTCCAGCCCCTTGTCGACCGTCAGCGTCACGGGCTTCTCGGAATAGATGTGCTTGCCCGCGGCGATCGCTTTTTCCAGCACGCCCTGGCGCTGCGAGGTCGCGGCGGCGTCGAAGAACACCGTGAAGGCCGGATCGGCCAGCGCCTTGTCGAGATCGGTGGTCGATTCGGCATTGTGCTTTTGCGCAACCGCGGCGAGCTTCTCGGCGTTGCGGCCGACCAGCATCAGCCGCGGCACGATGCGGTCTTGGCCCACGGCAAGCCCGCCTTCGTCGCGGATCGGCCCGAGCGCATTGGCGACGTGCTGGGTGGAGCAGATGCGCCCGGTCGCGCCGTTGAGGATGATGCCGATCGTATGTGTGGTCATGACGGGTGTTATAGTCGTAGCTTACCTGCTCTTGTCCAACGGAAATTCCCCGCACCAGCCATGCCGCGTCACATCGTCTGCCTGACCTTCGATTTCGACACCCAGTCCGGCTTCATCGCCCGCGGCATGACGACGCCGACGCCGCTGTCGCGCGGCGAGTTCGGCGGCAGGGTCGCGTGCGATCGCATCCTCAAATTCATGAAGGAGCGCGGCATCAAGGGCACCTGGTTCACGCCGGGCTTCACCATCGAGAGCTGGCCGAGGGAAAGCGCCGCGGTGGTCGAGGGCGGCCACGAGATCGGCCATCATTCGTGGGCGCATATCCCGAACGCCAACCAGACCCGCGACGAGGAGGAGGCCGATCTCGTCCGCGCCAACGAGAACATCAGGAAGCTCACCGGCCACACCGCGCGCGGCTACCGCTCGCCGTCATGGGACCTCAGCCCGCACACCATCGATCTCCTGATCAAGCACGGCTTTCTCTACGACTCGAGCCTGATGGGCGGCGACTACATCCCGTATCGGGCGCGGCGCGGCGACAAGGTCGAGCTCGGCAAGCCCTACGGCTTCGGCGAGGAAACCTCGCTGATCGAAATGCCGATCTCATGGTCGCTCGACGACCATCCGCATTTCGAGTTCATCCGTACGCCGCAGACGGTGGCGCCCGGATTGCAGCCGGCGCGCGCGGTGATGCAAAGCTGGTACGACGAATTCACCTACATGAAAAAGACGGTGGACTGGGGCGTGCTGACCTACACCATGCACCCTTACGTCATCGGCCGCGGCTATCGGATGCTGGCGCTGGAGGATCTGGTCGAGAAGCTTGCGAAGGACGGCGCGGTGTTCATGACCATGGAACAGGCGGCCGAGGAGGCGAAGGCGAAGCTGTTTGGCTAGCTCCGAACTCTTCCGGCCTCATCCTAAGGAGCGTTGCGAAGCAACGCGTCTCGAAGGCCGCAAGTCGGGTAAACCCGACTTGCGTTCTCAAGTTGCCGATCTCGGGTAAACCCGAGATCGGACGCCGTCACAGTGCCCGCCCTCGTCCTTCGAGACGCGGGCTGCGCCCGCTCCTCAGGATGAGGGCGGAGAGAGAGAAGCCGTACTCTACTTTCGCGCCTCTTTCGCGACCTGTTCCAGGATCGGCCGCCAGGTCTTCTGCTCGTTCTGGACAAAGGCGGTGAGCTCCGGCGACGTCATGTGCCGCACGTAGCCGCCGTTGAGCGCGAGCTTGGCCCGGATATCGGGGTCGTCCAGCACGATGCGCATGTCGTTGTGCACCTTGCGCAGGATCGCCTCGGGCGTGCCCTTGGGCGCCAGCAGCACGGTCCAGGCGCCGACGAAGAAATCCGGCACGGTCTCGGCGACGGTCGGCAGGTTCTCGAACCCGGGCGGCCGCTTCAATGCCGTCGAGGCGAGTCCCTTGATCAGGTCGCCCTTGATGGCGGGCGCGAGGCCGGCATAGCCGTCCAGCACCAGCGGCACGCGGCCGCTCATCACGTCGTTCATCGCCTGCGCGGGTCCACCCGCATAGGGCACAAGCTGCAGCTTGATGCCGGTGCGCGCCTGCAGCAGCTCCATGGTGAGATGCGTGAGCCGGCCGCGCCCGGTCGCGGCATAAGTGACTTGGCCGGGCTTTTCCTTCGCCATCCGGATCACGTCGGCCACGGTGTTGATGCCGGATTTGTGCGAGGCGCCGATGTAGAGCGGCTGCTCCAGGATGTAGGAGACCGATTCGAAATCGCGCGGCAGCTCGACCGGCATGTTCGGGGCGACGCCGGGCCCTCCCGGCAGGGCGAGAAACACCGAGGTCGACGGCATATAGAGCGTGTAGCCGTCGGCCGGCGACTGCGACGCGACCTTGGCCGAGATGCCGCCGCCGGCGCCCGGCTGGTTCAGCGTCACCACCGGCTGGTTCCAGATCTTGCTCAGCCGGTCACCCAGAACGCGGGAGGTGGAGTTGTTCGCCGAGCCCGGCGCCGAGTTCGACGACGATGCGGACGGTGTTGTTGGGATAATCGGATTGCGCCTGAGCGGTGCTTGCCGCAAGCGCGAACGCAATTGCAGCGATTGCAAACCTTCGTGTTGCCGACGTCATGCTGTCACCCCCTGGTCATCCCGCTGTCAGTCCTTGGGCTTCGGCACCTGTTTGCGTACCAGTCATGGATCTGCTGGCCGGTCCAATGCACCACGCCCGGGTGCTTGTTGATGTAGGCGTAGAGCTGCTCGAAATATTTGATGCGGTGCGCCTGCCCGGTGACGTAAGGGTGCACGCCGATGGCGAGGATGCGGGTCGAACTCCTTGCTCTCAAGATACAGCCGGTCGAACGCATCCCTGGTGCGGTTGAACAGCACGTCCGACTCGTGGTGGTGCGACACCATCATGGTGATGTCGTTGATCTCGGCGCTGTAGGGGATCGCCAGCACCGGCCCGTGCGCGGTCTTGACCCAGATCGGCTGGTCGTCGAGCACCCAGTCGCCGAACCAGGTGAAGCCCGCCTTGGCGACGTAATCCAGCGTGTCGAACATCTGGCCGCGGCCCGGCCCGAGCCAGCCGTACGGGAACTTGCCGGTGAATTTCTGCAGGATGTCGATCGACTGCTGCATGATCTCCGCCTGCTTGTCGGCGATCTGCTGGATCGGCATCTGCACATAAGAGTGCGCCATGAACTCCCAGCCGGCGTCGCGCGCGGCAGCGGTCGCCTCCGGATAGGTCTCGCAGACCCTGGCGTTCAGCGACATGGTTGGCGTGACCTTGGCCTTCTTCAGCGCCCGCATCAGCCGCCAGAAGCCGACCCGCATGCCGTACTCGTACCAGGTCCAGTTCGGCATGTCGGGAATCGCGCTCTGGCCCTGCGGCGCGATCGAAAGCTGGCGCGCCATCGGCCGGGTGATTTCCCATTCCTCGATGTTGACCACCGACCAGACGATCATGCGGCCCTTGCCGGGCAGCTTGAGCCTGGGCCGCGTGAACGGCGATGAATAAGAAAAGCGGTCGCGCGGATAGGTGGTCAACTCGTCCTCCCGGATGATTTTGCTCAATTGTCGAGGATGGCGACGGCCCGTGTCCAGCCTGCCGAGCCGCCTTTCACCTTCACCGGAAAGCACGCGACGGTGAACCCGGACGGCGGCAGCGCTTCGAGATTGTGCAGCTTTTCCAGATGGCAGTAGCCGATGTCCCGGCCGGCCTTGTGGCCCTCCCAGATGATCTTCGGGTCGCGATCCGTGGCGTAGCGCTTCGCGGTGAAGCTGAATGGCGCGTCCCAGCTCCAGCCGTCGATGCCGGTGACGCGGACGCCGCGTTCGGTGAGATAGAGTGTCGCCTCGCGGCCCATGCCGCAGCCGGAATCGACATAGTCCGGCTTGCCGTATTTCGCGCCGGCGCTGGTGTTGACGACGACGATCTCCAGCGGCTTGAGCGCATGGCCGATGCGCTCGAGCTCGGTCTCGACGTCCTTGGCAGTTGCCACGTAGCCGTCGGAAAAATGCCGGAAGTCGAGCTTCACGCCGGGCTGAAAGCACCACTCCAGCGGAATCTGATCGATGGTGGCGGCGGGCTTGGGCGCGCCGAGCGCGTGATCCATCGTCGGATGGAAATGATACGGCGCGTCGAGATGTGTGCCGTTGTGCGTGGTGATCTCCGCCTTCTCCAGCGCCCAGCCGGCGCCGTCCGGAAGGTCGCTCTTCTGCAGGCCGGGAAAGAACGAGGCGATGCGCTCGAAGGTCTGGTCGTGGCGCATGTACTGGATCTTCGGCAGCGCCAGCGGCGGATCGCTGGCGACGTCGGCTTCCAGCGGAATCGAAATGTCGATGATGCGGCGCGGCATGGCAGTGTCCTGGACCGTTGAACTGAGGCGGCATTGACGAGGATAGACCGCGCGCCTAGCGTTTCAAAACGCCTCACGAGAAGGCTGCCGAGAGGAACACGCATGCTTGCAAGGATGGTGACGACGTTTTCGCTGGTGCTGACACTGTGCACGGCGGCGACGGCGCAGCAGAAATATCCGTCGCGCAATATCGACCTCATCATTCCCTTCGCGGTCGGCGGTGGCGTCGACCTGATCGCCCGCGCCATGGGCGCGTCGCTCGGCGAGCAACTCGGACAGACGGTGGTTGCGGTCAATCGCGACGGCGCGGCCGGCACGCTGGGCTTCACCCAGCTTGCGGGCGCCGCGCCCGACGGCCACACGATCTCCTTCAGCCCTTCCACGCCGATCGCCAATGCGCCGTATCTGATCAAAGGCGTGCGCTACACCGCCGATTCATTCGAATACATCTGCCAGGTGTTCGAGAACGTGTTCACCATCGCGGTCGGCCCGAACTCGAAATTCAAGACCGCGAACGATCTGCTCGACGCTGCGAAAGGCAAGCCTGAAGGTCTCACCTTCGGGCACGCCGGCATCGGATCGATCCCGCATCTGTCCGGCGAGAATTTGGCCGATGCGTTGAAGTTCAAGGTTCAGCACCTGCCGTTCCGCGGCGACGGCGTGATGCTGCCGGTGCTGATCAAGGGCGACATCGATTTCGGCGTTGCCGCGGTTTCCTCGATCCGCGGCAACGACACCATCCGGCCGCTGATCATGTTCTCCGACAAACGCCATCCGGCTTACCCGAACGTGCCGACCGCCAAGGAACTGGGCGTCGCGACCTCGGTGCCGCCGGGCCACAACGGCGTGTTCGCGCCCAAGGGTCTGCCGGTCGAGGTGAAGTCGGCGCTCGAGCGCGGCTGCGCCAACGCGGTGAAAAGCGAAACGGTGCTGCGCGTCACCGGCAACACCGGGCAGGCCATCGTCTACCTCGACAGCGCGCAGTTCGAGGCGCAGACCCGCGCCGATTACAAGTTCAAGGGCGAGTTGATCAGGCGGCTCGGGCTCGCGACGCCGTAGCTATTCGGCGGCGGTGCGCGCGGCTTCCAGTATGGGCGGCTGCGTGGCGGCGTCCGCGCCGATGCAGGTGTTTGCCGCTTCGCAATAGGCCTGCGCGATGCGGAAAATCACCGGCTCGCCGAACGCGTGGCCGGCGATCTGCATGGCAAGCGGGAGTCCGTCCTTGCTGCGGCCGGTCGGCACCGAGATCGCGGGCGATCCGGTGACGTTGAACACCAGCCGGCACTGCTGGTCGTAGGTTTTCGCGACCGCCGCCGGATCGTCGATCCGGCAGGGGAGCCACAGGCTCGACAGTGTGATGACGGCGTCGAGATCGCGCGTCGCCTCGGCGAACTCGCGGCTGAGCGCCGCGCGAAGCTGCTGCGCCTTGATGTACTTGGCCGCCGAGACGAAAGCGCCGGGCAGGATACGGTTGCGCGTCAGCAGCGAGAAGTCCTCGGGCCGCGTCTGGATATCGTGCTCGTGGATGGCGTAGGCCTCGGCCGCATGGATGGTCCGGTTGCAGTCGGTCCACAGCGGCAGCGGCGAAAGCCGGATCGTCTTCACGTCTGCGCCCAGCCTGCGCAGCACGTCCGTGGCAGCCGCGATCGCGCTCACCTGCTCGGGATCGGCTGCGGCATCCTCGATGTAGAAATGCTCGATCAGGCCGATGCGAAGGCCCTTGATGCCGGTCTTGAGGTCCTTCAGGCAGTCGCCGGCAGCGCGTGCCGTGCTGGTCGCGTCATCCGGATCATGGCCCGCGATGGCATGAAAGAAAATCGCGTTGTCCTCGACCGTGCGTGTCATCGGACCGACGTGATCGAGCGAATGGGTCAGCGGGAAGACGCCGTTGAGGCTGATCGCGCCGTAGGTGGGCTTCAGCCCGACGATGCCGCAACAGGTCGCGGGATTGCGCACCGAGCCGCCGGTGTCGGTGCCGAGCGCCGCCGGCGCCAGGCCCGCGGCCAGCGCCGCGCCCGATCCGCTCGACGAGCCGCCGGGATGGCGGTTGCGGTCCCAGGGGTTGCGCGCCGGCGGCCAGGGCAGGTCGAACGCCGGGCCGCCGGTCGCGAACTCGTGCAGCGCGGCCTTGCCGAGCAGCACCGCGCCCGCGTCGTTGAGCTTGCGAATGACGAACGCGTCGGATGCAGCGCGATGGTTCTGCCGGATCTTGGAATGGCAGGTCGTTGCCATGCCTTCGATGTCGAAGATGTCCTTCGCGGCATAGGGCACGCCGTGCATCGGCCCGCGCCACTGGCCCTTGGCGATCTCGGCCTCGGCGGTCTTTGCCTGCGCCAGCGCTTTGTCGGCGGTCACGGTGACGAAGGCGTTATAGTGCCCGTCGATCGCGGCGATCCGGTCGAGCAGCGCGCGCGTCCATTCCAACGGTGAAAGCTTTTTCGCGCGCAGCAGCGCCGCGCCTTCCGCAACGGTGAGCCAGGCGAGATCGGTCATTTTTTCTGCTCGAATGCGGCGGGGTTGAACACCGGAGCGGGCGAGGCGGTCGGCACGTGGCCCTTCGGCGGATCGCCGACCGGCCTCAAGCCCCGCTCGGCCGCGGCCTTCACGCCATCCGGAAACAGCTTCAGCGCCTTCGCAAGCCCGGCCTGCTCGGCCAGAAGGCGGGTGGTCTCGGGAACATTCGCAGTATCACTCACGCTATCCCCCTAGTCATTCCGGGGCGGCGCGAAGCGCCGAACCCGGAATCCAGATACAAACACCGTTTCCTGTCGCTGGATTCCGGGTTCGCGCCCATAGCGCGTCGAAGACGCGCGTGGAACGCCCTTACGGGCGCGCCCCGGAATGACAGCGGTGAACTAGCCGACGGCGCGCAGCGGCTGCGACGCCGGTTTGTGCGCCTCGAAAATCCGGATCAGGTCTTCCGCGATCGGCGAATAGGCCGCGTGCGTGCGCATGATCCAGCTTCGCATGCCCTCGCTGTTGTGATGCTTCTTGCGCTCGTTCGGCAGGTCGATGCGCTGGTTCGCCGCGGCGTCGCGGAACGTGAACATCGGATCGAGGCCTTCCTCGACCTTCTTGATCTCGCGGCGCAGCACGCGGCGATAAAGCGCGATGCCGTTGTCGGAGGCGCCGAGGTTTTCCTGGGTGCGGTCGGCGATCGGGCCCTGCGTCACCCACACCGCCATGTCCTGGCCGTCGATGTTGTCCATGATGAACTCGCCGTCCGCGCCGCGCAGCGGCACGTCATAGACGTGCACCTTGTCGAGCAGCTCCGGCGCGACCGTCTCGCCCTTGGGCGGCACATAGGCCGTGTACCAGAGATGCAGCGTATGCGTGTCGTCGACCGGCACGCGGATCTGGAACGCGTAGTAGCGCGAAGCCTCGTCGCCGTTGCCGACCGAAAGAATGTTCGGGAACACCACCGGGTGGCCGATCCGCCAGTCGTCCGAGTCCTCGGAGTGGCCGGCCAGCAGGCGGTGCTTGGTGATGCCGTGCTCGAACTCGCGGAACGCGATCTTCTCGTGCCGCGTGCTGATCGCGACCTTGGTGGTCTTGCCCTGCTGCGCCTTGATGAACTCGTAGGTGTGCCCGTGCAGCCATTCGGTGTGAATGGGGTCGAGCGAGTTCTCCATGATCTGCAGCCAGTTCACCGGGATGAGCGTCTTGCCGAGCATCCGGATGGTGCCAGGGGTGACGAAGCCGTCGATGCGCGGCGGCAGCGGCTTAGTCTCGGCCGGGCCCATATAGGCCCAGAACATTCCGCCCATTTCCTCGACCGAATAGGCCGGCGTCGTGATCTTGTGACGGAACGAGCTCTTTTCCGGCTCGTTCGGCTGGGCGAGGCACTGGCCGCCGTGGCCGAACTCCCAGCCGTGATAGGGGCAGCGGATGCCGTCGTCGGTCGGGATGCCGAGCGCCAGCGAGGCTCTGCGGTGCGGGCAGGCCTCGGTGATCAAGCCGATGCGGTTCTGCTTGTCGCGGAACAGCACGAGGTCCTCGCCGAGCAGCCGGACCCGCCTGGTCCATTTGCCTTCAAGCTCGGAGATCGCCGCGATCGGGTGCCAGTAGCGGCGCATCATCTCGCCGCAGGGCGTGCCGGCCCCGACCCGGGTCAGCAATTCGTTCTGCACCGCCGTCAGCATTCGTCTCTTCTCCTGCTTCGCGCCGATAGTTTACTCTCGCGACGCGAACGTGACCAGCAGAGGCCCGCGACGCCAGCATGGCTGCCAAGTTCAAGATCGGGATTGTCGGGATGGGCGCCGCGGGGCGCGCGTTCCTGCCGGCGATTCGCGGTCATGCCGAGTTCGAGCTGGCAGCGTTTGCCGATCCGGTCGCCGACATCAGGGAATCGGTTGCCGCCGAAACAGGCACATCGGACTATGCGGATATTCCGTCGATGCTGGCCGGCGCCGATCTCGACGCCGTTTACATTGCCACGCCGACGGAACTGCATGCCGATCATGCCGGAATGGCCTTCACCGCTCGCAAACATGTGCTGACCGAAAAGCCGATGGCAATCCGCCTGGACGAGGCGCAGGCGATGATCGCCGCTGCCGAACGCGCCGGGGTTTCCCTCGTGGTCGGCCATGCCCACGGCTACGACCGGCCGATCCAGGCGATGCGGGAGATTGTCGCGAGCGGCCGGCTCGGCCGCGTGCGCATGATCCACACCTGGAATTTCACCGACTGGATGTACCGGCCGCGGCGGCCCGACGAGTTCGAGATCGCGCTCGGCGGCGGCGTCACGTTCCGCCAGGGCTCGCACCAGTTCGACATCATCCGGCTGCTCGGCGGCGGACTGGTCAGGAGCGTGCGGGCAACTGCGTTCGACTGGGATCCGAACCGCCGCTCGATCGGCGCGCACACCGTCACCCTGCAGTTCGCCGACGGCGCGGCGGCCACCGCGGTCTATAACGGCTACGGCTATTTCTCGACCACGGAGCTGATCTCGGACGTGACCGAATGGGGCTTCACCGAGCCGATCGGGAAGCGTCCGCTGCGTCAAGCGCGCGGTCGCCTCCGCGGCCGACGAGCTTGAAGCCAAACGCAAACGCGCGAAGAACGCGATCCCGGCCAGCGCGCCGCATCAGCCGCATTTCGGGCTGACGGTCGTGAGCTGCGAGCGCGGCGACATCCGCCAATCGCCGAACGGTCTTTACGTTTATTCTGAGCGCGGCCGCGAGGAGATCGCGGTGCCCAACGACAAGAGCCCGCGCGATCTGGTGCTCGACGAATTCGCCGCAGCCATCGCCGGCCGGGCCAGGCCGATCCACGACGGACGCTGGGGGCTGGCCAATCTGGAAGTGTGCCTTGCCGCCATCGAGTCGTCGAAGCGCGGCGAGGAGATCGCGCTGAAGCATCAGGTTTCGATTGGATAGGGGCGGAAGCAGCCGGAGAACAACAACATGAAATCCATCACGCTCACGTTGTCGCCGGACGGCACGGCCGTGAACCTCGCGCTCGGCAAAGCGTCCGCCGAGTTCTCCGCCACCGATATCGACCGGCTGATCCACGATCTCGCCGCGGTCCGCGCGAAGATGACGCCGATTCATCCGGCTGAACCGCCCAGCGATCCGGCCAGGCTGCATCAGGGCGACAACCTGCTCTGGAGCGTGAAGGCCATTCCGCAGAAGTCGGTGATCCAGTTCGCCACCCAGCATCCCGGGCTCGGCTGGATGGCGATGTGGCTTTCGCGGGCGCAGGTCGAGGATCTGCAGACCAGTTTCGAATTCGAGCTGGTGAAGGTTCCATCAGCGAATTGAATGGCTGCCGAGCCACGTCCGCTTGCATGTCCGCTCGCGGGCCGGCCGGTTTTGAGCTATTCTAATTGGATGCAGAACACCGGATTCGAAGAAGCTCTCACCGGCCGCATCGGCGACATGCTCGACGCCTGCACCAAGTGCGGCGCGTGCTTCAAAGCCTGTCCGATCGCCGCGCCCGCGGGCCTCGGCGAGGCCGATCCCGTCGCCGTGGTGTCCGGCGTGCTCGACATCCTCCGGCTCGGCAAAGGCCCCGCCGAATCCGAGAAGTGGGCCAAGGCCTGCATGGCGAGCGGCGAGTGCATCAAGGCCTGCGACTACGGCGTCAACCCGCGCTTCCTGCTGACCATGGCGCGGCTGTCGATGTTGAAGGCCAGCAACGAACCCGCCGACCGGCGCAAGGCCGCCGTCACCCAGTTCCGCAAGGTCGGCGAGGACGTCGGCGTGCTGTCGCGGCTGCAGCTTTCCGAGGACGCCCTGATCCGGCTCGGGCAACGGCCGTCGAAGGAGGCGCCGCGCACGGAGCTGCCCGACGTGGTGTTCTACACCGGCTGCAACGTGCTGAAGACGCCGCACATCGCGCTGCTCTGCCTCGACATCATGGACAAGATCGGCACCGACTATCAGGTGATGGGCGGGCCGACCCACTGCTGCGGCACCGCGCAGCTTCGCGCCGGCGATGTCGACACGCTGGGCCGCTTCGCCAACAACACCATCAACAAGCTGTCGCAGTCGAAGTCGGGCGAGGTGCTGGCCTGGTGCCCGAGCTGCGTCATGCAGTTCGGCGAGACCGTGCTGCCGACCGTCGAGCGCGCGACCGGTTCGAAACCGTTCGACATGACGCCGTTCATGCGCTTCCTGCATGCGCGGCTCGACGCGATCCGACCGTACCTGAAGAACCGCGTCGAGATGACGGTGGCGCTGCACAAGCACCCCGGCATCGCCGGCGTGATGGAAGCGGCCGAGGAACTGCTTGCGGCCGTTCCGGGCATCCGCATCGTCAAGCTCGACGTGCCCGCGGTCGGGTTGCAGAGCGTCAATCTGGCGACGCTGCCGAAGTTCAAGGCCGAGCTGCAGCTCCGCGAGCTGGAGGCCGCGCGAAAGGCCGGCGTCGATGCGCTGGTCGCCGTCTATCACTCCGATCATCGCGAGCTGTGCGCGCACGAGCGCGACTGGCCGTTCCGGATCATGAACATCCTGGAAGTGGTCGGCGAAAGCATGGGCTTCAGCCAGGAGGACCACTACAAGAGTCTGAAGATCAAGCAGGACGTCGATGCGATCATCGGCGACGCCGCCGATCTGCTGAAGCAGCACAAGGTCGATCTCGACACCGCGCGCAAGGTGATCGTCAACGGCATGCTCGGCGATCAGCCGCTGCCGCTGCAGGGCAGGCAGGCGGCGGTGTAGGCGGTGCCATCCCTCCCCGCGAGGGGAGGGTCCGCGCGAAGCGCGGGGGTGGGGAGAACCCTCCGCAAGTCGCTGCAAGAGAAAAATCGCTGACGTCGCCACGGCGCAATCGATAGACTGGCGGGCTGCAACATCTCCCCACCCGGCCGCTGCGCGGCCACCCTCCCCTCGCGGGCAGGGGAATCGCTTTTGGCTTTTGCGACCTATTGCTTTGATTTGCGAACAGGATTCTGAAGGCTCCCGATTTTGAAAGGGGAGCCGGATGGGCAAGCTCAAGAAGCATTTCCGGAAGTTGCGCGATCCTCGTGCGGCCAATGCGTCGTACCCTTTGCTGGAGATACTGGTTGTTGCGTTGGCGGCGGTTCTGTCCGGGGCCGAGAGTGCCACGGACATGGCCGACTTTGGCCGGCGCAAGATAGAGATGCTGCGCCGCTTTCTGCCGCTGGAGAAGGGTACCCCGAGCCACGACGTCTTCAGCGACATCTTTCGCATGCTCGACCCGGAAGCCTTCGAGCGCGTGTTCCGGCAGTTCATGGCGGCGTTCGCCAAATTCCATAATCTGGACCTGAACGGCGTGATCGCGATCGACGGCAAGTCGCTGTGTGGAGCCTACGAGCGGGGCAAGAGCGCCACGCCGATGCACCTGATCAACGTCTTTGCCGCCAAGGCACGCATGGCACTGGCCTCGCGCAAGGCGCCGGGAAGGAATGAACACGAGGCGGCTCTGGAAGTCCTCCAGATGCTGCGGCTGAAGCGCAAAATCGTCACGGCCGATGCACTGTTTTGCAGCCGCGCCTTTGCAAAGACCGTGCGGGACCAAGGCGGCCACTACGTGCTTGCGCTCAAGAAGAACCAAGGCAAGCTCTTCACGGCGGTCGAAGGCCGCTTTGGCCGCGCCGGTGAGCGCGACACAGCCACCCAGCTTCACGAGGTCGCCCACGACCGCCGCGAAGCGCGACGGGCGACGGTCATGCACGACAACAAGCTCGCCGAGATGCATGACTTTCCAGGCATTGCCGCTATTGCCAGAGTCACATCCCGGCGCAAGTGCAAAGGGCGTCCCGCAGACAAGCCCTTCGTGAGATACTATCTTCTGTCCAAATACCTTGCAGCCGACAGGCTCCTGGCCGTCGTCCGGTCCCACTGGTCCATCGAGAACCAGATGCACTGGATTCTCGACGTCGTCCTTGCCGAGGATGCCAACCGCGCAAGAAAGGACGACGCACCCGAGAACCTCGCCGTCCTGCGACGGCTCGCACTCAACATGCTTCGAGCGCACCCAGAGCAAATATCCATGCGCCGCAAAGTCAAAGCCGCAGCCTGGGACGATGGCTTCCTTCTCAGCCTGTTCGGCCAAAAGCGATAGCCCTGCCCTCGCGGGGAGGGATGGGACCGCCCGAGTGGCTAGGCCGCCTCGATCTCTTCCAGCAGCTTGTCGGAAATCGTCAGGCCTTCAATCTTGGCCTTGGTGCGCAGCGCCAGCCGCCGCTCGCCGGGCAATCGCGCGCCCTGCTGGCTTTCGATCGCCATCGCGAGCACGCCGAAGCGTCCGAGCGCGTGATGGCCGAACGCACCCGGGTCGAACGCGATGATGAGCTGGCCTGTGCCTGACGGCGCGCCGTCGGCGTCGAGATAGGACGAGGCTTCCGCGGCATAGTTCGCGCCGATCATGCCCGCGGCCAGAAGCTCGACCATCAGCGCCAGCGCAATGCCCTTGGCGTCGCCGGCCGGCAGCATGGTGCCGCGCAGCGCCGCGTCGGGATCGGAGGTCGGCTGGCCCTTCTCGTCCAGCGCCCAGCCCGGCGGCAGCCGCTCGCCGCGCTGCTTCGCCGCCATCACGTTGCCGCGCGCGACCTTCGACAGCGACAGGTCGATCACCAGCGGCGAACGGCCGGGCAGGGGGCAGGCGAAGGAAACCGGATTGGTGCCGAACACCGGTTTCGATCCGCCCCACGGCGCCATCGCGGCCGGCGTGTTGACGAACATCAGCGCGACAAGTCCGGCCTGGGCGAGCCGCTCGACCGGCTGGCCTGCGGCGCCGGCATGGCTCGACCGCGTGATGGCCGCCGCTGCCACGCCCTGGGTCTTGGCTGCGTCGCGCAGCGGTTCCTCCGCGGCTTCCAGCGCCGGAAACGCGAAGCCATAACCGGCGTTGACCGTGACCAGCCCGGGCCGCGGCCGCGCCACCAGCGGCAGCGCCATGCCGTCGACCTTCCGCACCTTCGCCTGCGCGGCGTACATCGGCACCCGCGAAAGGCCGTGACCTTTCAGGCCATCGGCCTCGGCGCCGATCAGCGCGCGGGCGACGCTTCGCGCGTTGTCGACATTGGTGCGGTTGCGCGTGAGCGTGCGCACCACCAGCCCTTCGGCCTGGAGGAGTGTCAGCGTCGGCATGTCGTGCAGTATCCCTCAGCCGTCATTCCGGGGCGCGCTGAAAGCGCGAACCCGGAATCCAGAAAAGCAATCGGTGGAGCGTGTGTCTGGATTCCGGGTTCGTGAGCTTCGCTCACGCCCCGGAATGACAGAGAACAATCAGGCGCTCCGGTAAAGCTTGGTCATCACGTATTCGCGATGGCCGAGCGCTTCCGCCGCGGTGAGCCGGCCGTTCGAGGTGCGCACGATCATGTCGATCAGCGCGTCGCCGGCCTGCGGGATGGTCATGTCGCGGCGCAGGATGCCGGACACGTCGACGTCGATGTGCTCGCCCATGGTGCGGATGGTCTTCGGATTGCCGCTGATCTTGATCACCGGCAC
Source organism: uncultured Alphaproteobacteria bacterium (assembly GCA_963830015.1). Lineage (GTDB taxonomy): Bacteria > Pseudomonadota > Alphaproteobacteria > Rhizobiales > Xanthobacteraceae > Z2-YC6860. Next base: position 469,569 of record CAWHLG010000012.1, read on the forward strand.
GATCGGATTGCCGATCACGTTGCCTTGCCCGGTCGGGAAGGTGTGCACGGCGTATCCTGCCGCCGCCATCAAGGTGACGCATTCGGCGGCGGCCGATGATGTGTCCATGTAGTAAAGGCCCGCGCCCTTGCGCGGCGCCTCGGCCGGCTTCAGCACGTCGATGTAGCGGCACTCGCGACCGATCTTCTCGAGGTTGCCGAGCGCCTTTTCCTCGATGGTGGTGAGGCCGCCGGCGATGTTGCCCTTGGTCGGCTGCGAGTCGGAGAGGTCGTCGGTCTTGTGCGCCTGGATCACCTCGTCCTCGTAGGCCTGCCAGGTCTTCATCCACTTGTCGCCGACCTTCTTGTTGATCGCGCGTGCTTTTGCGAGATGCTCGGCGCCGGTGATCTCGGAGGTCTCGCCGAACACCCCGTAGATGCCGTGCGGAATAAGCTTGTCGTACATGTTGCCGACGGTCGGGCAGGAGGCGAGGCCGGTGGTGGTGTCGCTCTCGCCGCACTTGGTCGAGACCCAGAGCTCGGAGATGCCGCACTCCTCGCGCTGCTGTTCCGAGGCCCACTGCACGTATTGCTTGGCGACGTGGGACGCCTTGGCGACGGTCGCAATGTCGCCATGGCCTTCGATGCCGAAGCCGGTCACCGGCTTTCCCGTTTTGGCGATGCCGTCGACCACGCGCTTGGTCCACTGGTCTTCGATGCCGATCACGACCACCGCGGCGACGTTCGGGTTCGAGCCGGTGCCGATCAGCGTGCGGAAGTGCAGCTCGAGATCCTCGCCGAACTGCAGGCGGCCGTAGGAGTGTGGCAGCGCCATCGTGCCCTTGATGTTGTTGGCCACCGCCTCGCAGGCCGCGTTCGACAGGTCGTCGAGCGGCAGGATGATCACGTGATTGCGCACGCCGACGCGGCCGTTCTCGCGCCGCCAGCCCTGGAAGGCGAGATCGGCGTAGTCGCTCGTCTTCGCAACCGCCTTGCCGTTCTTCTTGGATGTCTTGTCTTTCTTTGCCATGGCGCTCACCACCGCTTCGTTTTGACGTTGTGGACGTGAACGTGCTCGCCCTTGCCGATCCTGGCCTTGGCGATGCCGATGTCCTGGCCGTACTTCCAGACCGTATCGCCCTTCTTGATGTCGACCAGCGCCACCTTGTGGCCGATCGGAACGTCCATCTTCGACTTCAGCTTGAACGAAGAGTTGTCGTGGGTGACGACGCACAGCATGTCGGTGCCTTTTTTCAGGCCCTCGATCACCACCACGCCGACCGTGTCCTTCTTGTCGTGCACAAGCAATTGCGGAATAGCCATCGTCCTCCCCGCCGCATGTTGGAAGCCTTTCCTTATCTATAGGACGGCCCACCGCAGAGTCGAGCGGCTCGGAACCGGCAGAGCCCGGTGGCGGTCCGCCCGAAATCCCGTATGCTGGTCCCCGGCTAGCACCAATGTCGGGACAAGGGGCTCGCATGCGGAACGGGGGTTCTGCGGCAGGGCATCTTGTTCGTTTCCATTTCGAGCAGGCGCAAATGGCACCTCCACCGCTCGACTACATCGCGGTTCCCGAATCCTTCAAGCTTCCGCCGGGGGCGAACTTCGGCGGCACGTCCGGCGTCGCGTTCAACTCCAAGGGGCATATCTTCGTGATCCATCGCGGGCCGATGCCGGTGATGGAGTTCGATCCCGATGGCCATTTCGTCCAGGGCTTCGGCGACGGGCTGTTCGAACGGCCGCATGGGCTGCGCATCGACGCGGACGACAACATCTGGACCACGGACGTCGCGGCACACGTGGCCTACCGGTTCAATCCTTCCGGCCGGCTCGAAATGGTGCTCGGCTGCAAGAACCGGCCGGGCGAATGGCACGAGTTTGGGCACCTGCGGCTGTTCAACGAGCCGAACGAGGCGGTGCCCGGTCCGACCGGCGATCTCTTCGTGCTGCAGGGGCACGGCAAGGGCGAGTCGCTCGATTCTGAAGTTCGACCGTGACGGCAATTTCATCAAGACCTTCGGCCGGAAGGGCAAGGGGCCGGGCGAGTTCGACCTGCCGCATTCGCTGGTGTTCGACGCCAAGGGGCTGCTCTACATCGCCGACCGAAACAATGCGCGCATCCAGGTGCTGGACGCCGACGGCAATTACATCCGCGAGTCGAAGCATCCGGGCACGCCGTGCGGATTGTTCATGGGCACGGACCAGCACATCTGGCTGGCGCATGGCCACACCGGCCAGGTCATGAAGCTCGATCTCAACGGCAACGTCGTCGGCACGATGGAAGGCGCCGGGCAGGGCAAGACGCTCGGCAAGTATGGCGAGGCGCATTACATTGCGGTGAGCCCGCGCGGCGAGATTTTTGTCGCGGATACGCTGAACTGGCGCGTGCAGAAGTATGTCAAGAAGTAGTCGCCGCTCTCTCCCGGCCTCATCCTGAGGAGCGCTGCGCAGCAGCGCGTCTCGAAGGATGGCGCCGCCCTCGTCCTTCGAGACGCGGCCTTCGGCCGCTCCTCAGGATGAGGGCGGGGATAGATCCGAGCTAGTCGAGGCAAAAGCCCTTCTTCCGCACGAACGCTCCAAAATCCGCCCGCTGCGGCACGCCGTATTGCCGCGCCTTGTCCTCCGACCAGCCGTAGAACGGCACGTCGCCCCAGCGTGCAGGGTCGCGCGGCTTGTAGGGATGGATCGCGGCGCGGCGCTTGTCATAGGCGTCGATGCGCGCCGCGAGATCGCCTTCGTCGTAGCGGCCCTGATGCACGGTGCTGTCGAGCGACAGCCGCGGGCTGATATGGCCCTTCTCCGAAGGCCAGCCGACACACATCCCGGCGACCGGGATCACCCGCTGCGGCAGCTTCAGCATCTCGCTCACCTTCGCCGAGTGATCGCGGATCACGCTGATCGGGCAGGTGCCGAGCCCCACCGCGTCGGCCGCGGCGATGAACGTCGCCAGCACGATGCCGGCATCGACCGCGGCGTTGAAGAACTGGTCGAGATGGTCGTTGGGAAACGGCTTGCCGCGCATTTTTGAAATTTCGGCAAGCCTGCGCCCGTTGGCGAGGAACACCAGGAACGCCGGTGCGGTGCGGATGAACGGCTGGTCGGGAATGAGGTCGGCGATGGCGGTCTGCTCGGGCTTCTCCAGGATCGCGATGTCGGCCTGCTGCAGATCGCTCTTGCTCGGCGCCGACAGCGCGCAGGCGCAGAGAAGCCGCAGCAGCTTTGGGTCGACGGCGCCGGTCGTGTAGCGCCGGTGCACGCGCCGCGCGGCAAGGCGCGCAAGCCCGTTGAGGCCCGGCAGGTTCTCATCGACCGCAAGGGACTCGCCGAAACGGTGTTGCAGGGCGTCGGCGATGGCCTTGCCGGATTGTGAAGCGGACATGCGGGCGTTCCCGTTGCTTGATTGGCGGGGTCTGCGAGCAGTTGATGTTATTCTGCAGCCCTCGACAAGACACGAAGCCCGAGGCCTTTTCGCGATGAGCAGAGCCGCGCGCCATGGTGTCTGAGCTTTCGGCGCAGACCGTCGGCCTCGTCGTGCTCGGCGGCTTTCTCGGCGGTGTGGCTTCGGGCGCCGCGGGATTCGCCTATGGCGTGGTCGCGTCCTCGATCTGGCTGCACGTGATCGCGCCGGTGCATGTCGCGCTGTTGGTCGTCGCGGGCGGCCTGATCAATCAGGCCGGACTGGTCTGGACCATCCGCCGCACAATCGATCTGAAGCGGATCTGGCCGTTCCTGATCGGCGGCGCGATCGGCGTTCCGCTCGGCGTGCTGCTGGTGGTCGGAACCGATCCGCGCGGCATCAAGATCGGGCTCGCCATGTTCATGATCGTCTATGGCGTCTACGCGCTGACCGGACTGCGCCTGCCGCAGGTGTCACCGCATGATTCATGGAGTGGGCGTTTCGGAGATGCGGTCGCCGGGTTTCTCGGCGGGCTGTTCGGCGGCGTTGCGGGGCTGTCCGGCATCTTCCCGGCGATCTGGACGCAGATCCGCGGCTGGCCGAAGGAAACCGCACGCGGCGTCTATCAGCCGTTCATTGTGATGGCCCATGTGCTGACACTGGCGCTGATCGGCGCGGTATCGTTCGATCGCATGGGCGCCGCGCTGCTGCTGATCGCGGTTCCGGCGGTCTTGCTCGGCTCATGGGCCGGGTGGAAAATCTATGGCCGGCTGAGCGAAAAGACGCTTTGTGCAGATGTTGTCGGCGCTGCTGATCGGTTCCGGCCTGCTGCTGATCTTCTAGAGCATGATCCCGAAAAGTGTGGAGCGGTTTTCGGAAAAGATCATGCTCAAGAGATGAAAGGAATGGAAGATGTCCGTCGAACTCTACATCGCCTATGTGCTGGCCTGCCTTGTCATCACCGTGATTCCGGGGCCGACCGTGACGCTGATCGTCGCCAACAGCCTGACGCACGGCGCGCGCGCGGGCCTCCTCAACGTGCTGGGCACGCAGTTCGGCCTCGGCCTGATGATGCTGATCCTGGCGGTCGGGCTCTCGTCGATCATCGCCACCATGGGTATCTGGTTCGACTGGCTGCGGCTGGCAGGTGCCGCCTATCTGGTCTGGCTCGGTTGGAAGCTGTTGCGCTCCTCCGGCGGCATCGAGGCGCAGGCCGGGGCCGCCAATCCGCGCGGCGGCTTCGTGCTGCAGGGATTTCCTGGTGCTGCTCGGCAACCCGAAGGCGCTGCTCTGGTTCGGCGCGTTCATTCCGCAGTTCGTCGATCCGTCGACCGACTATGTGCGGCAGGTCGTCCTGCTGGGCCTGACCGCCATGGCGGCTGCGGCGATTTCCGACGGCGGCTATGCGCTGCTCGCAGGCGGCGCCCGCAACATGATGTCGAAGAGCCGCGTGCGGCTTGTCTCGCGGATCGGCGGGGTGTGCCTGATCGGCGGCGGCGCGTGGCTGGCGCTCGCAAGAACCCGCTAGACCATGCTTCCCTAAGTAGACTTGCAGCGCCCGGCCTGCGATGGATACTGCGCAGCGCCGCCCTGCCAACCGTGGAGTGCTTCCGTGGCCGATCCGCTCATTCCCAGCAAGCGCGCCGAATTTTCGGCGATCGTCGACCGGCCGCCGCTGAAGCTGCCGAACAATGCGCGGGTGATCTTCTGGACCATCGTCAACTACGAGGTGTGGGACATCTCGCGGCCGATGGCGCGGCAGGTGATCCCGGCGCCGACCGGGCAGGTGCTGCTGCCCGACGTGCCGAACTGGAGCTGGCACGAATACGGCATGCGGGTCGGCGCCTGGCGGTTCTACGAGCTGTTCGCCCGGCTCGGCATCAAGCCGACGCTCGCCGCCAATGCGCGCATCTGCGAGGACTATCCGCGCGTCGCCGAGCAGGCCAAGAAAGACGGCTGGGAGTTCATGGGCCACGCCTATGACCAGCTGCCGATCCACAAGAACGAAGACCAGGCCGGAATGATCAACCGCTCGATGGAGGTCATCGAGAAGTTCACCGGCACGCGGCCGGTCGGCTGGCTCGGCCCGGGCCTGACGCAGACGCTGGAGACGCCCGAGCTCCTGAAGAAGGCCGGCGTGCAATACATCGGCGACTGGGTCTATGACGACGAGCCGACCGTGATCCGCACCAGCGAAGGCCCGCTGGTCACGCTGCCCTATACGGTCGAGCTGAACGACATCCCGATGATGATCGTGCAGCACCACGAGAGCGACTATCTGCTCAAGCGCGCGATCGACCAATTCGACCGGCTCTATGCCGAGGGCAAGGACCGCGCGAAGGTGATGGCGCTGGCGATCCATCCCTACATCAGCGGCCAGCCGCACCGGATCAAGTATCTCGAAGCGATCTACAACTACGTGAACCGCTTCGACGGCGTGCTGCACTGGAACGGCGTGCAGATCCTCGACTGGTACAAGTCGGTCGCCGGCGACAAGCTCAAGTAAGAAAGCATCATGGCCCAGGAATCTCTCCGCATCGGCAAGGCCGAGCTGACGGAATTTGTCGCGTCGATCTTCGTAGCGGTCGGTCTCACCCGCGAGCACGCCGGCGAATGGGCGAAGATGCTGGTCTGGGCCAACCTTCGCGGCACCGACTCGCACGGCATCATCCGCATCCCGCGCTACATCGATCTGGTCAACGCCAGGTCGATCAATCCCGCGCCGAATATCCGGATCGAGAAGAAGGAAGGCGCCGCGGTGGTGATCGAAGCCGACCGCGCGCCCTCCGCGGTCGCCATGACCATGGCGATGAACGAGGCGATGGACTGCGCCCGTAAGGTGCATGTCGGGATGTGTGCGGCGCGCCACATCACCCACACCGGCGCGATCGGCTATTTCGCGCTGCAGGCGGCGGAAGCGGGCTTCATCGGCATCGCGACCAGCGCGTCCGGCCCGATGATGGCGTATCCCGGCACGCGCGTCGCGGCGGTGTCGTCCAATCCCATCGCGTTTGCGGTGCCGCGCCGGAACGGCAGGCCGTACCTGCTGGATTTCTCCACCGGCGTGGTCGCCAACGGCAAGATCATGGGCGCGGCCGATCGCGGCGACAAGATTCCGGTCGGCTGGGGCCTCGACAAGGACGGCAAGGACACCACCGATCCGAAGGCCGTCGAAACGCTGCTGCCGCTCGGCGGCGCGAAGGGCGCGGGGCTCTCGTTCATGATCGAATGCCTGACCAGCCTGCTGCTCAACGAGTCGCGCGTCGCGCCCGACCTGGAGAGCTGGGCGATCGGCGACGATCCGTTCCTCAACGGCACCGTGATCGCCATCGACATCGGCGGCTTCGGCAATCCGGACCGCTTCGCGGCGCGAAGCCGAGCGGCTCGGAACCGCGATCGCGGGCCTCGCCCGCGCCGAGGGCGTCACAAAGATCATGCTTCCCGGCGAGCGCGGCGATGCAATCCGCGCAGAGCGCGAGACCAACGGCATTCCCATCCCGAAAGGCACGTGGCAACGTATCGCCAAGGCCGCGCAAACGGTCGGTGTGAAGCCGCCGATGTAGGCGGCTGCGGGAGATGCGTATGAAACGGCGGGCCTTGACGGCAGGTCGAGGCTCTATCCAGGGACGCCCGTTGCGCAAGCCGCAATGGGAAACAGTGAGACTCAATGGCAATGCGTAAGACGACAGGCGCCGGCAACGGCGCCAACCTCCGCCTCGCGGCCGATATCGGCGGCACCTTCACCGACATCGCGGTGTTCGACGACAAGACCGGGCGGCTGACCTTCGGCAAGGCGCTGTCGACGCCGCAGCGTCTCGTCGACGGCATCAGCAGCGGCGTCGAGAAGGCGGGCAGCGATTACGCATCGGCGAACCTGTTCCTGCACGGCTCGACGGTCGCCATCAACACCATGCTGGAGCGCACCGGCGCCAGGACCGCGCTGGTGACCACCGACGGCTTCCGCGACGTCTACGAGATCGGCCGCATCAACCGGCCTGACGCCTACAATCTGTATTTCCAGAAGCACAAGCCGCTGATCGAACGGGCGCTGTGCTTCGAGGTGAAGGAGCGCGTGCGCGCCGACGGCGAGGTGGTGATCCCGCTCGACGAGGCAGGGCCTCGCGGCGCTCGGCGACAGGTTCGAGCAACTCGGCATCGAAGCCGTCGCCATCATGTTCATCAACTGCTACGCCAACAGCGCGCACGAGGCGCGCGCCAAGGAAATCCTGAGCAAGCGCCTGCCGGGCGTGTTCGTCTCGGCGTCGCACGAGCTGTCGCAGGAATACCGCGAGTTCGAACGCACCTCGACGGTGGCGGCCAACGCCTTCATCGGCCCGAAGGTGCGCCGCTACATCGGCGAGATCGACGCGCATATCCGGAAAGACAACTTCAAGGGCTCGTTCCTGATCGTGCAGTCCACCGGCGGATTGTACGAGAGCGAGCAGGCGCAGTCGCAATGCGTGCGCATGCTGGAATCGGGGCCGGCCGCGGGGGTGATCGGCACGCAGGCGCTGTGCCACACGCTCGGCATCAGGAATGCCATCGCCTTCGACATGGGCGGCACCACCGCCAAGGCCGGCGTCATCTACAAGGGCGAGGCGCTGACCACTGGAGCTGCGCTGATCGGCGGCTACGACAAGGCGCTGCCGGTGCAGATTGCCATGATGGATATTTTCGAGGTCGGCACCGGCGGCGGCTCGATCGCGCGCGTCGAGGACGGCGCGCTGCTGGTCGGGCCGCAGAGCGCCGGGGCGCAGCCGGGTCCTGCGTGCTACGGCCTCGGCGGCACCGAGCCGACGGTGACGGACGCCAACCTGTTGCTGGGACGGCTCGGCGCCGACCGCTTCCTCGGCGGTGAGATGAAGCTCGACGTGCAGGCGGCCGAGCGGGCGCTGGCCAGGGTCGGCAAGCCGCTCGACATGAATGCGACTGAAGCCGCCGACGGCATCCTGCGGATCGCCGCGACGGCGATGTCCTACGCGGTGAAGGGCGTCACCACCGAGCGCGGCCTCGACGCCGGCGATTTCGCGCTGGTCGCCTATGGCGGCGCAGGTCCGCTGCACGCGGTCACGGTGGCGCGCGAGATCGGCATCCGCAACGTCATCATTCCCGGCGCGCCGGGCGTATTCTCGGCCTTTGGCATGCTGTTCTCCGACCTGCGTTACGACTATGTCCGTACGCACCTGATGCAATTGGCCGATGCGCCGTTCGACGAGATCGAGGCGGTGTTCAAGGATCTGGAGCGGCAGGGCCGCGCAGCCATCGCCTCGACCTCGGTGAAGCCGGACAAGATCGTGGTGAAGCGCGCGCTCGACATGCGCTATGTCGGCCAGGAGCATCCGGTCACCGTCGAACTACCGACGAGCGTGTTTGCAAAGCAGGATCGCAAGGCGATCAAGCAGCACTTCGATGACGACCATCTGCAGCGCTACGGCACCTCGGCGCCGGCCGAGCGCGCCGAGATCGTCAGCCTCCGCGTCACCGTTTCGGGGATGATGCGAAAGCCGCCTCAGGAGAAGATCAAGAAGGGCGGCAGCGCTCCGCCGAAGCCGGCGTTCACCGGCAAGCGCAAGGCGTCGTTCGACGGCAAGTTCCGCGATGTGCCGACCTGGCGGCGCGCCGAGCTGCTGGCCGGAAGCAGGATTACCGGTCCGGCGCTGATCGAGGAGCATGCCTCGACCACGGTGCTGATGCCGGGCGACAGGATGACGGTCGATGCCTACGGCAATCTCGTCATCGCGGTTGCGGGAGCGAAGTGATGGTTCTCTCCGCTGTCATTCCGGGGCGCCGCGCAGCGGCGAACCCGGAATCCAGTCGGGGAAGGCGGTAAGTGGCTCTGGATTCCGGGTTCACGCGCTGACGCGCGTGCCCCGGAATGACGGGTGGATAGAGATGGCCAAGAACACAAAGACGAAATCGAAGAAGACCCGCAAGGTCGATCCGGTGATCGCCGAGATCGTGCGCAACGGCGTGCTCGCCGTGACCGAGGAAATGAAGACCAACCTCATGCGCACCGCCTACAACATGATCATCTACGAGGCGCTGGACTTCACCACCGGCCTGTTCACGCCGGAGGGCGAGACGGTGTCGATCGGCATCGGCCTGCCGACCTTCATCCGCGGCATGGCGGAGACCGTGAAGGCGAAGATCAGGCACTTCGGCGGCATCAAGAACATGAAGCCGGGTGACATCTACGTCACCAACGACTCGTACACGACCGGCAGCCATCTCAATCACTTCACCTTCACGCTGCCGATCTTCCACAAAGGCAAGCTCGCCGGCTTCTCCTGCTGCATGGCGCACTGGCTCGACGTCGGCGGCGTGCTCGGCGGCATGACCACGGACATCTATTCCGAGGGCATCCAGATCCCGATCCTGAAGTATCAGGACCGCGGCAAGATCAATCAGGACCTGCTCGACATCATCCGCATGAACGTCCGCCTGCCGCCGCGCGCGATGGGCGACCTTCGCGCGCAGGTCACCGCCGTGAAAACCGGTGAGCGGCGCTTCCTCGAACTGCTCGACCGCTACGGCCATCAGGAGGTGATGGATTCGATCGCCCAGATCATGGACCGCGCCGAGGCCGCGGCGCGCGCCCGCACCCGGACCATCCCGGACGGCGTGTACGAGGCGGAGTCCTGGCTCGACGATGACGGCATCGACATCGGCAAGCGCATCCCGGTGAAGGTCAAGGTCACCGTCAAGGGCGACGAGATGACCATCGACTTCACCGAGGTGTCGAAGCAGGTGCGCGGCTTCTACAATTCGGCGGTGACGACCGGCTACGGCTGCGCGCAGGTCGCCTACAAGTGCATCACCTCGCCGACCGACTATCCGATCAATGACGGCGCGTTCCGGAGCCTCAAGGTCATCATCCCGCCGGGCCGCATCATCAGCGCGACGCGGCCCGCGCCGATGCGCTGGTGGATGACGTTCCCGATGACCATCATCGACACCATCTTCAAGGCGCTGCAGCCGGCGATCCCGGACCGCGTCATCGCCGGCCATCACGCCGACCTCGTCGCGCCGAGCTTCCACGGCTTCAACCCGAAAACGTCGGAGTTCTTCATCGGCACCTTCGGCCCGCTCGGCGGCGGCTGGGGCGCCAAGCGCACCGAGGACGGCGTTTCGGCGACGGTCTGCATGAACGACGGCGACACCCACAACGGCCCGAACGAGCAGGCGGAGGCGAAGTTTCCGATCCTCGTGGAGCGCTTCGAGCTCATTCCGGATTCGGGCGGCGCGGGCAAGCATCGCGGCGGGCTCGGCATCGCGCGCACCACGCGCGCGCTCACCCACGTGACGGTAAACACGCAGAGCGAGCGCTCGGCCTGTCCGCCCTGGGGCCTCGACGGCGGAGGAGAAGCCACCGGAAACAAGGTTGCGTTCCGGGTCGGCAACGAATGGAAGTCGGACTTTCCGAACGCCAAGGTGCTGGTGGCCCAGCTCAAGCCGGGCGATGCGTTCCGCATCAGCTCCGGCGGCGGCGGCGGATACGGCGCGCCGTTCGAGCGCCCGGTCGAAGAGGTGCGCGAGGACGTGCGGCAGGGCTACGTGACGGCGAAGGCTGCCGCGGAGCGCTTTGGCGTCGTGATCGATCCGGAGACGTTTGCAATCGATCAGGCCGCGACGGACAGGCTCCGCGCGGGCCAGTCATAAGGAGACAGCAATGGCTGACGTGGTTTCGACCAATCCTCCGACCATGGCGGCGCCGGGCGGCCATTACAGCCATGCGGTGACGGCGGGCGGCTTCGTCTTTGTCTCCGGGCAGCTTCCGATTGCACCGGACGGCACGAAGCTCAACGATGCACCGTTCGAGAAGCAGGCGCAGCAGGTGCTGGACAACGTGGCGGCAGCGATCAAGGGCGCGGGGAGCTCGCTCGACAAGCTGACGCAGGTGCGCGTCTACGTCACCGACATCAACGATTGGCCGGCGTTCAATGCGCTTTATGCGAAGTGGACGGGAGGCGCGAAGCCGGCCCGCTGCGTGGTGCCGGTGCCGCAGTTGCACTACGGGTTCAAGATCGAAGTGGAAGCCATGGCGGTGAAGTAGGGGGTAGCGCCGAAGGCGCGTAACCCACCGCAACAGCGGCCGCAGATCGTGTGACGGTGGGTTACGGCGCTTCGCGCCTAACCCACCCTACTTTTTGCGGTTGAGCTTCACCGTATAATTCATCCCGCCCGAGCCGCAGCATGGGCAGTTCAACGCCACGAGGATCGCCTGCCGGGCGTCCTCGTCGAGATCGGATTGCTCCAGCACCTCGCGAACCTGTTTCTGGAACAGGTCGTGCAGCGGCACATTCGCGCTGCTGAAGATCTGGTCGTCCGCGCCCACTATGCCTTCAATCCCAAAAGCCTCTCGGCGTTCTTATACGCGATATCGGCCCGCACGTTCTCGTCCAGTTTTTCGCTGTCGAGCCAATGCCCGGCCTCTTCCGCCTTCTCGAACGGGTAGTCCGCGCCGAACATGATGCGGTCCTTGCCGAGCGCAGCGATCGCGCAATTCAGCGGTTCTGCCGAGCACATGCCCGACGTGGTGATCTCGATGTTGTTCTTGATGTAGTGCGAGACCGGGTTTTTCAAACCCACATTGTAGAAATCCGGCCCGGTGCGGCTGTCGAACCGCCACAGCAGGAAGGGCAGGGTTTCGCCCATGTGGCCGAGGCCGAGCCGAGCTTTCGGGAAACGGTCGAACACGCCGCCGAAAATCAGCCGCAGTGCATGCGAGCCGGTCTCGAAGGTCCATTCCCAGGTGGCGCGGCGCAGTCCTGGATGGCCCTGCAGCACCGGCGCGACCGAAACCGGATCGGTCGGGTGGATGTAGATCAGCGTGCCGAGCCCTTCCGCACGCTCCCAGAACGGCGACAGCGAAGGGTGATCGAGATATTGCCCGAGCGTGTGGCCGTTGATCATCGCGCCGCAGAACTTCAGTTCCTTGACGCTGCGCTCGAGTTCGTCGGCGGCGGCTTTGGCGTCCTGCATCGGCAGATGTGCGAAACCCGAATAGCGGTCCGGCCGCTTCTGGATTTCCTTCGCCAGAAAATCGTTGCCCGACTTGGCGGTGCGGATCGCGGTCGCGACATCGGACTCGGCCTGCACACCGGGACCGGCGAGCGCCAGCACCGCGCGCGAGATCCCGGCCTTGTCCATCGACGCAAGCCGCATCTCGCCGAAATCGGTGTTGCGGTTCAAAAGGTTCTCGCGCTTGGCCGCCGGCATTTCGGCCACCGTCGGGTTCCAGTACTCGATGAATCCCGGGCACAGGAAATGCTCTTCGAGCGCGATCTTCTTGACCAAAGTCTCCTCCCATCGCGGCGACGTCACTGCACCGCAGCATCTTTTGTGCTTTTGCCTGTACCGGATATTGGGCTAGCTTGTACCATCATGCAAGCAGCATGGTGTCACCAGTCGCTTCGGATTCTGTTCGCATGCGTGCACCTTCCGACAAAAATCAGGTCCAGGTCATCGCGCGGGCGGCGCACATCCTGCGCGCGCTCGAAGGCGAGGACGCAGGCCTGAGCCTCGGGCAGATCGCGGCGCGCGTCGGCCTCGCACGCTCGACCGTGCAGCGCATCGTCGCCTCGCTCGAAGCCGAGAAGCTCTTGATCGCGGCGTCGCCCACCGGCCGGGTGCGGCTCGGACCCGCGATCCTGCGTCTTGCGTCGTCGGTGACCGGTGATTTCGTCGCGCGCGCGCGGCCACATCTGATCCGTCTGTCCGACGAACTGCGCGAGACCGTCGATCTCGCCGCGGTGCGCCGCGACCATCTGATGTTCATCGACCAGGTGATCGGCTCGCATCGGCTGCGCACCGTCTCCGCCGTCGGCGAGACATTCCCGCTCCACTGCACCGCCAACGGCAAGGCCTATCTCAGCGGTCTCGACGAAACCGAGATCGAAGAGTTGATCGGCAACAGCTACGAGGCGCGGACGCCGAACACGCTGACCAGGCTCAACACGCTGCTCGCCGATCTGCGCGCGGTGCGCAAGAACGGCATCGCCTACGATCGCGAGGAGCACACCGTCGGCATCTGCGCCGTAGGCGTGGCGCTGCACGACCCGCTCGGCAACCCGGTGGCGATCTCCGTTCCGGTGCCGAGCCAGCGCTTCCGCGAGCAGCAGAAGCTGATCGCCGAGCGGCTGCTGGCCACCAAGCGCGCCATGCTGGCCGACTGGAGCGCTGTGGCCGCGTGAGGATTTCGTGCCGGCGTGCGTTTGCCGGTTGAGTGCAATGACAACGCGCCGCAGGCGCACCGACCGGGAGGACCAGCCTTGGCTAGAAGAATTCGCGGCATAATGTTCGAGGAAAACCTCAAGAACGACATGGGGCTTGAGTTCTACAACCTGTCGCACCGGTTCGGCTATCAGTCGCCGAACTGGCCGTACTTCGAGGACGTCAAGATCGAGCGCATCCATTACATGGCGAAATCGGGCGTGCTGTCGCAGCGCATCACCACCTCGATGCACAACACCACGCATATCGACGCGCCCGCGCACGTAATCCAGGGCACGCCGTTCATCGACGAGGTGCCGCTGCCGCACTTCTTCGGCTCCGGCATCGTGGTGTCGATCCCGAAGAAGAAGTGGGAGCCGATCACCTATGACGATCTGGAAAAGGCGGCCGGCAAGGTCGTGCGTCCGCGCGACGTGGTGATCGTCAACACCGGCTGGCACCACCAGTACGAAGACAGCGAGGACTATTTCTGCCGCGCGCCGGGCTTCGTGAAGTCGGCCGGCGAATGGTTCGTCGAGAAGAAGGTGAAGGTGGTCGGTCACGACACCCAGGCCAACGATCATCCGCTCGCCACCGCGATCGGCCCGCAGCGCAACGGGCCTTTGCATCCTCATTTGGCCGAGGAGTATCGCGAGTGGTCCGGCGGCCGCGACTGGAAGGACGACTTCCCGGAGTGGGAGCCGGTGCATCGCATCCTGTTCAAGAACGGCATCCTCGGCATCGAGAACGTCGGCGGCGATCTCGACAAGGTCACCGGACGGCGCTGCACCTTCGCGTTCTTCCCGTGGAACTGGGATCGCGGCGACGGCTGCATCATCCGGCTCGTGGCGATGATCGACCCGAAGGGCAAGTACCGGATCGAAGGCGGAAAGAGGTTCAAATGATCGCGAAAAAGCTGTCCGAAGCGAAGGAATACGTCGCGCCGAACCATCGCGCCTGCACGACATTGCGTTTGTTCGGCGCCGAGGCCGGCGTGTCGAAGGCGATCATCGCCGGCGTGTCGCACTTTCTGCCGGGCGGCGGCGCCGGTCCCGACGCCTCGCCGCCGGAGAAGGTCTATTACGTGCTGGAAGGCGAGCTGACGGTGATAGTCAACGGCAAGGAGACGGTGCTGAAGAAAAACGACTCCTGCTACATCGGGCCGAACGAAAACCGCGAGATCATCAACCGCACCAACGAGGTGTGCACGATCTTCGTCGCGGTCGCGTCGCCGCCTGCGTGATGATTGGCATGGCGGATCAGCTTGTCATTCCGGGGCGCGCCGCAGGCGCGAGCCCGGAATCCAGAGCGACACCCGCAAGTAGCCCTGGATTCCGGGCCCGGCCCTTCGGGCCGTCCCGGAATGACCGTGGAGAGAGCATTCCTCGAACTGTGAGTCCGTCATGTCCGAAGACTTCCTGAAAGACCCGCTGTCGCTGTTCAGCGTCAAAGGCAAGACCGCGATCGTGACGGGGGCGACCGGCGCGCTTGGCGCCATCGCCGCGAAGACATTGGCCGCCGCAGGTGCGAACCTGGTCGTCACCGCAAACAATGCTGAAGGCCTGAAGAAAATCGCGGCCGAATGCGTGAAGCTCGGCGGCAAGGCCGAAATTGTGGCGAAGCGCCCAAGCTCCGAGGCCAATTGCGACGCGATTGTTCAAGCCGCTGTCGGTAAGTTCGGCGGCGTGGATATCCTGGTGGTCGCGTCCGGCCAGAACAAGGTCGCGAAGATCACGGATCAGAAGCCTGAAGATTTCCTCGACGTCATGGACGCCAATGTCACGCAGTCCTGGCTGATGTCGCGTTCGGCGGCGCGCCAGATGATCAAGCAGGGCAGGGGCGGCAAGATCATCCTGACCTCGTCCGCGCGCGGCTTGCTCGGTCATCCGGCCGGGTATACGGCCTATTGTGCATCGAAGTCGGCGGTGGACGGCATCACCAAGGCGCTGGGCTGCGAACTCGGTGCGACGGGCATCACCGTCAACGCGCTGGGACCGACGGTCTTCCGTTCGCCGCTGACCGAATGGATGTACGCCGATGATGAGCGCGCCAAAGGGGTGCGGGCTGGATTCCTGACGCGCGTTCCGAAAGGCCGCCTCGGTGAGCCGGAGGATCTGGCCGGTCCGATCCTTTTCCTCGCCTCCAAGGCGTCGGACTTCTACACCGGTCACATCCTCTACGCCGACGGCGGCTATACGGCGGGCTGACCGATGGCGGGAAAAGCGCGCATCGCGGTGATCGGCGCGGGCCTGATGGGCCACGGCATTGCGCAGGTGTTCGCGCTCGCCGGCCACGATGTGACCATCACCGACGCGCACCGGCCGACGCTCGACAGCGCGCTCTCTCGGATTTCGACGAATCTGCGGGACCTCGGCGACGACGAGAAGGCTGTGAACCGCGTGCGGCCGGTGCCGGACATGGCCGATTGCGTGCGCGAGGCCGACTACGTCGTCGAGGCGATCCTCGAGGACATGCCGCTGAAGCAGAAGACCTTCGCCGAGATCGAGAAGCACGTCCGCACCGACACGATCCTCGCCAGCAACACCTCGGTGATGCCGATCACCGAGATCATGCAGGGGCTGCAGCATCGCGAGCGTGCTCTCGGCACCCACTGGTGGAACCCGCCGTTTCTCGTTCCGCTGGTCGAGGTCATCGGCACGCGGTGGACCTCGCAAGCCGCCATCGATTTCACCATGAAGCTGCATGACGACGCCGGAAAGCAGCCGGCGCATGTGAAGAAGGACGTGCCGGGCTTCATCGGCAATCGCCTGCAGCACGCCTTGTGGCGCGAGGCCGTCTCGCTGGTGGAGCGCGGCATTTGCGACGCCGAAACCGTCGACAAAGTGATCAAGGCGGCGTTCGGCCGCAGGCTCGCGGTGCTGGGTCCGCTGGAGAATGCCGATCTGGTCGGCACCGACCTGACGCTGGCGATCCACAAGACCGTGCTGCCGGATATCGACCACCGGCCCGGCCCATCACCCTATTTGGAGCGGCTCGTCGCCGAGGGTAAGCTCGGCTTCAAGAGCGGCGAAGGCTTTCGCAAATGGAGCGCCGAAGAACAGGCGGCGCTGCGGAGCAAGGTTCTGCAACATCTCAAAAAGGCGCGGGAGAACGACGCCAAAGCGTAGTGCAACAGGGAAGGTCCAAACCGGCCTCATCCTGAGGAGCATCGCGAAGCGATGCGTCTCGAAGGATGTGGCCACCCCATCCTTCGCGACGCGGGCTGCGCCCGCTCCTCAGGATGAGGGCGGAGAGAAAACACAGGGAGGCGAAGATGAAGAATATGAATCGCATCAATCGTCGTACGCTCATCAAGTCCGGTGCAGCGGCCATCGCGGCCCCTGCGTTGCTCAACGCCAATTCGGCGAGCGCGCAGGCCAAGGTCATCAAGATCGGCCATGTCAGTCCGAAGACGGGCCCGCTGGCCGGATTCGGCGAAGCCGACGAGTTCATCCTCCGCCAGGTGCGCGAGGTTCTGAGCAAAGGCCTGCAGAGCGGCGGCCGGACCCACCAGGTGCAGATCATCTCCAAGGACAGCCAGTCGAGCGGGAGCCGTGCCGCGGAGGTCGCATCCGAGCTGATCCTGTCCGACAAGATCGATCTCATGGTGACCTCGGGCACGCCCGACACCACCAATCCGGTGTCCGACCAGGCCGAGGTCAACGAGGTGCCGTGCGTTGCCACCAACTGCCCGTGGCAGCCGTACTTCTTCGGCCGCAAGGGCGATCCGGCCAAGGGCTTCAACTGGACCTATCTGTTCTTCTGGGGGCTGGAGGACGTGATCGCGGCGTTCACCGCGCTGTGGGACGGCACGCCGAGCAACAAGGTGGTCGGCGGCCTGTTCCCGAACGACGCCGACGGCAATGCCTGGGGCGACAAGGAGCGCGGCCTGCCGCCGGCGCTCGCCGCGGCCGGCTACAAGCTGATCGATCCCGGCCGCTATCAGCAGATGAACAACGACTTCTCCTCGCAGATCGCGGCGTTCAAGGCGGCGGGCGCCGAGATCGTCACCGGCGTGATGATCCCGCCGGACTTCTCCACGTTCTGGTCGCAGGCGGCGCAACAGGGCTTCAAGCCGAAGGTCGTCACCATCGGCAAGGCGCTGCTGTTCCCCTCGGCGGTGCAGGCGCTGGGCCCGCGCGGCAACGGCCTGACCACCGAAATCTGGTGGTCGCCGAACCATCCGTTCAAGTCCGGCCTCACCGGACAGAGCTGCAAGCAACTCGCCGACGCCTACGTCGCCGCAACGCGGCGGCCATGGTCGCAGCCGATCGGCTTCCAGCACGCCATGTTCGAGGTGGCGATCGACGTGCTCAAGCGCGCCAAGGCGATCGAGCCGAAGGCGATCCTGGATGCAATCGTTTCCACCAACTACCAGTCGATCGTCGGCCCAGTGCAGTGGACCGGAAAGCCGGTGAAGAACGTCACCAAGACGCCGCTGGTCGCAGGTCAATGGCAGATGAAGGGCGACAAGCTGGAACTCGTCATCACCGCAAACCGGCCGGCGCCGAACATCCCGACCGGCGGCACGACGCAGATCCTGTCTTAGCGTGACCGAACCACGCGGTGGCCGGAGACGCCTTTAGTCCCGGCCACCGGCGTCGTTTAAGGATTTCGGGAGGCGGTGTGATGTCTGACGATGCGAGCCTGCAAGCGCAGAAGGAAGCCTTCGCGAAAAAGCCCGAGACGATTGGCGCGCTGAAGGTCACGAGGCCGCAGAACGGCGCGGAGTATCTCGATTCGCTGCGCGACGATCGCGTGGTGTACCTCTACGGCGAGCGCGTCAAGGACGTCACGACCCATCCGGCCTTCCGCAACACCGCACGGATGGTCGCGCGCCTCTACGACGCGCTGCACGATCCGAAACGCAAGGACAAGCTGCTGGTGCCGACCGACACCGGCAACGGCGGCATGACGCACGCCTTCTTCAAGGCGCCGAAGACGCCGGAGGACCTGCTGGCCGGCCGCACCGCGATCGCCGAATGGGCGAAGCTCACTTACGGCTGGCTCGGCCGCGCGCCCGACTACAAGGCGGCCTTCCTCGCGACGCTCGGCGCCAATGCCGAGTTCTATGCGCCGTACCAGGACAATGCCAGGCGCTGGTACAAATTCAGCCAGGAGCGCGTGCCGTTCATCAATCACGCGATCATCCATCCGCCGGTCGACCGCGACCGGCCGCCGAACGAAGTCGGCGACGTCTGCGCTCACGTCGAGAAGGAGACCGACGCCGGCATCGTCGTGTCCGGCGCCAAGGTGGTCGCGACCGGCTCGGTGCTGACCAACTACACGTTCGTGGCACACCACGGCCTGATCCCGGTGCAGGACAAGAAGTTCGCCGTGGTCTTCATGGTCCCGACCAATGCGCCGGGCGTGAAATTCATCTGCCGCACGTCGTACGAGATGACCTCGACCGCAATGGGCTCGCCGTTCGACTATCCGCTGTCCAGCCGCGTCGACGAGAACGACGCCGTGTTCATCATGGACAAGGTCCTGGTGCCCTGGGAGAACGTGTTCGTCTACGGCGACATGGAGAAGGCCAACAACTTCTTCCCCCGCACCGGCTTCCTGCCGCGCTTCGTCGTGCACGGCTGCACGCGGCTCGCCGTGAAGCTCGACTTCATCGCCGGCCTTCTGCTGAAGGCGACCGAGGCCTCCGGCACCAAGGACTTCCGCGGCGTGCAGGCCAATGTCGGCGAGGTGATCGCGTGGCGCAACCTGTTCTGGGCGCTGTCGGACGCCATGGTGCGCGATCCCAAGCCCTGGATCGGCAACTACCTGCTGCCGAACATGGACCCCGGCAACGCCTACGCCATCATCGCGACCATCGCCTATACCAAGATCAAGTACATCATCGAGCAGACGGTCGCCTCCGGCCTGATCTACCTGAATTCGCATGCGCGCGATTTCAAGAACCCGGAGATCCGGCCCTATCTCGACCAGTACCTGCGCGGCTCGAACGGCTACAAGGCCGAGGAGCGCGTCAAGCTGATGAAGCTTCTGTGGGACTGCATCGGCAGCGAGTTCGGCGGCCGGCACGAGCTCTACGAAATCAACTACGGCGGCTCGACCGAGGAAATCCGCCGCTATTGTCTGTTCGGCGCGCAGGCCTCGGGCAACGCCGACCGGTTCAAGGGCTTCGCGGAAGAATGCATGGCCGAGTACGATCTGGATGGCTGGACGGTGCCCGATCTGACCAATCCGGGCGAGCTCAGCTATCACGTGCTGCGCGCGGGCAAGTGACGGCGCGGTGCGGTGTCGACGATCCTCGCTCTTGAAAAAATCTCCAAGCGGTTCGGCGCCGTCGTCGTGGCGAATGGCATCGATCTTTCGCTGGGCAACGGCGAAGCGCTCGGCATCATCGGCCCGAACGGGGCGGGCAAGACCACGCTGTTCGGCATGATCACCGGCACCGTCGCGCCGGATTCCGGCCGGGTGCTGTTCGAGGGCCGCGATATCACCCGCGAGACCCCGGAACGGCGCTGCCGGACGGGCATCGCGCGTTCGTTCCAGATCCCTCAACCGTTCGGCGGCATGACGGTGTTCGAGAATCTCGTGGTTGCGGCGGCCTTCGGTGGCGGTAAACGCGAACGCGATGTCTATGCGGCCTGCGCCGAACTGCTGGAGCGCTGCGGCCTTGCCGACAAGGCCAACCGGCCGGCCGGAAGTCTCACTCTGCTCGATCGCAAGCGCCTGGAACTGGCGCGCGCGCTGGCGACGCAGCCGCGCCTGCTGCTGCTCGACGAGGTGGCGGGCGGGCTGGTCGAGCACGAAACCACGGCGCTGGTCGAGCTGATCAAACAGGTCCGCGCCTCTGGCGTGACGATCGTCTGGATCGAGCACGTCGTGCATGCGCTGATCGCCGCGGTGGACCGTCTTGTGGTGCTGCACGGCGGCGCGCTGATCGCCGAAGGCAATCCGGCCGAGGTCATCCGGCGCCCGCAGGTCGCGGAAATCTACATGGGGATCGAGGCGGATGCCTGAGGCGCGCCGTCATTCCGGGGCACGCGCGAAAAGCGCGTTCACGCGCGTCTTCGACGCGCTATGGCGCGTGAACCCGGAATCCAGAGCCAAAGCAGCCGCGGCTGTTGTGGCTCTGGATTCCGGGCCCGGCCCTTCGGGCCGTCCCGGAATGACCGTGCGGGGGCATGCCGATGCCTGACCGGCTCCTCGAGGTTCGCGCGCTCGACGCCCACTACGGCGACTTCCAGGCGCTGTTCGGCGCCACGATGGGCGTTAACGAGGGCGAGGTCGTCGCGGTGATCGGCGCCAACGGCGCAGGCAAGTCGACACTGCTCAAGAGCATCGCCGGCGCGATGCGATCGCGCCGCGACGCCATCCGGTTCGCGGGCGAGCCGATCGGCGATTGTCCCGCGCACGAGGTCGTGGCGCGCGGCATCGCGCTGGTGCCGGAGGGACGGCGGCTGTTTCCCTCGCTCACCGTCGAGGAAAATCTCATGATCGGCGGTCAGCTCGGTCGGCCGGGACCGTGGAATCTCAGGCGCGTCTACGAGCTGTTTCCGGTTCTCGCCGAGCGGCGTCACCAGATCGCGCCGTCGCTGTCCGGCGGCCAGCAGCAGATGGTCGCCATCGCCCGCGCGCTGATGTCGAATCCGAAGCTTCTCCTGTGCGACGAGATCAGCCTCGGCCTCGCGCCCATTGTCATACGTGACATCTATGCGCGCATCCCGGCGATCGTCGCCGAGGGTCTGTCGCTCGTCATCGTGGAGCAGGACATCGTGCAGGCGCTGAAGACCGCGAAGCACGTCTATTGTCTGCAGGAAGGCCGCGTTGCGCTGGAAGGCGAAGCGGGGTCTTTGACGCGCGAAAAAATCTCCGCCGCGTATTTCGGAGTCTGACGTGGAGTGGCTGAACACCATCCTGCAAGGCGTTCTGCTCGGCGGGCTCTACGCCATGTTCGCCGCGGGACTATCGCTGATCTTCGGCGTGATGCGGCTGGTCAACATCGCGCATGGCGACCTGATCGTGCTCGCGGCTTACGTCGCGCTGGTCACGGTGCAGGCGCTCGGCGTCAATCCGCTCGTCTCGCTGATCATCGTCGTGCCGGTGATGGCGCTGATCGGTTATGTGATGCAGCGCGGCCTGCTCAACCGCACGCTGGGTGACGATCTGCTGCCGCCGCTGCTCGTCACCTTCGGCCTCTCGGTCATCATCCAGAACGGCCTGCTGGAAATCTTCTCCGCCGACAGCGTCAAGCTGAATGCCGGAACCGTCGAGATCGCGAGCCTGCCGGTCGGCGGCGGGCTCGCGGTCGGTGTGCTGCCGCTGATCCAGTTCGCGCTCGCGGTTGCGGTCATCGCCGGGCTGCAATGGCTGTTCTATCGCACGGCGCTCGGCCGTGCGTTCCGCGCGACATCGGACGACCAGTCTGTCGCCCAGCTGATGGGCCTGAACAACGCGCATGTGTTCGGGCTGGCGATGGCGCTGTCGCTGGCGATCGTCGCGATCGCCGGCGTGCTGCTCGCGGTGCGCTCCAACTTCGATCCGGCGATCGGGCCGGCGCGGCTCATCTTCGGCTTCGAGGCGGTGATCATCGGCGGGCTCGGCAGCATGTGGGGCACGCTGGCCGGCGGCATCATCCTCGGCGTGGCGCAGGCGATCGGCGCCAAGATCGATCCCGGCTGGAACCTGCTGGCCGGGCACATCGCGTTTCTGCTGGTGCTCGCCATCCGGCCGCAGGGGCTGTTCCCGAAGGTGCAGGGATGAGCGCGGGCAACATCCGCGTCGAGCACGCCAGCACGTCGAGCACCATCGGCACGACGATCGTTGCCGTCGCGGTCGTTGCGCTCGCCGCAGCACCATGGTGGGCGGACCGCGCGAGCCTGCGGCTGCTTTCGGAAATCTACGCCTACATCGCGCTCGCGAGTCTCTGGAATCTGCTCGCGGGCTATGTCGGGCTGGTCTCGGTCGGCCAGCAGGTCTATGTCGGGCTCGGCGCCTACCTGCTGTTCGGACTGGCGGTACTGACGGGCATGCATCCGCTGGCGGCCATACCGGTTGCCGCGCTCGCAACCGCCATTGTTGCAGTCCCGGTCGCGGCGCTGATTTTCCGCCTCCGCGGCCACTACTTCGCCATCGGCACCTGGGTGGTGGCCGAGGTGTTCCGGCTGCTCGCCTCGCAGGTCTCCGCGCTCGGCGGCGGTTCGGGGACCAGCCTGCCGTCGTCGGTGGTGCTGTCGATTGCCGCGACCCGCCAGTTGCGCGAGTTCACGATCTACTGGATCGCGCTGGTACAGGTGGTCGTGATCCTGGCTGCAATCGTGTGGCTGCTGCGTTCCCGCTATGGCCTTGCGCTCACCGCGATCCGCGACAGCGAACTGGGCGCGCGTTCGAACGGCGTCGACGTCGCGCGCATCAAGTATGCGGTCTATGTCGCGGTCGCCTTCGGCACCGCGATGGTCGGCGCGCTGATCTTCCTGCAGAAGATCCGCATCTCCCCCGACACCGCGTTCTCGGTCAACGAATGGACTGCCTTTGTCATCTTCATCACCGTGATCGGCGGCATCGGCCGGATCGAGGGGCCGATCATCGGCACGGTGATCTTCTTCCTGCTGCGGCAGACGCTCGCCGATCTCGGCGCCATCTACCTGCTCATCCTCGGCGTCGTCGCCATCGGCGTCATGCTCAAGGCGCCCAAGGGCCTCTGGGGCCTGATCGCCGACCGGTTCGGCTGGCAGGTGTTTCCGCTGCGGCGGCGTTTGGTCATGGATGACCGCTGAAAGCGGCATTTGCGCTCCCCCCGCCGAGCGCATAATTTCAGCCCCGACAAGCGCCCGCCGTGCGTGCCAGAAATCAAGGACCGTCCGATGACCCAGATCCGCTCCATGAGCCAGCCCACGCCCCGCCGTCCCGGCGAGTTGGGCGTGCATTCGCTCGATCATTTCAATTTCGTGGTGCCGGACGTGGCCCAGGCCGAAAAGTTCTACAGCCTGTTCGGCCTCAACACCAAGGAAGAGGACGGCAAGCTTGCGCTCTACACCCACGGTCATCCGCACCGCTGGGGCGTAGTGTCGGAAGGCCCGCGCAAGAAGTTCAGCTACGTCTCGTTCGGCGCGTTCGAGGACGACATGGCGCGCTTCCGCGAGCGGCTCGATGCCTTGCGGATCGACCGGCTCGACCCGCCCAAGGGCTTCGAGTTCGAACGGCCTCTGGTTTCGCGATCCCGACGGCATCCTGATCGAGATCCGCGTCGCCGAGAAGAGTTCGCCGAACCAGAAGGCGACCTTCGAGATGAAGGGCGGCGATGTCGGCATCCAGAACGCGCCGAACCGCAGCAAGGCGCACAAGGTCGCGCCGCGCCGGCTGGCGCACGTGCTGCTGTTCGTCACCGACATCTCGCGCGCGATCAAGTTCTACCGCGACGTGCTCGGTCTTCGGCTGTCGGACCGCTCGGGCGATCTGGTCGCGTTCATGCACGGCGTGCACGGCAGCGACCATCACATGATCGCCTTCGTGAAGTCGGACGGCCCGGGCTTGCATCATCTGAGCTGGGACGTCGGCTCGATCAACGACATCGGCGTCGGCGCAAGCCACATGGCCGAGAAGGGCTTCGCCTATGGCTGGGGGCTCGGCCGCCACGTGCTCGGGTCGAACTACTTCCACTACGTCCGCGATCCGTGGGGCAGCTACGCCGAATACTCCTGCGACATCGACTACATCCCGGTGACGCAGGACTGGAAGGACGGCGACCATCCGCCGGAGGATTCTTTCTTTATGTGGGGTCCGAACCCGCCGGAAGATTTCGCGCACAATTACGAAGCCGCGAAATAGCAGCAGGCGGCGCGCGGGCCGATCGGTCTATGGGACGGCCCTTCGGGGGAGGGGTTGGGGGGCGTCATGGAAAACCTGCCTTCGGTCCGCCACCTGCGCCATCTGATCGCGCTCGCCGATCACGGTCATTTTAGCCGCGCGGCCGATGCCGTTTTCGTCACCCAGTCGACGCTCAGCGCCAGCATCAAGGAGCTGGAGAACATCCTAGAAGCGGCGCTGGTCGACCGCAGCAAGCGCACTGTCGTGCTGACGCCGCTCGGCGTGGAAACGGTGGAGCGCGCGCGCAAGCTGATCGCCGAGTTCGAGGAGTTGGCGCGGGCCGTCCGCACCACCCGCCAGCCGTTGTGCGGAACGTTGCGGCTCGGTGCTATTCCGACCATCAGTCCGTTCCTGCTGCCCCGGGTTCTGCCGGATTTGCGGCGGACCTACAGGCAGCTCAAGCTTTATCTGGTCGAGGACCAGACGGCGCGTCTGGTCGAAGCGTTGCATCACGGCCAACTCGACATTCTGCTGCTTGCGTTGCCTTACGACTGCGGAGCGGTGGAGAGCGTTGTCCTGTTTGACGATCCGCTGGTGGCCGCGCTGCCGTCCTGGCATCCGCTTGTCAGCCAGAAGCAGATCAAGACCGAATCTCTGGGGGATGACCTGCTGTTGCTCAAGGACGGTCATTGCCTGCGCGATCACGCGCTGGCGGCGTGCAATCTGCCGGGCCGCCACACCGAAGTGTTCGAGGCAACCAGCCTCTCAACTCTGGTTCAGATGGTCGACAACGGCCTCGGCACCACCCTGTTGCCGTTGCTGGCGGTGGAAGCGGGCCTGTTGAATGGCACCGATCTTGTCACGCGTCCGCTTCAGGCGGGCGCTGCTTCGAGGAAGATCGGTCTGGTCTGGCGCAAGGGCACGGGCCGGCACGACGAGTTCGCTCTTTTTGCGGACGAGTTGATGAAGCACCGCCAGCCCCAGCCGTCCTGATCAGGCGATGCTGCATTGCGGCGGACCTGTCAAAAGTCCCAATGAAACCGGGCCTTTTTGCGCTTCGCAGACCTGATCGTTTTTTTCGATTTCAGAAACCGGAATTACTCGTTGGCCGGGCGGTGCGTGGCGGGCGCATCGTCTGCGCCACGGACGCGATGGTGCGTCTGATTGAACGCAAACGAGGATTGCCATGACACGCAAGATTTTTCACAGCCTCGATAGTGGATCCTTTCTGCACTTCAGCGAAGCGGCGATCGGCGAGTTGAACAACGACAATCTTTTCATCAACTACGGCCTTGGCCACGACGTGCTGATCGGCGGCAACGGCACCGACGTCTTCGTGCTGAAGACCGACAGATATGCCGACACGATCGTCGGCGGCGCCGGCAACGACTGGGTGGACTACAACCAGTCGTGGTCGGGCGTGACGGTCGACCTCGAAGCCGGCGTGACCGCGCTCAACGGGCTACGGCCGGTGGTGGTCACGCATCTGAGCAGTATCGAGAATGCGGTCGGAACTTTGTTCAACGACGTGCTGATCGGTAACTCGGGCAATAACATCCTGGACGGCCATCTCGGCCTGGACATTGCGTCCTATGTCCGTGCGGAGTCGGGCGTGGACATCGATCTCGAAAACGGCATCGTCGAGGGCGATGCTACCGGAACCGACACTCTGCGCCGCATCGAAGGTGCCGAAGGGTCGGATTATGACGATACCTACGACGCCCGCGGCTTCAGCTCGACGAGCCTGAACGCCGGCTCCTTCGGCACCTACAACGTGTTCGAGGGCCGGGGCGGTGACGACGAAATCTGGGGCAACGGCAACACGCTGGTGTCCTACGAGCACGCGACCGCCGGCGTCGAGGTCGACCTCGACGACGGCGAGGTGGAAGGCAATGCGTCGGTCGGCGAGGACGAACTGCACAACGTCAACGCCGTCCAGGGATCGGCCTTCAACGACACGTTCAAGGCCAGCGACGATGCCGACACCTTCGTGTTCAAGGGCCAGTTCGGCCACGACACGATCGAGGACTTCCAGGCCGGAAACGGCGGCGACCACGACGTGCTTCTGTTCACCAACACCTCGGTCCACAGCTTCCAGGATCTGATGCTGCATGCCACCGAGGACGGCGACGACATCACGATCGCGATCGACGGCTTCGGCTCGGTCACTCTGGAGGACGTCAGCCTGCACGACCTCTCGGCGCAGAACTTCGACTTCGCCTGATGCGACCGGCGGGATGGCCGCCGATCACGGGTCTGATATGGTGGCGCGGCGGAGAGCAATCTCCGCCGCGCTGCTTTTTTTCGGCCGGATCGCTGAAAGGACCGACATGGCACTGAAGTTCCGCGTCGAGCTGGTGTGGGAGGACGAGAAGGAGCGCGCCTCGTCGATCTATCTCACCGGTGACGGCCGGGTGATCCTGCAGGGCCGCGCCGTCCCGGCCGCCGAGCGCGAAAAGCTGTCGCTGCCGTCCGAAGGCGACATGATCAGCGTCGACCGGAGCCTGATCCGCGCGATCAAGGAGATGTTGTAGCGCTCGCTCTCGCCGCGGTCATTCCGGGGCGGCGCGCAGCGCCGAACCCGGAATCCAGAGCCGAGGAACGGCGTTAGCGCGTATGGCCCCTGGATTCCGGGTTCGCTCGCTTTCGCGAGCGCCCCGGAATGACGTCGGTGGGCTTGATTGACCCCGCCGCTCGGCTTGCCGTATTTTTGAACGAACGAGCACCAGCGAGGCGCCCATGTTCCTCAAGAACTACTGGTACGTCGCAGCGTCCGTGCCCGAGATCGGCCGCAAGCCGTTCCGCCGCATCATCATGAACGAACCCGTGGTGGTGTACCGCACCGGGGACGGCACGCCGATCGCGCTGGAGGACCGCTGTCCGCACCGACGCGTGCCGCTGTCGCTCGGCAAGCTCGTCGGCGACGACGTGATCCAGTGCCACTATCACGGGCTGCGCTTCGACCGCACCGGTGCCTGCGTGCGCGTACCGGGCCAGGACATGATCCCGGCCACCGCACGGGTCAAAAGCTATCCGCTGGTCGAGCGCTACAAGTGGCTGTGGATCTGGATGGGCGATCCGGCACAGGCCGATCCCGCGAAGATTCCGGACTATCACTGGTTCGACGATCCGGACTGGGGCGCGGCGCAGGACTATCTCCACGCCCAGTGCAACTGGCAGTACATCAACGACAATCTGCTGGATCTCACGCACCTCGCCTTCGTGCACGAGACCACCATCGGCAACATGGCGATGGTGGAGCACGCCACCGTGCGCGTGCAGCGGACGCCCACCGGCGTGCAGGTGACGCGCTGGACCATCGATCAGCCGGCGCCGCCGGCCTTCGTCAAGCTCGGCGGGTTCACCGGCAATGTCGACCGCTGGCAGATCATCGACTTCATGCCGCCGTCCTACATCCGGCTCGATGTCGGCGCGACGCCGACCGGAACCGGAGCGCCGGAGGGCCGTCGCGTCAACGGCATCCAGATGCGCAACCTCAACGCCATGACGCCGGAGACCGAGACCACGACGCATTATTTCTGGGGCCAGGCGCACGACTTCGAACCGCACAACAAGGACATGACCGCGCGGGTGTTCGCGCAGATCAAGACCGCGTTCCTCGAGGACGTAATCGTGTTCAGCGCGCAGCAGGAGAATGTCGAGTCTCGATCCCGACGCGCCGCAGGTCGATATCAACGCCGACTCGGGCGGTATCCAGGCGCGCCGCATCGTCGCCAAGCTTCATGCCGACGAGCAGGCGGCACTGGCCGCCCGGGCGACGGCGGCGGAATAGCCATCGCGGCTTGCGTTGTCTGTCCTGAAAGCCAATCCTTCGCCGGTCAACGAAGGATCGAGCAATGCTTTTTCTGACCGAGCAGGATGTCCAGGCTGCATTGTCGGGCGCGGATGCCTATAAAGAAGCCGTCGCGGTGATCGAGCGTGTTCTGGAACAGCAATCCGCCGGCACCACGCACCATCTCAAGCGCACCACGGTGACGCATCCGAAGTTTCCGGGGCACCTCTGGCACAATATTCGCATGCTGCCCGGCATGGCGCCGGATCTCGGCGCCGCGGCCGTGCGCTTGTATTCGGGCTTTCGGGGCACCAACCGCTCCGAGATCATCTGCCTGTTCGACTGGGACGACATGAGGATGTCGGCGATCATCTCGGACTTCCATCTGCACGCGATCCGCACCGCGGCGCCCTATGGCGTCGCGGCGAAATATCTGGCGCGCACCGATGCCGAAACGATCGGGGTTATCGGCAGCGGCCGTTATGCACGCGGCATGGTTCAGGCGGTCTGCGCCGTGCGGCCGATCAAACGGGTTCAGGTCTACAGCCGGAACTCCGACAATGTGCGCGGCTTCTGCGACGACATGCATGCGTCGCTCGGCATCGAGGTCGTCGCCTGCGCGTCGGGCCGTGAGGCGGTGC
The DNA here is from genome assembly GCA_963830015.1 of uncultured Alphaproteobacteria bacterium. Lineage (GTDB taxonomy): Bacteria > Pseudomonadota > Alphaproteobacteria > Rhizobiales > Xanthobacteraceae > Z2-YC6860. Next base: position 498,357 of record CAWHLG010000012.1, read on the forward strand.
GCGATGCCGACATCATGATCACCGCGACCTCCGGTAACCAGATCGTGTTCGAAGCCGAATGGCTGACGCCCGGCACGCTGATCATGTCGCTTGCGCCGGGCGAGTTCGCCGAGGACACTGTGCTGCGCTCGCGGGTGTATCTCTCCGCGCCGGAGCAGGTGCTGGGCGACGATCCGCCGAGGAAGCCTTTCAATACGCTGGTCGCGAGCGGGAAATTCGGGCCGGACGACGTGGTCGCGGACATCTGCGACGTCGTCACTGGCAGGAAGCCGGGCCGTACGTCGGACGACGAAATCATTCTCTACAAATCGGCAGGGCTCGCCCTGCTCGATGTCGGCATTGGCCATTGGGTCTATCAGCGTGCGAAAAGCCGCGGGCTGGGCACCGAGATGCCGTTCGGTGAACATCAACAGGAGTGACCATTGAAACGTCGAGAGTTCCTGCAGTTCGGCACCGGCGGCCTGGCCGCTGCACTGCTTTCCCGCGGAGCCTTGGCCCAGCCGGGCTATCCCGAGCGGGCGATCAAGCTGATCGTGCCGCGCCCCGCGGGCGGCGTTGTCGATCTCATCGCCCGGGAATGGAGCGCCAAGGTCACCAGGCCGCTCGGCGCCAACTACATCGAGAACATGGGCGGGGGCGGCGGAACCATCGGTGCAGTGGCCGCGGCCCGCGCGCCGGCCGACGGCTACACGCTTCTGTTCGGCACCAACAGCGAACTGGTGATCAGTCCACTGCTCGGGCAGGCCAGCTACGATCCGGTCGCGAGCTTCGAGCCGATCGCCATCCTCTGCGACTCGCCGGCTTCGATCGTCGTGCATCCGACTGTGCCGGTGTCCAATCTCAAGGATCTCGTCGCCTACTCGAAACAGAACAAGGACCGCATGAACTACGGCTCGGCCGGCGCCGGCACAATTTCCAATCTCGCCGGAGAGCTGTTCAAGCGGTTGGCCGACGTGCCCGAGATCGTCCACATTCCGTACAAGGGCGGCGGACCGGCGATAACCGACGCGCTTTCGGGGCAGGTGCCGATGTCGACGCCGATGATGTCGGAGCAGCTTTTCGAGTTCCACAAGCAGGGCAGGCTGAAGATTCTCGCCGTGGCGTCCGAGCGGCGGCTTTCGTCGATGCCCGACATCCCGACCGGCGCCGAGCAGGGCTATCCCGACCTGGTGGCGCGGCTGTTCTTCGGCCTGTTCGCTCCGGCGAAGACGCCGAAGCTGATCATCGCCAGGATCGAAGAGGCGACGCGGATCGCGATGCAGGACCCGGCGCTGAAGCAGAATTTCCAGGCGAGCGGCTACGAGACGCTCGCGACCACCGACGCCGCCTCGGCCGCCGACTATGTCGCAAAGGAAATCGTCCGCTGGCGGCCGATCCTGGCGCAGCTCCGCACGACGCAGTAGCTGCACTGCCGTCATTCCGGGGCACGCGCGAAGCGCTGAACCCGGAATCCAGATACGCAGGTGGCCCATCTTGCGTCTGGATTCCGGGTTCGCGCCTTCGGCGCGCCCCGGAATGACTGTTGATGGTTCACGCCTTCCCGTCCAACAGCCAGCCGAACTTCTCCCGCGCCTTCCGCGCGACCTCGGCGCTGGGCGTATTCGTCGGCGGGAACTTGTCGCGCCACGACCACGGCCGGCACGCGTCGATGATCGCGACCGAGTGCGTCATGTCGCCTTTGGCGCGCTTGTCGGGTGAGAGGCGCGGGTCGGCGGGCGAGTCCCACGATCCTTCGATGAACTGGATCGACTCCTTCGGGTCGGTGCGCGTCAGCATCGCCCAGAGCAGATGATCGAGATTGGTCACGTCCACGTCGTCGTCCACCACCACGATGTACTTCGACGCATAGGCCGACGCGCCGCACTGCGCGGCGATATGGCCGGCCTGCACCGCATGCCCCGGATAGCGCTGCTTGATCGCGACGCCGTGGAACATGCGCGCGCCGCCGATCTCGTGGCACCACACCTGCGTCACGCCCGGCACGCCGGCGTTGGCGATGTTTTGCTTGATGGTCGCCGAGCGCATCACCGCGCGATAGCGCGCCATCTCGTCCGGTCCACCGCCCATCGGCGGCACACCCAGCAAAATCGGCTCGTTGCGATGGTAGATCGCCTTGATGTCCAGCACGGTGCAGGGCTTGGCGCCGCCGGCATAGTGCCCGGTCCATTCGCCGAACGGGCCCTCGACCACGCGCTTGTCCGGCGAGACATAGCCCTCCAGCACGATCTCGGCATGCGCGGGGAACGGCAGGCCGGTGACCTTGCCCTTGACCATCTGCATCGCCTTGCCGCGAAGCCCGCCGACCACGTCGATCTCGAACACGCCGTAGGGCGCTTCCAGCCCGCCGTAGAAGAAGCACAGCGGGTCGCCGCCCAGCACCATCGCGACCGGCATCGGCTCGCCGCGCTTGAGATATTTCTCGTAATGGATTGCGGCATGGTGCCCCGCCGCCATCAGCATGCCGACCGAGGTCTTGTCGTGCACCATCGCGCGATAGGCGCCGGCATTGAGCCAGTCCTCCTCCGGGTCGCGGGTGACGCTGTAGGTGCCGGTGCCGATGTAGCGGCCGCCGTCGAGCTCGTGCCAGACCGGCGAGGGAAACCTGGTCACGTCGATCGCGTCACCGGTCACGATGTTCTCGAAGATCGGTCCGCTCTCGACGATCTGGTGGGGAATCGGCTTGGTGTCCTTGAGGTAAGCCTCGCGGAACGCGTCGCTCAGCTCCCACTTGGTGAGATGGTCGGGAAAGCCCAGCGTCATGTTGCGGCGGACGCCGGCGAACATGTTGAGCAGCACGCGGAAGCCCTTGGGACAGCCCGGCACCTCGTCGAACACCACGCAGGGGCCGTTCTCTTCCCGCAGGATCGCCTCGGCGGCAAGCCCGATGTCCTCCTGCCAGCTTGCGCCCTTCACCTGCCGGACTTCGCCGAGCAGTTCGGCGCGCGCGAGCCAATCACGCAGGTCGTCATAGGCGATGCGGGCTTCGATGTTGCTGCGGTCGGCCATGCTCACTTCCATCACTTCTGTTCGGCGATGCGGCGCGCGGTCGGCGCCCATTGCGCGACCTCGCGCTGCATGAACGCGGTCATCTGTTCGGGACTCATCGCCCTGGTCTGCACCATCTCGGTTTCGAGATGTTTCTTCACCTCGGGCAGGTCCATCGCTTTGTTCACCGCGGCATTGAGCTTCTGCACGATGTCGCGCGGCAGCCCCGCCGGCCCGGACAACGAATACCAGGTGGTGACCACAAGCTCGGGATAGCCCAGTTCGACCAGTGTCGGCACATCGCCGAATTCGGCCACGCGCTTCTCCGACGAGATCGCCAGCGCCTTGAGCTTGCCGGCGAGGATATGCTGCCGCGTGGTCGACAGCGTCATGCTGCCGACCCTGACGTGGCCCGCGACCAGATCCTGGATCGCGGCGCCGCCGCCGCGATAGACCACGTGCACGAGCTTGACCTTTTCCTTGTCGGCCACGTATTCGGCAACCGTGTTGCCGACCGAACCGATCGCCGGCGACACGTATTGCACGCCGCCCGCCTGGCTCTTCATCAGGGCGAGCAGTTCCTTGAAGCTGCCCACATTGGCCGAAGGGTGTGCGACGAACACGTTGGGCGGCCCGCCGAGATAAGCGATATGGGTGAAGTCCCTGATCGGGTCGATCGACCATTTGTTCATCGGCGGCGCCAGCACATGCGACGGCATGCCGGAGATCTGCAGCGTGTAGCCGTCCGGCGCCGCGCGCGCGACCGCCTCGGTGCCGATCAGGCCGCTGCCGCCGGTGCGGTTCTCGACGAAGAACTGCTGGTTGAATGTCTTGCCGAGCTGGTCGGCGAACACGCGGCCGAGCAGGTCGTTGGCGCCGCCCGCCGCATAGGCGACGATGACGCGAACCGGCTTGTCCGGCCATTCCGCGCGCGCAGGACTGTTGATTGTGGTTGCAGCAACCAGAGCGGTAAAAGCCAGAGCTGCACGGAGCATGGCGTCTCTCCCGGAACGGACTGTTTCTTGTTGATGCGCATCATAGCGCATCCACCGCGTCCGTGCGGGGAGAGACCGCCGGGCGCTACTGCGTCGGCTTCAGATCGACCAGCCTGGCGATGGCCGCGAGCTTGTCCTGAAGCTCCTTGATGCCGGCGGCGAAGTCCTGCGGGCCGCGCAGGTCGACCACCTGTCCGGTCGTTTGCAGGCGCTGCGGGATCGACGGATCGGCTTCGATCACCGCGCGGACGTCGGCGGCGATCTGGTCGCGCACCGCGGTCGAAATGCCCTTCGGGCCGAACACGCCCTGGATGCTTTCCATCGTCAGGCCCGGATAACCGGCCTCGGCCACCGTCGGCACGTCGGGCAGGCTCGGGACCCGCTTGCGGCTGGTGACGGCCAGCACCCGGATTTTTCCGGCCTGCGCCAGCGGGTACATGCTGGCCAGCGACGACAGCAGGAACTGGACGCGGCCCTCGCCGACGTCGGCCGGCGCCTGCATGATGTCGCGATAGGGCACCTTGGCGACCTTGAGGTTTTCGGTCTTCAGGAGACCCGACAGCAGGAAATCGCCGTTGCCCGCCGCCGCGGTGGAGTTGTGCTTGTCGGGTTCGGCACGAAGCAGCTCGATCATCTCGCGCAGCGTGGTTGGCTTCATCGACGACGGAATGCCGATGGCAAGGATCGTTGCGGTGACGTTGACGACCGGGATCAGGTCCTTGTTGGCGTCGTAGGTCACCTTGGCATGGGTAAAGGGGTGAGTCGCGAAGGTGCCGACCGGAAAATACAGGAGCGTGTGATCGTCATTGGCGGACAGGAAGGTGTTGATGGCCACCATGCCGTCGCCGCCGGCCTTGTTTTCGATCACCACCGGCTTGCCCCAGCGGGTCGCGAGCTTGTCGCCGACCAGGCGGGTCGTGATGTCGGCGCCGCTGCCCGGCCCGAACGGCAGCAGGAACTTCACGGCGCGTTGCGGATAGGTTTGCGCCGACGCCGGACCTTCGGTGACACACGCGGCCAGCGCCGCAGCCAGAATGATGCCCGAACGCATGATTGCTTCTCTCCATCCCTCGAAGGTGTTCTTGGTTGTTTCGGCTTGTTGGTCCGCCTTTGCTACTCCGCCTTGGCGCCGGACTTCAGCACCACGTCGCGCCACACCGGCAGGTCGCGGTCGATCAGCGCCGCAAAGTCCGCCGCTCTGCCGGCGATCGGATCGAAGCCGAGATCGACCAGCTTCTTGTTCACGTCCGGGCTCTTGATGACGTCGTTGATGTCCTTTTCCAGCCTGGCAATGACGTCTTTCGGTGTTCCGGCCGGAGCAAGGAATCCGTGGAAGGCGTTGATCTGATAGGACGGCACGCCGGCCTGGGCGATGGTCGGGACATCCGGCAGTGCCTTGACGCGCTCGCTCGAGGTGACGGCGAGGGGAATGAGCGCGCCGTTCCTGATGTGGCCGATCGCGCCCGGGATCGCCACCATGCCGAGCGGAATCTGTCCCGCCACCAGATCGATGATGGCCGGACCTGCCCCGCGATAGGGTACGTGCACGATATCGAGCGAGGCCGCGCGCTTGAGGATTTCGGCCGACAGATGCCCGGGGCTGCCGTTGCCCGGCGAGCCGTAGTTGAACTTGCCGGGATTGGCGCGCGCCGCTTTCAGGAAATCATCGAACGTCTTGAAGCCGGTCGAGGGATGCGCGGCCAGCACGTTGGGCGAATACATCGCGAGCGACACCGGGGCGAAGTCGCGCTTGGGATCGAACGGCGGATCCTTGAACAGCGTCGGATTGATCAGCAGCGTGTCGTTCCAGGTCAGCAGCGTATAGCCGTCCGGATCGGCCTTGGCGACCTCGCGGGCGGCGATGTTGCCCGCGCCGCCGGGCTTGTTGTCGACCAGCACGCGCTGCGGCCAGCGGTCGACCAGCGCCGCTGCCACGATCCGCGCCAGCGCGTCGAAACTGCCGCCGGGCGCGGCCGGCACCACGAAACGCACCTGTTTGCTCGGGAAGCCCTGTGCCTGAAGCTCCGCCGTGCCGCCGAGCATCATCAAGCCGAGCGCGAATGCCAGTGTGCGGTTCATGCAGTCCCCTGTTGTTGGGCCAAGCTTAGAGGGCCGTACCGGGCGAGGGTAGGGCCGCGGGGTCGCGGCATATCGGCTGTGCCGGAAACGCAGGCAGGGCGAACTGCTACTTCGCCGCGCGGATCAGCGTCAGCAATCGCTCCGGTGTCAGCGGCAGGTCGCGGATGCGCACGCCGAACGGCTTCAGCGCGTCCTCCACCGCCGACACGATCGCGGCCGGGGCAGCGATGGTGCCGCTTTCGGCCGCGCCCTTGACGCCGAGCGGATTGAGCGGCGTCGGCGTCTCCATATGAACGACGTCGACCCGCGGCACCGTGTCGGTGCTCGGCAGCAGGTAGTCGCCGTAGGTCACGGTCTGCGGCTGGCCGTCGGCGTCGAACCGCATCCATTCGTACAGGGTCGCGCCGATGCCGTGCGCCACCGCGCCCATCACCTGGCCGTCGACGATCATCGGATTGATGATGCGCCCGCTGTCGTGCACCACGACATAGCTGATGAAGCGCACCGCGCCGGTCTCGGGGTCGACCTCGGCCTCGCAGACATGCGTGCCGTTGCAATAGGTCAGCGCCGGCGCAGGAAAGTCCACCGACGACGCCAGCCCCGGCGTCACGCCGTTTGGCAGTGCAAAGCCCGGCACGCCGCCGATCGCATGCGCGATCTGCGCCAGTGTCTTGCGCATCTGCGGCACGCCTTTGACCTGCACGGCGCCATCCTTCAACTCCAGGTCCTCAGCCGATGCCTCCAGCATCTCCGCTGCCGCCTTCAGCGCCTTCTCGCGCACCTCGATCGCGGCGCGATGCACGGCGTTGCCCGCAGTCACCGTCTGGCGGCTCGCGAAGGCGCCGAAGCCCATCGCGGTGCCCGCAGTGTCGCCCGCGACCACGGTGATGCTGTCCGGCGGCACGTTCAGCACGTCGCCGGCAAGCTGCGCCAGCATCGACTTGGTGCCCTGGCCTTGCGCGCTCGCGCCGGTCGTGACGACGATCTTGCCCGACGCACCGATGCGAAGGCTCGCGCTTTCGAACGGTCCGCGCCCGGTGGCCTCGACGTAGTTCGCGAGGCCCAGTCCAACGTAGCGGCCTTCGCGCCGCGCGGCAGCCTGCCGCGCCGGAAAATCCGCCCAGCCGCCTGCTTCGAGCGCACGGCGCTGGCACTCCGGATAGTCGCCGCTGTCGTAGGTCATGGTCGAGCCGTCGCGCTGCCGGATCGGCGTCGGATACGGCATCTGCGACGGCTGGATCATGTTGCGCCGCCGGATTTCGTCGCGCGGCACGTTGAGCTTGGTAGCGATCGCGTCGAGCAGCCGCTCCATCACATACATGCCCTGCGGGCGGCCCGCGCCGCGCGTCGGCGCGCACGGCACGAAGTTGGTCAGGCACCAGTTGATGTCGAGACGATAGGTGGGCAGCACATAGGGACCGACCACATTGGTGCCGGCGTTGTAGGCGAGCGCCACACCGTAGGGCGTGCACGAGCCGTGGTCGTGGCAAAGCTTGCCGCGCAAGGCGAGCAGGCGGCCTTCGGCGTCGAACGCCGCCTCCATGTCCCAGTCCTGATCGCGCTCGCCGACGGTTGCGACGAAATTCTCGCGGCGGTCTTCCACCCATTTGAGCGGCCGGCCCAGCAGGAGCGCCGCCGCGGGCAGCGCGAGTTCCTCCGGATGAAACGCGGCCTTGGGTCCGAAGCCGCCGCCCGAGTCGGGTGCAACGACGCGGATGCGGCTCTCGGCGATGCCGAGCGCGGCGACCAGGAGCTGCTTGGCGCGGTGCGGCATCTGCGTGTTGGCGTAGATCGTCAGCGTGTCGTCCACCGGGTCGGGGCGCACGGCGATGCCGCGCGTCTCGATCGAATGGCCGCCGCCCTTGTGCAGCCGGTAGCGTTCCTTGATGCGATGCGCAGCCCTCGCAAATGCGCCATCGACGTCGCCGTAATCGATGCTCTGCCGCGCCACCAGATTGTCCGGGCAGTCCATCCGCGCTTTCGGCGCGCCGGGCTCAAGCCCGGCGCACGGATCGGTCACCGCCGGCAGCGGCTCGATGTCGAGCAGGATCGAGGCAAGAGCGTCCTCCGCGGCGCGCCGCGATTGCGCGACCACCATGGCGATTGGCTCGCCGACGTATGTCGCTTCGTCCTTCACCAGAACCTGCGGATCGACATCGAAGCGGAGCGCGCCGGACGGCAGCGCCTGCGGGATTCGGTCGGACGTCAGCAGCGGCCGCAGGTCCGCGAAGGTCAGCACCGCATGCACGCCGGGCTCGGTCCGGGCCACGCTCACGTCGATGCTTTTCAGCCGCCCATGCGCCAGCGGGCTGCGCAGGAATGCGACATGCAGCGCGTCCGGCATCGGCAGATCGTCGACGAACCGGCCCTGGCCGCGCAGCAGCGGCACGTCTTCGACCCGTGTCATGCGGCGGCCGATGAGCTGCCCCGATGAGGCGCCGTGACCGCTCCCGCTCGCCGCAGTCATGTTGTATGACTCCCCTCGAAGCCCGGCGCTCGCGCTGGCGAACGAAGTGAGCGGCCAGCCGCGCCGGCCCCTCGCTTCGCTCGGCGGCGCGGCTCGGCCGGGCCAACAATGTAAGGGAGGATTTCATGGAGCGCATCCCGCAACCGATCATGGACAAGCGCGGCGAGCCGCATATGAAGCGCTTCGAGGATCAGCGCTGGGTGCTCGACAACATCGTCCGCTCCAACGGCATCGACTGGGATCAGCCGCGCTCGATCTACATCTCCGGTCCTTGCGGCATGGAAGGCCAGGCCGACATCGCGGTGGTCCGCGAGCGGGTCAAGAAAATGGCCGATATCGCGCCGGCCTTCGAGGCGGTCGCGGTGCGCCGCGAGGCCAAGGCCAAGGCCGCGGAGGAAGCCGGCAGCACGGTCACCGCGCGCGACAACTATTTCATGTCGGCGGTGTACTGGGGCGCGGCGCAGTGGCCCTACGACCAGAACGACGAGGCGAACGTCGCCTGCCATCTGAAGAAGCGCGAGAACTATACGAAGTACGCAGCGCTCGCCGATCACAAGATCGAGGCGGCGTGGATTCCGTTCAAGGACACGGCGCTGCCGGCCTGGTTCCACCTGCCGCCGGGCTACAGCGGCGGCAAGCTGCCGGTGATCATCAACGTGCCCGGCATGGACAGCTACAAGGAAATCCAGACCGCGCTCTACGGCGACCGCTTTCTCAACCGCGGCTTCGCCGTGCTCAACATCGATGGGCCCGGCCAGTACGAGTCGCCGATGCTCGGCATCTACTTCTCGATGGACAACTGGGTGGCGACCGGCAAGGCGGTGTGCGACTGGCTCGCCAAGCGCCCCGAGGTCGACATGAGCAAGGTCGTGCTGTCGGGCACCAGCTTCGGCACCTTCTTCGGCACCATCGCGACCGCGCACGAGCCGCGCATCTCGGCCGCCGCGGTGATCTCGGTGTGCCACGAGCCCGGCTGCCACACGATCTTCCAGGAGGCGTCGCCGACCTTCAAGAAGCGCTTCATGTACATGTCGGGCATCACCGACGAGGCCGAGTTCGACAAGATGCGAAAAGGCATGACCTGGGAAGGCCACGCCGACAAGGTGAAGGTGCCGTATCTCTGCGTCGCCGGCGAGTTCGACGAGCTGTCGCCGGTCGAGCATTCGCATCGGCTGGTCGCGGCCGTGAAGGGGCCGAAGCGCATGGTGGTATACCAGGACTCGCGACACTCGGTCGGCAACGTGCCGGCGGCGAACCTCGGCCCGTTCCCGCCGATCCTGGTGGCGGACTGGCTGGCCGACCGCGTCGCCGGCAAGCCGTTCGCCAACGAGCAATGGTTCGTGCGCAACAACGGTGCGATCGACAAGAAGCCGCTTTAGGAACGCTTGCGTTAGGGTACGGCACGCGCGTGATACTCCGCTGTCATCGCCGCGCTTGACGCGGCGATCCATGAGCGATCACCACACGTTCAAATCGTAGGAGTGTTCTTCGTTGCAGCATCGCATGGACCCGCGGGTCAAGCCCGCGGGTGACGGCCGGTGGGAGTGGCGAGCGTTTGAATTTAGGTCTCTGCGGCCGCGTTCTACGTCGTCTCCGTCCACTCGATATGGGCCTTGATCGCTTTCTTCTGCTCGTCGATCCAGCCGTGCGGCCTGGCCTTCTCGATCATCGTGCCGAGATTGCCCTGCCACGCGGCGTCGTGCGCCACCTCGGCGCGCTCCCGCAGAGCCTTCTCGTAAATCCAGGCGGTGGCCTGGTCGGGCAGTTCTGCCGTCCCCGACAGCGCGCGCCGCGCCTGCTCGAGCCGCGCCGGCCCGCCCTCGACCACCAGCTTGAAGGCGCGGAAGTTGTCGCGGTCTTCCAGAGACACGCTGCCGTCGGCGGCGACTTTGACGAACATCGGCTGTTTTTCCTTTCTAGAAGGGTTTATCGCCGCTCAGCGTCGGCACGTCGAATGCGTTCAGCAGGGTCGATACCATGCTGTAGAGGCCGACGATCGAGACGATTTCGACCGTAGCTCGACACCGAACTGCTTCACCATCCGGTCGTAGGTTGTTTGGCTCAGTGGCTTGCGTTCGAGGAGCTCGGTCACGGCTTTATAGACCAGCCGTTCATCGTCCGCCTTCAGATCCGGCTTGCGCCCGTGCTTGATCGCATCGATGACATCCGCCGAAATCCCCGCGGCGGCGGCCGGGCCCTCGTGCTGCGACCAGGCATACTGCGCCGACCAATGCCGCGTCACGATCAGCGTGATCAGCTCGTACAGGCGCTTGTTGACCGAGCCGTTCTCGCGCAATGACAGCGTAAGCTTGTTGGCGGCATCGCAGACCGCGGGCGTGTGCAGCCAGACCGCGAACGGCCCCGTCACCCTGCCGTTGCGGCTGCGGCCAAGCTCATCGTGCAGCGCCTTCTGCTCGGGCGAAAGCTTGTCCAACGGCAGCGGATCGAGACGGGCCACGGCGTTCCTCCGGATACGTTTTGCAGGTTGTCAGACGTTGAGCGGCGCGAGCGTTGGTTTCCCACGGATCATATCCGCCGCCTTCTCGGCGATCATCATCACCGGCGCGTTGATATTGCCGCTGATAAGATCGGGCATCACCGAGGCGTCGATCACGCGGAGCGCCTCCACGCCGCGCACCCGCAGCGATGGATCGACCACCGCGGTCGCGTCGCGGTCGCGGCCCATCTTGCAGGTGCCGGCAGGGTGATGCAGCGTGATCGCGGTGTTGCGGATATGCGCGTCGAGCTCGGCGTCGGTCCGGGCCGGCGTGAGTTCGCCGGCGATGAACGGCGCCATCTGGGGCTGGTGCATCACGTCCTGCATCAGCCGCATTCCGGCGCGCAGCGTCTTCCACTCGCGCTCGCTGGACATGAAGTTCTGCTTGATGCGGATCGGCTCGGCCGGATCGGCCGACGCCAGCATCAGCTCGCCCCGGCTTTCCGGATGCAGCATGATCACGCGCCCGCCGAAGCCGTCCCGATAGGGCTTGCGGAACGGCGGGAGATACGGATGCGCCGTCATCGGCGCGCCGGCCAGCAGCAATTGCACGTCCGGCACGGTGGAATCCGAATGGACGCGTGCGAACGATGCCATGCCGCCCGGAATGTCGCTTGCGACGCTCGTTCCGCCGAAAAGATAGGTGTCGGCGAGCGCAACGGCGATACGGTCGAGCCGCATCGCGTGGTGGATCGTGCCCGGCGATGTGCGCTTGAACCCCAGCATCGCGGTGACGTGGTCCTGCAGGCTCCGGCCGACGCCGCGCAGCGGCACCTGCGTCTTGATGCCGACCGCTCCGAGCTTTTCCGGGTCGCCGATGCCGGACAGCATCAGCACCTGCGGCGAGTTGATCACGCCGCCCGCGAGCAGCACCTCACGGTGGGTGTGCACGACGTGGGTGCTGCTGCCCTGCCGGTATTCGACCCCCACCGCCCGGGTGCCGTCGAGCACGACGCGCGTCACCAGCGCGCCGGTCTCGACGGTGAGATTGTCGCGCTCCAGCGCCGGGCGCAGATACGCGACCGCCGCGCTGCACCGCCGGCCGTCGCGGATGGTGTTCTGGTTGCGGCCGATGCCCTCGTTGCGGCCGCTGTTGAGGTCGTCGTTCCAGTTGAGGCCCGCCGACCGGCTCGCCGCGGTGTAGGCCTCGGTCAGTGGATCCTCGAAGGTCGACCAGCAGGTGCCGAGCGGGCCCGAGCCGCCGCGATGCGCGTTCGCTCCGCCCTCCCAGGTCTCCTGCTTCTTGAAGTAGGGCAGCGCGTGCGCGTAGGACCAGCCCGGCAACCCGTTCGCGGCCCAGCGGTCGTAATCGCCGCGATGGCCGCGCGAATAGGTCATCGCGTTGATCGAGGATGAGCCGCCGATCACCTTGCCGCGGGCGCATTCGATCTTGCGCCCGTTGAACTGCGGCTCGGGCTCGGTGAAGTACATCCAGTCGTGCAGGCGGTTGGTGAGGATCTTGCCCCATGCCAGCGGAATGTGGATCCACGGATCGCGATCCCAGCCGCCGGCTTCCAGCACCAGCACGCGGGTGTCGCGGTCCTCGGTCAACCGGTGGGCGAGCACGCAGCCCGCGGAACCTGCACCGATGATGACGTAGTCGTAGCTCTTGCCCGAGGCCATTCCCGGATGCCCCACATTCCGCGCTAAGCTTGGCGCAAGCCGGAGGCCAATGCTAGGCCTCGGCGTGTGAACCGTTCTTGAGGACAGAACAGCCATGAGCACATCGGGAGGCCCGGTCGATCGCGGCGTGCTGGAGGACCTCGCGGCGTCGAGCCGCATCCTGGCCGATCAGGGCGTGTTCGACGCGGCGGGCCACGTCTCGATGCGGCATCCGGGCCATCCCGAGCGCTTCCTGATGTCGCGCTCGCTTGCGCCGCAGATGATCACCGCCGACGACATCATGGAATTCGATATCGACAGCAATGCCATCGATGCGCGCGGCCGCAACGGCTTCATTGAGCGTTATCTGCACGGCGAAATTTTTCGCGCGCGGCCCGACGTGATGGCCATCGCGCACAGCCACTCGCCTTCGACCATCGCGTTCGGGCTGTCCAACGTGCCGATGCGGGCGATGTACCACAACGCGGCGTTTCTCGCGGCCGGCGTGCCGGTGTTCGACATCCGCGAGAAGTTCGGCGCGACCGACATCGTCATCAGCACGGCGGAGAAGGGCGCGGCGCTCGCCAAGGTTCTGGCCGACAAGCCGGTGGCGCTGCTTCGCGCGCACGGCATGGTTGCGACCGGCCCCTCGCTGCCGGTCGCGGTGTTCCGCGCGATCTTCACGGTGACCAGCGCCAACATTCAGCATCAGGCGCTGGCGCTCGGCGGGCCGGTCGCGGCACTGGACGCAGAGGAGGGCCGTCTCGCCGACGTGGTCAATGTGCAGACGGTGGGCCGCGCATGGGATTTGTGGAAAAAGCGCGTGACGTAAAAGCCCCCGGCTTTCGCCGGGGGCTTTGCACCGTGTGGCAGTCGTTGGCCGCTCAGGCCGCCTTGGACTTCCGCGTCGTGGCCGTCGCGGCCCGCAACGCCTGGTCGAGATCGGCGATGATGTCGTCGATGTGCTCGATGCCCACCGACAGCCGGACGAAGCCCGGCGTCACGCCGCTCGCCAGCTGATCCTCGCCGTTCAGCTGCGAATGCGTGGTGCTCGCCGGATGAATGGCGAGCGAGCGCGCATCGCCGATATTGGCCACGTGGAAGAACATCTTGAGCGCATCGATGAAGCGTGCGCCCGCCTCGTGGCCCGCCGCCAGTTCGAAGCCGACGATGCCGCCGAACCCGCCGGTAAGATATTTGCTGGCGCGCCGGCGCTGTTCGACATCCTCGTGCAGGCCCGGATAGATGACGCGGGACACCTGCGGATGCTTCTGCAGATGGAGCGCGACCGCGCCGCCGTTGCGGCAGTGCTCGCGCATCCGCAGCGGCAGCGTCTCCAGCCCCTGGATGAACTGGAAGGCGTTGAACGGGCTCATGCACATGCCCATGTCGCGCAGCAGGACGCAGCGGGCGCGGATGATGTAGGCGATCGGCCCCATCGGCTTCACGGCTTCGGTCCAGATCGCGCCGTGATAGCTGGGATCCGGCTCGTTGAGCGTCGGGAAGCGCTTCTTGTGCGCCTCCCAGTCGAAGTTGCCGCCGTCGACGATCACGCCACCGATCGAGGTACCGTGGCCGCCGATATACTTGGTCGTCGAATGGACGACGATGGCGGCGCCGTGTTCGAGCGGCCGGCACAGCACCGGCGCCGCGGTGTTGTCCATGATGAGCGGCACGCCGAGCGCCCGCCCGATCGCCGCCACCTCAGCGACGGGGAACACGGTGAGCTTCGGGTTCGGCAGTGTCTCGGCATAGTAGGCGCGCGTGCGCTCGTCGGTGGCGCGCCGGAAGCTTTCGGGATCGGCGGGGTCGGCAAAGCGCACGGTGATGCCCATCGACGAGAGCGTGTTGGCGAACAGGTTCCAGGTGCCGCCGTAAAGATCGGTGGAGCTGACCACGTTGTCGCCGGGCCGGCACAGGTTCTGGATCGCCATCGCCGAGGCCGCCTGGCCGGAGCTGACGGCGAGCGCCGCCACGCCGCCTTCCAGCGCCGTGATCTTCTGCTCGAGCGCATCGCAGGTCGGATTGCCGATGCGCGAATAGATGTTGCCGAGCTCCTTCAGCGCGAACAGGTTTGCCGCGTGCTCGGTGTTGCGGAACTGGAACGAGGTGCTCTGAACGATCGGCACCGCCACTGCGCCGGTGCCGGCATCGCCGCGCGGGCCGGCGTGCAGCATCAGGGTCTCGGGGTTCTTGCTGGTGATGGTCGTGGTCGCGGTCATCGTCTCTCTCTCCTGGGTTGGGATGGTTCGTGGGTGGATGGGCTTGGGTTCAGTTCATGGGCGCGGTTCTTGGGATCGGTTCAGGCGGCCGGCGCCTTGACCGGCAGATCGAATGCCGTGGTGGCCGGGTTCTTGCGCGGTCCGGCCGCGCCGATGTGCCCGGCGATCAGCGCCGACACCTCGGATGCATGCGTGAGCGGGCCCATGTGGCCGGCGCCGCCGACCACGGTGAGCCGGCTGTCGGACAACTGCTCCGACAGACCTTCCGCGATGACGCGGGTGGGAGTCGGCGCGCGCTCGCCGCGCAGGATCAGCACGGGGAATTTGAGAGCGCGGTAGGCGTACAAGGGCGTTGCTTCATGGAACAGCGCGTGAAAATCGAGCGGCCCCTTGGGCGCCCAGCGGATCAGCGCGTCCTGTCGCTCCGCAGGAAGTGCGTTCCACGCGCCCGGTCCGTTCCAGTAATCGACGAAGCCAGCGATGCCGGCGCGATAGTCGCCCGCGGCGACGGCCTCGCCGAGGCGTTGCGCGACGCCCGTGATCTCGGCCCAGGCCGCGGCGCCGGCTCCGCCCATCTGCCGCAGCAGGTGGAACGCCGACGGCTCATAGAGCGTCATGCTGGCGATCCGGTCCGGCCGCGCCAGCGCCACGTGCAGCGCGACGCCGCCGCCATAGGAATGACCGGCGAGATGGACGCGCTCCCCGGACATGTCGATCAGTTCGATCGCTCGCACCGCTTCGTCGGCGAGCGTGAAGGCGTGCCGGCCGGTCCACGGTCCGGTGCTTTCGCAGCCGTAGTGCTCGGGCGCCAGCACCTCGTAGCCGCTGCCCAGCGTCTCGCCGAGATTGCGCCACTGGCCGGCGCCCGCGCCCGAGCAGTGCAAAGCGATCACCCGCGTGCGGCGTGCACGCCGCGGCGGCTCCATATGAACGTTCATGGCAATGCGCCTTCCGGCTTCGGACACGTTAGCGGGTGCGGCGGAACGCGCGGTCGCGCGCCGAGACGTGTGTTACGGCATGGATGATTTCCGAGCGGGCGACCCCGATGTCCCTGAGGTCGTGATCGCTCATCTGCTCGAGCTGTTGGATCGCCGCCCGCTCAATCCGCCGGGTGCGGTAGGCAGCCTTCCAGAGGCTGAACCTGGCGCGCAGCAGTGCCGTCCAGGATGGTTGCGCCGCGCACGGCGCTCTCGAAATCGTGCTCATAATGATCTCCGTCAAAAACGTCTTCGGTGCGCAATGAGCGGGCGGTTTGCCTGCTCTGCCCGCGGCCGCTCCCCGGCTGAAAAGGGGAGAATTGACCGTGGGTCTCAAATCTGCCGGCGGCCGGGCCAGATACGTCCCGGACGAGGCGGTGCCGTTTGAGCACACGCCGTCCCGCAAAGCTTTGACGTTCTCTTGATTTGTTCTTGAGATTTTCTGGACGGAGGCGTTTTGGGCCCGTTTTCGGCAGGTATCGCCTGCTTTTCGGCCGGCCGAGGCGGTTTCAGGACCTGCACCTCGCGCGCAACCGGTTCCGTTGCGGGCGCTGTCCGGCCGGACAACGTGGTCTGCCGCCTGCGAGGCGTTGAAACGAGCATTGCAACGAATGGCCGCGGCTTGATTTGTGTCGGCGCTGCGGCACACTCCGCCTTCCTCGCAACGGGAAGCAAAGCCGACCATGCCGGACGCCGCGCAACAGCAGATCAAGCAGGAACTGGTCGATGCGATCCGCATGCTGGAGCGCGCCGAATACATCGACCACAACGGTCATTGCAGCGCGCGGCGCGACGCGAACTCCTTCTTCATCAACTCCGGCGCATCGGTGCGCGGCACGCTGACCGCCGAGGACATCGTCGCGGTCGATCTCGACGGCCGACCGGTCGACGGCAGCAACGTCAAGCCGCCGCTGGAATTCCCGATCCACGCCGAGGTCTATCGCGCGCGGCCGAAGGTCAACGCGGTGTTCCACACCCACCCGCAGTGGTCGACTTATCTCACCATGACCGGCGTCGAGCAGAAGGTGGTCTACGCACAGGCGTCGCTGCTCGGCGACATGCCGGTGATGAACTCGCCGATGTCGGTCAACACCCGCGAGATGGGCGAGAAGATGGTTGGCGTCATGGGCGACAACCCGGTGGTGATGCTGAAGGCGCACGGCGTGGTCGCGGCCGGCGAGAGCATTCTCGAATGCTTCGCCTATGCGGCCTATGTCGAGGAAAACGCGCGGCGGCAGTACATGGCGCTGCAGATCGGCGAGCCCTACGTGTTCAGCGACGAGGAGCAGGCGGCGTGCCGGCAGAAGCTCCGCTCGCCGAGCCTCTTCAAGAAGACCTGGGACCACTACCGCTCGAAGATTTCCTGAGCGGTCCACCGGTCGCCGTCGTTCGCATTGGCAAATTCCCCGGCTGCGCGCGTCCTGCGCATGGCGGAGAAGCGTCCGTTTCCGCCAAAATCTCCACGTCTTTTGACGCAGCGCGAACGATCATTTCGCCCGTGGAAAGGTTTGAGCAACTCTGTTTCAACAAAGTCAAAAGATGTTGCGGTTTGTTGCGAAAACCGAGCGGGGTACGCCCTTGGCTCAAATAATGTTTCGCGGTGTTGCCGTTTTGCATCGAAACGACGCAGCATCAGGCCGCGAATGGGCCCAAACAAGCGGTTTTCAAATCGACGGGAAAGATATCGGCGCATTTCGGCGCGCCTGTGCGGCGCCGGTTCCGTTCCACTACCCGGAACCGGAAGTTCCCAAGGTTGTTTCCGGTCATGCGTTCAGCGTACACAGCCTTGGCTCACATTGTGGTCACGAATCGTCGGCACGAAACTTCGAGCCACGGCGATCCGGCTCGTGAGCGGGGACAACAGGGAGCGGGCAGCCAACTCACAGGCGCCTGCAGGGCGCGAGTGAAAATCGGAAAGCGGCTTTCGATCGCCTGCGCGTTTCTTCTGACGACGGCGTCGGCGGAGCTCCTGGCCTCCACCGCGTCTTCTTCTCCGCACAAAACATCCTTCGCGTATTCGATCAGCCACACCGCCAAGCCGCTGCCGGATTCGGTGATCGAGAAGATCACCGAGCCGTACGGGGATTCGCTCGACAGCGACGATTTCGAGTTCACCGAGAAGATCCCGAAGCCGGTCGACGTCCGCGTCGGGCCGCCGCGCAGTCCGTCGCGCGACCTCGTCTGCAGCGCAGCCGCGTCCGTGGCGCAGGCCAACAGCCTTCCAGTGCCGTTCTTCGCCAATCTGATCTGGCAGGAGAGCAGCTTCGACACCCGAACCATCAGCCGCGCCGGCGCGCAGGGCATCGCGCAGTTCATGCCGCGGACCGCGGTGCAGTTCGGTCTGATCAATCCGTTCGAGCCGATCCACGCGCTGAACGTCGCCGGCAAGCTCGTGCGCGACCTCAACAAGCAGTTCGGCAATCTCGGCCTTGCCGCCGCGGCCTATAACGCCGGGCCGCGCCGGGTCAGCGACTGGCTCGCCAAGAAGGGCGAGATGCCGGGCGAGACGCGCAACTACGTGGTTCGCGTCACCGGCCGCCCGATCGAAGAATGGGTCGGCGCCAAGAACGACGTCGAGATGCTGCTGATGCCCGCCAAGGCGCCCTGCGTCGAGGTGGCCGTGGCGGTCGAGGCGCAGGCCAAGGCCGTGCGGATGTCGCGGCTGATCGCCGAACTGGCCGCTCAGGCGAGCCAGACGCGCGACAAGAAGGACGCCGTGAAGCCCGACGAGGAGGTCGCAGACGTGGCCGACCGCGGCTGGCGCGCGCGCGCGACCGTGATGGTCCGCGATGTGTTGAAGCGGCTCGCAGAGCAGCGGGTTGCGGCCAGGATTGCAGCGAGGAACGAAATCAGGGCTGCGGCCAAGGCTGCCGTCGAAGCGAAGGCCGCGGCGAAATTTGCAGCGTGGAAGGCCGAGCAGGAGCGGCTGTCCGCCAGGCCGGAGCGAAGGGCCGAGGTCAAGACATTCATCCCGCCCGCCGGCAGGACACCGCCGGTTTCGGCGGAGAAGGATATGCAGCGGTCCGCGGTCCGGGTGGTGAGCACGGCGGATGTCCGCGATCTCACAAGGCCGGATGGCAGGGCTACGCTGGTTGACGGGAACAGGGTTGAACCGGCAAAGACCGACGGGTCGAAGCCCGACCCCGACAAACTCGATCCGCCGAAGGCTGAGGAAGCCAAAGCAGCGGAGCAGGCGAAGCCGCGCCGCCGCATCGAGCGCATCGCCAGATATCTTTATATCGACGCGCTCCACCGGCCGTTCTGACGGCCGGGCGGCGCGCGTCTCCTAGAGCGTCGCCTCGATCAGGTCGCGCAGTTCGCTCGTCACCTTCGGTGTCATTCCGAACCAGGCCTGCCAGGCCGGAATCCCCTGGTGCAGCAGCATGCCGAGCCCGGTCACGGTGCGGTTGCCGCGGCTCCGGGCGGTGGCGATCAGCGGCGTCTCGCGCGGATTGTAGATGATGTCGTTGACCAGCGCGGCCTTCGGCAGCTTGTCGAGGCGGAGGTCGAGCGCGGCCTGGCCGATCATGCCCTGGTTGGTCGCGTTCACCAGCATGGCCGCGCCTTCGATGACGTCGTGCCGCTCGTCCCACGGCACCACCGTGATGGGTCCGCCGAAGTCCTTCGCCAGCGTCTGCGCCCGTGCGAGCGTGCGGTTGCACAGCCTGATCTCGCGGGCGCCGCGCTCCATCAGCCCGTAGACCACCGCCCGCGCGCCGCCGCCGGCGCCCATCACCACCGCGGGGCCCGCATCGGCGCGCCAGTCCGGAACGAATTCGAGGATGTTGTGCGTGAAGCCATACCAGTCGTTGTTGGAGCCCGCGAGCGAACCGTCCGGCCGCACCACCACGCATGACATCGCGCCGATTTTCTTCGCGGTGATGTCGACCTCGTCGACGATCTTCATCGCGTCCTGCTTGAGCGGGATCGTCAGGTTGCAGCCCGCGAAATTGAGTGCCGGGAGCGCCCGCAGCGCGGCCTCGAGACGCTCCGGCGGGATCGCGAGCGGCACGTAGCTGCCGGCGAGCCCGTGCTGGGCGAACCAGAAATTATGCAGCGCCGGCGAGCGCGATTGCGAGATCGGCCAGCCCATGACGCAGGCGAGAAGAAATCGGTCGGTGGAAGCCATCGTCGGTTCGCTTGGACGCCTGTTGGGATGGTCGGCCTGAGATGCGCGCGGGCGCAGCAAGCACGTTGTCGCGGCAATCCGTCAAGCGTACAAATTCTGGTCTCTGTTTCACCGGGATCTCCGCCATGCCACGACCGTTCCGCCGTGTCGTCACCGGCCACGACGCCAAAGGCCGTTCGATTTTCGTCGCCGACGGCCCGGCGCCGGCGGTGTTCGACCGCGGGCCCGGCGCCACCGCCGTGACCGAATTCTGGGAGACGGGTACGACGCCCGCGAGCAACGCCGGCAACGACGACCCGACGGCAGGCGGCCAGCAGCGCCTGCCGCCGCCGAAGAACGGCTCGAAATTCCGGGTGGTCGAATATCCGCCGGATTCGAAGCGCGTCGCAGCGCTGCACGGCGTCTCGCATGACAACAAGTCCGAGGGCTATGTGCGCGATCTCGCCAACAAGCGGCACCCCGGCTTCCACAAGACCGCGACCATCGACTACGCGATCGTGCTGTCGGGCGAGATCTACGCGCTGATGGACGAGGGCGAGGTGCTGCTCAAGGCGGGCGACGTGCTGATCCAGCGCGGCACCAGCCACGCCTGGAGCAACCGCACCGAGGAGCCGTGCTGCATCGCTTTCGTGCTGATCGACGCGGAGCCGGTGTAGGTCTCCCCGGCGTCATTCCGGGGCGCGGGACAAAAGCGCGTGGACGCGCTTGCGGGCGCGCCCCGGAATGACCGCGGAGAGGGTTGAGCGAGGGTTCTACGCCGCCCTGGCGCTCGCCGCCGGCAGAAGCTTCGCCTCGGCCAGCGCCTTGCGGATGCGCTCGACCTCGGTGCGCTCGATCTTGACCAGCGGCGGCCGCACCACGGCGCGCGGCAGCTTGCCCATCAGCACCAGCGCTTCCTTCATGCGGTTGTGCATGTCGACCCACGGCTGGGCGTAGAACACGCTGGCCAGCGGATAGATGCGGTCGTTGACCGCCTGCGCGGTCTTCAGGTCCCCCGCCTGAACGGCACGGAACAGCTGCGCCTGCAGGTCGGCGATCACGCTGCCGCTGCCGGAAAGCAGCCCCTTGCAGCCCAAGCTCAGCGACGACATCAGCCACGAGCTCTGCGTCGACAGCACGTTGAACGGCCGCGACAGGTGCTGCAGCGTGCGCACGTGCCATTCATGCTGCTGCGGCGTGCCGGCCCAATCCTTGATTGCCTTCAAGGTCGGGATCTCCTCGATCATCCGCAGCATGGTCTCGTTCGGATAGCCCTGGCCGGTGGCGAGCGGATACTGGAACGCGATCAGCGGCAGGTCGGAGGCGTCGGCGATGCGTTTGAAGTGCTCGACCGCCATGGTCGAATTCTGGCCGAGCGTGAATGGCGCCGGCGGGAACACCAGCAGCACCGACGCGCCGCCTTCGGTCGCC
The DNA here is from genome assembly GCA_963830015.1 of uncultured Alphaproteobacteria bacterium. Lineage (GTDB taxonomy): Bacteria > Pseudomonadota > Alphaproteobacteria > Rhizobiales > Xanthobacteraceae > Z2-YC6860. The sequence continues at coordinate 519,720 of CAWHLG010000012.1, forward strand.
ATCCTGGCAAGCCTCGCGGCCTCGAGGCTGCCGTCGGCCCAGATGCCGTTGACCAGCGGGAACTTGTCGCCGATCTCGTCTCCGGCGATCTCCAGCACGCGGCGCTGCTCGTCGAAGGTGCAGGACGCCACTTCGGTCGAGTGCGCGTTGATGGTGACGGCCGACAGTCCCTCGGCCGAGGTCACATCGCGCAGGTGCTTGCGGAAGCTCGCCTCGTCGATCGACAGGTCGTCAAAGAACGGCAGGAGCACGGCCGGGATCACGCCATGCGGGACATAGCTCTTGTGACGGGGCATTTCCGGTCTCCTTGGTGCAGTGACGTTCGAACGCTGGGGGCGCGCGCGTCGATTTGCTCTATTATGCCCAAAACCGCCCTGCGGGGCACGTCAAAATCCGGGGAGGGTTTATGCAGATTCGACGCCGCCAATTCCTGTCGCTTGCCGCAGGCGCGGCATCGCTCGCGGCCTTGCCGCGCCGGGCGGACGCCCAGGCCTGGCCGTCACGCCCCATCACCATGGTGGTGCCGGTGCCGGCGGGCGGGGCGATGGACACCAATGCACGGCTGGTGGCCGAGGGGATGCGCACAGCGCTCGGCCAGCCCGTGGTCATCGAGAACGTCACGGGCGCCGCGGGCTCGGTCGGCACCGGGCGGATCGCCCGCGCCGCGCCCGACGGCTACAGCATCCTCTACGGCGCCAACGTCACGCACGTGCTCAATCCCGCGGTGCTCACCCTCAATTACGACGTTGTGAACGATTTCGAGCCGATCGCGCTGATCGGCAACACGCCGTGGCTGTTCGCCGTGAAGAACGACCTTCCGGTGAAAGACCTGCGCGAGCTGGTGGCCTGGCTGAAGGCCAACCCCGACAAGGCGACGTTTGGTACCGCGGGCGTCGGCAGCCCGTCGCACATCGGCGGCGTGCTGTTCCAGAACGTCACCGGCACCCGGTTCCAGTTCGTCCCTTACCGCGGCACCGCGCCGGTGATCCCCGACCTCGTGTCCGGCCAGATCGACATGGCGATCCTCGATCCGATCACCTCGCTGCCGCAGTCCCGCGGCGGCAAGATGAAGATCCTCGCCGCGATGTCGAAGCGGCGCAGCACCGGCGCGCCGGACATTCCGACCAGCGAGGAGGCGGGCGTGCCCGGCGTCCAGGTCGATCCCTGGCAGGGCATGTGGGCGCCGAAGGGCACGCCAAAAGACGTGATCGCCAGGCTCAATGCCGCGGTGGTCGCCGCGCTGAGCGACGAGGCGGCCCGCAAGAAGTTTGCCGACCAGAGCTACGAGCTCACGCCGCGCGAGCAGCTCACGCCGGAGTATCTGACCCAGTTCCACAAGTCCGAGATGGACAAGTGGTGGCCGATCATCAAGGCCGCCGGCATCAAGGGCGGGTGAGGGCGGTCCATCGTCGGCAGGCGTAGCGCCAAAGCAAGCGCGCTAGATTTTGACACTCGTCATGATGCCCTTCGGGAAAATCTCCTCCGGCTTGGCGTGCCGGTGGGCGATGCCCTGCTCGTGGGTGTAGCGCAGCATCTGCTCCCAGGTGGGGCGGTTCTCGTCGATGCCGAACGGGAACAGATCGCCGCCGAACCGGTCGGCCATCTTGCGCGCATAGGTCGGCAGCGAGGCGACCGGATAGCGCGACACCGCGGGGTCCATCAGCCGCTCGACGCTGCGGTTCTTGGAGGCGAGGAACGCGTTGTAGAGGTTGCGCGCCACCCACGGGTTTTCATCCAGCACCCGCTTTTGCAGCGCGATGATGTGCATGACCGGCCACACGCCGGTGGCCTTGAAGTACGGCTCCTCCATCGCCGAAAAATCCGGAAACAGCCGGACGACGTCGGGATGGCCGTTGCGGAAGCAGTCCGGCGGGCGGGCGATCAGCGCGCAGTCGATTTCTCCGGCCGCCAGCATCTGGCTCAGCGATTTGTCCTTCACGCGCGTGAGCTTCACGCCCTTCGGCAGGCTGAGCTCGACCTTTTCGACGCGGCCGGCTTCGTTGGCGCCGGCCTGAAACCAGTGGATGTCCTTCAGCCCCACGCCGTGCTCGTCGTTGAGCCAGCCGCGCATGTAGACGGCTGCGGTGTGCGCCCATTCGGGGGAGCCTACGCGCTTGCCCTTGAGGTCTTTCGCCGTCCTGATCCGGCTCTTCTTGTTGACGTAGAACGACGAGAAGCGGAACAGCCGCGAACACACCACCGGCAGGCCGATGATGTCGGAGTCCTTGCGCGTCGCTTGAGCGCAGAACTTGGCGAACGACAGTTCGGCCGCGTCCCACTCGCGGTTGAGGGTGAAGCGCGCGAAAATCTCGTGGTGCCCGAGCATCGACCAGTTGGTCTCGATGCCCTCGGCCTGCACGGTGCCGAGCCGGAAATCGCGGAAATGGTCATAGTCGGTCGTGGCGACCGAAAGCTTCAGCCTGCTCATTGTTCCCCCGGCCGTTGATGGCCGGGGAGTTTACAGCAGGTCCGCGAAATCAGAAGCCCGAGCGGCCGCCGAAGAACCCGCCGCCGCCGCCGAACGGTCCGCCGCCGCCGAACGGACGGTGCCGATCGTCGAACTCAGGCTGGTTGGAGCGCGGCCCGCTGCCGCGCGGCACGTCGACCCGGGACGGGCCCCGCCGGTACTGCGGTGAGCCGTCGAAGCTGTTGTCGCGCTCGCGGGTGTAGCTGGGCGAGCCTTCGAAGTTCCGCTGGAACCAAGGCGCGAAGAAGAACGGGCTGTTGTCGCTGCTGCTCCGTCCGCTGTTGTCGTCGCCGACCGAATAGTCCCCGCCGCGCGCGACCAGCCGGTACTGCGACTCGTCGAGCCGGCCGCTTTCGTCCAGCCGGAAATATTCGACAAAGGCGGTGCGGTCGCCGCGGGATTCGATCCGCTGGCCCGACCGCACGTCGATCGGCAGTGCGATCAGCCGGCGGCCGGCTTCCGGCGACGGCCCCGGCAGCGCCGCCTGCGGCGCGTAGTCGGCCCACACCGCCTTCATGATCGTATCGAAGATCGGCAGCGCCACCCGCGAGCCGGCATTGCCGTGGCCGAGCGTCTTTCTGGTCTTCATGGTGGTGTTGTCGTAGCCGGTCCAGATCGCGATGGTGACGTCCTTGCTGAAGCCGATGAACCAGGCGTCGTTGAACTCGTCGCTGGTGCCGGTCTTGCCGGCGATGGCGTTCGACAGCGCGCTGAGCCGCGCCGCCGTGCCGCGCGCCACCACGCCCTGCAGGATGCTGCGCAGCTGGAACGCCGCCGCGGCGTCGACGCCGGGAAGCTGCTTGAGGCTCTCGTTGGCCTTGTAGACCACGCGCCCGTCGAGCGAGATCTGCTCGATCACGTGCGGGGTGGGGCGGCGGCCTTCGTTGGCGATCGCGGAATAGAATGCGGCGAGATCGATCGGCCGCACCGGCTGCGCGCCGAGCACGAACGGATAGAAGCGTACGCATTGCGGATAGACCTGCGACTTCACCGCCAGTTCGCAGATCGCATCGAGACTTTCCTTCGGCGTGCTTTCGATGCCGCCGTCGAGCAGGCGCGCGGTGACGAGGTTCTTCGATTGCTCGAGCGCCCGGCGCATCGTCATCGAGCCGGCATAGCCGCCGTCGTAGTTGCGCGGCGACCACCAGTCGGTCGCCCGCGTGTGGCGGTGCACGCCGCCGATCGGCGGATAGGTGATCGGCGCGTCCTGAATCAGCGTGTTGGGCTGCAGGCCGTGGGTCAGCGCCGAGAGGTAGATCAGCGGCTTGAGCGAGGAACCCGGCTGGCGGCGCGATTGCGTCACACGGTTGAGCTGGCTCAGCGGGTAGGAAAAGCTGCCGACCATCGCCAGGATCCGGCCGGTCTTGTTCTCCATCACCAGCGCCACGCCCTGCACCTGCGGCCGGGTGCGCAGCTCGACGCGCGGCCCGCCCTTCTGGCCGGAATTCTCGACCACTCTCACATAGACGACGTCGCTGAGATTGATCCGCGAGCGCGTTCGCGCGCCCCAGGTCGAGATCGGCAGCACGCGGCCGTCGAGGAGACCGACCCGGATCGATTCGGAGCCCTGGATGTTGCGGCGCTCGACCACCACCGCCCGCGTCCAGTGCACGTCGTAGAGCGGCATCCGCACCTGCTCGAGCGCGACCTGCCAGCTCGGCTTACCCTGGTTGGCCTGATTTGCCGGATTGGCCCGGCGCTCGGCTTCGAGCTTGCGGATCGCGTCGCCGATATTGGTCTCTGCGCCCTGGAACTCGACGCGGCCGGCGTTCTGCTCGTACTGCGCCAGCCCGTCCTGCAGCGCGGCCTCGGCGGCGCGCTGGATGCCCGGGCGGATGGTCGAACGCACCTGATAGGCGTTGCTGGTCAGGCTGTTGATGCCGGCCACCGCGCGCGCCTCGCGGCCGACCTCGTCGACCAGGTGGAACCCGGTGTTGCGGCGCACCCGGTTGTTCGGCACGAAGTTGAGCTTGGCCGCCTCAGCCTCGACCATCTGCGGCTCGGTGATCGAGCCGTCGTCTTTCATACGGGTCAGCACGTAGGCGAGCCGCCCCTGCGCGCGGTCGCGATACTTGTCCGGATTGAAGTAGGCGGGACCCTTGGTGAGGCCGGCGAGGAACGCCGCCTCGTTCAGATCGACGTCCTTCACCGGCTTGCCGAAATAGGAGCGCGCGGCGAGATCGACGCCCCAGGACGAGCGGCCGAGATAGATCGAGTTGAGGTAGATCTCGAGGATTTCCTGCTTGCTGACCGCCTTCTCCACCCGGGCCGCGACGATCACCTCGCGGATCTTGCGCTCGAAGGTGACGCTGTCGCCGACCAGCAGGTTCTTGGCCACCTGCTGGGTGATGGTGGAACCGCCCTGGCGCTTGTCGCCGCCCATCGTATTCATGAAGGCGCGCGTTACGCTGCGCACGTCGACGCCCTTGTGCTCGTAGAAGCGCTTGTCCTCGGCGGCGAGGAAGGCCTTCTGCACCAACTCGGGGATCTGCGAGAGCGGCACCCACTGGCGGCGGTTGTCGGGCTCGAACAGCTCGGCGAACTTGGCGCCGCCACCGTCCATCACCGTGGTCATCTCCGGAAGCTTCAGGCCCTTGAGCCGGGTGTGGTCGGGCAGGTCGGCCGCCGCGCGGTTGTAGAACTCGATCACCTCGCCGATGTTGACGACTTCCTTGCTGATTTTCTCGTGCTTGCAGAACTGCTTGTAGGCGAGATGCAGGTCGTTGAAGTTGATGCCCTTGAAGCCTGCGACCTCGCCCGCCGCCGCCTGCTTGTCGGTCATCACCACTTCGATCAGGCCGTCGAGATCGATGTTCTCGATGTCGAACGCCTTGCGCATGTGGTCGCAGCCGTCCCCGAGGATCTTGAGGACTTCCGCCTTGTCATTGACCGGATCGAATTCGGTTTTGACGGCGTCGGGCCGGGTCATCACCAGGCTGAGCGCAAGCGCCGTAGCGAAGACCTTGACGAGGATGGCTTCCATGTATGGGCAACGGCTCCGGAACGACGGCTTCCCCGCATACCAATTATACAAAAAGGCGATTTGACGGTTATGGTTTCTTGATCGACCATGAAAAATAATTCTTCGCTTTGCGCGCGGGGGATTTGCCTTGCCCGGTCAAGGCGTTAGTGCGTAAATGCCGCAATTACAAATGTTCGGGAGGCAACCATGGCTGGCAACGGGCTGAGCGAGCGCCTGCAATTTCCGATTTCGACCGCGGAACTCGAGCGCCGCTGGGGCCTGATGCGCGCCGCGATGAAGCGCGAAGGCGTCGATGTGCTGCTGATGCAGAACAACAACGACCACATGGGCGGCTATGTGAAGTGGTTCACCGACATGCCGGCCACCAACGGCTATCCGAACACGGTCGTTTTCCCGGCCGACGACGAGATGACGGTGGTCTGCCAGGGCCCGTTCAAGGGCGACAGCCGGCCGCCGGGCGACATCTGGCGCGGCGTCAAGCGGATGCTCACGACGCCGAGCTACGAATCCGCGCATTACACGCAGAACTACGATCCGGAGCTCGCCGCCAAGGCACTCGCGCCTTACGCCAAGGCCACAATCGGCTTCGTCGGCATCTACCAGATGTCGTTCGCGATGGGCGACTTCATCATGAAGAAGTTCCCGGGCGCGAAGTTCGTCGATGCCAGCGAGATGGTCGACCGCATCAAGGTCATCAAGAGCGCCGAGGAGCTGGAACTGGTCCGCCGCTGCGCCATCATGCAGGACGGCGCGATGCAGGCGGCGTTCGCCGCGATCAAGCCCGGCATGCGCGACACCGCGGTGGCTGCCGTCGCCGTGCACTACAGCCAGGTGCAGGGTTGCGAGAACGGCATCTATCTCTGCGCCTCGGCGCCTCCCGGCCAGGCCGCCAAGTTCGGCCAGCGCCACGTGCAGAACCGCACCATCCAGAAGGGCGACAGCTTCGCGCTGCTGGTCGAGGATTCCGGGCCCGGCGGCATGTACACCGAGCTCGGCCGCTCCTGCGTGCTCGGCAAGGTGCCGCAGCAGATGAAGGAAGAGCTCGAGATGGTGAAGGAGTCGCGCAAGCTCACCCTCGACATGCTCAAGCCCGGCACGCCCTGCAAGGACATCTGGGAGGCGTTCAACGCCTTCATGCGCAAGCATGGCCGGCCCGAGGAGGCGCGGCTCTATTGCCACGGCCAGGGCTACGACCTGGTCGAGCGGCCGCTGATCCGCAGCGACGAGCCCTGGACCATCCAGAAGGACATGAACATCGTCGTGCACCCGACCTATCCGTATGGCGGGTCCCTCAACTGGCTGTGCGACAACTACATCATCGGCGGCAACGGCCCGACCGGCCGCATCCACCAGTTCCCCGAAGAGATCGTCGAGATCGACGTTTAGCTCTCTCCACAGTCATTCCGGGGCGCGCCCATAAGCGCGTTTACGCGCGTCTTCGACGCGCTATGGGCGCGAACCCGGAATCCAGAGCCAAGCCCGTTATGTCTCTGGATTCCGGGTTCGCTCGCTTCGCGAGCGCCCCGGAATGACCTTCAGCGGCAGTTCGCCTCCATGAACGTCCTCATCTTCCTCACCCATCCAGAGCCGACGCGCTCCGGCTACGAAAAATATCTCAAGCCGCGCCATCCCGAGCTGAAGATCACCACCGTCTCGACCCGCGACGAGGCGCTGAAGCTCGCGCCCGAGGCCGACATCCTGATGGCGTTCGGGCCGCAGGTGAAAAAGGACTTCTTCCAGCACACGCCGAAGCTCAAATGGGTGTTCTCGCTTGGCACCGGCACCGACGGCATCACCAACTCAGCCTTTCTCGGCAAGGACGTGATCGTCACCGCGGTGCGCGGCATCCACGGCGAGCCGATCTCCGAGATGGCGTTCCTGCACATGCTGGCGTTCGCCCGCGACTTCCGCCGCATCGAGCGCCAGCGCGTGGAGAAGCGGTGGGACCGTTTCCCCGGCACGCTGCTGTTCGGCAAGACCGTCGGCATTCTTGGCGTCGGCGCCATCGCCGAGGGGCTCGCGCCGCGCTGCAAGGCGTTCGGCATGCGCGTGATCGGGATTTCCCGCACCGACCGGCCCATCCCGGGCTTCGACAAAATCTACAGCCGCGCCGACATCGTGCAGGCGATGCCCGAGCTCGATCATTTCGTCATGCTGGTGCCGCTCGAGGACGACACCCGCAACTTCGTCAACGACCGCGTGCTGTCGGCGATGAAGCCCACCGCGTTCCTGACCAATCTCGCCCGCGGTGGCGTGCTCGACGAGGATGCGCTCGTTCGCGCGCTGAACGCAAAGAAGCTCGCGGGTGCGGCGCTCGATGCGCTCGCGACCGAGCCATTGCCGGCGACGAGCCCGCTCTGGACCATGCCGAATGTGATCATCACGCCGCACCTCGGCGGCTACTACGACAACTACCCGCGCGACGCCGCGATGCAGTTCGAGAAGAGCTGGGAATTTTATAAGGCCGGCAAGCCCGAGCTGATGCTCAACCGCGAGAAGCGTTGACGCTGTCGTTAACGCCGTAGGACTTCCTACCATTGATCAAGCACGATTTGCGGGGCGGTAACCCCGCGGCTTCTGTGGTCCCCGTGCCGGCTATGGTAGCGCCATGCTCGCCACCGTCCAGGACGCTTCGCGCCGGCTTGGCCGGTGCCGCAAGCGGCATCCTGGACGGCGGCTGCGCGTGGCGCTCTGCCGATCGGCAGGTCGGGACGAAGGGATGTCGCCTATGGTCGAACAAAGGGATGGGATTTAGGCGACCGCCCGTTGTGGGTTCTGGTAGTTCGGATCGAACGGTGTTTGGCGCTCCAGCAACGTGCAGAGGAGATAGAGCAAGCGATCGCCGAGGCTGCGCAATGTGCGGCCGTGGCTGTGACCGCGAGCTCGCAGTTCGGCATAACGACGTTTGCTGATCGGGTCATGCTGCATGGCGACGCGGGCCCATTGATAGAGGACGTTGCGCAGCCGGTTGTTGCAGGCGTGTCGCCTCAGCACGATGCAGGTCTTACCGCTGCGGCGCGTCACCGGAGCCTGCCCCGACAAGACACGCAAGGCGTGGTAATCTCGTAGCCGCAGAGGCTCGCAGGCCTCGGCGAGCAGCGCGGCGATGATGATCCTTCCGAGCCCTGGCATGGATCGCAGGATCTCGACGTCGCGCTGCCCGCAAATCTGCCCCGGTGTGGTCTCCTCGATTGCGGCGCAGAGCTCGTCCTGCCGTCGTTCGGCCTCCTTGATCTGTTGATTGACCAAGCGGATGCGCTCCACCAACGAACCGATATGGGCGCTGGCGGCTTCCGTGGTGCCAGGCGCGACCGACAGCGGCGGCTGGCACAGGATGCGCAGCACATCAGCCGCCTGCAGACGACGAATGCGATGCGCCTTGAGGATGCGAGCGATCGACTTCTCGGTCGCGCGCGCGGCTTTTGCCGGGGTGGGGAGCAGTTTCCACAGCTCGAGGAACCAATTCGCAGCAAGGTCCCTACCACCGAGCTCCAATGCTTGCGGATAATAGCGCCATAGCTGATCGCGCACGCGATTGGTGAGGCAATTCTGCTCCTGCCTGAGCTCCTCATGCATGCGCGACCACTCGCGCAGCTCGATCACCAGCGGGTCGTCGAGCGTCAGCTGACGAAAGGCACGACCATCGGTGCGCAGCGAGTTCGGCCAAGACACGGGCGTCACGGCTGTCATCCTTGGCACCCGCGACACTGAACCGATCACGGAAGCGATCGAGTTGCTTCGGATTGGTGGCGAAGACCTGGAAGCTGCGCTCCAGAAGCACTTCCACCACCGGTCCATGCGGCGTCTCGATCGCGACCGCGATCTCCGCTGGCTCCGCTTTGCTCCGCTCAACCAGCCAGGCGCAGAGCTCCGCCAGGCCGGTGCCATCATGCGTCACATCGCGCTCGGCCACGTGCCGCCCATCGGCATCGAGTAAGCAGATGCGATGCTGCGTGCTCGCCCAGTCGATCCCGACAAACCAACGAACATCACCCATGCACTCACCTCCTGTGTGCTCGGGCCGCCGCAACGCTGTTCAATCCCTGTACTGGCGCTCAGGGCGCAAACTTCCTACCGGACCTGCGTCGCGGCCGTCCGCCGGGGCACGTGTCCTACGTTGGTGCTCGCGGCACGGGGTGGGCCATGGTGGCTCCCGGCAGATCGGCCCGTCCGGTCAGTCTACTTCGAGACCAATTCCGAACGACGGGAGTGGTACAGGGTGGGCAAAGCCGCGAAGCGGCGTGCCCACGTCTTCGCGCCGAGCAAAGGCGCGTGGCCCGGCGCTACGCGCCTTGGCCCACCCTACAAATCCTTGCCATCGCGATGGTCATGGTCATGGTCGTGGTGGCAGTCGCCATCACCATGATGGTGGTCGTGCTTATGCGGGCCATGTCCATGATGGTGGTGTCGTGGCCATGGCCGTGCGAATGCCCATGCCCATGGTGCCGCGCCTGCTGCTGCTGCGCCTGCTGCTGATGATGCGGCGCATGCTTGTAATGCTGCTTCAGCAGATCGAATCCGTAGTCGTTGCCGTTCGGCGTGCGCACGATGGTGTGGACGTGGAACTTGGCCGGCTCCGGGTTGGTCAGGAACACGCCGGCATGGTGGTCGAACTCGATGAAGGTCACCGGGCTCTGCACCCGGTAATAGAACGGGCTTTCCTCGCTGAAGCCGCCGATCCAGCAGAAATGCGTGTCGGCGAGATGCCGCTCGAACTCGGCGATGCGCGCCGCCCGCGGGCCGTCCGGCAGCGACATGAAGATACTTGTCGACCAGGTCCGTGAGCTCGCGCCGCTGCAGCGCGGACAATTCGCTGCCCTTCAGTCCCTCATACGGCACGATGCGGTTGTCCTGGAACGCGCCGCCGAGATGCAGGTTGTCGGCGAAGTGCCGCCGTCCCTCCGGCAGGTCGCCGCCCATCATCGAGTGATGGACGATGGCGCGCTTCTGCTGCTCGGCCGAGAACGAGCGCATCAGCTTCAGGCCGGCGCGCTCCTCGTCCTGGAAGATCCGGATGCCCTTGAACGGTCCGTGATCGGCGTAGCTCGGCTCCGCGCCCCAGAACGCCGGCGTCAGCACCATCTGCTCGCCGAGCACAAAGCAGTTCAGCACCAGATGATGCCCGAACAACTGCCAGCCCCAGGGCTCGGTCGTCGACGGCGTGCCGAACAGGCAGAAGATATAGCTCCATTCGCCCATCACCGCGGGTCCGCCGACGAGGTCGCCGAGAAAGCGGTTGAGCTTCATCACGTCGCGCGACAATTCGTAGCCGTGCTGGCTCATGCTGGCGCGCAGCACCGCCATGGTGGCTTCTTTCAGAGTCATCGCTCACCTCGTCGAGGCGGAGCCCGTAATGCTCGACATAAAGCTCGGTGTTCTGCCAGTGCCGCCACTGGTTCGAGCCGGCCGGAAAGTACGACGCCTTGCGCTGCTCGGGCGACATCAGCGCCCAGAGCGCGTTCACCGCCTCGATCATCTTGAGCGTCGGCGCGCCTTCCGGCTTGCGCTCGAACAGGTCGGGGATCGCCTGGCCCGCCGTGGTGATGCCGCGGAACGGCGCGTTGAACATCTCCTCCCACTTGCCGAACAGGCCCTGCGCGCGCGGGCTCTTTGTCCGTGCCTCGGCGTGTGCGCGCGCGGTCGGTCCCGCGATCTTGGATTCGTGCGGCTTCGGCACGAACGGATGATAGTCGTCGGCGCTCATGGTCTTGATTCTCCGGCTCTTACGCTAGCGCAGGTGGCGCCGCGCCGACAGCCCCACTATCATTCGGAGCAGGTTGCGCGGGAGCAGGGAAGGCACGGCCATGGTGAAGCGCATCGTTGCGGACCAGTGCTGCGGGCTGATCGTCGATGTCCAGGGCTTCTTCCTGTCGCAGCTCGATGTCCGTTCACGCGCCGGCATCGAAGGGAACACGGCGAATTTCGTGCGCCTGCTCGGCTATTTCCGCATTCCGCTGGTGGTCACGCTGGAACGGCCGGTCGACATGAAGGAAGGCCTTCCGGAGGAGATCGCAGGCGAGCTTGGCGCGCTGAAAAGCGGGCTGGTCGCGACCTTCGAAAAGGATTTTTTCGATCTCACGAAGGAGACGAAGATCAAGAGCCATCTCGCGCGGCTCAAGAAGAAGCAGGCCATCGTCGCAGGCTGCGAGACCGATGTCTGCGTGCTGCAATCCTGCCTCGGCCTGCTCGATCTCGGCTACGAGGTCTATGCGGTGGAGGAACTGCTGTTCTCCTCGGCCCGCGACGTCGCGGCGGCAAAAGCCCGGATGCAGGCCGAGGGCGTCGTGTTCCTGTCCTGGAAGACGCTCTATTTCGAGCTCATCGAGGCGGTCGGCAACAGCCGCCATTCTGAAAAGCTCGCCAAGACGTTCGGCCCGTTCCCCGACCTGCCGGAAGCCGCGATCGATTGACGGAGTGCCTGCGGACCTTGCGTCGCTAGCGCGGCAACAGCGGTCCGTCGAATTTATAGTTGATGCCGAGCCGGACCACGCTTTGCTTGATCGAGACGTTCGACGTGAAGACGCTCGTGTTGCAGACCGAGCCCTGGTCGATGCGTCCGAGGCAGACATAGGAATATTCGAGCTTGGCCGACCAGTTCGGCGCGAAGGCGTGTTCGACACCGAGTCCCACGACCCAGCCGGCCTTGGTCTCGCTTGCGGAGGCGATTGCGGGATTGGTGGATGATGTTTCCACGCGGCCGGTGGCGACACCCGCGGTGAGATAGGGCAGCCAGCGGCCCAAGGCACCCCCCGCGCGTCCGCGCACCGTGCCGAGCCAGTTGTTCTTCGCCTCGCAGAAAAAGGCGCCGCAGGCCTCGCCGCCGCTGGCGTTGCTCCAGGCGAGATCGCCTTCGACGCCCCAGACCATCCAGCCGTGCTGAAAGTTCATGCCTGCCGTGCCGCCGATCAGCGCGCCGCGCGCCCTGATCGTCACGGCGTCATTGGCGAAGTTGGACGTATCGAGGGCGGCGCCGCCGTTGATGCCCGCGTAGTGGCCGCTCCAGTTGGTGACGTGCGGCAGCGGCGGGGCTTTGGTAATCGGGCGCGGGATGTCGGCGCCCGACGCCGTGCTTGCGTTGATCAGCACGGAAAGGACTGAGGCCCCGAGTGCCAGCCGTCTGACGTTCTTCGCGCTGAATTCCATTCCCGCGCCATGGCTGGCCGTCCGCCGCAAGGCGCGGCGTCATCGCAATGCATGCGAATTCACGCTTGCGAACTCACGCCTGTGAACTCAAGCCTGGACCGGACTGGTACGGGAGGTGCCGTCTTGGAGCGGAACGCAGGAACGCCCCGGCCGGAACGTCGTTCGTTCCAGCCTTTGAAGACCATGGGTTTCGAATGGTTAACGAAAGGTAAACGTCTATTCCGCCGCGACCGGCACGCTCTCGCGCAAGCCCGGCATCACGTGCCGCTGGAACAACTCCAGCGAGCGCGTCAATTCCGACAGCGAGAGGTCGCCGAATGCGAAGCGGCAGACCAGATAGTTCGCGCCCAACTCCGCCATCTGCGCGCGCAACAGCTCCAGCGCCTTCTGCGGCGTGCCGACGATGGCGCGGCCGTCGGCGATCTGTCCGTCGATCTCCGGCGGGTAGTTCACGTTGGTCGGCGGGATGCCGTGCTTGTGCCAGAGCGTCATGAAGCTCGACCACCAGCGCCGGTAGGCGCGCCGTCCGATCTCCAGCGCCGTCTCCTCGCTCTCCGCCAGCACCATGTAGCGGGTCATGCCGTATTTCGGCTTTTCCGTGCCGGGCTTTGCCTGATAGGCCGCGGTGTAGCGCGCGACCTTGGCCTTCACGGCCTGCGCGGTCGAATTGCTGATGAAGTTCATCCCGGCTTTGGCGGCGCGCTCGGCGCTGTCCGGGTTGACCACGCCGTACCACAGCGGCGGATGCGGCTGGCGGAACGGCCAGAGCTCCAGCGGCACGTCCTTGTACTTGAAGAACTCGCCCTCGAAATCGACGGTCTTCTGCGTCAGCGCCTGCATGATGATCGCGAAGGATTCGGCGAACATCCTGTCGGCGTTCTTGTGGTCGACGCCGTAGTAGCCGACCTCGATGGGGGAAATTCCCTTGCCGATGCCGAGCAGGAAGCGCCCGCGGCTCATCTGGTCGAGCATGCAGATTTCTTCGGCGAGCCGCAGCGGATGGTAGAGCGCGAGCGTATAGACCAGCGGACCGAAATTGAGCCGCCTGGTGCGCTGCGCGATCGCCGAGAGATACACGCTGGGCGAGGGAGCCATGCCGAGCGGCGTCGCATGGTGTTCGGCGCAGTGATAGCCGTAGATGCCGGCGCGGTCGTAGGCCTCCATCAGCCTGAGCCGGTCTTCGTAGAAATCGCTCAGCGGCAGGTCGTGCCGGTCGACGTGGTCGAAAATCCCGAACTCCAGGGCCATCCGTTTCAGCTCCCGACTTTCTGTTGCGGGCACTGTAGCCCGCCCAACACTCCGCTGTCATTCCGGGGCGCGCGCATAGCGCGTCTGCGACGCGCTATGCGCGCGAACCCGGAATCCAGAGCCGAGGACTTGGAGCGTGCAGCTCTGGATTCCGGGTTCGGCGCTACGCGCCGCCCCGGAATGACGCCGGTGGATCAATTGCGGCCCCGGAATATCTCCCGCGCAAGAACCATCCGCATCACCTCGACCGGTCCCTCGGTGATCATGAAGCTGCGCGCATCGCGCCACATCTTGGCGATCGGCATCTCGGTCGCGAGCCCCATGCCGCCGTGGATCTGCATGCAGCGGTCGGCCACGCGGAACCCGAGCTCGGTGCCGGCGATCTTGGTCATGTAGCTCTCGTGCCGCGCCGCCACCCCCGCATCGGTGCGCGCCGCGAGCTGGTACACCATCAGCTGCACCATGTGATGCTCGGTGTAGCTGTCGGCGATCATGAACTGCACCGCCTGCCGCTCGGCCAAGGGTGCGCCGAATGTCACGCGCTGCTTCGCATAGCTCACCATCAGGTCGATGCTGCGCTTGGCGACGCCCAGGCCCCGGCACGCCTGATAGAGCCTGCCCGCGGTGATCCACTTCTGCGCCGACTTCATGCCGTCGCCTTCGCCGCCGATCATGTTTTCGACGGGCACCTTCACGTCGTCGAGCGCCAGCTCGCAGGGCTCGTCGCCCATCATGGTCGGCGTCTTGCGCAGCACCTTGAAGCCCGGCGTATCGGCGTCGACCAGGAACATCGACAACCCGCCGCGGCTGCCCTTGCTGCGGTCGGTCGCGGCGACAAGCTGGAAGAAGTCGGCGTCGGCCGCTCCGGTGATCCAGCGCTTGGTGCCGTTGATCACGTAATGGTCGCCGTGGCGCACCGCGGTGGTCCGCATCGCGCCGGGATCGGAGCCCGCGTCCGGCTCGGACTGCGCGAACGCGGTCTTCTTCTCGCCGCGCAGCACCGGAAGCAGGTACTTCTCCTTCTGCTTTTCATTCAGCGTGAACAGCACGTGGCGGATGTCCGGCCCGAACACGCTCGGGCCGCGCGGCGGCATCGCGACGGTGCGCGCGATCTCCTCCCACACCACCACCATGCCCAGCAGGTTGAGCCCTTGCCCGCCATACTCCTGCGGCACGTCGAGATGCCAGAGCCCGAGCTTCTTCGCCTTCTCCTCGAGCGGCGCCCGCACCTCGGGCCGCATGTCCGCGCCCGCCATCGACGTCATCTCGATCGGGATCAGCTCCCGGTCGACGAAATTGCGCACGGTGTCCTTCAGCAGGCGCAATTCCTCGGGCAGCTCGAAGTCCATCTCAACTCCCTGGCTTTTGCACCAATCCAACCACGTCATGGCTGGGCTTGTCGCCCGCAAGTCGGGTTTACCCGACTTGCGGCACTGTATATGACGGAACCCGGCGGGAGCCGGGTTCCTGCGCCATCCACGCCTTTACTCTCTTGCCGCGAGGGAAGACGTGGATCACAGCCCCAAATCAAACCGCCCCATCGGCAGCCCGGTCGAGCGCCTGGAGGATTTGCGATTCCTGCGCGGCCGCGGGCAATACATCGACGATGTGCCGAGCCCCAACGCGCTGCACGCTGCAATCCTGCGCAGCTCCGTCCCGCACGGCCGCATCCGCTCGATCGAGACGTCCGCCGCACAGAAGTATCCGGGCGTGCATGCGGTCATCACCGCAGCCGACATCGGCGACATTCCCGTCATCACCATGCGGCAGGAATTGCTGCCCGAGTTCAAGCCGTTCCAGCAGCCGGTGATTGCCAAAGACAAAGTGCGCTACGTCGGCGAGCCGGTCGCCGTGGTCGTCGCCGACACCCAGGCGCTGGCCGAGGACGCGCTCGAGCTGATCGCGCTCGACATCGAGCCGCTGCCGCCGGTCGCAAATCGCGCTGCGGCGCGCGAAGGCAAAAGCCTCCTGTTCGACGACAGCGGCCGCAACCTCATCATCACGCTCTCCGCCGTCAAAGGCGACGCGGACGCAGCGTTCAAAAACGCGCCCTACACCCGCCGCGAGCGCTTCGAGGTGCAGCGCTTCACCGCGGTGACCATGGAGACGCGCGGCCTGCTCGCCGAATGGGACGAATCCAAAGGGCACATGACGGTCTCCGGCATCACCAAGGTGCCGTTTCACAACCGCCGCATCCTCGCGAAGCAGATGGGGCTCGACGAGACCGCCGTCACCATGATCGAGTCCGACGTCGGCGGCGGCTTCGGCGTGCGCGGCGAGTTCTATCCCGAGGACTTCCTGGTCCCGTTCGCGGCGCGCAGGCTCGGCCGCCCGGTGAAATGGGTCGAGGACCGCCGCGAGCACCTGATCGCCTCGAACCACGCCCGCGATTCCGAATGCGAGCTGGAGATCGCCTGCGCGCGCGACGGTACCATCCTCGCGCTGCGCGGGCGCGGCGCGGCCGACCTCGGCGCCTATATCCGCACCAATGGGGTGACGGCGGCGCGCAACACCGCGCAGGTGCTGTCCGGCCCGTACCGCGTGCCGCACATCCGGTTCGACATGGAGCTGCTTCTCACCAACAAAACGCCGTCGGGCACCTATCGCGGGCCCGGCCGTTTCGAGGCGGATTTCTACCGCGAGCGGCTGTTCGACATGGCGGCCAATGACCTCCGCATCGACCGCGTCGAATTCCGCCGCCGCAATCTGGTCGCCGAGCACGAGATGCCGTGGCCCTTGCCGACCGTGCAGCCGCTCGACCAGGGCAGCGAGACCGACAGCGGCGACTACCGCATGACGCTCGACCGCTGCCTCGCCGATTTCGGCTGGGCGGAAAAGTCGAAGCTGCAGGGCCGGCTCATTGAAGGGCGCCGCCACGGCATCGCGGTCGGCTGCTATCTCGAAGGCGGCGGCTCGGGCCCGCGCGAGAACGTGCGCATGGTGCTGGAGGGCGACGGCAACGTGTCGCTCTATGTGGGCTCGTCGTCGGTCGGGCAGGGCGTCGAGACCGTGTTCGCGCAGATCGCCGCCGATGCCCTCGACATGCCGATGGCGCGCATCAACCGCGTGCAGCACGGCTCCACCATCTACGTGAAGCAGGGTTACGGCTCGTACTCGTCGCGCTCCATCGTCATGGGCGGCTCGGCCATCGTGCAGGCGGCGGGCTTTCTCAAGGACGCGATCCGTGCCGCGGCCGCGAAACGCCTCGGCTGCGCGCCGGAGGACATCGCCATCGACGGCGACAATGCCGCCGGTCCCGGCCGCGCCTCGGTTTCGCTTTCGGCGCTCGCCGCCGACGGCGTCGCGTCCGAGGGCACCTGGTCCAGCAACAAGCGCACCTACAGCTACGGGGCGCACGCGGCGCATGTCGCGGTCGATCCCGGCACCGGTCACGTGGCGCTGATCGACTACATGGCGGTCGAGGACGTCGGCCGTATCATCAATCCGCTCACGCTGCACGGCCAGACCGTCGGCGCGATCGTGCAGGGGCTCGGCGGCGCGCTCATGGAAAATCTCGTCTACGACGCCGACGGCCAGTTCCTCGCCGGCTCCTTGGCCGATTACCTGCTGCCGACCGCCGGCGACTTCCCGGTGATCCGCGCCCATGCGATGGAGGTGAAAGCCGCGCCGCACAACCCGCTCGGCGCCAAGGGCGCGGGCGAGGGCGGCATCATCCCGGTCGGCGGCGTCATCGCCAACGCGGTGGCCAACGCGCTCGGCGTCGAGCCGCGCATTCTCCCTCTGTCGCCGCCGCGGGTCTGGGAGTTGATTCGGCAAGGCAAAGCGCCGTGACCCGGTGATCCGGGTTGGATAAGGTGCGCCGCATGAACGTCAACGCCACCATCTCCGACACGCGCAACGCCGACGTCCTGGTCGAGCGCGCGAAATCCCTCGTCCCGGCGCTGCGCCAGCGCGCCGCGCAGACGCTGGCCGAGCGCAAGCTGCCCGCGGAAACCATTGCCGACTTCCAGCGCCTCGAGCTCACCCGCTGCCTGCAGCCGGTGAAGTTCGGCGGTTACGGTGCCGACTACCGGGTGTTTTCGCGGATGCTCCGCGCTCTGGCGCAGGGCTGCGGCTCGTCGGCCTGGGTCGCTGCCGTGCACGGCGAGCACAACTGGGTGGTCGGCAATTATCCGGAGGAGGCCCAGCGCGAGGTCTGGGGCAGCAATCCGCATGCGGTCGCTTCCGCGAGCGTCGCGCCGAACGGCACCGCCGAGAAGGTCCCGGGCGGCTTTCGCCTGAGCGGCAGCTGGGGCTTTGCCAGCGGCATCGATCACGCGCAGTGGATTTTGCTGGGCGGCATGGTCAGGGGGACCGGCAAGCCCGAGCCGTGGATGTTTCTTTTGCCGGTCTCGGACGTCGAGATCGTCGACGACTGGCACGTCATGGGCCTCTGCGGCACCGGCAGCAAGTCGGTGGTGGTGAAGGACGCCATCGTGCCCGCGGCCCGCGCCGTGACCCTGCACGATCTCAGGCACGGCACCGCGCCGGGCGCCGCGGTGCATCCGGACAATCCGATGGTACCGCACACCGCGCAATCTGATGGCGGTGTTCTCGTTGAGCTCGGTGGTCGTCGGCCTTGCCGAGCGCGCGGTCGCCGAATTGATCGAGTTCAACCGCGAGCGGCGTTCGCGCGGCGCCCGCGTCGCCGACATCGAGGCCGTGCAGCTGATGGTGTCGGAGGCGGCCGCCGAAGCGGAGGCTGCGGCGCTGGTCGGCGAGCACACCATCGCGCGCAACACCGCGCTGGTCGAGTTGCGGCAGGACATCACCGCCGAGCATGTCGCCTGGTCGCGGCGCAACTCGTCCTATTCGACGAAGCTTGCCCAGTCCGCGACGCGGCTGGTCTTCGAGGCGGCCGGTGGCACCGCGCTCTTCACCACGAGCCCGTTGCAGGAGATCTACCGCGACATCGCCGCGGGGGCGGCGCACGTGTCGTTGACCTGGCACCGCTTCGCGCCGTTCTACGCGCAGATCAAGCTCGGCCAGACGGTCGATTTCGACTCGATCTGACCGCGGGGTCCGGGGGCGCGGGATGAGCTGGCTTGCGTTTGCGCTGTGCGGCCCGATCCTCTGGGCGATCTCCACGCATTTGGACAAATATCTGGTCGAGCGTTACTTCAAGGACGCCGACGTCATCGTGCTGCTGGTGTTCACCGCGCTGATGGGGCTGGCGCTGATGCCGGTCATCGCGTTCTTCGAGCCCGGCGTGTTCCAGCGCGACGCGCTGAGCATGGCGCTGATGGCGCTGTCGGGCCTGCTCTACATGGCCGGCATCACCTTCTATCTGAAGGCGCTGCAGGGCCACGATGCCTCGGTCGTCGTGCCGTTCTTCCAGTCGTCGCCGCTGTTCGGCTATTGTCTCGCCTATCTGGTGCTGGGCGAGACGCTGACCGGCACGCAGATGGCCGGCGGCCTGCTGATCATCGCAGGCGTGCTGTCGGTCTCGATCGCCGGCGGCAAATCGCGCGAGAAATTCCGCTGGCAGCTCGCCGGCCTGATGCTGTGCTGCGGCTTCATCATGTCGCTCTCGACGCTGATCTTCAAAGCCTTCGCGGTGAAGGACGAATTCTGGGCGACGACATTCTGGATGTTCGCCGGCGAGGCGCTGTTCGGCGTGGTGTTTCTCAGCATCGCCAGCTACCGCTCGCAGTTCCTTTTTCTCGTGCGCACCAACGGCCGGGCGCTGCTGGCGATCAATGCCTCCAACGAGTTGATCAACCTCGGCGGCGGCCTCGCCAACCGCTACGCGCTGATTTTCGCCCCGCTCTCGATCGTGCAGGCGGTCGGCTCGACCACGACGCTGTTCGTGTTCGCCATCGGCGTGTTTCTGACGATGTTCTTTCCGAAGGTCAGCCAGGAGAACCTGTCGAAGCGCGAGCTGATCTCCAAGGGGCTGGCCGCGGTGCTGGTCGCCATCGGTATTACGATGGTGAGCCGTTGAGCATGCTGATCCGGACCGCAACACAGCAGGATCATGGCGCGATCTGGCGCATCCTCGAGCCGGTGATCCGCGCCGGCGAAACCTACACGCTGCCGCGCGACATGAGCGAGGCGGACGCCATCGCCTACTGGTGTGGGGCGGACCGCGAAACCTTCGTCGCCGAGGAGGACGGCGAGATCGTCGGAACTTATTACATCCGCGCCAACCAGCAGGGCGGCGGCGCTCACGTCGCCAATTGCGGTTACATGACTGCGGCAGGCTCGACCGGCAAGGGCATCGCGCGGCGCATGTGCGAGCATTCGCTGCAGCATGCACGAGCGCGCGGGTTCAAGGCGATGCAGTTCAATTTCGTGGTGTCATCCAATGAGCGCGCCGTCCGCCTCTGGCAAAGCCTCGGCTTCGAGACGGTGGGCCGTCTGCCACGCGCTTTCGAGCACCCGAGGCATGGTTTCGTCGATGCGCTGGTGATGTTTCGGGCGCTGTAATGCTGCCGCGAACGCGGCGAGCGCGTCTAGCAGGCACGAGCGCCAAGGATCTCAGTCGACAGCAGGTGCTCCTTGCATTTGGCAGTGCGGGGCATGAGCAGGCTCCATGCCGACGGCATAGGATCGCTGATGGCGCGTTTTGCAATGCGGTTCGCGGCGGCCCGGCTCTCCGTTTTCGCTCGTCGGTCACTTTGATCCGAGGGGAAGGTGGGGCCGGCGTCCAATCCTGTGTCACCACAGGATCACTCTCACCGCAGGCGGATGAGCAGCTCGCATAGTCGCCGGCCCACCGCCAATATGATCTGGATTTGCGGTTTGTTCCACCCCTCATCCCCGGCTGGATTTGGAAATGACCCGTTTTCCCAGGGTTGACTCCATTTCCGCAGGCCTTATAAATGTTCCTGTTTTGTTCTTTCGACAGTCGCCGTCGATCGCGGCGTCTGTAGCGGGAGCAGGATGCGGTGCCCGACAACTGGCATCGCGTTGGAGCGCCGGGAGGCGCCGGGCCCCTCGCAAGGGCCCGCGCCCCGGGACCCTCCACCCCCCTCGGAGCGCACTTGGGTCCCGGAATCTTGGCGCGGATCGGCCGATCGCAAGGCCGGTCCGGGGAGCTTCGCACGCTCCCCGGCGCCTCCCGGCGCTCCAACCCCTCTTTTCGAGGGGAATGGAAAAGCGGGATGCGGGCCAACCCCGGGCCCGAAATGTCAAAGAACAGGGGCGGCGAAGCGTTGGCTGAATGCAGAGTTTAGATTTTCGTCAGCTCGTAGGTCGCCTTGGCGAACATCTCATCGAGCGGCACCTGCCGCACCGACAATCCCTGCTCGAACGAATACCGCGCCAGTGTCTCCAGCGGCAGCTTGTTCTCGTGCGCGCCGTACGGCCAGTAGTCCTCGCCCATCACCTTGCGCGCATGGTCGTGCGCATACACCGGCCACGGCAGCGTCACGTGCAGATGTCCGATCTGGCCGAGCTCGTCCATGCAGAGCGCCTTGGCTTTGAGGAACGCCTTGTAGACGTTCACCGCCACCCACGGATGCTTCTCGACGATGGAGCGGCGGATGCCGATCGCATGCATGATCGGGAACAGCTTCGTCTTTTTGAAATACGCCTCTTCCGCCGCCGGATAGTCCGGAAACAGCCGCGCCACGTTCGGTGCGCCGCGCAGGAAGCAGCTCGGCGCCCGTGCGCTCAGGATTCCGTCGATCTCGCCCTTCTCCAGCATGTCGGAGATCGAGCGGTCGGCCGGCACCGCCTTGAGGTCGATCTCCGGCGGCAGCGAAATCCGCGCGCGCTCCTCGCGGCCCGGCTCTTCGAGCCCGCCGCGCCGCCATTTGATGTCGCGCGGGTGCACCCCGTATTCCTCCTGAAGCATGCCGCGCACCCAGACGTTCGCCGTCATCTGGTATTCCGGCAGGCCGATGGTTTTGCCCTTCAGGTCCTGCGGCGTTTTGATGCCGCGGTCGGTGCGGATGTAGATGCTGGAATGCCGGAACAGCCGCGACACGAAGGCCGGAATCGCAACGTAGTGCGAGTCGTTCCGCGCGACCGAAAGCAGATAGCTGCTCATCGAGATTTCGCTGACGTCGAACTCCTGGAATTTGAACGCGCGGTGAAACGACTCCTCCGGCTCCAGCGCGATCGCCGTCACGTCGCAGCCCTCGACCGGCGCACGGCCGTCGAACAGCGCCGCGGTGCGGTCGTAGTTGCAGACCGACATGCTCAGCTCGACGGCCATTCTCGTGTCTCCAGCGATGCGGCGGGGAATGCTGCGGCACCATACCGCAATTGCATGTCCCGCTGCGTTGACGGGTCTTTCGTGGGTGGTGATAGTAGTCTGGCATCGTTCCAAAGCGCAGTCTCAAGGCTCATAGCTCTCATGAAATTGCCGCCGTTCGAGTACGCCTGCCCCGCGACGCTGAACGAGGCCGTGGCGCTGCTCGCCTCCCATGGCGGCGAGGCGAAGGCGCTGGCCGGCGGCCAGAGCCTGATGCCGATGATGGCGTTCCGCATGGCGCGGCCGACGCTGCTGGTCGATCTGCGGAAGCTCAAGGACCTGCGCCAGATCAAGGTCGGCGCCGACGGCGTCCGGCTCGGCGCGCTGGCCCGCTGGCGCGACATTCTCGACGACAAGCGGCTCGACACCGCGCATCCGCTGCTCAAGGACGCGGTGTCGCACGTCGCGCACTACCAGATCCGCAACCGCGGCACGGTCGGCGGCAGCATCGCGCACGCCGATCCGGCGGCCGAGATGCCCGGCATCTGCCAGACCTGCGAGGCGGTCATCACCGCCGTCGGCAAGGGCGGCCCGCGCACCATCAAGGCCGCGGACTTCTTCCAGGGCGCGCTGACCACGGCGCTCGAACCCGACGAGATCGTCACCGAGATTCATCTCCCGGCCTGGCCCGCGGCGCGCCGCTGGGCGTTCCAGGAGTTCGCCCGCCGCCGCGGCGACTTCGCGATGTCCGGCGTCGCGTTGTACTACGATGTCGAAGGCGGCAAGGCCGCGAACGCGCATATCGGCGTGATCGGCGTCGGCGACAAGCAGAAGCGGCTGCCGAAGGCGGAAGCGGCGCTCAACGGCAAGGCGGTCGACGAACCGCTCGCGGTAAAAGTCGGCGAGGCGGCCTCGGGCGACGTCGAGCCGCAGGACGACATCCACGCCAGCGCCGCCTATCGCCGCTCGCTGACCGGCACGCTCACCGAGCGCGCCGTGCTCGCCGCAGCCGCGAGGTGAGCGCAATGGCCAAATCTCTCCACGGTCATTCCGGGGCCGGCCGAAGGCCGGAGCCCGGAATCCATAACCACTGCCGTGAAGTATGGATTCCGGGTTCCGCGCTTCGCGCGCCCCGGAATGACCGCGTTGCATCATTGGCGCATCACATGACCACCAAATTCGAAGTCAACGGCAAGCAGGTCACGGTCAACGTCGAGCCGCGGCTCACGCTGGTCGACTGCCTGCGCCATGAGTTGCGCCTCACCGGCACCCATGTCGGCTGCGAGCACGGTGTCTGCGGCGCCTGCACCGTGCTGGTGGACGGCGAGGCGGTGCGCGCCTGCCTGATGCTTGCGGTGCAGGCCGAAGGCTCCAAGATCGTGACGGTCGAGGGCCTGTCCGAAGACGCGGACCTCACCCCGCTGCAGAAGTGCTTCCGCAAGCACCACGCGCTGCAATGCGGCTTCTGCACGCCGGGCTTCATCACCACGGCGCATGCGCTGCTCACCGAGGAGCCCGACTGCGACGCCGACCGCGTGCGCGAGGTGCTGTCCGGCAACATCTGCCGCTGCACCGGATACATCGGCATCGTCGATGCCGTGCTCGACGCGCGTCAGCATTACAAGAAGTCATGAGCATGGTTTGGTTGCTGGAGGCTTCGGTCGTGCGGCATACACCGCTTCACCTCTCCCGTGGGGAGAGGTCGACGCGCGAAGCGCGGCGGGTGAGGGGGTACGCTCTCTCGTTAGACCGTAACCCCTCACCCCAACCCTCTCCCTATGGGAGAGGGAGCCCAGCGGAGTTTGCCGCGCCGGCTCGGGCAAGAGCAGCTGAGGACGTGCCATGAAAAACACCTTCATCGGCACGCCGATGGAACGCCGCGAGGACCTGCGCTTCCTGCGCGGCCGCGGCGAATACGTCGATGACGTCGCCATTCCCGGCCTGCTCTATGCGGTGATCCTGCGCAGCTCCGTCGCGCATGGCCGTCTTGTCTCCATCGACGCGTCCGCGGCACTGAAGCGGCCCGGCGTGCACGCCGTCATCACATCGGCCGACATGCCGGGCGGCCCGCCGATCGTGCCGATGCGGCTGCAGCCGCTGCCGGAGTTCAAGCCGTTCGAGCAGCCGGTGATCGCGCACGAAAAGGTGCGCTATGTCGGCGAGCCGATCGCCGTGGTGCTGGCCGACAGCGTCGCCGTCGGCGAGGACGCCCTCGACTTCATCGAGGTGAAGATCGACGATCTGCCGCCGGTCGCCGACTGGACCGTGGCGCAGCAGAACAAGAGCATCCTGTTCGAAAAGCCCGGCACCAACCGCTCGCTGGTGTTCGAATCGCGCAAGGGCGATGCCGACGCGGCCTTTGCCAAGGCGCCGTACGTCCGCCGCGAGCGGCTGCGCACCGGCCGCCACTTCGGCCTCACCATGGAGCCGCGCGGCGTCATGGCGACGTGGGACGAGACGAAGGACAAGCTCACGATCTATGGCGCGGCGAAAGTGCCGTTCTTCAACCGCCGGATCCTGTCGGCGCAGATCGGCCTGCCGGTCGAGCAGATCGAGATGATCGAGAACGACGTCGGCGGCGGCTATGGCGCGCGCGGCGAGTTCTATCCGGAGGACTTCCTGATCCCGTTCGCGGCGCGCCATGTGAAGCGCCCGGTGAAGTGGATCGAGGATCGCCGCGAGAACCTGATGGCGATGAACCACGCCCGCGAGGAGGAGGCGATCCTCGAGGTCGCATGCGAGCGCGACGGCACGCTGATCGCGATCC
Source organism: uncultured Alphaproteobacteria bacterium (assembly GCA_963830015.1). Lineage (GTDB taxonomy): Bacteria > Pseudomonadota > Alphaproteobacteria > Rhizobiales > Xanthobacteraceae > Z2-YC6860. The sequence continues at coordinate 544,471 of CAWHLG010000012.1, forward strand.
GCGGCGAGGTGCACACCGACATGGGCGCCTACATGCGCACCAACGGCGCGGTCGGCGCGCGCAACGTCTCGCAGTTCATGGCCGGTCCCTATCGCGTGCCGCACGTCAAGATCGATTCGGCGCTCTGGATGACCAACAAGACGCCGGTCGGCACCTATCGCGGGCCGGGCCGCTTCGAGGCCAATTTCTTCCTGGAGCGCATGATCGACATGATGGCGGCCGATCTCGCCATCGACCGCATCGAGTTCCGCAGGAAGAACCTGATCACCGCGAAGGAGCAGCCCTATCCGATCGCGACCGTGCAGCCGACCAACGCGGTCGATGAATACGACAGCGGCGAGTACAGCGAGACCCTGGATCGCGCGCTGAAAGAGTTCGACTGGCCGAGCGTGTCGAAGCTGCAGGGCAAGCTGATCGACGGCAAGTATCACGGCGTCGGCGTGGTCTGCTTCATCGAAGGCGGCGCGGCCGGGCCGAAGGAGTCGGCGCGGCTCGAGGTCAACGACGACGGCACCATCTCGGTCTACATGGGCACGTCGTCGGTCGGGCAGGGTGTCGAAACCGTGTTCGCGCAGATCGCGGCTGACGCGCTGGAATTGCCGATCGAGCGCATCCGCCACGTTTATCACGGCTCCACGGCCTATGTGAGCGACGGCTACGGCGCCTATCACTCGCGCTCGACCGTGATGGGCGGCTCGGCGGTGCTCGACGCCACCAACAATTTCATGGCGGTGCTGCGCCAGGCGGCGGGCAAGCGGCTCGGCTGCGCGGAATCCAACGTCACGCTCGACATCGACAAGGTCACGGGCGGCGGCCGCTCGCTGCCGCTGAAGGAGTTCGCGGGCCTCACCGCCGAAGGCGCGTTCCTCAACAAGAAGCACACCTACAGCTACGGCGCGCATGTCGCCCACATCACCGTCGATCCGCGCATCGGCCGCATCGAGATCGTCGATTACGTCGTGGTGCAGGATGTCGGCCGCGCGGTGAATCCCCTGACGCTCCGCGGCCAGGTGATCGGCTCGCTGGTGCAGGGTCTCGGCGGCGCGGTGCTGGAGGATCTGAAATACGACGAGAACGGCCAGTTCCTCACCGGCTCGCTGGCCGATTATCTTCTGCCGACCTGCACCGACTTCCCCAACCTCCGCTGCTTCGTCACCGACGACTATCCGTCACCGATCAATCCGCTCGGCGCCAAGGGCGCCGGCGAGGGCGGCATCATCGCGGCCGGCGGCTGCATGGCGAACGCGGTGGCGAACGCCCTGCAGAGCTTCGGCGTCGAGCCGCGGCAATTGCCGCTGTCGCCCGGCTATATCTGGGAGTTGGTCCAGGCCGGCCAAAAGCAGGCCGCCGAGTAGTCTTGCGCTGCTGTCATTCCGGGGCGCGCGCGAAGCGCGCGAACCCGGAATCCAGAGCCAAGGCGGAATCGCTTGCCGTACTGCTCTGGATTCCGGGTTCGCGCGCTTCGCGCGCGCCCCGGAATGACAGCGGTGCATGAGGCGCAGCCGCTGCTTCATTGACGCCATGCTTCGCACAAGCCTAGATTCACCTCAACATTCCCGTTTCGACAGGAGCATCCCATGAGCGTCGCCCGTCATCCGCGCCCGAAGGAACTCGAAGGCGTGCCGGTCGAGGAGATCATGAAGAAATACGTCGGCCGCTTCCGCGAGAAGAAAGGCGACTGGGCCGCGTTCGAGGACGCCAAGATCGAAGGCTTCAAGCGCGCGCAGCACCGCTTCATCGGCGCGGGCGGCTCCGGCAAGCACTCCGATCCGAACGTGATCCCGGCCGGCAACTTCACGCTGTCGATCATGTACATCCCGGTCGGCCAGGGCAACGCCGCGCACACCCACGAGGTCGAGGAGTGCTTCTTCGTGCTGCAAGGCTATGTCGACGTGTTCGTCGAGGACGAAACCGGCAAGCGCGTCACCACGCGGCTCGGCCCGTGGGACACGATCTGCTGCCCGGCCGGCGTGATCCACGGCTACCAGAACGACGGGCTCGAGCCGGTCTACATGCAGGTGATGCTCGGCCGCGGCAGGCCGGAGCCGATGGGCTATGCGGACGACGAACTCTACAAGCGCCGCGACGCGCATCTGAAGGCGGTCTAGCGCTGCGCGAATGAACAAACTGAAGCTGACATTCGCCTGCGGTCCTTACGATCGCACGCAGGCGCTGCGCGACGGCACGGTGCAAGTCGACGGCGTCGATCTGAACTACGTCACCATGCAGCCCGCCGAAATCTTCTGGCGCATGCTGCAATTCAATGAGTTCCAGGCCTGCGAGATGTCGCTGTCGAACACGACGACGATGCGCAGCCTTGCCGATCCGCCGTTCATCGCCATCCCGGTGTATCCGTCGCGCGTGTTCCGCCACGGCTATTTCTTCATCAACACGACCAAGGGCATCGAGAAGGGCTCCGACCTCAAGGGCAAGCGCGGCGGAGTGCCGGAATATTCGATGACGGCGGCGGTCTACATGCGCGGCGTGATGCAGCACGAGTTCGGCGTGAAGCCGACCGACGTCGAATGGGTGCAGGGCCGCACCGATCGCCTGGGCCGCAAGCTTCCTTCCGACATCAAGCTGACGCAGGCGCCCGCCGGCACCGAGCTCGGCGACATGCTGGAGCGCGGCGAGATCGATTTTCTCATCACCGCGAACAACCCGCTGTCGTTCCGCCGCGGCTCGCCGAAGGTGCGGCGGCTGTTCCCGAACTATCCGGAGGTCGAGAAGGAGTATTACCAGCGGACGAAAATCTATCCGATCATGCACACGGTGGTGATCCGCAAGGACGTGTACGAGAACGATCCGTGGGTCGCGCTCAATCTCTATCAGGCGCTGTGCCGCGCGAAAGACGCATGCTACCGCAGCATCACCGACACCGGGTCGCCCAAGGCGTCGTTCGCCTGGTTGCAGCCGATGATCGAGGAGGAAAAGCGCATCATCGGCGAGGACTGGTATCCGTATGGCATCGAGAAGAACCGGGCTTCGCTGGACGCGCTGCTGCAATACACCCACGAGCACGGCCTGACCGACCGGCGCCTGAAGATCGAGGACATTTTCGCGCCGTCGACCATGCGCGACATTCCGCTGGGCGACGGGCAGCACGTTTAGGCCTCTCCGCCGTCATTCCGGGGCGCGGACGCAGTCCGCGAACCCGGAATCCAGGGCTTCACGGCTGTCTGTCTAATTTGGCTCTGGATTCCGGGTTCGCCGCTGCGCGGCGCCCCGGAATGACGGCGGAGCAATCCGCTGGCTACAAGCCTCGCTGCCCGACAATCAGCGGCGCCGCTCCGATCCACGGCGCGCCGTCGATCTTCAACTCAGCGGTCAGCACCAGGAACTGGCCGTTAGTCGGCGCAGCGTTTCCGCCAGTCTGTGACGATGCCACGACGGAAAGCGGATAGCTGCCGGTGCAGCTTTCCGCCATCCACGATTGCAGCGTGGCGCCGGGCAACTTATTGATCTTTGCTGCAAGCTGTGCCGCGAACGGCTTGCCGGCCTCGATCGATGACACGACACCGTCAAACCATGTGCTGGCTCTCGCCGCGGCATCATCCTTCGCAAAGGTCCGCGTCCGGCGAACCCAGCAGCCCTTGTAGGCGACCGACGCACGCACCGCGAAACGCTCCGCCAGCGACGTCGGCTGCGACGTGCGATTGAGCCGGGTGTCGGCATCGAGATCGGGCGCGACGGCGATATACGCCTCTTCCGCGCCGGACAGCCTCGCGCTCTGCTCGACCAGCCCCGCAAGCGTTCCAGCATCCTCCGCTTTGCCGCTTTCCGCCTCGCGCAACGCCGCGGACGCGATGGCGTCGCAGCGTGCCAGCAGCCCGCGCTCGGCATCGTCGACGGTGCGACGCAGGCCTGCGAACATCGCGGTGCCGTCGATCCATTCCACCGCGGGCGCCGCGGTTTCGAGGTCGTGGGCGAGGCCCGCCGGCAGCGTGTCGTATTCCAGCACGCCGACGCGGCGGATCAGCGGATCGTTCCTGAGCCGCTCGCCGATCTTCTCGCCGGGCTTCGGCGTGTTGACGATCTCGCTCACCGGATCGGTGGTCCTGATCCACTCCGACACGCGCTTCGACAGCGCGGTCGCAAATGCCGGTGCGCCGGTCTGCTGCACCAGCAGCAGCGCGTCCGACCAGTAAGGCGTGAAGCCGGTGATCCAGGCCATCGCGGCGGGCCGCACATTGTTGGTGTAGACAATGAACGCGTCCATGCCGGCGGCGTCCATCTCGGCGCGCAGCCGCGCCAGCCGCGCTTCCAGCGCCGCGACCGGCAGCTCTTCGGCATTCCATCCCATCAGCCCGCGGCGCATGGTTTTGCCCTACACCGCAATGCTGAACAGTTCGCGCGGCGTGCCGGTCAGCACCTCGCAGCCGGTGTCCGTCACCGCGACGCCGTCGCCCAGCACCATGTAGCCGACCACCGGATGATAGGTGTTGGGATGCACGATCAGCGCCATGCCGGCTTCGATCCGCGTGGTGACGTCTTCAAGGATATGCGGCTTGGAATCCGCGAACAGGCCCATGCCGTGGCCGCGCACGCGGGTGAACTCGCTGGTGGTGTATTGGCCCATGCCGTGCTTGCGGAACACGTCGTTCTCGGCCTTGGCGATGTCGGCTGCGGTGATGCCGGGGCGAACCGTCGCGATGCCGGCTTCCATCGCCTCGCGCCACAGCGCATGCGCGGCCTTCTGCTCGGCATTGGCCTCGCCGACCACCAGCGTGCGGCAGATCTGCGCGTAATAGCCCTCGACGCAGGGCGTCAATTCCGTCGTCACCATGTCGCCGCGCTTGAGCCGCTTGCCGCTCGGCGGCGCCATGCCCTTCACCTCGACGCCGCCGACGCCGATGATCTGGAAGTTGTCGTCGACGCCGTTGGCGCGAAAGAACGCCTCGGCCTCGGCCACCAGCTCGTAGTCGGCGCGGCCGGGCCGCACCGCCTTCATGAACACCTCGTAGCCCTCGTCGGCGAGCTTCGCGGCCCGGCGGATGGCGTCGATCTCTTCGTCGAGCTTTCGCATCAGCAGGCGGTCGACGAAGCCGGTTTCGTCGGTGATTTTCAGTTCGCCTGCGCGCGAGCGCGATCCGCCGCGGCAGCAGCCGCTGCGGCGCAGCTCCCATGCTCTGGTTTCGCATGCGATCGAGAGCGGCATCGACTTCACCTGTGAGATCGGGCGCCAGCACCACCTCGATGCCGGGGCAATCGAGCGCCGCGCGGTCGGCCTCCAGCGGGCTGTCGACATAGAGCGTGATGTGGCCGTCGCCGCGCACGATGGCGAGCGCCTGGCCCTCGAGGATGCCGAAGTCGGTCGCGTAGCGCAGGTAGTCGCCCTGCCAGGCGTTGCCGTAGACCAGCATGGCGTCGAGCCCGGATTCGCCCATCGCGTCGGTGAGACGCTTGATCCGCTGTCCCGCGATCATGATTCGCTCCGCTTGCTGACGACGCCCGCGGCGACATCATGAGCCTTGGCCTCGGCCGCGCGCTCGCGCGGATCGCCATAGCCGCCGCCGCCCGCGGTGAGGAAGGTCACGCGGTCGCCCGCCGAAATCTCCACCTCGGTCGCTTTCTTGACGTCGGCCTCGCTGCCGTCGGCGCGCCGGATGACGCAGCCGTTCACCGCGCCGGGCTTGCCGCCGTGCAGGCCCCAGGGCGGATCGCGGGTGCGGTCGAGATTGATGTTGGCCTTGCACTTCTGCAGCAGCTGGTAGGTCAGCTCGACGCCGAGCCCGCCGCGATATTTCCCGTCGCCGCCGGAATCCGCGCGCAGCGCGTGGGTCTCCACCAGCACCGGATACTTGATCTCCTGCAGCTCGACCGGCGTGTTGCGCACGTCGCCCTGGCACACCGACACGGCGGCGTCCTCGCCGTCTTCGTTCGGCCGTCCGCCCCAGCCGCCGCCGAAGATGTTCATCAGCAGGAAGCGCGAGCCGTCGTCGCGGAAGCCGAAGAACGAGCAGCCGCCCATGTCGCCCTTGTGGGCGGCGGGAACCAGATGCGGCACCGCGGGCGCCAGCGCCTTCAGGATGGTGTCGATCACGGTCGGCAGCGCGATGCTCCAGAGCCCGAGCGCCGACGGCGGCTTGGCGCTGAGCATCGTGCCCTCGGGCAGCACCACGTCGAGCGGACGGAAGCAGCCTTCGTTGACGTCGAGATCGGGCGAAGTGAGCGCCTTGAACGCGACGCGCGCGCCGGCGATGCCGCCGCCGCGCCCGGAATTGAGCGGGCCGGGCACCTGCGGGTTCATCTCGGAGAAATCGACGGTCATCTGCGAGCCGCGCACGCGAACCTTGACCTTCACGCGCAGCGGCTTGTCGAGCGTGCGGCCGTCATTGTCGAGGAAGCTCTCGGCCTCGTAGTCGCCGTCCGGAATTTTCTCGACCACCGCGCGGGCTGAGGCCTCCGCCTGGTCCCAGACCTTGGCGATGCAGGCCTCGACCGTCTGCCGCCCGTAGCGCGCGATCAATTCGCCATAGCGCCGCGCGCCGAGCTGGCAGGAGGCGATCTGCGCGCGCAGGTCGCCGAGCGCGGAATCCGGATAGCGCGTGTTGTCGCGGATGATCTGCCACAGCGTCTCGTTGCGCTTTCCGGCCTCGTAGATCTTCAGCGAGCGCATCTGGACGCCCTCGGCGTAGATGTCGCTCGAGCCGTAGGAGCCGAAGCCCTGACGCACGCCGCCGATGTCGACCCAGTGCGCGCGGTTGGCGGCGAAGCCCACCAGCTCGCCGTCGTGGAAGCACGGCGAATAGACCACCACGTTGTTGAGATGCTGGCCGCAGATCTCGCCCTGGTTCATCACAATGACGTCGCCGGGCGCGAAGCCTTCAGCCCATAGCGTTCGATGCCGTCGGCGACCGCGACGCCGAGGTCGGCGAGGAAGATCGGCAGCCCGCCGCGGTTCTGCGAGATCATCCGCGCCTGCGTGTCGATCAGCCCGCAGCAATAGTCGCGCACCTCGTAGATCATCATGTTGTAGGCGGCCTTGGACAAGCGCATTCGCCATCTCGTCCGCATAGGCGACGATGGCGTTGCGCACGACCTCGACGGTGATCGGATGGGCTTCGTTGCGGGTCATCGGCACGTCGCTGCAGCATGTGTCCCGGATGCGATGCAGCATGAGGCGCAAAGCGCCGCATGGTGCATCGCTGATCCGGGACCGTTCCAAATTCGGAGGGTGGTACGTTCCCGGATCAGCAGTGCACCGCTCCGCGCACGTGCGCTACGCGCTGCACTGCATCCGGGACACGTGTGGAGAGAGTTGCGGTTCATGTCAGCGCCACGTCGATGATGAGATGGCCGGCGTCCGAGACAGTCGCAACGTCGCCGGGATGGATCAGCGTCGTCGCGTTCGGCTCCTCGATCACTGCGGGCCCTTCGACTCGCGCGCCTGCGGGAAGCGACGGCCGCCAGACGATCCGGGTTTTCAGCGGCTTCGCCGGATCGGTGAAGATCACCTCGCGCCACTGATCGGCGACCGGCGGCTCCGGGGTCCATTTCTCCGACAGCCAGTGCTCCGCCAGCGTGTCGCTGCGCGCCGCGGTCACCACCAGACGCACGTTGACGATCTCCAGCCGCTCGTCGGGCGCGGCCTGGCCGTAGCGCTGGTCGTGCTCGGCATCGAACGCCGCACGCAGCGCCCCGAAGTCGCCGGTGAGGAGCGCAGGGTCTTGCACCGGAATGGCAATGGTGTGCTCCTGGCCGACATAGCGCAGGTCGGCAAGATAGGCGAAAGCGGCAGTGTCCGGCGCGATGCCGTCGCGCGTGGCTTGCGCCTTGCCGGACTCGGCCAGTTCGGCGAACACGGCCTCGACCTGCTTCGCATCGAGCGCTCCGAGCAGGCCATAGAGCGTGCGGACGAAATCCTGCCGCCACGATGCCATCAGCATGCCGAGCGCCGAGAACGTGCCGGGCACCTTCGGCACGATGACCTTCGGGATGAAAATTTCCCGCGCGATGGCGACCGCATGCAGCGGCCCCGCGCCGCCGAAGGCGATCATCGCGGTTTCGCGCGGGTCGACGCCTTTTTTCACCGACACCGCGCGCACCGCAAGCGACATGGCGGCGTCGGCGATCTGCACGATGCCGAGCGCGGCCTCTTTGACGCCGAGGCGCGTAGGGCCGCAAAGCTTCAGCTCGATGGCGCGCTCCGCGGCCGCAACGTCGAGCTTCATCGCGCCGTTGAGGAAGCGCCCGGCATTGATGCGGCCGAGCACCAGATTGGCGTCGGTCACCACCGGATCGGTCGAGCCCTTGCCGTAAGCGGCAGGTCCCGGATCGGCGCCCGCGCTCTTCGGCCCGACATGAATGCCGCCGGTCGCGTCGCACCAGGCGATCGAGCCGCCGCCGGCGCCGATCTCGACGATATCGACCACCGGCAGCTGCATCGGCTGGCCGCTCGCCTCGCCGCCGATGGTGTAGCCGTCCTCGATGGCCGGGATGCCTTTGGTGATCAGGCTCGCCTTCGCGGTCGTGCCGCCCATGTCGAAGCCGATGGCGCGCTCGATGCCCAGCAGTGCCGCGAGCCGTCCCGCGCCGATGATGCCGGCGACCGGGCCGGACTCCATCATCGACACCGGCTGCTCCTGCGCGAGCCGCACCGACATCACGCCGCCGTTGGAGCGCATGATGTTGAGCTTGCCCGGGAAGGCGCCGTCGCGGAGATGGGCTTCGAGCCGGCCGAGATAGGCCTGCACGCGCGGGCCGACGAAGGCATTGAGCGCCGTGGTCGAGGTGCGCTCGTATTCGCGGTACTCGCGGACGATCTCGTGCGACAGCGTGACGAACAGCTTGGGATTGGCGGCGCGGAGGATGTCGCCGACCCGCCGCTCGTGCGCCGGATTGGCATAGGCATGGAGGAAGCAGACGGCGACCGACTCGATGCCCTGATCGGCGATCGCCTTGCGCCAGCGCCTGCACTTCGCCCTCGTTCAGAGCGGCTTCAGCACCTCGCCCTTGGCGTTGATCCGCTCGGTGACCTCGAAGGTCAGTTCGCGCGGGATCAGCGGCTTGGGCCGATGAAAGAACAGGTTGAACGCCTCGATGCGGTTGCCGCGGCCGATCGCGTAGGTGTCGCGGAAACCGCGGGTGGTGATCAGCGCCGTCCGCGCGCCCTTGCGCTCCAGCACCGTATTGATGGCGATGGTCGAGCCGTGCAGCAGCTCCGACGAGCGCCGGCGTCTCGCAATGGGCGAGCGCGAGGCTTTCCGCCACGCCGCGGGTCGGATCGGCCGGAACGGTCGAGCACTTGGAGGTGACGATGCGGCCGTCGACGCAGCCGACCAGATCGGTAAATGTTCCGCCGATATCGACGCCGACGATGTTCATGCGCACCAGACTGAAACTGAAGGGGCGTCAGAATCCATAAAGCCGCGCCGGATTGTCAACCAGCGTCTTGCGGCGCGTGGCCTCGTCGGGCACCCATTCGAGCATCATGTCGAGCGTCCAGGCGTCGTCCGGCTTGGCAAGGCCGGGCGTCGGATGCGGCCAGTTGGTCGCCCACAGCATGCGGTCGGGCGCCGCGCGGGACAGCGCGGTGGCGAGCCGGCCGACGTCGCTGTAGTTCGGCGGTCCGGCCTTCGACCATTCGTAAGGCGCGGAGAGCTTGACCCAGGTGCGCCCGTTCTCCAGCAGGCGAAGCAGCACCTTGAAGGCCGGATGGTCGACCGGCACAGGCTCCAGAAACTTGCCGACGTGATCCACCACCAGCGTTCCGGTCAGCTTCTTCAGCAAGGCCTCGCGGTCGGGCAGCAGCCTTCCATCGAGCTGCAACTGCACATGCCAGCCGAAATTGCCGACCCGCGCGGCCATGGTCTCGAGAATGTCCCATGGCAACGCGCCGCCGGCCAGCATATGGAAGCGGATGCCGCGGATGCCGGCTTTGGTGAGGCGGTCGAGCTCCGCGTCCGTCACCGTCTGGTCGACCACGGCGATGCCGCGCGCGCTGTCGCCCAGCACTGCGACCGCCGCGAGCGTGCAGCGGTTGTCGGTGCCGTAGGTCGAGGGCTGCACCACCACGGTCCGCGTGATGCCCAGCCGCGCGCGGACCTTGAGATAGTCTGCGACCGATGCATCCGGCGGCGTGAACGTCGCGGTCGGCGCGGTCGGATACCGCGCGTCGTAGATATGCATATGGGTGTCGCAGGTGCCCACCGGCGCCTTGAGCTTGGGCGGGCTGTCGTTCAGCGGCATGAATTTTCTCTCCCGGCGCCGCAGTGTCCCATGCCGGCCTCTTCCTTCCAAGCGCGCCGCTCGCTACAGACAAGGGCTGGATAGTTACAAATCAGGATTTGCGGTTCGGGAGGAACAGGACATGGCCCAGCAGCGTCTCGGCATCATCATGAACGGCGTCACCGGACGCATGGGCATGAACCAGCACCTGATCCGCTCGATCTGCGCGATCCGCGACCAGGGCGGCGTGGCGCTGAAGAACGGCGACCGGGTGATGCCGGACCCGATTCTGGTCGGCCGCAACGCCGATCGCGTGCAGAAGCTCGCCAAGGCGCACGGCGTCTCGCGCTGGACCACCGACCTCGATGCGGCGCTGAAGGACAAGAAGGACACGCTGTTCTTCGACGCCGCGACCACGCAGCTTCGCGCCGAGCTTCTCAAGAAGGCGATGAAGGCCGGCAAGGACATTTATTGCGAGAAGCCGGTGTCCGAGACGCTGAAGGACGCGGTCGATCTGGTGCGCGTGGCCAAAAAAGCCGGCATCAAGCACGGCGTGGTGCAGGACAAGCTGTTCCTGCCGGGTCTGCTCAAGCTCAAGCTTCTGATCAACTCCGGCTTCTTCGGCCGCATCCTGTCGGTGCGCGGCGAGTTCGGCTACTGGGTGTTCGAGGGCGACTGGCAGCCGGCGCAGCGGCCGTCCTGGAACTACAAGAAGGCCGAGGGCGGCGGCATCATCCTCGACATGGTCTGTCACTGGCGTTACGTGCTCGACAACCTGTTCGGCGATGTCGAGAGCGTCACCTGTCTCGGCGCGACGCATATTCCGAAGCGGGTGGACGAGAACGGCAAGACCTACACCAACGACGTCGACGATGCGGCCTACGCCACCTTCCAGCTCAAGGGCGGCGCCATCGCCCATATCAACATGTCCTGGTGCACGCGCGTGCGCCGTGACGATCTCGTGACGTTCCATGTCGACGGCACGCACGGCTCCGCGGTGGCGGGCCTGCAGCAATGCTGGAGCCAGGCGCGGGTGAACACGCCGCGCCCGGTGTGGAACCCGGACGTGCCGCAGCCGATCCGGTTCTTCGAGACGTGGCAGGAGGTTCCGGGCCTCGGCGCCTATGACAACGGCTTCAAGACCGAGTGGGAGATGTTCATTCGCCACTTGTACGAGGACGCGCCCTTCAAATGGACGCTGCTGGAAGGCGCCAAGGGGCTGCAACTGGTCGAAGCGGCTCACAAGAGCTGGAAAGAGCGGCGCTGGGTCGATATTCCGGCGTTGAAGGTGTGACGGCTCTCTCGGCTTGTCATTGCCGGGCTTGACCCGGCAATCCATGATGACGATCCGCAGGTACAGGTCGTAAGATCGGGTTCGCGGCGCCTTCTCATGGATGCCCGGGTCAAGCCCGGGCATGACAGCGGCGAGATTGGAGCCGCGATAAGAACACGGACAGAGTGAAGCGTACATGCCCACCTTAAATCTCCCCACCGCCGGCGGCCGGATGACGGCCCATCTCATGCAGCCGCCCCGGAATTTTCCGAAGGCCGAGCCGCCGTTCAGCCGCATCGCCTATGCGGCCGCGCATGTGGTCGCCGATCCGCTGGCCGACCGCGAGCCGTGGCTCGACGCCGCGGTCGACTGGGACACCACCATCGAATTCCGCCGTCACCTCTGGTCGCTCGGCCTCGGCGTCGCCGAGGCGATGGACACCGCGCAGCGCGGCATGGGGATGAACTGGGCGAACTCGCTGGAGCTGATCCGGCGCAGCCTCGACGCGGCGAAGGACTTTCCCGGCGCGCTGATCGGCTCGGGCGCCGGCACCGACCATCTCGAAGTGACGCAGGACATCACGGTGGACGACGTGATCCGCGCCTACGAGGAGCAATGCGCCGCGATCGAGAAGCTCGGCGGCCGCATCATCCTGATGGCGAGCCGCGCGCTGGTGAAGGCCGCGCGCTCGCCGGACGACTACGTCACCGTCTACGAGCACATCCTCAGCCAGGTCAAGGAGCCGGTGATCATCCACTGGCTCGGCGAGATGTTCGATCCGGCGCTCGAGGGCTATTGGGGCTATCGCGATCACATGGACGCGATGGATGTCGCGATCGACGTCATCGCGTCGAACCCGTCGAAGGTCGACGGCGTCAAGATTTCGCTGCTCGACAAGAACAAGGAAGTCAGCATGCGGCGCCGGCTGCCGCAGGGCGTCCGCATGTTCACCGGCGACGACTTCAACTACGCCGAACTGATCGCGGGTGACGAGCAGGGCTATTCCGACGCGCTGCTCGGCATCTTCGACGCGATCGCGCCGGCTGCGTCGGCCGCGCTCGACGCCTTCACCCACGGCAACATCGCCTCGTTCCACGACATTCTCGCGCCGACGGTGCCGCTGTCGCGCCACATCTTCAAGGCGCCGACCCGCTTCTACAAGACCGGCGTGGTGTTCATGGCCTATCTCAACGGCCTGCAGAACCACTTCACCATGATCGGCGGCCAGGAGAGCACGCGCTCGACCTTGCATCTTGCCGATCTGTTCCGGCTGGCCGACGTCGCCGGGCTGCTCGCCGATCCGGAGTTGGCCGCCTCGCGCATGCGCGTTGTGATGGCGACGCACGGGGTCGATGCCTGATGCGCGATCTCTCGCGCGACAAGAGCCTGCTCGCCATCAATTCGGCGACGGTGAAGCCGTGGAGCCTGGAGCAACTGATCGAAGGCTGCGTCCGCGCCGGCATCACCGGCATCGCGCCGTGGCGCGACATCGTGCAGGCCGCGGGCGTCGAGAAGGCCGGCAGCATGATCCGCGCCGCGGGCCTGACGGTGACCTGCCTGTGCCGCGGCGGGCTTTTTCCGGCGGTTGACGAGGCCGGCCGCCGCGCGGCGCTCGATGACAACCGCCGCGCCGTCGACGAGGCGGCGGCCATCGGCGCGCGCAGCCTGGTGCTGATTGCGGGCGGATTGCCGAAGGGTTCGAAGGACCTTGTCGGCGCGCAGGAGCAGGTGCGCGACGGGCTCGCCGCGCTGTTGCCCTATGCGCTCGATTGCGGCGTGCCGCTCGCCATCGAGCCGCTGCATCCGATGTACGCCGCCGACCGCGCCTGCGTGAACACGCTCGCGCACGCCAACGACCTCTGCGACGAGCTCGGCGAGGGGACCGGCGTGGCGGTCGACGCCTATCACGTGTGGTGGGACCCCGATCTGCCGCGGCAGATCGAGCGCGCGGGCTCGCGCATCCTCACCTATCACGTCTGCGACTGGCTGGTGCCGACCAGGGACCTGCTGCTCGACCGCGGCATGCCGGGCGACGGCGTGATCGATCTGCCCGGCATCCGCAAAATGGTCGAAGCGACGGGCTATTCCGGCCACATCGACGTGGAGATCTTCTCGGCGCAGAACTGGTGGAAGCGCGAGCCGGCCGAAGTGCTTGGCATCTGCCTGGAGCGGCACCAGACGGTGGTGTGAGGCAGCCCGGTCATTCCGGGGCGGCCCGAAGGGCCGAACCCGGAATCCAGGGCCCATGCAGACAGTGCGAACTTGGCTCTGGATTCCGGGTTCGCGCCTATCGGCGCGCCCCGGAATGACCGAATAGTTAGACCTGCAATTCCTCGAACAGCTTCGGCCATTCGCGATCGCTCTCGATCCGCCATGCGCGATCCAGCACCTTCTGCATTTGCGCCGGCGAAAGCTTCCGTCCAGCCAACCCGCGGAATTTCTCGATCACCTGTGTGTCGCTCATCGGCCGGTCGTGATGGCCGATCGGGTTCGACAACTCCGCGGTCTTCTGTTCGCCGTTCCTGAGCGTGATGGTCATCCGGCAGGGCAGGGACGCCGGATAGCGCCGGTTGAAATCCGCATCCTCGGTGATCGTGATCTTCTTCATCAGTTCGAGAGTGCGCGGGTCGCCGAAGCGCGCCGGCTCGAACACCGCGTCCGTATAGGCGCCGTCGATCAGCACGGCCGCAACGACATAGGGCATGCTGTGGTCGGCTGTCTCGCGCGTCGTCGGCTTCCATTTCTCCGCACCGCTGCCGATCTCGAACCAGGCGAAGTGATAGGTGAACACCTCGATTTTCTCGATCTCGTCGAGCTTCACCTGCGGCAGCAGCTCCAGCGCCAGGAACGCCGGGCCCTGGGCGTGGAATTCGCTCAGGAAGAACTTGTAGTCCGCCTTCGGCAGGCTGAAGCCCGTGGGTTCGACCGGAAACGGACAGGGCGTCGCCGCGCCGATCACCGCCGTCAGCCCGTCCTCGAACGGCGCCGGCGGTCCGGCCATGCCCTGCGACGCCATGATCGCCGCAAACACGCCGTTGCGGGCGGCGTTGGCGGCGGCGCAGCCCTTCCACATGGTGAGATGGCCGCGGCGGCTGATGTCGGTGCCGAGATTGGGCACGGCGGCGAGCGCAATCGCGTGGGCCGTCTGCTCGAGCGGCAGGTCCAGCACCTTGGCCGCGCCGACCGCGCTCGCGACCGCGTTGTACAGCACATAGTCGAGGGCGTGCTTTCGCATCGGGAATGCGCGGAACAGATAGCGGTGGACCTCGTAGGCAAGCACGATCGCGGTGATTGCCGTCTGCGCGCCGGCGCGATGGGCTTGCGCGACCGCAAGGACCGGCAGCAGATTGTCGTTGGGATGGCCGCCGCCGCCGGGATAGGTGTCATTGCCTTCGAGATAGCGGCTGGCGACGCTGTTGGCGAAGGCGGCAAGCTCCGGCAGCGTGCGATGCGAGGTGCCGATCACCGTCGCGCCGTCCGGCACGGATGCCCGCGCCGCCACCGCCCGCGCCACGCGCGAGGGCTCCGCGTCGAACGCGGCAATGGCGCAGCCGATGGTGTCGATGATCCGCCGCTTGCAGTCGTGCACGACCTCCGGCGGCAGATCCGCGTAGGTCAGCCGGGTTGCGAACTCGGCCATGCTTTTGGTGCTGTGATCCATCACGGCGCTCGCAATGTCGGAAAGACCGTCGCGAGCGGTGTCGCGAAGGCGGGGGATCGCGATCCGAGACTAACGCGCCGGCGCGGCTGCGCCAAGCAAGCAGCCTCGCCCCATGGTGCGTGCAATATGGCGCATGCGATCCGGAATGCGTCAGAGCACGAAGTCGGCTTCGTTCAGGGTGTGGTGCCCGACGACAAAGATTTCGAAGTCGGCAGCCAGATCGCCGTTGAGATCGCCCGCGACATAGGTGTTGGCGCCGGCATTGAAGGCCCGCAGCTCGCCGGCGCTGCCGCTGAACCCCGCGCTGCCGATGAAATCGAAGGCCACGCCGAAGCCCGACAAATCGATAAGGTCCGAGCCGCCTTCGAAATCCCTGATCTGGTCGCGCAGCGCGCCGTTGCCCGCCTCCGCCGCGGACGCAAATGCAAACGTGTCTGCTCCGATGCCGCCGAACAGCTTGTCCCGGCCAAGTCCGCCGCTCAGCGTGTCGGTACCGTCGTTGCCGCGCAGGATATCGTCGCCGGCCATGCCGTTCAGGGTGTCGCCGCCCGCGCCGCCGTGAATCTGGTTGGCGAACTCGTTGCCGATCAGAACCAGGCCCTGGCTGCCGGCATTGGCCCGCATCAGTTCGACCTCGGAGCCCGCGGTCAGCGCGTAGTCGGCACTCGCGTAGACCGTGTCCGTGCCTTCGCCGGCTATTTCGACGACGACGTCGTTTTCATCGTCGACGTAATGCTTGTCGTCGCCGGTACCTCCCGCCGCCGCATCGGCGCCAGTCTGGCCGTTGAGACTGTCGTTGCCTGCGCCGCCGATCAGCATGTCGCTGCCGTTGCCGCCGAGCAGCTTGTCGGCGCCGTCGCCGCCCTGCAATTCGTCGTTTCCGTTGCCGCCCCGCAAGATGTCGTTATCCGAGCCACCGAACAGCATGTCGTCGCCGGCGCGGCCGCTGAGGTCGTCGTTCTGGTCGGCCGATACGACCTGCGGCGTCAGCCGGAACACCTCACCCCCGTAGTCGACGACATAGAGATTGCCGGCAGCGTCCTCTCCGAAGGAGGAGATCGAATTGACCGTGCCGACGTCCTCGTTGATCTGGGCCGTGCGGTCGGTCGCGACCCAGTTGGTGCCGTCGAAATGCAGGGTGAAGATCTTTTGCGCGATGAAGTCGCCGAAGAAGTAATGACCCTGCAGTCCTTCGCCCGGTCCGCGATACACATAGCCGCCGGTGATCAACTCGCCGACGCTGTGGTCGTAGGTGTGGATCGGGAACGTCAGCGGCGTGCTTGCAGGTACGTC
Source organism: uncultured Alphaproteobacteria bacterium (assembly GCA_963830015.1). Taxonomy (GTDB): domain Bacteria; phylum Pseudomonadota; class Alphaproteobacteria; order Rhizobiales; family Xanthobacteraceae; genus Z2-YC6860. The sequence continues at coordinate 560,868 of CAWHLG010000012.1, forward strand.
CGGAAAGCGCAACTCGTTGCCTTCGTAGCGCTTCCATCCATAGTTTGCGCCGAGCGCGCCGATATTGACCTCTTCCCATTCGCCTTGACCCACGTCGGCGATATAGAAATCGCCGAGCGCGCGATCGAAGCTTTCGCGCCACGGGTTGCGCAGGCCGAGCGCATAGATCTCGTCGGCGCCGTCGACGCCCACAAACGGATTGTCGGCGGGAATGGAATAGTTGCGGTTCGGGTCGGCGGGAAACCCGTCAGCGGAAACGTCAAGCCGAAGGATCTTTCCGAGCAGCGCGTTGATGTTCTGGGCGTTGCCGTTGGGGTCGTTGGCGGGGCCGCCGTCACCCAGCGCCGCGTAGAGATAACCGTCGGGGCCGAAGCCGAGCCATCCGGCCTTGTGATTGGTGGCGTCCGGCTGATCGATCTGGATGATCAGGGTCTCGCTTGCGGGATCGGCCTGGTTGGGATTGGCCGCTGAAACCTGATAGCGCCGGATTTCGGTGTCGCCGACGGTGTTGATCAGATTGACGTAGAAATATCCGTTTTCGGCGAAGTCCGGATCGAAGGTGAGGCCAAGCAGGCCCCGCTCGCCGGCAGTCGATATTTCGCTGCCGACATTGAGGAACGGCGTGGCCAGCGTCGCGCCGCTCCCCAGATCGAGAATTTTGATCTGGCCCGTTTTCTCGACGATGAAAAGCCGGTTGAGGTCGTCCGGCGGCGAGGCGACGAACAGCGGCTGCGTCAATCCCGAGGCAACGCGGGTCGCGGCGATCGATGTGACGTTCCCTTGCGGCCCCTCGGGGTTGAAGCCGTAGATCACGTCCCGGCCGGTGGTGCCTGGCAGCGCATTGGCGCCGTCGTTGCCCACGATCAGATTGGCCATGAATTCCGCCCTTCTTCAGAGCACCGCAAGACAGGGAGAGCCGGGGCATGCCCCGTGTGCCCATCGGCTTCAACGCGGACGGGCACCGCCGGTTTCATTGACGCTTAACGATATCAGCAGCCCCCGGGGCCGCGAAAGGCCGGTCGAATAATACCGGCCATTGCCGTGACGGCCTGCATCGGCGGGTTTTTCAGGCATTTGCGGTCTATGCGGCTTCTGTTGATCGATCTTCGCGATCCCGCTTGCAGCGTTGCAGCCGCGCCGAAAAGGTCACACGATTGCCATAGCGCCAAGCTGCGATGCGAACCGGTGCAAGGCCATTCGATTCCCCTCAATCGAGTTCGATGCAGCATGCGTCATGTCGGCCTTCAGGAGTTGCTGGATCTGGGTATCCAGGCGCGCGACCGCGACGATCAGCAGTCCGCCCTCAAGCACTTTCAGGAAGCCGTTGCGGCCTATCCAAGGAATCTGCGGGCGAAAGTCGAGACCGCGCTCGCTTTGTCAAAGCTGTCCCGATCCGGCGAGGGCGAAGCGCAGTGTCGCGCCATACTGGACGATCATCCGGACCATATCCCCGCGCTGCTGGCGCTTGGAGAGATTTTGCTCGGGTGCGGACGCCCCGCTGAAGCCGAAGCAACGCTCAATCGTGCAGGCAGGCTCGCGCCCGGGAACGCCAGGGTCCGGCAGGCTCTTGCCCGTGCCGCCGCCCGTGGCGACACGGGCAAGACACATACGAAGCCCGATACACCGCTTGATGCACCGGAGGGTACCGGACGCCCTGATCGGAACTCCGTACCGGACTTGATGCGCCTCGGTCGTTCCGCGCGCGACAGCGGCAACCGGGAGGCCGCGCTCGACGCATTCAAGGCGGTGCTCGAGCAGCAGCCGGACAATCTCCACGCGCTGATGCAGTGCGCGATGGAGGAGCGCGCCCTGGGCCGCCCGGCGGAGGCCGGCCGCCTGCTCGAGCTCGGATTGCAGGTCGACGAGAACCACACCGGCGTGCTGATGCAACTCGCGGCGCAGGCAAGGCTTGCCGACGACGAGGAAGCCGCCTTGCTGTGGTGCTATCGCGCGATGGCCGCGGACCCGAAGCTTTTGCAGCCCTATCTCGAAGCAAGCCGCGTCGCCTTGGCGCTCGGACGTGGCAAGCTTGCGCTTGCCTTGCTCGACCATGCCGAGAAAGCCGTCGGCCGGGAACCGGCGCTGCTGGCGCGGCGTCTGGAGCTGCTTCGCCTGACCGGAGAGAAAATGCAGGCCAAGTCCGTTCTGGCGGATTTGCCGGAGGATGCCGGCGGCCACTCTGCTCTGTGGACCCAGCGTGTGGAATTTCACCTCGCGTCGGGCCAATACGATGCGGCGGAACAGGTGCTGGCCCGGCTCGCCCATCTGTCCAGGCCGGATATGAGCCGCGTCCACGCCTTTCGCGGGCAGCTTGCGGAAATGCGGTGGGATTTCGTCGAGGCGGCCGTTCGTTATCGTGAAGCTTTGAGCCTTCAGGATTCCGTCAGCAACCGCATCGCGCTGGCGCGTGCGCAGTTGCTGATGCTCGACCTGGGCCCTGCCAGGGACAATCTCGATGCGGCTGCCGCCTTGCAATCGTCGCAACGGCTGCTGCGGGGCAATTCGCTGAACGCCTCGCAAACCCTGCTGGGCCAGTTTCTCAATGAGTTCATGCTGGACAAGGATGTCCTTCGGGAACTGCGAGAGGCGATCGTCCTGCCGATGCAGGAGCGCCTGCCGCGGCTGCGGCAAATGGTGCGGAAGGCAGGTGACAACACCACGTCCGCGATCCTTCTTCTGATTGCGATGCGGGGGGCCGGCTGCTTTCAGGCGCCGCAACCGGGCGCGCCCGGCCAACAGCGCGTCATCCCGGCGCGCATCGTGCAATACTGGAGCGAGCCTCGTGTGCCGGCAGGCCTGGCCGGCACCATGCAGTCGTGGCGCGACCAACATCCGGATTGGGACTACCAGCGCTTTGACGACCAGAAGGCGCGCGAGTTCCTGAGCTCGCGCCACCCGTCCGGCGTATTGAGCGCCTATCAGCACGCGGTGCAGCCGGCGCAAAAGGCCGAGGTGTTCCGATTGGCCTACCTTGCCGCCGAAGGCGGCTTTTACGCCGAGCCCGACGATCGCAGTCTCGCGAGCCTCGAATCCATTGTGCCGGCCCATGCCAGGCTCGTGGTGTTTCAGGAGCAGTACGGCGCGATCGCCGGCAATTTTCTGGGGGCCGTGCCCGGCGAGCCGATGATCGTCAAGGCGCTCGATCTCGCGGTGCAGGCGCTCAATCGCGGCGATCACGATGTGCCCTGGTTTTCGACCGGGCCGGGGCTTCTGACGCGGGCGTTCGCGCAGGTCCACGCGGACGAAGAGACGTCAGAGGGGCTGCCCGGCGGCTCGCTTGTGCTCGACCGGGCGCAATGGTCCGAGGCCGTCGCCGTGCATTGCCGGGTCAACGACAAACGCGCGGACCGCCCGCGCTCCACGGCCGTCAAAGTAAGAAGTGCCGGGATGTCACGTCCGGCGGGCCCCGGGCGTGAAGCTGCTCAGCCGGTTACCTGGCGTAACGCACTTGCCGTCGCGACTGACCGACGGCGGTCAGCAGTTTGAATATCGGATGACCATCAAAAGCCGAAGGCGCGAAGCGGCAGAAGCGCTATCAAAGCATTTGCGGAATTTGCCGGACGTGATCGAATTTCGGATCACTCCCACCGGCGATTGAGAGAAACGTCCTTCATTTGATTTTGTGCAGGATCAATTGTCCAATCGAATGGCGCGCGATTCCGAACCTCTCTCGCATTGCGACTTGATCCGCGTGCATGTTGCGGGCGACGTTCCGATGGTGCGCGCCACATGGCAGCAGGGGAGGCGGGTGGCGTGAGCTGGCTGCTCGATCTGAAGCGGTTTGCGCGGCCGCAGCCGAACCAGATCGGACCCGGCCGGCTTGTCCTGGTGGTCGGACCGAGCGGCGCGGGCAAGGACACCATCATCGCCGGCGTCGGCGCGGCCTGTGCGGACGATCCCGCGGTGGTGTTTCCGCGGCGGGTGATTACGCGCCAATCCAGCGCATCGGAAGATCACGACACCGTCTCCGAGGCAGCGTTCGGTCACGCCGTGGCGGCCGGCGGCTTTGCCTTGTGGTGGGCGGCGCACGGGCATCGTTACGGCATTCCCTCTTCGATCGACGAAGACCTGCGATCCGGACGAACGGTGATCTGCAACGTGTCCCGGACCATCCTTGGCGTCGCGCGGCAGCGCTATGCTTTCGTCACCATCGTTCTGGTCACCGCGCCGCAGGAGGTGCTGGAGGCGCGGCTCTCGGCACGGGCGCGCGCGAGCGACGCAAGCCTGACCGACCGGATCGCAAGGTCGGCCCGACTTGAGGTCGACGTTGATATTGACGTGGAAATCCAAAATGTCGGACCGGTCGAGATCGCAGTCCGGCGGCTTTTGAACGTCGTGCGCGACCCCGGAATTTTCATCGTATACTGAAACAATGCCGGCGCCGGATGTGCCGCGCTCGACCGATATCCGCGGGTTGATCTTCCAGCGGCGACCGTGCCGGCCGGCGTCGGACCAGACTTCAGGTCAAAAAAATAACCCCAAAGTTCCGGTTAATAATATTTTAACCAAAAACACTGACTGTGAATGTGAAATGGAATCCCGTGCAAGGAACTAGCAGCCTCAAATACCTGATGGATTGATAGGTGTTCTGACCTTATCGATTCTCCTCCCCCGAACACTTGAGATTGCGCAGGTTGCGGTCGGTTGTATCGCAGCAATCTGCAATTGCAATGCGGATCGCCGCGACCGGCATCAGCAAACATGGGCCTACATCTTATGAATGACCGGCATTCGGGTGGTCCAGCGGCTTCAACCGCAATCGCGTCAATCTCTGGGGCAACACCCGAGTTCGAAGGTGCCATCACTACTCTTGCCCAGTTCATCACCTTCGCGATCGGCCAGGATCAATACGGTGTCGACATCATGGCCGTGCGCGAGATCAAGGGCTGGTCGGAAATTACGCATCTTCCGGAGCAGCCGGATTATGTGCGCGGAGTGTTGAATCTGCGTGGCGCGATTGTCCCGATCGTCGACCTGCGCTCCCGGTTCGGCGAAGGGCTGACCGAAGCGACGCCGCTTCACGTGATCATCATCGTGCAGATTGGCGACCACCTCGTCGGCCTGCTCGCCGACCGGGTCTCCGACATCATTTCGATTGATCCCGCGAAGATCAAGGCAGTGCCCAAGGTTGCCAAAGCCGCGCGCTTCGATTTCCTGTTGGGTATCGTGACGGTGGAAGCCGCGATGATCGCACTCATCGAGCTTTCCCACCTTCTTGATCAGCCGGCTGGCGAATTGCAAAGCACGGATGAAGAGCAAGCCGCCTGATCTGAGCGGCCAGCTCGAAGAACTGCATCCCTGTCGAAACGGAGAAATGCCTTGAAATTCCTCGGTCTGAATTTTGGATTCGGTGGCGCCGCGATTGCCGACTATCGTGGGCAAATCGATGCGATCAACAAGTCACAAGCCGTCATCGAATTTTCGCTGGATGGCAAGATTCTGCATGCCAACCAGAATTTCCTGAATGCGCTGGGTTACTCGCTGGAGGAAATCAAAGGCCAGCACCACAGCATGTTCGCGGAACCAGGCTACCGCCAGTCCACCGAGTACCGGCTGTTCTGGGAGAAACTCGGCCGCGGTGAATTCGATGCGGGCGAGTACAAGCGCATCGGCAAGGGTGGCAAGGAAATCTGGATCCGGGCCAGCTACAATCCGATCTTCGACAGAAACGGCAAGGCCTACAAGGTCGTCAAATACGCGACCGATGTCACCGAGCAGAAACTGCGGAACGCCGATTACAAGGGCCAGCTCGCCGCCATCAGCAAGGCGCAGGCGGTGATCGAGTTCTCGCTCGACGGGACGATCCGTCACGCCAATGAGAACTTCCTGAATGCGGTGGGCTACTCGCTCGACGAGGTCAAGGGCAAGCACCACGGCATGTTCGTCGAGCCAGCCTACCGGCAGAGCGTCGAATACCGGAATTTCTGGGAGAAGCTGGGGCGCGGCGAATATGAAGCCGCTCAATACAAGCGGGTCGGCAAGGGCGGCAAAGAGATCTGGATCCAGGCGAGCTACAACCCGATCTTCGACATGAACGGCAAGCCGTTCAAGGTCGTCAAGTACGCAACGGATGTCACCGCGCAGGTGAAGGCAAGCGAGATGCTGCAATTGACCGTCCAGCAGACCCAGGACGTTGTTCAGGCGGCCGGCGGCAACGATCTGTCCCGGCGCATCCCGCTGGAAGGCAAGTCCGGCGAACTTGCAGCGCTATGCGCCGGCATCAATGGTTTGCTCGACACCATGGCGTCGGTGGTGACCGAGATCAAGACCGCTTCCCGGGAGATCGCCAATGCGTCCGGCGAAATCACCACCGCGACGACGGATCTGTCGCAGCGAACGGAAGAGCAGGCCGCGAGCCTCGAGCAGACTTCGGCCTCGATGGAAGAAATCTCCGCGACCGTGAAGAAGAACGCCGAGAACGCCCAACAGGCCAGCGCTTCCGCCGCTGCCACGCGCGATGTGGCAACTCGCGGAGGCGACGTCGTGGCTCAAGCGGTCAGCGCGATGTCCAAGATCGAAGAGTTGTCGCGAAAAATATCCGACATCATCGGCGTCATCGACGAGATCGCCCGGCAGACCAATCTGCTCGCGCTCAACGCGGCCGTCGAGGCGGCGCGTGCCGGCGACGCCGGACGCGGCTTCGCCGTGGTGGCGTCGGAGGTCCGCAGCCTTGCACAGCGATCTTCGCAGGCGGCGAAAGACATCAAGGACCTGATCACCAATTCCAACAGCCAGGTCCAGGACGGCGTCGATCTCGTGAACCGCGCCGGCAAATCGCTCCACGAGATCGTCGAATTGATCAAGGGTGTGGCGACCATTGTATCCGACATCGCCAGTGCCAGCGCCGAGCAGGCCGGCGGCATCGACCAGGTCAACAAGGCGCTGGCCCAGATGGACGAGGTCACGCAGCAGAACTCCGCGCTGGTCGAGGAAAACGCCGCCACGGCGAAGAACCTGGAGCAGCAGGCCAACGGCATGGACAAGCGCGTCGGCGTGTTCAAGGTCGGCGACGTCGCGCGTCACGAAAGTGCGCGCTCGATCGTTGCGAACCGGCCGGCAGTCGAAGCGGTCAAGCGTGCCCCGGCACGTCCGCAATACACGAACGGCCATGGGCCGGCTCGCCGCTTGAAAGCAGCAGGCGCGACCGCGCTCAAGGAAAGCCCCGATTTCCAGGAGTTTTGACCAACAGGGCGGCGGATGCCGTACGGGCACCCGTCACTCATCTCAAGCCAGCGATTTGTTGATCGCGTGCTTTCCGGCAGGCTGGCCCGAGGTATCTCGAATCAGGCAACGCGCATCCAATACGTTAAATCCGCCATTATCATTTGGGTGCCCGTTCGGTGGATGCGATGGACTCCGCAACGCGGGCCGGTCCGAACGGCTGATCGGGAATTCCTTCGGAACAACATCGCTGTTGCACAGTTTTCTCTGGTGATCCGAAGGAGCGGCCCATGAAGGCTTCGACCGCCATTGCCGTTGCGGCCGCCCTTGTGGTCTTGGCGCTGCCGGCCGAAGCCGCCACCAAAAAGGATCGTGATGCCGCTCTCGCCCGGCGCGAAGCGGCGTGCAAGGCGCAGGCGGCCCAGAAATATTCGGCGATCCGCTTCATGACCCGCCGGGAGTACGTCAACAAGTGCATGGGCCAGAACGCCCAGGCCGGGGCGGTCAAACCGAAAGCAAAGAAAAATGCAAACGGCTCTTGAGAGAACACCAGTCCCGCCTCGTGCGGGGCTTTTGTTCACGCCGCATGGGTCTGGCAGACGTGATAACGTGATTCTCCGGCAACCTGGTTGAGGAGGCGTGCTTGCAAAAAAGCAAGTTTCGTCAGGGCCCGCTTCATCAGTTGACGCCCGCAGAGCAACGCGCTCGTGCCGAGGCGCGTGCCGAATACCTTGCAAAGCAGAAGGCCGAAGCGCCGGTCGCGATGAGGGAATACCGCGAAGCCGAGCAGACATTGCGCGACAAGACTGCCAAGCTGCGGGCTCAGCGCCTCGCCCGGGAAGCTGTCGAGAAGAAATAGGCCGTTGCTGCGACTTGATTCGTTCGGATGCGCAAGCGAACCCGGCGCGAGTTTGAGGTTGGACGCTTCTCAGGAGGCGTTTTTTCGATCGGCCGCGCTTTGCAGGCGGGACAGATCGGTCGCCCGGCGCCATAGGGCAGTCGCGCACGGCGCCGGATTGCGGCCGCCGCATCCGCGGCGGACGAAGCCGCACCAGCTCCGGCAAGCTCTGCTGCCCCGAGATACGCGCGCTGTACCGGATGATTTCAATCTTGGTTTCCTTGTCCCAATTTTGTTGCCGCGGCCCTAATATGTCTCATGCGTCCGCTCGGCGACTACAAATGGCGTGACTGGAAGCGGCTTCGCCCGGTCACGCATTGGCTCAAGACGCGGCGCTACAACGCCCAACGCGAGACTTATGTCCGCCGCTCCGCACGCACCGCGATTGCTGACTTGCCTTCTTTCCGGGGACGGCGGGTTCTCACAACCATCGCGTTTGAGGATCCCGAAGCGATCGATATGCAGGCGCAGCTTGTCGCGCGCTTCGTGCCGGACGCGACCTATATGGTCGCGGATATGTCGGCCAGCGAAGACGCCGCAACGCAAATTGCAGCAATCGCGAAACGGCACGGCGTCGCCCATGTTCGCCTGCCGGAAAGTCCGCTGCGGCGGCGCGAACAGGCCAGCCGCATTCACGGGCTGGCATTGAACTGGGTATGGCGCAACCTCATCCGTTCGGGGGAGCCCGACCGGTTCGGTTTTATCGATCACGACATGTTTCCGACCGAACCTGACGATCCTTTCGCCAGATTGGACCGCCAGCCGGTCTATGGCTGCCTCCGCGAGGCGGGACGGCGCTGGTTTCTGTGGGCGGGCTTTGCAATGTTCCGATTTGACGCCGTCAAGGACTTGGCCCTCGATTTTGGGCAGGACTGGTTCAATGAGCTCGATACCGGAGGCGCCAACTGGGACGTGCTGTTTCGGACACTCGACCGGAAGCAGCTCAAGTTTGCGCCGACCCGTTTTGAACCTTACAAGCCGGATGCCGATCCGATCAGGGCGCAAATCCAGTGGTGTGGCGCGTGGCTGCACGAGGTAGGATCGGCGCGGCACGAAGGGGATTTTGAGTTGGCCGCCGACAAGCGAAGGGTGATCAAGGAAATGCTCGCGCCACACCTGGCTCCGCCCGGCCCGCATGCGCGGTTTGCCGGGATGCCGTCCTGATTCCATCCGACAATCGTCGAGCGAGGCCGTCGCTAAAACATGCTCAAGCTTCCGCGGTACGTCCGGCTCTCGCTGCCGCGCCTGTGGATGCGCGATGTCGTTCGTTTCGGCAATAAATTCGCCATCGGGATATCCGCATCGATCCGCGTTTCGGCCGTCATGGAGGCTCGCCGCAAGCATCAGCCGCTGATCAGCTGGAGCGCGATTCTCATCAAGGCGATGGCCCTGACGTCACGGAAATGGCCCGAACTCAGGCGGGCCTACATCGCCTTTCCATGGCCGCACCTGTACGAGCATCCTCATTGCGTCGCCAGCGTCGTCGTCGAACGCGAATGGCATGGCGAGCGGGCCGTGTTCTTCGATCAGATCCCCGCTCCTGAAAACCAGTCGTTGCGCGAGATCGATCGCGTGGTGGAGAGCCTGAAGGATCTGCCGGTCGAGCGTGTCGGCGGATACCGGCGGCTCCTGCGAATTACCCGATATCCCTGGCCGCTTCGGCGGCTGATGTGGCTGCTCGCTCTTTATGGGGCGGGCCGGCTCAAATCGAAGTACTTTGGGACAGTTTCCATCAATTCGATCCCCTCGCGCCACTTTCGCATCACGCAGTCCGCGACTCCCGTGAGCGTGAGTTTCGTCTATGCCCCGATCGGCCCCGATGGCCGGATGCCATTGCAAATCTTCTTCGACCATCGCGTCACGGACGGCCAGAACCTTCATCGTGTCGTTGCCGACATGGAAGCCATCCTCAACCGCGAGATCGTCGACGAGCTGAATGCGCTCTCCTGAAGTGATTGAAGCCGGACCGAGCGGGAATTCGATGGTCGACCCGTGCAGGACTATTTGGCATGATGACGGCCGTCTTTCATCATTTTCCTGCGCGCCAAACGATGCTGAATGACATCAAGCAGCGATTGCTGGCCGACCCGCAGGGCTCGCTGAACCTGAGCTGGCGTCTTCTCGCCGATTACGGGCGCAGCCATTGGCGAAGCTATGCCCTTGCCGTGTTCTGGATGGCGTCCGGGGCCGCATGCACGGCCGTGTCGGCCTATCTCGTCGGCTCTGCCGTCAACCAGGCCTTCGTCGACCGCAGCTTTGTCGGCGTTGTCTCGATTGCCGTCACAATTGTTCTGCTGTTCACCGTCAAGGGAATTGCAACTTACAGCCAATCCGTCGTCCTGGCGAAGGTCGGCAATCACATCGAGGCTGAGAACCAGCGTCGAATGTTCGACAGGCTGCTGCAGCAGAACCTGTCGTATTTCGGGAACAGGCATTCGTCCCAGTTCATCGCCCGGATTGCCTACGGCAGCGGTGCAGCCGGCAACGTGCTGAGAATCCTGATCACAACGCTCGGCCGCGATGTCATGACGCTGGCGGGCTTGCTCGCGGTCATGGTGGTTCAGGCGCCGCTGCTCTCGCTGGTCGCGCTCGTGCTGATGGGGCCGTCCATCTTCATTGTGCGTCATCTCGCAAAGCGCGTGCGAAGCATCGCCCAAACCGAATTTACCGGCGGCGCACGCATCGCCGAGGCCCTGCTGGAAACGATTCAGGGCCTGCGGGTCGTGAAGGCTCTCAACCTCGAGCAGGAAATGCGCCGGCGTGTCGGCGAAGACACGATGAACGTCGAACGCGTCGGCAACAAGCTCGCGCGAGTCATGAACCGGTCGACGCCGATGATGGAAACGCTCGGCGGCGTCGTGGTCGGCGGCGTCCTGATCTGCGGCGGGTACTCGATTGTCATACTCAACGAGCCGCCGGGCCAGTTCCTGTCGTTCATCGCGGCATTCCTGCTTGCCTATGAGCCCGCCAAGCGGATCGTGCGCCTCAATATCGATCTCAGCCACGCGCTGGCCGGTGTCGAAGTCCTGTTCGATATTCTCGACCTGCCGGATCGCTCCGGCGACGACAATCGGCCCCTTCTCACGGTCGACAAGGGCCGCATCGTCTTCAGCGACGTCAACTTTTCCTATCGGCGGGAGGGCACACCGGTTCTGCGGGCATTGTCATTCACGGCCGAGCCCGGGCAAATCACCGCGCTGGTCGGTCCATCGGGCGGAGGCAAGACCACGATTTTCAACCTTCTTCTTCGTTTCTACGACGCGAACGAGGGAGAAGTGACCATCGACGGGCAGAACATCGCGTCTGTTTCGCAGGCTTCCGTTCGCGCAAATATCGCCTATGTCGGCCAGGACATTTTTCTGTTTCGCGGCACCGTGCGGGCGAACATCGCCATGGGCAGGCTCGGCGCCAGCGAAGACGAGATCGTCGCGGCGGCCAAAGCCGCCTATGCGCATGATTTCATCATGGCGCTGCCGGCAGGCTACGACACGCAGGTCGGCGAGCACGGCATGCAGCTTTCGGGCGGCCAGCGCCAGCGGATCTCCGTCGCGCGAGCGATGATCCGCAACGTGCCGATTCTTCTGCTCGACGAGCCGACCTCTTCGCTCGACAGCGAATCGGAAGTTCACGTCCAGCAAGCGATCCGGCGGCTTGCCGAGGGCCGCACGACGCTGGTGATCGCGCATCGGATCAACACCATCAAGGATGCGGACGTCATTCATGTCGTCGAGGAAGGGCGCGTCGTCGAGTCGGCCGGCACGAAGATCTGCTGCGCGCGGGCCGGCGCTACGCTGACTTTTATCATTCTCAATTCGGCAATCCGCCGGCTGCCGCGGCCGCCCAGTCCGGATTGGGCGCCGGATCCGGATAGGATTTGCCGATTTGCCAGACCGGAGAACCAAAGATCTCCGTTGTGATGCCCGCCTTCAACAGCGGCGCATGGCTCGAGCAGGCCATCGAGTCCGTCAGAGGCCAGTCATTTGCGGACTTCGAGCTGATCGTCGTCGATGACGGGTCGACCGATCGGACCGCACAGATCGTCGAAGCCGCCGCGCGGCTCGATGCCCGCATCCGGCTCCGTGCGTCAGGAGCATCTTGGAATAAGCGCCGCGCTCAATCGTGGAGTGGAGCTCGCGCGCGCGCCGGTGATTGCCCGCATGGACGCCGACGACGTTGCAGCGCCCGATCGTCTCCGGATCCAGATCGCGTTTCTCGACGCGTATTCCAGCGTTGCGGCTGTCGGGAGCTGGGCGCACGTCATCGATGACGGAGGCCGGAAGATCGGCGATCGCAGGCCGGCCACCGAGCCCTCACAGTTGCGCGACATGCTGCCGAGGCAAAATCCATTTATTCACGCCTCGATGATGATGCGGGCGGACACCTTTCGCGGCCTCGGCGGATATCGTCCCGCTCTCGATGGAGCGGAAGACTATGACCTGTGGCTGCGCATGTCCGAGCATGCCGAGCTTGCGAACGTTCCGGAATTTCTCCTGAGCTACCGATCCTCTCCGGCGCCGGCCGATGCCGCAGGCGCGCGCAAGCAACTGCTTGCGGCCCGCCTGGCGCGGCTTTCGGCAAAAGCCCGGCGGGAATCGCGACCCGACTTTGTCGATGCGTTTGCATCTCCGCTCGATCTTGCCGCGCTGCGGGGGCAGGCCGGCCTTGGCGAGACGGCGGACCTGTTCGAACTCCTCGGCCGCCCCGCTTCGGACAAGCTCTCGGTTCAGGACTTGTCGGTCTTCGGAAAGCTCGATCTCGACCACGCCGAGCGCAGGGCAGCGCAGTTCTGGCTGAAAGGGCTGCTCGCGGGGCTCGCAGAGCATCGGTGTCCGTATTGCCGCCGCGTGCTGGCTGCTCAGGCTCCATCCACCCCGCGGGTTGGGTTTGATCGGCTCGTGGCTGCGCGGCCGGTGAATTCATCGATCGCCGCGAAAACCTGTGCGGCGGCCTCTTGCCACGTCGGATGGTCGAAGGCGGCATCGGAGCGAGGCAGTGTTTCCGGATTCGTCAGCCACGTGCGGATGGCCTGATACCAGGCCTCTTCGTCCCGAGCCGGCAGCCGCTTCAACAGCGGCGATTGAAGCTCGGGAACGATACCGACATCCGAAGCCAGAACCGCTTTGCCCCGCGCCAGTGCCTCGACCACAGGCAGGCCGTAACCTTCATATTCCGAAGGGTAGACGCAAAAACTGGCGCCGTCGTAGAGCCCGGCCAGCGTGGCGTCGTCCACCTCGTCCAGCACGGCGATCCGCTCGGACGACAGCAGGCGCCTGATCAGATCGTCAATCAGCCAGCCGGGCCGTCCAACCAGAACCAGCGTGACATCCAGACTCTGCGGGATGCCTTCCTTCAGCAGCCTGCTCCAGACCGCCTGGATGAGGCCGTGCCCCTTGCGCGGTTCGATGGTGCTGACCAGCATGATGTATCTTGAGCCGGGCTGGACATCGTTCGGGCCGGCCGGTCCCCGCCCGCCCGCCGGCAGATCGAAGCCAAACGGAATTTTCCGCACCGGGCCGGAAGCAATTCCATGCCTCGTGCAGTAGGCCTCCACGTCGCGCCCGACCACGTTCGAGGCCACGAGATTCAACGACGCGATGGCAAACACCTGGTCGAAATGCCGCTGCACCAGGGCGACGTCGTTCGCCCTGAACCACTGCGGAAACAGCAACGGGATGACGTCGTGGCAAAGCGCGATCAGCTCGACGCCGGAGACGCTCCCGCCATTGGCCAATGGCAGCGGCATTGCTGTGAGCCCAGTTCGAACCGGCGAACAGGACCACATCGCCTCGGCTCCAGCGGAACGGGAGCGCCCGTCAGCACATTCACCGGTGCGATCGCGCGCTGACGTCCGTCCGGACCCAGCAGGATTTCGCGATATTTCTTCCCGGCGATCGCCGGCTGCAAAAGATGAATGATGTCGCGCATCCCGGCCGAACGGCTCTTCAGCAGCATTCCGCCCAGGGTCCGGAGCGCCATCCGCCGGAACTGGGTGAGCCAGAGAAAGGGCGTCCGCAGAAAGCGCGGGACGCGGTCGGTCTTGCGCCGTCTCGATCGCGAAGGGTCCGCCATGCCCGTGGTGTCGACCATCGCCGTTCCATCGAGAATGGCCGGCAGATATTCCGGCAGCACCTGCCGATAGAGCTGAAGGTCAGGATCGAAGAACCCGAACCGGCAGTCGGGATGGTTTTGCATCGCCCATCTGGCGAGCTCGCGCTCCACGCGCACGATGCCGACCGGCGGGCCGAACCACTTCATCGACGTGGAGATGTCGAACAGCAGCCGCTTGGTCATCGCCTACCGCACGATCCGGTGGATCCACATCCACTGCTCGGGATGCTCCCGGATCCATCCCTCGATGACGGAAAATACCGTTTGCATGGCGCGCTGCACGTCGATCTTGCCGGCCGCATCCTTCGGAAATTCAAGCGGCCCGACCAGCTCAAACCGATATCGCTGGTCGGGCAGGCGCACCACGCGCGCGCCGTAGACCGGGAGTATCCTGCCCTCGAGCAAGACGCGCGAGAATCGGGTTTACCCGGCACGTGTGTCCGAGAAAGGACACCTCGATGCCCCTCGGGTAGTGCTGGTCCACCAGCATGCCAACCAGCCATCCGTCACGAAGGGCTCTCAGCATCTCGCGCGGCGCGGCAGGTGCCGCTTCGATCAGACGGCCGGCAAACAACGAACGCACGCGCAATGAGATGGTTTGTCATCGCCCGGCTGGGCTGGGGCTTGTAGGCGAGCGCAATCTTCCGTCCGCCCACGCGCGCCGTCATGGCAGGGATTTCCCAGTTGCCAAGATGAGCGGCGAACATCAGCGCGCCTCGCCGTTGTGAGCCGACATCGCGAACGAGAGTCGCCGTGCGCTCATCCATCACGACTTGCCCCGCCGTCGGTGTATCGGCCGAGAAGCTCATCAGCTCCGGAACATGCCCGTATTCGCCAAAGGTGCGCCCGATGTTGTCCCACATGCCGTGGAGGATGATCGGGATTTCGTGGCGGCTTACGGGGGAAACGCCGCGTTGAGTTGACGCGCGCGTGACGATGGCCGCGAAGCAGCGGGCCGGTCCATCGAACGATCGCGCCGCAAACGCGGCCGCCTGCCTTCGCGTGAGATGGCTCATAAGCGCGATGATCCACAGCGAAAGCGTCCTGGCGATTCTTGATGCCAGACCGATTCCCGGAATTCGTCTTCGACAAACCGGATCGATGGATTCGCGGCCAGCGCCCGGCGCTCGAATTCCTTGATGAACGGAATGTAGCTTTCCGTACGATCCTCGGTCTTCAGCGGCCGTGTCCGGTGAGCGGACGTCAGGCTGTATTGCCGTGCCGCGCTCTTGATCGTGCAAGCCCAGTAGGATCGGGACGAGCCGAGCCGCCGTTCCTTGAAGACGGCAATTTCGGCAATATCCGAGAATGAAATATCGGTCTTGCCGTCGGGCCCCTGGCGCACCAGGCTGCCGGCCACGACGTCATAGCAGTAAAGTGGCCTGAACACGTGCGCGCGGCAGCAGTATCTCATTCCTGGCTATCCGCGGGTTGAGGCTCGCTGGACAACGGCCGGCCAGTGGTGGCGAGCGTGGACCCGATCTGCGGACCCGAACCGGTGAATGCGCTCGTCCTGCACTCTATCGCTTATCGCGCAGGCCCGGACTCAAATCTGAAACGGCAGACGCGTCACGCAGGGAATCGGTTGCATCGCCCGGCGCCAGGCTCGGAGCCGCTCCGCCCGACCACCCATGCATCTTCTCATTCGCAGCCTGGATAATGGCCTCTGCTGCGTGCAATCGGCCCTGATAAAGCGCCGGGTTCTTTCCGTACTCGGCTCCTGCCTCGGACCATGCGGAGCTTGTGGAGCGATCCCGAGCCTGCTCGAGGGCCGCGACAAACAGCCGGAAATCGAACGGTTCGCGAACCACAATTCCGGCGCCTGCGAAATCGACGTGGCGCGCATAGCCGCAGGCGGCGGTTGTGATGACCGGCAGCCCATTGACGACAGCCTCAAGGATCACGGTGCCGGTTGTATCGTAGCGCGCCGGATGAACCAGCAGATCGGCGGCTGCCATCAGATCGGAAATATCCTCGCGATGGCCAAGCCATTTGACCCGATGGCGACGCCCATCCGCCGCGTCTGCTTCGCCAGGCTGATCGATGCATGATTGGTCTCGGTCAGCCCGGCGATCAGGAGCTTTGCATCGGGAAATCTGGCCAGAGCCTTGATCGCCCGGTCGGTGCCCTTGGTATCGGGCTGAACGCCAATCGACAGCCAGACCCAGTCGTTTTCGGCGAGACCAAGCGTGGCGCGCAGCGATGGCCGCACGCCGTTCGTCCGACGGCCCGGCTGCCTCCGTGCAAGCGTGAGCGTTGGAGGGACCAGCACCACGCGGCTGGATTCCGTCGCCCAGGCGCTCTGATATTCACTGACCTGATTCTGGCTCAACAGAATGATTTTGGTCTTCATGCCGGCGGCAAAAGAGTTCTTCTCGATATTGGCGTAAGTCCGGTAACGCGGAAGAAGCCGCAGCAGCGGAGACTTCAGGACGCGGTACCCCATGGAAGCGTCCGCGCAATAAAGAACGTCGAGCCCTAGAAGCTTGTCGAACCCCACGATGACGGTCGAAGCGCCCGCCGGTCTCTTTCAGCAAGTCAGATGCAAACTGAAGTTGTCTGCCGTGGTTCGTATCTGCACTGTTTTGCAGAAGCAGGATCGGGATATCGCCGGCCAATGAGTGATCGTGTACCCGGCATGTATAGATAACGACGTCGTGGCCCTGCTCGCGGACCAGTTTCGCGATCTCAACGCAGTCGCGTTGGAGCCCCCCACCTGGAAACAAACTGACGATGGCGAATGCAATATGCATCGATGAATATTATCCGGCCCTTGTCTTAAATAACACAAATAGTTCAGGTATCGCAAATACTTGGACACCGCCGGCAGAAAAGCCGATCTCTCCGGGTGCTGGCCGGAACTCCGCTGTGCTGCGCCTGATGACTGCGTCTTGCGTCGGGGCGCCAATAGGCGACACCAGCTTGGCTCCGTCGGCGCCGGCGACAAGCGTGGGAGGAAAGGAGGCCGAGCGATTTTGCGGTCTTGAGCCTGTGAAGGCGGCGGAATGGATCACTTTTGTATTGCGTCGGACACTGAACGTTACAATCTTTCAATGCGCGCGTCGCGCTACGTCAACTTGCAACCTGTGCGTTTTGATCAAATTTTGCGTACGCTGAAACACTTTCTGGTAACGGGTATCCGGCTTTTGTCCACGAGACTTGTAGTTGCTCGCCCATTTAAGCCAATCATCGTATACCTGTTTGCGCTTTGCCTTGTCCTTGATGTGCAAGTAGCGTCGACGAGCGCGCAACGCACGATAAAACTGCCGCTCTGAAACGTCTTCATCTATAACGACGTGGCGCATGCGCTGGCGGACGTAGGCACGTGGTCTGTTGATCAAGCGGTTTGATTGCTCATGTCAGTCAAAGCCCCATTCCGAGGCTCGGCGTGGCGTTCTGTATTGTCGCAAAGCTCAGCAAGGTGGTTGGACCATAGCAAGAGCGCCTCACGCCGCTCGCTGGCAAAGTCGTGCTGCTGATAGACTGCGGCGACGCTGCTGATTACTCCTGATTTGTGATTCAGTATGCGATCAGATACGTGCTGCGCTACGCCTGCACGCGCCGCCATGTAGGTCACCATTGTTCGCCGCAGATCATGCAGCCGCCAGCCACTTACTTGTGCTTTTTGATCCAGCGCAGCTTTTGCTTTGCTCCAGCCTTGAAATGGGCGCTCAGCTGACAGCGAAGCGACAAACTGACCCTGACGAACGTGCGGCATCGTTCGATCAACTCGACAACCTGCGGTGTAAGCGCCACATCGTGAGCGCGCGCGTTCTTGGTGCGAACTCCTGGCAGTTTCCAAAGCCGCTTTTCTAGGTCAAGCTCAGACCATCGCATGCCGGCAACCTCGTCGCGGCGCTGACCAGTGTGAGCAAGCAGCTGGACGATTACACCAAACGGGTAGTCCAAGAGTTGCGCTGCTTTCAGCACCCGTCCCAACTCATCATCTGTCAGCACTCGATCACGCGATCGTTCCGCGGTTGGGGCTCCAATTCCTGCGCATGGGGATGCTTCAAGAACTGCTTGAGAGACAAGCCAATTGAAAAACTTGCGCATTGCAGCCAGCACGCGGTTGGCCATTAAGTGCGCTCCGCGATCCTCGACCGCGTGCAAGATCTCAACAAGATCACGCTTCTTGATCGTGTGGACGCTGCGATTTCCAATGTGCGGCAGCACATCATGCTCGAAGATGCGTCGGACCTCTCTGACGCTGCGTTTTTTAGAAGCGTGTCTTTCGCAGAAGCGTTCAAACAGATCGTCGACGTGGTCGCTAGCGAGCTTTTTGCGATGTGCGCTTTTTTCTGCCTGCGGGTCGCGACCTTGAGCCACTAACCCAAGTATGCTGCGCGCCTGCTCTCTGGCCTTGTGCGGCGTGACCGGGCCGTACGCGCCGATTGTGAACTTACGAACACGCGAGCCTCGACCGCCGATGCGGTATTGGACGATAAAAACCTTCTTGCCAGCTGGCGTGACCTTGCATCCAAAGCCTCGCAGTTCGGTATCCCAGCAGATGAAGTCTTTCGGTCCGGCTTGCAGGCCGTCGATCACCGTTTTTGTCAGTCGGCGCCTCAGCATGAATTCGGATTTCCGTGCTACCTAGATGGTCTATAGGTAGCACGGTTATAATGGCGTGTGCAGGTTTGTGCAGGTGAGTGATGGGAAATAGTCGCATAAAGTCAGCCAATTATGTGCTTCACGCGGGCTCGCGCTGGCTAGTGAGTTGATAGCACACCTGAC
>CAWHLG010000013.1:0-50691 GCA_963830015.1 uncultured Alphaproteobacteria bacterium
CAACGACCTTGGATGGCCGCTTTCGGAGCATTGCGGAAGCTCCCAGTCCGCTCCCACCGAAAGACTGAAAAATCACCACACAATCAACGCCTAGGTTGCATCTTAGTCGCTCCCGCTAGCCCGCGATATCTCTGCAAAGTGCGGAGGTTCGCATCCGTAAAGCGATTCAAAATCAGGCACTTAAAACCTCCGCACTAAATTCCCGCGCAGTCGGGAGGTTTGGAGACGATTCGGCCAAGAGAGACAATTTCGGGCTCCGACACGCGTAGCGCAGTGCGGAGGTTTTCGCGCGAAGCCCGTGGTTATTGGCGATTTCAGCGCGGTAGATCTCGGCGGAGAAAGTTGGTCTCAGAACGACTGGCGGAGCGAGCGCTCTGGGATCCAACGTTCTCCACGCGGCCGTGGTAGCTGATCGCAAATCAGCGCATCGAAATCCTGTGACGCACCCGCGGGTTCAGTCTTCCGCCGCAACCTATTTGGTATAAGATCGTCCCGACAACGGGGTAGCAGCCGTAAAGACAACAACCCCAGAGGTGAAATTCCAGCTTCGACCCCGATCCCTGGGGAAGTACGCCGTGGCTGATCGAAGGCGGCAAGGGCACCAAGCCACTCGCGGCGCACTTCCAGCTCCGGCCGGACCCGCTGGCGAAGTGATGGTCGAAGGCCGCTCGCCCACTCGGGCGGTGAACTCCCTCTCCCCATCGGGGAGAGGGTTGCGGTGAGGGGTCTGGAAGTCTCGATAGAACGTATCCCTCACCCGCCTCGCCATAGCGCGTTGAAGATGCGCGTTACCGCGCTGGTGGCGAGGAGACCTCTCCTGACGAAGGGCGTTCACGCGGTCTTCGACGGGCTATGGGGAGAGGTCAACCGAGTGCCGGCGCGGCAGTTTTGCTTGAGGGCGGGAGCACCCGATGGGCCTGATACCTGACTTCATCCTGGACTATATCGATGTCAGCACCTTCTGGACGATCCTGTTCACCTGCCATGCGCTGCTCGCGGTGGCGCTGCTCGGCGCGCTGACGCATCAGGCGGCGTCGGTGCTGATGCCGGTACGGCAGGTGGCCGGAGTGCGCCGGGCTTCGTTACGCGTTTTGCGCCGTGCACGGGCCGGGCTACGCGGCCGCGGTCTGCGTGCTGTGGATCATCACTTCTTCTTCGGCGCGTGGATCTACACGAAGTACCGGATGTATGTGCGTATTCCGATCGAGCAGCAGGGCTTCTGGAAGACCCAAGGCGTGTTCGAACTGAAGGAGCACCTCGCCGTGATCGGGCTTGGTCTCCTGCCGATCTACTGGCTGTTTTGGAAAGACGCGCGCAATCCGGACTACGAAAGCGCGCGCAAATGGCTGACCGTGCTGCTGGCCGCGATGGTCTGGTTCATGTTCCTCGCCGGCCACATCGTCAACAACGTCCGGGGGTTCGGGTCATGAGCACGACACCGTTCAGAGGCGCCGCGCGCGCAATCCGCCGCAACCTCCACCGCCTTCCGCACCTTTGCGACCGTATTCGCGATCGCGACGCCGGTGATCTATACGGCCTGCGAAATGCAGAACTGGCCGCTGTTCACCTACCATCCGGGCACCAACCGGATGAACCTTGGCTGGGCCGCGGCGGTTCGTGACCAGGGCCCGGCCATGCACTGGTACGGCTGGACCGCGACCACACTCATCGCCTCCGGCGTGCTGGGCGTGCTCGCCACGTTGCTACCGCAGCACGTGGTGCGGAAAATTCCTTTGGCGCTGGTCTGGATCACGCCGCTCGCGGTGATTCCGGTCCTGATCTATGCGCTACGGTTCTTCTGGCGCTGGTGAGGGCCGCGGTTCCGCCGCCTTCAAGATGCCATCCGCTTGCGCTAGAGTAGAAGGTTGAAATCGAGGCTTCCATGTCCATCCTGATCCGGACCCTTGCAAGCACGGCAGCGGCCCTGGCGCTCGGCGCGACGGCCTTCGCCGGAGGCGACGACTACGATGCGATGAACGATACCGAGGGCGCGGGTCCTGCCTATTTCGGCTTCGTGCGCGATCATCGCGGCTCGCCGGTATCGGAAGCGCAGGTGTTCCTGCGCCCCAAGTCGGGTGAGCCGGTGGCTCTCAAGACCAATGTGCTCGGCCTCTACCGCAGCCACATCAACAAGGATGTGAAGCCCGAAGACGTGACCATCTCGTGCGAGAAGTCCGGCTATCGGCAGGAGAGGGTGTTCCGCCGTACCGAGCCCGGCGCGATGTTCATCGAGACCGACTGCACGCTGCGGCGGCTTTGAGCTTCATGCGCGGGTGGCTGTTCGGCTGCCTGGCGCTGTTGTCGGCGGCAGGCAGCGCGATAGCGCAATCCCCCGACACCGTCCTGCTCAATGGCAAGATCGTCGTTTACGACGCCGCTCCCGCGCAGGCGCTCGCGGTGCGCGACGGAAAGATCGCCGCGATCGGCAGCACGGCTGAAATCCGGGCGATAGCGGGCGCTTCGACCCGCGTCATCGATCTCGGTGGCCGCACCGTCATTCCCGGCCTGATCGATTCCCACATCCACGCCATCCGCGCGGGCCTGACCTACACCACCGAGGTGCACTGGACCGGCGTCCGTACGCTCGCGGCTGCCCTCGATCGCATCCGCGCTGCGGCCAGAACCGCGCCGAAGGGAAGCTGGCTGATCGTCGCCGGCGGCTGGACCGAGCGGCAGTTCAGCGAAGACCGCCGCCCGACGCAAGACGAAATCGCCGCCGCTGCACCCGACCATCTCGTTTACGTGCAGCTTCTGTACAGCCGCGTACTGCTCAGCCCCGGCGGATACGCGGCGCTCGGCCTCGGCCGCGATGAGGCGCGGGAGCCGCGGATCGCCATCGAATACGACAAGGACGCGAAACCGACCGGCTGGGTCACCGGCGACAACCGAGCGATCAGCGAGCTGTTCGATCTGCTGCCGCGGCCCACCTTCGCGCAAAAGGTCGAAGGTACGCGCGCCTTCTTTCGCGCGCTTAATGCGCTGGGCCTCACCGGAGTGATGGATCCCGGCGGCTATAATCTTCCGATCGCCGACTACCACCCGCTGCTCGCGCTGTGGAGTGAAGGCGGCATGACGCTCCGCGTACGCTACAGCCTCTCGCGCCACGCCGCGACCACGAGCTGGGGGACTTCAAGGAATTGACGCAGATCCTGCCGATGGGCTTTGGCGACGGGCTCCTGCGCTTCAACGGCATCGGCGAAAACGCCGCCTGGGGCCTCTACAACAACGACAGTCCGACCGAAATGCAGAAAGAGACGTTGACCCGGGTGCTGCGCTGGGCGGTCTCGCGGGGCATGACCGCGACGTTCCACTGGCACAACGACCGCGCGGTGCACCACCTGCTCGACGTTCTGGAGCGCGTCAACGCGGAGACGCCGGTTGCGAAACTGCGCTGGTCGATCGCGCATCTCAATGACGCCTCGCCGGAAAGCCTGCGCCGCATGAAAGCGATGGGCATCGGCTGGCTGGTTCAAAACGCGTTCTATTTCCGCGGCGAGGCGTTCCTCGGCCAGCGCGGCGTGGAGCTGGCGCGCGTCTCGCCGCCGATCGTCGGCGCGCAGCGTATGGGCATTTGCTCGGCGGCGGCACCGACGCACACCGGGTGATGGGCCCGAGCCCGTTCGTCTCGCTGCAATGGATGCTCGACGGCAAGACGGTGAGCGGGGTGGCGATGCGCGGGCCGGAGGAAACCCCGTCGCGGCTCGAAGCCTGCGGCTCTACACCCAGGGCAGCGCCTGGTTCAGCTTCGAGGAAAGCGAGCGCGGCGCGTTGGCACCGGGCCTGTTCGCGGACCTGGCGGTGCTGAGCAAGGACGTTCTGACCGTGCCCATCGATGAGATCGGCAGCACGGTCTCGCTGCTCACCATGGTCGGCGGCCGTATCGTCTATGGCGACGGGCCGTTCGCGGGCGACGAGGAAAAGTCCGCCGCTGAGCTCAGAGCCAGGTGAACGCGTCTGGCATGACGCCTTTGGTCCGTCCCACGCGACAGGAAACAAGCATACCCGCCGAAACGCTCGAGGCCATTGCAAGGCCGAGACGGCCGTAGCCCACGGCGGTGTGCGACAAGTCGACGTCCCCGCGCACGGCTGCGCCGTAGCCATGTAGCCAGTGGCTGGTCGCGTTCAGAGGCTGCGGCGCTCGACGGCCTTCCCCGGCGGGCGCAGGCGGCAAGCGCCAGAGCGGTTCGCGCTGCCAGCATGTCACACGCTTAGTCAATGGCTATTGAAATCCCGAAAAATTTTGGAAAGTGGGGCTGACCACCGTTTGCGTGCGCGGTTGGTTCGCACTCGATCCTCACCCCCACAGGGTCCCATGGGGGTCAAAACTTATTAGGCGCCTTGGGCACGTAGCACGTGGCCGGGGCACGGGTCCCCGCACCGCGCCGAAGCGTTGGTCATGCAAGTCCAAGATGGCGCTGCATACGCAACACCGCCGTGCCTCCACGCGCCGCCGCGTGCTGTGCGGATCTTGCGCTTCGTCACCTAGGCGGCGATATCGCGCGTCGACTTACTAGCCAACCTGGATCATGACGGGCCGCGCCGCCCTTCAGCGCCTTTCCACATATCGCGACGCGCCAACTCTTGGAACTTTGGGTCAGAATTCCGGCTTGGGAGCTACCATCCCGGAAGGTGCAGACCGCACCTCCAACACCGAGAGGCAGGTATGTCCAAAACAGATCAGCAAAAAGCCACATCAGCTTTCGCGCATGTTCAGCGCTGCGGCCAGCACTATCTCCGCAGCTGCAGGCAGACCCCGCCGTGTTCGCGCTCGCAGTGTTGACGATCCTCGTCTGGGCCGTCCTCGGGCCGGTTTTCCAGTACTCCGACACTTGGCAATTGGTCATCAACACCGGCACGACCATCGTCACGTTTTTGATGGTCTTCCTCATTCAGAATTCCCCCAAAACCGCGACGGTGCTGCAATTCAAGTAAAGCTCGATGAGCTGATCCGCGTCAGCGCGGCCAAAAACTTCTTCGTGGGCATCGAGCATCTCACCGATGAGGAGATCGAGCGGCTGCGCGGCATGTGCGAGGCGCGCGCCAAAGGGGCGCAGACAGTGGTGGCGGACGTACAGAAGAAGGCGACGGAGGCTGCCGACAAATCCGACCGGATCGGGTGAAGCATGCCCGCTACACGTGCCCAACTACCGCATTGCCGGCCATCGTCGCAACGCGCTGTGTATCGCTACATTACTTGGAGCCACCGCGTGGCAGAAAGACCAGTTCCTCCATGGAGCCTCCCATGGTCGGCCGGTTGCGTGGGGCACTCTTTGGACGGGCCACCAGTGCCCAGGGCGCGAGTTAATCGGCCCTCCATTGTAGTGACCCGCCACGGCGCAGCCACCGATGCCCCCCTTGCCGTGGCGGGTTCTTTTTGGAGTGAGGCCCGCCGCGCATGTTGGCTGCGTTCAAGGGCCACTACCCGCGCGACCGAGCTGCGAGCGACCAGGCTGTGCTTCTTTGTTGGCTGGACGGCAGTGCTTGGCGTGTTTCGAACCGATGAGTGCCACGCCCCCCCGCCGCCGACTGAACGTCAATACCTCCCAGAGAGACCGTGCGCCGATCACCGTGGCATTTTTCGTCGCATCGCCACTCGGGTGCCAAATGAATCAGGGGGGACGTTGTTCGATGAGGGCAGAGGGGCCCCCACCGCTGGTGGTCCCACGCGCATCTTTTTTTCCCGCGCGGAAATCACTAAATCACGGAAAAATCGGGAGCCCATTATGGGACGTACTGCATTTGCGTTTGACGCCAAAGACGAGCGCTTCGTGGAAGCGTTGATCCGCTATGGCGTTTCCCTCGTCGACGTGGCGCGTGAACTCGACGTCGATGAGAAGACGCTTGTACGGCACTTCGGCTCGGTGATCGAAACGGCCCGAGCACGCCGCAAGCGGGTTATATCCTGGGACTTTTTGAGCGGGCGCGTGCGGAAGCGCGCGAGCCGCGATCAAATTGGATCGCATCGAGCCGGCGGACCTCTGCTCCGCTGCCCTAAGCCATGGATTGGACCTGGGATAGCTACCTGATCCCGCCTGTTCATGGCGGCGGTGGCCATCGTTGTGGCCATAATAGTCTTGTAACCGCCGCGCTGCTGCGCCGCGGCAGCCGTTGCTACCAATCCGGATGCGTCTCCAGCTTCCGGGGCCTGTCCACAGTGCTTGTATAGCCACAGCGTGGGCATCGGTAAAATTAGATCTCGGGCAGGCGGTCATATTCGTCGATCGTTTCGATCAATCGCATACGCTTGCTGCAGACGATGCAGCGCGGCGCTTTGGGACCTAATAGCCAGCCGAGCATACCAGCACAACTCCGAACCACGGTGAGGAGTTCGCCGTGGCAGTGGCCACCATCCTCGTGCTGATGGCTTACTAGGCCTCCTGCGATGCTCTGCCGCTGAATGTGGGGCGCCTGCTATACTGCCGCGGCTGGGGCCCGCCCTGTTTAGCTGCTACGCTTGCCCCGCACCGCCGCCCCCTCCCAAAGGGCACCGAAAGAGTGGTGTAGGGCTCCGAGCACTTGGCGGTCTTCGGGGCCCTTTCTATTTGGCTGCTATACTCGCCCCGCACCGCTCTCCCGTTGCCCAATTGGAAATGCGGTGAAGGGCTCCAGCCGACAGCATTCCCCCGGCTGGGGCCGGTCGATTTCACGCCACGGCGGCCGGTTGCCGTGGCCGGGCTCGCGACAATGGCGTACCCATGCCGTACCCAAATCGCTTTACCTTGCTGGCAAGATGTTGATATTACGATAAAATCGTTGGCATTTGGAGCTGTTTCTCAGCCAAATTCTGAGAGAGCGGAGCGGCGCTGACTGCGCCGAACGGCCGCAATTCGGGAGGAAGCCATGAAACGTTCGCTGAAGTTGCTTGCCGCCGCCGTCTTTGCGGCAGACACATTGAGAGCGGAGCGGCGCTGACTTGCGCCGAACGGCCGCCGATTTCGGGAGGAAGCCATGAAACGTTCGCTGAAGTTGCTTGCCGCCGCCGTCTTTGCGGCAGCCACGTCCACCGCGTTCGCGCAGAACTATCCGTCGCGGCCGGTGACCATGGTCGTGCCGTTCCCGCCCGGCGGCAACACCGACCTGATGGCCCGCGCGCTGCAGACCGAGCTGGCCAAGGCGCTGAATCAGTCGGTCATCATCAGCAACAAGGGCGGCGCCGCGGGCACCATCGGCATCCTCGACCTCGTGCGGGCGGAGCCGGACGGCTACACGATGGCGATGACGCCGAACAATCCGATCACCGCGCAGCCGCACATGCAGCCGAACCTGCGCTACGGCATGGATACGTTCCGCTACATCTGCCTCACCTACTACACGCCCTATGTGCTGATCGCGGGCCCGCAAGCGCCGTTCAAGACTTTCGCGGAGTTCGTGACGTTCGCGAAGGCCAAGCCGGAAAACGTCGTCTATGGCCATCCCGGCGTTGCGGGCCAGCCGCATCTGGTGATGCTCTCGGTGCTCAAGGCGATCGGTGCCGACGGGCTCGGCGTGCCGTTCCAGGGTGCGGGGCCGATGTCGCATGCGCTGCTCGGTGGCACCATCATGGCGATCACCGAGAGCCCCGCGGTGGCGCGGGCGAGCAATTTGCCGATCCTGGCGGCGATCTCTGGCGAGCGAATTCCGGGCCTCCCCGACGTGCCGACCATGAAGGAGCTGGGTTTTCCGGCGGTGGGGTTCAGCGCCGGCGGGCTGATCGTGCCGGCCAGGACGCCGGATGCCGCGGCCGCCGTCCTGGAAAAGGCCTGTGCCGCAGCGACGGCCGCGCCCGAGTACAAGGCCATCGTCGAGCGGCTCGGTGCCGAGCCGCGCTATCTGCCGGGCGACCGGTTCAGAAAGATGTTCGACGAGGATTCGGTGGCGAGCGCCGACGCGATCAAGCGCGCGGGCCTTGGGGGGCGCTGAATTTTTTGGGGGGTAGGGTGGGCAAAGCTGCCACCAGCGCGTTCACGCGCGTCTTCGACGCGCTATGGCGGCGTGCCCACGTTGGCGAGTCGAGCAAGGACGCGTGGGCCCGGCGCTGATGCGCCTTGGCTCACTCTGCAGGCTCCGATGGGCGTGGCTGCTGCGGATAACAACTCCGTGAGGCTGAAACCGGTCGCGGCGAGTCCCCGGTATCCCGCCTACCAAGGCAACGGGAGCCGCCATGAACCATCCGAACATTGCTTTTGTGAAGTCACTTTACGTCGCCTTCCAGCAGCGCCGCATCGAAACCATCCTCGACGCGGTTGCGCCGAATGTGGACTGGCAGACCGTGGGACGCGCCAAGGACTATCCGGCGTTTGGGCCGCGGAAGGGCAGGGCGGCGGTGGAGGAGTTCTTCGGCATCGTCGCCGAGAACGAGACGTTCTCCGAGTTCAGCCCGCGCGAGTTCTTCTGCGACTCCGACCGGGTGTTCGCCTTCGGCCGCTATGCCGGCACGATGAAGAAATCCGGCCGCCCGTTCGAGACCGAATGGGTCCACGTGTTCACCATCCGCGACGGCAAGGTGACTCGCTTCCGCGAGCACACCGACACGGCGCAGTTCGCCGAGGGCTACCGGGCGTAACCGCGCTCTCGGTCAATGGCCGACTATACGAATAGGCCTGAGGATCATGATCCGCAGG
The DNA here is from genome assembly GCA_963830015.1 of uncultured Alphaproteobacteria bacterium. GTDB lineage: Bacteria > Pseudomonadota > Alphaproteobacteria > Rhizobiales > Xanthobacteraceae > Z2-YC6860. Next base: position 8,601 of record CAWHLG010000013.1, read on the forward strand.
CCTATTCGTTCACAGGAACTCGTTCAATGGGCCAGCGGGCCGGCTGCCTTCTTCCAGGCGTCGATGCCGCCGTGGATGTGGCGGGCGTTGGCAAGGCCTGCGTCCTGGGCTGCCTGCACCGCCATCGCCGAGCGCTCGCCGAAGGCGCAGTAGAACAGCAACCGCTTGCTGGTGGATCTGGCGAGCTCGTGCAGCGTGCCGCCGGAGCTGATGTTCTCCTGCAGGCTCGGATAGGGCACATGGAGCGAGCCCGGAATGGTGCCGTGGCGCTCGCGCTCGCTCTTCTCGCGCAGGTCGATCAGGGCGATGCCGGGCATGCCGACGAGCCCCAGCGCATCCGCCGCGCTGACCGCCCAGCCGCGGCGCGCGACCTCCTCCTGGTGCAGCCCGACCCGCATGTTGGCCGGGATCGCGACGTCCATCATCTTCGGGTTGGCAAGCTTCAGGTTGTTCATCAGCGTGACGTATTCGTCCACCGACTTCACCTGGAGCCGCGGGTTGAAGGCCTTCTCCTCGCCGATGGTGGAGACGGTGTCGCCCTTGTAGTCGTGCGCGGGATAGACCAGCGTCGTCTCGGGAAGCTTGAGCAGCCGGCCGAAAATCAACTCGTATTGCGCGCGGGGATCGCCGTTCTGGAAGTCGGTGCGGCCGGTGCCGCGGATGAGCAGCGTGTCGCCGGTGAACACCCGGTCCGGCATGATGAAGCTGTAGGAATCGTCGGTGTGGCCCGGCGTGTAGATCACGTCGAGGGCAAGCCCCTCGATGGTGAGCTGGTCGCCGTCGGCGAGCCGCATCGACACCACGTCGGCCTTGGTCTGCTCGCCCATCACGGTGATGCAATGGGTCTTGTCACGCAGCGCGCCCAGGCCGGTGATGTGGTCGGCATGCATGTGGGTGTCGACCGCCTTGACCAGCTTGAGGTCGAGCTCTTTGACCAGCGAGAGGTATCGCTCGACCTTTTCCAGCACCGGATCGATGATCAGCGCCTCGCCGCCGCGGCGGCTGGCGAGCAGGTACGAATAGGTGCCCGACGTCTGGTCGAAAAGCTGGCGGAAGATCATCGGCGAAGCCTCCGGCCCGATTCCGGCGGAAAGATAGCGCGCCGCAGCCCGTCACTCCACATAGATCATCTTGCGCGTCATGCCGCCGTCCACCGTGAAATTCGCGCCGGTGATGAAGCCGGATTTCTCGCGATTGAGCAGGAATGCCACCGCCTCGGCGATATCCTGCGGACGGCCGACCCGGCCCGCCGGGTGCTGGGTGTGGTCGCGGCGCTTGAGCTTGTTGTAGTCGGTGGTGACGACCCAGCCGGGGCTGACGCAGTTCACCCGGATGTCGGGCCCGAGGCTGATGGCGAGCGCATGGGTGAGGGCGACGAGCCCGCCCTTGGATGCCGCATAGGATTCGGTGTTCGGCTCCGACATCTGCGCGCGGCTCGACGCCACCGTGACGATCGCGCCCTTGGCGGCGCGCAGCGCACGCTGTGCCTCGCGGGCGAGCAGGAACGTCGAGGTGAGATTGGTGTCCATCACGCGATGCCAGTCGTCGATCGTCAGCCTGCGCAATGGACGGCGAATGAGCACGCCGGCATTGGCGACCACCGCGTCGAGCCGGCCGAAGCGCTCGAGCGCAAGCTGCACCGCGTCATGCACGGTGTCCTCGTCGGCGGCGTCGCCCTCGATGGTGGCCGACGAGCGCGCCCAGCCGCGGAATTGCTGCACCAGCCGCATTTTCGGCAGATCGAAGGCCGTCACGCACCAGCCTGCGTCGAGCAGATGCAGCGCGATCGCCCGGCCGATGCCCCTGGCTGCCCCGGTGACGAGCGCAACGGGCCGGGCCGCCCGCGCTGGCGCGCGCGTTCGCGATCGCGCCATCGCTATTCTTTCGTGGCGACCGGGAGATCCGGCCGTCCGCCCCATTCGGTCCACGAGCCGTCGTAGAGCGCCTTCGGCGCCTTGCCGATGGCGTCGAGCGCGAACCACAGGGTTGCGGCGGTCACGCCCGAGCCGCAGCTCGTGATGACCGGCCGGTCGAGGTCGACGCCGCCGGCCGCGAATTTCTCCTTGATCTTGTCGGGCTCGATCAGCCGGCCGTCCTCGATCAGCCCGGTCACCGGGACGTTCCTGGCGCCCGGCATGTGCCCCGGACGCACGCCCGGCCGCGGCTCGGGATCTTCGCCGCGGAAGCGCGTGGCGGGCCGCGCATCGACCACCTGGGCCGAGTTGTCGAGCAGCGCCATCTGCACGTCTGTCACGCCCGCGACCACCCTGGTGTTCAGCTCGGCATTGAACTTCCGCGGCGTGCGCTGGACCGGGCCGGATTCGGTCGGCCGGCCTTCGGCCTTCCACTTCGGCATGCCGCCGTCGAGGATGTAGACGTTCTTCGCGCCGAAGATGCGGAACGTCCACCACACCCGCGGCGCGCCGCCGAGGCCGATGCCGTCATAGACCACGATGGTGTCGTCGGAGCCGATGCCGAGCGCGCCGGCCTCCTTGGCGAACTGGGTGGCGCCGGGAAGCATGTGCGGCAGCTCGGTGGAATGGTCGGCGATGGCGTCGATATCGAAGAAGGCCGCGCCGGGAATGTGGGCGGCCTCGAACTCGGCCTTGGCGTTGCGCTTGAGCGCCGGAAGGTAGAACGAGCCGTCGACGATCGAAACCTCGGGCTCGCCGAGCCGCGCCGCGAGCCAGTCGGTGGTGACCAGGTTCTTGCTTGAGGGCGGGCGGGCGGGCGGGCAATTCTCGGCCATGGTTGCTCCGTGCGGGGGTGCGCCCCTATGTATGCGTCAGCTTCAGCATCGCCAATCGACGGAGAACACGCAATCATGATCAGCCGCATCTGGTTTGGCTGGACCACTACGCAGAACGCCGACGCCTACGAAAAGCTCCTCAGGACCGAGATTTTTCCGGGGATCGTTGCGAAGAAAATCCCAGGTTTCCGGCGGATCGAGCTGGGGCGGCGGCCGGATGCCGACGAGGTCGAGTTCGTGACCACCATGTGGTTCGACAGCATGGATGCGGTAAAGGCCTTTGCCGGGGAGCGCTTCCAGACGGCCGTGGTGCCGCCCGCGGCGCGGGCGCTGCTCAAGGGCTTCAACGACGTCGCCGAGCACTATGAGGTGCGGGAGACCGTGGAGGCGTAGGAGCGGCTGTGCTCCGTTCACCCTCCCCGGAGGGGCAGGGTCGCGAGCCGAGCGCTATGTGGATCTGCGATGAAGACCCGGGACCGTTCGGAAGGCGGTGTCCGGTACGGTCCTGGGTCTGCAGCGCACCATTCGCTGCGTCATGCTGCGCAGCGCTCGGGCACAGCTGTTAAACCAGCGCGATCCGCACCCGGCGGTTCTGCTTGCCCTTCTTCTCGACCTGGGTGACGCGGACGGCGCCGATTTCGCCGGTGGAGCGGACATGGGTGCCGCCGCAGGGCTGCAGGTCGAGGCCTGCGATCTCGATCAGCCGCACCCGGCCGGTGCCCATCGGCGGCTTGACCGACATGGTTTTGACCAGGCCCGGATTGGCTTCGAGCTCGGCGTCGGTGATCCAGCGGCTGGTGACGGCGGCATTCGCCGCGATCATCTCGGCGAGTTTCGCGGTGATCGCGTCCTTGTCGAGGCCGGCTTCGGGAATGTCGAAATCGAGCCGGCTTTCCGCCTCGCCGATCGAGCCGCCGGTGACCGGGTAGGGCAGGATCGCGGAGAGAAGATGCAGCGCCGTGTGCATGCGCATGCGGGCGTGGCGGATCGGCCAGTCGATCGCGGCGGTGACGGTGTCGCCGACCGCAAAGGCCGGCGAGCCGGGCGCCGGAACGTGCGCGATCTCGGTCTTGCCGGGGTCGGTGAACACCACATTGGCGATGCCGCAGGGCGTTCCGGACGCGCTCACCAGCGTGCCCTTGTCGGCCGGCTGGCCGCCGGAGGCGGCATAGAACACCGTGCGGTCGAGCACGACACCGCCGTCGGGCGCGATGGCGACGACCTTCGCCTCGCAGTCCTTCAGGTAGGAATCCTCGCGGAACAGGCAGTCGGTGGGCATGGCGTAAACTTAGCCAATCGTACGACGCCTCACCACGGTCATTCCGGGGCGCGCCGAAGGCGCGAGCCCGGAATCCAGATGCGACAGATTCGGTGGCTATGGATTCCGGGTTCGCTCGCTAGCGCGAGCGCCCCGGAATGACTCGCGGTGAGAGTGGTAGCGTCAGACCTTCTCGAACGGAATTTCGATGTCCGGCTTCTTCTCGATCCAGGCCGGGACCGGCAGCTTCTTCGAGCGCAGGAATTCCGGGTTGAACAGCTTCGACTGGTAGCGGGTGCCGCTGTCGGCGAGCACCGTGACGATGGTCTTGCCGGGGCCCAGCTCCTTGGCGAGCCGGATCGCGCCCGCGACATTGATGCCGGACGAGCCGCCGAGGCAAAGGCCCTCGTGCTCCAGCAGATCGAAGATCACCGGCACGGCCTCCTCGTCGGGAATGAGATAGGCCTTGTCGACCTTGATGTCGTCGATGATCGGCGTGATGCGGCCGAGCCCGATGCCCTCGGTGATCGAGCCGCCTTCGGTGGCTTTCGCAAGGCCGGTGGTGAACAGGTTGTACATCGCCGCCCCGCGCGGATCGGCGCAGCCGATCACGATGTCCTTCTTCTTCTCGCGCAGATAGATCGAGACGCCGGCGAGCGTGCCGCCGGTGCCGACCGAGCAGATGAAGGCGTCGACCTTGCCTTGCGTCTCCTCGAAGATTTCCGGGCCGGTCGACAGATAATGGGCGAGGCGGTTGTCGCGGTTGTTCCACTGGTCGGCGAACAGCACGCCGTTCTTCTCGGTCTTGCGAAGCTGGTCGGCGAGGCGCCGCGCGACGTGCTGATAGTTGTTCGGGTTGCTGTAGGGCAGCGCCGGCACCTCGATCAGCTCGGCGCCGCAGAGCCGCAGCATGTCTTTCTTTTCCTGGCTCTGGGTGTTGGGAATGACGATCAGCGTGCGATAGCCGCGTGCGGCGGCGACGACCGCAAGTCCGATGCCGGTGTTGCCGGCGGTGCCCTCGACCACCAGCCCGCCGGGCTTGAGATCGCCGCGCTTCTCCGCCTCGACGATCATCTGCCGGCCGGGGCGGTCCTTCACCGAGCCGCCGGGGTTCATGAACTCGGCCTTGCCGAGAATGGTGCAGCCGGTCAGCGCCGACGCGCGCTCGAGCTTGATCAGCGGCGTGTGGCCGATGGCGTCGACGACGTTGTCGCGGATTTGCATGACTTCCGGCCTTCTTTTCGCAGACCGGGAACGTAGTGGAGGCCCGGTTTGCCGACAAGGCCGCGCGATCCATGAGAAAAACCTGCTCCGGATCGGAAGAGCGGCGATGGCTGTGTCGCGCCGGCGGCTGATCGACGCTATGGCGCGTCTCGCGCCGGGCGAGACCCGCGAGCCCGGACTCCAGAGCCAAGGATTGACCTTCGGCTGTCCTGGATTCCGGGTCACCGCCATAGCGCGTCGAAGACGCGCGTGAACGCGCGGTGGCGCGTCGAAGACGCGCGTGAACGCGCTGGTGGCGCGTCGAAGACGCGCGTGAACGCGCTGGTGGCGCGTCAAAGACGCGCGTAACCGCGCGTATGGCGGCTCCCCGGGATGATGGCGTGCCATACGCCGTCATCGTCGCGAACGCTTCGAGCGCGCGCTCGCGCGCGACTCTGTGATCGACGATCGGCGCGAGCCCCCAAAGCGCGGCCGCGCCGAGGGGCTGCAATACGGGTGTCACATCGAGCACGTAGAGGCAGATGATCGGGCGTCTGGCCGTTACGGCTTCCAGCGCCGGATGGTCGGCGCGCGCGGAGGTCATCCCGAGGCCAGACAAGGACAGGAAAAACGAAACCGGCCTTTACAGGGTTTTCAGGCATCTGCACCGCGCCGGTCTTGGATTTTCAGATGCCTTAACCACGTCGGCTGCCGCCGATCGGTCCATTTGTGGAAAAATTCGCAACATCGCCGAAACCATAAGCCGCAAAGTGGCTGTGGAGCCGGGGATCCGCTTCACCACTTCTTTTCCGTGACGTCGGAAGATCGCCGCACTTGGGGCAGGCAGGCGATCGCCGCCGGATTTTCGGAAGAGACCGATGGAACTCGACGTCAACACGCTTTTTCTCGTGACGATTTACGTCGAGGCCATGCTGGGCCTGCTGCTGCTGTTCGCCTGGATCCAGAATTCCGCAATTCGCGCCGTGGCGTGGTGGGGCTGCGCGCATCTTCTTCGCGCCGGCTCGGTGATGCTGTTCGGCATGTACGGGACCGTGCCGGACGCGATCTCCATCGACCTCGCCAATGCGGTGCTGGTCACCTCGTTCGCCGTGACGTGGTCCGGCGCGCGCGTGTTCGACGGCAGGCCGCTCGAGCCGATGTACCTGGTCGGCGGCGCCGTGCTGTGGATTCTGCTCAGCCGCGCGCCGTGGTTCTCCGAATCGCTCGACGCCAAGGTGCTGCTCGCGTCCGGCATCATCACCGCCTACACCTGGGCGACCGCGTATGAGTTCTGGCGCGGCCGGAGCGAGCCGCTGATCTCGCGCTGGCCCGCGATCTTCATGCTGTTCGCGCACGGCGCGCTGTTCCTGCTGCGCACGCCGCTCTCGCAGGCGCTGCCATGGTCGCCGGACAATCAGGTGATCGACAGCGTCTGGCTCACGGTGCTGAGCTTCGAGGCGCTGCTGTTCACCATCGCGATCGCCTTCATCCTGCTCGCCATGGCCAAGGAGCGCACCGAGCTTCGCCACAAGACCGCGGCGCTGATCGATCCGCTCACCGGCATCTCCAACCGCCGCGCGTTCCTCGAGGACGTGGCGGAGTTGAGCCAGCGCCACGGCGCCGAGGCGCGGCCGGTGGTGGTGCTGCTCGCCGATCTCGATCACTTCAAGTCGATCAACGACCAGTTCGGCCACGCGGTCGGTGACCGGGTGCTGCAGATTTTCTCGGAGATCGCAGCCGGCCAGCTCGGACCCGCCGATCTGGTCGGCCGGCTGGGCGGCGAGGAATTCGCGATCCTGCTCTGGGACGCGGGCCGCGAGAAAGGCCATGCCACCGCCGAGGGCATCCGGCGCGCCTTCGAGGACGCCGCCGCCGATCTCGGCGGCCGTGCGGTCGGCGGCACCGTCAGCCTGGGCATGGTGGCGGCGGAGGCGGGCTGCATCGACATCGGGGCGTTGCTCGGCCGTGCCGACGAGGCGCTCTATTGCGCCAAGGAGCGCGGCCGGAACCGGGTCGAGATCGCGTCGCTGCATCCGGCGCCGGGGCGGACGCGCGGCATCGGGCAGCCGACCCCGCAGGCGGCCCCGCAAGGCGCGGCCTGAAGTCTCCCGCTATCCGGCGTAGATCCAAAAGTCGGCGATCGCCGCCGCTCCCATTGCAAACAACGGACCCGGGACCTGCACGCAGGCGAACGGATGCGGTGTCTTGCCGTGGCGGTCCGACCACGCCGCAGCGACGCCGGCGAAATCACGCATGTCGTGCAGGAAATACTGCGCCCGCACGACATTGCGTATCGGCACGTTGACCGCCCTGCACACGGCCTCGGCGTACGACAGGAGCATCGTGCCTTGCGCCTGGCCCGCGAGCGAAAGGCCGTCGAACGCCGAAGCCTGACCGGCCGCCGGCACCGCTCCGTCGCGGCCGACCGCCATCATGCCGGAGGGGAACACCAGTTCGCCGGCGCGAACGCAGGGGCCGAATGCCGCCAGCTCCGGCATGTCCACGGTCACAACCTGCTTGCGGCGCGTCGCGCCGTTTTTCAGCGCGATCAGGTTGATCTCGATCATTCCTTCGGAGCTCGCATAGTCCTTGGCCGGGACCACCGTGAGCGCGCAGGGGATGTCCTTGAAGTGCTGCGACCAGACGTCCATGAAATCGGGGAAGTTATCGGTGCCCCGGACATAGGCCTGGGCCTTGAGACAATTGTCGAGCGACGATCCGGCGGCCTTGAGCGACGGTTCGAGCCTCTCCTTGATGGTGTAGGCCACCTGGCGGCGGAAGCCGGTCTGGCCGCCCCAGCGCGCCGTCGGCCTGATGCGGACCGCGGGCGGCAACTCGCCGGTGTCGAGCAGCGCCATGTTGCCGGCGACAAACACGAAGTCGTTGACCGCAACGGCGGGATTGTAGCCGGAGGCGGAAATCGGCTGACCTGGCAGGGTGAACTTTTCGATCTCCCAGTTCGGACCGGGCACGGCGGCAAGCAGCGTCGCGTGGGTGTTGGTGCGCGCGGTGAAGCAGCGCTCCATGATGATGGAGGTGCTGGGCGGGATGTAGCCGCCGAACTCGGCGAAGCGCGAGAGGTGATACGCCGATACGGCGGGACCCTGCGTGTAGAACTGATCGACCCGGACCGCGTTGGTCAGGTCCGCGCCGAATTCCTTGAGAATGACGCGCATGCGCTTGAGTATGTAGTCCGCCTCGCGGCGCAACGGCGGGCGCCCGCTCAGCGGATAGCCGGGCGAGCCCTCGACCTCGGGTGCCAGCCCTTTTTCGAAATCGTAGGCCTCGTGGCCGTTGAGGAAGACCCACGGTCCCGCTTTCACCGCATAGGCGTGGTTCACCGCGCTGCCGGCGACGCGCTCGGCGGCCTTCACGACCGGCGCCGCTGCGGCCGCCGATGCGGTGGATGCGGCCTGTGCGAGCCTGATCGGGGCATCCGGTCCGGCCTCGCGGGCGTTGCCGATGCCAGGGGCGACGACGGCAGCGCCCGCCAGCGTCAGGCTGCCGAGAAATCCGCGGCGGTCGATGGTGCGGTCGGGACTATGGCTACGCATGGCGCTTTCCTCCGATGCAGAAGCCCTCGGATGCTGCCAAAGCCGGTACACGGGGACAACGGATGCTGCGTCCCCGGGCGAGTGGCTGGCGCATTGCTCCTATGTGCCGCTCCCATGCGTCTGCATGGATATCGCGATCGGATCGTGTCTGGATCGGCTGCCACGGCCGCCGGCATTTGCTATGAAACAACATGATCGAAAGCATCGAATTGGAAAAATGTACGGGTTGCGGCATCTGCGACATCGTCTGCCCGGCCGACGTCATCCACATGGAGCCGCAGCCGGTGGCGGTCGAATTCGAGGGGCTGCGCCAGACGAAACTGCTGCCGGTCATCAAGTTCCGCGAGCACTGCATCACCTGCTTCAGCTGCGAAATCTTCTGTCCTGAGCACATCGTCGACGTGCATCCGTCGGTGAAAAACCGTCCGCGGCCCTGGTGAGCGCGAGCGGATGAACAGCCTCGACGGCAATCTGATCGACACCGACGTTCTGGTGATCGGCGGCGGCGCGGGCGGCCTGATGGCCGCGCTGTCGGCCAAGCGCCATGGCCCGCCCGGCACGCGGGTGACGCTGGTGGACTCCTGGCTGATCGGCCGCACCGGGCACACCGCGTTCTCCAACGCCTGGACCATCGTCGCGCTGCCGGGCGACGACATCGACGGCATCCTGCACGAGATCGTCGCCGGCAACGACGGCATCGCCGACCAGGAGCTGGTGCGGCAGTCGCTGATCGACTCGCACGATCGCCTCAAGGACTTCGAGGCGATGGGCATGCATTTCGGCCGCGACGAGGAGGGCCGCTACAAGCGCCGCCCCACGCGCGGGCTCGATCTCGCCCGCGTGATGTATCCGGAGGGCGGCGGGCTCGAATTCGCCTGGAAGCAGCGGCTGGCGCTGGAGCGCGAGGGCGTACAGCTGGTCGACCGGCTTTTCGTCACCGGGCTCATGCGTGGCGCGGGCGAGCGCATCACCGGCGCGGTCGGCATCAACAGCCGCAGCGGCGAGTTCAACGTCATCAAGGCGCGCGCCACGATCGTCGCGACCAACGCCATCACCTTCCGCTCGGGCTTCGTGCGCGACATCACCGGCACCGGCACGCTGCTGGCCTATCGGGCCGGAGCCGCACTGCGCAACGCGGAATTCTCCTACGTCCGTCCGGGCACGCCGAAATTCTATTTCGAGGGGATCACCTTCGCCATCCAGGAGGGCGCGCGGTGGGTGAACGCCAAGGGCGAGGCGTTCATGGCCGACTACGAGCCGGAATGGGGCGACGAGGCCGACGTGCCGCGCATCGCGCGCGCCATGGCGATGGAAAACCGCAAGGGCAACACGCCGCTCTATCTCGACATGTCGCCGATCCCCGAGCACCTGCGCGACTACTTCATCCAGAGCAAAGTCAAATGGATGGACAATTTCTTCCGCAAGCTCGGCGACGAAGCCAAGACCGACATGTTCGGCAAAACGCCGTATTACGCGCTCAACCAGATGACCAAGATGGGCATCCGCACCGGCGCGGACTGCCGGTCCGACGTGCCGGGGCTCTTGTCCGCGGGCCTCGCGCAGTCGGGCTGCGCCAACCATTTCGCGGGCTTCCACATCGGGCTTTGCGTCGGCAACGGCTGGATCGCCGGACGCAGCGCGATCGAGGACCTCGACCGCATGCCTGCGCCCGCGCTCGACCAGGCCGAGGTGCGGGCGTTGCACGCCGAGGCGCGCGCGCCGTTGAACGAGACGGCGAAGGTCGAGTCCGACCGCATCCTGCGCGACCTGCAGGGCGTGATGTTCGCCTACGACATCGGCATCCTCAAGCGCGAGGACCGGCTCACGAACGCTCAGGACCAGGTGCTGCGGCTGTCCGAGGAGTTCAAGAACATCTCGGCGCCGCACACCCATGAGCTGGTGCGGCTGAAGGAGACCGAGGCGATGCTGCTCGCCGCGCGCTTCATCCTCGGCGCCTCGCTCTACCGGACCGAGTCGCGGCTCAGCCATTTCCGCGAGGATCACGACCAGCGCGACGACGACAACTGGCTGGTCTGGGTCGATGTGGCGGAGGGCGGCAACGGGCCGGCCTTCAGCAAGACGCCGATCCCGACGCCGTATTGTTCGGTGACGCTGCCGCGGCGGAAACCGTCGCGGCTGATGGCGCGCCAGTCGGTCGGTGGGGTTTGAGCTGGCCGTGTCCCGGGCGCAGCGCAGCATGAAATGATGCGCTGCAGACCCGGGACCGTATCAAAGGCGGTGTCTGGAACGGTCCCGGTTCTGCAGCGCATCACTGCGCTTCGCTTGTGCTGCGCTGCGCCCGGGACACAGAAGCGTATCAGCGCGTCTCGACGATGAAGTCGGTGGTGGCGCCGGTCTCGCCGCTGAGCTTGTTGTCGGAGACGATCAGCGAGGCGCCGGGCGTGACCAGCGTTGCGATGCGCTCCACGGCGTCGGGCGGCATGACGATGCGGTCGAGCGCCGCGCGCGGATCGAGCACCGGGGCGGGGATCAGTTCGACGGCCTTGACCGCGGGCTTGTCGTTGCGCGGTTTCTTGCCGCTGTTGCTGGTCTTGGGCTCGGGGGCGGGCTTGTGGCTGCTCGGAATCGACACGACGTTCCAGCGCATGCCGCTGCCGTCGGGCTTGCTGCCCGTCGCGGTGTAGACATGGGTGCCGATCGGCTCGGTGGGCCGTGCGATGGTCACCGGTGCGTCGAACAGCGGCTCCATGCCCTGCCGCACGTAGAGCCGGGAATCCTTCAGGCTGACGAACACCGACACGAGTCCCTTGCGGCGCGGCGGCTCGGCCGCGGCGACGGCGGCAGCCACAGGAGCCGCGGGGACCGGCGCTGCAGCGGCGGCGACCGTGACGGCGGGCGCTGCGATCCTGTCCTGCCTGACCAGTCCGGTCTTGATCAGATCCGTCCTGATGGCGTCGATCCTGATGACATCCGCCTTGGCCATCGCATCGACGGGCGCCGCGCGCTCGACGACGACTGTTTCAGCCAAACGCCCGGCGGCGGTCGTCGCGGGCCCGCGCGGCATGGCAATCTCGTCTGTGTCGCCGTGCAGCGGCAGCTTGGTCGGCTGCTCGCCGGCCGGCGTGCTGCGGGCCAGGTCGGGCGCCAGCGGCTTGACCACGACGTCGGGCTGCAACGGGCCGCGCAAGGTGGCGGTCGCGTCGGCGGTCTTGACCATCGCGATCGTTCGCGTCGCGATGGTCTCGCCGTCGCGGGAGGGGGCGGACTTGCGCTCGGAGATGATGTCCAGCCTGGGTTCGGGCTTGGGCTCGGTCTTCGGCGTGACGGCGGGCGCCGGATCGATCTTCGGCACGGCCTTCGGCTCGATTTTGGGCTCTTCGGTCCGGGCCTTGGCCACAAACAGCCGCTCGTGCTCGATCGCAACCGGCGTGGGTTCGTCGCGGGTGATGATGACGCGCGCGCCGATCCTGGTGACCTTCCACAAAAACTGCGCGAATTCGGTCGGCAGCCGGACACAGCCGTGCGAGGCCGGATAGCCGGGCAGGGGGCCTTCGTGCAGCGCTGCGCCGGACCAGGTGATCCGCTGCATGTAGGGCATCTTGGCGTCGTAGAGATTGGAGACGTGGTGGCGGTTCTTCTGCAGAATGCTGAACACGCCGAGCGGGGTCGGATGGGTGGCGGTGCCCGACGAAATCCTGGACTGCGCAACCACCTGGCCGTCGGCGTAGAGCGTCGCGCGCTGCTTGTCGAGCGAGACGATGACGTGCAGCGGCCCCTTGGGGATCGGCGGTATCCTGTCGGCTTCGTGCAACGCAGCCTTCGGCGGCTTGGTATCTGAAGACTTGGCGTCGGCGGGCTTCGATTTGTTCTCGGGTTTTTTGGGTGGCGCTTCCGTTTGCAGCGAGCGGAAGATGCCAAATCCGCGAGGTGATGCAGACTGCGTCGAAGCGGGCGCGGACTGTGCCGAAGCCGGCGCGGCATTGGCGCTCGCGGCCCAGACACAGATCATAGCTACAGCAGAGACGCCCGCGACAACCGCAGCGCGCTTCATCGTCCGTTCTCCTCGAGGAAAGACGCCGACTCGCACCGCACTCATGGCAATTTACCGGGGCAATTAAAATGTTCCATGTCCGGTTATCGTTAATTCCCAGGCTTTTGTGATGCATTTTGGGGCACATCCGGGGTCTGGCAGCGATACCCAAACGGCGGTTCGCGGATCGTTCGAATTGAGGCATGATGCGTGCCGAGAAGGAGCAATATCCGCCATGAAATACCGCCGGACCGAAGCCAAGGAATTCGCCCGCGCCAACATGAAGGGCATCTGGGCGGCGGCCCTCGTGCCGTTCAACGAGGACCTGTCGATCGACGAAAAGGGCTTCCGCCAGAACCTGCGGCACTGGGTGGACGAACTCGGCATCGACGGCATCTTCATTGCCGGCAAGCAGAGCGAGTTCTTCTCGATGTCGCTCGCCGAGCGCAAGCGCTCGATGGAGATCGTGGTCGACGAGGTCGGCAGCAAGGCGGGTGTGATCGCCTCGTGCTCCGACCAGAACATGGACACGGTGATCGAGCTTGCCAGGCACGCGCAGGCGATCGGCGCGCCGTACATCGTGGTGCATGCGCCGGTGCTGCACTTCCTGGGGAGCCGCGACGAGACGCTGTGGAATTACTACAAGACGATCAGCGAGCAGGTCGACATCGGCATTGCGATGTGGAGCCACGAGGACTCCGGCTATCTGATGAGTCCCGAATTGTGCGCGCGGATCGCCGAGCTGCCGAATATCGTGGCGATCAAGTACAGCGTGCCGCGCGAGATGTACACGCGGCTGACGCGGATGGTCGGCGACAAGATCCACGTCAGCACCGCGTCGGAGGAGGAGTGGTTCGACAACATCGTCGAGCTCGGCTGGCGGCTCTATCTGTGCTCGTCGCCGCCCTACCTGTTCCAGACCAAAATCGACCGGCGGATGCGCGAATACACCGACCTGGCGTTGGCCGGCGAGGTCGCCAAGGCCAGGGTCATTCGCGACAGCCTCAACCCGGTGCGGCAGGCGTTCAGGCGCACGCGTCCGGCCGAGAAGCCGCCGTCGCATTCGAAGTACTGGCAGGAGCTGATGGGGCAGGTCGGCGGCCGGGTGCGTCCGCCGATGCTGGAATTGACCGACGCCGAGAAGGAAGCGACGCGCCGCGCGTTCGAGACCTGCGGGCTGAAGGTGCCGGGTGCGGCGGCGAAGCCGTCGGCGGCGTAAGGCTGGAGCGATTGCGATGCAGACCGGACGGCTGAAGGCCTTCAACTTCCAGAAATGGATCGCCGAGAACGAGCACCTGCTGAAGCCGCCGGTCGGCAACAAGAAGGTGTTCGAGGACGGCGACATGACCGTGCAGGTGGTCGGCGGGCCGAACGAGCGCTGCGACTACCACGACGACCCGGTGGAGGAGTTCTTCTACCAGCTCAAGGGCAACATGGTGCTCAAGGTCGGCGACAACGGCAATTTCTACGACGTGCCGATCAAGGAGGGCGAGGTGTTCCTGCTGCCGCCGCATGTGCGGCACTCGCCGCAGCGGCCCGCGGGCTCGATCGGCCTCGTGGTCGAGCCCAAGCGCTACGACGCCGACCCGTTCGATGCCTTCGAGTGGTACTGCTTCGAGTGCGGCGCGCTGGTTCACCGCATCGAGGTGAAGGTCGAACATCTCGTTCGCGACCTGCCGCCGCTCTACCAGGCGTTTTTCGACGACGAGAAGGCGCGCACCTGCAAGAAATGCGGCGCGCTGCATCCCGGCAAGAAGCCGCCGCCCGGCTGGGCGAAGGTCTAGGGTCGCGGGCGGATTGGCTGGTCCCGGCCGAAGGCCGGGTAGCAATGGCTTAATGTCGTCGTTCTAGGTTGGCGGACGCTGAGAAAAGCCCCGTCATGAGCCCGCTCGATACGGCCACGCTGGCCCCGTCTACCGCTGCCGCGCAGCCCCTGGGGCTGCGGTCCGCGCCCGCGCTGTTTGCCGCGACGCTGTTCGTGTCGGCGCTGCTGCTGTTCGCCGTTCAGCCGATGTTTACCAAGATGGTGCTGCCGAAGCTCGGCGGCTCGCCTTCGGTTTGGTCGGTCGCGATGGTGGCGTTTCAGACCTTCCTGTTCGCCGGCTATCTCTATGCCCATCTGCTGACGCGAACGTTGTCGCCGCGACATGCAGCGTTCGTGCATCTCGGATTTCTGGCGCTCGTTGCAGTTGCGCTTCCGCTCGGCGTTGCCAAAGGCTTCGATATGCCGCCGACCGGCGGTGTGATGCTCTGGCTGGTCGGCCTGTTTGCCGCCTCGATCGGCTTGCCGTTCATTGCGCTCTCGGCCACCGCGCCTCTGCTGCAGCACTGGTTCGTCGCCACCGGACATCCGCAGGCGCGCAATCCGTATGTGCTGTATGCCGCGTCGAACCTCGGCTCTTTCTTCGCCTTGCTGGCCTATCCGTTCGTGATCGAGCCGTTCCTGCCGCTGCACGAACAGGGCGCGCTGTGGTCTGCAGGGTTTGCGATTCTGATCGTCGGTATCGCCACGGCGGCGATGCTCGCCGCACGTGCGTCCGACGGATCGCCCACACTCATGCCATCCGAGACGATTTGTCTGCCGATCCGCGAGCGGGCGCGGGCGTGGGCCGCCTGGACCGCGCTGATGGCGATCCCCGCGGGGCTCTGCATCGCGGTGACCGCGTTCGTCACGACGGACCTTGCATCGGCACCGTTTCTCTGGGTGCTTCCGCTCGCGCTCTACCTGCTGACATTCGTTGGCGTGTTCCGGGAGCGCCCGTGGCTGTCGCACGCGCTGGTGCTTCGCCTGTTGCCCTACGCGGTCGTCCCGCTCGCCCTCACGATGTTGGGGGGTATCCGGCTGCATTGGCTTGGGGTGATCGTTCTCAATCTCACGGCGTTCGTGGTGATCGCGCTCGCCTGTCACGGCGAAGCCTATCGCCGCCGGCCGGCGCCGGGCCGACTGACCGAGTTCTACCTGTGGACGTCGTTTGGCGGCGTGATCGGCGGAGTGTTTGCGGGTCTCGTTGCACCCAACATCTTCAACAACATCTATGAGTATCCCGTGCTGGTCGCGGCTGCGCTGCTCGCAATCCCTGGCGTGTTCGCCGGTGGAGCGGTCGGTTTCCTGCGAGAGGCTGCGCCGCCCTTGATGATGGCCGCGGCAGTCGTCGCGCTGCGAACGATTTTCGACGCCCGGATCCCCGACGGCGCGGAGTTCAGCATCCAGGCGCTGCTGGTGATCGTCGGACTGCTGATGCTGTTGCAGGCGAAGCGCCCGGCGCGCTTTTTCGGCTATGCGGTGATGGTCTTCGTGGTCACCGGGTTTTGCCAGGCGGGCGTGACGACGCTCAAGACGACGCGGAGCTTCTTCGGCATCCATCGGGTGGTGGAAACCCCCGACGGCTCGGCGCGCTTGCTGTTCCACGGCACGACCATCCACGGGGCCGAGATTGTCCGTGATGCTGCGGGCAGGGCCGTGACGTCACGGCCCGCTCCTCTGACTTACTACTACTTTGGTGGGCCGCTGTCGGAGACCGTGGAAGCGGCGCGCGGCGCCCGCGGCCGCCTCGACCGCGTGGCCGCGGTGGGGCTCGGCACCGGCAGCATGGTCTGCCACAAGCGGGATGGGGAGCGCTGGACGTTCTTCGAGATCGACCCTGAAGTGATCCGGCTGGCCGAGAACGATTTTCGTTTTCTCTCGGCCTGCGGACCGGTCGAGCGGATCGTTACCGGAGACGCCCGGATCACGCTCGCGGCTTCGGGCGAGCGCTACGACATGATCGTGCTCGATGCCTTCTCGTCCGACTCGATTCCGGTGCACCTGCTCACGCGCGAAGCCTTCGCGGGTTACCTTTCGCGGCTTGAGCCGGACGGCGTGATCGCCGTTCACATCTCCAACAGGCACATGGAACTGGCGAGTGTCGTTTCGGCGGTCGCAGCGGCCGAGGGTCTCGTCGCGTATCTGAAGCAGGACGATCAGGCCAACGACTTCCAGAAGGATTTCCGGGCCAATGCCAGAGTCGCCGCATTGGCGCGATCGGCTGCCGACCTCGGCGGGTTGCCGGCGCGCGCCGGATGGCAGCGACTCGAGCCGGTGCCGGGCGTCGTCGCCTGGACAGACGACTATTCCGACCTGCTGCGCGCCATCCTCCGAAGGAAGCTCGGTCCGTAAGCGCGCGACCGCTTCGGCGGCGGGCCGAACGAGCGCTGCGACTATCACGACGACCCGCCCGGCTGGGCGAAGGTCTGACGGTCTTACGTCAGTCCGGAACTCCGGAACATCCGTCGACGACGCCGGTTGGCCGTTGATGGTGCTGAAGACCGTGATCTTCCTGGCCGTCGTGCTGAGTGCGCTCGCGCTGATCCCGTATGGCGCTCACCTGTTCTCGCTGCCGAACAAGATAGGCATGACGCGGGAGCAGTATTTCATCGCGCAGGCGGCCTATGACGGCTGGGCGCTGATCGGGCTCATTCTGTTCCCGGCGATGCTCGTCAATATCGTGCTTGCCGTGATGTTGCGCAGCGAGGCGGGCTTTCTGTGGGCGGTGGCGGGATGCCTTTGCATGGCAGCGACACTTGCGGTGTTCTTCGCCTTCACCTATCCGGCCAATGTCGCGACACAGAACTGGAAGGTCGCTCCGTCCGACTGGGCGGAGCTTCGCCATCGCTGGGAATATTCGCACGCAGCAAACGCGGGCCTGATCTTCGGTTCGTTCTGCCTGATCGTGCTTGCGAGCATCACCGCGCTTGCGCCGCGGCGCTGATGCCTGCTGCGTCACTCACTGCGTTTCTTGCACCTGCGTGCTGACGCCGGGACCCTCGCCGGTGATCAGAACGACCACCTCTTCGTCCTTGGCGCCGTCGTAGTGCACCTCCTTGCCGAAGTGCGTGACCGCGCCGCCGGCCTTCACCGCGACGGTCGCGTCCTTGTCCCACTTGCTTCCGGTGCCGACGTACCAGGTGCCCTTGATGACGGTGATGAAGCGGTCGTTGGGATGGAAATGCGGCTTGGAGAACGCGCCGGGCTTGAAGCGGTTCATCACCATGTAGAAGCCGGGCTTGGTCGGATCGCCGAACAGCACGACCTGATTGGTCGGAGCTGCGCCGGTCGGATCGCGCCATTTCAGTTCGTCGGCCTGGCGGATCGCGATGGCCTTGGAATTGAGCTCGACGGCGGCGGCGGGAGCGGTGACGGCGATCAGCAGGGCTGCGGCAACGATGTGACGAGACATGAAAACCTCCCCAGAATGTTTCATCGTGATTGGGCCGTGACGGCCGATGGCAAACCTGGCCGACACAAGCCTAGCCGAAATCCGCCCGTTTCAGGCGAGCAACTCCGCGTGATCGGTGCGGCCCGCGGGTTCCTTTGCGCGTCGTCCGGGCGCGTTGACAACGGCACCAAAGCCAGCGCGATATTGCGGCGCCGATGTTGTGGCCGCGCGCGGCCGGGATGGATTTGGGAGGTTGGCCATGATCAAGAAACTCACCGCCATCGTCGCGGTTGCGGCGGCGTTCGCCATGTCGGCGCCGGCTGCGCAGGCGCAGGACTATCCCAACCGGCTGATCAAGATCATCCAGGGCTTTCCGCCGGGCGGCAACGTCGACCTGATTTCCCGCATCCTCGCCGCCGAAATGGAAAAGAGCCTCGGCCAGTCGATCGTGGTGGAGGCCAAGCCCGGCCTTGCCGGCGCGCTCGCCGCCGAGACCGTCGCGCGCGCCGACGCCGACGGCTACACGCTCCTGGTGTTGCCGAGCGCGCATCCGGCCTATGCGGCGCTCGCCAAGAACGTGAAGTTCAAGGTGGTCGACGACTTCTCCTGGATTTCGGTCGCGAGCTTCTATCCGTTCATGATCTGCGTGAAGGCGGACTCGCGCTTCAAGACCATGAAGCAGCTGGTCGACGAGGCGAAGTCCAAGCCCGGCGAGTTGAAGTACGGCTCGGCCGGCGTGGGATCGATCCTGCACACCACGGTCGAATTGATCGGCAACCAGACCAACACCAAGTTCCTGCACGTGCCGTATCGCGGCGAGGCCCCGGCGCTGACCGGCGTGCTGACCGGCGACGTGGATTTCATCGCCTCGACCACCGGCCCGGTGAGCGCCCGCCTGAAATCGGGCGAATTCCGCGCGCTCGCCGTCACCGGCAAGGCGCGCTGGCCGGATTTCCCCGACGTGCCGACGGTCGCCGAGACGATCCTGCCGAACTTCGAGGTGATCTCCTGGACCGGGATGGCCGCGCCCGCCAACCTGCCCAAGCCGGTCGTCGACAAGCTGAACGCCGAACTGCGCAAGGCGCTGGCCGCGCCGGACGTGCAGCAAAAGCTGAAAGCGATGGGCGGCGATCCGCGCGCCACCACGCCGGACGAGATGAAGGCGCTGGTGTCGCGCCAGTACGAGACCTGGAAGAAGCTCGCGACCGAGGCGAACCTCTCGATCAATTGACCGCTCTTGCGGTCATTCCGGGGCGCGCCCATAAGCGCGAACCCGGAATCCAGAGCCGGAGGGCAGGGCAGCACCGCCCGGTCCGGCGCTTTTGCCGGGCCGCCCGCTTCGCTAGACTGTTGCGACGAACCCCTCCCGACGCTCCGGAGAATGCTCATGAACGCGCCCGTCAAAGCATCGTCCACCATTCCGTTCGACTCGGCCCGTCTCGACAGGCTGATGGACGAGGCCGGCATGGACGTGCTGATCGCGACCTCGAAGCACAACGTGCAATACCTGCTCGGCGGGCATCGCGCGTTCTTCTTCGACTACATGGATGCGATGGGCTTGAGCCGCTACCTGCCGGTGCTGGTCTATGCCAAGGGCGCGCCGGACAAGGCCGCCTATTTCGGCCACCGGCTGGAGAATTTCCAGCGCGACAACCATCCGTTCTGGACGCCGGTGCAGCTCTGCAACAATTCCGGCTCGGTCGACACCATGCAGAAGGCGATCGAGCACATCCGCAAGGCGGGCATCAAGACGCGCGGCATCGGCGCCGAATTGTCGTTCCTGCCGGTCGATGCCGGCAAGGCGCTGCAAGGCGCGTTCCCCGACAGCACGTTCACCGACTGCCTGTTCGTGCTGGAGCGGATGCGGGCGATCAAGACGCCGGAAGAATTGAAGAAGCTCAAGGTCGCCTCCGAAGCCGTGCTCGACTCCATGAAGGCGGTGATCGCGGGTCACAAGCCGGGCGCGACCAAAGCGGAATTGACCGAAGCGTTGCGCCGCGAGGAGACCAACCGCGGGCTCACCTTCGAATACTGCCTGATCACGGCGGGCACCTCGCTCAACCGCGCGCCGTCGGAACAGGTCTGGGGCCAGGGCGATATCCTGTCGCTCGATTCCGGCGGCAACTACCACGGCTATATCGGCGACATCTGCCGCATGGCGATCCAGGGCGAGCCGGACGCCGAGCTGGAGGACATGCTGGCCGACATCGAGGAAATCCAGCAGGCCTCGATGAAGCCGATCAAGGCCGGCGTGATGGGCAGCGAGGTCTATCGCGAGGCCGAGGCGCGGCTTTCGAAGTCGAAGTTCCACAACAACATGCATTTCCTCGGCCACGGCATGGGGCTCGTGAGCCACGAGGCGCCGCGGCTCACCAAGACCGGCCCGGTGCCCTACGACGACTACGACGCGCACCGTCCGCTCGAGGCCGGCATGGTGATCTCGGTCGAGACCACGCTGCAGCACCCCAAGCGCGGCTTCATCAAGCTCGAGGACACCGCGGTCGTCACCGCGGCCGGCTGCGATATTTACGGTGACGGCGCGCGGGGCTGGAACCGCGGCGGCACCGCGGCGTGATGCGGCCGTTGTCGCGGCGGACGCCCGGTTCATGAAGATCGCCCGCGTCACCGCGACGCCGCTCAACGTGCCGCTGCACATCGACGTCGCCGGTGTGAACCGGAAGACGTCGCTCGCCTGCTGCCATGTCGAGGTCGAGACCGACGACGGCCTGACCGGCCACGGCCTCACCAGCATCACCGAAGAGGACGTGATCGCGCAGATCGTCAACGGCGTCGCGGGTCCTGCGATCACCGGCGACGACCCGCTCGCGAACGAGCGAGTCTGGGACAAGCTCTACTGGATGCTGATGCCGCGCGGGCAGACCGGTTACGCGGCGCATGCGCTGGCCGCGATCGACGTGGCGCTGTGGGACATCAAGGGCAAGGCGTTCGGCCAGCCGGTGTGGCGATTGCTCGGCGGCGCGCATCCGCGCGTGCCGGTCTATGCCACGTTCGGCTTCGGCTTTTTCGACCGCGAGCAGCTCGCCGCCGCGGCGAAGCTCTGGGTGGCGCAAGGCTTCACCCGGCTGAAGATGACGGTCGGCAACGAGGCGTTGCGCCACCGCGACGCGCGGGCGGTGATGGACGTGATCCGCGAGGACGCGGCGCGGGTGCGCGCCGTCCGCGAGGCGGTCGGGCCGGACGTCGAGCTGTTCGTCGACGGCAACTGCAACCTCGATCTCTACCACGCGACCAAGCTCGCCGAGATGATCAAGCCGCTCGGCATCGCGTTCTTCGAGGAACCGCTGACCCAGAACGACGTGCCCGGCATGGCGCAGCTCAGGCGGCAGACCGGCATGGCGCTGGCCTGCGGGCAGAACGAGGGGCTGGCGTTCCGCTTCCGCGATCTGCTCACCGCGCAGGCGATCGACTACGCCCAGCCCAACGTCGCGATCACCGGCGGCTTCACCCAGTGTGCGAAAATCGCCGGGATGGCGGCGGCCTTCAACGTCTCGGTCGCCAACGGCGGGGCGTGGGGGTTCCACAACATGCACCTGCAGGCGGGCCTGGCGAACGGCACGCTGGTCGAGCACCACCACCTGGCGGTGGAACTCTGCAAGCGGATCTATCGCGGCCTGCCGGAGCCCGTGCAGGGCGTCTTCGTCATGTCCGACCAGCCGGGCCTCGGCTTCGAGCCCGACCGCGATGCGATCCGCGAGATCGCGAAGCTTCCGCCGTCGCAGGGCCGCAGCAAGGGTTGAAGCGCCGCGGTCCGGGCATGGCTGCCCGGCCCGGCTTGTCAGGTTTTTCCCTAGTTTTGGCTTGAACTGGACGGGCGGTTCGGAGGATCATTCCCGAAAAGCAAAAAACGACTCGGCGGCCGCAATTCCTGTCTCCGAAAATGGAGGAGGACCGAGGCGGAAGCCGTTCAAAAGTCGTGGTTTTCGGTTGGGGATGGACTTCGGATGATCGAACTCGTGCGCCTCGCGCTGCGCCGGCCATACACCATGGCCATCGCCGGAATGCTCATCCTGATGATGGGCTTCCTGTCCGCGAGGCGGATGGTCGTCGACATTTTCCCCAACATCGACATCCCGGTGGTCTACGTCGCCTGGAACTATCCCGGCCTGTCCGCCGAGGACATGGAACGCCGCGTCGTGCTGGTCAGCGAGCGGTCGTATTCGACGACGGTCAACGGCATCGAGCGCATTGAATCGCTGTCGATCCCCGGGCTCGGCATCCTCAAGGTCTATTTCACGCAAGGCACCGACATCGGCGGCGCCATCGCGCAGATCAACGCGCAGAACAACTCGATCCTGCGCATCGCGCCGCCCGGCATCACGCCGCCGAACATGATCCGCTTCAATGCGTCGAACGTGCCGGTGGTGCAGGTCACGCTCAACAGCAAGACGGTTCCCGAGCAGCAGATCTTCGACTACGGCCTCAACTTCCTGCGCACCCGGCTGTTCACCATCCCGGGCCTGTCGATCCCTGCGCCCTACGGCGGCAAGCAGCGCCAGATCATCGTCGACGTCGACCCGGCCAAGCTCAGCTCCAAGGGGCTGTCGCAGATGGACGTGGTCAGCGCGCTGCAGACCACCAACGTGATCGTGCCCGCCGGCATCGCCCGCATCGGCGAGCGCGAGTTCAACGTCAAGCTGAACTCGAGCCCGCAGGCGGTCGATCAGTTCCAGGCGCTGCCGGTCGGCGTGCGCGACGGCCTTGCGGTGATGCTCGGCGACGTCGCCAAGGTCAGCGACAGCTACGCGACGCAGCAGAACGCCGTGCGCATCAACGGCCAGCGCGCGAGCTACATGAACATCCTGAAGAACTCGGACGCCTCGACCATCGCCGTCGTGAAGGCGGTGCGCGACTTCCTGCCCGAGGTGCAGGCGACCGCACCCGAGGGCCTCGAGCTGAAGCTCGATTTCGACCAGTCGGTGTTCGTGCAGGGCGCGGTCGACAACATCGTGCATGAAGCGATCCTGTCGTCGATCCTGGTGTCGCTGATGATCCTGATCTTCCTCGGCAGCTGGCGCAACACCGTGATCGTGTCGCTGTCGATCCCGCTGTCGATCGCGGCCGGCGTCGCGGGCCTGTTCCTCACCGGCCAGTCCATCAACCTGATGACGCTCGGCGGTCTGGCGCTCGCCATCGGGCTCCTGGTCGACAACGCCACGGTGACCATCGAGAACATCCACCGCAACCAGACGCTGGGCAAGCCGCTGACGGTCGCGATCCTCGACGGCTCCAGCGAGGTGATCCAGCCGCTGACGGTGGCGACGCTCGCGATCTGCATCGTGTTCTTCCCGGTGCTGCTTTTGACCGGTCCGTCGCGGTTCCTGTTCATCCCGCTCGCCATCACGGTGGTGCTGGCGATGCTGGCGTCCTACGTGCTGTCGTTCACCGTGGTTCCGGCGCTGGCGCGCTACCTGCTCAGGGATCACGACGACCACGCGCCGCGAAACATCTTCGGCCGGTTTTCGGCCGCGTTTGATCGCGGCTTCGAGAGGGTGAAGAACGCCTATGGCAGCATTCTCGCGGCGACCTTGCAGCGCCGCGCTTTTGTGCTCGGCTGCTTCGGCCTGGTGATCGTCGCGACCGGGGCGCTGGCGCCGAACATCGGCACCGACTTCTTCCCGACGTCGGACGTCGGCATCCTCAAGATGCATCTGCGCGCGCCGCGCGGCATGCGTCTCGAGGAGACCGAGAAGACCGTGGCCGAGGTCGAGAAGGCGATCCGGCAGGTGATCCCGGAGAAGGAGCTGCGGACCATCAACGTCACCATCGGCCTGCCGTTCTCGCTCAATCTCGCCTTCGTGCCGAGCGACAACACCAGCGGCATGAACGCCGAGTTCCTGATTTCGCTCAATCACGGCCACAAGCCGACGGTGCGAATACCAGCGGCAGATCCGCGAAAAGCTGAACACCGAGTTCCCGGGCAACCTGTTCTATTTCCAGACCGCCGACATCGTCAGCCAGGTGCTCAACTTCGGCTTGGCCGCGCCGATCGACATCCAGATCCAGGACGCGAATTTCCCGCGCGCCTATGCCTCGGCGCAGCGCATCATGCGCGAGATCCAGAAGGTGCCGGGCATCGTCGATCCGCGCATCCAGCAGGTGCTCGACTTCCCCACCATCCAGATCGACGTCGACCGCCAGCGCGCCGCGCGCATGGGCATCGCCCAGCGCGACGTCGCCAACAACATGCTCACCTCGCTCGCCGGCAGCGCGCTGGTCGGCCCGACCTACTATCTCAACCCGCAGACCGGGGTGAATTACATCGTCGCGGTGCAGACGCCGGCCGACAAGATCAATTCGATCCAGGACGTGCTCAACCTTCCGGCCAATCCGGCGGCGCCCAACATCAATCCGAACATCCTGCCGACCACGCTGACCACGCTGCCGGGCAATCAGGTCACGCGCATCGCCGACATCGCCTCGATGCAGCCGACCACCAGCATGCAGTCGATCAGCCACTACACCGTGCAGCGCGTGGTGGACGTGCTCGCCAATGTCGACAGCCGCGATCTCGGCGGCGTCGCTTCCGAAATCAAGCGCATCATCGCCGAGGAGCAGAAGAACCTGCCGTCGACCGTCAAGATATTCCTGCGCGGCCAGAACGAGGTGATGGAGACCTCGTTCCGCAACCTCGGCTTCGGCCTGATCCTGGCGATCATCCTGGTCTATGCGCTGCTGGTCGTGCTGTTCCAGTCCTGGGTCGATCCCTTCATCATCATGATGGCGGTGCCGGGCGCGCTGGTCGGCATCCTGTGGACCCTGGCGATCACCGGCACGACGATCAATGTCGCCTCGCTGATGGGCTCGATCATGTCGGTCGGCATCGCGGTGTCGAACTCGATCCTGGTGGTGAGCTTCGCCAACGACCTGCGCGGCCGCAACGAAAGCCTGACGCCGTTTCAGGCGGTGATCGAGGCCGGCAGGACCCGGCTTCGCCCGATCCTGATGACCGCGCTCGCCATGATCATCGGCATGGTCCCGATGGCGCTGGCGCTCGGCGAAGCGGGCGAGCAGAACGCGCCGCTCGGCCGCGCCGTGATCGGCGGGCTCGCATTCGCAACCGTCGCGACGCTCATTCTGGTGCCGGTGTTCTACACCCTGCTGCGCCGGCAGCTGCCCACCCTGCACATGCTGGACAAGCGCTTCGAGGCGGAAGCCGCGGGCGCGTCTTCTGGAGGTTCCGCTCATGCCTGACGTCCAACCGGTGCCCGACGCGGCGCGCGGCCGCGCGACCAAGCTCTATGTCGTCGGAGCCTGCGTCGTGGTCGGCGCAGTGATCGCCGCCGGCGCCTTCCACCTCAGCCGCAATGCCAGCGTCGCCACCGCCCGCGAGGCGCGCGGCAGCGCGGTTGCGCTGGGCCCCCGCGTCGAGGTGGTTGCCGCTACGCAAGGGCCCAAGGAACGCACCATCACGCTGCTCGCCGACGTGCGCGCCAACCAGACGGCAACGCTCTATTCGAAGGTCAGCGGCTACGTGAAGACGCTGCACGTGGATCGCGGCGACCGGGTGGAGGCCGGCCAGGTCGTGGCGCTGATCGAGTCCCCCGAGATCGACCAGCAGTACGCCGCGGCCCTGACCGATCTTGAGCACAAGCGCCGCAACCTCGCGCGCTCGACGGACCTGTTTTCCCGCGGCAACGCCACGCAGGTGTCGATGCTGCAGTTCGAGACCGACGCGCGCGTCGCCGAGGCCAACGTCAAGGGTATCCAGACGCTGAAGGACTATCAGACGGTTCGCGCGCCGTTTGCGGGCCGTATCACCGCGCGCTTTGCCGATCCCGGCGCGCTGGTCACCAACGCGCAGACCAACATGGTGAGCGCGCTGCCGCTGTTCACCGTCTCCGACGACAGCCGGCTCCGGGTGTTCTGCTACGTCCAGCAGGCGGACGTGCCGTACGTCAACGTCGGCGACTCCGCCTACGTGGTCGACGCAACCGATCCCAAGCGCAAGATCCAGGCGAAGATCACCCGCATGACCGGCGAGCTCGAGACCCGCACCCGCACCATGCAGATCGAGGTCAACATCGACAACGCCGAAGGCTTCCTCGCGGCCGGCAGCTTCGCCTATGTGACGATTCACATTCCGATCCAGAGCTATCCGCAAATCCCGGTGAGCGGACTTCTGGTGCGTGGCGCGGAGACCATGGTGGCGGCGGTCGAGAACGACACGCTGCGCTACAAGCCGATCAAGGTCGCTTCGACGGACGGCAACGTCGTGACGGTGGCGGAGGGGCTCCGGCAGGGCGACCGCGTGGCGATCAACCTGCCGGATGAAGTGCAGAACGGCAGCAAGGTGCAGCCGGTTCAGGCGCAGACGCGCCGCTAGCGCATGTCCCGGAAAAGTGGGCACCGGTTTTCCGAACAGGACATGCGCAAACGCTAGAGAGCTTTAGCCCCGGTTGCGCCACATCGCGCGGCGCTGGCCGGTCGCGGCGGTGGTCGGCTGCGCCGACTTGTGGCGGAAGATGATCCGTCCGCGCGCCAGGTCATAAGGCGACATCTCGACCGTCACGCGATCGCCCACGCCGGTGCGGATGCGGAACTTGCGCATCTTGCCCGCCGTGTAGGCGAGGATGACGTGCTCGTTGTCGAGCTTCACCCGGAAATTGCCGTCCGGCAGTTCCTCGGTGACCTCACCCTCGAATTCCAGCAATTCCTCTTTTGCCATTGCGTACTGCTCCCTCAGCGCGTCTGCATGAACGCCACTTTAGCAAAATCGCCGCCGATTGGCTGCGTCGAAGCGAGCGGGGGACGTGGGGTCGCTCCCTGGTGGCTTGCCTGGTGGTTTCCCTGGCCGTTCTGCTCTGGTTCTGGTCGCGGTTCTGGTTCCGGCCGGAATTCTGCTTCTGGCCGCGATGCTTCTGGCCGTTGCCGTGGTTCTGGCCATTGCGGTGGTCCTGGTTGCGGCCCTCGGCCTGCTGCGGACCGCCCCGATCGCGCCGGCGGCCGTTCTGCGAACGGTTGCCGCCGCCGCCGTTGCGGCCGCCTTCGCGGCCGTTGTGCTGCTGCGGCTGGTGCGCACCATTATGCGATCCTTGGCGGGACGGCTGCACGGTGCCGGTCGCCGGGATCGCCATGCGGATCAGCTTCTCGATGTCGCGCAGATACGGAAGCTCGTCGTGCGAGCAGAGCGAGATTGCAATGCCTTCGGCGCCGGCGCGCGCGGTGCGGCCGATCCGGTGAACATAGCTTTCCGCAATGTTCGGCAGGTCGAAGTTGATGACGTGGCTGACGCCTTCGACGTCGATGCCGCGGGCCGCGATGTCGGTTGCGACCAGCGTGCGCAAGCGGCCGTCACGGAAGTTTTTCAGCACGCGCTCGCGCTGGTTCTGCGACTTGTTGCCGTGGATCGCGTCGGCCGAGATGCCGTCGTTGTTGAGCCCGCGCACGACCTTGTCGGCGCCGTGCTTGGTGCGGGTGAACACCAGGACGCGGTCGACCTTCTCCTCGCGGAGAATCTCGGCCAGCATCTTCGGCTTGTTGCCGCGGTCGACGTGGACGATGCGCTGCGCGATGCGTTCCACGGTGGTGGCCTGCGGCGTCACCGCGACCCGGGCGGGGTCTTTCAGCATGTGGCGCGCGAGCTCGGCGATGTCGGAAGGCATCGTCGCCGAGAACAGCAGAGTCTGCCGTTCCTTGGGGAGCTTGGCGACGATTTTGCGGATGTCGTGGATGAAGCCCATGTCGAGCATGCGGTCGGCCTCGTCGAGCACGAACACCTCGACCTTGTCGAGCAGGACCGCGCGGCTCTTCGCGAGATCGAGCAGGCGGCCCGGCGTCGCCACCAGCACGTCGACGCCGTGCGTGAGCTGGCGGACCTGCGGTCCCATGTTGACGCCGCCGATGGCGAGCGCCGACTGGATGCGAAGATGCCGGCCGTAGGTGCGGAAGCTGTCGAGGATCTGCCCGGAGAGCTCGCGGGTGGGGCTGAGCACCAGCACGCGGCAGGTCTTCGGCTGCGGGCGCACGCGGTTGGCGGCGAGGTGGGTGAGGATCGGCAGTGCGAAGGCCGCGGTCTTGCCGGTGCCGGTCTGGGCGATGCCGACGACGTCGCGCTTTTGCAGCAGCAGCGGGATGGTCTGGGCCTGGATCGGAGTGGGGGTGACGTAGCCTTCTTCGTTCAGCGAGCGGAGGATCGGCTCTGCGAGGCCGAAGTCGTTAAATGAGTTCAATTCAATGGCTTTCCATGTGCGGACGCCCCGTCTCGCAAGGCTGCGAGCGGACGCGAAACGCGGGGTTCGAGACATCCCGCGTGATCAGGGCTGTCGGTTCAGAGAAATGCCGGAGAACAGGGCTGAAAATCAAAGCGCGGCTTGCTTAAAACGAGAAAAGCTTGCGCTGGGATCGTCTGACACGCGGCCCGGAGACGACCCGAATCGAGGGATCGATGTTCCGACAGGAGGTACATGGCAGGTCACAGGGGTGAATTCAAGGCACAAAAGCGGCCGATCGACCCGAAGTTCCCGCATGGTGACCAAAAGGGAACCAGTCGAGGCCCGGAAACCCGGCCCAGCCTTGAACTCCGGGCGCTGCCGAGGAGGCGAGACGGGTGTCGCTACTGCAGATATCGCAATTGTTTCGGCACCGACGAGTTGTCGGCGGTCTTGACGGCCTGGGCCTGTGCCCGGACCCGCTGCAAAACCGGACGCAACAACGCTTTCACCTGCACGAGCCCGGCGCGCGCATCGTTGACATCGACGCCCCGCGGCAGCGGTGTCGCATCGATCTTTCTGTCCATGGCCCGGATCAGCCGGTCAATGTCGTCACGATGCTCGCCTGCCACCATCTCCGCAGCAAGCAACTGAATCAAACGCACCAGCGCGGCGGTTGTGACCAAATCCTTGGGAGCTGCCATCGGGAGACTCCGCTTTCTTTTATGTCCCGCGTACCTAGCCGTCGCTGATGACGCCTGCATGACCGCGTAAGCCGTTTGAATTTCGTGGCAATTCGGACAAGAAAGTGCCCGCGAAGCGGGCACAGCGGCGCAGAGACGGGCCATCGGTTTTGCACTGCAATGGCAGCGCCAACGTTCCAGGTCTTATTCCCCGGGAACACGGCGGGGAAATCGATCGACGCTCACGTCATATGCGAGCGCGTGGCAAAATCACAGGCATTGCTTGATAATTGAAACGCCAATCCAGGAAGCAACGGCAAGAAAATCACCCACCTATGTCTTCAGCATCGACGTCTGGTGAAGCAACCCCCGCTGTCGTTCACGATGACGATATGGTCGCGATCGCGCATCTGCCCGGCACCTCCGGTGTGGGCATCGTCTCGTTCAGCGGTCCCGATCCCGAGTATGGCGGGCTGACGCCGCAGGAGATCCGGAACTGCCTCCCCGATACGCAGCACGACATCTGGTTCGTCACCGACAAGACGCGGCACTGGTACAACGAGACTTACGACGCGATCTTATTCCTGCTGCAGATCGAGATGACGCGCCGGAACATCACCCGCGTCGTGACGCTGGGCAATTCGATGGGTGGTTTCGGCGCCATCCTGTTTGCCAAGCACATCGTCAACTGCACGCGCGCTGTCGCGTTCGCGCCGCAGTCCGCCATTGCGCCGCAAATTGTCGGATGGGAAACGCGGTGGCGCGACGTCATCGCCGACGTGAAGGAATGGCGTTCGCTGGACGCCGCCAAGGAGCTCGATCCGTGGATTTCCTATTACATCATCGTGGGCGCGGCAGCCCCCCGCGACGTCAAGCATGCGAGCCGGTTCAAGTCGTCCGACGTTACGGTTCACCGCGTGGAAGACGCACGGCACAACGTCGCGAAATTTCTGCAACAGAAGGGATCGCTCGCTCCGCTGATCAACGATCTGGTCAACAGCGAAACCGTGGATTTTCCCGCGCTGAGGGAGCGGTGGAATCTCTCATGACGATGGTGCGTCGGCCGCGGCGCTTTCCGATCTGATGGCAAAGCGAAGACAGATCGGCGCGATCGGTCGGCACTGTCGGCCGATCTGTTTGCTCGGAAGTCAACGGCGCGAATCTCCAGCCGACAAACATTGCTTTCCTCCGGCTCTGCTCGTCGCTCAAGGCGCCGTTTCGAGCCGACCGATCGGCTGAGGAATCACGATTTCCTTATGAGGTTCCCCAGGCGCCCCTGTTGCGGCTGATTCGTGCCGGAAAGTACCCAGCCTATCGCCATCCCAATGCAAATCGGTCCGACGAGAACGAGATAGATGGTCAGCCCGTCCGGCAAATTACCCATTGTTTCAGCCCGCGGATGACCACCCACAGCCCTCCACAATGCGTACGCGATCAAGCTGCCAACGAAGGCAGCGCCGGCATGCCACAGGACATATCGCCAAGTCTCGTGGCGTTCCAGTTTGAGATTTTCCGGATTCAGCGACAGCCACAAATACGTCGTTGCGACCAACGCTGGAGGAATGACCCACGCCGCCAGTTCATAGATGGGCATTGGGTCGTTGCCCTTGAAGAGCCCACCCAGCAGTCCATAGGCCATCAGGATAAATAGCGACAGAATGGAAGAACCCGCGAATGTAAGAACGGCCCCCGTCGCGTAATCGGCAGACGTCAATCTGTCGCCCGCAGCTATCCGGTCCAGAAGATAACTGGCGGCGCCGGCAGCCAATGTGATTGGCAATGTGTAGAGAAGAACGGTGCTTATGGTCCAGGCAAAGAATGTCCCTGTGCCTTGAGACAAGATCGCAAAAAAGCCCAACGTTGAGTTTGCAAGCACAAAGCGCTCGACCAGATAGTAGAAAACCGCCGCAAGGTGGCAACCGATGATCGTGACGACCGCGACCGCAGCGAGGCTCAATACGATGTGAACGGACCGGAAATTGAGTCCGCCGGACTGGATTTGAAACCCGCGGGCCTGCAAGCGCTCGCGCACGCGCAACTCGGTGTTCTCTGCTTCAAACATCGCGCACACCAGGAACTTGGCCGCATTCAGCAACGTGTCGCGATATTTTTGTTCGATGTAGCGAGCAGAATCGATGGCCTTCCAACTGTCTGGCTCCGCAGAAAAGTCCCGTTTGAACCCTTCCATTATTTTTTGGTTGGCCTGGAAAAATTTGGAATAGTGGCGGAGCGCCCGCTGGTTGCCTTCCCTTTGCAGATTGAGCCACCCTCGCTGCAGCTCGTCAAATCTGGCGCGATGAGCGCGGATCGCGGCCACGATATCGTCGAGGGAAGACCTGTCTTCGATGGCAGGAGGCTCAGGTGTCTTCAGCACGGCCAACACCTCCCGCGCCACCATTCGCGCCTTGCCCGGAATGCTTGCAAAGTCCTGCAGTTGAGTGCGCAGCCATTCATCGACCGTACTCACGCCCGGCAAAGCCGGAAGAGCGGCGGTTGCGATCAATGCTGCCCACGCCGGCGTCCCGATGCGGGATTGTCGGCGCTCGAACTGGGATCAGTGAGAAACAGCTTCGCCAGATTGTCCCGTAACTCGGGAATCGATCCGATGATGAGCAACACAAGGTACAGCGTCGCATAGCCGATGATGTACGTGGATGAGGCCAGCCAGAATCTGAACGCGGTGGTGAATGATCGCGGGCGTAGCGGCGGGGAAAGCTCGTCGGTATCGGGCAGTGTTACGTTGAATTCTGCTCAAGGCAAAAAGTATGACGGAGGCAAGCCCGGTCCAGAATGCCCACTGCGAAATAATCTCACTGACGTTCGCAAACACAACAGACATCGTAACCCCCCAATTGTCAGGCCGGGTCAACTGCATGTCGAAAGCGTGCGCTCTCAGATCACTCCTGGAAAAATCCCGGCATCCTCAACGGATCAACTCGCGCGGATAAAGCTTGCGACACTCACCACGCCGTCGGCCCCCCGCGCATCGGCTCCGGGCGTCAACGTGCGGAACGATATCCGGTCATCCTCTGTTGCCAGCGTTGAACAAGAACTATCGCTATGATGGTGAAA
Organism: uncultured Alphaproteobacteria bacterium; assembly: GCA_963830015.1. GTDB lineage: Bacteria > Pseudomonadota > Alphaproteobacteria > Rhizobiales > Xanthobacteraceae > Z2-YC6860. The sequence goes on from CAWHLG010000013.1 coordinate 40,475, forward strand.
GAGGGCAAGACCCCTTCTGGTGAACCGCAGGTCAGTCCGGCCCAGGTGGTTTTCGCCTGAACTTCTCGCCATCCTCGCCGGCGGCAGGTTCCAGGCTGCGCTTCGCGAGACCGGCGGTTCAGCCTTGTCGGTTGCGGAAAGGGTGCTGGCCTGCGCGGAGGCTTATCAATCGATGACTGATCGCGGAAACACCGGCCTGGGCTCCCGGCGGATGCGGCTGCGTCAATGTTGCGGCGCGAGGCCGTTGCCGGCAGATTCGATGGCGACGCTGCATACCCCGTGTTGTCCGCAGCAGGACACCGCTTCATGCCGTCGCGGCCGCGGCATGTCGCCAGCCCACCACGCGCGAGATCGTCGTGCTGCGCCTGATCGCGCGCGGCCACCATCAAGTATATTGCCGAAGCCCTTGATGTCGCACCAAACACGATCGACAATCACATCCGGAATCTCTGGGACAGATCGACGTCTCCATGCGTGCCGCCACGACCCTGTTTGCCGTCGAGCGCAGACTGCTCGGCAAGGCTGACAAGATTTAGCAGGTTGCTGAAAAACCCTCCGCGGTCATTCCGGGACGCCGCGAAGCGGCGGACCCGGAATCCAGAAAAGCAGGAAATCCCGACGTTCTGGATTCCGGGTTCGCGCCTTCGGCGCGCCCCGGAATGACGGCCCGAAGTTTTTCAGCAGCCCGTTAGAGCAGGCGCTAGGGAGTTCTTCTCACGCGCAGATTTCCGGCGCCAGTATCGTCGCGAGATCGCAATGCCTGACGAAGAATCTCATGCGCTTCACGTGGAAGCTGATCCTTCCTGCTGCGATTGGAGTTGCGTCCGCCGACGTTCACGCTCAGGACGTCGCCGCGTCCAGCCAACGCGAGTTGGTTTAACGCGCCCGCGCTCTAGTGGCGTCGGCGGAAGATTGAGGCGGGCCAGTAGAACCCGGATCAGCGCGAAAAGTGGCTCCCCTTCCTGGATACGTATCGAACCATGTGCTTGGCCCCGGAGCCAGCCTTCAGGCAGATTTTGGAGGATATCCGGGTGGGGCCCTTCGCCGGTTAACAAAACGAGGCTCATGCGGGGTGTGGGAGGGGCCTTCGGGCGGGACAAACCTGCCCCGCCCGAGATAGCTCAGAGGTCGACCTGTTCCGCGATGGAAAGGGCGTCATCGACGTCAATGCCAAGATATCTGACGGTGCTCTCAATCTTGGTGTGGCCGAGCAATAGCTGCACGGCACGCAGGTTGCCGGTCCGGCGGTAGATCAGCGTCGCCTTTGTCCGCCTGAGGGAGTGGGTGCCGAACAGGTGTGGGTCCAGCCCGATGCTGGCAATCCATTCAGACAACAGCCGGGCATACTGCCTGGTGGTCATGCATTGCCCCAATCCACGCGACGCGGTGAACAGGAACTCGCCGGGCTTCTTGCCGGCCGCCCTGATGTAGCCGTCCACGGCCTGGCGTGTTTGTTCGGTCAATTCAAACCGGACGGGTCGCCCGGTCTTTTTCTGCCGAACGGTCGCCCGATCGACGGAATAGCCATTTGGCGCAACGTCCTCGACCCTGAGGGCGACGACATCACAACCCCGCAACTTGCTGTCGATGGCCAGATTGAACATGGCCAGATCACGGATTCGCTGGTCGATCTGGAGCTTGGTCCGGATCGCCCAGACGTGTTTCTGTCGCAGCGGCGGCTTGGCTCCAACCAGCTTCCCTTTGTTCCAGGGTATCCGCCGGGGGTAGGCAGCGAAAAATTAACGTTGTCTTGCATGGTCGTTCTCCTTTGGTTGCAGAGGAGGACGACCTTGCAGTGCGTGCAGCGGGCCCTGAACAAATGCGCAGGCGCTTAGATTAGGGGGCACGAAGACCAACCGCTGGAGTAGCCGGACGGGGTAGCCCGGCGAGCCTGCCTTGGGCCGCCGCGATCACCCCTTTTGCCACGGACTCCCAGCTGTAGAGGCGCGCCGCCTCGTTCGCCAGCGCCACTCTGGCGCGCTCACGCTCGGCGGCATCAAGGGTCAGCCACGCCACCAGCTTTGCGGCGATTTCCTCCACCGCTCCAGGACCGATTTCGAACGAGAGGAGCGGTCGCAGATCGTTGGGAAGCGCAGGCGCCAGCATGGCGGTGACTTCGGCCATTCCTGAGTGCCCGGCCGATAGCGGTAGCGCGCCGCACGCCGCCGCCTCGACAGCGACCATGCCGAAAGCCTCGGGGAAGGTACTTGGCATCACCTGCGCCTCGCAGACCGGCAGCAGGCTGGGCAGGTCATGGTGCTCAATTCGCCCGGTGAAGTGAATGCGCGCCGCGGCCGCGGGCGCGGCCGTCAGCCACGCCTCGCCCACGCTCGCAAGGAAGCTGCGCAGATATTTTAGCTCCCCCGGAGGGCCGCCCTCGAGCTCGCGTCCCCGGACTGCGATCTCGCGCAGCGTCTCCAGGTCTCTACGCCCCAGTGCGCCCACGAAGCGGCCCAGTGCTTCCCGGTATGTCCCAAACCCGACCACAACGAGCCGCGCCTGCGGCACCTGCGCCACGACCAGCGGCCAAGCTGCGAAGAGCAGGTCGATGCCCTTCGAGACGATCAGTTTCCCCAAGTAGCTCACGATCCGATCACGGCGCGGATCAAGCTTCCGCAGTGTCTCGGCGGCGCCAGCCTCACCCCCCCAAGCAGCTGTCCCGCCGACTTCAAGCCTGTCGGCAAGCCGGCTCAAGCCGATGGCAGCCTCGTTATCCGAGCGAGAGCGGAAGGAGTTCACATCTACTCCCGGCGGTCCAAGCCGCGTCCGCTCGGGCAGCGCAGACTCGTCGGACAGCACCTCCCACAGGCTTTCGGCCGTGTGACGCGAGCCCACCAGCACGCCCGACGCGCCGCGAATCCCCTCCAGCGCGTAGGGCAGAAAGCGTTCCGGGTGCGGCCGAACTGTATATTCCAGCGCGCTGCCGTGGACCTTGACGGCATACGGCGCCCGGCCCGCCAGACCGCGTGCGAGGATGACTGGACCCATCACCAGATGATTGGCCAGTGCGATGTCCGGGGACGGTGCCGCACGGATCGCGGCGACGTTGGCGTCGAGATAATGTTGGAGCGCCACATCGTCCAGTTGCGGGAAGGGCAACGCATCAAAGTCCTCATATCGATCGGCCACGTACACCGGAAGAATTCGCCCAATGTCGGGCGTGTGGATCGTCACCCCGCTAAGTTTCGGTGCCGTTCGGTCCTGGCAGAACAAGTGCACCTCATGGCCTAATCCGGCCAGCGCCCGCGCCAAGTTGGCGTTGTAGATATTGCTGCCGGTGCCGCGCAGCAGGTAGCCGTGGAAAATTAAAATCCGCATGGTGGCTGCTATCGCTCGGGGCGGTTGGGCTTAATGTCAGATCGGCGCCGGTTGCTGCTCAACACTCCATTTAGCCCGGTTAATCTACTTGTGTCACCGCAACTGGGTGACCTGCCGGTGCAGACCCCGATCAAATTCAGGCTTGTGATCAACCTGAAAATGGCGAAGGCACTCGGCCTCGACGTGCCGCCGTCGCTGCTCGCCGCGCCGACGAACTGATGTCGTCTTATTGCAGCACGTTTCGAATTTCATCTGGCACCACCGTTGCTCTGGGCCGCCTAATAGCGCCAATCCACCGCCGGCGAGCCGTTCCCATCTCGACGCGAGCGCGGCAATAAGCCAAACTTTTCAGGGCGATGCGAAGGCGCGGTCGGGTCGTTCGGCCGGAACCAGCGTGGAGATGGAATATGGATTGGATTAGCAGCGTAACGTGGCCGCAGTGGTTCGGCTACGCGGCTGTGTTGGCGAGCATCGTCACCTGCGCGATGAAGACCATGATCCCGCTCCGCCTCGTCAGCATGGTCTGCAATTCGCTGTTCATCACCTACGGCATCTTCGCCAACGTCTATCCGACCCTTATCCTCAACTGCATTCTGCTGCCGCTGAACGGTCTGCGCCTGTTCCAGATGCGCAAGCTGATCGCCGACGTCGAGCGCGCCGCCGCCTCGGGCCAGTCCTCGATCGACTGGCTGATACCCTACATGTCCCACCGCAAGCTCAAGAAGGGTGAGATCGTGTTCCGCAAAGGCGACGTCGCTGACGCAATGTTCTACAGCGTGAGCGGGCGTTACCGGCTGCTCGAATTTGGCATGGAGATCCCGTTTGGCCAGGTGTTCGGTGAGCTTGGCCTGATTTCGCCCGGCAATGTGCGCACGCAGACCGTCGAGTGCCTGGAGGATGGCCAGGCGCTCTCCGCGAGCTACCAGATGATCAAGGAGCTCTACTTTCAGAATCCGGAGTTCGGGTTCTACTTCCTGCGCCTCACCAGCGAGCGGCTGTTCCAGAACATCAGCCGGCTGGAGGAAGAACTGGCGCACAAGGACGCGCAGCTTGCGGCGCTTGCGCTGAAGCCGGCGTAGTGGAGCCGGCTGCCATTGCTTGGGCGCGCTGACTAGTTGGTTGAATAAGGATGGCCAATGGCACGAACCGGACACCCGGGCATGTCCGCTCACGTGTCGCTAACGGGGGTAAAGCGGAAAACTTGGGCTCTAGGAAAACTTGGGCTCTATATGAGCATTTCCGGTTTTGACCCGTTTCGACAATTAGCCAGCATTTAATGCTGCGGTCGCGAAGCCGGGTTCGGCCCTATCAAAGCACTCGTTTGAGGCGCACGATAACCGTCTCCTGAGATTGGGGGCGGATATCAGGCGACGGGAATTTCTTGGTGTCCTGGTTGGTGCGTCGGCGTGGCCGCTTGCGGTGCGTGCGCAACAGGCGGCGACGCCGGTGGTCGGCTTTGTCAGGAGCAATCCCGCCGCGGGCTTTGCGCATGTGGAAGCGGCGTTTCGGGCGGGCCTAAAGGAGGCGGGCTTCGTCGAGGGCCGGAACGTCGCGATCGAATACCGCTATGGCGAAAATCAGGTCGACCGGCTGCCGGGGCTGATCGCCGATCTAATCCGCCGGCCGGTTAACGTGATCGTTGGTAATCTTTCTTCGGCGCTCGCAGCTAAGGCCCAGACCTCGACAGTACCGATCGTGTTCGCCACCGGGAGCGACCCGGTCCAGGACGGCCTCGTCAGCAGCCTCAACCGGCCGGGCGGAAACGCACGGGCTTGGTGTTTTTTGCGGCCGTGCTCGGGGCGAAGCGGCTGGAGCTGCTGCGCCAACTCGTGCCCAAGACGACAACCATTGGCGTGCTGGTGAATCCGGGCGTCTCCAATACCGAGGCGGAGCGAAAGGACGTGCAGGCCGCGGCAGAAGCGATCGGGCAGCAACTCGTCATTCTCGATGTTCGCAACACGCGCGACATCGAAGCCGCGTTCGCAACGTTCGTCGAGCGCGGCGCCGGCGCGCTGTTCGTCGGTGCCGGCGCGTTTATGAACGCTCATCGGGAATGGATCATCGCGCTGGCTGCTCGGCATGCGCTGCCGGCGAGCTATGCGCCGCGTGAGTTCGTTGCAATTCGGCGGCTTGATGAGCTACGGGGCCAGCATTACCGATGCCTACCGCCAAGTCGGCATATACGCCGGGCGGATTCTCAATGGCGAGAAACCGGGCGATCTGCCGGTCATGCGGTCCACCAAAGTCGAGCTTGTGCTCAATCGCAAGACGGCCAAGGCGCTCGGCATCGCCATCCCGCCGACGCTGCTCGCGCTCGCCGACGAGGTGATCGAATGAGACGCTGCTTGTTGCGGTGCCAAATGTCGTGATTGGCACAAAGCGTCGTGCTGCATCGCTGCAGCGCCTCGGTCGCAAACGGATGAACAGCCGACGTGGAAATGGTTGGCCAAGGCTACTATCATGACGCGCCTGACCCATACCGGTCATCGCAAATCCCTAATGGCAAGCCGAAGTTTTCCGGGACAGACGTCAGATTCCAGTCTCCGCAATTACCTTTGAACGTGGCCCTTTACCGCGTTGGCGTATGCACCGTAGGTGATGCGCCCAGCAGCATCGGCCTGCAGGCGCGCGCGCATCCGCGCCTTGAGCAGTTCGACATCGCTGGAAGCCATCCCGGCAACCGTCTGACCGACACTCGATCCGAGGGCCGTCGTCCACAAGTCATCGAAATCGGCGAACGTCCGTTGCACTACGATCACCCGCGTCTCGACTGCATCGAGGCCCGCGCCCGTCCACAAGTTCTGCAGCACTTCCATCCGAGAAGCGGCCGGGTTCGGCGCAATCGGGAGCGTTACGCCCATCGCGCGCATTTCGGTTCGAAAAGGTTCCAGAGGAAATCCACCGCCCTCAATGTCCCATGCATATGTCGCCACCGTGCCGCCCGGGCAAACCACGCGCACCATCTCGGCGACACCTTTGGCCGGATCAGGAACGAAGAAAATCACCAGTGCCATTACGGCTACATCGAACCTGTCTTCGGAGAACGGAAGCGCCATGGCGTCGCCCTGGCGGAACTCCGCCTGGCGCGCGGCGGGTCGTGTGCGTGCAAAGGCGAGTTGCCCTTCAGACGGATCGATCCCCTGAACTTCGGCGGGCGCGCAACGTTCGACCAGAAGCTCAGTGAAGGCGCCGTTGCCGCAGCCGATGTCGATCCATCGCAGGCCTGAGCGCGGCGCTAGCCAGTCGATGAAGATTTCGCCTGCGAGCCGGCTCCAGGTCCCCATCATCCGCTCATAGGCGGCGCCATCGTTGAAGCGGATTTGCTGTTCGGCCATCAGTGCCCCCCGGTGGACACACATTCCGCAGATTAAATCCCACAATCCCCCTCGAAAGTAGCATCTATATGCAGGCCTCCAGAAGCCAAAGGAAATCGTCCGGAAGGACCTCCGGCGTCGGGGGCGACGTCCGGAGTTGGCAAACCGACATATTGCAATGCCGCACGTCCTCGGGCGCAAACGGGGAACTGCGGACATGAATGGGGCGGCAGGACTTGATGGAGCCCGACGTTCGTGACCCAACTGAGACATGGCGCCTTAGCTATAATAAATTAGAACGTTCGAAGTTCTTTCAGAATGTTTATCCTGCCCAGTCGCGAAGTTTTTTGGGGGGACCATGAGGCGGCGGGATTTCATCACGGCGCTCGGCGGTGTGGCAGTGGCGCAGACGGCTTGGCCCCGACCGCTCGGAGCGCAGCAGCAGGCTCGTGTGCCGATGATTGGGTATCTGAGTGGCCGCTCGCCGCAGTCGGAGGCACCCTGGCTGGCAGGCCTTCGTCGCGGACTTGGCGAGGCGGGCTTTGTCGAAAATCTGAGCGCTACGTTCGAATTCCGGTTTTCCGAGGGCCGGGATGACCGGCTATCGGATCTGGCTGCAGACCTAGCCGGCCGAAAAGTCGCCGTGCTTGTCGCGACGAGCTATCCTTCGGCTATGGCGGCCAAGAAGGCCACTTCAACCATTCCGATCGTGTTCGCGAGCGGCCTCGACCCGGTGCGGGGCGGATTGGTCGCGAGTTTCAACCGGCCGGGCGGCAACGCGACTGGGGCGGCATTTTCACAACAGAGCTCGGGCCGAAACGACTGGAGGTTCTGCGAGGGCTGTGCCCAATGCCAGCCTGATCGCATTTGTGATTAACCCCGGCGCTGATACAGCGTCCTTTCAGTCCAGAGAAGTCCTGGCGGCTGCGCAATCGCGCGGACAGGACATTCTGATCATGAACGCCGGAAGCGAGCAGCAGATCGACGAAGCGTTTAACGAAATGTCAAGGCGTCAAGTGAGTGCCATTCTCTATAGCGCGGGCCTGTTCTTTCAGGTGCACCGCGAGCGCCTCGTTGGGTTGGCGGCGCGCCACGCAATCCCCGCCATGTATGAGTGGCGTGAATTTGTCGCCACCGGCGGCTTGGTCAGCTACAGCCCAAACCGCTTCGAGCTCTATCGCCAACTCGGACTCTATGCGGCGCGCATTCTCAAGGGTGAAAAACCTGCCGATCTGCCCAATCATACGGCCGACCACGTTCGAGCTAGTGATCAACTTGAGGACCGCCAAAGCCCTTGGTCTTTCTATCCCCTTGGCAATGCAGGCCGCCGCTGACGAGATGATCGAATAGGGACGCATTTTTGCTGGGTGCGACTGTCGCTAATGGCACGAAGCGCATACTGCAATGCCGCACGGCCTCGGTCGCAAACGGGGCACACCATGAACGGGACGGCAGCCTTGATGGAGCCCGACGCTCGTGACCCATAGAAGCGGACATCGAGCCTCTTTCGGAATACTTGAATGAACCGCTACGATGTCTCGTCCTTGCTTGGGGAGACATGCGACGGCGGGAATTCATCGCGGGACTTGGGGGCGCGGCAGCGATGCCGCTGGCGGCGCGCGCGCAGCAACCGCCGCGGATGCCTCGGATCGGCGTGCTCACCCCGTCCAAAGCGGACGATACAGAGGGACAGGCCCGCCTGACGGTATTCGCGCAGGGCCTGCAGCAATTGGGTTGGACCGTCGGCCAAAACATCCGCGTCGACTATCGCTGGGGTGACGGCAAACCCGCAACGATGCGCAAATTCGCTAACGAGCTGGTTTCACTGGTGCCGGATGCCATCCTGGCCAATTCCAGCGCAGCCGTATCGGCGCTATTGGAGGCGACCCGCACCGTGCCGATCGTCTTCGCTGCTGTCGCCGACCCGGTAGGTGCCAGCTATGTCGAGAGCCTGTCGCGGCCGGGGGGCAACGCGACCGGATTTACAGTATTTGAGTACGGCATCAGCGCAAAGTGGCTGGAGTTGCTCAAGGAGCTTGCGCCTAATCTGACCCGGGCGGCCGTAGTTCGGGATGCGGCCATTGCTGCTGGAATAGGCCAGTTTGCGGCTATCCAGACTGTCGCACCGTCGTTTGGTGTCGAACTGAGCGTAGTCAATGTGCGCGACAAGAGTGAGATCGAGCGCGCCATAACGGCCTTCGTGCGCCGCGCCAACGGCGGCTTGATAATCACGGGAGGCTCGTCGGTTACGCCGCATCGCGACCTGATCATCGAGCTGGCGGCACAGCTGCGGCTGCCCGCGGTTTATCCTTTCCGCTACTATGTCGCTGGCGGTGGCCTGATGTCCTATGGCCCTGATCAGAGCGATCAGTTCCGACGCGCAGCAGGCTACGTCGATCGCATCCTCAAGGGCGAGAAGCCGGCTGACTTGCCGGTGCAGGCGCCTACCAAGTACGAACTGGTAATCAACCTCAAGACCGCCAAGGCGCTTGGACTTACCGTGCCGCCGACGCTACTCGCCCGCGCCGACGAGGTGATCGAATAACCGAACTTTGCTGCGGCGCATTCGGTCGGTATTGGCACGAACCGGACATCCGGGCATGTGCGCTCCTACGTGTTGCTAACGGGGTAAGGCGGAAAACATAGGTTCTATATGAGCATTTCCGGTTATGACCCAATTGACCACCACCGGCCGATTACGACGTCGCGATGGGCGTGGCAAACACGGTCTGCCAACTTGGCGCGCCTACCCGAAAGGGCGTAGACAAACGAACGGCGCTGGTGGTAACGCTGACGGCTTCTCAGTCACAGGAGGGCTACGCGATGTCGGAATTGAAACGGCGTGATTTCCTGAAAACCACGGCCCGCATTGGCGGGCTGCGTCAGCAGCCGGCGGCTTTCGGCTGCATTGAGATCGCAAGTGCCGCACCGATCGAGGCGCCGCTGGTTGACCGTGTGTCAGTCCGCGTCGTAATCGACGGTGCGTATAATCTGTTCCTGCGCCCCGGCGACGTGAAGGGCGTCAAGATCGAGCGGCCGCCGCGCGAATTCGACTATCGCCGCGCGATCCACAATGAGTGGGGCCTGTCGTTGTTCGTCTGTATCGCATCGCGCCGCCGAACAACGCAGCATCATGCTTGACTTCGGCTATACGCCGACCGCGCTCCTTAACAACGCGGAGCTGCTCGGCACGACGCCAGCAAGATCAATGCACTGGTCGTCAGTCACGGACACTATGATCATTTCGGCGGCATGGTCGGTTACCTCGACAAGTTCCGTAGCGTCATGCCGGCCGATCTCACGCTCTACGCCGGGGGGGAGGATAACTTCTGCACTCGCCACCAAGTGCTCGCCGTGCAAGGGCATGGCAGTGCAGGGCGAGCCCGGCCTCAGCCAATGGGGGACGCTCTACCGACGCGAACTGGCGTCGCGCAACGTCAAGACGGTGCTCGCCGAAGCCCCGGCGGTGATCGCCAGTCACGCCTTCACCACCGGCCAGATCAAGAGGCGGACCGTTGAAAAAGTCACCGGTGGCGCCCGCGTCGAATACGCCATGAAGGACGGCTTTGGCTGCAATGCGTCGCA
>CAWHLG010000014.1:0-206963 GCA_963830015.1 uncultured Alphaproteobacteria bacterium
AATAATGGTTTATCCAGAAAATTGGCCATTCTGGTGGTTAACGGCCAAGAAGCCGCACCGCTCCGCCGGTGTGCGAGTACCGCTAAAGCAGTGCCTCGACGATGTCGGCCCATTCGTGCTCGAGCGAGCCGGCGGCGTGTTTGCGCTGGCCTGCCGGTAACAGTAACCGGCATTCGCCACGTCACCCTCGACGCGATGCAGGTAGGCGCGCACCCAGGCGGCGGCCTTCGAGTGCTCGTCCATGACGATGCGACGCGCCTTGTCCCAGTCGCCCTTCCTCGCCCACCACAGCGCCTGCAGCTCGGGCGCGATCGCCTTCGGCAGCACCGCGCTGGGCAAGCTTCGCTTGAACGCGACAGGAGTCATGGCCGGATGCCTATAACGCCTTGCGACAGTTTGTGAGCATGGCGTATGGCGCGCTCGATGGACGCTGGCGGAAGAGTGCACTAGCGTTGCGGCCATGTTCCGGGTCCGAAGCCCGCAGGATTTTGGCGCCGCCGCCGTGTTCATCGCGATCGGCGTGGCAGGCCTCTATTTCGCGAGCGATCTCGCGTTCGGCACCTCCTCGCGCATGGGACCCGGCTATTTTCCGGTGCTGCTCAGCGCCTGCATCCTGCTGATCGGCATCATCGTCGGCATCAGGTCGCTGAGCATCGCGGGACCGGCGGTCGAGCGCATTCCGCTGCGCCCGATCGCGGTCATCGTGCTGTGCATCATAGGCTTCGGCCTGCTGATCGAACGAGCGGGTGTGGCGATCGCCGCTGCGGCCCTGGTCCTGCTCGCAAGCTACGCCCGTCCCGGCGCGAGGCTTGCCGAGTCGCTCGCGCTTGCGGCCGCCATGGTGGTGTTCGTGATTGCGGTGTTCGTGTACGCGCTCGGCCAGCCGCTGCCGGTACTCTGGAGCCGCTGAGTGGACGTCGTCCAGAACCTTGCAACCGGCTTCGCCGCAGCGGCCTCCTGGACCAATCTCGGCTTCGCCCTGATCGGATGCCTGCTCGGCACCCTGATCGGCGTGCTGCCCGGCATCGGCCCGATCCCAACCATCGCCATGCTGCTGCCGATCACCTTCGGGCTCGATCCGCTGGCGGCGCTGATCATGCTCGCCGGCATCTATTACGGCGCGCAGTACGGCGGCTCGACCACCTCGATCCTGGTCAACATGCCGGGCGAGGCGTCGTCGATAGTCACCTGCCTAGACGGCTACCAGATGGCGCGGCAGGGCCGCGCCGGCGCGGCCCTGGTGGTGGCGGCGCTCGGCTCGTTCTTCGCCGGCTGCGTCGGCACCCTGTTCGTCGCGGCCTTCGCGCCGCCGCTGGCCTACCTCGCACAGCAATTCAACTCGCCGGACTACTTTTCGCTGATGGTGCTCGGCCTCGTGATGGCGATCGTGCTGGCTCACGGGTCGGTGCTCAAGGCGCTGGCGATGGTCCTGATCGGCCTTCTGCTTGGGCTGGTCGGCACCGATGTCAACACCGGAGTGACGCGCTACACCTTCGGCTGGTCCGCGATCTGGGATCGCATCGACTTCCTGCCCCTGGTGATCGGCCTGTTTGGAATCGCCGAGATCATGCGCAACGTCGAGCGGCCGGATGCGCAGCGCAACGCCTATTCGGCGAGCATGCGCGAGCTGTGGCCGAAGACGTCCGACTTGCGCGCCGCCTGGCCGTCGGCCGTGCGCGGCACCGGCCTCGGCGCGCTGCTCGGGATCCTGCCCGGCGGCGGCGCGGTGCTGGCGTCGTTTGCGAGCTATACGCTGGAGAAGAAGCTCGCCAAGGACCCGAGCCGCTTCGGCAACGGCGCGATCGAGGGCGTGGCCGGCCCGGAGTCGGCGAACAACGCGGGCGCGCAGACCTCGTTCATCCCGCTGCTCACGCTCGGCCTGCCGTCGAACGCGGTGATGGCGCTGATGATGGGCGCGATGATCATCCAGGGCATCGCGCCGGGCTCGGCGGTGATGGAAAAGCGACCCGACCTGTTCTGGGGCATGGTCGCCTCCATGTGGATCGGCAACGCCATGCTGCTGGTCATCAACCTGCCGCTGCTCGGCGTGTGGGTGAAGCTCCTGTCGGTGCCGTACCGGCTGCTGTATCCGGCGGTGCTGTTGTTCTGCGTGATCGGGGTCTACAGCACCAACACGGAAGCCGCGCAGCTCCTCCTCACCGCGCTGTTCGCGGTGTTCGGCTATCTGCTGGTGCGGTTCGGCTGCGAACCGGCGCCGCTGGTGCTCGGCTTCATTCTCGGGCCGCTGATGGAGGAGAACCTGCGGCGGTCGCTGGTGATGTCACGCGGCGACCCGCTGATCTTCATCGAGCGGCCGATCTCGGTCGTGCTGCTCGGGATGTCGCTCGCGGCGGTGGCGCTGATCGTGCTGCCACAGTTCCGCAAAACCCGCGAGCAGGCGTTCCAGCAGTGATATGGTCACTGACATGGGCACGACGTCACATTGCGTTTAGCCGCGCGGCGGGAATAATCCGGACTGGAGATCGGCGGCTGGCCATGATGGGCCGATGCCCAACAGAACAGACGTTCAGAGGAGGAAAGCCATGACAAGGACAGCATGGACATCGGCGGCCGCCGTCGTGGCGCTCGGCCTCGCCGCGCTCGCCTGCGCATCGCCTGCGCGCGCGCAGGACTATCCGACCCAGGACATCCGCTTCATCTGCGGCTTCCCGGCCGGAAGCGGCGCCGACGTGCTGGTGCGCTATTTTGCGGAAAAGCTGCGCCCGCTCGCCGGCCGCCCCGTGATCGTGGAAAACAAGGTCGGCGCCGCCGGCAATATCGCGGCCGAGTTCACGGCGCGCGCCAAGCCAGATGGCCACACCGTGCACGTCCACGCCGCCTCCGCCGTCGCCGCCAACCAGCACCTGTTCAAGCGCCGGCCGTTCGATGCGGTGAAGGACCTGCAGGTGGCAGCGACCCTCAACCAGCAGCCGTTCATGGTGATGGTGCCGGCCGATAGCCCGCACAAGACGCTCGCCGAGCTCACCGCGGCCATGAAGCAGAAGGGCGACAAGGCGAGCTACGCGCAGTCCAACACCACCGGCAAGGTGATGGGCGACCTGTACAAGCAGGCGACCGGCATCACCGCGGTCGAGGTGCCGTACCGCACCGCCAACGACAGCATCAACGACTTCGCGAGCGGCCGGCTAGACTACGGCATGATGGACCCGGTGTTCGCACTGTCGCAGGCGCGCGCGGGCCGCCTGCGCTCGCTCGCGGTCTCGACGCCGAAACGCATGCAGGCGGTGCCCGAACTCCCGACCATGACCGAGGCCGGCACGCCCGGCGTGGAGATGATGGGCTGGTTCGCCGCCATGGTGCCGTCGGCGACGCCGCGCCCCGTGGTCGACAGGCTGAACAAGTGGCTCAACGAGATCCTGGCCACCGAGGAAACCAAGAAATTCCTCAACCAGTTCGGCGGCGATCCCTACATCAGCACGCCGGACGAGGGCCAGGCGCGCATGGCGAAGGACGTCAAGGACTGGGAGCACTACGTCAAGATCGCCAAGATCGAGCCGCAGTGACGGGTTTCTAAGCCCACCATCTCCCGGGCGTGAACCGTCCGGCCGCGTCCTCGATCACCTGGCCGAGCGAGAACAGCGTCTCCTCGTCGAACGGCCGGCCGATCAGCTGCAGGCCGAGCGGCAGGCCCTGGCCGTCGGTGCCCGCGGGCACCGCGATGCCGGGAAGGCCTGCCATGTTCACCGTCACCGTGAACACGTCGTTGAGATACATCTCGATCGGATCCGCCTGGCCCTTCTCGCCGACGCCGAACGCCGCCGACGGCGTCGCCGGCGTCAGCATCGCGTCGATGCCCTTGGCGAAGCAGTCCTCGAAATCCTTCTTGATCAAGCGTGCGGACCTTCTGCGCACGCAGATAGTAGGCGTCGTAGTAGCCGGCGGAGAGCACGTAGGTGCCGATCATGATGCGGCGGCGCACCTCCTTGCCGAAACCGCCCGCCCGCGTGTTCTCGTACATGCCGATGATGTCGCGGCCGGGCACCCGGTGGCCGTAGCGCACGCCGTCGTAGCGCGCGAGGTTCGACGACGCCTCCGCGGGCGCGACGATGTAGTAGGCCGGCAGCGCATATTTGGTGTGCGGCAGCGACACCTCGACCAGCTCGGCGCCGGCGGCCTTGAGCCAGGCCCGCCCCTGCTCCCAGAGCGTCTCGATCTCGGCCGGCATGCCGTCGATCCGGTATTCCTTCGGAATGCCGATCCGCTTGCCCTTGATCGACCGGCCGACCGCCGCCTCGTAGTTCGGCACCGGAACGTCGACCGAGGTGGTGTCCTTCGGATCGTGGCCCGCCATCGAGCGCAGCATGATCGCGGTGTCGCGCACCGTGCGCGCGAATGGCCCGGCCTGGTCGAGCGAGGACGCAAACGCGACGATCCCCCAGCGCGAGCAGCGCCCGTAGGTCGGCTTGATGCCGACGATGCCGGTGAAGGCCGCGGGCTGGCGGATCGAGCCGCCGGTGTCGGTGCCGGTCGCGCCGAGGCACAGATGCGCCGCCACCGCCGCGGCCGAGCCGCCGGACGAGCCGCCCGGCACCAGCGGCGTGTTCGAGCCCTTGCGCCGCCACGGCGACGTCACCGTGCCCATGAACGAGGTCTCGTTCGACGAGCCCATCGCGAATTCGTCGTTGTTGGTCTTGCCGAGCAGCACCGCGCCGTCGCGCCACAGATGCGCGCTCACCGTCAATTCATAGGTCGGCACGAAATTGTCGAGGATGTGCGAGCAGGCCGTCGTGCGCACGCCCTCGGTGCAGAACATGTCCTTGATGGCGAGCGGCACGCCTTCGAGCGGCCCGGCATGGCCCCTGGCGATGCGCGCGTCGGACGCCTTCGCCATGGCCAGCGCCCGCTCCGGCGTCTCCAGCACATAAGCGTTGAGCGAGCGCGCCTTCTCGATCGCCGCCAGATGCGCGTCGGCGAGTTCGACGGCGGAGAATTTCTTCTGCTTCAGCCCATCGCGCGCGGCCGCAATGGTGAGCGCGGTCAGTTCGCTCATTCGGTCTCGTCGCAGGCAAAACCGGAACCGGCGGGCTTCGCGGGCTTGGCTGCCGGGGCCGGCAGCCGCCGCCTCGTCGCCCTGCGGAATGAGCGTCACCTCGCACTCCCACGGCTGCGCCTTGCGCTTCGCCTCCTCGACCGCATCGAGATAGGCGTAGAAGAGCTGCATCTCCTCACAGGCCATGCACATCAGCTCACCACCACGTCCAGTTGCGCGAGATCCCCGGGTCTCGCTGCGCTCGCCCGGGGATGGTTGAATGCCGCGCTTCGCGCGTCATTCAACCACCTTGGGAACAAGAAATAGTTGTGCTCCGTCGCCGGAGCGTTGCGCAGCACCGCGTCGGCGTCGTTGCCGTCGGTCACCACGTCGTGCCGCTTCTTCATCACCATCGGCGTCACCGAGGTCATCGGCTCGACACCCTCGACATCGACCTCGGACAACTGCTCGACGAACGACAGGATCGCGTTGATCTCGCCGCGCAGATGCTCGACCTCGTCGTCGGCAACCGCGACCCGCGCCAGATGCGCGATACGGCGGACGGTGGCGGCGTCGATGGACATCAGGCGTCTCTTCGGCTTCCCGGACCGGCGGAAATCACCCGCCTGTGGCGCATATAGCAGAGCCGGGAATCCCCCGGCAACCGCCTCGAACTGCGCGGTTTCAGGCCTCTTGGACTTGCCGCAAAGGTAGGCATGATAGCGCCTCCGCGCCAGCGCATTTCCGGACCGGGACGGCATTGCCGATGCGACCCGTTTTGCACCACGCCATTGCGCTTCTCGCGGTCCTGGTTTCGGCTGTCCTGCCCGCGTGGGCGACCGACGATCCCAAGGCATTCGTGACTGCGATCTATCAGAACTTCATCGGCGCCAACGGCATCCTCATCAATTCGCCCAAGGCCCGGCAGGTCATCACGCCCGGACTGATGAAACTAATCGATGCCGACGCCAAGGCTGCCGCCAGGCGCGGCCAGCCGCCCAGGCTCGACAGCAACCCCTTCATCGACGCGCAGGACTCCGACATCAAGTCCTTCACGGTCGAAGTGCAGGACGTGGCACCGGCCCGGGCCGTCGCCACGGTCAGGTTCAAAAACGAGGCGGCGGTCAACGACGGGCTGATCACCCTCGCGCTGGTGATGACCGCCGACGGCTGGCGGATCGACGACTTCCGCGGCGACAGCGGCTCGCTGCGCAAGTATCTTTCCCGAAAGCCCAAGCGCTGACTGCCCAATTCGGTTGAAACGGACCCCGCAAGCGCCGATATAGACCCGATGGACGCCCCCAATCCCTCCGCGCTGCCGACCTTTGCCAACCGCACGCCGCTGCACATCGGCACGGTCGGCCTGATCGCCCGCGATCTCGACAGGCTGACGAATTACTATCGCGATCTGCTCGGCCTCACGGTGACGGAGCGCACCGGCAAGCTCGCACGCCTCGGCACCGGCGGGGTGACGCTGCTTGAGATCGAGCACCGGCCGGACGCGCTGCCCGACGATCCTTCGACCGCGGGCCTCTATCACACTGCGTTTCTGATGCCGACGCGGCAGGACCATGCGCGCTGGATCATGCACATCGCCCGCAACCGCGTGCCGATCACCGGCGCGTCCGACCACGGCGTGAGCGAGGCGTTCTATCTCGACGATCCCGAGGGCAACGGCATCGAGGTCTACAACGACCGGCCGGCCGAACGCTGGACCTGGGCTGACGGCCTCGTCGTCATGAAAACGAACCAGCTCGACATCGAGGCGATCCTGGACGAGGTCGACCGCGCCACCGCGACCTATCCGGCGGCGCCCGAGGGGCTTCGCATCGGACACATTCATCTGCGGGTCGGCAGCGTCGAGCAGGCCGAGCAGTTCTATCGCGGCCCGATCGGGCTTGGGCTCACCAGGCGGCGCGGCGGCGCGACCTTCATGTCGTCCGGCGGCTACCATCATCATGTCGGCGCCAACGTCTGGCACAGCGACGGCGCGGGTGCCCGCGATCCCGACCGGGCGGGCCTTGGCTGGTTCTCGATGGAGCTGTCGGAGCCCGGCGCCGTCGACGCGATGGCGGCCAAGCTGCGCGACGCCAACGCGCCGGTCGCAGCCGCGCCCGGCGGCATCGAGACCGCCGACCCCTGGGGCACCCGCATCCGCTTCGTGAAGGCCTGATGGCCGCGCCGAGCGCCGCACTGATTTTGACCGTCGCCGACGCCGCCCCTCACCTGCCGTCGCGCGGCTCGCTCCTCGGACTCGATATCGGCACCAAGACCATCGGCGTCGCCACCTCGGACGCCGACCGCAGGCTTGCCACCGGCGTCGAAACCATCGCGCGCAAGACCTTCACGCTGGATGCGCAGCGGCTGCTGGCGCTCGCCGGCGAGCGCAAATGTGTCGGCTTCGTGCTGGGCCTGCCGCTCAACATGGACGGCAGCGAAGGCCCGCGCGCCCAGTCGGTCCGCGCCTTCGCGCGCAATCTCGCCAAACTCACCGCACTGCCGATCGCGCTGTGGGACGAACGGCTTTCCACTGCCGCGGTCGAGCGCGAACTGATCGCGGCCGACGTAAGCCGCAAGAAGCGGGCCGCCGTGATCGACCAGCACGCGGCGATCTTCATCCTGCAAGGCGCGCTCGACCGGCTGGCACAGCTTTAGACCGGTGACGCGGGCACCGCCCTGACAGCCGCTCATGTAAAATGGGTTTGTTTGGTCTTTCTGCTATTTCCGGTTGCATTTGAGATGATACAATCCAAGGTTGGGTTCTCTCCGCCCGCCGCTATGGTTGCTTTTGCCAACTGCCCCTCATTGGTTTGACGCTCTTCCAAACGCAGGATGAGGAATAAAATCCAAATCCTGTTCTGTCAACCCCGCGGCCGCAACGCGCCGAAAAGCCGAAAGGCCGGCTTGCGCCGGCCCTTCAACTGCACCTTTCAGCACTCTTGTTTTGTCTGCGGTGCCTTCCCCTAGTAATCGTTGCCCTGCATGCGCCAGTCCTGGAACGGCGCAACGGTGTTGCTGTTGTAGCCCGCGCCCGGATCGTAATGACGCGGCGCGCTCCGCGTCCGGCTGTAGTAGTCGCCACGTCCCCGCGCATAGCCGTAGGTGTTGTAACCCGGCGCGTAGGCGTAAGCGTCATAGCCGGGTGCGGAACTGTAGGTCCGATAGTTCGGATCCGCAGTGTAAGCAAAAGCCGGGTCGCGATACTGCACCGGCTGCACGTAGGCCGGCGAATACGTCACGACTGGCGCCGGACCCACATAGGCCGGGCTGTAAGCATAGCCCGGGTCATACGCATACGGACCGCCGTAGTAGTAGCCGCTGTTGTAGGCCGCGGCATTCGCCACCGCCGCACCGACCACGGCACCGACGGCAAAGCCCGCCGCGCCCGCGACCCAGCGACCCGAGCGGGCCTCGGATGGCGTCGTCGAACCGAGTGCAATGGTGCCGATTGCGCCCAGCACCAGCGCGGATTTGGCAAAGTTGTTCATGGCAATTTTTCCTCGCTCGTCGTTTTTACGCTTGTAAGCCGGGCACATGTGTAAGCCGGGCACATGACGCCGCCCGCCTGCGCTGCGAGCACCGCAGGGATCGCCAGTTCAACGCGATGCAAAAGCCGATGTTCCGCCGTCCGGCGGGGCCGGGACACGTTGCCGTGATCGGCTTTTGGAGCGCGTTGCTTCAGGAATCCGGAAGGATTCGGCCAAGCAGCAGCGAGGTTCCGGCCTCATCGAGGCCCGCCGTGCCGTACGTCGCACCACGATGCCCGCCGGCAAGCCAGGTGCGGGCGAACAGCGCCGCGACGTCTCCGGTCGTGCGGTCTGCGAGCGCCGCGGTCGCCGCGAGCCGGTAAAGACACTCGACACCGGCGCGCGCATCGGCCTCGCCCGCCAGGGTCTCGGCGATGAAGTCCACCGCGTCCATCACGCCCGGCAGGCCCTTCGCTTCGTTCGCAAGTTCAGCGATCACCGCGCGCGCCGCCTCCCCGTCGCGGGACAGCGCGCGCAAAACGTCGAGACCCATCACGTTGCCCGAGCCTTCCCAGATCGCGTTGACCGGGGCTTCGCGATAGAGCCGCGCCATCGCGCCGTCTTCCACGTAGCCGTTGCCGCCGAGGCATTCCATCGCCTCGTACACCAGCGCGGGCGCAGCCTTGCACACGGCGTACTTGATCGCGGGCGTCAGCAGCCGAGCCCGCGCGGCTTCTGCAGGCGACGCCGCCGCCTGGTCGAACGAGCGGCAGAGCCGCATCACGGATGCGACCGCGCCCTCGACCTCGAGCGCCATGTCGGCCAGCACGGCGCGCATCATCGGCTGATCGGCGAGCGGCCTGCCGAACACATGACGATAGAGGCAGTGATGCATCGCCCGCGACACCGCAGCCCGCATCATGCCGGCCGACGAGATTGCGCAATCGAGCCGCGTGAGCTGCACCATCGGCAGGATGGTGCGGATGCCCGCGCCCTCCTCGCCGACCCGCAACGCATAGGCGTCGTCGAGCTCGACCTCGGACGAGGCATTGGAGCGGTTGCCGAGCTTGTCCTTCAGCCGCTGGAAATGCAGCGCGTTGACGCGTCCGTCCGGCGCAAAGCGCGGCAGGAAGAAACAGGTGAGCCCGCCCGGCGCCTGCGCCAGCATCAGGAAAGCGTCCGACATCGGCGCCGACATGAACCACTTGTGGCCGGTGATGCGGAAGGCGTCGCCGTCGGGCTCGGCGCGCGTGGTGTTGGTGCGCACGTCGGTGCCGCCCTGCTTCTCGGTCATGCCCATGCCGAGCGTGATGCCGGTCTTCTCGCGCCACGGCCGCAGCATCGGGTCGTAGTGTCGCGACAGCAGCTTCGGCATCAGCATTTTGGCCAGCGAAGGCTCGCCGCCAAAGCCCGCCACCGACGCCCGCGTCATGGTCACCGGGCACTGATGGCCGTTCTCCACCTGCGCCACCATGTAGAAGCGCGCCGCGCGCGCGACCTCGGCCGGAGCTGCCGCACGCGATGCATCGGCCTGCCAGGTCGAGGCGTGAAGCCCCGCGGCGATGCTCTCGGCCATGAACGCGTCATAGGCCGGATGAAACTCGACGGTGTCGCTGCGGCGGCCCTGCGCGTCGAAGGTCTTGAGCCGCGGCGGATATTCGTTGGCGAGCCGCGCCTGCTCGAACATCCCGGCCGAACCCCAGCGCCGCCCGAAGGCGCCGAGCGCGGCGGCCTCGCCGCCCGCCCCGTTCGCGGATACCGCCTCCTGCAGCGCCCGGTCGATGGCAAACAGGTCGACGTCCGCGAACGGCGGCGACTGGTTGGGAACTTCTTGCCTGTCGAAGCGGGCCATGTGGCTGTGACCTGCCGGGCATTTTAACCGAATGCGGCGGAAGGCGCCGCGATCTCGCCGATAGGCTGGGGATGATTCTTCCCCGCCCTTGCGGGGTACCCCCCATGCGCCTATACGACACGCTTTAATGAACATTGCGCCCAAGTCCACATTCGTCCTCAGCAGCCGTCATTTGCTGGGCATCGAGGGGCTTTCGCATTCCGACATCGTCGGCCTCCTCGACCTCGCCGAGGAATTCGTCACCCTCAACCGCCAGATCGAGAAAAAGACCGCGGCGCTGCGCGGCCGCACGCTGATCAACATGTTCTTCGAGGCCTCGACCCGGACCCAGGCCTCGTTCGAGCTGGCCGGCAAGCGGCTCGGCGCCGACGTGATGAACATGTCGGTGTCCTCGTCGTCGATCCGCAAGGGCGAGACGCTGATCGACACCGCGGTGACGCTCAACGCCATGCATCCCGACCTGATCGTGATGCGCCATCATTCTTCTGGCGCGGTCGCGCTGCTTGCGCAAAAGGTCGATTGCTCGGTGATCAATGCCGGCGACGGCCAGCACGAGCACCCGACCCAGGCGCTGCTCGACGCGCTGACCATCCGCCGCCGCAAGGGCCCGATCGAAGGGCTCACCATCGCGATCTGCGGCGACATCCTGCACTCGCGCGTCGCGCGCTCCAACATCATCCTGCTCAACACGCTGGGCGCCCGCGTGCGCGTGGTCGCGCCGTCGACGCTGCTGCCGGTGGGCATCGAGCGGTTCGGCGTCGAGGTCACCCGCGACATGCGCGAGGGCCTCGACGGCTGCGACATCGTGATGATGCTGCGGCTGCAGCGCGAGCGCATGAACGGCTCGTTCGTGCCCTCGGTGCAGGAATACGCCGCCTATTTCGGCCTCGACCAGAAGAAGCTCGCCTATGCCAAGCCCGACGCGCTGGTGATGCATCCGGGGCCGATGAACCGCGGCGTCGAGATCGACTCCCTCGTCGCCGACGGCGCGCAGTCGCTGATCCGCGAACAGGTCGAGATGGGCGTCGCCGTCCGCATGGCGGTGCTCGAAGCGCTGTCGCGGAATTTGCCGAATGCGTAGTTCTCTCAACCGTCATTCCGGGACGGCGCGCAGCGCCGGACCCGGAATCCAGATGCACATTCCGAATTCCTGTCTGGATTCCGGGTTCGCGCCCATAGCGCGTCGAAGACGCGCGTCAACGCGCTTATGGGCGCGCCCCGGAATGACGGAGCAATACTGATGCTGATCGATCGCCGCGACCGCCGCCCGATCCTGCTCGCCAATGCGCGGATCATGGACCCGTCGCGCGATCTCGATCTCGCGGGTGACCTCCTGCTCGCCGACGGCGTGGTGCGCGAGGCCAAGCGCGGCATCGGCGCTGCCGGCGTGCCCGAAGGCACCGAGGTGGTCGACTGCCGCGGCAAGATCGTCGCCCCCGGCCTGATCGACATGCGCGCCTTCGTCGGCGAGCCCGGCGCGGAAGGCCGCGAGACCATCGCATCCGCAAGCCAGGCCGCGGCCGCCGGCGGCGTCACCACCATCGTCTGCCAGCCCGACACCGAGCCCGCGATCGACGATCCGACCATCGTCGACTTCATCATGCGCCGCGCCCGCGACACCGGCATCGTCAACGTGCAGGTGATGGCGGCCCTCACCAAGGGCCTCATGGGCCAGGAGATGACGGAGATCGGCCTGCTCAAGGCCTCCGGCGCGGTCGGCTTCACCGACGGCGCGCGCAGCGTCGCCAACGCCCAGGTGATGCGGCGTGCGCTCACCTACGCCCGCGATTTCGACGCGCTGATCGTGCACCACACCGAGGACCCGGACCTCACCGGCGAGGGCGTGATGAACGAGGGCGAGTTCGCCGCGCGCCTGGGGCTGATCGGCGCGCCGAAGGCCGCCGAGACCATCATGCTCGAGCGCGACATGCGGCTCGTCGCCCTCACCGAAGGCCGCTACCACGCCGCCTCCCTGACCTGCGCGGAATCGCTCGAAGTGCTGAAGCGCGCCAAGGACTGCAGGGTTGGCGGTCACCGCCTCCGCCTCGATCAACCATCTGGCGCTGAACGAGATCGACGTCGGCGCCTACCGGACCTTCTTCAAGCTGGCGCCGCCGCTGCGCAACGAGGAAGACCGCCGCGCGATGGTCGAGGCGCTCGAAAGCGGGCTGATCGACGTGGTGATGTCCGACCACAATCCGCAGGACGTCGAGGTCAAGCGCCTGCCGTTTGCGGAGGCCGCCCCCGGCGCGGTCGGCATCGAGACCATGCTGCCCGCGGCGCTCCGGCTGACACAGACCGGCGAGCTCAAGCTGATGACGGTGCTGAAAGCGCTCTCCACCAAGCCCGCCGAACTGCTCGGCCTGCCCGGCGGAACGCTCCGTCCCGGCTCTCCGGCCGACGTGGTGGTGATCGACCCGGACGTGCCCTGGATTCTCGACCGCGACGAATTGAAATCGAAGTGCCGCAACACGCCGTTCGACGAGGCGCGGATGCTGGGCCGCGCGGTGCGCACCATCGTCGGCGGGCGCACGGTCTACGAAGTCGTGTAGTATTTCCCCCGCGGGGGAGGACGGTCGTGGATTTCAGCCAAATCGCCATCGCTCTGATCGTGGGCTATCTGCTCGGCTCGATCCCGTTCGGCCTGCTGCTGACCAAATTGGCGGGCGGCGGCGATATCCGCTCGGTCGGCTCCGGCAATATCGGCGCGACCAATGTGCTGCGCACCGGGCGCAAGGGGCTCGCCGCGGCAACGCTGTTGGGCGACATGCTCAAGGGCACGGCCGCGGTTCTGCTGATGAACCGGCTCGGCGGCGCGGACGCCGGGCTTGTCGCCGGTCTCGCCGCCGTCCTGGGTCACGTCTTTCCGGTCTGGCTCGGCTTCAAGGGCGGCAAGGGCGTCGCGACCTATATCGGCGTGCTGATCGCCGTGTCGTGGCTGGTCGCGCTCGCGTTCAGCGCGATCTGGGCCGCGGTCGCCGCCCTCACCCGCTATTCGTCATTGTCCGGCCTGGTCGCAAGCGCGGCGACGCCGGTGCTGCTGTGGTTTTTCGCCGGCGCAAAACCGGCGCTGCTGTTTGCCGTGCTGACCGCAATCGTCTGGGTCATGCATCGCGGCAATATCCAGCGGCTGATCGCCGGCACCGAACCGAAAATCGGCCAATCGACGATCGCTGCGCGCGTTAACAACATCTGCATGCTGAGGTGCCCTGGCTGCTGTTGCTGGCAGAGCCGTAGGCAAGCGTAGGATGGGCTTTACGTGCGTCATCGATGAATGCCGGAAAGCTCTGGACTGGCAAGCCTGGGTGGATAGAGAGATAAAACTGATAAGAAACAAGAGACGACAAGGGCGACAGCACTAAAGAGCGGATCGGTCAAGTAGGAATACAAATGCGGATAGATCGCGAACTGACTGACAGCTGCAAGAAGAAGCGTGTGGAGTCGGGCGCCGCGCCGGCCACCTGAACAGCCGCAATATCGCCGGCGGAGCGGTCCGGTTCTCCACGATGAACGGGGTAGCCGAGCAACGACGACAGTTTCTGCGCGAAAATGCGCGCAGACAAATCCGGGACTCCACCTGCTGCAAAGCCGACCACAAAGCGCACCGGTCGATCGGGATATAGAGCACGAGCGTCGGACGCCATGACCACAGCCCAGAGTGCGAAGGCCGCGACGCCGACAAGGTGATCGAACAAGGCGTCGCGGGTTCAACGCAACGCGGGACGGCGCGGCGTCCGCCTTGGCATCGACTTCGCGGCTTCTCGTGCAGCCGTCGATGAAGTGCTGCACCACCGGGCTCGGTTTGCGATTTTTCAGAGTAACGATGCCGATCGGCGCGCTCGCGATCGGCAATTCGACGGGCAGTTTCCTGAGAAAAGGATGCCGGTCGGGAAGTTGCAGCCAGAACTCCGGAATGACCGACAGATAGCGACCCGTTCGCAGAAGATTGGCGCGCATTTCGAGAGCAGCCGTGATGACGGTGGCGCGCGGATAATCGAGCCCTGCGGCACGAAAGGCGTCGGTCACGAACGACCCGAATGCATCGTCAGGCGCCGGCAGAACCCACACTCATCCATCAGTTCCGCAAGCGCGATGCGCCGCCGCTTGACCCAAGGGCTGCTCGCACCTGCTGCCACGACATAAGGGCTGTCGAACAGAAATTCGAAGCTGGTCTGTTCGTCGACCACGGTCGGGACTTTTCGGAAGATCAGCAGATCGACGGCCCGCTCGGCCAAATTCTGCCGGTGGACCGTTGACTTGTTTCATCGGCGACGACACGGAACACGATGCGCGGATAGCGCCGGGACAGCCGGTCGATGACGGCGAACACGAAACTGGCTGCCAGCGGCGGGCTGGCTCCGATCCGCACTTCACCCACGGTCGGATCGGACAGGAATTCGATGTCCTTCACACCCTGCCGCAGTTCGTCGAAGGCAGCATGACTGCGATGGAGCATGGCGCGGCCGTATTCGGTCAGTTCGACGCCGCGCGGGTTTCGCTCCAGAAGGCGCACGCCGAGGGTGTGTTCGAGATCGCTGATCGAGCGCGAGACCACGGGATGCGAGACCGCAAGCGCACTTGCCGCCTTCGCCATGCTTCCCGATTGCGCCACCGCGACCAGGATATGCAGGTCGCTCAGCTTGATGCGGCGGCCGATCCGGTCGTTCCAGCGCATGGCGTTTCCCTTAGCAGAACTGCTAACCAGATGAAGGATAATAGAACTTTTACGCTAAGCCAAAAGGAGGCACGGTCGATCGAGCCCCGCGATCCGCTGCACCCGCGGCAATGGAGATGACCATGGCCACGCGACGATCCCCCTGCTTGCCAGCATCGCGGCCGCCGGATTGATCGTCCTGGCCGCAACGGGGCAGTTCGGCGCAGTCCTATCCGCAGCGTGCGATCAGGCTCGTGGTCGACCGGCCGGCGGGCGTGCCGCACGACATCCTGGCGCGCGCGCTGGCGGATAAGCTGTCGGCGGCGCTCAAGCAAACCGTCATCGTGGACAACCGCGTGGGTGCCGGCGGCAACCTCGCGGCCGAGTTCGTCGCCCGCTCCGCTCCCGACGGCACCACGATTGCTCGTCGCGCTTGACACGACACTGACCGTCAATCCGACGCTATATAAAAATCTGTCGTTCAATCCGCACGCAGATTTGCGCCCGCTGGCGATCATGGCCACGAGCTCGAACATGCTGGTCGTGCATCCTTCGATCCCGGTCAATTCCGTGGCTGAATTCGTCGCTTATGCCAAGGAACGAATCCCGTGAGCTACGCGCATGGCGGGAACGGCAGTCCGGGCCACCTCACCATGGAGCTGTTCCGCATGATGGCGGGGTTTCCCGCCACACCGGTCCCGTATCGGGGAAATGCACAGCTCGCTGTCGATCTGGCTGCCGGCCAGATCAAGGTCGGTTTCGTGGGCACGGCCGGCGTGATCGAACATATCCGCGCCGGGCGCTTGAAGGGGCTGGCCGTATCGTCGGCCCAGCGGCGCCGGTGGCTCCGGAGATTCCAACCATTGCGGAAGCGGGATATGACTTTCAGCCGCGACACCTACTTCGTGTTGCTCGCGCCAGCCGCCACTCCGGAGCCGGTCGCCGCGCTGATCGAACGCGAGGTGCTAAGCGCATTGCAATCGCCAGATCTCATCGAGCGGTTCCGCCCAGTGAATATGGATGTCGTCGGCCGTGTCCGGAGTCAGAGGTCAAGGCTCGCCTCGAGGCCGACACCCGACTGTGGGCCAAGGTCATCGAGGCAACCGGAATGCGCGCCGATTGATGGGCGCATGGATGCCCAGATCATGGTCAACCCAGATTGTCATGCTCGGAACAGGGACGCCGCGTCCCGATCCCGGCCGCTCCGGTCCGGCAACGGCCATCATCGTCAACGACGTGCCTTACCTCATCGATTTCGGCGCCGGCGTCATCCGGCGCGCGACGGCGGCCTACGAGAAAGGCGTGGCCGCGCTCGGCTATGGCGGCATCAACATCAGGACGGTGTTTCTGACGCACATGCATTCGGATCACACGATCGGCTATCCCGATCTGATCTTCACTCCGTGGGTGATGGGCCGGCGCGAACCGCTCGCGGTCTATGGCCCGAAGGGCATCGGGGCCATGACCGGGCACGTGCTCAAGGCCTGGCAGGTGGACATCGACGGCCGCACCGGCGGCCTCAACCAGCACAATCCGACCGGCTACAAGGTCAACACCCACGAGATTGCGCCCGGCGTGGTGTATCGGGACGGCAACGTCACGGTTACGGCGTTCCCCGCGCGGCATGAGGAAATGGTCAACTCCTTCAGCTATCGGTTCGACACACCCGACCGCGCCATCGTGATTTCCGGTGACACCGCGCCAACGCAAGCGCTGCTCGACAACAGCCGCGGCTGCGATGTGCTGATCCACGAGGCCTATTCGGTGGAGGAAGTGCGCAACGTGACCCGGCCTACCCCGGAATTCCGCCGCCGGCATCACACGTCGTCGGTCGAACTGGCAGAGATTGCCAACGCGGTGAAACCGGGATTGCTGGTCACTTATCACCGCTCGCATGCCAAAGAAGAACACACCAGCGGAGCGAAGGATGTTCTGGTCGAGGAAATCCGGCAAGCCTACAAAGGCAAAGTCGTGGCCGCACGCGACCTCGATATTTTTTGAGGTGCTATTCGGCTGTACGGTGCTGGTGGTCAGAGACGAAGCAGTCATCTATCGGTTCGAACGACCGCAGCCAGCCTGCGAAACCCGGATGGCGCGCATTTTGGCTCGCGTGAGGCGAAGGGCCTCAAAGCATCGGAACGGCGTCTCCTATGCCGTCTGCCGTGATCGCCGCAAAAACCCGCAGCGCGCTGCATCGTTGGGGCGATTTGCAGGCACACTTCACAGATTCCGCATAACATTCGCAGTTCTGTTTGCTTCTGCGCCCGTCGCCAGCGAGACATTCCTCATGTCCAATTCCAAGGCGCCTCAGACCATCGCCGCCGCCAACGGCATCGCAACCGACGCGGCGTTCGGCGCGGTCGTGCCGCCGGCTTATCTTCGAGCACCTTTGCCTTTGCCGGCTTCGAACGCAGCGGCGCCTATGACTATACGCGAACGGCGAATCCGACACGGGACTGGCCGGGCGGAACTGGCCGACGCGTAGAAGGCGCCGGCCGCGGCACACGGCACCGGAATGGCGGCGCTTGATCTGGTGTTCGGACAGCTCTGCAGCAGCGATCTGGTCATCGCACCGCATGACTGCTATGGCGGCACCTATCGTCTGCTGGCGGCTCGGCGCGACCGCGGCCACATGCGAGTGCGAATTTGTCGACCAGAGCAGCGGCGACGCGCTCGACCGCGCGTTCGCGGCTTCGCCGGCGATGATCCTGATCGAAACGCCGAGCAATCCACTGATGCGCATCGTCGACATCGCGCCGTCGCGGGACAGGCCAAGGCGGCCGGCTGCAAGGTGGTCGTCGACAACACCTTCATGTCGCCGGCGTTGCAGCGGCCGATGCCGCTCGGGGCCGACTTCGTGGTTCATTCCACCACCAAATACCTGAACGGCCATTCCGACGTGGTCGGCGGCGCGGTGATCGCAGCAGTGCTTGCGGATCTCGAAGCGTTGCGCGCGTGGGCCAACATGACGGGCGTGACCGGAGCGCCGTTCGACGCCTATCTGACGCTGCGTGGTCTGCGCACGCTGTTTCGCGCGGATCGAGCGGCAGCAGCAGACCGCGGCATCCATCGCGACGCTGCTGGAGCGGCACCCCGGCGTGAGCGCCTGCTATTATCCGGGCCTGCCGACGCATCCGGGCCATGCGATTGCCCGTTCCCAGCAGTCCGGTTTCGGCGCCATGCTCAGCGTCGAACTGGCCGGTGGCGTCGAAGCGGTTCGCCGCTTCGTCGGAGTCGCTGAAGGTCTTCACGCTCGCGGAGTTGCTCGGCGGTGTCGAGAGCCTGGTGGCACATCCGGCCACCATGACCCACGCCGGGATGTCGGAAGAGGCGCGCCGCGTCGCGGGCATCACCGGCGGCCTGCTCCGCCTGTCGATCGGGCTCGAAGGCGAGGCCGATCTTGTCGCTGATCTGCAGAACGGCTGTCCGCGGCGGGCGTGCAGCGGTGAACCGGGACCGCATGCGATCAAGGCGGCAGGAGGCCTTGTCGATCGTTGAACCGCCAATAAACGCTGATCGTCAGCCCGCGGGGGTCGCCGACAGTGCAGGCCGTCGGAGATGCGCTCGGTGTGGCGCGCCCTCGCAGCGGCGCCGGGCGGCATCCGGGCGGCGAGCAGGCGCTCCGCGGTTGGATTAAGCAAAGGAATTTGTTTATCGATTTAAGGCAAAGAATTTTGTTGATGACGACCGCGATCGGCGCGCGTCACTCGCCGTGGGTCGGCCCGCCCGGACGTCCCGCCGTCATGGTGTCCTGGATCGCGATGCCGACATGCAGCGCGACCAGCGCCAACAGCGCGAAGGCCGCATAGGCGTGGATGCGCAGCAGGATCTCGTCATAGCCCGCGCCCTCCGGCCAGATCGGCGGCAGCACGATGCCGAACGCCACTTCGCGCGCGCCGAAATCCGAGATGCCGGCCCAGCCGAGCAGCGGCACGACGATCACCACGGCGTAAAGCCCCCAGTGCAGCACCGGACGGCGCTTCAGGCGCGCGCCCCATGCCGGCGCGGCGCCGAATGCGCGATAGAGAAGGCGCAGCACGATGAGCCCGAGCGTCACCGCGCCGGTGAGCTTGTGCAGGCTCATCAGCGTATTGGCGAGGTCCCCCTCGCCGAGCTGCTTGGCGATCACCCCGCTCGCGATCATGCAGAACACCAGTACGGCGGTGACCCAATGCATCACCTGCGCCGGGACGCGGTAGGTCCGCATCGGAGCCGACAGTGCGATCTCTTTGGCGGTTTCCCCGTCCGGGACGGCGTCGAGCGAGCTCATGCGGCGATCCTCTGCGTCGTCTCGATGAAACGCTCGACCGCCGTGCGCAGATCGCCCGCCTGCCGGCCGAGGTCGGTGGAAACCCGGGTCACCAGGTCGGCCGCCTGCCTGGTTTCACCGATCATGCCCGCCACGTCCTTCACGGTTGCGGCGACGTCGCGCACGTCGTGGGCGGTGTTGGCCGTGGTCGAGGTGATGGCCTGCGAATTGGCGTCCTGCTTGCGCATCGAGCCGGCGATGGCGTCGGCGACGAGCGCGACCTGATCGATCGACTGGACCAGCCGCGCCACGCGATCGGCGATGCGCTGCGACGCCGCCATGATCCCCTGCAGGCCGCTGCGCACGTCCTCGGTCGCGCGCGAGGTTCGCGTCGCAAGCTGCTTGACCTCATGCGCCACCACGCCGAAGCCGCGGCCCATCTCGCCCGCCCGCGCCGCCTCGATGGTGGCGTTGAGCGCGAGAAGATTGGTCTGGCCGGCGACGTCCTCGATCAGCGCGATGACCTGTTCGATGGTGCGCGCCGCTTCGGAGAGCGCGCGCGAATCGTCCTTGGCCGCGTCGACCGCCTGCCGCGCCGCGGCGGCGAGCTTCGAGGTGTGCTCGGCGTCTTCCGCGGCCGACGACAGGGTCGCCGCGATGTCCTGGATCGAGGACGCCACCACGTCGATGTGCGCCGAGACGCGCGCGGTGGACTGCGCCGAGGCCGCGGCGCGGGTGTCGGCGCTGGACGACATGGTCGCGAGATTGTCCGACGCCGACGACATCCGCCGGGCGTGCTCCTCGAGATGCCGGACGACGTCCGCCATCTGGTCCTGGAAGGACACGCTCTCGCGGCGCAGTTCGTCCTGCTTGGCGAGCCGCGCGGCCAGCTCCGCCTGGTCGGCGCTGGCGGCCTTCTGCTGCTCCGCCACCATCGCGAAATGGCCGCGCAGCGCCTGCGCAAACGCGCCGATCTCGTCGTGCCGGCGCGCATAGCCGGCCAGTTCGTCGCGGGCCTGGGCGCTGGAGCGCAGCACCGCCGCCATGTGCGTCACCGGCTTGATCAGGAATCGGTATTCCAGGACCACGATCTGCACGACGATGAACACTGCCAGCAGCACGATCAGGATCTTGTTCTGACGCTGGCTCGCCGCGAAGCCCGTTTGGCGGGTGTCGATGTCGGTGATCGCCGTGACCAGCGCCTTCGCGCGCTCGTTGTGGGCGCCGGCATTCCCCACGGGCGGGCTGTTGATATGCAGCAGCGCCGCGGCGGTCGCCTGCTGGCGCTCCGCCATGATGCTGTCGGCTTGGCGGTCCTGGATGAATTCGGTGGTGGCGAACAGAAGCAGCAAAAAGCCCAGCATGGCGCCCCAGATCGCCATGCGCTGTCCGACACGGGCAGTGAATGACTGGGGAAACATTTGAGG
Source organism: uncultured Alphaproteobacteria bacterium (assembly GCA_963830015.1). Classification (GTDB taxonomy): domain Bacteria; phylum Pseudomonadota; class Alphaproteobacteria; order Rhizobiales; family Xanthobacteraceae; genus Z2-YC6860. Next base: position 20,640 of record CAWHLG010000014.1, read on the forward strand.
GCGCTTCGGTCGGCGGTTGGGCTGTCGAACGCTACGCCAAGATGGTTAACAAACCGCAGCCGCCGAGCATACCGCGCGGTTGTCATGGACCGGGCACGCGCGCCATCCTCCCAGTGAGCGTATGGCGTGAGGGTTCAGTGGCGGCAAAGGCGTTCATGCCGGGGACACGGCTGACGGACGGGCAGCGGCTCGACTGGCTGCGGCTTATTCGTAGCGACAATGTGGGTCCCCGCACCTTCCGTGCGCTCCTCAATCATACCGGCAGCGCCAAAGCCGCGCTCGACGCCTTGCCGGGCCTGGCGCGGCGCGGCGGCGCGAAGAAGCCCGGGCGCATCTGCACCATCGAGGAGGCCGAGCGCGAGATCGAAGCCGCGCGACGCCTCGGGGTCACGCTGATCGCGCTCTGCGAACCCGGCTATCCGCAGCGGCTCGCGATGATCGACGACGCGCCGCCGCTGCTCGGCGTGCGCGGCAAGGCCGAGGTTCTGACAACGCCCATGATCGGGATCGTCGGCTCCCGTAATGCGTCTGCGGCCGGCGTCAAATTCGCCGAACGCATCGCCTACGATCTCGCCGCGGCGGGCTTCACCGTCGTGTCGGGCCTGGCGCGCGGGATCGACGCCGGCGCGCATCGCGCAACGCTCGCCATCGGCACGGTGGCGGTGCTGGCCGGCGGCCATGACCACATCTATCCGCCCGAGCATGGGCCGCTGGTGCAGTCGATCCTGCCAGCGGGCGCGGCCGTCACCGAGATGCCGCTCGGCTGGCAGCCGCGCGGCAGCGATTTTCCCCGCCGCAACCGGCTGATCTCGGGCCTGTCGCTCGGCGTCGTCGTGGTCGAGGCGGCGCGCCGCTCCGGCTCGCTGATCACCGCCCGGATGGCGAACGAACAGGGCCGCGAGGTGTTCGCCGTGCCGGGCTCGCCGCTCGATCCGCGCGCGGAAGGCACCAACGATCTGCTGAAACAGGGCGCGACGCTGGTCACCGAAGCGGCCGACGTCCTCACCGTGCTGCGCCCGATCCTCGGCCAGCCGATCGAACTGTCGCTCGAGGAGCCCGACGCAGGTGCCCCCGGCGCGGCCGAACCGCCGGACGATCAGAGAGCGCGCATCACGGGGCTGCTCAGCCCCTCGCCCGTCACCATCGACGACCTGATCCGGCTGTCGCAGTCGCCGCCCGCGGTGGTTCGCACGGTGCTGCTGGAGCTGGAACTCGCCGGACGGCTGCAACGGCACGGCGGCGGGCTCGTCTCGCTGGTGTAAACTGCCCGGATGATTCTTCGGACACTCGCCGCCGCTCTCCTGTCGTTGATCGCCCTTGCGTCCGCGCAGGCCCAGGCCGTTCACACCCGCGGCCTCGACTTCGACCAGTTCATCGCCGAACTGTGGAAGGACGCGCAGAAGAAGGGCATCTCGCGCGGCACCTTCAACAGCGCGTTCCAGGGCGTCACGCCCGACCCGCGCGTGATCGCCACCACCAAGCGCCAGCCGGAATATGCCAAGCCCGCCGGCGCCTATGTGACGTCGATCGCCTCGGCGCTGAATGTGAAGACCGGCCTGAGGAAAGAGCAGGAGTGGCGCACCACCTTCGACGCGGTCGAGAAGAAGTATCGGGTCGAGCGCTGGACGATCCTGGCGATCTGGGGAATGGAGACGTCCTACGGCGCGCTGAAGGACAAATGGGACGGCATCCGTTCGCTCGCCACGCTGGCGTTCGCCAAGTATCGCGATCCCTATTTCCGTGACGAACTCCTGGTGGCGTTGAAGATCATCCAGGACGGCCACATCGCGCGCGAGAAATTCGCCACCTCGTGGGCCGGCGCGATGGGCCAGACCCAGTTCATGCCGACCAACTTCGTCGACTACGCGGTCGACTTCAGCGGCGACGGCAAGCGCGACATCTGGACCAATATCCCGGACGTGCTGGCCTCGACCGCGAACTACTTCATGAAGGCGGCGGGCGGCTGGAAGTGGGGCGTGCCGTGGGGCTTCGAGGTCATCGTCCCCAAAGACTTCGACCTGATGAAGAGCCGCGCCACCTTCGAGGAGTGGTCAAAGCTCGGGGTCAGGCGCGCCGACGGCAAGAGCTTCCCGTCAAGCGGCGACGGCGTCCTGTTCTTTCCAACCGGCGTGCCGGGACCCGCCTTCATCGTCACGCCGAACTACGAGGTCATCAAGGATTACAACAACTCCGACGTCTATGCGCTCGCGATCGGCCATCTCAGCGACCTGATGCAGGGCGGCGGCCCGATCCGCACGCCGTGGCCGGCGCATGCCACCCAGCTTCCGCGCGACGACCGCATCGCCCTGCAGAAGCGGCTGGCCGCGCTCGGCTACGACCAGAAGCGGTTCTCCGCGCACCTCGATTTCAAGATGCGGGACTTCGTCCGCGCCGAGCAGAAGAAATACGGCCTGGTCACCGACGGCCATCCCAACGCAACGCTGCTGGATCGGATGGGCGTGAAGCGGCAATAGGAGTTCCGCCTTCAACTGCGGCCGTTATGGCCGCGGACCTCTAGCAGGCTGCTGAAAAACCCTCCGCGGTCATTCCGGGACGCCGCGAAGCGGCGGACCCGGAATCCAGCAAAGCAGGAAATCCCGATGTTCTGGATTCCGGGTTCGCGCCTTCGGCGCGCCCCGGAATGACGGCAGGAGTTTTTCAGCAGCCTGCTAACTGCGGCCGTTGCGGCCGCGCACGTTTAACTGCGGCCATTGCGGCCGCGCACGTTCAACTGCGGCCATTGCGGCCGCGCACTTGGGCCTCAGCCTCGATGAGGACCATGTCCAGGAGGTAGCCGAGCGCTTCCAGCCGGTGCTCCTTGGCGAGCGCCGCAAGGCTCGCGCTCGTTTCGGCGATGTGGCCCGCGGCCCAGATCCGCTCCTGCTGCGCTCTTTGGGCCGCCGCCTGTGATGCGTCCGGGTCGTCGGAACCCGGCGGGGATTGCGTCATGAGTGCGTCCGGTCCGCGGCCGAAAGGCAATCGCAGGCAATGTTTTACTTGCGCGCATAGATTATTGGCATCTCGCTCAGGTTGTATGAAAAAAGCGGCTTGTCCACCGTAACTTCCGGCCCGGATCGGGGCCGGTCCAACCCTTCACGATTTGACAGGGGGCGATGAGTTACCCATGTTCCCGGCGAGTTGGATGGCCGAATTCGCCGGCATTCGGACGAAGAACGGCCTCCAACCCATTGGACTTCAATGAAAATCGTCGTTGTTGAATTGCCTGCCAAGGCCAAGACGATCAACAAATACCTCGGCCCCGGCTATGAGGTGCTGGCTTCTTTCGGCCATGTGCGCGACCTGCCGGCCAAGGATGGATCGGTCGATCCGGAGCAGGATTTCAAGATGCTCTGGGAGGTCGACGACAAGTCGGCCAAGCGGCTGAACGACATCTCCCGCGCGGTCAAGAACGCCGACGGCCTGATCCTCGCCACCGACCCGGATCGCGAAGGCGAGGCGATCTCCTGGCACGTGCTGGAGGTGCTGAAGGAAAAGAACGCGATCAAGAAGCAGACCATCGAGCGCGTCGTGTTCAATGCCATCACCAAGCAGTCGGTGATGGAGGCGATGAAGAACCCGCGCCAGATCGACGGCGCGCTGGTCGACGCCTATCTGGCGCGCCGGGCGCTGGACTATCTCGTCGGCTTCACCCTCTCGCCGGTGCTGTGGCGCAAGCTCCCCGGCGCGCGCTCGGCCGGCCGGGTGCAGTCGGTCGCGCTGCGGCTCGTCTCCGACCGCGAGCTCGAGATCGAAAAATTCGTCGCCCGCGAATACTGGTCGCTGGTGGCGCAGCTGGCGACGCCGCGCAGCGAGACGTTCGAAGCGCGCCTGGTCGGCGCCGACGGCCGGAAGATCCAGCGCCTCGACATCGGCTCGGGCAAAGAGGCCGAGGACTTCAAGACCGCGCTGGAGACCGCGGCCTTCACGGTCAATTCGGTCGAGGCGAAGCCCGCGCGGCGCAACCCCTACCCGCCGTTCATGACCTCGACGCTGCAGCAGGAGGCGAGCCGCAAGTTCGGCTTCGCGCCCGCGCACACCATGCGGCTCGCGCAGCGGCTCTACGAGGGCACCGACATCGACGGCGAGACCGTGGGCCTCATCACCTATATGCGGACCGACGGCGTCGACATCGCGCCGGAGGCGATCGCATCCGCGCGCCAGGTGATCGAGAAGGACTACGGCAGACAATATGTGCCGTCCTCGCCGCGCCAGTACGTTTCGAAGTCGAAGAACGCCCAGGAGGCCCACGAGGCGATCCGCCCGACCGACCTCGCCCGCCGTCCGGGCAACGTCCGCAAGGTGCTGGAGCCGGACCAGGCCAAGCTCTACGAGCTGATCTGGCTGCGCACCATCGCCAGCCAGATGGAATCCGCCGAGCTCGAGCGCACCACGGTCGATATCACGGCGAAGGTGGGCTCGCGCGTGCTCGACCTGCGCGCCACCGGCACGGTGGTCAAGTTCGACGGCTTCCTGACGCTCTACACCGAGGACACCGACGACAAGTCCGAAGAGGAGGACGCCAACCGCCTCCCCGCGATGTCGGCCGGCGAAACGCTGTCCAAGCGCGAAATCCAGGCGACGCAGCATTTCACCGAGCCGCCGCCGCGCTATTCGGAGGCGTCGCTGGTCAAGCGCATGGAAGAGCTCGGCATCGGCCGGCCCTCGACCTACGCCTCGATCCTGCAGGTGCTGCGCGATCGCGGCTACGTGCGCCTCGACAAGAAGCGCCTGGTCCCCGAGGACAAGGGCCGCGTGCTGACCGCGTTCCTGGAGAACTTTTTCCAGAAATACGTCGAATACGATTTCACCGCGGGCCTCGAAGAGCAGCTCGACAAGATTTCCAACAACGAACTGCCCTACAAGGACGTGCTGCGCGCCTTCTGGGACGACTTCACCGGTGCGGTCGGCGGCATCAAGGACCTGCGCATCGCACAGGTGATCGACGCGCTCGACGAGATGCTGGCGCCGCACCTGTTCCCGCCGAGCAAGGACGGCAGCGATCCGCGCAAGTGCCCGAACTGCGAGAACGGCCGCATCGGGCTCAAGCTCGGCCGGTTCGGCGGCTTCGTCGGCTGCTCGAACTATCCGGAATGCAAGTTCACCCGCCAGCTTTCGGTCGGGCCGGACGGCAACGGCGGCGGCATGCGCAAGCTCGGCGACGACCCCGACACCGGGCTCGAAGTCACCGTGCGCTCCGGCCGCTTCGGCAGCTACCTGCAGCTCGGCGAACCCACCAAGGACGCCGACGGCAAGCCGGTGAAGCCCAAGCGCGCGAGCCTGCCGAAAGGCGTCGCGCCGGACGAGATCGATCTCGACCGCGCGGTGAAGCTTCTTGCTCTCCCCCGTACCATCGGCAAGCATCCGGAAGACGGCGAGGACATCATCGCCGGCGTCGGGCGCTTCGGACCTTACGTCAAGCACGGCAAGGTCTACGCCAACATCAGCGCCGACGAGGACATCCTCTCCATCGGCCTCAATCGCGCGGTGACGCTGATCGAGGAGAAGAAAGCCAACCCCGGCAAGGGACGCCGCGGCGCCGATCCCGGCAAGCAGCTCGGCGAGCATCCGCAGAAGGGCGGCATGATCGTCGCCAAGAACGGCCGCTACGGGCCCTATGTCAGCCACGACGGCGTCAACGCCAACCTGCCGGGCGACAAGACGCCGGAAACCATCACGCTCGACGAAGCGGCGTCCCTGGTCGACGCCCGGGCCGAGCGGTCCGGCGGCCGGCCTTCCGCGCGCCGCAAGCGCCCGGCCCGCGCCGCAGCGGCCCCGAAAAAGGCCCCTGCCCCGAAGACCCCAGTGAAGACGACGGCGAAGGCGACGGCAAAGACAAGGGCAAAGACGACAGCGAGGGCGACAGCGGCGAAGGCCGCAGCCGTGCCCAAGCCGAAGAAGCGCGCCGCTGCCAGCACCGCCAAGGCGCCCCGCAAATCGAAGAAGGCCGCGAAGGTTGAGGCGGCCGAGTAACGCCGCCGTTCAGCGGCCGCGCTGGCAAATCCGCCACGCGCACCCTACATTCAAGGATGCCGGAGCGCGCTGAACGCGCCCGGCCCCTACGATATTCAGGCAATTCATTGGTTCGCACTCCACCCAAAAGCATTCCGTTTCCCAGCAAGGATCAGATCCTTGCCTTCATCAACGAACATCCCGGCAAGGCCGGCACCCGCGAAATCGCCCGCGCCTTCAATCTGAAGAACGACCGCCGGGTCGAGCTGAAGCGCGTGCTGCGCGAGCTTGCCGACGCGGGCCACGTCGAATCCCGGCGCAAGAAGCTGCACAAGGCCGGCGGACTTCCCGAGGTCACGCTCGCCGACATCACCGGCCGCGACAGCGACGGCGAGTTGCTCGCCACCCCGACCGAATGGGACGAGGACGAGCACGGCCCGGTGCCGAAAATCCGCATCGCCACGCCGCGCAAGGCGCGGCCGCACGAGGTGGCCGGCGTCGGCGACCGCGCGCTGCTGCGCGTGCAGGAAATCCGTCAGGAAAACCGTGACGACGAGGTTCGCTACACCGGTCGCGTCATCAAGATCATCGACAAGGCCAAGACCCGCGCGATCGGCATCTTCCGCGCGCTGCCGGGCGGCGGCGGGCGGCTCGTGCCGGTCGACAAGAAGCAGCTCGGCAAGGAGCTCTCGATCCCGCGCGAAGCGACCAAGGACGCGCAGGACGGCGACCTGATCGCGGTCAGCGTCCAGCAGCAGCGATTCGGCCTTCCCGTCGCTCGCGTCGAGGAGCGGCTCGGCTCGCTGAAGACCGAGCGCGCGGTGAGCCTGATCGCGATCCACGCCCACGACATCCCGCATGTGTTTCCGGTCGCGGTCGAAGCCGAGGCCCACGCGGCGAAGGCCGCCTCGGTCGAAGGCCGCGAGGACTGGCGCAAGCTTGCGCTCCTCACCATCGATCCGGCCGACGCCAAGGACCACGACGACGCGGTGCATGCCTGCCCCGATCCCGATCCGGCCAATCCCGGCGGCCACATCCTCACGGTCGCGATCGCCGACGTGGCGCATTACGTGCGGCCCGGCTCGGCGCTCGACCGCGAGGCCGTCAAGCGCGGCAACTCGGTGTATTTCCCCGACCGCGTCGTGCCGATGCTGCCGGAGCGCATCTCCAACGATCTGTGCTCGCTGCGCCCGCGCGAGGATCGCGCGGCGCTCGCGGTGCGGATGATCATCGGCAAGGACGGCCGCAAGAAATCGCACACCTTCCATCGCGTGCTGATGAAGTCGGCGGCCAAGCTCAACTACCAGCAGGCCCAGGCCGCGATCGGCGGCGCCCCCGACGAGGACACCGGCCCCCTGCTCGACAACGTGCTGCGGCCGCTTTACGCCGCCTATGACGCATTGAAGCGCGCCCGCGAGGCGCGGGGGCCGCTGGACCTGGATCTGCCCGAACGGAAGATCGTGCTGAAGGCCGACGGCACAGTGGACCGCGTCATCACGCCGGAGCGGCTGGAGTCGCACCGGCTGATCGAGGAGTTCATGATCCTCGCCAACGTCGCGGCCGCCGAAACGCTGGAACCGGCGCGGGTGCCGCTGATCTATCGCGTCCACGACGAGCCGTCGCTGGAGAAGATCGAGGCGCTGCGCAAGTTTCTCGACACGCTGCACATCTCGCTGCCCAAGGGCGGCGCGCTGCGCGCCGAGCAGTTCAACCGCATCCTCGCCCAGGTCAAAGGCCAGGACGTCGAGAAGCTGGTGAACGAGGTGGTGCTGCGCTCGCAGGCGCAGGCCGAATACGCGGCCGAGAACTACGGCCATTTCGGCCTGAACCTGCGCCGCTACGCGCACTTCACCTCGCCCATTCGCCGCTACGCCGACCTCGTCGTGCATCGCGGCCTGGTCCGCGCCGGAAAATTCGGCTCGGACGGCCTGCCGGAAAGCCAGGACCATGCGGCGCTGGCCGAAATCTCCGCGCAGATTTCCGCCTCGGAGCGCCGCGCCATGAAGGCCGAGCGCGAAACCAACGACCGGCTGATCGCGCACTTTCTCTCGGACAAGATCGGCGCCACGTTCGAGGGCCGGATCTCCGGCGTCACCCGCGCGGGGCTGTTCGTCAAGCTCGACGACACCGGCGCCGACGGCTTCGTGCCGGCGCGCACCATCGGCTCCGAATACTTCCGCTACGAGGAAGACCTGCGCGCGATGGTCGGCAACCGCACCGGCGAAACCCACCGGCTCGGCGATCGCGTCACCGTGAAGCTGGTCGAAGCAGCACCGGTTGCCGGCGCGCTGCGCTTCGAACTGCTCTCCGAAGGCCGCATGGCTGCCCGTCCGCAACAGCGGCCTTCCGATCGGCCATCCGGCAAGCCGCGGCATGAACGCCGCAAGGAAAAGAGCTATCGTAAACGCCGCAGATGACCGACCTCCTCCAACGTTTTTCGTCCGATGCCCTGCCCGGCCATGCCAACCGGCCGCCCAAGGATGCCTCCACGCTGATCCTGCTCGACCGCAGCGGGCCAAAGCCGAAGGTGCTGATGGGCAAGCGTCACCACGGCCATGTGTTCCTGCCGGGAAAGTTCGTGTTTCCCGGCGGCAGCGTCGATCCGGCCGACCGCCGGATGAGCGCGAGCGCTCCGCTTGATCCTCGTGCAGAACAAAAACTGATGCTGGCGACCCGCCGCCCGACCGCGGCCAAGGCGCAGGCGCTGGCGCTCGCCGCCATCCGCGAGACGTTCGAAGAAACCGGGCTGTTCCTCGGCCAGAAGCGTGGCGGGGCACCCAAGGAACGCATCAAGGCGCCCGCCGGGGCCTGGCAGGCGTTCGCCGAGGCCAATATCCATCCGGACCTGTCGACCGTGCATTTCATCGCCCGCGCGGTGACGCCGCCGCGGCGGGCGCGGCGCTACGACACCCGCTTCTTCACGGCCGACGCGAGCGCCATCGCCCACAGGATCGATGGCAAGGTCGGTCCCGACGCCGAACTGGTCGAACTGGTCTGGGTGCCGCTCGACGGCATCAAGGAAAAGATCGATCTCCTGGCGATCACCGAGATCGTGCTGGCCGACCTCGACAAGCAGCTCAGGGAAGGCTTCAGCCACGACCTTCCGGTGCCGTACTACCGGGTCAGGAGCGGCAAGAGGGTCCGGGAGTTCCTTTAGCTGTTTCAACTCGGTCATTCCGGGACGGCGCAAAGCGCCGGACCCGGAATCCAGCCACAACACGGCATTTGCTCTGGATTCCGGGTTCGCGCCCATAGCGCGTCGAAGACGCGCGTAAACGCGCTTTTGGGCGCGCCCCGGAATGACGCGGACAGGTTGGTTTCCTTGACTTTCACCGCCCGGTGGCTAGTTTCCCGGCCAATCCCATCCCATTTCGAGGACCGTCATGGCCAAGGCCGTCAGCACCAAGATCAAGCTCATCTCGAGCGCCGATACCGGGTTCTATTACGTCACCAAGAAGAACTCGCGCACGATGACCGAGAAGCTGAAGATGAAGAAGTACGACCCGATCGCGAAGAAGCACGTCGAATTCGTCGAAGGCAAAATCAAGTAAGCCTCCGCGATCCGGACCGGAAAAAACGAAGGGCGCCCTTGCGGCGCCCTTTTTCGTTTCCGTGCGATCATTGTCCGACACGCGGGACCGCGCCGGCGCTTCAACCGTTGGATTTTTTCAGGAAAAGGTGACCGGCCGGGAGCGATGTCATGAGGAGGCCACTCGCATCGCTCCCAGGCCGGTCGAACCCCACGGACTCAGGAGATGCGGCGGACCTGAGCAACCCGCAGGGTTATTCCGAGAGCGAAGGCTGATTTTGAAAAACTGAAATCAACGCCTCTGTTGACTTCCAGCGCCCGCCCTTAAGTGAGCGTCACGCTACTTCATCGAGCCGTGAAAGCAATCTTCAAAAGCCAGATAAACGCTGGATTTGCCGGCAATCAAACGTCAACCTAAATGGTTATGGTTTACGTGCGCGCGGCGCGCACGAATGCCGACAAATTCAGGCGAAAAGCGCGGAAAAAATCATGCCGCGTCGGCAACCACCCGGTTCCGTCCGTCGCGCTTGGCGCGGTAGAGCGCCTGATCGGCGCGCTTGAGAATGGTTGACGCGTTGTCGTCGGCGGTGTCGAGCGTGGCAATCCCGATCGAGATCGTCACGTTGATCGCGCGCGCGCCCTGCGCGATGCCGAACGGCTCCGACGCGATGCGCCGGCGCAGCCGCTCCGCGACGATGGTGGCGACCGCCATGTCGGTCTCCGGCATCACGATCACGAACTCCTCGCCGCCGAGCCGGCAGGCGAGATCGATGCCGCGGATCGACTTGCGGATGCGGGTGGCGAACTCGCGCAGCACGTCGTCGCCGGCGTCGTGGCCGTGGGTGTCGTTGATCGCCTTGAAGTAGTCGATGTCGAGCACCAGGATCGTCAGCGGCTTGCCGCGCGAACCCGCCTGCTCCACCAGCGACCCGAGATGGGTTTCCATGTAGCGGCGGTTGTAGAGGCCGGTCAGCCCGTCGGTGATCGCCATCTCGATCGACTGCTGGACGTTGTCGCGCAGCCGGTCGGCATAACGTTTCTTGCGGATCTGGGTCCGGGCGCGCGCCTGCAGCTCGTTCTTGTCGATCGGCCGCATCAGGTAGTCGTTCACGCCGATCTCGAGGCCGCGGATCATCCGCGCGTTGTCCTCGCCGTCGGTGATCGCCAGGATCGGAACATTGCGCGTGCGCTCCAGCGAACGCAGCTGGCTGCACAGCCGCAGCGCGTCGTAGCTTTCGAGCCCGAGCGAGACGATGATCAGGTCGTGATTGCCCTCGGCCGAGCGGAACACCGCTTCGGAAGGGTTGCATTCGACGGTGACGGTGTGGTGGTCGCCGAGCATGGCCGAAAGCCGCTCGGCCGCCGACACGCGATCGTCGATGATGAACACCCGGCCGGAATTGCCGGCCTCGGCCAGCGCCTGATGGTCCGGGTCCTGGATGCCGATTTCGCGCGAGGTGGCAGCCCGCATCCGCAATTCGTCGGTCATCATCTTCAGCCGCGACAGCGAGCGCACGCGCGCGATCAGCGCCACGTCGGAGACCGGCTTGGTCAGGAAATCGTCGGCGCCGGCCGAGAGCCCCTTCACGCGGTCGGAGGGGTGGTCGAGCGCGGTCACCATCACCACCGGGATATGGTGGGTCTTGCGGTTGGCCTTGATGCGGCGGCAGACCTCGAAGCCGTCCATGTCCGGCATCATGACGTCGAGCAGCACGATGTCGCACTCGGCCTTGTCGCAGATCTCCAGCGCCTGGGCGCCGTTCATGGCCGTGACGACGTCGAAATACTCGGCCGAGAGCCGGGCTTCCAGAAGCTTCACGTTGGCCGGAACGTCGTCGACGACGAGAACGCGGGCAGTCACAGACTGAACTCCTCGGGCCTTACCCCAGAAAGTGCCGGATCGTCTCGATGAACTTGCCGACCGAGATCGGCTTCGACAGGTAGGCTTCGCAGCCGCCCTGGCGGATGCGCTCCTCGTCGCCCTTCATGGCGAACGCCGTGACGGCCACCACCGGGATGGCCTTGAGCTCCGGATCGTCCTTCAGCCATTTGGTGACTTCGAGGCCGGACACCTCGGGAAGCTGGATGTCCATCAGCACCAGGTCGGGCTTGTGCTTGCGCGCCAGATCCAGCGCCTCGATGCCGTTGCGGGTGCCGACGATGTTGTAGCCGTGGGCCTCCAGCAGATCGTGGAAGAGCTTCATGTTGAGCTCGTTGTCTTCCACGATCAGGACCGTTTTGGACATGGCGTGCCCTACTTCCCTGCCGCAAGTCCGTGAACCCGCAGCACTTCCAGCGCGCCGCGGAGAGCCCGCGCGCGCCTCGCAACAATTGTTAAAACCTAATGAGGATTCGTTACGGAAACGCAAACACTCGGGCACGGATTGGCCGAAGTTCTTGGGTTCTTGCCGCCACAGGCGTTAACGCGGCGACCGCCCGGCCGCTCGTGTTCCGTCAATTCCGGTCCCCGCCACCGCATTTGCCGGTGGGTTGCCGGTGGGTTTCCCTGGCTTTTTCCCCATGCGGGACGGCAGCATTGCTAAGCTTGCCCCGGCTTGGACTCGCGCGGGTTTATGACAGCCGCGGCGAAAGACCCGGGCAGACGGCGATCATGAAGCGCGGCACGGCTCCGGACAGGCAAGGCGAAGCGCGGCGGGAGGCCGCCGAGACGCTCGCCATCGCCGCACTCGGCTACCTCGCCGCGGAGCCGGAACATCTCGGCGGCTTTCTGGCCGCGACCGGCATCGGCCCGGACCAGATCCGTAATGCCGCGCGCGACCGCGAGTTCCTGTCCGGCGTCCTCGACTACTTCTCCGGCGACGAAGCCCTGCTGGTCGCCTTCGCCAGGGAGCAGGACATCGATCCGGCCGAGATCGAACGCGCCCGCACAGCGCTCGGAGGCGTGTGGGAACGGGACGTGCCCTGATGGGCGCGTTCTGCCGGGACTGCCGGAACGACGCGGGCGACGCGCCGCGCTGCCCGCACTGCTACTCCCCGCGCGTCGTCCGCCATGCCGAGCTCGATACGCTGACCATCTGCCACGTCGACTGCGACGCGTTCTACGCCACCATCGAGAAGCGCGACGACCCAGCGCTCGCCGACAAACCGGTGCTGATCGGCGGCGGCAAGCGCGGCGTGGTCTCGACCGCCTGCTACATCGCCCGCACCTTCGGCGCCCGCTCGGCGATGCCGATGTTCGAGGCGCGGCAGCTTTGCCCGCACGCGGTGGTCATCCGCCCGGACATGGACAAATACGCGGGCGTCAGCCGGCAGGTGCGCGCGCTGATGCTGGAGCTGACGCCGCAGGTCGAGCCGATATCGATCGACGAGGCGTTCATGGACCTTGCCGGCACGCAGCGGCTGCACGGCATGAGCGCGGCGAAGGCGCTGGCGCGCTTTCAGGCCCGGGTCGAGCGCGAGCTCGGCATCACGGTGTCGATCGGGCTCGCCGCCAACAAGTTCCTGGCGAAGATCGCCTCCGACCTCGACAAGCCGCGCGGCTTCGCGGTGATCGGCAAGGCGGAGGCGGCCTCGTTCCTGGCCGACAAGCCGGTGTCGCTGATCTACGGGGTCGGCAAGGTCGCGGCGCAGCGCTTCGCCAGGGACGGACTGCGCACCATCGCCGACCTGCAACGGGCCGACGAGCGCGAACTGATGCGGCGCTACGGCGCCGAGGGGCAGCGCCTCTGGCGGCTTGCCCGCGGCATCGACAGCCGGATCGTCGATCCGGTCCGCGAGCGCAAGAGCGTGTCCGCCGAAAACACCTTCGAGCGCGACATCGCCTCGTTCCGTCCGCTGGAAAAGCGGCTGTGGTCGGCCGCCGAGGAGGTTTCGGACCGGCTGAAGGAGAAGCAGATCGCGGGTTCCACCGTCACCTTGAAGCTCAAGACCGCGGACTTCCGCATTCTCACGCGGGCACGCTCGCTGGAAAGCCCGACGCAGCTCGCCGGCACGATTTTCGCCGCGAGCCGCGAGCTGCTCGCCCGCGAGATCAACGGCACCCGCTACCGGCTCTTGGGCGTTGGCGTGAGCGCATTGACCGACGCGGAGGATGCCGACCCCACCGACCTGATCGATAGGGGCGCGGAACGGCGCGCCAAGGCCGAGCGCGCCATGGATCGCGTGCGCGGCAAGTTCGGCCACGAGGCCGTGGTCAAGGGATTGGCGCTGGACGAGAAGGAATAGGCTTCTGCCGAGCCGGCGTTACCGTCGCGGCGCCTTATTGGCAGGGTTTGGCGTCCTTCAGCTCGATCGAGGTCATCTCGCCGGTCAGGACGAAATCGCCGTAGTCGAGCAACAGCGCGCGCGACACGCCGTTCTCGTAGAGCTCGAAGGTGATGGCATAGACCGGGGTCTGCTCGCCGCCCTTCTCGCCCGCCGCGCGGTCGAAATAGCTGATCGTCACCGGCCACCGGGTCATGCCGGCAAACGCCGTTTCCTTGGCGATCGCGTCGGCGGGCTTCTGCGCGTCCGGCGCGATGGCTTTGCCGATGATGGTCAGCGTGTCGTAGATTTTCTCGCCGGAGTCGGAGCCGTCATAGACCGCGACCTGGAGCAGCGTCTTGCCCTCGCGGGCCGCGGCGATGACGCGGCGCACGTGCTCGGTCGGAAACGCCACGTCGGCCTTGAAATCGAGCTTTTTCTGGCTCGGTTCGGTCAATTCCACCGCCACGCTGTCCTGCGCCCGTTCGGCCTGGCCGTCGACCAAATCACGCAGCGCGTCGTCGAAGTAGTTGCGGGAGTGGAAGCGCAGCCGCTTCGCCGCGCCGTCCTCCCAGGAGGTCGCGCGGAGGTCCGACACCGCGACCTTGCCCTCGCCGCTGTCGAGCTCCGACACCTGGCGGAACTGCAGCGCATAGCCCTCACAGGCATTGCCGCTGAAATCGTAGAGAATGCGGCCGCGCACCGAGTTCATCGCGCGCTTGCCGCGCGTCGCCGAAAGCTTGAGGTCGTAGACGGCGCGGTGCGAGGCAAGCCCCATCGGCGCGCTCTGCTGTCCCGCGGCCGGCACAACCGCCGACCATCCGCCCGCGGTCAAGACAGTGGCGGCAACCAGAAGCCGGACGGGCGTCCTGCGCAATGCCATAGGGAGAATCTCCTCGTGTCGCCAGCGGGCAAAATACGTGTCGTCACAACGGGCCGCAACAGCGCCCGAGCGGCACGCTTGCAAGGCAAGGCCTGATCGGCGATGAAAAGACGGCAATTTGATGGGTTGCCGCATTGGGGGCGGTCAGGCGGTTAACGGAGCGCGGGTCGTGCCGCGCTTTTGTGCATCCAAAACAAGCAAACCCCTTAGACAAGGTGCAAGGAGGACGAAATGGCCGGGACGGTCGAAAAGAAGCTCGCAGAACTGGGCATCGTGCTGCCGGAGCCGGTGGCTCCCGTCGCCAATTACGCGCCGTTCGTGCGCACCGGTAATTTCATGGTGGTGTCCGGCCAGCTCTGCCTCGACGCGGCCGGTAAGCTTGTCGCCAAGGGCCAGCTCGGCGGCGGCGTATCGATCGAGGACGGCCAGAAGGCCGCGCGCGCCTGCGCGATCAACCTTCTGGCCCAGCTCAAGGCGGCGCTCGGCGATCTCGACAAGGTCGCCCGCGTGGTGCGGCTCGGCGGCTTCATCAATTCCGCCCCGGGCTTTCCCGATGGACCGAAGGTGATGAACGGCGCGTCCGACCTGATGGTGGCTGCCTTCGGCGACAAGGGCCGGCATGCCCGGACCACCGTCGGCGTCGCAGCCCTGCCGCTGGACGCGGCTGTCGAGGTGGAAGCCGCCTTCGAGTGCACGTGAGCCGGTGCGCGGATGGCACCGCGGATGGCTTCCTGGCTGACCGCGCGACCCTATGCCCATCGCGGCCTGCATGACGCGGCGTTAGGCGTCATCGAGAACACCCCGTCGGCGTTCCAAGCCGCAATCGAGGCCGGCTATGGCATCGAATGCGACGTTCAGCTCAGCGCCGACGGCGAAGCGATGGTGCACCACGACTTCATCCTCGGACGCCTCACGCGCGGCAACAGCCGTCTCGACGAGCGGACGACCGCCTACCTCAAAGGCATCGAATACTTCGCCACCGCCGAACGCATGCCGACGCTCGGCGAGTTGTGCGACATGGTCGGCGACCGTGTCCCGCTGCTGGTCGAGATCAAGAGCCGGTTCAACGGCGACACGCGGCTTGCGCGGCGCACCGGCGAACTGCTTGCCGCCTGTCGCGGGCCGGTCGCGGCCATGTCGTTCGATCCCGCCGTTGTCGCGACGCTCCGCGAGATTTCACCAAGGCTCCCGCGCGGGATGGTCGGCATGCGGCGCGGCGGCGACTCGCCCGCCATCTCGGTGTCGCGAAGGAGCTACCTCCGCAATCTGGTGGCAGCCTGTCCCCAGTTTCTGGCCTATGACGTCGAGGCCCTGACCACGGCGCCACCCCGCCTCGCCCGCAAGCTTCTGCGCCGCCCGCTGCTCACCTGGACCGTGACGACGCCTGCACAACGCGAGCAGGCAGCCCTGCACGCGGACCAGATGATTTTTGAGGGCTTTCGGCCATAATTGCCGTTTAGGCCAACCTCATGCCCCCTGCCGCAGCCAGTATCCCCACCGACCTCCGCCTCCGCGTCGTCTCGGCCCTGTCCGAGGTCGACGCCGATGCCTGGAACGCCTGTGCCAACCCTGGTGTGCCATCGTCTGTTCAACCGAAATCTGAAGCCTGCGCAACGGACGCATGTCTCACACAAGATATTCCGTATAATCCATTCATTTCACATGAGTTTCTGGATTGCCTGGAAGCCTCCGGCTCGGCCACGGCGCGCGCCGGCTGGCAGCCGCAGCACCTGCTCGCCGAAACCCCGGACGGCGCCATCGCCGGCGTCGTGCCCTGTTATCTGAAGTCGCATTCGCGGGGCGAATACGTATTCGACCGCGGCTGGGCCGAGGCCTATGAGCGCGCCGGCGGCCAGTACTACCCGAAGCTCCAGGTGTCGGTGCCGTTCACGCCCGCGACCGGCCGGCGGCTGCTGCTGCGGCCTGCCGCCAATGCCGAGCAGATCCGCGCCGCGCTGACCGCGGGGCTCATCGAGTTGTGCCGCCGCCACGAGGCCTCATCGGTGCACCTCACCTTCCTGCCCGAGCCGGAAGGCCGGTTTCTGGCCGACAACGGCTTTCTCCACCGCACCGACCAGCAGTTCCACTGGGAGAACCAGGGCTACGCGACCTTCGATGCGTTTCTCGAAGCGCTCTCGGCCCGCAAGCGCAAGACCATCCGCCGCGAGCGGCGCGAAGCGCTGGCGCCCGGCATCACGGTGCATTGGCTGACCGGCTCGGACCTCACCGAAGAGATCTGGGACGCGTTTTTCGCGTTCTATATGGAGACCGGCTCGCGCAAGTGGGGCCGCCCCTACCTGACGCGGCAGTTCTACTCGCTGATCGGCGAGCGGATGCCCCAGGACATCGTGCTGATGATGGCCAAGCGCGCCGGCCGCTGGATCGCCGGCGCGATCAATTTCCGCGGCTCGGACGCCCTGTTTGGCCGCCACTGGGGCGCGGTCGAGCACCACCCGTTCCTGCATTTCGAGCTCTGCTACTACCAGGCGATCCAGTACGCCATCGAACACAAGCTCAAGCGCGTGGAGGCCGGCGCCCAGGGCGAGCACAAGCTCGCCCGCGGCTACATGCCCGTGACCACCCATTCGGCCCATTACATCGCCGATCCGGGGCTGCGGCGCGCCGTTGCCGACTATCTGGTGCGCGAGCGGGCCTATGTGGAAGCGGCCGGTGAGGAGCTTGCGGCGGCGGCCCCGTTCCGCAAGGATTTGGCCGAGCAGGAACAGGACTGAACGCGCTGACGGACTGCGCGCCGGAGAGCACCCTATGCCGACCTACGATCCGCAAAACATCTTCGCCAAGATCCTGCGCGGCGAGCTGCCGTGCCACAAGGTCTACGAAGACGACAAGGTGCTCGCCTTCCTCGACATCATGCCGCGCGCGCCGGGCCACACGCTGGTGCTGCCGAAGGCGGCCGTTCGCAACATGCTCGACGTGGAGCCCGGCGACCTCGCGGCGGTCGCGCAGGTTTCGCAGAAGGTCGCCAAGGCCGCGATGAAGGTGTTCTCAGCCGACGGCATCACCATCCAGCAGTTCAACGAGGGCGCCGGCGGCCAGGTGGTGTTCCACCTGCACATCCACGTCATCCCGCGCAAGGCGGGTGTACAGATGAAGCCGGCGGCCAGCGAGAAGGAGAAGCCCGAGGTGCTGTCCGATCACGCGCTGAAGCTCGCGGCAGCGCTGAAGGGGGCGTGAGCCCCCTGCTCGCGTCAAGTCTGTACATTATATCAATACTGATATAAACAATGAAGCCGGTCCAGTTCCTGGGAGATTCGCACGTCCGGCTGAAGCAGTTTCCTGATGGTGCTCGGGCGGACGCCGGTTTCCAGCTCTATCAGGTCCAACAGGGCTTCGAACCTAGAGACTGGAAGCCGATGACCTCCATCGGCCAAGGGGTCCGTGAAATTCGGGCGCGAGACCCGAGCGGTGCTTATCGGGTGATCTATGTCGCGACGTTCGCTGAGGCCGTTTACGTGTTGCACGCCTTTCAGAAGAAGTCGCAGCGGACATCGCGGAATGATCTGACCATTGCGGAAGCCAGATTTCGAGAATTAAAGCGGAGCGCGGCACGATGAAAATGCAAAAATTCGATGATGTTTGGGACGCGATCGAAGCGACGCCGGCCAAGGCTGCCAACATGCGTGCGCGTTCTGACCTGATGATTGCACTTCACAAGACGGTCAAGGCTTGGGGCGTGACTCAGGCCACAGCGGCCAAACGGCTCGGCCTTACACAACCGCGCATGAATGACCTTATGCGTGGCCGTATCAACAAGTTCAGCCTCGACGCCCTGATCAATCTGGCATCCGAAGCGGGTTTGAGCGTGCGCGTTCAGGTTCGCAAAGCGGCCTAGCTCAGACCCCGAACCAGTACGCGCCGGCCATCACGGCAAGCTCGCCGGCCACGATGCCGGCGAACACCGAGCGCCGCGCGATCAAAAACGCCGCGAAGCCGATCACGGCCGCGCCGACGCGCACGCCCACCGGGATCAGCGCCAGCGCGCCGGTGGTCGACAGCACAAGCTGCGCCAGGACGCCGGCGAGCATCGCGGTCGCCACCGCCCGCACCCAGATGATGACCTGCGACTTCTCGTCGAGCCCGCGCACCAGAAACAGCCCGGCGAGCCGCCAGATCTCGTTCGGCAGGAAGCCGACCAGCAGCAAGGCCAGGGCCGGCCCGATGTCCGCGAGCAGGAGCTTCATGGCTTGTGCCCCGCGGCCTGCGCCTCGCGCCAGCGGTGGACCGCATAGGCGATGGAGCCGGCGATCAACCCGGTCCACATCAGGTCGAGCCCGAAATTGAGCCAGCCAACGATCGGCCCGACCACGAGGCCGAGCGCGAAGGCGACCCGGTCGAGCAGCGCCCGCGCATTGCGCGAGGTCGACATCAGGAGCGCCATCGGCGTGAAGAACAGGAGCGTCGCGGCGAGCAGCGGCGGCAGCCTCGCCGCGAGCCAGAAGCCGATCGCGCCGCCGATCAGCGCTCCCGATATCAGGCCTGCGCCGAGCCCGTTGTAGAACGCCACGCGCTCGCCGCGCGGTCTCGCCGGCAAAAGCCGCATGCCCTCGACCCAGACGCTGATCGCGGTGAGATGCATCGGCAACAGCAGATCGCGCTGCCGCACGCCGGGGGCTTTGAACAACGGAAGCAGCGCCGCGACCATCGGCAAGAACCGCACGCTCGACAACGTCACGGCGAGTGCCACCTCGAGCAGCGCCGACGTGGTCAGCGTCGAGATCAGGATCACCTGCGCGGGCGCCGCCCAGACCAGCAGCGTCGAGGCGGCCATCCACCAGAAGCTGAAGCCGAACTCGTAGGCCAGTGCGCCGAGGCCGAGATAGTTGCCGACCAGCACCAGGAAGAAAACCGACCAGACGCCGGCCTTCAGCCCCTCGAGAAATACCTGGGTTGGCGACGCGGATGCTGGTTCGGGAGGCTCCTCCGACATCGGTCAGCTTCCGAACGTGATTGCGCCGGTCACCAGCACGGCCTCGCCGACCAGCACACCGGCAAACGCGGAGCGGCGGAACAGCGCGAAGGCGAGAAAACCGAAGGCCAGCGCCGCGACCCGGACCGAGAGCGGCACGCCGGCGAGCGTGCCCGGGGGGATGACGATAATGCGCATCACGACGGCGCCGATCAGCGCGGTTGCGACGCCCCTCACCCACTGGATGATCTCGGACTTTTCGTCGAGCCCGCGTCCGAGCGCAAGCCCGAGCCAGCGCCACACCTCGCTCGGCAGAAAGCCGACCAGGACGAGGATGACGATGGATTGAAGCTCGCTCATGGCGTCGCGTCCGTTGCCGCGGCGCGCGCCCGCTGCACCCGATGCAGCCCATAGGCCAGCGTGCCTGCGATGATGCCGGTCCACAGCAGGTCGAACGGCACGTGATTGAGCGCCAGCACGGGACCGATGACGATGCCTGCCGCAAGCGCCGCCTTGTCCAGCAGCGCCCTGGCGTTGCGCGCGGCCGAGGTCAGAAACGAGATCGGCGTGATGAACATGGCGGCCGCCCCGAACATCGCCGGCAGCAGCGACTGCATGTAGTAGCCGACCGCGGTGAACACGACGCCGAGGCCGAGCAGCGTGGTGCCGATGCCGTTGCAGAACGGAATGCGGTGCTCGCGCGGCAGGCCCGGCGCATGCCGCATCGCCTCGACCCAGACGCTGATCGCCATGAAATGCACCGGCACGAGCAGCTGCCAGGAGCTCGAGTTCTCGCGCCGCACCAGCGGCAACACCGACACGACGATCGGCAGGAACCGGACGCTGGACAGCGCGACCGCGACCGCCGTCTCGATCAGCACCGTGCCGGGCCCAAGCCCGGTCACCAGGATCACCTGCGCCGGCCCCGCCCATTGCAGGGCGGTGGACAGCATGCCCCATCCGACCGAAAGGCCGTAGTCGTGGCAGAGCGCGCCGAAGCCGATGTAGGTGAAGACGATGACGAAGGCGAACACCGAACGGAACGCGGTGCGCACGCCGAACACGAAGGCACCGGCCTCGGTGCCTGTCGTGGCGGTGCCGGGATTTTGCGGCGGCTCGGCCATGCCCTTTGGTCACACGGCGGGCGGGTGGCGCGCAACCGCCAACCGGTCCGCGCACCCATGATTGAGATAACCGAAACGAAATCGCCGGGCGTTTGCCCGGCGATCCGCGATTGCTTGTTGCAGGCAGCGCTAAACCTTGACCAGCGGCACCTTCGGCACCGTGCTGCCGCCGCGCGGCGGGCCGCCACTTCCACCGTCGTTCGGCGGCTTCCGGCGGACGCTCGCCTTGCGCGGCTTGCGGGCCTTCTTCTCCGGAATCTTCTCAGGCTTGGGCGTCACCGGGCCATCGAGGAACTCGAAGCCGAGCTTATCGCGGCCGTTCTCGTCCTTGACCACCACGACGCGCACGTGGCCGCCGCCCTTGAGCTTGCCGAACAGCACCTCGTCGGCGAGGCCCTTCTTGATGTGCTCCTGGATCACGCGGGCCATCGGCCGCGCACCCATCAGCTCGTCATAGCCGTTGGCGATCAGCCATCGGCTCGCCTCTTCCGTCAGCTCGATGGTCACCTGGCGGTCGGCAAGCTGCGCTTCGAGCTGAAGCACGAACTTCTCGACCACCTTGGAGATCACCTCGGGCGACAGGTGATTGAAGGTGACGATGGCGTCGAGCCGGTTGCGGAACTCAGGCGCGAACAGCCGGTTGATCGCCTCGGTGTCGTCGCCTTCCCGCTTCTGCCGGGTGAAGCCGTAGGCCGCCTTGGCCATGTCGGACGCACCCGCGTTGGTCGTCATGATCAGGATGACGTTGCGGAAGTCGACCTGCTTGCCGTTGTGGTCGGTCAGCTTGCCGTGATCCATGATCTGCAGGAGCACGTTGAACAGGTCCGGATGCGCCTTCTCGATCTCGTCGAGCAGAAGCACCGAATGCGGATGCTGGTCGATCGCATCGGTGAGCAGCCCGCCCTGGTCGAAGCCGACATAGCCCGGCGGCGCGCCGATCAGGCGCGACACTGTGTGGCGTTCCATGTACTCGGACATGTCGAAGCGGGTCAGGTGCACGCCGAGGCTGGTTGCAAGCTGCTTCGCCACCTCGGTCTTGCCGACGCCGGTGGGCCCTGAGAACAGGTAGCAGCCGATCGGCTTTTCCGGCTCGCGGAGCCCCGCACGGGCAAGCTTGATCGACGCCGACAGCGCCTCGATCGCCTTGTCCTGGCCGTAGACCGTGGTCTTCAGCGTCTGCTCGAGGTGCTGCAGCACCTCGGCGTCGTCCTTCGATACCGTCTTCGGCGGGATGCGCGCCATCGTCGCGATGGTAACCTCGACCTCCTTGATGCCGATGGTCTTCTTGCGCCGGCTCTCCGGCAACAGCATCTGGGCGGCTCCCAACTCGTCGATCACGTCGATCGCCTTGTCGGGGAGCTTGCGGTCATGGATGTAGCGCGCCGAAAGCTCCACCGCCGCCTTGATGGCGTCGTTGGTATATTTGAGCTTGTGATACGCCTCGAAGTAGGGCTTGAGCCCCTTCATGATCTCGATGGCGTCCGGGATCGACGGCTCGTTGACGTCGATCTTCTGGAAACGCCGCACCAGCGCGCGATCCTTCTCGAAGTACTGGCGGTATTCCTTGTAGGTGGTCGAGCCGATGCAGCGGATCGTACCGCCCGCGAGCGCGGGCTTGAGCAGGTTCGACGCATCCATCGCGCCGCCCGAGGTGGCGCCGGCGCCGATCACGGTGTGGATCTCGTCGATGAACATGATCGCGCCCGGATAGGCCTCGATCTCCTTGATCACCTGCTTGAGCCGTTCCTCGAAATCGCCGCGGTAGCGGGTGCCCGCCAACAGCGTGCCCATGTCGAGCGCGAACACCGTCGCGTTCTTCAGCACGTCCGGCACCTCGCCGTGGATAATGCGGCGCGCGAGACCCTCGGCGATCGCGGTCTTGCCGACGCCGGCTTCGCCGACATAGAGCGGGTTGTTCTTCTGCCTGCGGCACAGCACCTGGATGGTGCGGTTGATCTCCTGCTCGCGGCCGATCAGCGGATCGATCTTGCCGTCCTTGGCCTTCTTGTTGAGGTTGATGCAGTAGGCCTCGAGCGCGTCGCCCTTCTTCTTCGGCTCGCCGTCGCCACCGCCGCCGCCCTTCTGGTCAGGCTCCTCGTCGGCGCCGCGCACATTGCGCGCTTCCGACATGCCCGGCCGCTTGGCGATGCCGTGGCTGATATAGTTCACCGCGTCGTAACGGGTCATGTCCTGCTCTTGCAGGAAGTAGGCGGCGTGGCTCTCGCGCTCGGCGAAGATCGCAACCAGCACGTTCGCCCCGGTCACCTCCTCCCGGCCCGACGACTGCACGTGGATCACCGCGCGCTGGATCACCCGCTGGAATCCGGCCGTGGGCTTCGAATCCTCGCCGCCGTCGGTGACGAGATTGTCCAGCTCCGACTCCAGGTAGGACGACAGGTTGCCCTTGAGCTTGTCGAGGTCGACATTGCAGGCCCGCATCACCGCCGCCGCGTCGTTGTCGTCGATCAGCGCGAGCAGAAGATGTTCGAGCGTTGCGTATTCGTGATGGCGTTCATTGGCGAGCGCCAGAGCCCTGTGGAGCGATTGCTCGAGGCTGCGGGAGAAAGTCGGCATCAGTGGCCCTTTGTCATTTGTATTGGACGCCCTCCCCAGGGCTGAAGTGCAATTTTCTGAAGTTCCATTTTCTGTCGGTTTTGCGACTGTTCCGTATGTGGTGACAGCTCACTTCTTTTCCATGACGCACTGCAAAGGATGCTGGTGTTTGCGGGCAAAGTCCATCACCTGCGTCACCTTGGTCTCGGCCACCTCGTAGGTGTAAATGCCGCATTCGCCGATGCCGTGATGATGCACGTGGAGCATGATTCGGGTCGCCCCCTCGCGGTCCTTGTTGAAGAACCGCTCGAGCACATGAACGACGAACTCCATCGGCGTGTAGTCGTCGTTGAGCAGAAGCACCCGGTAGAGGTTCGGCCGCTTGGTCTGGGGCTTGGTCTTGGTGATGACCGCGGTGCCCGGATTGTTGTTTCCCCGGTCGCCGCCGTCGTCGCGCTTCTTGTCCCCGTCGCCTGCGCCAAAAGCCGGGCCCTTCCGGGATGATCCCGGCCCCACCTGGTCGGGCCAATCCGGCGTCGCTTCACTGCTGGCTTTCGATCTCTTCATGGCGGACGAACGGATGTCTGGAATTCCTATGATTAACCGTGGCTAACCTCATCATAAGGGGCCGCCTGCCGCCCTGCCAGACCACGACAGGTGCGCCATGCACAGTCTCATTGTCCGGAACCGGGTGTCTGGCCCCAAAAACCGCGAGGATGACCGGCCAAACATAGGTCTGAACCCGCATTTCGCAATCGCCCTCGATTTTTTGCCGATTTTCTTGCCCATTTTCTTGCCGATGTTGCCGAAAACTCGATCTATCCCGCACATGTAATCTCAATGCCTGCCCCCGATGATCCGCCCCACAGGTGAAAACTGCGTCGAATTGGGATTGTACCGCCGCAACAAAACAAAAATGCGGCGGGGTTTTGCGGGGGCTACCGATGTCTTTCAAGACACTGCTGCGGGCATTCGCCGCGAACAGCCACGGCGGTGCGGCACCGATGCTTGCGCTCGCCGCGCTGCCGCTGTTCGGTTTCGTCGGCGCGGCCGTCGACTACAGCCGCGCCGCGTCCGCGCGCACGGCCATGCAGGCGGCACTGGATGCCACCGCCCTGATGCTTTCCAAGGAGGCGCCCGACGCGAACGCGGGCAACCTCAACCAGAAGGCCAATGACATCTTCAAGACCATGTTCACTCGGCCCGAGGCGTACAACCTCCAGGTCGCGACGACGTTCACCCAGCCCCAGCAAGGCAGCTTCTCGCTGACCATGAAGGGCAGCGCGACGGTCGACACGATGTTCTCCAAGATCCTGGGGCAGGCCACCATCAACCTTTCGGCGACATCCGAGGTGATCTGGGGCATCAAGAAGCTCAACCTGGCGCTGGTTCTCGACAACACCGGCTCGATGGCGTCGAGCGAGAAGATGACCAACCTCAAGACCGCCGCACACAATCTGCTCACCACGCTCAAGGCCGCGGCCAAGCAGCCCGGCGACATCAAGGTCGCCATCGTGCCGTTCGCCACCGACGTCAACGCCGACACGGCGAATGTGGACGCCTATTGGATCGACTGGACCGACTGGGAGGCCGCCAACGGCACGTGCAGCAATTCGAGCTACCACTCCAAATCGAGTTGCGTGTCGAACGGCAAGATCTGGACGCCGAAGCCCCACAGCCAGTGGAACGGCTGCGTCAACGACCGCGACCAGAACAACGACGTGAACAACACCGCAACCGTCGCCGGCGCCCCTGCGACGCTGTTCCGCGCGCACCAGGCGTCGAACTGCCCGACCGCCGCGATGATGCAGTTGAGCGAAGATTGGACCGCGCTCAACGCCCGGATCGACGCGATGACGCCGGCCGGCAACACCAACGTCACCATCGGGCTGTCCTGGGGCTTCCAGCTGCTGTCGCCGAACGCGCCGTTCAATGCCCCCGCGCCCGCGCCCGATCTGGACAAGGTCATCGTCATGATGACCGACGGCGAGAACACCCAGAACCGCTGGACCTCGACCTCGTCCTCGATCGATGCGCGCACGCAGAAGGCCTGCGACAACGTCAAGGCCGCCAACATCAAGCTTTACACCGTGCGGGTGATCAACGGCGATGTCACCCTGCTCAAGGGCTGCGCCAGCAAGGCCACGATGTATTACGACGTGCAGAACGCCGACCAGCTCAACAACGTGTTCAGCTCGATCGCGCAGAACCTGGCGAACCTCCGCATTACGCACTGACGCTGGCGCCGCACGGCGGATCCCAGGGTTCGCCGGAGCGTCATGGTTGCCGGGACGCTAACGGAAAGCCGACAAATTCTTCACGTTGCTTGAACCTCCGTTTACGCAACGGAGGGCTTTGCTCAGTCGTTGCCGCGTTCGACGGTAATTGCCGAAGTTTCTACGATTCACTTTACGGGCTTTTCACACGTTCCGTTTACGTCAATGACCCGAAATAGGTCGACTCCAGTTCGTTTTTGCGTCCAACAGGGCAGGCTGGCATGAGCATCAAGTCGGGCACCACATCGTTGTTCGATCGCTTCCGCAAGCTCGCGCGCGAACTGCGCTCCGCGAACGGCGCCAATGTCACCGTTACTTTCGCGCTCGCCACCATTCCGATGGTCGGCTTCGTCGGCGCGGCGGTCGACTACAGCCACGCCAACTCGGTCAAGGCCGCCATGCAGGCCGCGGTCGACGGCACCGCGCTGATGCTGTCGAAGCAGGCGTCCACCATGAACGCGTCGGACATCCCGACCAAGGCCGATGCCTACTTCAAGGCGCTGTTCACCCGCCCCGAAGCGACCGGCATCCTGGTCAATGCCACCTACACCACGAGCGGCGGCAACAAGATTGTCGTCACCGCCTCGGCCGACGTGAAGGCGAACTTCATGGGCCTGATGGGCGTCTCGCAGATGAAGGTCGGCGTCGAGTTCGATGGCGAAGTGGGGCAACACCAGGCTCCGCGTCGCGCTCGCGCTCGACACCACGGGCTCGATGCAGTCCGACGGCAAGATCGACCAGCTCAAGATCGCGACCAAGGCCCTGCTCGACCAGCTCAAGGCGGCGGCGGCGAAGGACGGCGACGTTTACGTGTCGATCATCCCGTTCAGTAAGGACGTCAATGTCGGCAAGGCCAACTACCAGGCCTCCTGGCTCGACTGGGACGAGTGGGATGAAGACAACGGCGACGACGTCAGCACCATCAAGTGCACCAAGAAGGGCAAGAAGACGAAGTGCTCGACGTCCAGCAACTGGGTTCCGGACAACCACAACACGTGGAACGGCTGCGTCACCGATCGCGGCGGCAAAAACGCCCCGGGCGCCGGCGATCACGACACCAAGGCCACGGCGCCGACGGCCACGAACGCCAACACCCTGTTTGCGCCGGAGCAGTACGACAATTGCTCGCCGCCCATCAAGGCGCTCAGCTACGACTGGATCGGAATGAAGACACTGGTCGACAGCTTCTATCCGAGCGGCACCACCAACCAGGGCATCGGCCTCGTTCACGCCTGGATGTCGCTGGTCGGCGGCGGCCCCTACCCGACCCCGCCAGCCGAAGAGGCAAACTTCAAGTACCAGAAGATCATCATCCTGATGAGCGACGGCATGAACACCGAAAACCGCTGGTACGATACCGGCGGCTGGAACAACAACGGCGCAGACAAGATCGACGACCGGCAGAAGCTGACCTGCGCCAACGTGAAGGCCGCCGGGATCACGCTCTACACGATCCACGTCAACACCGACAACGATCCGCTCTCCACGCTGCTGCAGGAATGCGCCAGCACCAAGGACAAGTTCTGGATGCTGACCAAGGCGAGCGAGCTGGTCGGCACCTTCAAGCAGATCGGCACCAATCTTTCGAACCTGCGCCTCGCCGAGTAACCGCGGGGGATCGGACAAGACAGCGAAGCCCGGCCTCACGGCCGGGCTTTTGCTTTTCAACGCCTCCCCTGCCGGCGCCGGGAAACGACACAAACAAAAAGCCCGGCTTGCGGCCGGGCTTCACGTCAACGTTCGTTGAAGCGATAAGGCGAGGAATTATTTCGCCGGGGTCGCCTTCACCACGTACGCCTCGAACGGCTTGTAGGTCTCCTTGGCGAGATCGGCATAGAGCTCGCCGATCTTGGTCGCCTGGGCGACGAAGCCCTCGTAGGCGGTCTTGGCGTAGTCGGTCTGGATCTCGATCGCCTTGTCGAGCGACTTGGCGCCGAGCAGCTTCTCCATGACCTTGGTGCTGTCCTCGAACGACTTCTTCGAGTAGTCGGCGAACTCCGCCGCGATCGTCTGGGTGGCCTTCGAGATCGAGCCGAACGACTTCATGGTCGCATCCATGCTGTCCTTGCTCATCTTCTGCATGTCTTCGAAATTCTTCATCATTGCGTTTTCTCCGCCGCACCCAAGGTGTCACGATTGGGGGTTAAGTTTGGGATTTACCTGCCTGGACTTTGCGCAGCTCTACCGCCCGCATGGCAGGCAATATATTGCAGCGCACAAATAAGGCAAGCATTATTTTGCATTGCACTAGAAAAAGCCACAAACGGCCCACAACGGGACATTTCCCGTTGATTTGGTTTAACTTCTTGGCAACTCTGCCGGCATAGTTTTACCCATTGTGCCTTGCTGGCCACGCGGCGCTCGAAAACTGGGCGTAACATGACCGACGGGCACACTTTGGGCCAGAACAGGGGTCTTGGGTGTCTTCAGGGATGCCCAGGCGGGCGGGAAACGGGGACAATCAAATCATGGTGTTCATGCCGGTCGGAGCTTCCCGCAAGCTCCGTTGGGGGTGTTTAAGCCTCGCCGCCGCCGTAGCCTTCCTCGCGGCCGCCACCGAACCAGCCGACGCGCGCAAGCGCAAACGCCACTACGTCAAACAGGCCAAAGCCGCCTCGAGCTATAACCCGCCCTACGCCGCGATCGTGGTCGACGCCAAGACCGGCGCGGTCCTGCACCAGTCGGCCCCGGACGGCGCGCGCCATCCGGCCTCGCTCACCAAGATCATGACGCTCTACATGCTGTTCGAGCGTCTGGAAGCCGGCAAGATCACGCTCGATACTGCGATGCCGGTCTCGGAAGAAGCCGCGAGCCAGGCGCCGACCAAGCTCGGGCTCCGGCCGGGCGGCACGCTGCTCGTCGAGGACGCCATCAAGGGCCTCGTCACCAAGTCCGCGAACGACGCCTCCGTCGTCATCGCCGAGGCGCTGGGCGGCAGCGAAGAAGAATTCGCGCGGATGATGACGCGCAAGGCGCAGGCGATCGGCATGCGCAGCACCGTCTACCGCAACGCCTCGGGCCTGCCGAACGACGAGCAGGTCACCACGGCGCGCGACCAGGCGTTGCTCGGCATCGCGGTCCAGCAGCGTTTTCCGAAATACTATCGCTACTTCTCGCTCTCGGCCTTCGTCTATCACGGCAAGTCGATGCGCAATCACAACAAGCTCCTGGGCAACGTCGAAGGCGTCGACGGCATCAAGACCGGCTACACCCGCGCCTCCGGATTCAATCTCGTAACCTCGGCCAAGCGCGGCTATCGCCACATCGTGGCGGTGGTGCTGGGCGGCCGATCGGGTGGCAGCCGCGATGCGAAGATGCGCGAACTGGTCAACGGCCATATCGCGCTGGCATCGGCCAAACCCGGGCTCGCGCTGGCCGCCGCGCCCGAGGCTCCGATCGTCGAAGCCCCTGCGCTTCAAGCCCCCGAGCTCAAGGCGCCGACCTTTCCGAGCCTGCCGAACCTGCCGGCGCTGTTCGCGCCGCTCGCCAAACCTGAGCCCACCAAGCCCGAGGTCGCCAAGGCCGAGCCGGCTCAGCCTGCACCGACGGCCCCTGCCCTCGCTTCGGCGGGAAGCACGCCGGTGGCGCTTGCGCCGCGCAACACCGAATCCACCGCGGCGATTGCCGGCGCCAACGACGCGCCGATCAAGCCGATCAAGGTGAAGACGCTGTCGGTCAAGCTTGTGCCGGGCAAGACGACGCCTCCCGATACGGCCGCCGGCAATGGCGCGCCCGATCCGGCCACGACCAAATCCGTGCGGACCGCGGCGCTGGCCGCGCCGCAGGAAATGCCGATCGTGACGGCGCCGAAGGCGCCGGAAACCATCGTGGCCCCCGTCACGCCGCGCGCCAGCGTGGTCGCCAAACAGCAGTTCGCCGCCGTCAAGCACGACGACGTTGCGGTGCCCTCACGCCCGAGCAGCACGCGCGGCGGCTGGGCCATCCAGGTCGGCGCGTTCGAGGACGAAGGCGAAGCCAAGGGCAAGCTGAGCGCCGCCAAAAGCAAGGTGACCGGTCTGGTCGCCAAGGCCGAGGCCTATATCGAGCGCACGATCAAGGGCGCCAAGACCTACTACCGCGCCCGCTTCGCCGGCTTCGACCGCGATCAGGCCCAGAGCGCCTGCAAGCAGCTCAAGCGCAGCGACATCGAATGCATGGCCATGAAGCTATAGGCGGTGAAACCGTCATCGGCACATCGCACCGACAAGATTGACTAAAAAAGACGTGAGTTCTCGAAAGCGGGGACCATGAGCGCCGGCCAAAGAACCGGCGGGGATGCATCGAACCAGGAGCCTCTCTCGGCATTGTTTTGCGGGAGAGTAACAGATGATCCCAAAGCATGGGACACACCTTGGGACCCGGCGTACTTCGAAGCGGCCTCTGCCGCCGCTATTCACGCCTGCGCAGCAGGACCTCCTTGGCGGCGTTGATCTGGGCCGCGAGATAGGTCGAGCCCCCCTGGTCGGGATGAAGCTTTTTCATCAGCGTCCGATGCGCGCGGGTGATGTCGCCGGCGCTCGCGCCCGGCGCCAGGCCAAGGACCTGATAGGCCTCCTCCTCCGTCATTTTGCCGCCCCGCGCAGGCCCTCCGGCCCCCGCTGTCGCGTCATCCTGCGCGTGCTCACGCCAGCCGGGCTCCCGGCGGTCAAGATAAGCGGCCAGTAGCGCCCGGCTGTCGGCGTCGAACTCGGCCAGCAGGCCGAGCACCGTCGACAGTTCAAGCGCATCCAGCGGCTGGCCCGCGTGGCGGCCGGCCAGCACCGTGCCGCGCATCGCGCCGCTGTCGTGGTCGAGTTCCATTTCGACGAACGCCGCGCGCACCCGCGACGTCTGGCCGGGCGACTTTTGCGTGCGCTGAAACAATCCGGTCGAGGCAAACGGCCCCCATCCGAGCAGGCCCAGGCCGAACAGGCCGAGCGGGATCGCGACTTCAAGATGGCCGCGGAAAATCAGCAACGCCGCCACCGCCATCGCGGCGATGCCGCCGGCCGGCCGGCCGATCTGCAGGAGCTTTTTCGGATCGGCCTTCGAATAGGCATTGAGGCCCCACAGCACGAGGACCAGCACCAGAATTCCGAAGACCAGCGTCGGCATGGCTATCGAAGCTGCGCCAGAAGCTTCTGGGCGCCGCGGCCGTTGCGCGCCTTGAGGTCGGCCAGCGCCTTCATGCCGCCCGCCGCATAGGCCGCGACCGCGCGCAGCAGTTCGGCCAGCTCGTGCGCCGCGCTGATGTCGAACCGGCAGTAGGCGCCGCGCGAGAGCCGCGCGATTTCGCGGAACGCCTGCTCGGCGACCGCGTCGTGGCCCTCCTGGAATACGAACGCCGGAACGCCCAAAAGGCCGAGCTGGCCCGCGGCGGCGCAGAGATCGTCGATCGGCTCTTCCATCGCATCGCCGACGAACACCAACGCCTGCACCTTGCGTGCCTCGGTCTCGCGGCGGGCGTGAGCCAGGATCTTGCCGATCTGGGTGTGGCCGCCGCGGACGTCGATCTTTTCCATCAGCCCGCCGAGCCGTCGCGCATCCGACACCCAGCCCGAGGCGCGGCATTCGGCAAGCCCGCGATAGTAGACAAGCTGCACGTCGAGCCCGCCGATGGCCGCGGTCTCGTTGAACATGTCGCCCTGCAACCGGCAGGCGGTGTCCCACATCGGCTGGCGGCTCATGGTGGCGTCCAGCGCAAAGATCAGCCGGCCGCGCTGGCCGGATTGCGTGGTCGGGCCGAGCCCCTTCACCTGCTTGAGAAACGCATCGATCTCGGCGCGCGGCGAGGCCGCCGCGGGCTGGTTGCGGCTTTCGGTCGACGCGGGCGTGCGATCTTTCGCCATCAGGGTCCGGTTCGATATCGCCCTATAAGTGCGCCTAAATGTGTCGGGCGCAATGGCCCGGCGGGCGGCAAAAAGCCCGATGCCGGGGAGCTTACAAAACCCGGGAGAACGCCTACGAGGCGATGATGTCGTGCAGTTCGAGCGGACTGGCCTGGGCGGCAAACCACTCCTGCTTGGCGGCCGCGCGACGCAGGCCGCGCTCGTCGAGCGGCAGCTTCAGCGACTTCAGCAGGGTCTCGACCTCCTGGCGCGCGGTCACGTGCGACATGCTCGGCCGCGTGCCGAGGGTGTCCTCGTCGAGGTTGTCGAGCGCGGTGAGGCCGCGCGGATAGAACTCGCGGAAGATCACGCGTTCGGCGAAGCCGTCCACCGCGCGGAAGCCGAGCCGCAACGACAGCTCCTGCAATCCCTCGCCCACCAGCCGCTTGTTGCGCGAGCCCAGCATCGAAAGCCGGTTCCGCACCACGATCCAGTCGATCGTGGCGTGATCGTGCACGCGGCGATGACGGCGCGCCTCGCGCACCATGTCCGAGAAATGGCTGGTGCCGGTGACGGCGAACGTCACGGGGTCGACCGTGCCGAGCACGTCGAAATCGACAAAGCTGTCATTCAGAGGCGTGATCAGCGTGTCGGCCATCGAATGGGCGAGCCGCATCAGGTAGCTGTCATGGCCCGGCGTATCGATGACGATGAAGTCGTAGGAGTGCTCGACGGCGTCGATCGCCGCGGCGAACTCGTTGAACTCGGCGGCTTCGTTGTCGGCGACCTGCGCGCCCTCGGTGCGGGAAATGCAATAGTGCTGCGGCAGCTCGAGATTGAGCTTGGCATGCTTCGCCCAGGCGCGCCGATTGTCGATGTAGTGGGTGAAACTTTTCTGGCGCAGAGTCGAGGTCGATCGTCGCGACGCGCTGTCCTGCTTTCAGCAGCGCGACAGCGATATGCATCGCCACGGTGGATTTCCCCGAGCCGCCTTTTTCGTTGCCCAGAACAACGCAAAAGGCCGAGCGCGACCGCACACCACCCTCAACCGACATGGCTCCCCTCACAAGGCCAAGTCATCGAGCCAACCCCGCTTGCGGTCAAGCTTAGCACGTGTTTTCCATTGTTTACGATTAACTTGGCCATGTCCCCAACCTGCGAACCAAGCCGACAATCCGGTCAACCACCACCACCAATCATCCCCCAACTGTGCCGCAAACCGTGCCGCGATCCAGTGTCAAAACGCACACCCTGAGGACGCTACCCGCGTTCCGAAAATGGCGCGACCAATGGCGCGGCAAGTCGGTCGCGCTGGTGCCCACCATGGGTGCATTGCACGAAGGGCATTTGACGCTGGTTCGCTACGCACGCCGCAAATGCGACCGGGTGATCGTGTCGATTTTTGTAAATCCCGCACAGTTTGCACCCAACGAAGACTTCGGCAGCTACCCCCGCACCTGGGACGCCGATACTGCACAATTGAAAGCCCTGAAGGTCGACGCGATCTGGGCGCCAAATGTGGCAACCATGTATCCGGAAGGCTTTGCCACAAAGATTGTTCCCGGCGGCCCTGCGCTGGCCGGCCTGGAAGACAAGTTCCGTCCGCACTTCTTCGGCGGCGTCTGCACCGTGGTCGCCAAGCTGCTTCTCCAGGTGCGGCCGGACATCGCCACATTCGGCGAGAAGGACTACCAGCAGCTCAAGGTCGTCACCGCGATGGCGCGCGATCTCGACCTCGGCACGAAGATCGCCGGAGTTCCAACGGTGCGCGAGAAGGATGGCCTCGCGATGTCATCGCGCAACGCCTACCTCTCGCCGGATCAACGGGCCGTGGCGCCGGTGCTGCATCGCGTGCTCAAGGCATGCGCAGCCAACCTCAGGGGCGGCGCGCCGCTGGCGGCCTCGCTGGGCGAAGCCGAGGCCGAGATCGAAAAGGCCGGCTTTGCCGTGGACTATCTGGAGGCGCGCCACGCCGAGACGCTCGCGCCGGTCGCGTCCGTCAAGGATGGCCCGGTGCGCCTCCTGGTGGCGGCCCGGCTCGGCCGCGCCCGGCTGATCGACAACATCGCGGTCTAAAGCGGCCCGAATTCTACAGAAGCGCAAATTCTACAGAAGCCCAAGCTCCCGCAGTTCCCGCCGCAGCGGCTCCGGAAGATTGGCGGTGCCGCGA
This sequence comes from uncultured Alphaproteobacteria bacterium, assembly GCA_963830015.1. Taxonomy (GTDB): domain Bacteria; phylum Pseudomonadota; class Alphaproteobacteria; order Rhizobiales; family Xanthobacteraceae; genus Z2-YC6860. The sequence continues at coordinate 54,061 of CAWHLG010000014.1, forward strand.
CCCACGCGATCGAGGTCGGGCGGCGCGTCCTTCGGATCGAAATAGCGCCAGCCCTGGAACGCGCGATAGGGCCGCGGCCGCACCGGAACGCATTTCGGATCGAGCACCAGCCGGCAGCGGCCGATGCCGTCCTTGTCGACGAACGGACGGATGGCGAGGATCTTCTCGCGGCACAGCACCTCGCCGCGGATCACCCAGTAGATCGAGCCGCCGTCGAGGATTTCCTCGGTGCGCTTGGGAACCATGCGCGTGGTGTGGATGCGCTCGGGCTTCTTGACGCCGCGCTTCTTCTGTTCCTTCAGCTTCTGGTCGATCCAGTCCTGAAGGTCCTCGATCGAGTCGGTTCCGACGCTGAGCTTGATGAGATGCAAGGGCATGACCCTTTCCTAGCATTTCCGCGGCCCGCCCGGAATTGCGCCCTGCCCGACGGTGGATAACGGGATTTGAACCGCCGCCGCGTCCGGCGCGACACATCCCAATGCGCAAGGACATGGACGAAATCATCATCGAGCGGCCGCGCTGGGGCAGCCGCATGGGCCACAAGCGCCGGGCCGGGCGTTTCGACGGCAAGGTCGAAGCGCGCCGCGATCCGGAGGGTTTGCCGTTCCGGGTCGGCTTGAAGCGCGCCGCCGTTCAGGCCCGCGCGACCAAGATGCTCAACGAGAACCTGCGGCCGTTGGAGCGCTATCTCGAAAGTCAGGTCGATCGTCCATGGGACAAGGTCTGGTCGGAAATTTCGCAGAACCTCCGGGTCACCAGCGCGGTCCAGCAGCATGTCCGCGATCATGTCGTCGACTTTGTTGCGATTCGGGTGGTCATCCAGGACGGTACGATCCGGGTGCCCGCGCGAAACGGCCAATTGGACCGGCTCGAAGATTCTCATTTTCAAATGTACGTCGATCCGCGGACCGGCTTGTTGCGGCGGAACAAGCATTTCAAAACCTGGCAGCGCAAGCGGCGCGAAGCGGCTGCCGCCGTGGTGCGGCAGCGTTCTGCGCGGATGCGCGAAGTGGCATCCGACCTGCAACTCCACCTGTTCGACGACGGCGCATGGTGGGAGGTGCGCCTTGCACCGATTCCGATCGAACGCGTGACCGAGAGCACCGGCAACACCGTGAGAACCATTCATCGCCCGCTGCCCTATGTCGACGTCGTGCAGGGAACCACGCTCACGACGCTTTCGTGCCGCGAGCTCTATGGCCGGCACGGCGTCTACGCGATCGCCAAACGCCAGCTTTCGCGAAAGGAAATGCTGGCGCTGAAGCTGCCGCGCTGACGATCAGCCGCCTTCGCCGGGATCGATATTCATCAAACGCGCGCCTTCGGCGACCTGCGAGCCTGCCGCCACCGCGATATCCTTGACCCGCCCGGCCCGCAGCGCCGTCAGCGAATGCTCCATCTTCATCGCCTCGACGATGGCGACGCGCTGGCCCTTCTCCACCAGGTCCCCGTCGGCGACGAGCAGCGCCAGCACCTTGCCGTGCATCGGCGCCTTGATCTGGCCATCGCCATCGCCGTGATCGAGATTGCCGGAGCCGGGCTCGACCCGGCGAACCACCGTCTGGCGGCCGTGACGCAAGACATAGATCGCGTCCGCTTCGATCGCGGTCGCGTCGACAGCGGCCTCTTCGCCTGCCACGGCGATCGTTGTGCCTTCCGGGCCGTATGAGACTCCCGCCTCGGCGGGCTCGCCGTCGACCAGCAGCGGCAGCGTCACCCGGCGCGGGCCGGAGAGCTGGAAACCGTCGGTCGCATCCCAGGGCGACACTGGAGCGTCGGCGTCCCGGCCGGCGGCCTGAACAATCCGGCCGGTGTCCTGCGCGAGAAGCCTCGCGGCGCCGTAGGCCGCCGCCGCGCCATCGGGCTCGGCACTGCCGGCGAGCGCGGGATTGCGGTCGATGAAGCCGGTGTCGAAGTGCCCGGCCCGGAAATCCGGGGCGCGGCAGAGCGCCGCAAGCAAAGCCAGATTGGTGCGCGGGCCGGCCGCGACCGTGCTTTCGATGGCGTTCGCAAGCCTCTGCAGCGCTGCGTCGCGGCTCGGCGCATGCGCCACCATCTTGGCGATCATCGGATCGTAGTAGGGCGAGATGGCGCTGCCCTGCTCCACGCCGGTGTCGACCCGCACGCCCTGCGGAAACCGCAAGGCGACCAGCGTTCCGGTCGATGGCAGGAAGCCGCGCGCCGGATCCTCGGCATAGATGCGCGCTTCCACCGCGTGGCCCCGGAGCGGCACCTCCCGCTGCCCGAGCGGCAGCTTCTCGCCCGCGGCAATCCGGAACTGCCATTCGACCAGATCGAGCCCGGTGATCGCCTCGGTGACCGGATGCTCCACCTGCAGCCGCGTGTTCATTTCCATGAACCAGTAGCCGCCGGGATGCAGCCCCTTCGAGCCGTCGGCGATGAACTCGACGGTGCCCGCGCCGGCATAGCCGACCGCCTGCGCGGCTTTCACCGCGGCCTCGCCCATCGCCGCGCGCAGCTCCGCGCTCATGCCGGGCGCCGGCGCCTCCTCGATCACCTTCTGGTGGCGCCGCTGCAGCGAGCAGTCGCGCTCGTTGAGATGAACCGCGTTGCCGTGACTGTCGGCGAACACCTGCATCTCGATGTGCCGTGGCGCGGCGACGTATTTCTCGATCAGCATGCGCGCGTCGCCGAACGAACCGGTCGCTTCGCGCTGCGCACTTTCCAGCGCGGCCTCGAAATCCGCGGGGCGGTCGACGCGGCGCATTCCCTTGCCGCCGCCGCCGGCGACCGCCTTGATCAACACCGGGTATCCGGTCTCGTGGGCCTTCTCCTTGAGGAAGGCCGCCTCCTGCCGCTCGCCGTGATAGCCCGGCACCACCGGAACGCCGGCCCGCTGCATCAGCGCCTTGGCGCGATCCTTGAGCCCCATCGCACGGATCGCCGCAGCCGGCGGGCCGACGAACACGATGCCGGCCTGCGCGCAGGCTTCCGCGAATTCCGGATTCTCGGAGAGGAACCCGTAGCCGGGATGGATGCATTGCGCGCCCGACGCCCGCGCGGCTTCGATGATCTTCTGCGCGACAAGATAGCTTTCGGCTGCGGGCGCGGGACCGATCGGATATGCCTCGTCGCACTCGCGCACATGCAGCGCCTGCGCGTCGGCTTCGGAATAGACCGCAACGGTGCGCAGGCCGAGCCGCTTCGCGGTGCGGGCGATGCGGCAGGCAATCTCCCCGCGATTGGCGATGAGAACCGAGGCAAACATGCCTCAGGGTTAGCACCGTCCGGCGTCGATGTTCTAGCGCGTCCCGGAGGTTTGCGGCGCCGCGCCTTGCGGAGCCTGCTGCGGGGCGGTCTGGCGTGGAGTAGATTCACGCGCGGGCGGCGTGCGCTGCGGCTGCTGAGCCTGTGCCGGGCGTCGCGCAGGTGTTGCCGGCCGCTGTTCGGCCGCCGGCGGCCCCGTGGGTTCCGGGCTCATGATGTTGACAGCCGGGATCGAAGCCGACGACGGGAAATCGTACCGGCCGCCCGCCGGAGGAAGCGCGGCCGCAGGCGCGCCCGACGTCGCCGGCGGTTCCGGCATTGGCGGCGCCGCAGCCATCGCCGGCGCCTGCGGAATGAACGTCGGAGGTTGCGTCACGGCGGCAGACGGCTGGGTGGTGATGAGCGGCGCCTGCGGCACGGCGACGTTCGCTTGCGGCGTCCCTGCCGGCGCCGACGAACCCGCCAGCGTGTTGACGGTGACGCCGCCGGGATTCCAGGCGAGCGCGTGCACGTTGACATGGGCGTCGAACGCCCGCGACCGCATGTTCGACATGATCCGCGAGGTGTCGCGCACCAGCTTCAGGTCCGGGCAGTCGGTCGAGGAGCAGCCGCGGGTCATCAGCACATGGGCCACGAGCCCGAACCGGTCGCCCTCGACGGCGCGGCGCAGCCGCTCGATGGAGGGCCGCATGGCCGGATCGCGCGCCCCGACCGCGATGCTCGCGGCCAGAAGCGAGATGCGCGCATCGACATAGGCGACGGCGGCGGCAACCGCCTCCGGCGTCGCAAACAGCGCCTTCTCGCAGGCGGTTTCGATCGCGGCACCGGCGACAGCATCGAGGCAGGCCAGCGCAGAGCCCGGCGCCATGGCGCGGACGGTCAGTTCCGCGGCGCGGCTTTCGATTGCCCGCCGTTCGGCCATCTGATCGCGGGCCGTCGAGCGGTCGAGCATGATCCAGGCAAGAACCATACCGACCGCGACGAGACCGCCGCGCCACAGCCTGCCCTGCAATCCGGCTTCGCCGGCGCGGCGGAAAGCGACCACGCCAAACAAAGCGAGCAGCGTCAGGATGGCGCCGGCGATGAACACCGTCAGAACGATGGCGCCACTGGTGAGATCGGCACCCGGCAGTGCGTTCAGGGAACCAAACATGTCGAAATCGCGCGGCCCCGCTCGTTATCCGCTTATCCGCTTGCGCTTCTAATATGCCGCAGCGGCCGGATCGAGGCGAATCCATAAAAAAGGCCGCGCGCCGGAGGCACGCGGCCCGAAACGCCAGACAAAATCTGAGCTATGGCTTCTGCGCGAGCCCGGCCGCATTAACCACGACGGACCATTTTTCGATGTCTTTGCGCAGATAAGCGTCGAATTCCGCGGGTTTCATTGCCAGCGGAACCGCGCCCTGCTTGTCCCACGCGGCGAGCACCTCGGGCCGGTTGATGGCCTTGTTGATCTCGGCGTTGAGCTTGTCGACCACCGCCTGCGGGGTTCCCTTCGGCGCCATGATGCCGAGCCAGATGGTCGACTCGTAACCCGGAACTCCGGCTTCGGCGATGGTCGGCACGTCCGGCAGCACCTTCGACCGCTTGCTGGCCGATGTGCCGAGCGCGCGCACATGCCCGGCCTTGGCGTTCTCGGTCATGGTGGTGACGGCGTCGAACGCCATCTGCACGTGGCCGCCGATCACGCTCGAGCGCATCTCGCCGGACGCCTTGTGCGGCACGTGCACGATCTTGGTGCCGGTCATGTGTTTGAACAGCTCGCCGGCCATGTGATACGGCGTCGCCGGTCCCGACGAAGCGAAGTTGAGCTTGTCCGGATCCTTCTTGGCCAGCGCGATGAACTCCTTGACGTCCTTCGCCTGCACCGACGGGTGCACGACCATCACGAGGTCGGAATAGTTGATCCCGGCCACCGGCACGAAGTCGCGCATGAGCGCGAACGGCTTGTTCGGCGTCAGCGATTCATTGGTGGTGTGGGTGTTGGACATGGTCAGCAGCGTGTAGCCGTCGGGCGCGGACTTCGCGACCTCGCTGGTGCCGATGATCGAACCCGCGCCGGGCCGGTTCTCGACCACGAAAGTCTGCTTGAGCTGGTCCTGGAGAATCTGCGCGAGCTGCCGCGAGAACACGTCGGCCGGGCCGCCGGCGCCGAACGGCACGATGATCTTCACCGGTTTGGACGGATAATCCTGAGCGGCGGCCGGTGCGGAAAAGGCCGCCGACATTGCGACGAACCCCAAAGCGGCCGTTCGAACCAGATTTTGCATGATCCACTCCCTCTGTCGTTATTTTTGACCGCACCCAGAACACCAACGCCCGGCAAGCGTGACTATTCCACCGTGCCGGAACCATGCGGCGATTTAGCATGCCGCAGCGGTCTGCCCCCTGCGGCGGAAAGCCTCTGAGCCGGCGTTCACGCGCCGCCCGGCGTGCGGAACGAATGAGACAGATCGCCCGCGGCCGCGAACGCGCCCTTGGCCTCGACGGCGCTGAGCGCAATCGTGGTGCGGACATCGGTGATGCCGCCCGCTCCCGCCGCCGACAGCAGGATCGCCGCCATCTGCGTCTCGCCGGGGGCCTCGATGATGGTCAGGAAGTCGTACTCGCCGAAGGTCAGGTAATAGCCGATCACCCGCCCGCCGGCCCGCGCGACGTGCCGCGACAGCGCCTCGAAGCGGTCCTCCGGCTTCACGATCATGCCCTTGATGGCTTCGCGGGTGTAACGGCCCTGGGTGATGTAGGTCGGCATCGCTTCGGTCTCCTCCTCGCTCGCGGCAACGTCGCAAACTGAAACGGTTCAGCACAAATCCTGTGTCGCCGGATTCCGCCGCCGCGGCAAATGAAAACGGGCCCCGTCAAGGGCCCGTTCTCATGCACCTTACAGGCCTTGCTCGCTCAACGGTCGCGATCGAGCTGGCTTTCCTTGGCGACGCGCTCGAACGCCTCGCCGTTGCTTTTGATCCGGTACTGATGCTCGTCGCCTTCCACCGGCAGAAGCTTGACCACCGTGAACGAACCGCTCGAGCCGACACGGCTGAACGGACCTGCCGTATAACGAACATGCTGACCGATCGAATACTTGTGGGCCTTCAACAAAGGAACCCCCATCACGCTGACTGACATCGTCCTCCCCATCAACGGCCTTCTTGTCGCTGAATGGCCGTTCACCAAACCATAGCATTTAAATTGTGCCGGGGTACGAAAAATGCGCGTGCGGAGGCCGATTTATGCAACATCGGCTCGTATGAATACTGATGATATTTCAGATATTTGAATGCGAAGCTTGATGTTGAATCGAGCCTCGCATCGCGCGCGCATGGCAGCTTCGCCCGGCGTTCATCGATCAGCTTCGGCTACCGCCTTACCACCGTCGCGCGGCTCAGAAGCTCTCCACCCACGGACGCACCTCCACCTCGTGCGACCAGGCGCTTGGCGGCTGGCGGATGACGCCGAGATAGGAGGCGGCGATGGCGTCGGGGTCGAGCATGCTCGCGGGCTTGTCCGCCGGTTCCTGGCGCCGCTCGCTCCTGATGCCGCCGTCGATGATGACGTGGGCGACGTGGATGCCCTTGGGGTGCAGTTCGCGCGCCATGCTCTGGGCGAGGCCGCGCAACGCGAACTTCCCCATCGCGAACGGCGCCGACTGCGCGTAGCCCTTCACGCTGGCGGACGCGCCGGTGAAGACGATGCAGCCGCTTTTCTTCGGCAGCATGCGCCGGACCGCCTGCTGGGCGACCAGAAATCCGCCGAACGCCGAGACCATCAGCGATTTCTCGACTTCGGCGGGATCGAGATCGGCGACCGGCCCGCGGGTGCGGTAGCTCGGGTTGTAGATCACGATCTCCGGCGCACCCGGCCCCTTGTCGAGGTCGGCGAACAGCTTGTCGACGTCGCTCCGCCTGCTGGCGTCGCAGGCGAAGGTGACCGCGCCGATTTCACGGGCAAAGCCTGCGAGATCCTCGGTCGAACGCGCGGCAAGCGCCACTTTCACGCCCTCGCCCGAAAGCTGCCGTCCCAACGACGCGCTGAGCCCCGCACCCGCGCCCACGATCAGCGCCGTCTTGAATCCCAACGTCATGGCCGGCCTCCCGGGCGGTGCGAACGCCCCATTGCGGGGTCACCTGTCAAACGACACAATAACCCAAAGCCGGGGGTGAACGAATGCGTGCGGCGTTCTACGAAAAGAATGGCGCGGCCCGCGACGTGCTGAGCGTCGCCGAGGTCGAAACGCCCAAGCCGGGTCCGGGCGAGGTCCGCGTCAGGCTCAAGACGTCGGGCGTCAATCCCTCCGACGTGAAGGGGCGCGAAGGCCGCACCCGCAAGATCGCGTTTCCGCGCGTGATCCCGCACAGCGACGGCGCGGGCGAGATCGAGGCGGTTGGCGAGGGTGTGCCAGCCTCCCGCAAGGGCGAGCGGGTCTGGCTCTGGAACGCGCAATGGAAGCGCGCCTTCGGCACCTGCGCCGAATACGTGGTGCTGCCGGCGCAATATGCCGTGCCGCTGCCCTCTCATATCAGCGACGAGGCCGGCGCCTGCCTCGGCATTCCGGCGATGACCGCCTGGAACGCCGTCGAGGTTGCGGGCGCCGCCAAAGGCAGGACCGTCCTGGTCACCGGCGGCGCGGGCGGCGTCGGCCATTACGCCATCCAGTTCGCCAAGGCAGCCGGCGCGACCGTGCTCACCACCATCAGCTCCGACGCCAAGGCCGCGCTCGCGAAGCAGGCCGGCGCCGACCACACCATCGACTACAAGCGCGAGAACGTCGGCGAGCGGGTGATGGCGCTGACCGGCAAGGCCGGCATCGACGCGGTGATCGAGATGGATGTCGCCGCCAACGCCAAACTCTATCCCGGCATCCTGCATGCCCGCAGCCAGGCGGTGATCTACGGCACCGGCAGCGCGGAAGCGACGATCCCGTCGCAGTTCCTGCTGACCAGCGGCATCAGGCTGCAATACATCTTTGTCTACGAGCTGACCCCTGCCGAACGCACGTCCGCGGTCACCGGCATCAACCGCATGCTGGAAAACAAGACGCTGATCAACAACGTCGCACTCACCCTGCCGCTCAAGGACATCGTCGCCGCGCACGAGGCGGTCGAACAGGGCAAGACAATGGGCAATGTCGTCGTCACGCTTTAGCCGATCAATGCCGAAAATGCTGGGAGGTTCGCTATGTTTCGCCTTATCGCGCTGGCCGGCTCTGGGCTGGCCTGCTTTGCCATGATCGCCACCATGACCGTGGCCGGAACTCCGGCGGCTGTGGCGCAAACCGCGACGTTCTACACCGTGACCTATGTCGAGGTCGGTCCGGTGCTGGCCAAGGTCGGTGCCGCCGCGCTCAAGACCTACCGGGAGGGTGCGCGCAAGGACGCGGGCGCGGTCAGCCTCGAAGTGCTGCAGCGCATCGACCGGCCCAATCAGTTTGTCGTGCTCGGCTCCTGGACCAACCAGTTGGCGTTCGACGCCCATGCCGCGGGCGATCACGTCAAGAAGCTGAACGAAAAGCTCGCCACGACGCTCGCTGCGCCGAACGACACGCGCCAGCACAACGGCCTCGCGGTCGCGCCGGCGAAGTCCGGCGGCAAGGACCCGATCTACGCCGTCACCCATGTGGACGTGATCCCGCCGCAAAAGGACAACGGCGTCGCCGCGGTGAAGCAGCTCGCCGAGGACAGCCGCAAGCACGCCAACAATCTGTCGTTCGACGTGTGGCAGCAGACCAACCGGCCGAATCATTTCACCGTGGTGGAATCCTGGGGCAATCGCGGCTCCTTCGACCTGCACGAGATGCAGAAGGAAACCCGCGAGTTCCGCACCAAGCTCGCAACAATGACCGGCGCGCTCTACGACGAGCGGCTGTACAAGTTGCTGAAGTAGTTCCGTCGTCACATTCGATCTGCCTCTGCCTTTGGCGAACGGCGCCCGTCGATCATACGAAGGGCGCGCGGCTGCTTGAGCCGCTATAGAGGGCGTCCCGCAATCAACCCGATGGGCCTGCCGTGCCGCTTGCCGTGCTGCCCGCGCTTCTGCCCTTCGCCTTTGCGTTGCTGTGGGCCTCCTCGTATGTCGCGGCGAAAATCGGGCTGACCGACGCGACGCCGTTCGCGCTGGTCGCCGCGCGGCTTTCGATCGCGGCGGTTGCGGCGGCGGTTTTGCTGCGCATCATGGGCCGGAACTGGCCGCGCGCCGCCGCCTGGCCCTGGCTGCTGCTGGGCGGCGCGCTGCTGCACGGCTTCGGCCTGTCGATGACGCATGCGGCGCTGGTCGCGGTCGATGCGACGCCGACCGCGCTGGTGCACGCCTTTCACCCGATCCTGACCGCGGCGCTGGGTGTGGCGCTGCTCGGCGAGCGGTTCGCATGGTGGCAATGGCTCGGCGTCGGGCTCGGCTTCGCGGGCGTGCTGCTCGGCGTGCCGCTGTCGCTCGGCACCGGCAATCTGGCGCTGCTGGGGCTCAGCCTGGTCGGGCTGGTCGTCGGCACGCTGATCCTCAAGCGGTTTGCCGCAGACGTGCCGGCCTTCGAATCGACCGTCGTGCAGTTGGCCGGCGGCGCACTCGCGGTGCTGCTGCTGATGCTCGTCTTCGAGACGCCGCACTGGCGCTGGACCTGGAATTTTGCCGCGGCGCTCGCCTGGAACACGCTGGCGATGTCGATCTTCGGCATGGTGATCTACAGCCTGATGCTGGAGCGCTACGGCGCAGGCCGCGCGTCGTCCGGCTTCTTCATCGTGCCGGGCGCATCCGCGATCATGGCGCTTCTGCTGCTCGGCGAGCATCTGACGCCCTGGGCGATCGCGGGACTTGCGGCCTCCACCGCAGGGGTCGCACTGGTGTGGTGGAAACCATAGCCCGTTTGAGCTTGGAACTTTTTACCGCGACCGCCGTTTCTCCGGTGATCCAATCACGGAGGTCGAACATGACATTCGGTAAAGGCGCGTTGCTTTGGCTCATCGGCATTCCGCTGCCGATCATCCTGCTGCTGGCGCTGTTCTGGCGCTAACGCCCATCGACTGATCGAACACGCGGCCTTCGGCGCATCCCGCCGGGGCCGCGTTCGTTTGTGCGTGTCGCGCAGGTACGGCCGAGATTTTTCGGCGAACACCGACCTTGTTGAGCCCACCCTGCGCTCCGCTCAACGCTGGATCAGCGTCACCAGGGGCTTGTCCTTCGGCTTGAAGCGGACCGCGACGAGCTTGACGCCCAGCGCCGGATCGGTCGAGCCGCGATGCACCACGTTCGGCGCGACGTGGCTCGCGTCACCCGCCCGCAGCACGCGCGAGCCCTGCCCGTCGATCTCCAGCGTCAGCGCGCCGTCGAGGATATAGGCGATCTCGTGCGCGTCGGGATGGATGTGCCACGGCAGCGCCGCGCCCGGCTCGAACTGGTAGACCTGGACCACGGCCTCCTCGAACACGCCGCCTTTCACGTCGGTTTGCAGGATGGTCTTGGCCGACACCGACGGTTCACGCGCGGTGGCGAGGTTGTTGGCCAGGAAACCCGCTGCGAAGGCGAACGCGGCGAAGCCCGCGGTTTTGAAGAAACCATTCATGCTGGATGTTTCCTGCTGGGGCGATCTGGTAAATTGGACTCATACAGCCTCGTTTGGAAGGTGACACATGCCTCGACTGCCAAACACCCTGTTCGCCGCTGCCCTGTTCGCCTGCCTGCCGCTTGCCGCGCAGGCGCAAGGCCAAGCCCCAGCCCAAGCCCAGACGCCCGCGCTGCCGGACGACGGCACCCAGGGCAAACTGCTGGCCGAAAACCTTTGCACGATGTGCCACCGGACCAACCTGATCACCGGCAGTTCGGGCTACACCCAGGACGGGTGGAAAGCCTTGATGGGCACCATGCTCGATCTGTCCGGCGCGCCGGTGGAAACCGCGACGCTCACCGAATATCTCGCCAAGCACTTCCCGCCCAACACCCGGCGCACGCCCAGGCTCGTGCCGGGCCCGAACGAGATCGCCTTCACCGAGTGGGTGATGCCGACCAGAGGCCAGCGCACGCGCGACCCGATGCAGGCGGAAGACGGCACGATCTGGTGGGCCGGGCAGTACGGCAACCTGATCGGACACTTCGATCCCAAGACCGGCGAGAAGCGGGAATATCAGCTGCCGGAAATGTCGCGGCCGCACACCGTCGAACTCGATAACAAGGGCCGGCCCTGGTACACGGGCAACATGAACGGCACCGTGGGCCGGGTCGATCCCGACACCGGCAAGGTCACCGTCTACAAGATGCCGGATCCGGCCGCGAAGGATCCCCACACGATGAAGTTCGACAAGAACAACGTCATGTGGTTCTCGCTGCAGAACTCCAACATGATCGGACGGCTCGACCCCGAGACCGGCGAGATCAAGCTGGTCAACGCGCCCTCCCCGAAGTCGGGCCCCTACGGCGTCAAGATCGACGCCGACGGCACGCCGTGGGTTTCGTGCAACGGCCGCAACTGCCTGCTCAAGGTCGATCCGGCGACCATGGCGATCACCGAGATCAAGCTGCCGGAAGGCTCCACGGTGCGCCGTCTCGACATCGCCGACGACGGCATGATCTGGTTCGTCAACTCGAGCCTCGGCCGGATCGGCCGGCTCGATCCGAAGACCGGCGAGATCAAGGAATGGCCATCGCCGAGCGGGGCGAAGTCGCACCCCTATGCGATCGTCGTGGTCGACGGCATCGTCTGGTACAACGAGTCGTTCCAGCGGCCCGACGCCCTGGTGCGCTTCGATCCGAAGACCGAGACCTTCCAGAGCTGGGCGATCCCCTCCGGCGACATCCACGCCGGCCACATCCGCCACATGCGCAGCACCCGGGAGGGCAACCTGCTGATCCACCAGAGCAGCACCAACCGGATCATCCAGGTGACGGTGAAGCGAAGGGCGGCGGAGGCGCGATAGAGGCGCAGGTTAAACGCTCAAACAACAAAAGGGCGCGCCATAGCGCGCCCTTTCCGTTCGCAAGCGAGCTACATCCTGAACACCCCAAACCTCGTCGCCGGCACCGGCGCGTTCAGCGCCGCCGAGAACGCCAGCGCCAGCACCCGACGCGTCTCGCCCGGCAGAATGATCCCGTCGTCCCACAGCCGCGCGGTCGCGTAATACGGATTGCCCTCGGTCTCGTACTGCGCGCGGATCGGCGCCTTGAAGGCGTCTTCCTCCTCCGCGGACCACTTCTTTCCATCGGCCTCGATATTGTCGCGCCGCACGGTCGCCAGCACCGAGGCGGCCTGCTCGCCGCCCATCACCGAGATGCGCGCGTTCGGCCAGGTGAACAGGAAGCGCGGGCCGTAGGCGCGCCCGCACATGCCGTAGTTGCCCGCGCCGAACGAGCCTCCCACGATCAGCGTCACCTTGGGCACCTGCGCGCAGGCCACCGCCGTCACCATCTTGGCGCCGTCCTTGGCGATGCCGCCGGCCTCGTAGTCGCGGCCGACCATGAAGCCCGAGATGTTCTGCAGGAACAGCAGCGGAATGCGGCGCTGGCAGCACAGCTCGATGAAGTGCGCGGCCTTGAGCGCGCTTTCCGAAAACAGGATGCCGTTGTTGGCGAGGATGCCGACCGGAATGCCCGCCAGATGCGCGAAGCCGGTGACCAGCGTGGTGCCGTAGAGCGCCTTGAACTCGTCGAAGTCGGAGCCGTCGACCAGGCGCGCGATGATCTCACGCGCGTCGACCTGCTTGCGCAGGTCCTGCGGCACGACGCCGTCGAGCTCCGCCAGGTCGTATTTCGGCTCGCGCGGCTGAAGGAGCGGAATGTCGACCGTCTTCTTCGTGTTGAGATTGGCGACGATGCGGCGGGCGAGCGCCAGCGCATGCGCGTCATCGGCCGCCATGTGGTCGGCGACACCGGACTTGCGGGTGTGGACGTCGGCGCCGCCGAGGTCCTCGGCCGACACGACCTCGCCGGTGGCGGCCTTCACCAGCGGCGGGCCGGCGAGGAAAATGGTGCCCTGCCCCTTCACGATGATCGTCTCGTCGCTCATCGCCGGAACGTAGGCGCCGCCCGCGGTGCACGAGCCCATCACCACGGCGATCTGCGGAATGCCCAGCGAAGAGAGGGTGGCCTGGTTGTAGAAGATGCGGCCGAAATGCTCGCGGTCGGGAAACACCTCGGTCTGGTGCGGCAGATTGGCGCCGCCGCTGTCGACGAGATAGATGCAGGGCAGCCGGTTCTCGCGCGCGACCTCCTGCGCCCGCAGGTGCTTCTTCACCGTCATCGGATAGTAGGTGCCGCCCTTGATCGTGCTGTCGTTACAGACGATCACGCATTCGCGGCCTTCGACGCGGCCGATCCCGGTGATGAGACCCGCGCCGTGGATCGCGTCGTCATACATGCCGTTGGCGGCCAGCGGCGACAGCTCGAGAAACGGCGAGCCCGGATCGAGCAGCCGCATCACGCGATCGCGCGGCAGAAGCTTGCCGCGCGAAAGGTGCCGCTCTCTTGTGCGCTGCGATCCTCCCAGCGCGGCTTCGGCGCGTTTGGCTTTCAGTTCGTCGCCGAGAGCGCGCATGCGCGCGGCATTGGCGGAAAACTCCGCGGAGCGCGTGTCGATGATGGATGCGATCGGCAACCAATTCTCTCCCCAGGCTCGCCGTCCGATTCTTGCGCTCAATCTAGCGTGAACCAGCCTTCAGGATGGAACATATATGAAAGTTCCGAAATGTCCGGAACGATTCATGTCATCCGACGTTGCCCCGCGAGCCGAATAATTCGGCCGAAAATTAATTCAGAGGAGACGTTGAAATGAAGAAATCGCTTCTGGCGACTGTTGCCGCTGCCGCGTTGTTCGCCGGCACCGGCCTCGCCGTTTCGCAAGGCGCCAAGGAGCCGGCGGCAAAGGCCGGCGCTGAGATGAATCGCGGTGCCGACGTCAAGGGCGGCGCGGAAATGAAGGGCGGCGCGGGTGCCGACAAGGCCGACAGCAAGGCCGGCGCGGACGTGAAGTCCAATGGCGCGAAGATGAAGTCCGATACCAAGGCTTCGACCACCGGCCAGGGCGCGGCCGACCAGAAGGCCCAGAGCAAGGACGCACCGCCGACCAGCAAGACCCAGGCCCAGGACAAGGCCCAGGACAACAAGGCCCAGGCCCAGGACAAGCAAGCGCAGGACAAGCAGGCTCCGGCCAGCAAGACCCAGGCTCAGGACAACAAGGCGGCCCCGGCGGTCAAGTCCAAGTCTGCGCAGGACAGCAAGTCTACGCAGGACAGCAAGGCCAACACCACCACCGGCCAGGGCGCAGCGGGCAGCACGCAGGCTGCGGCCGCTCCCAACCTGACGACCGAGCAGAAGACCACGATCCGCAAGACCGTGATCCAGTCGAGCAGCGCGCCAAAGGTTTCGCGCAGTTCGATCAACTTCAACATCAGCGTCGGCACGGTGGTGCCGCGTACGGTGAAGTTCGTGGCGGTGCCGGCGACGCTGATCGAGATCTATCCGGCGTGGCGCGGCTACAGCTACTTCATCGTCGATGACGAGATCATCATCGTCGAGCCGCGCACGCTGAAGATCATCGCGGTGGTTGCGGTCTAACGCACGCCATCACCCCGAATGCACGAAGGGCGGCCCGGTTGGGCCGCCCTTCGGCATTTCTGAAGCGTGGTGGCCTGAACCCGAAACTTCCTATGCCCGGACTTCCTGCCGCTGGAACACGACGTAGCCCACCACGTAGAGCATGATCATCCCGGCGATCAGGCTCACCATCTGCGGCCAGGCCTGGATGATGCTCTGGTCGAGCGGCAGAGGCGACGCGATGCGGCCCTGGAACTGGGCAAGCAGCGTCGTCATCGACTGGGCGTCCGGGTTGAGCATGGACACCACCGCTTCGCCGTAGAGCGTGCCGGGCGAGAGCCGCGACAGGCCCTGCTGCCAGGCGAGCGTGTCCGGCGTCGGCAGGCCGAGGGCGGCAAACCGGATGTCGGACGGCGAGATCACCTCGCCGATCATCTGCGCCAGCGCGGGCCACAGCAGCGACAGGAACAGCCACAGCCCGAGCCCCACCAGCGCCGCCGTCGCGGTCGAGCGGAAGATCACTGAAAACAGGATCGAGAGCGCGAGCCAGACACCGGCATAGGCGATGGTGATGAGGAGGAACATGATCAGCCGGCCGATCTCTTCCGCGCCCGGCGGGATCCCGAGGCGGATGAGGCCGAAGCCGATCACCAGCAGCCACAACGTGACGAGGCAGATCGACAGCGTGGCGAGGCCGGCCAGGAATTTCCCGAACAGCAGCGCGTCGCGATAGATCGGCTGGGACAGGATCCGCGACATGGTGCGGCGGTTGTATTCGCCGTTGACCGAGTCGAAGCCGAGTCCGATCGCCATGATCGGCACCAGGATGCTGATCACCAGCACGAACGACAGCAGCGTCTGTCCGGGCGGCGCGAACAGCCGCAGGAACAGGAATGGATCCTCCGCCGTGGTGTTGCGGATCTGCTCGGCGGCAAAATAGACCACCGCCGCGCCGAACAGCAGCACGAGGAACTGAAGCACCAGCATGCGCGCGCTCGTGAGATGATCGAACAACTCACGAAAGAAAACGACGCTCAGGCCTTGCCAGGGAGAGCCCTCACGTTGCGGCATGATGGCCTCCATGGGTTTCGAAATAGTGGTCGTAGATCGCGTTCAGCGACGGCTCGGCGATCGACAGGCGGCGAAGCGATCCGCCCGCCTTGACCACCGCGGCTGCGGCCTGCGGCCGAACGTCGGTCTCGGCCAGGAGCCGGTAGCGGTTCGGACCGGACTGGTCCACCGCCTTCACGCCGGACAGTTCGGAGAACCGAATGGCAAGCTCTTCGCCCTCCGCCTCCACCTCGACGTTGTAGCCGCCGCCCAGCACCTCGCGGGCCAATTCCGGCACGGTGCCAAGCAGCACGATCTTGCCGGAGTTGAACAGCGCGACACGGTCGCAGATGCTCTGCACCCGCTCCAGCAGGTGCGAGGACACCAGCACCGCCACCCCGTCACGCTTGAGCGTGCGGATCATCTCCAGCAATTCCGATGTCGCGTGCGGATCGAGGCCCGACGTGGGCTCGTCGAGGATCGCGATCGAAACGTCCTTCATCAGGATCTCGGCGAGACCAAGCCGCTGGCGCATGCCGCGCGAGAATGCACCGACGCGCTTGTGACCAACGTCTTGAAGCCCGACACGCTCCAGCGCCGAGGCGATGCGCTTGTCGCGGTCGGCCGAGGGGATGCCGATCAGGGCCGCGGTGTAACGGAGGTTGTCCACCGCCGTCATGTAGTCGTAGAAGCCGACGGTGTCCGGCAGATAGCCGACCACGCGCTTCACCTGCAGCGGCTGGCGCACCGGATCGCGCCCCATCACGCTGACGGTGCCGGAGGTGACATCGGTCAGCCCCAGCATCATCAGGATAGTGGTGGTCTTGCCGGCGCCGTTCGGGCCCAGAAGGCCGAAGATCTCGCCCTTCCGGATCGAGAACGAGACGCTGTCGACGGCCGTGGCGCGGCCGTAGCGCTTGGTGAGGTCGTGGACCTCGATGACTGTGTCGGTCATCGCCGACCGAACCTTGCGACCGCGCCCACCATGATCAGCAGCGCGATGGCGATGATGCCGGCGCCGGCGATGCCCCACATGGTCGAGGTGCCGACCGCGACGCGGAACTGGGTCGAGGCGGATTCGCCGCGCGAGTTGACGTTGAAGGTCGGCGCGTAGTCGCCGGCGATCGCCTTCTCCGGCGGCGTGACGCGGACCTGAACCTCCTTGGGCTGGCCGCCCTGCGGGATGCGGTCGACGGTCTTGGGATCGAACTCGATCTTCCAGCCGCTCGGCGCGGACGAACTGAGCTCGACCTCGTCGGCCGGCGCGGTGCCGGAGTTGGTGATGAGCAGCGGAATGCTGGTTTCCTTGCCGGCCTCGGCGCGGCCGCTGAGCACGCCGTCACGGCCCGAGAGGCTGAGCCGCGGCGAGCCGGTGACCTCCAGCGCCACCGTCGCGTCGGCGGATGCGTCTTCCGCGGTCGCCTTCACCGAAACCGGATAGCGGTTGGCGGCGACGGTGCTCGGCGGGCGGATCTTCAGTTTCACCGTCTTGGACTGGCCGGCCTCGATCGGGATCGAGTTCAGCTCAGTGCTGCCGTACTGCTCGGTGAAGGTCGCCTCGAAGTTCTGCGGCGCCTGCGCCCCGAGCGCGACCACGAGGTTGCGGCCGGAGTCGTTCTTGATGTCCATCTGGTACTCGAAGCTCGACTTGGCGTTGCCGCGGATCGACGGCAGTTGCGCCTTGATCGAGAGCTTGGCCGGCAGGTCCTTGGCGAGCGTCACCGCGATCGGCAGCGTCAGTTCGGTCGAGGCACCCTTGGCGACCACCGTGAGGTTCTGCGTGCCCATCGCCGCGTTCTCCGGCACGTCGAGACGCAGTTGCAGCGTGGTGCTGTCGTTGGTGGAGACCATCGCGGCCGCGGCCGGCTGGCCGCCGCCGAGCAGCGTCACGGTCCAGCCCTGCGGCGCGCCGTTTATGCTGAAGGCGAAACGCTCGGGCGGCAGCGCGTAGTTGCGAAGCCGCAGGTTGACGGTGGTGGTGGAGCCCGGGCGGACCGTCATCGCCGGGTAGTCGGTCAGCAGGAACATCCCCTTCACCGGCGGCGGGGTCTCCTGGGCCGTCGCAGGACCCGCGGGCAACAAGGCCAGCAGGCAAGCGGAAACAAGGGCAGTTCGAAGTGCAAGTCGCATAGCGATATCTCCCGGCCGCGCCGATATTGGGACCGCTGGAACCGCCCCCATGCTCACGGCCGTTGGATTTCCCCCGAACAGCCGGCACGAGAGGATTATTCCCCCGGTCGTGACCAAATCCGGGCAGAAAGAAATGGACTTTCTCACGGTTTGGCAAGCCTCTCGACAACGAAAGAAGGCCGCCTAGATGTTGCGATTTTGGGCTGCCTGACCCCATGCCAGCGGGATTCGCCCAAAATAGGGGCGGAACACCCTCCCGCGGCGGGAGTTGGTTTCACAAGGAATTGTCCGATTGGGGGCGCAGCAGGGAGCGCTGCCATGGATCGCGTGGCCATTGTTGCGGGCCTTTGGTTCGCCGGCTGGATCTTCGCCGCGACGGAGCTTGCCAGCTTCGCGTTCAACTCGCCGCTGACCGGCGGCATCACCGGATTCATTCTCGCGCTGCTCACCGTGTTCCTGTGGCCGTGGCTGATGCCGCGCGCACTCGAAGACTGGATGCACGACGCCCCGCGCTAACCGTTTGCACCCGGAACGAATTTTTCCCCGCGTCGTTGTTTCGCACGAGGAGAATTCACATGGGACGCGTCGCGCTCGTTGCGGCCATCTGGTTTGCGTTCTGGATCGTGGTTGGCTCGGTGGTCGGCGGCCTGACCGGCGGCAACGCCGGCGGCGTGCAGAACGGCATCTACTTCGGCGCATTTAACGGCGCTTGGTGGGCGGTGTTCACGAGCTTCGCGTGGCCATGGATCATGCCGGAACGCCTCGACCGATGGATGTACCGGCGCGCCGAAGCCGAATGATGGAGACGATCATGCACAAGGAAGGCAATCACGTGGTTGAAAGCGCGGTCGAGGCCCGTGCCGGATTTCTCGACCGGCCGGTGCTGGTCGTGCTGGTCGTAAGCACGTGCCTGGTCGCGGCGATCTTCTACCTGCTCTATCTGGGCAACTTCAGCTAGCTAGACGCGGAGCACGGTCGGCCAGTCGATCTCGTCCTCGGCCAGCACCCAGGGCTCCTTGAGAGCCGCCGACAGCCACTCGCCCCAGGCCGGCAGCGCCATCATCGCCGCCATGTAGGTGCGCGCGGTGTCACTCACCGAAATCCCGTAGGTGTGAAATCGCGACACCACGGGCGCGTACATGGCGTCGGCCGCCGTGAAGCCGCCGAACAGAAACGGCCCGCCGGCGCCGAACCGGGTGCGACAATCGGTCCACATGGCGTCGATGCGGCTGACGTTGGCCGCGACGTCGGGGTTCAGTTCCAGCCGCTTGACCGGCCGCCACATGTTCATGGGCGCCGCGCGGCGCAGCGGCACAAAGCCCGCATGCATTTCCGACGAAATGGTGCGCGCGTGGGCGCGTGCGGCGGTGTCCTGCGGCCAGAGCTTCGCCGCCGGAAACTTCTCGGCGGCATATTCCAGGATCGCAAGCGACTCCCAGACCTCCACGCCGCCGTCGATCAGCACCGGCACCTTGCCGGTGCCCGAATGTTTCGACACCCGCGCCTTGAAGTCCGGGGCGTTGAGCGAGATCACCACCTCGTCGAACGCGATGCCCGCGGCCTTCATGCCGATCCACGGCCGGAACGACCATGACGAATAATTCTTGTTGCCGATGATGAGTGTAAGGGCCAATCCGGCCTCCCCTGCTGGTCTCATAATCGGTGGAGAGCCACGCTGCTGACAAACGATTTTTACTGATCGACAGCTTCAGCGGCCCGAATGATGGCTAGGGTCTGATTCAACTTCGTTGAATCAGACCCGTCGCTCATTTTCATGTTCGGGCATGATCTTATCCGAAAACCGCTTCACACTTTTCGGGATCATAGGCGAGCGAAGCGACGCCGTCCTTCGGACGGCTATGCCCTAGCGCCGCGTCGCCCGGACGCAGGCCGCGACCACCTCGACCCGCGCGGTGCTGCGCGAGCGGCACAGCGCGCTGGTCTCGGTCGGATAGATCGCCTGGGTGCGCCCGACGCCGCAATGGGCGGTGAGCAGCACCTCGTCCGGTTCGCATTGCAGAGTGCAGTCGCCGGTGCTGCATGCGAGGCGAACGATGCGGATGCCGGCGTCGCCGGTTGCGCCGCGCGGGCCGGCCGGTCCGGGCGGCCCCTGCGGACCCGGAGGTCCGGGCTGCCCCGCGCCTTGCTGTTGCGGCGTGGCGGACGACGACACGGCGCCGGGCGTGACGACCCGCGGGACGCCTTGGGCTGCGGCCTGCGGATCGACCGTGGTGCGCGCCATGAGCAGGCTGAAGGCCACGATAAAACCGACCAGCCCGAACACTCCCATCGCGCCCAGCAGCCAGAGTTCGGGCGACGTCCAGCTGCGGCGCGGCGCCTCGGCCAGCGTTGCGGTCGTGTTCTCGGTTGCGGGTGGTTGCTGTTCGACACTCATGTTACGGCCTGACGCGGCGACACCATACAGCTTTTTGTATCAGCCCTTTTGCTCGTTCTTTTGCTCGTTCTTTTGCTTGGGCACCCATGCCTCCACCGGCCCGCCGGCCTTCTTCCAGGCGCCGAAGCCGCCGCCGATATGCGCCACCGGCTTCAGTCCCATGCGATGCGCCGCCTGCGCGGCGAGCGCAGAACGCCAGCCTCCGCCGCAGAAGAACACGAAGCGCTTGTCCTCGGCGAACTGAGGCTTGTGGTACGGGCTCTCCGGGTCGATCCAGAACTCCAGCATCCCGCGCGGGCAATGGAACGCCCCCGGGATCTTGCCTTCGCGCTCCAGCTCGCGGGGATCGCGAAGATCGACCAGCACGGTATCGCCGCGGCCGTGCAGCTTGAGCGCGTCCTCGATTGAAACGGTTTCGATCTCGCGTTCGGCGGCTTCGACCAGCGCCTTGTAGCCGGTGGTGATCGTCTGCGGCATTCGCATCTCCGTGTCATCGGATGGTGGCAGACCGCGGCCCGAAACGCCAGCATCCGGCTTGGTACATAAGATCCGGCTCATGACAAGCCGCGACCTTGCACGGACGTTCCCGCGGTGGGAGCCTTCTTTGAGGGGAGATTCGCCATGCCGCTGCTCTCGACCCTCGATCTCGTCGCGCTCGCCTGGTTCTTCGGCGCCTGGGTGATCTACTCGCTCACGCTGTCGTTCACCGAGCAGCGCCGGCGCGGCCTCAACTCCGAGATGCATCTCTACCGCGACAGCTGGATGCTGCAGATGCTCGGGCGCGAGATGCGCATGGTCGATGCGCAGATCGTGGCGGCTCTGCAGAACGGCACCGCGTTCTTCGCCTCCACCTCGCTGATCGCAATCGGCGGTGCGCTGACGCTCTTACGCTCGACCCAGGAGTTGCTTCAGGTGATCGCGGCGCTTCCCTTCGGCGTGCAGATGACGCCGGTGCAGTGGGAGCTGAAGACGATGGGGCTTGCCATCATCTTCGTCTATGCCTTCTTCAAGTTCGCCTGGTCCTACCGCCTCTACAACTACGTCGCGATCCTGGTCGGCGCCACGCCGCCTGCAAAAGACAAGGAACTGCCGGAGGCCAAGGCGCACGCGGCGCGGGTCGGAGGACTATGCGAGGTCGCGGGACGGCATTTCAACCGCGGGCAGCGCGCGTTCTTTTTTGCGCTCGGCTATCTCGGCTGGTTCATCAGCCCGTGGCTCTTGATGACGACCACCGTCATCGTCGCGATCGTGCTTTGGCGCCGCCAGTTCGCTTCGGACTCGCGGCGGTCCCTGGTCGAGAGCTAGCAGTTTGCTGAAAAACTCCGGGCCGTCATTCCGGGGCGCGCCCATAAGCGCGTTTACGCGCGTCTTCGACGCGCTATGGGCGCGAACCCGGAATCCAGAACATCGGGATTTCCTGCTTTTCTGGATTCCGGGTCCGCCGCTTCGCGGCGTCCCGGAATGACCGCGGAGGGTTTTTCAGCAACCTGCTAGAGCATGATCCCGAAAAGTGTGAATCGGCTTTCGGAAAAGATCATGCTCAAACTGGAACAGGCATCGCTCAGTTCAGGAACACCAGCACCGAGAGTGCGCAAGACGCCATGACGCCCAGCGTCATCGCAAGGCCAAGCTTCAGGTTGCTCATCCGATCGCGCGAGGCCGCGTTCGCCCCGGCTTCGACACCGGCGGCACCGAAATGCCCGGCCGGCACGTTGGCGCCAACGTCCATATCGACCGACATCCGACGGTCCTCCGGTTCAGCGCGCGCGCCTCACCCGCGTCCGACCGGGCCTTGAACACCCGGGACTCGAATCGTCCGGACCGCGCTAGGATAGGCCGGACCTGCTACAGGCGCGCCGCAGCCTGTGGATATCAGCGACCGATTAAGAATTCCTCAGCATGGATGCCGAGCCCGCCGACATCGAAGCCGCGATCCTCCGCCTGCTCAACGAAATCGAGCCGGGCAAGACCATCAGCCCGGCCGATGCGGCGCGCGCCCTCGTCCCCGGCCCGGAATGGCATGTGCTGATGCCGAAGGTGCGGCGCGTGGCGGTCCGGCTGGCGCTCGACGGCCGCATCGTCATCACCCGCAAGGGCAAGGTGGCCGACCCCAACGACTTCAAGGGCGTTTACCGGCTGGGCCTGCCGCGGCAGGACTGACAGCCAGGACTGACCGCTACGAACGTGGCTTCGCGCAGCAGTCCGTTGCCTCAGGCAAGGGCCCGGGGAACAGCTCGGACGAGCGGCCGGTGGCCCAGTAGACGGTCAAGCCGATGATTTCATGCGCCACCCCGTTGAGGGCGCCGACGCCGCCGAGGAGATTGCGCGAGAGCCGCAACAGGTTTTGATCGGGCAGCGTGCGCCAGTCGACCGGCCAGGCTTCGACCGCAAAGCCCGCCTTGCGGAACGCCCCGACCGACCGCGGCATGTGCATCGCCGACGTGACCAGCAGCCAGCGCTCGCCGGGCTTCGGATCGACCAGCCGGCGGGTGAACTCGGCGTTCTCCGCGGTGTTGCGCGACTTGTCCTCCAGCACGATGCGGTCCCGCGGGACGCCGAGCTGCTCGAACAACTGGACCGCATAGGCCGCTTCCGGCGGATCGTCGCCGAACAGGCTCGGATTGCCTCCGGTAAAGACGAGCCGCGCCGAAGGATGGCGCCTGGCAAGGTTTGCACCTTCCAGCAGCCGCTCGACCTCGCCGCTGATCGACAGCGTGCCGCGCGCCTTGCTCATGCGGTTGTCGATCGGCCCGCCCAGCACGATGATGCCGGCGATCGGCGGACCGCCCTCCTTGCCGGGCGGGAAGCGGTTTTCCAGCGCCGCGCTCAGCGCGATGCCGATCGGCGTCATGCCGACGACCAGCATCAGCACCAGCGAAACGACCATCAGGCGAACGCCCGCGCGCCGGAAGCGCGTGAGCAGCAGCAGCACGCCGACGATCCCGATGCCGAAAATGACGTTCGACGGCACGACCAGGAAGGCCAGGACCTTGGACAGCACGAAGAACATCGGCGCTCCTGCCCGCGCGTTGACCTGGACCGCTAGGTCTTTTTGGCCTTCCAGGCCGCGTAGCGCGCCTTGGCCTCGTCGTTCGGCGGATAGAGGCCGGGCAGCGCCACGCCGCGCTCCACCTCGCTGACCACCCAGGTCTCGTAGCGCTCGTGCTCCTCGCCCTCGGTGGCGACGAAATCGACCAGGTCCTTCGGGATCACCACCGCGCCGTCGTCGTCGGCGACGATCACGTCGCCCGGAAAGATCGCAACGCCGCCACAGGCAATCGGCTCGTTCCACCCGACGAAGGTCAGCCCGTTGACCGAGGCCGGCGCCGCCGTGCCCTGGCAGAAGATCGGCAGGTCGGCTTTCAGGCAGCCGGCCTTGTCGCGGATCACGCCGTCGGTGACCAGGGCTTTGACGTTCCGCCGCGCCATGCGCATGACGAGAATGTCGCCGAAGATGCCTGCGGTGGTCACGCCCATGGCGTCGGCGACGGCGATGCAGCCTTCCGGCATCGCCTCGATCGCGGCGCGCGTCGAGATCGGCTTGCCCCAGCTTTCCGGGGTGGCGAGATCCTCGCGCACCGGCACGAAGCGGAGCGTGAAGGCCGGGCCGACCAGCCGCTGCCCGCCCTCAACGAGCGGCAGCGCCCCCTTGATCCAGCAATGCCGGATACCCTTCTTGAGCAGCATCGTCGTGATGGTGGCGGTGGTGACGTGGCGCAGGACTTCGAAAGCCGAGCTCATCGCAACCCTCCTCTCAGACCGGGGTCAGTCCGATCCGCTCGTCGCGGCGGCGCAGGTAGTGCACGAACGGAATCGACAGCAGCACCATCCAGGCCTTGCCGACCACCTGCCCGAGCAGGAATTCGAGCGAGCCGAAGGCAAGCCACAGGAAGATGACGGAGTCGACCACGAGGCCGACCAAGCTGGAAATCACAACCGCGGCGATCAATCGCCGCCGCGCCAGCGGGGTATAGACCGCAAGGTCGGCCAGCTCGGAAACGAGGAATGCCACGCCGGACGCGAGCACCAGCGACGGCGGCGCGAAGATCGACGACAGGATCGCGCCGAACACCACGGCGCTCGCCGAATAGAGGACGCCGAGGCGCCGCTGCACCAGATCGCGCAGCACCAGCGCAATGCCGATCATCAGCACGCCCGACGGCGCCATCAGGCCAAAGCCGCCGATTTTCGGCAGCACCGGAACGAGGCATGGACCGTTCGGCGGGCACACCGTGCCGGCATGCAGGATCATCCAGTTGGCCAGCGGGATGGTCAGGCCGAACGCGGCCAGGAACAGGACGCCTTCAAACACCCTTCGCGTTTCGATGTTCATCGGACCCTTTCGAAAAACGGACAAAACCTTCGGCCCGCAGCCGGCACGCCGGACACGTACCGCAGCCATAGCCCCAATCGTGGCGATGATTCCGGTCGCCGAGATAGCAGCTATGGGTCTCTCCGATGACCAAATCAAGCAATGGCGCGCCGCCCAGCTCCCTTGCCAACGCAAATGTTGCGGCCTTGTCGACCCGCATCAGCGGCGTGTGGATGGACATGCTCCGGTCCATGCCGAGCGACAGCGCGGTCTGCACTGCCTGGATGGTGTCGTTGCGGCAATCCGGATAGCCGGAATAGTCGGTCTCGCACATGCCGGCGACCAGGTCGCCGATGCCGCGGCGGTAAGCCAGCGCGCCGGCATAGTTGAGGAAAATCAGGTTGCGTCCGGGAACGAACGTGTTCGGAAGCCCGCCCGCCTGCATTTCGATCTGCATGTCGCGGGTCAGCGCCGTCTCGGAAAGCGCGGCCAGCGCATCGAGCTTGAGCACGTGATCGTCGCCAAGCCGCGCCGCCCAATCGCCGCGCAGGCCGCGCAGGCCCTCGCGGATGCGCGGCCGCACCGCAAGCTCCACCGCGTGGCGCTGGCCGTAGTCGAAGCCGACGGTCTCGACGCGGGAGAAGCGCTCCAGCGCCCAGGCGAGGCAGACGGTGGAATCCTGTCCGCCGGAAAACAGCACCAGCGCGGCCTGGGCGGTTGCAATTTGGGAGGTTGCGTTCTGGGCACTTGCGGTCATGGGTACGTCCTTGGGCACGTCCTAGCGGATTTTCCGCCGCGCCGTTGCGCGAATTTTGCGCTATGGTTTTCGGGAAACGCACAGAGGCGGCGGCACAATGGCTGGCAGCAACGGCACGCGCGGACTGATCGCGGTCGACAAGATGGGCTGCAAGGTCCTGTTCCTCGACCCGGTCAGCAACGAGACACAGGTGTCGATCGACGGCATCGCCCGAACCGTGCACGAGCTGCTGGTGGTGCCGGAAACCGGGTTCGCCTATGTGCCGATCTTCGGCGACGGCATCCACGGGCGGAATCCCAATCCGCAGCACCACCTCTGCATCTTCGACCTGCACAAGCGCGCGCATGTCGGCACCATCGACCTGCGCCCCTGCATCGCGCCGCACACGCTGAAACTCGGCCCGGACGGCATGATCTACATCACCTGCGAGAACAGCGCGAAGGTGGCGGTGATCGACCGCAAGACCAACAAGGTGGTGGAGGCGCTCGACTCCGGCTCGACCAACGGCCACCGGCTGATCATCGCGCCGGACGGCTCGCGGCTCTACACGGAGAACGAGGAGGACGCGACGGTCTCGGTGATCGATCTCAAAACGCGGAAGCTGCTGGGCAAGATCGCGACCCCTCGCCCGCTCGCCGGCATCGCCATCTCGCAGGACGGCAAGACGGTCGTCGCGGTCGACGACGCCGAGCCGGCGCTGATCCTGATCGACACCGCGAGCGAAAAGGTTTCCCGCGAGGTGCGGCTCGAAGGGGTGCCGAAGGCCGCGCAGATCGCCCGCTACGCGCCGGACTGGAGGCTTCTTGGCGTGACCAGTCTCAACAGCGACATGGTGAGCCTGATCGATCCGTCTTTTACGACACAGACCGCGATCAAGGTCGGCAGCCAACCGATGGACATGGCGTTTCACGGCGACGAGCTTTACGTGCCGTGCCAGGGCGACGGCTCGGTGCACGTGATCGACATTCCGGCCAGAAAGCACAAGCGAAGCTTCAAGGCCGGCACCGGCTGCGAATCCCTGGGCTTCTTCTAGGCCGTGGGCAAAAACCTCACCGAAATCGCCGACCGGCTGATTGCAGCCTGGGACACGGCGACGACGCTGCCGCCGATCACCGCGGGCACTCCGGACTTCAGCGTCGCCGACGGCTATGCGGTGCTGGCCGACATCGAACAAAAACGACGCGCCGAGGGCTGGAGCGCCATCGGGCGCAAGATCGGCTTCACCAACCGTACCATCTGGCCGCGCTATGGCGTCTATCAGCCGATGTGGGCGCATGTCTGGAGCCATACGGTGCATTTCGCGGAGAGCGGCCAGGCTTCGCTTGATTTGCGGAGGTTCGTGCAGCCGCGGATCGAGCCCGAAATCGTGTTCAAGCTGACGGAGCCGGTGCCGGTCACCGACGATCCGATCGCCATTCTCGCCTGCGTCGAATGGATCGCTCCGGGCTTCGAGATCGTGCAGAGCCATTTCCCGGACTGGAAATTCAAGGCGCCGGATTGCACGGCCGCCTGCGGGCTGCACGGTGCTCTGGTGGTCGGCAAGCCGCTCCCGATCACGAACGCGAACCGGGCGGCCATGGCCACGATGCTGCCGGCGTGCCCGGTCACGCTGTCGCGCGGCCGCGCAGTGATCGACCGCGGCGTCGGCGCCAACGTGCTGGACAGCCCGGTGCTGGCGCTCACCCATCTGGCCCGCCTGCTGGCGAGCCAGCCGCAGTTTCCGCCGCTGGCCGCGGGCGAGATCGTCACCACCGGCACGATCACCGACGCATGGCCGGTTGCGTCCGGCGAAACCTGGTCGTCGAGTTATGGAGTGCTGGGAATCGAGGGGCTGACGTTGACCTTCGACTGATCCGCGAAGAAGTGTTCCAGGAAAGCTGAACCCTCATGGTCGCTGTCATTGTCACGATATGGACTTTGACCGGGTTGATCGCCGGCGGGATGCTGGGCGGCGCGCTGGCCGATGCTGCGGCATCACACCGGGGAAACATCGACGTTCTGTTGATTGGCACGCTGTTCGGCGCGGCGGCCGGAGCAGTCGGCTGCGGATATCTTGGGCTGTGGCTCTGCCGGAGGTTCGCGACCAAGAGACATGAATTGATGGCCGCAACGCTCGTGGGCGTCATCGCGCTGGTGGCCGCGGCCTTCATCGTCGAGAAAATCCGCGCGTGAGAGAAAGGCGTTATTCCGCCGGGAAGCCGATGTCCCGGCCTCTGCTCAATCGTCCCAGTCCGGCGTGCCGCCCCATTCGACGATGCGGCCGCCGGGATGCGCGAGCCCTGCGATCTCCTTCATCTCGGCCGCCGACAGCTTGAAATCGAAGAGATCGAAGTTCTCTTTCAATCGCGCCGACTGGCTGGTGCGCGGGATAACGATGACGCCGTGCTGCACCAGATAGCGCAGGCAAACCTGCGCCGCGGTCTTGCCGTGCGCCTTGCCGATCTTCGACAGCGCCGCGTCGCCCTTCACCCGGCCGCGCGCAATCGGGCTGTAGGCGGTGACGGACAGCCCGCGCTTGCGGCTCGCGGCGATCACCTTGGCCTGATCGAGATAGGGGTGGCATTCGATCTGGTTGTTGACCAGCGGTTCGGTGGCATGGCCTGCGGCCTCCTCGATCAGCGCCACGGTGAAATTCGACACCCCGACATGCCGCGCGACGCCCTCGCGCTTCATCTTGCAGAGCGCGCCGATGGTTTCCTTCAGCGGGATGCCGGGATTGGGCCAGTGGATCAGCAGCAGATCGACGCTCGGCACCTTGAGCTTCTTGATGCTATCGCGCGCCGAGCGCTCGAAGTCGCGGGCGCGCAGGTCGCTCGACCAGACCTTGGTGGTGATGAAGACCTCGTCGCGCGGCACGCCGGAGGCGCGAAGCCCCTCGCCCACCGCCTCCTCGTTGCCGTACATCGCCGCGGTGTCGATGTGCCGGTAGCCGAGCCGCATCGCCTCGTCGACCATCCGGACGCAGGTCTTGCCGCGCAGGTCCCAGGTGCCGAGACCGACCAGCGGAATGCACGCGCCGCCCGCCTCAACGGTCGTATTCATGGTTCGGCTTCCCGGATCTCAAGAACGCGAGAGCCGCAAAATGGCGCAAAGGGCGCGCGATGCCAACCCGGCTGCCGCGGCCGGCGTTCAGGTCAACCGGCGCCTCAGGTGAGCTTGCGGCTCAGCACCGAAAACGCCACGTCCGGCGCCTCGTCGAGCAGCCGCAGCAGCGCGCGGGCGGGACCCCGCGGCTGGCGCTTGCCCTGCTCCCAGTTGCGCACCGTCTCGATCGGCACGCCGATGCGGGCGGCGAACTCGGCCTGCGTCAGCCGGGTCTGCGAGCGGATGCGGCGGGCGTAGCCGGCGTCGGTTTGCGGCGGGCGCCCGGGCTGGATCGACGGCGCGAGAATCCGCTGATCGGCCTCCGGCGGCGGCAGCGGCAACGCCGACTCGCTGCCGTCGGAAAGAATCTCCACCAGACGCCCGTCGGCCTTCAGACGCACCCGCATCATGTCCGCCTCCTGTCATTCAGCGGCTCAGCAGGTGGACTGATTTGGTTAAGGCGCGGTTAACGGCAGGCCGCAGGACCATCGTGCAGCGGCCCAGCAGGCCAGCGCACCAGTCGTCCAATGAGCCAGCGACTAGCTTGTTTTTTCGAAGATTTCCCGGCCGATCAGCATCCGGCGGATCTCGCTGGTGCCCGCGCCGATCTCGTAGAGCTTGGCGTCGCGCAGCAGCCGCCCGGTCGGATAGTCGTTGATGTAGCCGTTGCCGCCGAGGCACTGGATCGCGTCGAGCGCCAACTGAGTCGCCTTCTCGGCGGCGTAGAGGATCGCGCCGGCGGCGTCCTCGCGCGTGGTGCGCCCGTCGTCGCAGGCGCGCGCCACGGCGTAGACATAGGCCTTGGCCGCGTTCATGCCGACATACATGTCGGCGAGCTTGCCCTGCATCAGCTGGAACGAGCCGATCGGCTGGCCGAACTGCTTGCGCTCGTGCACGTAGGGGATCACCACGTCCATCGCCGCCTGCATGATGCCGAGCGGCCCCGCCGCCAGCACCACGCGCTCGTAGTCGAGCCCGGACATCAGGACGTTCACCCCTCCCCCGATCTGGCCGAGCACGTTCTCCTCCGGCACCTCGCAGTCCTGGAACACCAGCTCGGCGGTGTCGGAGCCGCGCATGCCGAGCTTGTCGAGTTTTTGGGCCGTGGAAAAACCCTTCATGCCCTTCTCGATCAGGAAAGCCGTGATGCCGCGGGCGCCGGCGTTCGGGTCGGTCCTGGCATAGACCACCAGCGTCTCGGCCTCGGGGCCGTTGGTGATCCAGAATTTCGAGCCGTTGAGGACATAGCGGTCGCCCTTCTTCTCGGCGCGCGTCTTCATCGAGACCACGTCGGAGCCGGAGCCGGGCTCCGACATCGCGAGCGCGCCGACGTGCTCGCCGGAGATCAGCTTGGGCAGGTATTTTTTGCGCTGGGCGTCGTTGCCGTTGCGCCGGATCTGGTTGACGCAGAGGTTGGAATGCGCGCCGTAGGACAGCCCGACCGACGCCGAGCCGCGCGAGATCTCTTCCATCGCCACGCAATGGGCCAGATAGCCGAGCCCCGAGCCGCCGTATTCCTCCTCGACCGTGATGCCGTGCAGGCCGAGCGCGCCCATCTGCGGCCACAGATCGCGCGGGAAGGTGTTGGTCTTGTCGATCTCGTCGGCGCGCGGCGCGATCTTGTCGTCCGAGAAATTGCGCGTGGTCTCGCGCAGCATGTCGATGTCTTCGCCAAGCCCGAAATCGAAGCCCTGCCAGGCGTTGGGGATCATGCGCGCTCCTCGTGCGGTTCCGGCGTTCGTGCGGCCGGTTACACCGCATTATAGGGCGGAGCGGATGGGAAATGTCAGAGGCAATCAGGCGACGGCGGCGCGCAGCGCTTGTCCTTCGGCCGGTTCGGCGACCAGCCGGTCGAGCGTTTCGCGCGGCGCGGGCCTCGCGAACAGATAGCCCTGCATCTCGTCGCAGCCGGCCAGCCGCAGCAGCACGCGCTGCTCCTCGGTCTCGACGCCTTCGGCGAGCAAGGTCAGGTCCAGCGCGCGGCCGAGCGCCACGATCGCCTGCACCACCGCCTGGCTCTGCGGATCGCGCGCCAGCGGGTCGACGAAGCCCTTGTCGATCTTCAGCTTGTCGAACCTGAAGCGCTGCAGGTAGGTCAGGCTGGAATAGCCGGTGCCGAAATCGTCGAGCGCGAGGCGGATGCCCAGCGCCTTGAGCGCGTCGAGCCGCGCCTTGGCCTCGTCGGGATTGTCGATCAGCACGCCTTCGGTGACTTCGAGCATCACCCGCGTGGCCGGGATGCCGCATTCGGCGAGCATCGCGCTCACCGTCTCGACCAGCGCCGGATCGCGCACCTGAACCGGCGACAGGTTGACGGCGATATAGAGGCCCGGCCAGCGCCTGGCGTCGGTCAACGCGCGGCGCAGCACGAATTCGCCCAGCGCCGGCATCAGCCCGCAGTGCTCGGCGATCGGCACGAACTTGCCCGGCGGGATCGCGCCGCGCACCGGATGGGTCCAGCGCAGCAGCGCTTCGGCGCCGAGGATGCGGCTGCCGTCGGAGCCGACGATCGGCTGGTAGTGGACGTCGAGCGCCTTCTCCTCGATCGCGCGCTTCAGCTCGCGCTCGAGGAACCGGCGGTCGTCGAACTCGACGTCCATCGGCGGCTCGAAGCGCACGAGCTTGCCGCGGTGCTTGCGCTTGCCGGAGCGCAGCGCCAGATCGGCCCGCCGCATCAGCTCGTCGCGGCTGCGGCCGTCGCGCGGGGCATATGCAAGCCCGGTGGTGACGCCGACCTGAATCACCTGCCCGTCGACCCAGTACGGCCGCGCCAATTCGCCGGGCCACGGCCTGGACGGCATCCTCCGCCAGCGTCCATGTCCGGCGCGATCGTCACCAGCGCGAATTCGTCGCCGTCGAGGCGGCCGCAGACGGCGCCATGCGGCAGGACCTTCCTGAGGCGCTTGGCGACCTCGCGCAGAAGTTCGTCACCGGCCGCATGCCCGTGCGCGTCGTTGACGTCCTTCAGGCCGTCGACGTCGAGGAAGGCAAGCGTCGTCACCTCGCCATGCGCGCGCTGCGCCATCACGGTATCGATCTGCTCGATCATCTTGCGGTGGTTCGGCAGACCCGTGAGCATGTCCTCATGCGCCAGCTGCCACGCGAGCTGCTCGCTCGCGCCGAGCTCGCGCACCGTGCGCCGCACCTGCCAGAGCGCGACCCCGGCAAAGCCCACGAGAAAGATTGCGGTCAGGATCGCGAGCGGCCGCATCTCGCCGAGCGCGTCGCTCATCGCATGATCCGGCGTCCACGAGAACCAGCCGAGAATGCGCCCCTGCGCGTCCAGCACCGACTGCACCTCGCGGTCGTCCTCGACCGGCTCGGTCTCGAAGCGGAGATCTTTGAGCGCCGCGGTGCGTTCGATGTATTTGAACTGGCGCGGCTCGAGGCTGGTGAAATTGCCGCCGGCGTTGCGGATGTCCTGGATGGCGGTCGAGAGCGCGGCACGGCGCTCCATCGCCTGCCGCTCGTCCGCCTGGCGGACCAGCGCGTAGCCGACGACGGCGCAGAAGAACGCGGCGCTGACCACGAACAGCGCAAGCGTCGCCACAAGCCGCGGCGTCCACAGCCGGCGAGCCACGGCTGGCCGTTCGGGTAGCGCGATACTCATACAAACCCGTCCGGCACCCCGTTGCCCCACCGGACGACCCTAGGCCGGGATGATTAACGCCGGGTAGCGAGCCGCTATTTCAGGCCGAACCAGAGCGTGGCGATGCCAAGGAACGAGAAGAAACCGACCACGTCGGTGACGGTGGTCACAAACGGGCCCGACGCGATCGCCGGATCGACGCCCAGCCGGATCAGGCCGAGCGGAATGAAGATGCCGCCCAGCGCCGCCGCGGCGAGCACGCAGATCATCGCGAGTCCGATCACAATGCCCAGATCGGTGACCTGGAACCAGGCCGCGGCGATGCAGCCCATGATCACGGCAAAGCCCAGTCCGTTGATCAGGCCCACCATGAACTCGCGGCGCACCACACGCCACGCATTGGCGTCGCTCAAATCCTGGGTGGCGAGCGCGCGCACCGCCACCGTCATGGTCTGCGTTCCGGCATTGCCGCCCATGCTGGCGACGATCGGCATCAGCACGGCGAGCGCCACCATGTGGGCGATGGAGGCCTCGAACTGCGCGATCACCCACGAGGCCAGCAGCGCGGTTCCCAGATTGGCGAGCAGCCAGGGAAACCGGCTCTTGACGATGGTCCAGACCGAGTCCGACAGCTCTTCGTCGCGGCTGACGCCGCCGAGCGCCGCGATATCCTCGGCGGCCTCCTCCTCGATCACGTCGACGATGTCATCGACGTTGATGACGCCGACCAGGCGCTCGGTTTCGTCGACCACCGGGGCGGCGATCAGGTTGTAGCGCTCGAACATGCGCGCCACCTCCTCCTGGTCGGCGGTGGCAAGAACGCGCCGCCGGTCCGGGTCCATCAGTTCGGAGACGTGAACCGGGCGCTTGGTGCGCAGCAGGCGGTCGAGCCCCACCGCGCCGAGCAGCTTCTGGGCGTCGTCTACGACGTAAAGCTCGAAAAACCGGTCCGGCAGGTCGGCGGTCTCGCGCATGTGGTCGATCGCGTCGCCGACCGTCCAGTAGGGCGACACCGCGATGAACTCCGTCTGCATGCGGCGGCCGGCGGAGTCCTCCGGATAGTGCAGGATCTGCTCGACCGCGCCGCGCTCGGGCTGCGGCATCTGCTCGAGGACCTCGGCCTGCTCATCCTCGGGCAGCGCCTCGATGATCTGCGCGGCATCGTCGGAATCGAGATCGCGGACGCCTTCGGCGACCGTCTCCGACGGCAGTTCCTCGAGGATCTCCTCGCGGACCGTTTCCTCGACCTCGGTCAGCGCCGTGAAGTCGAACTCACGGCCCAGGAGCTCGATGAAGCGCGGCCGAAGCTCGGGGTCGAGCGCCTCGATCAGGTCGCCGGTGTCGGCCTCGTGCAGGTCGCCCGCGAGCAGCCGCAGCGCGCCGGCGTCGCCGTGCCCGATCGCTTCGCTGACCGTTTCGAGAAATTCGGAACGGATCGCACCGTCCTCGTCGCGCAGGTCTGCCGCGGCGTCGGTCGCGCTCCGGTCCTGTTGGTCGAGCATGGCGTTCATGCCGCTCCGGGCGCAATGCGTCAGAGGTTCGTGCGCTTGTACGCCGCGCGACTTTACCTTGCAATTACGACTGAACAGTTTCGTGAGCGGCGCGCCTTGCGTTCGCGTCCGGCATCGGGTTCATCTGCGCGCGCCCAAGCGACGCGCCAGAGAGCGACATGATCCGACCATTCATCCTCCCGATATGCGGCGCAGCCCTGCTGGCGCTGGCGCAACGCCCCGCGGAGGCCGCCGACTGCCGCGGCCATCCGAATGCGCTCGGCACGGAGCGCGTGCTTCGCGGTCGATCCGGCCATCACGCCCGCGGTCGGGCGCAAGCACTTTCCGGTGACGCTGCCGCTCAAGCCCAGGGAGGTCGTGCTGACCTTCGACGACGGCCCGTGGCCCGGCACCACCGACGCGGTGCTGGCGGCGCTTCGCGAACAGTGCGTCAAGGCGAGCTTTTTCATGCTGGGCCGCAACGCCGTGGCGCATCCGGCGCTGGCGCGGAAGGTGCTGGCCGAGGGTCACACCGTCGCCCACCACACCTATTCGCATCCGCTGCTGAGCCATATGAGCCTGCCGCGCGCCGAGGCCGAGATCGACCGCGGGATCGCTGCGGTCGATCGGGCCGTCCATGGCAGCGGCGGACGGGTGCCGAAGACGCCGTTCTTCCGCTTTCCGGGCTTTGCATCCAACGCGACCCTGCTCGACCTGCTGGCGAAGCGCCGCATCGCGGTGTTCGGCGCGGACCTGTGGGCCAGCGACTGGAACCCGATGTCGCCGCAGCACCAGCGCGCGCTGGTGCTCGACCGGCTGGTCCATGCCGGCGGCGGCATCGTCCTGTTCCACGACACCCACGCGCAGACCGCGAAAATGATCCCGGATTTCCTGCGCGACCTGAAACGGCTCGGCTATCGCGTGGTGCACATCGTGCCGGCGTCGAGCGTGGCGGACGGGACGCGTTAAGCACGCTCGTTAACGCCGCGCATTAAAGATGAACGTTGATATACGGCGGCGCCGCGGACGGTTTGCGCGCCGCTGCCGCTAATGTGCGCGGCATGAAGTGGGTGGCGCTCTTTCTCGCAGGCTTTCTGTCGGCTGTGCTCGGCGCGGCGCTGGCGCGCGCCGCCGATTGCCCCGGCAATCCGAATGCGGTCGGCACCAGCCGCGTGCTGACGGTCGATCCGGAGCAGCATCCGCGCATCGGCACGATCAACTACCCGCGCTCGCTGCCGCTCGAGGACCACGAGGTCGTGCTGACCTTCGACGACGGCCCGCTGCCGCCCTACACCAACCGCGTGCTCGATGTGCTGGCCGAGCATTGCGTGAAGGCCACCTATTTCATCGTCGGCCGCATGGCGCGCGGCTATCCGGACCTGCTGCGCAAAATCCGCGAGGCCGGCCACACCATCGGCAACCACAGCCAGAACCATCCGCTGGCGTTCGACCGCATGCCGCTCAACCTGGTGCAAGGCGAGATCGAGCAGGGCTTTGCGTCGATTGCGGCTGCGCTCGGCGAACGCCGGCCGCCGTCGCCGTTCGTGCGCATTCCGGGACTTCTCCGCTCCAACGAGGTGGAGGCGTATTTCCAGTCGCGCAAGCTCGCGACCTGGAGCGCCGACGTCGTCGCCGACGACTGGAAGCACATCAGCGCGTCGGAGGTGGTGCGGCGCACCATCTCGCGGCTCGACGAAAAGGGCAAAGGCGTGGTGCTGCTGCACGACATCCAGCCGGCGACCGCGCTCGCCCTTCCGGAGTTGCTGCGCGAACTCAAGGCGCGCGGCTATCGCGTGGTGCACGTGGTTCCGCGCGGCGCGCCGCAGCCGGAGGTGCCGGTCGCCGCGGCGCCCGCCCCGCAACCGGCCACGCCGCAAGCCCGTGCACCGGAGCGGCAACTGACGGCGATCGTGCCGCCGAAGCCGCAGCCCGTGCCCGCTCCGCCCGAGCCGGTCGCGCCGGTGGCTGCGGCCGCTGTCGCCGGACCGCAGCCGCAATCCGTCGAACGTGTTTCGCTGCCGCGCGAGGACGCGCCTGCGCCCGAAGCCACCGGCACCGCCGGAGACAACACCGCACGCGCCATCCCGATCGTGCCGGGCGACCCGATCCGGCCCTTCACCTCGGATGCCAAGCCCGCGCGCAACATGCCGACCCCCGGCAAGTTCGTCACCACCGAGCCCGGCGGCTGGCCGCCGGTGACCGGCGTGCCGGTGCCGAAGGCCGGCGGCGTCGGCGTAACCACCGTGCCGCGCGGATTTGCCGGCCCGGACGGACGGTTCCGGTAATTTTTCTCCGTCGTCATTCCGGGGCGCTGGCACCACCGCGTTTACGCGCGTCTTCGACGCGCTATGGCGGCGAACCCGGAATTCAGGGCAACACATGCAACCGGCTCTGGATTCCGGGTTCGCGGGCTTTCGCCCGCGCCCCGGAATGACCGCGGATGGTTCGGCGCGATCGCCGTAAGCACCAATGCGATCTGCCCATTGTCTGCCCCCGCGGCGGCTGGCACCATTTCGACCTGCAAATCGATCGTCGGCCGGATCGCTCAATCGGAGAGGATTCCCATGCGCGCCCTCGTCAAATTCATCGCTGCCGCGTCGCTGTTCGTTCCATTCGTCGCGAGCCCCTCTCAGGCCCAGGAGGTCAAGGTCGGCGTCGTCCTCGCCTATACCGGCGTCGGCGCGGAGCTCGGCCAGCAGGTCGACCGGGGCATGGAGCTGTACCTGAAGCTCAACGCCGACAAGGTGAAGCCCTACTCGATCAGGCTCATCAAGCGCGACGAGAAGGATCCGGCCGGCGCCAACACCCGGATCGCGGTCCAGGAGCTGCTCGCCCAGGAGAACGTCGATATCCTCGCCGGCTGGAATTACTCGCCGAACGCGATCGCGTCGGCGCAGGTCGTCACCGCCGGCAAGAAGCCCGCGGTGATCATGAACGCGGGAACCGCGCATATCACCAACATGTCGCCGTATTACGTGCGCGTGTCGTTCAGCATGTGGC
This sequence comes from uncultured Alphaproteobacteria bacterium, assembly GCA_963830015.1. Taxonomy (GTDB): domain Bacteria; phylum Pseudomonadota; class Alphaproteobacteria; order Rhizobiales; family Xanthobacteraceae; genus Z2-YC6860. Next base: position 90,607 of record CAWHLG010000014.1, read on the forward strand.
ACGCCGGCTACGCGATGGGCCAGGCGGCCGCCCAGCAGCTTCGGGCCAAGACCGCCGTGGTCGGATACACCGATTTCCCGCCGGGCAAAGACAGTCTCGCCGCCTTCAAGCGCGCGTTCGAAGCCCATGGCGGCAAGGTGATCGACGAAATTCCGATGGGCGGCGCGGGCACCGTGCCAGACTTCACGCCGTTCCTGCAGCGCGCCAAGGACAAGAAGCCGGACGTGCTGTTCGTGTTCATCCCGGCCGGCGATCACTCGACCGCGGTCGTGAAAACCTATGCAGCGCTCGGCATGCGCGAGGCCGGCATCAAGCTGATCGGCCCGGGCGACATCAGCGATGACACCAAGCTGCAGGCCATGGGCAATGCCGCGGTCGGCCTGGTGACGATGCATCACTATCATGCCGACCTCGACAATCCCGAAAACAAGCGCTTCGTCGAGGCCTGGAAGAAGGAATACGGCGCGAACTCGACGCCCAACTTCTTCGCGGTCGGCGGCTATGACGGGATGGCCGCCATCGTTCACGTCGTGCAACAGCTCAAAGGCAAGATCGAGAGCGACAAGGCGCTGGACGCGCTCAAGGGATGGAAGTTCGAAAGCCCGCGCGGACCGATCATGATCGATCCGGCAACCCGCGACATCGTGATGAACGAATACCTGTCCGAGGTCGTCCTGAAGGACGGCCGCCTGTCGCAAAAGGTGATCGGCAAGATCGAGGCGGTCAAGGACATCTGCAAGGAGCAGAAGATCGGACCGTGCGCTTCGGCGAACTAGATTCATTCGGCCAACACTCCGCGAGCCCTGGCTTTGAATTCGGGCGCCCGGGCCGGCCCGCCGTTTCCCTTTTTCCGTTTCCCCAAAAGGGGAATGGAGCGCCGGGAGGCGCCCCCCGGCGGATCGCCGCCGGGGCCGAACCCAACGGGGTTCGGGCGCGCCACGGCAGGTCCCTGTTACCAGGGGTTGCCGCTTTCGGGCGCGCGGGCCCAGTGACGTAGGACCCGGCGCCTCCCGGCGCTCCACCGCGATGCCATTGTCGGGCACCGCATCCTGCTCTCTCCTCAGGCGCCGCGATCGACGGCACCGGGAAAGAACAAAGACAGAACACACATAAATTCCTATAGGATTGGCGTCAACCCCGTAGGAAAATAATTTTTATTCGGAACGCCGGGTCATCCCGCCTGCCTTTAGCGGCGGGCTATCGCATACGACGCAACGCGGGTGGTGCGCTCCCTCCCCCTGAAAGGGCTCCTGAAAGGGGGAGGGAGCGCACCTCCCGAGGGGCAACAGCCGTGTTTTGAAACGCGGGCGCTACGTCAGCTCGACGGTCAGCGGATTGTACGAATAGAGCCAGCGGTTGCGGTCGTCGCCTTCGTCGCGATTGGCGAAGCGCGCCCGGATTTCAGCCTCCGAGCGCAGATGAAACAGCTCGCGGTTGGCGCTCGACTGCAGGACGATCTTGGCGGTCCGGTCGATGCGGTTGCGCTGATAGATCTGCAGCGCTTCCGCAATCGAATCCGTCATGCCGAGCGTGCGCGTCAGCACCGCGCCGTCCTCGATCGCCATCGCCGCGCCCTGCGCCAGATACGGCAGCGTCGGATGCGCGGAGTCGCCCAGCAGCGTGACGCGGCCGGTGCTCCACTCGCGGATCGGCGGGCGGTTGAACAGCGCCCAGAGATAGCACTGGTCCTTGTCGGCGGCGTCGATGATGGTCTGGATCGCCGGGTGCCAGCCCGCGAAGTGCGCCTTGAACTCGGCCCATGGCCGCTTGACGGTCCAGGACTCCTCGGAGGTTTCCTCGGTCTCGACGCAGCCGACCAGATTGAGCAGCGTGCCTCCGCGCAGGTAGTAGCAGACGACGTGCCCCTCCGGCCCCATGAACACCGACATGACCCGTTCCAGCAGGTCCTTCGGCAGCCGGCTGGTCGGAACCACGAGGCGCCAGGCCGAGTCGCCGGTGTAGGTCGCGGGCGCTGCTCCAAACATCTGCGCGCGCACCACCGACTTCACCCCGTCGGCGGCGATCAGGATGTCGCCCTTGACCGAAGGCCGGTCGGCGAAATGCAATTCGACATGGTCGGCGCTCTCGGTGAAGCCGGTCACCCGGTGATTGAGCCGGACGATGCCGGGATCGGCGGCACGCGCCCGGTCGGCGAGGATATCGTGCAGGTCGGCGCGATGAAGCTGCGTGTAAGGCGCGCCGTGTAACTGCTCCTGGGACAACGAAAATCGCTGGATCACCTCGCCGGTGTGGTGGAGCCGGAACACGTAGGCCTCGGGCTTGACGCCGACCGCCAGAAGGCGGTCCTCAATCCCCAGGTGCCGCATGACGTGCATGGCATTGGCGCTGACCTGGATGCCGGCGCCGATCTCGCCGAGCTGCGGCGCCTGCTCGTAGATCTCGACCCGATGGCCGGCCTTCATCAGGCAGGACGCGGCGGTCAGCCCGCCAAGGCCTGCGCCCGCGATCAGGATGCGATATGGCTTCATTCCAACGCCCGCCCAGCCCTTCTTCTTGTTCTAGGTCCTTACCACAACGCCGGGCTGCGTTAAGCGGGCTCTGACGCAGCCCGGCCGCGCTCAAATGGCGCGCCGGTGGGATTTTGGGAGTGGTGCGGTCAAGAGGACTCGAACCTCCACGGGTTGCCCCGCTAGCACCTCAAGCTAGTGCGTCTACCAATTCCGCCATGACCGCGTAGGGAAGACGCCGGAAACCCGGCGTCGAGGCGTCGGCGATGTAACAAATCGAGCCAGCCCATACAAGGGCGGGTTTCCCGCCCTTCCGGGGCGCTATCCTCGTGTTTCCGGCGAGCGCGGCAGCAGCGACTTGACCTCGACCGCGATGCGGTTGCCCTGGATCACCACGGTGCCTTTGGCGACCGGAAAGTTGTTGGCCAGAATCTGCACCTCGTCATCCTCGGTCGCGTCGAGTTCGATGATCGCGCCGCGGCCGAGCCGGAGCACCTGGTGAACCGGCATATCGGTAGACCCCAACACCACGGCGATGTCGAGGGAAACGGTTTCGATACTGGCCATTCGAATCCTTGCTGGGGTAAGGGACTGCGCGGATCCAAGGTCACCATGGTATGGTGAATGAGTGGTTAATGCCCGTTCCCACGCTGCTTTGACGCAGATGTCCGCCGCCGGCCGCCCGCCGGTGGAGTGGCGGATCAGCGATGGCCCGGTCGGCTACGCGGACGCGCTCGCGGCGATGGACGAGAGGGTGGCGGCGATTGCCGCGGGCACCGCGCCGGAACTGATCTGGCTGCTCGAACATCCCCCGCTGTACACCGCCGGAACCAGCGCCAGGCCGCAGGACCTCGTCGAGGCACGTTTTCCGGTGCACCAGACCGGCCGCGGCGGCCAGTTCACCTATCACGGGCCCGGCCAGCGCGTGGCCTATGCGATGCTCGATCTCAACCGCCGCAAGCCCGACGTGCGGGCCTATGTCGCCGCGCTCGAGGAATGGATCATCCGCACGCTCGCCGACTTCAACGTGCGCGGCGAGCGCCGCGACGACCGCGTCGGCGTCTGGGTGCGGCGGCCCGAAAAAGGCCGGGACGTTCTGGGCCAGCCGTTCGAGGACAAGATCGCGGCGCTCGGCATCCGCGTGCGCAAGTGGGTGACGCTGCACGGCATCTCGATCAACGTCGAGCCGGAGCTTTCGCACTTTTCCGGCATCGTGCCCTGCGGCGTGTCCGAGCAGCGCTACGGCGTGACGAGCCTCGCCGACCTCGGCCTGCCGGTCAGCATGGCCGAGGTCGACATGACGCTGCGCAGCAAGTTCGAAGAGGTGTTCGGGCCGACGGCCCAAGAGATGGCCCGGACCGGCACGGCCGGCTAGCAGGCCCGCTGCAACTGCGCAGCATTTGACACAATCCTGGCGAGGTAAGGCTAACGGGAGGGCGGCGGAAACTTTCGGCACCGCCGGCGTTTTGAACGAGGCACCGCAGCCGCGGGTTTTTCGGGGCTGCGCGGTCAACGCTCACCAATGTGAGGCGTGCCATGCGTGTCCGAACCATCCTCCTGGCCTGCTTGGTCATCGCCGTCGCAACCGCATCGTCGGCGGCGAAGGGCGACACCGCCATCGCGACCAAATGGCGGCTGATGCGGCTGGACCAGGACGACTGCATGTCCTACGCGCGGTTGGCGATCTTCCGCACGGGATTTGAGAAGGCCGATCCCGGATCGCAGACCATGTCCGGAAAGAAGGGCGAATACACCGCCTCGGTCCGCTGCCTGTCGGAGCAGCGCTTGATATTCTTCGTCGTGGCCGGGCCGGATGCCTTGGCCGTCTCCGGCTACCTGACGACGCTGTATGGACAGTTCGGCGTGATGTAGCCGCGACTGTCAAAGCACCGTCGGCAAGACTGCGAACGGTTGCGAACCGCGCAACGCCAACTCGGATGCCGCTGCCTCGCGCTGGTCGATCCGGTCGACCCGCGCCGACGGCGGCCCGTTGCGGCAAGCCTCGATGACGGCGTCGACGGCGGCAGCCTCGCCCGACAGCACCGCCTCGACGCTGCCGCTCCTGCGGTTGCGGACCCAGCCCTGCAGGCCCCGGCTCGCGGCCGCATCCTCGACAAAGGCGCGGAAGCCCACGCCCTGCACGCGGCCGTGGAACATGACATGGCGGATGACGCTCATCGTGCGTCCTCGAGCTTGCGATTGCCGGCTCCCAGCGTGCGCATGTCGAGCCACGCTTCGAGCGCGCGGATGTGCCGCGGCGGCAGGTCCCATTCGCGGGCAGCGGCGACGACCAGCTCGATATAGCCGGGCTTCGGCCGCCCCTCGCCGCGCGGCCGCGCGAAATAGACCAGCGCCGGCATCAACTCGCCCGCGTGGCGCACCGGCACGGTTTCGGCGCGGTAAAGGCCGGCCGAGATGTTCTCCCAGGCGTCGAGCGTGACGCGGTCGCGCGGGGTGATGCGCCACAGCACGCCATGCACGGTCCGCGCGCGGGCCGGCGCGACCGAGGCATAGCCGTCGCCGGTGATGACGAAGCGATGGCCGGGAAGCTCGGCCACGCCGAGCGGCTCGGCGGTGCGCGCGTGGCGGCGCATGATCGCGCGGCTCATGTTGGCGCCGTAGGCGAAGTGCAGCGTCATGGCGCAAAGATCATGGCGCGGCGGATGTATTGCTCGGCCGGGTCCCGGCCCACAGCGAGAATATGACCGCGATCACCACCGGCAGCACCATCAGCGCGACAAAGCCCATGATCCAGATCTGCAGCGCGCCGAGATTCGCGTCGCCGGTCAGCAGGGCCAGAAAATACAGGATGATGAACAGGTGCAGGAGGGTGGCCTCGCCCTCGCCGCCGCTGTCGCCCGGCACCCCGGACAGGATGAGCCAGACCAGGACCGTGAGCAGCACGATCTCCAGCGCGTAGACCATCGCGATGCCGATCGTGATGCCCGTGGGTCGGCCCGCGTCGCGCAACCGGCGCTGATGCAGCACGATCCAGGCAGCGATCAAAACCGCCTGGACCAGCACGAACGGGATGACGTTCGCCCGCGACGTCACCGGCGGCGACAGCAGCATCTGCGACACGAAGCTCATGAGATAGACGGCGATCACCGCCACGGCGAACGGGCCGCGCCCGATGTGCCGGGTGGATAAATGTGGCGAAGGTCCACTCATGGTGTTGATCGTGACACGGCCGCGGCGCGATTGCCACGCAACGCGGCCATCACCACCTCAGATGATCCCTACCCCGACCCGCCTTCGCTTCGGCGGGCGAGTGTGCAAGCCCGCCATAGCCTTGGCGACGGCGGGCGACCCTCCCCTTTTCAAGGGGAGGGAGCGCACCATCTTCGCGGCAAGCGGATCGCGTCATCAGCGATCACCCTTGATGCCGGTTTTTGCGACTTCCTCGGTCATTTCCTCGAAGTCCTCCGGACCGAGATCCTCGACGTCGGAGTCATGAATCGGATGCTGATCAACTCCGCCATCCTCGGGCGGCCGGGGAACGCCCGGCGCGAACCCTTCGTCCGGACGGGGGACCATCGCCGGCGCGTCCGGGACCGGCTGGTCGCGGCGGCGTGCCTCTTCCGGCATTTCCGGCTGATCGGGGTTGAACGTTTTCTGCGATTTCGCCATCGGCGCCTCCATCAGGAGGCTCAACCCGGCGCGCAAACCGGGAGTTCCGGCCTCAGGCGAATTCCATGATCACGGCATCCACCGCGAGGCTGTCGCCGGGCTTCACCTTGATGGATTTCACCGTGGCGTCGCGCTCGGCGCGCAGCACGTTCTCCATCTTCATCGCCTCGACGATGGCGAGCGCCTCGCCGGCCTTGACCTCCTGGCCCTCGGCGACGGCAATGGACCGGACCAGCCCCGGCATCGGGCAGAGCAGCCACTTGCCGGTGTCCGGCGGCTGCTTCACCGGCATCAGCTTTGCGGAGGCCGCCTCGAGCCCGGTGTAGACATAGGCCCTGGTCTCGACGCCGCGATGCGACAGCAGGAAGCCGTTGGCGATCGGGCGCACCTGCACCGCGACCGGCTGGCCGTCGACGAAGCCGCTCCACACCGGCTCGCCGGGTTTCCAGGCCGACGTCAGTACGCGGGCGAGCCCTGCTGCGCCGTCCGCGCCGACGAACTGCACGGCGATGCCCTGCGCCTCGCGCGAAACGTCGAGCGTGAGCCAGAGATCGCCGAGGCGGACCGCGCGGCGTCGCTCGCGCGTCACCTCGCGGCCGGTCATCTGGCCGGAGATGCGGCGCTTGCGCTCCCCGAGCACATGGTCGATGGCGGCGGCGACCGCGCCGATGGTTTCGGCGGTGGCTCCCTCCGGCGAAACCGGATGGAAGCCGTCGGGATACTCCTCGGCGATGAAGCCGGTCGAAAGCTTTCCGTCCTGCCAGCGCGGGTGCTGCATCAGGGCAGCGAGAAACGGGATGTTGTGGCGGATGCCGTCGATCACGAAGGCGTCGAGCGCGTTCGACTGCGCCGCGACCGCGGCTGCGCGGGTCGGCGCATGCGTCACCAGCTTGGCGATCATCGGATCGTAGTGGATGCGAGATTTCGCCGCCTTCGGTGACGCCGGTGTCGTTGCGCACGGTGACGCCGCCGAGACTCGCTTCGGCCGGCGGACGGTAGCGCGTGAGCCGGCCGATCGAGGGAAGGAAGTTGCGAAACGGGTCCTCGGCATAGACGCGGCTTTCCACCGCCCAGCCGCTGAGCTTCACGTCGCTCTGTGCGAGCTTAAGCTTCTCGCCGGCCGCGACCCGGATCATCTGCTCGACCAGATCGATGCCGGTGACGAGCTCGGTCACCGGGTGCTCGACCTGGAGCCGCGTGTTCATTTCGAGGAAATAGAAGCTGCGGTCCTGGCCGGCGACGAACTCCACCGTGCCGGCGCTGTCGTAGCCCACCGCCCTCGCGAGCGCGACCGCCTGCTCGCCCATCTTCTTGCGGGTCGCCTCGTCGAGCAGCGGCGACGGCGCCTCCTCGACCACCTTCTGATTGCGGCGCTGGATCGAGCATTCGCGCTCGCCGAGATGGATGACGTTGCCGTGCTTGTCGCCCAGCACCTGGATCTCGATGTGGCGCGGATTGACGATGAACTTCTCGATGAACACGCGGTCGTCGCCGAACGAGGATTTCGCCTCGGACTTCGCGCGGGCGAAGCCTTCCGCCACCTCGGCCCTGGAATGGGCGATGCGCATGCCCTTGCCGCCGCCGCCGGCGGAGGCCTTGATCATCACCGGGAAGCCGATTTCCTCGGCGATCTTCACGGCGTGCTTGTCGTCGTCGATGACGCCGAGATGTCCCGGCACGGTCGAGACCCTGGCGGCGGCGGCCGCCTTCTTGGACTCGATCTTGTCGCCCATCGCGGCGATGGCTTTGGGATTGGGCCCGATGAAGACGATGCCGGCTGCCGCCAGCGCCCTGGGAAACGCCTCGCGCTCGGAGAGAAAGCCGTAGCCCGGATGGACCGCCTCAGCGCCGGTCGCCTGGCAGGCCTCGACGATCTTCTCGATCACCAGATAGCTCTGCGCCGCGGCCGGCGGGCCGATCGCCACCGCCGTGTCGGCCATCTCGACGTGCAGCGCGTCGCGGTCGGCTTCGGAATAGACCGCCACCGTCTCGATGCCCATCCGCCGCGCCGTTTTGACGATCCGGCAGGCGATTTCGCCGCGGTTGGCGATCAGAATTCGCTTGAACATGTCTGCACTTGAACTTTGTACTTGAGCTTTGCACCGGGCCTTGCGCCGGAGCCTTTGTCTACCAGCGTAGCAAGTCTCATGCTACCGGCGGCCAAGCCCCGGAAATGTCCTTCCAAATCCCGTCATATCTTTGGGATATCAGCGCCTTAACCCCGGCTCCAATGGAGCCTATATGTACGGCTCCGATCGTGACCCGGCCCCGTCCCGCGGTCCCGGTTGCGCCGCGAAATTCATCAAAGCAACATCCGCCGCGTTCGGGGGCGAGGGATTTTGAGGAGAGAGTCATGGCATTGGCGATCAACGACACCGCGCCCGATTTCGAAGCGCAGACCACCGAAGGCAAGATCAAATTCCACGACTGGATCGGCGACAGCTGGGCCGTGCTGTTCTCGCACCCCAAGGACTTCACGCCGGTGTGCACCACCGAGCTCGGCTACATGGCGAAGATCAAGCCGGAGTTCGACAAGCGCGGCGTCAAGCTGATCGGCCTGTCGGTCGATCCGGTCGACAAGCACGCGGGCTGGGCCGCCGACATCAAGGAGACGCAGGGCTTTGCGCCGAACTATCCGATGATCGGCGACGTCGACTACAACGTATCCAAGCTCTACGGCATGCTGCCGGCCGCGGTGTCGGGCGATCCGGCCAAGCGCACGGCGGCCGACAACCAGACCGTCCGCAACGTGTTCATCATCGGCCCGGACAAGAAGGTCAAGCTGGTGCTGGTCTATCCGATGACGGTCGGCCGCAACTTCGACGAGGTGCTGCGCGTCATCAACTCGCTGCAGCTCGGCGCCAGGCACAAGGTGGCGACGCCGGTGAACTGGAAGCAGGGCGACGACGTGATCATCGCGGGCTCGGTCACCGACGACGACGCCAAGAAGCTGTTCCCGCAAGGGTGGAAGTCGCCCAAGCCGTATATCCGCATTGTCCCGCAGCCGAAGTAGGCGCGCGCTCGCCGCTTGCTCCGTTCACCTCTCCCCGCCTGCGGGGAGAGGTCGACGCGCACTTGCGCGTCGGGTGAGGGGACTCTCCACGAATCCATTGGTTGAGAGTCCCCCTCACCCCGACCCTCTCCCCGCAAGCGGGGAGAGGGAGTTCACCGCCTTCGTTGCAACGGCTTCGCTTCCGCTGGATGAAACTCTAATATCAAAGGGCGCAGCAGTTGCTGCGCCCTCTGCATTTGAGGTGGCGGCATGAGCGCGGACGAGCTCGGGTTCCATCATCGCTTCGTTCCGGCCCAGAACGCCGGCCTCGCTCCGCTTCTGCTGCTGCACGGCTCGGGCGGCGACGAGAACGACCTGCTTCCGCTCGGCGCGCGGATCGGCACCGGCCGCGCGATGCTGTCGCCGCGCGGCAAGGTCAACGAGCACGGCATCACGCGGTTCTTCCGCCGCGGCGACGACGGCCTATGGGACGTCGAGGATTTTCGCACGCGCACAGTAGAACTCGCCGATTTCACCGCGCGCGCGATCGCGGCCTATCGTCTTCAGAAGCCGGTCGCGCTCGGCTATTCCAACGGCGCCAACATCGCCTGGTCGCTGCTGCTGAAGGACCCGGGCCTGCTCAAGGGCGCGATCCTGCTGCGCTCGATGCTGCCGTTCGACCCGCGTCCCCTGCCCGATCTCAGCGGCATTCCGGTGCTGCTGATCGCGGCGACCCATGACGAACTGATCCCGCTCGAACGCGCGGGCCTTCTCGCGGCGCTGCTCGGCGAGGCCGGCGCGGACGTCACCTACGAGGTGCTGCCGGTCTCCCACGGCCTGACCCAGGAGGACGTCGCGCTCACCGCGGAATGGCTCGCCAAACGCGGCTAGACCGCGCTGTTGGAGTATGGCAATCGAAGCCGTATGAGCGACCAGGCCAGCGACAAATCCAAATCCCGCAATTTCATGATGAAGCCGGACCAGCAGCCGCCGTTCGCAAGCTTCATGGGCATGAAAATTCTCGAGGTCACTCCGGAAAAGGTGACCGCCGAGCTCCTCGTCACCAACAACCTGACCAACCGCAACGGCGTGATGCACGGCGGCGCGGTGATGGCGTTCGCCGACAATCTCGGCGGCACCGCCGCAACCGCGAACCTGCCGGCGGCCGGCGGTTCGACCGCCACGATCGAGAGCAAGACCAACTTCTTTGCCGGAATTCCCGAGGGCGATGTGGCCAGGGCCGAATGCACGCCGCTGCACCGCGGCCGCACGACCACCGTCTGGCAGACGAAGATCACCCGCGGCGACGGCAAGCTCGCCGCCGTCGTCACGCAGACGCAACTGATGATGACCAAGCCGGGCGGCTAACGTCGGAAAAGATCGTTCACCCCAAAGCGCGCCGGCTGCGCTCCCTCCCCCTTTGAGGGAGGGGAATTGCTTTTGGCTTTTGCGACCTATTGCTTTGATTTGCGAACAGGATTCTGAAGGCTCCCGATTTTGAAAGGGGAGCCGGATGGGCAAGCTAGAAGCATTTCCGGAAGTTGCGCGATCCTCGTGCGGCCAATGCGTCGTACCCTTTGCTGGAGATACTGGTTGTTGCGTTGGCGGCGGTTCTGTCCGGGGCCGAGAGTGCCACGGACATGGCCGACTTTGGCCGGCGCAAGATAGAGATGCTGCGCCGCTTTCTGCCGCTGGAGAAGGGTACCCCGAGCCACGACGTCTTCAGCGACATCTTTCGCATGCTCGACCGGAAGCCTTCGAGCGCGTGTTCCGGCAGTTCATGGCGGCGTTCGCCAAATTCCATAATCTGGACCTGAACGGCGTGATCGCGATCGACGGCAAGTCGCTGTGTGGAGCCTACGAGCGGGGCAAGAGCGCCACGCCGATGCACTGATCAACGTCTTGCGCCAAGGCACGCATGGCACTGGCCTCGCGCAAGGCGCCGGGAAGGAATGAACACGAGGCGGCTCTGGAAGTCCTCCAGATGCTGCGGCTGAAGCGCAAAATCGTCACGGCCGATGCACTGTTTTGCAGCCGCGCCTTTGCAAAGACCGTGCGGGACCAAGGCGGCCACTACGTGCTTGCGCTCAAGAAGAACAAGGCAAGCTCTTCACGGCGGTCGAAGGCCGCTTGGCCGCGCCGGTGAGCGCGACACAGCCACCAGCTTCACGAGGTCGCCACGACCGCCGCGAAGCGCGACGGGCGACGGTCATGCACGACAACAAGCTCGCCGAGATGCATGACTTTCCAGGCATTGCCGCTATTGCCGAGTCACATCGGCGCAAGTGCAAAGGGCGTCCCGCAGACAAGCCCTTCGTGAGATACTATCTTCTGCAATACTTGCAGCCGACAGGCTCCTGGCGTCGTCGTCCCTGGTCCATCGAGAACCAGATGCACGGTCGACGTCGTCTGCGAGGATGCACGCGCAGAAAGGACGACGCACGAGAACCTCGCGTCCTGCGACGGCGCCCACTGCTCGAGCGCGAGAGCAATATCATGCGCGCAAGTCAAAGCCGCAGCTGGGACGATGGCTAGCTGTTGGAAGTTTCAGGGGCAGGGCAATCGCATATCGTGCGACGCGGGCGGTAGGTCCCCTCCCCCTAAAAGGGGGAGGGTTAGGGTGGGGGTCACTTTGGGCGCGAGCGCGCTGCTGCTGTGTTCAATTCGGCGGTCTTCGCTGCGATAACGTTCAGCAAGTTTTCGGTGACGCGAGAATCTCCGACGCTTGTTCGGAGCGTGGGGCTGACCCCCACCCCGACCCTCCCCCTTTCAGGGGGAGGGAGCGCACCACCGTTGGCGCGGGCAGATTGAGAAGATCGCAGTCAAACCCGCTCGACCGGAACAGCGAACACGTACCCCATGCCGCGCTCGGTCCGGATGAATTGCGGCGCACTGGCGTCGCGTTCGAGCTTGCGCCGGAGACGAAGGATCTGGACGTCGATGCTGCGATCGAACACATCCTCGCGGGCGCGCGTGGCCTGCATCAGGTGCTCGCGGCTGAGCGGGCGCTGCGGCGCATCGAGAAAGGCAACCAGCAGCGCGTACTCGCCCTTGGTCAACGCCACGGGAACGCCGGCCGGGTCGGTGAGCTGCCGGGACTTGCGATCGAGCTGCCAGCCGGAAAACCGAAAGCGGCCGCGTTCGGGATCGCGCGCAGGCCCGGCATGCCCAACCTCGAACCGTCGCAACACGGCGCGCACACGCGCGAGCAGCTCGCGCAGATTGAACGGCTTGGTCAGATAATCGTCGGCGCCGAGCTCAAGCCCGACAATCCGGTCGATCTCGTCCCGGCGGTGACCGGTGATGATGATGACGGGCACGTCGGACTTCGAGCGAACCTCGCGCAGCAGATCCAGGCCATCCTCCTGACCGAGCCGAAGATCGAGAATCACGAGATTCACCTCGGTGTTGTCGAGCTGACCGGTCATCTCGCGCCGGTCGGACGCCGCCAGCGTCCGGATGTTGTTCTCGGTGAAATAGTTGGGGGGGGGGGGGGGTAGGATCATGCGCTGCAAGGCAGGGTCGTCTTCGACGACGAGCACGCACGCTTGGCGACCGCCGGTCCCGCGAAAGTCCCAGTCATTTGCCGATGTCTCGCCCATGCCGCCCAGATCCCGCATCGCTGCCGCCGGCGGCGCTCACGCCCGTGGCCGGCTGCAGGATCGCTTACCTCCTCCGGATCACCTGCCCCCTCAGGGTTTGCCTCCTGCTGGCGCCCGTCTGCCTCGGAGCCGCCCTGCCGGCGGCCGCACAATCGCCAACCCCTCAGCGCGCTGCCGCCTACGAACCGATCACGCCGATCCCTGCCGCGCCTGCACAGGACCCCCGGCGTCTGGCGCTCGGGGAACAGCTGTTCGAGGACCGGCGCCTGTCGCACGATAATACACGCAGCTGCCGGTCGTGCCACGATATCCGAACCAACGGCGCCACCGGCAACGCCAAGGACCTGACGCCCGACGGGCGGCCGCTCGCGCTCAACACGCTGACGATCTTCAATGCCGCGCTGAACTTTCGCCTGAACTGGGCAGGGATCGGCCGCTCGCTCGAACGGCAGATCGAGCAGGTGCTTCGCAATCCGGCGATCATGGCCTCGAGTGCGGACGAAGCCGCTCGCAAGCTGCGCACCGATCCGGAGATGGTGAGGCAATTTCGCGACGCGTACGGCAGGGAGCCCGACGCCGCCGCGCTGCTGGACGCGATCGCCACCTACGAGCGCTCGCTCGTCACGCCGGACAGCCGGTTCGATCGCTGGCTTGCCGGCGAAACCAGCGCGATCACGCCGGAGGAGTTCGCCGGCTATCAACTGTTCAAGGCGTTTGGTTGCGTCTCCTGCCATCAAGGCGTCAATGTCGGCGGCAACTTGCTGCAGCGGCACGGCGTCTTCTATCCGATCGGCTCCCCCGAGCCGGCAATGGTGCGCGTCCCCAGCCTGCGCAACGTGGCGGCGACGCCACCCTATTTCCACGACGGCAGCGCGCCCACCCTGCCGGATGCGGTCAGGACGATGGGCATCGCCCAGCTCGACCGCGTGCTGACCGATCAGCAGATCGCCACGATCACAGCCTTTCTCAACACGCTGACCGGCACCTACCAGGGTCAGGCGATCCGGCCCGCCAGCGCCACACCCGGTGCATCCGGATCTGGCGCATCCGGATCTGGCGCATCCCAACCCGGCGCATCCAGGGCAATGCCATGAGGCTGTTGCCGCATGCCTTCGGGGTGTTGCTGCTGCTGGTGCTGCTCACCTGGCTTCTGGTGCGGGGATTCGACACCAACGGGTCAAACTATGCGGCGACGCTCCGGGCGTTCGACGATTTCGCGCTCGCCGAAGCATCCCTCCACCGCGACGTCCTGCAGGCGCGCGCCGGCCTGCTCCGGGACTATGACAGCCTCGCCAGGGCCTCACAGGTCATCGAGGACGCGGTCACCCGGCTGCGCTCCTACGCGCAGGCAGAACGCCTCGACACGGGGCCGACCGAGCGGCTGGCCGCAGCGGTTGCCCAGCAGGAGGAATTGACGGAGCGGTTCAAGACGAACAACGCGCTCCTGCAGAATTCGCTGGCCTATGTCGGCCTGCTGAGCACAAGCCCGGCGTTCGACGCGCGCGATGCGCAACTCGCACCCGCGGCCGGCGCGCTGGCGGCAGCGATCCTCTATCTGACGCGCGACATATCCCCGGACACCGAAAAGGCGCTCCAGGAGCGGATCGAACGCTTTGCAGCGCTTGCGCCCGACGCCGGGCCCGATACGGACAACGCCCGCGCCCTCCTCGCGCATGCCCGCCTGCTGCAGGGCCTCCTGCCCGCGGTCGACGAAACGCTGAAGGCCCTGATCGCCGTGCCGAGCAGGAAGCCCCGCGAAGAGATCCGTGCCCTGTTCTCCCTTCACCAGTCTGCCATCGCCGCAACGGCGCAACGCTTCCGGCTGATGCTGTATTTCGTGTCGCTGCTGCTGCTTGTGACGCTGGTGTATCTCGGCCTGCGGCTGCGCGCCCGTGCCCTTGCTCTCCGACGGCGCGCCGCATTCGAGCGCGTGCTCGCGGAGAATTCGACACGGCTGATCAATTGCCGCCCTGCGGAAACCGGGGCAAGGCTGAACCAGGTGCTGGGCGAGCTCGGCCGGGCGATCGGCGTGGAACGCGCCTATGTGGTGCTGGACGAGACCCCCACGCGGGTTCACGCATGGTCCGCGGACGGAACGGCGTATCCGCCGGGCTGGCCCGATGCGGCCCTCGCGCTGTCCGAGCGGCTCGGCATGGCAAGTCCCGATATCGTCGCCGTGCCCGATGTCGCCGCGATGCCGCCCGGCGCCGTCAAGGACCGGCTCGCAGCCGCCGGTGTCGGCGCGTGGGCCTGCGTGCCGCTGATCCGGCCGGGCCGGGTGCGAGGCATCATGGGGTTCGACACCTTCGGGCCGGCATCGGACGAGTTTTTTCCCTTGCCCGTGGTGCGGCTCGCCGGCGATGCCGTGGCCAATGCCATCGAACGCGAATTTCTCGAGCGCGACAGGACGCGACTGACAACGCGTCTGGAACGGTCGCGCCGCATGCAGATGATCGGATCGCTGGCGAGCGGCATTGCGCACAACTTCAACAACATCATCGGCGCCATTCTCGGATATGCGGAGATGGTCGAACCGCAGCTCACGCGCGGAACCAGGCCGGCACAGCACGTCGACGAGATACGACGGGCCGCAGAGCGCGGTCGCGATCTGATCGACAGCATTCTCACCTTCGGGCGGCAGCGCGATGCGCGCACCCGGCCGGTTCAGGTGCGCACGCTGTTCGGGGAAGCGGCCTCGCTGCTGCGGGCCTCGCTGCCCTCCGATATCACACTTGTCGTCGAGGACGTCCCGGCGGACGTCGCCGTGTCGGGCGAGCCGGCGCAGCTCCAGCAGGTCATCGTCAATCTGTGCACCAACGCGGCGCAGGCGATGCAAGGCGGCGGACATGTTCGCGTCGTCGCCGAACAGCAAGACCTGACCGCTTTGCTGCCGATGAGCCACGGCCAGCTCGCCCCGGGGCGCTACGTATGCCTGGCCGTCATCGACGGCGGGCACGGCTTCGACGAACGTGTGGCGCGACGATTGTTCGAGCCGTTCTTCACGACCCGCCTGGCGGGGACCGGACTGGGCCTCGCGACCGTGCACGAGATCGTTCGCGACCATGAGGGCGCGATGAACGTTCAGAGCAAGCCGGGACTTGGCAGCCGCTTCGAAGCCTGGTTCCCCGCTGCAGCCATCGACGCCACCGCAGCAGCCGGCCCCGCGACGCTGCCGCTCGGGCGCGGCGAGACCGTGCTGATTGTCGAGAGCGAACGCGATCGGCTGCTGCATGACGAGGAGATGCTGGCGGCGCTGGGATACGAGCCGGTGGGGTTCGAGAAGGCGGCCGATGCGATCGCGGCATGCCGCGCGGCGCCCGACCGGTTCGATATCATCCTGGTCAGCCAGGCGTCGCAGTCGCAGAGCGTGCTCGATCTGGCTCGCGCGCTGCACGAGATCGCGCCGCAGCAGCCTGTCCTGCTCGCCACGACCTCGACCAGCGACGGCAGCGTCGACGCGCTGGCCGATTCCGGAATTTCCGAGGTGCTGCAGCGGCCGCTTGCCAGCGCCGAGCTTGCCGCGGCGCTGGCGCGCTGCCTGCGCTTGTCCGGATTGTTACGGCTGTAACACGATTTCCAACAGCTGAAATACTTGTGTAGCGCGGAGCTGCTTTATCTCCGGCTGCGGTTTCATGGCCATTTTGATCGCCCTGGCCCGTGCATTTGGAAGTCGCGGAACATTGCTTCCGCCAGACACTGGACGAAAGAATTTCAAATGACGAAATCATTGCCCGGAGATTGACAATGACAAAGGGTCTTTACCGATGCGCCTCCGCAGTGGCGGGTCACCGTCGCCCGGTCGTCGAAGCAACAACACGGAAATCGACAATGGCGAATGGCTTCTACCGATGCGCCGCCGCAGTGGCGGGTCACGATCGCCCCCACGTCGAAGCAACGGCAGCGCGGAAATCGACAATGAAAGCGCTTGCCAGGACGTCCGGCCGTCTCAGCAAGATGTCCATCGGCATGACCGCCGCCGCAATATTGGCCGCGTGCCTGATGTCATCCGTCGCCGTCGACAACGCTGAGGCCGCGCCGGTCAAACTGACCTCAGGGCCACCTGTGCCGGACCCGGCTTCGCCTCAGGCCACCGCCGCAGTCCCGCCCTTCGCGGCATCGCGCATGACCTTCGCCACCGTCGCGTAGAGCGCCGCCCAGGCGTCGCGGACCTGCGGCGTGAAGGCGTCGCCGAGGCCCTTCTCGAGGGTCCACAGCAGCGCCTCGCCGACCTTGTCGTAGTGCTCGTCCCTGACGCCGTAGCCGACATGACGCCTGGCGAGCCCCTGCAGCGTCATCATCAGCGTCGGCATCTCCCGCAGCATTCCCACCGCAAGCGCCAGGGTATCCATCAGCTTGCGGCTCTGCTCGGCGACATCGCCCTTGAACAGCGGCCTGACCTCGGGGGCGATGGTGAAAAGACGGTCGTAGAACGTCACGCCGACCTTGTCCTTGTTTCGCATCACCTGCGCGAAAGTCAGCTTGATGATCTGCGCCTGCTCGGGGGTTATGGGGGGCTCCGCTGGAAAGCTAGCGCTTTGGTTTGGGCATGATCTTTTCCGAAAACCGCTTCACACCCCGGATCAAGTCCGGGGCAGGCTTTTTCGGGATCATGCCCTAGGCCTGGATCGCCTTGATGTCGTGGGCCAGTGCCTTCACCTGGTCGCGAATTCGTCTGGTCTGGTCGGTGACGTTTGCGGACGCCGCGCTGAGCTTGCCGGCCGAGCGCGCGGCTTGATCGGCCACCGTCTCGATTTCGCCGATCGCACCGGTCACTTCCGTGACGCTGGCCGATGCCGCGTTGGCGTTGCCGGCGATCTCGCGCGCCGCCACCGCCTGCTCCTCGACGGATGCGGCAATCCGGGCGGAGAACAGGTCGAGTTCGCGGATGGTGCCGGAAATCGCGGCGATGGCTTCGACCGAACGGCCGGTCGCCGAGCGCATCGCCTCGATGCGGCGGCCGATGTCCTGCGTCGCGGTGGCGGTCTGCCCGGCCAGCGCCTTGACCTCCTGGGCGACGATCGCGAAGCCGCGGCCGGAGTCGCCGGCACGCGCGGCCTCGATGGTGGCGTTGAGCGCCAGCAGATTGGTCTGGTTGGCGATCGCCGCGATGAGATCGGTCACCTTGTCGATCTCCTGCACCGCCGCGGCAAGCTCGTCGATCGCGGCGTTGGTCCGCACCGCCTCGTTCACCGCGGCGTTGGCGAGATGCGACGACTGCGCCGCATTGGAACCGACCTCGGAAATGCTCTGCGCCAGCTCCTCGCCGGCGTGGGCCGCGAGGCGAATCTTCTGCGATGTGTCGTCGGATGCCGACACCGCCATCACCGATTGGGCATTGGCGTGGGTCGCGGCGCGGCCGAGGCTTTCCGCGTCGCTGGAAACCTCGACCGCCGCGGTGTGCAGGATGCCGGTCGAGTTCACTCATCTCGCGCTGGAAGCGTTCCAGCAGTTCGCTCATCCGGTCGGCGCGCAGCGTGGTCGCAACCAGCTCCCTCTCCTGCGCCACGCCGGCGAGCTGGACCTCGTGGGCGGTCGCCTCCGCCTCATGGCGCGCGGCGTCAGCCTGGCCGAACGCGGCGCGAATGGCATAGCCGATGCCGATCAGCATCGCGGTTTCGATCACGACCACCACGGCATGAACCATGACCCGGAGGAAGTTGCTGCCGCCCGGATAGACCGCGTCCGGAAGCAGAAAATCCAAACTCAGATGATGGAGGGCAATCAGGCCGGCCGCAGCCACCAGGACCGGCCATTCGCAAAATCCCGACAGCATCGCCAGAACCGCGAAATAGTAGAAGTGCATCTCGACCTGCCACGGATGCCCGTTGAACAGGAAGACGAGGATCGATGTCTGTCCGGCAAGCGCCACGGCCAGTGCAAAGCCGACGATCTTCATCGGCCGCCGCAGATGCCATGCCGCCAAAGGCGCCGCACCGAGCGCCGCCGCGGTCAGCAGGGTCAAGAGGATGTCACGCCCCAGCAGCCCGGCGATCGCGCCCAGAATGACGACATGCACCAGCGCCAACGCCATCAGCGACCTGGCGACGATCGCCTGAAACGACTGGAAATTGGTCACGACCGGCCCGCCCTCACTCCGATCGAGGACAGGCAGGCGGCCAGGAGTTGCGGATCGACGACCAGCCACGCGCCGGAAGCCATCGCACGGGCCGTGTAGCTGGAATCTTCGGCCTTCACGACGGCGATAAAGCCGTAGCCGCCGAAGCGCACGAAGCGCGCTCCGGCTCCCGTCGCGCGGGCCATGGCCGCCTCGGGCGCAGTCCACGGCGCGAACACCACCGCGGCACCGCCCTGCGGGTCGCGCGGCGCAAGCGTTGCGCGCGCGGTCAGGCACAGGACGGCGACGGACAGCGCCGTCAGCGCCAGATAATCAATCCAGTGCGTCCGGGACGACGACGGGCTTTTGGAAGCGCACGACATTTGCGACATTTCTGGGCAACAATGACCAAAAGCAGTTAAGGAACGATTTCCGTTAATGGTTTGCGACTTGCCGGAATGGCAGGCATGCCCGAAGTTCCGGCCGACGCCGACACCGGATGGAGATTTGAGGATGGACGTGCGCGCCGCTGTTGCCTTCGAAGCCGGGAAGCCGCTGGCGGTCACCCATGTGCAGCTCGACGGCCCCAGGGCCGGTGAAGTTCTGGTCGAGATCAAGGCCACAGGTATCTGCCACACCGACGAGTTCACCCTTTCGGGCGCGGACCCGGAGGGGCTGTTTCCGGCGATCCTCGGGCACGAGGGCGCGGGCGTCGTGGTGGATACCGGACCGGGCGTGACGTCGGTGCGAAAGGGCGACCATGTCATTCCGCTCTACACCCCGGAATGCCGCTCCTGCCCGTCCTGCCTGTCGCGCAAGACCAACCTCTGCACCGCCATCCGCGGCACGCAAGGCGCCGGCGTGATGCCGGACGGATCCTCGCGATTTTCGGTCGAGGGCAAGAAGATCCACCACTACATGGGCTGCTCGACGTTCGCGAACTTCACGGTGCTGCCGGAGATCGCGGTCGCCAGGATCCGCGAGGACGCCCCGTTCGACAAGGTCTGCTACATCGGCTGCGGCGTCACCACCGGCATCGGCGCGGTGCTGAACACCGCGAAGGTGACGCCCGGCGCCAAGGCCGCGGTGTTCGGGCTCGGCGGCATCGGGCTCAACGTGATCCAGGGCCTGCGGCTTGCCGGCGCCGACATGATCATCGGCGTCGACACCAACAACGAAAAGAAGGCCTGGGGCGAGCGCTTCGGCATGACGCACTTCGTCAATCCGAAGGAGATCGGCGGCGACATGGTCCCCTATATCGTCAATCTCACCAAGACGCCGGCCGACCAGATCGGCGGCTGCGATTACACCTTCGAATGCGTCGGCAATGTGGATCTGATGCGGGCGGCGCTGGAGTGCTGCCACCGCGGCTGGGGCGAGAGCGTCATCATCGGCGTCGCGCCGGCCGGCGCCGAGATCAGGACGCGGCCGTTCCAGCTGGTCACCGGACGGGTGTGGAAGGGCACGGCGTTCGGCGGCGCCAGGGGCCGCACCGACGTGCCGAAGATCGTCGACTGGTACATGGACGGCAAGATCGAGATCGATCCGATGATCACCCACACGCTGCCGCTGATGGACATCAATAAGGCGTTCGACCTGATGCATTCGGGCGAGAGCATCCGCAGCGTCGTGATTTACTAGATCGTGCAATCCCGGTTGGACCGTCGGGCCCGGTTCCCTGAGCCCATGTCGCTGTCAGCCGCTGGAGCTTCCGAGGCACGCCATGGCCGCCGCGACACAGACACCCTGGTGGACGTGGACGTGGCCTGCATTGGCCTGGGCGCCGAAGACTTGCGCGATCATCTTCAGCCGCATGGCCGGCAGGCACCATCATCCCCGCTGCATCGTGTGGCATCAAGCCTGCCCGGCCCGCCAGTTCACCAGCGCCACGCCCGCGACACAGACCGCCATGCCGACAAGCCCGACCGGCCCAAGCCGCTCGTCGAACATCAGCCAGGCCATCAGCGCGGTCACCGGCGGCGTCAGATAGAACAGGCTCAGCACGCGCGCCGCCGCCTGACGGCGGATCAGGAAATACAGCAGCCAGATCGCGCCGAGCGAAAGCCCGAACACCAGCCAGGCGACCGCGATCACGAACTCGCCGCTCCAGCGCACCGCCATGGTTTCGGTCGCAAACGCCCCCACCGCGAACAGTGCCGCCGCACTCGCATATTGCGCGAGGAAGCCGGTGCGCCATTCGATCGCGCCGCCGAAGCGCTTCTGGTAGAGCGTGCCGATCGTCATGCCGATGAGTGCGAAGGTCGCCGACGCCCATGCGATCAGCGGCGCGTCGCCCTCGGTGCGGCCCTGCACCACGAGATAGACGCCGACCACGCCGAGCCCGAGACCGAGCCATTGGCGCGGCGCGACCTTCTCGCCGAGCAGCAGATTGGCGAGCGTCGAGGTCAGGATCGGCTGCAGGCTCACCACCAGCGCCGCGAAGCCCGCTGGCAGCTTGTGGTCCATCGCCACGAACACGCCGCCGAGATAGCAGCCGTGCACCAGCAGGCCCGTGACCGCGCTGTGTGCGATAGCGATCCGCGACGGCCACACCGGCCGCGTCGCAAGGATGATCGCGCCGAGCACCAGCACGACCGCACTCATCCGCACGGTCAGAAAGGTCAGCGGTTCTGCATAAGGCAGGCCCAATTTCGCGCCGATGAAACCCGAGGCCCACAGGAAAACAAAAACCGCGGGCGCAGCGATCGCGGCGGCATCGGCGAGATTGCGGGCTGTGTTGTTCGGAGTTCCCGGCATCGGCCGCCGTGTTTAGCCGAATTCGGAACCGGCGTCCGGTTCCCTGCGCAACCCTTCCCTGCGCCTGGCGGGTGCAACAGGCAGTTTTTATTTGGGAACCGGTCGCTGCCGGTCCGGTTGGTTTCCCAGCACCCACTGCCAAGGAGACCGACCATGTCTGAACCCGGTTATCGCGATCCGCGTCTCGACCCGCCGCCGCTTCGGGAAGACGAAGCGCGCGCCCGGCGCCTGGGCGAGCTTGAATCCTCCAACGCCATGTGGGGCTGGGTCGCCGGCGCCGTCGTCCTCGCCCTTGTGCTTGTTTTCGTGTTCACGCGCAGCCCGAGCGACGGCACCAGCACGGCAACGCTGCCGCCGCCGCCCGCGGCGACCGGCTCGGCGACGACCGGCTCGAGCGCTTCGCCTCCGGCTTCGACCGCGCAGACGCCGCGGCCTTCGCCTTCGACGCCTTCGACCACCGGCTCGGGCAACTCGCAGCCGGCCAACCCGCCGCGGTAGTCAAACCGGCAGGACGGTATTCGAACACCCCGGCCGAAAGGCCGGGGTGTTTGCTTTTCAGTTTTAGTGGGCGCGCCGGCTCCTCGTAGCGCTTCGCGCACTCGGCGGCGCTTCTCAGTTGTCGAACGCCGGATCGATCGGCACCCGATAACCGTTGGCGAGACGGTTGGTCTCGTTCGCCATGCCGGTCACCGCCATGACCTCGCCGAGCATCGCCTCGGTCATGCCGGCCTTGCGGGCTGCGGCCGTGTGGCTCGCGATGCAATAGCCGCAGCCGTTCGACACGCTGACGGCGAGATAGATCATCTCCTTGGTGAGCGGATCGAGCGCGCCCGGCGCCATCACCTCCTTGACGCTCTCCCAGGTGCGCTTGAGCGTCACCGGATCGTGCGCAAGATATTTCCAGAAGTTGTTCACGTCCGGCACGTTGCGGCTTTTCTTGATGTCGTCGAACACCGCCCGCACCGCGGGCGAGGCATCCTGGTATTCGACGGGCTTTCTCGCGGCCATAAGCATTTTCCCGGTTATTCGACTTTCGCGCCGGAGGCTTTCACCACCTTCGCCCATTTCGGAATTTCCGACTTGATGTAGTCGCGCAGGTGCTCGGGCGTGCTGTTGACGAGATCGACGCCGAGATCGGTCAGCGCCTTCCTGGTCTGCGGATCGTTCAGCGTCTCGCGGATGGCGCGCGACAGCGTCGCGGTGACGTCCTTCGGCAGGCCGGGCGGCGCCACCAGCGCGTGCCAGGTCGCGGCGTCGAAGCCCGGATAGCCGCTCTCGGCGATGGTCGGCACATCCGGCAGCGCGGGCGTCCGCTGCAGCGTGGTGACGGCGATGCCGCGCAGCGAGCCGCTCTGCAGGTGCGGCAGCAAGGGCGACGGCGGGTTGAACGCAACCGGCACGTGGCCGCCGATCACGCTTTGCAGCGCCTGGCCGGTGCCGCGGAACGGCGCATGCGTCATCTCGATGCCGGCTTCCACCTTCAGAAGCTCGCCCGCCAGATGCGCGGGCGTGCCGATGCCGCCAGAGCCGAAGGTGAGCTTGCCCGGATTGGCCTTCACGTGGTCGACGAATTCCTTCAGCGTCTTGGCCGGCACCGAGCCCGGATGGGTGTAGAGCAGATTGGTCTGCGTCCCGATCAGGCAGATCGGCTCGAAGTCCTTCTCCGGGTCGTAGCCGAGGTTCTTGTAGAGGCTCACATTGATGGCAAGCGAGGAGCCGGTGGCGAGCAGGATGGTGTAGCCGTCGGGCGCAGCCTTGGAGACCGCGGTCGCGGCGATGCCGCCGCCGGCGCCGGCGCGGTTTTCCACCACCACCGGCTGCTTGAGGATCTCCTCCATCTTCCTGGTGAGAATGCGCGCCATCACGTCGCTCGGGCCGCCCGGCGCAAATCCAATGATCAAGGTGATCGGCTTGCTCGGGAATTGCGCCGCGGCAGGCGGCACCGCAAGCGACGACACCATGACCGCCGACAACAAGCCGGCGCGAAGCCAACCCACTCGCTTCATTGCATCCTCCCAGCGTCGATCGCCGGAACCGACTGCTTTGTTTTGCGGCGCATTGAGCTGCGCCTGAAACGACAGACTAGGCCGGATCGCCGCCCACCGGAACCGGGCAAAACCACACCCCCTCCGCGGTCATTCCGGGACGCCGCGAAGCGGCGGACCCGGAATCCAGAAAAACAGGAAACCCTGTTCTGGATTCCGGGTTCGCGCCTTCGGCGCGCCCCGGAATGACGGTCAGGCGTTTGTCAGCAACATGCTAGAAATCGAGCTTGTCGCGAACCGCTTCGATGCCGGCTTTGGCGCAGGCGTCGTCGGCATCGCCGCCGGGCGCGCCGGACACGCCGACCGCGCCGACCAGCGAGCCTCCGGCCTCTATTGCGATACCGCCGCCGAGGATGACCGCACCCGGCAGGCCGCGCAGTCCCGCCTGCGGCATTCCCGGCTGGGTCAAAGCGACGAGTTCTGTCGTGCTGGTGCGAAAGCTCACCGCGGTCCAGGCTTTGCCCGCCGCCGTCTGCGGCGTGTGTGCGCCGGCGAAGCGGTCGCGCAGCATCACCTGCGTGACGCCGAAGCGATCCACCACCGCGATCGCTGCCTGATAGCCGCGCTTGCGGCATTCGGCGAGAGCTGCGCGCGCGAGATCGAGCGCAACCTCCGGACTGAGCGACTTGTAGGTGACGAGCGCGTCCTGCGCGCCGGCGCGCGACACCAGCGCGAGCACAACGGCAAGGGCGGCCATCGAGTTACGCACAATCATCGGTCTCTCTCCCTCGTCTCCTTGTCGCACGGCAGTTGTCGGCAAAAGCGTGGAACAATTTTTTTACTCATCCAAAAAATTGCGTGAGACTGCGTGCTCTGCGGCGCAGTCTAGCGAATTAAGGGGATAACTGCGCGGGCTATGACACGCGATATTGCAGCGGCGCGAAGATGGTCTAGCAGTAATGGCCCCGCTCCTCTCGCATCCGGGTCACCCCATGCCGCCAGCCCTGTCCGATCAAGAAGCCGGCCGACAAGTTCTCGGCATTTTTGTTCGCTACCGCGTTCAGGCAGGCGGAACGCTGCGGCGCACGCATTTCTTCGACGTGCGCGACGGCGACTTCCAGCGCGGGCTCAACAACGCGATCGCGAACAAGTGGATGACGGTGCATCATCGCGACCGCTATCGCTACATTCTCACCGAAGAAGGCTACGCCGCCGGGCGCCATGCCGAAGAAGCGGCTCAGGCGCCGATCATGGAATCGGCCAAGGAAATGTCCGCGTCCGAGGCGTAAGCCACGGCCTTCGCCGAATCCCGCGCCGGAACCTTGCGTCTCGCCGCCGATTGTCTCTCCCAAACAGGAGAACGATCATGAGCGAGCAGATCCCGAACCCGCACCCGTCTCTGCCGGTGGTGCTGCAGCCCGATCCAATTCTGGAGCGGCGATCGGGGATCTGGGGCACGATCTTGGCCTCGCTCGGGATGACGGCCGTGGTGGTAACGGTGCTGTACGGCCTGAACCGGCCCGAGACGCCGCAGCAGACGGCAAGTGCTCCCGCCGAAGCGGCCGCCGGCAGCACCGGCAGCCAGAGCCAGCCGGCCAAGCCCGAACCCAGCACCACCGGACAGGGCCAGCGCAACGAGCCCGACCAGCAGCAGTCCAACCCGGGCAAGGCGGAACGCGCCGACAGCGCCACCACCGGCGCGAAACCCGGCGACCAGCCGAAGCCGCCGCAACAATAGCCGCACCCCGCCCCGCGTTGCGGGGTTCCGCGCGGCGGGCCAACATGGCGCGTATCCAAAAGTGAACGCACCGGGGAAACGCGCCATGCCGAAGACGCCGGACTATTTTTCGGGAAAGACCATCGTCATCACCGGGGCGGCGAGCGGCATCGGCCGCTCCACCGCGCTGATCTTTGCCCGCGAGGGCGCCAACGTGGTCTGCGCCGACATCAACGAGGCGGGCGTGAAGGAGACCGCGTCGGCGGTCAACGCCAAGGGCAGCCAGGCGCTCGGCATCAAGGTGGACGTGACGCAGCGCGCGCAGACCATCGGCATGGTGCAGCGCGCGATCGATGCCTTCGGCCAGGTGCATTTCCTGTTCAACTCGGCGGGCGCTGCGATCCGGCGCGCCAAGTTCCTCGAGATCGACGACGAGCTCCTGACCAGGACCTTCGAGCTCAACCTCAGGGGCACGTTCTACGGCATGCAGGCGGTGATCCCGCACATGCTGCAGAACAAGTTCGGCGTGATCGTCAATGTCGGCAGCATGGCGCACCGGCGCGGCGGGCCCGGCAGCTCGGTGCACTACGCGGCCGCCAAGGGCGCGGTGGTGACCATGACGATGGGCGTGGCGCGCGAGTTCGCGGCGCAGGGCATCCGCGCGCTGTCGATCTCGCCGGGCCCGGTGAAGACGCCGTTCCAGGACGCGGCGGCAAGCTCCCCCGAGCTGGTGCAGCGCTTCCTCGACGACGTGCCGATGAAGCGCTTCGGCGAGCCCGAGGAGATCGGCGAACTGGTGCTGTTCATGTGCTCGGACGCCTGCGAGTTCATGACCGCGGACACCGTCTATGTGAACGGCGGCGGCGGCTGGCGCTGAGCCATGCAGGCCCGGAAGTCCCCCGCGCCATAGTTCCTTGCCTCTGAAATACCTTGATTTTTTCCGGAACACCGGCCGCAGCCGCGCGTTGGGCCTGCGCCATGTATTACGCCCCGCGCCTCTCCCCCGAAAAACCCGGAATGCCCGTCCTGGGCTATTTCACGGTCGTGGGTGGTATCCTGCTGGGGCTGCTGTTCGCGGCGGACGCGTATATGCCGCGCCACGAGCAGCTGAGCTTCGTCAGCCATGTCGACGGCCTGCCCGCGAGCTACAAGGGCGAGCCCAAATATGTCGTGGCGGCGGCCCCGCACATTGCCCCGGCTCCCGCAATTGCCGAAACCACCGGTTCCGGATTTGCGCTTGCAGGCGAAGAACCGAAGCGTCAGCCTGCGCTTGCCGCCCAGCCGACGCTCACGGCCCAGCCGGTGGTCCAGGAGGCGGTGAAGCCCGCACCCCGCAAGGTCACACGCAAGCGGCAGCAGCCGGACGGCGACGACTTCTTCGGCCAGAACCGCCGGCAGCAGGATTTCGGCATGTTTCGCGAGCCCTCGTTCGGCTCGCGCGAGCCGTCATGGCGCGACTCGTGGGCGTCCGGCGCGTTCGAGCAGCGCGAGCGGCCCAGGCGCAGCGCGCAGCGCAGCGAGAACGGTTCGCGCGGCGGCGACAATTTCTGGCACTTCCGTTAGGGCATTTTCCAGTTGCACCGATTTAGCCGCCGTCGTGCCCGCGCTTGTCGCGGGCATTGCCACGCTCGCCTCACTGTGCGCCTGACCTCATCGCCCGCCCGCGCCGATGGCGACCGGCCGCACCGGCGAGCCCGAGCCGCCCTGCGAGCGCAGCGGCAGGATCATCGTGCAGGAGAGCCAGACCTTGTCCTTCGCAAGCTCGCCCAGGTTCGCGTTCTGGATGTTGTGAATGCCGGCGACCGCGAGGTTGTGGTGGTGGATCGAAAACGGCAGCCCTTCGGGGACGCCGGCGGGCGGCGCGGCCTTGCCCTGCAGCATCCCCTCCGGCACCGGATCGGTGAACGGATTGTCGAGCGCGACCAGCACGACCTTCTTCTGCTCGATCAGCTTCGCCGCGTCGTAAGCCAGCCCCGGCCCCCTGGTGTAGTAGAACTTCTCGGTGTCGGGATCTTTCCAGTGGTCGCCCCAGCCGGTGTAGACGTAGAGCACGTCGCCCGGCTGGATGCCGCGCTTGCCCAGGCCCTGCGCCTTCAGCATCGCCTCGATGTCCTTGGCGGTGACCAGCGCACCCGCCTCCATCGGCTTGCCCTTGCCGAGATGGGTCTTGGCGTCGAGCAGCACCGCGGTGGTGACGATCGGCGGCACCTTCTCGATGCCGAGCTTCTTCAACGGTGAATCCGGCGTGGGCTTCACCTCGGCCTGCGAGAAGCCGCCGTAGTATTTCGCGCCCGCCGATGGAAATTCGGCCTTGCCGTCCCAGGCCTGCGGCAGCACGGCAAAATGGCCGAGCGCATCCATCTGCGTGCCCTGCGCGCCGGGCTCGCCGCTTTCGGTTTCTTCGCCGTTGAAGGCGTGCCGGGTGCCGGGGATGCCGACGGTCGGCCGGTACTTGTCCTTCAGCGGCGTGCCGAACGGCGACTGCGGCATGGTGTTGGAGCGCAGATGCGACAGCTCGTAGGACTTCGCCTTCGGCTTCGAAAGATGCGGCGCGCAGCGCTTCCAGGTGTCGGGGCCGAGCGTGTTGGCCATGCCGATCTCGTCGCCCGCGGGCCAGGCCGGCGCGGGTTGTGCATGAACGGCGTGTGAAGCCAGCAGCAGAGCGGATGAAGCGAGAAGCGCGCGGGCGAAAATCCGGACCATGAGAACCTCCCTGGAATTCAGCAACACCGGACGTCGGGCGGAAGGCTAGCATCGCAGCACACGCCGCGATGGTTCAGCACCGATCATTTTTGGCGCAATTTTTCGCAGCGCAATATGTGACCGCCGTCACAGCCGCCGCCGGGGGCCCGGGTTTGTAATTCGGCTTTAATGGAACGCGGATAATCTTCCTTGCGGGGTGACGACTCAGGCCACGCAATCCGCCGTTTTGAACCCGGCCGTGACCGGCCGCGACAAAGGCCATGCGGGACCATTTCGTCCGCCACGCCATGATTTTGGGAAAGGATTTGACCATGATCGCCAGGATTGCTCGTGCGAGCCTCATCGCCCTCGCCGCCACCGCAGTGACCGCAAGCTTCGCGCAAGCCAGCACGCCCTATGACGGCCGCTGGAGCCTCACCATCCAGACGACGCGCGGCGACTGCAGCACCTACAATTTACCGGTCGACATCAGCAACGGCAACGTCAGCTTCCCGGGCCTGGTGCGCGCCAACGGCCGCGTCTCCGGCAAAGGCAGCGTCCGCGTGTTCGTCGCAGCGATGGGCAAGTCGGCGTCGGGCCAGGGCCGGCTGTCGATGTCGTCGGGCTCGGGCCGCTGGACCGGCAAGTCGGGCGAGGACCGCTGCTCCGGCGTGTGGACCGCGCAGCGCGCGTAACGTCGGCACACCGGCACCCGATTATCAATTCAACAGCCGGCGCGGGCGGAAGCCTGCGCCGGTTTCATTTTGAGATCGGCGCCGCGATCGGCTTTTTCAGGCCGAGCAGCCAGACGTTGCAACCCACGGGCGGCATGATCCAATTCCAATTGGGTTCGTTATTTCTGTTCGCAATTCAAGATTGTCTTGAATTGAAATACCCGCACTGGGACAGAAAGCCGCGGCGCTCACTTCAGGCCGAGCAGTTCCACATCGAACATCAGCGTCGCGTTCGGCGGGATGACTCCGGCGGCTCCCCGCGCGCCGTAGCCGAGCTGCGGCGGCACGATCAGCGTGCGCTTGCCGCCGACTTTCATCGACGCCACGCCCTCGTCCCAGCCTTTGATCACCTGGCCCGCGCCGACCGGGAATTCGAACGGCTCGTTGCGGTCGACCGACGAGTCGAATTTCTTGCCTTTCTTGCCATCGACGTAGAGCCAGCCGGTGTAGTGCACGACGGCAGTCTGGTTGGCGCGCGGCGATGCGCCGGCGCCGGCCTTGCCGTCGATGTATTGCAGGCCGGAGGACGTGGTGACGGGCTTTGCGGCGGACTGTGCCATGGCGGAGTGATCCTTGGTGATTGAACCGAACACAGCCAGACCGAGGGCGACGAATGCGGCCATCAAGGCTGTACGCGAGAAAGCTTGCATCGGTGATCTCCCTGTGACGACCGTTCGGGTCATCTGTCTGGCCCGAACTCGCGGGCGCCGCAAGTGGGGGCCGCCGAAACGCCGCGGCTTGTTCCGGCCGCCATCCGAAGCATAATGGCGCTCATGCGGCTGCAGACCGGACCCGGCGCTTGAAGAACCAACCTGTCATCATCGCCGGCGGCGGCATCGGCGGGCTCGCCACGGCGCTGACGCTGCACCAGATCGGCGTGCCCTGCATCGTGTTCGAGGCGGTCCGCGAGATGCGCCCGCTCGGCGTCGGCATCAACCTGCAGCCCAATGCGGTGCGCGAACTCTACGATCTCGGCTTCACCGAAGCCGATCTCGACCGCGTCGGCCTCCCCGCCAGGGAATGGGCACTGGTCGGGCTGAACGGCAACGACATCTATTCCGAGCCGCGCGGACGGCTCGCCGGCTACAACTGGCCGCAATACGCCGTGCATCGCGGCCACTTTCACGTGCTGCTGCACGACAAGGTGGTGGAGCGGCTGGGGCCTGCGGCCGTCAGGCTCGGGTGCCGGGTGACCGGCTACCGGAAGAATTCCGATGGCAGCGTCAGTGCACTCATCGAACGCGCCGACGGCACGGCGTCCCAAGAGAAAGCCAGCCTGCTGATCGGCGCCGACGGCATCCACTCGGCGGTCCGCGCGCAGATGCATCCGACGCAACCGCCGATCCATTGGGGCGGCGCGATCATGTGGCGCGGCACGACATGGGGGAAGCCGATCCGCAGCGGCGCCTCGTTCGTCGGCCTCGGCACGCATCGCCAGCGGGTGGTGTTCTATCCGATCTCGCATCCCGATCCGCAGACCGGCCTCTCGATGATCAACTGGATCGCCGAGGTGACGATGGACAACACCGAGGGCTGGAAGCAGCGCGGCTGGTTCCGGGAGGTCGCAACCTCCGACTTCGCGCACCATTTCGACGGCTGGGTGTGGGATTGGCTCGATGTGCCGGCGCTGATCCGGCAGGCCGACAGCGCGTTCGAGAACCCGATGATCGACCGCGATCCGGTGCCGACCTGGGTGGACGGCCCGGTGGCGCTGCTGGGCGACGCTGCCCACGCGATGTATCCGACCGGCTCCAACGGCGGCAGCCAGGCCATCATCGATGCGCGCGTGCTCGGGGCGTTCATGGTCGAGCACGGCATAACATCCGCGGCGCTCGCCGCCTATGACGCGAAGCTGTGTGGACCGATCTCGCAGCTCATCCTGCGCAACCGCGGCGCGGGCCCGTTCGGGCTGCTCAACATGGTCGACGAGCGTTGCGGCGGGACATTCGCCAACATTGACGATGTCATTTCGTCCAAGGAGCGCATGGAGTTCATGGCCGGTTACAAAGCTGCCGCAGGCTTTGCGATTGAAAATCTCAACAAGGCGACAAGGACGATTCCGGATGGCGCGCGGGTGCGGATCGCGCAAGCCGTTTGACAAATTATCGTGCAGTCCGCCCCTTCAGCATCCCAGCGATGCTCAGATCTTCGTCGATATCGGGCCAGTGAATACCCATCGGCATGATCTCGAAATGCGCGCGTTCGCGGGCAGAAGCCTTCTGCAACCGCGGATACCATTCGAGCGGCGTCGCGATCCGGCGACCGTCGGCCAGCGTCACAACCAGCTCGGTCGTCGTGAATTCAACCGAGCGAGCGCGCAAGTCGCCAACATCAATTTCCAAAGCATTGCTGCACTCGCTGCCCGCTTTGCTGCCGATCCTTCTCGGGACAGTGAGCTGGAGGGACTCTGGAGGAGAAGGAACGATCACACCGGCAAATTGTCGTGCTTGCGCTTCGGCATTTCCACCTGCTTGCCCTTCAGCATCGCCAGCGCCCTTGCAATCCGCCGCCGCGTCGAATGCGGCATGATCACGTCGTCGATATAGCCGCGTTCTGCGGCGATGAACGGTGACAGAAACCGCTCCTCGTACTCCTTGGTCCTTGCCGCGATCTTTTCCGGATCGCCGATGTCGGCGCGGAAAATGATCTCGACCGCGCCCTTCGCGCCCATCACCGCGATCTGCGCGGTCGGCCACGCATAGTTGAGATCGCCGCCGACGTGCTTACTCGCCATCACGTCATAGGCGCCGCCGAACGCTTTTCTAGTGATGATGGTGACGAGCGGCACGGTCGCCTGCGAATACGCGAACAAAAGCTTCGCGCCGTGCTTGATCAGCCCGCCATACTCCTGGTCGGTGCCGGGCAGGAATCCCGGCACGTCGACGAACGTCACGATCGGGATGTTGAACGCGTCGCAGAATCGCACGAAGCGCGCGGCCTTGCGCGAGGCGTCGCTGTCGAGCACGCCGGCCAGCACCATCGGCTGGTTGGCGACGAAGCCCACGGTGCGGCCGGCGATGCGGCCGAAGCCGGTGACGATGTTTTTGGCGAACGCCTCCGACACCTCGAAGAAGTCGCCCTCGTCCACCACCTTCCCGATCAGCTCCTTGATGTCGTAGGGCTTGTTCGGGTTGACCGGGATCAGGGTGTCGAGCGACATGTCCACGCGCCCGATGTCGTCGTGGCTCGGCCATTCCGGCACGCCCGCGTCGAAGCTCGACGGCAGGAAGTCGATCAGCCGGCGCATCTGCAAAAGGCACTCGACGTCGTTGTCGTAGGCGCCGTCGGCGATCGACGATTTGGTGGTGTGCACGCTCGCGCCGCCGAGCTCCTCCGCGGTGACCACCTCGTTGGTCACGGTCTTCACCACCTCCGGCCCGGTGACGAACATATAGCTGGTGTCGCGCACCATGAAGATGAAGTCGGTCATGGCCGGCGAATAGACGTCGCCGCCGGCGCACGGCCCCATGATGACGCTGATCTGCGGGATCACGCCCGAGGCGGTGACGTTGCGCTTGAACACCTCGCCGTAGCCGCCGAGCGAGGCGACGCCCTCCTGGATGCGTGCGCCGCCGG
This sequence comes from uncultured Alphaproteobacteria bacterium, assembly GCA_963830015.1. GTDB lineage: Bacteria > Pseudomonadota > Alphaproteobacteria > Rhizobiales > Xanthobacteraceae > Z2-YC6860. Next base: position 122,805 of record CAWHLG010000014.1, read on the forward strand.
CGTCGAACAGGCCGATGATGGGCGCACGCGCGCGCAATGCCGCGTCCTGCACCTTGATGATCTTCTGCGCGTGGGTCTCCGACAGCGAGCCGCCGAACACGGTGAAATCCTTGGCGAACACGAACACGGTGCGGCCGTTCACCGTGCCCCAGCCGGTGACCACGCCGTCGCCCGGGGTCTTCTGCTTTTCCATGCCGAAGTCGATGGAGCGGTGCTCGACGAACATGTCGAACTCCTCGAACGAGCCCTTGTCGAGCAGCAGCTCGATGCGCTCGCGGGCGGTGAGCTTCCCCCGCTTGTGCTGCGCCTCGATGCGCGCCGTGCCCCCTCCGAGCCGCGCCTTCTCGCGGCGCTGCTCCAGTCTGTCGAGGATGTCCTTCATCGAAACCCCGTGGCCCTTTTTCTCAAATCAGCCTCAGGCAAGAGGCATACCATGACGCCCGTAGAGACCCCCACCCCGACCCTCCCCCTTTCAATAGGGCGTTTACGCCCGTCTTCGACGGGCTATGGGGAGGGAGCGCAAGCGCCGGCGCCTGACGCCCGAAACGGGGCCCCGCAGCACAACCATCCTCCCTTGAAAAACAAGGCAATCGCATTTGGTGCAACCCGGGCCATAGCGCGTCGAAGACGCGCGTAAACGCGCTGGTATCGCACCCTCCCCCTGAAAGGGTTGGGGTGGGGGTCGCCCCAATTGCCGAAGGCTGCCCCATCGGGCATGACACGCCCCCATGACAGACCCGCAAGAGCCCCCCCGGCCGGACGTCGAGCCCGCCCCCGACCCGCTGCAGGAGGCGCTGGCGCTGCACCGCGCCGGCAAGCACGAGCTGGCGATGCAGCGCTACGTGGCGATCCTGCAAAAGGAACCGGCCAACACCGACGTGCTCTATTACGTCGCGATGATGGCCATCCAGGAGGGCCAGATCGCCGAGGGCATCAAGGTCATCAACCGGGCGCTCGCGGTGGGAAAGCCGCAGGCGCGGATTTACAACCTGCTCGGCCAGGCGCATCTGCGGCAGAACCGGGACGCCGACGCGGTTGCGGCCTTCGGCAAGGCGATCGAGACCGACCCGGCATTCGCGGACGCCCACGGCAACCGCGGCGCGCTGCTGGCCGAGATGAAGCGCTTCCCGGAGGCGCTCGCCGATCTCGAGACCGCGGTGAAGCTGCGTCCCGGCAACCCGACCGACATCTGCAACCGCGCCGGCGTGCTGCTCGATCTCGGCAGGCTCGAGGAGGCCCTGATCGGCTGCGAGGACGCGCTCGCGCTGATGCCGAAGCTCGCGCCCGCGCTCTACAACCGCGCCGAGATCATGTCCAAGCTCGGACGCTATGCCGAGGCGCTGAAGAACTACGACCAGGCCATTGCCATCTTCCCCGCCAATGCCGGCGCGCACACCAACCGCGCGCTGACGCTGAAGCAGGTGGGGCGGCTCGACGAGGCGCGGGCCGCCATCGAGCAGGCGCTCGCGCTCGACCCCAACTCGGTCGAGGCGATCACCAATCGCGGCAACATCGCCTACGAGCAGGGCCGGCTCGACGACGCCGTCGCCGACTATGACCGCGCCATCAAGGCGCAGCCGGAGTTCGCCGAAGCAAACCACGGGCGGGGGCTCGCAGCGCTGGCGCAAGGCGACTGGGAAACCGGCTTCCGGCTTTTTGAGTATCGCGCCAGGCTTAAGTCACCGGCCTACCAGGCGCTCGGCCATCCGCGCTGGAGCGGCGAACCCGCGCCGGGCGAGCGCCTGCTTCTGCTTTGCGAGCAGGGCCTCGGCGACAGCATCCAGTTCAGCCGCTTTGCGCCGCTGCTCGCCGCGCGCGGCAGCGACGTCACGCTGCTCGCGCCGGCCAACATGCGGCGGCTGCTGTCGACGCTCGACGGCGTGACGGTTGCGGGCATCGAGGACGCGCCGCCGGTCAACGGCCAGCCCACGCGCTGGCTGCCGCTGATGAGCGTGCCGGGCGTGCTCGGCGTCCGGCCGGACAGCGTCCCGGCCGCGGTTCCTTACCTCGCGGCCGAGCCCGAGCGTGTCGCAAACCGGGCCGCCTGGCTCGGCAGCGAGGGCTTTCGCATCGGCATCAACTGGAGCATCGGCGCGGTCCCCGGCTGGTTCAGCCGCCAGCGCGACGTGCCGCTTGCGGCGTTCGCGCCGCTGGCGGAGCTGTCCGGCGCGCGCCTGATCTCGCTGCAAATGGGTCCGCCGCTGGAGCAGATCGCGCGCGTGCCGTTCGGCGGCAGGATCGAGCGGCCGGGCGACGGCTTCGACGCCGGCGCGGATGCGTTCCTCGACACCGCGGCGCTGATGATGAGCCTCGACCTGATCGTCACCTGCGACACCTCGATCGCGCATCTGGCGGGCGCGCTCGGGCGGCCGGTGCTGGTGGCGCTCCCCGCGGTCGCCGACTGGCGGTGGCTGCAGCGGCGCGACGACACGCCGTGGTATCCGACCATGCGGCTGTTCCGGCAGGACAAGGCGCAGGACTGGAGCGGCGTGTTCACGAGGATCGCCGCGGCAGCCGGTGAGCTGGCGAAGCGCTAGCGCGGCGGCGGCATCCTGCAGTCGTAGGGTGGGCAAAGCCGCGTCAGCGGCGTGCCCACGCATTCTTGCGCGGAGCAAAGACGCGCTTGCGCGGAGCAAAGACGTGGGCACGCCGCTTCGCGGCTTTGCCCAACCCGTACTTGCAGACGTTCTTGAGCGCGGTCCATTGCGCCGGCGACAACAGCTCGGGCCCGGTCGCGACGCGGTCGGCTTTCTTCATGGTGTCGAGCCGCTCCTCGGTCAGCGGATGGCTGGACAGGACGCTGATGCTCTTTTTCGCCTGCTCGCCGGTGATGCGGAACAGGAGATTGCCCGACGGCAACGGCGAGCGGCCGAGCTTGTGCATGACATCGACCGCAAAGGCGTCGGCGTGCCGCTCGGCGTCGCGCGAATGGGACGCGTCCAGCATCGAGCGGCCGACGAAGATCACCGCGCCCGCGCCCGTGACGTCGCCGAACAGCAAGCCGAACAGGAACGAGGTGCCGCCGGTCTGGATCAGCCGCCGCATGCCGTCGCGGTGCTGCACATGGCCGAGCTCGTGCGCCAGGATGCCGGCAAGCTCGTCGGGGCCCCTCGCCTTCTGCAGCAGCCCGTCCAGCAGATAGAAGTGTCCGCCGGGCAACGCGAGCGCGTTTTCCATCTTCGACGAAAGCACGTGCGGCTCGATCGGCATCCCGATCTCGCCGGCGCTCCTGATCTTGTCGACCAGCACGGCGAAGGCCGCGCGCCCCGCAGGCTGATCGCATTCCTTGCCGTCCAGCATGCCGCGGATCTGCTTGTCGAACGCGTTGCCGAGCCGCTGCTCGAACGAGAACGGAATGTAGGGCGCCAGCCGGTCGGCGGCGTAGGGAATGGCGAAATACGCCATCCCCAGGATCGAACAGACCGCGGCGAGCGACCAGAACACGATCTTTCCGGCCTTCACCTGCCCGCGGCCGCCGGCATCCAGCGCCAGGCAATTGGCGGCGATGGCGGCCTGCGTCGCGGCATCGGCGATCTCGAGCCGCGCCAGCGGCAGCGCGGCGACGCAGCTCAGCCGCATCACATTCGGCGGCCCGTCGGCGCGCCGCACGTCGCCGAACGACCAGACATCGACGATGGTGTCGTTCTCGATGATCTCGACGCCGCCAGCCAGCCCGAGCGACACGCTGCGCTTGCGGTTGGTCCGGCCGTCGAAATAGACCGCGCGCGGCGCGGCCGGTTCAGCGGACGAGTCGGACGTTTGGCCGGCGACCGCGGCGGCAGGTGGCGGCATTTCGGCTTCTGCTGTCATGTGCCTGTCTTACGCCTACCTTGCGCCACGCTGCGCGCGAACCATCGCGGTGATCTAAAGTCCATCCCGGTCCATCTGAACCGGGATGGACTTTCCATTCCTGGGTTTGCGCATGTCCTTTTCGGAAAACCGGTGCCCACTTTTCCGGGACATGCGCTAGATGCCGACCACGTCGAGGCTGCCGGACAGCCCTTCGCCGAGCGCGCCGGCGGCCTCGCCTTGCGTCGCGACGTCGGCGGCAGCCTCAAGATTGCTGACGGCCGAGGACGAGGCCACGCGCTGCCAGATATCGTGCAGCAGGTAGATCCGCGTCACCGCCCAGAACGCCAGAATACCGGCGACATAGCCCAGCGCGGCCGGGACCATCACGCCCCAGTGCTGCGCCATCGCCAGGAACCTCTGCTCCGGCGTGTCGCCTTCGACAAGCGTGTAGCCGATGCCGGCGATGGCGCTGTACCAGATCGCCAGACCGAGAATGATCAGGAGACTCCAGCCGAGCAGCTTCCAGTAGAGATCGATCAGCTCGGCGCGGCCCATGTCCGACACAAATTGCACGTCGCCGAAACGAATGCCGGAAACCCACCAGCGCCATTCGATAGCCTTGTACATCGCATAGACGAAGGGCAGCGCAAACAGCAGGACGATGAAAGCCAGCCCTGCCAGCCACGGCTTCGACTGGTATCCGAGAACGAAGGGGAGCAGCACGAGAACCCACAGCCCGAGCCACAGGCCCCATCCGCGCCTGAACAACTGGCCGCCGGTGCCGTCGAACCGGCCCCGAAGATGGCCGTAGGCCGTGTAGCGCATCTTGAAGCGCTCGAGCGCCGCCTGACGCCACGGCAGCGCGAGGCCGAGGCTGAGGGAGATGAGGATATTCCAGAGCGCGACGCGCCACGCGTAGTTCAGGCCGGATCCGGTCATCGAAAATCGCACGCCGCGCCACACCGTCCGCGTCAGGCGGTAGCGGCGCGCGCGATAGATCGCGAACTGCATGAAGACGTAGTACAGCAATCCGAGCGGCAAGCTCGCATAGGCTTGGTAGATCTCCGCCTCGAGGCCGAGCAGGAGGTAGCCGAAGTAGGCCGGCAGGAGTATCGCCAGCGCGAACAGGAATCCGATCAGCAGCTCCTTCGCGGTGCCGATATATTCCGGCGCATCGCCGTCAACCGAAGTGTGCGACCACAGATGCCGCCGCATGTCGGTCGCGAGCCAGAAACGGTAGAACCCTGCGGTCACCAGTTCGAGCATGGCGCCCCGCATCACCATGCGGCGAAACGCCGGCCTGGCGTCGGCGAAATCCACGCGCCGGTCGGCCAGCCCGATGCGCCGGTCCTCTTGCGGAATCTCGATCGCGGGAGACGCCATCGGCGAAAGCGGAACAGTCGGAACCGTTATGTCGGTCATGGCTCACATCGCTTTTGATGAAGAAAAAACGGCATGCAGCGGCCAGCTTTCAGAGCAAACAGAACAGCACCTTGGAGACGCCGCAGGTAGCACGATTCCAGCGGCGGATGACGCGGCCAAACCACAGCCGCCCGGCGTGAATCGCCAGGACACCTTGCCCGTTAGTCACCGCACGGGCGATCCGGGTTCATCGCGGGCGCTTCGGCTTGGGAAACGGCCGCAGCGTGGCACTTTTTTATCGTGGCCGCGCCGGCTCAGCGTATGACCGCAAGTCCGCCGTTGGTCACCTGATAGACCCGGCGGTCCATCACGTCGCGCGGGCCGCCGGCCTGCCGGTCGGCATCGAAGATCAGCGCGCAGGCCACGTAGTCGGCCTTGCCGCCCTGCTCCGCCAGTTCCTCGAGCCAGCCGATCGACATCAGCCGGCAGATCGGCGTGATGAGATAGCGCAGCCACCGGCCGCCTTCGGTGACGACGCCGCCGACCAGCATGGTGGCCTGCGGCTCCTTCAGCCAGCGCACGACGCAGACGTCGCTGCTGCCCAGCCGCAGCCTCACGTCGACCGATGCGATGCCGGTGCTGGGCGTGAGGAAGCTCTTGCAGCCTTCGAGCTTCCAGTCGCCGTCGCCGTAGTCGAAATAGCCGGGAGCGCGCGTGTGGAAACGCTTGAGCCGGTCGCGAGTCACCGGCGCGCGCTGGTCGCGGTCGAACATGTCGGGGACGATGGAATACGGGAACCGCTGGATCGACTTGCCGTCGCTTACGGTAAACAAACCGTAGATGCTGGACAGCTTGCGAACCGTCGCCTGCCGCTCGCCGGCCTGCGCCGGGAGCCCGATACCGCCGGAGGGGCCGGGGTCCGGCTCGTGGATCGGCTCATGGGTGGCCTTGGCCTGGGCGTCGAGCGCGCCGGGATCGGCGGTCCGGGTGGAATATTCGAGCGCCGCAGCGTAGCCGAGCTGCAGGTTCGAGGCCGGCATGACCCATTCCAGGACGGTCACGGCATAGGCCGCGCCCGCGATCAGGCCCACGCAGCCGACCGTGGCGGCAACTGTGACCGCTATCCGCGCCTTCATCGGATTTTTGCTCCCGTCCAAGCCAGCCCTAGCAGAAACCGGTTAGCCGATGCTGAAATCGGGGAACTTGCAATCAGGCAGCCAGTGCCGAAAGAACCAGCGCCGCCGCATCGAACTCCCTGCGGCGGTAGCCGCGGCGCTGCAGCGCCAGCTCGTCACGGCCCCAGAACTGCATGTTCCAGTCCTCGTCGACATGCGCCGCGGTCCATACATCGTCCGGCGACAGGTGGCCGTCGGCGAGCGCGAGCGCCAGCAGCGCCGAGCCGGTGATCGTGGTGGCGACGCTGAGCGCGCCAAGCCGCCAGTGCCCGCGCGCATCGTTCAAGCCGGAGAGCCTTGCCCGCGCCGCCGCGATCGCCTCAGGCGGCTGCGCGACGTGCATCACGCCTTCGACAAGCACAAAGTGCGCGCCGAACGCGTCGCGCGCCCAGGCCACCACCGGGTCCCAGTGGCGGCGCTGCAGCGCGACCAGGCCATCGGGCTCCGACGCGCGGTAGAACAGCATGTCGGTGCCGAGATAGTTCTCGATCTCGTCGGCGACCGGCGCGGGCGCGGGAGCCACGCCATCGATGATCGAGTTGGCGAGCCGCGTGAGCGGCATGGCCGCGGGATCGACCACCTTCTCCTGCGCGCTCCACTCGGCGGCGATGGCCTGCGCGAGCGGCCTGACCGGCGCGGTCAATGGCTTGCGCGCCGGCGTGCGCACCCCGCGCCCGTCGAGCAGCACCGGAAAGCCCGCCTCGTTGTCCTGGCCCTCGCCCGCCGTGGCGTCCTGGTAGAACCGCGCGCGCAGGTACGGACGCATGTTGCGCCGCGCCGACTCCGTCGGATCGAGCGGCTCGGTGGCGAAGATGTCCTCGAAGATGTCGCGCATTGGTGATCGAAACGGGCTTTCTTTTCGAGCCGGTGTTGTGAGGGGAATTGTGCGGCGCAGCAAGTCGCATTCGTCGCTGCAATGCAGGATAAGGCGGCCACAAGTGAGGCCGGCATAAAGCAGCCGTTTCCGGCCAATTCGGCGCAAAGCGGGGACCGTCGCGCCTTGAATTGACCACACGATGATTTGCAGCGGTCAAACCACAGTTATGCTTGCGGTGGCGGTGGAATTCGCACTCTTTGTCTACTAAAATTCCAACCTGGAATCGGCGGTTATACGTCGGCCGCCTCTGAATGGGATCTGCCGCTGCGTCACGCGAGCCCACGGGAATTCGCGAAGAAGGGGCGCGTGAAGAGGAGTCGATGAAACCAACTGATATTGGGAATCCCGACTACTTCCACAAAGTAGTCGATTGCCAGTGGGCGTGCCCGGCTCACACCCCCGTCCCCGAATACATCCGCTTGATCGCCGAAGGCCGCTACAGCGACGCCTACATGATCAATTGGAAGTCGAACGTGTTTCCGGGAATTCTCGGACGCACCTGCGACCGCCCATGCGAACCCGCGTGCCGCAGAGGCCGCGTCGAGGAAACTCCGGTCGCGATCTGCCGCCTGAAGCGCGTCGCCGCCGACTACAAGGACGACGTCTCGCACCGGATGCCGAAGCTTGGGCCGAGGAACGGCAAGCGCATCGCGCTGGTCGGCGGCGGGCCAGCCTCGCTCGCAGTCGCGCGCGATCTCAGCCCGCTGGGATACCACTGCACGGTGTTCGATCAGGATCCCAAGGCCGGCGGCATGATGCGGACGCAGATTCCGAAATTCCGCCTGCCCGACGCGGTGATCGACGAAGAGACCGATTACATCCTCAACCTCGGCATCGAGTTCAAGGGCGGCCACCGCATCGACAGCCTGAAGAAGCTTCTGTCCGAGAATTACGACGCGATCTTCGTCGGCTCCGGCGCGCCGCGCGGCCGCGAGCTCGACATTCCGGGCCGCAAGGAAGCGGCCAAGAACATCCACATCGGCATCGACTGGCTCTCGTCCGTCTCGTTCGGCCACGTCACGCAGATCGGCAAGCGCGTCATCGTGCTCGGCGGCGGCAACACCGCGATGGACTGCTGCCGCACCGCCCGCCGCCTCGGCGGCGACGACGTGAAGGTGATCGTGCGCTCGGGCTTCGAGGAGATGAAGGCGTCCCCCTGGGAGAAGGAGGACGCCCTGCACGAGGACATCCCGATCCTCAATTTCATGGTGCCGAAGGCCTTCACCCACGACAACGGCAAGCTGACCGGCGTGGTGTTCGAGAAGGTCAAGGCCGAATACGACGCCAAGGGCCGGCGCAACCTGGTGCCGACCGGCGAGGCCGATCAGACCATCGCCTGCGACGACGTGCTGGTCGCGGTCGGCCAGGAGAATGCATTCCCCTGGATCGAGCGCGATGTCGGCATCGAGTTCGACAAGTGGGACATGCCCAAGGTCGACACCAGGACCTTTGCCTCGACCAACCCGAAGGTGTTCTTCGGCGGCGACGCTGCGTTCGGGCCGAAGAACATCATCTGGGCGGTCGCGCACGGCCACGACGCGGCGCTGTCGATTCACAAGATGCTGTCCGGCGAGGACATCACCGAGCGGCCGCTGCCCGACGTGCAGGTCTCGTCGCAGAAAATGGGCATCCACGAGTGGAGCTACGACAACGACATTTCGGCCGACAAGCGCTTCAAGGTGCCGCACCGCGAGAAGGTGATCGCGCTGAAGGACATCCGCGCCGAGGTCGAACTGGGCTTCGACCCCAAGCTCGGCTTCGCCGAGGCGCAGCGCTGCCTGAACTGCGACATCCAGACCGTGTTCACCTCGCAGCTCTGCATCGAATGCGACGCCTGCGTCGACATCTGCCCGATGGACTGCATCACCTTCACGCCGAACGGCGAAGAGGCCGACCTGCGGACCAGGCTGAAGGCCCCCTCACCGCGTCCCGAACAGGACCTGTATGTCGCCGACGGGCTGAAGACCGGGCGGGTGATGGTGAAGGACGAGGACGTTTGCCTCCACTGCGGCCTTTGCGCCGAGCGTTGCCCCACCGGTGCGTGGGACATGCAGAAGTATCTCATCGACATGACCCACGCCGGTAACAAGCCATGCCAGCCGCCAGCCCGATCAGCAGCGTAAACGACTTCGTCGTCCGGTTCGCCAACGTCAACGGCTCCGGATCGGCCAGCGCGAACGAGATGTTCGCGCGCTCGATCATCCGGCACGGCGTGCCGGTTTCCCCGCGCAACATCTTCCCGTCGAACATCCAGGGCCTGCCGACCTGGTACGAGGTGCGCGTCACCGAAGCGGGCCATCTCGGCGCGCGCGGCGGCGTCGACATGATGGTGGCGATGAACCCGCAGACCTGGGACAAGGACGTCGCCTCGATCGAGCCCGGCGGATATCTGTTCTACAACTCGACCAAGCCGATGCCGGCCTCCAAGTTCCGCGAGGACATCACGGTGCTCGGCGTGCCGCTCACCGCCATCACCAACTCGACCTACACCGACCCGCGCCAGCGCCAGCTGTTCAAGAACATCATCTATCTCGGCGCGCTGTCGGCGATGCTCGACATGGACCCGAAGGTGATCGAGACGCTGATCGGCGAGCAGTACAAGGGCAAGGAAAAGCTGCTGTCGTCGAACGTGCATGCGCTGCATCTCGGCCGCGACTGGGCGCTGAACAACCTGAAATGCCCGATCGGGCTCCGCGTGCAGAAGGCCGACAAGGTCGGCGACCGCATCTTCATCGAAGGAAACAGCGCGGCCGCGCTGGGAGCGGTCTATGGCGGCGCCACCGTCTGCGCCTGGTATCCGATCACGCCCTCCTCCTCGCTCGCCGACGCCTTCACCAGCCACTGCAAGCGGCTGCGCCACGATCCGGAGACCAAGCAGGCGAAATACGCCATCGTGCAGGGCGAGGACGAACTGGCCTCGATCGGCATCGTGGTCGGCGCCGGCTGGAACGGCGCGCGCGCCTTCACCACCACCTCGGGGCCCGGCGTCTCGCTGATGACCGAGTTCATCGGCCTGTCCTACTTCGCCGAAATCCCGGCCGTGATCATGAACGTGCAGCGCGCCGGCCCCTCGACCGGCATGCCGACGCGAACCCAGCAGTGCGACCTGATCTCCTGCGGCTACGCTTCGCACGGCGACACCAAGCACCCGATGCTTTTCCCGGAAGACCCGGCCGAGGCCTTCGAGATGGCGGCGCAGTGCTTCGACCTCGCCGAGCGCCTGCAGACCACGATCTTCCTCATGCTCGATCTCGACATCGGCATGAACCACCGGCTCTGCCGGCCGCTGAAGTGGGACGAGAGCAAGCAGTACGACCGCGGCAAGGTGATGACGGCGGAGATGCTCGACGACGGCCGCGACTTCGGCCGCTATCTCGACGTCGACGGCGACGGCATCCCGTTCCGCACCTATCCGGGCACGCACCCGACCAAGGGCTCGTACTTCACCCGCGGCACCTCGCGTGACCGCTATGCGCGCTATTCGGAAGAAGGCGCGGTCTACCAGGACAACATGCAGCGGCTCCTGCGCAAGTTCGAGACCGCCAAGGACCTGGTGCCGCGGCCGCTGCAGGCCAACGCGCAGAAGCCGACGAAGTACGGCGTGATCTACTACGGCTCGACCTCGCCGGCGATGGACGAGGCGATCGGCATGCTGGAGGCGCGCGGCCACCACCTCGACCGGCTGCGCATCCGTGCCTTCCCGTTCCATTCCAGCGTCGCGAGCTTCATCGCCGACCACGACTTCGTCTACGTGGTCGAGCAGAACCGCGATGCGCAGTTGCGGCAATTGATCGTCAACGAGAACGACATCGACCCCGTGCGGCTCGTGCCGATCCTGCATTACGACGGCACGCCGATCACCGCGCGGTTCATCGCGAAAGCGATCGGCGACCATCAGGACCAGCTCAAAGTCACCCCGCTCCGGAAAGTCGTGTCATGACCTACATCGCCAAGCCGAAATTCCAGCATCCCGGCCTGCCGAGGAACGAGCTCGGCTTCACGCACCGCGACTACGAGGGCAAGGTCTCGACGTTGTGCGCCGGCTGCGGGCATGACTCGATCACCGCCGCGATCATCGAGGCCTGCTTCGAGCTTTCGATCGAGCCGCATCGCGTGGCGAAGATCTCCGGCATCGGCTGCTCGTCGAAGACGCCGGACTACTTCCTCGGCAATTCGCACGGCTTCAACACCGTGCACGGCCGCATGCCGTCGGTGCTGACCGGCGCCAACCTCGCCAACCGCGACCTGATCTATCTCGGCGTCTCGGGCGACGGCGACAGCGCCTCGATCGGCTTCGGCCAGTTCGCCCACGCGATCCGCCGCGGCGTCAACATGACCTATATCGTCGAGAACAACGGGGTGTACGGCCTGACCAAGGGCCAGTTCTCGGCCACCGCCGACCGCGGCTCCAAGAGCAAGCGCGGCGTCACCAATGCCGACAACGCGATCGACCTCGTGGCGATCGCGTTGCAGCTCGGCGCGACCTACGTGGCGCGGAGCTTCTCCGGCGACAAGACCCAGCTGGTGCCGATCATCGAGGGCGCGATCCGGCACCAGGGCGCGGCGTTCATCGACGTGATCTCGCCGTGCGTCGCCTTCAACAACCACGCAGGTTCGACCAAGAGCTTCGACTATGTGCGCGAGCACAACGAGGCGGTGAACCGGCTCGACGTCATCACCGGCCGCGCGCCGATCACCATCGACCAGGCGCCGGGCACGGTGCAGGTGGTGGAGCAGCACGACGGCACCAAGCTCGCGCTGCGCAAGATCGACGCCGACTACGACGTGCACGACCGGTTGGCAGCGATGGCGTTCCTGCAGAAGCACGCCGCCAAGGGCCAGGTGGTGACGGGGCTGTTGTATGTCGATCCGGAGGCGGACGACCTGCACGCCAACCTGAACACGGTCGAGACCCCGCTCAATTCGCTCGAGGCGAAGGACCTGTGCCCCGGGACCGCGGCATTGGACAAGATCAACGCGAGCCTGCGTTAGCCGTTCATCCAGTTGGAGTTGAGCGTGTGCCGTAGCGGCGGTGCGCTCCCTCTCCCCGCATAGCCCGTCGAAGACGGGCGTGAACGCCCTGATGCCGGGGAGAGGTAGTCGAAGCGGCATCCCTCACCTCAACCACGGCTTTTCGGCAATCACCTTGCGAACCGCATCCATGAAACCCTCGGGCGGCTTCATCTCGATGCTGAGCGGCTTGCCGGTTTCCAGCACGCTCTTGAGGCCCGACAGGATCGCCGGCCAGCCGGACTGCCCGCCCGCGAGCACCGCCTGGGGAATATCCCATGAGTGCGCTTCCGTCATGGTGAGCCGCACCGATTTGCCGGCCGGTTCGATCTCGTAGGTGACGAGGCACTCCGGCAAGTCGCCGAAATTCTCGACGCCTTCGACCAGCCAGGTGCAGGCGAACCGTCGCGGCGGACTCCAGTCCACGACCTTGCCGCTGATGTGGACCCGGCCGTCCGGATAGCGAAGGAAAAAGGCCCCTCCGGTCCGGGGTTCGACATCGACATCGAAGGCGCCAAAATACTGACGCGTGAAGGCCGGGTCGGTCAGAGCCTGCCAGACCTTTTCCGGCGTCGCGGCGATGTAGGTGACGTAGACGGTCTTGGGCGTGAAAACAGTCTTGGGCTTGAACTCCGGCATGTCACATCCCCTCCGGCCACTTGCGCGTCGCGTCGAGCGGCTCGCCGGTTTCCATAAGGCTCTTCAGGCTCGCGAGAATGACCGGCCAGCCGTCCGACACCGAATCGAGGAACTTGGATTTCGACGCCGGCGCCTCGTGGGTCAGCGTGAGCTTGACCGTGTCGCCCTGCTGCTCGAGCAGATAGGTCAGGCGCGAGAAGCCCTCCGCCTTCATCTCCGGACTTATTTCATGGCGCCATGTCAGAACCAGGCGGCGCGGCGGATCGGCTTCGAGCACTTCGACCCGCGTCGGCGACCCGCCCGTCGGGCGCCATCAATCGCCAGGACGAGCCCGGCCGCCATTCGCTTTCCTGCGTGGTGTCGAACCAGAACCGGCGGGTGAACTCAGGCTCGGTCAGAGCCGCCCAGAGCTTGTCCGCAGTCGTGCGGATATAAGTGACATAGATGAATTTCGGCTTGCCGGCTGCGGGCTCATTCATCACGCGCCTCCAATGCTTTCTTCAGGTCGCCCAGCGCGTCGAGGCGCGAGCGTTCGAATTTCCCGATCCAGCGCGCGGCGATCTCGTGGATCGGCACCGGATTGAGGTAGTGCAGCTTTTCGCGGCCGCGCCACACCGTGGCGACCAGATTGGCCGCTTCGAGGATGGCGAGGTGCTTGCTCACCGCCTGCCGCGTCATGGCGAGGCGCGTGCAGAGTTCGCCGAGCGTCTGGCCGTTCCCGGCGCGAAGCCGGTCGAGCAGCTCTCGCCTGCTCGCGTCCGCCAGCGCCTTGAACACCTCGTCCATGAAAAGAATATGCAACTAAATGGTTGCATGTCAAGTTAACGAGAAGAGACGGTTTTGTTTCAACGGGGGAGGTGCGAGCGGAACTCTCCGACGTCATTCTGGGGCGCTCGCGAAGCGAGCGAGCCCGGAATCCAGACAAGCATTCAGAACGTGGAACTGGATTCCGGGTTCGCGCCCATAGCGCGTCGAAGACGCGCGTAAACGCGCTGATGGCGGCGCGCCCCGGAATGACGACGGAGATTTATCGCTGGCAGTTACCGCGTCAGTTCGCGCACTGGCGGATATACGCCTGCTGGTCGCGCGGATTGTTGCCGATGCCGGCGTTCAGCGGATACGACATGATGCAGTTGCCCACGCGATCGCTGAAGGTGTTGATCGGCGGCGGCTTGTAGGGCTGCACGGTCGGCTGGTTGAGGATCTGCTGCGGCGTCGGCCCCGCGTTCGGCGACGGATTGACCGGCGGGATATAGGCGCCGCTGCTGCCGCGCGGGCGCGGCCGGTCGGCGCGCAGGTCGGGGTCCGCCTCGGGCACCGTGGTCCGGGTCTTCTTCGATTGCGAGCCGTAGCCCTGCATGATGATCGGCGTGCCGTCGGCGTCGAGCTTGATGCCGAGATCGCGATTGAAGTCGCGCTTGCGCTGCTCCTGCTCGCTCACGGGCGGACGCTCACGGACGGTGCGCTTCTTCTTGCGGGCCGCGTCGGCGGTGTCGAAGCTGCCCGCGACGAACGCCGCCGACAGAGCGATCAGGAAAAGCTTCGAGGGCAAGCGCATCGGGATCACCTGATTGTCCGGTTCCATCCCCGCCCGCTCTATATAGGTCTAATCCTCCGGCGCGTCCACGATGGGATCGTAGCGTTTGGCGTCGAAGCCCAGCAGATTCCAGGATTGCTCCATGTGCGGCGGCAACGGCGCCGTGACATCGATGGTCCCGCCGCGCGGGTGCGGGATGGCGATCCGCCGGGCCAGCAGGTGCAGCTTGTTCTGCATGCCGCCGGGAAACTCGTAGTTCTCGATGCGGAAGTATTTCTCATCGCCGATGATCGGATGGCCGATGTGCTCCATGTGGGCGCGGAGCTGGTGGGTGCGGCCGGTGACCGGCTTGAGCGACAGCCAGGCGAGCTTCTGCGCCGCGGTCTCCACCACGGCGTAATACGTCACCGCGTGGCTGGCATTGTCTTCGCCGTGCCGGGCGATGCGCATCATGCTCTCGTCCTCGCGCTCTTCCTTGGCGAGGAAGGTCGAGATCCTGCCCTGCCGCGGCCGCGGCACGCCCGCGACCAGCGCCCAGTAGATTTTCCGCGCCGAACGGGAGCGGAAGTTCTTCGCCAGCGCGGCGGCGGCGAACCGCGTCTTGGCCACCAGCAGGCAGCCGGAGGTGTCCTTGTCGAGCCGGTGCACCAGGCGCGGCCGCTGGCCGTCCTTCGACGACATGCTGCCGAGCATGCCGTCGATGTGCCGGTAAGTGCCGGAGCCGCCCTGCACCGACAGCCCCATCGGCTTGTTCAGCACCATCACGTCGTCGTCCTCGTGGAGGATGATGGATTTGAGGAACGCGCGATCCTTGGTGTCGCCGCTGGCGTCATCGCGCGGCTTCGGCGGCTCGATCTTGAGCGGCGGCACGCGGATCGCCTGGCCCTTCTGGATGCGGTCCTTGGGCTCGGCGCGCTTGCCGTTCACCCGCACCTCGCCTTTGCGGATGATGCGCTGGATGTGGCTGAACGACAGGCCGGGAAACCGTGCCTCGAAGAAGCGGTCGAGCCGCATGCCGTCCTCGTCGCCGGAGACGGTGACGGTCTGCACGCCCTTGCCGGTGGTGGCTGCGACCTGCTCGTTCATTGGCGTGCTTCTGGGCCTGTTTTGGGCTTGTCCGGAACGGCTCCCGCCGGGACGTTTACCTGGGGTACTTGGGGCACCTCGTCCAGCGAACGGATACGCCGCAACTGCGGGAAAAGAAACAGCCAAAGCGCCAATACGGCGAACACCCCCGCCCCGCCGAGGACGGCCGCGATGCGGTGCGCCGACCAGCGCCGCGACCGCGCCGGCCCGGAAATCGCCGAGATAGTTGGAGGTTCCGGTGAACATGCCGTTCACGGCGCTGACCCGGCCGCGCATCTCCGGCGGCGTGCGCAGCTGCACCAGCGAGAAGCGGATCACCACGCTGACCGCGTCCGCCGCGCCCAGCACGGCGAGCGCCATCAGCGACAGGACCAGGTTGGTCGAGAGCCCGAACAGCACGGTGAACAGCCCGAACACCGCGATCACGCCGAACAGGACCTGGCCGATGGGCAGCGTCAGCGGGCGGCGGGCCAGCACCACCGACATGATCAAGGCGCCTGCCGCGGGGGCGGCGCGGAGCAGCCCGAGCCCCCAGGGTCCGGTCTTGAGGATGTCGCGGGCGAAGATCGGAAACAGCGTGCCGAGCCCCGCGAGGAACACCGCGCACATGTCGAGCGCGATGGTGCCGAGGATCACCCGGTCGCGCATCACGAACCGGAAGCCGCCCATCGCCGAGCGCAGGGTCAGCGGCTCGGCCGAGCGCGGCGCGCGCTCCATCCGGATCATAGCGATGAAGCAGGCGCCGACCGCCCAGAGCGCGATGGCGGTGCCGTAGACCGCGGCGGGCCCGAGCCCATAGAGTACGCCGCCGAGCACCGGGCCGACGATCTGTCCGGCCTGGTTGGCCGAGGTGAACCAGGCGGTCGCCGCCGGCACCAGCGGGCGCGGCACCAGCGCCGGAATGATCGCGACCATGGTCGGGATCTCGAACGCGCGCGCGGCGCCGACCAGGGCCGTGACGGCATAGATCGCCCAGGGGTCGAGCCAGCCCATCAGCGAGCCGACTGCAAGAAAGCCAGCGGCGATCGCCTCGCCGCTCTGGCAGACCAGCAGGATCGCGCGGTAGTCGTAGCGGTCGGCGACATGGCCGACCACCAGCGTCAGCACCAGCATCGGCACGAACTGCGCAAGCCCGATCAGGCCGAGATCGAGCGCGCTGCCGGTGATGGAATAAAGCTGCCAGCCGATCGCCACCATCAGCATCTGGAACGACAGGATCGAGACGATCCGGCCGATCCAGTAATACGCAAAGGCGCGATGGCCGAACACCGACGCCGTCGACGTGGCCGCGACGCTCACCGTCCGATCCCCCGGGCGCTCATTTGCAGCGCCGCAGCTCCTCGACCTTCTTGTCCCAGGTCACCTTCATGCGGTCGCCGTTGGCATCGAGCGTCACCGCCACGTCGCCCTTGGAGCCGCAGTGCGCCTGCACGTAGACCGCTTTGACTTTGTATATCTTGCCGATGCGGCAATAGCCGTCGAACCACCAGAGCGAGGTGTCGGTCGCAACCAGCGCCGAATTCCGCGAGTTGTCGCCGCCGCGCGTGCTGCAGACCTCGGACGTCACCGCCCAGCGGCCGACAAACTGTTCCGCCGCGAACGCAGGCGACACAAAACCGGTGCCGAGCGCGCAGGCCGCCAAAACCGCGTATTTCATTGCAATTCCCAGCCCTTGATGTCCGGTCCTTCCATATCCGGACGTCGGCCAATATACCTGCCTCCGCGGCCGCCGCGCTCCGATCAGCGGCGAATTAGCGAAGCAAACCGCAGTTTTTGTAATGCCGAGGCCACTATTGTCGGGCGTGTGGCCGTTCAGCCGCGCTCTTTCCGGAGCTTCGCCCAGTATTCCAGCCGCTTCCTGATCTCGCGCTCGAAGCCGCGCTCGGGCGGATCGTAGAACTGCCGGCGGCCGAGCTCTTCCGGGAAGTAGTCCTGCCCGGAGAACGCGTCCGTCGCGTCGTGGTCGTAGGAATAGCCGCGGCCGTAGCCTTCGGATTTCATCAGGTTGGTCGGCGCGTTGAGGATGTGCTTGGGTGGCAGCAGCGAGCCGTTTTCCTTGGCGGTCTGCTTCGCCGCGCCGTAGGCCATATAGGCGGCGTTCGACTTGGGCGCGGTCGCCACGTAGATCACCGCCTGCGCGATGGCGAGCTCGCCTTCGGGCGAGCCGAGAAAATCGTAGGCGTCCTTCGCGGCATTGGCGATCACCAGCGCCTGCGGATCGGCCATCCCGATGTCCTCGATCGCCATGCGGACGATGCGGCGGGCGAGATAGAGCGGGTCCTCGCCGGCATCCAGCATGCGGGCGAGATAGTAGAGCGCCGCATCGGGATCGGAGCCGCGCACCGACTTGTGCAGGGCCGAGATCAGGTTGTAGTGGCCGTCCTGCTTCTTGTCGTAGATCGGCGCGCGGCGCTGCACGACCTTCTGCAAGGCCTCGCTGTCGAAGGTCTCGCCGGGCCGCGCGGCGCGCCAGATTTCCTCGGCGAGCGTCAGCGAGGCGCGGCCGTCGCCGTCGGCCATGCGGGCGAGCGACAGGCGGGCGTCCTGGTCGAGCGGGAGCTTCTTGCCCTCCAGCGCTTCGGCGCGCGACAGCAGCTTCTCGACCGCTTCGGCATCGAGCGACTTGAACACCAGCACGCGCGCCCGCGACAGCATCGGCGCGATCAGCTCGAACGACGGGTTTTCGGTGGTGGCGCCGACCAGGACGATGGTGCCGTCCTCCATCACCGGCAGGAAGCTGTCCTGCTGGGCGCGGTTGAAGCGGTGGATCTCGTCGACGAACAGCAGCGTGCCCTGCCCGGTCTCGCGCCGCGCGCGGGCCTCGTCGAACACCTTCTTGAGGTCGGCGACGCCGGAGAAGATCGCGGAAATCTGCACGAATTCGAGGCTGGTCTCGTGGGCGAGCAGCCGCGCCACCGTGGTCTTGCCGGTGCCGGGCGGGCCCCAGAAGATCAGCGAGCCGAGCGAATTGCTTTCCAGCATGCGGGTCAGCGCGCCGTCGGGGCCGAGCAGCTGATCCTGGCCGACCACGTCGGCGAGCTTCTGAGGGCGGAGCTTGTCGGCGAGCGGGCGCGGCGCGGAGGCTTCGAGCCCCGCCGCCGCAAACAGGCTTTGGTTCAGGCCTGGGCCCCCGCCGCGTTTGGCGCGGGTCGCCATCATCAGCCTCCGAACACCGCGGAAATCTGCTGGCCGCCGCGCTGGATGATGACGCGCCAGACGCGGGCGCCGGCCTGGGCGAGCTTCTCCAGGTCGCGGGTCTTGGCGATCCTGGTGTTGTTGACCGAGACCAGAACGTCGCCGCGCTGGAAGCCGACGCTCTGCGCGGGCGTGCCGTCGGCGATCTCGACCACCACGACGCCCTCGGTGGAAGTCGCCAACCGCAGCTCGTCGGCGAGCGCCGGCGAAAGGTTGGCGACCTTGACGCCGAGGAACGGCGAGCGGGCCTGGATCACGATTTCGTCGCGCGGCGTGTCCGGCGCGGTTTCGAGCGCAATCGCCACCTTGCGCTCGCGGCCGCCGCGCACCACGCCGAGCGGGATGCTGCCGCCGAGCGGATGGGTGACGAAGCGGTAGGTGAAGGCGTTGGGATCGTCGACCGCCTGCTCGGCGACCGAGACGATCACGTCGCCGGTCTTGAGCCCCGCGCGATCGGCGGGACTGCCGGACGTGACGTCGGTCACCACCGCGCCGGCCGGCCGCTTGAGGTCGAACTCGCGCGACAATTCCGGCGTTACCGCCTGCAGGTTGGCGCCGAGCCACGGCCGCTTGACCGCACCGCCGCCGGTCCTGGCCGACGCCACCACCACGCGGACCATGTTGGCCGGAATGGCGAAGCCCACGCCCTGCGAGCCGCCGGAGCGCGAGAAGATCGCGGTGTTGATGCCGACCATGCGGCCGGCCATGTCGACCAGCGCGCCGCCGGAATTGCCGGGATTGATCGCGGCGTCGGTCTGGATGAAGAACTGGTAGTCTGACACGCCGATCTGGGTGCGCGCGACGCCCGAGATGATGCCGTGGGTGACGGTCTGCCCCACGCCGAACGGATTGCCGACGGCGAGCACCACGTCGCCGACCTGAAGCTCGTCGGAGTTGGAGAACTCCAGCACCGGGAAGCGCTCCTTGCCGTCCTTGACGCGCAGCACGGCGAGATCGGTGCGCGGGTCCTTCAGCACGACGTCGACCGGAAACTCCCGCTTGTCGGCGAGCGTGATCTTCACCTGGTCGGCGCCGTCGATGACGTGGTTGTTGGTCACGACAAGACCACCGACATCGACGATGACGCCGGACCCGAGCGAGCGCTGCTCGCGCGGGCCGCCGAACTGCTGACCGCCGAAGAAGCGGCGGAAGAACGGATCGTCCATCAGCGGATTGCGGTTCTCGACGGTCTTCGCCGCCGAGACGGTGACGACCGCGGGCGTCACCCGCTGCACGATCGGCGCGTACGACATCCGCAGCGCCTCGGGCGACGGCGGCACCACGCGCTGCTGGGCCAGGCCGCCGGAGGCGAACGGCAGTGTCAGCACGAGGGCGGCAAGCGCGCGGAATCCATAAGGCATCGGATGTCGTCCCTGGTCGGCGGACCGAAGATATAGGCCGCCGGGGGTGGCTTTAGAAGGGCGTGGGGTGGCGATCGCGCCCTTCCCCGCCCCGCGGTAAACTCTCTCCCGGCCTCGTGGTGAGGAGCATCGCGCAGCGATGCGTCTCGAACCATGAGGTCGCCCTCGTCCTTCGAGACGCCCGCCTTCGGCGGGCTCCTCAGGATGAGGGCGGAGGGACGCCGGTGCCCGTTGTTCTAGTCTTTGGCCGGCACCGTCCGCAGATAGGCGACGACGGCGTCGAGATCGTCGCCGGTCATCCTGGCGTAGTACTGGTAGCCCATCGGTCCCTTGAGCGGGCTGCCGTCGCGGCTCTTGCCCTGCGTGATCGCGGTCTTGATCTCGGCGTCGGTCCACGCGCCGATGCCCGCGGTGCGGCTCGACGTGATGTTGCGCGACTTTGACACGCCCCAGGGCCCCGGGAACTCGCGTCCGCCCTTGCCGAGCGCGTTGGCGACGTCGATGCCGCCACCCTGCGCGGAACGGCGTGTGGCACTCCATGCAGTGGCCGATGGTGACGAGGTAGAAGCCCTTCTTCACCTTGTCGTTCATGTCGGCCGGCGTGTAGGCCTTTTCGGCGCCGGGGAACACGTGATGCGGCAGCGCGATCTTGTAGACCGGGTCAGGCACCTTGTTCTTCACCGGCGGCAGGCTCTTGAGGTAAGCGACCAGCGCGTTGGCGTCGCCGTCGGTCAGGATCGGATAGAAAGCGGTCGGCATGATTTCGGCGAGCGGTACGCCGTTCGGCCGCTTGCCGGTGAGGATCGCCGCTTTGATCTGGGCGTCGCTCCAGTTGCCGATGCCGGTTTCCTTGTCGGGCGTGATGTTCGACCCGGTCACATCGAAGGGCGGTTCGTTGAAGCGAAGTCCGCCGGAATAGTCCTTGCCTGCGGTCGCGGCCGGCGGCCCCTTCGGCGAATGGCAGTTCGCGCAGGTCATGATGGTGTTGGCGAGATAGTCGCCGCGCGCGACCGCCGCCGACTGCGCAGCCGCCGGTCCGGTCGCGGCCATGGTGACAGCGAGCGACAAAGCCCAACGAAGCATGAGATTTCCCTTGTTTTTTCAGTGGAAAAAATCGCGAGGACGGAGTTCCGCCGGGTGAAAAATGAATCGAGAGCGATTCTAGCCTGCGATTGCGACAGCGCAACCCGGCGCGCCGGCTTTGTCCGCAGCACGATTGACGGGGCGTTACCCTGAATTCAGCGACCGCCTGCGGCCGACAGAATCCGCACCATTTCGCCGTAGCGGGCGCGGCGCGCATGCGCGAGCGGCGTGACGCGATCGCGGTCGGCGATGTTGACGTCGGCGCCGGCCGCGACGAGGAGGCGGACGATCTCGGTGTGCGCAGCCCCGCCGTCGCCGAGGATCACCGCTTCCAGCAGCGCGGTCCAGCCGAGATTGTTGACGTGGTCCTTGTCGATCGCGGTGCCGAGCAGGATCTTCACCGCCTCGACGTGGCCGTGATGGGCGGCGGGAATCAGCGCCGTGCCGCCATAACGGTTGATGTCCTTCAGGTTGGCGCCGGCCGCGAGCGTCATCTTGAGAATTTCGACGCGGCCCTCGGCACCGGCGTAGAGGAACGGCGTGTCCTGGATGAAATCCTTGGCGTTGACGTCGGCGCCCTCCTGGATGAGGAAGCGCGCGACCTCGACCCGATTGCGCTGGGTGGCGGCGAGCAGCGCCGTGCGGCCGCGCTGGTCGCGGGCGTCGATGCGCGCGCCGTCCCTGAACAGATTCCGCACCACCGGCAATTCGCCGCGCTCGGCGGCCACGATCATGTCGCGTTCCTTTTCGCTGCCCTGCTGCGCATGGGCGGGTGCCGGCAGAAATTGCGTCGCAAGCGTCACCGAAAGCGCCAAAAGCAAAAGGGCGGCCGAAGCCGCCCTTGCCATCCGTTTCGCGGCCATCGCGCGCCTTACGCCGCGTTGGCTTCTTCCTCGACCGGCTTGCCGGTCACCGGACCGGAGTCGAGGCCCTTCGCCAACTCGTCGCGATCGACGAACTCGATCACCGCGACCGCGGCGTTGTCGCCGTAGCGGAAGCCCGCTTTGAGGATGCGGCAGTAGCCGCCGTTGCGCTCCTTGTAGCGGGGGCCGAGCACGTCGAACAGCTTCTTGACCATCGCGACGTCGCGGATCTGCGAGACCGCCTGGCGGCGGGCATGCAGGTCGCCGCGCTTGCCGAGCGTGATCAGCTTCTCCACCACCGGGCGAAGCTCCTTCGCCTTCGGCAGCGTGGTGGTGATCTGCTCGTGCTTGATCAGCGCAGCCGCCATGTTGGCGAACATCGCCTTGCGGTGCTCAGGCTTGCGGCCGAGCTTGCGGTGAGCGTTTCCGTGACGCATCGCGTCGTCCTCTCACAATCGTCATTCCGGACGCCGCGAAGCGGCGATCCGGAATCCAGTTACAAACACCGAACTATCGTCTGGATTCCGGGTTCGCGCCGTCCAAGTCGGGTATACCCGACTTGGTTTTTTAGTACCAATCTCGGGTAAACCCGAGATTGGCGCGCCCCGGAATGACAGCAGCTCAGTAGTGGTCCTCGAAGCGCTTGGCGAGCTCTTCGATGTTCTCGGGCGGCCAGCCCGGCACTTCCATGCCGAGGTGCAGGCCCATCTGCGCGAGAACTTCCTTGATCTCGTTGAGCGACTTGCGGCCGAAGTTCGGGGTACGCAGCATCTCGGCTTCGGTCTTCTGAACGAGATCGCCGATGTAGACGATGTTGTCGTTCTTGAGACAGTTGGCCGAACGCACGCTGAGCTCGAGCTCGTCCACCTTCTTGAGGAACGCCGGGTTGAAGGCGAGGTCCGGGATGGTTTCCTGGGCCTGCTCCTTGCGGGGCTCCTCGAAGTTGACGAACACGTTGAGCTGGTCCTGCAGGATGCGCGCGGCATAAGCCAGCGCGTCCTCGGGGCCGACGGCGCCGTTCGTCTCGATCGACATGGTCAGCTTGTCGTAGTCGAGGATCTGGCCCTCGCGGGTGTTCTCGACCTTGTAGGACACCTTGCGGACCGGCGAGTAGAGGCTGTCGACCGGAATGAGACCGATCGGCGCGTCCTCGGGGCGGTTGCGCTCGGCGGGCACGTAGCCCTTGCCGGTGTTGACCGTGAACTCCATGCGGATCTCGGCACCCTCGTCCAGCGTGCAGAGCACGAGCTCGGGATTGAGCACGACGATGTCGCCGACGGTCTGGATGTCGCCCGCCACCACGGTGCCGGGGCCGGACTTCTTCACGACCATCCGCTTCGGACCGTCGCCCTGCATCTTGATGGCGATATCCTTGATGTTCAGCACGATGTCGGTCACGTCCTCGCGGACGCCGGCAATCGACGAGAACTCATGGAGCACGCCGTCGATGTGCACCGACTGTACGGCGGCGCCCTGCAGCGACGACAGCAGAATGCGCCGCAGCGCATTGCCGAGCGTCACGCCGAAGCCGCGCTCGAGCGGCTCGGCGACGACGGTCGCCGCCTTCTTCGCGTCGGAGCCGGCCGACACCTGGAGCTTGTTCGGCTTGATCAGTTCCTGCCAGTTCTTCTGGATCACGTTTGCACCCATCGTATTGAGTGGCGCGGTTGCCTTCGCGCCCCACTCCGCCCCGTGGGAGTTCTCGGCGGCAGCCTGCGGGCCGTCTGCAGACCGGATAAAAGTATCGCTCATACGCGCCGGCGCTTTCTCGGCCGACAGCCGTTGTGCGGGATCGGGGTCACGTCGCGGATCGAGGTGACGGTGAAACCTGCGGCCTGCAGCGCGCGCAGCGCCAACTCGCGGCCCGAACCCGGACCCGCGACTTCGACTTCAAGCGTGCGCATGCCGTGCTCGGAGGCCTTCTTGGCGGCGTCTTCCGCGGCCATCTGGGCGGCATAGGGCGTCGACTTGCGCGAGCCCTTGAAGCCCATCGTGCCGGCCGACGACCAGGCGATGGCATTGCCCTGCGCGTCGGTGATGGTGATCATGGTGTTGTTGAACGACGCGTTCACGTGCGCGACGCCCGAGGCGATGTTCTTGCGTTCGCGTCTACGGACGCGCCCGGCCGGAGTGGCTTCCTTACCCATTGACGATCCTTTCGCGGCCCAGCGGGGGACAAGCGGGCCGATGCAAAAAATTCCGTTTGAGCCTTACGTCGTCTTCTTCTTGCCGGCGATGGCCTTGGCCGGACCCTTGCGGGTGCGGGCGTTGGTGTGCGTGCGCTGGCCGCGGACCGGAAGGCCCTTGCGGTGACGCAGGCCCCGGTAGCAGCCGAGGTCCATCAATCGCTTGATGTTGACGGCAACCTCGCGCCGCAGATCGCCTTCCACCATGTAATCACTGTCGATCACTTCGCGAATCTGAAGGACCTCCTGATCGGTCAGCTGCGACACCCGGCGGTCCTCCGGAATGTGCACTTTGTCCATGATGTCCTTCGCGTTCTTCTGACCGATGCCGTGGATGTACTGGAGCGCGATCAAGACGCGCTTGTTGGTCGGAAGATTCACGCCTGCAATTCGGGCCACGACTTCACTCCTGTTCCGGCCGGCCGTTCAGCGCCTTGCCGTTCCTGCCTGTACCGACATGCCGGAAGAATTTCCCATTTAGGCGGGCAACGGGTCTTCCAAGCGATAACGCGACGCCCTCCCCAACCACTCTGGGGCCGGCATCGTTCGAACTGAGTCCGACTGGATCGCCAGTTATTAGGGGATTCCGCCTCACTTCGTCAACCTCCGCCCACGCGCGGATTTCCGGCTTTTTTTCGACGTTTTGGCAACCCTGCGGGGGGCCGATTTGGCGGCCGGTTTGCGGGCTGGCGCAGCCCGCCGCGCGCCCTTAACCGTCTTCCTGGCAGCCTTGGCCGGTTTGCCGCCTTTGGGCGTGCTTCTGGACACACTCTTGGCCTTGGCCAGGGCTTTTTTGCCGGCGGAACCGGCGGCCTTGCGGGGTACCGAGGCAGCCCTGCGGGTGGGGTCGACCGGGCGGAACGCGGCGTCCGCCAGCGCCCGGCCGATCGCCGCGGCCACGTCCGAGACCGAGGCCATGCCGTCGACCGTCCGCAGCGCGCCCTTCCCGTTGTAGTAGGTCACCAGCGGCGCGGTCTGGGCCTCGTAGGCCGCCAGCCGCTGCTTGAGGACTTCTGGATTGTCGTCGGGCCGCAGCGGCTCGCCGCGGAGCTTGGCCTGCTCGACGCGGTTTTCGATCCGGCGGACCAGGATATCGGAATCGACCTTGAACTCGATGACGGCGTCGAGGCGGAGCTTCTTGTCGGCGAGCATCCGGTCGAGCGCCTCGGCCTGCGGCACGGTGCGCGGAAAGCCGTCCAGGATGAAGCCGTTGCGGGCGTCGGGCTGGTCGATCCGGTCGGACACGATCCCGACCACCACGTCGTCGGGGACGAGTTCGCCCCGCGCCATGATGTCCTTGGCCCTGAGGCCGATCGGCGTTCCGGCCGCCACGGCCGCGCGCAACATGTCGCCGGTGGAAAGCTGCACGATGCCGTATTTCGAAACCAGTTCCTTGGCTTGCGTGCCCTTGCCGGCCCCCGGCGGGCCGAGCAGAACAATCCTCATCTCCTGCGCCCCCGCAGCTTCGACCGCTTGATCAAACCCTCGTATTGATGCGCCAGCAGATAGCCCTGGATCTGCGCGACCGTGTCCATGGTGACGCTGACCACGATCAGCAGCGAGGTGCCGCCGAAATAGAACGGCACCGCGGCGTAGGCGATCAGCATTTCCGGAATGAGGCAGACGATGGCGAGATAAGCCGCGCCGACCACGGTGACGCGCGAGAGCACATAGTCGATGTACTCCGCGGTGCGCTCGCCCGGCCGGATGCCCGGAATGAATCCGCCATGCTTCTTGAGGTTGTCCGCCGTCTCGGTCGGATTGAACACGATCGCCGTGTAGAAGAAGGCGAAGAACACGATCAGCGCGATGTAGAGGATCAGGAACATCGGCCGGCCGTGACTGAGCTGCGTCACGATGGTCTGCCACCACTCCGGCCCGCCCTGCGCGTTGAACTGCGCGATGGTGGTCGGCAGCAGAAGCAGCGACGAGGCGAAGATCGGCGGGATCACGCCCGAGGTGTTGAGCTTGAGCGGCAGGTGCGAGGACTGGCCCTCGAACATCCGGTTGCCGACCTGGCGCTTGGGATACTGGATCAGCAGCCGGCGCTGGGCCCGCTCCATGAACACGATGAAGGCGATCACGACCACCGCCATCACGACGACGATCAGGATCAGGCCGGTGGACAAGGCGCCCTGGCGGCCCAGTTCGAGCATGCCGGCGATCGCCGAAGGCAGTTCCGCGACAATGCCCGCCATGATGATGAGCGAGATGCCGTTGCCGATGCCGCGCGCGGTGATCTGCTCGCCGAGCCACATCAGGAACATCGTGCCGCCGGTGAGCGTGATCGCGGTCGAGATCCGGAAGAACAGGCCCGGGTCGCTCACCACGTTGCCGGCGCCTTCAAGGCCGATGGCGATGCCGTAGCTCTGGAACGCGGCCAGAACGACTGTCAGATAGCGGGTGTACTGGTTGATGACCTTGCGGCCCTGCTCACCCTCTTTCTTAAGTTGTTCAAGTGTCGGTGAAACAGTCGTCATCAACTGAATGATGATCGATGCCGAGATGTACGGCATGATGTTCAACGCGAAGATCGCCATGCGGTGGATGCCGCCACCGGCGAACATGTTGAACATGCCGAGAATGCCGCCGGCCTGGGTGCGGAAAATCTGGTCCCAGGCGGTGGGATCGATACCGGGCAACGGAATGTAGGTGCCGAAGCGGTAGACCAGCAGCGCGCCGAGCGTGAACCAGATTCGCTTCTTGAGCTCCTCGGCCTTGGCCAGCGCCGAGAAGTTGAGGTTGGCTGCCAGTTGTTCCGCTGCAGAGACCATCGAGAGCTCCCTTTCCGACCCAAGACCCCGGGACACAAGTCCCGCAGATATAGGGATCAGGCGGCCTTTTCGCCCTCTTCACGCTTCGGTGCCAGGATCTTGACCGAACCGCCGGCCTTCTCGACCGCAGCCACCGCCGACTTCGAGGCGCCGAACACCTCGAAATTGACCTTGGCCTTGATTTCGCCATTGCCGAGGAGCCGGACGCCGTCCTTGGCGCGGCGGAGCACGCCGGCCTTGATCAGGGCGGCGGCATCGACCGTCGCGCCCGCATCGAGCAGCTTGGCGTCGATCGCGGCCTGCACCTTGCCGAGATTGACCTCGTTCAGCCGCAAGGCGAACGCCGTGTTCCTGAAGCCGCGCTTGGGCAGCCGGCGATGCATCGGCATCTGGCCGCCTTCGAAGCCCTTGATGCGCACGCCGGAGCGCGCGGTCTGGCCCTTGCCGCCGCGGCCGCCGGTCTTGCCGGCCCCCGAACCGATGCCGCGGCCGATGCGGAAGCGCTTCTTCCGCGAGCCGTGCTTGGGGGCGATCTCGTTGAGCTTCATCGCCTACTCCTTATTTGCCGTCGACCACGCGGACGAGGTGCTTGACCTTGGCGATCATGCCGCGGGTCATCGGCGTGTCAGGCAGATCGCTGACGCGGCCGATCTTGTTGAGCTTCAGCCCGATCAGCGTCTCGCGCTGGGTGTGCTCCCGGCGCATCGCGCTGCCGATCTGCTGGACCTTGATGGTTTTGCTGGCCATGAAACGTCTCCCGCTTACTCGGCCACGGCTTCGCTGTCGACGCCCTGGCGGCGGGCCTGAATCGTCGAAACCTTGATGCTGCGCCGCGCCGCGACGGTGCGCGGCGAGTCCTGGTGCTTCAGCGCGTCGAAGGTCGCGCGCACCATGTTGTAGGGGTTGGACGAGCCGATCGACTTCGCCACAACGTCCTGCATGCCGAGCGACTCGAACACCGCGCGCATCGGGCCGCCGGCGATGATGCCGGTGCCGGGAGGCGCCGCGCGCAGGAACACCTTGCCGGCGCCGTGACGGCCGAACACGTCGTGATGCAGCGTGCGGCCTTCGCGCAGCGGCACCCGGATCAGGTTGCGCTTGGCGGCGTCGGTCGCCTTGCGGATCGCCTCCGGCACTTCGCGCGCCTTGCCGTGGCCGTGCCCGACCCGGCCCTTCTGGTCGCCGACCACCACCAGCGCGGCAAAGCCGAACCGGCGGCCGCCCTTCACGACCTTGGCGACGCGATTGATGTGCACGAGCTTGTCGATAAACTCGCTCTGCTCGCGGTCGCCGCCGCGGTCCCGGCCGCCTTCGCGATCTCGTCTCGGTTCACGTGCCATAATGGTCTTCTCTCTGTTCGGGCGATCGGCCCGCCATTATCCGTTCAGAAGTTCAGGCCGCCCTCGCGGGCCGCGTCTCCCAGCGCCTTGATGCGCCCGTGGTAGCGATAGCCGCCGCGGTCGAACACGACGTCCTTGACGCCCTTCTCGACCGCGCGCCTGGCGACCAGCATGCCGACCGCCTTCGCGGCCTCGACATTGGCGCCGGACTTGGCGCGCATGTCCTTCTCCAGCGAAGACGCCGACGCCAGCGTCAAGCCCTTCACGTCGTCGATCACCTGCGCATAGATGTGCTTGCCCGAGCGATGCACGGACAGCCGCTTGCGGCCGCTGGCCGCCGCCTTCACCGTGCGCCGGACAGACGCCTTGCGGCGCAGGGTCCGGTCCTTGACAGTCGCCATAGCGCGCTCCGTTACTTCTTCTTGCCTTCCTTGCGGAAGATGTATTCGCCGACATACTTCACACCCTTGCCCTTGTAGGGCTCGGGCGAGCGGAAACCGCGGATCTCGGCGGCCACCTGGCCGACCTTCTGCTTGTCCGATCCGGTGATGGTGATCTCGGTCGGCTTCGGCGCGACGATCGCGATGCCGTCCGGGATCGGGTAGACAACGTCGTGGCTGTAGCCGAGCTGAAGCTGCAGGTTCTTGCCCTGCACCGCCGCGCGGTAGCCGACGCCGGTGATCTCGAGCTTCTCCTCGAAGCCCTTGGTGACGCCGGTGATCAGGTTGTTGATCAGCGTCCGCGACGTGCCCCACTGCGAGCGCGCGCGCTTGGTCTCGGAGCGCGGATCGACCTGGATTCCGTCCTTGTCCATGGCCACCTTGACGTCGTCATGCAGCACGAGCTGCAACGCGCCCTTCGGGCCCTTGACCTTGATGGTCTGGCCTTCGACGTTCGCCGTGACGCCGGACGGAACCGGGACCGCTTTCTTGCCGATACGGGACATGACTGTTTCCTTTGTCGCCGTCCTCAGAACACCTTGCAGAGCACTTCGCCGCCGACATTGGCGTCGCGGGCGTCGTGGTCGGCCATCACGCCCTTGGGCGTCGACAGGATCGAGATGCCCAGGCCGTTGTTGACGCGCGGCAGGTTGCGCACCGCGACGTAGACGCGGCGGCCCGGCTTGGAGACGCGAGAAATCTCGCGGATCACCGGCTGGCCGTCGAAATACTTGAGCTCGATCTCGAGCTCGCTGCGGCCGTCCGCATGGTCGACCTTGGCGTAGCCGCGGATGAAGCCTTCGTTCTTCAGAACATCGAGCACGCTGACGCGGAGCCGCGAGCCCGGCGTGGAAACCTTCGGCTTCTTGCGCATCTGCGCATTGGTGATACGAGCGATCAGATCGCCGATTGGATCGTTGAGCTGCATGCGCGCCTCCTTACCAGCTCGACTTCACAAGGCCCGGAATCAGGCCCTTGGAACCGAGCTCGCGCAGCGCGATGCGGCTGAGCTTGTGCTTGCGGTAGAACGCGCGCGGCCGGCCCGTGACTTCGCAGCGGTTGCGGATGCGGGTCGCCGAGCCATTGCGCGGCATTTCCGCGAGCTTCAAGGAGGCTGCGAAACGCTCTTCCACCGGCTTGGTCTTGTCCATCACGATGGCCTTGAGGCGGTCGCGACGGCCGCGCGCCCGCTTTGCCATCTTGCGACGCCGGTTGTTCTTCTCGATCGAACTCTTCTTCGCCATCTAGTCAGTCTCCTGGTGATCCGCGTCTGAAGGCCCTTGAGCCCTCACTGCCGGAACGGGAAGTTGAAAGCGGTCAGCAGCGCGCGCGCCTCGTCGTCGGTGCGCGCCGTGGTGCAGACCGTGATGTCCATGCCCCAGACGTCGTCGATCTTGTCGTAATCGATCTCCGGGAAAACGATGTGCTCCTTGATGCCGAGCGAGTAGTTGCCGCGGCCGTCGAAGCTCTTCGGATTGAGGCCGCGGAAGTCGCGGACGCGGGGCAGCGCGATGTTCACCAGGCGGTCGAGGAACTCGTACATCCGGGTCTTGCGCAGCGTGACCTTGCAGCCGATCGCCTGGCCGTCGCGCAGCTTGTAGGTGGCGATCGACTTGCGCGAACGGGTGATCACGGCCTTCTGGCCCACGATCGCGGTCAGCGCTTCGGCCGCCTGCTCGACCTTCTTGCGGTCGGCCACGCCCTCGCCCACGCCCATGTTGAGGACGATCTTGTCGACGCGCGGCACCTGCATCGGATTCTTGTAGCCGAACTTCTCGATCAGCGCCTTGCGGATGACCTCGTCGAACTGCGTGCGAAGCCGCGGCGTCACGCGCTCCTCGGGCTCGCGCGGCTTCTTGTCGCCGGCTTCGGCTTTCTTTTTCGCGGCGGCCTTGTCCTTTGCAGCCTGGGCCTTCTCGGCGCGGGCGGCGGCTTCCGGCGACTTGTCGACCTTCGGCGCCGCCTTCTCGGCTTTGCCGTCTTCGGGTTTCTTAGCCATCGATCTCAACTCCCGAGCGCTTGGCGACACGGATCTTCTTGCGATCCTCGCCTGCGCCAACGAACTTGAATCCGATCCGGGTGGGCTTGCCGTCCTTCGGATCGGCGATCGCCACGTTGGACAGGTGGACGGACAGCTCCTTGGAGACGATGCCGCCTTCCTGCTGCGCCGTCTGCTTCTGGTGGCGCTTCACCATGTTGATGCCGCGCACCAGCACGCGATTGTCGTCCGGCCGCACCTCGATCACCTCGCCGGTCCGGCCCTTGTCGCGGCCGGCCAGCATCACGACCTTGTCGCCCTTCCTGATCTTGGCCGCCATCACAGCACCTCCGGGGCGAGCGAAATGATCTTCATGTGGTTCTTGGCGCGCAGTTCGCGCGGCACCGGCCCGAAGATACGGGTCCCGACCGGCTCCATCTGCGGGTTGATCAGCACCGCGGCGTTGCGGTCGAAGCGGATCACCGAGCCGTCCGGGCGCTTGATGTCCTTGCGGACCCGCACCACCACGGCCTTCATGACCTCGCCCTTCTTGACGCGGCCGCGCGGGATCGCCTCCTTCACCGACACGACGATGACGTCGCCGATGGTGGCGTACTTGCGCTTGGAGCCGCCCAGCACCTTGATGCACATGACGCGGCGCGCGCCGGAATTATCCGCCACGTCGAGATTGGTTTGCATCTGAATCATCAGGCGCCTCGCAATTCTTCTCTAGCGCGTGTCGCGCTTAGTTCGCTTTGGACGCAGAGGCTTCCGCCTTGACGTCCCTTTTCTTCGTTGCATGCTTGCCGGTGTCGTCGAGCGGGACATCGAGCTTCGCGCGCTTCTCGCCCTGGGTCACGACCCAGCGCTTGAGCTTGGAGATCGGCTTGTGCTCCTCGATCCACACGACGTCGCCGACCGAGAATTCGTTCTTCTCGTCGTGAGCGTGGAACTTGTTGGAGCGGCGCACCGTCTTTTTCATGACCGGATGGGTGAAGCGGCGCTCGACACGGACAATGACCGTCTTGTCCTGCTTGTCGCTGACCACCACGCCCTGGAGCGTTCGCTTCGGCATGGAAACCTCTTACTTCCTCTTCGCCTTGGCCCGGGAGGCCAGGCGCGGCTTGGTACGATTCGATACGGGCGGACGCGGCTTGGCGGTCCGTTTGACGGCTGCACGCGCGGGTTTGGGACCGGCAGGCTTGCCCGCCGGCGCAGCCCCCGCGCGCTTCTGCTTCGCGATCGTCATCATGCGCGCGATGTCGCGGCGCACCTGCCGCACGCGCGACGTGTTCTCGAGCTGACCCGTCGCCCGCTGGAAGCGCAGGTTGAACTGCTCCTTCTTGAGCTTGAGCACCTCGTCGTCGAGCTGGTCGACGGTCATGGCGCGGGCATCGGAAGCTTTCATGGCTTGGCTCTACTCTTTCGATTAGGCGGCGATGCGCGACACAAAGCGGGTCTTGATCGGCAGCTTGGCGGCGGCAAGCGTCAGCGCTTCCTTGGCGAGCTCGACGGAGATGCCGTCGACCTCGAACAGGATGCGGCCGGGCTTGACACGGCAGACCCACAGTTCGACCGAGCCCTTGCCCGAGCCCATGCGGACTTCGAGCGGCTTCTTCGACACCGGAACGTCCGGATAAACGCGGATCCACACCTGACCCGCGCGCTTCATGTGACGGGTGAGCGCGCGGCGCGCGGCCTCGATCTGGCGCGCGGTAACGCGATCCGGCTCGGTTGCCTTGAGGCCATACTGGCCGAATGCCAGGTTCTGGCCGCTGGTGGCGACGCCGTGGATGCGGCCCTTGTGCGCCTTGCGGAACTTGGTGCGTGACGGTTGCAACATGACGAATGACCCTTTGGACCCTTGCGCTTACGCAGTTTCGCGGCGCGGACGGCCGGCTTCGGCCTCGGCCAGGCGCTTGTCCTGCG
The DNA here is from genome assembly GCA_963830015.1 of uncultured Alphaproteobacteria bacterium. Taxonomy (GTDB): domain Bacteria; phylum Pseudomonadota; class Alphaproteobacteria; order Rhizobiales; family Xanthobacteraceae; genus Z2-YC6860. The sequence goes on from CAWHLG010000014.1 coordinate 155,432, forward strand.
CCATGGAGTCGTGCTCCATGATCTCGCCCTTGAAGATCCAGACCTTGACGCCGCAGGTGCCGTAGGTGGTGAAAGCGGTCGCGACGCCGTAGTCGACATCGGCGCGCAGCGTATGCAGCGGCACGCGGCCTTCGCGATACCACTCCATGCGCGCGATTTCGGCGCCGCCGAGACGGCCCGAGCAGTTGATGCGGATGCCCTGCGCGCCAAGCCGCACCGCCGACTGCACGGCGCGCTTCATGGCTCTGCGGAACGCCACGCGGCGCTCGAGCTGCTGGGCGATCAATTCCGCGACCAGCGTCGCGTCGAGCTCGGGCTTCCTGATCTCGATGATGTTGATGACCACGTCGCTCGCGGTGATCTTGGCCACCTGCTTGCGGAGCTTCTCGATGTCGGCGCCCTTCTTGCCGATCACCACGCCCGGGCGCGCCGAATGCACCGTCACGCGGCACTTCTTGTGCGGGCGCTCGATGACGATCTTCGACACCGCGGCCTGCTTCAGCGCGGTCATGAGCTCCTTGCGGATCGCCATGTCCTCGTGCAGCAGCGTGCCGTACTCGTTCTTGCCGGCGAACCAGCGAGAATCCCAGGTCCGGTTGATGCCGAGCCGCAGACCGATCGGATTGACCTTCTGACCCATGACCTCTCCTTAAGCCGCCTTGGCCTCGACCTGACGCACGACGATCGTCAGGTTCGCGAACGGCTTCAAAATCTTGCCCATGCGGCCGCGGCCGCGCGGATGGAAGCGCTTGAGAACGAGCGCCTTGCCGACATGCGCCTCGGCGACGATCAGCTCGTCGACATCGAGATCGTGATTGTTCTCGGCGTTGGCGATCGCCAACTCCAGGCACTTCTTGACGTCCTTGGCGATCCGCTTCTGCGAGAACTGCAGATCGGCCAGCGCGGTGGCGACCTTCTTGCCGCGGATCAGCTGCGCGACGAGATTGAGCTTCTGCGGCGACACCCGCAGCATGCGGGCGACCGCCTTCGCCTCGTTCTCCGGCAGGTCTCGTTCGCGTGCGCTCTTGCCCATGATGGTTTCCTCAAACTCCGGTCATCAGCCCGCGGCCGGCGCGGCAGGAGCGCGCTTGGCCTTGCGGTCCGACGTATGGCCGTAGAACGTGCGGGTCGGCGAGAATTCGCCGAACTTGTGACCGACCATTTCCTCGGTGACGTTCACCGGGATGTGCTTCTGGCCGTTGTAGACGCCGAACGTCAGGCCCACGAACTGCGGCAGGATCGTCGAGCGGCGGCTCCAGATCTTGATCATCTCGTGGCGGCCGGACGAACGCGCGGCATCTGCCTTCTTGAGCAGATAACCGTCGACGAACGGGCCTTTCCAAACCGAACGGGTCATGCGGCGTTCCTTACGATGTCTTCTTGCGAGCGTGGCGGCTCAGCATGATGAACTTCTGGGTGGACTTGTTCTTGCGGGTCTTCTTGCCCTTGGTCGGGAAGCCCCACGGCGTGACCGGATGGCCGCCGCCCTTGGTGCGCCCGCCGTGCGGGTGATCGACCGGGTTCATGGTGATGCCGCGGTTGTGCGGCATGCGCCCCTTCCAGCGCTGACGGCCGGCCTTGCCGATCGTCGTGTTCATGTTGTCGGGGTTCGACACCGCGCCGACGGTCGCAAGGCACCGGCCGTGCACCAGGCGCTGCTCCGACGAGTTGAGGCGCAGGATGACATACTCGCCGTCGCGGCCGACGATCTGGGCATAGGTGCCGGCCGAGCGCGCGATCTGCCCGCCCTTGCCGATCTTGAGCTCGACATTGTGAACGATGGTGCCCACCGGCATGTTGCCGAGCGGCATGGCGTTGCCCGGCTTGATGTCGACGCTCTCGCCCGCGACGATGCTGTCACCGGCGGACAGGCGCTGCGGCGCGAGAATGTAGGACTGCTCGCCGTCCTTGTATTTCACCAGCGCGATGAAGGCGGTGCGGTTCGGATCGTATTCGATGCGCTCGACAATCGCGGTCTCCTCGCGGCGCGCGCGTTTGAAGTCGATGACGCGATAGGCCTGCTTGTGGCCGCCGCCGCGGAAGCGGCTGGTGATGCGGCCGTGATTGTTGCGGCCGCCGGTCGAGTTCTGGCCTTCGACCAGGCCCTTCACCGGCTTGCCGGCGTGCAGCCCAGTACGGTCGACGATAACCAGATGGCGCTGGCTCGGCGTGGTCGGTTTGTAAGTCTTGAGTGCCATTGTTCTACCCTTACAGACCCGTGGTCACGTCGATGCGGTGGCCCTCTTCGAGGGTCACGACCGCGCGCTTGGTGTTCTGCAGCTCGCCGGGACGGCCCTTGAAGATGCGAACCTTGCCCTTGCGGATCAGCGTATTGACGGCCTTCACCTTGACGTCGAACAGCTTCTCGACCGCTTCCTTGATCTGCGGCTTGGTCGCGGTGCGCGCGACCTTGAACACGACCTTGTTGTGCTCGGAGGCCATCGTCGCCTTTTCGGTGATCACCGGCGCGATCACCACGTCGTAATGGCGCGGATCGTTGGTGCTCATTTGAAGCGCGCCTCCAGCGCATCGACCGCGGCCTTGGTCAGCACGAGCTTGCCGCGGCGCATGATGTCGTAGACGTTGATGCCCTGGATCGGCAGCACGTCGATGTTGGGGATGTTGCGCGCGGCGTTGCGGAAGCCCGCCTCGATCTCGGCGCCGTCGATGATCAGCGCGCCGGTCTGCCAGCCGAGCTTCTCGAAGTTCGCCGCAAGCTGCTTGGTCTTGGCGTCCTTCACGGTGGCCTTGTCGAGCACGATGATGCCGCCGTCCTTGGCCTTGGCCGAGAGCGCGTGCTTGAGCGCCAGCGCGCGGACCTTTTTCGGCAGGCCGATCTCATGGCTGCGCACGACCGGGCCGAACGCACGGCCGCCGCCGCGGAACTGGGGAACGCGCGCCGAGCCGTGACGGGCGCCGCCGGTGCCCTTCTGCGCGTACATCTTCTTGCCGGTGCGCCAGATATCGGCGCGGTTCTTGACCGCATGCGTGCCGGCGCGGCGCTTGTTGAGCTGCCACACGACGCAACGCTGGATCAGGTCGGGACGCACCGCGAGACCGAAGATCGCGTCCGAGAGCGTGACGGAGCCGGCTTCCTTGCCGTCGAGGGTGGTGACCTTGAGATCCATCACGCACCTTCCTTCGGAGCTTCGGCAGCAGGCGCAGCTTCAGCCTTCGCTGCGGCCGCCTCGGCCGCGGGAGCCTTGAACTTGCCGGGCTTCGGCAGATCCTTCGGCGGAGCCTTCTTCACCGCATCGCGGACGGTGATCCAGCCGCCCTTGTGACCGGGAACCGCGCCCTCGATCATGATCAGGCCGCGATCGACGTCGGTCTGCACGACGCGCAGGTTGAGCGTGGTCACACGGTCGGTACCCATATGGCCCGGCATCTTCTTGTTCTTGAAGGTCTTGCCGGGGTCCTGGCGGCCGCCGGTCGAACCGATCGAGCGGTGTGAAACCGACACGCCGTGCGAGGCGCGCAGGCCGCCGAAGTTCCAGCGCTTCATGCCGCCGGCGAAGCCCTTGCCGATGCTGGTGCCGGTGACGTCGACGAACTGGCCGACCAGGAAGTGATCGGCGGTGATTTCCGCGCCGACCGGGATCAGCGCATCGTCGCTGACGCGGAACTCGGCCAGCGTGCGCTTGGGCTCGACCTTGGCGACGGCGAACCGCCCGCGCTCGGCCTTGCTCACATTCTTGACCTTGCGGGTCCCGGAACCGAGCTGGAGAGCGACGTATCCGTCCTTCTCCTTGCTGCGATGCGCGACGACCTGGCATTGCGCGAGACGAAGCACGGTGACGGGCACATGCTCGCCAGCCTCGGTAAAGAGGCGGGTCATTCCCATCTTCTGTGCGATCACACCGGAGCGCATGTGGCTTACCCTCTTAAGTCCTTAAAGACAGCTCAGAGCTTGATCTCGACGTCGACGCCGGCAGCGAGGTCGAGCTTCATCAGCGCGTCCACGGTCTGCGGCGTCGGATCGACGATGTCCAGGAGGCGCTTGTGCGTGCGCATCTCGAACTGCTCGCGGCTCTTCTTGTCGACGTGCGGCGAGCGGTTCACCGTGAACTTCTCGATCTTGGTCGGCAGCGGGATCGGTCCACGCACCTGGGCGCCCGTGCGCTTGGCGGTGTTCACGATCTCGCGGGTCGACGCATCGAGGATGCGGTGATCGAACGCCTTGAGCCGGATCCGGATATTCTGGCCGTTCATCTTTGTTTCTCTCTGGACTGCCATCGGCCGCCTTCGCGGACGATCCAGTAATCGCTAGTGCCTCAGGTCACCCGCACGCCCGCGGGATACTGGGTGCCCCGCTTGCGCGGGGCACGACAGTTCGGTGCTTACTCGATGATGCTTGCGACGACGCCCGCGCCCACGGTGCGGCCGCCCTCGCGGATGGCGAAGCGGAGCTTCTCCTCCATCGCGATCGGAACGATCAGCGCCACTTCCATCGCGATGTTGTCGCCCGGCATCACCATCTCGGTGCCCTCCGGAAGCGTCACCACACCGGTCACGTCGGTGGTGCGGAAGTAGAACTGCGGACGGTAGTTGGTGAAGAACGGCGTGTGGCGGCCACCCTCCTCCTTGGTCAGGATGTAGGCCTCGGCCTTGAACTTGGTGTGCGGCTTCACCGAGCCCGGCTTGCACAGCACCTGCCCGCGCTCCACCGCCTCGCGGTCGATGCCGCGCAGCAGCGCGCCGATGTTGTCGCCCGCCTGGCCCTGGTCCAGAAGCTTGCGGAACATCTCGACGCCGGTCACCACCGTCTTCTGCGTCGCCTTGATGCCGACGATCTCGATTTCCTCGCCGACCTTCACCACGCCGCGCTCGACGCGGCCGGTGCACACCGTGCCGCGGCCCGAGATCGAGAACACGTCTTCCACCGGCATCAGGAACGGCTGGTCGATCGGACGCTCCGGCTGCGGGATGTAGCTGTCGACCGCCTCCATCAGCTTCAGGATCGCGTCATGGCCGAGCTCCGGGTTCTTGCCCTCCAGCGCCATCAGCGCCGAGCCCCTGACGATCGGGATCTTGTCGCCCGGGAAGTTGTACTTCGACAGCAGCTCGCGGACCTCGAGCTCGACGAGATCGAGCAGCTCCGGATCGTCGACCATGTCGACCTTGTTCATGAACACCACCAGCGCCGGAACGCCGACCTGGCGCGCCAGCAGGATGTGCTCGCGGGTCTGCGGCATCGGGCCGTCGGCCGCCGACACCACCAGGATCGCGCCGTCCATCTGGGCCGCGCCGGTGATCATGTTCTTCACGTAGTCGGCATGCCCCGGGCAGTCGACGTGCGCGTAGTGGCGCTTGCTCGTCTCATACTCCACGTGCGCGGTCGCAATGGTGATGCCGCGCGCCTTCTCCTCCGGAGCCTTGTCGATCTGGTCGTAGGCGGTGAACGTCGCCCCGCCGGTCTCCGCAAGCACCTTGGTGATCGCAGCCGTCAGCGACGTCTTGCCATGATCGACGTGACCGATCGTGCCAACGTTGCAGTGCGGCTTCGTGCGGTTGAATTTCTCTTTGGCCATTGAAGTCTCCCGGCGCTCCGGTGGATTGAAAGTTGGTCTTGTGGGTTAGGCGTACTGGTTAGGCGTATTTGGCCTGAACTTCGTCGGCGATCGCCTTCGGAACTTCAGCGTAGTGATCGAACTGCATGGTGAACGTCGCACGTCCCTGGCTCATCGAGCGCAGGTTGTTGACGTAGGAGAACATGTTCGCAAGCGGCACCATCGCGGTGATGACGTTGGCGTTGCCGCGCATGTCCTGGCCCTGGATCTGGCCGCGCCGCGAATTGAGATCGCCGATGACGGAGCCGGTGTAGTCCTCCGGCGTCACCACCTCGACCTTCATGATCGGCTCGAGCAGCGTCGCGCCGCCCTTCTGCAGCGCGTCGCGGAGCGCCATGCGCGCCGCGATTTCGAACGCCAGCGCCGACAAGTTCACGTCGTGGTACTTGCCGTCGATCAGCGTCACCTTGAGGTCGACCACCGGGAAGCCGGCCAGGATGCCCGCGCCCAGCACCAACTCGAGGCCCTTCTCGACGCCCGGGATGAACTCCTTCGGCACCGCGCCGCCGATGATCTCGTTCTCGAACTCAAAGCCGGTGCCCGGCGGCAGCGGCTCGGCGATGATCTTCACGGCCGCGAACTGGCCGGTACCGCCGGTCTGCTTCTTGTGGGTGTAATCGACGGTCACCTTCTTGGTGATCCGCTCGCGATAGGCGACCTGCGGCGCGCCGATGTTGGCATCGACCTTGTAGGTGCGCCGGAGGATATCGACCTTGATGTCGAGGTGGAGCTCGCCCATGCCCTTGATGATGGTCTGGCCGGACTCCTGATCGGTCATCACGCGGAACGACGGGTCCTCGGCGACCAGCTTCGCCAGCGCCACGCCGAGCTTTTCCTGGTCGGCCTTGGACTTCGGCTCGATCGCGATCTCGATGACCGGATCGGGGAACTCCATCTTCTCCAGGATCACTTCATGAGCCGGGTCGCAGAGCGTGTCGCCGGTGCGGGTATCCTTCAGGCCCGCCAGAGCGACGATGTCGCCGGCGTAGGCTTCCTTGATGTCTTCGCGGTTGTTGGCGTGCATCAGCAGCATGCGGCCAATGCGCTCTTTGCGCTCCTTGGTCGAGTTGATGACGCCGGTGCCGCTCGACAGCGTGCCGGAATAGATGCGGCAGAACGTGATGGTGCCGACGAAGGGGTCGTCCATGATCTTGAACGCCAGGAGCGACATCGGCTCCTTGTCGTTCGGCTTGCGCTCGATCTCGTTGCCCTTGGGATCCACGCCCTTGATCGCCGGAACGTCGAGCGGCGACGGCAGGTAGTCCACCACGGCATCGAGCAGCGGCTGCACGCCCTTGTTCTTGAACGCCGAACCGCACAGCACCGGATAGAACGCACCGGTGATCACCGCCTTGCGGATCAGCTTCTTCAGCGTCGCCTCGTCGGGCATCTTGCCCTCGAGGTAAGCGGTCATGGCGTCGTCATCGAGCTCGACGGCGGCCTCGATGAGCTTCTCGCGGTATTCGTTGGCCTGATCGACCATGTCGGCCGGAATGTCGATGTCGTCATACTTCGCACCGAGCGACTCGTCGTTCCAGACGACGCCCTTCATGCGAACGAGATCGATGAGGCCCTTGAAGTTGCTCTCCGCGCCGATCGGCAGCTGGATCGCGACGGGCTTGGCGCCGAGGCGGTCGACGATGTCCTTCAGGCACTGGAAGAAGTCCGCGCCGATCTTGTCCATCTTGTTGGCGAAGACGATGCGCGGAACCTTGTACTTGTCGCCCTGGCGCCAAACCGTTTCGGTCTGCGGCTCGACGCCCTGGTTGGAGTCGAGAACCACGACCGCGCCGTCGAGCACGCGCAGCGAACGCTCGACCTCGATGGTGAAGTCGACGTGGCCGGGCGTATCGATGATGTTCAGGCGCTTGCCGTTCCAGAACGCGGTGGTCGCGGCGGACGTGATGGTGATGCCGCGCTCCTGCTCCTGCTCCATCCAGTCCATCGTCGCGGCGCCTTCGTGCACCTCGCCGATCTTATGGCTCTTGCCGGTGTAGTAGAGGATCCGCTCGGTGGTCGTGGTCTTGCCGGCATCGATGTGAGCCATGATGCCGAAATTGCGGTATTCCTCGATGGGATGAGCGCGGGCCATGGGGTTGTGTCTTCCTTCGGATTCCGTTCGGACGCTGCGAGTTACCAGCGGTAGTGCGAGAACGCGCGGTTGGCTTCCGCCATCCGGTGCGTGTCTTCGCGCTTCTTGACGGCGTTCCCCCTGTTGTTCGACGCATCGAGCAACTCGGCCGAGAGCCGCTCGGTCATTGTCTTTTCGCTGCGCTCGCGCGCCGCCGCGATGATCCAGCGGATGCCGAGCGCCTGACGCCGGGAGGTGCGAACCTCGACCGGCACCTGATAGGTGGCGCCGCCGACGCGCCGCGAGCGTACCTCGATCGAGGGCATCACGTTGTCGAGCGCCTGCTCGAAAACCTTGAGCGGATCGCCCTTGGTCTTGCCTTCGATCGTGTCGAAAGCGCCATAGACGATGGACTCGGCCACCGACTTCTTGCCCTCGTACATGATCGAATTCATGAACTTGGAAACGACCAGATTGCCGAACTTGGCATCCGGGTTGATTTCACGCTTTTCCGCTGAATGGCGACGGGACATCGGGGTTCTCTGTCTCTATTCAGATTATTTCGGACGCTTCGCGCCGTACTTGGAACGGCGCTGCTTGCGGTTCTTGACGCCCTGGGTGTCGAGCACGCCGCGCAGGATGTGGTAGCGCACGCCCGGCAGATCCTTCACGCGGCCGCCGCGGATCATCACCACCGAGTGCTCCTGGAGGTTATGGCCCTCGCCCGGGATGTAGCCGATCACCTCGAAGCCGTTGGTGAGGCGGACCTTGGCGACCTTGCGGAGCGCCGAGTTCGGCTTCTTCGGCGTCGTGGTGTAGACGCGCGTGCACACGCCGCGCTTCTGCGGGCTCTGCTGGAGCGCCGGCACCTTCTTCTTCGCCTTCTGAACCACCCGCGGCTTGCGGATCAGCTGATTGATCGTCGGCATGCTCGCCTTCTGCCTCTGGAAGCCTTCGCCCAAAGCGGAAATCTTCGCTCAAAGCTTTTGCCGGGGAGCGCGTTGCGCCCCGGCGTTCACGATGCGGCCCGGACCCGCGCGCAAAACGAAATCGCGCCGTCCGCCCCGGTGGCGGAGGACGCTGATCGGTCCAGAGGACCACGGCACGCAAGCGGCCGCGGTCGTGCACCCGAATCTGACTATCGTTCGACGTCAGCGGCAGCGTCTGAGCTTCATTCGTCGAGGCTGGAGCGACCCATCCGCAGCCGAAAAGATCAACGATCTTCAGGGTTTAGCGGGTTTCGGGGCAAAACCGTTCCGACTGGCGAAGCTCACCGCCTGCCGTAAGTGGCGCGTATTTATCGGCGGTACGGCGGGGTGTCAAGGCGGAAAGGGCCGAAAATATTGAGGTTTTCGCATTTCTGCGGCCACCAGACCGTGCCTGATCGTTAACGCAGCCCCTGCCTGGCGAGCCGCGGTCAATTCACCAGGCGCATCGTTCCGGGCCTGTCCGACAAGCACGCGTTGCAGCGCACCGCAGGCGCCGTCATCACGCAACAGGAAAGGGCCGCCCGAAGGCGGCCCTTTGGCAATTGTCGTTGAGGCCCGTGGCCGCGGCTCTACTCCGCCGCAGGCAACGCCGCCGGTTGCTCGGCGGGCGCCGGAGCGACGGCTGCTGCGGCCCTCGCCGCAGCCTCCTTCTCGCGCTCGTCGAGGATCAGCGAGTCGCGCTTGGTGGCAACCTCGCGCAGTTCGCCCATCATGGCGCCGGTACCGGCCGGGATCAGGCGGCCGACGATGACGTTCTCCTTGAGCCCGTCGAGCGTGTCGGCCTTGCCGTTGACGGCAGCCTCGGTGAGCACGCGCGTGGTCTCCTGGAACGACGCCGCCGAGATGAACGAACGGGTCTGCAGCGACGCCTTGGTGATGCCGAGCAGAACCGGGTGCGCGGTCGCGGGCTTCTTGCCCTCGGCCACGAACTTCGCGTTGATCTCGTCGAACTCGAGCTTGTCCATCTGCTCGGCGTGGATCATGTCGGTCTCACCGATATCGGTGAGCTCGACCTTCTGCAGCATCTGGCGAACAATCACCTCGATGTGCTTGTCGTTGATCGCCACGCCCTGGAGCCGGTAGACGTCCTGGATCTCGTTGACGAGGTAGTTCGCGAGTTCCTCGACGCCCTTGATCGCCAGGATGTCGTGCGGCGCGGGATTGCCGTCGACGATGTAATCGCCCTTCTCGATCGAGTCGCCGTCCTGCAGATGGATGTGCTTGCCCTTGGGAATGAGATATTCCGCGGGCTCCGCCGCCATCCGCCGGGACGATGCTCAGCCGGCGCTTGTTCTTGTAGTCCTTGCCGAACTGCACGGTGCCGGAAATTTCGGCGATGACCGCGGCCTCCTTCGGCCGCCGCGCCTCGAACAGCTCCGCCACCCGCGGCAGACCGCCGGTGATGTCGCGCGTCTTGGCGCTTTCGGTCGGGATACGGGCAATCACGTCGCCCGCCTTCACGCTGCGCGTTCAGGTCGGCCGACAGAATGGCGTCCACCGCCAGCATGTAGCGGGCATCGCCGCCACGCGCGAGCTTCTGGACCTTGCCGTCCTTGCCCTTGATGACGATGGCCGGACGCAGATCCGCGGCCCGGCTCGACGTGCGCCAGTCGGTGACCACGCGCTTGGCGATACCGGTCGACTCGTCGACCGTTTCCGACATCGACTGTCCTTCCACCAGATCCTCGAAGCCGACGGTGCCGTCGGTCTCGGTGAGGATCGGCCGGGTGTAGGGATCCCACTCGGCGATACGCGCACCGCGCTTGATCTCCTCCCCGTCCTCGACGCGCATCCGCGCGCCGTTCTGGATGCGGTGAACCGCGCGTTCGGTCCCATCGGGGTCGACCACGGCAACGACGATGCTCCGGCCCATGGCAATCCACTGGCCGTCCGAGTTCTTGACGACGGCGTTCTTGCCCTTGGACTTGATGACCACCTTGCCGTCGAAGTTCGACTCGATGAACGACTGCTCGGAGATCTGCGCCGCGCCGCCGATGTGGAACGTGCGCATGGTGAGCTGGGTGCCCGGCTCGCCGATCGACTGCGCCGCGATCACGCCGACCGCCTCGCCCATGTTGACCGGAGTGCCGCGGGCCAGATCGCGCCCGTAGCACGCGCCGCACACGCCGTTGGTGTTCTCGCAGGTGAGAACGGAGCGGATGCGCAGTTCCTGCACGTGGGCCTTGACGATCTCATCGACCTCCTTCTCGCCAAGCAGCGTGTCGCGCTTGATGACGATCCTGGAGCTCGACGGATCCTTGACGTCCTCGGCCGTGGTGCGGCCCAGGATACGGCTCGAGAGCGAGGCGACCACGGTGCCCGAGTCGATGATGGCGCGAACCGCGATGCCGCCCTTGGTGCCGCAATCGTGCGACGTGATGATGCAGTCCTGGGCGACGTCGACCAGACGGCGCGTCAGGTAGCCCGAGTTCGCGGTCTTCAGCGCGGTGTCGGCCAGACCCTTGCGGGCGCCGTGCGTCGAGTTGAAGTACTCGAGCACCGAGAGGCCTTCCTTGAAGTTCGAGATGATCGGACTCTCGATGATCTCGCCCGAGGGCTTCGCCATCAGGCCGCGCATGCCGGCAAGCTGACGCATCTGCGCGGGCGAGCCGCGCGCGCCGGAGTGGGCCATCATGTAGATCGAGTTGACCTGTGCCTCGCGGCCGGTCTTCTCGTCGCGCTTCACCGCCGAGATTTCCTTCATCATCTCTTCGGCGATCCGGTCGGTGGACTTCGACCAGGCATCGACCACCTTGTTGTACTTCTCGCCCTGGGTGATCAGGCCGTCGTTGTACTGCTGCTCGAAGTCCTTGGCCTCGGCGCGGGTCTTGTCGACGATGTCCCACTTCTTCTTCGGCACGACCATGTCGTCCTTGCCGAACGAGATGCCGGCCCTGAACGCATGATAGAAGCCGAGCGCCATGATGCGGTCGCAGAAGATCACCGTCTCCTTCTGACCGCAGTGGCGATACACCGTGTCGATCATTCCGGAGATTTCACGCTTCGTCATGAGCTTGTTCACGACGTCGAACGGAACCTTGGCCGAGCGCGGCAGGACCTGCCCGAGCAGCGCACGGCCCGGCGTGGTCTCATACCACTTGTTGAATTCCTCGCCGTTCTCGTCGACGCCGACCCAGCGGAACTTGATCTTGCTGTGCAGGTGCACAACGTCCGCATTGAGCGCGTGCTCGACCTCGGCGATGTCGCGGTAGAAGCCGCGCACCGTATTGACCTTCTTCTGGTCCTTCTTGAGATCCTCGTCCTTGTGGATCTCGTACTTCCACTCGCCCGGATGACCGTCGGCCATGATCGTGAGGTAGTACAGGCCCAGCACGATGTCCTGCGACGGCACGATGATCGGCGAGCCGTTCGCGGGATGCAGGATGTTGTTCGTGCTCATCATCAGCACGCGCGCCTCGAGCTGCGCTTCGAGCGACAGCGGCACGTGGACGGCCATCTGGTCGCCGTCGAAGTCGGCGTTGAAGGCGGCGCAGACCAGCGGATGAAGCTGGATCGCCTTGCCTTCAATGAGAACCGGCTCGAAGGCCTGGATGCCCAGGCGGTGCAAGGTCGGCGCGCGGTTGAGCAGCACCGGATGCTCGCGGATCACCTCGTCGAGGATGTCCCAAACCTCCGGCTTCTCCTTCTCCACGAGCTTCTTGGCCTGCTTCACCGTGGTGGAGAGGCCCTTGGCGTCGAGGCGCGAGTAGATGAACGGCTTGAACAGCTCGAGCGCCATCTTCTTCGGCAGGCCGCACTGATGCAGCTTGAGCTCAGGGCCGACCACGATCACCGAGCGGCCGGAATAGTCGACCCGCTTGCCGAGCAGGTTCTGGCGGAACCGGCCCTGCTTGCCCTTCAGCATGTCGGCGAGCGACTTCAGCGGACGCTTGTTGGCGCCGGTGATGACGCGGCCGCGGCGGCCGTTGTCGAACAGCGCATCGACCGCTTCCTGAAGCATGCGCTTCTCGTTGCGGATGATGATGTCGGGCGCGCGCAGCTCGATCAGCCGCTTCAAGCGGTTGTTGCGGTTGATCACGCGGCGATAGAGGTCGTTGAGGTCGGACGTCGCGAAGCGTCCGCCGTCCAGCGGAACCAGCGGACGAAGGTCCGGCGGGATCACCGGCACCTGGGTCAGGATCATCCACTCCGGCTTGTTGCCGGACTGGGTGAACGCCTCGATCAGCTTGAGCCGCTTGGCAAGCTTCTTCGGCTTCAGCTCCGACTTCAACTCCGCGATCTCGACGCGAAGGTCAGCCGCCATCTTCTCGAGGTCGAGGACCTTGAGCATCTCGCGGATCGCTTCCGCGCCGATCAGCGCGGTGAAGCTGTCGGCGCCGTATTCGTCCTGCGCCTTGAGATACTCGTCCTCCGACAGGAGCTGGCGATCCTGCAGCGGGGTGAGGCCCGGCTCCAGCACGACGTAGTATTCGAAGTACAGGATGCGCTCGAGATCCTTCAGCGTCATGTCGAGCAGAAGGCCGATGCGCGAAGGCAGCGACTTCAGGAACCAGATGTGCGCGACCGGGGCCGCGAGCTCGATATGACCCATGCGCTCGCGCCGGACGCGGCTGAGCGTGACTTCGACCGAGCACTTCTCGCAGATGATGCCCTTGTACTTCATGCGCTTGTACTTGCCGCACAGGCACTCGTAGTCCTTGATCGGCCCGAAGATGCGCGCGCAGAACAGGCCGTCGCGCTCCGGCTTGAAGGTCCGGTAGTTGATGGTCTCCGGCTTTTTGATCTCGCCGTACGACCAGGACAGAATCTTTTCCGGGCTCGCGATCGAAATCCTGATCTGGTCGAACACCTGCGCAGGAGCCTGCGGGCTGAAAAAATTCATGATCTCTTGATTCATCGTCTTCTCCGCTTGCCGAACGTATCGGCCGCTGTCGTGTCATTTCATGCTCACCGTCACGCTCCACTCGGCGGGAGCATGACGGCTTTTGGAGCGGCGCCCTCGCCGCTCCTGTCCGTTCATATCACTCGGCTGCTTCCGCCGTTCCCGGCGCCTGCTTGGAATTGTGCAGGTCGACGTTGAGGCCGAGCGAGCGCATTTCCTTGACCAGCACGTTGAAGCTTTCGGGGATGCCGGCCTCGAAGGTGTCGTCGCCGCGGACGATCGCCTCGTAGACCTTGGTGCGGCCGGCCACGTCGTCCGACTTCACCGTCAGCATCTCCTGCAGCGTGTAGGCGGCGCCGTAGGCTTCCAGCGCCCAGACCTCCATTTCGCCGAAGCGCTGGCCGCCGAACTGCGCCTTGCCGCCCAGCGGCTGCTGGGTGACGAGCGAGTACGGACCGATCGAGCGCGCGTGGATCTTGTCGTCCACGAGATGGTGGAGCTTGAGCATGTAGATGTAGCCCACCGTCACCCGGCGATCGAACTGCTCGCCGGTGCGGCCGTCGAACACCGTCACCTGGCCGGAGTGATCGAGACCGGCCAGGTCGAGCATGTTTTCGATGTCTTTCTCCTTTGCACCGTCGAACACCGGCGTCGCGATCGGCACGCCGTGCTTGAGGTTGGTGCCGAGCTCGACGAGGTTCTCTTCGCTCATCGCCTTGATGTCTTCGTCGTCGCCGTAGACCTTCTTCAGCATGTCCTTCAGCGGACGCACGTCGCCCTTGGCGTTGTACGCTTCCACCGCATTGCCGATCTTGAGGCCGAGGCCGGCGCAGGCCCAGCCGAGATGCGTCTCCAGGATCTGGCCGACGTTCATGCGGCTCGGCACGCCGAGCGGGTTCAGCACGATGTCGACATGCGTGCCGTCGTCGAGGAACGGCATGTCCTCAATCGGAACGATCCGCGACACCACGCCCTTGTTGCCGTGGCGGCCGGCCATCTTGTCGCCGGGCTGGATCTTGCGCTTCACCGCGACGAAGACCTTGACCATCTTCATCACGCCGGGCGGAAGTTCGTCGCCGCGCTGCAGCTTCTCGACCTTGTCGAGGAAGCGCTGCTCGAGACCCTTCTTCAACTCGTCGTACTGCTTGCGGATGGCCTCGATCTCGGCCATCAGCTTGTCGTTCGGCGAGGCGAACTGCCACCACTGCGCGCGCGGGTACTCTTCCAGCACGGCCCGGGTGATCTTGGAGTCCTTCTTGAAGCCCTTCGGACCGGCGATGCCCTGGCGGCCTTCGAGCAACTCCGACAGTCGGCCGTAGACGTTACGGTCGAGGATCGCCTGCTCGTCGTCGCGGTCCTTGGCGAGACGCTCGATCTCCTCGCGCTCGATCGCGAGCGCACGCTCGTCCTTGTCGACGCCGTGGCGGTTGAACACGCGCACTTCGACGACCGTGCCCTGCACGCCCGGCGGCACGCGCAACGACGTATCGCGGACATCCGAGGCCTTCTCGCCGAAGATGGCGCGGAGCAGCTTCTCTTCCGGCGTCATCGGGCTTTCGCCCTTCGGCGTGATCTTGCCGCACAGGATGTCCCCGGCGCGGACTTCCGCGCCGATGTAGACGATGCCCGCTTCGTCGAGGTTCTTCAGCGCCTCTTCCGAAACGTTCGGGATGTCGCGGGTGATTTCTTCCGGGCCCAGCTTGGTGTCGCGGGCCATCACCTCGAACTCCTCGATGTGGATCGAGGTGAAGACGTCGTCCTTCACGATCCGCTCGGAGAGCAGGATCGAAGTCTTCGAAGTTGTAGCCGTTCCACGGCATGAACGCGACCAGCACGTTCCTGCCGAGGGCAAGCTCGCCGAGTTCGGTCGACGGGCCGTCGGCGATGATGTCGCCCTTCTTGACCTGATCGCCCACCTTCACCAGCGGACGCTGGTTGATGCAGGTGTTCTGGTTGGAGCGCTGGAACTTCATCAGCCGGTAGATGTCGACGCCGGGCTTGGTCGGGTCGTTTTCGCCGGTGGCGCGGATGACGATACGGGTCGCGTCCACCTGGTCGATCGTGCCGGTGCGGCGCGCGGCGATCGCCGCGCCCGAGTCACGGGCGACCACGCCTTCCATGCCGGTGCCGACGAACGGCGCCTCGGCGCGAACCAGCGGCACCGCCTGGCGCTGCATGTTCGAGCCCATCAGCGCGCGGTTGGCGTCGTCGTTCTCGAGGAACGGGATCAGCGCCGCGGCCACCGAAACGAGCTGCTTCGGCGACACGTCCATGTAGTCGACCTTGTCGGGCGCAAGCTGAAGCACGTCGCCGGCATGCCGGCAGACGATCAGCTCTTCGGTGAAGCGGCCCTTCGGATCGATCGGCGCGTTGGCCTGGGCGACCGTGTAGCGCCCTTCTTCCATCGCCGAGAGGTAGACGACCTCGTCGGTCACCCGGCCGTCCTTGACCTTGCGGTATGGCGTCTCGACGAAGCCGTACTTGTTCACCCGCGCATAGGTCGCGAGCGAGTTGATCAGGCCGATGTTCGGACCTTCCGGCGTCTCGATCGGGCAGATGCGGCCGTAATGCGTCGGGTGCACGTCGCGCACCTCGAAGCCGGCACGCTCGCGCGTCAGACCGCCCGGGCCGAGCGCGGACAAGCGGCGCTTGTGCGTGATCTCAGACAGCGGATTGGTCTGGTCCATGAACTGCGAAAGCTGCGAGGATCCGAAGAACTCGCGCACTGCCGCTGCCGCGGGCTTCGCGTTGATCAGGTCCTGCGGCATGACGGTGTCGATATCGACCGACGACATGCGCTCCTTGATCGCCCGCTCCATGCGGAGCAGACCGATGCGGTACTGGTTCTCCATCAGCTCGCCGACCGAGCGCACCCGGCGGTTGCCGAGATGGTCGATGTCGTCGATCTCGCCCTTGCCGTCGCGCAGGTCGAGCAGCGTGCGGATCACCGCGAGGATGTCCTCCTTACGGAGAACCCGCATGGTGTCCGGCGCATCGAGGTCGAGGCGCATGTTCATCTTCACGCGGCCGACCGCCGAAAGGTCGTAGCGCTCGGCATCGAAGAACAGCGACTGGAACATCGCCTGCGCGGTGTCGAGCGTCGGCGGCTCGCCGGGACGCATCACGCGGTAGATGTCGAACAGCGCCTCCTCGCGCGACATGTTCTTGTCGATCGTGAGCGTGTTGCGGATGTAGGCGCCGACATTGACGTGGTCGATGTCGAGGATCGGGATTTCCTTGTAGCCCTGCTCGTTGAGGAGCTTGAGCGTCTTCTCGGTGATCTCCTCGCCCGCTTCGGCGTGGATCTCGCCGGTCTTCACGTTGACCAGATCCTCGGCGATGTAGTGACCGATCAACTCCTCGTCGGTCATGCGCAGCGCCTTCAGCCCCTTTTCGGTGAGCTGACGGGCCTGACGCACGGTGATCTTCTGGCCGGCTTCGACCACGACCTTGCCGGTGTCGGCGTCGACGACGTCGTTGACGGCCTTGTAGCCCTTGAGGCGGTTGCCATCGAACGGCACGCGCCAGCCGTCCTTCTGCCTCTTGTACGCAATCTGCTTGTAGAAGGTGTTGAGGATCGTCTCGCCGTCGAGGCCGAGCGCGAACAGGAGCGACGTCACCGGAATCTTGCGGCGGCGGTCGATACGCGCATGCACGATGTCCTTGGCGTCGAACTCGATGTCGAGCCATGAGCCGCGATACGGGATGATGCGGGCGGCGAACAAAAGCTTGCCCGAGGAATGCGTCTTGCCCTTGTCGTGATCGAAGAACACGCCGGGCGAGCGGTGCATCTGCGAGACGATGACGCGCTCGGTGCCGTTGACGATGAACGTGCCGTTGTTCGTCATGAGCGGAATGTCGCCCATGTAGACGTCCTGCTCCTTGATGTCCTTCACGGAGCGGGCGCCGGTCTCTTCGTCGACATCGAACACGATGAGCCGCAGCTTCACCTTGAGCGGGGCGGCAAACGTCATGCCGCGCTGGCGGCACTCGTCGACGTCGTACTTCGGAGGATCGAATTCGTAGGCGACGAAGTCGAGCTGCGAGGTGTTCGAGAAATCGCGGATCGGGAACACCGATTTGAAAACGGCCTGCAGCCCCTCGTCGGAGCGGCCGCCCGGTGGATCCTTCACCATCAGGAACTGGTCATAGGATGCCTTTTGAACCTCGATGAGGTTCGGCATCTCTGCGACTTCCTTGATTTTCCCGAAAAATTTCCTAACGCGCTTGCGACCTGTGAACGTCTGCGCCATCGTGCCTCTCTGTTGTCGTTCGGCAGTCATTACGTTCGACGGGTACCGGGACAACTCTCCAAAAAGCCGCTATCCATCGCGGCTATCTGGACAGGCGTGCGGGTGCCCGTCTTTTCTAGACGATTCGGGTTCCCCGAACCGCCGCCGTCCCAATCAGACCGCCGGAGCGGCCGTATCGCCTTACCGTTGAAGCCACCGGCTCTACGGCAAAGACGGTGATTCCGGGGCCGAAGACCCCGAAATCACCGATTTGTGTTTGCAATCCCTGGGCCATCCCCAGAGACCCCTCAGATAAGCACCGCTTACTTGAGCTCAACCTTCGCACCCACCTTTTCGAGGGTGGTCTTGATCTTGTTCGCCTCGTCCTTGTTGACGCCTTCCTTGACCGGCTTCGGGGCGCCTTCGACCAGGTCCTTGGCTTCCTTGAGGCCGAGACCCGTGAGCGCACGGACCTCCTTGATGACCTCGATCTTCTTGTCGCCGACGGCGGCGAGAACCACCGTGAACTCGGTCTTCTCTTCGGCAGCGGCAGCGGCACCAGCGCCCGGAGCAGCAGCGACGGCCACGGCGGCCGCGGCGGTCACGCCCCACTTCTCTTCGAGCATCTTGGCGAGGTCAGCCGCCTCGAGGATGGTGAGCTTCGACAGCTCGTCTACGATCTTGGACAAATCAGCCATTGATAGAGTTCCTTTTTCGGTTCGAACCAGTTGAGTTGGGAGCCTCGATTAAGCTTGGCTCTTGTTGGCATAGGCCTGGACCACACGGGCCACCTTCGCCGCGGGGGCGTTGGTGAGCTGCGCGATCTTGGTCGCCGGCGCCATGAGAAGGCCGACGAGTTTGGCCCGGAGCTCGTCGAGCGACGGAAGAGCGGCAAGCGCCTTCACACCGTTCAAATCGAGCGCGGTCTTGCCCATCGCCCCGCCGAGGATCACGAACTTCTCGTGGGCCTTGGCGAAATCGACGGTGACCTTGGACGCGCCAACGGGATCGTTGGAATAGGCGATCACGGTCGGCCCCTTCAGCAGGGGACC
Source organism: uncultured Alphaproteobacteria bacterium (assembly GCA_963830015.1). GTDB lineage: Bacteria > Pseudomonadota > Alphaproteobacteria > Rhizobiales > Xanthobacteraceae > Z2-YC6860. The sequence goes on from CAWHLG010000014.1 coordinate 174,189, forward strand.
GATGCTGGCCACGTCCGTGCCTTCAAGAGCGATCTTGGCGAGGCGGTTCTTGGCGACCTTCACGGTGGTGCCGGTCTGCCGGGCCTGCTTGCGCAGGACCTGCATCTGGGCGACCGTGAGGCCGGCATAGTGAGCGACGACGACGGTCTTGGCGGTCTTGAAGACCTCCTTGAGTTCCGTCACCTGCGCTGCTTTTGCCGCTCGTTCCACAGCAAGCTCTCTCTGGTTAGCCGCAAACATGACCCTCGGTCATGAAGGCGGCCGGTTGCGATTTGCCGTCCCAGGCATCCGCAACGCGGAAACAGGGGACGACGCTTTCGTGCCCTGCCTCCTCCATGGCTAGCGCCACGGAAGGTCCAACGGTTCGAACCGATCACGTCCGGTTGCCCGGACCGCTATCGGCCTTACCCGTCTGTGCAGGCGATCAATTAAGCCGGAAGCCCATCGCTGGATTTCTGGCACCTGCAGTCTTGGACAGGACGCGGCTACCCTCGACTGTCAGCGACCCTTCCCTCTTCCCTTCAGATGTCCCGGAGGATGTCTAAAAGGAATCGGTTCCTTGTTGCTGGGCATTTCGGGAAGCGCGCAAAGGCGCGCCGACAAGTGAGGCCGGCACGCCCATGGCACACTATGTAGAACTTTTGCCGGGCTTTGCCAAGCCAAGCGGTTTCCTTGCCGCCCCGGCAGGCTACAGTCGGCCGCAAACATATAAGGAAATTGGGAGTTTCGTATGGCCGGTCACCCCGACCGCATTCTGACGACCCACGTCGGCAGCCTGGTCCGTCCCCCGGAACTGGTCGAGTTCCTCAAGTTGGTGGAGGCCGGCCAGCCCTACGACGAAAACGCCTACCAGGCCTGCCTGAAGGCCTCGATCGACGAGGTCGTCCGCCAGCAGGTCGAGGCCGGCGTCGACATCGTCAGCGACGGCGAATTCTCCAAGGGCCGCAACTGGGCTTTTTACGTGCATGCCCGCATGAGCGGCATCGCCACCCGTCCGGCCACGCCCGAGGAGATGAAAGACCCGCTCGCCTCCGCGGGCGGCGGCCAGGACCAGGTGGCGTTTCCGGAATTCTACGCCGAATACAACCGCGCCTCGGGTCTGGGCGCCCGGCTCGGCAACCGCTTCATCGTCAACGGTCCCCTCACCTACAACGACGCGCAGGTGAAGCGCGACATCGCCACGCTCAAGGCCGCGGCGGCCAAGCACAAGGCGTCCGGCGCGTTCCTGCCGGTGGTGGCGCCGGCAAGCGCGCTGCCTGGCGCCAAGAACGAGCACTACGCCGACGAGAAGGCGCTCCTGTTCGCGCTCGCCGACTGCCTGCACCAGGAATACCAGGCGATCGTCGACGCCGGCCTCTACGTGCAGATCGACGACGCGTTCCTGCCCTACATGCACGAAAAGATGGTGCCGCCGATGAGCGAGGCGCAGTACCGCGCCTGGGCGCAGCTTCGCGTCGACGCGCTCAACCATGCTTTGCGCGGAATACCCGAGGAGCGCTCGCGCTATCACATTTGCTGGGGAAGCTGGAACGGGCCGCACGCCTTCGACGTGCCGCTGAAGGACATCGCCGATCTCCTGCTGCAGGTGAAGGTCGGCCACTACAGCGTCGAGCAGGCCAATCCGCGCCACGAGCACGAATGGACGGTGTGGCAGAGCGTAAAGCTGCCGCCCGGCAAAAAGCTCATTCCCGGCGTGATCAGCCACGCGACCAACATCGTCGAGCATCCCGAGCTTGTTAAGCAACGCCTGGTTCGCCTTGCGAACATCGTCGGTCGCGAGAACGTTCTCGCCGGCACCGACTGCGGCTTCGCGCAGAGCCCGTTCGCCAAGCGCGTGCACGAGAGCATCATGTGGGCGAAGCTCAGGTCGCTCTCGGAAGGCGCGAAGCTCGCCACGCAGGAGCTGTGGGGCAAACGCGGCGCGGTCTGAACACCGCGCTCAGGATTCGTCCGGCAGAGCGTGCACGGCGTGCTCGCTGCCAACGCCCTTGAGCGGAAACAGGCCGAGCATCTCGCCTTTGCCGCGGCACAGTTCGGCAAAATCGCCGGACAACAGAACTTGCCTGCCGAGCGTCTTGCACAGGCTTTCGATCCGGGCCGCGACATTGACCGCCTGAGGCTTTCGGACAATTCGGTGAAGCCGCGAAGGTCGCAGAACCAGATCACCGCTTCGATTGAATCGGACATGCCCCGCTTGATTGCACCGTCGAGCACGCGCCGGCCGGCGATCGGCCCGACATAGGTGTCCAGCAGCGTCAGCGTGGTCCGCTGCAACGTCTGGATCTCCAGGATCATGGCAAGATCCTCGGGAAAACCGCCCGCCCGGCACGTCGCGTAGCTGACCGCTTTCCACGATCCGTCGGAGAACGGCAGCGGAAACGCGATGTATTCCGTTACGCCTTCCGCGCGAAGCTCGGTCAGGATTGGAAACTCTCCGGGCTCCGCCGCGCCGTCGAGCCGGGCGCGATAGCTCCTGCCGCTGTAGACGATAGGCATCGGACTGTTCTGCAGAACCTGTCGATCCATTTTCCAGCGGCGCTCCGTCACAGCCTTGCCCTGCTGCCATAGCGCACTCGAAGCATCGATCTGCGGATGGATGATGTGAACCCCCGTGGTCAGGCGATAGATATCGATACCTGCCGCCACCAGTTCGGCGGCAAATTGGGCGATAAACTTCGCACTGTCCCGCTGCTTGACGCCGTCCGTTTGCAGCCAGGTCAGCACCGGGGCCGGGATATTCTTGCTCATCGCCAGACACTAAAATTGGACGCAGACAACGTCCACCGCGGCTTGTTGCGGCGGAACAATTTCTGCCGCGCGCCATTGCCGCTGAAAGGGAGGCCCTCCATGGCAGAGGACGAAGAACTCGTTCCGGCGGCGGCGCTGGCAAAGTACGGCCACAACTACCCGAACGAGAGCCCCGAATACCGCCGGGCGCGGACGGCGCTGCTCGCCGAAGAGATCGAGCTTCGCCGCCACATCGAGCGCGTTGCCGCGCAGCGCCGCGTGCTGCCGCCGGGCGGCGAAATTCCGGAGGACTACGTGTTCGCGGGCGTCAACGGCCCGGTGCATTTCTCCGCACTGTTCGGGCATCACGACACGCTCGTCGTCTACAACTACATGTACGGCCCCAAGCGCGAGCGGCCCTGTCCCATGTGCACGTCGCTGCTCAGCTCATGGGACGGCGAAGCAGCGGACATGGAGCAGCGCGTGGCCCTGGCCATCGTCGCCAAATCGCCGATCGAGCGGCTCGTCGCGTTCAAGAAGGAGCGTGGCTGGCGTCACCTCAAGCTCTATTCGTCCGCCGGAAACAGCTTCAACAAGGACTATTTCGCCGATGGGCCGAACGGCGAGGACTGGGCGGCGATCAACGTTTCACAGACGCGACGGCAAGATCCGGCATTTCTGGGGTGGCGAGATGCGGCGACCGCCGATCCGGGCCAGGACCCGCGCGGCGCGCCGGACCTGATGCCGCTCTGGACGGTGCTCGACATGACGCCCGCGGGCCGCGGCAAGGACTGGTATCCGAAGCTGGGCTACGGAGCGGCCTGAGCGCTTGTTCGCCATCGACAACTGCGCTGAAAACGTCGCGAGCGCCGCCCGCGTCATGTCGTTTTAATTACACACAGGCGTGCATCCATTATTGACAGCCTTGCGTCTTTTCATTACACATATATGTACCATGAAATTGGATGAGGGGCTCCACCGCCAGCCGGTGGCGCCGGATTGTCGAATTCTTGATTTTATCTGGAGGAAGCCATGGAAACGAAGATCAGCGAAATCGCCGACGGCATTTACCGGCTCTCGACCTACGTGCCGGACATCGCGCCCCCCGCGGGCTTCACCTTCAATCAGTTTCTGGTGCTTGGCGACCAGCCGCTGATGTTCCACACCGGCTTGCGAAAAATGTTTCCGCTCAATCGCGACGCCTTGAGCCGCATCATGCCGCCCGAGCGGCTGCGCTGGATCGCGTTCGGCCATTTCGAGGCCGACGAATGCGGGGCGATGAACGAATGGCTCGCGGTCGCGCCGCAGGCCGTCCCCGCGCACGGGCAGACCGGCTGCCTGGTGTCGCTCAACGATTTCGCCGATCGCGCGCCGCGCGTGTTGACGGACGGCGAAGTCGTCGACCTCGGCGGCGGCAAGCGCGTCCGCTTCATCGACACGCCGCACACCCCGCACGGCTGGGACGCCGGCGTGCTCTACGAGGAAACGACGCGCACGCTGATGTGCGGCGACCTGTTCACCCAGCTCGGCAACGGCCGCGCCCTGACCGACGGCGACGTGGTCGGCCCGGCGATCGCCGCGGAGGAAGTGTTCAGGTATTCCAGCCTCAATCCCGGCATGGGCGCGACGATCCGCGGCCTCGCGAAACTTGCGCCGCGGACGCTGGCCATCATGCACGGCCCCTCCTTTACAGGCGACGGCGCCGCGGCGGTGCGGGCGCTCGCGGATGACTACGACCGCCGCGTTTCCGGTCAGATGTTGGAGACGCGGCAAGGCGCCGCGGCGTAAGTCCATTCCGCAGCCCGGGAGGCAAATCCGCTTCTGTCCCATCTACGGCAGTGCCGCGCAGGCATGTAATATGCGTCCGGTACCGGGGCAGGAGCGGATCAATGGGACAACTCGTCGACGGCAAATGGAGCACCGAGAACGTCCTCGTCCAGCACGACGACAAGGGACTCTATTTCAAGCGGGACAGCGTTTTCCGCCATCGCATCGGCAACCAGCCGCGGTCCGAATTTCCGGCCGAGGCCGGCCGCTACCACCTCTACTGCGCCGTCGCCTGCCCGTGGGCGCATCGCGCGACGCTGATGCGCACCCTCAAACGGCTCGAGCCGTTCGTCACGCTCACCAACACCTTCCAGGAGCCCGGCGGCCAGGGATGGTCGTTCGGCGAAACGGGACACATCGTGCCCGGGACCGACAAGCGCGTGCGATGGCTGCACGAGCTCTACACGATCGCCGATCCGGCCTGCACCACGCGGGTGACCGTACCGACGGTCTGGGACGCCAAGACACGCCGCGTCGTCAACAACGAGTTCCTCCGAAATCATCCGGATGTTCAACACCGCGTTTGCCGGCATCGCGCGGCCGTCGCCCGACTACTACCCCGAGGCGCTGCGTCCGGAGATCGATGCCATCAATGCGCTCGTGCTCAAGGGCGTCAACAATGCCGTTAATGGCTGCGGCTACTCGATCTCGCAGGAGGCCTACGACGGCTCCATCAAGCTCCTGTTCGAGACGCTGGACGGCCTGGAGACGCGGCTTTCCAGCCGACGCTATCTGTGCGGCGAGGTCGAGACCGAAGCCGACTGGCGGCTGTTTCCAAGCCTGGTTCGTTTCGATCCGTGCTACTACGTCGGCTACAAGTGCAACCTGCGCCGCCTGGACGAGTATCCCAATCTGTCGAACTATCTTCGCGAGCTGTACCAGACGCCGGGCGTCGCGGAGGTCTGCGACATCGCCGGCATGAAGCGCGGCGTATTCAGCAAGGCCGGCCCGGTGGGCTCGAACGGGATTGTCCCGATCGGGCCGAGCGTCGATTATGCGAGGCCGCACGACCGCGGCCGTCTTGCCCGGACAACCAGTAACGCCGCGTAAGACCGAGCGTTCGACCGGGCAAAAAAAGCCCGGCGACGACAACAGGGAGGGAACAATGAGAGTGATGAGAGCTTCGATCGCGTGCGTCTGCGTTCTGTTTGCCGCAGCCGTGCCTGCACCCGCGTCCGCCCAGTCCGACTTCCCCTCGCGCCCGATCACAATCATCGTGCCGTTCCCGCCGGGCGGCAGTTCGGATGTAATCACGCGCATTGTCGCGCAGAAGGTTGCCGACAACCTGAAGATCAATGTGGTGATCGACAATCGCGGCGGCGGCGGTGGCGCACCGGGAGCGATCGCGGCCAAGCAGGCTGCGCCAGATGGATATACCTTGCTGCTGGCCAACAACGGCCTGTTCGCGATCCTGCCGGCGCTGACACCCGGCATCAATTTCGACCCGATCAAGGACTACCAGCCGATCACGCCGATCGTCACGTTTCCGAGCGTGCTGGTGGTGCCGGACGCCTTGCCCGCCCGCAGCGTGAAGGATCTGGTCGCGCTCGCGAAGACCAAAGCCGGCGGTCTGAACTTCGCATCGCAGGGCGTGGGATCCGGCGGCCATATCCTGGGCGAAATGCTGCGGCTGAAATCAGGAGCGCCATTCACCCATGTGCCCTATCGCGGCGCAGGGCCGGCGGTAAGCGACCTTGCCGCAGGCAATGTCGATCTGCTGTTCAGTTCCTATGTCTCGGCCATCGGCCAGGTGCAGGCCGGCAAGCTGCGCGTGCTGGGATGGACGGCAACCAAACGCGCGCCCGCAATTCCCGACGTTCCGACCATGGCGGAAGCCGGCTTTCCCGGCACCGAGCTTGAAATCTGGCACGGGATCGTCGCGCCGGCGGGCACACCCGAGGCGATCGTGCGCAAGCTCAACGAGGAGTTCGTGAAGGCCGCGAAGTCCCCGGACGTCCTGAGCAAGGTCGCGCCGCAGGCGGTCGAAATGTCGACATTGAGCCCCGCCGAGTTCGCCAAGCTGATCGCGACCGACATCGACGTCCTCGGCAAAGTCATCCGCGACGCGGGGATCAAGGCGCAATAGCCGGCAAGACTTCAGGAGCGCGTCATGCCAGTGAGGCAACTGCACCCGCTGTTCGTCGCGGAGCTGACGGGGATCGATCTCGCGGCGGGCGTCGACGCCCGGGCGCAAGGCGAGATCGAACGCACGATGGACCGCTATGCGGTCACGGTGCTGCCCAACCAGAATCTGGATGACGAAAAGCAGATCGCCTTCGCGGCGCTCTACGGCCCGCTCGAAGTCTCGCCGCCGGTGCATGCCAGGGACGGCGGACCCGCGGCACAACTGCGCGTCCGCAGTCCCAACATCTTCGACGTGTCCAATCTCGACGAGAATGGAAAGATCCTCGATCTCGACGATCAGCGCCGCGCCTACCGGCAGGGCAACGAGCTCTGGCACACCGACAGCTCGTTCCGGCAGAAATCCGCGACCTGGTCGATGCTGCACGCCCGCGTGGTGCCGCCGTCGGGCGCCGACACAGAGTTCGTCGACACCCGCGCCGCCTACGATGCGCTGCCCGAGGCGGTGAAGGCACGGATCGACGGCCTGGTTGCCGAGCATTCGATCTGGCACTCGCGCGCCAGGCTCGGCGGCTATACGCCGACCGACGACGAGCGCAAGGCGCGCCCGCCGGCGCGGCATCCGCTGGTGCGGCGGCATCCCGGATCCGGCCGGAACGCCCTCTACATCGCCTCCCATGCCTCGCACATCGTCGGCTGGCCGGAGCACGAAGGCCGCGCGCTGATCGACGAACTCATGGCGTTCGCGACGCAGCCGCGCTTCGTCTATGCGCACCCCTGGCGGCGCGGCGATCTGGTGATCTGGGACAACCGCTGCACCATGCACCGCGCCACGCCGTTCGAGTCGAGCACGCATGTGCGCGACATGCGGCGCGCCACCATCATCGACACGACGGCCGGAACACCGGCCGCGTAAAACCAGACACGGGGAAACGTCATGAAGATTTCGATCGTGCTGGCCTGCACGGCCGCGGCATGGCTTGCCGCGGCACCGGCAGCCTCCGCGCAGGGCGACGGCTATCCGTCACGGCCGGTCACGCTGCTGGTCCCCTTCCCGCCCGGCGGCAGCGCCGACGTGGTAATCCGGCCCGTCGCGGCGAAGGTCGCCGACGCGCTCAAGCAGCCGATCGTGATCGACAACCGCTCGGGCGGCGGCGGCAACATCGCGGCGCAGGCGACGAAATCGGCTGCGCCCGACGGCTACACGCTGTTCCTCACCAACATGGGCGTGATGTCGGTCAATCCGGTCCTGTCGCCGGAACTGAATATCGATCCGGTCAAGGACTTCCAGCCGATCACGCCGATCATCATCTTTCCGCACATCCTGGTGGTGCCGGCCGACAGCCCGGTGAAGACGGTCGCCGACCTCGTGACGCATGCGAAAAGCAAGCCCGGCGGGTTGAGCTTCGGCTCGCAGGGGGTCGGCTCCGGCGGTCAGATTTTGGGCGAGATGTTCAAGGCCCGCGTCGGCGTGCCGATGGTGCACGTGCCCTATCGCGGCGCCGCGCCGGCCGCGACCGACATCGTGGCGGGCCGCCTCGATTTCCTGTTCACCTCCTACATCTCGATCGGCGAGATGGCGAAAGCCGGCAAGCTTCGCATCGTCGCCATCGGCGGCAAGAAGCGGATCGACGCCGAGCCCAACGTCCCGACCATGGCGGAAGCGGGCTTCCCGGGCCTCGATCTCGAAATGTGGCACGGCATGGTGGCGCCGGCCGGAACGCCCGCGCCGATCGTGAAACGGCTGCACGACGAGTTCGCCAGGGCCGCGCGCGACCCCGACATCACCCGGATCGTCAAGCCACAGGCGACCGACGTGCTGATCGCCTCGCCGGAGGACTTTTCGAAGATGATCGCCTCCGACACCGAGCGGCTCGGCAAGGTCATCCGCGAGGCCGGGATCAAGCTGCAATAACCGGAAGGCCGAAAAGAAAATCCCGGCTGTTGCCTCAGCAACAACCGGGATTTCCGTCTGGTCACGCCGAATTGAAGCGGCGGATTACTTCTCGGCGGCGGCCGCCACAAGCGTCGACATGTCCACCTTCACGCCCGGCCCCATCGTCGAGGAGATCGAGACGCGGTTGATGTAGTGGCCCTTGGCGCCGGACGGCTTCGCTTTGGTCACCGCGTCGGTAAAGGCGCGGATGTTCTCGACCAGCTTGTCGGCGGCGAACGACGCCTTGCCGACGCCGGCCTGAAGGATGCCCGCGGCCTCGACCCGGAATTCCACCGAGCCGCCCTTGGCGCCCTTGACCGCGTTGGTGACGTCCATCGTCACGGTGCCGACGCGCGGGTTCGGCATCATGCCGCGCGGCCCGAGCACCTTACCGAGACGGCCAACCAGGCCCATCATGTCCGGCGTAGCGATGCAGCGGTCGAACTCGATCGTGCCACCGTTCACCTTCTCGAACAGGTCTTCCGCGCCGACCACGTCGGCGCCGGCGGCCTTGGCCTCGTCGGCCTTGGGACCGCGCGCGAACACGCCGACGCGCACGGTGCGGCCGGTGCCGTTCGGGAGCGTGACCACGCCGCGGACCATCTGGTCGGCGTGCTTGGGATCGACGCCGAGGTTCATTGCGATCTCGACGGTCTCGTCGAATTTCGCCTTGGCGCGCTCCTTGACCATCTTCACCGCCTCGTCGAGCGGATAGGCCTTGGCGGGATCGACGCCTTCACGAATCTTCTTGGTGCGCTTTCCAGTTGCCATGACCGTTACCCCTTGACCTGAAGGCCCATCGAACGGGCGGAGCCCTCGACCATCTTCATGGCCGCTTCGACGGTGCTGCAATTGAGGTCCTTCATCTTGGCCTCGGCGATTTCCTTGACCTGAGCCTTGGTCACGGTGCCGGCGCTGTCGCGGCCGGGGGTCTTGGAGCCGCTTTCGATCTTCGCCGCCTTCTTGAGGAAGTGCGACATCGGCGGCGTCTTCATCTCGAAGGTGAAGGAACGATCGCCGTAGATGGTGATGACGACCGGGATCGGCGCGCCCTTCTCGAGCTTCTGCGTCTGCGCGTTGAACGCCTTGCAGAACTCCATGATGTTGAGACCGCGCTGACCGAGCGCAGGACCGATCGGCGGCGCGGGATTCGCGGCGCCGGCCGGAACCTGCAATTTCAGGAATCCGGTGACTTTCTTTGCCATTCAACACTCCTGCGTTTGGCCCTTGCGGGCCGGTTCAGGATCCGTGGTGCGGATTTGAGCGGTTGGCAGCCGCCTCACCTCCCACGTCTCTCTTGTTACGGCCACCCTGCGGGCGGCCGCCTCGTCAGCAGGCCGCTTATACCTTCTCGACCTGCGCGAATTCCAGCTCGACCGGCGTCGCTCTGCCGAAGATCGAAACCGCGACCTTCACGCGCGAGCGGCCCTCGTCCACCTCTTCGACGGTGCCGTTGAACGACGCGAACGGCCCGTCCGACACGCGGACCTGCTCGCCCACCTCGAACGAGATCGACGGCTTCGGCCGGTCCACGCCCTCCTGCACCTGCTGCAGGATGCGCAGCGCCTCGTTCTCGGAAATCGGCATCGGCTTGTTGTCGGCGCCGAGGAAGCCGGTGACCTTCGGCGTGTTCTTGATGAGGTGGAACGCCTCATCGGTGAGGTCCATCTTCACCAGCACGTAGCCCGGGAAGAACTTGCGCTCGGTGTCGACCTTGCGGCCGCGGCGCACCTCGGTGACCTTTTCCTTGGGCACCATGATCTCTTCGAACAGGTCGGCGAGCCCGCGCTGCTTCGACTGCTCGCGGATCGATTCCGCGACCTTGTTCTCGAAGTTCGAGTAGGCGTGAACGATGTACCAGCGTTTTGCCATGTGACTATCTATGGTCGTATCGGTGTGCTTGTCGCTTTGGTCGGCCGCTAGCTGGCGATCCCGAGGAGGAAGGTGATGAGCACCCGGATGACCTGATCGGCCACCAGGAACAGAATGGACGCAACGGTCACCATCACGAACACCATGATCGTGGTGATCGTGGTCTCGCGGCGCGTCGGCCAGGTGACCTTGTCGGTCTCCGAGCGCACCTCCTGCAGGAACTTGAACGGGCTGAATTTGGCCATGAGTTCTAAGATTCAGACGTTTCGAGAGGACGCTTTCGAGTTCGGCAACTTCAAATAGGCACGACGATCCCAACCGTTAAGGATGAGATCGGCTGGCGATCCATTTTTGGGAGCAGGTTCGCCGCGGAAGTCCGTTGCCGGGCCGCTTGGCGATGGCGGCTTCGTATAGGGATTGTGGCGCGGCGTCAAGCCGGAGCGTGTTTTTGTAATCGGATCAGGATCTTCCCGCCGCTTTCAAAGGTTTTTTGCGAGGCCCTTCATACGAAGCAGTGATTTGCCGGTGAACCGCGGAGGCGCTATCCGATGGCTGGGCCATTTGGCGAGGCAGCGAGATGCGGTCGGTTCTTGGATTTGTGGTTGCGGTGTCCGTGGCCACCGGAGCAATGACGGCTGCGAGCCTCGTGGTCCCCGCGCTGCAAAGCCCGGCGCTCGCGCAAAAGGCCAAGGACAAGCCAGCCAAGAAGCAGCGCGACCAACGCCGCACCGTCCCGCAGACGACCGGCTTCGAGCACCAGCAGTGCACGGTTCGGGACCCGTGCAGCACGCGCAACCAGCACTAGGCTGACAAAAGCCGCCGGCTATCCGGGATGCTGCAGGATCAGGTTGACGTTCGCCTCGAACGCGACGGCCCCGGTCAATTCCGAAGCTTGCGGTTTGCAGTTCGACAGCACGTCTGCCGCGCTCCGGGCGGTCCGGATCGCCTCGTCATAGCTGTCAAATTCGAGCACAACCTTCTCGTCCACGATGATCGACCATTGTCCGCGGCACTTTCTCACGGCGTACAGCTTCATCCCCGAACTCCCCACGTGCCGGACAAAGAACGACGAGCCGGTACACCGGTTTCAATCGTGACTCGACGGCGGCTAAGCGTGCGTTAAAGCAGCAGCGCAGTCCGGTGGTAGCGGAGTGTGCGGCCGGCACAGATGATGGTTGCGGAGCGCGCCGACGTTGCGTGCTGTGAGTTATCGCACTTCAAACTTGCAGAGGTTCATCCATGATGACATGCAGCGCAAATTGTTCTGCGCCGGGTTGGCACGATGACCAAGGCGGAAAACTTCGATCAGAAGGCCGAGGAAGCGGAGCAGCACGCCCGCGAGATTCCAAAATTGCGCGCGCAATATCTTGAAATGGCCAATCTGTGGCGCAAGATGGCGCGCCAGGCGCGCATGTTCCGCTGGCCGTCCCGGTTCCAATCGAACGACAAGTCCGCCGACTGACGACACCGCTAATTGGCGGCCGACGCCGATTTCTGCGCACCAGCCGGCTTCTGCGGAAACGATTTTCGCTCCGCCGTCAGGCTTTTGAGTTCGTCGCGCAGGATGACCAGCCGCTCACGCGCATAGATTTTCGTCTGGTTGGCCTTGGCGGCGGTCGCACCCTTGGCAGCGGGATTGGCCTGCGACGCCGACTGCGCGTCACGCATCTCATCGCGCAGACCCTTCACTTCATCACGAAGCCGACAAATCCGCTGGTTGACATAAACGCGGCGATTGCCTGGCCTTGCTTCTTTCTGCACCGAACGCACCACCTTGTTGTTGTAAACGGTTTGAACCATGCAATCCGGAGGCCATGTCTTGAGATCCCCAACGCGGCGCAACGTGTTGCACAAGAGCTGGTCCGGAAGCTCGATCATTGAGCATGCGCGATACGACTTGCACATCCGCAGGAGAAAATCTGCGTCAAAGTACAAATGCATCGCCGCATTTGCCTGGCGCATGACCCACATTTGTCGGGGTTTTCCGGCCTCGCGTCCGGCGAACCAGTGCTCGGCGCGCCGTGATTGGATGCGCAACGTTAAGGCCGGTTGCCTGAACTTTGCGCGACAGGATTCGGTCGCGACATTGCTATAGCTACGCTCGACTGTTCAACGGGACCGTTCCATTGGATCTGGTATTCCTTCTTTTGTTCGGAGCCATCTGCTTCCTCGCGGGCTACGCGGTGCGCGCCTACCGGTCGAGAATGCGCCGCCTCAAGGCGAAAGCGGACTGGGAAGCGACCCACCAGAATTAAATTTGCAGCCGGGCGCGCGGCCACCGGGCCGCAAGCTTCAGTTCAAACCGCTTCACGCGCGCCGATCCAGCGCTGACCGCACTGCCAAACTCCGAAGCGACGAAGAACCGACACCCTCCTACTGACTTACCTCATGGAACCGGTCCGTCGGGCGCATAATGGCGTTGCGAATCACTTCCGTATGTCGAAGGTTTGTCGGAGGGGCTTATGGGTACTGTTCTCCCACCGCAGGAGTTTGGCGACCAGTCGGTTCCAGTCGACGATCAGGTCGCCGAGAAACTCGTTGGCCATACCGTCGCCGAGGTCGAGCGCGCGCTCATCATCCGGACGCTGTGCGTCGCCGAGTGGAACAGAACGCGGGCTGCGACCACGCTGGGCATCTCGTTGCGCTGCCTTCGCAACAAGATTCACCAGTTCAAGGAGCAGGGCATCGCCATTCCTGCTGCGAGCCGGTCGCGTCCCGAATTCGCGGACGCCGCGTCATGCCGGTGGATGCCAAGCCGGGGCTAGCGTTGCGGTTCGGGCGTTCGCAGGACTTGGCCGGCAAACTTGGCTGGCAATACTTGGGGAAGGCTGGCAGGAGTGGCAGGACTTCGAACCTGCAACCCCCGGTTTTGGAGTTCGATTAACCCAGTGCTACGCCATTCCAGCCCGTACTATTTCGGCTGTAAATTCAACGATCAATCCGTTCTAACGTGACGTTCTGTGCCGCGTTGTTCTGCCTTGCCCTAAACAGTTGGGTAGCAAATGCGGTAGCAGGTCTATTCATCTCGCGGTCTAAATAGATAACACACGTGCCTGAGCGTAGGGCCCAAAGGACCTCAGTATCGCCTGGCGGGTCTTTGGAGTTTGCGCATCAGTTCTTCCGACTCTTCTTTTGTCATTCCGACTTCGGCCATTTCATCCTTGATCGTCTCTGCGACCCTCTCGGGATAGAAAGCCGCCATGATCCTTGTGGCCGTGGTCGGGTCCTTAAATAATTCGGCTATTGCTCTTTTCAGCCCCTCGGAACCCCCTGCTTCCCAGGCTCGTTTCAACTTATTGATCTCTGCCCAATCGGCAGCCGACACGTAGGACGGATCGACCATTTTCATTGGGAACGGTTGGGGCGGCCTTGCCATGTTCTGGTCCCGGGTGATGAGACGAGTTTAGCATTACTGCTTGGTCTGCGCTGTGTCCCTGATGTGGCCATGTTGTGCAAGCCACTCTCTCGCGGTTTCCATGACGCCGTCGAGCTGACGCAGCACACCGCCGAGCAATCGCGCCTTGTTGTTCTCGCAGCACTCCTTGCCGCAATTGCCCTCGCATTCGCTGGCACAGCATCGGCTGGTCCGCGTGGAGTTAGCGGACGCGGCGGAGGTGGTGGTGGCAAATGGCGGGACTGGCTGAGGCCCTACACCGCACTCCTCTAGGCTGGGGGCTTCGCTTGGATAGCGAAATGCCTCGATCATACCGCGAGCAAGAAGCAGGAGCAGATTGTGCCGAGCGTCACGGTAGGGTCGCGACGACGGCGCGAAAAAACCTAATCGGACCTCTGGCGTTCGTCGCCTTCTATGAAAAGAAAGCCGCCGGGCGGCGTTTCCATCTTCTTTGAAAATCCGACATCGAGCTTGTTCATGGGCGAGCACGCGGCCAAGTAGAGCCCGTGCGTTGCAGGAGTTGCTTGCAGGTGCTCGCCGCTAAAAGAGAACTGCCTGCGGCGATTTTAGCACTCACTGTCCGCTGTCGGACGCAACTGCGGATTATCTTCGAGCGTTGACTGCTCTTATAGGAAGGACGAGCGGTATGGAAAAGGCAGGGAGATCGCTGATGCGCAAGGACGATATTGTGCGGAGCCGGGGAGACTACCCGGGCGAAGCGGGTGCCGATTGGGAGTTTGGCACAGCTCTCAAGCCGGAGGCTGATGAGCACTATGTCCGAAGACGGGCAGAAGGCGGCCTGCGCGGAAAGGATATGCAGCAAGGCGACCACCGCGACCGGAGCAGCAACATGCGCGAGCCCTTGCAAGGCGAGCCCGCCGAGACACAGAGTTCACCTCACCAAGCCGAGCAGCATGGTGCGGATGTGCGCGGCAATCCGCCTATGATGCAGGGGACGAATTGCATCGACAGCCTGCCCGAAGGTTTGCGGCGCGAGCGCAAAGGCCCGTACGACGAGAATCTTGGCCGCGCTGAAGAAGCTACGCAGGTGCCGAAGAATTGGACCGGGAAGCAGTGAACAAAGCAGGACCAGGGCGTAGTGGGGACGACCAGCGTCACACAACCCAATTCATCGGCCTATCTCGCGCTTGCCCAGCGCAGCCAAAATGGTTTCATGCAATTTGATTGTCCGGCGAAAGTATTTGATCATCTCGTCCGTGATGTCGATCACCGGGCCATCATCACCTTTGCGGGTCCAGTGCTGAAGCCCGCCGTTTGTCAGTTCTTCGAGCGCCAGAACGCACCGGGCTAGGTCTTCCTCGATCTGTTTTCGGAAGTCCTCCGGGGCGGCCATGGCGTGCGTCCTCTCGCGTCAGAAAGAATACAAGCGGTACCGGTAGGCCTGCCAGAGCGTCAGCAATCAAGGGAGGCTTGCGCTGGGGGAAAGCCCCGGGTCGCACGCATCGTTCCGCTGGCCATTGCGGTGCGATCAGGCTGGCCTTGTGAGCGTGGCCTTGGACCTGATCGACGGTGCGAACTTGGCCCTAGCCATGCGCAGCCCTTTCCATCATTCCCGACTTTGACATCGACGTTTATCTGGTCCTCGACGACTTTGGAAAGCTTGGTCGCGCGTATCGAGAAACCGATGAAGAGGGGTCGGATCGCGATACAATCGTCCGCAATGGCGCCGCCGGTCACAGTTCGGCAATCATCCGCTCCAGGCGGACGGGTATGCTCAACGGACGCGCAAGCGGCGCAGCTTGCGAAATGCGCATCGCTAGCCCCCTCCAGAGTCATTGCTCCACGAGACAGCCCGACTGGACCCTGCATGGGGCTGTCCCTGATTTAAAAGACCGTCGCAGGTCCTCGCTAGCCCCTGTTGAGCGGCTATGCGGGAGGACGGTAGTTCCGGACAACACGCCTCATGGTGTCATCTTCACGGCCGCGCATTCGCCGAGATAGCAGTAGTAGGCACTGCCTGTGAATTTATCGAGGACATACGTCGCACTTGGGCCAGCAGCAATCGTATAGCGTCCTCCCAACGCGAACCCGCCAATAATCAAACCAAGGCTCAGCGCGATGCTCACAAATACTGTGGCTGTCATAGCTAGCGTTTCCCCAAACGTGGCCCGCGCCATCTACTTTAGACCCCGATAGACGAATAGACAGCCCACGGGCAACCATCTCCTGGACGCGCAACCCTCGACCTGCGAGGGCATGGCCCGTCGTGACTCAGCCGGGGCCGTGGATTCGTTTTGAAGCATGCCCGCCGCCTCTCTATCCGCCGGGCTCAAATGCCACCAGCCGCCAATTCTGACGCTCTTTGGACGGCTCAAGGGCTGAAGTATGGATAGTTGCCGCCGGATTAAACCAGCGCGGAGAAAACCGCACGAGGTGGCAAGTGGACACACGTACAAGTCGGGGCGGCGTTGGCGCGGACCTAACAGGCCTTTTATGATCCGTGCAGCTATCCCTTTGAGCGCGGTGGCCAGCCTCCGAGTGCTGCGAACCTGTTTCGGCATTGCCGCCACAGATGGGCACGGTGCTGAGCTGGTTTGTCTTTGCCGCGGTAACTGGCGCCTAGTTTTCGTACGGCCTCATGGTAGGCGACCATTCAAGGGCCGTGCCGCTAGCTCGCCTCGACCCACGCCGCGGGCTTCCTTGGCCGCAGTCCGTCTCAACGCTCCATGGGCGAGTCTCCTAGGCCGCCTGGTGACCGGGCGGTGACCGCACGCTGTGCTGCGTCGGTTAACAAAATCTGACCGACCGATTCACTCGCCTACGCGGTGGGGCAGTAGTCATGGGCGGCTCCGGCCGCGCCCCCAGGAAGCACTGGTAGCCTGGGTG
Source organism: uncultured Alphaproteobacteria bacterium (assembly GCA_963830015.1). Classification (GTDB taxonomy): domain Bacteria; phylum Pseudomonadota; class Alphaproteobacteria; order Rhizobiales; family Xanthobacteraceae; genus Z2-YC6860. The sequence continues at coordinate 190,874 of CAWHLG010000014.1, forward strand.
GCGGTGACCACCCGGTGACCGTGCGGACAGGGGCTTGTGCGTCTGTTTGGAAATTCGCTGCAGCCAAGGGAACGGACGTTTCGGCTCGAGGTTTTTCAATCACTCCTTGTTCGTTGTTGTTGAGTATCTGGGCCGTCACGGTCACCTCAGCGCCGTGGCGGCCCTGAACTTTCAGCAGCCCTCCCAGTTTTCCTTTGTCCGGTGACTCGGCTGAGTCACTCCAGAGCCGAGCCTTCCCAGGCGGCTTGGTCGGGATCGCCGGGCACTAAGCGGCGCCGCCCGAATATTTCCCGAGTATTTTATTCGGGACGGGACGGGCAGGACCGCCGTCTATTTCGATCTACTTTAGACCGCCCGGAGTTGGCGCCGCTGGGGCCGATCCCTTCAATGGAAGGCCGCCTGGCAAAGAAAAACCCCGCCACGGCTGGGGGGCAAGTCGGGGGGTAGCCGTGGCGGGGGAATCACCATGAGTTGAGACATCACGCAAACGCCGCTGAGCGCAATTTGTTTCGAGACGCTGATTCACGGTTGGATCAGTGGATCAGTTGAGACAAAAGGCTGACTCACGCTGAGACAGTTGGGACTGCCCCCCGCTGCGTGTTGTTATTGCTCTGTATTATCAGAGGCGGACGATCCACCGCACCTAGGATCTGCGGACCGGCCATCCACCCAGATCGGAAAACCTGTTCCGGCGCTCAAAGGTTTTCTTGTGCATGCCTTTACGCCTGATCGGGATTGTACCGTTTGCCTGCCAATCGAGCCGCAGCCGAAGTTTTTCGGCACGGCGCGCCGAACGATCCCAGCGATGGCCCATAGTGGATTGATAGGTGATGCCAGCGCATTTCCGGCAACACGTTATAGCGCGCGGGCGGCGCGCTATGCCAACGGCCCGACACATCAGCCAGCAAAGCTCGATCGCTATGCACTAAACGTGGAACGGGAGTGGCGGGCTGACGTTGGTACGGCACGAACACTGGAGGTCGATTATGTATGACGACCCAGATCCTGTGCGCTTCCCGATCCGACAAAAGGACGATGCCAGCGAGACCGGCTGGGCCATGGGGGCCCTTCTAGTGCTTCTTTTCGTGGGCGCGGTGTTCATGTTCACCCGCAGCGACAGCCCAAAAATTGCTTCCAGTACGGCGCCTGATCGACCATCAACTGCAGCGCCAGCAAAAAATCCGCCGTCCACGACGGGCTCAGGCACGACCTCGCCGGCTCCGGTGAACCGCTAATCGGTAATGCTATCAGGATTTTCCGATCACACCGGCGGGCGACGTTTGAAGACGCAGAAACATTGGCCGCACTACGCTCGTCTCGTGCCAGGCACGAACGGATACAATGGATTTCGTTCAGGGGCGACGGCTTTGACAACCTGAGGTGCTATTGCGTGTCCTGCGGCTCGTTCCTCCCTCTGTGCCTTTCCTCGGATCGAGTAACGTCATCCTCCGCTTGCGGAGCAAGCCGCGCCTTCAGTCTTTCCCATAAGACACGCACCTCAAGTCCGCATGCGCGTCCTTGTTTAGTCTGCTTGCTTTCATTTCACGCAAAACACGGGAGCCCGGCACGACGTTCCAGCGACTTGGTCTCCGCCACTAAATTATCTGACCGTTTGCGCCGAACGGCATCCGAGTGTCGGCCCGGTGCCGGGGAACGGCTGCCGGAACGACAGTCCTCCCGCACGGTTCAAGCTTTGGACGTCGCGTGTCCAAGGCGGCCTAATTCAGAGCGTCGGGCCCAAACGGAACGGCATATTATTGAACACATTTGAACACTGCCGCCCGCCGTCGGGGTCTCGCATCAGCAGTGTTTCGGTAAAAACCCCTGCAGCACGCGCAACACGTGGTAATCACGGACGCGCTGTTGGCCTTTGCAAGATGCACACAAACGTCATCGTCCCGCCTTCAAAATCCATTTGGGTGATAAAGCTTTTTTTGCCAAACTTCGAGCAGTGCGTGGTGATCAGTTGGTATGCTGCTGATTGAGTTACATGGCTGCCGAGACTGTGGGGAATTGAACCGCCATTTTCATCGCCAATGACGGTTAGCTGAGCCATGCCGCCTCGCGGCCCAACGCAGTTCACAGCCAACGCCAGCCCTAACGCGAACACTCCCGCGAAAACTAATTTGGCCCTTAAGCCTTCACGACCAGAGCGCGTCATGTCGCTGACCGATCGACTAGCTTCGTGTGGGAGTAGCAATCCCATACTGGGTCCCTTCCCGGCGGATGGTCCCTCATTAAGTTGATCAATCACGATAACACAACAACGGGTTTTCGCGGTTGCGATGGGAGGAACGACGAAAATCGGTCTCGGCTGATTTTGAACTCGACTGCACCCGTCACGGAAGTTCGTACAAATTTCCTCGGATTTCCCCATTTCGCCACGATTGCCCATTGGCTAATTCAATGAGTCTCTGGACTCGCTGACGCGGGTGAAGGCGACACGGCCGATACTGGCGTGGCGAGCGAAGCACTGAATTGGTCATCGTCAGCCTCGTCGCGGCGAGATTGGCCGGACCGGCATTGCCTCAAAACAAAGGGCGGATGGCGGCTATGAAGAAGGTCGCAGCTGAAAAGAAGTGCGCCATCGACAGCGAGTATTCGAGCAGACGGTCCGTGTATTGAGCTATTTATCGCTCAGGATTCGTTTAAATGCAGCGGGGGCTATCACGGCCCCCGTTTTCTATTTCGAGTCACCAGCGTCGATTATTCAGGGAATGTTCGACTGAACCAGTAAAGAAAGCCCGCGACCAAGACAGCTCCCACGGTGAGCCCAGTTGCCAAGATTTGTATGATTTCCATACACAGCTAACCCCGACGACAAAAATTCGATCCGATCAATTGCCTATGAACATTACATCACCCATGCTCCTAGACGGTGGGCGGGCCGTTACAGCTTCGGACGGCCCGTACGCCGTTACGGCGTTGACTGTCTGAATGATAAAAAAGAGCTACCGGAATCCAAGGTATCCGAGTATCACAAGCACAATGACGATTGCCCCCACCCACCAGATGATGTTGTTCGGCATGGAACGCTCCTCCTGTTCGAATCGACGGCGTCAAGCCTAGCCAAAACCCTGGAGCCTGTCGGCCGGTGACTCGAAAACATAACAAGTTTGAGAGCCTAAATCGTTTCCCCTGTTTGTAGACAGATGGTACTAGCTAAAAAACCCAAGTAGATAGTGCCATAACGTGCCAATCCCCTGTCTGGGATGCATACGGGATGCGCTGGCATCAAATTCTCAGTCCCATATGGGGGTGCGGAAACTGCGGAAACCCCACGGCTGTCTCTAAATTTCTTCAGCGGGGCGGAACGCGGGAGACCAAACCCCAGTTGTGTCTTTGGTGACGGCGCTCGTGCTGCCTTGGCCCCCGCAACCGACAAAAGGGTGGTGCTAGCCCGTCCCATAAATTCGGCCGTTCACAATGGACGGCGCTGAGGAGGAGCGACGAACCCGCCCCTCAATCAGAGAGCCCGGTTCCGCAGAGGGCCGGGTTCTTTGTTTGCCGGATGTGAGATTAAATTAGGTGGAATTAATCTCCCTGGGAACAGTTCCTCGTCAGATTGCGTTCATTTCGCCATCGTAACCGAGGAGTAACAGAGATACCCGGAGCAGGATGCATCCCATGACGGTGAAGCGGGCTGCTCTATGTTTGGACTGAAACGCAAAGCGAAACTCTGGCTCGAGTTCATTCACGGCGGGTGCCAGCAACACCGGCAACGTCTCTGCCACAGTGAACGGCATGCTGGTGCTGTCATGGCATGGCACGCCCACTCAGAAAGACGACGCCCTACAAATGCTTCCGGTAATCCAGCAACGCATGATGCCGGGGGTATCGCCGGAGATCTTCGCCGACGCCATGATTGCTAGGGCCTGTCTTCAGTTAGTCCGTGAGGACGGATTTAGCCCCGTAGAGGGCAACGGGATTCCCAAATCAGTTTTTCTGTGACTCATGGGCGGTCGGCTTGAGGAGGGCCGACCGATGCGACGCTATGCATTACGCGACGACCAGTGGGGCCGGATCAAGGATTTTCTACCCGGCCGCGAAGGCCATGTAGGAGGCACGGCGGCTGACAATCGGCTGTTCATCGAAGCAATCCTGTACCGATACCGAGCTGGTATCCCGTGGCGCGATTTGCCCGAGCGTTTCGGCGACTGGAAGATTGTCTATCAGCGCTTCAATCGGTGGGCGAAGAGCGGAGTTTTCGAGCGCATTTTCAAGCTGCTGGCGAGCGACCATGATAACGAATACATGATGATCGACGCCACCATCGTGCGCGCTCACCAGCACAGCGCCGGCGCACGAAAAAAAACGGCGAACAGGCGATCGGCCGCTCGCGCGGCGGGCTGACCACCAAAATCCACGCCCTGGTCGATGCGCTCGGCAATCCCGTCCAGGTGATGCTCACGCCGGACAAGCGCACGATCTGACTTGCGCGGAGCCGCTGCTGGAATCTGTCGATCCAGGGGCGGTGCTTGGCGACAAGGCCTTCGACGCCGACCCCTTCATTGACGCACTCGAACGGCGCGACATCGCGCCGGTGATTCCGCCCAAGGCCAACCGCAAGGTGCCGCGCAGTTGTGATTTCGTGCTCTATTGCGAGCGCAACCTCGTCGAGCGCTTCTTCAACAAACTCAAGCACTTTCGTGCCATCGCCACCCGCTATGACAAACTCGCCACAAATTTCCTCGCCGGCGTCCAGCTCGCCTGCGCCATGATCCTGCTCAACTGAAGACAGGCCCTAGTGTCCACGATGAAGGCATGGCGCAGGATGACGTGGCTCGCAATATGCAGAGCATTGCTATGCTTTGGCGTCTGTTCACGACCCCAGTTGAACACAATGATCCCGGCTTCACTTATGGCGACCTGGTCGCCGTTAGGAACTTCCACGTCGCCTTTGAACTGCGCGAGCAGCCCAAGGACCAATTTAAGGTGACATGGGTGATCAACACGATGCCGGGTCGTCACCTGTAGTTGGTGCGAGCCACCGACTGCCACGGACTCGCCGATGTGTTTAATACTTCTTCATGGTCGTCGTCGTTATCGGGCACGAAACCACTGCCACCGCACGTTGGACATCGCTGTTCATCCTCCGTGCCTTTGTCAACGACACCATCACCGTTGCAGTCTGGACAGGTCTTCATCTGAGCCTCCACGGGCCCCCCAAAAAGCCCTCCAGCGTCGAGGTTGGCCAGCTCGGCAGCAACATCACGCAGCGATCGTTGATTGCCCTTTGGTGAACGCCGGCGCTTTATTTCAGTGTAGCACTGGCACACGATTGAGCCAGATCGGTCACTGATTGTTGGTGTCGCGCGAGAACGAAGGAGGATTGTCGTTCTTTCGGCTGTGAAAAAGCCGCCTTCATTTCATCCATCGAAATTTTATTAGCGAGACCCTCGGAGTAGCACTTGCAATACTGCCGGAGCACTTCCGGCTTCAGGCCCTTGTTTTCCGGCGCTTGAAGCTGAGTACGCTCGCAACTTTTTACGGAGCCATCTACGAAGGTAACTCTAATATTTCCCCAAAGCCCGGGCAGTGAATTTCGATGGTGATCGTAGGCCCACCTGCCGCCAGCGATTACAGCAGCGATCACCGCCGCCGTCGCGATCGGACGCAACAGTGAAGGATGTCTAGATGGCTGAGCGGGAAGCGCCGATTTAGGTTTTGGACCCGCGAATATGAAACGAAACGCTAAGCCCACCAGATAGGCACATACAGCGCTCATCGCGAGTATGGTTGCGAAGAACCATTTGTCGGCTGTATTGCCGAATGAGATAAAAGCGACAGCGCCCACAGCGCACAGCGCTCCCACGCCTGCGCCGAGCCAGTACAGGACGACACCAAGGCGACCAACAACGCCGAGGTTGCCCATATACTCGTGGCGTTCCGTGTTGTCGGGTTCAGGAGTTTCGATCAGAAGGCCGGAACGAGCTGCGCGGCTGTCTTTCACCGCACCGGCAACGAACCCGATGAGCGTGCCGAGCATCATCGCGCCGAAGAACTGGCCGAGATTGTACGAGATGCCAGTGCCGCTCCAGTCTGCCCATTCGACGTGTCGCCATTCAACGAACAGATCGATCCAGCTAATAAGGAACGTGATGAGCGCGCCATTGAGCGCCCAGCGCCACTTCACCCGCTTTGTAAGCATCTGAGTTATCCCCTGCCCAGATTACCGGGCGCCGCAAGGCGGGGCGAGCCCCTAGGCCGAGCCGCAGGCTAAGCTGCTAGGCCGAGCCGCAGGCTAAGCTGAAAGCATAGACTGCACTGATGATGCCGAGAACTCAGCGCCGCGTTCATTGACAAAGCCGAGCTTGGCCAGCTCGGCAGCAACATCACGCAGTGAGCGTTGATGCCGTTTCGGTGAACGACGCCGCAGCCGCTTTGCTTCGCGCACCAGGTCCGGCTTGATCTCGGCCCAACTCTTGCGGCCTTCGCACTTGCCCTTAGCGGCGCGCGTCCGTTCTCGCGCTGCCTTAAGCTTCGCCACCAGCCTGGCCTTTTCGTATTCGTGAAACGCACCGGCGATCTGCCGCATCATCTTGCGCGACGGATCGCTGCTGTCGGTGAGATCGTCGCCGTTGGCAGTCAGCACGCGCACTCCGCGCTGGATCAGCGCCAGGATGCCCAGCTCCTGCGTCATCAGCTCGCGGGCGAAGCGGGAGGCATCCTCGACCACGACGGTGCGAACGCCGTTGCCCTCGATCTTGTCGAGCAATGCCGCGAAGCCTGGTCGTGTCTCGATGGGATCGGCACCCGACACCGCGGCATCGGTGAACTCGGCGACCAGAACCAACCCTCCCCGCCTGGCGAAGCCCTCGATGGCGGTACGCTGGCGCCTGTCGCTGTCCTTGTCGGCACCGACGTTGGCCGCCGATGACGTGCGAATGTAGGCGACTGCCTCAACCCGTTTTCCCTTGCCAGCCATTGCCTTACCCACTCAATCTGTCTGGATTTCTTGAGATTACCATACAAAAGAGCCGAAGAAAACCCCCGCCGACACGGTGCCGGGCGGGGGGTTTTTCTGCCACGCCATTAGCCTAAGCGCAGGCATTCCGGCTCAACAACCAACTACTAATCCGGTCTGTTCCAAAAAAACGGCCCGCGACAGCGGGCCGCAGTTACCGGGGGTTTTCCATTTTCGCCGCGCCGTCAGCCTAAGCGCAGGCCCCCGCAGGGTGTGCCTCAGAAATTAACAACAGGTTAACCAGCTAGCCGCCGCCACCAGGGCCGTGACCGCCGAGCCGCCAACTCGCCTTCGAGCCGCGCGGTATCTGCCGTCGCCTTGAGCAGCTCGGCCACGAGTTGTTCGGAACACTCCCGCTCGAAGTCCGCCCGGTGACCGGCCGCCATTGCCTCGACCTTGGCCAGCTCCCTTTGCAGGGAGTCGATGCACGCCTTGAGCGTGAACGTATCCACCCGGTGACGAAGCTTACGGTCGTGGGCCATCAGCAGAAACCCTCACCCTACCAGCCGCTTCCACCAGGGCCGTGCTGCCGGGACCGGCGCTGGCGTCGTCACCGGGGCAGCCAGGGCAAGCCGCTCCGCTTGCGACCGCCATCTGTCACGATCCTCCCGAACATCGTCTAGCTGCCGTCGCAGAAGCTCACCGACTTCCCGCAATCCGGAAATTTGGCCCTCCAAAGCTGCAGTTACGCCAGGAGTCTCACCTGTCGCGTTAGGAGTCGCGTGGTGCACCAAGGGACCGGTCGCCGCAACCGTCGCACCAGCGGCCACCGTAGGGGCTGGGAAGGGGTACACACGGGCGAGCTCGGCAGGGTCGATCTGGTAGCTTCCGAGATCGGTCCGGGTGGCCGAGAGCCGCCCGGACTTGATCGCCCTGGCCAGCGTCGTCTTCCCAAGCCCTGTCAGCCGTGCGGCCTCGCCGAGTGTGACGATCGCCATGTGACCCCTCCGGTTTCAGGGAGTCGCGTGGTGCACCAGGGCGATCCCGCAGCGACGGTTGCGCTGCGTCGGTTAATCCCCCGTTAACTGCAGCGGAACGAATGTCTCGGCTCGGGGTTTTTCAATCAATCCTTGTCGCGTTTTTGATGAGCATCAGGGCCGTCACCGGCAACCCCCCGCCGTGGCGGCCCTGAACTATCTGTAGCCCCTCTTAGTTTCTAGGTTAGGTAGCTCGGTGGCTCGGCTGGCCGCATCAATCCCTCCCCCTTGCAGGCTGGTCGGGTTCGCCGGGCACGCCGCGCCGCTGACGGGCCTAACCACTTGATAAACTCGATTGTTTATCAAGCCGCGCGCCGGGGAAATGGGCGTCAAACTCGTAAGTTTACCAATGAAATCAAGAGTTTATTTTTCATTGGTGGCGCCTGAACTTGGGCGCATTCTCCCAGTTTCCCTTTGGTCCGGTGACTCGGCTGAGTCACTCAAGAGCCGAGCCTTCCCAGGCGGCTTGGTCGGGATCGCCGGGCACTAAGCAGCCGCGTCAAAGTCAGTTTTTCTGTATTAACAATTGCTCATCCCGCGCGGGCCGGTTCCAGGACATTAACCGAATATCCGACCAAGGCCGCCGGCAAAGAAAACCCCCGCCACGGCTGGGGGCATCGGAGGGGGTAGCCGTGGCGAGGGATCACCATGAGTTGGGACATCATGCAAACGCCGGGGATGGCGATTTGTTTCGGAGATGCTGCCTGGCCTAACCCAAGGCGTCGCCACGATCATCAAGGGCCTGCAGGCGAGCGGCATCTCGACCCTGACCGGCCTGGCCGCAGCTCTTAACGAGCGCGGTATCCAGACGCCTCAGGGGAGGCGGTGGCACCCCATGACGGTCAAGCGCGGGTCGAGGCGAGGGCCTGAGGCCGAAGCCCTCCTAGCGCCCGAACTTGACGGGCGGGTCTGATAGTCGCCGCGCGCCGCCGCTTTGGTCTGTCTCAAGCACGTATCCGGCGCGGCGGATCACCCACTCGGCGATCCGCACCGCAATGGGCCAAGAGATAAAGAAAGCTCCCATAAACAGGATCAGGAAGGTCATTAAGCCGAAGGTCGGGTATTGGTAGTCAACCAGCCGACTGATCACGAACCCGGTGAACTGCACCGTGATAACAGTGAAAACAAAAACGACCATGAGGATAAGAGATTGCATGGCTGCGACTCCTATCGCGATTACAGGTCGTGCAGCCTACGCGCGCTTATTCTGCGAGTCTCAGCACCCGCCTAGGACCGAACGTCGCCCCCACGCTGCCGGATGGCACGCAGTCCTACGACCGAGAGAAGCTCGCGCCGGCGCACATCCGGCATCGGCCGTTCATCGCTGGGTCTCAAGGGGCAAGGCAGGCGGGTGCGGGACTTCCTACGGCGGTGTAACCACCAGTCCTCATCAGATTAACGTTCCCTTGGCTCGGTTAGCCACAATCGCAAGCAAGCGAACGTAAACATTCCACCGAACATGCCCAGGAAACCATCCGATCGGGAATGGGCATATGTGGTGACTATAGCGCCGATAGCACCGCCTATGCTGGCGCTGGCCAGCAGTCCACATACCCAAAGGGCAATTGTTCTGACGACGAGCACGATTTTCCCTCCCTATGACCATTGAAATGCTTCGGGTTACCGTGGAGTTAGTCACCATCAAGTTTTCCGAACGAGCCGCGCCAGCGCGTTGACATAGCGCACGGCCTTGATTGTTTCCTTCGTGCGAGCGCCGTGCCGGTAATTTCCATTCCGTTTGCCCTCCGGCGCCCCGCCACCAGCGCCGTGCATTCGACAGACACTCCAACCTCCTACCGCAGGCGCACGGCAAGGCTTCCCTGTCCGCTTAGACTTGGCGCTGCAACGAGGTGCGGCATTGCAGCGGTGCATGGGGTTGATGCTCATTCTTTTTTCTCACCCACCCCCACCCCCACGGGTTCAGGCTCAGTCATGCCGTCGATTATCGGCATCGGCTTCTCGGTGGCTGCCGTAAGGAGGGCAGGAGAGGGAGCCGGATTGCCTGTGGTGACCACCGCCTGGTCGGCGTTCACGGTGGTAGTGTGCTGCACGAGGATCTTCTGCTGTCCTTCGCTGCGATATCGCTTAAGCGCCTCCATCTGTGACGTGAAGGTGCGAGCGAGCTTGTTGAAGGCTCGCTCCGCGCTGTCCTGTTGCGGGATATTCTCCACATGATTGAGCCGTCGCGCGAAGGTCATAGTCGCATTGTGAACGGCGGCCATTTGCGCCGCGAGCATCGCTTCCACCTGATCGCGGGGCTGAATGTCTTTCACGATCGAGAGCATGAAATTAAGACCGCCCTCATCAACCCCCTTACCTGAGCGGCCGACATCGGCAAGTTGCTGGATGAGACCGGCCAGGAAGTCCGCATCCGTAGTTCCGGTTGCCTCCAATAGGAGCTTAGATCCTACCGCCTGGTCGGTATGGTCGAGTTTAATGTCCGTGGCGTCGTTATTCGTTGAAACCACCTTGAAACGTGGCGCGGGTTTCTGCCTCCGTTGCCGGTTATCAAAGGCTTCCAATGCGCTCTTTTCTCGCTTCGTCGGCTCGTAAGGCTTAAGGCCTTCTTTGCTTCTGCTGGCGGTTTATGGCGGCTTGGCGATTTTTCTTCGCAGCCTTTGGCATATGCAATTCCTTTCATGCCAATAACCTCATCCAATCCCTCAAATCGTTCTGCCGCATCGGCGACAGGCCAAACCGGCCATTTCGCCCAATTGCTGAAATGGCTCTGCGATGGGCGGATGATTTTTGCGACCTTCGGGCCAGTTGGGATGTCATTTTCTGCTCCGTTCATTCCTCGAAGGCGCCCAAAGGCTCCGAAGGCGCCCACGTTTTATGGTGGGCATCTTCGGGGGTGTTGGGCATCTTCGGGAGGTGCCAGACCCAGCCACTTGCCATTCCGTCCTTCCCTGTCACCACTCCCAGCGCTTTGCGGGCATCCCGAAGTGGCTTGGGCGTAATGCCCTTGGCTGTGGCTTCGGTCATCACGTCCTTGGCTGGCCGCTGGCCGCCGGCCAGGGCAGCCGTCAGGAAATCGACCGCCTCCGACTTCGCAGACCGCGCCTCGTCGTCGTAGTCGTGCGCCGCCAATGCCTCGTCGGCACTGATCTGCACCGGGTCAAGCTCCCAGCAGATTTGACTGGTAACAATATCCACGCCCTCATGGTTGAGCAGGTGGCTGCCGATCCTGTAGGCGAGGCCGTACTTGATCGGGGCAATGTTCATCTTCGACGGCATCAGCAGCAGCCGGTTTTCGTCCTCTGCGTCTGGTGTGACGATGAACCCGGCGCGGCAGTAGTTGATGAACCCAACGCTGCCGATCATGCGGTTATTGGCCGACCCACCGCCTTTGCTGAAGTGGTTGTTGCAGAGAATTGCCGTGCGGGTACGCGCAGCCATCTCACCAACCGGCTCCAGCACCGACCGAACGTCCGCGTTCTTGTGCGAGTCGATGCCCTTTCCAAGATAGCTCGAAATGGGGTCGATGATATTGAACCGGACATCACCGATACGCTTGATCTCGGCTTCCAGCCTATCGAGGTCAGCCTGGAGATTGAACGAACGGTGAAAGGTGTCGCCGTCCTGTCTGCCGTCGATCACTGAGCGGATGTTGTACACCTTGCTCATGTCGGCACCGGCCGCCATCAGCCGCGGCACAAGCGTATCCTCAACATCATCCTCGGCAGCAAGAATGATAACGCTGCCAGGGGGTGCCTCCCGGCGAGCCGTCCGGCCATGCGATCCCCCGCGTGGTCCTGGCTGCCAGGTCGCACAGCACCGTCGATTTCCCTTTGCCGCCCTCACCTGCGAGGATGGAAACCTTGCCGATTGCGATCCAGTCCTTCCAAAGCCAATCTATGGGCTTTGGCTTGATGTTGGCCAGACAAAGAACCTCCAGACCCAATGGCTTCCTGACTGCATTCGGTTGGGCTGCAAGTTCTTCTCCAAGTTTGCGCTCAAACTCTGCGAGGTCTTCGGTAGGGGTTCCCATTACTTGGTCCCCTTGTCGAACGGATTAACGCCGCGTTGCGCCCACTCAATCACATGGGCCGCGTCTTCCTTGGGACGCTTGCCCAAGTCATCACCGAACTCACTTGCAAGGCTCGTGAATGCTTCAGCCACGATGTCAGATGAGGCGAGATTGCAAGCGTGTTTTGCGCCAGCCCATAGGGCTTTGAGACGGCCTTGCGGCGTTGTCGCTGCATCCATATGTCGGCGCGTCACCGCCACGGCGCGGTAGATCATTGCGAGAGGCGCGTTCATGCCGCGTCCTCCGCCGTTGCCTCAACAATCTCGCCGGCCAGGGCTTCCTCGATTTCGTGGAACATTATCGGACCTGCTTCCAAGGCAATGTTCATGACGTCTTCGCCAAGCCGCTCGTGCAAACCGAGATTGCGTGCTGTTTCTGCGATGTGTCCCAGGGCGCCTGGTATCAGTGATCCAGCTTCGACGTAGGCTTGAAGGGCGATGCTGCTACAGGCGACAGCGACGAGCGCATGGCCGTCACCCTCGGTCGCGTATGCGTTGGCGATCCGCTGTTGGCAGCCGCGTATGACTTTTTGCAGATTTACTCGGGGAAGACTTTCGTACTCGACACTATTGCGGCTTGCGCCACCTGTGTGTATGTCAATCACTTCAGCACTTCTCTTTATCGCCCGGACGCTTGTCCCTTATGGACATTGACGCCGGGCGATTTTTTTCGCCACGACGGCTCCGGGCATTCTTGTTCAACGCTGGTTCACTTACGCGGCACTTTCCATACCGAGCCGTTTCCGCATTGGCGCAGTTACGGCCTTGATCAGCTTTCCGAGCCGAACAGTTTCGATCTCTCCCGCCTTAGCCGCCGCATAAGTCGAGCAGCGGCCGAGGCCGTATATCCTTCCAGCATGTGGCCACAGCGGCACCACCAGCTCGCTGGCAACATCCGCCTTGATTTCCTCAAGGCTCAATTCCGTCTGTTTGGTCATTGCCTCGCCTTTGCTTCTATGTCGTAATCTATATGAGGTTGCCCGGTTGCATGTCATCATATTGTGTGCAAATCTGACAAGATTGTGCAGCCAAATAAGGACAAGCCCGTGATGGCTCGGAAACGCAAGCCCGGCGGCGGCAGAAAGCCAAAGGGGGACATTCAAGGAAAGTCAGCGACTTTGACAACTCGGATAACGCCCGAGACGCGCGCGGCTCTCGATCGCGCAGCCGAAGAAGCCAATGTATCGGTTTCGCAGATGGCAGAGCGGTTGTTAAAGGCTGGCTTGGCCCGCAGAAAAGAGCGGTCGGAAGATCGCCCCATCAAGGCTCTTTGTTATTTAATCCAGCAAATAGCAATTCGCATCGGCATGGGTAGGTTTGCGATCCCGGAGATCCCGGGGATTATGGATGGTTTGGAGGACACGGCCGAAATTCGCCAAAAGATGGCCGATAGCAGAAATGAATGGCGGACTGATCCATTCGTGTTCCGTGCATTCACGTTGACAGTGATCAAGCTATTAAACGCGATTGCACCGAGTGGTGATCCCCTAGTGAGCCCATTTCCCGCAAAATCTTGGGACCGGCAGGCGGCACGCGCTCAACTCGATCCGGCTCTCTTGGAGAGAACGAAAACCCGGTACAGCTCGCCTGAAGCCATGGCAGAGGATGAATTTTATTTCTTTTGGAAAGGGTTTGTTCAAGCGAGAGCACCTTCAGAGAGAGTTCGCGAATTAATCAGTCAGGTCGAGGGAGCCGGCGACATATTGTTGGATGAAATGTACGGATTCGTATCTGCACGACGCGACTTGGGATTAGACAAATTGGGCGCTGGCGATCAGCAGGGAGAGCCAAAATGAAGGGGCACATTCGAGAGCGTGGCAAGGGCAACTGGTACGCGGTCCTAGACATTCGCGATCCGGCCACCGGCAAGCGCAAGCGGAAATGGCACTCGCTGAAGGCCACCGGCAAGCGCGAGGCTCAAATCGAATGCGCCGGTCATCATCTCCGCGATTGAAGCGGGCACCTATCTCGAACCCGACAAGACGACGTTGGCAGAATACTTGGAGCGGTGGCTGGAGAACATAAAGGCGAACGTGTCACCACGTACTCACGAGCGCTACAGCGAGATAGTCGAAGAAGAACATCGTTCCCCTGATCGGCGGGGCCATCCCTGACGAAGCTCAAGCCAGTGCAGATATCGGCGGCCTATGCGAAGGCCCTCGCAGTCGGCCGCCGTGATGGCAATGGTGGGCTCTCGCCTCGAACCGTCCATCACATGCATCGGGTACTCAAGCAGGCGCTAAGCCAGGCGGTGAAATGGCAATTCCTGATCCGCAACCCTGCCGATGCTGTCGACCCGCCGAAGGTCGAGCGGCAGCGAGATGAACGACCTACGACATGCCGCAGACGGCCGCCCTGCTCGATGCGTCCGGGGCACGAGAATGTTCGTCCCTGCCATGCTGGCCGTGCTGTGCGGACTACGCCGGGGCGAGATTGCAGCCCTCCGCTGGCGCAGCATGGATCTGGCCAATGCCCAGCTTTCCGTGGTCGAAAGTGCCGAGCAGATCAATGGCAGCGTCCGCCTAAAGGAAACCAAGTCGGGACGGGCGCGCACGGTGGCGCTGTCGGCGACCGTGGTCGAGGAACTGCAGAGCCCACCGGCTTAAGCAGGCCCAGGACATGTTCAAGCTGGGCGTGCGGCTGACCGATGACGGCTTTGTGGCTGCGCTTGGAGGACGGCGCGCCAATGCAGCCCACGTCTTACCCACGAGTGGGACAAGGTGATCAGAGGGCACCACCCTGCCCCGCATCCGCTTCCACGACCTCCGGCACGCCCATGCCACGCACATGCTGGCCTCGGGCATTCATCCGAAGGTCGCCAGCGAACGGCTCGGCCATTCCAAGGTCGGCATCACTCTGGACCTCTATTCCCACGTCATGCCGGGGATGCAGGAAGATGCCGCCGCGAAGATGGACGCTGCCCTGAAATGGAACGCGCGGACTTCATGATGCTCGTGGCGGGCGACCCTCCGGACTTCCGCACGATCTCGGAGTTCCGCAAGCGGCACCTTACGGCGCTGGCCGGGCTGTTCGTACAGGTGTTGAAGCTGGCCGAGAAGGCCGGGCTGGTGAAGCTCGGGCATGTTGCGCTCGATGGCACCAAGATCAAGGCGAACGCGTCCAAGCACAAAGCGATGAGCTATGAGCGCATGAAGAAGCGGGAAGTGGAGCTTGCGGCTGAGGTCGACCGCTGGCTCAAAGCCGCCGAGGCGGCCGATGCCGAGGAGGACAAGCTCTACGGCAGCAGGCGTGGCGACGAGATGCCGGATTGGGTGGCCGACAAGCAGAAGCGGCTGGCCAAGATCCGCGCGGCCAAGGCCGAACTGGAGGCGGAAGCCAAGGCCGCCGCTGCCGAGGAGATGCGTCGCCGGGCCGCGGCAGAGGAACGACGGATCGCCGAAGGCCGCAAGAAGAACGGCAAGACGCCCGCGCCGCCGAAACAGGAGCCCGACGGCAAGGCGCAGCGCAACTTCACCGATCCGGAAAGCCGTATCCTGAAGACCAAGGACGGTTATATCCAGGGCTACAACGCCCAGGCTGCGGTCGATGCCGAGGCCCAGATCATCGTCGCCCATGGCCTGACGCCGAGCATGAGCGATCAAGACCAATTCGTGCCGCTGCTGGATACGACCGAGGACAATCTCGACCGCAAGCCCAGGGAGGCTTCCGCCGATGCCGGCTACTGCAGCGAGGCGAACCTTGCCGCCTTGGCCGCGCGCGACATCCGCGGTTACATCGCGACCGGACGCGCCAAGCATCCCAGCGACGTCAAGCGAAAGATCACAGGGCCGCTCACCAAGGCCATGCGGGACAAGCTGAAGCGCGCGGGATGGCGCAGCAGGTACCGATTGCGAAAGCAAGTCGTGGAGCCGGTGTTCGGACAGATCAAGCAGGCAAGGGGGTTCAGACAGTTCCTGTTGCGCGGGATCGAGAAAGTGACGGCAGAATGGGCTTTGATCTGCACCGCCCACAATCTCACCAAGCTCGCAACAGCCGTATGAGCCGGCTAGCATTCATCGAGCAGCCTAGTCCCAGAACTATCTGGACGGGCTCCTAGGAAGGCTCAGGATTCGTTTTTATGCAGCGGGGGCCATCACCGGCCTTCGCTTCTTTTTTT
>CAWHLG010000015.1:0-548375 GCA_963830015.1 uncultured Alphaproteobacteria bacterium
ACATAGGCCGGCGGCGGGCCGTAATAGCGCGGCTGGGCCACAGCACCACCATGATGGCGCCGGCCGCCAGACCGCCGATCACGCCGGCGGCGACGGCGCCGCCGCGGCTGTCGGCATGGGCGGGTTCGGACTGCGTCCCGGCAACCGCGATCGCGGCGGCCGCAGCAACAATCAAAGCCTTACTCATGACTGGATTTCCCCGGATTAGCGGCCATTTGGGCCGCCCGATGGACCCAAATACTTGAAGACATCGAAGCATGTTAATACTTACCAAGTGCTGAACGGCGGGACGTCCCTCGTTCATCAACCCGCGATTTCGGAACCACGGTCCCGTCTGCCCCTTTGCGCGACCCCGTAGCGCGCAATGCGTCAATGCACCTCAATTTTGGCACCAAGACGGCTGATCTTTCCGCGGCAATTTGGCTAAGCTGCCCGGCCGGTGGGGACAGCTCTTGGGCGGGATAACCTCTTCTTGAGCGGGATAAGCTTGGGAGCCGGGAAGGGCCGCATGCCAGCCTATATCCAGGGTCGCAACGTCAATCTCACCTTCCGGCCGCCCAACCGCGGCCCGGTGCGCGCGCTGCAGGGCTTCGACATCGAGGTCCACGAAGGCGAGTTCCTGTCGATCGTCGGGCCGTCCGGCTGCGGCAAGAGCACGTTCCTCAACGTCCTGCTCGGCCTGATCAAGCCGATTCCGGCGATCTCGCCTGGACGGCAAGCGGATCAGCGGCCCCGGCACCGACCGCGCCATGGTGTTCCAGGAGTTCGGGCTGCTGCCCTGGCGGACGGTGCAGAGCAATATCGAGCTCGGGCTCGAGCTCAAGGGCGTGGCGGCCGAGGCGCGGCGGGAGATCTCGCGAGCGCCTGATCGACATGGTCGGGCTTGCCGGCTTCGAGGGCCACTACCCGCACGAGCTCTCGGGCGGCATGAAGCAGCGCGTCGGGCTTGCCCGCGCGCTCGCCACCGACCCCGACGTGCTGCTGATGGACGAGCCGTTCGCCGCGCTCGACGCCCAGACCCGCGACATCATGCAGGTCGAGCTGCTGCGCATCTGGCAGGAGGCGCGCAAGACGGTGCTGTTCGTCACGCACCAGATCGACGAGGCGATCTATCTGTCCGACCGCGTCATGGTGATGACCAAGCGCCCGGGCCGCGCCAAGCGGATTTTCGCGATCGATCTGCCGCGCCCGCGCGACTACGAGATGCGGGTGACGCCGGAATTCAACGAGCTCAAGCTCGAGATCTGGCACGCGCTCAAGGACGAGATCATGGTCTAGCCGATGGCCCAGGCGGAAGACATCGCCGGTCGCGCCCCACGTCGCAGCGGAGGAGGTCGCTCCCGCGAAAGCTTCGCCGAGCGCCACCGCAAGGTGCTGCTCGGCTGCTCGCGGTGGCGCTGTTCTTTGCCGCCTGGCAGGCGGTGTTCCTGGTCGTGCCGTTCAATCAGCTGTTCATCAGCAAGCCGAGCCTGATCGCCGAGAGCTTCGTCGATCTGCTCGTGAGCGGCGACCTGCTGCGTGATCTCGCGGTCAGCGCGGTGCCGTTCGTCTACGGCTTCACCGCCGCGGTGGTCGTCGGCGTGTCGGTCGGCATCGTGATGGGCTGGCGCGTGCGGGTGGGCTATGCGCTCGATCCGCTGATGACCGTGTTCTACGCGAGCCCGCTGGTCGCGCTGGCGCCGCTGGTGATCGTGTTCTTCGGCGTCGGCGTCTCGGGCAAGGCGATCATCATCTTCCTGCTCTCGGTGTTCCCCTTCATCTTCAATGCCTATGCCGGCGTGCACGCGGTCGACCGCCTGCTGATCAACGTCGTGCGCTCGCTCGGCGGCAGCGAGAAGGATCTCTACCTCAAGGTGATCGTCCCGAGCGTGCTGCCCTATATCGTCGCCGGCGCGCGCATCGCGGTCGGCCGCGGCGCTGATCGGCGTCCTGGTCGGCGAGTTTTTCGCGGCCTCGGAAGGCATCGGCTACGCGATCGCCAGGTTCGGCGACCTGTTCGCGCTCGACAAGATGTTCGCCTGCATCCTCACCATCATGGTGATCGCGGTGGTGCATGACCGAGGGGATCCGCTGGGCGGAGCGCGCGGCGTTCCCCTGGCGGGTCGGACGGTAGACGATGAGCGAGACCCGCAGCCCTCAAGCGCCGATGTCGCGCCGCCGATGGCCTCGCGCGCGCCGGCGAAGAGCCTGTGGCGGCGCTTCGAGCCGACCATCCTCGGCGTCGGCAGCATCGTCGCGCTGCTGCTGCGTGTGGGAGCTGCTGCCGCACTTCGTCACGCTGTCCGCCGGAACCAAGCTGTTCTTCACCACGCCGAGCCAGATCGCCGGCACGCTGTGGGCGATGTTCGCCACCGGCACGATCTGGGCGCCGCTCGGCGTCAGCGCCTCCGGCTTCGCGCTCGGGCTCGGGCTGGCGATCGTGGTCGGGCTGCCGCTCGGCGTGCTGATCGGGCGCTCGCGCACGCTCAACGCGATGCTCGATCCGTTCATCACCGCGTTCAACGCGACGCCGCGGCTGGTGTTCCTGCCGCTGCTGATGCTGTGGTTCGGGCTCGGGCTGTGGTCGAAGGTGGTGATCGTGTTCATCGGCGCGCTGTTCCCGATCCTGATCAACACCTACGAGGGCGTGCGCAACGCCGACCAGCTGCTGATCAACGTCGTGCGCTCGTTCGGCGCCAAGCGAATGGGACATTGCGCGGCTGGTGGTGGTGCCGAATTCGTTGCCCTATATCATCGCCGGCCTGCGGCTGGCGATCGGCCGCGCCGTGCTCGGCGTGGTGGTGGCGGAGTTCTTCGGCTCCGAGTCGGGGCTCGGCGTCATGATGGTGCAGGCGGCGAGCCGCTATCAGGTCGACATCGTGTTCGCCGGCCTGATCGTGTTCGCGGTGCTGTCGCTGCTCATGACCGGGCTGGTGCAATTGCTGGAGAAGCGGCTGAGCCGCTGGCGGCCGCAGCCGCCGGCGGAGCTGACCGCGATCGGTACTTCGCGCCGGCCGGGTACCGATTCGCTGAACGCGCTTCAGTTCGTCTGGCCGCTCGAGCTTGGTCGGGACGTAGCCCATCTCCTTGAGCGTCGAATCGAGCAGGTCGCGCGGCAGGAACTGCTCCGGATCGGGCAGCGGCTTGTCCTCCGGCCACTGGTTGGCCGCGATCATGTCGAGCGGCGCGATTCGAAGATCTCGCGGAACAGGTCCTTCGGCATCTCGGCGCCGAACGCGTTGTGCAGCTCGTCCCAGACGTGCCGGCGTCCTTGTCGTCGGCGACGCCGAGATGCTCCTTGAGCGCTCGGGAGCGAGCCGGCCTTGTTGTCGCGGATAGTACATCACGCCCTGGCGATGGCGCGGATGAATTTCTTCACCGTCTCGGGGTTCTGGTCGACATAGGCCTTGCGCGTCCAGAAAGTGCCGCCGGCGCGCTGCATGTAGTCGCCGGTGCGCAGCAGCACCTTCATGCCCGGCATTGAGCGCCCGCGGCGCGTGCGGCACCGAGATCAGCGCGGCGTCGATGTCGCCGTTGACCATGGCGGCGATCCGCTCGGGCTCGCCCTGGAACGAGATCACCTTGTAGTCCTTGCCGACCTGCATGTTGAAGCGCGCCGCAGCACGGTCGCGCCTTCGTCGTAGTCGGCGGTGCCGGTGCGGCCGTAGCCCACGTCTTGCCTTTGAGGTCCTCCGCCTTGGTGATGTTCGGGCCGCGCGACGATCAGCCATTGCGACTTGAGCGACTGGCCGACGATGTAGCGGATGTCGGCGCCGTTCAGCGCCGCCTGCGCGCCGCCCGAGGGGATCGGGATGAAGTCGAGATTGCCCGAGAGGCCGGCGGTGACCAGCGCCCTGCCGGGCAAGGAGACGAAACGGGCGTCAAGGCCTTCGGCTTTGTAGAAGCCCTGGTCCATCGCGACGTAGCTCGGAGTATGGAAGCCGATGCCGCCGAGGAACTTGCCGACCGTGATCTTGGTCTGGGCCTGTGCCGGGCCGGGGGCGGGCAACGTCGCGCGCGCAGCGGGGCCGCCGCAAACGCCATCGCCGGCACAGGTAGAAGCGGAACAATCGCAGTGGCCTCCTGGGGGTTACGCCTGATTCCCGACGCAAGGAAGCGGCATCCCGATGCGAATTTTGCACCCCTCCTGTCCGCGCCGCGCTCTCGGAGCGGCGCAGGGGCGAGGCGCCGCGCCTGCCGCACCGACTCGGCGCGTGAATTAACCGCACCGCTTAACCTCGTCACCGGATCGCGCTACTCGGCTTTCGGCCGCTCGGTTACATCTGCCTGCAACGCAAATTTTCATCCGAGGGGCAATCATGCGATTGGCAAAACTTCTCTCCGCCGTGGTTCTGACGTCGGTGCTCTCCGCGCCCGCGCTCGCGGCAACCTGCAATCATCCGGCCGGCATGGACGGCTTCCTCGCCGAGTTCAAAAAGGAAGCCGCCGCGAAGGGCATCTCGCGCAAGGGCATCAGCGCGCTGGACGGCATCGCGGTCGATCCGGCGGTGCTCGCCGCCGACAAGCGCCAGGGCGTGTTCAAGCAGACTTTCGAGGAATTCTCCGGCTGCATGATCTCGCGCGACCGCATGACCAAGGGCCTGCGCCACATGCACACGCATGCGGCGACGCTCAAGAGGGTCGAGCAGAGCTTCGGCGTGCCCGGCGCCGTGGTGGTTGCGCTGTGGGGTCTCGAAACCGACTACGGCACCAACCTCGGCAAGAAGGAAGTGATCCGTTCGGTCGCGACGCTGGCGTTCGACTGCCGCCGCACCGAGATGTTCCAGAACCAGCTGATGGACGCGCTGCGCATCGTCGATCGCGGCGATCTCACCCCCGCCGAAATGCGCGGCGACTGGGCCGGCGACTTCGGCCAGACCCAGTTCCTGCCGTCCTCCTACTTCAAGTATGCGGTCGACTTCGACGGCGACGGCCGCCGCGACCTCGTGCACAGCGTGCCGGACGTGCTCGCCTCCACCGCCAACTATCTGAAGGGCTACGGCTGGCAGGCCGGCAAGCGATGGAACGAAGGCGATCCGAACTTCGAGGCGATCCGCGGCTGGAACAAGGCCATGGTCTACGCCAAAACCATCGCGGCCTTCGCCGAGCGCCTGGAAGGCGGCGGCGCCCGCGCCGAAGAGCCGCGGCGCTGACAGTCGACTAACGAATATCGGGAGAATCGCCGGGCACTGCATAGGCGAGCGAAAGCGACGCCGTCCTACGGACGGCTATGCCGGCGATTTTCTTTTTCGTCGCGCACCCACTGCGGCACCTCCGCCGAGGGCTCGTAGGCAGGCTGTTGCGCAAACACCGGCTTCCAGAAGCCTGCGCTCCACCCGGCCACCGCCCAATAGACGAAGCCCGCGACGATGCCCGCGCCGACCACGATGACCGGTTCGCTGTAGAAGTCGGCGGGCCTTCGCATCTCGACCATGGTGTTGAGGCCGACCCACGCCGAGATGCCGCCGTTGGCGACGTGGAAGATCCAGGAGCGGATGGCGAACACCTCGGCGATCGCCGCACCCAGCGCCGCGGGCGTCATCATCGCGGCGGCCGAGATCGCGGCGACGAACATGACCCAGGAGCCGAACAGAAACAGCGCCACGACGAACTCTTCGCCGCCGCGATTGGCCTCGACCACGGCGGAGAAACGATTCCAGTTCGCGACGACCACGAACAGCACCGCGGCGAGAATCGCGCAGCCCGCGCCGAGCGGCACCAGGATGAAGCGCAGCAGAAACCGGCCGACGATCATGGGAGCCCCCGCAGCGGGTTAGTCCGTCATCGCCATTGCCCGCAGCGCCATCCGTTCGCGCGCGGTGAGCTTTTCGGTCTCGCTCTTGAGCTGGCCGCAGGCGGCCAGGATATCGCGGCCGCGCGGCGTGCGGACCGGCGAGGCGTAGCCGGCGTTGAACACGATCTCGGAGAATTTCTCGATCTGGTCCCAGTCCGAGCATTCGTACTGGCTGCCCGGCCAGGGATTGAACGGGATGAGATTGATCTTGGCCGGGATGCCGGCGAGCAGCTTCACCAGCGCCTTGGCATCGGCGAGCGAGTCGTTGACGCCCTTGAGCATCACGTATTCGAAGGTGATGCGCCGCGCGTTCGACAGCCCCGGATAGTTGCGGCAGGCTTCGAGCAGTTCCGCGATCGGGTATTTGCGGTTGAGCGGCACGAGCTTGTCGCGAAGCTCGTCGCGAACGGCGTGCAGCGAGACCGCGAGCATCACGCCGATCTCCGCGCCGGCCTTTTCGATCATCGGCACGACGCCCGAGGTCGACAGCGTGATCCGCCGCCGCGAGATCGCAAGCCCGTCGCCGTCCTGCACCACGGCGAGCGCGTCGCGCACCGCCTCGAAATTGTAGAGCGGCTCGCCCATGCCCATCATGACGATGTTGGAGACGCAGCGCTCGCCCTCGGTCGGCAGGCCCGGGCCCTGGGCGCGCTCACTGCCGATGAAGTCGCCGAGCCGGTCGCGCGCCACCATCACCTGGCCGACGATCTCCTCCGGCGTCAGGTTGCGGACCAGGCGCTGCGTGCCGGTGTGGCAGAACGAGCAGGTCAGCGTGCAGCCGACCTGGCTGGAGACGCACAAGGTGCCGCGGTCGGACTCCGGAATGTAGACGCACTCGACCTCGTGCGGCCGCTCGCCCTCAACCTCTCCGGGCAGCCGAAGCAGCCACTTGCGCGTGCCGTCGACCGAAACCTGCTCGGCCACCACCTCGGGCCGCGCCAGCGTGTAGTGGCTGTCGAGCACGGCCCGCAGCTCCTTCGACACGCTGGTCATCTGGTCGAAGCCCTGCACGCCCCGCACATAGATCCAGTGCCAGAGCTGCTGCACCCGCATCTTCTGCTGGGCGGGCGCGACGCCTGCCGCGCCGAGCGCCCCGGCGAGCGCCGCACGCGTCAGCCCGACCAGCGAAGGCTTCGCCGGCGGCACGTAGCGCTCGAGCGGCGTCTTCTCCAGCGGGATGTCGGTCTGCAAGGCAGCGGTCATGGTTTGGCGGCGCGGTTGATCGGCGCCTGTCTCTCTTGCGTGCATCGACGCGTCTTCTTCGAAAACGCTTTTGCTTGCATAGCCGCGTTTTCCTCGAAAACGCTTTTACCACAAACGAAAGTGGCGCGCGGACGGCGCGCCACGATCATTAGATGGGAACTCTGCGCCCGCGCCGCCAGACGCCTGGCGGTACGCTGCTAGCGGCACTCCTGCGCCGCCCGGTCGAGCGCCTGGGAAATGCCCTTGAGCGAGAAGGTGTCGGTCGTGGCGGTGCCCTTGGAGGTCTGCGCCTTGACCACCGCGTCGGCGGACTTGCGCATGGTCTCGATCAGCCGCGCCTCTTCGGCCGCGTTCTTGACCCAGGCGCCGTCGTTCTGGGTGTACATCGGGAAGCCGCCGCCGCCGATCGTCATGGTCGCCTCGGTGTTCGCCTTGAAGGCGTAGCCGGTGACCAGCAGCGAAATCTCGTTGTTCACCTTCTCGTCCGGCCGGGTCGACACGAACATGTAGACTGCATTGGCCGCGGTGCGCCGGTTCGGCGGATTGTCCTGCTGCGACGTGGGCTTGGACAGCGCGAAGCAGACCTTCCGGCCGCCCGGGCTCGCCGCATAGGCGCCCCAGTCGCCGTATTGGCCGAGCAGCGTCGCTTGCGCCGTGGGACTTGTCGCCGCAGGCCTCGGCTGCGCCAAAGCTGCGGACGGCAAGGCGACCGCTGCGGCAAGCAGCGGCAGAAGAACGAGGGAGCGCGGTTTATTGACCTTCATTGGCCTCTCGCATGACCGGGGAACGAAGCACCGTACCAGTGTAAGTATAACCGGATAATGGGCAAAATCGGGAACTGAAAGTCCGCAGCGCCGCATTCGACCTTCGGTGGAAAACGGGTGGGCACCTTGTAAGGCCGGATGCCAGAGAAGCCAGACAGAACCTGAGAATTTTCACCATGAAAGCATTGATCTGCACCGGCCCGAGCAAGCCGGAGGACCTGACGGTGGCCGACCTGCCGGACCCGGTGGCCGGGCCGGGCGAGGCCGTGGTACGGGTCGAAGCCGCGGCGCTGAACTTCTTCGACCTGCTGATCATCGCCGGGAAGTACCAGTACAAGCCGGCCTTTCCGTTTTCGCCCGGAGCGGAATTCGCCGGCACCGTCGAGAGCCTGGGCGAAGGCGTGACCGGGTTTGCCGCGGGCGACCGCGTGATCGGCTATTCGGGCTGGGGCGCGGCGCGGCAAAAGCTCGCCATCGCCGCAACACGGCTGGCGAAAATGCCCGCGGGGCTCGACGCCGACCGCGGCTGCGGCCTGATCGTCACCTATGGCACCTCGTATTACGCGCTGAAGCAGCGCGGCGAGCTCAGGAGCGGCGAGACGCTGGCCGTCCTCGGCGCTTCGGGCGGCACGGGCCTCGCCGCGGTCGAGCTCGGCAAGATCATGGGCGCGCGCGTCATCGCCTGCGCATCGACCGATGAGAAGCTCTCGTTCGCGCGCGAGCACGGCGCCGATCACGGCGTGAACTACGCAACGGGCAATCTTCGCGACGGGCTCAAGGCGCTGGGCGGCGAGCATGGCATCGACGTGGTCTACGACCCGATCGGCGACAAATATGCGGAGCCGGCGCTGCGCTCGCTCGCCTGGCTCGGCCGCTATCTCGTGGTCGGCTTCGCCGCGGGCGAAATTCCGAAGCTGCCGCTCAACCTGGTGCTGCTCAAAGGCTGCGACGTGCGCGGCGTGTTCTGGGGCTCGTGGACCGAGCGCGATCCGGACGGACATCGCGGGAACATGGCGGACCTGATGCGCTGGTGCGCCGAGGGAAAGATCAGCGGCCACGTTCACGCGGCGTATCCGCTGAGCGATGCCGCGCACGCGCTGAACGAGATCGCCGGCCGCAAGGTGATGGGCAAGGTGGTGCTGAAGCCGTAGCGCGCGACGAGCCAGCGCGTCGATCGTGCGAGTAGCGAGGAGTTCGTGGCGGCGCGCGATGAACGGATTATGCGCTCTCACCTAAACGCCCGTTTATCTTCGAAAAATCAGCACTCTGCCACACCTCGCGGCTGAACCTTTGGAACCGCCCGCCGACGAATGCTCCGGATAGGCAATCAAAACGATCCGCAAGGACGCGGTCCAAGGGCCGGCCAGGATCACCAAAGGAGCGTCACTATGTTTCGCAAGTCCACCATCCTGGCCCTGACCGCTTTCGCGGCGCTTGGCCTCGCCATCAGCAATGCCAGCGCCAAGCCGGGCAAGCCCGGACCGGGCAACCAGATGCCGGGCAACGGCGGCCCCGGCATCATCAAGCCGATCAGCCAGATCAAGCCCATCAAGATCATCCCGACCAATCCGATCAAGCCGGGCAAGCCGGGCGTGAACTGGCCGCTGTATCCGAAGCCGGTCTACCACCCGATCTACAAGCCGGTGCCGGTCGTCGTGTCCCAGCCGGTCTACGTCGCGGCCCGCCCGGTTGTGGCGACGCCGGGTCCCTGCACCTGCCTGAGCAAGGAGTACACGCCGGAGGGCGCGGTGCTGTTCAAGGACCGCTGCACCACCGAGATGGCGATGAACCCGCCGCCGGTTGCGCAGTAACACGAGAAGTCGACGAAGAGAGCCCCGGCGCAGCGCCGGGGTTCTTGCTTTTGCGTGGGTTACAAAAGACGTAACGGCTTCTGTGCTATGATCAGGCGTGGTACACGTCCGCGCGACAGGAACGCCCGCGATGTTTCGCCGCTCCAATTCCCGCTGGGTTCGCACGCTGCGCGTGGCGCTTTGCTATGTCGTCGCGCTGCAGGCGTTTCTCGCGGCCTTCGGCACGACGATGGCCGCGGCGCGCACGACCGCGTTCGACCCACTCGGCGTGATCTGCCACTCGGGCGACCGCGATCGGCCATCGAACGGCGACAGCAGAACCCCTGAAAAACTGCCTTGCATCGTCTGCGCGGCCGCGGCCGCCGCACTGGGGCTGGAGTCAGGCCCGGCGCCGCTCGCCGCAATCCATTTCGCGATCGCGGGACGCATCTCGTCTGCGCCGGTTGTCATTGCCGCGTATCGCCCGCCGCCGCGCGCAGGCCTTTCCCGCGCGCCTCCAAGCTTCGCCTGAACGATCAAGCCTGTGCGAGGCGCATTGCGCGCCACGCATCGAATTTGAATTCAACGCGAACATTGGACAATCACTATGATCCGCTTTCTTCTCGCCGGCGCGCTCGGCGCCGCATGGGCCACGACCGCGCTTGCTCACGTCACGCTGGAAAACCAGGAGGCCAAGGCCGGCGCTTCCTACAAGGCGACCTTGCGCGTGCCGCACGGCTGCGAAGGCACCGCCACCACCGCGATCCGCGTCAAAATTCCCGACGGCGTCATCGGCGTGAAGCCGATGCCCAAGCCCGGCTGGACGCTCGCCACCACGGTCGCGAAATATCCGAAAGCCTACGACCTCTATCACCGCAAGGTGACCGAAGGCGTCACCGAGATCGTCTGGTCGGGCGGCAAGCTGCCGGACGACTGGTACGACGAATTCACGTTCCAGGGCTTCCTTGCCGGCGATCTCGACACCGCCAGGCCGGTCTACTTCCCGGTGGTGCAGGAGTGCGAGAAGGGCGTGCACCGCTGGATCGAGATCCCGGCCGCCGGGAAAACCGCGTCCGACTATAAGGAGCCGGCGCCGGCGTTGAAGCTCGTGCCGGGAACCGGACACCGGCATTGATGCCTCGGGTCTTCCGGCGGATCCGCGGGATCGTCGCGATCGCTCTCGCGCTCATCGCCGCGGCGGTCATCCGGACCGACGCGCTGGCGCACGCCGCGCTGATCAGCAGCGAGCCGGCGGATCGCGTGGTTGTCGCGCGTCCGCCGGCGGCGCTGAAGCTCACCTTCAACGAGCCGGTGTCGCCGCTCACGCTGCGCCTGGTCGGGCCGGACGGCGATACGACGGACCTCACGGACGTCGCCGCGGCGGGCAACACGCTCGTCGCGGCGCTGCCCGAGGCGCTGGCGCGCGGCACGCATCTGGTGAGCTGGCGCGTGATCTCGCTCGACGGTCATCCGATCGGCGGCGCGCTCATGTTTTCGGTCGGCGCGCCAAGCGTCACACCGGAGGCCGCGCCGGCGGCGCGCTCGCCGGCGGATGCCGAACGTCCGCTGCGCGTGGCGATCTGGCTCGCCCGGCTTGTGCTTTATGTCGGTCTGTTCTGCGGCGTGGGGGGTGCGTTCTATGCCGCCTGGATCGCGGGCGGCCCGCTCACGCCACGCACGCGCCGGTCCGTCGCGGTCGCGCTGGAATGCGGGCTTGTGGCTTGTATCGTGTCGGTGGGATTGCAGGGCATCGACGTGCTGGGCCTGACGCTGCCGGATTTGCGGCAGCCGCGCGTCTGGATGGCCGGGCTTGCGACCTCCTACGGCTGGACCGCGATCATCGCATTGATGTCGCTCGCCGCCGGACGGATCGCGCTCGACGCGCAGATTAAATGGCTCGCCGCGCTGGCGCTTGCCGGCGTCGGCATCGCGCTGGCCGGGAGCGGGCACGCCGCCGCGGCACCCCCACAGGTTCTCACCCGGGCCGCGGTGCTGGTGCACGCCATGGCCGTTGCATTCTGGATCGGAGCCCTTCTGCCGCTTGCCTCCGCGATGCGCGCCGCCGAACAGCGGAACGCGGAGCTGATGCGGTTTTCGCGGGCGATCCCGCTCGCTGTCGTCGTGCTGGTCGCAAGCGGCGGCGCACTGGCCGTGATCCAGCTCAGGCAATTCGATGCGCTCTGGACGACGGGCTACGGCCTCGTGCTCTGCGCCAAGCTCGTTGCGGTTGCCGTGCTGATCGCGCTCGCCGCGGTCAATCGCACTGTGCTGACGCCGCGCGTCGTTGCAGGCGACCCCATCGCGCCGCAGCGGCTGGTCCGGTCGATCACAACCGAGATTGCCGTCGTTGTTGTCGTGCTCGGCCTCGTCGCAAGCTGGCGCTTCACGCCGCCGCCACGCTCGCTGATCGCCGCGGCCGAATCGGCCGTCCATCTGCACATCCATGGCGAGAAGGCGATGGCCGACCTCACGATCGAGCTCGCGGGCGCATCCGGCCGCAGGATCGCGGTCAATATCCTCGACGGGCAATTCGGGCCGCTGTCCGCGAAAGAGGTCACGCTGTTTTTCGCCAAGCCCGACGCCGGCATCGAGCCGTTGCGCATGCCGGCCACCCAGATCGAAGGCGCAGCCTGGCGGGTGGATCGCCTGCAGTTGCCGCTTCCCGGCGTCTGGCAGGTGCGGGTCGAAATCCTGGTCAACGACTTCGAGAAGGTCACGCTGGAGGACACCGTCGAATTCCGGCGCTGAAGTTCCCTTCGGCGCGCCGTTAACCTTGGCCCGCAGACGTTTGAAACCAAATCCCGCCCCGGCGTATTGTCGGGGCAGATGCGGCGCGCTGGCGGAGCCATCGGCGTGCCTTCCTGTGATGAAAAACGGCTGGCGCAATGGCGCCGGGAGATCGTGCGGCTGCGCATCAGGCTCGTCGATCTGCCCATCGAGAAGCAGCGCGAGCTCTGGACCGTCATCGATTGCCGGGAAACCTGCATCAAGCTCAGCGGCGCCGACTTCACCGAACAGCTTGAACGGATCGACCGCGAGATCGAGCAGGCCTTGCGCCGCTGAGGGTCATGGTTTGAGCATGATCTTTTCCGAAAACCGCTTCACACTTTTCGGGATCATGCTTAAGCCTGCGACCCTTCCTTGATCCGCTCGAGCTTCAGCCGGGCCGCCTCGCGATGCTCAGGCTGAATATTGCCCCACACCAGCCGCACCACGCCGGCCAGAACCGCGGCGTCATCGGTAAGGCCTATGATCGGCAGCAGGTCCGGCAGGATGTCGAGCGGCGAGATGAAATAGGCGAGCGCGCCGATGAGCGC
This sequence comes from uncultured Alphaproteobacteria bacterium, assembly GCA_963830015.1. Lineage (GTDB taxonomy): Bacteria > Pseudomonadota > Alphaproteobacteria > Rhizobiales > Xanthobacteraceae > Z2-YC6860. Next base: position 12,848 of record CAWHLG010000015.1, read on the forward strand.
AAAGCGCACGTGGCTCGGCGTGGCGCGGTCGAACGCGCAGTAATAGGCGGTCAGCAGGTCCTCGGCGAACGGGATCTGCGCGGCAAGCCTCTGGAATTTGCCCCAGAAATCGCGAAGCACGGTGGCTTCGTCACGTTTGAAACGCTCGTGGTCCATACTCTCCCGGTCGTTCATCGCCGCCGCACGTGCAAACCGCATGGATGCACCCCTCCACAAAAACCCGCAGCCAATAAAATGGTCATCGCATGGGCCGGCTGCAAGGTGCGCCAGCTAGAGGCCGGCGAGCCGATCCATCTCGGTGGCGAGCTTGACGTCAAGCTCGGTGACGCCGCCGGCATCGTGGGTGGCCAGCGTCACGTCCACGGTCTTGTAGACGTTGAACCACTCGGGATGGTGATCCATCTTCTCGGCGACCAGCGCCGCACGCGTCATGAAGCCGAACGCCTGGTTGAAGTCCTTGAACACGAATTTCTTGCTGATGGCGTCGCGGCCGGACACTTCGCTCCAGCCACCGAGCTTGCGCAGCGCGTCGGTGCGGTCCTGTCCGGTCAGTTTCTGTGCCATGACTTCTCTTCCCTGGTTCGAAGTCCCCTCGCAAGCATATTACGCCGATCGTGGGACGTTCGCCCTGCCTTGGTAATGTCGAACGACACGCCGTACGGGCTCAATCCCATGCCGGCCGTTTGTGGCTGGTTTCTTCTACCTGGGCATTATGCTGGTGTCGTTCCTCGGCTCGGGTTTTGCGGGCCTGCTGACCTGCAACAAGGCCGGCGACCGGGTGCGGCGGCTGCACACGCTGGAGCGGCTGCTCGACATCGCCAAGAGCGCGCGCACCGCGGAATCAATCCAGATCCTCGACGAGCTGCAGGCCGAGATCGACGCAATCCAGACCCGGATGATTCAGGAGGTCGAGGCGAGCGCGCTCGATGAAACCGCCATGATGGCCTACACGCTGTCGACCGAGCGCGCCGAGCAGGCGGTGTCCAACCGGCGCACGGCGCTGCACGGGCAGCCACCGCGTCCGCTGGCGACGGTTGCTTCGCTGTGATCCACCAACGGTGAGCGCCCGCAAAGGTCCTCCGGGAGCTGCTAAGCCCCCTCGTTCACCCCTTTTAATCGGCTCACGGCATCGAATGCACTGCCTGGCCCTCGTAAAAGTGCCGGAACACCTTAAGTTTCCGATGCGGTGGCGGAACAGTGAGGCTTTCCATGGGCTGGTCGTTCAACATTGGTTCGATTGCCGGCACGGCAATCCGGCTGCATGTCACGTTCCTGCTGTTCCTGATCTGGATTTTCTTCAGCAGCTATGTCTCCGGCGGTCCGAGCGCGGCTTGGGAATCTCTTGCCTTTATGCTGCTGCTGTTCGCTTGCGTGGTGGCGCACGAGTTCGGCCATATCTTCATGGCCCGGCGGTTCGGAGTCACCACGCCGACTGTGACGCTGCTGCCGATCGGCGGCGTCGCACAACTCGAACGCATTCCCGAAAAGCCGGTCGAGGAATTCCTGGTGGCCGTAGCGGGACCCGCCGTGAATGTCGTAATCGCCGCAGTGCTGGTGCTGGTGTTCGGCGCCTCGCTTGACGGAAGCAACCTCGCCAGCGTTGACAAGGGTTCCGTGCCGCTGATCGATAGGCTCGCGGTGGTGAACCTGTTCCTGGTTCTGTTCAACATGATCCCGGCGTTTCCGATGGACGGCGGCCGCGTGCTGCGAGCGGCGCTGGCGAGCCGGCTCGGCTACACGCGGGCGACCGAAATCGCCGCCTCGGTCGGGCAGTTTGCGGCGTTTGTCCTTGGTTTCATCGGCCTGTTCGGCAATCCGCTGCTGATCTTCATCGCGATCTTCGTCTATCTCGCCGCCGCCTCCGAAGCGCAGCTCGTCGCCGTGCGCGCCATGTCGCGGGGCGTGCCGACGAGCGCAGCCATGATGACGCAGTTTGCAACGCTCGCGCCTGGCGCCACCATCGAGGAGGCCGTCGACCTCCTGCTGCGCACCAGCCAGAACGAATTTCCGGTGGTCGATGGCGAGGGCCAGCCGGTGGGCGTGCTGGGACGCAACGACCTGATCAAGACGCTGAAGGAACACGGGCCGGAGGTCACGGTCGCGACCGCCATGACGAGCCCGGTCCCGACGGTCGGCCATCGCAGTTGTCTCGACGAAGCCTTTCGCGTGCTTCAGGAGCAATCGGCCCCGGCAGTGGGGGTGATCGATGCGGAAGGCCGGCTCAAAGGGCTGATTACGGCCGAGACGATCGGCGAGATGCTGATGATGCGCGAGGCCCTGCCGGATCGCCTCCAGTTCGGGCCCTGGGCCCGCCGTTCGGCCGGAGCCTGACCGCGGTTCGTCCAACATGGGCCCTCGGACCGCGGCAGTAACCACGCTTTTGGCGCCGCCTCCGAGGCCAGGAAACGGCCATTGCTTCAACTCCGATCCTGACTATATTGCGCCGCAACCAAGCATCCGGATTTACCGCCACCCGCGGGCCTACAGGCCCGCGACGGCTTTTGGACATCGTATGAAACTTCGCAACGTCGCCATCATCGCCCACGTCGACCACGGCAAGACCACGCTGGTCGACCGGCTGCTGCAGCAATCCGGCACCTATCGCGACAACCAGCGGCAGGTGGAGCGCGCGATGGACTCCAACGACCTGGAGCGCGAGCGCGGCATCACCATCCTGGCCAAGGCCACCTCGATCGTCTGGCAGGACACCCGTATCAACATCGTCGACACGCCGGGCCACGCCGACTTCGGCGGTGAGGTCGAGCGCATCCTCAACATGGTGGACGGCGCGCTGGTGCTGGTCGACGCCGCCGAGGGGCCGCTGCCGCAGACCAAGTTCGTGGTGTCGAAGGCGCTCAAGATGGGACTGAAGCCCATCGTCGTCATCAACAAGGTCGACCGCCCCGACGCACGGCCGGTCGAGGTCATCAACGAGGTGTTCGACCTGTTCGCAGCCCTCGACGCGACCGACGAGCAGCTCGACTTCCCGATCCTCTACGGGTCGGCCAAGGAAGGCTGGATGGCTACAAGTCTCGAAGGTTCGAAAGACCAGGGCATGAAGCCGCTGTTCGAGCTCGTTCTACGCCACGTGCAGGAGCCGAAGATCGACAGCGGACCGTTCCGGCTGCTCGGCACCATCATGGAAGCCAATCCCTATCTCGGCCGCTTGATCACCGGGCGCATCACCTCCGGTTCGGTGAAGCCGAACCAGGCCGTGAAGGTGCTCGACCACACCGGCAAGCTGATCGAGAACGGCCGCATCACCAAGGTGCTGGCGTTCCGCGGGCTTGACCGCGTGCCGGTGGACGACGCCGAGGCCGGCGACATCGTCGCCATCGCGGGTCTTCCGGAGGCGACCGTTGCCCACACCATCTGCGATCCCGAGGTCGACACACCGATCCAGGCGCAGCCGATCGATCCGCCGACGCTTGCCATGACGTTCCGCGTCAACAACTCGCCGCTCGCCGGCACCGAAGGCAGCAAGGTCACCGGCCGCATGATCCGCGACCGGCTGCTGCGCGAGGCCGAGGGCAACGTGGCGCTGCGCGTGCGCGAATCCGACGACAAGGATTCGATGGAAGTGGCCGGCCGCGGCGAATTGCAGCTCGGCATCCTGATCGAGACCATGCGCCGCGAAGGCTTCGAGCTTTCGGTGTCGCGGCCCAAGGTGCTGATCCGCCGCAACGAAAAAGGCGAGATGGAAGAGCCGATCGAGGAGGTCGTGATCGACGTCGACGAGCAGCACTCCGGCGTGGTCGTACAGAAGATGTCGGAGCGCAAGGCCGACATGATCGAGCTCAAGCCCTCCGGCGGCGGCCGCGTGCGGCTGGTGTTCTACGCGCCGACCCGCGGGCTGATCGGCTACCAGGGCGAATTGCTCACCGACACGCGCGGCACCGCGATCATGAACCGCCTGTTCCACGCCTACGCACCGTTCAAGGGCGACATCGCCGGCCGCAGAAACGGCGTGCTGATCTCCAATGAACAGGGCGAGGCGGTCGCCTACGCGATGTGGAAGCTGGAAGACCGCGGGCCGATGATGATCGAGCCGGGCTGGAAGGTTTATCGCGGCATGATCGTCGGCGAGCACACCCGCGACAACGATCTCGAGATCAACGTGCTGAAGGGCAAGCAGCTCACCAACATCCGCACCACCAGCAAGGACGAGGCGGTGCGGCTCACCCCGCCGATCCGCATGTCGCTGGAAAAGGCGCTGGCCTATATCGAAGACGACGAGCTGGTCGAGGTGACGCCGCAGTCGATCCGGCTGCGCAAGAAGCTGCTCGATGCGAACGACCGCAAGCGCGCCGAGCGGTCCAAGGAAGCCGTGGCGGTTTAGAGTTTGATCCAGCGAAATTGAACCGGCGGTGCCGCAAGTGGGTTCGCCTTTCCCATTGGGAGAAGTCGCCGCACGAAGTGCGGCGGATGTCAGGATTCGCCCCAGCCGGCCAACGGGCTAACGAGTGCCGGTCAGAAAGCGTTCGAGGAACGATGCCCAGGCCGCGGCCGGCGCCAGGATCAGTTCGTGCCCATCGATCCGACTGCGGGCAGCAGCTCATAGGTGACGCGGCCGCCGCCCGCGCGAAATGCATCGACCATCCGCTTCGACAATGCCGGCGGGAAATAACTGTCGTTCTTCGCCGTGAGCCAGAGCGCCGGCACGCGCGCCTTCTCGCCATAAGTTTTGCCGCGGCGATGAGCCGGTCCGGCGCGCAGTTTTTTCCGGCGACATCGTCGATGCGGCCGCCGAGCCCCGGAGCGAACGCGACCACGCCCGCGAGCGGACGCAAGGCGTGCGTGGAGAGCGCGAGCGCACCCCAGCCGCCGGCGGAATGGCCGAGCGCGACTGCGCCGGTCTTCCGCACGAACGCCTGCCGGGCGAGGAAGTCGATCGCGGCTTCGATGCTCGACGCCGCGCCCTGCCCGGCTTTGGCGAAGTCGGCATTGGCGCAGCCGCCCTGCGCTTCGTAGTACGGCCCGCCGGTCTCGCCATGACCCGGCCGCAGCGGCACGGCGACCGCGTAGCCGCGCGCGACCAGCCATTCGGTCAGCGCCGTGTATTGCGGCTGACGAAAGCCTGCCCTGCGAATCTCATTTTGGGTCGACCCGTGCGCGATCACCGCCAGCGGAAACGGACCGGCGCCCTGCGGCCGGAAGACGCTGGTGCGCATCAGAGTGATTCGATCCTGTGCCGGAATGAGCCAGCTCTGCCGGCAAATCACTCCGTCTTCCGGGCCTTGCGGACCGATCGAAAGCTGCGCGCGGGCCGATTCGACGCCGAATAACAGCAGCGCAGCGAACGAAAGCAGCAAATTCAATCCCTTGCGTGTCATCGGAGCCACATCCCGGCAAATCCAGACGGCATGCCGGTTTGCTCAGAACCGGAGGTTTGCATGCGCGTGCAGTGCAGCCAGTAATCCACATCGTTACCCGTTTATTAAACAACGGGCTTGAAGGCTGCGGAATCGCTTGCTCATATCCGCATATGAGCACAGTCCTGATCGAGATTCGCCGGGCAAAATCGTCCGACGCAGCTGCGGTCGCCGAAACTCACGATGAGGCTTGGCGCGCGGCGTATCAGGGCGTGATTCCCGCGGTCGAACTCGAGAAGCTGATCATGCGCCGCGGTCCCGACTGGTGGGACAGCGCGATCCGCAAAGGCAGCCGCATCGCCATCCTCGCGTTCGGCGACAAGGTTGCGGGTTACGCCAACTACGGACGCAATCGCGCGCGCAGCCTGTTCTACGACGGCGAAATCTACGAGCTCTATCTGCGTCCGGAATATCAGGGGCTCGGCTTCGGCCGCCGCCTGTTCACCTCGGCGCGGCGCGATCTCGCGCAGAGCGGATTGAAGAGCCTGGTGATCTGGGCGCTGTCGGACAACGATCCCGCGGTGGAATTCTACCGCGCGCTCGGCGGCAAGGCGGTGGCGCGCTCGTCGGAGCGCTTCGGCGAACGCAATCTCGAAAAGGTTGCCTTCGCCTGGAACAACTGAATCGAATTTGAAACGATGGATGCGAGCCCGGCCGATGCCGGGCTTTTTGTTTGGCGACCACCCTTTTGAATTCAGAGCCCAAGAGACGTCATCAAGAGACGTCACAGGCACGCGACAACAAACTCTAATTGCCTTTGTGCTGCGGCTGCGGCTGCTGTTGCTGCTGTGTGATGCGCCAAGTCGTCCACGTATATCGTTCGCAAGCGGGACAGAAATGAATGCGGTGGCCCGGCTCGCTGCCAAGCGGCGCCAATTGAGCGGTGAACCTGGTGGGTCCAGCGCAGTGGTCGCAGGGTTGGGAATCCGACATTGCGCACCCCCTTTTGCTGCAGGGCAACGTGCTATTTGACGTAGCGTTCCGGCAAAAAAACCAAACGTTTGTGTGTTCGCCTGCCGACACTGAGCCGCGACTGGAGGCGACCTCTGTTTCCGCTGCTAGAGCAGTTTCCACTTTTTTGATCGGGGGATTCCCTGTAGGCGGCGAATAAGATTCTGTTGTCTCCTCATCTGAGGAGGCTGCGATGGGCTATTCGAACGATCTGCGAGTTCGAGTGATCCAGGTGATTGAGGCCGGGGCGGCAGCGCGAGCAGCTGCAAGGCAGTTTGTGATCGGGGATGCAACGGCGGTCCGCTGGGCCAAGCGCTGGCGGGAAACCGGTAGCTTTGAAGCTAAATCCAACCGGGGGCAGAGCCGATCGCCGCTGAAGAAGCACGAGGAGTGGCTGCTGGATTTGGTACGGCAGGAACCCGACCTGACGTTGGAGGAGATCCAGTGCCGACTGCTCGAGGAACGGCAGCAGAAGGCAGCGATCAGCGCGATTTGGCGGTTTTTCGACCGGCACAGCATCAGCTTCAAAAAAAAGCGTTCGCGCGGCCGAGCAGGATCGGCCTGATGTCGCTGCGGCACGCATGGCATGGGCCGAGAACCAATCCAAGTTTGACCCCGACCGTCTGATCTTATCGACGAAAGTGGTACCAACACCAAGATGGCGCGGCTGCGTGGCCGTGCTCCCCGCGGCCAACGGCTGGTTGGCAAAATCCCATACGGTCATTGGAAAACTACGACCTTCGTTGCGGGCTTGCGGTCAAGCGTACTGACCGCGCCTTGCGTCATCGACGGTCCGATGAACGGCAACACGTTCCTCGCCTATGTCGAGCAGATTTGTGCCGAGCCTCAATCCAGGCGACATCGTCGTCCTCGACAATCTGGGCGCCCACAAAGTGCCTGGTGTGTGCGAAGCGATCGAGGCCGCGGGCGCAACGCTGCTTTATCTGCCGCCCTATTCGCCGGACTTCAACCCGATCGAGCAGTTGTTCGCCAAGCTTAAAGCACTGCTGCGAAAGGCTGCTGAGCGATCCGTCGACGGCCTTTGGAACCGCATTGCGTTGCTTCTCGACGCGTTTCCACCAGATGAATGCGCCAACTACTTCCGAAATGCCGGATACGCATCATGACAAGTGGAAAGTGCTCTAGTCGTTGTACGGCCCGCTGAAGCCCGGGCCTTTTTCGCCGACGATCACCGGCTTGTCCTTGCCGCATTTGAAATTGCGAGCGCGCGTGTCGGCGAGTTGCACCGCGAGATCGTTGGCGTTCGGATTGGCGCGACCGTCGACATATCCGACATGGCACACGCCGCCGGGGTCGAGCCGCGTCACCACCAGCACCTGGCCGCGCACGCGGTCGCCGCTGTCCTGCATCACCGTGGTGTTCCAGCGCAGGATGGTGGCGAACGGAACCGGCTTGCCGTTCCTGCGCTCGATGCGCCACTCGATGGTCTTGCCCTCGCTGTTGAACGAGGCGAGCGTCTCGCCGGACGCGACGGTCTTGGCGGGTTTCGGGCCGTAGCTGATATAGGTGCGCTGATCGCCGGCGCTGACAAACACGAAATTGCCGTCGTAACCCGCGCATCGCCACGAGCCGTAGTCCTCGACCTCGCGGCCGCGCTTGTGGCTGCATTTGGCAAGATCGAGCGGCGTGTAGGCGCGCTCGATGGCATCCGGCGAACCGGCCGGTTGCGCTGCCGCATTCCCGGCCGCGAGCGCCAATCCGATCAAACCAAGAGGCGATACTGCAATGCTGCGCATGATTCGTCGTCCCTTCGGCATTGGTCGGGCAGCGAAGGGCAAGGTTCAAGCCGTCAAACGCCCGGCGCAGCCAGTCCGTGAATCGCACAGGCCGCGCGCACGGTGTTGACCATCAGGCAGGCGATGGTCATCGGACCGACACCGCCGGGGACCGGCGTGATGGCGCCCGCGACCTGCGCGGCTTCCGCAAAGTTCACGTCGCCGACCAGCTTCGACTTGCCGGGCGTGGCGCCGGGCACGCGGTTGATGCCGACGTCGATCACGGTCGCGCCGGGCTTGATCCAGTCCCCGCGCACCATTTCCGGCCGTCCGATGGCGGCCACCAGCAGGTCCGCCCGGCGGCAGACCGCCGGCAGATCGCGGGTCTTCGAGTGCGCAACCGTGACGGTGGCATTCTCGGCGAGCAGCAGTTGCGTCACCGGCTTGCCGACGATGTTGGAGCGGCCGATCACCACCGCCTCCAGGCCGGCGAGCGACGCATGCACGGTCTTTGCCAGAATGATGCAGCCGAGCGGCGTGCAGGGCGACAGCGCCGGCAGCCCCGAGGCGAGCCGCCCGGCATTGACCGGATGAAAGCCGTCCACGTCCTTCATCGGATCGATCGCGTTGAGCACAAGCTGCGCGTCGATCTGCCTGGGCAGCGGCAATTGCACCAGGATGCCGTGCACCGCCGGATCGGCGTTGAGCCTCTTCACCAGCGCCAGCAGCTCGTCCTGGCCGACGCTGTCCGGCAGGCGATGGTCGAACGACTTCATCCCGGTCTCGACCGTCGCCTTGGCCTTGCTGCCGACATAGGCTTCGCTCGCCGGATCGTGACCCGCGAGCACGACCGCCAGATCCGGGCGTGACCCCGTGCTGCGTGACGAGGCGTTTCACCTCGCTCGCGACCTTGATGCGCAGCTCCGCTGCGGTGGCTTTGCCGTCGATGATGCGTGCGGTCATGCCGGATTATCTAGCTCACGCCGCATGCCTTCTCCAGCGCGGCGGCCAGCGTTGGGCCGTGGCCCGCAATCGTCAGGCGCTTGATGCGTGCTGTGGCGCCGGACACCAGCGCGACGCTCCGCGGTGGGACACCGGCGGCGCGGGCCAGCAGCGCGACCAGGGCGGCGTTGGCTTCGCCCTCGGTTGCAGCCGCGCGCACGCGCGCCTTCAGCACCCATTGACCGTCGTCGCGCCGTTCGATGCCGTCGATGGCATCACGCCCGCCGCGCGGCGTGAGCCGCACGACGACCGTGAGACCGCCGGAGGTGACGGTCCAGGGGCGCATGGTTCCGCGGAACGTCAGAAGACGTTGGGGAGAATGTACAAAGCGATGACGTAGCGAATAAATATGATGATCAGGATCAAAATGACCGGAGAGAGATCGATGCCCCCGAGATCCGGCATGACGGACCGGATCGGGCGAAGCAGCGGCTCGGTGATCCGGTACAGAAAATCGCCAACCATGGCCACGACCTGGTTGCGCGCATTGACCACGTTGAATGCCACCAGCCACGAGAGCACGGCGGCCGCGATCAGCAGCCAAATGTACAAATTCAGGGCGAGGTCGATGACCAGAAAGAGGGCGCGCATTGCTTGTGTTGATTGATTTGAGTTCGATTTGGCGAAACTAGCCGCTCGGGTGCCGCGGAACAAGCCAAGGGTCCGGACAAGAACCCGGACACGACCTGGACCAGCAGAACGGGCCAAACCGGCCCATTCTTGACTCTCCCCCCACCAGCCGTAAATGGCGCCCAATTCGTTGCCGGATTCCCGGATTTCTCGGGTGTCCAAGGTTGGGGCCGTAGCTCAGCTGGGAGAGCGCCTCGTTCGCAATGAGGAGGTCAGCGGTTCGATCCCGCTCGGCTCCACCAACCGCCCGATTTCTCCACAACCCGCAGTTCCGATCCCCGGTCGACACCTCATTCCACGCGCCGGAGTGAGCCGCCTGTGCACTGCGTGGGTGAGCAGCCGTGCCCGCGGTCGTGGGCGTTGTACCCGGCGGATGACGGTGGCACTTTAGAACGGAGAACAAGATTCCAAGGAACGCCCGCCGCAGAGCGCGGATGTTTCCTGAAAGGCCCGGTCGGGATAGCGGCGAATGGGACATCACGATCCGGCCATAGCGCTGTCCGAGCCGTCCGCCGACCAGATCAAGACCACCACCTGCTACATGTGTGCCTGCCGCTGCGGCATCCGGGTGCACCTGAAGGACGGCAAGGTCCGCTACATCGACGGCAACCGCGATCACCCGGTCAACAAGGGCGTGATCTGCGGCAAGGGCTCCGCGGGCCTGATGACGCACACTTCGCCGTCGCGGCTGCGTGCGCCGATGAAGCGCGTCGGCCCCAGGGGCTCCGGCGAGTTCGAGGAGATCACCTGGGAAGAGGCGCTGCAGACCGCGACCGCCTGGCTGAAGGAGGTGCGCGGCCGCGATCCGACCCGCCTCGCCTTCTTCACCGGCCGCGACCAGAGCCAGGCGCTGACCGGCTGGTTCGCGCAGCAATACGGCACGCCGAACTTCGCCGCCCATGGCGGATTCTGCTCGGTCAACATGGCGGCGGCCGGACTCTATACGTTCGGCGGCTCGTTCTGGGAGTTCGGCGAGCCGGACTGGGAGCACACCCGCTATTTCATGCTGTTCGGCGTCGCCGAAGACCACGCCTCGAACCCGCTCAAGACCGCGCTCGGCAAGCTCAAGGAGAAGGGCGTCAAGGTCGTCGCCGTCAACCCGATCCGCACCGGCTATGGCGCGATCGCCGACGAGTGGATCGGCATCCGGCCCGGCACCGACGGCATCTTCGTCGGCGCACTGATCCACGAACTGATGCGGGCGCAGAAGATCGATCTCGACTATCTCGCCGCGCTACACCAATGCCCACTGGCTGGTGATCGACGATCCGAAGGCCGCCGACGACGGGCTGTTCGCCCGCGACGCCGACGGCAAGCCGCTCGCCTTCGACAAGACTTCGGGCACGCTCGTCGACGCTTCGCGCATCGACATCGCCCCCGCGCTGGTCGGCACCTTCAAGCTCGCCGACGGGCGCAGCGCGCGGCCGGGCTTCGCGCTGATCGCCGAGCGGTTCCTGTCGGACGCGTACACGCCGGAAAAAGCCGCGGAGAAAACCGGCGTCCCGGTCGAGACCATCAGGCGAATCGCCCAGGAACTCGCGCACGCCGCCTTCGAGCAGCAGATCGTGCTCGACCAGCCATGGACCGACTGGACCGGGCGGCGCCACGAGAAGACCGTCGGCCGCCCGGTGTCGATGCACGCCATGCGCGGCATCTCGGCCCACTCGAACGGCTTCCAGACCTGCCGGATGCTGCATCTCCTGCAGATCCTGCTGGGCTCGATCGATTGCCCCGGCGGCTTCCGTTACAAGGCGCCGTTCCCGCGGCCGACGCCGCCGCCGAACCGCCCGGCCCGCGCCACCGAGCCGAACATGCCGCTGAAGGGCGCGCCGCTCGGATTTCCGCAAGGCCCGGAAGATCTGCTGGTCGGCGCCAGGGGCCGCGCGCAGCGGATCGACAAGGCCTATTCGTGGGACGCGCCGCTCGCAGCCCACGGCCTGATGCACATGGTCATCACCAATGCGGCGATCGGCGATCCTTATCCGATCGACGTGCTGTTCATGTACATGGCGAACATGAGCTGGAATTCGTCGATGAACATTCCGGCCGTGCTCAAGCACCTGACCGCCAAGGATGCGGCGACCGGCGAATACAAGATCCCGAAGATCATCTACTCGGATGCCTATTCATCCGAGATGGTGGCCTATGCCGACCTGATCCTGCCGGACACCACCTATCTCGAACGCTGGGACTGCATCTCGCTGCTGGATCGGCCGATCTCCGGCCCCGACGGCCCGGCCGACGCGATCCGCCAGCCGGTGGTGCGGCCCGATCGCGACGTGCGCGCGTTCCAGAGCGTGCTGATCGACATCGCGACGCGGCTGAAACTGCCGGGCTTCGTCACCGCCGATGGCGCGGCGTGTTTTCCCGAAGGCTATCCGGACTACATCGTGCTGCACGAGCGTATGCCCGGCATCGGCTCGTTGGCGGGCTTTCGCGGCGACGACGGCAAAGCTTACGGCCGCGGCGCGCCGAACCCGAAGCAGCTCGAAGCCTATGTCGCAAACGGCTGCTTCCACGAGCATCACCTGGCGCCCGAGCAGCGCTACTACAAGCACGCCAACAAGGCCTATCTCGACTGGGCCAAGGAGGTGGGCTTCATCGGCGCGGCGGCGCCCGTGGTGTTCCAGCTTTACCTCGAGCCGTTGCAGAAGTTCCGGCTGGCGGCGCGCGGTCACGGCCCGGTCAAGGCGCCGGACACGCATCGCACGCGGATCGAGACATATTTCGATCCGGTGCCGTTCTGGTATCCGCCGTTCGACAACGACATGCTCGACGGCAGCGGCTTCACGATGTCGGCCATCACGCAGCGGCCGATGCACATCTACCACTCGTGGGGCACGCACAACGCCTGGATCCGCCAGATCACCGCGGAGAACTGCCTCTACATCAACCGCGAGCGCGCGGCTTCGCTCGGCATCGCCGACGGCGACTGGGTCTGGATCAAAAGTCCGATCGGCCGCGTCAAAGGCCGCGTGCGGTTGATGGAAGGCGTCAATCCCGACACCGTATGGACCTGGAACGCGGTTGGCCGGCGCTCGGGGGCGGCAGCCCTCGATCCGGAAGCGCCGGAGGCCACCCGCGGCTTCCTGCTCAACCACCTGATCGCGGAGCTCTTGCCGGAGCGCGAGGGCGGCTACCGCTTCTCCAACAGCGACCCGATCACCGGGCAGGCGGCCTGGTACGACCTGCGCGTCAGCATCGAGAAGGCCGCGGCCGACGAGCAGGGCGAGACCTCGCCGCGCTTCGAGCCCCTGCCGGCGCGGTTCGCCGCGAGCGCGGAGACCGTGTCATGACTGCGCTGCCGCCGCACACCGAAAAGAAGCTCGGCCTGGTGATCGATCTCGACACCTGCGTCGGCTGTCACGCCTGTGCGACGAGCTGCAAGGAGTGGAACGCGACCGGCTATTCGGCGCCGCTCACCGATCAGGACAACCAGGGCCCCGATCCGCACGGAACCTGGCTCAACCGGGTGCACTCCTACGAGGTCGGCGACGGCGCTTCGAGCCGCACCGTGCACTTTCCCCGCTCGTGCCTGCACTGCGAGACGCCGGCCTGCGTCACCGTCTGTCCGACCGGCGCGTCCTACAAGCGCGCCGCCGACGGCATCGTGCTGGTCAATCCGGACACCTGCATCGGCTGCAAGCTCTGCTCCTGGGCCTGCCCGTACGGCGCGCGGGAATACGACTACGAAGACGGCACGATGAAGAAATGCACGCTGTGCGTCGACCGCATCTACAACACGACGTTTGCGCCGGAGGACCGCATCCCGGCCTGCGTGCGCGCCTGTCCGACCGGCGCACGGCATTTCGGTGACCTCGGCGATCCGGCAAGCGCCGTGTCGCAGCTCGTGAAGGAGCGTCAGGGCTTCGACCTGCTGCCCGAAATGGGCTTCAAGCCGACCAACAAATACCTGCCGCCGCGTGCGCGCCGCGATCAGGCGGCTGCGGCGCCGGCCGCAAGCGAAGCGCCCGCGGCGAATTCCGGCTCGCTCGCCGACCGCTTCTTTGCCTGGGCCGACAAGACCTTGTCCCGTTGATCGTACGATGCATCCCGCCTACTCGGTCATCATCTTCACCACGGCCTCCGGCGCGGGCTACGGGCTCCTGATCGGGCTCGCGGCGGCGCTGTTGTTCGACCTCGTGCCGCGCGATCCGGTGTTCGGATTCTTCGCGCTCGGCGCGGCGGTGGCGCTGATCACCATCGGGCTTCTCACCTCAACGTTCCATCTCGGGCGTCCGGGACGGGCGTGGCGCGCGCTGTCGCAGGTTCGCACCTCGTGGCTGTCGCGCGAGGGCGTCGCCGCCATCGTCACCTATCTCCCCATTGCCGTGCTCGGGCTCGGCTGGGTGTTCGGCGAAGCCCAGACCGGACAGATCATCGTGGGCGCGCTGCTGTCGGTGCCGTGCGCCATCGTCACGGTGTGGTGCACCGGAAAAATCTACGCAACGCTGCCGACCATCCGCGCCTGGAACCGGTCGGCCGTCACGCCGATCTATCTGGTGCTGGCGCTGGCCACCGGCAGCGTGCTGCTCACGTTTTTCCTCGCCGTCTTCGGCTACGAATTGCGCTGGGCGGCCGCCGCCGGCGCGCTTCTGCTGTCGCTCGGCTGGGAGCTCAAGATGCGCTACTGGTCGGCCATCGACCGCGACGACAGGACCTGGACCGCGGAGCAGGCCACCGGCCTCGGTCATCTCGGCACGGTGCGCCCGCTCGATCCGCCGCACACCCAGCCAAACTTCGTGATGCGCGAGATGGGCTATCAGGTGGCGCGGCGTCATGCGCGCAGGCTGCGGTTCCTGACGATGCTTCTGCTGTTCGTCGTGCCGCTCGCCGCAGCCGTCGCACTGCTGCTTCTGAACATGCCGGGCGCTGTCACGATCGCGATCACGGCGCTTGCGGTGTGCAGCGCCACCGCCGGCGTTCTGACCGAACGCTGGCTGTTCTTCGCCGAAGCCGAACACGTGGTGATGGTCTATTATCGCGGCGGAGCGGCGTAGAGTTCGATCCACTCACATTGAAGCGCCGAGTGATGGTGAACGAACTCTAGCCCTCAGCCTTACCCGCACTGAGCGGAACGTCGATGGTGCAGCGCAGCCCCTCGGGCTCGAACTCCATCCGCGCCACGCCCAACAGCTCGGTCGCGACGCTGCCCTGAATGAAGCGCGAGCCGAAGCCCGACCGCTCGGGCGCCTCCACCGGCGGCCCGTCGCGCTCGCGCCATTCGATCCGCAGCCGCGACGGCTTTCCCGGCCGCGGCTCGACCCGCCACGAGATTTCGATTCGGCCCTCGGGGGCCGACAGCGCGCCGTATTTCGACGCGTTGGTGGTCAGCTCATGCAGCACCAGCGCCAGCGTCAGCGCCACCCGCGGCGTCAGCGTAATCGCATCGCCGTCGATCCTGAGCTGCTGATCCGGGCGCGACAGATAGGGTGCGGTCGATCCGCTGACGATGGCGCGAAGGTCGGCGCTGCGCCAGTGCCGCAGCGTCAGCTGGTCGTGGGCCTGGCTCAGCGCGATCAGACGGCCTTCGAACGCCTCGCGGAATGCCTCCGGCGTGTCGGCGCCGCGCGCAGTCTGCGTCGCCAGCGACTGCACGGTTGCCAGCGTATTCTTGACGCGGTGATTGAGCTCGTCGATCAGGAGCTTCTGGCGCTCCTCGCCCTCCTTGCGCTCGGTGATGTCCTGCACCACCCGCACGCCGTAAAGGAATTTGCCGTCGGGGTCGCGCACCGTCGATGAGCGCACGCCCATCCAGATGGTGCGGCCGTCCCTGCGGATGAAGCGCTTCTCGATCGAGTAGAACTCCAGCTCGCCCTTGACCTGGCGCTGATAGAGCTCGCCGTCGACGTCGCGATCGTCCGGATGGGTGCGGCCGAACAGCTTCCAGCCGAGCAGCTCCTCGCGGGTGCCGCCGACGATCGAACAGATCGCTTCGTTGACACGAAGGAAGCGGCCTTCCGCGTCGATCTCGACGATGCCGATGGCGGCATGCTCGTAAGTCGAGTTCCATCGCTCCTGCTGCTCGCGCAGATCCTGCTGGCTGCGGCTGAGGGCGTCGAGCATCCGGTGGCGCTCGGTGACGTCCTGAAAGCAGTTGATCGCGCCGATCAGCTTTCCGCGTGCGTCCAGAATGGGGTCGATACTGACCTGTACGGCCATCCGCTCGCCCTGCCCGCGTTCGACCGTGATCTCTTCGTTTCGCACGGCTTTTCCGGTGCGGAGAACCTCCGCGAGGACGGAGCGCGGCAGTTCGTCACCACCAAGACTAAAGAAACGGGTGCGGGCTGTGAACTGATCGTGGGTCTGGCCGGGTTCCGGCACGCGACCCCAAAGCTCGACCGCCCGGCGATTGTACTGGACGATGCGGCCGTCGGCATCGCAGATGCAGGTGGCGATCGGCAGGAGGTCCAGAATCGGGATCGCCGCCTGAAGCTCGCTTTCGAGCGAGCCGGACAGCAGCGGGTCCGGACTTTGCTTCACTTTCAGGTCCAGCATGCGGCGCTCCTGCAAGCCCGGCTAGGCTCCGGCGGGTGCGACGGTCGCGATTGACGCGGCGACCGGACGTGACGCGGCTCGGCATCCATGACCGGGCCAGAGGAATTTGTTCTGAAGATAGTCATGTCCAGGCCCCCGTCCAGCCCCGCGATAGCCTACAATCCGCCGGCAGATCGCGGTCCCCCTCAAGTTTGCATGCCGGTATCCGGACGCCGCCGGGACAAGGCCGACACGGTTCCAGAAAAGGCTCCATGAGTTCCGAAGACCCTTCCAGCACGCAGCTCCGGCGTCATCGTCCCTTCGCGCGCTATTGGGTGTCCCGCGTTTCCAGCACCGTGGCATTACAAATGCAGACGGTGGCGGTGGCGTGGCAGATGTACGACCTCACCCGCAATCCGCTCGACCTCGGACTGGTCGGGCTGACCCAATTTGTGCCAGCCGCGCTGTTCGTACTGGTGGCAGGTCATATCGCCGACCGCTACGACCGCCGCCGCATCATCAGCATCTGCCAGCTCGTCGCAGGCCTCGCCGGCGCGACCCTGGCGCTCGGCACCGCGGGCGGCTGGATGACGCGGGAATCGCTGCTGGCCGTCGTGTTCGTCACCGGCTCGGCCCGCGCCTTCGAGCAGACCACGCTCTCCACGCTGCTGCCGGGCATCGTGCCGATGTCGCTGCTCGCCCGTGCCACCGCGGCGGGCGCCTCCGCGACGCAGGTCGCGGTGATCGCAGGGCCCGCGGTGGGCGGACTGCTCTATGCGGTGAGCCCGATCCTGGTCTACGCGCTGTGCGCGACGCTCTACGTCACTTCGAGCATCCTGATCAGCACGGTCACGGTCGAGCGCACCGCCAGATTGCGCGAGCCCTTGAGTCTCGCGATGCTGTTCGCGGGCTTCTTCTACATTCGGCACAACCCGATCGTGCTCGGCGTCATCACGCTCGACCTGTTCGCGGTCGTGCTCGGCGGCGTGTTCGCGCTCTTGCCGGTGTTCGCTCGCGATGTGTTCGGTACCGACGCCTGGGGGCTCGGCCTTCTCCGCGCGTCACCCGGCATCGGCGCGCTGATTACGGCGGGCCTGATGGCATACCAGCCGCTGCGGCAGCACATCGGCCGCATCATGTTCGCGGCGGTCGCAACCTACGGCATCACGATCATCATCTTTGCGCTGTCGCGCTCGTTCATCCTGTCGATGGCCCTGCTGGCCATTCTTGGCGCAGCCGACATGCTGAGCGTCGTCATCCGCATGACGCTGATCCAGCTCGAGACCCCCGACGACATGCGCGGCCGGGTCAGCGCGGTGAATTCGCTGTTCGTCACCACTTCCAACCAGCTCGGCGATTTCCGCGCCGGGCTGATGGCATCATGGCTCGGCACCATTCCGGCGGTGCTGGTCGGCGGCATCGGCGCGCTGATCGTGGTGGCGATCGGCCGGAAGGTGTTCGCGCCGCTCTACAGGGTGGAGAGCTTCGAGGCGCGGCGCTGAGGCGGGCGGTGGCTGCCGATCGCGGCCACCGGCGCTTCGCACGGCTTGAGCCACTGATCGATGAACTCGCCGAGCCAGGAGCGGCAAGCCGGATCGTGCATCAGCCGGTCCTCGAAATGCGCCTCGCGGGGCTTCGCGTTCGGCAAGGTCATGCGCTCGTGGCCGCGCGTGGTCCAGCGGCACATGGTGGCGTGGGTGACGTCCATGTGGAATTGCAGCGCGTAGGCGAGGTGGCCGTAGCTGAACGCCTGCACCGGAAACGAATCGCCTTCGGCCAGCAGCACCCCCTTGTCCGGCAGGTCGAAGCCTTCGCGGTGCCATTGATAGACATGATCGGGCCAGTCGCGGCACAGCTCGCGCCCGGCCGCGGTCGGGCGGATCGGGTAATAGCCGACCTCGGCATGCCCGTCGGGATGCTTGTAGACGCGCGCGCCCAGATGCTTCGCCAGCATCTGCGCGCCGAGGCAGATGCCGAGATAGGGCTTTTTCTCCTTCAGCGGGACGGCGAGCCAGTCGATCTCGCGCTTGACCACCTCGTCGTCGTCATTGGCGCTCTGCGGCCCGCCGAAGATCACCGCGCCGGTGTGGTTTTCGAGCGTCTTCGGCAATTCGTCGCCGAAGCGCGGACGCCGCACGTCGAGCGGGATGTCGCGGTTGCGGAGCTGGATGGCGACCCGGCCGGGCGTGGAAAGCTCGCCGTGCAGGACGATCAGAACCGGCGGGCGCATATTTCCAGAATTCTCACGTTGCAAAGAAGTGTGGTGCAAAGGAATCATGCCGAAAACAAAGGCAATCGGCATGCCAGTCCTATCCGGTTGATGCGCAATTGCAAGATCGTGCCTGCGGGGCCGATATGCCACCGGCTCAAGGCTCGCGCTTCAGGATTCGGGTGACCGCTTCCGGCGCGCCATCTGCCGCGCCTCGAGCTGTGCCAGCAGGAAGCTTTTCGGCACGATCCGCGGCACCAGCGCGAACAAGAGTTTCGGGATCAGGCCGGGCACCACCACCCGCTTGCCGCGCATCAGGCCGCGATAGCCCTCCTCCGCGACCCGCGCGGCCGATACGTCGACCAGCGGATTGTCTCCCGACGGTGTGATCCCGGCGCGGATCTGAAACTCGGTCGATACCGGGCCCGGGCACAAACAGGTGACGCGCACGCCTTGGGGCTTCAACTCGTGATGCAGCGCTTCGCTGAACGACAGCGCGAACGCCTTGCTGGCATAATAAACCGCCGAGCCGGGGCCGGGCATCACACCCGCCACCGAGGCGACGTTGAGGATGCCGCCGCGATGCCGCCTGAGGCTTTCGACGAAGGTCAGCGACAGGTCGAGCAATGCGCGGGCGTTGAGGTCGATCATCTCGAGCTGCCCGGCGCGGTCGATCTCCGCCGCATGACCGATCAGGCCGTAGCCCGCATTGTTGACGACGTATTGCGGCTCGCAGCCGCTGGCCGCGAGCGCGCGCCCAAGCTCGGCGCTGGCATCGCGTTGCGCGAGATCGGCCGAAAGCACCAGCGGCTTCGGGCGGCCGGACGCGGCGATCTCTTCCGCAAGCTCGCGCAACCGCTGCTCGCGGCGCGCCACCAGCGCCAGCTCATGGCCGTTCGCGGCAAACACCCGCGCAAGCTCGGCGCCGATGCCGGCCGACGCGCCGGTGATGACCGCAACCGGCTTCATGCTCCGCCGTTTCGCCCGGCCGCGGCGCGCTGGCGCAACGCGATCCGCTCCGGCGACGAAACGCCGAGCAGGTCCGACACGCGCCAGATCAGATTGTCCTCGTATTCGGATGCGGCGCCGTCGGCGAAGGCCATCGCCCACATGGTCTCGATCATGCGCAGCCGCCCCGGCTCGTCGAGCTTTTCGTTGAGCAGCCGCGTGAAACGATAAAGATCGACCGCCCGGGCGTCCGCGGCGGTCGCCTGCTCGGCAAGCCGGCTTGCGGCCTCGTCATCCAGATCGAAGCGCTGCTTCAACAGCGACGTGAGCTTGTCGCGCTCGCGGTCCGAGACGTTGCCGTCGATCGCCGCCGCATGCACCAGCAGCGCCGCGTAGGCGACGCGAAAGTCGTCATCGGCAAAATCGCCGGCCTGCTTTTCGCCGCCGGCAAATTCAGTGACGAGATTTCTGAGAGCGTCGAACACGCGTGCCTCCGCGGCCATAGTTATACGCGGAGAGGCACCGTGCAATCCGCGGTCGCCTCGCACCAGGCACAGATGAAGAGAATTTAATTGACGCCCTTGGCCTTGCGCTCGGCCTGGTCGAGCAATTGCAGGTTCGCCGCGATGTGCGGGCTGTCCGGCGCTCTCGATTGGGCTGCCAGCAGGATCGCGCGGGCGCGGCGATAGTCGCTGCGGAGCATGTAGGAGAAGCCCTTGTTGTTCATGATCTCCGGCGTCTCGCCGATCAGCTTGATCGCCTGCGCATAGGCGCGGTCGGCGAGATCGAAGCGGCGCAGGCGGTCATAGGACGCGGCCAGGCCCACCCATGCTTCGGCGTCGCGCGGATGCAATTCGGCCGCCCGGCGGAAATGCCGCTCGGCGAGGCCGTAGCTGCCCTGGCGATAATATTTCTTGGCGACACTGAGGTCGTCGTTGGGGTCGTTGCCGAGAAGCTCCGGCTTCAGCGGCGGTGGTATCGCCGGCGTGCCGAACGGGCCCGGCGTGGATTCGGCCGGCGTGACGATCGAGCCGGTGACGTCCTGGTCCAGCGGCTTTTCGAGCGAGATCGAGCTGAAGGTCTCGGAGAGCTTCTTGAACGGATTGTCGGACGTGGATGTGGTCTCGCAGCCCGCGAGCCACAACAGACACGCGGCCGCACACGCGATCCGACCCACCCACACCCGCATACCCACGCTCCAACCGCGAAACTAGGACAGGAGGGTTAACATTTCGCTGTGTTGGAACCGGCCCGTTCAGACCCCATAAACCATTGATACTAAATGTTTATTTATCGGATCGATCGGCGATCAGAGCACCAGGCCGCCGAGCGGCTCGACAGCATCGCTGCCCGGGAAAACAGCGCTCGAAAGCGCCTTGGCATCGACCCGCACGTGATCGCGCAGCACGCCCTTGATGACCGCGCGAAGGTCGGTCGTGGGCCTGAGGTCCCGTCCTTCGTAGAGAGCGGCGTCGCCGAGCCCCGGCCAGTCGGCAATCACGCGGCCGCCCTTCACCGCGCCGCCGGCAAGCAGCGCCACGGTCGCCGTGCCGTGATCGGTGCCTGCGGTGCCGTTGATGCGCGCGGTGCGGCCGAACTCCGTCACCATGGCGACGACGGTTTCCTTCCACGCGTCGCCCATGCCGGTCTCGAACGCCGCGAGCGCCGCATCGAGCGCACCGAGCAGCATCGCCAGCCGGCCGTTGGCCGCGCCTTCGGCGGCGTGGGTGTCCCAGCCGTCGAATGCCAGGGCGCCGATGCGCGGGCCGTCCGGCCGCGCCATGAACTTCGCCGCGGCGCCGGCCGCCATCGCAAAATAGACGCGCGCAGCCGCGCCGGGGCCGGGCGGTTTCGCCGCACCGGGCTTTGCGGGATCTGGCTGAGCAGAATCCTGGCTGCCCTCGCGCACGATCGCCGCGAGACCCAGCCGCTCTTCCAATGCGCGGGCGAGCGCCGGATCGGTGTGCCGGTAGAGGTCGAGCAGCCGCGCCGTCAGGTCGTCGCCGGCCGGCTGGAGCCGCGGCGGCGTCCAGGACAGCACCGGCGCCTTGCCGCGAACCACCAGCGGCGTGATCGGCCCGACCGCGAACGCCTCGCGGCCTTGAACGCGGCGCGCGGGCTGCAATGTCTCCAGCGCGCGGTTGAGCCAGCCGCTGCCGGTGACGCCCGGCTTGACCGATCCGCTTTCCAGCACGTCCTGGCCGTCGAAGTGCGAACGCTCGCGATACGGCGAAGCCGCCGCATGCACGATGCTCGCCTGCCCGGCCTTGAACATGCGGTGCAGGTTCGGCATCGCCGGGTTGAGCGCAAAGAAATTGTCGAGCGGCAGCGTCGGCGTCGCGCCGTCGGCCGTCAGCGCATGGTCGCCGCGCAGCCGCACCCAGTCCGGATCGCCGACCGGCGGTACCGCGGCGAGACCATCGAGCGCACCGCGCAACACCACGACGAGCAGGCGCGGATCGCGGCCTTCGGCGAGCGCCAGCCGCGGCATGTGCGCCCAGGCAAACAGCACGCCGGAGCCGAGCAGGAGCTGGCGGCGGGTCGGCGCATGAGGTTCGAACATCATGTCATCACCGTCTCTGGAATTCCGGAGCCATCAGCAGCAGTGCCAGCGCCTGCGTGCGGCTTTCCGCACGCCGGACGGTCTGGCTGGTTTCCGCCGAGGCGAGCGGGCCCAAAGCCGCATCGACCATGCCTGTGGCGTCGCGCTGGGTTTCGCCGACCCGGCGCGCGATCTCGTTGGCGATGTCGATCCGCTGCGCGATGCCTTCGAGCCATGCCGCCGAGCCGTCGGGAAATCCCTTCGGCGCCGGCGGCCACCACACCGGCTCTCCCAGCATGACCTGCATCTGCATGAGGCGCCGGACGTCGGGCGGCATGAAGCCGCTCAGGCGCATGGCTCCGACGATCCATTCGCCGGGCCGCTTGAGCCGCTCGCGCGGCGCACTCCACGATTCGGGAGCATCGATCAGCGCCACCGCCAGTTCCTTGAGATTGCCCTCGGTTTCGGCAAAACGCCGCGAGAGCTTCTCGACCAAAGCCTGCGGCGGATCGTCGGCGACGAAATGAACCGCGAGCTTGGTTGCGACATGCTTCGCCGTCGCCGGATGGCGGGCGAGATCGGCGAGCACCGCCCGGCCCTGCTCCACACCGGCAGCGCCGTAGGTCTTGCCGATGACGGTCCGCGCGCCGGGCTGATGGGCGTGCGGATTGAAGCGGAATTCGCCGCCCTTCTCCGAGGCATTGGCAAACGGAATGGTGGTCCAGCCGGTCAGCGCCTCGGCCAGCCGCGTGACGTCGTCCTGCGAGTAGCCGGACCGGACGCCGAGCGTATGCAGCTCGAGAATCTCCCGGGCGAGGTTCTCGTTCAGCCCCCGCTTTTGCCGCAAGCCGTCCCTGGAATCCGGGCCGATCGAGCGGGTGTTGTCGAGATAACGCAGCATCGCGGGATGCTGTTCGGCCGCGAGCAGCATTGCCGAAAACGTGGCGAGCACATGCGGACGGATCGCCTCGCGTTCGTAGGCGCCGCAGAGCGGCCGCACCTCGCTCTTTTCCGCCGAGACGCAGAAATGGTTCGACCAGAACCAGACCAGCCGCTCGACAAATCCGACGTCGGCGCCCGTCGCCGCGCCATAACGCACCTTCACATCAGCCAGATAGAATTGCTGCGGCACGCTCGGGCCCGGATTGGCCGTGGCGGATGCCGGCGCCATTTCGGGTTTGTCCGGCTGTTTCTCCGCGCGGGCCCGCTGCTCGATGGCGTATTGATGCACCGTGCGGGCCACCTCGCCGCTGCTGCGGAGGTTTGCGTCTTCGATCCGGCCGGCATTCGGCCGATCGAGTTCGGCCCGCAGCGCGCCGCGCGGATCGGACGCAATCGCCGCGATGCTGCCCTCGCGCGGGCCCAGCCCGAAGCGATGCAGCGCCAGTGCAGCCTGCGCTCCGCGATCGAGCGCCATAAGGTTCACCCTGTATCTGGAACTCGGATCGGAGTGTCCTGCAATCTCGTGACGAGACTAGGGCGATCCGGCCGGAACGGATCACGCGATCTTATCGCAAAAGCTTGAAGTCAGTAGTTGCCGAGATAGAGCCGCACGAACACCGGCAGCAGGATGACGACGAACAGCACCGGGAAGATGCAGAGCATCATCGGCACCGACAGCTTGGCGGGCAGGCTATAGGCCTTCTCCTCGGCGCGCGACAGGCGCTTGTGGCGCATGTCATCGGAATAGACGCGCAGCGCGTCGGTGATGCTGGAGCCAAGCTCCGCCGATTGCTGGATCAGTGTCGAGAACTGGCGCGCCTCCTCGATGCCGAGCCGGTCGCCGAGATGCTCCAGCGCCTCGCTCATGGTGCGGCCGGCGCGGATCTCGAGGCAGGCCATATGGAGATTGGCGGTGAGCGACGGATAGGAATCGCCAAGCTCGCGGCCGACCCGGTCGAGCGACGCCTCCATGCTGAGGCCTGCGTCGGCGCACACCACCAGCAGGTCCATGAAATCCGGAAAGCCGGTCTGATGCTCCTGCTTTCGCGTCTTGATGCGCTTGTCGATGTAGAGGCTCGGCCCCAGATAGCCGACGAGGCCGGCGGCAGCGGTGAACAGCCAGTGCTGTGGCGAAGCGTGCTCCACCGGCAGCAAGAAGAACGCGAGTGTCGTCAACCCGACCGCGAGCACGGTGCGGCCGAGGAAGAAGTAGGCCACCGCGTGCCCGTCATAGATGCCGGCCATGATCATCCGGCGGCGCAGCACCTTGGTTTCCTCGTTGGCCCCGGAATTGTAGTGCCTGGTGGTGTGTTCGATAACCCGCTGCGCAGCTTTCAAGCTTGAATGCCGCAGCGAGCGCGAGCCGCCGGCGCCGTCGACGTCTCCGACGCGACCAATATTGGCGGCGCGGCGTTTCACCGAACCCTGCACGCGGATCACCGCCATCACGCTGAAAGCGAGCGTGCCGGCCGCCAGAAACACCAGCACCGCCACCATGGTGGAGTTGCCGTCGGCGAGGAACATGTCGATGACGCCCATCGGTCATCCCCTCGTCAAATCTTGAAGTTGACCATGCGGAACATGATGAGGTTGCCGATCAGCATCCACCCGACGGCGCCGGCGAGCGCGATTTTCGTGAGGTTTTCGTGCCAGACGCTGGCGTAGAAATGCGGGGTGACCACCTGAATGACCAGGAATATCAGGATCGGCAGCGACGACAGAATCATCGCCGAGGCGCGGCCTTCGGAGGCGAGCGCGCGGATCTTCCGCCGCATCTTGAAACGCTGCCGGATCACGCCCGAAAGGTTTTCCAGGATTTCGCCAAGATTGCCGCCGGTCGAGCTCTGGATCGCCACCGCGGTGACGAACAGCGGCAGGTCCTCCTGGCCGAGGCGAAAATAGAGATTGCGCATGCCGGTTTCGAGATCGGCGCCGTAGGTGATCTCGTCGGCGACGATGCCGAATTCGGTGCCGATCGGATCGGCCATCTGGCGGGCGACCATCGAGATCGCGATCGGCACCGGATGGCCGGCACGCAGGCTTCGCACGATGATGTCGAGCGCGTCGGGAAACTGCGCGCCGAACTGCTTCTGCCGCCGGCCGCGCTTGAACTTGAGCACCAGCAGCGGCAGCAGCGTGCAGCAGAACAGCGCCACGCCCAGCGCCTCGATGAGATCGCCGCGCGTCAGCATCACGGCGCCGAACGCAAACATTGCGCCGATCCCGCAATAGATCGCGAACTTGCCGATGCCGGTGGTCAACCCGGATTGCAGGATCAGCCGGTTGAGCGCGACCAGCGGAAGCGCGTAGTCGCCGCCGCGGGACAGCCCGCGTTCGCGGCGGATCTGCGCCAGCATCGCCTCGCGGTCGGTCTGGCCATCCATCAGCTTGAGACGGCGGTTGATGTTCTTGCGGTACGAGCGCGCCGGGAACACCAGCAGATAGATCGCTTCGACGAACAGGCCCGCGGCGAGCGCCACGAGCAGGTAGATCAGATAGAGTGGATCAAGTTCGAACGGCATCGGCTACAGCGGTTTGCTCGGATCGAAATAGTTGCCGGGAATCTTGATGCCACGCGCGGTCAATTCGCCGAGGAAGCGCGGGCGCACGCCGGTCGCGACGAAATGGCCCTCGACGGTGCCGTCCTCGGTGGTGTTGGTGCGCGTGTATTTGTAGATTTCCTGCATCTGCACGATGTCGCCTTCCATGCCGGTGATCTCGGCGATCGAGGTGACGCGGCGCTTGCCGTCGGACATGCGCTGGAGCTGGACGATCATGCGAACCGCGGCGGCGATCTGGCCGCGGATCGAGGCAATCGTCATTGGCAGGCCCGCCATGCCGACGAGCTGCTCGAGACGCGAGATCGCCTCGCGCGGGTTGTTCGCGTGGATGGTGGCCATCGAGCCTTCATGGCCGGTGTTCATCGCCTGCAGCATGTCGAAGGCTTCCTCGCCGCGGCACTCGCCGAGGATGATGCGCTCAGGCCGCATACGCAGCGCGTTCTTGACCAGTTCGCGCTGGCGGATCTCGCCCTTGCCCTCGATGTTCGGCGGCCGGGTTTCCATCCGCGCCACGTGCGGCTGCTGCAACTGCAGCTCGGCGGCGTCCTCGATGGTGATGAGGCGTTCCTTCTCGGAGATGAACGCCGAGAGCGCGTTGAGCATCGTCGTCTTGCCCGAGCCGGTGCCGCCCGAGATGATCGTGGTGATGCGGCATTTCACGGCGGCGGCCAGAAGCTCCGCCATCTGCGGCTTGATCGCGCCGATATCGACCAGCTTGCTCAGGTTGAACGGCTTCTTGGAGAATTTTCGGATCGACACCAGCGGGCCGTCGACGCCGATCGGCCGCACGGCGACGTTGACGCGCGAGCCGTCGAGCAGGCGCGCGTCGCAGAGCGGATGCGACTCGTCGACGCGCCGGCCGACCGCGGAGACGATCTTGTTGATGATGCGCAGCAGATGCGCCTCGTCCTTGAAGCGGCAGGCGATCGGCTCCAGCAGGCCGTGGCGCTCGACAAAGGTCGACTCGTGGCCGTTGATCAGGATGTCGTTGACGGTCGGGTCCTTGAGCAGCGGCTCGAGCGGGCCAAGGCCCGTCATCTCGTCGAGGATTTCCGAGACGAATTCGTTGAGCTCGTGGGTGTTCAGCGCCAGCCGCTCGCTCACGGTGTATTGGGTGACGAGCCGCTGGATGTGCTGCCGCATCTCCTCCTCGGGCAGCTTCTCCAGCGCCGAAAGGTTGATCTCCTCGATCAGCCGGCGGTGCAGCCGCACCTTGGCGTCGAGATACTTGTCGGAGTGCAGCGGGTTGGCGGGCTCGGCCGGCAGCCGGGACGGCTCCGGCATGGTCATGAACGACATGACCGGGGCCTCGGCCGGACTCTCGGCCGGAACTTCGGCCACGGCGGACTCGACCGACAGGAAGGACGGCGGCTCCGATGCCGCGACCGGCGCCGGATCGGAAGCGAAGCGTCGTGCGGAAAATCGGCCGGCCATGGTCATGTCGTTCCGTGTTTCAAACCTGCGCCCGACAATTTGCGCCCGAGAAATCCGCGCCTTTGGGGCGCTATTTCGCGAGCGACAGCGAGAGTTTCTTCATCAGGCCCTGCGCGTCGGCGGACGGCGCCTTGCCGGCCGCCTGCGGCAGCATCAGCTTCTTGAGCTGCATGGTGATGTTGTTGCCGGGCTTGACCTCGTCCAGCGGCACGCCGCGGTCGATCGCCTCGCGCACCAGCCGGTAGTTGTTCGGCACGGTGCCGGCGAGGTCCTGCCCGAGCGCCTGCTCGAGATCGGATTTCTTCAGCCCCGGATCGAACATGCGCTGCTCGAAGCGGTTGACGATCACCTGCGGGTGCGGCCCGTCGCCGAGCCGCTCGCGGATCGCGCCGACCAGCCCCTTGGCCTGCTTCAGGCTCGGCACGGTCATTTCGCTGACGATGAACAGCTTGTTGCTGCCGAGCAGCACGCTGTCGGTCCATGAGAACCAGGTGCGCGGCATGTCGATCACGACATACTCGAAGTGCGACGAGACGAGATCGAGCAGCCGGGTCACCATGTCGGGATCGAAGGTGCGCATCTCGGCGGGCCGGTTCGGCGCCGCGATCACCTCGAGACCCGAGGCATGGTGCGACAGCATGATCTCCAGAAGCTGGCGGTCGAGCCGTTCCGGCCGCGGCTCGATCTCCTTGAGGTCGAGCCGGGGTTCGAGATCGAGATAATCGGCGCAGGCGCCGTGCTGGAAGTCGAGATCGACCAGGCAGGTGGTCGGCCGGACGCGCTGGCCGCTGTTGAGGAGCAAGAGTGCCGTCTGGATCGCCAGGGTCGTGACGCCCGCGCCGCCGACCGAGGGGATGAAGCTGTAGATCTGTGCTTCTGTGGTTTCGGTGGCGCTCGTCCGCGCAACCCGCGCGCAGGTCCGCACCAGCTCGAGCGGCTGCACCGGCTTCACCAGGAAATCCGCAACCCGCATCTGCAACAGGCTGCGCGCCACGTCGGCTTCGAAGCTCTGCGCGACCACGACAACCGGCGGAACGCCGCCGGTCCGCTGCATCATCCGCTCCAGCGCCTGCATCTCGTCGCCGCGGCTGGTATCGAGATCGACGATGACGACGGTCGCGCCTTCGATGGCGAATTCGGCCACCGTGGAGATCGAGCCCGACACCACGCGCAGATCGATCTGCCCGCTCGCCCCGAAGGTCGCGCGCAGCGACTGTTCGAACGCATGGTCTGCGGTGAGCACCGCCACGCTGGTCCTGATGGCAGCCGGCTTGGTCATGCGCTGGTCCGTGTCCCGATATCCGGCGAAGCGATCATTTCGTCGGGCTGTTGCTGTTGTTGCCCCCGGCCGGGGCCGACGAGGCCTGGCTGTTGGCGGTCGATTGCGCCTGCTGCGCCGCCTGGCTGTAGGCCGCGGAGCTGGTGGTCGCATTCACCGGCGGGATCACCCGGCCGGTGCGGTAGCGCTCGGCTGCGACCGCGGCCTTTTCGCCGTTGTAGGCGATGTTGCGGTTTGCAGCGTGGGCCGGCCACGGGTCGATCATGTGCGTCACGCGGTTGGCGGCCATCGCCTCGCCGGAAACGAGCGAGATCGTGTCGCGGCGGTCGAAGTAGAGGTCCGAGCAGCCGGCGAGCGTGACGCCCACCAACACTGCACTCGCGACCGGTTTAATTGCGGACCGCAATGACATTGGCCACTCCCTTCGGCAGGTCGAGCACATGGCCGGCGAACTCACGCACCGGCACGCCGTCGATCAGACGGGCGACGGAACGCGGCACCTCGGTCTTGCCCATCAGGAACAGATCGACGTCGTTCGGCGGCAGCGTGGAGTCGAGCGGCGTCTTGACGATGTCGCCGGGCCGCGCCGGGCGCACCAGCCGCGGCGTGACGATGATGGCGAGGTCGGTTTCGTTCTTCTGGTACGACGTGCTGCGGAACAGCGCGCCGAGCACCGGCACGTCGCCGAGCCAGGGAAGCTGCGAGATCGCGTTCTGGCCGTTGCTCTGCAGCAGACCGCCGATCACGAAGCTCTGGCCGTCGCGCAGCTCGACCGTGGTCGAGGCGCGGCGCACGATCAGCGGCGGCACCGAGATGCCCGCGACCGTCACCGGATGGCTGATGTCGAGCTGGCTGACCTCCGGCTCGATCTTCAGGTTGATCAGGCCGCCACCCAGCACGGTCGGCGTGAAGGCGAGGCCGACGCCGTAGCGCTTGTAGTCGATGGTCACCTGGCCGAGCGCGCCGGGAACCGGCACCGGATATTCGCCGCCGGCGAGGAAGCTCGCGGTGTCGCCCGAGAGCGCCACGAGGTTCGGCTCGGCGAGCGAGCGGGCGATGCCCTTCTGCTCCAGCGCATTGATGATCATGTCGATGTCGCGGCCGCCCATGACCATCTTCTGGACGATGACGCCGAACGGCGCGGTGCCCGAGAGCACGCCGGCAATCTCGATCGGCGAGATCTTGACGCCGGAGCCCGCAACGTTGGGTCCGCCGGGGCTTTGGGAGGGATTTGTGCTGGGCTGATGGAACAGGCTGGTGCCGGTCGGCGTCACCGGAAGCTGGCCCACCGGCGTGCGGTTGCCGATGTTGGAGTTGTTGTGCTGGCCGAACACGTTCCATTGCACGCCGAGATCGCGGCCCGCGGTGCGGTTGGCTTCGACGAACCGCACCTCCAGCATGACCTGCTGCGGCGAGGTCACGTTGACCATATTGATCACCTCCGGACCGAACTGCTTGACGATCACCACCGCCTTGTCGACGGTGGGACCGTCCGGCGCGCTGCCGGAGAGCATGAGACGGCCGTTGACCGAGGTCACCCGGAGCCTGGCATACGGAAACCGGCGCTGGATCTCGGTGTTCACCAGCGAGGTGTCGTAGACCACCTCGACGTCGAACACCCCGATCAGCTTCTTGCCTTCGGCATAGGCCGACACACGCGTGGTGCCGTTCTTCTTGCCGAGAATGGACAGCGAGCGGTCGGTCAGCGGATTGACGTCCGCCACCTCGGGATCGCCGACCGTCAGTTCGACGAAGCTCGTATCGGTGCGGACGTCCTCGGTCTTGCCGATGTAGACCGAGACCGTCGCGGTGCGCTTGGCGCCGCCGATCTGGATCGATCGCTGCGCCGCTGCCTCGCCGCAGGACGCCGCGGCAAACGCCGCAGCCGTCGCCGCGACGATCAGCGCCCGCCAGCGCGCCGTCACCCGTTCAGCCTTCATGACCCCACCCATTTGCTTTGCCTTCCCCGTAGTCCCGTATGTCAGCCCGCTACCGATCCCCATCGGCGGCGAGCCGCAAACCCAAATTCTCCACCGGCACGCTGTATTCCTCGCGCGACGACGCCCGGCGCACCGCGACGGTGGTCAGTCCGGTCGAGCCCTTCTTCTCCTGCGCCACCGGCGTGGTGGGCCCCGAGAGATCGCTCAGCGTGATGCGGCGCGTATACTGGTTGTTGGCCTCGCCGGCCTTGCGCAGAATCAGCGACAGGCTGCCGACCGAGGCAGCAAGCGACATCTTCTGCGCGCCGATCACGTCGACCTCGAGCGTCACCGCCTTCACGACCGCGGGCTTTTCCAGCCGTTCGTCGGCGGTCTGGTCGATCGCCAGCACCCGCACGTTCTGCAGCACGACTTCGGACGTGGCGTTTCCCTTGTCGATCTGGCGCGTCAGCGACACGTCGACATGATCGCCCGGCAGCACGAAGCCGCCGACGCCGTCGACGTCGTTGACGCGGACGGTGACGGCCTTGAGACCGTCGCGGAGCATCGCCGACAGCGTGGCGCGCTGGCCCGGACCGGTCATCTTGCTGGCGAGCATCGGCTCGTTCGGCTCGACCGCGGCAAGCGCGACGCGCTTGCCGCCGGTCAAAATCTCATCGGCCTTGGCGAACGAGCCCGCAGGCAGCGACGCTTCCGGCCACGGCACCTCGCGCAGATGCTCGCGCGTCACTTCGTTGCCGAAGCGCAGCGGCTTCGCCGCAACCACGATGGTGCGCGTGGAGACCGGCTTCTTGTTGGCCTCGAGGCTCTTCATGCGCTGTTCGGCGGCGCTGTTGAGCCAGGTCTGCGCGACGAAGACCGCCAAGAGGCCGAACATGACGGCGAAGGCGATCATGATGATGGTGCTTTTACGCACGCCGTGTCCCCCGATTGACGCTTGAATTTTCTACGTTCTTGTCAGGTGCAATATCGGAGACGGTGGTATCGGATTGGTGAAGTGAACCGCGCAAATCCGGCTATGCTGAAGATTGATTGAAGCGGCATTCTTTATGAAATCTGAGCGCGCGAATTTGCATTTGAATCGAATGCGCGGCGCAGGCAGGAACGATAAACCTTAATCGATTTTCCGGCGCCGCAGCGCTTGGTACGAGGCCGGCCGCCCGCATTCTGACATGCCTAACGAACGTTAAGCGTGAGCGCGGCCAGATCGGAAACTCTGCCTGCTGCGAGCGACCTTGTCACAATCGTTGCGCCGGCCCAGGCATGGTTCGCTTCCCGGGCCGATTCTTGCGAGCAGCTTTTACTTCCCCGCCGATTTCGGCAGCGCGACGATCATGTCGAGCTCGATGCGCGCGCCGGGCGACGAGAGCTGGTTGATGCACACGGTCGTGCTGGCCGGCAGCCAGTCGCCGAAATAGGCATGCATGGTCTTGTGCATGGCATCGGCCTCGCGGAAGTCGGTGAGATACTTGGTCACCTTGATGACGTCGCCCCACGACGCGCCGACGCTGTCGAGGATCGACTTGATCGCGTCCATCGCGTTGCGGGTCTGGTCCTCGATCGAGTGAGGATGGACGTGCTCGTGATCCTGATGCGGATGGTTGTGGTAGAGCGGCGACGCCGTCGCGCCGGAGAGGAACATCAGGTCGCAGGCGCCGACGATCTTGATCGCCGGCGCATACGGCATCTTGTGCGCCTGCGACGGGTCGGGATGGACGGCTTCGAGCTTGAAGGTGGACTGCGGCTTGGCGTTGACGTTCATGGCGGGCCTCCTTGAGTTTGAGGCAAGCGTAGCAACTCCGGCAGATGACATGAAGCCTGCTCTCACCGCAGTCATTCCGGGGCGCTCGCGAAGCGAGCGAGCCCGGAATCCAGAGCCCACAACCGACTATCTCGGATTGGCTCTGGATTCCGGGCCCGGCCTTCGGCCGTCCCGGAATGACAGCCGAGGATTACGCCACCACCGCGGCCTGCGGCGCGGGCGCCGCGGCGAACCGCTCCTTGATGAGCTTCGTCACCGCCATGTTGTCGATCTTGCCGGTGCCGAGCACCGGCATCTTTTCCATGTAGACGATTTCGGCCGGCACCATCAGCTCGGTCGCGCCGCGCGAGCGGGCGAACGCCTGGAATTCGCTGCGGGTCGGGTCCTTTTTCTGCGTGACCAGGATCAGCCGTTCGCCCTTGCGCGGATCCGGCACCGAGCCCACCGCCGACAGCGCATCGGGCCAAAGCTCGCCGGCGATCGCCTCGACCGCCGCGAACGAGATCATCTCGCCTGCGACCTTGGCAAAGCGCTTGGCGCGGCCCTTGATGGCGATGAAGCCCTGCTGGTCGATGGTGACGATGTCGCCGGTGTCGTGCCAGCCGCCCGGCGGCGGCTCGAGCACGCCGGGGTTCTCGACGCGCAGATAGCCGAGCATCACGTTCGGTCCCTTCACGAACAGCCGCCCGCCCTCGTCGACGCCCTCGACCTTGTCGAGCCGCGCCTCCATGCCCGGAAGCATGCGGCCGACGGTGCCGAACCTGTTGAACATCGGCGTGTTGAGTGCCAGCGCAGGCGCCGTCTCGGTGACGCCGTAGCCTTCGAGGATGCGCAGCCCGAACTTTTCCAGATACGTGCGCCGCGTCGATTCCTTGACCGGCTCGGCGCCGGCCAGGATGTAGCGCAGCGAACGGAAGTCGTAGGCGTGCGCGGCGCGCGCATAGCCGTTGAGGAAGGTGTCGGTGCCGAACATGATGGTGGCATTCACGCCGTAGATCAGCTCGGGCACGATCCGGTAGTGCAGCGGCGACGGATAGAGATAGATCCGCACACCAGAGACCAGCGGGAGCACCAGGCCGACCGTCAGCCCGAACGAGTGGAACACCGGCAGCACGTTGAACACCTTGTCCTGACGGCCGAAGTCGATGCGCGCCGCGGCCTGGGCCGCGTTCGCCAGCATGTTGCGGTGGGAGAGCACCACGCCCTTCGGCGTGCCCTCGGAGCCCGAGGTGAACAGGATCGCGGCCCAGTCGCCGGGCTTACGCTCCAGCAGCGGCTGCTTCGCGTTCCACATGCCGCGCAGCTTGTCGCCGAGCGTGATGGTCGGGCGGATGTCGTCGAGATAGACGATCTTGATGGCCGATGAGAGCCCCGCGATCAGCGGCTCGAGGCGGCCTTTTTCGATGAAGGCGCGCGAGGTCAGGATGGTGTCGACCTTGGACGCCTTGCAGGCGGCCAGCACGTTGGAGACGCCCGCCGTGAAGTTGATCATCGCCGGCACCCGGCCCGCCGACATCAGCGCCATCAGCGTCACCGCGGCGCCGTTGGCGTTCGGCAGCATCAGTCCGATCGGCGCGCCCTCGGGCGCGAACGGCATCAGCTTTTCGCCGAGGATGCGCGCGCCAAGCAGCAGCTTGCGGTAGCTCAGCGTGCCGGCCAGCGGATCCTCGACCGCGACGCGGCTCATACCGTGGATCTCGGCCGCCTCGATCAGCGCCTCGACCACGGTGCGCTCGATCGACGTGGTGCGATAAACGAGATTCGACATGATCTCGTAGAGGGCCGCGCCCGCAGCGATCCGGCGGTGCTTGCCCTTGAGTGCCGGATCGACCGAGAGCTTCACCGGCTCGAGAATGGTCACCGTGACCTTGGGGAACCAGCGGCGGCGGACCTGGTCCTTGGACAGCCGGGTAAACGGCGTGGCGTCGAGGCCTTCGAGCCGCACCGGCACCACGAAGGCGTCGGTCTTGTCGGCGATCAGTCCCGCGCCGTCATACACCTTCATCAGGCTGCCGGTGACGGTCAGCCGGCCTTCCGGGAAGATGATCAGCGGCTCGCCGCCTTTGACGGCGTTGATCAGGGTGCGGGTCGCCATCGGCTTGGTCGGATCGAGCGGCATCGCGCGGGTGAAGCGCAGGAACGGCTTGACCCACCAGTGCTTCGCCATGGCGCTGTCGATGGCGAACACCGGATCCTTCGGCAGCAGCGACAGCGCCAACGCCGCATCGAGGAAGCTCGTGTGGTTGAGCGCGATGATCGGGTTATGGCCGGCGTTGAGCAGGTTTTCGACACCCTTGAGCTCGACGCGATAGAACGCGCGGAACAGGATCGACAGGAAATCCATCATCGGATTCGCCGGCATCGTCTTGGCGATGAGGATGGCGACGATCGCTGTCGACACGCCGATGAGCAGGCATACCGCCGGGCCGGTGAGCCCCAAGGTCGAGTCGTGCTGCAGCAGCGCGATCAGAAGCGTGCCGCCCACCATGAAGGCGGCGTTGAGCACGTTGACCGCGGCAATCACGCGGGCGCGACGATCGGCGCCGGCCCAGGCCTGGACGGCGGCGAAGGTCGGGACGATGTAGAGGCCGCCGCAGATCGCGAGACCGGCGAGATCGATCGCCATCCGCAGGCCCAGGCCCGACGTAAACACGGCGTTGACGCCGGCCTGTTCGAGCTTGAGCGGCAGGCCCCAGGTTGCCCAGCCGAGATCCAGCGCGAAGACGGTGAGGCCCACCGCGCCGACCAGCGTGGGCAGCAGCACGAGGCGGCCGGAGGCGAGCCAGGCGGCGAGCCCCGACCCGACCGCCACTGCGATCGAGAATATGGCGAGGTAGATGGTGACGACGTTTTCGTTGCCGCCCACCACGTTTTTCACCAGCCCCGGCATCAGCGAAAGCACCACTGCGCCGACCAGCCAGAACCAGCTCGTCACCAGCGCGCCCCACCAGAGCCGCCGGTCGCTGCGCAGATGATTGATCAGCTCGATGGTGGAAGTGGCGATGTTCCTGGAGATGACGAGATCGGGCGCACCGGAGCCGACCTTCGGGATGAACAGGCTCGAGCCCCAGCACAGCAGCGCGAACACCAGCATCAGACCGGAGAACGACGCCGGATCGCCGCCGTCTTTCGCCGCGAGGCCGCCGACGATGGTGCCGAGCAGGATGGCGAGGAAGGTTGCGCCCTCGACCAGCGCGTTGGCGCCGGGCAGTGCCGATTTCGGCAGCAGGTCCGGCAGGATGCCATACTTGATCGGGCCGAACAGCGAGCCGATCACGCCGAAGCCGAACAGCGCCACGAACAGAACCGGCAGTGAATGCGTCACGAAGCCGACGACCGCGATGATGGCGACACCGATTTCGGCGAGCTTCAACCGTTGCGCGATGATCGCCTTGTCGTGGCGATCGGCGATCTGCCCGCCGAGCGCAGACAGGAAGAAATAGGGCGCAATGAACACCGCGGCCGCAAGCTGCGTGAGCGACGCGGAGCTTCCGGCGACGTGAAAAACGATCAGGAACGTGAGTGCGTTCTTGAGGAAGTTGTCGCTGAACGCCGAGAAGAACTGGCACCAGAACAACGGCGCAAAGCGCCTGGACGTCAGCAGCGAGGTCGACATGGCAATGGCCTCAATTCGCGCGGTCGGTTCGGGTGGTCCCCGGGGCCGGTCGGTCCCGGGGCAGTCTAGGCGAGCAGCAGAACCACGTCAGCGGGTACCGCCGGGCGGTTAAGCTGCGGTTGCCGGGGTCAGGCCTTGCCCTGGTCGATGCCCATCAAGAGGCGTTCGGCCTTGGCGTCCTCGATCCGGTTAACGAGCTTGCCGCTTTCGTGGACGTCGCGGATGGTCTTGGTCATGGTGATGCAGGACTGGATGATCATCACGATGCCCATGGCGAAATAGCCCTTGACCCAGATGTCGACCTGCATCAGCGCGATACCGGAAGCGACCATCAGTACGGAACCGATGAAGGTGGCGTAGGTGAAGGTGACCCAGCTTGAAGTATGAGTGTGTTGAGCGGCTTGCGGGTTCATGACACAGGCTCCGGGTTGACGACAGGGGTGGACGTGGTCGCAGAGGGCTCAGGCTTGGCGAGATCTGGCTTGGTCGCTTCAGACTTGGCCGGCTCGGATTTGCGCTGGCGCAGACGCTCCAGCACCGAGGCTGCGGTCGGCCGGGTTCGGCGGCCGAAACCTTCGGCCTCGAGCCGGTCGGCGATCGAGTTTCCGGCGGTGCCGGGTTCGAGCGTCTGGAAGGCAACGTCGGCCGCGGCCTCCTCGGCCTGGCGTTCGCGCAGCCGCCGCAGCGTGGCCTCGGCCTCGGCGAGACCTGTGGCGCCGTGGTCGGGCAGCACCCCGCCGGAGCGCAGCCTTCGCACCGCTTCCGCGGCGTGGGCGATACGGCGGCCGCGTTCGAGCTCGTTGAGGCGATGGCTGGCGCCGGCGACGTCGCGCCGCAGACGGGCGATCTCCCTAGCGAACAGCGCGCGGGCTTCCCGGATGGCGTCCCGGTCCGCCTCCATCATGGCGATGGCCTCGGCCGCTTCGGTCGCGAGTTCCTCGCGGCCTGCCGCGAGCGCCGCGGTGGCCCGTTCCTCAAGGTCGGCGATCCGGGCCAAGGTCGAAATCGAGGCGCCTGCCCTCGGCTTCGTCCTGGGCGATGGCAACCGCCAGCGCCCGCTTGGCCCGCTCGATACCGGCCGCCGCGTCGCGGATATGCTGGTCGAGAATCAGGAGCGCGCTGCGGTCGATCGCGTCCTGCTCGGCGGCGTGGACCGCGCCGCGCAACAAGGTCCAAAACGACTTGCTCATGGCCAACTCCTTGGGTTATGAACAACGTTCATATGTTGCATCAGCCTTGAACAATGTTCAAGAAATATTTTGAACGACGTTCACGATAGCGTTAACCTATTGAAGGCCCTCATGAATACGGCCACCCGCCGCGAGCAGTTGAGAGAGGCGCTGACCGACGCGGCCGTCCGGATGATCGCCGAGCAGGGCCTGTCCGGGCTCAAGGCCCGTGCGCTCGCCGACGCAGCCGGCTGCGCGGTCGGCGCGATCTACAACGTGGTCGCCGATCTCGACGAACTGATCCTGCACGCCAATGCGCGCACGCTCGCGGCGCTGGAAAAAGCGCTGACCGCGGCGGCGACATCCGGCCGGGGGCCCGACTGGGCGATCGACCAGCTCGTCAAGCTGGCGCTGGCCTATCTCGAATTCGCTGCGTCGCATCGCCGGCAATGGCAGGCGCTGTTCGATCACCGTATCGCCCGGGGAGAAAGCCCGCCGGACTGGTATCAGCGCGACCTCGAACGGCTGTTCGGCTACATCGAGCAGCCGGTCGCCGAACTTCTGCCGGACGCCTCGCCGGCACGGCGCGCACTGCTGGCGCGATCGCTGTTTTCCGCCGCGCACGGGCTCGTCGCGCTGGGGCTCGAGGAGAAGCTGCAGTTCATCCCGCTGCCTTCGCTGCGCGAGCAGGTGACCACCATCGTCAGTGCGCTGGGCTATGGGCTCGCCGGCGGCGACTGACGCTTCCATCGCATATGCCGAATCCGCAGCCCTGACGCCGGGCAATGCTTCCTGACGCTCCCGGCCGGCGTGATAACGTTCAGGCAAAACAAGCCGGGGAGGAATTCATGGGCAGGGCAGCCGCGGGAACGCGGATCGCGGGACGTTGGCTTGTCGCGGCGGCGCTTCTCGTACTGACCGCGCCGGCGCAGGCGGCCGAGATCAAGGTCCTCAGCTCCAACGCCACCAGGACGCTGCTCGAAGACATTGCACCGATGTTCGAGAAGGCGAGCGGCCACAAGGTCACGCTCGGCTTCGGCACGTCGCAGCAGGTGGCGAAGCGCGTCGAGGCCGGCGAAGCGGCCGACCTCGTGGTCATCACGCCGGAAGCGATCGGCAAGCTCGTCAAGGACAACAAGGTGGTTGCCGGGTCGAGCGTCGAGATCGCACGTTCGCTGATCGGCGTGGGGATTCGCCGCGGCGCGCCGCATCCGGACATCCGCACGCCCGACGCGCTGAGAACAGCGCTGCTGGCGGTGAAGTCCGTGACCTTTTCGGCTCCCGCCACCGGCGCAACGAGCGGCGTCCATACCGAAAAAATGTTCGAGCGGCTCGGCATCGCCGCCGAGATGAAAGCCAAATACGTGCTCGGCGACGGCAGCTCGACCGGCCCGATCGTGGCGCGCGGCGAGGCCGAAATGGCGATCCAGCAGATCAGCGCGTTGAAGCCCTATAGCGGTGTCGAGGTCGTCGGCCCGCTGCCGGACGAATTGCAGCTTGTCACCATTCTCTCGGCAGGCATCGGCGCGGCGGGCCAGTCGCGCGCGGCGGTGCAGGAGATGATCCGCTACTTCGGCACGCCCGAAGCTATAGCGGTGATCAAGGCAAAGGGCCTCGAACCCGGCAAGAACTAGTCGTCGGCGTTAATCGAAACCAGGGGGCGTTTCATGAGCTCAACCGCATCGACCGGCTCGGTCGACGACGTCGTCGCGCGGATCGAACGGCTGCCGACCTCGTGGTGGCACGTCAAGACGCGGATCATCGTCGGCGTCGCCACCTTCTTCGACGCCTTCGACGCGCTCGCCATCGCGACCGTGCTTCCCGTCCTGGTGCCGCTGTGGAAGCTTGCCCCGCAGCAGATCGGCCTGCTGATCTCCGCGGGTTTCCTCGGCCAGCTGATCGGCGCGATGCTGTTCGGCTGGATCGGCGAACGCTTCGGCCGCATGCCGGCGATGATCTGGTCGATCGCATTGTTCGCGGTGATGAGCCTCATCTGCGGGCTGGCCTGGGACTACAACTCGCTGCTGGTGTTCCGCGTGATCCAGGGCATCGGGCTCGGCGGCGAGGTGCCCATCGCTGCGGTCTACATCAGCGAACTGACGCGGGCGCGGCATCGCGGCCGCTTTGTGCTGCTGTACGAACTGGTGTTTCCGATCGGACTCACGGCCGCGAGCCTGCTCGGCCTCTGGGTGGTGCCGAATTTCGGCTGGCAATGGATGTTCTACATCGGCGCACTGCCCGCACTTCTCGCGCTGGTGCTGCGCGTACTGCTGCCGGAATCGCCGCGCTGGCTTGCGGTGCATCACCGCCCGGCCGAGGCCGATCGCGCGCTGTCATTGATCGAGGCCGAGACGCAGAAATCCACCGGCCAGCCGTTGCCACAGCCGCAACCCGTCACCGCGACAAGCGACCGGCGCGCCTCGCTGTCCGACCTGTTCGGCGAGGTCTATCTGCGGCGGACGCTGGTCGTCTGGGTGATCTGGTTCTCGGCCTATTTCGTCAACTACGGCCTCGCGATCTGGCTGCCGACCATCTACCGCACGGTGTTCAAGCTGCCGCTCGACGTGTCGCTGCGCTACGGCCTGATCACGCAGGCGGTGGGCCTGCTCGGCACGCTGATCTGCGCGCTCACCATCGACTATGTCGGACGCCGGATCTGGTTCGCGATCGCGTTCGCCTGTGCGGCGGTCAGCCTCGCCTTGCTTTCGCTCACCGCCAGTCCCACCGCCGAGCAGGTGCTCATGCATATGAGCTTCGCCTATTTCTTCGTGAGCACCATCAACATCGGCGTCTATCTGTATACGCCGGAGCTTTATCCCACGCGGATACGCGCACTCGGCGTCGGCACCGCGACCGCATGGCTGCGCTTTGCTTCGATCATCGGGCCGATCGCCGTCGGCTCCATGATCGCCGGCGGGATATCGTCGGTGTTCCTGTGGTTCAGCGTGGTGGCCGCGATGGCGGCAATCATTACCGCTGCTTTCGCGGTCGAGACGAAAGGCCGCGTGCTGGAAGAGGTGTCGCCATAACGGCTCGTGTCCCGGATGCGGTGCAGCGGCATTAGCGCGTTTACGCGCTTATGGCTCCACGCTGCCCTGCATCCGGGACGCCAGCTGCACCTATCCCTGGAACACCTCCTCGCGCTTGCCGCGGATGAACGGCAGCACGAGGATCACCAGCAGCAGCGCCGCGACGATCAGCAATCCCAGGCTGATCGGCCGGTTGAGGAAGATCATCGGATCGCCGCCGGAAATCTTCATCGCGCGACGGAGGTTCTCCTCCATCAGCGGGCCCAGCACGAAGCCCAGGATCATCGGCGCCGGCTCGCATTCCAGCCGCATGAGCACGAAGCCCACCACGCCGAAGAACGCCGCAATGATGACTGCCGAATAGCTGTTGTTCACGGTGTAGACGCCGATGGCGCAGAACAGCAGGATCGCGAGATAAAGAAAGCGGTACGGCACCTTCAGCAGCTGCACCCAGATGCCGATCAGCGGCAGGTTGATGACGACCAGCATCAGGTTGCCGATCCACATCGACGCGATCATGCCCCAGAACAGCGTCGGCCGCTCGGTCATGATCTGCGGCCCCGGCTGGATGCCGTGAATGGTCAGCGCGCCGATCATCAGCGCCATCACGGCATTGCCGGGAATGCCGAGCGTCAGCATCGGGATGAACGAGGTCTGCGCGCCGGCATTGTTGGCGGACTCGGGCGCTGCCACGCCCTCGACTGCGCCGCGCCCGAACCGTTCGGGCTCCTTCGACGACTTTTTCTCCAGCGCATAGGCGGCAAACGAGCTGAGCGTCGCACCTCCGCCCGGCAGCACGCCGAGCACGGATCCGAGCGCGGTGCCGCGCAGCACCGCGCGCCAGGATCGCCGCATGTCGTCGCCGGTCGGCCACAGCCGGGTGATCTTCTGCGTCACCATCGATCGCTGCTCGGCGGGCCGCGCGAGGTTCGCGATGATCTCGCCGATACCGAACAGGCCGATCGCCAGCGTGGCCACGTCGATGCCGTCGATCAGCTCGCGGATGCCGAAGGTAAATCGTTGACCGCCGGTGTTGCCGTCGGTCCCGGCCAGCCCGATCAGGAGCCCCATCACGATCATGGCGATGGCTTTCAGCACCGATCCGTGCGCCAGCACCACCGCGGCGACGAGCCCGAGCAGCATCAGCGAGAAATACTCAGG
This sequence comes from uncultured Alphaproteobacteria bacterium, assembly GCA_963830015.1. Classification (GTDB taxonomy): domain Bacteria; phylum Pseudomonadota; class Alphaproteobacteria; order Rhizobiales; family Xanthobacteraceae; genus Z2-YC6860. The sequence continues at coordinate 53,608 of CAWHLG010000015.1, forward strand.
CGCGCCGAACGACTGGCCGATGCGCGACAAAGGCGGCGCAAAACCCGCGATCAGCAACGTGGCGATGGTGCCGGCGAAGAACGACGCCAGCGCCGCGACCGCAAGAGCCGCTCCTGCGCGGCCGTTCCGTGCCATCTGGTGGCCGTCGAGGCAGGTGACGACCGACGAGGTTTCGCCTGGCAGGTTGACCAGGATCGCCGTGGTCGAGCCGCCATACTGCGCGCCGTAGAAGATGCCGGCCAGCATGATCAGGCCGGACACCGGTTCGAGGTGGAAGGTGAGCGGCAGCAGCATCGCGATGGTGGCGATCGGCCCGATGCCGGGCAGCACGCCGATCAGCGTGCCGACCATCGCGCCGACAAACGCGAATGCCAGATTGGCCGGCGTCAGTGCGACGCCAAATCCGAGCGCGAGATGACCGAAGAAATCCATACCCCTACCAGTCGGGCCAGACCGGAATGGTCAGCCCGAGCCCCGCAATGAAGATCCCCCAGGTCAGCGCGATCAGCACCAGCGCGGCAATCGCCGTCTCCAGCGGCCGCAGCGCCCTGGTCGCCAGCGCGCCGATCGCCGTGAGCAGGACGATGGCCAGCACCAGGCCAAGCCGCTCGATGCTCAGCGCAAACGCGACGATCGCCAGCGACACCGCAAGCACCGCGCGCAGCCCCATCGCCGACGGCCGCACCGGCGGCGCCTTGTCGCGCAGCCCCTGCACCAGCACGATCGCGCCGAGCCCCATCAGCATCCAGCAGAGCAGCCGCGGCACATAACCGGTGCCCATGCGCAGCGCCGTGCCCACCGTGTAGTCACGCGACACCCACAGGCCGAACGCCGCGACCGCAATGAACAGCAGCCCCGACAGCACGTCGGCGCGGGCGAGGGTGTCCCACCGCGACGGCTTTGCTGAAGGCCGAACGTCGCTCACAGAGTTTGCTCCGCCTCATCCTGAGGAGCGGCCGCAGGCCACGTCTCGAGAGGATGGGGCGGCCGCCATGCTTCGAGACGCATCGCTTCGCGATGCTCCTCAGCATGAGGCGCGGTCGAGTTCAGCATTACTTGGCCCCGTCCGTCTTCGGAATCACCGGCAGCAGCAGATACGACTCGTACTCGCCGCCCGCATACACTGTGTTGTTCCCGGTGTTGTAGTCGGCGTGATAGTGCATGTAGCCCTGACTTCCGGTCCCGTCGCGCGGCTGCACGTCGAGCTGGATGCGGTGGCCCTTGGCGAACGTCATCGACGTCGGCCAGATCTCGACATCGACCTTCACGATCTCGCCGGGATTGAGAAACTGCCGCCGCGTGTGCTTGTGATAGGGGCGGTGCGGCAGCGACAAGTCCGGATCGAGTTCGCGATGCGAGGCGCGCAGCCAGCCTTTCGCCACCGGCACCGGCGACCCCTGCTGGCCCGTCTCCATGACCTCGTTGTTGTCGGAGTCGAAGTGCCGGAGCGTCAGGAACAGGTCCAGGTCCTCGGTCTCGCTCGACACGTAGAACGTCGCGGCGAGCGGCCCGGTGACTTCCACCTCCTCCGCGAGCGGCGGCGTGGTGAGCACGATTCCCATGCCGGGCTTGATGCCGCCGCCCATCACCTGCGACGAGGCGGCCGAGGTCGAGCCCATGGTGCCGAGGCCGAACGACGGATAGGTGCAGGCGCTGGCCTTCGCCGGCTTCTCCCTTGTCAGGGCGCCGGTGCGCGGCTCCTTGCCGTCCGCGGCCTTCGACACGTCGAAATAGTACTTGGTCCATTGCGTGCGCTTCAGCGGCCATTCGTGCTCATGGCGCCATTCGATCCGGTCCTTGCCGTGCCGGATCGCCAGCTTGACCGGCGGCTCGTCCATCACGCCGTTGTCGATGCCCTTGAGCCAGTAGTCGAAGAAGCGGATCTGATCGCGCTTGGCCTCGTCGGTGTAGAACGGATGCACGTGCGAGCCGGTGTGGATCCGCAGCTTCTTGTGCTTCGACGGCGAGCGCATGAAGGCTTCGGTGTTGCCGCGCAGATGCAGCCCGAAGCCGGTCCAGTTGCCGACCGAAAGGAACGGCACCGCGATCCGGTCCCACTGCGCCTGCGCGCCGGCGAGCACGCCGTTGTCGAGATTGTGGTGCATCCAGTGCCATAGCGTATTGGTCATCCAGCCGTCGGGCTGATGCTGCGCCGCGCGGCCCATCACGTGGTGCATGGTGTGCGCGGTGATCCAGTTGGTCATGAACACGCTGAGGATGCCGCCGTGGAACAGCGCATCGCGGTAGATATCGGCGAAGCCCTCCCAGGGAATCATCGCCTTCAATGACGGCGGCCTGAGATTGGCGACGAACCACTGGTTGATCGCGAAGTAGGAAATGCCGGAGAGGCCGACCTTGCCGTTGCACCACGGCTGCGCCGCGGCCCATTCGATCGCGTCGTAGAAATCGACCGCCTCGGCGAGCGACCACGGCTCGCACTGGCCGGGCGACTTGCCCGAGCCGCGGCCGTCCACGCGCACGGCGGCGTAGCCCTTCGGCACCCACCATTCGGGCGTGACGGTCTCCCAGTTCATGTTGGGCGTGGCTTTTTCCTCGAGATTTCCCGGCGGCACCCAGAGCTTGTCCTTCTGGTACGGCCCGAGATTGAGGATCGCCGGGAATTTGCCGCCGTCGTCCGGCCGGAACACGTCGGCCTTGAGTTTCGCGCCGTCGCGCATCGGCAGGTCGACGTCTTTTTCGATCTTGAGCTTGTAGGCGGTGGTGCCGGGTTTGACTTCGAGGTTCATTCTTTCTCTCACATACGCTGCTTTCTCCCCGCCCTCATCCTGAAGGACCGCGTCTCGAAGGCGCAAGTCGGGTTTACCCGACTTGCGTACTTAAGATGCCGATCTCGGGTAAACCCGAGATCGGACGGGCGGCCCCATCCTTCGAGACGCATCGCTACGCGATGCTCCTCAGGATGAGGCCGGGACAGACCGCCGGCTAAGTCACTCCGGCTTCTCGACCTTCACGGTCGCGGCCAGGTGCTTCCAGTGCGCGATCTCCTTGTCGCTCCACGCCTTGGCGTCGGCGATCGAGGCGTTCGGCACCGGCTTGATCATCTGCTTCTTGAACGCCTCCTGCACCGGCGCGGAGTTGAGCGCCGCGACCGTCGCCTTGTGAATGGTGGCGAGCACGTCCGGCGGGGTCTTGGCGGGCGCATAAAGCGCCGACCACAGGCCCTTGCCGCTCGCGTAACCCAGCTCCTTCAGCGTCGGCACCTCGGGATATTCCGGCAGCCGCACATCGGCCATCACCGCCAGCGGCTTCAGCAGGCCGCCCTTGATGACGCCGGCCGAGCTTGCAGCATTGATCCACGCGACGTGGGCATCGCCCGAAACCACATCGTTGGTGATCGCAGCGCCGCCGCCCTTGTTCGGGATATGCACCAGCTTGATGCCGGCCCACTGCGCGAAGGCTTCGGTGTCGTAGTGGTTGTTGGATCCGACGCCGACGCTCGCATAGCGCACCTTGCCGGGATTGGCTTTGGCGAAGGCCATGAACTCGGCATAGGTCTTCGGCGCAAAGTCCTTGGTGGTGGCGCAGAGAACCAGCGGCACCTCGCCGAGCCGCGTGACCATCACGACTTCCTTGTCGTAGTCGATCTTGAACTTGTCCTTGTAGATCACCGGCGTCAGCATGTTGGTGCCGGGATTGCCGACCTGGAGCGTGTGGCCGTCGGGCCTGGCCCGCACCATCTCCTCGATGGCGAGGATGCCGAACGCACCCGGCTTGTTCTCGACCACGATCTGCTGGCCGAGCTCCTGGCGCATCTGCTCGCCGACGATGCGGATGACGATGTCGGTGGCGCTGCCCGCGCCGAACGGCACCACGACCTTGATCGGCTTCGAGGGGAATTTGTCCTGGGCCTGGGCGGGGCAGATGAGCGTCAGCAGCGCAAGGACAGCCAGAACTGTTTTCACTTTTGGCATTGAACCCTCCACTCGTGTCCCGGATGCGGTGCAGCGCGCTAGCGGTGCACAGCTGATCCGGGACCGTTCCACATCCCGAATTTGGTACGGTCCCGGGTCTGCAGCGCAGCACCATAGCGCGTCAACGACGCGCGTTAACGCGCTTATGGCGCTGCGCTGCGCCCGGGACACACCACTTAGTTCGACAGATCGATCTTCACCTCGGCGGTGATCTTGCGCCATGTCGCAAGCTCGCCGTTCAGCCACTTCTGCGACTCTTCCAGCGACTCGTTCGGCTTGACGCTGACCAGCTGCTTGCCGAACGCTTCTAAAAGCTCCGGCTTCTTCGCAGCCTCCTGGATCGCCTTGAACAGCGTGTCGAGCACGGGCTTGGGCGTCGCCGCCGGCGCCAGCATGCTCTGCCAGTGCAGCGTGCCGACGTTCGGGAAGCCCGCTTCCGCCAAGGTCGGAACGTCCGGATAGTCCTTCAGCCGCGCCTCGGCCAGCACGGCGAGCGGGCGCAGCTTGCCGGCCTTGATCATCGCCGCCGAGCTCGCCGCATTCAGCGTCGCAACCTGTGCGTCGCCGACCACCAGATCGTTGATCATGCCGGCCGCGCCGGTCTTGTTCGGAATGTGCACCATGTCGAGGCCGGCACGGCGTGCGAACACCTCCATGTCGAAATGCGGGAACGAGCCGACGCCGGCGCTGGTGAAGCGCACCTTGCCGGGGTTCTTCTTGGAGTGGTCCACCAGCTCCTTGACGCTCTTGACGTCGAGACCCGCCGTCGTGGTGATCAGGAACGACGGATAGATGGCCAGCCGCGACACCGAGATGACGTCTTTCTCGAAGTTGACCTGGAACTTGCTCTTGAACAGCACCGGCGTGATCGCGTTGGTCGAGACGTTGCCGACGAACAGCGTGTAGCCGTCGGGCTTGGCGCGGGCCATTTCCTCGATGCCGAGAATGCCGAATGCGCCGGCTTTGTTCTCGACCACCACCTGCTGGCCGAGGATGTTCTTGAGCTGCTCGCCGAACAGCCGCGAGGTGATGTCGGTCGCGCCGCCCGGCGCATAGGGCACCACGATCTTGATCGGCTTCGACGGGTATTTGTCCTGGGCTGCGGCGGTGCCGCCGAGCGCAACGGCGATCGCCGCCGCCAGCATGGTCAGTCGTTTCATGTCCATTCCTCCGTAAATTTCTGTTGTGACGAGCTAGTTCGGTTTGAGGCCCGCCGCCCTGGCGAGCGCCGCATTGGCGACGATGTCCCTGCGCACCAGGGCATCGAACTCCTGCGGCGTCATCGGCATCGGGGTGACGTCCAGCCCCGCGAAACGCTCGCGCAGCGCAGGCTGCTCCATTGTCTTGCGAACGGCGCCCGCGAGCTTATCGACGATCGCACGCGGCGTCCTGGCCGGCAGGAAGATGCCGAACCAGATCACATAGTCGGAATTGGCGTAGCCCATCTCCAGTGTGGTCGGCAGGTCCGGCAGCGCCGTGGCGCGCTTCGGGCTCGACACCGCGAGCGCCTGCAGGCGGCCTTCCCTGATGTTCGGTAGCGAGGTCGCGATCGGCGAGTATCCGAAATCGACGCGGCCGGCCATGATCTCGGGCTGGAAGCCGCCGCCGCGGAACGGCACATGCACCGCGTTGAAGCCCGCGCTGAGGCGGAACCGCTCCGCCGTCAGGTGCGTCGTCGCGCCGACGCCCGCCGATGCGTAGGTGAAGCCGGCCGGATTGGCCTTTGCCTTCTCGACAAAGTCCTTCAGGTCCCGAAAGCCCTTCGACGGCGAAACCACCAGCGCGCTCGGCACGCTGCCGACCGGCGCCACGGCCGCAAAGTCGTTCGCGGTGTCGTAGGGCAGGTTGGTGTAAAGCGACGCCGCAATCACATGCGTCGAGGAATGAAACAGCAGCGTGTAGCCGTCGGGCTCCGCCTTCGCCACCTGCCCGGCGCCGATGGTGCCGCCGGCGCCGCCCTTGTTCTCGATGACGATCGACTGGCCGAGCGTCTGCGCCAATGCATTCAGCGAGAGCCGCGCCACGACGTCGCCGCCGGTGCCGGGCGCAAGCGGCACCATGGCGTGGATCGGCTTCGCCGGCCAGTTCTGCGCCGGATCGGACTGCGCCAGAACGTGAGGGCACGCAGCGATCACCAGGCCGCAAACCGCAAGCATGATGAGGGCGCACCGCTTCATCGTCACACGTCTCCGCCCGTAGCGAAGCCCGACGCGCTTCTCAGCCGTCCCATCGCCAACCTCCCACAGTCCGGAAGCGTTGCGGACGCAACGCCCTTATTGTTTTTCGATTCCCGCCTTCTTGGCGAGTTCTTCGGTCGCTTTGACGTCGGCGACGAAATACTTCTGGAAGTCGGGCTGCGACATCACCAGTGGCTGCGCGCCCACCTTGTCCAGCTTGTCCTTCACACCCGGATCGGCAATCGCCTTCTGCGTCGCCTGATAGAGCCTGGCGACGATATCGGGCGGCGTCTTCACCGGCACGAACACGCCGTTCCAGAACGCATAGGCCGCGGCCGGATAGCCGATCTCGGCGGTGGTCGGAACCTCCGGCAGTTGCGGCGCGCGCTTGTCGGAGGACACCGCGAGCGGCGTGACGTTGCCGCTTTTGATATGCCCGATCGCGGCGGCGAGCGGCAGGAAGTAGAAATCGATCCGGCCCGCCATCACCTCGGCCAGCGCGTCGACCGGCCCGCGGAACGGGATGTGCTGCGCCTTGATGTTGGCGGCGAGTTGGAATTTCTCCGCGGAAAGGTGCGACGCCGCGCCGATGCCGGCGGAGGCGAAGTTGAGCTCGCCGGGCTTCGCCTTCGCGGCCGCGATCAGCTCGGCGGCGGTCTTGTAGCCTTTCTTCGGCGAGGCCACGAGCACGCTCGGCGAGATGCTGACCGCGCTCACCGCGGTGAAATCGTTCAGTGTGTCGTAGGGCAGCGACTTGTGCGTCACGTAGGACGCGCTGAACGTCGCCGAGTGAAACAGTATGGTGTAGCCGTCCGGCGTGGCGCGCGCCGCCTGGCCCACGCCAAGCGTGCCGCCGGCGCCGGGCTTGCTCTCGATCACGATCGGCTGGCCGAGTTCCTTCTGGAGCTGCTCGAACACGATGCGGGCGGTGACGTCGTTGGCGTTGCCCGCCGCGAACGGAATGATCGCCGTGACGTTGCGCGACGGATAGCTTTGCGCCGAAGCTTGGCCCGCAGCCGCGCCGAGAACCACGCCCGCAACCGCCAGCGCGGCAAATTTGTTCGCTGAAAAGCCCATCGTTCCTTCCCTCTGCATTTTGTTGTCGTTGTCCCACCGGGACTTTGGCACGGTGGGCAGCGAATTGTCACCGGGCAGCCGTGCGGCATCTCGTTCTGAAAAATTTTCCGCCGTCATTCCGGAATCGCGACAGGATTCCCCGACGGTCGTGCCCAATGCCGCGCATGTTTGCGCGCGTCGGGACGCAGGGGTAACGTCGCGCGAGTCATGGAACGATGTTCCATATAGAAGAACATTGCGGCGAAGCATTGAACAGCATGTCGCCGTGGATAGGCGGAGACCGAAATCATGGCCAAGGACGCCGTCGTTTCCGACGACCTTGCGAAGAAATTCGCGGCCGAGAAGGAGACGCCCTACACCCGCTGGGTCAAGAGCGAAGGCCTCGACATCATCAGCTCGACTTACGTGCAAAACCTGCACACCGTCGAGCTAAAGCCCTGGGCGCGCCGCGGCGGCCGGGGCGTATTCATGAACCATGAGGCGTCGCGCACCTCCAACGACTGCTACGTCTGCGAGATCCCGCCCGGCAAGACGCTGAGCCCCCAGCGCCAGCTGTTCGAGGAAACCATCATGATTCTCGGCGGGCGCGGCTCCACCACCGTGTGGAACGACGCCGGCCAGCGCATCACCTTCGAATGGAAGGCCGGTGCGCTGTTCGCCGTTCCGCTCAACTGCTGGCATCAGCACTTCAACGGCTCGGGCCGCGATCCCGCGCGCTTCGTCTCGGTCACCAACGCGCCGATCGTGATCAACCTCTACGAGGACATCGATTTCATCTTCGGAACGAAGTACGACTTCAAGGGCCGCTTCAACGGCGAGCCGGATTATTTTTCGGCCAAGGACGAAACCAAGGGCTTCCTGCTTGCGACCAACTTCGTTCCTGACGCGGTGAACCTGCCGCTGATCACCGCGAAAGAGCGCGGCGCGGGCGGCGGGCACATCCGCTTCAACTTCGCGAAGTCCTCGCTCAACAGCCACATCTCCCAGTTTCCGATCGGCACCTACAAGAAGGCGCATGCGCACGGACCGGGCGCGCATGTCATCATTCTCTCCGGCGAAGGCTATTCGCTGATGTGGCCGGAGGGCGACGAGCCGCGCTATTACAAGTGGGAGGTCGGCAGCATGATCGTGCCGCCGAACATGTGGCTGCATCAGCACTTCAACACCGGCAAGACGCCGGCGCGCTATCTCGCCTTCAAGCACGAGGGCGTCGCGATCCGCAACGCGCAGGGCGTGCCCAAGGCCTGGATCAGCAAGCGGCAGGGCGGCGACCAGATCGATTATCGCGACGAAAATCCCGAGACGCGAAAGCAGTTCGCGCAGGAGCTCGCCAGGCAGGGGCTGCAGCCGCAGATGGACAAGGCCTACGCGGCGGAACTCGAAGGCGCGGGCGGCAAGTCGCTCGCCGCCGAGGAGAAAGAACATGCATGACGTCCCCGGCCAGACTCACTGGCACGAGCCCACCGGCGGCAAGCGCGCGGGCTTCGGCAAGTTCGGCCGCCCGAAGACGCCTTACGACGTCTTCATGGAGTCGGAGGGCATCCCGGTGTTCCGCGATATCGGCATCAGCAAGGTGCAGAACCTGCCGCTGGCCCCGTGGAAACGCACCGGCGGCCGCGGCACCTACATCCAGCTGCACGGCACCGAGGGCAAATGGGGCTGCTATCTCGTCGAGGTGCCGGGCGCGGGCGCGCTCAACCCCGAGAAGCACATCTACGAGGAAATCTATTTCGTGGTCGAAGGCCGCGGCACCACCGAGGTCTGGCTCGACAACGACAGCAAGCGTCACGTGTTCGAATGGCAGAAGGGCTCGCTGTTCTCGATCCCGGTCAACGCGACGCACCGCATCGTCAACGCTTCGTCCTCGCCGGCGCTGCTGCTTGCCGGCACCACGGCCCCCAACGTGATCAACCTGATCAACAATATCGGCGCGGTGTTCGACAATCCGTATCAGTTCCGCGACCGCTTCTCTGGCGCCGACGACTTCTACAAATACAAGGACGACATCGAGCCCGATCCGGTGCGCGGACTTGCCATGCGCCGCACCAACTTCGTGCCCGATATCGTCAACTGCGATTTGCCGCTCGACAACCGCCGCTCGCCCGGCTTCCGCCGCGTCGAGCCATTCATGACCGGCAACACCTTCTATCTCTGGATCGGCCAGCACGAGAATGGCCGCTACTCGAAGGCGCATGCGCACACCAGCGCGGCGGTGCTGATCTGCATCAAGGGCAAGGGCTACACCTACACGTGGCCGGAGCGCGACGGCGTCAATCCGTGGAAGGACGGCAAGACGCAGAACATCAAGCGGGTCGACTACGAGCCGGTCGGCATGATTTCGGCGGCGCCCGGCGGCGCGCGCTGGTTCCACCAGCACTTCGGCGCATCGAAGGAGCCGCTGCGGCTGACCGCCTGGTTCGGCCCGCATAATCCCGGCCGCGAGCCCGGCCCGCCCGGCGAGCAGCACATCGACTACACGGCGATGGACATTCCCGAAGGCGGCAGCGCGATCCCGTACTGGATGGAGGATCCCTTCATCAAGAAGGAGTACGACGAGCGGCTGATCCGCGAGGGCGTCGAGAACCGGATGCGCGCGGAGTACTACGACAAGAATTACAAGGGCGAGTTGCCGAAGGAGTGATGCCGCGACAGCGGTACTGCCTTGATCGCCGCGAGAGAGAACTTCAAAATTGAAAAGAGCCCGGGAAAATCCGGGCTCTTTTTTTACATTCAGTTCGGCGCAATCAGTTTTGCGCGAGGGCGACCGAGACGCCTGGCCTGAAACCGCGCTCGTACAATGCACTGCCCGTCAACAAAGCAAAGAAAAGTAACCAGGCGAGAGCAGCACTTGTCTCCCGAGTAAAGTTGGTCTCCCGGTTAAAGTTCATGGGGCAATTCTCCTGCCCCCCAGCGCGAAAAGCTTCGCGCCGGAATCCGTCGCGCGTCAACGCTACGAAAATACCGCGGTTCCGTTCCCGGTATTCCGCTACGCCGCTTTGGCAAACTCCTCCTGCACCGACTTCTCGAACGCCAGCACCTTCTGCACGCTCGGCCGCTGCGACATGCGCTCGAAATGCGCCGAGCAGTGCCGCAAGCCCGAGAAGTCGAGCTCGAACTGCCGCGCGCGGCGCTGGCACCAGAAGAAGTGCGCGTCCGGCGCGGTGAAGTGATCGAAGAAGAACTCGCGCCCGGCGAGCCGGTCGTCGGCGATCCTGAACAGCTCCATCAGGTTGGCCGTCGCAAGCTTCTTGACGCTGTCCTCGGTGCCCGGCACGTCGCACACCCGCGGCGGCGAATTGATCCGCGCGAGAAACGGATGGATGCCGCCGGAACACCACGACATCAGCGAGACCGCCTGCAACTCCTCCCATGGATCGGAAGGCAGGAGCTTCGCCTGCGGAAACGTGCGCGCGATCCAGGTCTGGATCGCCACGCTCTCGCTCAGGATCTTTCCGTCGACGATCAAGAGCGGCACCTTGTGCTTGGGATTGAGCTTCAGGTACTCGGGCGAATTGTGCTGGTTCTTGCGGAAGTTCAGCGGCCGCACCTCGAACTCCGCCTTCGCCTCGGTGAGCGTCACATAGGGCGCGAGCGCGCAGGTGACCGGCGCGTAGTACAGCTCGATTTTCATGATGTCCTCCCGGCATTCCGTTGACCGATTTCCATTGGTTGACCGTATCGCGGATCAAGCGACAGCGAAATGCTGGCATCGATGTCCTGGCAGCGCCGCCGGTCTGCGCCGGCTGCATCGGCCGCGCGCCGCCACCGCGCTTGCCCAGCGGCAACGATGAATGCCACAACCTTGCTGTCAAACCGGAAGGAAAATCGTCCATGCGTGTCGTCGCGCTCGAAGAGCATTTCACCGTCCCTGCCCTGGCCGCCAAATACGTCAAACCCGACGCGATCGCCCGCCGCGGTCATTTCAAGGGGCGGAACGTCGCGCCCGGCAAGGCCAGCCCCCTGGAGCTTTTGCCCGAGATCGGCGAGCGGCGGTTCAAATCGCTGGACGACGCCGGCATCACGGTACAGGTGCTGTCGAACAGCGGAGCCGGCCCCGATCTCGCCCCCGGTGCGGACGGGATTGCGCTGGCCAAGGGCGTCAACGACTACCTGGCGGAGGTCGTCGTCAAACACCCCAAGCGCTTCGCCGGCTTTGCCGCGCTGCCGATGGCCAGCCCCGATGCCTGCGCCGGTGAACTGATGCGTGCCGTGAAGGACCTGAAGATGGTCGGCGCGATGATCCACGGCACGACCGAAGGCCGGTTTCTCGATCATCCGAGCTATGACGGGCTCTTGGCGGCGGCGGTCCAGCTCGACGTGCCGATCTACATTCATCCGAATGTTCCTACGCTGGATGTGCGGCAGGCTTATTACTCGAACCTGCCGGAGGGCACCGACCGCGTGCTGGCGACGGCCGCGTGGGGCTGGCATTCGGAAGTCGCGATCCACATCCTGCGCATGGTGTTCGCCGGAACCTTCGACAAGCACCCGAAGCTCAAGATGATCATCGGCCACATGGGCGAGATGCTGCCGGTGATGCTGGCGCGGATCGACGAGAATTCCGCGGCCGACATCGGGCACCTGAAGCGCCGGCCCAGCGAAACCATCGTCGAGCAGGTCTGGATCACCACCAGCGGCGTCTTCACCCAGCCGCCGTTCATCGCCGCGCTGCAGACGTTCGGCATCGACCGCATCATGTTCTCGGTCGACTACCCGTTCGCGCCCGATGCGCGGGGCCGCGATTTTCTCAATGAGGTCGCGCTGGCGCCAACCGACATGGCGAAACTCTGCCACGGCAACGCGGATGCGCTGCTGAAGCTGAAGGCGTGAGCGGAGCGGTGGCGCCGGCAGGAGGATGCGGGATCTTGCATGCCCGTTGAACACGACGAAAGCGGCGGCCGCATCTTCTTTTCCTCCACCGGCCGCTCGCTGGAGGATGACGATCAGATCGTCATTCTCAGCGTCGGTGTCGATATCGGCTCGTCCACCTCGCACCTGGTGTTTTCGCGCATCGTGCTGGAGCGGCTCGACAGCCGCTACGTCGTCACCGAGCGCGAGACCTTCTACGCCTCCGACATCCTGCTGACGCCGTACTCGGCCGAGAACACCATCGACGCGGATGCGCTCGGCGCGTTCATCCGCAAGGAGTATGCCGACGCCAGGGTCGAGCCGGAGGAGATCGACACCGGCGCGCTGATCCTCACCGGCGTCGCCGTGCAGCGGGCCAACGCGCGCGCCATCGGCGAACTGTTCGCCAAAGAGGCCGGCAAGCTGGTCGCGGTGTCGGCCGGAGACAATCTCGAGACCGTGATGGCGGCCTACGGCTCCGGCGCGGTGGCGCGTTCGATCCGCGACGAATGCGTGGTGATGAACGTCGACGTCGGCGGCGGCACCTCGAAGATCGCGGTGTGCGCCGAAGGCAAAGTGATCGACGTCTGCGCGGTGGATGTCGGCGCGCGCCTCATCTGCCTCGCGCCCGACGGCACGATCCTGCGAATCGAGGAGGCGGGACGGCGGCATTTGCTTGAGGCCGGTCTCGACGGCGCGAACCTCTCGCCCGGGGCGAAGTTCACGCTGGATCAGGCGCAGACCCTGTGCAGCTCGATGGCCGACAAGCTGTTCGAGGCGATGCGCGGCGGCGCGCCCACCGCGCAGGGCGCGGCGCTGTTGCGGACCGAGCCGCTGCAGGGCCGGCACACCATCGCCCGCATCCAGTTTTCCGGCGGCGTGTCGGAGTTCATCACCGGCAACGAGACCCGGAAGTTCGGCGATCTCGGACCGTTGCTCGCGGCCGAGATTCGCGCGCGCCTCGACGGCTTCTGCCCGCATCTCGAACCGTCGATCGAGGGCATCCGCGCCACCGTGGTCGGCGCGTCGCAATACACCGTGCAACTGAGCGGCAGCACGATCTTCGTGTCTCCGCTCGACGCGCTGCCGCTGCGCAACGTGCCGGTGATCGCGCCGGTCCTGCCGATCGAGGGCGAGATCATCGACCCCGCCGCGGTCGCACGGGCGACACAGGCCATGCTCAAGCGCCTCGATCTCGCCGGCGGCGAGCAGCCGGTCGCGGTCTTCGTGCCGTGGCAGGGCTCGGCGACGTTCCAGCGGCTCGATGCATTCTGCAAGGGCGTGGTCGAGGGCCTTTCCGGAATTCTCAAGGGCGGCCATCCGCTGGTGCTGGCCGGCGACGGCGACGTCGGCGGACTGCTCGGCATCCATCTGCACGAGGAGATGAAGCTTGCGAACCCGGTGGTCTCGATCGACGGGCTGGAACTGAAAGAATTCGACTACATCGACATCGGCACGATGCTGGAAAGCTCCGGCGCGGTGCCGGTCGTGATCAAATCGCTGATTTTCCCGGCTGCGGGCCCGACCCGCGCCCGATAAGCCCACCCGAATTTGACCCATTGCGGGCCATGGCCGGCGCGATGGACGGCCCGCCTGCGGCCGATTGTCCGCGACAGATTTTCCCGGACCATGGTCTACTGACGCAAAGCCGTCAAAAGGCTCGCGTCACAAGGCTCACATGGGGGCGACCGGGGAATGCCTCGTTTCATGCTGACGTTGCGCGCGGCTGCCGCGCTCGCGCTTCCGTATTTCCGCTCGTCGGAAGACCGCTGGCATGGGCGCGCGCTGCTCGCGGGCGTCATCGTCGCCGAGTTCGCCCTCGTCTATGTCGCGGTGCTGACCAACCAGTGGAACGGCCGGTTCTTCAACGCGCTCGAGGCGCGCAACTGGGACAAGGTCCAGGTCGAGCTTCTGGTGTTCGTGCTGATCGTGTTCGCGAACGCGCTCGCGGGCGCCGGAATGTGGTGGGTCGGCCAGCATTTCCAGATGCGCTGGCGGCGCTGGATGACCGAGCGTTTTGCCGGCAACTGGATGGTCAACGGCCGGCACTACCGCATCCGCTTCATCGGACCCGAGATCGACAACATCCATCTGCGCATCGCCAACGACATCTATATCTTCATCCAGAAGACCTACGAGGTCGGCAGCGCGCTGGTCGGCGTGCTGGTGACGCTCGTCTCGTTTGCGATCATTCTCGCCGGGCTCTCGGCGATCACGCCGCTGCCGCTGTTCGGCTACGACTTCTCGTTTCCGGGCTATCTGATCGTCGTCGCCCTCTGCTACGCCTGCATCGCCACGCTGATCGCCCACCTCGTCGGCCGCCGCCTCATTCACCTGAACTTCCAGCAGCAGCGGCGCGAGGCGGACATCCGCTTCGCCACCGCGCGGGTCACCGACCACTCCGAACAGGTGGCGCTGCTCAGGGCCGAATCGGTCGAGCGCACCGAGATCGGCCGCCGGTTCGGTGCGCTAATGGCGAACTGGCGCCTGCTCGCCGCGGTGCAGACGCGGCTCACCAGCTTCACCTATGGCTATGCCCAGGTATCGTCGATCTTTCCGACGCTGGTGGTGACGCCCGCCTATCTGGTCGGTGCCATACCGCTCGGCGTGCTGATGCAGTCCGCGGCGGCGTTCCAGAAGGTCGAAACCTCCTGCGCCTATTTCATCAACTACTATAGCCGCATCGCGGAATGGAAAGCCGCGCTGGATCGGCTCTGGCAGCTCGAGACTGCGCTGCAACGCGTGGAGACCACCGCTCCGGCGCATGGCGCGATCGAAGTGATCCACGAGCCGCGCGATGATGTGGCGCTGGAAAATCTCGTGCTTCGAAGCGAGAGCGGCGAGCGGATCACCGGCGTTCCGGAGCTGGCGCTCGGAGCAGGCGACCGGCTGCTGATCAACGGCGCGTCGGGCTCGGGCAAGACCACGCTGTTGCGCGCGCTCACCGGCATCTGGCCGTTCGGCGAAGGCCGGATCCGGTTTCCGGCCGGCGCCCGCGTGCTGACGCTCTCGGCGCGGCCGTATTTTCCGCTCGGCACGCTGCGGCAGGCGCTGGCCGCACCGGCGCTGACGGCCGAGGTCTCCGACCTGGACATACAAGGGGCGATGCGAATTGCCGGCCTCATGCATCTCATCGAAAGGCTCGACGAAGAGGCCGATTGGACCACGGCGCTGTCGGCCGGCGAGCAGCGCCGCATCGGGCTCGCGCGCGCGCTGATCCTGCGGCCCGATGTGCTGCTGATCGACGATGCGGATGTCACCTCCGACATCGGCAGGGCGAAAGACTTCTACGATCTGCTGGTGGAGCAGCTTCCCGAAGCGGTGATCGTCTCCGCGAGCAGTTCGCCGGCGCTCGCGGACTTCCACCACAGCACAGCCAGGATCGGGCAGAACGAGCGGCCGCCCCAGCCCGCGCCCCAGCGTGTGCTGGCGATCGCGACCCCGGTCTGAGCGGTCAGACCGTGACCAGCAGAACAAGTCCGGTCGCGGCGATCGCGCCGCCGGCGCCGCGCACCACAAAGCGGACCGGTGCGCTGGTCGCGAGCAGGCCGGTCGCGATGCCGGTCAGGTGCAACCCGAGCGTAGAAACGATGAACCCCGCGCAATAGGTCAGCGCCGAAGCACTTGCCGGAAGTTCGGCGCCATGCGCATAGCCGTGCATCACCGCGAACAATACGATGAGCGGCAGACTGACCGCGAGAGACGGCCGGTATGTCAGCGCGACGGCCGCCCCCAACACCAGCACCGAGACCGTGATGCCGACTTCAACCCCAGGCAGCGTGACACTACCAAACCCGAGAGCCGCGCCTGCGGCCATTGCCACCGGGAACGTCAGCGGCAGCAGCCAGAGAGCCCGGCCGCCGATCTGCGATGCCCAGAGGCCCACCGCCACCATCGCGAGCATATGATCGATGCCCGTGAACGGATGCGCGAAGCCTTGAGCGAAACCCATGTGAGAATGATCGCCGACATGTGCAAACGCCGCGGTGCTGAAGACCGCGGCAAGAATCATGGCCAGACTGGAAAGCGAAGCGTTGCAGGCAATGCGGCGCATCATGTTCCTCATGGGAGAACGTCGAATCCCGGTAAGCAAGTCTAGCGAAGTTCGCTTACCGGCGGGAAGCATCAATCGACGTCGATGAACACCGTGCCGCCTTCCACCACGGCGGGGTAGGTCTTCACCGGGATCATGCAGGGCGGCGCCACCACCTCGCCGGTTTTGATGTCGAACTGGCCGTTGTGGAAGTTGCATTCGATCACGTCGCCGTCGATATAGCCTTCCGACAGCGAGCCCGGCCCGTGGGTGCAGGCGTCGTCGGTCACGTAGAACGTCCCTTCAAGGTTAAAGACGGCGACCGTCAGGCCTCCGGCCTCGACGCGGAGCGCGGTGCCGGCGGCCACCTGATCGGCTTTGCAAAGTTCAACTCTGGTCGGCACGGCTGTGGGTTCTCTTGCAGGGTTGTTTCGGGCTAAAATCGGCGGCGATCATAGATCATGGGTGTCGGTCCCCGGTCAACGCTAGCGGCCTGAACGGATTGGGTAATTGCTGGCTTGAGTTTTTCGGCCGCGCGGCGCTATTAGAGCGCCACAGCTATTCGGGAGTGAGCCATGCTCCGCAAAGAACAGAACGACCTGCTGACGCAGACCGGCCCCGGCACGCCGATGGGCCAGATGTTCCGCGCCACCTGGCAACCGGCCCTGCTGGCCGAGGAACTGCCGGAGCCCGGCTGCCCGCCGGTGCGCGTGAAGCTTCTCTCCGAGCGGCTGCTCGCGTGGCGCGATTCCAACGGCAAGCTCGCGCTGACCGACGAGTTCTGCGCCCACCGCGGCGTGTCGCTCTGGTTCGGCCGCAACGAGCATGGCGGCCTGCGCTGCCCGTATCACGGCTGGAAATACGACCACACCGGGCAGTGCGTCGAGGTGCCGTCGGAGCCATCCGAGAGCGGCTACTGCCAGAAGATCAAGTTGAAGTCCTATCCGCTGATCGAGCGGGGCGGCGTGCTGTGGACCTATATGGGCCCGCCCGAGCAGCAGCCGCCGCTGCCGGAATGGGAATTCGCCATGGTGCCGGCCTCGCACAGCTTCATGTCGAAGCGGCTTCAGGAGAGCAACTGGCTGCAGGCGATGGAAGGCGGCATCGATTCCAGCCACGTCTCGTTCCTGCATTCCGGCGAGCTCAACAGCGATCCGCTGTTCAAGGGCTCGAAGGGCAACCAGTACAACATGGGCGACATGAAGCCGGTGTTCGAGGTGGTCGAGAGCCCCGGCGGCCTCTACATCGGCGCGCGCCGGAACGCCGAAGAGGGCAAATACTACTGGCGCGTCACCCAGTGGGTGATGCCGGCCTTCACCATGATCCCGCCGCGCGCCGACCATCCGGTGCACGGTCACTTCTGGGTGCCGATCGACGACCACAACTGCTGGGCCTGGAGCTTCGACTACAAGGTCACCCGCCCGCTCACCGACACGGAGCGCCAGGCGATGGAGGCCGGTCAGGGCATCCACGTCGCCTATGTGCCGGGCACCTACATTCCGGCCGCCAACAAGACCAACGACTATCTGGTCGACCGCAAGGCGCAGAAGGAGGGCCGCACCTTCAGCGGCGTGTGGGGCATCGCGATGCAGGACGCATCGCTGCAGGAAAGCATGGGGCCGATCGTCGACCGCACCAAGGAAAACCTGGTGTCGACCGACAACGGCATCATCATGGCGCGGCATCGCCTGCTGCGCGCGCTCAAGGCGATGGAGAAGGGCGAAACGCCGCCCGGCGTCAGCCTCGAGCACCAGCAAGTCCGTTCGGCGGCCGTGGTGCTGCCGCCCGACAAGCACTTCAAGGACGCCGCCAAGGAGGCGCTGAAGGTGCAAAGCGGCCAAGAGCACGTGACGGTCTGACATGCAGTCCGAATCCGCCCGCATGTCGAGCGCCGCCGAGGCGCGATACCGTATCGACGCTCCGAATTCCAAGCCACGCGCGGTCAAGGTCATCGCGCTCGACCGGCCGAGCGAGCGCGTGATCAAGGAGCTGGCGCAGCGGCAATGGAACCGGGCGACCTTCTTCACCGCGTCGGCGTTCGGCAGCACGCCGAAGCAAGGCGAAACCTTCGCCGGCTGGCTCAGCGATCTCGCCGGCCGCACCAAGGACCTGATCGACGAGGTCAACAGCGCCGACCTGGTGGTGATGGTGGCGGCCGCCGGCGAGAGCGCGTCGGCCGCCTCGATCATCGGCGAGGCGTGCAGCGTCAAGCGGGTGATGACCACGGCGCTGGTGCTCGGCGGCAGCGCCATTTCCGACGAGGCGCTGTCGAAGACACTCTCGCACTTGCGGCCCTGGGCGCTGATGCTGGTGATCGCCAGCGCCGAGGACTACATCGCCGACATGCTGGCGGCGCTCAGAGCCTGAAGGACAGAATCATGATCGGACGATTGATGGTTGCGGCGGGTTTTGCCGTTGCCCTGATGAGCGGCGCCGCTGCCCAGACGGCGACGCCGCAGCAGAAGATGGAAACCTGCAACTTCGGCGCCGACAGCCAGAAGCTCACCGGTGCGAAGCGCAAGAGCTTCATGACGAAGTGCATGTCGAACAAGGATTCGCCGCGCGGCAAGCCGGTCGGAGCTGCGCCGCGATAGTCAACTCCAATAGGTCGTTGAAGGCCCAGGGCCGTCATTCCGGGGCGCGCCCACAAGCGCGTTTACGCGCGTCTTCGACGCGCTATGGGCGCGAGCCCGGAATCCAGAAAAGCAGAAAATCCCGACGCGTCTGGATTCCGGGCCCGCCGCTTCGCGGCGTCCCGGAATGACAGCGGAGGTTCCGATGCGCGACTTCAGTTCGTCGGAACGAGATTGATCTCCTTGGCGAGCTTCACGGTCGACGTGATCTCGTTGTGGAAGAACGTGGTGAACTCGTCCACGCCCATCGGCCTGGGCAGCACGCCAAGCTGAGTGAGCCGCTCCCGCACCGCCGGCACCGCCAGCGCCCTGTTGGTCTCGGCGTGCAGCCGTTCGACGATGGCGCGCGGTGTCTTGGCCGGGAACGCGAGCCCGCCCCAGAACAGATATTCGGCATCGGGATAGCCCGCCTCGGCGACCGTCTGCACGTCCGGCAGCGCTGGCGCGCGCTGCGGCGTGCTGACCGCGAGCGCGACGATCTTGCCCTCCCGGATGTTGGGCAGCGCCGGCGTGATCGGCAGATAGTAGAAGTCGACGCGGCCGGTCATCACTTCGGTGAACGCCTCGACCGGCCCGCGGAACGGGATGTGCTGGACGTTGATGCCGGTGGCAAGGCGCAGCCGTTCCGCAGCCCAGTGCGAGGCTGAACCCAGACCAGCCGACGCAAAGTTCAAGACGCCGGGCTTCGCCTTGGCCGCAGCGACCAGATCGCCGGCGGACTTCCAGCCTTTCGAAGGCGCGGCCACCAGCACGCTCGGCTGCACGCCGAACAGCGCCACCGGCGCGAAATCGCGGAACGGATCGTAGGACAGCGTCTTGTGCAGCACGACATAGGAACTCTGCGACGACGTCAGCAGCAGCACCGTGTAGCCGTCCGGCTCGGCCTTCGCCACGGCGGTGGTGCCGATGGTGCCGCCGCCGCCCGGCCGGTTTTCCAGAACGAAGCTCTGGCCGATCTGCTTCGACACCTGATCGAGCACGATGCGGGCGATGGTGTCGCCGGCGTTGCCCGCCGAAACTGCGCTGATGGTGCTGATCGGACGGGTCGGCCAGTTGTCGGCCGATGCCGGGCCGAGCGTCACCGGATTGAGGATCAAAAGAACGGCGCTTGCCAAAGCGCCGCGCAAGGCGCGCACTGAAGCCATCTTTTCCTCCCTGGGATCGTGCCGAAGCTCTGACCGGCTTCCTGGTCACGACATTCCGCCGGTGGCGGGCTCGCATTCGCGAGAGGCTGACCGACAATGCGGTCAGCATGATCCGGTTTCATGACAGTGGCAAGGACACCGACCCCGCCGCATCGACGATCCAGGCGCGGAATGCGCGGAACGCCGCCTCGTCTTTGCGGCCGTCGCGCCAGATCAGATACCAGCGCTCGCCCTTCGACACCGACTGGGCAAACGGCGCGACCAGCCGCCTGGCCTTGAGATCGTCGTCGACGTAAGGGCTGATGCCGATCGCAAAGCCGACACCGTCGGCCGCGGCCTGCAAGGCCTGGCCGTAGTATTCGAACTCCGGGCCCTTGGCTCGGAGCTTCGACACGCCCGCCGCCTTGAACCAGAGCGGCCATTCGTCGGCGGCGTGCGCGACCCGCAACAGCGTTTCGTTGCGCAGATCGTCGGGCGTTTTCAGCCGCTTCGCGAGCGCGGGCGTGCAGACCGGCATGAAGTCCGCCGCGAACAGCTTCTCCGACGCAAAGCCGGGCCAGTCGCCGGTGCCCAGACGGATCCCGCAGGTCCAGTCGTCGTTGTAGGGCACCGTCGCGCCGCCGGTCGCGAACCGCACCTCGACGTCCGGCGCCTGTTTCTGGAAATCGGCGAGCCGGGGAATCAGCCAGCGCGTCGCGAACGTGGGACCGACGCCGACGGTCAGCACCCGCGAGCCCGCCATCGCGGTGACCTGCGCGGTGAGATTCGCAAGCTGGTCAAACAGCGGCGACAGCCCCGCCTGGTAGGCGCGGCCGGCCGCGGTGAGACCCAGCCGGTTCGCCTTGCGCTCGAACAGCGGCACGCCGAGCCGTTGCTCCAGAAGTTGCACCATGCGGCTGACCGCGGCCGGCGTGACGTGCAGTTCGCCCGCGGCCTTGGCGAAGCTTTCCGCCCGCGCCGCCGCCTCGAACGCCCGGACCCCGTTGAGGAAAGGAAGCCTGCGCATGAGCCCGTCAGGAAAGCTGAGTCTGGATGAATGGCGAGTGCGAAAGTACCACATTTGCTCGGCAAAATCCATATCCCGCCCAGAATACCATCAGAAAAGCTGATGCTGAGCGCTCGATAACTCAGTTTGTCCGGAAGCCCGAACGGGATCATTGAGACCGGCGGAGAACACCGCCGAAAGACACCGCCATGACGCCGCTGCTCATCTCCGTGCTCTGCCTCGCAATGGTCGGCACATCGTTCCTGTCCGGCATCTTCGGCATGGCCGGCGGAATGATCCTGGTCGGCATCCTGCTGGTCCTGCTGCCGGTGCCCGAAGCGATGATGCTTCACGGCGTCACGCAAATGGCGTCGAACGGCTGGCGCGGGCTTTTGTGGTGGAAACACGTTCGCTGGAGGGCCGTCGCCGCCTACGTGACCGGCTGCAGCTTTGCGCTCGTCGCATGGTCGTTCACGCGCTACGTGCCGAGCCTTCCGGTCGCGCTGCTTCTTCTCGGCGTTACGCCATTCATGGTGCGCCTGCTGCCGAAGAGCTACAGCCCCGATCCCGAAAGCCTGAAGCAGGGCACGTTCTACGGCACGATCTGCATGACGTTGATCCTGCTGACAGGCGTTTCAGGTCCGCTGGTCGACAGCTTCTTCCTCGGCGGCAAGCTCGACCGCCGCGAGATCGTCGCCACCAAGGCGATGTGCCAGATCTTCGGCCACGCCGCGAAGCTGGTCTATTTCGGCGCGCTGATCGACCAGGCGGGCTCGCTCGATCCCCTCGTCGCGGTGCTGGCGATCGTCAGTTCAATGATCGGCACGACGCTGGCCAGGCAGGTTCTCGAAGCGATGAGCGACCAGCAGTATCGCAAATGGGCGAACGGCATCATCGTCGCGATCGCGGGCTATTACGTGATCCACGGCACGGCGCTGATGGCGATGACGCACATTTCCGTGCGCTAGCGCATGTCCCGGAAAAGTGAATACCGGTTTTCCGAAAAGGACATGCGCAAACGCAAGAATCTAGACCGCCTCAGCGCCTGCGTTCGGTGAGCACGAGGTAGAGCGAGCTCGCGACGATGATCGCCATGCCGGCGAAACTCCACGGCCCGGGCATCTCGCCGAACACCAGGTAGCCGAGCACCGCGGAATAGACGATGCGGGAGTAGTCGAGCGGCACCAGCGCCGTCACGTCGCCCAGCGTCCAGCCGTGGGTGATGAGGCCCTGCCCGGCAATGCCGAGAAATCCGATCAGCACGAGCATGGCGAGCTCGGTCGAATCCGGCGTCACCCAGAGCCAGATGGTCGGGATCAGCGAGAACACCGCATTGCTGATCGCGTAGTAGAACATGATGGTTCGGGTCGGCTCGGTGGTCGCCAGGCGCTTGATGCAGATGACGATCAGCGCGCCGAACAGGGCGCCGGCGGCGCCGACAAACGCACCGGGATCGAACCCCTCGGTGAACGGCCGCGCATAGAGCGCGATGCCGGCAAAGCCGACCAGCGTGATCGCGGTGCGGCGAAAGCCTGCCAATTCGCCGAGGAACGCCATGGCCAGCGGGATCATGAACAGCGGCCGCGAGAATTGCAGCGCCATCGCGTCGGCCAGCAGCATATGCGTGATGGTCCAGAAGAAGCAGATGTTGCCGAGCGTGCCGATTACGCCGCGCACCGCATGCATGCCGAGCCGCCTGGTGCGCAGCGGCTCCAGCGGATTCCTGATGAACATCGGCAACACGAAGAAGAAGCCGACGATCGAGCGGAAGAACAGGATCTCGATGGTGGGAATGTGCGAGCCGACCTGCTTCACCAGCATCGCCATGACGACCAGCGTGAGCGAGCCGAGCGACACCAGCGTCGCCCCGCGCGCGGTGCGGTCCATGGCCTCCCAGCGCGCACGAACCCGGCTTTGAAATTGCGGGATCACGCTACTCGGCGGCGCGCGAGCGGTGGCCGAGCCGCGCCGAAATCGCCGCCGCGGTTTCGATCACATGCGGCGCGTAGGCCGAGAGCGCCTTCTTCGACAGCCGGCTCACCGGGCCCGCAAGCCCGATCGCGGCGATCACCTCGCCGCTGTCGTTGCGCAAGGGAGCTGCGATGCAGCGCATGCCGAGCTCGCTTTCCTCGTCCTCGATGGCGCAGCCGCGGGCGCGAACGCTTTCGAGGACCTTCTTCAAGGCCAGCGGATCGGTGACGGTTTGCGGCGTGCGGGCGGGGAGCCCGTTGCGCACCACCTGCTCGACGATCTCCGCCGGCTGATAGGCCAGGATCGCCTGGCCTTCGGCGGTGCAGTAGGCGGGTTTGCGTACGCCGACGTCGGAGCGCATGCGGATCGACTGCGTGCTCTCCAGGTCGAAGACATACATGATGTCGGTGCCGTCGAGCACCGCGAGATGCACGGTCTCGTTCACCTTCTCGCGCAGCTCGCGCAGCAGCGGCCGCGCTTCGTTGGACACGCTCATCCGGCGCCGCACCAATGAGCCCAGCCGGAACAGCGACAGCCCGAGCCGGTATTTTCCGGTGTCCGGGTTCTGCTCCAGCATGCCGTCGGCGACCAGCGTCACGGCGAGGCGGTGCACCGTGCTCTTGGCGACGCCGAGCCGCTTGGCGAGATCGCTGATGCCGATCTCGACCTGCTCCTCGGAAAAGGCCTTCAGGAGCCGGATCGAGGTGGCGACCGACGACAGCCGGCCGCCGTCGGCGCGAGGTGACATGCGGGACGCTGGCACGATATGTTCCGCTCCGTGGACCGGTGTTCCGCCAGACTGTAGAGCATTCGCGGGCGCGGGTGGAGGCGTTCCGCGCTAAAAAGGCGGCCGGGCGGAAGATTTGGCGAGGCGGAAGGCTTGGCGGCGGAAGGTTTGGCGACGGATATGGCGCGCAACATCGTGGTGATCGGCAGCGGGCCCGCGGCGGTGTTCGCGGCGCTGGAGGCCAAAAAGCGCGATCCCGGCGCGGCCGTGACGCTGGTCGGCGACGAGGCCTGCGAGCCCTACGAGAAGCCGCCGCTGTCCAAGGCCGTGCTGCTCGGCAAGGCCAACCCGGAAGACGCGCCGATTGCAGGTCCCGGCGGACTCGCCAAGCACGGCATCGAGGTGAAGGCGGGCACGCGCTGCACGGCGATCGATCGCGCGGCGCACCGCGTCGTCACGACAGCGGGTCCGCTCGCCTACGACGCGCTGGTGATCGCCACCGGCTCATTGATGCGCGAACTGCCGCTGCTCCCGTCCGGCATGCCGCGCGTGCACTATCTGCGCACCGAGGCGCATGCGCGCGCGATCAAGGCGGGGCTGGCCGGCTGCAAGCACCTGGTCGTGGTCGGCGCGGGGCTGATCGGGCTCGAGGTCGCGGCCTCGGCGGCGACGCTGGGCGTCGAGGTGACGGTGATCGAGTTCGCACCGCGCATCATGGCGCGGGCCTGTGACGAGGAAACCGGGGCGATGATCCTCGCCGAACACCAGCACCACGGCGTCGAGTTCGAGCTCTCGACCTCGGTCGTCCACGCGACGGCGCAGCTCAACGGCAGCGTCGCAGTCGAAACCAGCGAAGGCGATCTTTTCGTGGCCGATCTGGTCGTCGTCGGCACCGGCGTCAAGCCCGACGACGCGCTCGCGGAAGCCGCCGGCCTCACGGTGCAGGACGGCATCGTGGTCGATGCACAGTGCCGAACCTCCGATCCCGATATCTTTGCGGCCGGCGACTGCACGCGCTTTCCCGGCCCGCAAGGCCTCGTGCGGCTGGAGAACTGGCGGCACGCGCAGGACCATGGCGCGGTCGCGGGCCGCAATGCCGCCGGCGCAAACGACAGCTACGGCGCCGTGCCGTCGGTCTGGTCGGAGCAATACGATCTCTATATCCAGGGCGTCGGCTGGCCCGATCCTTCGGCGCAGAGGGTGCGCCGTCCGTTGCCGGAGAAGAGCGCGCTGATGCTCGAGCTGAAAGACGGCCTCCTGTGCGCGGCGCTGGGCATCAACGTGCAGCGCGATCTCGCCGCCATCCGCCGGCTGATCGAACGCAGGATCCCGGTCGATGCCGCGGCGCTCGCCGATCCGGCGCAGCCGTTCAACGCCATGCTCAAACCGAAAGCGTAGTTGAACAGAAATCTCACCACACGGTCATTGCCGGGCTTGACCCGGCAATCCATGAGCGAGTGCAACAAATGCAAATCGTAAGATCGATATTGGTGGCATCATCTCATGGATGCCCGGGTCAAGCCCGGGCATGACTGCGGAGAGATGTGATGTCCAACAAAGTCACCATCGCCGCGCTTCAGCAGATGAAACGCGACGGACAGAAAATCGCCGGCGTCGTCGCCTGGGACACGCCGATGGCGCGGATCGCCGACCTCGCCGGCGTCGACCTGGTGTCGGTCGGCGACTCGGTCGGCGTCAACCTCTGGGGCCATGAAACGCCGCTCGAAGTGACGATGGACGAGATGCTGATCGTCTGCAAAGCGGTGCGCCGCGGCACCACGCGGGCGCTGGTCAGCTGCGATCTGCCCTACGGTCCGGTGCAGCAGAGCCCGAAGGCCGCCATCGACGCCGCGAGACGTCTGATGGAGCAGGGCGGCGCCGACATGATCAAGGTGGATGCCGCGGCCGATTTCCCGGACGCCGTGCGGGCGCTGGTCGAGGCCGGTGTCCCGGTGTTCGCGCAGTTCGGGCTCACACCGCAGACCGCGCAGAAGTTCGGCATTCCCTACAGCGCGCAGAATTCGCCGCAGGCGCAGGCCAGCGCCGAAGCCGCCGGCAAGCTGGTCGCGGAAGCGAAAATGCTCGAACAAGCGGGCTCCTGCATGCTCGACTTCACCAATTCCGGCCCGGTCGCCGGCGCCGCCGTGACGAAGGCTGTCAAAATTCCGGTGCTCGGCGGCTTTGGCGGCGGTCCCTGGCTCGATGGCCGCGTCCGGCTCGCGCACACCGCCATCGGCTACGCCGACAAGTGGCTCGATTCGAAGACGGAGACTTATGTGAACACCGCGACGGCCGCGCTCGGCGCGTTCAAGGCGCTGATCGAGGATGTCCGCGCCGCGCGGCAGATCAAGGGTTGAACGCGCGTGGCAAAGCAGGAACACCACACCTACGAGAACAAGTACGAGCCGCTCTACGACTACCTGATGAAGGAGACGCGGGCCGACTTCGTGCTGACGTTCGAGGAGATCGAGGAGATTCTCGGTTTCGCCTTGCCGCGCGCCGCACACCGCGCCGAATGGTGGGACAAGGACACGCCCGAGCATCCGCGCGATCAGGCGCAAGCCATCCATCAGGCCGGCTACGATTCCCGGCGGGCATCGGACGGTGGCAAAGTCCGGTTTCGAAGGCTTTCAACGCTGCCGCCCAGCGCCCGTCGATAAACTCCGGGCGATGGCTCAAACAACACACCTCACCGTCATGGTGTTTCCCGGCACGCAGACGCTGCCGCTGTTTGCCGCGCAGGCGAACGGATTTCTTTGCGCGGCGCGGCCTCGCCATCGACATCAAGCCCGCGCCGAATTCGGAAGAGCAGCGCAAGGGTCTCGCCGAGGGCCGCTACCAGATCGTCCACGGCGCGGCGGACCAGTGCGTGGCGCTGGTCGAAGCGGGTGTCGACGCGATCATCGTCGCGGGCGGCGACAACGGCTTCAATCATCTGTTCGTGCAGCCGGACATCGCGGGCATCGCCGATCTGCGCGGCAAGACGCTGGTCGCCGACGTCGCCAACACCGGCTGGTCGTTCGTGCTGTACGAAATTCTTCGCAGGCACGGACTTCAGCGCGGCGACTATTCGATCCACGAGGCCGGCGCGCCGTTCCGCCGCTTCGAGGCGATGCGGAACGACAAGACGATGGCGGCCGCGATCATCAATCCGCCGTTCGCAATTCACGCGCGCCGGGCCGGCCTCAAGGACATGGGACCGGTCGCCGACCAGATAGGTCCGTATCTCGGCACTGTGCCCTATGTGCTGCGCGCCTGGGCCGGGGCGAATGCAGAGCACACTCGTTGCATATCTCGCCGCATGCATCGAAGGCCTGCGCTGGTCGCTCGATCCGGCGAACAGAACCGCTGCAATCGGTCTCTATGCGGACGGACTGAAGCTCGCTGCCGATATGGCGGCGGAAACCTACGCGATCGCCGTCGATCCCGTGAGCGGGCTTTGCGCGCGACGCCGCCTTCGATCTCGAAGGATTCAAGACCGTGCTCAGACTGCGGGCAGCATTCGAAGGCGGCAGCGCTTCACCGCCGGAGAAGTATTTCGATCTCGCCTGTCACACGCGCGCACTTGCCGCGCTGTGACCAACGCTACTCCGCCTTGATGTTTGCCGCCTTGATGATCGGCCACCACTTCCCGGTCTCGGCCTTGTGATACGCGGCGAGCGCTTCCGGCGTCAGCTGATCGGGCGCCGGAATCTCGAAGCCGACGTCGGCGATGCGCTGGCGCGCGGCCGGATCGGCCAGGGTCTGCACCACCGCGGCATTGAGCTTCGCGACGATATCCCTGGGCGTGCCTTTCGGCGCCCAAAGCCCGGTCCACACCGAGATATGGATGCCCGGAACGCCGGCTTCGTCCGCGGTCGGCAGATCGGGCAAGGCGGGCCAGCGCTGCGGCGGACAGCACGGCATAGCCCTTGGTGCCGGCCGGCGCGAATGTGCGGAAGCATCTGCGACGCCTCGGCGCCGATCCGCAGGTCGACCTGTCCACCCACCAGATCCTGGTTGGCCGGACCGCCGCCCCGATAGGGCACGAACTGGAAACGCGTGCCGGTCACGTTCTGGAAGTGGATGCCGCTGACATGCCCCGGGCTGCCGGCGCCGACGGTGGCGGCGGTCGCCTTGTCGCCGTTGGCTTTGAGCCAGGCGACCAGCTCCTGCAACGTGTTCGGCGGCAGTGCCTGCCGCCCGACGATCACCGTCGGCGCGATCAGCAGCATCGAAACCGGTTCGAGATCGTTCAGGATGTCGTAGTTGACCGCATACATCGCCGGACCGCCGACATGGCTGGTCCAGTTGCCCATGACGACCGTGTAGCCGTCGGGCGCCGCACGGACCGTGCGTCCCGTGCCGATGGTGCCGGACGCGCCGCCCGCATTCTCGACAATCAGCGGCTGACCGAGCGCGGCCCGCATCCCGTCGATCAGCAGGCGCGACACCGTATCCACCTGGCCGCCCGGCGGAAACGGCACCACGACGCTGATCGGCCGCGTCGGATAGGTCTGCGCGGACGCGCCAGTGATCCCCAACGCAACGACAAATGCCAGAACGGCGGATGCCAGGCTCAGCTTTCGCATGTCACACCTCGTTTCGTGGCTCGCGGCGGGGACGTTGGGAACAGGTCAGCAGCATTCACATTGGAAATCGTCCGACACGGCCAGCGCGCTCATGTACCAGCGCGGCGGCACGTCGTCGGGCACGACCTCCAGCACCGGTTTGAACACCTTGAAATGATGCCGCCGTTCCCCGGACCAGAACGCGATCACGGTCTCCACCGGCGGGCAGCCCGGCACCGCGCAGGCGACCTCGGCGACCAGGATCGCGGTCTCGCCCAGCGCAAATCGCTCGCGCACCCATTCGCGCACCCGCTCCAGAGCTGCGACGTGCTCCGGGCTTTTCTTGCTGAAGGCCAGCATTGCACGCCTTAGAATGGCTGGTTACCAGAAGGCGTCATTATCGGAGAAAAGCAGTGGCAGAAAAAGTGCTGGCGGCCGTCAGAACCGCACCGAGCAGGACCGAAATCCGCGAATACCCGATGCCGGATATTCCCCCCGACGCCGCCCTGATGCGGGTGGAGGTCGGCGGCATCTGCGGAACCGACGTCAAGCTCTACAAGCACCCGCCGCACAACAAGCCCACCATCATGGGCCACGAGAACATCGGCTTTATCGCCAAGGCCGGCCGCGAGTTCACCCAGCGCAAGGGCTTCAAGGAAGGCGACCTGGTGTTCGTCGAGCACTATGTCTCGTGCGGCAAGTGCGAATGGTGTCACTCCGGCCAGTACCGGCATTGCGAGAACACCAACTGGCGCACCAATCCGGACGCGATCCGCTACGGCTACACGTCGGACGAAAAGCCGCCGCACCTGTGGGGCGGCTTTGCGCAATACATGTACCTGCCCTGGAACGCGGTGATCCACCACGTGCCGAAGGGCGTCACGCCGGAGCTCGCCGGCCTCGTCACGCCGATGGCGAACGGCGTCGAGTGGTCGCTGTTCGACGGCCAGGTCGGCTACAACTCCACCGTCCTGATTCAGGGCCCCGGCCAGCAGGGCCTGTCGCAGACCGTGATCTGCAAGCAGGCCGGCGCGTCGCTGATCATCGTCACCGGCACCGCGAAGGACAGGGCGCGGATGGAGGTCGCCAAGAAGCTCGGCGCCGACCACGTGATCGACGTCAGCAAGGAAGACCCGCTCGCCCGCGTCATGGAGATCACCGGCGGCAAGGGCGTCGACGTCTCGCTCGACTGCACGGCGGGCGCGGGCACCATCCCGATCCTGCTCGGCATCGAGGCGCTCAAGCGCAAGGCCGGCATCATCGTCGCGCAGGGCGAGCTGCGCGAGTTTCCGAACTTCCCGCTGGAGAAATTCACGGTCAAGTTCATCACCATGAAAAGCGCGCGCGGCCACAGCTATCGCGCCTGCGAGCTGGCGCTGGAGCAGCTGGCGTCGAAGCGGTTCCCGCTGGAGCTCGTGACCACCCACCGCTTCGGGCTCAACGACGTGGACAAGGCCATCAAGGCGGTCGGCGGCGAAGGCGTGCCGGACGTGATCCACGCCTCGCTGATGCCGTGGGTGTAGCGCGGAGGCGACTGCTGTCATACTTCGTCATGCCCGGCCTCGTGCCGGGCATCGACGCTTTTGCTGCTCGGAAAGCGTGGTATGGCCGGAACAAGCCCGGCCACGACGGCGCGGAAGCCCCCGGTGAAGAAGGCGAAGATCAAGATCGCCATCCCGGTCGGCGATCCGGCCGGCATCGGACCGGAGATCAGCCTGAAGGCCGCGCTGGATCCCGCCGTGCGCGCGGCCTGCGATCCGGTGATCGTGTGCGATCCGGCGCTCCTGGAACGCCATGCCAAGGCCTGCGGGCTCAAGGCCGACGTCAACATCCTGCCCTGCCCGCAGCCCGAAGCCGCGACGCTCGGCTTCGGCGTGACGTCACCGGTCGCCGGCCGCGCCTCGATTGCGTTCTGCGCGGCCGCGGTGAAGGCGGCGATGAACCGCGAGGTTGATGCCGTGGTGGCGGCGCCGCAGAACGAAACCTCGATCGCGCAGGCCGGCATCAAGTTCGACGGCCATCCGTCGTTTGTCGCGCGGCAGACCGGCAGCGACGAGGATGGCGTCTATATGATGCTGTGCTTCGGCGAGACGCGAATTGCACATTGCACCCTGCATCGCAGCGTGCGCGACTCGCTTGCACTCATTACAAAAGAAAACGTGGCGCGCACGATCCGCGCCACCAACGTTGCGCTCAAGCGCATGGGAATCGCCGCGCCGAAGATCGCGGTCAGCGGCCTCAATCCGCATGCCGGCGAAGGCGGCCTGTTCGGCCGCGAGGAGATCGAGATCATCAAGCCGGCGATGGATGCGGTCGCGGCCGAGGGCCTGTCGGTCAGCGGACCCTACGGCGCCGACACCATGTTCCACATGCCGGGCTTCGACGCCTTCGTCGTCATGCTGCACGACCAGGGTCATATCGCGACCAAGCTGCTCGCGCAGAACGCAGCCGCCGCGCTCACCATCGGCACGCCGATCCTGTTCGCGTCGGTCGCGCACGGCACCGGTCACGATATCGCGGGCAAAGGCATCGCCAGTCCGGCGGCGATGATCGAGGCGGTGTTGATGATGGCGAAGGTGAGACCGGCAGACTAGAGCCGTGTCCCGGGCGCAACGCAGCGCCATAAGCGCGTTAACGCGCGTCTTCGACGCGCTATGGCGAAGCGGAGTGGTGCGTTGCAGACCCGGGACCGTTCCAAATTCCGAACTTGGAACGGTCCCGGATCAGCGGCGCACCGTTCGCGCCAAATGGCGCTCACGCTGCACCGCATCCGGGACACGAGAGATCAGCGCACGCCGCCGTTCTTCATCAGCGCTTCGAAACTCGCGGCGTTCTCGACCTGGTCGAACCAGTCGAAACCCATTTCCTTGACGATGCGGTTCGACATCACGATCAGCCGGCAATCCTCATGATCGCCGGCGACGTGCTGATGGTTGGTGAACGGCGGAATGTAGATGTAGTCGCCGCGCTTCCAGGAATACGCCTTGGGCTCCGGCGCCCATTCCCACTTGAACGCCTCGAGGCAATCCCACTTCAGGTCCCAGTGCAGGTCGTAGCCCGAGCCTTCGACCACGAAGATCAGCTCTTCCCACATGTGGCGATGGACCCCGGACTTCTCGCCGGGCTTGAGGAACTGCATGTAGGCCTCGACGCACATTTCGCGCGTGTTCAGCTTCTCGTGCACGAGATGCTTGATCAGGCCGTCGGCGCACTGCTCCCACGGCATGTCCTCGGCCAGCACCACATTGGTCCGGCTTTCATAGGCCTTGCGGAATTCCTGCGAGGCCTTGGCTTCCTCGGCGCGGAACGTGGCGGTCTTGCTGCCGGACAGCGCCGGACCGCGATCGGTGAAGAGAGTCATGGCGCGGCTCCTTAAATCTCGCTCGGCGGCTTGTAGTTCTCCGCGCCCTTCGGCGGGATTTTCGACGGCCACTCGACGATCTTCTGAAACAGCAGGTGCATGAACAGAAACAGCGGCTTCGCCTTGAACACCAGCAGGATCGCCTCTTCATCCTTCGAGTCGTTGAAGTGCTGATGCACGCAGGCGTTTTCGACCAGCATCACGTCGCCCGCCTTCCACGGTATATGACGGCCGTCGTGCACGTCATGGCCGTGGCCCTTGAGCACGTAGAACACCGCGCTGTTGAGATGGCCGTGCTTCTGGCCGCTCGCGCCGGGCGCATAGGCCTCGATGTGCGATTCGATCGATTGCGTGATGTTCACCGCCTGGGGCGAGATCACGCTCTTGCCGTAATGACCGGGCCCGCCCTTCCACGGCACGTCCTTCGACGAGAACACCCGCGGCTGGTCGACCAACTGTTTGTAAAGATGGCTGTAAGTGCCTTCGAGCGCACGCACGAAGGTGCGCTTCTTGGCCCAGCGATCCCAGTGCTGGTTCTCTTTTTCCGCGCCTTCGGTGGTCGGCTGATTGTGGCCGGGGCCGGGAGGATTTTCGAGAATCCCAGTCATTCGTTTGTTCCCTGCGGCAAAATTCGAAGCAGCATATTGCGCGTCCTTGTCAAAGCAATCCAGCGGCGAGGATAATGCCCCGAACCGAGAAACGCCGGCGAACGGCATTGTTCCGGCGGGAGGAACGGGATGTTCGAGTTCTTGCGGCGCTGTTCGGGCGCGGGCCTGCTGCTGGTCGCGGCGTGTTCGAGCGCGCTCGCGCAAAGCCCCGCCGATTTCTACAAGGGCAAGAACGTCGACCTCTATATCGGCTACAGCGTCGGCGGCGCTTACGATCTCTACGCCCGGATGCTGGCGCGGCACATGGGCAAGCACATTCCGGGAAACCCGAACGTGCTGCCGAAGAACATGGAGGGCGCGGGCTCGCTGCGGCTCGCCAACTGGCTCTACAACGTCGCGCCGAAGGACGGCTCGGCGTTCGCCATCATCGGCCGCGGCACCGGCTTCGACCCGCTGCTCGGCAACAACGCGGCGAAGTTCGACGCCACCAAATACACCTGGATCGGCAGCGCCAACAACGAGGTGAGCGTCTGCGTCGCCTGGCACACCAGCCCGATCAGGAAATTCGAGGACATGCTGACGCAGGAGCTGATCGTCGGCGGCACCAGCACATCGGCCGACACCGACCAGTTCCCGCGCATCACCAACGGCGTGCTCGGCACCAAAATGAAGGTCGTCACCGGCTATCCCGGCGGCAACGAGGTCGGTCTGGCGATGGAGCGCGGCGAGGTGCAGGGCCGCTGCGGCTGGTCGTGGTCGAGCGTGAAGTCGACGCATCAGCGATCGATCGACGAGAAGAAGTTCAGCATCCTGGTCCAGCTCGGGCTCGACAAGCATCCCGACCTGCCGGACGTGCCGCTGATCCTCGATTTCGCCAAGTCCGACGAACAGCGGCAGATCCTGCGGCTGATCTTCGCGCGGCAGGCGATGGGCCGGCCGTTCGTCGGTCCCCCGAACATTCCGCCGGAGCGCGCCAGGGCGCTGCGCGATGCGTTCATGGCGACGATGCAGGACAAGGACTTCCTCGCCGACACCGCCAAGGCGCAGATGGAGATCACGCCGGTGGACGGCGAGAAGGTGCAGGCGCTGGTGAAAGAAATCTACGCAACGCCGTCCGAGGTCGTGCAGAGGGCGACGTCGATGCTGCGTTAGAGCGAGCGCAACATTTTTGGAAAAACCGGAATCCTCATGGACGCGAAAGTCACCAACTACACCGGCTGGCAGTCCGACGTCATCGTCGACTGCATCAAGCGCTACGGCTTCCCCTACATCACGCTGAATCCCGGCGCGAGCTTCCGCGGCCTGCACGATTCGCTGGTGAACTATGGCGGCAACGAGCCGCCGATGATGCTGTGCAACCACGAAGAGATCGCGGTGCAGATCGCGCACGGCTATGCCAAGGCGACCGGCAAGCCGATGGTGGTGATCCTGCACAACCTCGTCGGCCTGCTGCACGCCTGCATGGCGATCTACTACGCGTATCTGGACCGCGTGCCGATCTTCATCGTCGGCGCCACCGGCCCGATGGACGAGAGCAAGCGGCGCCCGCACATCGACTGGACCCACACGGCGCTGGTTCAGGGCAACGCCGTGCGCGACTACGTGAAATGGGACTATCAGCCGACCTCGGTCGAAGGCGTCCCGGAGTCCTTCGCGCGCGCCTACTCGATCATGATGACCGAGCCGAAAGGCCCGATCTACATGTGCTACGACGCCGGCATGCAGGAGGCGCCCAAGGTCAACGAGGTGCCGCTGCCGCCCGCCAGCGCCGCAGCCACCCCCGCGCCGATGGCGCCCGATCCCCGCGCCATCGAGGCGATCGCCGACAAGCTCTTGAAGGCTGAACATCCGATGCTGCTGCCGGAATACGCCGGACGGCGCGCCGGCGGATTCGAGAGCATGGTCGAGCTTGCGGAACTCACCGGCTCGGCGGTGTGGGACGTCAACAACGCGCTCAACTTCCCGAACAAGCACCCGCTGTGCCTGAGCATGGACAAGCCCTCGCTCAAGCAAACCGACCTGGTCGTCGGCCTCGACGTGAAGGACTGGGAAAAGCAGCTCACCGAGCTCAACAACGCGCTGCGCATCCGCGAGCCGCTGCCGCCACCGAACTGCGACTACGTCGAGATCGGCTTTGCCGAAGTCGGCATCAGCAAATGGGCGATGGACTATTGCCGGATGCAGCCCTGCTCGGTGCGCGCGCTGGGCGACACCAGCATCGGCATCCCCGAGTTGATCCGCATCTGCAAGGAGCGGATCGGCAGCAATTCCAATCTCCAGAAGAAGATCGCCGACCGCAAGGTGGCGATCGGCAAGCGTCACGACCAGGTCTGGGCCAAATGGCAGGAGGACGCCAGGCAGAACTGGGACGCGTCTCCCCTCACCTTCTCGCGGCTGGCGATGGAGGTGTGGGACGTCATCAAGGACGAGGACTGGGTGCTGACTGCGAACGAGTTGAAGCACCAGGTGCGCAAGCTCTGGGACTTCGACAAGCCCTACCGGCATCCCGGCGTCGAACTCGGCACCTCGACCCAGATCGGCATCTCTCTCGGTGTTGCTCTTGCCCACCGCGACAAGAAGCGCATCGTCGTCAACATCCAGCCCGACGGCGACCTGATGTTCGACGCCGGCGCGCTGTGGATCGCGGCAAAATACAAAATTCCGATGCTGATCGTGATGCACAACAACCGCGCCTACTACAACGACTGGGCGCATCAGATCCGGATGGCCAAGCTGCGCGGCACCGACGAGGCCAAGGCGCACATCGGCATGGACCTGTTCGGGCCGGAGCCGGACTTCGCGGCGCTCGCGCGGTCGATGGGATGTTACGGCGAAGGCCCGATCGACAAGCCGCAGGACGTGAAGCCGGCACTGCTGCGCGCATTGGCCGAAGTGAAAAAAGGCCGCTGCGCGCTGGTCGACACGATCACCCAGCATTCCTAGAACGAGGTCTTGGCTCCGCCCTCATCCTGAGGAGCCGCGCGCAGCGCGGCGTCTCGAAGGACGAGGGCGGCCACCGACCGGGGCGGCCCCATCCTTCGAGACGCATTGCTTCGCAATGCTCCTCAGGATGAGGCCGGGAGAGAGCGCCGCTGTTGATTCTCTCGAATCTCTGTACCGCATGGCGGGTCATATGACGCGGCGCTGCGCCGCGTTGCCGCGCCTGCGCGCAACTTCGAGGGATGACGGAAAGCCTGCGCGTGCGATAGGCTCATCCAAAATTCAGACACTTCAGGGAGGGTTTCATGATCCGCATGCGCCTGTGCGCCGGTATCGCCGCGGCCCTGCTCGCCGCCGTTTGCGCTCCACCCGCAACCGCCGATGACTATCCGTCAAAGCCGATCAAATTCATCGTGCCGACCGCGCCGGCCGGCGTGGGCGATATGCTGGTTCGGCTGTTCCAGCAAAAGCTCGGCGAGTCGGGCAGCACCGCGACCATCGTGGTTGAGAACCGCGCGGGCGCAGCCGGCGTGATCGGCACCGACGCGGTCGCGAAGGCCGCGCCCGACGGCTACACCTTCCTGGTCGGCAATCACGCTGTGCTGGCGATGCTGCCGCACATGCAGAAGGTGCCCTACGAGCCGCTGAAGGGCTTCACGCCGGTGCTGCTCGGCGTCACGGTGCCGAACATCCTGGTGGTGCATCCCTCGGTGCCGGTGAAATCGGTGAAGGAGCTGGTTGAATACGCCAAGGCCAATCCCGGCAAGCTGACCTATGCGTCGCAAGGCGTCGGCGCATCCGGCCACGTCGCGGCCGAACTGTTCAAGCTGCAAACAGGAACCGACATCGTGCACGTGCCCTACAAAGGCGCGGCGCCCGCCGCGCAGGACCTCGCGGCCGGCCACGTCAACATGATGTTCGACGTGGTGTCGCTCGCGCTCGGGCCGATCCAGGCCGGCCGGGTGCGGCCGCTCGGCGTGACGACCAGGGAGCGCGTCTCCGTGCTGCCCGACGTGCCGACCATGATCGAGCAGGGCATGCAGGTGGAGATCGGCGCATGGTTCGGCTTCCTGGCACCGGCCGGCACGCCGCCCGCCGCCATCGCGTGGCTGAATCGCGAGGGCAACAAGGTGATGTCGCCGCAGGACGTCAAAGGCCGGTTCATCAACACGGGCGCAGCCGTGCCGCTCGGCACGCCGGAGTCGTTCGCGAAGTTCATGGAAGCGGAGTCCAACCGCTATGGCGAAGTGATCCGCCGCGCCGGGATCAGGATGGAGCAGTAATCGCGCGCAGAGCACGGTGATGCGCTTTCGCTTTGTGTCATTTGTCGTAGTGGCCGTTGCCGTGGGCGCGCTGCACGCGCCCGCCGCCGCGCAGGACTATCCGTCGCGGCCGATCCGCGTGCTGGTGCCGGCGCAGGCCGGCGGCATCGGCGATATCCTTCCGCGCATCGTCGGCGCGAAGCTTGCCGAAACCGGCACCACGCTGGTGGTCGAGAACCGCACCGGCGGCGCCGGTGTCATCGCCGCGGAGGCGGTCGCCAAGGCTGCGCCCGACGGCTACCTGCTGCTGATGGGCAACCAGGGCCAGCTTTCGATCCGGCCGTTGCTCGCCAAGCTGCCCTACGACGCGGCGAAGGATTTCGCGCCGGTCACGCTGATGGTGACGGTGCCGAACATCCTGGTGGTGCATCCATCGGTGCCGGCCAGGACGCTGCCGGAGCTGATCGCCTACGCCCGGGCCAATCCCGGCAAGCTGTCCTACGCCTCGCAGGGGATCGGCGCGTCCGGCCACATCGCCGGCGAACTGCTCAAGCTCGCCGCCGGCGTCGACATCACGCACGTGCCGTATCGCGGCGCGGCGCCCGCCGCGCAGGATCTCGCGGCGGGACATGTCAGCATGATGTTCGATGTGGTGTCGCTCGCGCTCGGGCCGATCAGGTCCGGCACGGTTCGCGCGCTCGGCGTGGCGTCGACGCAGCGCGTCGCGGTGCTGCCCGAGGTGCCGACGATGGCCGAAGGCGGCCATCCGCTCGAGGTCGGCGCCTGGTTCGGGCTGCTGGCTCCCGCCGGAACCCCGCGGCCGGTGATCGACTGGCTCAATCGCGAGAGCCGGAAGGCCCTGTCGGCGGCCGATGCGCGCGACAAGTTCGTGGCGCAGGGCGCGAGCATGCCGCTCGGCACCCCGGAGGAGTTTCGCGACTTCATCGCGGCACAGACGGCGCGCTTTGCCGACGTGATCCAGCGCGCCGGAATCAAGGAGTAGGATGACGGTGTCATTCCGGGGCGCCCGTCGAAGCCCGAAGGGCGAAGGCGGGCGAACCCGGAATCCAGAGCAGCACGACGTTCCTCCGTTCTGGATTCCGGGTTCGCTCGCCATAGCGCGTCGAAGACGCGCGTAAACGCGCTTATGGCTCGCGCCCCGGAATGACGGCGGAGGATTTCGCTAACGCCCTTCTGTGCTGCCGTTCCGCTTCAGCAGGTACGGGATACATCCGGTGACGAGCGTCAGGAACCCGAACAGCAGCGTCACCACGATCATCGGGCGCGGCGTGCCGTCGGCGAGAATCCCGTAGAACTGGCTCGATACCGCGGCGCAAAGGTGCTGCAGGAACACACCGATGCCCGCCGCCGTGCCGGCGAGCCGGGGGATCTCCGACATCGCCGCCGCCTGCCCGTAGGGCATGGCGATGCCCTGCGCCATGGTGATGAAGAACCCCGGAATGAAGAATGCGAGCGGCATGACCAGCCCTGAGGACAACGTGACCGCCTGCCCGGTCACCGTCACGATCGCGAGCAGCGAGCCGGCCAGCACCATCGTCTCGGTCGAGAAGCGGGTGCCGAGCCGGGTGGAGAGGAAATTGCCGGTGAAGAACCCAACCGGGAACAGGATGAAATAGAGTCCGAACTCTGTGGCCGGCCGGTGCAGCAATTCGGTCATCAGCGAGGCTGACGCGACCGCCATCACCATGAAGGTGCCGGTGTTGAAGCCGGACTGGAACACGAAGGCATTGAAGCGCATCCGGCCGAACAGTGCACCGTAGCTTGCCGCAACGCTTTCGTGCGACTTGACGCGGCTCCCTGGCGGCAGGGTTTCCACCATCACGAGCCAGGCCAGCACGGCGATCGTCAAACCGGCGCCCAGCGCAAACCAGAAGACGCTGCGCCAGCCGAACATGTCGATCAGAACGCCGCCGATGGCCGGCGACACCATCGGGCCGAGCGTGCCGAACATCGTGAGATACGCAATCGCCTTGACGAGTTGCTCGGCGCGGAATGCGTCGCGCGCAATCGCGCGAACCAGCGTCAAGGCGGAGCCCGCGCCGACCGCCTGGATCAGACGGCCCGCCACCAGCGCATTCGCGGTCTCGGCAACGGCCGAAACCACGCTGCCGATCAGGAACAGCGCGAGCCCCGAAAGCAGCACCGGACGGCGACCGTAGCGGTCCGACAGCGAGCCGTAAAACAGCGTCGCGAACGCCATGCCGAACAGCGAAATGCTGAAGGTCAGCTGGGCATGGGCATCGGTGAGACCGAGCGCGGCCTTCACCGCGGGAATCACCGGAAAGAACAGGTGCACTGCCAGCGGCGTGATCAGTGCGGTGAGGCCCAGCACAATGACGAACGGCTTGCCCGGCGGGCTTTTGGGTTGCTCCATTGGACGCTATGCGAACTCCGGAAACAGCCGCAGCGCATTGCCGCGGTCGATCGCCGCGCGCTGCGCGGGCGTGACGGCGTCGAGCGCCTGGTAGGTCTTCATGGCTTCCGCGGTGACGCTGGCATTGGCGAACGGCCAGTCGGTGCCGAACACGATCTGGTCGGGCGTGGCGACGTTTTCCAGGCAGCCCCAGGTCTGCTCGCCGGGCGAGAGCGCGTTGTCGTACCAGAAGCGCCGCAGCAGCGCGAACACTTCTTCCTTCGAAAGCTGCTTCAGGCGCTTGTCGATCATCGGCGACACCGCGAGCCGCCAGGAGAAATACGGCACAAGCCCGCCGGCGTGCGGCAGGATAAAACGGATGCGCGGATAGCGCTCGAGCGCGCCGCCGAACATCAGGTTCACCACCGCGCGCGTGGTGTCGAACAGGTACTCCATCATGAAGAACGGCCAGGGCAGCTTGACGTCCTTGCTCAGCGGATGCGTGCCGGGATGCACGAACACCACGCCGTCGCGGGCGTTGAGCGCGTCCATCACCGGATCGAACTTCGCATCGCCGAGGAAGATGCCGTCATAGCTCGCGAACAGGCTGACGCCGGAGAATTTCAGCGTGTCGAGGCAATGGCCGACCTCGTCCACCGCGTGGCGCACGTCCCACATCGACACCGTGCCGAACGCGCCGAAGCGTTTGCGATACCTGGCGTTCAGCTCCGCCGAATAGTCGTTGCAGCGCCGCGCCAGCGCCCTCGCCTCGTCCGGTTTGCAGAACTGCACACCGGGCTGGCCGAGCGACAGCAGCGCGGTGGCGATGCCGAACCGGTCCATGATCTCCAAAGCCAATTCCGGCGACCAGTCCGGATAACGGCCGATCGCCGGACCCGAGCCCGCGGCATAGACCAGGTCCGCGTAGAACTGCGGGATCATGTGGAAGTGGACGTCGATGCGTCCGGCCATCCTCAGACCCCGCCCTTGCTGGAGGCGAGCATGTCGCCGCAGGCGGCGCGGCGCGCCCAGAACTCCCAGCCACGCTGCATTTCCGGAGAGCCGGCGCGGAACCGGTTGCGGGTTTTGATCTCGCCCTCGGACATCGCCTTGAACTCGCCCATCCGCATCGCGGCAAGCAGGATGCGGGCGTTGCGCGGCAGGTACACCGCCATCCGCACCAGCTTGAGCAGTCCGTCGGCCGCGGCCGAAAAGCCGTGGCCGCGCATCAGCACGACGGCGTTCGGCCCCAGCACGCGGGCCATGTCGCGGCCCTGCTCCATGTTGATGACCAGCAGATTGGTTTCGTCGCCGAATTTGTCGGCGATATCCCACACCGGTACATGCACGCCCATGTCGCTCGCCACGTGCGCAACGCAGCACATCGGCGTTTTGGAGATGCTGAACGGCAGGATGTCCTCGGCGTGCGAATGCACCACGGCGTTGATCTCCGGCCGCGCCTCATAGATCGCGCCGTGGATGAAGCGCTCCAGATAGGCCGGGCGGGTATCGCTCGTCGGCGTGCCGTCGAGCCGGAACTCGATGATATCCGCGCGGGTGACGAATTCCGGGCTGAGCGATCGCGACAGCAGATAGTGGTCGGGCTTCTGCGGGTGGCGGATGCTCACATGGCCGTAGGCGTCGACCACGTCTTCC
Organism: uncultured Alphaproteobacteria bacterium; assembly: GCA_963830015.1. Taxonomy (GTDB): domain Bacteria; phylum Pseudomonadota; class Alphaproteobacteria; order Rhizobiales; family Xanthobacteraceae; genus Z2-YC6860. The sequence goes on from CAWHLG010000015.1 coordinate 93,887, forward strand.
TTCGCCAGAATGCGATTGGCGATGACCAGATCGCCGATTGCTTGCTCCAAATCGTCCATGCTGCCTCTCCCCGGACCGATGCGCTCCGGTGAGCCCGCAAGCGCAACGTTGCGGCCACGTTAACGGAACGCAACAGGGGAGTCTTGATGGAACGATGCGAATGCCGGCAAGGCTGGCATTCGCAAGGAGCGCAGCCTATCGCCAGAAGCTGGATCGTCCACCGGTGCGCACGCCGACCTTGGAGAACTCGTCGGCGATGCTCGGCTTGATGCCCTTCGCCACCTCGAAATCGGCGTTGCTCGCCTCGACGTCGCCCTTCATCAGCTTGGCGACGCCGCGGCCGTAGAGCGCGGCCGGCGCATTCGGGTCGAGCTTCAGCGCCTCGTCATAGTCGTTCAGCGCCTGGTCGGGCTGGCCCATCTTGAGGTAGGCCATGCCGCGATTGTCGAGCGCGGAGGCGTTGTTGGGCTTGAGCGTCAGCGACGCGTTGCAGTCCTCCACCGCGGCCTTCAGGTCGCCGACGATGGCGCGCGCGGCGCAGCGCCGGTCCAGCGCCTCGGCATTATCCGGCTTGAGCTTGATCGCCTGGTTGTAGAGCTTGATCGCCTGATCGTAGTCGCGCGTGCCGTAGAAGATGTTGGCCCGGTTGTAATAGGCCACCGCCGGCGCGGCGTTGTTCTTGATGGTCTGGTTGACCTCCTGGATCACGCGGTCGTCGTCGCGGCGGTTCTCGTAGGCGCTGACCCGGTTGTTGGGCGCGATCGCGTAGCTCGCGGCGCTGCGCACCATCGCATCGGTGTCCGGCGTCGCCATGTCGAAATCGCGCTTGTCGTAGGTCGTGATGCCGCGCTCGCGGAACGCGCCCGCGTAGTTCGGATTGATCTTGATCGCCGCGTTGAGATCGCTCGAGGCGCGGTCGAATTCGCGCTTGTCGTAGTAGGCGATGCCGCGATTGTAGAGCGCGAGCGCGTAGTTCGGATCGATCTTGATCGCCTGCTGGTAGTCGGCAATCGCGCGGTCGGTCTCGCCCTTGTTGCGGTAGGCGAAGCCGCGGTTGTTGTAGACCAGCGGGTCGTTCGGATTGAGCTTGAGCGACTGGTTGAAGTCGGCGATGGCGCGGTCGTAGTCGCGCTTGTCGTCGTAGGCGAGGCCGCGGCTGTTGTAGGCGGCAGCATAGTTCGGCTCGAGCTTGAGCGCCGCGGTCTGGTCGGCGATCGCGCGGTCGTACTCCTTCTTCAGGAAGTAAGCGTTGCCGCGATTGTAGAGCGCGACCGTGTAGTTGGCGTCCCGCTTGAGCGCCTCGTCGAAATCCGCCACGGCGCGATCGGTATCGCCCTTGTTGCGCCAGGCGAAGCCGCGGTTGTGCCAGCCGCGCGGATCCTTCGGATCGAGCTTCAGCGCCTGATCGAAGTCGGCGATGGCGCGGTCCATGTCGCCCTTCATGCCGAAAGCAGCGCCGCGGTTGTTGAAGCCCAGCGCCATGCCGGCATCGAGCTTCACAGCCTGGTCGAAGCTCGCCAGCGCCTTGTCGAGGTCGCCGCGGCTCTTGTGGGCCAGGCCCAGATTGTTGAACGCAGCGGCGTTCTTCGGCTCGAGCTGGGTGACACGGGCGAAGTCCGCCAGCGCGCGGTCGATCTCGCCCTTTTCGCGGAGCACGAGGCCGCGGTTGTAGAGCGCCAGCGCGTAGTTCGCGTTGAGCTTGACCGCCTGGTCGAGATCGGCGAGCGCGCGGTCGTAGTCCTTCTTCTCGTAATAGGCGTTGCCGCGGTTGAAATAGGCCGCCGCCTGGTTCGGATCGAGCTTGATCGCCGCCTCGTAGTCGGCCGCGGCCTTGGCGATGTCGCCCTTCACCCGGTAGGCGTAGCCGCGGTTGTTCAGGGCCAGCGCATCGCTCGGGTTGAGCTTGAGCGCCTGGTCGAAGTCGGCGATCGCGCGGTCGGTGTCGCCCTTCACGCCGTAGGCAACGCCCCGGTCGTAATAGGCCACCGCGAAGCCCGGATTGAGCTTGATCGCCTGCTCGAGATCGGCGATGGCGCGGTCGAAGTCGCGCTTCGACAGGTAGGCGTTGCCGCGCGCGTAGAGCGCGGCCATGTAGCTCGGGTTGAGCTTGATCGCCGCCTCGAAGTCGGCAATCGCGCGGTCGAGCTCGCCGCGGTTCCGCAGCGTCAGGCCGCGGTTGTAGTAGGCGAGCGTGTTGCGCGGATCGAGCTTGATCGACTGGTCGAAGTCCGCGACCGCCTTCTCGAACTCGCCGCGGGCGCCGTAGGTCAGGCCGCGGTCGTTGTAGGCCAGCGCGTAGTTGGGATTGAGCTTGAGCGCCTGGTTCTGGTCGGCGATGGCGCGGTCGATGTCGCGCTTGTTGGCATAGGCGTTGCCCCGGTTGTGATAGACCACCGGGTCGTTCGGGTTGAGCTTGACCGCCTCGTTGTAGCTCTCGATCGCGCGGTCGTAGTCGCCCTTGTCGTAGAGCGCGTTGCCGCGGTTGTAGTGCGCGAAAGCGTATGCCGGATTGAGCGCGATCGCCTGCTCGTAGTCGGCGAGCGCGCGGGCTGCATCGCCCTTCACGCTGTAGGCCACGCCGCGGTTGACATAGGCCGGCGCGCTCTTGGTATCGATGGTGATGGCCTGGTCGAAGTCCTTGATCGCGCGGTCGAGCTCGCCCCGGGCGCCATAGGCGAGACCGCGATCCATGAACGCCGCCGCCACATTGCCGTTGAGCTTGATCGCCTGGTCGAGGTCCGCAATCGCCTTGTCGTAGTCGCGCTTGCGCGCCAGCGCGTTGCCGCGATTGTGGAAGGCGAGCGCGATCTTGCCGTCGAGCTTGATCGCCTGCGAGAAGTCAGCGATGGCGCGGTCGAAGTCCTGCCGGGCGTAATGCGTGATGCCGCGGTTGTAATAGGCAAACGCGTCCTTCGGGTCGATCTTCAGCGCGGTGTCGAAGTCCGCGGCGGCGCGGTCGTAGTCGCGGCGCTCGTAATGCGTCAGGCCGCGATCATAATAGGCGAGCGCGCTGCGCGGATCGAGCTTGATGGCCTGGTCGAAGTCGGCCAGCGCGCGGTTGAGATCGCGCTTGCCGTAATACGAGTTGCCGCGGTTGTAGTACGCCGGCGCATGGTTCGGGTTGATCCGGACCGACTGGTTGAAGTCGGCAATCGCCCGGTCGAACTCGGCCTTGGAATTCGCCTCGAGGCCACGGTCATTGAAGGCAAGCGCAAAGCCCGGGTTGATCCGGAGCTGCTTGAGCGGCTCCGCGACGCCCCGGTCGTAGCCGATCTGCCGGTTGGCGCGGTCCTTCGGATCGGCCGCAACCACCATGTTGACGTTGAGCTTGACGAGCTGCTCGAAGTCGGCGATCGCGCGCTCGTAGTCGTGCTTGTCGTAGCGCGCCACGCCGCGGTCATGCAGCGCCAGCACATTGGCCGGGTCGAGCTTGATGGCCTGATCGAAGCTCGCGATGGCGCGGTCGTAATCGAGCTTGTCGTAATAGGTCGTGCCGCGGTTGTACAATGCCGCCGCGTATTCCGGCTTGAGCTTGATCGCCGCATCGAAATCGGCGATGGCGCGGTCGTGCTGGCCCTTGTTGCGGTGGGCGACGCCGCGGTTGTTCAGCGCGACGGCATTGTTGGCGTCGAGCTTGATGACCTGGTCGAAGTCCTTGATCGCGCGGTCGCTGTCGCCCTTGGCGCCGTAGGAAATGGCGCGGTCGTTGTAGGCCGCGAAATTGTTGGAATCGAGCTTCATCGTCTGAGTGAGGTCGGCGATGGCGCGGTCGTAGTCGCCGCGGTCGCGATGCGCCAGCGCGCGGTTGTGGAACGCCGCCGCAAAGCCCGGCGTGATCCGGATGGCGCGGTCGAAATCGCCGATGGCGCGTTCGTTGTCGCCGCGGACGCGGTACGCCTGGCCGCGGTTGTTGTAGGCGACATCAAAACTCTGATTGAGCCGGATCGCCTGATCGAAGTCGGAAATGGCGCGGTCCGCCCGGCCCTTGGCGAGATGCGCCGTGCCGCGCTCGTTGAACGCCACGGCGAAGCTCGGGTTGAGCTTGATCGCGGCGTCGAAGTCCGCCACCGCGCGGTCGAAGTCCTGCTTCTCGGCGAGCGCGCTGCCGCGGCTGTACAGGCTCTGCGAGTCGTTCGGATTGATCTTGATCGCGGCGTCGAAGTCCTTGATCGCGCCGTCGACGTCGCCCTTGCCGCGCAGCATCTGGCCGCGATGGGTGTAGGCGGTCTCGTAGCCCGGGTTCGCCTCGATCGCGGCCGAGAAGTCGGCGATGGCGCGCGCGGTGTCGCCCTTCGCCTTGTAGATCAGGCCGCGGTTGTTGAAGGCCACGTCATATTTCGGATTGACCTTGACCGCCTGGTTGAAGTCCTCGATGGCGCGGTCGATGTCGCCGCGGCTCTTATAGGTAAGCCCGCGGTTGTTGTAGGCGATGTCGTAGTTCGGATTGAGCCGGATCGCCTGGGTAAAGTCGGCGAGCGCGCGATCGGTCTTGCCGGTCGCGGCATTGACCAGGCCGCGGTCGTTGTAGGCGCCGGCGAACTTGCCGTCGAGGCGGATCGCGTTGTCGAGATCGGCCATGGCGCGGTTGTAGTCCTGCCGATTGCTGTAGGCGAGGCCGCGGCTGGCGAAGGCCGCCGCGAACTTGCCGTCGAGCTTGATCGCCTGATCGAAGTCGGCGATGGCGCGGCCGCTATCGCCCTTGTCGCGATAGGCAAGGCCGCGATCGTGATAGGGCTGCGCGCTGTTCGGATTGAGCCGGATCGCATGGTCGAAGTCGGCGATGGCGCGGTTGTAGTCGCGCCTGTCGTAATAGGCGGTGCCGCGGTTGGCGTAGGCTGCCGCGAACTTCGGGTCGATCTTGATCGCCTGCTCGAAGTCGGCGACCGCTTCCTCGTTGGCGCCTTTGCTCCACAGGGCGAAGCCGCGGTTGTTGTAGGCCGCCGCGCTCTTCGGGTTGATCTTGAGGGCCTGGCCGAAATCGGCGGCCGCGCGGTCGTAGTCGCGCTTGTCGCGGTAGACCGAGCCGCGGTTGTTGTACGCCTGCTCGTAGTTCGGATTGGCCTTGATCGCCTGGTCGAAGTCGGCGAGCGCTCGGTCGTGGTCGCGCTTGCTGAGATAGGCCTCGCCGCGGTTGTTGTGGGCCACCGCGAACTTGGCATCGAGGCGGATCGCCTGGTCGAAGTCCTGGATGCCGCGGTCGGTCTCGCCCTTGGCGATGTAGGCCAGGCCGCGGATGTTAAACGCCAGCGGATAGTTCGGCCGGCCGTTGATCGCCTGGTTCAGATCGTTGATGGCGCGGTCGTAGTCGCGCCGCTCGAAATAGGCAAGGCCGCGGTTGTAGTAGGTCGGCGCATAGCCCGGATTGATGCGGATCGCCTGCTCGTAGTCGGCGAGCGCCTTGTCGAACTCGCGGCGGTCCCAATAGGACAGGCCGCGATGGTAGAAGGCGAGCGCATTGCGCGCATCCATGCGGATCGACTGGCTGAAGTCGGCGACGGCGCGGTCCAGATCGCCCTTGTCGCGCGCGGCGAGGCCGCGGTTGTAGTACGGCAGCGGGTTCTTCGGATCGAGCTTGATCGACTGGTCGAAATCGGCCAGCGACTTGTCGTGGTCGCCCATCGCGCGATAGGTCAGCCCGCGGTTGTAGTAGGCGAGCGAATCCTTCGCATCGAGCTCGATCGCCTTGCTCAGATCGGCCACCGCCTTCTCGTAGTCGTGGCGGTCGTAGTAGACGACGCCACGGTCATAGTAGGCGAGCGCGTAGTTCGGATTGATCTTGAGCGCCTGGTTGTAGTCCTGGATGGCGCGGTCGTAGTCGCGCTTGTCGTAATAGGCGTTGCCGCGGTTGTAGTAGGCGAGCGCGAAATCGGCGCTGATCAGGATGGCCTGGTCGTAGTTGTTGATCGCGCTGTCGGTCTCGCCCTTGTTGCGATAGGCGAGGCCGCGGTTGTTGAAGGCGAGCGAATCCTTCGGATTGATCTGGATCGCCAGATCGAAGTCCTTGATCGCCTGATCGGTCTCGCCCTTCGAAACATAGGCCAGCCCACGATCGTTGATCGCCGCGCTGAAGCTCCCGTTGATCTTGACCGCGGAGTCGAAGTCGCGGATCGCGCGGTCGTAGTCGCGCATGTCGCGATAGGCGAGGCCGCGGTTGTGATACGCGTATGCGTCGTTCGGCGTGGCCTTGATGACCAGGTCGAAGTCCGGCACCGCGCGATCGGGCTCGCCCTTGGCGCGGTAGGCCATCGCGCGGTTGTAGATCGTCAGCGTGTTTCTCGGATTGAGCCGGATCGCCGCCGTGAGATCGGCAACGGCGCGCTCATAGTCGCGCCTCTCGTAGAGCGCGTGGCTGCGCGTCGAATAATAGTTCGGGTTCTTGTTGTCGTACTTGATCGCCTGGTCGAAGTCGGCGATGGCGTTGTCGAGCTCGCCCTTGGCCTTGTAGCTCGACCCGCGTGCGAAATACGCGGTGCTCTTGCCGTCCAACGTGATGGCTTCGCCAAGATCCTTGATCGCCGCGTCGTGATCGCCCTTCTCGCGAAGTGCGTCGCCGCGGTGGAAATACGCGGCCGCCATGACGCTCGGCTTGTCGCGGCCGGCCTCGATGATGACCGTGCAGGCCGCGATCAGGGCCGCGGCCGGCGTGTCCTTGTTGAGACAGGCCGCGCGCTCCTGCGTGTTCTGCGGCACCGGCTCGGGCTTCTGCTTCGGCTGCGCCTGCTGTTGCGGAGCCTGCTGGTGCGCGGCCGGGCCGCGCTGCTGCTGCGCCTGCGGCGCGGCCTGCTGGCGCTGCGGCGGGTAATACCGGCGCTGCTGCTGTTGCTGAGCCCACGGAGGCGCTTGTGTGAAGGCCGGAGTCGCCTGGAGCAGATAAACTGCCGCGAGCGTCGCACCGCCAATGACGAGCCGCATTCCCGATTTCATGTCCGCCTCTGTCAGGTTGATCGGCGTTTCCGACGCCGGACCTATCCTGTGCCTGCAAGCGGTCTATAGGCCGGGAAGCTTGGTAAATGTTGGGGTTTCAACGGGTAACATTAATCCGCGCGCGACAATTTTTCCGATATCGCGTTAAGTTTTGCGGCGGTGCCGTGCACCGGATCGCGACGGCATCTTCAGCCGAAAATATCCGCGGTTGCGACACGCGCTGACAATTCGCGGTGAAGCGCATCTGAACAAAACGTCTCGAATTGACGCGATGCGTTCACCCTGTTGTGTCAAGAGAACACGCCGATACCCGCGCGATTAGTACTAACGAAAGCTATTCCACTCGAATACGCGGTTCTTCTTGGCGCAAAAGCCGCACACCGACTAGAAATTTCCAGCACTCCGGCACATCGCGGCAGCACGGCAGGCGCAATGAATCTGATCCTCGTCAAGATGTTTGCCACTGCGCTGGCGCTGGCGCAGGTGACGACGCGTCCGGATACGCTCAAGACCGAGTTCGATCCGATCAACGATCAGGCCGAGGTCGTGCAGCTGCTCAAGGACGGCTGCACGCACATGCGCAAGGCGTTCGACATCGAGGATCTCAATCTCGACGTCCTGATCGACACCGCGATGTCCGATCCGCAGACCGTGGCCGGTGAAATCCGCGCGTTCCGCGGCATCAATTTCGACGAGCTCGCCATCGCCTACAAGCAGTTCTGCGGCAACGGACTGGTCGAGAGCTCGCCGTTCGACATGAAGCCGGTGATCGAGTTCTACAACGGGGTCGCCGCGAACCTGCCCGACCACAACAAGCTCAAGAACCTGAAGCTTCCCGGAACCAGCACGGTGATGGACGTCAAAGGCGAGAAATTCGCCGAGCTGTTCGAATCGGACCACCGCCGCCAGTGGGTGCCGCTTAAGCAGATTCCCGAATACGTCCGGCTCGCCTTTGTCGCCGCCGAAGACAAGCGCTTCTATCAGCACAAGGGCATCGACGAGCGCGGCCTGATCCGCGCCTTCATCACCAACATCGCCGAGCCCGGCCGGCCGCAGGGCGGCTCGACCATCACCCAGCAGGTCGCGAAGAACCTGCTGGTCGGCGACGACGTCAGCTACGAGCGCAAGATCCGCGAGATGATCGTCGCCTCGCGCATCGACCAGGCGCTGAGCAAGGACGAGATCCTCGAAATCTACCTGAACTCGATCTATCTCGGCCGCGGCGCCTGGGGCATCGACATGGCGGCGCACGGCTATTTCAAGAAGCCGGCGTCTGCGCTCACCGTGACGGAAGGCGCGATGCTTGCCGCAATGGCCAAGGGGCCGTCGTTTTTCAGCCCGGACCGCTATCCGGAGCGCGCCCGCGAGCGCTACGCCTACGTGCTCAAGCGCATGCAGGAAGACAAGATCGCCGGCGCCGAAAACGTCAACCCCGGCGTCACCGGCGGGCCGCGCATCGTGCCTTACGAGAAGCCCAAGCGCGAAGGCGGCCACCACTTTGTCGAACATCTGATGCGCGAGGCGAAGACGCTGGTCGGCATGGCGTCGCTGACGTCGGAGTCCTTCACGGTCCGCTCGACCATCAACGCCAAGCTGCAGCGCGCCTCGGAGCAGGCGCTGCAGGACGGGCTCGCGCGCTACGAGGGCAAGAGCGGCCGGGCCGTCTACCAGGGCCCCGAACTCAGTCTCGGCGACATGGTGGCGCGCATCACCACCGAGCAGAGCACCCGCGCGCAGCGGCGCGGCCGGGTCGTGAAGCCGATCTGGCAGATCGCGCTGCAGAGCGCGAAACTGCCGCTGTACGACGTGCACTGGCCGGTCGCCGTGGTTCTGGGCCGCAGCCAGGAAAACGGCCGGACGCAGGTCCGCGTCGGCCTGCGCGACGGCCGTATCGTGCCGCTGTCGTTGCCGGAAGGCGTCACGCCCGACATGATCAAGCTCAACGACGTGATCTTCGTCAACGTCGTCGAGGGCAAGACCCAGCGCGACGCCAAGGCCGAGCTGCGCATCAAGCCCAAGGTCCAGGGCGCGGCGCTGGTGCTGGAAAACAAGAGCGGCCGGATTCTCGCGATGGTCGGCGGCTTCTCCTATCCGCTGAGCCAGCTCAACCGCACCACACAGTCGCTTCGCCAGCCGGGCTCATCGATCAAGCCCCTCACCTACCTTGCGGCGCTGCATCGCGGCCTGCAGCCGAACACGCTGGTGATCGACCAGCCGGTCACCTTGCCGCCGATTCCGGGGGTCAGCACCCACTATTGGACGCCGAAGAACTATGACGGCCATAGCGCAGGCTCGATGACGCTGCGCCGCGCGCTGGAGCAGTCCAAGAACCTCGTCACCACCCGCCTGCTCGACGGCGGCATCGACAAGGATCCGACCAAGAGCCTGGAACAAATCTGCGATCTCGCGCTTGAAGCCAGGATCTATCCCGAGTGCATGAAAAACTACCCGTTCATCCTCGGCGCCCAGGCGCTCCGCATGATCGACCTTGCGGGCTTCTACGCCGCGATTGCCAACGAAGGCCAGCGCGTCATTCCCTACACCATCGACACCATCGAGAAGAACGGACAGCCGGTGTATCGGCACGACGCCGGCCGGCCGTTGATCATGGCCGGCGGCGACCGCGCGGCATTCTTCCAGCTTCGCACCATCCTCGAAGGCGTGGTGACGCGCGGTACGGCCGCTTCGATGAAGCACCTGAGCGGCTTCGCCGGCGGCAAGACCGGCACCACCGACAACGAAAACGACGCCTGGTTTGCCGGCTTCACCAGCGACGTCACCGTCGTGGTCTGGGTCGGCTATGACAACGCCCGCGGCAAGCAGACCCTGGGCCGCGGCGGCACCGGCGGGCAGCTCGCGGTGCCGATCGTCGAGCAGATCATGCAGGCCACCTGGAACTTCCATGCGCCGAAGGCGCCGCTGCCGCCGCCGTCCGCCGAAGCGGCCCGTTTCCTGAAAGCCATGCCGATCGACCTCAACAGCGGGCAAAAGCTCGCATCGGCCAAAAACGGCGGTTTCACCGAATATTTCCGTCTCGACGCGCATAAGAAGCTGCGCGACACTCAGTTCGCGCTGGCCGGACGGCATTCACTGGCGCGGAGCGGGCCGATGCCCGCCCCCGCCGCGAACGACGACCGGCCGCCGCCACAGGGTGTTGCCCAGCAGCGGCCCAATCCAATGGACCGGATGCCGCGTACATTGCGGGAATTGTTCGGGCTTTGACGTGAACCGAAGCGATACACAAAGCGACCACTATCTTATGGGAATCAAGTTAGAAGCACGGAGAGTTGGGGTAACAGCCATGTGGATCAAAAGCTCGACTGCCACGCTGCTGGTGTTTGCGACGACCGTCGCCTTCGCCACCGCGCAGGACTACCAGATCGTGAAAGTGGCTTCGGTCGCCGGCGCCGCCGTCGACTCGCTCAAGCCGAAGACCATCTTCTTCACCGACCACCGCGTCGACGAGACCTCGGACAAGGGCGCCTTCATCCGCTTCGATGAATGGCAGAAGACCCGGCCGGTCGAGCACAAGTACCTCAACATCTTCCCGAACTTCAAGGAAGGCATGGTCCACAAGATCATCGACGGGTCGAAGAAAGAGGTGAAGGACGAGCTGCAGATGTACGTCACCGAGGCGCGCTTCATGCTGTCGCGCCCGGCCGACAAGGTCGACCTCAAGACATTTGCGACGCTGCCGTTCGTGCAGAGCATCGATCCGTCGATCAAGCACGAGGCGATCAAGGCGGCCGACGCGTCGACGCCGAAGGACGAGAAGGGCTCGAACAACAGGAACCCGGACCGCAACTGGTGCGAAGGCGCGGGCGTCACCGCCTGCATCCGCTCGACCTACAAGCTCGAAGGCAAGCTGCCGATCGGCGTGGCGCTCGCCAACAAGCTGCGCGACAGCGAACGGAAGCTGTCCGACTCGATCGAGTTCGAAAGCGAGATGCGGCTGCTCGGCTCAGCCGACATCGACATGGAAGGGCTGAAGAAGCTCACCGGCGTGAACACGCCGGTCGCGGGCGTGCTCGAACAGAACATGTTCTACGTCAACCAGGTGATGCGCTTCGGCAAGCTGCTCGCGGTGTTCCAGCCGAACCCGGCGGACGCCAAGAGCACCATCACCACGGTGGTGATCGCGCTTGCGGTCGGCTCCAGCACGCTCGACCAGAAGAAGAAGTACGAGAACGTCCCGGTTCTGCGCAACCTGGTGCCGTCGCAGGTGCTGCTCGGCAACAGCTCGTTCAACACCGGCAATTCGATCAGCGCCGGCCTGCCGAGCTACGTCCGCAACCGGATCAAGGCGATCGCCGGGATCCTCGATCGCGGCTGATTTCGCGAACCACCAATCAGGCCAAACGGCCCGCCTCACGGCGGGCCGTTTTGTTTTTGCGTCCTTGACAAATTTGGACAAGCGTCCTATCAAATAGGACGAGCGTCCAAATTCGCACGGCTCGAGGTCCAGGGTTGGTTTCGGTGGCGAGGTGTCGTGATGGGCGAAAAACCAACCCGGGATCAGATCGTCCAAGCGGCCGATCGGCTGTTCTATCGGCAGGGTTACGAGCACACCTCGTTCTCGGACATTGCTGATGCGGTGCAGATCTCGCGCGGCAATTTTTACTATCACTTCAAGACCAAGGACGAGATTCTGGATGCCGTGATCGGCGCGCGTCTGGCCAGCACCCGAGAGATGCTGGAGCAATGGGAAATCGAAGGGGACCGCCCCGAAGATCGCATCCGGAGCTTCATCCATATTCTGATTGCCAACCGCGCTGACATCAAACGCTATGGCTGCCCGGTCGGCACATTGTGCAGTGAGCTTGCAAAGCTCGGCCACGCCTCGAAAGCCGAGGCAAACCAGCTCCTCACGCTGTTTCGAACCTGGTTGCGCCGGCAATTCACGCTGCTCGGCCGCGAGGCGGATGCAGACGCGCTGGCGATGCATCTTCTCGCCCGCAGCCAGGGCGTCGCCACGCTGGCGAATACCTTTCACGACGAGAAGTTCATCCGGCAGGAAGTGAAGCAGATGTGCGACTGGCTGCAATCGTGCGCGGAAAGCGCCCTGTGGACGGATCGAACACCACCCGTAAACTGATCGAGGAAAGACCTCAGATGTTTGTCGTGCTGCTCAAGTTTTCCGGCAACAAAGCTCAGGCCGGCCAGTTGATGGAAGGCCACAAGGAGTGGATCAAACGCGGTTTTGACGACGGCGTATTCTTGCTGGTCGGCAATCTCCAGCCCCATCTGGGCGGCGGGATCGTGGCGCACAATGCCTCGCTGGCGGATATTCAACGTCGGGTGAGCACCGATCCGTTTGTCGTGGAAAATGTTGTCAGCGCAGAAATTCTTGAAATCATGCCCTCCCGGGCCGACGACCGGTTGAAATTCATGTTTGGGTGAGCGGTCGGCATGAGCGCGACGATCATCGGCCCCGACGGCAAGTCGCGCTGCCGGTGGTGCGCCGCCGCACCGGAGTTTCTCGGCTATCACGACACCGAGTGGGGCTTTCCGGTCAGCGATGACCGCCGCTTGTTCGAGAAGCTGTGTCTGGAAGGTTTTCAATCCGGGCTGAGCTGGCGCACCATTCTCGCCAAGCGAGAGAACTTCCGTGCAGCCTTCCACGATTTCGATATCGACAAGATAGCGCGCTTTACCAACCGTGACCTTGAGCGCCTGCTCAAGGATCGGGGCATCGTCCGGCATCGCGGAAAGATCGAGGCCGTCATCAACAATGCGCGACGGGCTCAGGAACTCGTCACGCGGGAAGGCTCGCTGGCGGCCTTCATCTGGCGCTATGAACCTGACGTCGAGCAGCTTGCAAAACCGCAGACCGCGTCCACCTCCGCTGCATCGATGGCGTTATCGAAGGACCTCAAAAAGCAAGGCTGGAAATTCGTCGGACCGACCACGGTATATGCCTTCATGCAGGCCATGGGGCTGATCAACGATCATGTCGAGGCTTGCGTGATCAGAGCCAAAGTCGAGCGAGCGCGCAGGAGTTTCAAGCTGCCAGGACGTTGAGGTTTACAAAAAAAGCGCCGGCCGCGTTGCTGCGGCCGGCGCCAAATGTTGAGCACAAGGTCTGGTGCTTGGATCAGTTCGATTCCGGCGGGACGACGTAGCCCAGCACGCGGTCCTTCGGGTACGGGCTCTCCCACACCTTGTTGCCGTGATTGCCGGAGATGACGATGATGTTGCCGGCGCCGTCGGTGCCGCGCACGATGCCGACATGGCCGCCGTTCTTGCCGCGCGTCAGCACGACGATCGCGCCGACCCGCGGGCTGTCGATGCGCTTGCCGTAGTCGAGGAACGATTTGGCGGCGCGTGAATTGGTTGTGGGGTAGCCGGTGCGGCGCAGGACGAAGTTGACGAAGTCCGCGCACCACAGATCCGGATAAGGCACGCCGACCTGCCGCGAGCTTGCGCCGACCCATTTCAGCGCCTCGAGGCCGATGGCGAAGACCAAGTCTTTCTTGTCGGCGGTGCGCACCGCGCCGGTAATGGCGGTGTTGTCGGTGCGATGCGTCGGCGGCGTGGCCGAGCTCAGAACAAACCGCTCTTCCTTCTTCTCGCCGATGGCAAACGCGGGCGAGCAAACGGCGGCGGCGGTGGTCAAAACAAGGAGCGTCTGAAATGCGCGCTTCATGTTACTTCCCTACGAGTGACTGTTGTCTCCGACCTCCTATTTCCTGAGCCGCCGCACGCGGGAAACAGACATTCCGCCTGGAATTTTTTTCCAGGCTTATGACTGCAATTTTTCCCATCCGTGCAACGAACCCGCAAGATTAAACGGGCCACACGCGGCGTTTGCCTTTGGTTAAGGTTAACCCGTGTCAAGCATCTATCCTCTTGATTCACTGGCGGTATCGCAAACCCCTCCCGGCCCGCTTCAACGCCTGCCGCGATCCCGCTACGGTGTCGGCCCGGAGCAAATGGCGCGGGGGCGAACGCGTCGCGTGAGAGCAGGTAAAGAGGGTCGTCATGACAAAGCTGGCTGTGATTGCAGGGCTGATGCTGGCCGTGCTCGCAACAAGCGCCGCGGAGGCGCAGCAGAGGCGGCGGCAGCAGCCCGCCGGGCCGCAAGGCCAGTTCGATGTCGAGCAGGTGGCGATCACCGCCGGACGCCTGGTGATCACCGGGCGGACCGCCAAGCCGAATCAGGTGATCGAGCTGGTCAATTCCGGAGACAAGACCGCAAGCCTGCCGAACCGGAGATTCAGCTTCTCGCTCGCCTACCTGCCCGAGACCTGCAAGATCAACCTGAAGGTCGAGAACGACGAGCTCAAGGATCTGCTGGTGTCGAGTTGCATACCGCGCGGCGCCGGCGCGCCTGGAAAGGACGGCAAAGACGGCAAAGACGGCAAGGATGGCAAAGACGGCAAGGACGGACTCGACGGCAAGGAGGGCAGCGCAGGGATCTCCTACGGCAGCCTGCCGGGCGACGGCACCACGTTCCGCTGCTGGACCAGCGACATCATCGGGCTGTGGTTCATCAAGGACTATCCGGCGCCGAACAGCCGCACGGTCGCGCACATCGCGCCGGACCGCGCGGCCGGCGGCAACAGGCTCAACGTCACCGAGCCGCAGGATCCGCTGAAGACGGAAAAGATCGACGGGCCCGGCGTCACGCAATCGGCCGAGTTCGACAAGGACAAGCTCTTCCTCGTCAATCGCGAGACCAAAGCGCGCGCCGGCATCCGCGGCGAGATCGCGGCGGACTGCAAGTCGATCGTCTGGAAGGGTGAAGGCGACGGGCCGGTGAGAACCTGGGAACGTTGAGAATCGGCCGCTCGGCTCGTCGCCGCGCGGCCGAATCACTCGATCCGAGAACGCAGGCTCCTCACCGCAGCGGGTTATCCCCGCGTGATAACCGGCGCGGGCGTCTTGCCTTTGCCGACAAAGCAGCCACCCAGGCTCAGCGACGTGATGACCAACGCCAACGCAAGCGCGAACTTTTTCATAGCACTGCCCCTTCGATGATGCGCTCGCACAGAGCGCACCCGGAGGATGGGCAATTATGGTTAACACGGCGCTAAGCGCGCGTTGGCCCGCTTTCATTCCGCTCCGGACGTCCTCATCACGCGGGTTTGAAGCCGCGCGACAATCGCGCAGGTTCCGTTTGGTTGCGACGCAATATATAAACGGTTGTTCATGCAATTTGGGGCTTAAATGCTGCACTTTTTGTCACCGACCCGCCTTCGCAACTGCGAAATTAACAAGACCCTGATACCTCCCCGGCCAACCGCGGCCGTGCATCCGATCCGGCCGGCGCGGCGCTTCCGCGCCGGCGTCCTGCTCGCAGCCCTCGCCTTGTCGGCCTGCTCGGAAGCCCCCTCGGCTTCCAACCCGGAAACGCCGCCGGTCCAGCAGGTGAGCGTGCTCGAACTGCAGCCGGCCGCGCTGCCGGTGATCCGCGAACTGCCGGGCCGCATCGCGCCCACGCGCATCGCCGAGGTGCGCGCCCGCGTGTCGGGCATCGTCGTGCATCGCAACTTCGAGCAGGGCAGCGACGTCAAGGCGGGCGACGTGCTGTACGAGCTCGACGCCAGGCCGTTCGAGATCGAGCTCGACGCCACGCGGGCGGCGCTCGCCAAGGCGCAAGCCGTGTTGAACCAGGAAACCCAGAATTCGCGGCGTGCCGAAGCGCTGTGGCCGACGCGGGCGATCGCGCAGTCGCAGCTTGATCTCGCGATCGCAAACCTGAAGCAGGCCGAGGCCGACGTCGCCGCGCGCAGCGCCGATGTCGCGCGCGCGCAGCTCAATCTCGATCGAACCAAAATCCGCGCGCCGATCAGCGGCCGGGTCGGCCGCGCGCATCGTGACCGAAGGCGCGCTGGTGCAGGCCGACCTGACGCATGTGGCGACCATCCAGCAGCTCACGTCGATCTATGCGGATTTCACCCAGTCGGTGAACGAGCTCAACCAGTTGCGGCGCGAGTTCGAAAGCGGCGAGCTGGAAAAGGCGCGCTCGGCAAGAGTGCGGCTCATTCTGGATAACGGCGAGGTCTATCCTTACGAAGGCACGCTGTTGTTTTCCGACACCACGGTCGATCCCGGCACCGGCCAAGTGACGCTGCGCGGCGAATTCCCGAACCCCAGGCTCGCGGTGCTGCCCGGCATGTATGTGCGGGTGCAGATCGAGCAGGGCATCGACCCCGACGCGCTCGCGGTGCCGCAGCAGGCGGTCCGCCGCAACGACACCGGCGGCAGCGAGGTCTTCCTGGTGCGCAAGGACAACCGCGCCACCATCGCGCCGATTCGCCTGGGCCGCGCGCTCGAGGACCGCTGGCTCATTCTCGAAGGCGTGAAGCCCGGCGACCGGGTGATCGTCGACGGCTTCCAGAAATTCGTGCCGGGCGATCTGGTCACGCCGCAACCGTGGAAGGACCAGCGGCGCGTGCATCAGGAGCTCGGCCAGCCGCTGCGTCGCGCGGCCAGCGCCGACGACGACGTGACCAGCGCGCTGAGGTGAGCGGCATGTGCCGGCGATCCGGAAACAGCGGTGGTGTCTCATCACCCTCCCCTGGAGGGGGAGGGTCGACTGCCGGAGCGGAGCGGAGGCAGTCGGGGTGGGGTGAGCCTCCTTGCGACAAGAAAGTTCACCCCACCCCGCCGCCTCGCTGACGCGAGGCGTCGACCCTCCCCCTCCAGGGGAGGGTGGGCACCGTGCCTGTGGCAAGAACCGACATCCTCTCAACAACAAGTGTCCTGACCCATGCCGGCCTTCTTCATTGACCGCCCGATTTTCGCGTGGGTGGTGGCGCTGCTGATTTGTCTGGGCGGGCTGCTGGCGATTCCGTTCCTTGCGGTGGCGCAGTATCCGATCGTCGCGCCGCCTTCGATCTCGATCAGCACCAGCTATCCGGGCGCCTCGCCGGAGAACCTCTACAACAGCGTGACGCGGCTGATCGAGGAGGAATTGAACGGCGCGAACGGCATTCTCAATTTCGAATCGACCAGCGACTCGCTCGGGCAGGTCGAGATCACGGCCAATTTCGTTCCGGGGACCGATACGGAATCCGCCTCGGTCGAGGTGCAGAACCGCATCAAACGGGTCGAGGCGCGGCTGCCGCGCGCGGTGATCCAGCAGGGCATCCTGATCGAGGAGGCGTCCAGCGCGGTGCTGCAGATCATCACGCTCAAATCCAAGGACGGCAGCCTCGACGAGGTCGGGCTCGGTGACTTTCTCGTTCGCAACGTGCTGGGCGAGATCCGCCGCATTCCCGGCGTCGGCCGCGCCACGCTTTATTCGACCGAGCGCGCGCTGCGGGTCTGGATCGATCCGGACCGCCTGGTCGGCTTCCAGCTCACCGCCGACGACGCGACCAGGGCGATCAGCGCGCAAAACGCCCAGGTCGCCTCCGGCAGCATCGGCGTCGAGCCGAGCAATTCGGCGCAGCAGATTTCCGCGATGGTGCTGGTCAAGGGCCAGTTCGCCTCGCCGGACGAGTTCGGCTCGATCGTGCTGCGCGCCAACGCCGACGGCTCCACCGTGCGGCTTCGCGACGTGGCGCGGATCGAGGTCGGAGGCTTGAGCTATCAGTTCACCACGCGGCAGAACGGACAGTCGACCGCGGGACTTTCGGTGCTGCTGTCGCCCAAGGCCAACGCGCTCGCCACCGCCAACGCGGTGAAGGAGAAGATGAAGTCGCTGTCGAACTTCTTCCCGGCCAACATCGAATACGACATTCCCTACGACAGCACGCCGGTGGTGGTCGCCTCGATCAACAAGGTGCTGATCACGCTCGGCGAAGCAGTCGTGCTGGTGTTCCTGGTGATGCTGCTTGTTCCTGCAGAACATCCGCTACACGCTGATCCCGACCATCGTCGTGCCGGTGGCGCTGCTCGGCACCTGCGCCACGCTCTACGCGCTCGGGCTGTCGATCAACATGCTGACGCTGTTCGGCATGGTGCTGGCGATCGGCATCCTGGTGGACGACGCCATCGTCGTGGTCGAGAACGTCGAGCGCATCATGTCCGAGGAAGGGCTGTCGCCGAAGGAGGCCACCCGCAAGGCGATGTCGCAGATCACCGGCGCGATCATCGGCATCACGCTGGTGCTGATGTCGGTGTTCGTGCCGATGGCGTTCTTTCCGGGCTCGGTCGGCATCATCTACCAGCAGTTCTCGGTCACCATGATCGCGGCGATCGGGTTTTCCTCGCTGCTGGCGCTGTCGCTGACGCCGGCGCTGTGCGCGACCATTCTCAAGCCGGTCGAGGCCGGCCATCACCACGCCAAACGCGGCCTGTTCGGCTGGTTCAACCGCCGGATGGAGCAGGCGAAGGGCGGCTACGCCACCTGGGTGCGCTGGTCGATCCTGCGCACCGGCCGGCTGATGCTGGTGTATCTCGCGGTGGTGATCGGCGTCGGCTTCGCGTTCGTCCGCCTGCCGGGCGGATTCCTGCCGGTCGACGACCAGGGCTTCATCACCACCGACGTGCTGGCGCCGCCGGATGCCTCGTTTCCGCGCACGCTCGAAACCGTCAAGCGCGTCGAGGAATACCTGATGAAGCGTCCGGGCGTGGACACCGTCACGTTCCTGACCGGCTTCAGCTTCCTCGGCCAGGGCCAGAACACCGCGCAGGCGTTCGTCACGCTGAAGGACTGGTCGGAGCGCTCCGACAACGATTCGGCCGGGCAGATCGTCGCCGGCATCAACCGCAGCTTTGCGCCGTTCCGCGACGCCAAGGTCACGGCGCTGCAGCCGCCGCCGATCGACAATCTCGGCAATTCGTCGGGCTTCAGCTTCCGCCTGCAGGACCGCGGACAGCGCGGCTATGTCGAGCTGATGCGCGCCAAGGACCTGTTGCTGGCGGCGGCGGCCCGGAGCCCGGTGGTGCAGGAGGTCTATGTCGAAGGGCTTGCCCCCGCGCCGCTGGTCGAGCTCGTGATCGACCGCGAGAAGGCCGCGGCGCTGGGCGTCACCTTCGAGGAGATCAACAACACCATCTCGACCAATCTCGGCTCCGCCTACATCAACGACTTCCCGAACCGCGGGCGCATGCAGCGGGTGATCGTGCAGGCCGACCGCGGCGCGCGCATGCAGGCGGACGAGACGCTGACCTACAATGTCCGCAACAGCCGCGGCCAGCTGGTGCCGATGTCGTCGTTTGCGACCGTCAACTGGTCGGTCGGGCCCTCGCAGATCGTCGGCTTCAACTACTATCCCTCCGTCCGCATCTCGGGCTCGGCCAGGCCGGGCTACACCTCGGGCGACGCGATCCGCGAGATGGAGCGGCTGGCGGCGCAGCTGCCGCGCGGCTTCGGCTACGAGTGGACCGGGCAGTCGCTGCAGGAAAAGCTCTCCGGATCGCAGGCGCCGTTCCTGCTGGCGCTGTCGGCGCTGCTGGTGTTCCTGGTGCTGGCCGCGCTTTACGAAAGCTGGACCATTCCGCTCGCGGTGCTGCTGACCGTGCCGCTCGGCATTCTGGGGGCGGTCGCGGCGGCGATGCTGCGCGGGCTGCCCAACGACGTGTATTTCACCGTCGGCATCGTCACCATCATCGGGCTGGCCGCCAAGGACGGCATCCTGATCATCGAATTCGCCAAGGCGCTGCGCGAGCAGGGCAAGCCGATCCGCAACGCCATGATCGAGGCCTGCCAGCTGCGCTTCCGGCCGATCCTGATGACGGGCTTCGCCTTCGTCTGCGGCGTCGCCCCGATGGTGATCGCCGAGGGCGCCAGCGCGAAGAGCCAGCAGGCGCTCGGCACCGGCGTGATGGGCGGCATGATCGCGGTGGTGATCCTCGCGCTGATGATGGTGCCGGTGCTGTTCGTCGCGGTGCAGGCGGCGTTCGACAGGGAGGTCCGGCAGGAGCTGAAGGGCGCGTTGCGATCGAGGCTTCGGGCGGCGCGGCGGATGAAGGTGGCGGCGAAGCCGGCGCGCGGCGCGGCCTGAACCACTCGAAAAGCTGACCGCCGTCATTCCGGGGCGCCGCGCAGCGGCGAACCCGGAATCCAGAACCAAGGAACGGCCTGCGCCGTGTCTCTGGATTCCGGGCTCGCTCGCTGCGCTCGCGCCCCGGAATGACAGCGCGGTGGTGGCTCGTGATGCGAACCAACCGCACGCCGCTCTACACCGACGCGCCGAGGGCGCGGAGCCTCGCCACCAGGTCGTCGTAATCCATGCCTTTCCTGGCTTCCTGGTTGAACGCTTCGATGGATGGCGGGGTCTCGACTTTCGAGATGACCGCCGGTGCTTCTGCAGCGGCCTGACGTGACGGGGACGGGCCGGCGCGTCGCGAACCGGCACCAGCCGGCAGAGACGGGCCACCGGAGCGGAGGTTCTCGCCCACACCCGCGAAGCGCTCCGGCGGCAATCCCGACGGCCCGGCCGCCGGGCGGGCCCGCGCGTCCTCGTCTTTCCTGTGCGCCGGCACCCCGCCTGATGCCTGGTGCTCAGGAACGAGACCTGGCCCTGCTTCGGTGGCCTGGGATGACGGGGGCGGGCTGGTGCGGGCCGGACGAAAGCCAGGCGGCAGCGACTGGCCGATAGAGCGGAGGCTCGCTTCGAGCGCCGCGATGTTCTCGGGCGACATTCTCGACAGGATCTCGAGCTCCCGGCGGATGCGCTCCTGCTCCTTGTCTTCGTGCTTTCGCACCGGATCTGGCTCCTGGCGCGCCGGAACGAGAGCTGGCCTTGCTTCGACGGCCCGCGATAACCGCGGCGGATTGGCGGATCCCGGCGGGCTCTTGCCCGGCAGAGACAGGCCGGCGCTGCGCAGTGCCCGTTCCGCGGTCCCGGTGCCCTCGGTCCCCGCCAGGACCATGGCCTGCCGCCAGTGCTTGTGATCCTTCGGCATCGCCGCGTGGTTGCGACGGAAGCAGGCGTAGGGATTGCCGGAGCAGCGGCGGTTTTGCCGGCATCGCGGGCCGCACCGGCGCCAGAATTCAAGCAGGTCGCACTGGAAGCGCTTGCGGCTTTCCTCGATGCGCTTCCGCACGCCGGGGCGTTTCCTGTCCAGGCTGTGATCGATGTACCGGAACCTGAAGATGCCCATCGTGTCGTCTCCCGATTGGGGGGCGCGTGTTCGCGGGTGCGGCCTCTCGTTGCCGCGGCGCGGGGGCGCCCGGAGTTTGCGAAGTGTCCTTCCCGTTGCTCCCTCTGTTCGAGGGAGCGGAGCGCCGAGAGGCGCATGGGCTTGAAGCCCCCAAGGCCGCCGCGTACGGCCTTGGAATACGCTTGCAAGGCGTATTCGGGTCCCTTTGCGGTCGGGACCCTCGCCTCTCGGCGCTCCACTGCGGCGTTTTCGTGAGGCCTGGCCCCACACACCTCGGGCCGCTCGCTTGCCTTTCCGGTTCACAACCGGTGACCGGCGGTACAGCAGGAACACCCTGCACACGGGTCGTATTGCCCGTATAGCGGTACCCGGGCGCCCCGAGGTGTCCGGCTGACAACCGGACCCGCAGGAGCCGCACCCCACTCCGCCAATCGCGTCACCGGAAGACGCCCTCGAATGAGCGGGGTGAACAAACATAGAACACAGGAATGGGGTCCTGTCAAATGCAGAATGGTTCGCAAGTGCGACCGCTCGCCCGGCGGCGTGCATATCCACATCGCCACCGGGCTTCTCGAACTCGATCACGCTGTTCCGGAGATCAAATACGAATCACTTCTGAATGTCCCGCGCGTGCTCAACCGCAACGAGATCTATGTGCAGCAGAAGTTTAAGCGCATGATTTTCAACGTGCCCTCACGAAACCGCGACAACTATACCAAGAACCACGCTTTTCAGATGGCCGCCTTGGGCGAATGGGGTGACGACGCCGGCCTATGATCTGCCCCTCTCCGGAGGCACAGGCGGCGAACATAGCCTTGCGGTCGCCGCCGAATACGCAGGGCTGCCCCTGAACGCGAGTAAGCCGATGAACCAAGAAGAACTTGACCGTGCTGCCGGCCTCAGACTGAAGGAGCTGCGGCAGAAGGCAGGAATGTCACAGGAAGACCTGTCCTTTGCCGCCCATGTCGATCAGTCGACGCTGAGCAAGGTTGAACGGGTTGGCCCGTCGGCAATCAGTTGGCCGCGTTTCGTGAGGATTGCTCGCGAACTCGGTCAGGAGGTCGAGATTGTGCTTCGACCTGCGTCGAATAATAGATGATGCAGTAAGTCTAGGGCCTGTCTTCAGTTAGTCCGTGAGGACGGATTTAGCCCCGTAGAGGGCAACGGGATTCCCAAATCAGTTTTTCTGTGACTCATGGGCGGTCGGCTTGAGGAGGGCCGACCGATGCGACGCTATGCATTACGCGACGACCAGTGGGGCCGGATCAAGGATTTTCTACCCGGCCGCGAAGGCCATGTAGGAGGCACGGCGGCTGACAATCGGCTGTTCATCGAAGCAATCCTGTACCGATACCGAGCTGGTATCCCGTGGCGCGATTTGCCCGAGCGTTTCGGCGACTGGAAGATTGTCTATCAGCGCTTCAATCGGTGGGCGAAGAGCGGAGTTTTCGAGCGCATTTTCAAGCTGCTGGCGAGCGACCATGATAACGAATACATGATGATCGACGCCACCATCGTGCGCGCTCACCAGCACAGCGCCGGCGCACGAAAAAAAACGGCGAACAGGCGATCGGCCGCTCGCGCGGCGGGCTGACCACCAAAATCCACGCCCTGGTCGATGCGCTCGGCAATCCCGTCCAGGTGATGCTCACGCCCGGACAAGCGCACGATCTGACTTGCGCGGAGCCGCTGCTGGAATTTGTCGATCCAGGGGCGGTGCTTGGCGACAAGGCCTTCGACGCCGACCCCTTCATTGACGCACTCGAACGGCGCGACATCGCGCCGGTGATTCCGCCCAAGGCCAACCGCAAGGTGCCGCGCAGTTGTGATTTCGTGCTCTATTGCGAGCGCAACCTCGTCGAGCGCTTCTTCAACAAACTCAAGCACTTTCGTGCCATCGCCACCCGCTATGACAAACTCGCCACAAATTTCCTCGCCGGCGTCCAGCTCGCCTGCGCCATGATCCTGCTCAACTGAAGACAGGCCCTAGATGGATTGGGCGCCTAATAAAGTCCCGCCCTACGCATCCATCTCTTGGATCAGCTTTTTGTCGGTATAGTCAGGGAAGGCCTCGATAACGTTCTTGACGGTATTGCTCCTCATCGCCTTGAGATGCTCCGGGTCATCCGTCGACCATATGTCCCATGAGCAAAGCTTATCTATAAGGCTAAATATTTTTTCCTTTGAAGCCTCGTCAAGTGGCTCAAGTAATAACGGCTTGTTCTTGCCCATTTTATAAAGAACATATCTCAGCGACGGTTCTAGAATCTCTCCCATCCACCAGCCGATAGATCCTTGATAGAAGAAATTCTCCGCTCGACGCCGCTGCACATCGTTGCCCGCCTTGTTCCAACCCTTTGGCAACACCTTCTCAGCAATTGCGTTGACTACAAATAGAATGTTGGCCCGTTCAGTATCTCGCTCAATAAACTCGTCCATATCCGTGTCCAGCGGCTGAGCGTAAAGTAACGGGCTGATGATTTTGTTAATGACCACCTTATCTGTTGTAGGTCGATTCTTCACGGCCGGAACTACAGCCTTGCTCAGTTCGTTGTCATCGTCGAAGAAGACCAAACCGCGAAGTTCATCAAAATAGAGCTTCTTCACTACGCCACGCTCGTGTTGAGACTGTTTGGCAAGTAGGCGTTTTTCCGAGCGATGTTTGCCCGGTTTCTCAGAATAGCTATCCAAGATGCGCCTAACCACATCGCTGATCTTCGCTAGCGTTTCGGACTTCGTGAGCGGTTGCTTTTTAATCTCTTGCTGAATCTTGATTACTAGTTCTTGCAGCATATCGATGGCAGGCTCGACATAGACCTTCATCGGTGCAGTGGTACGTCCAATCAAGATCTGTGCTGTGGTCTTATGTTGACCATCAAACTGATGCAGCCTTGCAGTTGAGTGTCCATCCTTCACAAGACGGCAATTGCTAGGCTCGTGGACGGGATGCTGCAAAAAATCGAGTGCAAGTTTCCTCACGTGCGCCGCGATGATACTCCGCGGCTGAATTTCTGGATCGTTGTGTATGTACTGCATCGGTACGGCCAAGTTCGACCAAACAATGTTGCGCGACGCACGAAATGCCGCAGCACTACGCGAGGCTGGATGGCGGGTTGCCGTGGTGTGGGAATGCGCTCTTGCGGGAGACGCCGATAGAGCAGCAAGAAAGATAGTGTCTTGGCTTAAGTCAGGAAGGAAGTTCGTCGAAATACCTTGAACGGAAAGCACATCAAAGAACGAACTTCCGGTGCGTAATCGGGGGCGGCCCGCCAACGCTTTCATGCTGTCGATAACTGCCTTGGTCAACAGCAGATCAATATAACCTTGCGAAACTGGTGCCGGCGGAGGGATTCGAACCCCCGACCCCCCGCTTACGAAGCGGATGCTCTACCACTGAGCTACGCCGGCATGGCCGAAATCGGCTGAATTCGCGCCCCTCATAACGGCCGCGCCCCCCATTGGCAAGCAAAGCAGGCGGGCTTCCCTGCCCCGGCTGCAAAGTAACAAACAAGGCGCGGATGGCCGGGCCTTCGCCGCGCCGAGGGCGCTTTAGCTCCGCAAGCGGGACAGGGGGAACCGGTCTCCGACGGTTTTCAGCCCTGCTGTCGCAAAGCTGCAATTTGCGTCACGGCATAGGCGCAAACCGCAGCTTGACCGCATACCGGTATGCGGTAAAGTACCGCTTGATGATCCGATCGTTCGGCGACAAGCGCACGGCGGCGCTGTTCCACGATGAGCGGGTGCGCCAGTTTGCCGGCATCGCGCGTGTTGCCAAGCGCAAACTCGAAGCGGTCCATGCAGCAAGCCGCCTGGAGGATTTGACGATACCGCCGTCAAACCGGCTGGAGAAGCTCAAGGGCGACCTCAAGGACTTTTATTCGATCCGGATCAACGATCAGTGGCGAGTGATCTTCAAGTGGACCGATGGCGAGCCTCATGAGGTTCGGATCGTGGATTATCATTGAGAGGAATCGACGATGGCCGAAAACGAATTCGCGCCGGTCACGCCCGGCGAAATGCTGAAGGAAGAATTCCTCGCGGCGTATGGCCTGTCGCAGAGTCAACTCGCGAAGGCGATCGGGATTTCGCCGAACCGAATCGCCGAGATCGTCAACAATCGACGGCGTATCACCGCTGACACGGCGCTTCGGCTCAGCTTGTATTTCGGCAACAGCCCGGAGTTCTGGCTGAATCTTCAAAGCCATTACGACCTGAAGGTGGCACGGCGGAATCTCAAGCCCGAAGATGCCAAGCGCATCAAGCCGCTTCGCGCCGCGTAACAGGTTGCTGAAAAACCCTCCGCGGTCATTCCGGGACGCCGCGAAGCGGCGGGCCCGGAATCCGGAAAAGCAGGAATCCCGAGGTTCTGGATTCCGGGTTCGCGCCTTCGGCGCGCCCCGGAATGACAGCCAGGAGTTTTTCAGCAGCCTGCCTAAAACAACCGCATGCCGCGCGGAACGCCGGCCGAGCCGGGTTCGGGCTCCGGATCGGGCGAGGGATCGGGGCCCGGATCGTCGGGAACGTGCATCAGTGGGATGATCGCCGCCGCACGGGGCGCGGCTGGAGGCTGCGGAGACGGCAGGGCCGCAGCCGGAGCACGCGGCGCGGTTTCCTTGACATCCTGGGCGGGAGCCGCAGCTTTCACCGGCGCCGGAATCTCCGGCGGGGCGGAGACAGCCGGGGTCTCGGGTTTGTGTCCGGCATCGCGCGCTTCGAGATCGGCCGCGTCGATCACGTCGCGATCGATCACGCCTTGATCCAACGCTTGTTGATCCAACGCTTGTTGATCCAAGTCCTGGCGATCGGTGCCGATCTCGGCGAGCGGCACCTTCCATTGGAACGCATCGAGCCGGCCGGTCACCGGCGACACCGGCATCCAACGGTCCGAGACGAAGCCGTCGGCGGTCCAGGCCGGATCGCGCGCCGCGTGCAGCGCGCGCGCCATCCATTCGCGGGCGCGGCCCTCGTCGCCGCTTTCGCGCTGCTCGATGTCGGCCATCAGCTCGGCGGTGCGCGCCGTGGGCTCCTTGAGCAGCGGCCGGAGCGCCGCGCGCGCGATCGCGAACTCCTGCGCGTCGAGCGCCGCGCGCGCCACCGCGCGTGCGGCCTCGGCGTGGCCCGGCGCCTTCAGCGCCAGCGCCTGCACGCGGGCGAGCCGCTCGCGCGCGCTGTCGGCCGGGCGCAGATGCGCGTAGGTGTCGGCGAGGTCGGGATGCGGGTTGGCCTGCCACGCCTTCTCGATGACGCGGCTGGCGCGGCGCAGCTCGCCGTTCTCGGCGAGCAGGCGGCCGGCGAGCTCGGCCGCGGGCACCAGCGTGGGCGCGAGCTTCAGCGCGTCGAGCGCGAGCGCCCGCGCGCGGTCGCGCTCGGTCTCCTCGGCGGCGAGCGCGCGCGCGGTGAGCAGCACCGCGCGCTGGCGGCGGTATTCGGCCTTGTCGATCAGGCCGTGGCGGTGGTTGCGGTCGAGCGCCGCCTGCGCGCCGGTCCAGTCGCCCGCCGCGCAG
Organism: uncultured Alphaproteobacteria bacterium; assembly: GCA_963830015.1. Lineage (GTDB taxonomy): Bacteria > Pseudomonadota > Alphaproteobacteria > Rhizobiales > Xanthobacteraceae > Z2-YC6860. Next base: position 120,316 of record CAWHLG010000015.1, read on the forward strand.
CGGAATTCCAGCGCCGCCTGGCCGGCCCAGCCGAGCGCGGGCGCGGCGTTGGCGGCCTGCTCGGCGAAGGCGCGCGCCGCGACCGGATCCTGCCGCCGCTGCGCCTCGATGTAGAGGCCGCGCAGACCGAGCAGCCGGGTGTCGTCGCGCTCGGCCATCTGGCGGAACGCGTGCTCGGCCGAAGTGCGGTCGCCGGAGAGCTGGGCGACCTGGGCGTCGAGCAGGAGCGCGAGCGGCTCGCCGGGGGCGATGCGGTGGGCCTCGTCGGCGGCTCTGCGCGCGGCGCGCATGTCGCCCGCGCCGATCGCGACCAGGCCGCGCGAGATCGCGAGATAGCCGCGCACGCCGCGGCGGTGGCTGAGGAATGTCGAGACGAGATCGGGCGAGCGCAGGAAGAAGCGGACGATCGACCAGAAGAAGATGGCTGCGACGATGAGGAAGCCCAAGGCTGCGGCGGCGACCATCACGGAGGTTTCGATGCGCAGGCCCTGCCAGACGATGGCGACGTCGCCGGGGCGATCGGCGAGCCAGACGACGCCGGCGGCGACCAGCGCGATCAGGGCGAGGTAGAGAAGGACGCGGATCATCGGGCGCGGATCATCGTGGTGGGTGTGGCTCACGATGGGATTATCGCATGTTGAGCAGCGCAGGTGGTGCGCTCCCTCCCCGCGAGGGGAGGGTGGACAAGAGCGAATGCGAGCGGCCGGGTGGGGAGATGGTGCGTTTATGGCAGGCTTCTCCCCACCCGGCCGCTTCGCGGCCACCCTCCCCTCGCGGGGAGGGATGGTACCGCCCGAGTTGCGCGAGATGCGATAGCCTTTGCTCTCACGGCGTCACTTTGAGGCCGGCGACGGCCTCGGTGGCAAGCCGGCGGGCGGCGTCGATGGCTTTGGTGCGGCCTTCGGCCTTGGCGGTCCAGGCGGCGAGCTGGGCCTGCGCGGGGGCGCGGGCTTCGGCGGGGAGCTTTGGCGAGCTCGGACAGCGCGCCTGCGACATTGCCCTGCGCGGCGCGCTGCTCGATGCGCGCGAGGATCGCCGTGCGGTCGTCGCCGCGCGCCTCGTCGGCCGGGCGGATGCGGACGAGCTTTTCGGCGTTGGCTGGAGCTTTTCGAGGAAGCCGCCGTCGCGCGGGACCTCACCCGCGGCGCGCAGCATCGGGCGGACGATCGCGGCGAGCTCCAGGCCGAGCGTGGTCTGGCTCGGGATGCCGGTTGTGGCATAGGGCTCGAGCGCGGCGAGCGCGGCGGTGTCGGTGGCGAGCGGCTTCACGATGGCGAGCTCGTTTGCGTAGGCGTCGCCGCGCTCGACGGTGGTGCGCAGCGCGGCGGACGCAACGGCGAGACGCGAGGCGCGGTCGTGGCCCGCCGCGGTTTCGCGGGCGCGGGCCTGCAGGTCGGTGGTGGCGGCGGCGAGCTTGCCGATGCGGTCCTCGGTGCGGGCGCTGGTTTCGCGCAACGCGCTGTCGAGGCCGTCGATGCGGCGCGACAGCGCGGCGACGTTGTCGGCGAGCGATTTTGCGGCGTTCTCGGTTGCGGTGATGCGGGCGAGCACGACCGGATCGGTGACCGGCGCGCGGGGGGTGGCGACCGCGCGTTCGAGGCTGGCCAGGCGGGCGGCGATCTCTTCCATCGATTTGTCGAGCGCGCCGGTGATGGCCTTGGGATCGACGCCCGCGGGCGCGGGGCGCGCGGCGAGGTCGTTCAACTGCTTTTCGATCGCGGCGAAGCGCGGGGTGAGGTCGGGCTGCCGGGGCGGAACCGGCGGGGTGCTGGAGAATGCGCCGAACAGCCAGAGCAGGAGGAACAGGGCGAAGCCGCCGGCTGCGCCGGACGCGCCGGCGATCATTTGCGGGGCGGACGCGCCGAGGAAGCCTGGAGGTGGAGGGCGGCGCTCGGGCTGGGGTTGTTCGGCGGCGCGCGGCGGCTCGGGGTCCTGTGGCGGCGGCGGCTCGAACGCGAAGCGCTCATAGCGGGATTCGGCGGGTTTTTCCGGCGGCGGCGTGGGTGTTTCCGCGGCCTGCTGCGGCGGCGCCGGTGTTTCGCCGGCCGGAGACGTTTCGCTGGCCGGCGGCTTTTCGGCTGCCGGGGGCGTGGTGGAACTTTCGGGTGGCACCTCGGTGGCCTCCAGATTGATCACGGTCGGCGGCCGCTTGCGGCGCCCGCCCGGCGGATCCGATGGAGGTCGTTTGATGCTGGCCATGCGGACATTCTAGACGATTCGAACACGGCCGGGATGTGACAAGACGCGATCGGGAGCGAGATTGATTGAGTTGAATTACCAGCAACGCGGGGTCCACCCTCCCCGGAGGGGATCGCGCGAGCAGGGGTGGTGAACGCGCACGAGCTCCCCCACCCCGTCGCTCGCTGCGCGGCGCCACCCTCCCCTCCGGGGAGGGTGGAGACCGCCTGTATTGCTAGGTGATCAGCGCGAGCAGGCTTGCTTCGTCGGGGCGCGTGGCGATGTGAATGCGCGTTGCGCCGGCGAGCCGCAGCGGCTCGGCGGCGCGTGACTGACAGGCAGTAGTGCATCGGGCGCGACGGCGGCGCGAAGGAGATCGCGGCTGCATGCGAGGTAAGCGTCGACGCTGCGGCGGGAGAAATGCAGCACAGCGTCGATGGTGCCGCGGGTCAGCGCGTCGCGGGTGTCGGGTGGAAATTCCGTCGCGGCGGCGGCGCGATAGGCGACCGCGATGCGCACGGCGATGCCTTGTGACGACAGGGCGCCGGCGAGGTCGCCGGAACGGTCCTGGCCTGCGACGTGGAGCAGCGGGATTTTGGATTGCGGGAAGCGTGTTGCGGCAAGCCGCGCCAGGTCGACGGCGTCGCCGTTGGCGGACGTGACGTCGGTGAAGCCTGCGGCGCGTGCGGCGTCGGCGCTGGTTTTGCCGACGGCGAGTACGGGGAGAGGCTTCAGTTCGGACAGGCGCGGATGGGCGGCCAGCGCGCGGGCGCCGTTGGCGCTGGTCAGGAGGATCGCGGCGCAGGGCAGCGGGCCGAGATCGGCGTTGGCGATGGTCTCGATGTGGAGCATCGGCGCGAGCACGGGTTCGTGGCCCATCGCGCGCAGTGTGGCGGCGGTGCGCGCGTTGTCGGGCTCGGGGCGGGTGACGAGAAGGCGCATGTTTGTGCGAAGTCGTCTTGCGTTGAACCGGTCTATGCCACGGACGCCGGCCACCTCTCCCATGGGGAGAGGTCGACGCGCCGCAGCCCGAAGGGTGCGGCGCGGCGGGTGAGGGGGTACGGTCTATCGAGAGACCGTACGCCCTCACCCCAACCCTCTCCCCACGGGAGAGGGAGTTCACCACCGATGCGGCAGCTGCTTCAACCTCAAGCAACTGCTTCGAACTACAGGGCCGCAAAGAAATCCGGGCCGGCGTGGCGTTTCAGCTCCGCTCCCGCATCGGCGCCGAGCTTTTCAGCGTCGCGTACATCGCCTTCGCGCAGAGTTTCGAACCACTCGCTGCCGTCGGGTTTCACGATCATGCCGCGGAAGCGGATTTTTTCGTTGGCGACGGTGGCGTGTCCGGCGATCGGCGTGCGGCACGAGCCGTCGAGCACGGCGAGAAAGGCGCGTTCGGCCGCGAGCGCGTGGGCGGTGTCGGGGTGGTTGATCGAGGCGAGCAGGTCGCGGGTTTTGGTGTCGCTGGTTCGCGTCTCGATGCCGATGGCGCCCTGCCCGACCGCCGGCAGAAATGCTTCGGCGTCGAGGACGGCGGTCGCGGCATCGGCGAGGCCGAGGCGCTTCAGACCGGCGATCGCCAGGAGCGTCGCGTCGGCCACGCCCTCGTCGAGCTTGCGCAGCCTTGTCTCGACGTTGCCGCGCAGCGGCACGACGACGAGATCGGGGCGCAGGCGTTTCACCATCGCCTGCCTGCGCAACGACGCGGTGCCGACCGTCGCGCCCTTCGGGAGTCGCTGCGATGGAGTTCGCCTTGCGGCTGATGAAGGCGTCGCGCGGGTCCTCGCGCGGCATGAACGCCGACAGCAGCAGGCCATCGGGCAGCACGGTCGGCATGTCCTTGGAGGAATGCACCGCGAAATCGATGCGTGCCGGCGATCAGGGCCTCCTCGATCTCCTTGGTGAACAGGCCCTTGCCGCCGACCTCCGCCAGCGGCCGGTCCTGGATGCGGTCGCCGCTGGTGCGGATGGTCACGATCTCGATTTGATCGGGCGCAAAGCCGTGCGCCGCGGCGAGCGCCTGGCGCACCATGCGGGCCTGCGTCAGCGCCAGCGGGCTGCCGCGCGTGCCGAGGCGCAGGACTGGGGCCGGAGGATTGCGTCACGGGACCTCAGGATGCTAGCCGTTGTCGCATGCTTGTACTCGGAATCGAGACCACATGCGACGAGACCGCCGCGGCGGTGGTGGAGCGCAGCGAAGGTCCCGACGGCAGTTCGGGGCCGGGCAAGATCCTGTCCAACGTGGTGCTGTCGCAGGTGAGCGAGCACGCGGCGTTCGGCGGCGTGGTGCCGGAGATCGCGGCGCGCGCGCATGTCGACGCGCTCGACCGCATCATCGCCAAGGCGCTGGCGGACGCGAACCTTTCGATCGGCGCGATCGACGGGGTGGCGGCGGCCGCGGGCCCAGGCCTGATCGGCGGTGTCATCGTAGGGCTGACCACCGCCAAGGCGATCGCGATGGTCGCCGACAAGCCGCTGATGGCGATCAACCACCTCGAGGCGCATGCATTGACGCCGCGGCTCACCGCGGGGGCGCAGTTTCCCTATTGCCTGTTCCTCGCGTCGGGCGGCCACACCCAGATCGTCGCGGTGCAGGGCGTCGGCGACTACACGCTGATCGGCACCACCCAGGACGACGCGATCGGCGAGGCGTTCGACAAGACCGCGAAGCTTCTCGGGCTCGGCTATCCGGGCGGGCCGCAGGTGGAGAAGGAAGCGGTGCGGGGAAACCCTTCGCGCTTTGCGCTTGCCGCGGCCGATGCAGGGACGGGCCGAGCCGGATTTCTCTTTGTCGGGACTGAAGACGGCGCTGCGGCTCGAGGCCGAGCGGATCGCGCCGCTGAGCGACCAGGACGTGGCCGATCTCTGCGCCTCGTTCCAGCAGGCGGTGGTGGAGGTGATCCACGATCGGCTGCGCACCGGGATGAAGGTGTTCCGCGCGCGCTACGGCACGCCGACCGCGCTGGTCGCCGCCGGCGGCGTCGCCGCCAACGAGGCGATCCGCAAGGTGCTGCAGCGCGTCGCCTTCGAGGGCGGCATCAAGCTGGTGGTGCCGCCGGGCGAGCTTTGCACCGACAACGGCGCGATGATCGCCTGGGCCGGCGCCGAACGGCTGGCGCTCGGGCTCAGCGATCCGCTGGATTTTGCGCCGCGGGCGCGCTGGCCGCTGGACGAGGTCGCGGGGCCGCAGACCAGGCCCGCGCGGGTGGCGCAACAGGGCGCGTAGCGCATGGTCCGGCGAACTCGAATCAAGAGCGGCGGTCTCGCTTCACCCTCCCCTGGAGGGCAGGGAATCGCGAATCGTGCAAGCGGGCGGGGTGAGCTCTCGAAGGATGACCAGCCCAGCCCGTCGCCCCTTTCGCGAGGCCGTCGCCCTTCCGCGGCTCTGCGCTTCGCACGGGCAGCGAGGGTGGGCACCGCGCGTTGAGAGCGGATGGCCGCATGACATTCGACCGCATCGCGGTGCTCGGCGGCGGGGCGTGGGGCACCGCGCTCGCCAATGTCACGGCGCGGGCCGAGCGCAGCGTCACGCTGTGGGAGCACGATGCGGGGAACGCGGCGCAGCTTGCGACGAAGCGCGAGAGCCGGTTTCTGCCGGGGGTGAAGCTCGAAGAGCGCATTGCCGTGACGCGCGATCTTGGGGAGGCCGCGCGCGCGGAGGCGATCCTGCTGGTGGTGCCGGCGCAGGCGATGCGTTCGGTCTGCCAGGCGCTGGCCGCGGCGTCGGCGCCCGGCACGCCGATCGTCACCTGCGCCAAGGGCATCGAGCACGGCACCCGCAAGTTCATGACCGAGATCATCGCCGAGTGCGCGCCGGAGGCTGTGCCCGCGATCCTCTCGGGGCCGAGCTTTGCGGCCGACGTCGCGCGCGGGCTGCCCACGGCGGTGACGCTCGCGGCGCATGACGAGGAGATGGCGGCGGCGCTGGCGCAGGCCTTGGCGTCGCGCAGCTTCCGGCCCTACCAGTCGTCCGACGTGCGCGGCGTCGAGATCGGCGGCGCGGCCAAGAACGTGCTGGCGATCGCGTCGGGCATCGTCACCGGGCGTGGATTGGGCGCGAGCGCGTCGGCGGCGCTGACCACGCGCGGCTTTGCCGAGCTGGTGCGGTTCGGCCGGGCTTACGGCGCGAAGACCGAAACCATGATGGGGCTGTCGGGGCTGGGCGACCTGATCCTCACCTGCTCGAGCCCGCAGTCGCGCAACTTCAGCTTCGGCATCAATCTCGGCAAGGGCCTCGCGGCGGACGACATTCACGGCAAGACGGGCCTCGCCGAAGGCGCGTTCACCGCGCCGGTGCTGCTGGAGATGGCGCGGGAGAAGCAGATCGACATGCCGATTGCGTCGGCGGTGGCGGCGGTGCTGGCCGGGCAAATGAATGTGGACGAGGCGATCGAGTCGCTGCTGGCGCGGCCGCTGCGGTCGGAGGAGTAGCGATGCGGCGCGGCCTCCTCGCGTTCGCGGCCGTTGCGGCGCTTGGGCTCGCGGCTCTTGTCGCGTGGGATTTCATCAAGCCCGGACGCGAGATTCCGCCGCTCGCCGAGGCCTCGCGCCGCGCGACCTCCATCGTGGTGGAAAAGGAGGCGCGCCGGCTGACGCTGCTGCAGGGCGAGCGGATCATCAAGACCTATCGGGCGTCACTCGGCGGAAACCCGATCGGCCACAAGCAGCGCGAAGGCGACAGCCGGACGCCCGAAGGCCGTTACACCATCGACGGCAGGAACAGCCGCAGCCGCTTCCACCTTTCGCTGCACATCTCGTTTCCCGACGCGGCGGACCGCGCCCGCGCGGCGCAGAATGCGGTGCCGCCCGGAAGCGATATCATGGTGCACGGCCTGCGGAACGGACTGGGCTGGCTCGGCGGCCTGCACCTGTTTCGCGACTGGACCGACGGCTGCATCGCGGTGACCAACGCCGAAATGGAAGAAATCTGGGCCTTGGTCGACACCGGGACGCCGGTACAAATCAAGCCCTGAGCGGAGAGCAACGATGGCTTACTGGCTGATGAAGAGCGAACCCGATGCGTGGTCCTGGGACCAGCAGGTGAAGTCCGGCGCCAAGGGCGCGGAATGGACCGGCGTGCGCAACCACACCGCCAAGCAGAACCTGATGAAGATGAAGAAGGGCGACCGCGCGTTCTTCTATCATTCCAACGAGGGCAAGGACATCGTCGGCATCGTCGAGGTGATCCGCGAGCAGCATCCGGACCCGACCGCCAAGGCGGGCGAGCCGTGGGTGGTGGTGGACGTGAAGGCGCTGGAACCGGTGCCCAGGCCGGTGTCGCTCGAGATGATCAAGCAAGAGCCGAAGCTGAAGGAGATGGCGCTGATCAAGTTCTCGCGGCTGTCGGTGCAGCCGGTGACCGCGGACGAGTGGAAGGCGGTTTGCAAGATGGGCGGGGTGAAGGGGTAAGGCCGCGCCGCTTGCTCTTTTACCTCTCCCCGCTTGCGGGGAGAGGTCGACATCCGAGCGAAGCGAGGATGGCGGGTGAGGGGGACTCTCGACAAGTTCACTCGTGGGTTCAACCGGGATGATCCCCGACACTTCAGACCGGCATGATCCCCGACAGTTTTGTGGGGTCCGGTTCGCGAGGCCCCTCGCGTGGCGGAGCGAACCGGACGAACCGACCCCGGCGATCAATCAAACCGATATCCAGGTCGCAGAAACGAACGACATGGTCGCCGGTCTCCAACTCGGCAATACCGACGAGCTCGCCTATCAGCGTTTCGCTGACGAAGAGAAGTTCGCCCTGCCACATGATCTCGCCGTTGCTGCGCACACGGCGGACTTGGTGATCGGCGTCATACCAAGGGTCTTTAAGACTTTCCGGCATGGCACGCGGCGAAGCGGTATAGAGCTCGGCCGGCCGGCGTTGATCGAGCGCTTCGTGCGGCCGCTCCTCGTTGTAGTGGCGACGGAACGCATCGAAGCGGAGCTGCTGCTCGGAAGCATTGTGTGCCGCAGGCCGCGAGGTCTGCGCCTTGAGCGTACGATGCATGCGCTCATGCCGGCCATTCTCTTGCGGCGAGGCCGGACGAATGAAGTGCGGTTCGATTCCGAGCTTGAGCCACCAAGCCGACAGCTTGGTCAGCCCTCCTGGCCCGCGCGAGCCGAACGGCGACCCATTGTCGCAGCGGATCGCAAGCGGCAATCCGTACTCGCGAAAGGCCTTTGTAAAATATGGGCGGACGCCCTCTATTGTGGGAGCGGTAATCCGCACTTCGATCAGAAACCGACTGTGGCTGTCTGTGACCGTCAGGGGATCAATCCGCTGGTGGTCACGAGTTCGGAACCAGCCTTTAAAGTCGGCAGCCCATTCGTCGTTGACGGACGTTGCAGGCGTGCATGGCCGCTGCTGATCAAGCGGTCGGCGGCGACGCTTGATGGGAGCCACCAAACCGGCTTGCTTGAGAAGCTCTCCTATGGTCGAGGCCGCAGGCCAAGCCATCTCCGGCGCTTCGCGCTCGAGCACCGCAAGCAGCTTGCGGGGGCCCAGATAGGGAAAACGTTGCCTCGCCGCGATCACCTTCTCGGCGATCGCTCCGGCAGTCGTCTGCGAACAATGCAGCGGCGCATGCGAGCGGTCCTTGAACCATTCCGGATCGCCGGACGCCTTCCGGCTGCGCCATTCGTAGAACGTATCCCGGCAAATCCCATAGCGTCGGCAAAGCTCCGATACTCTCCAGTTCCCCGTTTCGTATTCCGACAGCATCCGGATGCGCTGCTCCATCCGACAGGTCTCCTCGAACGGCATCGGTGGGTCCTCCCTCCGATGCAGATTGCAAGAAACTGTCGGGAATCATCCCGGTCTAAACTGTCGAGGATCTACCCGGTCTGTACCTGGAGATTCCCCCTCACCCCCACCCTCTCCCCGCAAGCGGGGAGAGGGAGCTCACCGCCGTCGCCGCTCTAGCTTTTCAACACACCCGCGATCGCATCCGTGAACACGCGCGCTCCAAGCACGATGTCCTCGTCGGACGTGTTCTCCGCCCAGTGATGGCTGATGCCGTCGATGCTCGGCACGAACAGCATCGCGGCCGGCATCACGCGGGCCACGTGCTGCGCGTCGTGGCCGGCGCCTGACGGCATTCGCATCGCCTTGCCGGGTGCGTGGCTCGCCGCCGACTGCTCGATGGCCTGCTGGAATTTTTCATCCATCACCGCGGGCGTGCTCTGGCGGATCGTCTCGACGGCGATCGTGCACGGTCCCGCCTCGCCGAACGCCGCGACCTGCTCGTGCAGCGCCGCTTCCAGGCGATTAAGAATCGCCGAATTCGAATCGCGGAACTGGAACATCGCCCGCGCCTCGCCCGGGATGACGCTCGGCGCGCCGGGATCGAACTCCATGCGGCCGCAGGTCCACACCGAGCGCGGACCGCTGATCTGCCTGAACTTCTGGTCGATCGCCGCGATCAGCCGGACCAGCATCATGCCGGCGTCCTTGCGCTCGGCCATCGTCGTGGTGCCGGCATGGTTCTGATGTCCGGTCACCTTGATGCGGTAGTCCCACAGGCCGACGATCGCGGTCACGACGCCGATTTTCAGATGTGAGGTTTCGAGCGTGCGGCCCTGCTCGATGTGCGCTTCGAAATAACCGGCATAGCGGCCGGGCTCGAAGTTGAGGCGCGGCCGGCCGGCGTAGCCCGCTTCCTTTAGAGCCTCGCGCATGACCCGGCCGTGGGTGCGATCCCGCGCCCTGTCGATCTCGGCTTCGGTGACGTCGCCGATGAAGGAACGGCTGCCGAGATAGCTGCCGAAATGGCCCTCCTCGTCGCAGAACGCGATAACGTCGACGCCGACGTTGCGGGTCGATGGATCGTCGCGCAGCGCACGCGCGGCCTCCAGCGCGTAGATCACGCCGAGCGCGCCGTCGAGCCAGCCGGCGTGGTTCTGGCTCTCGATGTGGGAGCCGGCGAGAACCTTCCGGCCGGCGGCGCGGCTTTTGCCAAACACGTTGGCGATGCCGTCGATCTGCGCGTCGAGGCCCGCTTGCGTCATCCGGTCGGCGAGCCATTGCCGCGACACGACGTCCTCCGGCGACAGCGTCGGGCGGTGCACGCCGGTCTTGTAGGCGCCGATCTTGCGCAGCGCATAGAGGTCGCCGAGCAGGCGTTGCGGATCGATGTCGGGCACGGCGTTTCCTTGCGGTCTCTTGCCAATCCACTTTGCGAGAAGATACGGGAGAGCAGATTCCGTGCCACGACAGTATAATTCGCCCCGACAGGCAAGCCGGAGGCGGTCATGGCATTTCTGAGCGTGAACTGGGTTTCGATCCTGCTGGCCGCCGCGGCGGCATGGCTGTTCGGCGGCGCCTACTACACGGCGCTGAGCGGACCGTGGCTTGCCGCGATGGGCAAGACGATGGAGCAGTGCACCGCCGAGCAGGCGGCCAAATCCGCAATCGCCAAGGCCGCGCCGTTCATTCTCGCGTTCGCCGGCGAACTGATCATCGCCTGGGCGATCTACGGCATCCTGCTGCACATGAACATGTTCACGCTGCGCGCCGGAATGATTTCGGCCGCGGTCTGCTGGTTCGGGTTCGTGCTCACGACGATGACGGTCAACAATGCGTTCTGCGGGCGCAAGCCGATGCTCACCGTCATCGACGGCATCGGCTGGCTCGGCGCGATGCTGATCGTCGGCGCGATTATCGGCTGGTTCGGGCCTTAGATCATGGAGTGACTTGAGTGTGACTCGCCTGTCGACACGGGCACCGACCACCTCTCCCCAGTAGCCCGTCGAAGACGGGCTATGCGGGAGAGGGAGTTCACCGCCGCCGTGGCAAGCGTTTCGATCAACAGCCTCAATCCACCTTCACGCCGATCGAGCGGATCAGCTTGCCGTACTTCTCGTAGTCGCGGGTGATGCGGGCGGTGAGCTCCTCGGGCGACACCAGATAGGGCTCGCCGGAGCCGGTGTTGGCGAGCCGCTCCTTGAATTCGGGCAGCGACGCGACCTCCTTCAGCTCCTGGCGCAGGCGGTCGACGATCGGCTGCGGCGTGCCCACCGGTGCGAACACGCCGTGCCAGCTCAGCGCCTCGAAGCCCGGATAGATCTCGTGGATGGTCGGAAGCTCCGGCGTCGCGGGATTGCGCACGGTGCCGGTGGTGGCCAAGCCCCGCAGCTTGCCCGACTTGATGGTCGGCACCACCGAGCCGCCGCCGAACATCGCCGACACTTCGTTGGCCAGCAGCGCGATCGCCGCGGGACCGCCGCCGCGATACGGCACGTGGGTGAGGTCGATGCCGACGTGCTGCTTGAGCATCTCCATGGCGAGGTGGTGGTTGCTGCCGTTGCCGATCGACGCATAGAACATCGGCGGCTTGGTCGATTTCGCCAGTGCGATGAACTCCTGCAAGGAGTTCGCCGCAAGCGACGGGTTCACCGTGAGCACGACCTGGTTCGAAACCAGGCTCGTGACCGGCACCAGCTCCTTCATCGGATCGAACGACATGCGGGCGCCGTACACGTGCGGATTGCTGATGAACACGTTCTCGGTGCCGTGCAGCAGCGTGTAGCCGTCGGGCGCAGCCTTCGTCACCAGATCGGTCGCGAGATTGCCGCCGGTGCCGGGCTTGTTCTCGACCACGACGGGCTGGCCGAGACGAACCGACAGCCCCTGACCGTAAAGCCTCGCGATGATGTCGACCGCGCCGCCCGGCGGATAGCCGACGATCAGCCTGATCGGCCGGTTGGGGTAGGTCTGCGCCTGTGCCAGCGAAGGACCAAACGTGGCCGCAACCAGCAGGGCCACGGCGACGCTGCGCCGAACGATGCGGTGAAACGCGATCATCGAATTCTCCCTCCGGCCGGGTCGGCCGCTTACTCGATCCGCAAGCCGAGCGACTTGATGACCTTGCCGAGCTTGTCGTAGTCGGCGCGGATCCGCGCCATGAATTCATCCGGCGTCGTGATGTAGGCGTCGCCGGAGCCCGACGTGCTCAGCCGCTCGACCACCTCGGGTTCGCGCAGCACTTCGTTGATCTCGCGGCGGAGCCGCTCGAGGATCGGCTGCGGCACGCCGGCCGGCGCGAACCACGCGTGCCACACCGTCATCTCGTAACCGGGGAAAACCTCGTTGATGGTCGGCAAGTCGGGCAACGGCTTCCAGCGGGCCTTGCCGGACACGGCGAGCCCCCGGAACCGGCCCGATTGGATCATCGGCACGATCGAGGCCGCGCCGAACATGGCGGACACGTCGCCGGCGAGCATGGCATTGGCCGCAGGCGCTCCGCCGCGATAGGGCACGTGCGTCGCGTCGAACTTTGCATGTTCCTTGAACGTTTCCATCATCAGGTGATGCGGGCTGCTGTTGCCGACCGAGGCGTAGAACAGCGGCGGACTGGTCTTCTGCGCAAGCGCCACGAATTCGCGCAGGCCGTTCGCCTGCACGGACGGATTCACGGCCAGCGCATATTGGTTGGAAACAAGGCTGGCGATGGGCACGAGGTCCTTCAGCGGATCGAACGGCAGCTTCGCGTAAGCGTGCGGATTGATGACGAGCAGGTTCTCCGGCGTATGCAGCAGCGTATAGCCGTCCGGCGCGGCCTTCGCCGCGAGATCTCCTGCGAGATTGGAGCCGGCGCCCGGCCGATTCTCGATCACGATGGGCTGGCCGAGCCGCACCGACAGCGACTGGGCGACCAGTCGCGCCGTGAGGTCGGCGGCGCCGCCCGGCGGGAAGCCCACGAGAAGCTTGATCGGCCGGTTGGGATAGGCCTGCGCCTGCGCAGCCTCCAGTGCCGCGATCAGCACCAGAACGGCCATCAGGGCGCGGCACAGCAGCCTCGGCATCGGATTGCCCTCCCGACAAGTTTCTTCGTTGTCGCCTTTTTACGCGTTTGCCGGCGGCGGCGGTAGGTCGCTGACGTCATTCCGGGGCGCCCGCGAAGCGGCGAGCCCGGAATGACCGCGGAGGGTTTTTCAGCAGCCTGTCAGCGCGCCCCGGAATGACGTCCTGCCCGACCAAAGTGGCAGCTTCCGAAGCTTGTCGCAGGGCGCGGCGGCGGCGCATAATTGCAGCCGGAAAAGACTGCGATGACGCGGGGTTGCGCGACATCGCGGCATGCCGGGAGAGTGATATGTCCGACAAGCTCTACGACGTTTCGCCCGAGTGGAAGCAGCGCGCCCTGATCGACGACGCCAAGTACAAGCAGATGTACGAGCGCTCGATCAAGGACCCCAACGGATTCTGGGGCGAGCAGGCCAAGCGCATCGACTGGATCAGGCCGTTCACCAAGGTGAAGAACACGTCGTTCGGGCCGGGCGACGTCTCGATCAAATGGTTCGAGGACGGCACGCTGAACGCCGCCTACAACTGCATCGACCGGCACCTGAAGACGCGCGCCAAACAGACCGCGATCATCTGGGAGGGCGACGATCCGAAGGACGACAGGAGGATCACCTACCAGGAGCTGCACGACGAGGTGTGCCGGATGGCCAACATCCTGCGCAACCGCAACGTCGAGAAGGGCGACCGCGTCACCATCTACATGCCGATGATCCCGGAGGCGGCCTACGCGATGCTCGCCTGCGCGCGGATCGGCGCGGTGCATTCGGTGGTGTTCGGCGGTTTCTCGCCGGACTCGCTCGCCGGCCGGATCGAGGACTGCCAGTCGAAGGTGGTCATCACCGCCGACGAGGGCGTGCGCGGTGGCCGAAAAATTCCGCTCAAGGCCAACACCGATGCCGCCATCGCCAAGGTGGGCGGCGTAGACCACGTGATCGTGGTCAAGCGGACCGGCGGCGCGGTCGACTGGGATCCGGTGCGCGACGTCTGGTACCACGAGGCCGCCAAGGTGGTGACCAGCGAGTGCCCGTGCGAGCCGATGCACGCGGAAGACCCGCTGTTCATTCTCTACACCTCAGGCTCGACCGGAAAGCCGAAGGGGGTGCTGCACACCACCGGCGGCTACATGGTCTACACCTCGATCACGCATCAGTACGTGTTCGACTATCACGACGGCGACATCTACTGGTGCACCGCCGACGTCGGCTGGGTGACGGGCCACAGCTACATTCTGTACGGGCCGCTTTCCAACGGCGCGGTGACGCTGATGTTCGAGGGCGTGCCGAACTATCCGAGCAACTCCCGCTTCTGGGAGGTGATCGACAAGCACAAGGTCAACACCTTCTACACGGCGCCGACCGCGATCCGCGCGCTGATGCAGGCGGGCGACGCGCCGGTGAAGAAGACGTCGCGGGCCTCGCTCCGGCTGCTCGGCTCGGTCGGCGAGCCGATCAATCCGGAAGCCTGGGAGTGGTATCACCGCGTGGTCGGCGACGGCCGTTGCCCGATCGTCGACACCTGGTGGCAAACGGAAACCGGCGGCATCCTGATCACGCCGCTGCCCGGCGCAACCAGGCTCAAGCCGGGATCGGCGACGCGGCCGTTCTTCGGCTGCCAGCCGCAGATCGTCGATGCCGAGGGCAAGGTGCTGGAGGGCGCGACCAGCGGCAACCTCTGCATCACCAACTCGTGGCCGGGCCAGATGCGCACGGTGTTCGGCGACCATCAGCGCTTCATCGACACCTACTTCAGGGCCTATCCGGGCAAGTACTTCACCGGCGACGGCTGCCGGCGCGACGAGGACGGCTACTACTGGATCACCGGCCGCGTCGACGACGTGATCAACGTCGCCGGGCACCGCATGGGCACCGCCGAGGTCGAGAGCGCGCTGGTCGCGCATCGGCACGTGTCGGAGGCCGCGGTGGTCGGCTATCCGCACGACATCAAGGGCCAGGGCATCTACGCCTATGTCACCTTGATGAGCGGCGTGCAGCCGACCGAAGAGCTGCGCAAGGAACTGGTGCAGTGGGTGCGCAAGGAGATCGGGCCGATCGCCTCGCCGGACCTCATCCAGTTTGCGCCGGGCCTGCCGAAGACGCGATCGGGCAAGATCATGCGGCGCATCCTGCGCAAGATCGCCGAAGACGAGTTCGGCAACCTCGGCGACACCTCGACGCTGGCGGATCCAGCGGTGGTCGACGACCTCGTGAACAATCGACAGAACAAGAAGGCAGGCGCCAAGGCGGGGGCGTAGCGGACGCCCTGCGCTGCGGAAGCAGGCGCACATCCATCCCCGTCATCCTGAGGTGTGAGCCATAAGCGCGTTTACGCGCTTATGGCGAGCCTCGAAGGATGGACGGCCCCACCGTTGCAACATCCGGTTGGCGCAACAGCCGGGCCGTCGCCCTTCGAGGCTCGTTCGCTTCGCTCACTCGCGCCTCAGGGTGACGGAGATAGAGCACGCGCGTTGTGCCAAATCAGGTCATCCTGACGACCGTCAGTCTCGCACGATGCCTTGTGAGCTCTTGGTTTTCATGGTTAATGAGACGTTAAGAGATGCGGCAACGTTAATCAGGACGTTGCGTTATGAGTACTGTGTGTCGGGGCTTTTCCGCGCTGGTCGCGGCAGCCGCCATTTGCATTCTCTCCATCCCCGCCGGAACAACCCCTGCCGCCGCACGCGGCGAGATCGTGCCGTTCCGAGGCGAAGCCTCGGCGGGCACCATCGTGGTTCGCACCAACGAACGGCGGCTCTATCTGGTGCTCGGTGAGGGCCGCGCCCTCTCCTATCCGGTCGGCGTCGGCCGCGCCGGACGCCAGTGGGCGGGGCGTTCCGTGATCAGCGGCAAGCACGTCAAGCCGGCCTGGGCGCCGCCCCCCGACATCGCGAGGGCGCGGCCGAACATGGCCCGCGTGCACGAAGGCGGATCGCCGAGCAATCCGATGGGGGCTGCGGCGCTGACGCTGTCGGGCGGCGAGTATGCCATCCACGGCACCAACGATCCGAGTTCGATCGGCGGCTTCGTGTCGTATGGCTGCATCCGGATGTACAACCAGGACATCACCGACCTGTACGGCCGGGTCAGCGTCGGCACGCCGGTCCTCGTCACCCGCTGAGAAGCCGGGTCGCGCCTTAATTCAACGGCACCAGCCGGCGCGCTGGCCGCCGGAATAGCGGCGCGCGGCGCCCGCATCGATCAGCGCCGCCGACACGTCCGGCGTCGCGCGCGTGAACGCTTCGGCCAGGACGCGGCCGCCGTACTTGTCGAACGTGACCCGCGTGATTCCGACCTCGCCCTGATCGAGAATCGCGCGCAGCGCGTTCAGCGCGGCTTCGGCCTGCACGCGCTCGTCTTCGCAGCGCGCCTTCATCTCCGGCGCGTCGATGCCGCGCAGCCGCACCCGCGTGGTGATGTCGAGGCCAGGCCACAGGTGCACCCGCGCGTCGAAGGTGTCGCCGTCGACCACGCGCAGCACCTCGGCGGGATGCCCGAGGCGGGGAGACGAAAGTTCGGCGGGACGCGCCGCGGCCGGCTCGGGCGGCCGGATGCCGTCGCCGCGGCTCGCCGCGACCGGGGCAACCAGCGCGCCGGCCAGCAGTCCGGCGGCAAAGATCGTCCCCGCCAGCAGCACGCTGAAGCCGCCTCCGGTTACGGACAACAATCTCGCTGATCGGATCATTATCCTAGATGTAGCTGAGTCGGCAAACATCGGCAAATGTCGCGCGGAGCGCGCAGGCCAGCGGTGGTCAGTCTCAGCGGTTGTACGGGCCGCCGGTCAGAAATCCGACGTCAGGCCCTTCTTTTCCCAGTCCCCATACCGGGTCGGTTCGGGCCCGCTCGGCCCGCCATATTCCTTGGCGCCCGGGCTCGGCTGACGATCGCGCTCTGCCCGGCGCTGGGCCGCCTCGGCCAACGCCCGTTGCGCGGCAGCCGAAAGCGGCCGCTTCGCCTCGGCCTTCTCGTGGGCCTTTCCTTGCGGCTTTCCCTGGGACGTCGCGGGATCGGGGTTCTCGTCGGCCATGGGCACCTGCATACCACCCTTCAAGTGGGCTACGGACCCGGAACATTGAACGCGTGCGGCGGTTTGCCGTTCCGCCTTGAAGGCGGAGCCGGCCATCCCAATCTGGTGGCATCGACGGGTTCCAATGTCGGATCCCCTGGTGGAGGAGTGAGATGAACTATCTGCGGACGGCCATTCTGCTGGCGGGGCTGACGGCCCTGTTCATGGGCGTCGGCTTTCTGATCGGCGGCCAGAGCGGCGCGATGATCGCGCTCGTCATTGCGGCGGCCATGAACCTGTTCAGCTACTGGAATTCCGACCGGATGGTGCTGTCGATGCACGGCGCGCAGGAGGTCGATCATTCGACCGCGCCGGACCTGGTCAACCTGGTCGCGGGTCTCGCAGAGCGCGCCGGCCTGCCGATGCCGCGCGTCTTCATCATGGACAACCCGCAGCCGAACGCGTTTGCCACCGGGCGCAATCCGGAGCACGCCGCGGTCGCGGTGACCACCGGCCTGATGGAGCGCATGAGCCGCGAGGAGCTCGCCGGCGTCATCGCGCACGAGCTGGCGCATATCAAGAACCACGACACGCTGATCATGACGATCACCGCGACGATTGCGGGCGCGATCTCCATGATCGCGCAGTTCGGCATGTTCTTCGGCGGCAACCGCGACAACAACAACGGCGGCGGCATGGGGATGATCGGCACGCTGGCGATGATGATCCTCGCGCCGATCGCGGCCATGCTGGTGCAGATGGCGATCAGCCGGACGCGCGAATACTCGGCCGACAATCTCGGCGCGCGCATCGCCGGGCGGCCGGACTGGCTCGCCTCCGCGCTGCGCAGGCTCGAAGAGGCGGCGCATGTCATCCCGAACGAGGCCGCGGAGCGCAGTCCCGCGACCGCGCACATGTTCATCGTCAACCCGCTGAGCGGCCGCGGCATGGACAACCTGTTTGCGACCCATCCGTCGACCGAGAACCGCGTCGCAGCCCTCGAGGAGCTTGCGCGGGAACTGCACGCTGGAGGCGGTTGGCAACAGGAGGCCGCGGCACCCCGCGCGCCGCAAAGGACGCCACAAGGCCCCTGGCATCGCGGCCCGGCCGGCCGCCCCGGCGGACCGTGGGGCTGATCTCTCACGTGTTCTTGTAAGCGATCTTGCACGTGTTCCTGCGCGTGTTTTTGCCCCAACGCAGTTAGCCGTTGTCATGCCCCGTGAAAGCGGGGCATGACAGGCGCCAATGTCGCCCGCTCGCAAATCTTCGGCTGCCAAACCTCGCTCGCCGCAACAGGCCTCGCCGGGCCTTCCGGCGCGGCGCATCGCGGCCGACATCGTCGGCGGCGTGCTGCGCCAGAGACGCCCGCTCGACGACCTGCTCGAAACCAGCGGGCTCGGCGCGCTGCCGGAACGCGACCGCGCGCTGGCGCGCAGCATCGTCGCGACCGTGCTGCGGCGGCTCGGCACGCTGCGGCACCTTCTGGCCGGCCAGCTCGAGCGCGGCCTGCCGCGCGACGCGCCGCTGGTCGAAGCGATCCTGCTGATCGGCGCAACGCAGATCCTGTTTCTCGACGTGCCCGACCATGCCGCCGTCGATCTGTCGGTGCGGCTGGCGCAGGCCGACCGTCATGCCTCGCGCTATTCCGGCCTGATCAACGCGGTGCTGCGGCGGCTTGCGCGCGACGGCAAGGCGCGGCTTGCCGCGCTCGATCCGGTGCCGCTCGACACGCCGGAATGGCTGATGCAGCGCTGGATCGCGCACTACGGCGAGGAAACCGCGCGCGCGATCGCGGTCGCGCACACCCGCGAGCCGTCGCTCGATCTCACGGTCAAAGCCGATCCGCAGGAATGGGCGGCGACGCTCAACGGCCGCGCGCTGTCGACCGGCACCGTGCGCGTCGTCGCATCGGGGCCGGTCTCGCAGCTTGCGGGCTTCGAGAGCGGCGACTGGTGGGTTCAGGATGCCGCCGCGGCACTGCCGGCCCGCCTGCTCGGCGACGTGCGCGGCAAGACGGTCGCGGATCTCTGCGCGGCGCCCGGCGGCAAGACCGCGCAACTGGCCCACGCCGGCGCAAACGTCACCGCGGTCGACCGCTCGGGCGCGCGGCTCGCCCGTCTGCGGCAGAACCTGGTCCGGCTCAAGCTTGACGCCACCATCGCCGAAGCCGACGCCGCGCTGTGGCAGGGCGGGCCGTTCGACGCGGTGCTGGTCGACGCGCCATGCTCGTCGACCGGAACCATCCGGCGGCATCCGGACATCCCGTGGCTCAAATCGGAAACCGATCTCGCCAAGCTCGGCGCGCTGCAGACCCGGCTGCTCGATCACGCCGCAACCCTGGTGAAGCCCGGCGGCACGCTGGTCTATTGCACCTGCTCGCTGGAGCGCGAGGAGGGCGAGGACCAGGTGGCGGCGCTGCTCGCCCGCAATCCTGAGCTCCGCCGCGATCCGATCCGCGCCGAGGAGACCGGCGGCAATGCGGAATTCCTGACCGCCGAGGGCGACCTTCGCACCCTGCCGTGTCACTGGCCCGACGAGGACGGGCGCATGGCCGGGCTCGACGGCTTCTACGCCGCCCGAATCTCAAGAGTATAAGGCACTTAGCAACTGTTGGTGACGGTTGGCCCGGCTTCCCGCCTTCGCTATGTTGCGACGGGGAACAGGGGACGGGGCGCAACGCCCGCAGTCTGCAATAGAGGCGAGCGTATTTATGGCCGGCCTGTCGATCGGGGAGCGGGCCAAGCTGCTGCTGCTGCTGGGACGCCGCACCCTGCGGATGGCCGCCGGACGCCTGCGCGGCCATCCGTTCATTCGTATGAGCTTCATCCCGCGCAAGGCCGAGCGGCTCCTGATCGCGCCGCAGGACCTGCGCACCGCCGACGGCACGCGCGCGAGCGAGATCTACGCCGGACGCTTCGCCTTCTCCGGCAAGGTGGTGATCAGCGACGGCCGCTCGCCGTTCGAGGTCGTGCCGCCGTCCGACGAATGGGCGGCGGCGCTGCTCGGCTTCGGCTGGCTGCGCCACCTGCGCGCGGCCGAGTCCGGCATCACCCGCGCCAATGCGCGGGCGCTGGTGGACGAGTGGATTTCCGTGCAGGGCTCGTGGGACGCGGTGGGGTGGCAGCCGGAAATTCTGGCGCGGCGCATCACGTCGTGGCTCAGCCAGGCGCCGCTGATCCTGCACGATGCCGACGATGCATTCTACCGGCGCTTTCTCCGCAGCCTCGTGCGCCAGGTGCGCTATCTGCGTCACACCGCGCTCGAGGCGCGCGAGGGCGTGCCGCGGATGCAGGCGCTGGTGGCGCTGACCTATGCGGCGCTCTGCATGTCCGGCCAGGCCCGGCACATGCGCAGCGCCGTCAAGCAGCTCGTCGCCGAGATCGACCACCAGATCCTGCCCGACGGCGGGCACATCAGCCGCAACCCGGGCGCGCTGATCGAGCTGCTGCTCGATCTCCTGCCGCTGCGCCATGCCTTCGCGGCGCGCAACATCGCGCCGCCGCCGCAGCTCAACAACGCCATCGACCGGATGATGCCGATGATGCGCTTCTTCCGGCACGGCGACGGAAACTTCGCGCATTTCAACGGCATGGGGCCGACCCTGCCCGACGTCATGGCGACGATCCTGGCCTATGACGACGCCCGCGGCGCGCCGCTCTCCAATGCGCCGCATTCCGGCTATCAGCGCGCCGAGGCCGGCGAGATGCTGCTGCTGCTGGATGCCGGCGCACCGCCGCCGATCAATCTCAGCCAGGAGGCCCATGCCGGCACTCTTGCGTTCGAGATGTCGCACGGCCTGCAACGCATCATCGTGAACTGCGGCCTGCCGGGCACCAACAAGGAGGCCTGGCGGCAGGTGGCGCGCGCCACCGCGGCGCATTCCACCGTGGTGTTCAACGACACGTCGTCGGCGCGTTTTCTCGAAAGCGGCTCGTTCAAGCGGCTGCTCGGAACGCCGATCGTCAGCGGCCCGAAGGATGTCCAGGTGTCGCGCGAGGAGCGCGGCGATGCGATCATCCTGCGGGCGTCGCACGACGGCTATGCCGACCGGTTCAAGGTCGTGCATCAGCGCGCGTTGAAGCTTGCGCTCGACGGCCACCGGCTCGACGGCGAAGACCTGTTCGTGTCGACCGACGGCGACATGATTCCGCAGGACATCGCCGACGAATTCGCGGTGCGGTTTCATCTGCATCCGTCGGTAAAGGCCAACAAGCTGACCGACGGTCATGGCGCCATGCTGGTGCTGCCGAACCGCGCGGCCTGGACCTTCAATGGCTACGAGGACCGCGTCGAGATCGAGGAAAGCGTCTACCTCCCCGGCTCCGACGGGCCGCGCCGGACGGTGCAGATCGTGATCTATGGCCGCGCCCGCAAGATTCTCCGCATCCACTGGAGCCTGTCGCTCGCCGCCGCAGGCACGGCCGGCGGCACCCGGCGGCGGGGCGACGAGCCCGAACTGCCCCTTGCCGCGCCGTGATTGACGAATAACTTGGATTCATGACCGACCAGCGCCGCATCACCCGTGCCCTGCTCTCCGTCTCGGACAAATCAGGGCTGCTCGACTTCGCTCGCGGACTTGCCAGCCATGGGATCGAGCTGGTTTCCACCGGCGGCACCGCCAAGGCGCTGAAGGATGCCGGGCTGAAGGTGATGGACGTCTCGGAGCTGACCGGCTTTCCCGAAATGATGGACGGCCGGGTGAAGACGCTGCACCCGAAGGTGCACGGCGGGCTGCTGGCGATCCGCGACAACGCGGAGCACGCGGCGGCGATGGCGGCTCACGCCATCCGGCCGATCGATCTCCTGGTGGTCAACCTCTATCCGTTCGAGGCGACGGTTGCGAAAGGCGCGGGCTACGACGACTGCGTGGAGAACATCGACATCGGCGGCCCGGCGATGATCCGCGCCGCCGCCAAGAACCATGCCGACGTCGCCGTGGTGGTGGAGCCCGAGGACTACACCGCGGTGCTGTCCGAACTGTCGCAGCACGGCGGCGCGACGACCTTGCTGCTGCGGAAAAAGCTCGCCGCGAAGGCCTATGCCCGCACCGCGAGCTACGACGCCGCGATCTCCAACTGGTTCGCGCAGACGCTGGGCGATTCCGCGCCGGCATTCCGCGCGTTCGGCGGCAGGCTCGCCGAGGCGCTGCGCTACGGCGAGAACCCGCACCAGAGCGCGGCGTTCTACCGCTCGCCGGACCAGCGCCCGGGCGTCGCCACCGCGCGGCAGGTGCAGGGCAAGCAGCTCTCCTACAACAACATCAACGACACCGACGCGGCCTATGAGTGTGTCGCCGAGTTCGATCCCGAAGCGCACTGCGGCGGTTGCGATCATCAAGCACGCCAATCCGTGCGGCGTGGCCGAGGGCAGAGACCTCATCGAGGCCTATCGCAAGGCGCTGGCCTGCGACTCGACCTCGGCGTTCGGCGGCATTGTCGCGGTCAATCGCACGCTCGACGCCGAGGCCGCCAAGGCCATCACCGAGATTTTCACGGAAGTGATCATCGCGCCCGACGCGACCGACGAGGCGATCAAGATCGTCGCGTCGAAGAAGAACCTGCGGCTGCTGCTGGCCGGTGGCGTGCCCGATCCCCGCGCGCAAGGGCTCACCGTGAAATCGGTGGCGGGCGGGCTGCTTGTGCAGTCTCGCGACAATGCGACCGTCGACGAGATGCAGGTCAAGGCCGTGACCAAGCGCGCGCCGACCGCTGCCGAGATGGACGACCTGCGGTTCGCGTTCCGCGTCGCCAAGCACGTGAAGTCGAACACCATCGTCTATGCCAAGGACCGCGCGACGGTCGGCATCGGCGCGGGCCAGATGAGCCGCATCGACGCGGCGCGCATTGCGGCGCGCAAGGCCGAGGACGCCGCGAAGGAGCTGAAGCTGCCGGCGCCTTTGACGAAGGGCTCGGTGGTGGCGTCCGACGCGTTCTTTCCGTTTGCCGACGGACTGCTGGTCGCCATCGAAGCCGGCGCCACCGCGGTGATCCAGCCGGGTGGGTCGGTGCGGGACGATGAGGTGATCAAGGCCGCCGACGACCATGGCGTCGCCATGGTGTTCACCGGGACACGGCACTTTCGGCACTAACGATGTTCATCTTGAGGCGTCCGCGATACGGGCGGTCTCATCCCTCCCCGCGAGGGGAGGGTCCGCGCGGAGCGCGGGGGTGGGGAGATGTCGATGCGGACGCTGACATCTCCCCACCCGGCCGCTCGCTAACGCTCGCGTCGACCCTCCCCTCGCGGGGAGGGGAATCGCTTTTGGCTTTTGCGACCTATTGCTTTGATTTGCGAACAGGATTCTGAAGGCTCCCGATTTTGAAAGGGGAGCCGGATGGGCAAGCTCAAGAAGCATTTCCGGAAGTTGCGCGATCCTCGTGCGGCCAATGCGTCGTACCCTTTGCTGGAGATACTGGTTGTTGCGTTGGCGGCGGTTCTGTCCGGGGCCGAGAGTGCCACGGACATGGCCGACTTTGGCCGGCGCAAGATAGAGATGCTGCGCCGCTTTCTGCCGCTGGAGAAGGGTACCCCGAGCCACGACGTCTTCAGCGACATCTTTCGCATGCTCGACCCGGAAGCCTTCGAGCGCGTGTTCCGGCAGTTCATGGCGGCGTTCGCCAAATTCCATAATCTGGACCTGAACGGCGTGATCGCGATCGACGGCAAGTCGCTGTGTGGAGCCTACGAGCGGGGCAAGAGCGCCACGCCGATGCACCTGATCAACGTCTTTGCCGCCAAGGCACGCATGGCACTGGCCTCGCGCAAGGCGCCGGGAAGGAATGAACACGAGGCGGCTCTGGAAGTCCTCCAGATGCTGCGGCTGAAGCGCAAAATCGTCACGGCCGATGCACTGTTTTGCAGCCGCGCCTTTGCAAAGACCGTGCGGGACCAAGGCGGCCACTACGTGCTTGCGCTCAAGAAGAACCAAGGCAAGCTCTTCACGGCGGTCGAAGGCCGCTTTGGCCGCGCCGGTGAGCGCGACACAGCCACCCAGCTTCACGAGGTCGCCCACGACCGCCGCGAAGCGCGACGGGCGACGGTCATGCACGACAACAAGCTCGCCGAGATGCATGACTTTCCAGGCATTGCCGCTATTGCCAGAGTCACATCCCGGCGCAAGTGCAAAGGGCGTCCCGCAGACAAGCCCTTCGTGAGATACTATCTTCTGTCCAAATACCTTGCAGCCGACAGGCTCCTGGCCGTCGTCCGGTCCCACTGGTCCATCGAGAACCAGATGCACTGGATTCTCGACGTCGTCCTTGCCGAGGATGCCAACCGCGCAAGAAAGGACGACGCACCCGAGAACCTCGCCGTCCTGCGACGGCTCGCACTCAACATGCTTCGAGCGCACCCAGAGCAAATATCCATGCGCCGCAAAGTCAAAGCCGCAGCCTGGGACGATGGCTTCCTTCTCAGCCTGTTCGGCCAAAAGCGATAGCCCTGCCCTCGCGGGGAGGGATGTCACCACCGATGTCGCAAGCGTGTCAGCTTCAGCCCTTAGCCAGATCGCCCAGCAGGCTCGCCGCCACCGTCAACTTCGACAGCGTCAACCCCGAATTCGCGATCTGCGCGATCGACCCGCGGATCCGCTCCACCTCCGCCTTGCGCGTCGCGACCCAGGCTTCGACGGCGGCTTCGCCGGACTTGCCGGTTTCCACCATCGCCGCGGTCAGCCGCCGCTCGGCGTCGCCGATGGTGTCGAGCGCGCGGTCGAGCGCCAGACGGTCGAAGTAGTCGGACACGACGATGCCGCGCGCCGACGTCGCGACGCGGTCGAGACGGAAGTACGCCTCCGCTGCAAAGAACGTCGCGGCGATCACGTCCATCGGCTTTCCGGTGCGGTCGGCGATCAGCACCAGGTCGGGCGCCGCGGCCATCTCGGAGATGCTGGCGATGCCGCCGGCGAGTTCCTCCGGCACGCCCGCGTCGGTCAATTCCTTCCTGCGCGCGAGGCGCGCGGCCGCGGCCTCTTTCGGCAGCGCCGCGTCGAGCGTCGTCATCAGCGCGGCAATGCCCTTGCGGTGATGCTCGACCACGCCCGCAAGCCCCTTCGACAGATCGGCGTTGCGCAGGAACCAGACCAGCCGGTCGAGCAGCAGGTCCTGCACGGCGGCATAGAGCGAAAGCTGCACCTTGCCGGTAATCTTTCCGTCGAGCGCGTTGATCTCTTCGTTCAGCTCCGGCATGTCGTAGCTGTCGCGCACCGCAGCGAACGCCGCGGCAATGTCGCCTGGCGCAGCGCCGGTCTGGTCGGCGATCCGCACCACCAGCGACGGCCCGCCGCGGTTGATCATGGAGTTGGCCAGCTGCGTGGCGATGATCTCGCGGCGCAGCCGGTGCTTCTCCAGCGCGTCGGGATACTTCTCGGCGATCGCCTTGGGGAAATAGCGGCCGAGCTCGCGGCCGAGATAGGGATCGTCGGGCACGCTGGAATTGAGCAGCGCTTCGTAGAGCGAAAGCTTGGCGTAGGCGAGCAGCACCGAAAGCTCCGGCCGCGTCAGCGGCTGCGAGCGGCGGGCGCGCTCGCCGAGCTCCAGGTCGTCGGGAAGGAACTCGACGGCCCGGTCGAGCTCTCCCGCGGCTTCCAGGGTCTGCATCAGCCGTTGCTGGAACCCGAAATCCTCCATGCCGCGCCGCTCGGCGAGCGAGAGCGCCAGCGTCTGCAGATAGTTGTTGCGCAGCACGAGGGCCGCGACCTCACCGGTCAGCTTGCCGAGCAGCGTGTTGCGCGCCTTGATGGTGAGACGCCCGTCGCGCACCGGCAGGCTCAGCGCGATCTTGATGTTGACCTCGACGTCCGACGTGTTGACGCCCGCCGAGTTGTCGATCGCGTCGGTGTTGAGCCTGCACGCCTGTGAGCGCCGTGCCGATGCGGCCGCGCTGGGTCATGCCGAGATTGGCGCCCTCGCCGATCACCTTGGCGCGGACCTGCGCGCCGGTGATGCGGATCGCGTCGTTGGCCCGGTCGCCCACCGCCTCGTCGGTTTCGGCCGACGCGCGGATGTAGGTGCCGATGCCGCCGAAGAACAGCAGATCGACCGGCGCCTTGAGGATCGCGCTCATCACCTCCTGCGGCGTCGCCTTGTCCCTGGCGAAGCCGATCGCCGCCTGCGCCTCCCTGGACAGCACGATTTCCTTCAGCGACCGCGGGAATACGCCGCCGCCCTTGGAAATCAGCTTCTTGTCGTAGTCCTGCCAGCTCGAGCGCGGCAGATCGAACAGCCGCTTGCGCTCGGCAAAGCTCTTCTCCGGGTCGGGGTTCGGGATCGATGAAGATGTCGCGATGGTCAAAGGCCGCGAGAAGCCTGGTGGTCTTTTCGCGCAGCATGCCATTGCCGAACACGTCGCCCGACATGTCGCCGACGCCCACCGCGGTGAACGGCGTTCTGGATATGTCGACGTCCATCTCGCGGAAATGCCGTTTCACCGATTCCCACGCCCCGCGCGCGGTGATGCCCATGCCCTTGTGGTCGTAGCCGGCCGAGCCGCCGGATGCGAAGGCATCGCCGAGCCAGAACTTGTGGTCCTCGGAAATGCCGTTGGCGATGTCGGAGAAGGTTGCCGTGCCCTTGTCGGCGGCGACCACGAGATAGGGGTCGTCGTCGTCGTGCCGCACCACGTTCTCCGGCGGCAGCACCGCTTTGAGATCGAGATTATCGGTGATCTCGAGCAGCGTCGAGATGAAGATCCTGTAGGCGGCCGTGCCCTCGGCCTGGATCGCCTCGCGCGGCCCGCCAACCGGCAGGTGCTTCGGCACATAGCCGCCCTTCGAGCCGACCGGCACGATCACGGCATTCTTGACCTGCTGTGCCTTCACCAGCCCCAGCACTTCGGTGCGGAAATCCTGCGGCCGGTCCGACCAGCGGATGCCGCCGCGCGCCACCTTGCCGAAGCGCATATGCACGCCCTCGACGCGCGGCGAATAGACGAAAATCTCGTAAAGCGGTGCCGGCCGCGGCACGCCGTCGAGCTTGCGGCTCGCGTACTTGATCGCGATCTGCTGCTTCGCCCGGCCGTCATCGCCAAGCTGATAAAAGTTGGTGCGGATCGCCGACTGCACCGCGTTGACGAAACGGCGGACGATGCGGTCCTCGTCGAGCACCGAGACCGCCTCAAGCCCCTGCTCGATTGCGGCGGCAATGTCCGCCTGCGGCTTGTCGCGCGACGAAAGCCGCGGATCGAACCGCGCGTGGAACAGATCGACGATCTTCGCCGCCAGTCCCGCATGCTTGCGCAGCGTCGCCCACATGTAATCCTGCGAATAGGGCACGCGAATCTGACGCAGGAAGCGCGAGATGGCGCGCACCAGCGCCACGTCGCGCCATTGCAGGCCGGCTATCATCACCAGCGCGTTATAGCCGTCGTTCTCGGCGAGCCGCGCATCACCATGATGAAGCAGGCTTCGAGGGCGGACTTCCCGGTTTCGAGATTGGCCGGCGCCCCGTCGGCCCGTTCCAGCGCCATGTCGTGCAGCCACGCACCGGGTTCGCCGCCGACCTCGAAGGTGCGCTCGTCGACGACCCTGAAGCCCATGTTTTCGAGCACCGGCACGCGCTCCGACAACGGGATGGGCTTGCCGTGGCTCCATACCTTCAGTCCGACGCACGGCTTGCCGTCCTCGCTGCGCGGATAGAACTCGACGCCGAGCGGACGATCCGCCGAGAGGCTCTCGACGACCTGGATGTCTTCAAGCGCATCCTCCGGCGGAAAGGCTTCGCGATAGCCCTCCGAGAACGCCGTGCCATAGCGCTCGAACAGCGCGCGGGCCCGTCCGGGCTCCTGGGTCTCGGCAAGCCGGTCGCCCAGCGTGTCGCTCCAGGTGCGGACGATCGCACCAACCGCCTGCTCCAGCGTGGCGCGGTCCAGGTCGGGCGTCTCGCCGTCCTTGCGGCCGATGATGAAGTGAACGCGGACGATGCCGCCTTCCGGGAACGTCGGATAGTACGCGCTGACATGCCCTTTGTAGGCCCCGGCGAGCCAGGCGCCGATCCGCGCGCGGACCCTTGAATCGAACCGCTCGCGCGGCACGTAGACCAGCACCGAAACGAAACGATCGAAACGGTCGGGCCGCGCCAGCACGCGGACGCGCGGGCGCTCCTCGAGCTGAAGGATCGCCAGCGAGAACTCGTAGAGGGTGTCGTCGTCGATCTGGAACAGCTCGTCGCGTGGGTACCCCTCCAGCACATTGACCAGCGCCTTGCCGGAATGGCCATCCGGATCGAAGCCCGCACGCCGCAGCGTGGCGTCCACCTTGCGGCGCAGGTAAGGGATCGTGCGGACCGAGCGCGTATAGGCGGTCGAGGTGAACAGGCCGAGAATCCGGAACTCGCCGATGGCGTTGCCGTCGGCGTCGAAGCGCTTGACGCCGACATAGTCGAGATAGACGCGGCGGTGAACCCGCGACTTGACGTTGGCCTTCATGACGATGAGCGTTTTCGGATCGTCGAAGAACGCGCGAAGCTGCGGCGTCACCGTCACCGCCTTGCCGCCGCGCGTGAACACCGGCACGCTGCCCGACCTCAGCAAGCCAAGCTCGGTGCCCTTGACCGGTGCCAGCTCGCGGTTTTTTCCGGTGAAGGCGTGCTCGCGGACGCCGAGCAAGGTGAAGTTGTCGGCCGCGAGCCATTCGAGGAACTGAACGGCCTCCGCGATATCGTCGACCGGGACCGGCGGCGGATTGCTCTTCAGGTCCTTGATGACGGCTTCGACGCGCGAAAGCATCGGCCGCCAGTCCTGCACCGCAACCCGCACCTGCGCCAGCACCTGCTCCAGCGACTGCACGATCTCGGCGCGGCGCGCATTGTCGGCGATGCGCTCGACGTGGATATGAATAAAGCTCTCGCGCGGCTCGCCGCCGCGGCTGTTCGTCTCCTGCGGCGCGGATTTGAGCTTGCCGCCCTTGTCGCGTTCGACCGCAACGATCGGATGCGCGACCAGGCGGACGTCGAGGCCCCGCTCGGCAAGCTCGGCCATCACCGAGTCGACCAGGAACGGCATATCGTCGTTGACGATCTCAATGACCGAAATCGTCTTGAGACGATCGCCCAGCGACGCGTCCGGCGACTCGAAGCGGATTTTCGGTGCGCCCGCCTTGCGCACGGCGAAGAACGACCACGCGCCGCTCGCAAGCGCCGCGAGCTCGGCCGCGTCGTAGCGCACCAGATCCTCCGGCGCCGTGCGCGCGAACATCAATGCGGCGAAACCGTCCGGTACATCGCTTTTGTTGTCGCGCAAAAGCTTTCCTGCCGCACCGATGCGTGCGCGGGCGCTGCGGTCTTCCGGCGTGGAACGATCGACGGCGACGTGTTGGGTCATGCGAATTGATCCGCAGGCATTGGTGGGATCGCCCCAAGCAAACCGGTGAGCGAACCGGTGAACGAACTGTAGTGGTTTCGCTTGGCAGCGGAAGGGTTGTAGGCTTCGCTCAACATGATGCGGGAGAGTGACGTGCCGACGAAACGCAAGAAAACCAGCAATATCAAGGCGAACCAAACCGGTATCGCGACAGCGGGTGCGGCCGTCAGCCAGTCCGCGAAGGACGACGTCGAGATCACCGCACTCGTCGCTGCAGCGCGGCAAACTTTCACCGGCCATGGAAGGCTATTTCGGCAAATGCGAGGAGAAGCTGGGCTTCGTGCCCAATGTGCTTCAGGCCTACGCCTTCGACAATGCCAAGCTCGAGCCGTTCGTTTCGATGTACAACGACCTGATGCTGGCGCCCTCGGGCCTGTCCAAGCTCGAGCGCGAGATGATCGCGGTCGCGGTGTCGTCGCACAACAAGTGCTACTACTGCCTGGTCGCCCACGGCGCGGCGGTGCGGGCGCTGTCCGGCGATCCGGCGCTGGGCGAGTTGATGGCGATGAACTATCGCGCCGCGCGGCTGTCCAAGCGTCATCGTGCGATGCTCGATTTCGCGGTGAAGCTCACCGCAGAGCCCTGGGCCATCGAGGAGGAAGACCGCGAAGGTCTGCGCAAGGCGGGCTTCAGCGACCGCGACATCTGGGACATCGCCGCGGTCGCGGGCTTCTACAACATGAGCAACCGCGTGGCATCCGCCACCGACATGCGGCCGAACAGCGTGTATCACAAACAGGCGCGCTGAGCGTCTGTTCCGGGAGCCCCGGCTTTGACTATCGGGATTGTGAGCAGGCCTGCCCGTCATTCCGGGGCGCGCTCGTTAGCGCGTTCACGCGCGTCTTCGACGCGCTATGGCGCGAACCCGGAATCCAGAACGTCGGGATTCCTGCTTTTCTGGATTCCGGGTCCGCCGCTTCGCGGCGTCCCGGAATGACCGCGGAGGGTCTTGGGGGGTCTTTCAGCAGCCTGCTACTCGATCTTGATGTTGTTGCGGCGGACCACTTCGCCCCAGCGCGAGGATTCTTCCCGCATGAACGCGGCGTAGTCCTGCGGCGTGCCGCCCGACGCGGCCGCGCCCTGCTTGGCAAACGCGTCGCGGATTTCGGCGGTCTTGAGGATCGCCGCAAGCTCGGTGTTGATCCGCTGCACGACCGGTTGCGGCAATCCGGCGGGACCGGCGATCCCGTACCACAATGAAATCTCCATGCCCTTGACGCCGAGTTCGCCGAAGGTCGGCGCGTCGGGCACGATCGGATTGCGTTCGGCGCTTGCCGCGGCGAGCGGCCGGAGCTTGCCGGCCTGGATCAGAGCGAGCAGCGACGGCACGGCGTCGAACATGATGTCGACGCGGCCTGCGCCCACGTCGACCACGGCAGGCCCGCTGCCGCGATAGGGCACGTGCAGCATCTTGATGCCGGCCACCGTCTGAAACAACTCGCCGGAAAGATGCGGCGCGCCGCCGATGCCCGACGAAGCAAACGACAGCTTGCCGGGATTGGCCCTGGCATGGGCGATCACGTCCCGAACCGATTTCATCGCGTGGCCGGTGTTGATCGTCATGATCAAGGGTAGCTGGGCCACCAGAATGACCGGCGTGAAATCCTTCACCGAGTCATAGGGCAGGCCGGGATAGAGGTGCGGGCCGATGCCGTGGGTGGTGATGGAGTTGAGCAGCAGCGTGGTGCCGTCGGGCGCCGCCTTCGCGACATTGTCGGACGCAATCGTGCCGCCCGCGCCGCCGCGGTTGTTGATGACCACCGGCTGCCCCACCGCCTCCGACAGCTTCTGGCCGATCAACCGCGCGATGAAATCGGCGGCGCCGCCGGGTGGGACCGGAACCACCAGGGTGATCGCCTTGCCGGGGTAACTTTCCTGGGCGTGCGCGGCCGGAACCAGCGCCGCCATCACCAGGCACCAGAAGCCGAACAGGGTTCTCATGCTGCAAATCCTCGTCGTACACTCCCGGCGGCCGCAAGCTTAGACAGTCCCCGCCAACCGCGCCAACGCAATTCGGCCCGCAGCAAGGTCCCGTTCATGCCGATCCGGCTCATGGAGAATTTCCGCGCGGTGTTCTATGCGCCGTACTACGCGACCTATGCGCTGGGCTTTTACGGACGCGAAGGCGTGGACGTCGAGCTTCTGACGTCCGACGCGCCGGGCGACGCGGTGCCGAAGCTGATCGACGGCAGCATCGACCTGACCTGGGGCGGGCCGATGCGGGTGATGAAGGCGCATGACCAGGACAAGCACTCGCCGCTGGTGAGCTTCTGCGAGGTGGTGTCGCACGACCCGTTCTTTCTGGTCGGTCCAAGCCGCGGCAAATCCTTCCGCCTCATGGACCTGCAGCAGATGACATTCGCCTCGGTGTCCGAGGTGCCGACGCCCTGGATGTGCCTGCAGCACGACCTGCGTCAGGCCGGCATCGACCCCGACAAGCTGCCGCGCTTTTCCGACCGCGCCATGACGCGCAACTACCACGCGCTGCAGGCCGGCGACATCGAGGTGATGCAGGCGTTCGAGCCGTTCGTGTCGATGGCCGAGCGGGACGGCGCCGGTGAGGTTCTCTACGCGGCCAGCTCACGGGGACCTACCACCTACACGGCGTTCATCGCAACGCGCGGCGCATGCGAAAAATACCGCGACGAGTTCGCGGCGATGACCCGCGCCACCGCGAAGATGCTGGCCTGGGTCCATGCCAGCCCTGCCGAAGAGCTGGCGGCCGGCGTCGCGACGTTCTTCCCTGACGTGCCGAAAGACATTCTGGCGCGCGCGCTCGTCCGCTATCGCGATGCCGGCCTCTGGTCACGCGAGACGCGCATGATCCCGCAGGGCTTCGAGCGTCTCGGGCAAAGCTTCGTTTCGGGTGGGTCCCTCGCCCGCATGCCGCGCTATGATGACTGCGTCGAACTGATCCTCAACGAAATCCGCCCAGAATCGTAAAACTGGACAATGAACATGACCAACATGACCATCAAGGCCGTCCGCACCACCATGCTGCGGGTGCCGTGGCCGGAGACGCCGTGGCTCAAGGGCCATGAGTTCGGCGACGCGCGCAACCTGCTGGTGCTCGAGGTCGAGACCAAAGGCGGCATCGTCGGCATGGGCTACCTGTTCTCGTTCCGGCCGGGGCTGAAGACGGTCGTGGCGGCGCTGGAGGAAACCATCCTGCCGCACGTGATCGGCAAGGACGCGACCGCGGTCGAAGGCATCTGGACCGATCTCTGGAAGCGCACCGTCACCTACAATCGCGGCGGCATCGTCACCATGGCGATGTCGGCGCTCGATATCGCGCTGTGGGACGCGATCGGCAAGCGCGCCAACATGCCGCTGCACCGGCTGTGGGGCCATGTGCGCAGCGAGCTTCCGGTCTATGGCTCCGGCTGCTTCCGCGGCTCCGGCGGCGACGGCATGATCGCGAAAGCGCTGCATTACAAGCAGCAGGGCTACAAGGCCATCAAGATGCAGATGGCGCACACCACCGACCTTCGCACCGACGTCGACAATGTGAAGCGCATGCGCGAGGCGCTCGGGCCCGACATCGCCATCATGATCGACATCAACCAGGGCTGGAGCGCGGACACAGCGATCGACCAGGGCCGCAAGATCGTCGACCACGACATCTACTGGCTGGAAGAGCCGGTGCCGGCCGACGACTTCAAGGGCTATGTGCGCGTCGCGCAGGCGCTGCCGATCCGCATCGTCGGCGGCGAGACGCATTTCACGCGGTATGACCTGCGCCCGTTCTTCGAGAATCCGTGCTGCCCGATCCTGCAGCCCGATCCGATGCGCGGCGGCTACACCGATTTGCGCAAGATCTCGGTGCTGGCCGACACCTGGGGCCTGCAGATGGCGCCACACCTGTTCCCGGAGTTGAACGTGCAGTTGCTTGCGTCGATTCCGAACGGCGCGTGGATCGAGGACATGGGCCTGTCGGAGGATCTCTGGGTCGAACCGGTGAGGGTCAAGAACGGCACGATCACCGCGCCCGAGCGGCCGGGGCATGGGCTCGCGTTCAAGCCGGAGATTCTCAAAGACTGCAAAGTTCGATAGTCGCCCCCAACTCTGTCCACGGGTCATTGCCGGGCTTGACCCGGCAATCCATGAGCGAGTGCAACAAATGCAAATCGTAAGATCAAATTTGGCCGCTCCATATCATGGATGCCCGGGTCATAGGCGAGCGAAGCGACGCCGTCCTTCGGACGGCTATGCCCGGGCATGACGTGGAGAGAGCGCGGCCCACTCGCACCAAGAGAGGCATTCATGGTCCAAATCGTCACCGAAGAAATGATGGTGCCCTCCGAGCCGGGCATCGACATTTTCGTGCGCAACAAGCGGCCCGCCGACCTGAAAGCGTTCACGCCCGAGAAGACCGTGCTGTTCGTGCACGGCTCGACCTATCCGGCTCACACCGGATTCGACATCGCGCTGGGCGGCCAGTCGTGGATGGACTTCGTCGCCTCGCACGGCAACGACGTCTATTGCCTCGACGTGCGCGGCTACGGCCGCTCGACGCGGCCCAAGGCGATGGACGAGCCGGCGCAGAACAATCCGCCGGTCTCGCGCACGCCCGACGCGGTGAAGGACGTCACGGCGGTCCTCAACATGATCCTGAAGCGGCGCAGCATTCCCCGGCTCAACCTGATCGGCTGGTCGTGGGGCTGCGCGCTGATGGCGACCACCACGATCCAGAACCCCGACAAGGTCGCACGCCTCGTGCTCTACGCGCCGGGATGGCTGCGCACCACGCCGTCGAACCTGATGCCGAAGGGCGGGGGCCCGCTCGGGGCCTTTCGCACGGTGACGCGCGAGCAGGCGAAGGCGCGCTGGCTGAACGGCGTGCCGGAGCACAAGCAGGCGGCGCTGATCCCGCCCGGCTGGTTCGACCAGTGGGCCGACGCGACGTGGGCCACCGATCCGGTGGGCGCGAAACAGAACCCGCCGGTGGTGCGCGCTCCGAACGGCACCGTGCAGGACTCGGCGGAGTTCTGGACCTCCGGCAAGATCATGTGGGAGCCGGCAAAAATCACCGCGCCGACGCTGATCGCGATCGGCGAATGGGACGCGGACACGCCGCCCACCATGGCGCAGGCGATCTTCCCGCTGATGGTGAACTCGCCCGGCAAGCGGCTGGTGATGGTGCCGGAGGCCACGCATCACATGATGCTGGAGAAAAACCGCAAGATCCTGTTCCGCGCGGTACAAAACTTCCTCGACGAAGCGTTTCTCGACGACACGGCGTGAGCTACAATAGCTCCAACGACAAAACATCGCTTGCATACATCACTGGGGAGTAACGCCATGGCCTTCAAGTCGATGGTTGCCGCGCTCTGCTTCGCGTTTGCCGCGAGCGTGTTCGTTGCGGGCGGCGCGGGCGCGCAGTCGCAGCCGCTCGTCACCGAGGAGATGATGGTGAAGTCCCCCGATCCGGGGATCGAGATCTTTGTCCGCAACAAGCGCCCCGCCAACATGAATTCGTTCCGGCCCGAGCGGACCGTGCTGTTCGTGCACGGCGCGACCTATCCGGCGCATGCGGCGTTCGATCTCAAGCTCGATGGCCAGTCGTGGATGGATTACATCGCGTCGCGCGGCTACGACGTTTATCTGCTCGACATCCGCGGCTACGGCAAATCCACCCGGCCGAAGGAGATGGCGGAGGAAGCAGCGAAGAACCCGCCGGTCGTGCGCGGCGAAACGGCCGTGAAGGACATCGGCACCGTGGTCGATTTCATTCTCGCGCGCCGCAACATCGCGCGTCTCAACCTGCTCGGCTGGTCGTGGGGCTCGACCCTGATGGCGACCTACACCTCGCAGAACGCCGGCAAGGTCAACCGGCTGGCGCTCTATGCGCCGCCGTGGATCCGGCAGACCGCGTCGCTGGTGCAGGCCGGGCCCGGACCGCTTGCCGCCTACCGCACGGTGCGGCGCGATCAGGCGCTCGGGCGCTGGATGACGGGCGTGCCCGAGGACAAGAAGGCCGCGCTGATCCCGGCCGGCTGGTTCGACGCCTGGGCCGATGCGACCTTCGCCAGCGACCCGGATGGCGCGAAGCAGAACCCGCCGGTGCTGCGCGCGCCGAACGGCGTGGTGCAGGACGGCGCCGAGTTCTTCGGCGCCGGCAAGCCGTATTACGATCCGTCGAAGATCACGGTGCCGACGCTGCTGGTGCTCGGCGAATGGGACCGCGACACGCCGCCCTACATGGCGCAGACGCTGTTTCCGCTGCTGGTCAACG
This sequence comes from uncultured Alphaproteobacteria bacterium, assembly GCA_963830015.1. Taxonomy (GTDB): domain Bacteria; phylum Pseudomonadota; class Alphaproteobacteria; order Rhizobiales; family Xanthobacteraceae; genus Z2-YC6860. The sequence continues at coordinate 155,871 of CAWHLG010000015.1, forward strand.
CGCCGGGCAAGCGCTTCATGATGCTCGCCGAGGGCACGCATACGATCATGATGGAAAAGAACCGCATGGAGCTGTTCAAGGCGGTGCAGGGCTTCCTCGACGAGACGGGCGGGTCGTAATTGTAGTTGTAGGGTGGGGCAAAGCCGCGAAGCGGCGTGCCCACGATCAAATCCCGACACGACGGAAGACGTGGGCCCGGCGCTTCGCGCCTTGGCCCACCCTACTCTTCGCGAAACACCTCCTCGCGCTTCCGCTTCACCGCCGGAAGCACGAGGATCACCAGCAGCGCGGCGGACATCAACAGCAGCAGCGCGCTGATCGGCCGCTCGACGAAGGTGACCGGATTGCCGCGCGCGAGATACATCGCGCGGCGGAAGTTCTCTTCCATCAGCGGCCCGAGGATGAAGCCGAGGATGAATGGCGCGGGCTCGGCGCCGGTCTTGTAGAAAAACACGCCCACCAGCCCGAACAGCAGCATCACCCAGATGTCGAACACGGTGTTGCCGACCGAGTAGGTGCCGATGCAGCAGAACAGCACGATCGCCGGGAACATCAGCCGGTAGGGCACGCGCAGCAGCGACACCCAGAGCCCGATCATCGGCAGGTTGAGCACGATCAGCATCAGGTTGCCGAGCCACATCGAGGCGATCACGCCCCAGAACAGCTGCGGCTGCGCGGTCATCACCTGCGGGCCGGGCTGCACGCCCTGGATCATCATGGCGCCGACCATCAGCGCCATGATGGCGTTGCCGGGAATGCCGAGCGTCAGCAGCGGAATGAAGCTCGTCTGCGCGCCGGCATTGTTGGCGGCCTCGGGCGCGGCGACCCCCTCGATGGCGCCGCGGCCGAACCGCTCAGGCGTGCGCGAGCTTTTCTTTTCCAGCGCGTAGGCCGCGAACGACGACAGCGCCGCGCCGCCGCCCGGCAGCACACCCAGCACCGAGCCGAGCGCGGTGCCGCGCAGCATCGCCGGCACGCACTGGCGCAGCTCGGCCGCGGTCGGCCACAGGTTGTTGAACTTGACCGACAGCAGGCTGCGGTCCTGCGGCCGGCCGAGCGTGACGGCGAGCTCGGCGATGCCGAACATGCCGATGGCGATCGGCACGAAGCCGATGCCGTCGCCCAAGTCGGCGAGGCCCATGGTCATGCGCGGCGAGCCGGTGTTGACGTCGATGCCGACCAGCCCGAGCAGCAGGCCGACCAGCACCATCGCGACGGCCTTTTCCGGCGCGCCATGCGCCAGCACCACCGCGCCGGTGAGCCCGAGCACCATCAGGCTGAAATATTCCGCGGCGTTGAACTGCAGCGCCAGCCACGCCATCGGCGCGCTGGCGGTGGCGATCACGATGGTGGCGATGGTGCCGGCAACGAACGAGGCGATGGCCGCGATGGCGAGCGCGGGACCGGCGCGGCCCTGCTTGGCCATCTGGTGGCCGTCGAGGCAGGTGACGATGGCCGAGGATTCGCCCGGCACGTTGACCAGGATCGCGGTGGTCGAGCCGCCATACTGCGCGCCGTAGAAAATTCCGGCCAGCATGATCAGCGACGAGGCCGGCGGCAGCGAGAAGGTGAACGGCAACAGGATCGCGATCGTCGTGATCGGCGCGATGCCGGGCAGCACGCCGACCAGCGTGCCGATCAGCGTGCCGAGCAAACAAAAACCGAGATTGGCCGGCGTCAGCGCAACCGAGAACCCGGTGGCGAGATTGGCGATCAGATCCATCGCGGCCAGACCGGTATCGGCAGCCCGAGCACGGTGACGAACAGCACCACCGCGAAGATCGCGAGCGCCAGCGCCAGGATCGCGTTTTCTCGGAGCCGCACGTCGTAGGCGGCAAAACCCGCGCAGACCACGACGACGATGCTGGTCACCGCGAGGCCCGCCACCGGCAACAGAATTCCGAACAGCGCCACCGAGGCCGAAATCAGGATCAGCGGCCGCCAGGCGACGGCGGTAAACGGCTCGCGGCCGGTGAACGCGGCGCGCACGCCGAGCACGATGCCGTAGACCATGATGAGTATCGACAGCCCGCGCGGCACGTAGCCGGGTCCCATCGAGGCCGCGGTGCCGACCGTGAGGTCACTCGCAAGTCCGAAAGCGAGCGCGCCCAACGCGACCAGAAACACGCCGAACGCAAGATCGGGAACGTTGAGGCGGAGGGTCATGGCACGCTCTCGTCTCCCGGTGGGAGAGGGTGCGCGCGAAGCGCGAAACGGTGCCCTAAGCGCGTCCACGCGCGTCTTCGACGCGCTATGGCTGATCCGGGACCGTTCAGAAGGCGGTGAGCGTTACGGTCCCGGGTCTGCACCGCATCACCATAGCGCGCGAAAGACGCGCGTGATCTCGCTTACGGTGCTGCGGTGCGCCCGGGACACAAGCCCTACCCGTCGACCTGGATCCCCTCCGCCTTCACCACCGCGCCCCATTCGTCGATGGCCTTGCCGAGCCAGGTGCCGAATTCCGCGGGGCTGGCGCTGGTGCGCACGTCGCCGCCGAGCTCGGTGATCTTTTTGGAGATGTCGGGCATGGCGAGAATCTTCTTGATCTCGCCGTTCAGCCGCGCCGCCATCGCGGGCGGCGTGCCCTTGCTGGTGAGGAAGCCCTGCCACGAGCCGACCTCGACGATCGGCATGTCGAGCTCCTTGAAGTTCGGCAGGTTCGGCACGCCGGGCAGGCGCTTGTCGCCGGACACCGCGATGCCCTTGAGCTGGCCTTGCGTGACGAACGGAAGCGTCGCGAGCGCGCCGTTGAAGATCACGTTGCTCTCGTTCGACACCACGGCGCGGATCGCGGGCGCGCCGCCGCGATACGGCACCATGCCCCACTTCAGCCCGTGCTTCTTGGCGATCACGATCGCGAGCAGATGCTGGATCGAGCCGACGCCGCTGTTGCCGACATTGAGCTTGCCGGGATTGGCCTTGTCGTAGGCAACCAGCTCGGCAAACGTGGCGACCGGCACGGACGGATGCACCGCGAACAGGTACGGCGAGAACATCACCATGCCGACCGGCACCAGGTCCTTCTGCACGTCGAAGGCGAGCCGCTTCACGAGACTGGGCTGCGTCGCGAGCGTGCCGGCATCGGTGATCAGCAGCGTGTGGCCGTCGCTGGCCTGCTTGGCCACGTAATCGGCGCCGATGTTGCCCGAGGCGCTGGGCTTGTTCTCGACGATGACCGGCTGGCCGATCGCTTCCGAAAGCTTGGGTCCGATCAGACGCGCCAGAATGTCGGAGGTGCCGCCCGGCCCGTAGGGGACGATGATGTGAACCTGCTTGGTGAAGTTCTGGGCCCCGGCCGGACCGTATCCGCCGGCCAGCATCGCCAGTCCCGCAAGGCCTGCCAGCATCGCGCGCCGCATCAGCATGATCATCCTCCCGATATTCTTCGCTGTTGGCCAAACGGTACCACCCCGGCCCGGCTTCGGGTAGGCTCGCGCCATGCTTCGATTGTCACGCCGCGCGCTCGTCTCGCTCGTGCTGCTGGCGGCGTGTGGGCCCGGTCCCGCGCTGGCGCAGCGTTCATCGCAATTTCCGCCGGTCGTGCCGGTCACCGCCCGCAACGGCATGGTGGTGACGCAGGAGGCGCGCGCGAGCCGCATCGGCACAGACATCCTCAAGCGCGGCGGCAACGCGGTCGACGCCGCGGTCGCGGTCGGCTTCGCGATGGCGGTGACCTATCCGCGCGCCGGCAATATCGGCGGCGGCGGGTTCATGGTGATCCATCTCGCCGGCGGCAAGCAGAAGCCCGCGCGCAACATCGCCATCGATTATCGCGAGCGGGCGCCGTCGGCCACCACGCGCGACGTGTTTCTCGACGCGAGCGGCAAGCCCGACCCGGCGAAGTCGCGTGACCAGGGGCTCGCCATCGGCGTGCCGGGCACCGTCGCGGGCCTCGCGCTCGCGCACGGGAAATATGGTTCCGGGAAATTCACGCTGGCGCAACTGATCGAACCGGCGATCGAACTCGCCCGCAAGGGTTTCCGCACCGGCGACGAGTTCGAGGACACCGGCCGTTCGTCGATCGAGCGCTTGCGGCGCTTTCCCTCCACCGCAAAGCTGTTCCTGAAGCCGGACGGCTCGCTGATCGAGCGCGGCACGCTGCTGGTTCAGGCCGATCTTGCCGACACGCTGGAGGCCATCGCCAGAAGCGGACCGCGCGCGTTCTACGAAGGACCGGTCGCCGACAGGATTTCGGCGGCGGTGCGCGAGGCCGGCGGATTGATGACCAGCGAGGATCTGAAAAATTACCGCGCGATCGAGCGGCCGGTGCTGCGCGGCACGTATCGCGGATTGACCATCCTCTCGATGCCACCGCCGTCGTCCGGCGGTGTGCTGCTGATCGAGATGCTCAACGTGCTGGAGGGGTTCAATCTCAAGCGCGACGATCCGGCCTCGGTGCATCTGATGGTCGAGACCATGCGCTACGCCTATGCGGACCGCGCGAAGCTGCTCGGCGATCCCGACTTCGTGAAGGTGCCGCTCGAGGGCCTGCTGTCGAAGCGCTATGCCGCAGCGCTGCGCGCGCGCATCGACCGCGAGCGCGCGACGCCGTCGGACAAGATCCGCGCCCTGAGCCCGCAGGCGTTCGAGGGTCACAACACCACGCACTATTCGATCGTCGACCGCTTCGGCAACGCGGTCGCCAACACCTACACGCTCAATCTCAACTACGGCGTAGGGCTGATCGCCGAAGGCACCGGCGTGCTGCTCAACAACGAACTCGACGATTTTGCCGCGGCCCCCGGCGTTCCCAACGCCTTCGGGCTGGTCGGCTACGAGGCCAACGAGCCCGGCCCGAACAAGCGGCCGCTGTCTTCGATGACGCCGACCATCGTGCTCCATCGCGGCAAGCCGCTGGTCGTCACCGGCGCGCCCGGCGGCAGCCGCATCATCACCGCGGTGATGCAGGTGCTGATCAATGTCGTCGACTACCGCATGAGCATCGCCGAGGCGGTGCAGGCGCCCCGCATCCACCATCAGTGGATGCCGGACGAGACCATGATCGAGGCGGCCTATCCGGATGCGACCGCGAGGGCGCTGGCCGGGCGCGGGCACAACGTGCGCATCTGGCCGCCGTTCACCTCGGTGCCGTCGATCATGGCGACGCCGGAGGGACTTGTCGGCGCCGCGGATACGCGGACGCGCGGCGCGCTGGCGGTTGGGCATTGAGTTGAGCTGTAAATTCTAATGCTGGACTACCGCATGGCAAGCGACCGCATGCGCACGCGCCCCGGCTCGATCACCGTGAAGTGTCCAGCCCAATCGGACCGCTCGCCAATCCTGGCAGCGAGCGCGACGCCAACTCCGGCGGCGGGCGGTATCGGCAGCCGGAACAGCATGATGCCGCACGACGCCGGAAGCCCGACACGCCAAGCCAACTCGCCAAAATCCTGGTTGAAGGTCAGGAGAACGCGGTGCTCCCGCACCGCCCATGCCAGGATATCCTCATCCTTGCTTCCGGGTGCCGCGGTGCGAACCCAAACGATATCGTGCCCGGCGCTCGCAAGCGCTGTGATCGCGTCGCCGGGAAAATTCTCATAGGCGAGGAAGCGCATCTGGCGCGGCGCTCGGATAGACCTTTTCCGATCTCAACACATCGCGCGCATAGGAAAGGCACGCCGCAATGTCATCGTGCGACACTCCCGGGTAATTGCGCAGAATGTCGATTTCGGTCCAGCCGTCGGCCATCAGCCCGATGACGAAGTCGACCGACAGTCGGGTCCCACGGATCACGGGCTTGCCAGCCAGAATGGCTGGATCAAGCACAATGCGCCCGGGGTCGATCATAGAGTTCTCCTAAGCCGTCGCCACGTTACTGCAGTTCACTCCAATTTTCAGGCACGCGGAACCGGCGAATAATTGACCGTCGCAGTTGATGTGGCGACTTGCCGATTGTTGCCGAATGCACTTTTCGCTTCGGCGGCACCCCTTGAGAGAAAGGGAGTTTTGGAGCGGGCGAAGGGATTCGAACCCTCGACCCCGACCTTGGCAAGGTCGTGCTCTACCCCTGAGCTACACCCGCATCCTTTGGGTATGGCGGCAACGCCGCCAGAACCGTTCCTATAGCGAAAAGGGTTAGGACTTTGCAACCACGGTCGGAAACAGCGTTAAACCGTGGCAAGATCAGGCAAATTGTTCCTCCCGCAACGGCCTCCTCCTCCCGACCGCATGCCCACAACGCCTGAAGACCTGTTCGCCGCCCTGGACCGCCTTGGCATCGCCCACCCGACGGTGACGCATCCGCCGCTGTTCACCGTGGAGGAATCCCAGTCGCTGCGCGGCGCCATCCCCGGCGGCCACACCAAGAACCTGTTCCTCAAGGACAAGAAAGGCGCGCTGTTCCTCGTCACCGCGCTGGAGGACGCCGCGATCGAACTCAAGTCGCTGCACCGGCGGCTCGGCGCCAGCGGCCGGTTCTCGTTCGGCTCGGCCGATGTCCTGCTGGAAACGCTGGGCGTCGCGCCCGGCGCGGTGACCCCGTTCGGCGCCATCAACGACGCCGGCGGCCGGGTCACCGTGGTGCTCGACGCGGAGCTGATGCAGCATACCACCGTCAATGCCCACCCGCTGGTCAACACCATGACCACGTCGATCGGCCGCGACGACCTGGTGCGGTTCCTGGAAAGCACCGGCCATCCGCCCCGGATCGTCGCGGTCACTGGCCCGGACTTGGGTCCGGACGCGGGCGAAGACCCGTCCCAAAGCTAGCCACCGCATCCGGCCCCGATTGCATTTGCCGCCGCCCCGGCCCATTTATTCCGGGAACTGAAGTCAATCGGGAACCGTCCGGGGATCGCCGGACCACAGGGTAGGAACGCGTATGTCGATGTTGCAGACCGGCGGGGCGCCCGCGCCGACCGCCGCCCCTGAGGGTCTCATCAAGGAGACCACCACCCAGGGCTTCATGAAGGACGTGATCGAGGAGTCGAAGCGCCAGCCGGTGCTGATCGACTTCTGGGCGCCGTGGTGCGGCCCGTGCAAGCAGCTCACGCCGGTCCTTGAGAAGGTCGTCAAAGGCGGCCAAGGGCAAGGTCAAGCTGGTCAAGATGAACATCGACGATCATCCGGCCATTCCGGGCCAGATGGGCATCCAGTCGATCCCGGCGGTGATCGCCTTCGTCAACGGCCAGCCGGCCGACGGCTTCATGGGCGCGCTGCCGGAAAGCCAGGTCATGGCCTTCATCGAGCGGCTGACCAAGGGCAAGGTCGGCGGCGAAGCGCAGGACCTGATGAAGGCCGCCGAGCAGGCGCTCGCCGAAGGCGACGCGCAAAGCGCGGCGCAGGTCTATGCGCAATTGATCGAAGAAGACCAAACCAACATCGGTGCGATCGCAGGTCTGGCGCGCTGCTATCTCGCGGTCGGCCAGATCGACAAGGCCAAGGAGACGCTCGCCAAGGTGCCGGAAGCCAAGCGCGGCGACGCGGCTGTCGCCGCGGCACGCGCCGCGCTCGAAGTCGCCGAACAGGCGAACTCGGTCGGCCCGGTCGGCGAGCTGGAACAGAAGGTCGCGGCCAATCCGCTCGACCACCAGGCGCGGTTCGATCTCGCCGTCGCGCTGAGCGCCGCCACCAGGCGGCAGGACGCGGTCGACAATCTGATCGAGATCGTGCGCGCGCGACCGCAAATGGAACGACGACGGCGCGCGCAAGCAGCTCGTGCAGTTCTTCGAGGCCTGGGGCCCGACCGACGAAGCGACGGTCGCCGGGCGCAGGCGCCTGTCCTCGATCCTGTTCAGCTAGTTTCATTCGTCTGGCCGCAAGCCGGAGCGAGCGATCATGCCGATGAACGTGATCTACCGCAGATCGGCGGACCTGCCCGAGATCATCCCGGTGTTTCCCCTGCCGGGCGCGCTGCTGTTGCCGCGCGGGCAACTGCCGCTGAATATTTTCGAACCGCGCTATCTCGCGATGGTCGACGACTCGATGCGCGACGGCCATCGGCTGATCGGCATGATCCAGCCGGACCCGGCGCATCCCGGCCCCGAGGACAAGCCGTACCTGTTCAAGGTCGGCTGCGTCGGCCGCATCACCCAGATCGCCGAGAGCGGCGACGGCCGCTATCTGCTCCAGCTCACCGGCATCGCGCGCTTCCGCGTCGAGGAGGAGCTGAACGTCGCGACCGCCTATCGCCAGTGCCGCGTCACGACCATTCCGTTCGTCGACGATTTCACCGCGCGCAAGGGCGAGGACCAGGTCGACCGCAAGTCGCTGCTGGAGGCGCTCCAGGCGTTTCTGAAGGCCAACAATCTCAAGACCGACTGGGACGGCATCGAGAACGCGCCGAACGAGGCGCTGGTCAACGCGCTGGCGATGATGTCGCCCTACGGTGTGCCGGAAAAGCAGGCGCTGCTGGAGGCGCCGGATCTGAAATCCCGCGCCGAAATCCTCATCGCGGTCACCGAGATGGAGCTCGCCAAAAAAACCGCCGGCGGCGGCGACACGCCGCTGCAGTAGGTTTTGTGCTACAGATCGCCGGAAACCGGAAACGTCCATGAACACGCCACCCGCCGAACGCCCTGCCGGCAGCATCGATCCGAAGCTGCTGGAAATTCTCGTGTGTCCGCTGACCAAGAGCACGCTGGAATACGACGCCGAGAAACAGGAGCTGATCTCGCGCGCGGCCAAGCTCGCCTATCCGATCCGCGACGGCATTCCGATCATGCTGCCCGAGGAAGCGCGGCGGCTGGATTAGCACGTAGGCTGAATTGCACTGATCTCACCACGTCATGCCCGGCCTTAGCCGTCCGAAGGGGACGGCGTCGCTTCGCTCGCCTGTGGCGCCGGGCATCAACGTCTTTGGAGCAACCAAGCAAGGCGTGGATGCATAGGACCTCGGCTCCGCCGAGGTCCGTCGCTCAGAGGTGCCGCAAGTCGGGTAAACCCGACTTGCGGGGCGACAGGCCCGGCCATGACCGGCTACAAATTGCATCCGAAATTCGGGAGGAAGTAGATGCTGAAAGTCTGGGGCCGCAACACCTCGTCCAACGTGCAGAAGGTGATCTGGGCGCTGGCGGAAATGAAGCTTCCGTTCGAGCGCATCGACGTCGGCGGCGCCTTCGGCAAGACCAAGGACCCGTTCTATCTCGCGATGAACCCCAACTCGCTGGTGCCGGCGCTGGAGGAAGAGGACGGCTTCACCATGTGGGAGTTGAACTCGATCTGCCGCTATCTCGCGGCGAAGCACGCCGCCCGCGTGCTCGAGCCGGCCGACCTGAAAGTCCGCGCCCGCGCCCAGATGTGGATGGACTGGCAGCTTTCGGTGATGGCGCCCGCCATCACGCCGGTGTTCTGGGGCCTGATCCGCACGCCGCCGGAGAAGCGCGACGCGGGGGCGATTGCGACCGGCAAGGAAAAAACCATCGTCGCCGCGAAGATGATGGAGGAGCAGCTCGGCCGGACGCCGTTCCTGGCCGGCAACGATTTTTCCTACGGCGACATTCCGGTCGGCATCATGATCTACCGCTACATGCAGCTCATTCCGGAGCGGCCGCCGACGCCGAACCTCGACCGCTGGTACGCGGCGATCTCGTCGCGGCCGGCGTTCAAGGAGCAGATCGCGGTCGTGCCGCTGTCTTAAGCCTACAGCGCCTCGCCGCGCAGCAGCTTCGGCACCTCGCCGGTGAGGCCCGCGGCCTCGCGGATGAACACGTCCTTCAGCCGGGGCATGCGCTCGACCATGCCGAGCCCGATATCGCGGACGACGCGGAGCGCGTCCGAGCGGTTGGAGAACAGCCGGTTCAAGCCGTCGGTCGCAACGCCCATCGTCATGGTGTCGAACCGCCGCCAGCGCTGATAGCGGTCGAGCACGTCGGCGCCGCCGATGTCGAGCCCGAGCCGCGCCGCGTCGGCAACGGCCTCCGCCAGCGCCGCGACATCGCGCAATCCGAGATTGAGGCCCTGTCCCGCGATCGGATGAATGACGTGCGCCGCGTCCCCGACCAGCGCCACGCGCTCGCCGGCAAAACTCCGCGCCACCGAAAGCCCGAGCGGAAACGCGCGGCGCGGCCCGACTGCCTTGATCTCGCCGAGCTTCAGGCCGAAGCGCCGCTCGAGCTCGACGTGAAATTCCGGATCGGACAGCGCGACGATGCGCTCCGCCTCGCTTGCCTGTTCGGTCCACACGATCGAGGAGCGGCGGCCCTTCAGCGGCAGGATCGCGAACGGCCCCGCCGGCAGGAAATGCTCTTCCGCCCGGCCGTCATGATCGCGCTCGTGCTCGACGGTGGTGACGATGCCGGACTGTTCGTAGTCCCAGCCGAAGCTCTGGATGCCGCAAGCCTCGCGGATCGCCGAGCGCGCGCCGTCGGCGGCGACGACCAGCCGGGCGCTCACCACGCTGTCATCGGAAAGCGTCGCGTCGATCCGGTCGCCGCGGACCGCGATGCCTCGCACCGCATCCGCCCGAAGCTCGACGCCGTCGGCGCTCGCGCGCCTGGTGAGGGCTGCCACCACCCGGTGGTTTTCGACCATATGCGCGAACGGCTCGCCGGGCGCGATCTCGCCCGCAAATGTCAGGTAGGTCGGCCGCATCACGTCCTGCAGGCGGGAGTCGGTGACCACCATGTCGAGGATCGGCTGCGCCTCGCCGGCAACCTCCTGCCAGACGCCGATGGTCTCGAACAGCCGCCGGGCCGCGGCCGCAATCGCCGAGGCCCGCCCCTCGTCCCGCGCATCACGGCCGAACGCCGGATCGGCGACGATCACCCGGAAGCTTTCGCCAAGCCCCTGGCGCAGCGCAATCGCCAGCGCCAGCCCGGCAAAGCCGCCGCCGCCGATCAGCACGTCGGCGCGCAAACCGGTACGGTCGTCCGCTGCAACGCTGGTGCGCTTTGTGTTCATCACGGTGCAAGTATATCACTGCTCCCGCCACAAGGTGCTTCCATGTCCGCCGCTTCGAGCCTGCTCTCGATCCTCGAACTCGAACAGCTTGAGATCAATTTGTTCCGGGGCGTGAGCCCCAAGGTCGGGATGCGCCGGGTGTTCGGCGGCCAGGTCATCGGCCAGGCGCTGGTGGCTGCGACACGCACCGTCGAGAACACGCTGCCGCATTCGCTGCACGCTTATTTCCTGCTCGGCGGCGATCCGGAAATTCCCATCGTCTACGACGTCGATCGCATCCGCGACGGCAAGAGCTTCACCACGCGGCGCGTCGTTGCGATCCAGCGCGGCCAGGCGATCTTTGCCATGTCGGTGTCGTTTCACAACGACGAGCCGGGGCTCAGCCATCAGATGCCGATGCCGGACGTGCCGCATCCGGATCAGCTTCCGTCCGACGCCGAGATCAAGGAGAAAGTCCTGCCGCAGCTTCCCGACGCGGTGCGCAACTACTACAGCCGCGCGCGGCCGATCGAATTGCGCCCGGTCGATTTCGGCCGCTACACCGGCCAGAAGCAGGAGGGCGACCGCTTCAATATCTGGATGCGTACGACCGCGCCGTTGCCCGACGATCCGGCGATCCACCGTGCGCGCTCGCCTACGCCTCGGACATGACGATCCTCGACACCGCGCTGCTGCCGCATCAGCGCAGCATTTTCGACCGCAGCATCATGGGCGCGAGCCTCGACCATGCGGTCTGGTTTCACCGGCCGTTCCGCGCCGACCAGTGGCTGCTCTACTCCCAGGACAGCCCGAATTCGCATGGCTCCCGCGGCTTCGGCCGCGGCCTGATCTTCGCGGCCGACGGCAGACTGGTCGCCTCGGTGGCCCAGGAAGGCCTGATGCGCGAGCGGCGGTCCGAGGCCAAGCCCGGCCAGCCGTAGTCCGGCCCGCCCAGCCTTCTGCCCATGGGGCCAGCATTTGCCTGCGTAAAAGGCAAGAAACCCGCTTATTTTCTGTTCCGATTGCCGATATCGTCGGCAAACCAGCTCGCCCGGCAACGACCCTGGGCGGCTTTTCGTTATCGACCACAAGCAACTGCAACGCTGGCCGACAGGAAGGTGCGCAACATGAAGCTCGTCATGGCCATCATCAAACCCTTCAAGCTCGACGAAGTCCGCGACGCGCTCAACGCCGTGGGGGTTCACGGCATGACCGTGAGCGAGGTCAAGGGCTACGGCCGCCAGAAGGGCCATACCGAAATCTATCGCGGCGCCGAATACGTCGTGAATTTCCTGCCGAAACTCAAAGTCGAAGTCGCCGTCGAGGACCAGGTCGCCGACAAGGCGATCAGCGCCATCGGCAACGCCGCCAAGACCGGACAGATCGGCGACGGAAAGATCTTCGTCACCGACCTCGGCCGCGCCGTGCGCATCCGCACCGGCGAGACCGACAACGACGCGCTCTAAAACAGAAATTCTCGGGGAGGGGGACTATGTTGAAGCATGCGGTGGCGCGCTGTGGCGCGCGCTCGGGCGTCGCGCTCTGGATGGCGCTGCTGGCGACAGAGGCTTTCGCGCAGGCGGCGGCGCAACCCGCCAAGATCGACGCCGGCGATACGGCATGGATGATCGCGGCGACCGGCCTGGTGCTGATGATGAGCATCCCGGGGCTGGCGCTGTTCTATGCCGGCATGGTGCGCAAGAAGAACGTGCTGGCGACCATGGCGCAGACGCTGGCCGCGGTCGGCCTCGGCTCGATCCTCTGGGTGGTGATCGGCTACAGCCTCGCCTTCGTCGGCGAGAGCCCGGCGATCGGCTCGCTCGAACGCTTTCTGCTGCGCGGCATGGAAATGAACACCATCAGCCCGCTGGCCAAGACGATTCCGGAATCGGTGTTCATGATCTACCAGATGACGTTCGCGGTCATCACGGTGGCGCTGGTGGCTGGCTCGGTGGCGGACCGCATGCGGTTTTCCGCGTTCCTGTGGTTCGTCGCGCTTTGGCTGCTGGTCGTCTATGTGCCGCTCGCGCACTGGGTGTGGGGCGGCGGCTTCCTGCAATCCGCGGGGGTCATCGACTTTGCCGGCGGCCTCGTCGTGCATCTCAACGCCGGCATCGCCGGGCTGGTCGCGTGCTATCTGCTCGGCGCGCGGCGCGGCTACGGCACCGACAATCTCGCGCCGTACGATCTGTCGCTGGCGGTGATCGGCACGGGCCTGCTGTGGGTCGGCTGGTTCGGCTTCAACGGCGGCTCGGCGCTCGGCGCCGGCGGACGCGCGGGCTTCGCCATTGTCGCGACGCATCTCGCGGCCTGCGCGGGCGTGCTGACCTGGATGCTGCTGGAGTGGTGGGACCGCGGCAAGCCGTCGGTGCTCGGCATGATCTCCGGCGCGATCGCGGGGCTCGGCACCATCACGCCGGCCTCCGGCTTCGTGCTGCCCTGGCACGGCATCGTCATCGGCATTGCCGCCGGCGCGATCTGCTACTGGGGCTGCACCAAGCTCAAGACCAAGCTCGGCTATGACGACTCGCTCGACGTGTTCGGCGTGCACGGCATCGGCGGCGCGACCGGGACGATTCTGGCCGGCGTGTTCGCCGTCGCGGCGGTCGGCGAGACCGCGGGTCTGCTGGAGGGCAATGGCGGCCAGGTGCTGACCCAGCTCTATGGGATCGGGGTGACGCTGGTGTGGTCCGGCGTCGCAACCTTCGTCCTGCTCAAGGTCATCGGCTTCTTCGTGCCGCTCCGGGTGCGCGAGGAGGACGAGCGGGTGGGCCTCGACGTCGCGCTGCACGGCGAGTCGCTGCAATAAGGCGAGGGCTTCGGCGGTTGTGAAGTTGGCGACGGCGCACCCTGGAGCGTACCTGGGTACTCCGTCGCCATTTCTTTTTCCATTTGCTCAAATAGTGGGCACCTACTGCCCCGCGACAACCTGTCTGAACAATTCCTTCGCAATTTATTCCGCAACCATGCGCATTTGACAGCCTTCGGCTGTATTGGACCAAAAAACTCAAGTTTATTCAAAGGTTTGAGCCGGTCTCCAAGGTTGGCACGCGGTTTGATTCCCTCATCGCGGCATCGCGCGCGGGCATGAGTTCGCACGTCGGTGCACTAGTCCGCCCGGCCGGTTTGTGGCCGGGCCCAAGCGGGGATCGAACCATGAAAATCATCATGGCCATCATCAAGCCTTTCAAGCTCGACGAGGTCCGCGACGCTCTGACTGCGGCGGGGGTGCACGGGCTGACCGTCACCGAGGTCAAGGGATACGGGCGTCAAAAGGGCCACACTGAAATCTATCGCGGCACCGAATACGCCGTGAACTTCCTGCCCAAGATCAAGATCGAAGTCGCTGTTCCCAGCGAGCAGGCCGACAAGGTCGTCGATGCCATTTCTGCCGCCGCCAAGACCGGACAGATCGGCGACGGAAAAATCTTTGTCTACGACATCGACCACGCCGTCCGCATCCGCACCGGCGAAACCGACGCAGCCGCGCTGTGACCCCGCTCAATCCAAAGCTCGCGAACAGGAGTTCGACCATGACGTTGAAGAAGCTTATCGGCGCGGGACTGGCGGGGCTCGCTGCTCTCGCCGTCGCCGTGCTGCTCATCGACCCGGCGCTTGCTCAGCAAGCGGCGGCGGAAGCGGCTCCCGCCGCACCGGCGATCGTCCCGAACAAGGGCGACAATGCCTGGATGCTGGTCTCGACCATCCTCGTGCTGTTGATGACCATCCCGGGCCTCGCGCTGTTCTACGGCGGCCTGGTTCGCCCCAAGAACATGCTCTCGGTGCTCGCGCACGTGTTCTATGCGGTGTGCATCGTCGTCCATCATCTGGGTGATCTACGGCTACAGCCTCACCTTCACCGGCGGCTCGGCCTATATCGGCGGCCTCGACAAGATGTTCCTGAAGGGCGTCACGCTCGAATCGCTGGCCGCGACCTTCTCGGTCGGCGTCAACATCACCGAGCTGATCTACATCTGCTTCCAGATGACCTTCGCCGCGATCACTCCGGCCCTCATCGTCGGCGCATTCGCCGAGCGCATGAAGTTCTCGGCGGTGGCGCTGTTCATCCCGCTCTGGGTGACGCTGGTCTACTTCCCGATCGCGCACATGGTCTGGTACTGGGCCGGTCCGGATGCGATCGACGCCGCCGCCAAGGCGCTCGCCGCCGCGGCCGACGATGCCGCGAAGAAGGCCGCGCAGGCCAAGCTCGACGAGGTGCATCGCGGACTGCCGGCTAGATCTTCTGCTGGGGCGCGATCGACTTCGCCGGCGGCACCGTGGTGCACATCAACGCGGGCATCGCCGGCCTCGTCGGCGCGATCGTGCGTCGGCAAGCGCACCGGCTTCGGCAAGGAGCTGATGCCTCCCCACTCGCTGGTCATGACCATGATCGGCGCCTGCCTGCTCTGGGTCGGCTGGTTCGGCTTCAACGCCGGCTCCAACCTGGAAGCAAGCGGCGGCGCTGCCCTCGCGATGATCAACACCTTCGTCGCCACGGCTGCCGCTGCGCTGTCCTGGATGTTCGCCGAATGGATCGTGAAGGGTAAGCCTTCGCTGCTCGGCTCGCTGTCCGGCTGCATCGCGGGTCTGGTCGCGGTCACGCCGGCCGCCGGCTTCGCCGGTCCGATGGGCGCGATCGTGCTCGGCCTGATCGCCGGCGTGGTCTGCCTGTTCTTCTGCTCCACGATCAAGAACATGTTCGGCTACGACGACGCGCTGGACGTGTTCGGCATCCACTGCGTCGGCGGCATCGTCGGCGCGATCCTGACCGGCATCCTGGTGGCGCCGGCACTCGGCGGCACCGGCATCATGGACTACGCCACTGGCAAGATCGCCGACTACGACTTTGCCGTGCAGGTCTGGCGCAGACCAAGGCGGTGGTCGTGACGTTGGTGTGGTCCGGTGTCGGGTCGTTCATCATCTTCAAGGTGGTGGACTTCACCGTGGGCCTGCGTCCGTCGGTCGAGAAGGAGCGCGAAGGGCTCGATCTCACCGACCACGGCGAGCGCGCCTACAACATGTGAGCCAGGTTCCCTCGCCCGACTCTTGCATGACATTTGCAAGGGGACGGGCGAGGGACCCGAGACAACGGTTGGGGCGGATACCCGGCACCGTCCCGTCCGTCGGGGAGCCCAGGTCGAAAGACCTGGGCTCCTCACTTTTTGGGCTCCTCACTTTTGGGCCCTTTCAGGAGTGGCCTTTCCGGAACAGCCGGGCCTGGGTCAGGGCTTGGTCCGGGGCTTGGTTCAGGGCTTGGCGGCACCGCTGCCCGATGGTTAATCACGCCTTAACCTCGCCGCCTCTATGGTGGCGCAAGGCCGCAATTGGCGGGGCTTTCCGCCACCCGCAATGACGAGTCCATGACCGCCGCCACCGCCGCTTCGCAACCTGTCCCGCTGAAGGCCGAAGGCCGCTCGCCGTTCGTGCGGCTGCATGAGCTTCTGGCCGACATCAAGCCGGGCAGGCCCGCGATCAACCTGTCGGTCGGCGAGCCGCAGCACCCGATTCCGCCGTTCGTCGGCCCGGTGATCCAGGCCCATCTCAACGATTTCGGCCGCTATCCGGCCAACAAGGGCACCGAGGGCTTCCGCAGGGCCGCCGCCGCCTGGCTCGACCGGCGCTACGGCTTAAGTCGGCCAATGGACCCGGAGACCGAGGTCATCGTGCTGAACGGCACACGCGAGGGCCTGTTCCTCGGCGCGATCGCCGCCGCCCGCTATGTGCCGCAGCGCGCAGGCAAGCCCGCGATCCTCATCCCCAATCCGTTCTACGCCGCCTATTCGGCCGGCGCGGCCGCGGCCGGATGCGAGCCGGTCTATCTGCCGACCACGCGCGAGACCGGTTTCCTGCCCGATCTCGACGCCATCGACGAAGCGCTGCTCAAGCGCACCGTCGCGTTCTTCATCGCCTCGCCGTCGAACCCGCAGGGCGCAGTCGCCGACGAGGCCTATCTCGCGCGGCTCGTCGCGATGGCGCGCCGCTACGGCTTCCTGGTTTTCGCCGACGAGTGCTACTGCGAAATCTACCTCAACGGCCGCGCGCCGCACGGCATGCTGCAGGTGTCGCAGCCGGACTTCGCCAACGTCGTGGTGTTCCACTCGCTGTCGAAGCGCTCCAACCTGCCGGGGCTGCGCGTCGGCTTCGCGGCCGGCGACCGCCGCTTCCTCGCCCGCTACGTCGAGCTGCGCAACATCGCGGCGCCGCAGGTGCCGGTGCCGGCGCAGGAGGTCGCGGTCGCGGCCTATGCCGACGAAGCCCATGTCGACAAGAACCGCGAGCTCTACGTCGCCAAATTCGATCTCGCCGACCAGATCATCGGCAACCGTTACGGCTACAAGCGTCCGCCCGGCGGCTTCTTCCTTTGGCTCGACGTCAGCGCGCATGGCGGCGACGAAGCGGTCGCGGTCAAGCTCTGGCGCGACGGCGGTCTGCGCGTGATCCCGGGACACTATCTCGCGCGCGACGGCGCCGACGGGCGCAATCCGGGCGCCGGCTACATCCGCGTTGCATTGGTGCAGGACAAGGACATCACCGGCGAGGCGTTGCATCGCCTCGTCGAGGTACTCGGCTAATCGCTTCAGGCTAACAGACATCTCGGACCTAAAGACATGGCAGCCATCGACCGCGGCATCGAGCTTTCGAACTGGTCGGACGAGTTGCGCGCCCTGCTCCGGCGCCGCATCTGCGAAGGCGGCGGCTTCGCGCTGATCGCGCTTGCGGCCGTGATCGCCGTGGCGCTCGCGACCTGGTCGGTGCAGGATCCCTCGCTGAGCCACGCCACCGACGCTCCGGTCCGCAACCTGCTCGGCACGCCGGGCGCGATCGGCGCCGATCTCCTGATGCAGCTGTTCGGGCTTGCGTCCACCGTCTTCGTGTTGCCCGTCGCGGTGTGGGGCTGGCGCATCGCGACGCATCGTCCGTTCGATCGCGAATGGATGCGGCTGGCGTTCTGGCTCGCCGGCACCGCGTTCGCCGCGGGCTTCGCCGCGTGCCTTCCGAAGAGCGATCACTGGCCGTTGCCCACCGGGCTCGGCGGCGTGATCGGCGATGCCATGCTGTGCGCTGCCGGCGTTTTTCATGGGCTCGATGTCGAGCGCCGCGGTCGTCACCGCCGCGATCGTGTTCGGACTTTGCACGCTGGGGATGATCGTCGTCGCAACCGGCTTCGGCTATCACGATCCCGACAGCGTGAAGCTCGACGACCGCTGGGCGCGCGAAGCGGCAGGTCCGCCGGACGACGATGCCGAGCGCGCTTCGATCTCGCTCGGCTGGCTGGTCCACGCGCTGCTGAGCCTCAAGGCGCGGCTCGGCCGGCTGATCAGCCGCCGCTCGGCGCTGCTCGCGCCGAAGCCCGCGCTGCGCCGTGCACCGACTCCGGTGGTGACCAAGCGCGACCGCATCGAGCCCCCGCTCAACGATGCGAACGAAGCGGACGAGGAATACGAGGACGAGGCCGCGCCCGCGCGCGCGCGCAAGGCTGCCAAGCCCAAGCCCGCCAAGCGCTCGAACGGCGGCTATCAGCTTCCCGAACTGGCGCTTCTGGCGATGCCGAAGTCGTCCGACCGCTTCGCGCCGAGCCCGGAATCGATCCAGGAGTGTGCCCAGTCGCTGGAAAGCGTGCTGCAGGACTTCGGCGTGCGCGGCCAGATCATCAACGCGCGTCCCGGCCCGGTCGTCACGCTCTATGAGCTGGAGCCAGCGCCCGGCATCAAGTCGTCGCGCGTCATCGGCCTCTCCGACGACATCGCCCGCTCGATGAGCGCGCTGTCGGCGCGCGTCGCGGTCGTGTCCGGCCGCAACGCCATCGGCATCGAACTGCCGAACGACAAGCGGGAGAAGGTCTACTTCCGTGAAATGCTGGCGTCCGACGAATACACCGAGACGCAGGCGAAGCTGCCGCTCTGCCTCGGCAAGACCATCGGCGGTGAGCCGGTCATTGTCGATCTCGCGCGCATGCCGCACCTGCTGATCGCCGGCACCACCGGCTCCGGCAAGTCGGTCGCGATCAACACCATGATTCTCAGCCTGCTGTACCGGCTCACGCCGGACCAGTGCCGGCTGATCATGGTCGACCCCAAGATGCTCGAGCTCTCCGTCTATGACGGCATACCGCACCTGCTCACGCCGGTCGTAACCGACCCGCGCAAGGCCGTCGTGGCGCTGAAGTGGGCGGTGCGCGAGATGGAAGAGCGCTACAAGAAGATGTCGAAGGTCGGCGTGCGCAACATCGACGGCTTCAACATGCGCGTCGCCGAAGCCAAGGCCAAGGGCGAGACGATCACCCGGACCGTCCACACCGGCTACGACAAGGAATCCGGCGAGGCGATCTACGAGAAGGAGGAGCTCGAGCTCGAGCCGATTCCCTTCATCGTGGTCATCGTCGACGAGATGGCCGACCTGATGATGGTCGCGGGCAAGGACATCGAGGGCGCGGTGCAGCGCCTCGCGCAGATGGCGCGGGCCGCCGGCATCCACGTCATCCTCGCCACGCAGCGGCCCTCGGTCGACGTCATCACCGGCACGATCAAGGCGAACTTCCCGACCCGCATCTCCTTCCAGGTCACCTCGAAGATCGACAGCCGCACCATTCTCGGCGAGCAGGGCGCCGAGCAGCTGCTGGGCCAGGGCGACATGCTCTACATGGCCGGCGGCGGCCGCATCAGCCGCGTCCATGGCCCGTTCTGCTCCGACGAGGAGGTCGAAAAGGTCGTCCGGCACCTGAAATCGCAGGGTCAGCCGCAATATCTCGAAGCCGTCACCACCGAGGACGAAGCGGAGCTCGACGAGGACGGCAATCCGGTGTTCGACGCCACCTCCATGGGCGCGACCGGCGATGCCACCGACCTCTACCAGCAGGCCGTCCAGATCGTCACACGCGACAAAAAAGCCTCCACCAGCTACATCCAGCGGCGGCTGCAAATCGGCTACAATCGCGCCGCCTCCATCATGGAACGGATGGAGCAGGAGGGCATCGTCGGCCAGGCCAACCACGCGGGAAAACGCGAAATCCTGGTTGGCCAGGAAGAGCACGCGAAGTATTGAGAATGCCGGCGCCGCAACGTTCGCGGGGCCCACCAAGAGCCGCGAAATCGCCACAGCCGGCGAATAGTGGACGAACGGGGCAACAAGGGTCAGGCGGAGCACGACATGGACAGCCGCACGCGGAGCCGGAAGGCCGTACTTGCGGCACTGCTGTCGGGCCTCGCGCTGACCATCGCCTTCGCGCCGTCCGCTATGGCGCAAAGCGTGCCGCTCCCGGTGCCCGCCCCGCAGCCCAAGTCCTACGACCGTCCCGCCGCGCAGGCGCCGCGCCCGCCGCAGCAGATCGCGCCCGGCGCCCAGCAGCAGCCACAGCAACAGGCGCCGCCGCAACAGCAGCAGTCGGGCGGCTTCCCCTCGATCTTCCCGAAGCCGCCCAACCTGTTCGGCGGCTCCGGCCAGACCACCGCCTTCGACGCGCGGCAGCGGGGGCTCGCCGACCGCGTCAGCGCTTACCTCAGTGGTGTGCGCCAGCTTCAGGGCAAGTTCGTCCAGGTCGGCCCCGACGGCGGCAAGTCGGAGGGCGACTTCTTCCTGCAGAAGCCCGGCAAGGTCCGCTTCGACTACAACCCGCCGAGCCCGATCGAGCTGATTGCCGACGGCCAGTCGGTGGTGGTGCGCGACCGCAAGCTCGCGACGCAGGATCTCTATCCGCTGTCGCAAACCCCGCTGCGCTTCCTGCTGGCGGACCGCATCGACCTGATGCGCGACACCAACCTGGTCGGCGTCTATGCCGACGACGTGTTCGTCACCGTGGTGATCGAGGAGCGCCAGATCATCGCCGGCACGCACCGTGTGATGCTGATGTTCGGCGCGCAGGACTACCAGTTGCGGCAATGGACGGTGACCGATCCGCAGGGCTTCGACACCACCGTCGCGGTTTACAACCTCGACACGCGGGTCCAGCCCGATCCGAACCTGTTCCGGATCGACTACACGCGCATTATTCAATAGCGGCGGACTTTTCTTTCAGCGAAGCACACCGTCCCTCCGCCCTCATCCTGAGAGGAGCGGTCCGAAGGACCGCGTCTCGAAGGCCACCAGGGCGGCCTCGTCCTTCGAGACGCATTGCTTCGCAATGCTCCTCAGCGTGAGGCCGGCGGGAGTGTGCCGGTGGAAGGCAGGGACAAATTAGGCCGGCGCGTAGCAAATCGGATGCCCCGCTCCTAAATTCCTCCCATGCAAATCAAGCTCACCACCTGGAACATCAATTCGGTCCGGCTGCGGATCGACCTCGTTGCCAGGTTCCTCAAGTCGGTCCGTCCCGATGTCCTGTGCCTGCAGGAAACCAAGTGCCCCGACGATGCCTTTCCGCGGAAGCGCTTCAAGCGGCTCGGCTATGAGCACATCGCGCTCAACGGCCAGAAGGGCTACCACGGCGTCGCCGTGGTCTCGCGGCTGCCGCTCGATTCCCAATCGTTGAAGAGCTATTGCGGCAAGGTCGACTGCCGCCACGTCGGTGTTACGTTGGGCGAGAAGGCGAAGCTGCGCGACCCGGTGACCATTCATAACTATTACGTGCCGGCCGGCGGCGATGAGCCCGACCCGAAGATCAATCCGAAGTTCGAGCACAAGCTCGCCTTCCTCGACGAGTTGAGGGCCTGCGCCAACATGCTGCCCGGACGGAACGAGCGCTCGATCGCGGTCGGCGATCTCAACGTCGCGCCGCTCGAGCACGACGTCTGGAGCCACAAGCAGATGCTCAAGATCGTCTCGCACACGCCGATCGAGTGCGAGAAGCTCACCGCCGCGCAGAAGGCCGGCAACTGGATCGACGTCGCACGCACGTTCGTGCCGCCGACGGATAAGCTCTACACCTGGTGGAGCTACCGCGCGCAGGACTGGTTCACCGCGGACCGCGGCCGCCGCCTCGACCACATCTGGGTGTCGCAGGCGCTCGGCGACCGGCTGTCCTCGATCAAGGTGACGAAGGACGCGCGCGGCTGGGAGCGGCCGTCGGATCACGTGCCGGTGACGGTGACGCTGGACGTCTAGCCGGCTCGTGTCCCGGGCGCAGCGCGGCATGCCTTCATGATGCGCTGCAGACCCGGGACCGTAACGCATTCGGAGTTTGGGACGGTCCCGGATCAGCGGCGCATCGTTACGCTTCGCTTCACGCTGCACCGCATCCGGGACAAGCGAAACTCAGCGCGGCGCGGGGCTGGTATCCAGCATCGCCCGCACGTCGGTCATCTCGGCAACCGCATGGCGCGCGCGCGCGGCAATCTGGTCGCGCAGGATGTCGGCGGCCTCCGGATAGCCTTCCAGCATCTTCAGGAACAGGCTCCGCGAGATGCGGATCACCGTCGAAGGCTCGCGTGCCGTCGCGGTCGCGGGCCGCCTGGTCTCGGCAATCAGCGCCAACTCGCCGAGCAGCGTGCCGGGCCCCGCGATCACCTCGCCGGCGGACTTCATGCCGCCTTCCAGCCGGAACGATCCTTCCTGGATCACATAACCGCAGTCGGTCGCATCGCCGGCGGTGAACAGAACCTCGCCCTCATGCACGTATCGGCTCTCGGCGCCGATCGCGAGAATGCGCAGCGCCGTGCGGCCGAGCATGCGAAGCGTCGGCACCCGCTCGATGAACGCGATGTCGTCCTCGATGCTCACTCGAATCGCTCTCTCATTGTGAGCATGATTCTATCCGAAAACCGCCCCCACGTTCCGGAATCGTACAGCGTCACGGCACGAGCTTGTAACCGCCGGCGTCGGTGACGAGAATTGCCGGCACCGCGGCGTCCTTCTCGACCTTCTGCCGCAGGCGGTACACGTGCGTTTCCAGCGTGTGCGTGGTGACGCCGGAATTATAGCCCCAGACCTCCTGAAGCAGCGTCTCGCGCGACACCGGTTTCTGGCCGGCGCGATAGAGGAAGCGCAGGATCGCGGTTTCCTTCTCGGTCAGCCGGATCTTGTTGCCCTTCGGATTGAGCAGCATCTTCGCGCTCGGCCGGAACGTGTAGGGCCCGATGGTGAAGACCGCGTCCTCGCTCGCCTCATGCTGGCGCAGCTGCGCCCGGATGCGGGCGAGCAGCACGGCAAAGCGGAACGGCTTGGTGACGTAGTCGTTGGCGCCCGATTCGAGCCCGAGGATGGTGTCGGAATCGGTGTCGTGGCCGGTCAGCATGATGATCGGCGCCTTGAAGCCGTTCTTGCGCAGCATCCGCACGGCCTCCCGGCCGTCCACGTCGGGCAGGCCGACGTCCATGATGACCAGGTCGACCTGGCCGCTCTTGGCTTCCTGCACACCCTTGGTGCCGGTTTCGACCGCCACCGCCTCGAACTCGTCGTGCAGCGCAAGCTGCTCGACCAGAGCGTTTCGCAGCTCGGTATCGTCGTCAACGATCAGGATTTTGCGGCTGTTGGGCATGGAATCCGGTCTCTCCGGGCATCCCCCGGCGCATTTGCGCGAAGTAGACCATTCGGGGATAAAAGAGCAAGCACCTTGGAACTACGGCGAAAATACCCTCGCGCTATGGAAAAGGCCCCGATTTCGACGCTTTTTGTGCGGGCGAAGCCCGGCCACCCCACCCGCGGCTGGCTGACGGCGGGCCCTCTCGCCATCCCGGTGGCGATCGGGCGGGGCGGCATCAAGGCCAACAAGCGGGAGGGTGACGGCGGCACCCCGCGCGGCATCTTCCGGCTGCGGCGGCTGTGGTGGCGGGCCGACCGGACGGCTCGGCCAATGACCCACCTCCCGGTCCGCCCCATCAAGGCCACCGACGGCTGGTGCGAGGACCCGGGCGACCGGCGCTACAACCAGCCGATCAGGCTTGCTCCCGACCACCCCGGCGACCGGCTGAAGCGGGAGGACCGGTTGTACGATTTCATCATCGAGATCGACCACAACACCCGCCCGCGCGTCGCCGGGCGCGGCAGCGCGGTGTTCCTCCATGTCGCCCGGCCGGGCTTCGCGCCCACCGCCGGATGCGTCGCGCTGAAGACCGATGCGCTGCGCCGGCTGATCGGCCGCGTCGGCCCGATGACTCGAATTGTCATCGGCTGATTTACCCGGCCTTCACGATGAATGGTTCGTTGAACCACCGCGGTTCCGCCTTTAACCGAACCGCGATGGCGTTCTGTTAAATAGGCCGCATCTGACGGGCCGCGTCGTACGCGCCCTATCCGGATTGGACCGACATGACAGCCAGCACTCCGCCGTCCGAATCTCCGCGCGCCATTCGCGAAACCATCGGCCGTGTCGCCGCCGTCAGCGGCGCGCAGGTCGTCGTCGCGCTGAGCGTGACCGCGCCCGGCAGCTCGCCGCGCGCCACGGTCGGAAAATTCCTCGGCATCGTCAGCGGCGGCATCGTCACCGTCGGCATGATCACCGAGATTTCCGAGCGGCCCGCGCGCGACCAGGATCCGAACTGCCGCAGCACCGCGCAGATCGACATCGTCGGCGAGATCAAGGCGAACGCGTCGGGCACCGCCTACTTCCAGCGCGGCATCACCGAATATCCGACCATCGGCGACCCCGCGGTGCTGATGAGCGACCGCGAGCTCAGGCTGATCTACAGCGGCCGGAGCGGCAAGCCATCCAATGTCGGCGTGCTCCAGCAGGACCCGTCCATCGCGACGCAGATCGACATCGAGCAACTGGTGAGCAAGCACTTTGCCGTGCTCGGCACCACCGGCACCGGCAAGTCCAACGGCGTCGCGCTTCTGTTGCAGCAGACGCTGGAGGAGCGGCCGGATCTGCGCATCTTCCTGATCGATCCGCACAACGAATACGGCCGCTGCTTCGGCGAAAAGGCGCAGGTGCTGACCCCGCGCAATCTGCGGCTGCCGTTCTGGCTGTTCAACTTCGAGGAGACGGTCGACGCTTTCTTCGGCGGGCGGCCCGGCGTCGAGGAAGAGGTGGAAATCCTCTCCGAAGCCATTCCGCTCGCCAAGGCCGCCTATGTTCAGCTCAAGGGCGGCTCGTCCGAGCGCGGGCTGATGAAGAAGAAGGACACCCGCGACGCCGGCTACGGCGTCGATACTCCGGTGCCCTACCGGATCGAAGATCTCATCACGGTGATCGACGACCGCATGGGCAAGCTCGAAAACCGGGCGCGCGTGACGATCTACAACAAGCTGCTCCAGCGCATCAAAACCTTCCGCAATCATCCGCGCTACGGCTTCATGTTCGAGAACGCCACCGTCGGCGGCGACACCATGGCTGAGGTGGTGAGTCATCTGTTCCGCCTGCCGACCAACGGCAAGCCGATGACGATCATGCAGCTCGCGGGTTTCCCGTCGGAAGTGGTCGAACTCGGTGGTCTCCGTGCTTTCGCGCATGGCCTTCGACTTCGGCCTGTGGAGCGATGGCGCGTCCCCGCTGCTGTTCGTCTGCGAGGAGGCGCACCGCTATGCGCCGGCCGACAAGACCGTCGGCTTTGGTCCGACCAAGCGGGCGCTCTCGCGCATTGCCAAGGAGGGCCGCAAGTACGGCGTGTTCCTCGGCCTCGTGACGCAGCGCCCGGCCGAGATCGATCCCAACATCATCTCCCAGTGCAGCACGCTGTTCGTCATGCGGCTGTCCAACGACCGCGACCAGGCGCTGATCCGCTCGGCAGTGTCTGATGCCGGCGCCAACATGCTGACCTTTGTTCCCACGCTCGGCACCGGCGAGGTGTTCGCGTTCGGCGCGGGCGTGCCGCTGCCGACCCGCATGAAGTTTCGCGAACTGCCCGTGGCGCTGCGGCCGACCAGCGAGGCCGGCGGCAACACCCGCGTAGCGGGGACATCGCCGGATCGCGACATGATCGATTCGGTTATCGACCGCTGGCGCGCCTCGACCATGAGCCACAAGGCAGGCCTCGACGACGACGGTGATTCCGGCGGATGGAGCGAGGACCTGCCACCGCGCGGCCGCGATGACATTCCCCGCGGACGCGAGGAAGCGCCGGGCTATCGGACATCTCCGCCGCTGCAGCCTGCAGCACCGGTCGCGCCGTCGATGCCTGTGGCGGCCCCTGCTCCGGCTCCCTATCCGGCTGCATCGGCACCTGCGTATGCGCCGGCTCCGGCCCCTGCTGCGCCGGCCCAGGCTCCCGCGGCCCAGCCGCGGCCCAGCATCCTGCGCAAGCCGCTCACCGGAACGCCGGGCCCGGACAATCCGGCGCCGCTGCCCAGCCGCTTCCGGACATAGCTTTCTCCACGTGGTCATTCCGGGGCGCCGCGCAGCGGCGAACCCGGAATCCAGAGCCAAGGCGAGACTCGTGCGTCTGGTTCTGGATTTCGGGTTCACGTGCTTCGCACGTGCCCCGGAATGACGGCTGATATTTCAGTGCTTGTCGCGCGTGCCGAAAATCGCGCTGCCGACCCGCACGTGGGTGGCGCCCATCGCAATCGCGGCCGGGAAGTCCGCGCTCATCCCCATCGACAACAGCTTGAGCCCGTTGCGCCCGGCGATCTTGGCGGTCAGCGCGAAGTGCGGCGCCGGCGCTTCGTCGGCGGGCGGGATGCACATCAGCCCGTCGATGGCGAGTCCATAGCCGTCGCGGCATCGCGCGAGGAAGGCATCCGCATCCTGCGGCAGCACCCCGGCTTTCTGTTGTTCCGCGCCGGTGTTGATCTCGACGAACAGCCGCGGGCGGCGGCCCTGCCTGCCGATCTCCTTCGCCAGCGCTTCGCACAAACTGGGCCGGTCGACCGAGTGGATCGCGTCGAACAACGCCACTGCCTCTTTCGCCTTGTTGGATTGCAACGGCCCGATCATATGCAGTTCGAGCCGCGGGTAGCGTTCGATCAACGGTGGCCACTTCGACCTGGCCTCCTGCACGCGGTTTTCGCCGAACACCCTTTGTCCGGCATCGATCACCGGCCGGATCGCATCGGCGTCAAACGTCTTCGACACCGCCACCAGCGTCACTTCTGCCGGATCGCGCGACGCCTCACGGCAGGCGCGCTCGATCTCGGCGCGCACCGCGGACAATCCGGTGCTCAGAGCAATCGTCGACATGGCTGTTTCATAACATCGGACGCCTGGGGCCAAAAGCACTTGTGCCAAAAGCGAAAGCACTTGTGCCAAAAGCGAAAGCACTTGCCGCCAAAAAAGCAAAGGCCCGGCGCAATGGCCGGGCCTTCGCATTCGATCGCCTCGCTGGCGCCCAATCGCTAGGCGGCAGTCTGCCACTCTGATTTGGCTTCCTTGCTCGGCTTGTTCAGGTGGACGTGCTCATCGACACGCTCCACCCATGACACCGGGAACAGGTGATGCCGGCCGTCCGGCGCGTCGCTCTTGGTGAGCTTCACCAGACCCGACTTCAGCAGATGGTCGACCGTTCCGACATGCTGACCGTCGGAACCGAGCACCTCCATATGCTCCTTGATGTCGCTTTGATGGATCATCGGCACCTCCTAGGTTGGCGTTTCTTTGAACGTCAACCGATGGAGTATGCCGATGTTCCTGGAACTCGAGTGATTTCCTGGGCTTAGTGAATTCTTGGGCTTAGTTCCGCCGCGCGCGTGGTGGCTGAGCCTTGGCCTGGGCGTCCTCGCGGTCCGGCTGTTGCTCGGTGCCGCGCTGCGGTGCTTCGACAAACGGCGGCATCAGGCCGTAGCCCTGATATTCGGTCATGATGTTCGGCCGGATCGCGCGGGCGGCGGCGATGTCGACATTGCCCTCCGCGAAGTCGCCCTTGCGGCGCTTCGCCATGCCGCGACCGTACAGCGATGCAGCCTTCTTCGGGTCGATCTCAAGCGCCGCGTTGTAGTCGGCAATAGAGTCTTCATACTTGCCGGCGCGCAGCAGCACAAAGCCGCGGCTGTCGAGTGCATTGGTGTAGTCGGGCTGCAACTTCAGAGCTTCGTTGCAGTCGCCGATCGCCTCCTGCAGCCGACCAATGACCGCGCGCGCCCAGCAGCTCGCGTTCCATGCCGCGGCGTTCTGCGGCTGCAGCTTGGTCACCTGCCGGTAGTCGGCGATCGCGGCCTCGTAGCGCTTCTTGTTCTCGTGGGCGATGGCGCGGCTGAAATAAGCCGCCACGTACTTGCCGTCGAGCTTGAGCGCCCGGTCGTAGTCGGCGATGGCGTCGTCGGTCTTGCCCTTCTTGAGCAGCGCGTTACCGCGGTTGTTCAGCGCAATCGCATCCTTGCCGTCGAGCTTGAGCGCTTCGTTGTAGTCGGCGATGGCGCGGTCATAGGCCGCCTTCTTCTCGTACGCGACGCCGCGGTTGACCAGCGCGTCCTGGTACTTCGGATTGAGCGTCAGCGCCCGATCATAGTTCTGGATCGCCCGGTCGGCGTCGCCCTTGGCGAAATAGGCGTTGCCGCGGTTGTAGATCGCGATTGCGTAGTTCGCGTCGAGATTCGCCGCCTGGTCGAAATCCTGGATCGCGCGGTCGTGCTGGCCACGGCTGGCATAGGCGTTGCCGCGGTTGTTGAGCCGCACCGCATCGGGCTCGATCTTGATCGCCTCGTCATAGTCGGCGATGGCGCGCTGATGCTGGCCCTGGTTGAAATAGGCAAGCCCGCGGTTGTTCAGCGCCGATGCGTAGTCGGGCTTGAGCTTGATCGCTTCGTCGTAGTCGGCGATGGCTTTTTCGAAATCGTTGCCGGCCGCATAGGCGATGCCGCGATTGTTGTAGGCCGCCGACTGCTGCGGGTCGGCCTTGATGGCCTCGTCATAGTCGGCAATCGCGCGGGCGAGTTCGCCCTTGGCGCGCCATTCGACGCCGCGGTTGGAATAGGCCAGCGCCAGCGTCTTGCCGTTGTACGTGCCGGACTTGATGGCGCGGCTGCAAGCCGCAATCGCGTCGTCGCCCGACGCCTTGGCGCAGGTATCCCAATCATCGGCGAGCGCCGGAACGGCGGTGGCGGCTGCGAGAAGCGCGGCGGCAATAGGCACAAGGCGCCAAGTTTGATTTGGCATACGTCCCCCTTGGCCTCCGCGCATTAATGTTTACAGGGCGCAGCGGGGGAGCCAACTCGTTTTGACGAATAGAGTTAAAATCCACAGGTTCGGCCGCTTGGATGGAGCGGCCGAAATCATCGCCAGAGCCCGTTTGGGCCGTTAAGCCGCGACCGCTTCCTGCGGAGCCGCAAAGGCCGCGCTTCGGCGCATCAGGCGCACCGCAGTGGCGCGCGGCACCTGGCGGGCCGACAGCACGCGCGGACAGGGCATTTCCCGGACCGGCTTGCCTTGCGGATAGAGCGCCTGATGCTCGCGCCAATTGTCGAAGCCCAGCCGGTCCACGTTGTCGACGAACGTCTCGGCCGGCACGTTGTGCGCGAGGATCAGCGAGTGATCGTCGGCCTCCACGTGATAATAGGTGAACTTCGCCGGCAGCCGGTCTTCGCGCGTGATCGACGTGCCGTTCACCAGCGCGCCGGCCTGCACCAGCGCACCATCCACCAGAATGGCGTGGTCCGGCGAAATGAGCAGATCGCGCGACGGCACGTTTTCGTCGAGCGCACCCGCTTTCACCCGGATCGGCCACACGCGCAGCGGATCGGAAAACTGCCGCGACACCGTCTGGATGCCGAGCCAGGCCACGGGCACGGTCCGGCCGTCCGCGGTGGTCACCCAATCGCCGCGCTTGATGCTCTCGACCGGCACCTCGCCGCGAGGCGTCGCAATCATGGTTCCGGCCAAGAAGCAGACCGTCGATGCGAAGTCGTGGTCGGCATCGCCGGTGTTGCCGGCCGCGTCCGTTATGCTGGCATGGATGCTGTAGTCCGCGCCGGTCAGGGTGGCCGCCACCGTCGAATTAAACGTGGCGCTCCAGGTGCCGCCGGTCACGGTGGCCGTCTCGGTGAACAGCACGTTGTCGAAGGCGTCACGCAGCTCGATCTCGACCGTCTGGCCGTCGGCTCCCGTCGTGCTACCGCTCACCTGCAAGCCATTGGTCGACTCCGGCGCGGTGAGAACGTCGTCGCCTTCCACGGCGTCGATCGTGACCAGCGGCGCCCTGGTGTCGATCACGAAGTCCTGCGTGTCGAGTGGATTGTCCAGACTCTCCGCGCTCGTGCCGTTGGTAATGATCAGGCTGTATTCGCCGTTGGGCAGCGGAATCGCAGACAGATCGTCGAACGTCCAGATGTGCGGGTCGGACGCTCCGATGAAGAGGTCGCCGATAAAGATCGGCGACGGAAACTCGGGCGAGTCGAGCCAGAAACCAAGGGTGCCGTTTCCGGCTGCGAAGCCGCTGAACGAGACGGTCCGGTCGGACGTGACGAAGTCGTCGGAGTCGGATCCGCTGTCATCCGACATTGCAGCGATCGAACCAAAAATGAAGGGCATGGCCGCATCCTCCTTCAAGACCTCTGAAGTCGGAGCGTCAGTGCAAAATGTCGCACAGTCAAGTCATCGCCGCCGCGAATACAGGCGTTGCGTGCCAGATTATTGTCCAATTCCCAACTGTACCAGAATACCTAGATGTAAACTGGACGTATTACTGAATATATATTGGTCGAATTAATGTAGATGTTTGCGGCGTTAATTGGAGTACTTTGGACTAAGAGTCCGTCCGGGAACATCAAGTTGGATTACAGAGTTTTCGCAGCATGAGGCGGATTGATGCGAGGCGCAAGAATGCCAGCGCCTTGCGATTGAGGTTCTCCCAATCTTTGGCAAGCCTGCGACATCGGTTGAGCCAAGCAATGGTGCGCTCGACAACCCAACGGCGTGGCAACACCACAAACCCTTTGGCGTGATCGGAGCGCTTGACGATTTCCGTTTTGATCTGCGGCAGGATTCTCGTGAGCGCCTTCTGGAATTCCGGTCCCTGATAGCCGCCGTCGGCAAACAACTTCTTCAAGAACGGATACATCCCGAACAGAGTGGCAAGCAGCAGGATGCCGCCATTGCGATCCTGGATATCGGCGGGGTGAACGATGGCGTGGAGCAACAAACCCAGCGTATCTACGAGGAGGTGGCGCTTCTTGCCTTTGATCTTCTTACCCGCATCATAGCCATGCGGATCGATACAGGACCCCCTTTTTCAGCGCTCTTGACGCTTTGGCTATCGATGATGGCTGCGGTCGGGCTGGCTTCGCGCTCGCCTTGCTTGCGGCACTCCACATAAAGCGCGTAATGGATCCGATCGAGCGTGCCGTCGTAGCTCCACAAGTCAAGATAGTCGTGCACCGTGCTGCGTGGCGGCAAGTCTTTCGGGATCGCCCGCCACTGGCATCCTGTGCTCAAAACATACATGATCCCGTTCATTACTTCGCGCACATCGACGTGGCGCTTGTTGCCGCCGCGCTTGGCAGGTGGAATCAACGGTTCAACCAATGCCCATTCATCGTCGGTTAGATCGCTCGGGTATCGCAACTTGCTGCGGTCGTAACGTCCGCGGTTCTTCGCCGTCCACATCGGTGACCCTCCTCGAATCAGGTCACCACTCTTGAATCACAACTGATTCAAGGAATTCAAATTGTTTTCGGACAGACACTAAGCGCTTCACGTCACAGGTCGTTCGTGTTGCGCGTGGCGATTACCCAAAAGTTCTTGGAAAAACTTGTCCCGAAACAATCGCGCAAGACGCATCCGCTCGCCTGCTTCACCGCGAGCCCGTTGAGTGGTTTGGAGAAAAATATGGCCGCCGAGATTGGGGCCAATTGTGTCGCAGTAGACCAGAAACGATCAAAATCGCGGCAGGCGTTCAGCGCTCGGGCGGAAGGATCACGCCTGTTTGATTGGCAATGCGTCCGTAGTGCTCGATCCGCCGGTGGCGCTTGAAGTCGAACACCGTCGCCTTGCCGAATGCCGTGGCATCGAGATCACAGTCGGCGATCACCAGTTCGTCGTCTTGCGTCGCAGCCTGCGCCAACACCTCGCCGTCCGGATTGACGATCATGCTGCCGCCGAACAGCGGATGGCCGTCCTCGACGCCGCACTTCGCGGTCGCGACCACCCAGGTCGAGTTCTGATACGCGCCGGCCTGCAACGACAGCTTGTGCTGGAACATCCTCTGTTCCGGCCCTTCGCCCGGCCTCTGCGAATTCACCGACGGCGTGTTGTAGCCGAGCATGATCATCTCGACGCCCTGCAGCCCCATCACGCGATAGGTCTCGGGCCAGCGCCGGTCGTTGCAGATGCACATGCCGAGGATGCCGCCCATCGTCCGCCAGACGTTGAAGCCGAGATCACCGGGTTCGAAATAGCGCTTCTCGAGGTGCTGAAAGCTGCGCGTGGGATCGAACTCGCCGTGGCCCGGCAGATGCACCTTGCGATACTTTCCAACGATCCCGCCGTCGCGATCCACCAAGATCGACGTGTTGTAGCGGTGCCCGTCGGGCGTCAGCTCCGCATAGCCGAACGAGATGCCGATCCGGTGCTGCGCCGCGCGCTCGAACAGCGGCCGCGTCGCCGCGTTCGGCATCTCGCGCTCGAACCAGGAATCGACCTCGGCCTGATCGGTCATGTACCAGCGCGGAAAGAACGTCGTGAGCGCTAGCTCGGTGAACACCACAAGATCGCAGTTCTGCGATTTCGCCTGGTCGAGCAGATCGATCATCCGCCTGACCACCGACTGCCGGCTGTCCGCCCTCTGGATCGGGCCGCTCTGGGCCGCGGCGACGCGCAAGATCCGGCTCACGGACGCCCCGTCCGCTTTGGCATATCCGCAAGACACATGGCTGCTGGTCCTAACTTGCTTTTCGCACCCCGCGACCGTTGCCAACCTCACCAACGATTTCAAGGGTTTTCGTGATGTCCAGAGCCCGCACAATGCTGACCCGCAGGACCCTTCTGGCGGCCAGCCGTGCTGCTGTTGCGCCCCGCCGCACTGACGCAGGATGGCGGCAGGCCTCGAGCTGCGGCTCGTGGATCTTGACCGGAGGCGAAGGAAAAAGTGCAGGCCGTCACGCCGGGCTGACTCAAAAGAACGTCAGGATGCCACCCTGGTGCGAAACACCTGCGGGTGCCCGAATTCGAGCACCGTATTCGAGCACGGCTGGCCGAACAGGAATCCTTGCGCCAGCGTGCAGCCCGCCGCGCGCAGCAGCGTGAACTGCTCGGTGGTCTCGACGCCTTCCGCGGTTGTTGCGATGTTAAGGCTTCGCGCCAGGCCCGACACCGCGCTCACGATCGCCGCGCAATCGCTGCGGCGCGACAGCTCGGCCACGAAGGTGCGGTCGATCTTGATCTTGTCGAACGGGAAGCTCAGCAGATAGCTCAGCGACGAATAGCCGGTGCCGAAGTCGTCGAGCACGATGGCGATGCCGAGATCCTGCAGCTCGTGCAGTACGCGGAGGTTCTGCTCGTTGTGCTGCAACAGAACCAACTCGGTCACTTCAAGCTCGAGCCGGCTCGCCGGGAATCCTGAATCCGCCAGCGCGCGCTTGACGGTGTCCACCATGTCGCCCCCGCGGATCTGCACCGGCGAGAGGTTGACCGCGAGCCGGACGTCCGACGGCCAGCACGCCGCGTCTTTGCACGCGCGGCGCAATGCCCACTCGCCCAGCGGAATGATCAGTCCGGTGTCCTCGGCCAGCGGAATGAAGCTGCCGGGCGCCACCAGTTCGCCACCGGGGCTGCGCCAGCGCAGCAGCGCCTCGACGCCGACCACGTTTTCGGTGGTGACCGAAACCACCGGCTGATAGTGAAGCTCGAACTCTTCCCGATCGATCAACTCGCGCAGCGCCATCGCCATCGCCAGCCTTTCGTTGGCCGCCTGCTCCATGTCGCTCTCAAACAGGCGCCAGCCGTTGCGGCCGTCGGCCTTGGTGCGATAGAGCGCAAGGTCGGCCTTCTTCAACAATTCGTGCGCGACGAGGCCGTGCTCGGGCGCCACCGCAATGCCGATGCTGGTCTCGATGGTGAGATGATGGCCGTCGATGTCGAACGGTCTGGCGATGACCCGCCGGATCCTGTCCGCAAGCAGGATGGCTTCTTCGGCGCCATTGTCGCCGATCGTCTGCAGCACCGTGAACTCGTCGCCGCCAAGCCGCGCCACGACGTCACCGGGTCCCACGCTTTCGCTGAGCCGCGACGCGATCTCGAACAGCAGCGCGTCGCCGATGGCGTGGCCGAGCAAATCGTTCACCTCCTTGAACCGGTCGAGGTCCAGAAGATGGACGGCAAACCGCATGCCGCGTGCACGGTAGTTCTCCGCCGCGGCGTTGACGTGCTCGAGGAAGCGCACGCGGTTGGCGAGGTTGGTCAGCGCGTCGTAGTGAGCCAGATAGGAAATCTTTTCTTCGGTCCGCTTCTGCGTCGTAATGTCCTGATGGATCGCCACCGAGCCGCCGTCGGGCATCGCCTGCCGGCTGATCGAGAAGATGCGCCCGTCCTGCAATTCGCTGATGACGTAGCTCGGGCGCGACGAATGTGCGTCGGCAAGCCGCTCCTCGAGATACTTGTCGGCGTCTTTCGGGCTGCTTCCGGCCTCGATCCGCGCCTTCAGGATGTCGATCAGCGGCGTGCCCGGCGGAATCTGCCCGGGCTCGAGACCGTACATCGTGCTGTAGAGATCATTGGCCAGCGCCAGGTTCTTGTCGGCGCCGAACATGCAGATGCCGTGCGGCATATGGGCCAGCGTGGCGTTCAGCAGCATGTTGGTGTGTTCGAGGCGCTTCTTGTCGTGCTCGCGCGCCATGCTGCCGCTGATGCTGAAGACCGCGACCGCGAGGATGACCAGCGTCAGAACCGAGGCGACGAGGTAGCCCACGCGCTGCTTGATGCCGAGCAGGGCGAAAATTTCATGCGACGACTGGCCGACCATGATGATCAGCGGATAGCTCTTGAGCGCGCGGAACGCCATCAGCCGCGGAATGCGGTCGCTGAAGCTCGAGTCGGTGTAGTACCAGCCGCTGGTCTCGCGCGGATACCGCTTGAACATGTCGATGCCGGACAGGTCCCTGCCGAGCAGCGACATCGTCGATCCGCTGGTTGCACGCACCACGCCGTCGGTGCCGATGATGCGGATATGCCCGGCCGAGCCGGTGTTCACCGCGTTGTAGATGCGCGTCAGGTAGGAGGGATCGAGCGACGCCACGATCACCCCGCCGAACGAGCCATCCTCGTTGGCGATGCGGCGCGAGAGCTGGATCGACCATTTCTGGGTGGTGCGGCCGATCACCGGCTTGCTGATGAAAAGCTCGTCGCTATCGGAGTGGACGTGCACCTTGAAGTGCTCGCGGTCGCTCAGGTCGAGCCCGACGAACCTGGTGGGGTCGACGCTGGAAAGCCGCAGAACGCCGTTCGCATCGATGAGGGAGACCTGCAGGATCTCGTTGTCGAACAGCTGAACCGTCTTCAGCCAGTCGTCCAGATCGAATTCGCCCGGCGCGCGGGCGTAGCGGTTGCGCAGGAGCTTCAGCGCGCGGTCGGTTTCCGAGAGCGAGCGTGACAGATGCTCGTCGAAAGCGCCGGCCAGGTTCATGGAGTTCTTGACCGCCGCCAGCTCGGCGGTGTTGCGCTCGTTCTCCAGGAAGAAGTTGACGCTCAGCCAGATGAATCCGATCAGCAGCGCGCCCATGAGCGCGGAGCCGTGCCCGACAATCGGCAGCCACTCGGATTGAAATTTCCGCACGCTCTCACTGAACGACATAAACGCGACGCCCCGCTCCCCAGGGCAACCTACGGGAAACCCCTTAGTTTTGAGTTATTTGGCGCACACTAAGCGCCCGGGCACGCCTGCGGTCCCAAGCCGTGGAGCCGGTGTGGCTTCGCGCGCTGGGCCAATGGCCGAGCGCCCGCGACGGCATGATCCCGCTGCGTTTTTAGGCACTTCCGCAGAATCCGCATGCGCCGCCAGTTCGTTGCGCACAGGTCCGCCCCGCACAGATTCCGTGAGCGTTAAGCCCCTGTTTGCCACGTCCTGAAGGTCGCGAAACCTGCGGTCTACAGCGCTCGCGCGACCGGCGCAGGGCTCGTGGCAGGACTTGTCGCAGGACTTGCGGCCTGGCTCCTGAGCACGGCCCGCCGCTGGCTCACGAGATACTCAAGCCGGTGGGTCGCGAGGCTGACCGCGGCCGCCTCGCCCGCATTGATCTCGCCGGGCGCGCATGTCTCAAGCTGCGACCGGAGAATGTCGTCGATCTCCTGCTCGGCCTTCACCAGATCGGCCTCGTCACTCGCGTCACGCACGCGGTCCATCAGTGCGAACAGCCGCGACAACGGCCGCTCCTGCGGCTCGGACTCCTTTTGCGACATGTACTTCCAGACGCCCGCGAGCATCGAGGTCAGCATGCCGAGCAGCATCGAACCATAGAAAAACTGGTCGCCGTACTTGTCGAAGAAGCTCTTCTGCTCGCCCTCGAAGTACTGCGACGCGCCCGGCTGGATCGGAATGAACGCATCCTTTTCCTTGTTCGGCTGGGCGATCTGGGCGAGCAGCGGGTGCTCGCTCGCAAGTTCCCGCTTTGCCTCGAACACCGCCTTTGCCAGAGCACCAGCGACGTCGTCGCTCACCTTCTTGCTGGCGACAAGATAGAGCGGCACGCGCAAGGTCGTGAGATCGTCGTCGGGCAGCGCCGGCGAACCGCGCAGCGTGCCCTTCGGCAATTCGTAGCTTTCGTAGGCCTTGTGGATGTTCGCGATTGCGCCGGCCAATTCGATCGGCACCAGCGCGACCCTGGCCTTGGTGTTGCGCGGCATGAAATCGCGGATTCGCGTGAGATACCTCTCCGAGATCGGACACCACCAGCAGTGCCTGCACCTGCTTGGACTGGATTGCCTGTGTCACGTCCATCGGCAGAAGGTCGCGGAAGCGAGTCCGCGCGCGCTCGAGGTCGTACTCCCTTGTGATGACCGAGACGACATGCTGGTTGACCGCAGCGCCGATCACGCCCACCGTC
The DNA here is from genome assembly GCA_963830015.1 of uncultured Alphaproteobacteria bacterium. Lineage (GTDB taxonomy): Bacteria > Pseudomonadota > Alphaproteobacteria > Rhizobiales > Xanthobacteraceae > Z2-YC6860. The sequence goes on from CAWHLG010000015.1 coordinate 192,459, forward strand.
TTGCCCTTGATGTCGTCCATGCTCGTCACGGTGCTGCCCGGCGGCGCGATCAGCAGCACCACCGCCTGCGCGACGACCATCACCGCACGGGCCTGCGAAAGGTCCCCGACGTCGGCGCGCACCACGGCAAGATCGGTTTCGCCCGAGGAAAAGGCATTGGCGGCATCGAGCGCGGTCGTCTTGTCGACGACCTTGAGCCGCACCGGGGCGTTGGTGGCGTTCAGCCGGCTCGCGATCGCCTGCATCAGCTTCGGCGCGTCGCCGTCGAGCGAGCCTGCCGCGACCGTCAATGTGGTCGGCTGCGTGGAATAGCGATAGGCGACGAGGGCCGCACCGCAGGCAATCGCCACAAGGCCCAGGATCACCGTGACCCGCATCCAGCGCGGCGCCCGCCGCGTGGCGATGGCGGCGACGACCGCAAGCACGCCCGCGCCTGCCGCGGCGCCCGCGGCAAGGTTCTGGTACTGGTCGCGTGATCCGGGATCAGACAACGTGCGCCCCTTCGCCGTTGGTCACCACAACGCTAGGTCGGGGCGGCGGGGCTGGCAACAGGCTCGACGCTCGCGGAACTAGCGTTTCGACAGCGCCCCCGAATGGGAGTCGAGCCCGATGCCGGACAGGTGGCCAAACAGCCGGCCGAGCTTCTCGCGGTCGGCCTCCGGCAAGGGCGGCTTCAGCAGCGCCTCGACGTTCTTTCGCAGATGTCCGGCATCGCCGGTGCCGAACAGCGTCACGTCCACGCCCGGCTCGTGGCGCGCAAAGCGATACGCCGCCTCGATCATGCTCGACGCGCCGCCTTCGTGAACGAGAAAGCCCAGCGGATCATCGGTCTCGCCGAGCCATTTCTCGACCAGACCCTTTGCCGCCAGTTCCTTCATCTCGCGGGCGACGCGCGGCGGATCGGCGAAGATGCTGCGCACCGCAAACATCAGGAGCGTGCCGATGCCCTTCTGGCGCGTGACCGGAAACACGTTCCGCCGCGCGACCTGGTGCATCATGTGGAAGCCCACCATGTAGACCTCCCAGACGGGATCGTTCACCGCGCGCTTCAGCATCTCGTTGGTGAAATCGACGATCGGGTTCTCGGTGATGCCGATGTGCCTGATCTTGCCCTTGCTCTTTTCCTTGAGCAGCGCCGGCGCGATCGTCTGAAGCGCATAGTCGTATTCGTCGAGCTCCACGCCGTGCAGATTGAACACGTCGACATAGTCGGTGCCCATCAGGCGCAGCGAATTGTCCAGCGCCGCGATCACCTTCTCGGGCGGCGCGAAAGGCGTCCCGCGGAATTGCGCCTTGGTGGCGATGACGACCCGATCGCGCGGGATGGTTTTCAGCGCCTTCCCCACCACGCCTTCGGTGCCGTAGCTCGCCGCGGTGTCGATGAAGTTGATGCCGAGCCCCACCGCTTCGTAAATCAACCGCGCGGATTCGTCTTCGGTCTTGCCGGCCTTGAGGCCCAGGCGGGAAAACCCGCCGGTGCCGAGGCCGGCGGCGCTGACGCGGAGGCCGGTCTTTCCTAGAGTGTTGTATTGCATGGGGAAATTCAAAGTCCGAACTGGCGTGAGGGAGTGACTGTAGCGATCCGCCCGCTTTGATCCAGATCAAAGCCCGCATACCCGCCCGGATCGATAGTCACAAGCGCAACGATACGCTCTCGGACCCAGGGATCGGACCATGCGTCATCACAACATACCGGGCACCGTGCTGTACGACGGCGAGCAGGCCCGGAAGGGCTTCGCGCTCAACCGCATGTGCTTCTCGTTCAACAGCGCCGAGAACCGCGCCGCGTTCCTGAAGGACGAGGACGCCTACTGCACGAAGTACGGCCTCAATGCGGAGCAGCGCGCCGCGGTGCGCGAGCGCAACGTGCTCAAGATGCTCGCAGCCGGCGGCAACGTCTACTACCTCGCCAAGCTCGCCGGCATCTTCGGGCTGAACGTGCAGGACATCGGCGCCCAGCAGACGGGCATGAGCGTCGAGGATTTCAAGGCCAAACTCGTGGCGGCAGGGAGATAGTCATGGCGCGCATCATCGGCGGCGTGGGCACCACGCACGTTCCCGCGATCGGCAAAGCCATCGCCGAAAGCAAGCAGAACGATCCGTACTGGAAGCCGTTCTTCTCCGGCTTCGACTACGTGCACGAGTGGCTCGGCCGGGAGAAGCCCGATGTCGCCGTGGTGTTCTCCAACGATCACGGCCTGAACTTCTTCCTCGACAAGCTGCCGACCTTCGCGGTGGGCGCGGCCGCCGAATACCGCAACGAGGACGAGGGCTGGGGCATCCCGGTGTCGAAGGCCGCGGCCGGTATTCCAGAGCTGTCGTGGCACCTGATCGAGCAACTGGTCGAGAGCGAATTCGACGTCACCATGTGCCAGGAGATGCTGGTCGACCACGCGGTGACGATCCCGCTGTCGCTGATGTGGCCCGGCACAGGCGTCTGGCCGGTGCGGATCGTGCCGGTGTCGATCAACACCGTGCAGCACCCGCTGCCCTCGGTGGCGCGCTGCCTCAAGCTCGGCCGCGCCATCGGCCGCGCCATCAACTCCTACCCCGAGAACCTCAAGGTGGTGGTGATCGGGACCGGTGGACTGTCGCATCAGCTCGACGGCGAGCGGGCCGGTTTCATCAACAAGGCGTTCGACCGCAAATGCATGGACCTGATCGCGGCCGATCCGGACGCATTGACGGCCTATTCCATTCCGCAGCTGGTCGAACAGGCCGGCGCGCAGGGTGTCGAGTTGCTGAACTGGGTGGCCATGCGCGGCGCCTTGACCGGCAAGGTCAGCGAAGTGCACCGCAATTACCACGTGCCGATCTCGAACACCGCCGCGGCCACCGTGGTGCTGGAGAACCGCGCCGGGGCGATGCAACAGGCGGCGTGATCGGAATCGTAGCTGTTTATGCCGCTTGGCAGATTGTCCAGCGCCGGGGCGATGACGACTTGGTTGCGCGAGATGGTTTTCAGCACCTTCCCGACCGCGCGTTCGGTGCCGTAGCTCGCCGAGTTGAACTGAACGCTTCGGCGAGCTTCGCGGCGGATTGGTGCGGGTGGCTGGCTCAGCTCGTCGACCGGCCCTTCACCAAACGGCATTCAAACGTCACCAAACCGGTGTCGTAGTCCATCTTGATGATGATGCCCTTCTTGCCGAACTTCTCGCAATGTGTGGTGACCCTCTGGTAGGCCGCGGTCTGTTCGGCGCGCGAGCCGAGTGCGTTCGGGATTTTGCCGCCGTTCTCGTCGCCATCCACCTGGGAGCCGCTTCCGCCGAGATCCCCGCCGGAGCCGGCGCAGCCGGAAAGCAGGGCCGCAGTCAACGCAGCGGCGAATAAAACTCTGATCCTGGACATCGCACTCGTTCCGCCGATGGCACGCACACCAAGGGCCACGCCAAAAGATGGTCCCTGCGGGCTCCATTAGTTGCCCAATCCCGTTGCCAAATAATGGCCAAAACCCTTTCCCAATCGCCCACCGGCCTCTAAAACACCCGGCAAATGACCGCAGAATCAGCAAAATCCGACCGCTACAACGCCCGCGAAGCCGAAACCCGCTGGCAGAAGACCTGGGACGAGCGCGGCATCTTCAAGACGCCCAACGACGACCCGCGCCCGAAATACTACGTGCTGGAGATGTTTCCCTACCCGTCGGGGCGCATCCACATGGGCCACGTCCGCAACTACACCATGGGCGACGTGGTCGCGCGCTTCAAACGCGCCCGCGGCATGAACGTGCTGCACCCGATGGGCTGGGACGCCTTCGGCATGCCGGCCGAGAACGCCGCGATGGAGCGCAAGGTCCATCCCAAGTCCTGGACCTACGCCAACATCGCCGCGATGAAGAAGCAGCTCCAGTCGATGGGGCTGTCGCTCGACTGGAGCCGCGAGGTCGCGACCTGCGACCCGGCCTACTACAAGCACCAGCAGCGCATGTTCCTCGACTTCCTCAAGGCCGGACTGGTCGAGCGCAAGCAGTCGAAGGTGAACTGGGATCCGGTCGACATGACCGTGCTCGCCAACGAGCAGGTGATCGACGGGCGCGGCTGGCGCTCCGGCGCGCTGGTCGAGCAGAAAGAGCTGACCCAGTGGTTCTTCAAGATCAGCGACTATTCGGAAGACCTGCTCAACGCGCTCGACAAGCTCGATCGCTGGCCGGAAAAAGTCCGGCTGATGCAGAAGAACTGGATCGGCCGGTCCGAGGGCCTGCTGGTGCGCTTCGAGCTCGATGCGAAAACCACGCCGCAGGGTGAGAGCGAGATCGAGATCTTCACCACGCGGCCCGACACGCTGTTCGGCGCAAAGTTCGTCGCCATTGCGCCGGATCATCCGCTGGCGAAAGCCGCGGCCGCGAAGAATCCAAATCTCGCCGACTTCATCGCCGAGTGCAAACGCCATGGCACCGCGCAGGCCGAGATCGACACCGCAGAGAAGCTCGGCATCGACACCGGCATCAAGGCGGTGCATCCGTTCGACGGCGCATGGACGCTGCCGGTCTACGTCGCCAACTTCATCCTGATGGACTACGGCACCGGCGCAATCTTCGGATGTCCGGCGCACGACGACCGCGACCTTGAGTTTGCCAACAAGTACAAGCTCGGCAACACGCCGGTGGTCTGCCCGCCCGGCCAGGACCCGAAGACGTTTGTCATCACCGATGAGCCGTATCTCGAAGACGGCACCATGATCAATTCGCGCTTTCTCGACGGCATGACCGTCGAGAAAGCGAAAGATGAGGTCGCGAAGCGGCTCGAGACGCAGTCACGCGGCAACCAGCCGGTCGGCCAGCGCCAGGTGAACTACCGCCTGCGCGACTGGGGCATCTCGCGGCAGCGCTACTGGGGCTGCCCGATCCCGATCATCCATTGCGAGGCGTGCGGCGTCGTGCCAGTGCCGGTGAAGGACCTGCCGGTGCAGCTGCCCGAGGACGTCACCTTCGACAAGCCGGGCAATCCGCTCGACCGCCATCCGACCTGGCGCAGCGTGCCGTGTCCGCAATGCGGCAAGGCCGCACGGCGCGAGACCGACACGATGGACACCTTCGTCGACTCGTCGTGGTACTTCGCGCGCTTCACCGATCCGTGGATCGAGACCGCGCCGACCGACCGCAAGCAGGTCGACGAATGGCTCCCGGTCGATCAATACATCGGCGGCATCGAGCACGCGATTTTGCATCTGCTCTATTCGCGCTTCTTCACCCGCGCGATGAAGAAGACCGGCCACGCCGGCATCGACGAACCGTTCGCGGGTCTGTTCACCCAGGGCATGGTGGTGCACGAGACCTACCAGAAGGCCGACGGCGAATGGGTCACGCCGGCCGAGGTGACGATCGAGGGCGCCGACGACAAGCGCACGGCGAAGCTCAACTCGACCGGCGAGCCGATCAAGATCGGCGGCATCGAGAAGATGTCGAAGTCCAAGCGCAATACCATCGACCCCGACGACATCATGGCCACTTACGGCGCCGACGTGGCGCGCTGGTTCATGCTGTCGGACTCGCCGCCCGAGCGCGACGTCGAATGGACCGAGCGTGGCGTGCAGGGCTCCTGGCGCTTCACCAACCGGCTGTGGCGGCTGGTCGGCGAGGCGGCCGAGATCGCCGCGAACGCGCCCGCCGCCCGCCCGGACTCGTTCAGTGAACCAGCGCTCGCCATCCGCAAGGCCGCCCACGGCGCGCTGTCGAAGGTGACCGACGCGGTCGAGAAGCTGCACTTCAACGTGTGCGTCGCCCACATCTACGAATTCGCCAATGCGCTGGGTTCCGCGGTCGCCAATGCGGAAAAGGCGCCGGCCGTGGCATCCGACCTGGCTTGGGCCATCAAGGAGGCGGCCTCCATCCTGGTCCGGCTGTTCCACCCGATGATGCCCCACCTTGCCGAGGAGTGCTGGGCGGCGCTGGGCCACAAGACGCTGGTCGCCGACGAGGCCTGGCCTGTGCTCGAGGCCGGCCTTCTGGTCGAGGACACCGTTACTTTACCGGTCCAGATTAACGGTAAGAAGCGGGCCGATGTGACGGTGCCCCGCGACGCCAAGGCCCCGGAAATCGAGGCTGCCGTGCTGGCGCTGGATGCGGTACAAAAGGCCCTGGACGGCAAGCGCCCGAAAAAGGTCATCGTCGTCCCGCAAAGGATCGTGAATGTGGTCGCCTGAGCGCCAGTTCCTGACCCGACCAGCGATGCTCCGGACCGCCCGTCTGGCGGGCGCATTCGCTTTGGCGGCGCTGCTCGGCGGCTGCTTCGAGCCGCTTTATGGCGAGCGCTCGCTGACCGGCGGCCCGGGCCTGCGTCAGCGGATGGCCGCGGTCGATGTCTCGATCGTGAACGTCTACAACGGCACGCCGACGGCGCGGATCGCCAACGAAGTCCGCAACGACCTGATCTTCGACATGCAGGGCGGCTCCGGCGGGGCGACACCGACCCATCAGCTCAGGATCAATCTCTCGCCCAGCAACCAGCAGGTGATCATCGACATCACCACCGCGCGCCCCGACGTGCAGCAGTTCGGTATCAATGCCACCTATTCGCTCGTTGAGAAAGCGACCGGCAAGTCGGTGATTACCGGGGAGACCTTTGCCCGCGTCTCCTACGACAACCCCGGCCAGGCGCAGCGCTTCTCCAATGCGCGCGGCCAGCGTGACGCCGAAAACCGCGCCGCCAAGCAAATTTCCGAAAACATCAAGTCGCGTCTCGCGTCGTATTTCAGCGCCGGCGCTTAGCGCTTTTCTCTCTCACGTCATAACAGGCCTTTCTCCGCGCTCATCCTGAGGAGCGGGCAAAGCCCGCGTCTCGAAGGCGCAAGTCGGGTTTACCCGACTTGCGTACCGAGTATGCCGATCTCGGGTAAACCGAGATCGGACGGGCGGCCCCATCCTTCGAGACGCATCGCTTCGCGATGCTCCTCAGGACGAGGCCGGGAGAGAGCGCCTTCGGGCCGAGAAATTTCGATGGTGCAATGCACGAGTTGATTCATTTCCTCTGCCTGATCGCTTAAGTTCATCGGATGGTCGCGATCAAAAACCAGGACGCCGACGCCTTCGTCGCGCGCCCCAACCCGGCGCAGCCGGTCGTGCTGGTGTTCGGTCCCGACGCCGGCCTCGTGCACGAGCGCGCGGAAAAGATCATCAACGCCTCGGTCGCGGACGTGAACGATCCCTTCGCGCTGGTTCGCCTCGAAGGCGACGCGCTCGCCTCGGAGCCGTCGCGGCTGGTCGAGGAGGCGCACACCATCCCGCTGTTCGGCGGCAAGCGCGCGGTGTGGGTGAAAGCGGGCGGCCGCAATTTCGTGTCCGCCGTCGAATCCGTTCTCGCCTCGCCACCTGCCGATTGCCGCATCGTCATCGAGGCCGGCGACCTTCGCCGCACCGCGCCGGTGCGCTCGCTTTGCGAGAAATCGAAGTTCGCCGCGGTCATCAGCTGCTACGTCGACAGCGAGCGCGATCTCGTTCGTCTCGTCGACGACGAGATGAAGCACGCCAGGCTCGCGATCGCGCCCGACGCGCGCGCAGCCCTGGTGTCGCTGATCGGCGGCGACCGGCAGGCCTCGCGCAGCGAAATCCGCAAGCTCGCGCTCTACGCCCACGGCAAGGAGCGCATCACGCTCGACGACGTGTTCGCGGTCGTCGCCGACGCTTCGGCGCTGGCGCTCGACGCCGTGATCGACGCGGCCTTCGCCGGCAAGACCGCGGATCTCGAATCGCAATTCGGCAAGGCGATCGCCGCAGGCACCGGACCCGGCACGATCATGTCGGGCACGCTTCGCTACGTGTCGCAGCTTCACAAGGCGCGGGTTGCGTTCGACTCCGGCTCCTCGGACGATGCGATGCGCGCCTTCATTCCGCCGATTCACTTCCGCCGCACGAGCACGGTCGAGGCCGCGCTGCGAAGCTGGAGCACGCCGCGGCTCGGCCGCGCGATGGAGCAGCTTGCGGAGGCCGCGCTCAACGTGCGCCGCACGCCAGCACTGGCGGAGGCACTGGCGCAGCGCGCCCTGCTCAATATTGCGATGGCCGCGCGGCGGAAATAGCGCGCACATTGTTGGTTTTGCAGACGCAACAAGGACGGCGTCCGCGGGTGACGCCGGAGTGGAGATATCAGCCGAGATTCGGTCCCCGCTCCAGCCGGGCGACAACGTCGTCGAGCTGCTCGAGCGTACGGTACTTCACATGCAACGTGCCGCCGCCGTTGGAGCGATGGTCGATCGTCACTGTAAGCCCGAGCGTGTCGGCGAGGCGTCTCTCCAGAACCTCGGTGTTGGCGTCCTTGCCGGACTGTCCGCCGCGCTTGCCCTCGCGCGCCTTCGCGCGGCCGCTGTCGCGCGCCATCGCCTCGACCTGGCGCACGTTCAGGCCCTGGTCGACGATCTGGTCCGCCAGCTCCTCGGCGTTCGGCTGGCCGACCAGCATTCGCGCGTGGCCCGCCGTGAGCTTGCCGGAGTTGATATAGGCCTTCACCTTTTCCGGCAGATGCAGCAGCCGCAACGTGTTGGCGATATGGCTTCGGCTCTTGCCGACGATCTTGGCGATGTCTTCCTGCGAGTGACTGTATTCGTTGGAGAGCGAGAGATAGCCGCTCGCTTCCTCCAGCGGATTGAGATCGCTGCGCTGGACGTTCTCGATGATCGCCAGTTCGAGCGCTTCGGCGTCGCTGACGTCGAGCACGACCACCGGAATTTCATGCAGGCCGGCGCGTTGCGACGCGCGCCAGCGCCGCTCGCCGGCGATGATCTCGTAGTGGTCGGCGCCGCGTGCCCGCACCACGATCGGCTGGATGACGCCGCGCTCGCGGATCGAGTCGGCGAGCTCCGAAAGCTCGGTATCGGAAAACAACTTGCGCGGATTGCGCGGATTGGCGCGCACGAACTCGATCGGCACCTTGCGCTGGCTGCGCGCGCCGCGTTCGCTGGCCTGCGTCTCCGCGCCGACGTCGCCCATCAACGATGCGAGGCCGCGTCCCAGTCTTGATCGTCCCGCGTCGTCGGCCATCGCGGCCTCCTCGGAAATTTTCACCCGATCACCTCTTCAAGTGTTCTTGTTCAGTCTTCTTGGCCATCACCGGCTGCGCGCGTGACGGCAACACGATCAGCTCGCCCTCAATTCTTTCTCACGCTGGATGATCTCGGTCGCGAGCCGCAGATAGGCTTCGCTGCCGACACACTTGAGGTCGTACACCAGCACCGGCTTGCCGTGCGACGGCGCTTCGGAGACGCGCACGTTGCGCGGAATGATGGTGTCATAAACCTTCGGGCCCATGAATTCACGCACATCAGCGACGACCTGGTTCGACAGGTTGTTGCGTGCGTCAAACATCGTCAGCACGATGCCGTGAATTGAGAGATCCGGATTGAGTGTCGACTTCACCTGCTCGACGGTCTGCAGGAGTTGCGACAATCCTTCGAGCGCGAAGAACTCGCATTGCAGCGGCACCAGGATCGCGTTCGCGGCCGCCATCGCGTTGACGGTCAGCAGATTCAGCGACGGCGGACAGTCGACCAGCACGTAGCTGAAATCGCCGACGCCGGTGAACTTGCCGTTGTTGAGCGGAGCGATCGCGCTGCGCAGCCGGAACGCGCGGTCGCGCGCCTGGCCGATCTCGAGCTCCAGGCCCGAGAGATCCATCGTCGACGGCGCGAGCGAAAGCCGCGGCACCGCAGTCGCGACGACGGCTTCGCGGAGCGGAGCTTCCCCCACCATGACGTCGTAGGTCGAGACCTTGCGATGACGGCGGTCAATGCCAAGACCGGTCGAGGCGTTGCCCTGCGGATCGAGATCGACCACCAGCACGCGCTCGCCGATCGCGGCCAACGCCGTACCGAGATTGATCGCCGTCGTGGTCTTGCCGACGCCGCCCTTCTGGTTGGCGATCGCGAGCACGCGCGGCGCCTTCGCCGGCTCCTGCCGCTCGGCGAGAACAACGACCTGTGACTCGGCAGGGTTGTTCTGGGCTTCGGCGACCTTGCCGGACAGTTCTGCGGCACGCTCTTCCAGGGCCTGGGCGGGCAGCGGATGAATTTTGCTATCGTCTTGATCGGACATGGGAATTCACTTTTTTTTGAGCGGCGCGAGCGATTGGACGACGACGATTCGGCTCAGGGCGTTCGTCTGGCTCGGGACGAGACTCGCCTCGATGTTCCAAGATTTAGAGGCTTGCGTCAATTCACCCTCTACATCTTGTCCCTTTGGAAATAGACCCAGCGCACCCGATCGAAGCAGCGGGTGCGCGAGCCTCAGGAGTTGGTCTAACGGAGCGAGCGCACGCGCGGTGACGACGTCGGCCTTGAAGTTGGGGTTCTTCCCGAAATCCTCAATACGCACAGCATGCACTGTAGCCGGCACTTGAATTTGCAGCGCGGCGTCGCGCAAAAACGCGGCCTTCTTCTGAACGCTCTCGACCAGATGGACCATCGATCCCGGCTGGCCGGCCAGCGCGCACGCGAGGACCAGCCCAGGGAAGCCGGCGCCGGAGCCCAAGTCGATCCAGATCCTGGCGTTTGGGGCCAGCGCCAGGAGTTGAAGCGAGTCGGCGATGTGCCGGGTCCAGAGGTGCGGGATGGTGGAGCGGGCGATCAGATTGGTGTGCGCGGCAACCGGCAACAGAATCTCGACCAGACGATCCAGCCGCGCGAGTGTTTCACGTGAAACAGGGACGAGTGTCTGCGCAAGCGCTCGATCCTCGGCCAGTTCGAGGGCCGACCACTCCTTGTTCGGGGCTTTGGACATGGGGAAACCCCGCGGTCAGGCTGCGGGGCGGCCTTTGGATGACCGCCGAACATAAGCAACCAGCAGCGTCAGTGCCGCCGGTGTGATGCCATCGATCCGGCCTGCCTGGCCGATGGTGCGCGGCCTGTGCGCCTGAAGCTTCTGGCGGGTTTCGTTGGAGAGGCCCGGCAGGACGGCGTAATCGAGCTGTTCCGGAAGCTCGAAGCTCTCGTCCTTGCGATACGACTCGATGTCCGCGGTCTGGCGGTCCAGATAGACCGCGTATTTGGCGTCGATCTCAAGCTGCTCGGCGATCTTGAGGGGCACATCGGCGAATTCCGGCCAGATCCTTGCGATCTCGGGCATGCCGATGTCCGGATACGAAAGCAGCTCGAACGCGGTACGGCGCACGCCGTCGTGCTTCAGCGCGAGCCCGTAGTTCGCGGCGCTGTTCGGGGTGATCGAGGCGCCAAGCGCAAGAGCACGAGCCTGCTCAAGCGCAACGATCTTCTGTTCGAACCGAACCCGACGCGCCGGGCCGACGCATCCGATGGCGATGCCCTTCCCGGTCAGCCGCTGGTCGGCATTGTCCGCCCGCAGCGTCAGCCGGTATTCGGCCCGCGACGTGAACATACGGTAAGGCTCTGAGATTCCACGGGTAACCAGGTCGTCGATCATCACGCCGAGATAGCCTTCGGCGCGATCAAAGACGATATCCGGCCCCTCGCCGGCTTTGGCCGCGGCGTTCAGCCCGGCGACCAGGCCCTGGGCGGCCGCCTCCTCGTATCCGGTCGTGCCGTTGATCTGGCCGGCCAGGAACAGACCCGCCAACCGCTTGGTTTCAAGCGTGTTTTTCAGCTCGCGCGGATCGACGTGGTCATATTCGATGGCGTATCCCGCCCGGATCATCCGGGCATTCCCCAGTCCCGGGATCGTCGCCAGCAGCGCGAGCTGGACGTCCTCCGGCAGCGAAGTCGAGATGCCGTTCGGATAGACGGTGTCGTCGTCGAGACCTTCCGGCTCGAGGAAAATCTGGTGCCCGTCACGCTCGCCGAACCGGACGATCTTATCCTCGATCGAGGGACAATAGCGGGGTCCGCGGCTTTGGATCTGGCCGGAATACATCGGCGACCGGTGCACATTGGCGCGGATAACCGCATGCGTCCGCTCGTTGGTGCGGGTGATGCCGCACTGAATTTGCCGGGTCTCGATGCGCTCGGTCAGGGTGGAGAACGGCTCGGGCGGATCGTCCCCCGGCTGCATCTCGACCGCGCCCCAATCGATGGTCCGGCCGTCCAGCCGCGGCGGCGTGCCGGTCTTCAGCCGGCCGAGAGAAAACCCAATATTTTCAAGCGATTGGGACAGGCCCAAAGCCGGCGCTTCGCCCACCCGACCGGCCGGAATCTGGCGCTCGCCGATATGGATCAAGCCCCGCAAGAACGTACCGGTGGTCAAAACCACCGCTCCGGTCATGAATTCACGACCGTCGGCGGTTCGAACGCCGGTGATCCGGGCGTGCGCGTGTGTGAGGCCATCCACCTCCGCCTCGACAACCGTCAGGTTCGCGGTCGAGCGAATAGCCTCCTGCATCGCTTGCGCATAAAGCTTGCGATCCGCCTGCGCCCGCGGCCCCCGCACCGCCGGGCCCTTCCTGCGGTTGAGCACCCGGAACTGGATGCCCCCCTGGTCGGCGACCCGGCCCATCAGGCCGTCCAGGGCGTCGATCTCCCGGACCAGGTGGCCTTTGCCCAGCCCGCCGATGGCCGGATTACAGGACATCGCACCGATCGTCGAAAACCGGTGGGTGAACAGGGCAGTCTTCGCGCCCATGCGCGCGGCCGCGGCCGCGGCTTCACAGCCGGCGTGGCCGCCGCCGATCACGATGACGTCGAAGCGCGTGTCCATGGCAAATCCCGAATGGCGCGGTTCTACCGGAGCAATTGTGGCGGGTCAAAGCAGTGTTTCACGTGAAACACTCAGGTGGTTTTCTGGCGGCTATTTGCCGATGCAGAAGTCGCGGAAAATTACGTCCAGCACGTCCTCAACGTCGACCCGCCCGGTCAGTCGGGCAAGCGAATTGGCGGCCAGCCGCAGATCTTCGGCAATAATGTCCTCCCGGCCCTGTACTCCCTCGGCAAGCGCCCGGCCTAAGGCAACCTGCGCAGATTCCAAGGCTTTTCGGTGCCGCTCGCGGCTCACCAGGGCGGGCTCGGTCCCGAAATACTCGGCCGCATGCTGGCTCAACCGCGCGAAAAAAAACTCGAAACCCTCTCCGGTTGTAGATGATAAACGAAATTCTATATTTGATAATCCGAATTCATTCTTTTTAATATTATCCTTGTTTTTAGATGCCAGATCGATCTTATTCCGGATCGTCCAAGTCGGCGTGCCGGAAAAGACCCGTGAATCGGAAGGGCCCGCCGGCGCGGCTGCATCCTCCACCCACAAAATCAGGTCTGCCTGCTGCGCCCGCTCCCGCGCGCGGCGTACACCCTCGCGTTCCACGGGATCGTCGCTTTCGCGGATGCCTGCCGTATCCAGCAGTGTCACCGGATAGCCGCCGAGATCGAGGTGCACCTCGATCACGTCGCGGGTTGTGCCGGGGATCGGCGACACGATGGCCGCCTCGCGCTGGGCGATGCGGTTGAGCAAGGTCGACTTCCCTGCGTTCGGCGGACCCGCGATGGCGACGACCAGCCCGTCGCGCAACCGCTCGCCGCGCGTGGCGCCCGCCAATGCTGCAGCAATTGCTGCAGCAAGCTCCGCAGCAATTTTCAGTGCCGGGCCGACCAGCTCCTCCGGCACATCAGCTTCATCGGAGAAATCGATCCGCGCCTCGACCAGCGCCAGCGCCTCGATCAGCCGGGTCCGCCACCCCTCGGCGCGGTCACCGAGCAGGCCTTTGAGCTGCCGGTAGGCCTGGCGCCGCTGCGCCTCCGTCTCTGCATAAATCAGATCGGCCAAGCCCTCGACTGCCGTGAGATCGAGATGCCCGTTCTCGAACGCGCGCCGGGTGAATTCGCCGGGCTCCGCCATCCGCAGGCCCTCGATGCGCCCAAGCGCCGCAAATACCGCGGCGAGCACCGCGCGGCCGCCGTGCAGCTGCAGCTCGGCGGTGTCCTCACCGGTCTCGCTTCGTGGCCCCGGAAACCACAGCGCCAACGCCTCGTCGATCACCTCTCCGGTCGCGGGGTCACGCACGCGCGCCAGCGCAGCCTTGCGCGGCTCGGGGATTTTTCCAGTGAGCGCCTTGAGCGCGTCGCCAGCGCGCGGGCCCGACAGGCGCACCACCGCGATCGCCGCCGGCGGCCGGCCGGAGGAGAGGGCGAAGATCGTGTCGGGCCGATGAGCCATTCCGACCCATCTAGCTTGAACAGGCGCGGAGCGAAATCCCCGGTGCCAAAACATCCTGACCGCAGCGTCTGTCTGGTTCGGCACGTTTTGCGTTGCGCCGAGCGACGTGATGCTCCGCATACCGCCGTGACGGTAGCCGTCATGCAGCAACCCGAGCAGAATTTGCTGGTGTTACACGTTCGAGGCACCACAAGCGCAAAGCCGCATCATGGCCGAACAAGACGAGCGCGCTTCAACCCGCAACTCACGGATCATCAAGGCAGTGATGAACCCGCGCGCGTCCGAGAGCGCCGGATTTCCGCTCACGCGGAAATGAGCGGTTGATGAACCAGGTCAGCCCTGACGGGATCCGCTTCAGTACCTTACGACTGACGCTCGGAATCGTCCTTGGCCTGCGGCTGTTGCTGTTGCTGTTGCTGCTGCACAACCGGGCGCTGCGGAGGCGTCTCGTAGACGATGTTGTTGTGCGAGTTGCGCTCGGCCTGATCGGCGAGGCGCAGATATGCCATCGCCAGATTGTCCAGCTCCTTCCGGCGCGCGGCGTTGGGCTCCTGCCTGGCTTCTGCCTTCAGATCCGAAGCTTTGATGCGGTAGGCATCGCCTGGAACACTACGCGGGGAATCCCCATGGGCCATTCGCGACCTCTATGACAAATAACAACGCGCCCCCCTTACGCAGTAATCGACAAAACGGCCGGTCGTTCCAATGTGGCAAAAGAACTCGGGTTTGACGTGGTCAATAAATATGTCGCCAAGAATCCAGCGCCGAGGATCAAAAGCGCCAAGGATCAAGCGCCAAGAACTAAACGCCAGGAGCCAAACCAGAATTCAAAAAAGCCCGGCAGCGCGCGCGCCGGGCTTCTTTTACCGATCGGATGGAACCAAGCCGCGGCCGCGAGACCGCAGCGAGAGCCAACTTATTTATTTCACCTTGAGATGCTCAGCCGAGCTCTTGCCGCGATTTTCGACAATCTCGTACTCAACATGCTGGCCTTCGTTGAGGGTGCTCAGCCCGGCCCGCTCGACCGCGGAGATGTGCACGAACACATCCTTGCCGCCGCCTTGCGGTTGGATAAAGCCATAACCTTTTGTCGGGTTGAACCACTTCACAGTGCCTGTAGCCACTATAGATCTCCAAGACTTCGATGCATGCCGACGCGCGAACGCCCGCCTGACGCTCCCGCGGCGGCCCGCATACCTAGCCCAGATCGGGCTTTTCCGCCAGCCCGGTGCCACAATTCGCCAATTGGCCTAAAGTCCACCCATGACCCCTCATGATCCATCAACCAATTCGTTGCGCAGCGCAGAAAATCGGCTCGGGCGCGAGACCAGTCCGTATCTTCTTCAGCACCGGCACAACCCGGTTGCATGGTGGCCGTGGGGGCCGGACGCGCTGGCGGAGGCACAGCGACACGACAAACCCATTCTGTTGTCGGTCGGCTACGCAGCCTGCCACTGGTGTCATGTGATGGCACACGAAAGCTTCGAGGACGACGCCACCGCCGCCGTCATGAACGAACTGTTCGTGAACATCAAAGTCGATCGCGAGGAGCGGCCGGACATCGACCAGATTTACATGTCGGCACTGCATCATCTGGGCGAGCAGGGCGGCTGGCCGCTGACCATGTTTCTGACGCCGAAGGGCGAGCCGGTCTGGGGCGGGACCTATTTCCCGAAGACGTCGCGGTTCGGCCGCCCGGCATTCGTCGACGTGCTGCGCGAAGTTTCGCGACTGTTTCGCGAGGAACGGCACAAAATCGATCAGAATCGCGATGCGCTGATGGAGCGCCTGGAGAGCCGGGCGCGGCCGGCCGGGAAGGCCGTGGTCGGCGCCAAAGAGCTCGACCAGCTTGCGATGCAGATCGTCGGCGCCTTCGACCAGCAGCACGGCGGCTTGCGCGGCGCGCCGAAATTTCCCAACGCCGCGCTGTATGAGCTGGTCTGGCGCGCGGGCATGCGAACCGGCGACGAGCGGTTCTTCAAGCTGATCGAACACACGCTCGAGCACATCTGCGAAGGCGGTATCTACGACCACCTGGGCGGCGGCTTCTCGCGCTACTCGGTCGACGAGCGATGGCTGGTGCCGCACTTTGAGAAGATGCTCTACGACAACGCCCAGCTTCTGGAGCTCCTGGCGGTGGCGCATGTCCGCACCGGGCATCCGCTCTACCGGCAGCGGGCGGTGGAGACGGTCGGCTGGCTCGCCCGCGAGATGACGACGCCGGAAGGGGCGTTCTCGGCTTCGCTCGACGCCGATTCGGAGGGCGAAGAGGGCAAGTTCTACGTCTGGTCGCTGCCCGAGGTGGAGCAGGCGCTGGGCCCGGACGATGCTGCACTTTTTGTGCAGCATTACGATGTCACCTTGGAGGGCAACTTCGAGGGCCATAATATCCTCAATCTTCTCAAACACTTGCCGCGCAGCCGTGAAATCGAGGCCCGGTTGGCCATGCTGCGGGACAAGCTTTTCATGCTGCGCGAAAAACGCGTCCGTCCGGGGCTGGACGACAAGGTTCTGGCCGACTGGAACGGCGAGATGATCGCGTCGCTTGCCAATGCGGGTTCGATGCTGGGCGAGCCGGACTGGATCGCGCGGGCGGAAAAGGCCTTTGATTTTATTGCACAATCGATGACGAAGGGCGGCCGCCTCGGCCATTCCTGGCGGGAGGGCCGGCTGCTCTATCCGGGGCTTGCCTCCGACTTCGCCAACATGATCCGGGCCGCGCTTGCGCTTTACGAGGCGACCGGCCGGCGCGACCGGCTGGACCAGGCCTTGCGCTGGCAGACAGCGTTCGACGCGCACTACGCCAACCCGGGTAACGGCGGCTACTACCTCACCGCCGACGACGCCGAGGGACTGGTGGTGCGGCCGGCCTCGACCAGCGACGACGCCACGCCGAACCCGAACGCGATGGCTGCGCAAAATCTCATCCGGCTCGCGGCGCTCACCGGCGACCACCTCTGGCGCGACAAGGCCGACCGGGTGCTCGAAGGCGTGCTCGGCGGCGCAGGCGAGAACGTGCTGTCCCACGCCGCGCTGTTGAACGCGATCGACCTGCGGCTCAACGCAGCGGAGATCGTGCTCACCGGCCCGGACCACGCGCGGTTCGCGCAAGCCGCGCTGCGGCTGCCGTATCTGAACCGCGTTGTACTGCGGGCGCCGGAGGCCTCGGCGCTGCCGCGCAACCATCCGGCGCAAGCCAAGATCGGATCGGGACCGGCGAGCGCGGCGTTCATCTGCGTCGGCGAGACGTGCTCGCTGCCGGTGGCCGATCCGGACAAGATCGCAGACGTCGTGACCGCGATGCGGCCCGCGCGTAGCGCTTAAGGAGCGCTCAGCGATATTCGCAGATGTAGCCTTCGGGGCACCGCGGCCGGCGCGGCGCGGGGCGCACCTGCGCCCGCGGCGGCTGGGCGCGCTGCTGCTGCGCACGCGGCTCGGGCCGTGCCGTCCGGCGCTCGGGACGCGCGGCGGCGGCTGCAGGCGCGGGCTTGGCCGGCTTCTCGGCCTCGATGCGCGAGCCGCCACCCCACAGAACCGCGATCCAGGCGGCGACGTGCTTGCGGGCGTCGTTCTCGGTGTTGCTGTCGGCGAGCGTCGTGAGGCGCAACTTCACGAACTTGTTATTCCACGAGGTGACGCACAGGAACCCGTCCTGGGGCTTCGCGCCGTCACGGGTCATGTGGAACGTGGCGCACTGGAACCGGGTGCGCTTGCCGCCGTCCTCGATGGTGAAGTTCCGCCGCAGATAGACCTGCGCATAGATGCCGCGCGGATGGGCGAGGAACGCGTCCGCCCGCGCCCGCTCGAATTCGGCGCGCACGATCGCCGACTTGGCGTCGTCGGGGATCGCCGCGCGCTTGAGATCGTAGATGAAGACGTCGAGCTTCCAGCCGGACTGCGAATAGTCGAGACCGTAGCCGTCGCCCGGCTTGATTTTCTCGAAGTTCGTCGAATCGTTGAGCGCGAAGCCGGAGATTTCCTCCGGCGCGCGCAGCCCGTACACCGAAACCGACGCGATCCCGAACGCCGGCGCGGTCGCGGCGGCTGCAAGCACCAACGCGATAGCGGCGGTCCGAGCGGGTCGCATCAGGTGTTCATCGACTCGAAGAATTCGGCGTTGCTCTTGGTGCTGCGCAATTTGTCGAGCAGGAAGTCAATCGCATCCATGGTTCCCATCGGGTTAAGAATCCGACGGAGCACGTACATTTTCTTGAGCTGATCGGGCGGGGTGAGCAGCTCTTCCTTTCGGGTACCGGACCTCGTGATGTCCATCGCCGGGAAGGTACGCTTGTCGGCGACTTTCCGGTCGAGAATGAGCTCCGAGTTGCCGGTGCCCTTGAACTCTTCGAAGATCACCTCGTCCATTCGGCTGCCGGTGTCGATCAGGGCGGTGGCGATGATAGTCAGCGAGCCCCCTTCCTCGATGTTGCGCGCGGCGCCGAAGAAGCGCTTCGGCCGCTGCAACGCATTGGCGTCGACGCCGCCGGTCAGCACCTTGCCGGATGATGGCACCACGGTGTTGTAGGCGCGGCCGAGGCGGGTGATCGAGTCCAGCAGGATCACCACGTCGCGGCCGTGCTCGACCAGGCGCTTGGCCTTCTCGATCACCATCTCGGCAACCGCAACGTGGCGCGACGCCGGCTCGTCGAAGGTCGAGGACACGACCTCGCCCTTCACCGAGCGCTGCATGTCGGTGACTTCCTCGGGCCGCTCGTCGATCAACAGCACGATCAGATAGCACTCGGGATGGTTGGCGGTGATCGAGTGCGCGATATTCTGCAGCAGCACGGTTTTGCCGGTGCGCGGCGGAGAGACGATCAGCGCGCGCTGGCCTTTGCCGATCGGGGCGACGATGTCGATGACGCGGGCCGAAAGGTCCTTCTTGCTCGCGTCCTCGTGCTCCATCTTCAGCCGCTGCTCGGGATAGAGGGGCGTCAGGTTGTCGAAGTTGATCTTGTGGCGCGCCTTCTCGGGGTCTTCGAAATTGATGGTGTTGACCTTGAGCAGCGCGAAGTAGCGCTCGCCGTCCTTCGGCGAACGGATCTGGCCGTCGACGGTGTCGCCGGTGCGAAGGCCGAAGCGGCGGATCTGCGAGGGCGAGACGTAGATGTCGTCGGGACCGGGCAGGTAGTTCGCTTCCGGCGAGCGCAGGAAGCCGAAGCCGTCGGAAAGCACCTCGACGACGCCTTCGCCGATGATGTCGATTTCCTTGGTGGCGAGCTGCTTGAGGATGGCGAACATCAGCTCCTGCTTGCGCATGGTGCTGGCGTTCTCGATCTCCTGTTCCTCGGCAAAGGCGAGAAGCTCGGGGGGGGTTTTGGACTTCAGGTCTTGTAGTTTCATTTCCCGCATACGGGATGTCCTATGGGAGTGGCCGGCCGTCGCTTCTGACAACGAACGAACGCGGCAAGGGGGGCAGGGAAGGGCGCAGGTCTTGGGTGTCGGCTGACGAAAATTCGGGCCTAACCCGATGCGGCGGCTGGTCCGGATACCAAGGACCGGGACTTCGACTGCATCCGCCTGCGTTCGGAGGGATTTGATAAATATACGAAAAGACAGGCGAATCCGCAAGGGGAGCAATAAACGGCCGGCCGGGCTGGGGATTGGGGCAGACTCTGTCAGCGCTTGGTCAGAACGGCTTCACCACCACCAGGACCACGATCAGGATCATCAGGACCGTCGGTACCTCATTGAGAATCCTGAAGAATTTCGGCGACTTGCGGCGGCGGTCGGCGGCGAACTCCCTGACATACTTGCTCAAAATACCGTGCACGCCGCTCATGCCGATAACCAGCGCCAGCTTGACGTGCAGCCACGGCGCCTTGAACCAGCCGCCCTGCCAGGCGAGCCACAGGCCGAGCAGCCAGGCTGCGATCATCGCCGGGTTGATGATCGCCTTCAGCAGACGTCGCTCCATGACCTTGAAGGTCTCGGACTGGATCGAGCCGACGTCGGCGTCGCAATGATAGACGAACAGCCGGGGCAGGTAGAGCATCCCCGCCATCCAGGCGATGACGGCGATGATGTGAAGGGCGAGGAGCCATTGGTACAAGGGAAGACGCTCCGGAATGCGCGGGTCGAGCGCGGTAAACCTTACCAAGATCGAGGCAATGACGAAATCAAGCGCACATGGCTCGCTTCACCAGCTTGCCTTTATCCTGATCGATGACGGACGCCCCCCGGCGTCACGCAGGTGAATACTTCCATGACCGTTCGTACCATTACGTTGTTCCAGAAGATCGGCGCGGTCTACATCGCGATTCCCAAGGTCGGGAATACATCGCTCAAAAGCGAACTCATTTTTTTCGAGACCGGGCAGCAGGTGGAAGACCCGCATGCCCCAGATCTCGACATCGCGACGCTGACACCGGCCCAGGTGACGGCTTCGGTTCGACAGCGAAATTTCGTTTTCACCTTCGTACGCAATCCATGGGACCGACTCGTGTCACTCTGGGCCGACAAATGCGGAAAGAACGCTAACGTCGACTTGGCGCGATGGGGCATTGAGCCCGGCATGCCGTTCGATGCCTTCGTCGATCGCGTTTGTCTTTTCCGAGACGAGGCGTCGCAGATCCATTTCCAGTCTCAGACATTTCTGCTGATGCATCGTGGCCGCCTGCTACCGTCTTACATCGGTCGGTTCGAAACTCTCAAGCGCGACTGGCATCACGTGAAACGCTCGCTCCGTATCAACCAGTCGAGTCGCAATCACGAACTGCCGCACCTGCTCGCAAGCACGCACAAACCCTATCGCGACTATTATACCCGGGAGTTGGCGGTGAAGGTTGCCAGCCGTTATGCCGACGATGCCGTGATGCTGGGCTACAAGTTTTGACCACCTGCAGCAGCCGTTCCGCCCCGCTGGAATACGTACATTGGACTGCCGCCGTGATAGCCCGTCATGTCTGCCGGTTCGTGATCGAGCAGCACAAGCTTGTTGGTCTTCTTGGACAACAGCGCCCTCCGCCAGCGCGGATGAGTTTTCGAAATCCGTTCGATGAACTCTTTGACCACAAAATCGAATAACTCGGCCAGGATGATCCGCGGCGGCATGTTTTGCAGCGCCCATTCCGCGCCTTTCAGCACATCGGCCTCCGCCCCTTCGACATCGAGCTTCCAGACCGTGAAGCGCGGGTGCCGGCCGGATTTCAGCAGGCCATCGATCGTCACCGCAGGCACCGAGAGCATCTGTGCCTCGCCCTCGAAGATCTGCGGAAACTTCGCCATGACCTCGGGCCGGTAGGTCGATCCCTGATTGTGCGTCACGGACCGTCGGATTTCGAGCGTGCCGTCGCGGTCCGACATCGCCGCCTGGATCACGTTCAGGTTCGGGCTTTCGAGCTTCTTGATCCGAGCGGCCAATTCCGGAATTGGTTCGATGCACAGAACATGTCCCGCGCCTTCAGCAAGGCACTCCAGCGCCGTCATGCCGATATTGGCGCCGGCATCCAGCACGCGATCTTGCGGCTTGATGAAGCGGCGGAAGAGCTGCCGGTCGATTTCCGCCTGCGGATAGAACTTGCCGTTGATCCAGTCCAGATACCGGCGCTCGTGAATATTTTTCAACTGGAGTTCGAGCGGAAAGTCGCCGATCTTCACCACCGCGGTCTCGCCTGCTGCTGCAGATTCTATTGTCATGAGTTCCTGCCGACGGGTGTTATGGGCGGACGTGGCGGACGGCGAGCGCAGGCTCGATGACGCGCTGCCGGACCGCGACCTGAAGGCGGTCAGATTCGTTGACGTTGAACAAAAAGTCGTTGCGATAGAAATAAACAAACCGTTTCAGCGTGTCCTCGCTCACCGGAAGCCGGATCGGACTGGTCTTGGCGACGAATTCCGCTTCGTTGCTAATGTTGTGCGCAATCGGAGCATACTCGGCGCCGCCGAACGTATAGATCGGCTTCAGATGCAGCGCTGCCTCCGACCCCACGCTTGAATTTACGACGATGACGGCGTCCGCTTCTGCAATCAGCGAATGGATGCTTTCGTTGCGCAGCAGGATCGAACCGTCGGCCGAAAGCTTCGCCAATGTCGCAGCGACATTGGTATCGCGGCACAAGGGATGCCGCTTAACCACCACCCGATACTCACTGCCGGCGAACCGCCGCATGACGATATCGAGCATGTCCAACATCGGAAGCCTGGCCAGAACCTGGACCCGATCGAACGGAATCTGCAACGCCACAAAAACATAGCGCTCCGGCAACGGTTCGGCGCTGGCGACCGTGCTCTGCGCATACTTGGAGTGGTGCGACGCAAGAATACGCCGCCGTTCGTTTTCGAAGAACCGGTCGACCTCGTCGGCCGCAAGCGCCCGGAGCGGCAAGTCGTCGACGGTTTTCGCCGCAAGCGACGACCAACCGGAATAGCCGTCGCTATCGAACGAGTAATACTCCGGCATATCCGCTTCTTTGAAATGAAGTAACCGATCGGTCCGGCCATGCGTATGATATGAAATCGTCATGGGCGCCCCGGCTTCGGACAGGACCGCACCACCCTCCTGAACGAATGAGATCGCACCGCCGTGTTTTTTCGCTTCGCGGCCGACCTCGGCGATCAGGCGCATCCACGCGATGTCGTGCGCAAAGGTGTTTTCATTGCCGATATTGACCACCTTCGGACGCGATGCCACACGGATCAATTCATTCGCCGGCCAGGTCACCGGCTCACCCAGCGACAGCGCACGCATATTGGCGCGTGCCAGGTCGAACTCCTCCTGGAATTCGCCAATAAAGGCTTCGGCATCTTTGTAGGTTGCCTGTTCGGCTTCGTCGGTAAGCCCGCGTGCCATGGCCGTTGATAGGATGTTCAGCCCGGCGCGGGCATTGAACGAGTTGAACGCCCACAGAGCCATTCCCCGCCAAGTGCGCGCAAATGCTTTCTCATCCTGGAGAACCTTGTCGAGCTCGGCCTCGGCACGAAGGTAGATCGCTCGTACTTCGTTGCGATCCTTCTGGATCGCTGCGGCGTGCCAGTTTCGCCAGAGCGAAACGTGATTGATGTCCCGCGCTGTTGCAAACAACTCCTTGCCGAGCTGGTGAATAACAGGTTGGTTCTGCTGCACATAGGCGAGATTCTGGATGCTCCGCACGGCTTCGAAGCGCAGCGCATGCCCGGTGGGGATGCGCTCGAGGTCCTGCAGCGCCTGTGACAGCGAACATCGATAGACCGACAAATGAGTTTGGACGATTGCCCGGTTCTCGGGATCCTGCAGCGCGGCCAGCAATTTTTCGAACACGTCTCCGTCGCCGACAGCGCGGATGGTGGTGATTACATCGCCAAGCAAATCCGGATGGCGCTCGGCCGCCCGCACCAGACGAAACGCGATCGTCAGAGCGGCATCCCTCTGTTCGTTCATGCGCGCGCGCCGCATTGCTGAAGCAGAAGCTTCAGCCTTGCGCCACCGGCGACACCGATCTTGTTTAAAAGCTGGAAGACAGACTTGTGACGGCCCCGCGCACCTTCGGCCATGACGGCGACGCGCAGCGCATTGACGTTTTGCGGATCGGCATCGAGAATCTGAACCGCAAGGGTCGCGGCCTTGTCGAACTCGCCGCTGTCGAGCGCCGCTCGTGCATCCTTGGCATTCGGTGGCTGCGATTGCTGCACGGCCTGGATACTCTCAAAGCATGGCGTTCTAAGCATGGCGTTTTATGCCAAGCATACGATCCGCGCCAGATTGCGGATCGATTCGGTTTCTCAACCTTAATTCATCAAGATCCGATCCGACCGCCTACGTTTGGTCGACGGCGCTATTTCGCATTTTTGTCCAAAACGCCAATGCCTGGCCGTAACAGGCTCAACTAGCCGCGAATTTTCCGAATCATGCCTTCAACATGCGCCACAGGCGTGTCGGGAAGAATGCCGTGGCCCAGATTGAAAATAAACGGGCCGCCGGACAACGCGTTCAAAACTGTGTCCACTCCGTGATCGAGTGCCGTACCACCAGCCTTCAGCACCATCGGATCGAGATTGCCCTGCACCGGCCGCCTTGTCTGGATCACATCGCGGGCAAAATTTAGGTCGATCATCCAGTCGAGCCCCACGGCATTGACCGGAATCTGCTCGACGTAGCGGGCGAGCTGCGTAGCGGCCCCGCGCGGAAAGCCAATGATCCTCGCATCGGGAACTTTCCCGCGCACACCGTCGACGATCCGCCGAACCGGCTCGATACACCAGCGTTGAAACTCACCGGGCGGCAGCACGCCCGCCCAGGTGTCGAAAATCTGCACGGCATCGACGCCCGCTTCGAATTGCCGGACCAGATAGTGAACCGACGCATCGGTCAGGATATCGATCAGACGGCCAAACGCTTCCGGGTGCCGATATGCGAAGGAACGTGCCGGCGCCTGGTCCGGTGTTCCATGGCCAGCCACCATGTAGGTCGCGACCGTCCACGGCGCGCCGCAAAAGCCGAGGAACGTCACGTTTGCAGGCAGGGCAGACTCCACCAGGCCGATGGTTTCGTAAACCGGCGCAAGCGCATCGTCGTCGATCGATAGTCGCAGGCCGGAAATCGCAACCGGATCGTCGAGCGGATCGAGCTGCGGACCCTCACCCTCGACAAAGCGGACACTGCGGCCGAGCGCGTGCGGAATAACCAGGATGTCCGAGAACAGGATCGCCGCGTCGAAACCGAAGCGCCGGATCGGCTGCAACGTCACTTCTGCGGCAAGCTTCGGCGAAAAACAGAGATCGAGAAAGCTTCCGGCCGTCTTCCGGACTTCGCGATATTCCGGGAGATAGCGCCCGGCCTGCCGCATCATCCAAATCGGCGGGACGCTCTGCCGCTTGCCGTCGAGCACGTCGCGGAGCGGTTTATGCACGGGCTCTCCGGTCATCCTTCTTCTAACCTAAAGACTAAATTCTTAGTTGTAGTGGTTATTAGGCGGTGGGTTTGACTCACGAATCGAAGTCCACACGCGATCCACGCCGGTTTTCGGTATCCCCAGCCCGTAAAGACGGTTCTGTGGATTTCATTGGATAGCGATTTCTGTTGTATTTTCAAAGCTTAATCGCGGGTTCACAGCGGTATTCAAGCAGCGATCCGCGAACGCTCGCACAATCCTCGGGACTCTCCGGAAAGGCCTTCCCGGAGGCACCCGTGTGGAGGCTTTGCAGCGCCTCGATCCGGAGCGCTTGCATGGCGGGTTCAGGCGTGGCCTCTTCCCCAGCAATTCACAGGCGTTCCAGCCGTTATCCATGCCCCACCGCGGCACCAACTATTTCCATCTGCATCTCGTGTCGGACGCGACCGGGGAAACCTTGATCACGGTCGCACGCGCAGCCGCGGCGCAATATACGAGCATGTCGCCGGTCGAGCACATGCATCCGTTGGTGCGTTCGCAGAAGCAGCTCGACCGCGTGCTGGTCGAGATCGAGAGCTCGCCGGGCATCGTGCTCTACACCTTGCTGGAAAAAGACCTGGCGAGCCGGCTCGAGGAAACCTGCCGCAATCTCGGCGTGCCTTATCTTTCGATCCTCGGGCCGGTGCTGCAATTGTTTCAGGCCTATCTCGGCGGCGAATCGAAGCCGCGGGTCGGCGCCCAGCACACCCTGAATGCCGAGTATTTCAAGCGCATCGACGCCCTCAATTACACGATGCTGCACGATGACGGTCAGCACGCCGACGATCTCGAACACGCCGACGTGGTGCTGATCGGCGTGTCGCGCACGTCAAAGACGCCGACGTCGATCTATCTCGCCAACCGGGGCGTCAAAACCGCAAATATTCCGCTGGTGCCCGGCGTGCCTGCGCCGCCCAATCTCGAAACCCTGACGCTGCCGCTGGTGATCGGTCTCACCGCAAGCCCCGAGCGCATCGTGCAGATCCGGCAGAACCGGCTGCTGGGACTTCGGGCCGAGCATGAAGCCGACCAGTATGTCGACAAGCAGGCGGTGGCGTCCGAGATCGCGGCGGCGCGCAAGCTCTGTGCCCGCCACAACTGGCCGATCATCGACGTGACACGGCGTTCGATCGAAGAAACCGCCGCGGAAGTGATGGCGCTCCTGGCCGAGCGCCGCCGCCAGTCTCCGGCGTAAGCGAAAGAGTCTGTTTCAGAAAGCCCGTCCTATGCCGCTGTGGCTTGCCGCAAAACCCCTGATGCTCGCCTCAAAAAGCGCCGCGCGCCGCGCCGTGCTGGAAGCCGCCGGCATCCCGATCGAGATCGAGCCCGCCGATATCGACGAGCGTGGCATCGAAGCGCGAGCCAGCGCGCAAGGCCCCGGAATAGTCGCAGCGCTGCTTGCGCGCGAGAAGGCGCGGGCGGTTTCGGCCAAGCATCCCGACCGCATGGTGCTCGGCGCCGACCAGACGCTCGCGCTCGGTCAGCGGCGGTTTTCCAAGGCGCCGAACCGTGCGGTGGCGCGGGAGCAGCTCGCGGCCTTGCGCGGCGCCACGCATTCGCTGCATTCGGCCGCGGCGGTCATCCGCGGTGGCGCGGCGCTGTTCGAGCACGTCGATGCGGCGCATCTGACGATGCGCAATTTCTCCGACGCCTATCTCGACAGCTATCTCGATGCTGTGGGCGACAAGGCGCTGTCGAGCGTCGGCGGCTATCAGCTCGAGGGAACCGGCATCCAGCTGTTCGAGCGCGTCGAGGGCGACCATTTCACGGTGCTGGGCCTGCCGCTGTTCGCGCTGCTGAACTGGCTGCGGCAGGCCGGATTGCTGGCGAAGTGAACCATGTTCGTGATCGGCCTCACCGGTTCCATCGCGATGGGCAAGTCCACGACCGCGCGGCTGTTCGCCGAAGAAGGCGTGCCGGTGCATGACGCCGACGCCGCGGTTCACAGGCTCTATGAGGGCGAGGCGGTGGCGCCGATCGAGGCCGCGTTTCCCGGCGTGACCAAGGACGGCAAGGTCGATCGGGGAGCGCTCGGCCAGCGCGTCGCCGGCGACCCGGAGGCGCTGCGGCGGCTCGAGCAGATCGTGCATCCGCTGGTGCGTGGAACCGAGACCGGGTTCCTTCGGGAGGCCGAGGCGGGGGGCGCCAAGGTGGCCGTACTCGACATTCCGCTGCTGTTCGAGACCGGCGGGGACAAGCGCGTCGATGCGGTCGTGGTCGTCTCGGCGCCGGCGGAAATCCAGCGCGCGCGGCTTCTGGAACGCGAGATCGGCATGGAACGCCTGGAGGCGCTCCTGGCGCGGCAGATGCCCGATGCCGAAAAGCGCAAGCGGGCGGATTTCGTCGTGGACAGCTCGCAGGGAATCGAGCACGCGCGCATGCAGGTCCGGCAAATCCTTGCCGCGGTTGCTAAGATGCCGCCGCGGCGGTAATGGCGAATCGCCACGCGGGACAAATCATGCGCGAGATCGTGTTCGACACCGAGACCACCGGGCTCGACCCCCATTCGGGCGACCGCCTGGTCGAGATCGGCTGCATCGAGCTGATCAACCGCTTCCCCTCCGGCCGCACGTTCCACTGCTACTTCAATCCGGAACGCGACATGCCGGACGCCGCGTTCAAGGTGCACGGGCTGAGCATCGACTTCCTCAAGGACAAGCCGCTGTTCGTCCAGAAGGTCGAGGAGCTGATCGAGTTTCTCGGCGAGGCGCCGCTGATCGCGCACAACGCCATGTTCGACCTCGGTTTTCTCAACGCCGAGCTCGAGCGAGCGAAGCGGATCGCGGTGGCGCGCGAGCGGCTGGTCGATACGCTGATGCTGGCGCGGAGAAAGCATCCGGGCGGGTCGAACCGGCTCGACGACCTGTGTCTTCGCTACAAGATCGACAACTCCAAGCGCGTGAAGCACGGCGCGCTGCTCGACGCCGAACTGCTGGCCGAGGTCTATGTCGAGCTGATCGGCGCGCGCCAAGCCAATCTCGGGCTCGCGACAGTCGTCGCTGGCGGCACGGATACGCGCACGGCGTCTGCGAGCATCAAGGTGCGTCCGGCGCCGCTTCCGCCGCGTATCACCGACGAGGAACGTGCCGCGCATCGCGCGTTCGTCGCGACGCTCGGGCAGGATGCGATCTGGCTGAAGTATCGTCCGGACGATGCGGCTGACAGGCCCGCGACGCCGTAAATTGCGGACTTTACGCCACGCTCGGTGCGCCGGGCGCGCCCGGTTGTGCCATCCGTTGCTGATAAAGCTGAACGAAATCGATCGGATCGAGCAGCAGCGGCGGGAAACCGCCGTTGCGCACCGACGTCGCGATGATCTCGCGGGCGAACGGGAACAGCAGCCGCGGGCACTCGATCAGCAGAACCGGCTGGAGATTCTCCTGCGGGATGTTCTGGATGCGGAAGATTGCGGCAAACACCAGTTCGACATTGAACATCACGCTGCCGGCGGCTTCGGCCTTGCCTTCGAGACGCAGCTCCACCTCGAAATCCGTGCCGGCCATCGGCCGCGCGGCGACGTTCACGGTCACATTGATCTGCGGCTGGACGTTCTGGCCGAGCGACTGCGGGGCGTTCGGATTCTCGAATGACAGATCCTTGGCGTACTGCGCCAGGACCATGAGCTGCGGCAGGCCTTGAGCGGATGCCTGGTCCGGTCCGGGGCCCGGCCCGCCGTTTGTGGTGCTCACTGAATACTCTCCATAGCTCGAATTGGCGCGGGCAGTGGCTAACACGCTCTCCGGACCCGAACAAGAAAAACGCCCGCCCGGAACAGCGCCGAAGCCTAGCGCGGTGGCGGCTTTTGAGAGCGGTTCTCGATCTCGCGGTCGGGCACCCGCTGCCATTCAGTCGGCGCGAGATCGACCACGCCGCGCTCGGCGTCCTGCTTGCGGCCGGCCCAAGACCTGCTGGCCCAGGACTGGAAACTGCGGCCGCACCAGTGCCGCACCGGACCGATCAGGAGTACCATGCCGATGAGGTCGGTCAGGAAGCCGGGCAGCACCAGCAGAAAACCGGCCAGTACGGTTAAGAAGCCCGCGGTGTTCGCCTCGACCCCGGTGATCTCGGCATCCGAGACCGCGACGCGAAACTGGGCGATCCGGCCCCGGCCGGCCTGGCGCAGCACCATCGCTCCCGCGAGCGTGGTCGCAAGCATCAGGGTGAATGCGCCGAGGAACCCGATCAGGGCGGCCACCAGCAGAAATATCGCGATTTCGGCGATGGGCAGCAACAGGACGGCGATGATAACGCGTTTCACCATATGCCGGATTTCCGGTCGGGAGCGAGGTTGGCGTAGGGGCACGGATCGTCTATGGTCGGACGAGGCAACTCTGTCGGCCGTGTCGACCGTCGCGCCTCTAGATGGCCGCAGTCGCGTTCCTACATTATAGCGTTGGGACGGGTACCGCGTGCCGCGTTGACGCGTTTCCGCCAAGGTAGTTTCGGGCGACATCCGCCTCGGGAGCTTCGGGACTTGTTCGATATCTACACCATCATCTTCCTGGCGCTCGCGGTGTTCATTTTCCTGCGGCTGCGCAGCGTGCTGGGTCAGCGCACCGGACGCGAGCGGCCGCCCTACGATCCCTATTCGTCGGCGCGCGACGCCATGCGGCCGTCCCCCGGCGACAAGGTGGTGGCGCTGCCGGGCCGGGCGCCCGATACGCAGAAGACCTCCTCCGAGCCAGCCGAGCCGGTCGACCGCTGGAAGGGCATTGCCGAGCCCGGCTCTGCGTTGGCCACTGGCCTCGACGCCCTGGTCCGCGAGGACAAGACCTTCGATCCCAAGCATTTCCTCACCGGCGCGCGCGCCGCCTATGACATGATCGTGACCGCCTACGCAGCAGGCGACCGGCGTCAGCTCAAGACGTTGCTCGGCCGCGAGGTCTATGACGGCTTCGAAGCCGCCATCAAGGACCGTGAAGGCCGCGGCGAGACGGTTGAAACCCGCTTCGTCTCCATCGACGGCGCCGACCTGATCGGCGCCGAGATGCGCGGCAAGACCGCGCAGGTGACCGTCCGTTTCCAGTCCCAGCTTGTCTCGGTGACGCGTGACAAGACGGGCAACGTGATCGACGGCAATCCCGACAAGGTCACCGACGTCACGGACGTCTGGACTTTCGCGCGCGACGCGTCTTCGCGCGATCCCAACTGGAAACTTGTGGCCACCGAAGCCGGGCAATGACAGCGGGTCGCTGGCTTGGAACCCTCAAAGCGGGACTGGTAGCGGGCACCGCGCTCTTCGCGGGCGGCTTGGTGTTTGGTTCGGCGTCTGACGCGGGTGCCGAAGGCCGCAACCCGATGAAGATCTCCGAGGCTCAATACGAGCCGACGATGTTCTCCGAGATGCCCGGCTGGGCGGAGGACGATCACGACGCCGCGTTCGCTTCGTTCCGCAACAGCTGCAAGGCGCTGCTGCGCAAGAGCGCCGAGGCGCTCGAAGGCCGGCCGATGCAGGCGGCCCTGCAGCGAGTATGCCGTAAGGCCGCCGATCTCAATCCGAGCAAGCCCGGGCAAGCGCGGCAGTTTTTCGAGAGCAACTTCTCGCCGATCAAGATCGCGCCGCTCGGCACGCCGGACGGCTTCCTCACCGGCTACTACGAGCCGATCGTCGAGGGCGTGCGCGAGCCGACCAAGGGCTACGACTGGCCGCTCTACCGCAAGCCGGCGAGTCTCTCTTCGGGCAAGATGCTGGTCGCCGGCGCGGCCGCCGGCAAGAAGAAAGCGCGCAAGAAAAAACTGGTGGCATTCTACGACCGCGCCGCAATCGATGACGGCGTGCTGGCCGGGCGCAATCTGGAAATCTGCTGGCTGAAGGATCCGATCGAGGCGTTCTTCATCCACATCCAGGGCTCGGTTCGCGTCCGCACCGAAGACGGCAGCACCATGCGGCTGAACTATCAGGCCGCGAACGGTCATCCTTACTACGCCGTGGGACGCTGGCTGATCGAGCGCAAGATCGTATCCAAAGAAGACATGTCGATGGATCGCATCCGCGAATGGATGGAGCGCAATCCGGCCGAAGGCAAGGAGCTGCGGCGCAAGAACAAGTCCTACGTGTTTTTCCGCGAGACCGGTCTTGCGAATGACCAGGAACCGATCGGTGCGCAGGGCATTTCGCTGATTCCCGGCCGCTCGATCGCGGTGGACCGCAACCTGCATGTCTACGGCACGCCGTTCTTCATCTCGTCGGAGCTGCCGATCGATCATGAGCAGTCCGTGAACGTGTTCCGCCAGCTCGTGGTCGCGCAGGACACCGGTGGTGCGATCATCGGACCGGCGCGCGCCGACATCTATTTCGGCGCCGGCGACGAGGCCGCGAGCGTGGCCGGACGCATCAAGCACAACGGCCGCTTCGTGATGCTGCTGCCACACGAGCTCGATCCCAAGGTGCTGAAGGGCGACATCCCGCTGCCGCTGCCGCGGCCGACCGAGCAGCAGATCAGCGATTACAAGAAAAATCCGCCCAGGGATGAAGAGGCCGCGAAGGAAGGCAAGCCCGCGAAAGGCACCGCCGCGGCGGCCAGGCGCACCGACAAGGCGAACAAGGAAGCGGCGGACGGAGCCGAAGACGACAAGCCGGCGAAGAAGCGCAAGTCCAAGAACAGGGGATGAGCCGGCGGCGTCTGACTGACGACGAGCACGCACTGTGGCAGGGCGTGGCGCGTTCGGTGTCGCCGTTGCGAAAGCGCCCCAGGCGGCCGGCGGTTTCCGAACCGCCTGAAACAGCGAAGACTCTGCCCAAGCCTCCACCCAAGTCTGCGCCAAAGGTACGGGCGGCGTCTGCTGCCAGGTCCGCACCAGTCACACCACCACCTAAGCTCGCAGGCCCGCCGCCGCTGGCGCCGCTCGGCCGCAAGCTGAAGCAGCGCATCGCGCGGGGCTCGCACGCCATCGATGGCAGGCTAGATCTGCACGGTTTCACCCAGGCTGAAGCGCACGGCGCGCTGCTGCATTTTCTCCGCACGCGCCAGGCGCGGGGCGCGAAGGTGGTGCTGGTCATCACCGGCAAGGGCGTCCGCGGCGACGCGGGCGAGCGCGGCGTGCTCAGGCGCATGGTGCCGATGTGGTTCGGCCTGGCGGAATTCCGGAGCTATGTGGTGGGCTTCGAATACGCCTCGATCGCGCATGGCGGTGAGGGCGCGCTTTACGTGACGCTGCGGCGGCTGCGCGGCGAGTAAGCGGTCTATTCCGCCGCCTGCGCGGTGATGTGCTGGCGGAAGCGTGGCATCACGTCCTGCGCCAGGAGCCGCATGCCTTCGCGCTCCCAGGCTTCGTTCGCGCCGCTCCAGTCGAGCCCGATCTGCAACAGCGTGCCGAACGGTCCGACGCGCTCGCGCAGCGCAACGAGCCGGTCGAGCACGGTGCGCGGCGAGCCGTGGATCACGCATTCTTTGATGATGGTCTCCGGCGTGCATTCCTCGTCGGTCATGTCCGGCTGCGGCTTGATCATCCAGAGGCGCTTTGCCGCCGCGATCGCCTTGCGCATATAGCTGCAATAGTAGCGGTTCGAAGCCTGCTCGCCGTAGACGCGTTCCTCGGCTTCGGCGTCGGTCGGCGCCACGATGATCAGCCGCGACACCCGCCAGTCTTCGCTGCGCGCGCGCGAGCCGGCTTCGCGCCGCGCTTCGCCGTAGGCCTGCCAGTGGTTGGCAACTGCATAAAGCGGAGCAACAGGTCCGGAGATCACGCCCCAGCCCTTGGCGCCGGCAAGCTTCGCCGACGCCGAGTCGGGACTGGCAATCGAGATGTGGATCGGCGGGTGCGGCTTCTGCAACGGCTTCGGCATGAAACCCACGCCAAGCTCGGGCATGATCGCCTTGGTGATCTGCACGTTCCAGTACTCGCCCTTGATGTCGTAGGGCGGGTCCTGCGCCCAGATGCGCAGGATCATGTCGATCGATTCCATGAACTGGCGCTGCCGCGCCGCCGGATCGATATTGAACAGCTCGAAATCGGAGGCGAGGCCGCCGGAGCCCACGCCCATCAGGAAACGCCCGCCGCTCATATGATCGAACTGCGCGCATTCGGCGGCGACGATGGCCGGATGGTGATTGGGCAGGTTGATGACCGCGGTGCCGAAGGTGAGATTCCTGGTCTGCGGCACGAGACCGGCGAGGAACATCAGCGGCGAGGGGAACGGCTCGGTGGTGGCGGAGAAGTGCTCGCCCATCCAGAGCTCGTCATAGCCGAGCTTGTCGGCAAGCACGGACTTCGTGGTGTCCTCGGCGAGCGTTTCGGACAGCGAACGCCCGGGCGGATGCACCGGCATCATGAACATTCCCAGGCGCATGCACTGCTATTCCTTGTGTACGGCGTCCATTCTAGAACACTTTCGGGTGGCGCTGAACCGGCCGCGGTGACGGCCGGGCATGACACGGAAGGCATGACATGGAAAAGGGCAGGGCATGATCAGCAAGGAAGACATGGTCGGGGTGTACCGGCAGACCGGCGAGGAGGTGGTGGATGCGCAGGGCGCCATCATCCACTCCGACAACAACCGAAGCTCGCAGATCATGTACAGCCCGGACGGCTATATCGGCGTCGTCAGCACGCCCGCGGGCCGCAAGAAAACCTCGGCACCTGCAGGCCGCACCGATCTCGCGGGGGCCACGCCGGAGGAGCTCGCCGATGCGACCCGCGCGGTGACCTGCTACGCCGGCCGCTATGAGCTGAAGGACGGCGAGGTGCACCATCACATCGAGATGGCGCTCAATCCGAACATGATCGGCCAGACCATGATCCGCCGGGTGCATTTCGACGGGCCGAACCTGACGCTGTCGGCGCGGCCGGACGCGCAGGGGCAGGTGCGGCGCATCAAGTGGCGGCGCGTCGAGACGGACTAGCCGCTACTCCGCCGCCTGCGCGAGCGCGTGCTGGCGGAATTTCGGCATCACCTCTTGCGCCAGGAGCCGCATCGACTCGCGCTCCCAGTCCGCGTTCGGCCCGCCCCAGTCGAGGCCGGTCATCAGCAAACCGCCGAACGGGCCGACACGATCGCGGAACGCCACGAGCTTGTCGAGAATGGTTTTGGGCGAGCCGTGCAGCACGCATTCGGCGGTGATGGCCTCGACCGTGGCCTCGGCATCGGGCATGTCGGGCCGCGGCTTGAGGATGACGAGCAGGCCGACGCTGTCCAGCACCTCGCGCATGTAGGTGTAGAAATAATTGTTCGAGGCAGCTGGGCCAAAGACGCGATCTTCCGCCTCGGCGTCCGACCGGGCCACCATCAGGTTGCGCGCCACGCGCCAGCTCTCGCCGGTCGGTTTCTTGCCCAGCGCCCGGCAGGCGTCGCTGTAGACCGTCCAGTGCGACGCGACCGAGTAGGTCGGGATGATATTGGCGGAGATCATGCCCCAGCCTTGTTCCGCCGCGGTTTTCGCCGAAGAGGAGCTCGGGCTTGCCAGCGAGATGAACACCGGCGGCCCCGCGGGCTGCTGATAGGGCTTCGGCATGGTGCCCACGCCGAGCCTGGGGTTGATGCCGTCCTTGATCGAGATATCCCAGAACTCGCCCTTGAGCGCGTAGGGCGGATCCTGCGTCCAGATGCGGCGGATCATGTCGACCGCCTCGACCACCATGCGGTTGCGGGCGCCGTGATCGGTGAGCTTGAACAATTCGAAGTCCGAGATGAGCCCGCCGGGTCCTACGCCCAGCATGAACCGGCCGCGGCTCATGTGATCGAACTGCGCGCATTCGGCGGCGACGATGGCCGGATGATGGTTCGGGATGTTGATGACCGCGGTACCGAACGTGATGTGTTTCGTCCGGTTCAGGAGGTTCGAAAAAAACATCAGCGGCGAGGGGATCGGCTCGGTCGATGCCGAGAAATGCTCGCCAAGCCACAGCTCATCAAAGCCGAGCTGATCGGCGAGCAGCGACTTTTCAGTGTCCTCGTCGAGCGTGCCCCAGAACGTACGGTCCGGCGGATGCACCGGCATCATGAACATTCCAAGACGCATGCGTTCCTCCCCGAAATTCCTATGCCGCGATCACCCGGTCATGCCGCCGGCTTTGATCTCCACCAGGATCGAATGCATCTTGCCGTTCTCTTCGAGATTGAACAGCTCGTGCGGGCCGCCGCTGGCTTCGCGCCAGAGCGCATTTCCGAGCACGTCGGTGATCTGGCGCTCACGGCCGTCTTCCCAGCGCATCAGAGCTTTGCCCTCGCTCACCGGCACGACGACGTAGGGGTGCTCGTGCTCATGCAGCGGCTGATGGCCCTTGGGACCGAGCTCGACGCTCCAGACGCGGACGTGCTCGTTCTCGAACAGCACCCGGGTGCCGATCGGACCGAGCGGATTGCCGGATTTCGATAGCTTTTCTGGCATGCGCACCTCGCGAGGCCCGAGGATAGACACGCGCCAACGCCCGCGGAAGTCCGGCCGCTACAAAATAAACCGGCTCAAATCCGTGTTCTTTGCCAGGTCGCCGATGTGCGTCTCCACATAGGCAGCGTCGATCTTCACGGTTTCGCCGGAGCGGTCGGTGGCGCTGAACGAGATGTCATCGAGAATGCGCTCCATCACGGTCTGAAGCCGCCGCGCGCCGATGTTCTCGACGCTGGAGTTCACGGCCACCGCCACGTCGGCAATCGCGTCGATGGCGTCCGCGGTGAATTCGAGCGTCACGCCTTCGGTGCCCATCAGCGCGACGTACTGCTTGATCAAGGCGGCCTCGGTGTCGGTCAGGATGCGCCGCATGTCGTCGCGGGTGAGCGGCTTGAGCTCGACGCGGATCGGCAACCGGCCCTGCAGCTCGGGCAGGAGGTCCGACGGCTTGGAGATATGGAAAGCCCCGGACGCGATGAACAGGATGTGATCGGTCTTCACCGCGCCGTGCTTGGTCGAGACGGTGGTGCCCTCGATCAGCGGCAGCAGATCGCGCTGCACGCCCTCGCGCGAAACATCCGCGCCGCTGCGGCCTTCGCGGCCGGCGATCTTGTCGATCTCGTCGAGGAAGACGATGCCGTTCTGCTCGACCGCCTTGATGGCGTCCTGCACCAGAATTTCCTGATCGAGCAGCTTGTCGGACTCCTCGGCGATGAGAATCTCGTGCGACTCCTCCACGGTGACGCGTCGCGTCTTGGTGCGGCCGCCGCCGAGCTTGCCGAAGATGTCGCCAATGTTGATGGCACCCATCTGCGCACCGGGCATTCCGGGAATCTCGAACATCGGCATGCCGCCGCCGCCGGCCGCAACCTCGACCTCGATTTCCTTGCCGTTCAACTCGCCGGCGCGAAGCTTCTTGCGGAACGTCTCCTTGGTGGAGGCGCTGGCGTTCGGTCCGACCAGCGCATCGATGACGCGCATCTCGGCGGCCTGCTCGGCGCGGACCTGCACGTCCTTGCGCTTCTTTTCGCGGGTGAGGGCGATGCCGACCTCGACCAGGTCGCGCACGATCTGCTCGACGTCGCGGCCGACATAACCCACCTCGGTGAATTTGGTCGCCTCGACCTTGATGAACGGCGCGCCGGCCAGCCGCGCCAGCCGCCGCGAAATCTCGGTCTTGCCGACGCCGGTCGGGCCGATCATCAGGATGTTCTTCGGCAGCACCTCCTCGCGCAGCTTGTCGTCGAGCTGCTGGCGTCGCCAGCGGTTGCGCAGCGCGATGGCGACGGCGCGCTTGGCGTCGGCCTGGCCGATGATGAAGCGGTCCAGCTCGGAGACGATTTCGCGGGGCGAGAAGTCGGTCATTGCAAAGGTGGTCCGTTGTGGCGTCAGCCGACGAAAACCGATCCGTTCGGCAGGTTGACGGTGTAGTTTTCGTAGCCGGAGTCGTCGGGGCGCAAAGCAAGCTTTGCGCCGTCGTCGAAGCTCAGCACGATGTTCTTGTCTTCGGCGGCGTGGATGTCGGATACGCTGCGTCCGACCAGCGACAGCATGCGGGCGCCGAAGCCTATGATGATCTCCTGGTTGAAGATTTCCGTTTTTCCCTGCGACTGGAACTCGGCGTTGTTTTCGACCGTGATGGTGAGCGGCTCGTTATTGAAGCTCAGCGTCACGCCGTGTTTCCAGACATAAACGCCGGTCAATTCCGCGCCCTTGAGGATGGCGAGGTCGGCCACGCTTGCGAACGGAATCGAACCTTCGGCGGTCATTGCGATCCTTCGCTCCGGACCATGAGCAGCGCCACGCCGTCCGGCGTGTCGACCAGACGGTCCCTGGCGAAGCCGGCCTTTTCGTAGCAGCGGATCGCGCGGGCATTGGTCGGGTCGGGATCGGTGACGACGCGCGGCGCGCCCGTGGCAAGCAGGCCCTCGACGAACGACCGGATCAAGGCTGTGCCATGACCGCGCCCGATCATGTCCGGCTCGCCGATCATCTGGTCGATCCCGCGCGTGCCCTCGGGCTGCGGACCGAATCCGGTGTTCCAATCGGTCATCTGGTAGCACTGGAGATAGCCGAACGGCCGGTCGTCGGACGCGACGATGTATTGATCCATCGCCGGATGCGAGAGATCGCCGCTCACCAGGCCGAACTGCTCGTCAGGCTCGCCCCACCATTCCGCGACATGCGGCATGGCAAGCCAGCGCCTCACCAGCGGCAGATCATCGGCAGTCATGGGGCGAAACTTGTACATGCCCGCTATGGCTCAGGCCTTCAATGTCTCGATGGTGACGTTGCGGTTGGTGTAGACGCAGATGTCGGCGGCGATATCGAGTGATTTGCGCACGATCGCCTCGGCATCGAGCGGGCCGTCGGCGAGCGCACGGGCCGCCGCGACCGCGTAGTTGCCGCCGGAGCCGATGCCCATGACACCGGCCTCCGGCTCGAGCACGTCGCCGGTGCCGGTCAGCACCAGCGAGACGTCCTTGTCGGCGACGATCATCATGGCCTCCAGACGGCGGAGATAGCGGTCGGTTCGCCAATCCTTCGCGAGTTCGACGGCGGCGCGGGTGAGCTGGCCCGGATACTGTTCGAGCTTGGCTTCGAGCCGCTCGAACAGCGTGAAGGCGTCCGCGGTGGCGCCGGCAAAGCCGCCGATCACGTCGCCCTTGGCGAGGCGGCGGACCTTCTTGGCGTTGCCTTTGACGATGGTCTGGCCGATCGACACCTGGCCGTCGCCGCCGACCGCGACCACGCCGTTCTTGCGCACCGTCAGGATGGTGGTGCCGTGCCAGAGATCGGTTTGGGATGGTTGCTGCATGCTCAATACCCCGCCGGTCAGCATGTAAGACGCCGTTCAGGCCATTGCAAACTCAAGGCAAATCCGGGGCACCTGCGGTGGCGAATCCCGCAAACCCCTGATAAAAGGGCGCGAAATCGAACCGGAAAGCAATTCCCATGGCGCGCGCCCGCAAAGTGACCGCGAAGAGGCCCGGACGGGCGCTGGCCGTCGCCACCAACGGCCGCACCGCGTCGATCAAGCGCACCACCAAGGAAACCGACATCGAGGTCGTGGTCGATCTCGACGGCAAGGGCGTGTCGAACGTCTCAACTGGTATCGGCTTCTTCGATCACATGCTCGATCTGCTGGCGCGGCACTCGCGCATCGACATCACGGTGAAGGCCAAGGGCGATCTGCACATCGATCACCATCACACCACCGAGGACGTCGGCATCGCGCTTGGCCAGGCGGTGAAGAAGGCGCTCGGTGACATGAAGGGCATCGGCCGTTACGCGAGCGTGCACATGCCGATGGACGAAACACTCACGCGCGTGGCGATCGACGTGTCGGGCCGGCCGTTCCTGGTGTTCAAGGCGCAGTTCGGCCGCGACAAGGTCGGCGCGTTCGACACCGAGCTGGTGCAGGAGTGGTTCCAGGCGTTCGCGATGAACGCCGGCGTCACGCTGCATGTCGAGACGCTGTACGGGACAAACGATCACCACATTGCCGAGTCCTGCTTCAAAGGCTTGGCGCGCGCGCTGCGGGTGGCCTTCGCGATCGACCCGCGCGCCGCGGGCGAGGTGCCTTCGACCAAGGGCACGCTCGGTAACTGAAGTGGCCGCCGTGGCGGCCGGAGAGTGAAATGAGAATCTATACGGTTCACGAGCCGGATCCGCGCAAGAACGAGATTGTGGCCGATCCGGACCGCTTCCGTTTCGTCCGCGACGGTTTCCATTTCTGGGCATTCCTGCTCGGGCCGGTCTGGATGCTCTGGCACCGGCTGTGGCTGGTGCTGCTGATCACCGTCGTCGGCAGCGCGGCGCTGCAATGGGGCCTGTTCGCGCTCGGCCTGTCCGGGCCGGTGAAGTTCGCGGTTGCGTTGCTGATCCAGGTGCTGATCGGCTGCGAAGCGGGCTCTTTGCGGCGCTGGAGCCTGCGCCGCCGCTGGACGCAGGTCGGCGTCGTCGCGGCGCGCGATCTCGAGGAGGCGGAGCGACGTTTCTTCGAGGCCTGGTCCGGCGATACGCTGCCTCCGGCGCCCGCGATTTCGTCATATGTGCCGCCGCCGGCGTCGTCCGTTCCGCCGTCTTCGCCCGACGTGCTCGGGCTGTTTCCGCAACCCGAGCCACGTCCAAGAACCTGAAGTCAGATCCTGGTCGGTCATGAGCGTCGCGATCGTCGATTACGGCTCCGGTAATCTGCACTCGGCCGCGAAAGCGTTCGAGCGCGCCGCGCGCGAAAGCGGGTACGCCCAGCCGATCGCGGTGACGCACGATCCCGACACGGTGAGAAAAGCCGACCGCGTGGTGCTGCCCGGCGTGGGCGCCTTCGCCGACTGCCGCCGTGGGCTTGACGCGGTGCCCGGCATGGTCGCGGCGCTGGAGGAGACCGTGCGCGGCAAGGGCCGGCCGTTCCTCGGCATCTGCGTCGGCATGCAGCTTCTGGCCGAACGCGGCCGCGAGTATGTGGTGACCGACGGGCTTGGCTGGATCAAGGGTGAGGTCGACAAGATCGCGCCGGCGGATCCGTCACTGAAGATTCCACACATGGGCTGGAACACGCTTTCGGCGCGGGTGCCGCACAAGCTGCTCGACGGCATCCCGGTGGGGCCGCACGGCCTGCATGCCTATTTCGTGCATTCCTATCAGCTTCGGCCGGCGGACCCCGCCGACACGGTGGCCGAGGCCGAATACGGCGGCCCGGTCACGGCGCTGGTTGCGCGCGGAAACGTGGCCGGCACGCAATTCCACCCGGAAAAGAGCCAGAAACTTGGGCTTGCGCTGATCGCCAATTTCCTGAATTGGAAGCCGTGAACCGCCCGTTGCCGGCGGCCGACCAAGCACAAGACCTCAAGTCCGCGAGCAGCCTTTGATCCTGTTTCCCGCCATCGACCTGAAGGACGGCCTCGCCGTGCGCCTGAAGCAGGGCGACATGGACCGCGCCACCGTGTTCAACCGCGATCCGGCGGCGCAGGCGCATATTTTCGAGACACAGGGCTTCCGGCACCTGCACGTCGTCGATCTCGACGGGGCGTTTGCCGGCAAACCGATGAACGGGGCGGCGGTCGACCGCATCCTGGAGACGGTCGGCCTCTGCGTGCAGCTCGGCGGCGGCATCCGCGACATGGCGACCATCGAGGGCTGGCTCGGCAAGGGCGTCGACCGCGTCATCATCGGCACCGCTGCGGTGAAAAATCCGGCGCTGGTGAAAGACGCCGCGAGGAAGTTTCCCAAGCGGGTCGCGGTCGGGCTCGACGCCAAGGACGGCAAGGTCGCGGTCGATGGCTGGGCCGAGACGTCCGAGCTGTCCGCGCTTGACCTTGCCAGGCGATTCGAGGACGCGGGCGTCTCGGCGATCATCTACACCGATGTGTCGCGCGACGGCATGCTAGGCGGCATCAATTGGGACGCCACCATTGCGCTGGCGGACGCGATTTCAATTCCGGTGGTCGCGTCCGGCGGATTGGCTTCGATCGACGATGTGAAGGTTTTGACCGAGCCGCGCGCCAAAAAATTGCAGGGCGCCATTGCGGGCCGCGCGCTCTATGACGGCCGGCTGGACGCGGTCGAGGCGCTCAAGATGCTGCGCGCGGCGCGAAGCTAGCGGCGTACCACATACAGCACCGAGTTCTCCGCGATGCCGTGCCGCCGGAATTTTTCGGCGCCGAAATGCGCGATGCCGAGTTGCTCGACCTTGAAGCCCGACTGCGCAAGTCGATCGACAAAATCGCGACGGCCGTACTGGCGGACATGGTCGCCCATGCCGAAGTGCTTCCAGCGATATTCAATCGAAGTGTCGCCCTGCTCCTCGGCGGTCTCGTCGACACCGATCACCAGCGGCACCAGCATCAGGCCGAAGCCGTCCGGATGCAGAATCCGGCGCAGCTCGCGCATCGCCTTCCGGTCGTCCGGGATGTGCTCGAGGATATGCGAGCAGATGAAGATGTCGGCCGACTCGTCGGGATAGGCGATGTTGGTCAGGTCGATGTGATCCTGCACGTCGCGGCGCGACAGATCGGCGCTGCGGTAGACGATGCGCGGATATTGCTTGAGCCTCTGGCTGAGCGGATAGGCCGGCGCAAAGTCGATCAGCCGGACCGGCCGGTCCGGCTTCAACGACGGCCAGGCTTCGTCGAGGTAGATCGCCATCAGCCGCTCGCGATCGGTGGCGTCGCACTTGGGGCAGGTCATCGCCTCGAGGTTGAACGTCTCCATCTCGCGGTGGCGGTGGATGTAGCCGAACCGTTCGATGTTGCGTCCGTAGGACTTCCACATCGGCTTGAAGGCGCGCAGGCCGATGCCGCAGACCGGGCAGGTGTGGCTGGTGCCGAGATAGCCCGGCAGCTTCACAAGCCGCCGCAGCGCCTTGTTGTAGCGGCGGAACGTGATGTAGGGGACCGTGCTCTTGATGTTCTTGATCGAGGACAACACGCTCGCACCCGGATTTGCCGCGGGCCTCGGCAGCCGGTCCGATCGAGACTGGCAGCCTTGGCGCGCACCGTGTATACCGCGCTGGCAATATTTGCGCGCGATACGAATTTTTCAGCACTCTCAATGGCATAGGTCCGGCGGCATGTTCAAGGTCCGCGTCATTCCCTGTCTCGACGTGAAGGACGGCCGGGTGGTCAAGGGCGTCAATTTCGTCAACCTGCGCGACGCGGGCGACCCGGTCGAAGCCG
Source organism: uncultured Alphaproteobacteria bacterium (assembly GCA_963830015.1). GTDB lineage: Bacteria > Pseudomonadota > Alphaproteobacteria > Rhizobiales > Xanthobacteraceae > Z2-YC6860. Next base: position 234,349 of record CAWHLG010000015.1, read on the forward strand.
CGATCGCCTACGACGCGGCCGGCGCGGACGAATTGTGCTTTCTCGATATCACGGCAAGCCACGAGAACCGCGACACGATTTTCGACGTGGTGCAGCGGACGGCGGAAGCGTGCTTCATGCCGCTGACGGTCGGCGGCGGCGTGCGCACCACCGACGATATCCGCAAGCTCCTGACCTGCGGCGCAGACAAAGTGTCGATCAACACGGCCGCGGTGAACCGCCGCGCCTTCGTGAAGGAGGCGGCGGAGAAGTTCGGCGACCAGTGCATCGTGGTCGCGATCGATGCCAAGAAGGTCTCGCATCCGGGCGAGAAGGACCGCTGGGAGATTTTCACCCACGGCGGCCGCAACCCCACGGGGCTCGATGCGATCGAATACGCGCGCGAGGTGGTGTCGCTCGGCGCGGGAGAAATCCTGCTGACCTCGATGGACCGCGACGGCACCAGGTCGGGCTTCGACATTGCGCTGACCCGCGCGGTGGCGGATGCGGTGCCGGTGCCGGTGATTGCCTCGGGCGGCGTCGGCAATCTCGATCATCTGGTCGCGGGCATTCGCGACGGCCATGCCACGGCGGTGCTGGCGGCATCGATCTTCCATTTCGGCGAGCACACCGTGCGCGAGGCGAAGCAGCATATGGCCAAGGCCGGCCTGCCGATGCGGCTCGATCCTTAGGCGCCGCGCTTCGCCCAGCGCAGCGCCTGCTCCAGGCGATCGTTGCCCCAGAACAATTCGCCGCCGGCGGTGATGAAGGTGGGCGCGCCGAACACGCCGAGCCGCTGCGCCTCCTCGGTCTGCGAGCGGAGGCGCTGCTTGTTCGCGTCCGACTGCGCGATCTCGAGCGCGGCGTTGGCGTCGATATTCAGGCCCGACAGGATCGCTTCGAGCGTTGCGGGCTCGTCGATCCTGCGACCCTCCGCAAACTGCGCGCGGTAGACCGCAACCGAAAACGCCTTGCCCCAGCCAGCACCGGTTTCATGACCCATGCCAGCAATCGCAACGCGCGCCGGAAGCAGGCTGTTCTGCGGAAACGGCACAGGCCTGCGGAACGGCAGGCCCGTGTCCTCGCAAACCCGCTCCAGGTCGCGCCACATGTTGCGGCCCTTGGCCGGATAGAGGTTGAAGGGCGAGGTGTCCCAGCCTTGCGCCTTGAAGATCGGGCCAAGCAAGAACGGCCGGAACCGGACCTCCACGCCAGCCTCGGCGGCTAGCGGTCCGATGCGGGACGCGGTCAGGTAGGAGTACGTCGAGGCGAAATCGAACCAGAAGTCGAGGACGGGACCGGGCATGAGCCGATGCTAGCTTGAGGCCTACGCCGCGGGCCATAGGCCGGACGGCACCCGGTTAACCGAACGGGACTGCCCACGCCTTTGTCATGGCGCCGTGCGGCCGCGGCCACTCCCCGCATGCCGGAAGAGGTGCTATTTCAAGCCTATGAACAAGTTCACCCTGACGGACCTCGAACAGCGCATCAACGACCGTGCCTCCGCACCGGCCGAGCTGTCCTACACCCGCAAGCTTCTCGACAAGGGCGCGTCGCAATGCGCCAAGAAGTTCGGCGAGGAGGCCGTCGAGGCGGTGATCGCCGTGACCGGCGAGGACCGCGACCACGTGATCGGCGAGGCGGCCGACGTGCTCTACCACCTCCTCGTCATGTTGCATGCCCGCGGCGTCTCGCTCGGCGAAGTCGAGGCGCTGCTCGAAACGCGCACCAAGAAATCGGGGCTTGAAGAAAAGGCGTCGCGCCCGCGCGAGTGAAGGCCCGAATGGAACAGCGCGTCGACGACGGACTTTCGCCTTACCTGACCTACACGCGGTCGGAATGGGCGGCGCTGCGCGCCGACATGCCGATGACGCTGTCGCCCGAAGAAGTGAACCGGCTGCGCTCGCTGCACGACCGGCTCGACATGCGCGAGGTCGAGGACATCTACCTGCCGCTCTCGCGCTTGCTGTCGCTCTATGTCGCGGCGACGCAGCGGCTGCATCGCGCGCAGCAGCGCTTCCTCGGCGGTGAGGACGCCAAGATGCCCTATATCATCGGCGTCGCGGGTTCGGTCGCGGTCGGCAAGTCGACCACGGCGCGCGTGCTTCAGGCGCTGCTGGCGCGCTGGACCAATGTGCCCAAGGTCGATCTGGTCACCACCGACGGCTTCCTTCTGCCGAACGCGGTGCTCGAGCGTGAAAACCTGATGGAGAAGAAGGGCTTTCCGGAAAGCTACGACCTGCCGGCGCTGCTGCTGTTTCTCTCCGACGTGAAGGCCGGCCGCCGTCCGGTGCGCGCGCCGGTCTACTCGCACCTGATCTACGACGTGATGCCGAACCAGTGGGTCGAGGTCGACCGGCCCGACATCCTGATCGTCGAGGGACTGAACGTGCTGCAGACCGGGCGCATGCCGCGCGACGGCAAGGCGATCCCGTTCGTTTCGGATTTTTTCGACTTCTCGGTCTATCTCGACGCCGACGAGGAAGTGCTCAAGCACTGGTACGTCGATCGGTTCCTGACGCTTCGCGAGACGGCGTTCCGCGATCCGAAATCCTACTTCCACCGCTATTCCAAATTGAGCGACGACGAGGCGGCGGCGACGGCGACCTCGATCTGGGACCGCATCAATCTCGCAAACCTGCACGAGAATATCCTGCCGACCCGTCAGCGCGCCGATCTCATCCTGAAAAAGGGCGAGAGCCACATGGTCGAGGACGTGGCGCTGCGAAGGCTCTAGGCGTCACGCCGCGGCGGACGATTTGTCTGAACCCGATGCCAGCGCTTCGACCAGCCGCTCGCGGTCCAGCGGCTTCACCAGGAAGCCGTCCATCCCCGCGGCCAGACAGGCCTCGCGATCCTCGTCGAACGCATTGGCGGTGAGCGCGATGATCCGCGTGCGCGGGCTGCCGCTTTCGATTTCGATGGCGCGGATGCGGCGCGCGGCTTCGAGACCGTCGATGTCCGGCATGTGGACGTCCATCAGGATCAGGTCGTAGGGCTTGCCGGCCTCGCGTGCGGCCAGCCAGCACTCGATCGCCGCCGCGCCGTCCGGCGCGACCTCCGGACTGTGATCGAGCCGTGTCAGCAGCGAGCGAATGAGAAGCGCGTTGATGTCGTTGTCTTCCGCAACCAGCACCGACAGGGACTGTGTTGCAGGGGCCGGCGTTTTTGTATCTACCGTCGCTGTGTCCGGCGCGATCTCGGCGGAAGTGCTCTCCAATATGGATGCCGCAGATAGCTGGGCCTTGAGCGAGACGGAGCGCACCGGTTTCACCAGATAGCCGGTAAAACCTGCCTCCATGAGAGCCGGAAGGCGATGGCGCTCGCCCGGCGTGATCAGGACGATGCGCCGCGCGACGGCATCCCGCGCAGCCGTCGCGACCTCCGCCGCCGCGTCCGTGCCGACCGAAAGATCCACCAGCACCGCATCCCAGCGCTGCTCCGACAGAATGTCCGTCGCGAGGCTCGCAGCCGCGCGCTCCACGTTTGCGCCCCAGCGCGTGAGCCGGCGCTTGATCATGCAGGCCTCGACGGTCGGCTGCGAGATCATCAGGGCGACATGGCCGTCCAGCGCGGGCGGCACGAACCGCAGCACGTCCGAGCCTTTGGTCCGCGGCAGCGGGATGAAGGCGCGGAAGGTCGAGCCGCGGCCGGGCACGCTTTCGACCTCGATGCGGCCGCCCATGCGCTCGACGATGCGGCGGGAGATCGCGAGCCCCAGGCCGGTGCCGCCGAACTTCCGGTTCGAGCCGCCCTCGGCCTGCTCGAATTCGTGGAAGATGCGCGCCTGCTGGTCCGCAGCGATGCCGATGCCGGTGTCGCGCACCGCAAATGCAATCTCGCTCTCTCCGGCGCCGGCCTCGACGACGACGCTGACGCCGCCGGTCTCGGTGAACTTGATGGCGTTGCCCGCGAGGTTGAGCAGCACCTGACGCAGACGCGTGACGTCGCCCAGCACGCGCTCGGGCAATCGCTCGTCGACGTCGGCCGCGATCTCAAGTCCCTTCGCCTGCGCGCGCGGGACTCATCAGCTCGACCACATCCTCGATCAGCGCGGTGAGCGACAGCGGCTCGGCGGCAAGCTCCAGCTTGCCGGCTTCGATCTTGGAGAAATCGAGGATCTCCTCGATCAGCGACAGCAGCGCTTCGCCGGATGTTCTGGTTGCCCTGACGTAGGTGGTCTGCTCCGGCGTGAGCTGTGTGTCATCGAGAAGCTGCGCCATGCCGAGGATGCCGTTGAGCGGCGTGCGGATCTCGTGCGATACCATCGCGAGGAAGCGCGACTTGGCGCGGCTTGCCGCTTCCGCGGCGTCGCGCGCGTCGCCCAGCGCCTGCTCCGCCTCCATGCGGTCGGTGACGTCACGGCCGACGCTCTGGACCTCGGCGCATTCCGCCTGCTCGGCCCAGACCACGACGTCGCGCCAGGCGAGCCAGCGCGGGCCGGTGGGCGTTGTGATCTGCTGGTCGTGCAGGTGCGTGCCGTCGGGTAGCACGCTGTCGCGGCCATGTCGGATCGACGGCAGCCCCGCGGTCGAGCCGAGCAGTGCTTCGCGCGGCAGACCGGCCAGCGCGCAGTAGGCGTCGTTGGCGTAGGTGATGCGGCCGTCCTTGTCGCGGCGCACGATGACGTCACCCTGCGCTTCAAGCAGGCTCGTCGCGCGCGCTTCCGACTCCTTCAATTCCCAGGTGCTGTCAGCGAGCGCCTCGCAGCGCGCCTTGGCGCTGCGCAGCTCCAGATTCAGCCGGCTGTTGCGGGTCAGAACCATGAGCATGAGTCCGCAAATCATCGAGAACAGGCCGCCGACGCCGATCGCAAACAACGACGGATCGTAGATCTCTTCGTTAACGTGATAGAGGTACGAGAACAGCACCGAGGCTGCGGTGGCTGCGCCGATGGCGATGAAAGTCCAGCGCAGCAGCCACAACAAAGCCCGGCGGATCGCGCGATAGCTCGCGCGCGGTATGCCCGTCATCGGACGAACCTGCATCGAACGCCTGCCCCTTGCCCCCACGTTCGTCGCGCGGCTTATCTGCGCGTCGGCGAACGGCCCCATCCGCAATTTCACTCGCGGGGATTTTGGGCGAGAGAACCTTGCGGTTCTCCTTTAACGGGCAGGAACCGGCCGTGCGATTGGCGGGGTGGTTGACGGGACGTTAAGGCGCGCCGTGAACCGGCTAGCGTGCGGTCCAGGCGACGGTGCGGCGCTGGTCGGCCTTCCACATCGCGGCCAGCAGCGCGGCGGCATCCTGCTGGGAGAAGCGCGCCGAATGCACATAGAGCTTGTAATCGGCGCTCTTGGCGTCGGCCGAGAGCTGGACCGTGACGTCGGGCTTGCCGGCCGCCGCATCGAGCGTGACGGTGCGGATCGGCGTCGAGGATTTGCAGGTGCGCGGCTCGTCGCCGCTGAAGTCGTCGACCAGCACGAAGTCGGCATGCTCGGGGCGATCGACAAGAAGCATCTTGAGATCGGGACGCGCGGCCTGGGCGTCGATCCGGATGCGATAGTCCGGCGCCGTCACGTTGGTCACGATCTGGTAGGTCGACGCGCCGCTGGCGAAACAGAGCGGCTGCTTTGGCACAGCCTTCATGGCGTATGCGGCGGCGGCGGCGGGGACGGCGAGAGCCGCGGTGAGCACGAGGACTTTGCTGATACTGTTCACGCTCACCACACTCCGCATTACTGTTTACGCGCACCACAATACCTCGTTAGGGTTACCGTCGGCTTAACGAGGGTTGACGCGCGATCCTCCGGCGCGGGACAGTTTGGGCGCGGGACAGTTTGCCGCTCATCTCACCGGGAGCCGACCATGGCAGTCGCCAGCCGAGCCAATTCCGACTACGGGCGCTTTGTCGACGAAGTGAAGGACATGAGCCTGTTTCCGCTGTGGGAGCGGGTCGGCGGGCTGAAGCCCGGCACCAAATGCGTGCCGGCGCACTGGAGCTACGCCGATGTGCGGCCGCAGCTCATCCGCGCCTGCGACATGGTCACCAAGAAAGAGGCATCACGCCGCGTGCTGTGCCTGGAAAACCCGAGCCTGCGCGGCACGACCTTCGTCTGCGATTCCCTGTTCGCCGGCCTGCAGATCATCATGCCGGGCGAGGTCGCGCCGTCGCACCGGCATACGCCGAGCGCGCTGCGCTTCATCGTCGAAGGCGAAGGCGCATACACCGCGGTCGCGGGCGAGAAGCTGCCGATGAAGCCCGGCGATTTCGTCGTGACGCCGGCCTGGGCCTGGCACGATCATGGCAATCACGGCGCCGTGCCGGTGGTCTGGCTCGACGGGCTCGATACGCCGTTCGCCCGCTTTTTCGGCGCGGCGTTTTACGAGGCTTACCCCGAGGAGAAGCAGCCGCTCGACCGGCCAGAGGGCGAGTCGGTTTCGGTCTACGGCATGAATCTCATTCCCGACGAGTTTCACTCGGACGGCCATTCGACGCCGGTGTTGATCTATCCCTACGAGCGCACACGTACCGCGCTCGACAGCCTTGCGCGCGCGGGAAAATCGCATCCGGCGCACGGCTTCAAGCTGCGCTACGCCAATCCTGCGACCGGCCGGCATCCGTTCCCGACCATGGCGGTGTCGATGCAGCGGCTGCCTGCGGGGTTTTCCGGGCAAACGTACCGTTCGACCGGCAGCGCGGTGTTCGCCGTCCATCGCGGCGAGGGCACCGCGAAGGTCGGCGACAGCGAATTCCGGATCGCGCCGCACGACGTGTTCGTCGCGCCGCCGTGGACTCCGTACAGCTTTGCGGCCAACGACGAGCTCGAGCTGTTCAGCTATTCGGATCGCGCCGGCCAGGAAGCGCTGGGCTACTGGCGCGAGCAGGTGGGATGATGCGGCGCGCGCTCGCGGCCTTCGCCGTTTCGCTGTGTGCGGCGGCGACGCCGCTTGGCGCACAGCCGCTCGAAGATGTGACCATGGCGCTGCCGGCTGTGGGGTTTCCGTTCACCGCGGGCTATGTCGCCGACGGGCTCGGCCTCTGGGAAAAGAACGGGCTGCGGGTCAAGTGCATCGTCGTCGCCGGTGTCGGCTCGACCAATGCGGTGATCTCCGGCAGCGCCGACTTCGGCCAGATTTCCGGACTGTCGCTGACGCGGGCGGCGGCGAAGGGACAAAGGCTGCTGGCGCTGGTCAACACCTTCGACAAGCCGTTCGTTGAAATCTCGATCCGCAAGGAGATCGCCGACGCGGCGGGCTTCGATCCGAACGCACCGCTCGCGAAACGCGCACAAATCCTCAAGGGCCACACGTTCGCGGTGGGCGGCATCAATTCGGTGGTGCATGCCTATCTGCGGGTCGTCGCGCTGATTGGCGGACTCGACCCTGAAACCATCAGGGTCACCGCGATGGCCGGCGACAACATGCTGGCGGCGATGCAAACGAAGGCGATCGACGGTATCTCCACGGTGCTGCCCTGGCCGCGCAAGCCGGTGGTGGAGGGCACCGCGGTGCTGGTCGCAAGCGGCAGCCGGAACGATCCGCCGCATCTCGTGCCGCTGGCCTTCAACGTGCTGGCGACGAAGCCGGAGACTTGCGAGAGGCGAAGATCGTTGTGCGAGAAGATGGGCCGCACCTTCAGCGAGGCGATGGCCTATATCCGCGACAATCCGCAGGGCCTGTTTGCGTTGCTGAAGAAGCAGTTCTCGAACTTCGACGACGCCGTGCTGATCGCGTCGGTCGACATCATTCGGCGCTCAACGCCGCAGACGGCTGCCGTGCCGGTCGCAGCGCTGGAGAACGCCGACAATTTCAATATCGAAGCGAGATTGATGAACCCGGACGAGAAGCTGAAGTCCTACGATGGGCTGTATACCGACGCTTATGTGAAGTGAACCAGGCCCTTGAAGTGGCTGGCCGGAGGAATGAGCGAAGCTGCCGCGGCCGTCTGCATCGCCGGCTGCAGCGTTTATTTCCACATGGAATGGATCAGCGTGCCGACCGAATAGACGAGAGCGCAGCCAATCAGAAATACAAATCCCCAGACCAGATAATCGACTTGCCGTCTGAATTCAGATGTCGCCTCGCGCAACACCTTCGATTTTCCGAAGATGATTGTTCTCAAGAACAGGATGATCGGGATTGCGGCTGCCAGAATTGTGATCAGCTTGTACATCCGGGCCTGCCTGGCTGACGAGGTGGCGAATTGAGATGCCGGTTGAACCAAAGATTCGCGCGAAGAGTGCCTGCTTATGCCGCGCGACTCAAATCGTCAGCCAGTGCACGATACGACAACGCCTCCGCGAGATGCACGCGGCCGATCTTGTCCGCCCCGTCGAGATCGGCGAGCGTCCGCGCCACCCGCAGCACGCGATGATAGCCCCGCGCCGACAGCCGCATGGCGTCGGACGCATCGCGCAGCAAGGCGAGCCCGGTGTTGTCGGGACGGGCAACGTCTTCCAGCACGGCGGCCGGCGCGGCCGAGTTGGTGAGGACGCCGTCGAGTCCCAACCTGGCATAGCGTTCCGCCTGCACCGCGCGGGCCCGGGCGACACGCGCCGCGACCTCTTTGCTGCCTTCGGCCGGCGGCGGCAGGATCAGGTCGGCGGCGGTGACCGCGGGCACCTCGATGTTGAGATCGATCCGGTCAAGCAACGGCCCGGAAATCCGCGTCTGATATTCGGCCGCGCAGCGCTTGCTCGGGCCGCGGCGGCAGGCATAGCCCGGATCGCTGGCATGGCCGCAGCGACAGGGGTTCATCGCCGCGACCAGCATGAAGCGCGCCGGATAGGTGGCCCGGTGATTGGCGCGCGAGATCACGACTTCGCCGGTCTCCAGCGGCTGGCGCAGCGCGTCGAGCACCGACGGCTGGAATTCCGGCAGCTCGTCGAGGAACAGCACGCCATGATGCGCGAGCGAAATCTCGCCGGGCTTGGCGCGCAAGCCTCCGCCGACGAGCGCCGGCATCGATGCCGAATGATGCGGTGCGCGAAATGGCCGCCGGTCGGTGAGCGCGCCGTTCTTTATTTCGCCTGCGACCGAAGCGATCATCGATACTTCAAGCAGCTCGGCAGGTGACAGCGTCGGCAGGATGGTCGGCAATCGCGCGGCGAGCATCGACTTGCCGGAGCCGGGCGGGCCGATCATCAAAAGGTTGTGGCCGCCGGCCGCGGCGATTTCGAGCGCGCGCTTGGCGCTTTCCTGGCCCTTGATGTCGGCGAGATCGAGCGGAACGCCCGCAGGCTCGGCGCGGATGCCGGGTTTGGGCCGGCTCAGCACCTGCGTGCCCTTGAAGTGGTTGGCGAGCTGAATGAGCGAAGACGCCGCGACGATCTGCATCTCCGGGCTCGCCCAGGCGGCTTCCGGCCCGCACGCCGCCGGGCAGATCAAACCTTCATTCCGCGAATTTGCGCCGATCGCTGCGGGCAAGGCGCCGGCCACCGCCGCGATCGAGCCGTCGAGGCCGAGCTCGCCCAGCACCGAGAAGCCCGCCAGCGCGTCATGCGGAATCGCGCCGATCGCACCCATCAGCCCGAGCGCGATCGGCAGGTCGTAGTGGCTGCCTTCCTTCGGCAGGTCGGCCGGCGCGAGATTGATGGTGATGCGGCGCGCCGGCAGCGCGAGACCGGACGCCACGAGCGCCGCGCGGACGCGCTCCTTGGCTTCGGACACCGCCTTGTCGGGAAGGCCCACAATGTTGAACGCGGGCAATCCCGGCGCGACCTGCACCTGGACATCGACGGCCATCGCCTCGATGCCCTCGAACGCCACCGTGCTGACGCGCTGGACCATGGTTGTCCCTCAACCGTGGAAAAGCCTAGCAGACGCCAATTGTGGCAACAAGAACATTTGCAGAACAAAACGACTCAAGTACAGTGCCGGCATGGCTTTTGGAGGCCCCCATGATCGACCTGAAAACCCTGCAAGACGAGCTTAATCACGTGCGTCTCGCCCGCCTCGACGCCGAGGCCGCGGAGCGCGAGGTGGAGGAGATGATCTGGCAGGTCCAGCATTTCGAACCCGGCAAGCAGCGGATGCTGTTTATTTTCGAATGCGGTGAGCCGGAGATGTTCGGCGCTCACTGACTGTGGCCATCCCGGTGATAGCGCGGCTCTATTTGACGCGGACGCTCCGCCCCGGTGAGGTCGGCTGCTCAATGACAGCCACGGCCGGGAGGTGTGGATATGGTTCAGCTCGTCGACAGCGACATCAAGACCCGCGAGGTGCACGCCTGGATGGGGGTGCACGTGTTGCACTTCGCAGGCTCCTCGTGCTCACAGAAGCTTCGCATATTTCTCAATCTCAAGGGCATCGCTTGGGAGTCGCATCCCGTCGATTTGCATTCAAACGAAAACTTCAAGCCGTGGTTTCTCGGTATCAATCCGCGCGGTCTGGTGCCGGTGCTGGTGCATGACGGCGCGGTGCACATCGAGAGCAACGACATCATCGCGTATCTCGAACAAACATTTCCGTCTCCGAAGCTGATCCCCGCCGGCCATGAGAAGGAGGTTGCGGCCCTGCTCCGGCACGAGGACGATCTGCATCTCGACCTGCGAACCCTGAGCTTCCGCTTTGTGTTCAACCCGCCCGGTCCGCCGAAGCCTGCCGCGGCGCTCCAAAGCTACGCAGCGAACGGCAGCGGCACCGTGGGGGGCGCGAAGGATCGTGAGAAGGAGATTCAGATCGAGTTCTGGCAGCGCGCAACCCACGAGGGCTTTCCCGATGAACGGGCGCGCGCTTCGGCACAGAAATTCCGCGCCGAGTTCGACGACCTCAACCAGCGACTGTCGGGCCAGCCGTATTTGATGGGCGACACCCTGAGCGTGCTCGACATCGCCTGGTTCATCTATGCGCACCGGCTGTCGCTCGGCGGCTATCCGCTTGAGCGGCTGCATCCACGCGTCCATGCCTGGAAAGTAAAGCTTGCCGCGAGGCCCGAATTCGCGAGTGAAATCGCCATGCCGCCCGAGGTGAGCAAGAGGCTCGCGATCACACGGCGCGAACATGCGGCGGCGGGCCGATCGCTGGAGATGGTGGCGGGTTTCTGACCGCGCCGCCGGCAATCACGGATTGACCGCAGGCTCGGCGGCCTCGTTTTCGGTCTGCTGCCGCAATCCCTGCAGCCAGGCATTGTCGGGTTCGCGCTCGGCCAGCCGGTTCACATATTCGAGCTTGCGCGGGATGTTGCTGCTGATCGTCGCAATGTTGAGACCGGCATACAACAGCGAAGCATCGTCCGGCCATTTGGCCAGCGCCTCGGTCAGTGCGGTCCAGGCCCCCGCGACGTTCCCTCCGACCGCCATGACCTGAACCATGTTGGCGATGCCCGCGGCCGTCGGCCTCTGGCTCAGCTGCGCCTCCATCATGCGCAGCGCACGAGCCGCATGCGGGTTGTCGAGACGAAACCGGTGATTGGACGGCTCCGTGTTGTCGCCCTTTTCGATCACGAACAGGTTGTGAAAGGCGTGGAACGACCGGATCGATTTGGACAGATCGTCGACATGACGGGTCGGATGGGCGACCTTGATCTCGGCGTGATGCAGGTTTTCCAGCGTCGCCATTGCAAGCCGCATGGTGGCGCCACCGAGCGCTGAGCCGCCGAACTGCGGCCAGAACGTCGTCTGCACATCCTCGATCATGTAGTAGCCGCCGTCGCGCAGCCGCGGAAACAGGATGTTGAAGCTCGACGTGACGTGCTGCGGAATGTGACTGCCGTCGTCGATGATGACGTCGAACGGACCAAGCTCATCGCAGACGCGGTTGAGAAAATCGGCGTCTTCCTGCGACCCCCGGCGCACCTCGATGCGCGGGTCGAGCTCAAGCCGTTTGTCGGCGACGTCGATGCCGACGATCCGGCCTTCCGGAAAGTAGTCGGCCCACATCGAGAGCGATGCGCCGCCGACGCTCTGCATGTTGTAGCCGCCGATGCCGATCTCCAGCAGGCGGATCGGCAGCCGGCGCATGCGCCGCAGGAACGAGCTGTAGACCGGCGTGTAGAAATGCAGGCCCCATTTATCGGTGCCGTGCTTGATCGCGAGCCGCGTCAGCAGGTCGATTTCGTCGTCGGGGGGAAGCGAAGAGGTGTCTGACATATCCAGATGCAATGGTATTTGCTTACGATCCTGCTCTTACCGAGCTTGTTTGGCGGGCCGGGCGCTTGCTCTCGATCTTATCCCAGATTTTTGCGGCCACATCCGGTCCGCCGAGATTTTTAATGGCCCGGATTCCGGTGGGGGATGTGACGTTGATTTCGGTGAGCAGGCCGTCGATCACGTCGATGCCGACGAACAGCAGGCCGCGCTCCCGAAGCGGCGTGCGCAGCCGCCGGCAAATCTCCTGCTCCTGCGCCGACAGTTCGGTGTCCTTCGGCGAGCCGCCGCGCACCATGTTGGAGCGCAGGTCGTCCGGAGCCGGCACCCGGTTCACCGCACCGGCAAACTCGCCGTCGACCAGGATGATGCGCTTGTCGCCGTCCTTCACCGCCGGGAGGAATTTCTGGATCACCCACGGCTCGCGGAACGTCACCGAGAACATGTCGTACAGCGAGCCGAAATTGAGATCGTCCTTGGCGATCCGGAACACCGCGCCACCGCCGTGGCCGTAAAGCGGCTTCATCACGATGTCATTGTGTTCGGCGCGGAACGCCTTGATCTCGGCGAGATCGCGCGTGATCAGCGTCGGTGGCATCAGGTCGACGAACATGTTGACGAACATCTTTTCCGGCGCGTTGCGCACCTGCGCCGGGTCGTTCACGACCAGCGTGTCCGGATGGATTCTTTCCAGGAGATGCGTCGTCGTGATGTAAGCAAGATCGAACGGCGGATCCTGGCGCAGCAGCACGACGTCGAGCTCGGTGAGCATGACGCGCTTTGGCTCGCCCAGGGTGAAATGGTCGCCGGCCTTGTCGCGCACAGACAGTGGTTGAACGGTGGCGAACAAAAAGTTGTTCAGCAAAGCGAGCTTGTCGGGCGTGTAATAACTCAGCTTATGACCGCGCGCTTGAGCCTCCAGCAGAAGCGCAAACGTCGAATCGCCGCGGATGTTGATCCGCTCGATGGGGTCCATCTGCACTGCGACGTTCAAAACCATGCGCTTCCTTTAGCCTACCCGGCTCTCTGTTGCACCAGCGATCGATGTAAGGTTCGCCCCGGCGGGCTGCCAAGCTACTCCGCCTCGAACGCCGCCGGAATGTGGCGCGGAATTTTCCCCGGCGCGACCAGAACCGCATCGAAGCGGATATCGCTGTCCACGTCATGCGGGTTGAGCGAAAGCCAGAACGACGCTGCAGCGGCGATCCGGCGCTGTTGGCGCGTTTGCAGCGACTCGGCCGCGGCGTCGAGCGTGTTGCGCGCCTTCACCTCGACGAACACCAGCACCCGTCCGCGGCGCGCGACGATATCGACCTCGCCGACCGGGCTGCGAAAGCGCCGCGCCGCGATCCGGTAGCCCTTGGCGATGAGATAGGCCGCGGCGCGGCTTTCCGCCGAAAGCCCCAGCCCGAACGCTGCGACGCGCTCCGGCCGCGGCGGATCGGCGCTACTTCGACGCGCCATCGCCGTCATCTCCGAGAGCCAGTGCGCGCTGGTAGATTTCCCGCCGCGGCAGTCCGGTCGCCGCGGCGACGTCGCTGACCGCGTCCTTGACCGACGCATTCCGCAAGGCGCGGCGCAGCAACGCATCGACTTCGTTCGGGTCGGGCATGGCGGCATCGGCCGAGGGCGGCTCGACCACGACAGTGAACTCGCCGCGCGTCTCGGCGCCCTCCGCATATTGCGTGGCGAGAAGCGACAGGTTTCCGCGCCGGACCTCCTCGTGCAGCTTGGTCAGTTCGCGGCAAACCGCCGCCTGCCTTGCGCCAAGGCCTTCGGCCAGCGCCGCAAGCGTTCGCGCGATCCGTGCGCCGCTCTCGTAAAGGATCAGTGTCGCCGGGATCCGCGCAAGCTCGGCGATCCGGGCTTTCCGCTGGCCGTCCTTCGCGGACAGGAAGCCTTCGAAGAAGAACCGGTCGGTCGGCAGGCCTGAACTGGTCAGGGCCGCCAGAAGGGCCGAAGGGCCTGGTGCTGCGATGACGGGGTGGCCTGCTTCGCGGGCGGCGCGCACCAGCTTGAAGCCCGGGTCCGACACCAGCGGCGTTCCGGCGTCGGAAACGAGGGCCACGGTCTCGCCTTGGGCGAGCCGGCCCAGCAGCTTGGGGCGGGCGGCTTCGGCGTTGTGCTCGTGGTAGGGGGTCAGCGGCGTCGCAATTCCGTAGTGGTCGAGAAGCCGCCGCGTGATGCGGGTGTCCTCGCAGGCGATGACGTCGGCCGCGGCGAGGGTTTCCAGCGCCCGGATGGTGATGTCGCGCAGGTTCCCGATCGGGGTTGCGACAAGATGCAGGCCGGGCGCGAGCCGCGGGGACTCGACCGGCCGGCCCGCCGCGATGTAGGTCTTTGGCCGACTGCTGGCCCGAATATCGGCCCGATTGTCCTGCATGGTGGGCATTGTACCGGCCATCCGGGACAGCGTCATCGCTTGTGGAAGGGATTCCTTATCCTTTCCATTCGGTTAACCTATCGTCTTCATGATGCCGGGTTGCCGTTATGTGCTGCCAGAGCCAGCGCTTTCGTTGAGGTATCCGGTCATGGTCCCGGGCTTGCGGGTCCAGCTTCAATCCCTTGTGTCGCGCCGCGCCTGTGCTTTCGGCCTGATGGCCGGCGCGCTGGCCGTGCTGTCCGCGTGCTCGGCGGTGTCGGAACTGGTCAACGCGACCTCGCCGTCGGCGTCGCAGCAGCCGCAGCCGGGGGCGCCGCAGGCGCCCGGCGAGATCGGCACGACCGGCGGCGTCCGGGTCGGCCTCATCCTGCCGCTCTCGGCGGGCGGCAATGCCGGCACGGTGGCGGTGTCGATGAAGAACGCCGCAGAGATGGCGCTCGCCGAATTCAACAGCCCGAACGTCCAGCTTCTGGTGAAGGACGACGGCGGCAATTCCGGCGGCGCGCAGCAGGCCGCCCAGCAAGCGCTGGCCGAAGGCGCTGAGATCATCGTCGGTCCGCTGTTCGCGCACTCCGTCGGCACCGTCGGCGCGGTGGCGCGGCAGCGCGGCGTGCCGGTGATCGCGTTCTCCACCGACGCCACGGTCGCGGCGCGCGGCGTCTATCTCCTGAGCTTCCTGCCGGAGTCCGACGTCGACCGCATCGTCGAATACGCTGTCGCCAACGGCAAGCGCTCGTTCGCCGCGATGCTGTCGGAGGGCGCCTACGGCAACGTGGTCGAGGCCGAATTCAAACAAGTCGTGGCGCGCAAGGGCGGGCGCATCGTCGCGCTGGAGCGCTACTCGCTCGACGCCACCAGGATGCAGATTCCCGCGAAGGTCGTGGCGCAAGCCGCCAGGGGCGCGGACGCTGTGTTCATCCCCGAAGGTCCGGAGGTGGTGCCGTCGGTGGTACAGGCGTTGATGGCGGCCGGAATGACCAAGCGCCAGCTTCTCGGCACCGGACTGTGGGATGACCCGCGCATCTTTGCCGATACGTCTCTGCACGGCGGCTGGTATGCGGCGCCCGAGGGCACCGGCTTCCGCAATTTCGCGTCGCGTTATCGTTCGCGTTACGGCCAGGATCCGGTGCGCACCGCGACGCTCGCCTACGACGCGGTGGCGCTGGTGGCTGCGCTGGTGAAGACGCAAGGGCCGCAGCGCTTCTCCGACCAGACCTTGACCAATCCGTCGGGCTTCGCCGGCATCGACGGGCTGTTCCGCTTCCGCAGCGACGGCACCAATGAGCGCGGACTTGCGGTGATGCGCGTCACGCCGAATGGCGGCCAGGTGATCGGCCCGCCGCCGCGCGCTTTCGGCGGATCGGGAATCTGACCTTCGCTGTTGGCTCGATCGGGCGTTATTCCGCCGCGACCAGCCGTTCGCGCGGTTTGAAAGTGTAGTGCGATGCGTCGCGGCGCCCCGACGAGGCCTCTTCGGCAAACAGAATCAGATGGTGTGCGACCAGGCTCACCATGATCAGGCCGTGCAGATCGCCACGCCGCAGCCGGCCCAGGGCAAATCGCCAGAACGCGCGCCGGTATGTCCCGCGGATACCGACATGCCAGATGAGGCGCCCGAGGATCGTCAGTCCGCGGCGAATGTTTCGCCCCGTGGGTGCGCGGAGCGCGCTGTCCGGCGGATGCAGGCGGTTGGGGTAGGTCGCCCGGATCTGGTGCTCATAGCGCGCATAGAGCGCTTCCGGCCGATAGGCCACACGCATGCATTCGCGCCAGGTGGCCAGCACCTGCTCATAGGGCAGACGGAACACGACATTGGATTCGAGGTCGTCGCTGTCCTCGATCAAGCGCTGCTCACGCTTGAGCCGGTCCCAAAGCGGCGTGCGCGGCAGCGCCTGCAACAGATTCATCGTCAGCAGCGGGATTTGCGAGCGCTCGACAAATTCGAGCAGGCGCTCGCCGCTGTCCGGCGTATCGGTGTCAAGGCCAACGATGATTCCCGATACCACCTCCAGGCCATAGCTGTTCAGCGTCTCGATAGCTTCGAGGATCGGCACCATGTTGTTGTGCTCTTTGGCGATGGCCTTGAGCGCCTCCGGGTCCGTCGTCTCGATGCCGCAGAACACCGTCTCGAACATCGCTTCGCGCATCAGCGAGAGAATTTCCGGCCGCTTGGCGATATTCAGCGTCGCTTCGCAGGCCAGCGAGTACGGATAGCGGTTTCGCTTCTGCCAATCGATCAGGTGCGGCAAGAGCTCCCGCACGGCGCGCCGGTGTGCGATGAAATTGTCGTCGACGAAATACACCGCGTTGGACAGCCCGCAGGCCAGCATTTTGTCGAGTTCGGCGCAGACCTGGGCAGCGGTCTTGAATCGCGGATTGCGTCCGTAGAGCGCGGGAATGTCGCAGAATTCGCATTGGTACGGACAGCCGCTGGAAAACTGGATGCTGCCGATGAAATAACGGCCGAGTTGCGCCAGCTCATAGGCCGGAACCGGAAACTCGGTGAGCTCCCGCCGCTCGAGGGTGGTCAACACGATCTGGCAGGCCGGGCGCGCGGCGTCTTGCTCGAGCCGTGCGAACAATTCGTCGGTTGCGTCGCCCATCTCGCCGACATGCAGGTAGTCGAAATCCGGATAGTGCTCGGGACAGGCGGATACCGACGAGCCGCCCAGCACGACGGTCCGGTCGAGCGCATGGGCGCGGCGCCGGATGTGCTCCATTTGCTGCCGCTGCACGTGCATGCCGCTGACAAACACGACCTCGGCCCAGGCGAAGTCGTCTTCGCCTGCTGCTTCGAGATTCTCGTCAATGAAACGAACCTGCCAGCCCGGCGGCACGGAAGCTGCGATCACCAGCAGACCCTGCGGGGGCATGAACGCGCGAATCCCGTCGGTCAGAGGGTATGAGAACTCGAAGGAGCCGAACGAGGGCGCGTAGCGGGGAAATACGCACAATAATCGCCGCACAGGACAACCCTTCGTGCAATCGGGCCAAGCCAAATACCGTGCCCATTGAAGCGCAGGGCTGTGACCAAAACGAGGTATTACGGTCCGGAGTTCCGAGGCAATTCGCGTCTTTATGCCTGCGGTTGAGGCAGGGGCGGGCGGCTATGCAGCCAGGTCGGCCACCACAGCGTCCAGCACCGGGAAGCCTGCGGGTGTGACGCGCAGGCTGCCGTCGCGGTCGCGCTCGATGAAACCGTGTTCGGCCAGCATCGCGATGCGGCCCGGATCGAGCGTGCGGCCCGACAGCGCGGTGTAACGGGCGGGGTCGATGCCTTCGGCCAGCCGCAGTCCCATCAGCAGGAATTCGTCGGCGCGCTCCTCCGGCAGCAGCAGGTCGTCGGTGACGATGCCGTGGCCGAGCGACTCCACCCGCGTCAGCCAGGCCTCCGGGCGCTTCTCGGTCATGGTGGCGTAGCGCCTGCCTTCGGTGTCGAGGCGGCCATGCGCGCCGGGGCCGATGCCGGCATATTCGTGGGCGCGCCAGTAGACGAGGTTGTGCCGGCATTCGGCGCCGCGCCTTGCGTGGTTCGAAACCTCGTAGGCCGGCAGGCCGGCGCTGGCGCAAACCTCCTGCGTGAGATCGTAGAGTTCGCGCGAGGTGTCGTCGTCGGGCGTCACGAGCTTGCCGGTCCGGTGCAGCGTGGCGAACGGCGTGTCCGGCTCGATGGTGAGCATGTAGAGCGACAGATGCTCGGCGGCCTCGCCAATGGCGCGCTTGAGCTCGACGCCCCATTGCTCCGGCGTCTGGCGCGGGCGCGCATAGATCAGGTCGAACGAGTAACGCTCGAAATTCGCGCGGGCGACCGCGACGGCATCGAGCGCCTCTTGCGCGGTGTGCATCCGGCCAAGCTCTTTCAACGAACCATCGTCGAGCGCCTGCACGCCGAGCGACACGCGGTTGACGCCGGCCGCGCGATAGCCGCGGAAGCGCGTCGCTTCCACGCTGGTCGGGTTCGCTTCGAGGCTGACTTCGGCCTTGGGATCGACGCTCCAGTGCTTGCCGATGGCGTCGAGGATCGCAGCCGTCGTCGCCGGCTGCATCAGCGACGGCGTGCCGCCGCCGAAGAAAATGCTAGTGACCGTCCGTCCGGGCGCCCGCGCGGCGCTCGAAGCGATCTCGGCCTCGAATGCGCGCAGAAACCGCTGCTCGTCGATCGCGGCGTGGCGGACATGGCTGTTGAAGTCGCAATACGGGCACTTCGACAGGCAGAACGGCCAGTGCACGTAGACGCCGAAGGCCTCTGCATCAGCGCTTTTCAAGACACGCCTCCGCGAGCTTGAGAAATGCTTTCGCGCGATGCGAAAGGCCGCGCCCGTGCGGCGGCAGGCCGTGTTTCTCTTCGGCCGGCATTTCGCCGAACGTGCGCTCGTGACCGTCCGGCTTGAACAGCGGGTCGTAGCCGAAGCCCGCGGTTCCTCGCGGCGGCCAGACGATCGTGCCGTCGACCGTGGCTTCGAACTCCTCGGCGTGGCCGTCGGGCCACGACACGCAAAGCGCCGAGACAAAATGGCCACGCCGCTGCTCGGCACTTTTCGCGCCGCGCTCGACCAGCAGGCTTTGAATCTTGTTCATCGCAAAACGAAAGTCCTTGTCCGGCCCGGCCCATCGCGCCGAATAGATGCCCGGATCGCCGTTGAGTGCGTCGACCGTGAGACCGGAATCGTCGGCGAACGACGGCATGTTCGACGCCTTGGCGGCCGCATCGGCCTTGATTCGCGCGTTGGCGCAGAACGTTGTGCCGGTTTCGTCGGGCTCCGGCAATCCAAGCTCGCTCGCCGACACGGCCTCGATGCCGTAGACCGCAAGCAGGTCGCGCATCTCGGCGAGCTTACCCGGATTGTGGGTTGCGACCACGAGCCGGCCGGTGATGCGGCGATGCGCCATGCGTTACATCACCGCCATCTTCTGCAGATCGACCAGCTTGCCGATGCCCTTGCGGGCCAGTGCCAGCAGCGAGAGCAGCTCCGCCTCGCTGAACGGCGTCTTTTCTGCGGTCGCCTGGACTTCGACGATATTGCCCGAGCCGGTCATGATGAAGTTCGCGTCGGTCTCGGCGTCGGAATCCTCTGCGTAGTCGAGATCGAGCACGGCCACATTCTTGTACACGCCGCACGACACCGCGGCGACATGATCGCGCAGCGGATCGGCCTTGATCATCTCGCGCGCCTTCATCCAGGACAGGCAGTCGTGCAGCGCCACCCAGGCGCCGGTAATCGACGCGGTCCGGGTGCCGCCGTCGGCCTGGATCACGTCGCAGTCGATGCTGATCTGCCGCTCGCCGAGCGCCGGAAGGTCGATCACGGAGCGGAGGCTGCGCCCGATCAGGCGCTGGATCTCGACGGTGCGCCCGCTCTGCTTGCCGGCCGAGGCCTCGCGGCGCGTCCGCTCGTGGGTCGCGCGCGGCAGCATGCCGTATTCGGCGGTGACCCAGCCGCGGCCCTGGCCCTTGAGCCACGGCGGCAGCCGCTCTTCCAACGTGGCGGTGACCAGCACGTGCGTGTCGCCGAACTTCACGAAGCACGAACCTTCGGCATATTTCACCACGCCGCGTTCGAGCGATACGGCGCGCAGCTCGTCGGGTTGTCGGCGGCTGGGCCGCATAGGGGTCTCCTGCCCGGCGCGGACGTTGCGCCGAGCACGCTTTTAGGTGCCAACATCCCAACCGACAAGGGGCGGGCGGCCGTGGGGGCTCATTCCGGCTGGATGCCGGCGTCCTTGATCATCTTGCCCCACTTGTCGAGCTGGACTTTGACAAAGTCGTCCATCTCCGGCGCCGAACTCGAGAACGCCTCGAACCCGACGTTGCGCAGCCTCGACTTCACCTCGTCGCTATCGATGATCTTTCGCAGTTCCGCGTTGAGCCTGTTCACGATCTCCGGCGGGGTTTTGGCAGGGACAAACATGCCGGCCCAGGAATCCATGTCGAACCCGGTCACGCCGGCCTCGTCCATGGTCGGCAGCTCCGGAAACAGCGAGCTGCGCTTGATCCGCGTGACGGCGAGCGCCCGCAAGGTGTTTGCACGGACATGCGGAATAGCGGTGGTGAAGTCGTTGAACGCCATCGACACCCGGCCGGCGAGCAGATCCTGAAGCGCCGGCGGTGCGCTCTTGTAGGGTACGTGCAGCATGTCGATCTTGGCCCAATACTTCAGTGTCTCGCCGGCCACGACGCCCGAGGTGTTGCCGCTCGCGAACGTCAGCTTGCCGGGATTGGCCTTGGCATGGGCGATCAGCTCCTTGACTGACGTGGCCGGAATGCTCGGATGGAGCACCAGCATCAGGGTGTAGCTTCCCACCCGCGATATCGCCGCGAAGTCGTTGACCGCGTCGTAGCTGACGTTCTTCATCAGGAACGGCGCTGCGGAATGCGGGCTGTTGGTGCTGAGAAACAGCGTGTAGCCGTCCGGGGCCGCGCGCGCGACGTAGAGCGCCGCGAGCGCACCGTTAGCTCCCGGCCGGTTCTCGACCACGATATTCTGGTTGAGTGCCGTGCCGAGTGGCTGCGCGATGACGCGCGCCACCGTATCGGTGGCGCTGCCCGGTCCGAACGGCACGATCATGGTGATCGACTTGTTGGGATAGGCTTGCGCGTGGGCTGCGGCGGCCCCGAACAATGTCAGGATGCAGATGAACAGAGCGCCCAGAACGCTGGGCAAGCGAACGCAATGCACTTTTCTCATGCGCAATTCCTCCCTGGCTGGCGCGAGTTCTTCTGATCGCCGGCGCGTCGGCCTCGCGTGAACGCGCGCCCTGACCTGTGCCTTGACCTGTGGTCCGGAGCATAAC
Organism: uncultured Alphaproteobacteria bacterium; assembly: GCA_963830015.1. GTDB lineage: Bacteria > Pseudomonadota > Alphaproteobacteria > Rhizobiales > Xanthobacteraceae > Z2-YC6860. Next base: position 255,532 of record CAWHLG010000015.1, read on the forward strand.
AGGTTTGGCGCCGCCGGCAGGTCGGCCGGGTGGAAGGAATTGTCGCAGCAAATGATCCCAGCGTGTCCAGCACCCCTCGATCCGGTGCCGCCGAAAATCCCGACGCCGCCGAATGCGTGCGACACCCATGCCCATGTGTTTGGGCCGTCGGATCGGTTTCCATATGGCCCCGACCGCAGCTACACGCCGCCGGACGCGCCGCTGGAAAAGTACCTGCAGATGCTGGATACGCTCGGCTTCGCGCGCGGCGGGTTGGTGCAGGGCAGCGCGCACGGCCGGGACAATTCGGCGATGCTTGATGCGCTGGCGCGGTATCCGAAGCGGCTGCGCGGCGTGGCGGTCGCCGACGAGACGGTGCCGGTCGCCGAACTGAAACGCTGGAACGATCTCGGCATCCGCGCGCTGCGCTTCAACCATTTCTTCCGCGGCGGGCAGTTGCATTATCGCGGCGGCGTAACACTGGAGAATGCCAGGAAGCTCGTGCCGGTCATGAAGGATCTGGGCTGGCACATGCAGCTCTGGATCGACGTCAAGGACCTGCCGGACACGATTTCGATCCTCAAGGAAATCGGACTGCCGGTGGTGATCGATCACATGGGCCGCACCGATGCCCGCGCCGGAACGGGCACACCGGGGTTCCAAAGCCTTGTCCGGCTGGCCGGCGAAGGCGGCTGCTGGGTGAAGATGTCGGGCGCGCACCGGCTCAGCACGCGCGCGCCGGACTATCCGGATGCCCAGCCGTTTCACGAGGCGCTGGTCCGGGCCAATCCCGACCGGCTCATCTGGGGCTCCGACTGGCCGCATCCGCGCATCGAGGGTGATATGCCGAATGCCGGCCACCTGCTCGACCTGTTCAACGACTGGACGCCGGACGCGGCCGTGCGGCGCAAGATTCTGGTCGACAATCCGGCCAGGCTTTACGGATTTCCAGCTTAGATCGCGGTTTCAAGCCGCTTTGACTTGAAGTTGCTGGCCTGAATGGACAATTCTGAAGCCGAAGGAGCGGGTTTCGGTGTCCCAGGACATTCCCATCGGCCGGACGCAGGTGAGCCTCGCGCAGATCAACGAGCGCTCGCGGGAGATATTCCGCCAGATCGTTGAAAGCTACCTGACGACCGGCGAACCGCTCGGCTCGCGCAATCTGTCGCGGCTGATCACCACGCCGCTGTCGCCGGCGTCGGTTCGCAACGTCATGGCGGACCTCGAGCAGCTTGGACTGATCTACGCACCGCATACATCGGCCGGACGGCTGCCGACGGAGCTCGGCCTGCGCTTCTTCGTCGATGCGCTGATGCAGATCGGCGACCTGAGCGACCAGGAGCGCAAGCAGATCGAGTCGCGCGTCGCCGGCGCCGGCAAGTCGGTGGAGAATGTGCTCAACGAAGCCTCGGGGCTTCTCTCGGGCCTGACCCGAGCGGCCGGCGTGGTGCTCTCCGCAAAGTCGAACGTGCGGCTGAAGAACATCGAGTTCATGCGGCTCGATCCCGAACGCGCGCTGGTCGTGATGGTCGGCGAGGACGGGCAGGTCGAAAACCGTATCGTCAACCTGCCGGTTGGCCTGCCGACATCCTCGCTGACCGAAGCGACCAACTTCCTCAACGCGCGCATCCGCGGCAAGACGCTCGCCGAGGCGCGCGGCGAGTTTGAGCAGGCGCGTGCCGCGGCGCAGGCCGAGCTCGATCAACTGACGCAGAAGGTGGTCGACGAGGGCCTTGCGAGCTGGTCGGGCGGCGACGGCGACGAACGCAAGCTGATCGTGCGCGGCCAGGCGCACCTGCTCGAGGACCTCAAGGTGCTCGAAGATCTCGACCGGGTGCGGCTGCTGTTCGACGATCTGGAATCGCGGCGCGACGTGATCGACCTGCTGGGACGCGCCGAGCGCGCCGAAGGCGTTCGCATCTTCATCGGCTCGGAGAACAAGCTGTTCTCGCTGTCGGGGTCCTCGACCATCATCGCGCCCTATCACGACCGCGCCGGCCGCATCGTCGGGGTGCTGGGCGTGATCGGCCCGACGCGGTTGAACTACGCCCGCGTCATTCCGATGGTCGACTACACCGCCAAGGTGGTCGGCAAGCTGCTCGGCTCCTAGCCGTTGGCGTTTCCGCGGGCTGCAATCCGGAACAGGGGACAAGATGATCCGCACGGAACAGATCGATGCTGGCCGGGTGAAGGGGCTCGTCACACATGCCGACAGCCCGCGCGCCGGCGTGCTTCTGCTTTGCACCATCAGCGGCGTCGACGCCTTCATGCGCGAGCGCGGCCAGCGTCTCGCGGAAGCCGGCTATTCGTCACTGGTCTGGGACCCTTATCCGGGCGAGCCGCTGCCACAGGATCTGCCGTCGGCGCAGGCACGGGCGCGGAAACTCAACGACGGCGCGGTCGATGAGATGTCGGGTTGTGTCGGCTATTTGCTCGACGCGATGAGGCTTCCGGCGGTCGCGGTGGTAGGCTTCTGCCTCGGCGGCCGCTATGCGCTGCTGCTCGGCGCGCGCGACAAGCGGCTGTTCGCCTGCGTGCCGTTCTACCCGTCGGTGATCGTGCCGAGCCTGCCGCATCAGACGCTCGATGCGGTGGCCTTGTCGGCCGAGATCCCGTGTCCGGTGCATCTGATCCATGCCGGCGCCGACCAGGTGTTCAAGCCCGAGGCGTTCGCTCTGGTCCGGGCCGCGCTGGAACGCCGGACCGTCGCGACCGTCGTGGAAATCCACCCGGGTGCGGCGCACAGCTTCATGCGGCCGGACCTGCAAGGCGTGCCGGCCAATGCCTCGGGCACCCGGCTGTCCTGGCCACAGGTCGTGGCATTCCTGGACGCCTGTCTGGCGCAGCGGACAGCCTAAAGCCCACCCAAAGCCAACAGACGGCTTGATTTTTAACGCTTCTGCCCTGATATCCCCGGCATCATGAATAACAGCGACACCCGCCCGCAGACCGGCCCCGACGCGGTTCCTGCGGATGAAGCAGCCATGCAGCCGGACGCAGCGCCCGCCGCGCCGAAGGCCTCGACCTCGCTCGACCGCGAGCTGGCCGACTACAAGGACCGGCTGCTGCGCACGCTCGCCGACATGGAGAACATGCGCAAGCGCACCGAGCGCGAGGTCGCGGACGCGCGCGTCTACGGAATCTCGGCGTTCGCCCGCGACATCCTCGGCGTGGCCGACAACATGCACCGGGCCATGCAGGCGCTCGACGACGAGCTTCGCGCCAAGGCCGACGACACGATGAAGGCGCTGCTCGACGGCGTCGAACTGACCGAGCGGGAGCTGATCAACGTGCTGGAGAAGCACGGCGTGAAAAAGATCGAGCCGCTGAACCAGAAGTTCGACCCCAACCGCCATCAGGCGATGTTCGAGGTCGAGGACGCGAGCGTGCCGTCGGGCACGGTCGTGCAGGTCATGCAGGCGGGCTATCTGATTGGCGAGCGGGTGTTGCGCCCGGCGCTGGTCGCGGTGTCGAAGGGCGGGGGCAAGTCTGCGCCGGCCGCCGCTGCGGCACCGCCCGCCAACGACAATCCCGGCGGACAGTAATCGCCCTCGCCGCTAGCGCGGCTCGAGACCATCCCGGACGGCGCGGAAGCGCGTAAACGCCGCGGCCCATTGCTCCTTTGGAGCAAGCCCCAGGATGCGCAGATAGGCCCCGGTGCCGAACCGCAGCCATTGCACGATTTCGATCTCGGCGCCGGTTTGTGCGTCTTTGCCCAGCGCCCGCACCTCGTGGCCGGCCTGGCCGCCGATCCGCATCGGTTCCGAGCTGCTGATCCGCACGTCTTTCATCGGCGGCAGTCCGTTCAGCGCGGTTCTCGCAAACTGGTCGCGATCGCTCGGCTGCTGCGGTCCGCCTGCGGCGGCCGCGATGACGAGCTGCGACTGATCGGTCGCTTCAAGCGAATCCTTCGGTCCGTCGGTGAATTGCGCGGCGACGCCCGGCACGACGCGCACCAGCCGCATTCCGGCGGTCTCGCCGATGCGGAACGGCACCAGCCTGAGCTGCTCGTCGACCGGCACGGTGGCACGCGTGGTGAGCGTCGCAAGCGCGGCGCGGACCGACGCGTCGGTATAGGGCGGCGGCGACTTGGCCTGCATCTCGAACGACACCATCGCGGTGAGGTTTTCCATCGGCGCGATCAGCAGCCATTTGCGCAGCGGCCCCGCCGGCGTGCTCTGCCGCACGATCACCAGCATGGCGTTGCCGCCCGGAAGCTTGAACGTTTCGCGCTTTTCGACCGTCATGCCCTGCTTCTTCATGGCATCGTTGGTCATGGTCTTTTCGATCTCGGCGTAGGCCTGGGTGGGCAGCGCGATCAGCCGGATGAAGGCGTTCTTCTGGTCGTCCTCGAAGCCCGGGAAGCTCGTCGAGACATTGAGGCCGGCCGGTGGCACCAGGCCCAGCCGGGACGCAATCGGGAAAACCGCGTCCGCGGCGGCGGCCGGCACTGGCACGGCCCCAAGGGCAAAGGCCAGAACCATGACGCAGGCAAGGACCGACCGGCTTTTCATCACCCTCGTATGCGTCCCCGTTAAGCGAAACTCAACCCTATAGCGGCAACTGTGGGCGTCCCGGTTCGATCCCGGCAATGGCCCGCAACCATGCCCAATAACCTGTTACGTAAGCCGAATTTCGGCGTCCTGGTGACGCTGGTGTGGCTCGTCGTCGCGCTGGCTCTGCTGCTGCAATACTGGGGGCAGACGGCGGAGACCCTGCTCGACACCGACGACGCCATGCGGCTGGTCGGGATGCGCGCCTGGCTCGCCGGGCAGGGCTGGTTCGATCTGCACAATGCGAGGGTCCAGCCGCCGGCCGGCTACGACCCGCACTGGTCGCGGCTGATCGATGCCGGGCTTGCGGGGGTCTACCTCGCATTCCAGTCCTTCGATCTGCACGCGGCGGAGCGGCTGATGCGCGCCTGGTGGCCGCTGATGTGGCTGCTGCCGACCATCGCCGGCATGGCCGCGATCGCCTGGCGCATTGCCGGCCGCGAAGCCGCGATGGTGGCGCTGTTGCTCGCGCTGGCCGGTGTGCCGGCCTATCAGCAGTTCACGCCGGGCCGGATCGATCATCACAATGTGCAGATCGCGCTTGCGCTGCTGGTCACTGCGGCAGCCGCGTGGTCAGACCGCAAGTCGTGGACCGCGGCTGCGGCAGGCTTGCTCACCGGTCTGGCGCTGGCGATCGGCTTCGAGAGCCTGCCCTATCTCGCGATCTGCGGCGGCATGCTGGCGCTGCGCTACGCGTCCGATCCCGAGGCCGGTGTGGCACTGCGCGACTACGGTCTGGCGCTTGCCGCCGGCACGGCACTCGCGCTGTTCATCAGCGTCGGCCCTGACCGCCTGACGCTGCATCGCTGCGACGCCATCGCGCTCAACAATGCCGCAGCGGCCATGAGCGCGGGCGTCGTTCTGGCGTTTGCGGCATGGCTGAAGCACGCCGACGGCGTCACACGCTTTTTCTCCGTGGCAGGCGCCGGGTGTCTTGCCGCCGCGGTGTTCGTGCTGCTCGAGCCGCGCTGCGCCGGCGGGCCGTTCGCGATGGTCGATCCGGCGATCTGGCCGGTCTGGCACGATCATGTGCGCGGACTGCAGCCGCTCAGCGCCGTGTTCAGGACCGACCCGCTGACGGCAGCCGCCATCGCCGCGTTCCCGGCGCTGGCGCTGGTCGCGATGCTGAACCTGATGTCCGAGCGCAGGCTCCGCCACAACTTCGGCTTGCTCACGGCGAGCTTTGTATTCCTCGCCGCTGCCGCGACCACGGTGGCGGCCATCCGTGGCTATTCGTATGCGATCTGGCTTGGCATGCCGCTGGTCGCCGGGATGGCCTTGCAGTTCTTTGCCGCGCTGCACATCGAACGGTTCGTGCCGCGGCTTGCGGCCGGGCTGTTGTTCACGCCGCTCGCGATCTCGGTTGGCGCCATCACCCTTGCCCATGCCCATGGGCTCAGCGACACCGAAAGCTTCGCCCGGCCGGCCAGCCGGCAGTGCCTCAAGAGCGCCAGTTATGCCGCGCTCGCCAAGCTCCCCCCGGGCCTCGTCATTGCCGACGTCAGCTATGGGCCGTATCTCCTGGCGCTGACCCCGCATTCGGTCATGGGTGCGCCGTACCACCGGCTTTCGACCGGCATCGCCGTGTCGCACGGGGCGCTGGCGTCCGCGCCCGACGACGCCCGGTCGATCGTCAACGCGACCCGGCTGGTGGCGAGCGGCGGCAAGCCGACCTACGTCGCAATCTGCGGCCCAAGGCCGGATGGCCTGGCCGAGCCCGCCGCGAGCCGCAGCCTCTGGGCCCGGCTCCAAGCGGGCACCGCGCCCAACTGGCTTGAGCCGGTCGGTGACAAGGGTCCGTTTACGGTCTGGCGGGTGAAGCTCTGACCCGCCGTCTCAGGCCCCATCGCAGCGCCATCAAGTCCTTGCGGCGCAAGGGGTCCCTCCTATATGAGCCATGACGCCGCGGTTGCGGCGGATTTCGTTAATTTGGGGGTCGGGCATGGGTGCCGTTCTGGGCTCAACCGGCCTGCCGTGAAAGAGAGGTAAGCATCATGGGCAAGGTCATCGGGATCGACCTCGGCACCACGAATTCGTGCGTTGCGGTTATGGAAGGCAAGACCCCGCGGGTCATCGAGAACGCGGAGGGCATGCGGACCACTCCTTCGATCGTTGCATTCACCGACGACGGCGAGCGCCTCGTCGGCCAGCCGGCCAAGCGCCAGGCGGTCACCAATCCGGAAAAGACCATCTTCGCCGTGAAGCGGCTGATCGGCCGCCGCTACGACGACCCGATGGTCGAGAAAGACAAGAAGCTCGTCCCCTACAAGATCGCCAAGGCATCGAACGGCGACGCGTGGGTCGAGGAGGACGGCAAGCAATATTCGCCCTCGCAGATTTCGGCGTTCATCCTTCAGAAGATGAAGGAGACCGCGGAAGCCAATCTCGGGCAGAAGGTCGATCAGGCGGTCATCACCGTCCCGGCCTACTTCAACGACGCGCAGCGCCAGGCCACCAAGGACGCCGGCAAGATCGCGGGCCTCGAAGTGCTCCGCATCATCAACGAGCCGACCGCGGCCGCGCTCGCCTACGGTCTCGATAAAGCCAAGACCGGGACCATCGCGGTCTATGACCTCGGCGGCGGTACGTTCGACATTTCGATCCTGGAGATCGGCGACGGCGTGTTCGAGGTGAAGTCGACCAATGGCGACACGTTCCTCGGCGGCGAAGACTTCGACATGCGTCTGGTCAGCTATCTGGCCGACGAATTCCAGAAGACGCAGGGCATTGACCTGCGCAAGGACAAGCTCGCGCTGCAGCGGCTGAAGGAAGCCGCCGAGAAGGCGAAGATCGAGCTGTCGTCCACCACGCAGACCGAGATCAACTTGCCGTTCATCACGGCGGATGCCTCCGGTCCGAAGCATCTGACGATGAAGCTCACCCGCGCCAAGTTCGAGGCGCTGGTCGACGACCTCGTGCAGAAGACGGTCGACCCGTGCCGTCAGGCCATGAAGGACGCTGGCGTCAGCGCGGCCGAGATCAACGAGGTTGTTCTGGTCGGCGGCATGACCCGCATGCCGAAGGTCCAGGAGGTCGTGAAGCAGTTGTTCGGCAAGGAGCCGCACAAGGGCGTCAATCCGGACGAAGTCGTCGCGGTCGGCGCGGCCATTCAGGCCGGCGTGCTCGCCGGCGACGTCAAGGACGTGCTGCTGCTCGACGTGACGCCGCTGTCGCTCGGCATCGAGACGCTGGGTGGCGTGTTCACGCGGCTGATCGACCGCAACACCACCATCCCGACCAAGAAAAGCCAGGTGTTCTCCACCGCGGAGGACGGCCAGCAGGCGGTGACGATCCGCGTGTTCCAGGGCGAGCGCGAGATGGCGGCCGACAACAAGATGCTCGGCCAGTTCGATCTCGTGGGCATCCCGCCTGCGCCGCGCGGCATCCCGCAGATCGAGGTCGGCTTTGACATCGACGCCAACGGCATCGTCAACGTGGCGGCGAAGGACAAAGGCACCGGCAAGGAACAGCAGATCCGCATCCAGGCATCGGGCGGCCTGTCCGAAGCCGACATCGAAAAGATGGTCAAGGACGCGGAGTCGCACGCCGAAGAGGACAAGAAGCGCAAGGCTCAGGTCGAGGCGAAGAACCACGCCGAGGCGCTGCTCCACTCCACCGAGAAGGCCTTGGCCGAGCACGGTTCGAAGGTCGGCGAAGGCGAGCGCAAGGCGATCGAGAACGGCATTGCCGATCTCAAGGAAGCGCTCAAGGGCGATGACGCCGATGCGATCCAGGCCAAGACCAATGCGCTGGCGCAGGCTTCGATGAAGCTCGGCGAGGCGATGTACAAGTCGCAGCAGGAAGGCCAGCCGGGCGATGGCGGGCCGGGCGCTGCCAGTGGCGGTACATCGGGTGGCGATGCCGCCGGCAAGAAAGAGGACGTGGTCGACGCGGAGTTCACCGAGGTCGACGACGACAAGAAGAAATCCGCCTGAGCGCCGGAGTCCGGAGCAATGGGGGACGGTCACTGAAAGCACGATGGCCCGGGGCACCAGCGCCGGGCCATTTGTTTTCGCGGCTTTGAATTCGAGGATAAACACCGGGGGCGCCGGGACGGTGCGCCGGTGAAGACGAGCGAGGGCGAGATGCCGGCGACGGCGAAGCGCTGCTACTACGAAGTGTTGGGCGTCCAGAAAACTGCGACCGAAGCCGATATGAAGGTTTCGTATCGCAAGCTCGCGATGCAGTTTCATCCCGACCGCAATCCCGGCGACAAGGATTGCGAGACCAAGTTCAAGGAAATCAACGAGGCCTACGACATCCTGAAGGATGGCGACAAGCGTGCCGCCTATGACCGCTTCGGCCATGCCGCCTTCGAGCAGGGCATGGGCGGCGGCGCGCACGGCTTCGGCAACGACTTCGGCTCGGCCTTCTCCGATATCTTCGAAGGCATTTTCGGCATGGGCGGCGCGCGCCAGCGCAGCTCGGGCCGCGAGCGCGGCGCTGACTTGCGCTTCAATATGGAAATCACGCTGGAGGAGGCGTTCCACGGCAAGAACGCGCAAGTGCGGCTGCCGACCTCGGTGACGTGCGAAGCCTGCTCGGGCTCCGGCGCCAAGACCGGCACCAAGCCGAAGACCTGCCAGCACTGCAACGGTCACGGCCGCATCCGTCATACGCAGGGCGGCTTCTTCACGCTGGAGCGCACCTGTCCTATTTGCCAGGGCCGCGGCCAGGTGATCGAAAATCCGTGTCCGACGTGCAGCGGCTCGGGCCGCACCACGCGCGAGCGCACGTTGTCGGTCAACATTCCGCCCGGCGTCGAGGACGGCACCCGCATCCGGCTGTCCAGCGAGGGCGAAGCCGGCGTCCGCGGCGGGCCAGCCGGCGACCTCTATATTTTTCTGTCGCTTGCCGCGCACGGGCTGTTTCAGCGCGATGGCGCCGACCTGCACTGCCGGGTTCCGATCTCGATGGTGACGGCGGCGCTGGGCGGCGAATTCGAGGTGCCGTCGATCGACGGCAGCAAATCGCGCGTGAAAGTGCCGGCCGGCACGCAGTCCGGCCGCCGCTTCCGGCTTGGCGGTAAGGGAATGCCGGTGCTGCGGGCCAAGCAAAGCGGCGACATGTACGTCCAGGTCGTGGTCGAAACGCCGCAAAACCTGACCAAGCGCCAGCGCGAACTGCTGGCCGAATTCGACAAGCTGTCGTCGCAGGAGACCCAGCCCGAGGCCACCGGCTTCTTCTCGAGGGTCAAGGACTTCTTCGGCAACAATGCCCGCTAGTATCCCGGACAGCGCAAATCGAGCACTCGGGCGAACTTCCGCACCGCGTCACGAGGCCTGATGCGACGCGAACCCGTCTTGACCCTCGCCCCGCCGCCCATTACCGATTGTGGGCCACTCGTGCCGCAGTCATGTCATAGTTGTATCCATGCCCCTGCTTGCCTTCCAAATGCTTGAAAAGAAAATCGAAAGGCGCATCCGGCTTTTGGAGCAAAAGAGCGGGCTGCGCTTCCTCGACGAAGTCGCATTCATCCGTTCGTGGATCGAAAAGCCGATTTCGATGGGCGCGGTCACCCCGTCGGGCAAGATGCTGGCCCGCGCCATGGCTCGCCCGGTCGATCCCAAGTTGCCCGGTCCGGTGGTTGAATTGGGCTCCGGTACCGGCGCGGTCACCAAGGCGCTGGTCGAGCACGGCATCGAGCCTTCGCGCCTCGTGCTGGTCGAATTCAATCCGTCGTTCTGCCGCCTGCTGCGCACGCGTTATCCAGACGCGACCGTGATCCAGGGTGACGCCTACCGCATCCAACACCTGCTCGGCGGGCTCCTGAAAGAGCCCGCGGCTGCGGTGGTGTCAGGCCTGCCGCTGCAAACCAAGCCGTTCCGGCAGCGCACCCAGCTTGTCGACGAGGCTTTCGAGTTGATGGCGCCGGGTGCACCCTTCGTTCAGTTCACCTACGCGATGGTGACGCCGATCCCGAAGCGGGCGAAGCACAACATCCACGCGCACGCCTCCGAGCTGATCTGGCAGAACCTGCCGCCAGCGCGCGTCTGGGTCTATCGCAAGGGCTGATCGAAAGTCGCCGGTGCGGCGCTTGTGATGGTCGGCATAGCCGGCCGAAGGACGGCGTTGCTTTGCTCGCCATAGCCGTCCAAAGGACGGCGTCGCTTCGCTCGCCATAGCCGCCCAAAGGACGGCGTCGCTTCGCTCGCCTATGGCCCGGCCATTGGCTTTTCCGGTTGCTTTCTTTGGCGCCTTTCAAGCCCGGATGACCGTGTAGAATGCACGGTATCGTCGTTTCCGTTGGGTTTGTTGGCCGATGCCTGTTCCGAAAATCCTGGTCTTTGCCGGTTCGATCCGCACCGGCTCGTTCAATGCAAGGCTCGCGGCGCTGGCCGCCAAGGAGCTGGCACTGGCCGGCGCCGACGTCACGCGCATCTCGCTCGAAGACTATTCCCTGCCGCTCTATGACGGCGACGACGAGGCCAGGACGGGTGCCCCCTCGAACGCGGGGAAGCTCAAGGAGCTGATGGCCGCGCATCAGGGCGTGTTCATCGCAAGCCCCGAATACAACGCCTCGGTGACGCCGCTGCTCAAAAACACCATCGACTGGATCTCGCGGGTGCGGGCGCGGGACGAGCCGCCGCTGGCAGTGTTCAGGGGCCGAGCTTTCGCCATCGGCGGCGCGTCCAACTCGCCCTATGGCGCGTTGCGCTCGCTGATGGCCTTGCGGCAGGTTCTCGAGCTTGGCTGCGGCGCGCTGGTGATTCCCGAGCAGATCACCGTGTTTCATGCGGGTGAGGCATTCGACGAAATGGACAACCTGAAGGACGAGCGCGCGGCCGCGACACTCAGGCGCGTTGCGCAGCGGCTGATCGAAACCGCGCGGGAGATGATGTGATGGATGTGAAGGACCGCCTTATTCTCGCGCTTGACGTGCCCTCGGTCGCGGCGGCGCAAGCGATGGTCGAGCGGCTCGGCGACTCGGTGACGTTCTACAAGATCGGCTATCAGCTGGCCTTCGCCGGGGGATTGGCTTTCGCGGAGACGCTGGTTCGCGCGAACAAGAAGGTGTTTCTCGATCTCAAGCTGCACGACATCGGCAACACGGTCGGCAAGGGCGTGGAGAGCGTCGCCAAGCTGGGCGCGACGTTCCTCACCGTTCACGCCTATCCGCAGACCATGCATGCCGCGGTTGATGCCCGCAAAGGCTCGAGCCTGCGCATCCTCGGCGTCACGGTGCTGACGTCCTACGACGACTCGGATCTCGCGGCCGCCGGCTACGACTTCACGGTGCCCGAGCTGGTCGCCGAGCGCGCCGCCCAGGCGCGCGACGTCGGCGTCGATGGTCTGGTTTGCTCGGCCGAAGAGGCCGCCAATCTCAAGGCCATCATCAGCACCGGCATGGTGCTGGTGACGCCCGGCATCCGGCCGGCGGATACCGAGAAGGGCGACCAGAAGCGCGTCATGACGCCATCGGCGGCGATCGCCGCCGGCGCCGATCATCTGGTGGTCGGGCGGCCGATCCTCGCGGCCGCCGATCCCAAGGCTGCGGCCGACGCGATCGTCGCCGAGATTGCCGGCGCAACTCGATAGGGAGGCCTGCCGTGCCCAAGGGCTACTGGATACCGCATCTCGACGTGAGCAATCCGGAAGGCTTCCAGGCCTATCGCGAGATGGCCGACGCCGGCCACAAGCGCTTCGGCTCGAAGCTTCTGGCGCGCGGCGGCCGCCGCGAGGTCGTCGAGGGGACCATGCGCGGGCGCAACGTGCTGCGCGAATTCAACTCCTACGACGAGGCGATGGCCTATTATCACGGGCCCGATTACTCGCGGGCGCATCCGCTGCGCGAGCCGCATTCGGTGTGCGATTTCCTGATCGTCGAGGGATATGACGGGGCGCAGCCGCCTCCGATCGGAACGTTGACCGCGGAGCACCGGCTCAAGGGCTACTGGATCGCGCATATCGATGTGACCGATCCGGAGGGCTACAAGGACTATCAGGCCGATGTCGCGACGCCGTTCGGCAAGTTTGGCGGGCGGTACCTGATCCGCGGCGGACGCGGCGAGGTGATGGAAGGCCGCATGCCCGCCCGCACCGTGGTGGTGGAATTTCCGAGCTACGAGGCGGCGCTTGCATGTTACCGTTCGCCCGAATACCAGCGGTCGATCGCGCTGCGCAACGGCAAGGCCAACGCCAACATCGTCGCCATCGAAGCGTTCGATCCTGCACAATAAACTGAGGAGGATGTGACATGGCGAAGGCGTACTGGATCGGCCGCGTCGATGTGAACAACGAAGAGGGCTACAAGCCCTATGCCGCGGCCAATCCGGCGATCTTCAAGAAGTTCAACGGCAAGTTCGTGGTCCGCGGCGGCAAGCACGAATGCCCGGAAGGCCAGAGCCGTTCGCGCAACGTGGTGATCGAGTTTCCCGACTACGCGACAGCGGTCGCGTGCTACCGGTCGCCCGAATATCAGGCCAATCTGAAAATCCGCCAGGCGAATGCGATCACCGACCTCATCATCGTCGAAGGCTACGACGGCCCGCAGCCGTAACCAGGAGCAGTATTATGTCCGACATGCGGCTGATCGTGGCTGGCGCCGGCGGGCGCATGGGTCGCACGCTGATCAAGGCGATTGCTGAGACCAGGGGGATGACATTGGCCGGCGCAATCGATGCGCCAGGCTCGGCGGTCATCGGACGGGATGCCGGCGAATTGGCCGGGCTCGGTTCGAACGGCGTTTCGGTGACCGCGGACGGGGGCCCGCTGATGGCAAAGGCCGATGGCCTTGTCGACTTCACCATTCCGGCCGCGACCGTGGTGCTCGCCGAGCTGACCGCGCGTCAGGGCATCGCTCACATCATCGGCACCACCGGCCTCAAGGACGCCGAGGAAAAGCTCATCGCCGAAGCCGCGAAGAAGACGGCGGTTGTCAAATCCGGCAACTTCAGCATGGGCGTCAACCTGATCGCAGCGCTGACCAAGCGCGTCGCGAAGACGCTCGATCAGTCGTTCGACATCGAAATCTTCGAGATGCACCACAACAAGAAGATCGACGCGCCGTCCGGCACCGCGTTGATGTTCGGCCGCGCGGCCGCCGAGGGTCGCGGCATCGATCTCGCGTCGGATTCGGAACGGGGCCGCGACGGCGAGACCGGGGCACGCAAGCCCGGTCATATCGGCTTTGCGAGCCTGCGCGGCGGCACCGTGGTGGGCGAGCACAGCGTGATCTTCGCCGGCCCGGCGGAACGCGTGGAGCTGGTGCACCGCGCCGAGGACCGTATGATCTTCGCCCGCGGTGCGCTGCACGCGGCACTGTGGGCGCGTGGGCAGAAGCCCGGCCTCTATTCGATGGCCGACGTGCTGGGCCTCAAAGACTTCTAGCGCCGGAAGCGGCCAAAACGTTTTTGTCCGCCATCGGGCTTCACAAAGTCCGGTGATGCTCTAAGCTTTTGCTCCAAGCTCTTGTTGCAGCTTTTTTGCAAAGCCGTCCGCATGAGACGGCGCGACAACACGCAGGTCGGGAATGGCGCGCCGCGCTTGCGGCGGCCGGAAACATTCGAGGAGTTTCGAATGCGCAAATCCATTGCGGTTGCGTTTGCTGTTCTTGTCGCGGGTGCCGCCGGTGCAGCGGCGCAAAGCTATCCGGACCGTCCTATCAAATTGGTGGTGCCGTACCCGGCCGGCGGGCCGACCGACACCATTGCTCGGACGGTATCGCAAAGCCTGTCGGGTGCACTGGGACAAAGCATCATTATCGAAAACCAGTCGGGCGCGGGCGGCCGCATCGCAATGAAGCAGGTCGCGAATGCCGCGCCGGACGGCTACACGCTGTTCATGGGCGGCACCAACAACAACGCGATCACGCCGGCCGTTTACAAGGATATGGATTTTGACGCCGTGAAGGACTTCGCGCCGGCCGCGACGGTCGCCGTCGATCTGCTCGGTCTGGTGGTGCATCCGTCCGTGCCGGTCAAGACGCTCGCCGAGCTTGCGGCTTACGCCAAGGCCAATCCGGGCAAGCTCACCTCGGGCGGCGGCGTCGGCATCTCGCCGCATTTCCTGCTCGAGTTCGTTCGCGTCAAGAGCGGCGCCCACATCGTCTTCGTGCCGTACAAGGGCGCCGCGCCCGCGCTGACCGACGCCATTGCCGGGCAGATCCAGATGCATGCGACGGCGAAGTCCGTGATCCTGCCGCAGATCCAGGCCGGCAAGCTGCGGGCGCTGGCGGTTCAGGGCACCAGGCGCTGGCCCGAACTCCCTGATGTGCCGACGCTGACCGAAGCAGGCTTCGACGGTTTCCCGCCGGCGCTCTGGTACGGGTTCCTGGCGCCGGCGAAGACGCCGCCGGCCGTCATCGCCAGGCTCAATGCCGCCGTGAACCAGCAGGTGAAGACGCCGGAGGTCCAGGCGGCCTTTGCCAAACTCGGCATCGAAACGCGCTCGCTGACGCCGCAGGAATTCGGCGAGGTGCTGGTCAAGGAGCGCGAACTGTGGGCGGGGCTCGCCGCGCAGACCGGGATCAGGCTCGCGGACTGAGGTCTGGGGTTAGTTCCCGCGCAACAGCGACGTGCCATTCATTTCCGCAGGCTTCGGCAGGTCCATCAGCTCCAGCAGCGTCGGCGCGATGTCGGCGAGCCGCCCCTCGGCGATCAGTCCGCGGTTGCCCGCGCCGGTCAGCACGATCGGCACAGGATTGGTCGTGTGCGCGGTGTGCGGACCGCCGGTCTCGGGGTCGCGCATCAATTCGCAATTGCCGTGATCGGCAGTGACGAGCAGCGCGCCGCCGGCCTTTGCGATGGCGTCCGCAATCCGGCCGAGCCCGGTATCGACCGTCTCCACCGCCTTGATCGCGGCGGGGAGGCTCCCGGTGTGGCCGACCATATCGGGGTTGGCGAAGTTCAGCACGATCAGGTCGTATTTTCCGGAATTGATCGCCGCCACCGCCTTGTCGGTCAGCTCCGGTGCGGACATTTCCGGCTGCAGGTCGTAGGTCGCAACTTTGGGCGAGGGAACCATGATGCGGTCCTCTCCCGTATAAGGCTCCTCGCGGCCGCCGTTGAGAAAGTAGGTGACGTGCGGATATTTCTCGGTTTCTGCCATGCGCAGCTGAGTGCGTCTCGCGCCGGCGACCACCTCGCCCAGGATGTTCGTGAAGGTCTGCGGCGCAAAGATCGTCTGCATCAGCTTTTCGAGATGCTCGCTGTACTGCGTCATGCCGACGACCGCGGCGAACTTGAGCTTTCGCTTGCGCGGGAAGCCTGAGAAATCCTCGTCGAGCATCGCGCCGAGGATTTCGCGCATGCGGTCGGCGCGAAAGTTGAAGCTCAGCACGCCGTCGCCATCCTTCATGCCGCGATAGCTGCCGATCGCGGCGGGGATGACGAACTCGTCGAACTGTTTTTTGGAATAGGCGTCAGCGATCGCCGCCTGCGGGTCGGCAAAGCGCGGCCCCTCAGCCTCGACCATCGCCTCGTAGGCCTTGGCGACCCGTTCCCAGCGCTTGTCGCGGTCCATCGCGTAGTAGCGGCCGACCACGGTTGCAACCGGCACCGCTGCCGGGAGCGCGGCCACAAGCCGCTTGAGATCGTCGCCGGCGGATTGCGGCGGCGTATCGCGGCCGTCGGTGATGGCATGCACGAGCGCCGGAACGCCGGCGTCGGTCAGGATTTTCGCCAGCGCCACGGCGTGATCCTGATGCGAGTGAACGCCGCCCGGCGAAACCAACCCGATCAGGTGGCAGGTGCCGCCGCTCTTCTTCAGCGCCTCGATCAGGCCGATGAGGGCTGGTGCCTTCTTGATTTCGCCGGACGCAATGGCGTCGCCGATCCGCGGCAGGTCCTGCATCACGACGCGGCCCGCACCGATATTGAGATGGCCGACCTCGGAATTTCCCATCTGTCCCGGCGGCAGGCCCACGTCGCGGCCGGAGGTGTGCAGGAACGCCCGCGGCCCGGTGGCCCACAGTCGGTCGAACATGGGAGTCTCTGGCCTGCCGGATGGCGTTGTCGGCGGCATCCTCGCGCCAGCCCCAGCCGTCCAGCACGACCAGCATCACCGGGCGGCGTTTCTGCATGAGAGCGCGGTCCCTTCCTGAAAAATCCGAAGGGGTTTTGGGCGATCAGGGCGCCATCGTCAATCGGCGCCGGAATGTTCGGCGCCGACTGCTACGCTGCCACAGTTCCGGCTTCCCAGCCGAGCATCGCGCGCTTGCGGGTGATACCCCAGTGATAGCCGGTGAGCTCGCCGGACTTTCCCAGCACGCGATGGCAGGGCACGACGAACGAAATCGGGTTCTTGCCGACCGCGGCGCCCACCGCGCGCGACGCCTTCGGATTGCCGATCGAGCCCGCGATGTCGGAATAGGTGGTGGCGCGACCCATCGGGATGCGCATCAGCGTCTCCCACACCCGCACCTCGAAATCGGTGCCGATCAGCACCACGCGCAGCGGCTGCTCCGGCTGCCAGAGCTTCTTGTCGAAGATGCGCGCGGCGATCGGTGCGGTGCGCGCGCTGTCCTCGGCGTGCTTCGCCCTGGGCCAGCGGCTCCGCATGTCGTCGAGCGCCGCTCTCTCTTCGCCGTAGTCGGCGAAAGCCAGGCCGCACAGGCCGCGCTCGGTCGCCATCACCAGCGCGGAGCCGAACGGCGAAGGGTGGAAGCCGTACGAGACGGTGACGCCCTCCGCGCCGGACTTCCATTCGCCCGGCGACATCGCCTCGTGCGTGACGAACAGGTCGTGCAGCCGGCCGGGTCCGGAAAGCCCCACTTCATAGGATGCGTCCAGAACGCTGGCGGACGAGCGAAGCAGCTCGCGGGCGCTGTCCAATGTCAGCGCCTGCAGGAATGCCTTCGGCGTGAGGCCGGCCCAGCGGCGGAACAGATGATGCAGTTCGGTCGGCGTGACGCCCGAGGCTTCGGCGATCTCCTCGATCTCCGGCTGGTCGCGCCAATGGCCGCGGATGTGGGCGATGGCGCGGCGCACAATATCGTAGTCGGCGGCACACGCGTCGAGCGGCTTGAGGTCTGAAATGCGGTCGGGCGAGAGCATGGCTTCCTCCATCGTTGCTCTCCATCTAGGCCCTGACGGTCGGCCGTCCCACCCGGTTTCTGCCTAAATCACTGCGCGCGTCGGCCCGCGTTTGGCCTCGCCCAGCGCCACCGACAGCGCCGTTGCGAAGCTTTCCCGTTCGGCGGGCGAAAGGAAGCCCGCGACCGGCAGCTTTTTTCCGCGCGTCACCAGAAACAGCTGCTGCACGCCGAACTCCTCGTGGGTGTCGCGGGCCAGCTGGGTCCAGAGCGGGTTGAGCGTCCATTCGGAGACCTGGCCGCGGTGGCTGACGCGGCGGACGCGCAGCTCGGACGGCGTCACCGTGACCTCTTCGAAGGCGGTGGCCGCGCGGTAGTTGATGCGGAACGCCCAGTAGACCAGCAGCACGTCCAGCCCGAGAAAACCGACCACCGGCCAGGCGCCGATTGCAAAGAAGACGAGCCCGCCGATGAAACTGAAGCCGCCGACCAGCGCCATCACCAGCACGAAACCGGTGCTGGTCAGCGAGCGATGCGGCGTGATGATCGCCGAAAAAAGCGTGGGCTCGCAGCCGGGGTCGTTGTCGCCGGGGTTTTGCGCGGTCATGCTGCGCTCAATATAGGGCAAACATGGCCAAAAAGACGATCAAAACAACCGGCAAGAAAGTAAAGCGCAGCACCGCCAGGGCGCTGAACAAGGCGCGTGCCGGCAAAGCCGCGAACGAAGAAGCCGCCGAAGGCGCAGGCCAAGGCCGACAGCAAGGCCTTGCATGGTGAAACGAAGCCCTGGACCAAGCCGGAGATCGAGGAGGCGTTCCGCAGGTTTCAGCAGGCGATGCCGGAGCCCAGGGGCGAACTGCATCACATCAATCCGTTCACGCTTCTGGTGGCCGTGGTGCTGTCGGCGCAGGCGACCGACGCCGGCGTCAACAAGGCGACGCCCGCGCTGTTTGCGCTGGCCGATACGCCGGAGAAGATGGCGGCGCTCGGCGAGGAGCGGGTGCGCGAATTGGTCAAGACCATCGGGCTGTTCCGCACCAAGGCGAAGAACGTCATCGCGCTGTCGGAGCGGCTGGTTGCCGAGCACGGCAGCCAGGTGCCCGGCACGCGCGAGGCGCTGCAGGCGCTGCCGGGCGTCGGCCGCAAGACCGCGAACGTGGTGCTCAACATCGCGTTCGGCCAGCCGACCATGGCGGTCGACACCCACATCTTCCGCATCGGCAACCGCACCGGGCTTGCGCCCGGCAAGGACCCCCTGGCGGTGGAACTGAAGCTGCTGGACGTCATTCCCGCGCACTACATGATGCATGCGCATCACTGGCTGATCCTGCACGGCCGCTACACGTGTCTCGCCCGGAAGCCGTTGTGCGAGAAGTGCGTGATCGCCGACCTGTGCAAATGGCCGGGCAAGACGGTCAACGCCTGAGGCTCAAGCCCGTTTCGGTTCGATCAGTTCGGCGCGCGGTCCCGACAGCCGCTTGTGCACGTGTACCATCATCGCCATCGCAAACAATGGCGTGGCGAGATTGACGATCGGAATCGACACGAACATCGCGATCGGCAGCCCGGCGAACATGATGCTGGTGCGGTGCGCGCGGCGCATCTCCTTGGCTTCCGCCGGCGAGCGAAACCGCATGGCGGCGAGCAGGAAATACTCCCGGCTCAGAAGGTAGGCGGCGGCGACGAACATGATGACGAGGCCGAACCCCGCGAACAGCAGGAACGGCACGGCGCAGAGATAGACCAGGATCGAAAGCAGCGCGGTCTTGGTGCCTTCGAACACGGCCGGCGCAATCGACAATGCGCGGCCGGGGGCCTCCGCCGGATAATAGGTGCGCTCGACCTCCTCGCCGATCTCGTCGACGAAGAACGAGCCGACGAACGCGGTCACCGCCGGCATCAGGAAGAGCGCGCCGGTGATGACGCCGAGCGTGGCCGCGAACGAAAGAATCCAGGACAGCACTTGCCAGGCCGTATGACCGCCGACGCTGGCCTCGGCCCAGGTCGCGCCGCTGTCCGCCATCCAGGAGAACACTCGGTTGAGGCCAATGCCCATCAGAATGATCATGAGCAGCGCAAGGCCGATGGACTTGAACAACACCCGCCGGAACGGCGGCGAGAACATCTGGGTCAGCGCCTTGATGGCAGCATCGAACATCGGCTTCCTCCGCGCAATCTCGCAGAGGTATGTCCGCTTTGTCGTTTGAGCAAGCCTTGAGCAAGCCTAGCGGGACGCCGCCGCGACATCCTCGGGCATGCCCTCGTCGTCCGGTGCCGAAGGCGTCGACTCGTGGGTGTGCGGCAGGTGCGCCCAGGCCAGCCTTCGATAGTCGAAGCCGTTCTCGATGGTCGGCTTCACCAATTGGAAGTAGGGCGAGATATCGAAATCACGCGGCGCGTAGAGCGACGAATGGCGGATTTCGAGCATGTCGCGGCGCGCGGCCCGGCTCGGCAGCCGCGTGATCTTCGGCAGGATCGGATAGTGCACGTGCTCGAACGCCTGCGCGATCAGGGCCGAACAGATGATCCGGGTCGGATGCCCGGAGCCGAGCGACATCATGCGCCGGCGCCAGCGCTGCGGCACCGGCAGCGGCAACAGGTAGCGCAGCAGGTCGAAGATGTTCTTGACGTCATAGTCGAAGCCGATGCGCTCGGCCGCATAGGTGCAGACCCTGGCACGGTCGTCCTCGATGAGCCCGATCGGACGGCAGATGCGGGTGTGAAAGTGGGCGTATTTCGACAGCGGCGAACCGACCACGCCCTGGCCCAGCACCGCCTCGACCAGCACCAGCGGCTCGCCGGCCGCGGTCTCCCGTTCGCCGATCGGGCCGACATAGAGCGCGGCGTGCGACCAGGTGGACTGGGTCAGGTACTTGATGACGCCGGAAACGTGATTGTTGCCTTCGACCAGCAGCACATCGCCCGGCCGGAGCGTGGCGCGCAGCGCATCGGGATCGCTCGGCGTGAACGGCTCGTAGCCCTGTTCCGCGCGCTCCAGATAGTCGGCAATTCTTTGCCCGATGCCACTGAGCATCCAGTTCATGACACCCGTGTCCTTGGGCGCGCGGTTGTATCCATGCTGCGCCTTGTTGCGCGAAAATTAGTCGAAACTCATTGCAATTCGGTTCATTGCTGCGGAATCGCGGCAACGAAGCGTGAACCATGTGAGGTCCGCGAAACCGCGATTTTATGGGGATTGCGTTCGGTGCGGCGCGGCGTAAAAACCATTTGCCAACCATGAGCGGAAAACCGTGAGCCTTTTCAGCCGACGCACGTTCCTCGCAGGCGCCGCGGCCGTCGCGGCCCGGCCGGCGTTCGGGCAGGGCGCAGTGCCGGCCGGTTCCGCCGACGTCGACGTGATCATCGTTGGCGCGGGCGCGGCCGGGATCGCCGCGGCGCGGCGGCTGTCGGCAGCTGGACGTAGTTTCACATTGGTCGAGGCGACCAGCCGCATCGGCGGGCGGTGTTTCACCGATACGCGCAGCTTCAACGTGCCGTTCGACCGCGGCGCGCACTGGATTCATTCGCCCGACATCAATCCCCTCACCAAGCTTGCGCCGCGCACCGGCCTCGACATCTACCAGGCGCCGTCGGCGCAACGCGTCCGCATCGGCCAGCGCGGCGCGCGCGAGAGCGAGCTTGAGGATTACCTGTCGGCGATCGTGCGCTCCAACCGTGCGATCGGCGACGCGGTGCGCGGCAAGCCGGACATGGATGCGCTGCGGGCGCTGCCGCGCGATCTCGGCGACTGGCAGGCGAGCGTGGAGTTTGCGCTCGGCCCGTACAGCAATGGCAAGGATCTTCGCGACATTTCGGCGATCGATCTCAGCAAGGCGGCCGACCGCGACATCGGCGCGTTCTGCCGTCAGGGCTATGGCGCGCTGCTCGCGAAACTCGCCGAGGGCATTCCGGTGGAGCTGGAAACACCGATCACCCAGGTCGACACCAGCAAGCCCGCGCGCCTCGAAGCCGTGACGCCGCGCGGAACCATCAGCGGCCGCTACATGATCGTCACCGCGTCGACCAACGTGCTGGCCTCCGAGCGCATCAAGTTCGACCGGGGTTTGCCCAAGCGCCAGCTCGATGCGCTGGCGGCGCTCAAGCTCGGCAGCTTCGATCACATCGCGCTGGAGATTCCGGGCAATCCGCTCGGCCTGCAACGCGACGATCTGGTGCTCGAGCGGGCGTCGGGGCCGCGCACGGCGGCGCTGCTGGCCAATGTGTCGGGTACGCCGCTTGCGATGATCGAGGTCGGCGGGCGGTTCGGCCGGGAACTCATGGCAAAGGGCGACATGGCCGCGGTCGATTTCGCGGTCGAATGGCTCACCGGGCTGTTCGGCAGCAATTTCAAGCGCTCCGTGCAGCGCACCCAATCGACGCGCTGGAACGACGAGCCCTGGGTGCAGGGCGCGATGTCGAGCGCGTCGCCGGGCGTGCCATGGGCGCGCGCCGCGCTGCGCGAGCCGGTCCGCGAACGCGTCTATTTCGCGGGCGAGGCCACGCACGAGACGCTGTGGGGCACGGTCGGCGGCGCGTGGGAGTCGGGCGAACGGGCCGCGGATTCGGTGGTGCGCCGCATTTCCGGCCTGCCCGAACCGCCGCCGCCGAAACCCGAGGCGGAGCCGGTCGCGGCGCAGCCGCGCCGCGGCACGACCGCGCAGGCCAAACCGGAGACGAAGCCTGCCGCGCAGGCCAAGGCGAAAGCAAAGCCGCGCAGCGGCGGTACCAGCACCAAGAGCAGGAAGCGGCAGCGGTAAGCTATTTAAGTTTGAGCATGATCTTTTCCGAAAACCGCTTCACTCTTTTCGGGATCATGCTCTACCGCGCGATCTGATCCTTCAGCCACGTCACGATCGTGGTCGCGATCTCGTGGGGATCCTGTCCCGGCGTGCGGCCCATGTGTTGGCCCTCGGGATAGACGCGGGCCGATTTCGGGTTGCCGTGCTCCAGCAGCAGATAGATGTCGGCGACCGGCGCCTGGTCGTCGAGCTTGCCGTTGACCCCCAGCAGCGGCGCGGACGGTGTGTCGAGCAGGCCCATGGTCTTGAGCGACAGCGGCGCGACTGCTTCCAGGAATTCGTCGACCGTCTTGACGCCCATCGCCCGGCCGCGCGCGTCGAGCAGGCTCTGCGCGCCGAACAGATAGGTCGCGCCGCCGGTGGTGAAGGCCGGCACCAGCCATTCCTTCTGGAAGCCGTAGTGAACGTTGCCGCCGTGGAACACCGCGCCCTTGACGCGGTCGGCGGCCGTGAAGGCGAGGCGCGCGGCCCAGTAGCCGCCGAAGCTGCCGCCCCACACGCCGACCTTGCGGCCTTCGACGTCGCTGCGGGTCGGCAGATAGTCGAGCCAGGCCAAGTATGTGCGTTCGGCGGCCGGATCGCCGTACAGCACCGGGTTCTCGCCGCTGCCCGGCATGTCGATGGTGAAGGACGCCATGCCCTGCTTCATGATTTCGGCGGCGAGCTTCAGCCGGTCTTCTTTCCAGCCGTCGACGCCGCCCCAATGCAGCACCACCGGCGGCTTGGTCACGCCCGGCGGCTTTTGCAGGTAGCCGACCAGCTTCTTGCCTTCGAACGGAATCTCGACGACCTCCAGCGGCGGATCGAAGAACTTCGCGGCCTTGCTGAACATGCGCAGCGAGTAGTGATAGGCGGCGACCTTGCCGGGTGACACCGGCGACGGATAGCGCCCGACCCGGCAGGCATCGAACGCATGCATGTAAAGCTCGCGGAGGTGTTCGCGGCTGCCGTCGGTCTTGGCCAGCGCATCGGCCTTGGCTTCGTAGATGAGCCCGATCTTGCACCACTCGTCGGCCCAGTGGTCCTTGTCGAGGCTCTTCAGCGCGGCCATCACCTTTTCGGCGTCTTCGCGCTTGATGTCCTCGAACGGGTTGAGCTTGCCGGCGCGTCGCATGAATTCGGCCTTGACCTCATCCAGCGTGCGCTCGCGGGTGCCTTTGGGTTGGTCCTGGACGTTCATGACATGCTCCTTTCAGGCGAGATTGGTTTCTCTGCCTCACGGGCGGTGTCATGCGCGGGCTTGACCCGCGCATCCATGCCGCCGCGCAGCGGGCAAGACCGTACCGGCATCGCTTGCTTCGCCCCATCATGGATTGCCGGGTCAAGCCCGGCAATGACTCGTGGAAAGAGCAGCGGCGCGGCCGAGTACCCCACGCGCGTTACGTAATATCCTTCGCTGACGTCTTGTCCTCGAAGATCGAAATCTGCGGTGCCGATCCTGCGAATCCCAGCTCGCTCCACCGCGCCGCCACCTGATCATAGGTCTTCTTGTCGAGCTTGGTGCGCGGCGAGAACGACTTGATGTGCTTGTAGTCCATGCAGGCGTTGATCAGCGCCTTCGAACCCCACGGCCGGATTTCCGGCGGATTGAGGCTCGGATCGAGGAACGTGCTCCAGGTCTCGCGCAGGATGTCGATCGACTGCGCCGGTCGCGAGCGCGTCGCCATCGCCCACAGCACCTGCCCAACGTTGCTCGGATCGATGTCGTCGTCCACCACGATCACGTATTTGCCGAAATACGCGCCGGCGGTGCATTGGGCGGCGAGCGCCATCACCTGCGCGGCGTGGCCCGCATACATCTGCTTGAGCGACACGACCGTCATGCCCCAGCCGGCGGCTTCAGGAATCGACCACACGCCCTGGATGCCCGGCACACCGAGCTTCTGCAGGTCGGCCCAGATGCCGGCGGAGCGCACGGCCGCCCAGAACAGGCCGCACTCGTTGGACGGCCCGTCGGCCATCAAGGCGCAGGTGAGCGTCGGATTGTTGCGGTAGCGCACCCGTTCGACGCGCATGAAGGGCGTGGCACCGCTCGGCCGCCCGTAATAGCCGGTGAACTCGCCGAACGGGCCTTCTGCGAATGTCTCGTCCGGATAGAGATGGCCTTCGATGATGATCTCGGCATGCGCCGGCAGCGGCAGGCCGGTGAGTTCGGAGTTGAACAGCTCGATCGGCGAGCCCTTGATGCCGGAATAGTATTCATACTCGCTCTCGGTCTTCGGCAGGCTCATCGCGCCCACCAGAAACAGCAGCGGGTCGATCCCATAGGCCGCCGCGATCGGCGCGGGCTTGCCCATCTTCCACCACTTGTCGCGGTCGTTGCCGCCGTCCTTGCCCGGCGAGGTGTAGACGCCGATCTCGCGCGGGCCCTTGATCATCATCCGGTAGGTGCCGACATTGATGCGGCCGCTCTCCGGGTCTTGGGTGATGACGGCGTCCGCGGTGCCGAGATACATGCCGCCGTCGAGCGGCCACATCCGCTGCGCCGGAAACATGCGGATGTCGATCTTGTCGCCCTCGACGATGTTCTGGTTGCACACCGCGACTTCGGCCGGGACCGTGACCGGCGCTATCTTGCGGCCGAGCTTCGTCTGCAGGAGCTGCACGGCCTTGAGCGGATGATCCACCGGCTCCTCGCCGATCATCAGGCAGAACCGCGACAGGTTGCAGCCGATCATGTTGTAGAGCGCCTTCTGGCCGGGATGCCCCTTGATGTTCTCGAACAGCAGCGCGGGGCTTTTTTCCAGGCCGACCAGATAAGTGATGTGCGCTGCTTCGAGATCGCAGCTCACTTCGGCGGTGATGCGCTTGAGCTCGCCCATCGCCTCGGCCTTTTCGAGCCAGATGTCGAGGTCGCTGGAGTTGCGCCGGTCCGTGCGGGGCGGGTTCTTCGGCTGCTCGACGGTCTTGGCGTCGCCGCCGGCTCTGACGCTCATTTCCATGACGCTACTCCCTGAACTTTGTTGGCGGCGATCCTAGCGGAGCGTGCCAGCAGGGTCACGGGCACGTCGTCGCAGAGGTGCGTTGCGCCGATGGGTACGCCGGATATGAACGTGTTTGGGCGGCATCACTTGCTCAAACCTCATCCTGAGGAGCGCACGCAGTGCGCGTCTCGAAGGATGGCTGCAAAGACGGTGGCCGCCCCATCCTTCGAGACGCCGCCTTACGGCGGCTCCTCAGGATGAGGCGGATCAGAAAGCGGCGCGGCTCAACCGCGGAGTACGCCGCCGGTGCGCTTGGAAACCTCGGCCACCAGCTTGGCGGAGAGCGCGTCGATCTCCTGCTCGGTCATGGTCTTTTCACGCGGTTGAATCGTGACCGCGATCGCGACCGACTTCTTGCCGGCCTCGATGCCCTGGCCCTCGTAGACGTCGAACACGCCGACGCCCGCGATCAGCTTGCGGTCGACCGCCTGCGCGGTGCGGACGATGTCGGCGGCCTTCACGGCGCGATCCACCACAAAGGCGAAGTCGCGCGTCACCGGCTGAAACTGCGACAGCTCCAGCACCGGTCTGGCGCGCGTGGCCTTCGTCTTGCCTTCCGGAATGCGCTCGAGAATGACCTCGAACGCGACCAGCGGCCCTTCGGCGTCGAGCGCTTCGAGCGTGCGCGGATGCAGTTCGCCGAAATGGCCGAGCACGTTCTGCGGACCGATCTGGATGGTGCCGGAGCGGCCGGGATGGAACCAGGCAGGTCCGCCCGGCACGACCTGCAACGCCTGCGCGGGGGCGCCGGCTGCGGTCAGCACCGCGAGCGCGTCGGCCTTCACGTCGAAGGCGTCGGCGGCCTCGGCCTTTGCCGACCAGTGCCGGCCGAAGCCCGACGGCTTCGCCAGCGCGCGGCGCACGCCGGTCGCCGCGGTGAACTGGTCTTCCGGCTTGTCGCCTCTGAAAACCTGTCCGACCTCGAACAGGGCTGTGTCGGGAAAGCCGCGGTCGGCATTGCGCTGCGCCGACGTCACCAGGCCGGGAATGAGGCTCGGCCGCATGTCGGACAATTCCGCCGCGATCGGATTGGCGAGCGCCAATTCCTTCTGGCCGCCGCCGAACAATTCGGCCTGCGGCTTGGAGATGAACGACCACGTCACGCCTTCGGTGAAGCCGCGCGCCGCCAGCGCCCGCTTGGCCTTGCGGGTGCGCACCTGAGCTGTGGTGAGCACGGGCTTGCGCGGCGCATCGCCGCGGTCGAACGGCGTCGAGGGAATCCGGTCAACGCCGACGATGCGGACGATCTCTTCGACGATATCGGCCTTGCCTTCGATGTCGGGCCGCCACGACGGTGCCGCGACCTTCACGCGGCGGTCCTGGCCCGCGACGAAGAAGCCGAGCTTCTGCAGCACGCGGCGCATCTCGACCAGGTCGAGATCGAGGCCGGCCAGGCGCTTCAGTTCCGTGGTCGGGAAGTCGACGATCTTTTCCGGTGCCTCCGCCTTGCCCGCGACGGTGATCTCGGACGGCGTGCCGCCGCAAAGATCGAGCACCATCTGGGTCGCTAGTTCGAGCCCTGGTGTCATGAAGTTCGGATCGACGCCGCGCTCGAAGCGATAGCGCGCGTCCGAATTGATGCCGAGCTTGCGTCCGGTCTGGGCGATGTTGAGCGGGTCCCACAGTGCCGACTCGATCAGCACGTCGGTGGTGTTCTCGTCGCAGCCCGAGGCCTCGCCGCCCATGATGCCCGACAGCGATTCCGGGCCGCTGTCGTCGGCGATCACGCACATCGCGCTGTCGAGCGCGTAGGTCTTGCCGTCGAGCGCGAGCAGCGTCTCGCCGTTCTTGGCGCGGCGCACGACGAGATTGCCCTTTACCTTCTTCGCGTCGAACACGTGCAGCGGGCGGCCGCGGTCGTAGGTCAGGAAGTTGGTCATGTCGACCAGCGCGTTGATCGGGCGGAGCCCAATCGCCTTGAGCCGCTTTTGCAGCCATTCCGGCGATGGGCCGTTCTTCACGCCGCGCACCAGGCGCAGCGCGAAGGCCGGGCAGAGCGAGGGCGTGTCGCCGAAATCAAGCCTCACCGAGACCGGGCAGGGGAATTCGCCCTTGATGGCTTTCGGCGTGCGCTCCTTGAACGCGCCGACGTCGGCCGCGGCCAGATCGCGCGCCACGCCGTTGACGCCGGTGCAGTCCGGCCGGTTCGGCGTGAGGTTGATGTCGATCACCGCGTCGTCGAGACCCGCGTATTTCGCGAAGCTCTGGCCGACCGGCGCGTCGGCTGGCAGGTCGATGATGCCGTCGTGGTCGTCGGAAATCTCGAGCTCGGCCTCCGACACCAGCATGCCGCGGCTTTCCACGCCGCGGATGGTGCCGACCTGCAGCGTGATCTTCTTCCCCGGCACGTAGGTGCCCGGCGGCACGAACACGCCGGTCATGCCGCTGCGCGCGTTCGGCGCGCCGCATACCACCTGCACGGGCTTGCCGTCGCCGGTATCGACCATGCACACGCGCAGCCGGTCAGCGTTCGGATGCTGCTTGGCATCGACCACCCTGGCGATGACGTAGGGCGCGAGCTGCTTCGCCTTGTCGTCGAGACTTTCGACTTCGAGTCCGATCATCGTGAGCTTGGTCACGATGTCGTCGAGCGAAGCATCGGTGTCGAGATGCTCCTTCAGCCAGGCGAGCGTGAACTTCATGTGCTGAGACCCCCGGCCAGCGTCGGGAAGTCGAGCGGGCGGAATCCGTAGTGTGCGAGCCAGCGCACGTCGGCTTCGAAGAATGCGCGCAGGTCCGGCATGCCGTATTTCAGCATGGCGATGCGGTCGATCCCCAGGCCCCAGGCGAAGCCCTGATATTCGTCAGGGTCGACACCGCAATTGCGCAGCACGTTCGGATGCACCATGCCGCAGCCGAGAATCTCCAGCCAGTCGTCGCCTTCGCCGAAGCGCACTTCGCCCTTGTCGCGCCTGCACTGGATGTCGACCTCGAGCGAGGGCTCGGTGAACGGGAAGAACGACGGGCGAAACCGCATCTTCACGTTGTCGACCTCGAAGAACGCCTTGCAGAACTCTTCGAGAATCCATTTCAGGTGGCCGAGATGCGAGCCCTTGTCGATGACCAGGCCCTCGACCTGATGGAACATCGGCGTGTGGGTTTGGTCCGAGTCGCTTCTATAAGTGCGGCCCGGGATGATGACGCGGATCGGCGGCTTCTGCTTGAGCATGGTGCGCACCTGCACCGGCGAGGTGTGCGTGCGCAAAAGCATCCGCGTGCCGTCGGGCTTGGGCGGAAAATAGAACGTGTCGTGCATCTCGCGGGCCGGATGACCCTCGGGAAAATTAAGCTTGGTGAAGTTGTAGTCGTCGGTCTCGATGTCCGGCCCTTCGGCGACGGCGAAACCCATGTCGGCGAAGATTGCGGTGAGCTCGTCGACCACCTGGCTGATCGGATGCACGCGGCCGGTCTCGGCCGGCGGCTCGCGCACCGGCAGCGTCACGTCGACCGTCTCGGTCGCAAGCCGCGCGTCGAGCGCCGCGCCCTTGAAGCTTTCCTTCCGGGCGTTGAGCGCCGCGTTGACCCGGTCTTTCAGCCCGTTGATCGCGGGCCCCTGCATCTTGCGCTCGTCCGGGCTCATGCCGCCGAGCGTCTTCAGCAGTCCCGTCACCGAGCCGCTTTTTCCAAGCGCTGCGACGCGCACGGCCTCGAGTGCCGCCTCGTCGCCGGCAGCGGCGACGGCGGCTGAAATCTCGGTTTCCAGGGTGGCGATATCGGTCATTCAAACCTCGCAATGGCGGTCGGTTTTGGCCGTCCGGTGTCCATCAGGTCAAGCCTCCGTTTGGCCCCTGACGCACGCAAACGGGCCGTGACAGCCGCCATCGCTCATGAGAAAATCCAGCCGGGTGGACGCAACGAGGCTGATCGATGCTCTGTCGCACGGTTTTGGCCGTTTCGGCCACGCTCCTGCTCGCCACCCCCCTTAGCGCCAAGAACTGCCCGGTCAAGGAATTCGGGCTCGAGGCCCAGGAGGACGCCATCCGCAAGGCGTCGACCTGCCGGCAGGCGCTGGAGATCATGGACGCCTGCGCCTATGGCGCCACTGGCGACACGGGCCTGGGCGATGCGGTCCGCGAGCGCTGCGAGCCGGAATTCCTGCCGAAGCTGAGCAAGGCGCAAAAGCGCGCCTATGATCGCGAACAGAGGCGCTGCGACCAGAAATACGCCCGGCAGAGCGGCAGCATGTACCGTTCGTTCACGGCCTTCTGTCAGGCGCAAAGCACGGTGGCGCATGCCGCAAAGTTCGGCGCCACCGCGAAGGCGAAGCAGTAGGCTGCTCAGGTCGGCTCTTAAGCTGCCTTGGGCAGCGCCGCCTTGGCCTTCTCGACGATCATCTGGAATGCCGCCGGCTCCGCGATCGCAAGCTCCGAAAGCACCTTGCGGTCGACCAGCACGCCGGCCCTGGCGAGCCCGTCGATGAACTTCGAGTAGTTCAGGCCGAACGGCCGCACCGCGGCGTTGAGGCGCTGGATCCAGAGCGCGCGGAAGCGGCGCTTCTTGGTCTTGCGGTCGCGGTAGGCGTATTGCATCGCCTTTTCCATCGACTGCTTGGCGATGCGGATGGTGTTGCGCCGCCGGCCGTAGTGGCCCTTGGTCGCCTTGAAAACCTTCTTGTGCTTGGCGTGAGAAGTGACGCCGCGTTTGACGCGAGCCATGACTGATCTCCTGAAACGATAAAACCGTGCGATGGGAAAGCGCGGGCCGCGCGGGGCCCGGGCGCGTCAGCCGTTCGGCAGGAAATACTTGATGATGTTGTCGCCGTCGGCCTTGAACATCACGCGGGTGCCGCGGTGCTGGCGGATCTGCTTCTTGGTCCGCTTGATCATGCCGTGACGCTTGCCGGCCATCGCCGACTTCACGTGGCCGCCGGCCGTGATCTTGAAGCGCTTTTTAGCGCCCGACTTGGTCTTGAGCTTGGGCATTTTGATCTCCTTCGGTTCGGCTTTGGACGCGGCTAAGTCGCCGGTCGTGCCGGAAATGCTCAGATGAGCGTGCTGATGGATCAGCTTCGCCGCCACGGCAGCCCTTTTCAGCCGGGCGGCGAGAGGCCGGGGTTATGACAGAGGATTGTGGAAAAGACAACCAGAACGGACAAACGCCCGCGGCCTGGCCGCGGGCGCTCGAATTCCGGAATTTATAAGTCCGAACAGCAGCTTAGCGCGGTGCCAGCACCATCACCATCTGCCGGCCCTCGACCCGGGGCTCGGACTCGACCTTGGCGAGTTTGGTGGTGTCGTCCTTCACCCGGTTGAGCAGTTGAACGCCCAACTCCTGGTGAGCCATCTCGCGGCCGCGGAAGCGGAGCGTGACCTTCACCTTGTCGCCCTCTTCGAAGAAGCGGTGCATCGACCGCATCTTCACGTCGTAATCGTGGTCGTCGATCATCGGCCGGAATTTGACTTCCTTGACCTCGACAACCTTTTGTTTTTTCCGGGCCTCGGCCTGCTTCTTCTGTTCCTGGTATTTGTACTTGCCGTAATCCAGGATCTTGACGACAGGCGGCGTGGCGTTGGGAGAAATCTCGACCAGATCGAGACCGGCCTCCTGAGCCTTGGCCAGAGCTTCCGAGGGTGACATGTTTCCGAGGTTGGCACCGTCCTTGTCGATCAGGTGAACCTCGCGAGAACGAATTTCTTCGTTGATGCGCGGGCCGTCCTTCTGGACGGGTGCGGGCGCTCTCATAGGTCGGCGAATGGGGGCGAACTCCTTGCTGTGACGGAAGCCGGTAGAATCGGGACTGCCGGTTAATAAGTCAACGCCGTTGAAGGCCAAAATAGTGTGATTTTACGCGGCTTTTTGCCGTGCAGCAGCTTCGGCGTAGAGCTTGAGCATCAGCGCCGCGCCGGCTTCCGCGTTGAAATGGCTGCGCACCCAGGCGCGGCCGCGGGTTCCCATCGCGCGCTGCTCGCTCTCCGGCATCGAGAACAGCCGGACCAGTGCCGCGGCGAGCGCGCCGGCGTCACCGGCCGCGACGCGCATTCCGGTGGTCCGCTCGTGGGCGACCGCGGGCGCCGCAAGCACCACGTCGGGACCCGCGGCAAGATCGGAGACAATGACCGGGCGTTCCATCGCCTGCGCTTCCAGGACGGCGCGCTGCACGCCCTCCGGCTGCACGGCCGCCGACACGGTGACGATCGATGCCGCGTAGGCCGCGGGCAGATCGTCGATCGGCCCGGACATGCGGATGATGTCGTTCGAACCGGTGGCGAGCACGCGATCCCAGATCTCGCCCGCGTAACGGGTGCCCTGGTCCTCGGCGGCGAACACGACGACGAAATCCTTCAAGCCCTTGGCCTTGAGCTGTTCCACCGCCGCAATCACGAGGTGATGACCCTTGCGGCGAAGCATCCGACCGGTCACCAGCACGATGCGGTCGCCATCGCGGATGCCCCAGAGCCGGCGAATGGCGGTGACGCGGTCGCGCGAGACCGCGCCGGGGTCGAAGCGCTCGGTGTCGATGGACAGCGGCACCACGGCGATCCGGCTCCACGGCGTGCCGTAACGGTCGTTGATCAGTTCGGCGATCTGGTCGCTCACCGCGATCACCGGCGTGCCGCGCGCCATGACGCCGTTGTAGATGCGCTTGAACGCGTTCTGCTGGCGGAAGCCCTTGTACCATGTGGTCACGAACGGCACGCCGGTCATGCGCGACGCGAGATAAGCGCTCCATGCCGGCGCGCGGGCGTGGGCATGGATGACGTCGCAGCGGTGCTCACGGACGATCCGCGCCATTGCGAACGCGTTGCGAAGCACTTTCGCCGGATTGTGGCTCGCCATGTCGATCTCGATGCAGGTCGCACCGGTCGCCTTGATTTCGCGGGTGAGGCGGCCGCCGCGCGAGACGACAACCGGTTCGTGACCGGCGGAGGCGAGCATGCGTGTGAGTTCGACGACGCCGGAATCCGCGGCGCCCGCCTGCAATGTCGGCGTGGCAATGAGAACGCTGAGCGGCTCGAAATCGATCGGCGCAACCGGCGGCGAAATCGTCCGAATGCCGGCTGAGTGTGCCAAGGACTCGACGCTCGAATTCCGATAACCGGCCACCGCCGGCTCAATCGACTGAGATGACACCAAACACCCGGAGTTGCCGAAAAATGCCGCAGCTTGAATTGTCGCTTGTTCTTGATGCCGTGGTGATAGTCGGCTTTGACGGATCAGGCAACGCCCCGCCGGTCACGCTTTATTGCGCCTATAGGTAGTATTCCAAGGCGATCCTAGCCTTCGGCCTCGAGCAGCGACGCGTAGATTTCGAGCGTCGCGGCGGCGGCCCGGTTCGACGAGAACATGTATTCGGCAAATTGCCGGGCCCGCGCCGCATGAATGCGATAGCCGTCGGCATCGAGCGCCAGCGCCACCGAAATCGCCTGGGCGAGCTCGGCGGGATCGCCGGGGGCGACCTCCCATCCGGTGCGAAGCTCGTCCGACACGCGCGGTGGCGCCATCATGTTCTCGGGCAACGGGCCCACCGACGATGCGATCACCGGCTTTGCCATCGCCTGGGCTTCGGCCACCACGCGGCCGTAGATCGGCGCCGATGTGTAAGGGACCACGACGATGTCCGACGCGGCGTAGGACGCGGGCATGTCGGTGTGATGACCGACCATGCGGAACAGCGAATCGACGCCGGCGGCCTGCGCTTCCTTCCAGAACTTGCGCGCGAACCGCCGGTGCAGCCGGTCGTCTCCCACCAGAACGAAGGTGACGCCGCGCATGCCCTGGTCGACGAGAATGCGCGCCGCCTTGGCCAGCACGACGTGGCCGTTCCACGGCGCAATGCGGCCGGGCACCAATGCGATGCGCGCGCCGTGCGGAATGCCCCAGACCTGCCGTAGCCGGGTCACCCGCTCCGCCGGAACGTTCGCCGAATTGAAGTGCGCGAGATCGATGCTGCGCGGCACGACGCTGACGCGCTCCGGCGGAATCCGGTGCCGCGCGATCATCGGCCGGGCGTTGAACATCGAGTGCGAGATCACCCGGTCGCCGCGGCTCAGCGAGCCGAGATAGAACGTGGCGAGCCACATCCGTGCGCCCGGCAGATCGGGCAGATCGGTGATCAGGTGCGCGCCGTTGCGGTCGGTGGCGATCAGCGCGCTCCAGGCGGCGCCGGCGTTCTTGGCGTGCACGATGTCGACCCGCTCGGCGGCGAGGAATTTGTCGAGCGCGTCCGCGTTGGCGCGAAGCTTGGTCGGATTGACGGTGGCGCTGGCGAACGGCAGCCATTCGCCGCCGAAGCTTTTCAGCTCGTCCACCAGTTCGCCGCGCTCGCCGGCGACGATGGCGCGCGCGCCGACCTGCACCAGCGCGCGGGCAGCACCGATGGTGGTGCGCGCCTGTGACGAATCGCGGAGCGCCGTCACGATCTGCAGCACCGTCGCGCCCGCGAGCGTGCGGGGCAGCACCCGCTGCTCGCTGCTATCGGCGATGATCGCCATCCGTCAGTCCCGTTCTTCCCTGACCTGCCGCCCCCACAGACTTGCCGCCCCAATACTTGCCGGCGCCCCCAGGCCGCCCGCACCCCTCTTGCGTTTACCGGCGGCTTGCGGCGAAACACGGGTGGTCCCGACCGCGAAGGCGTTATGACATGAGCGAAGCCAGTCTAACATCCATCAATGTGGGAAAGGGGCAATCCGCCCGCCGCATTGCTGTGCGGATGCGCGAGGGCGCGGTGCCCGGCGTGGTCTGGCTCGGCGGCTTCAAGTCCGACATGAAGGGAACCAAGGCGGTCGCGCTCGACGCGTGGGCCGCGGAAGCGGGGCGGGCGTGTCTCCGCTTCGACTATTCGGGCCACGGCGAGTCCGGCGGCGCCTTTACCGACGGAACCATCGGCCGCTGGCTCGAGGAAAGCGCAGAAGTGTTCGAGGCCTTCGCCAGGGGACCGCAGGTGCTGGTGGGATCCTCGATGGGCGGATGGATCGCGCTGCTGCTGGCGCGCGAGTTCAGGCGGCGCACGGCGGCGGGCGCGAAGTCCGCCGGCTCGCTCGCCGGCCTGGTGCTGATCGCGCCGGCCGCCGACTTCACCGAGGAGTTGATGTGGAAGAAATTTTCTCCGGAGGTGAAGCGCCAGATCGAGACCGCAGGCTCCTGGCAGCGGCCGTCGGAATACGCGAGCGAACCGTACGTCATCACCCGCGGCCTGATCGAGGACGGCCGCAAGCATCTCCTGCTCGGCGGCCTGATCGAGACCGGCTGTCCGGTGCGCATCCTGCAAGGCGTGCAGGATCCCGACGTGCCGTGGCAGCACGCAATGGAGCTGTCGTCGCGGCTCGCCCGCGACGACGTGGTGATGACGCTGGTCAAGGACGGCGATCACCGTCTGTCGCGGCCGGAGGACATCGAGCGGCTGATCGCGGCGGTGAAGGAGCTGTCAGGCGTCTGATGCTGGCTCCGGTTCGAAACCGGCGGCAAGCAGAGCTTGCAGGCCGGTCCGGTAGTCGGGGTGGCGCAGGGTCACGCCAAGCTCGCGCTTGAGCTTGTCGTTGCGCACGCGTGCGCAGCCTTCATAAAAACTCATCAGGAACGGCGACAGCCTTCGCTTCGCCTCGTCGAACGGCATCAGCGGCGGCGGGTCGATGCCGAGGAGCTCCGCGGCATATTCGATCTGCTCGTTCGGTGAAGCAGGCGAGCCGTCGGTGACGTTGACGACGCCCTCGTAGCAGCGTGCGAACGCCGATTCGATCGCCTGCGCGATGTCCGCGACATGGATGCGGTTCGAGACATGACCCGGCTTGTCGATGCGATGCGCGCGGCCGGCGAGCAGGCGTACAAACGCATTTTGTCCGGGCCCATAGATGCCGCCAAGCCGCAGGATGGCGACCGGACAATTCCGCTCGCGGCCCAGCGCCTGCCATGCAAGTTCGGCCTTGACGCGCGCGCCGCCGCGCGAATGTGCCGGAACAGTCGGCGTGGTTTCATCGATCCATCCGCCGCGGTGATCGCCGTACACCCCGGTCGACGAGAGATAGACGATCGATTGAAGGCCTGGCGCCGCCGCGATGTCGCCGCCGAGCACCGGAAGCACCGGATCGTCTCCCTCGCCCGGCGCGGCCGAGATCAGCAGGTGGCTCACGTCCGCGAGTGCGCGATGCAGTTCGTCCGACCGGTACTCGCCCTCGAACATGAAGAGTTCGACCGGTTCGCCGGCGATCTTGTGCGGATCGCGCGTCGTGCCGATCACGCGCGCAAAGCGTGACCCGAATTCGGCCACGTAGTGGCGGGCGCTGTAGCCAAATCCGATACAGGCGAGCGCGGTCATCGTGCGCTCATCAGATGCGCTCGATCTTGGCCTCGTCAATCACTTTGTTCCAGCGCGCGATATCGGCTGCAATCCGCTTGCTGAAATCCTCCGGCTTGCCGGCCTTCGGCTCGCTCCCGAGCGCGCGGATTTTTTCGACCACCGCAGGCTCTGCGACCAGTTCGTTGATCTCCTTGTTGAGCCGCGCGGCGATCTCGGGCGGCAGCTTCGCCGGTCCGACCACGCCCATCCACGACGTGACCGAGAAGCCCGGGAAACCGGCCTCGGCGACCGTGCCGACATTCGGCAGCGGCGGAAACCGCGAATCGCCGGTGACGCCGATGGCGTGCAGCGCGTTTTGCTTGATCTGTCCGATCAGCGCGATCGGCGGATCGATCAGGAAGTCGATGCGCTTGCCGAGAAGCTCGGTAAGCGCCTGGTTGCCGCCGCGGAACGGCACCACCTGGATCTTGATGCCGGCCAGCCGCGAG
Source organism: uncultured Alphaproteobacteria bacterium (assembly GCA_963830015.1). GTDB lineage: Bacteria > Pseudomonadota > Alphaproteobacteria > Rhizobiales > Xanthobacteraceae > Z2-YC6860. Next base: position 291,542 of record CAWHLG010000015.1, read on the forward strand.
AAATATTCGATCAGGAGGTGTTGAGGCGTTCCCGCACCGGGTACGCCGCCGAGCACCGGCTCGCGGCGTTCCTTGGCGGTCTTGATCAGGTCGGCAACAGTGCGGATCTGATGTTCGGGATGCGTCACGATCACGAACGGAAATTCGATCGCCTGGCTGACGATCGTGAAATCATCGATCGCCTGATAGGGCAGTGCCTTGTAGGTCGCGGCGGTGACCGCGTGACCGCTCGGGATGAAGCCCAGCGTGTAGCCGTCGGGCGTGGCGCGCGCGACCTGCGCCGCCGCAAGCGTGCCGGCCGCACCGGGCTTCGGCTCGACCACCACCTGATGGCCGAGCCGCCGCGACAGGCCCTCGGCGATCAGCCTCGCGCTTACATCGACGCCGCCGCCCGCGGTCAGTCCATGCAGCAATGAAATGTTGCGTTCCGGCCAGGCGGCAAGCGCGCGGTCAGGACGAAACACGGCTGCGGCCGACAAGCCCGCCAGCACGCCGCGGCGTGAAATCCCCGTCATGGCAGTCCTCCCCGGTTTCTTGTCGAATTTTTCAGCTTGTTGGGAGAAGCCTAACACGGCCGATACCGCTCCGGAATTACGTGCGAGGGGCGAGTGCCCATTCCTCTGCCACGCCGGGATCGGTCTCGCCGGCATGACCCTCGGCCAGCGCCGCGAGGCGCATCGGATCGAGCCGTCCCAGCGCCCACACCGCCGCGCCGCGAACGAGCGGCGAGCCGTCGTCCAGCAGCCGCTCGGCCGAGGACGCCAGCGCGATGTCGCCCGAATTGCCGATCGCGACCAGCACATTGCGGATGAAGCGTTCGCGGCCGGTGCGCTTCACCGCGGTCTTGGCGAACAGCTTGCGGAACGCGGCGTCGTCGAGCCTGGCCAGTTCTTCGAGCATCGGCGCGCGCGCCACGTCCCGCGCCGCAAGCCTGGCGTTGCGGCCGGCTTGCGCAAACTTGTTCCACGGGCAGACGGCGAGGCAATCGTCGCAGCCGTAGATGCGGTTGCCGATCGACGCGCGCATGTCGCGCGGGATCGGACCCTTGTGCTCGATGGTCAGGTAGGAGATGCAGCGCCGCGCATCGAGCCGGTAGGGCTCGGGAAACGCCGCAGTCGGACACACGTCGAGGCAGGCCCGGCAGGTGCCGCAGGAGTTCTCGTTCCGGCTGGTCCGGCGGCAGATCGAGCGTGGTGAAGATCGCGCCGAGAAACAGCCATGAGCCGAACTCGCGCGACACCAGATTGGTGTGTTTGCCCTGCCAGCCCAGTCCCGCGGCCGCGGCCAGCGGCTTTTCCATCACGGCGGCGGTGTCGACAAACACCTTCACGTCGCCGCCGGCCTGCGCGATCAGCCAGCGCGCGATATCCTTCAGGCGCGGTTTGATGACCTCGTGATAGTCCTCGCCTTTGGCGTAAACCGAAATCGCGCCGCGCTCACGGGATTTCAGGATTTCCAGCGGGTCGTGATCGGGCCCGTAGTTGAGCCCGAGCATGATCACCGAGCGCACCTCGGGCCACAGCGCCAGCGGATCGCCGCGGCGCTCCGCCGTGGTTTCCATCCAGATCATGTCGCCATGTGCGCCCTCGGCGAGGAATTGGTGCAGCCGCTGCTTTGCGAGCGGCGCGGCGTCGGGCCGCGCGACGCCGACGATGTCGAAGCCGTGCTTTTTGGCCTCGGCATCCAGCAACGTTCTCAGCGCCGGAGCGGAATCCCGAGCGGTCGAAGAATGCGGGCTCAAAAATCCAGATTGGTGTAGGTCGGTGCCGGCGTGAGCCCCGGCCACGTTTCGGCCAGCAGCGGCCGGAACGACGGACGCGACTTCACGCGTGCGTACCAGTTCTTCGCGGCTTCGTTTTCGCTCCACGGCACATCGCCCAGATAATCGACCGCCGACAGATGGGCTGCGGCAGCAAGGTCGGCGAAACTCATCTGTTGGCCGGCAAGCCAGTCGCGCGTGCCGACCAGCCATCCGATATAGGACAGATGATACCTCACATTGATGCGCGCCGCACGGATCGCGTCGGTGTCGGGCGGACCGCCGCCCTGTTCGATGCGCATCAGGCGCTTGTAGAAGCGCTCCAGCACCAGCGGGCCGCTGACCTCGGTGAAGAATTTTTCGTTGAACCAGGCGGTGAGCCTCCGCACCTCGACGCGGCGGCCGGGTTCCTCCGGCATCAGCCGGTGATCCTGCAATCGCGGGCCGTGGGTCTCGTCGAGAAACTCGCTGATCACGGCCGCGCCGGGCACCGGGGGGATGCCTTCGACGACCAGCACCGGCGTGGTTGCGGCCGGGTTGAGCATCAGGAATTCCTGGCGGCGCTCCCAGACCCGCTCCTCGATCGTGCGGTGCTCGAGGCCGTGTTCGGCGAGCGCCAGCCGGATGTAGCGCGAATGCGGACAAAACGGATGATGGAAAATTGTCAGCATGGATCAATGGTGTCTGGTGCCGACGAAACGGGAATCGAGTTCGCGCAACCCTAACAGGGCACGACAGAAGTCCCAACCTGAAATCCCCCGCGAAATCCGAAACAATTGAGGCAAAGGGCGTGCATCGCCGCGTGCATTCTGTTGAGCACCGCGCCGCCGCCATTGCCCCGGCTCGGCGGTTGCGCGACAAGCACGGTCTGCCTCGCAACCGGCAGACGCGGCCGTTGCCTTAATTTTGCACCGGAGCATTTCATGACGCTCGATATCATCAAGGCCATCGTCCTCGGCATTGTCGAAGGGCTGACCGAGTTCATCCCGGTGTCGTCCACCGGGCATCTGCTGCTGGTGCAGCGATTCTTCGGCTTCGCCGACGAGGAGTTCGGCAAGACCTTTGCGATCCTGATCCAGTTCGGCGCAATCCTGGCGCTGCTGTCGATCTATTTCGTCCGGCTGTGGCAACTGGCGATCGGATTTTTCACCAACACTGAATCGCGCCGTTTCGTGTTCGGTGTTCTGTTGTCGTTTCTGCCTGCCGCGATCGTCGGCGCACTGGCGCACGATTTCATCAAGGCCGTGCTGTTCAACGATTGGTTGATCTGCTTCACGCTGATCGCCGGCGGTGCGGTGCTGCTCTGGATCGACTGGCTCAATCTGAAGCCACGCTACACCGACGTCACCACGTTCACGATGCCGATGTATTTCATGATCGGCCTGATGCAGTGCGTGTCGATGATCCCCGGCGTGTCGCGGTCCGGCGCGACCATCGTCGGCGCGATGCTGCTCGGCGCCGACCGCCGCTCGGCCGCGGAATTCTCGTTCTGGCTGGCGATGCCGACCATGGCGGGAGCTTTTGTCTACGATCTCTACAAGTCCCAGGGGCAGATGACGTCGGGCAACCAGGTGCTGATCGCCGTGGGCTTTGCCGTGTCGTTCGTCAGCGCCTGGATCGTGGTCAAGACGTTCCTCGGCTACGTGCAGCGGCACGGCTTCGGGCTGTTCGCGTGGTGGCGCGTGGTGGTGGGATCGCTCGGCCTGATCGCGCTGGCGCTCGGCAAATAGCTGCGACCTTCGCAGGACGTCATCGCCGCAACTGCGCCAGGGCCGCGTCGAAATGGCTCAAGGCCGCCCTGCGGTCGTCCTCTGACATCATCGCCGCGGAAAAGCCGTTGCGCGCAATCGCAACGATCTCTTCCGGTGTAAGCGCGATCGATCTTTCGAGCGCGCGATAATTGTCGTTCACGTAGCCGCCGAAGTAGGCCGGATCGTCCGAATTGAGCGTCACCAGCAGATCCTTCTGCATCATGTCGCGCAGCGGATGGTGTCTGAGGTCGTCGACCACGCGGAGCTTCAGGTTCGACAGCGGGCAGACGGTGAGCGGGATTTTTTCGCGCGCGAGGCGGCCGACCAGGGCCGCGTCTTCCAGCGCCCGATTGCCGTGGTCGACGCGCTTCACGCCCAGCAGGTCGAGCGCTTCCCAAACATAGGAGGGCGGCCCTTCCTCGCCGGCGTGGGCGAAGCAATGAAATCCGGCGTCGCGCGCGCGATTGAACACACGCTTGAACTTGCTGGGAGGATGGCCGCGTTCCGCAGAGTCGAGCCCGACGCCGATGATCTTCGCCTTGTGTGCGAGCGCCGCATCGAGGGTCCGCTCGGCATCGGCTTCGTCCAGATGGCGCAGAAAGCACATGATCAGGCTGGCGTTGATGCCGAGTTTGTCGCCCGCCTCGTGGCAGGCGCGATGCAATCCGTTCACGACCGTTTCAAAGGCGACGCCGCGGCTGGTATGGCCCTGCGGGTCGAAGAACATCTCCACATGCCGCACGTTGTCGGCCTGTGCGCGCTCGAGATAGGCCCAGGCGAGGTCGAAGAAATCCCGCTCGGTGATCAGGACCGACATGCCCTGGTAGTACATGTTCAGGAAGTCTTGCAGCTCCGTGAATTGATAGGCCTGGCGTAGCGCTTCGACCGATTCATAGGGCAGGCGGATGTTGTTGCGCGCGGCAAGCGCGAACATCAGCTCTGGTTCGAGGCTGCCTTCGATGTGGATATGCAGCTCGCACTTCGGCAACTGGCTGATCAGCAGGTCGGAGGATGATGGCATGAGGGGGCTCCGATTTCGAAGCCCAGACTAGACCGCATCCCGGTCAAGATGAACCGCAACGCGACGAGGTTTGTGCGCGCAAGCGGGCGATGACGCTGGCCTGGACTACGCCGCCTTGGTCAAGGCCGGGCTCGGCTCGTCGGGCTGCGCCAGCGACGGCTGCAGCGAAGCCAGGAACGCCACCTCGGCGAGCTCGGTCCGGTTGCGTCCGGCATCCTTGGCGCGATAGAGCGCTGCGTCGGCGGCGGTCAGCAAAATCGTGTGGCTGGCGGCGCGCTCCGGGATCAGGCAGGCCGCGCCGATGCTGATTTTTGCGCCGTCGGTCGTGCCTTGTTCGAGGCACTTCGTATTGAAGCGCTGGCGAATCTGGTCGGCCACCTGTGCCGCGCCTTCCAGCGTCGTCCCGGGCAGCAGCACCGCGAATTCATCGCCGCCGTAGCGCGCCCCGAGATCGGCGCCGCGCTGGATCGTACCGGTGATGGATTCGCCAATTGTCCGCAGCAGCCGGTCGCCGGCCTGGTGCCCGTGGCTGTCGTTGTAGGTCTTGAACTCGTCGGCATCGATCATCAATAGCGCGATCGGCGTGTGGTCGCGCCTTGCGCGGCGCCACTCGCGGCGGATCGTGTCGTCGAAATGCCAGCGGTTGGACAGTCCGGTCAGACCGTCGGTCGAAGCGAGCGTCGCGAGGTGTTGCTGGGCGTCGCGGTGCCAGTTGAGCTCGCGCAGCAGGAACCAGGCGAGCGCGCCAGTCATGGCCGTGAGTGCGGCGATGAGGGCGCCGATGATCCAGGCATAGCGTCGCCATTGCGCGTAGATGTCGGCGGTGGCCTGACCGACAGCCACAACGATCGGCAGGTCGCTGATCTGACTGTAGACGGACAGCCTCGGCACGCCGTCGGACACGGAGACTGTCTCGAACCGGCCTGTGCGGGACATTGCCAGGTGTTTGAACACGTCGGCCTTCTTGAGCGACTTGCCGATCAGCGACTCGTCGAATGGCCAGCGCATCAAGACCGTGCCGTCAGCGCGCGCCATCGTGATGTTTCCGTTGGGACCGAGCGCCATGTCCTTGAACAGCTTCTTGAAGTGATTGAGCTGGACGGTGCCCGCGACGACGCCTGCGAACGAGCCGTCGGGATGCGACAGGCGCTTGCTGATGCCGATGAAGAAGGCGCCGCTCTGGCGCGCGGCTTCCGGCTGGCCGACATACAGCACCGGCGCATTCTTGCTCTGGTGAACGCGGAAATAGTCCCGGCCGCTGAGATCCGCCGGCTTGGGCGGAAGATTGCGCGAGTCGTAACGCAGCTGCCCGGTTTCGTCGATCACGAGGATCGCGCCAAACTGTCGTGACGTCGTCGAATGATCGAACAGCACGCGCTGGCGCAGCTCGGGGCTGATGCTGCCGATTTCCGGATGCGCCAGACTGTTGATGACGCCCTGTAGCGAGAGGTTCAACGTCTCGACGCTGCGGATGATGTCGGACTCGATGGCGACGACCATGCTGGCCGCGGTGTCGCCGGCGCGCTCCCAGGCGGCGCGCCGCGACTCGATCAGCACGTGGCCGCACACTGCGCAAAAGCACACGGTCACAAGGACGACCGGAGTCAGAACCTTGAGCCAGGGCGATTGCGCCTTGGACCTGATGCGCGCGATATCTTGGTAAGGCATCGTTGTCCGCTTCCCAGCGGCAACAAAGCACACCGCGGTATGCCCGATGTTAATGTCCGTGGCAGCCGATTGACGTGGTATGCGGCGGCTTAACGGTTTCATCGACGCGCCATCAACCGCATAAGCACGGTTGATTTACCATGCGCGAAACATGTCCGCCCTGCAGGCGATGCTTGTCCCGCGATGGTCTGCGTCAGGCGAACCGGCCGGTCCTGAACTGGCCGGTCCGGCGGAAGCGCCAGAGATAGGACGGAACGATTGTCCGCATGGCGGTCGGCTCGATGCCGATCCCCTCCAGCGTGCGGCCGTCCGATGCCGCGGAATCCGAAACGATGTTGTCGGTCTTGAGCATCTCGACCTGGTCGGGTGTCAGCAGCGGCTTGGGCAGGAGTTGCAGGAACATGGCCTGAAATCGGGCGAGAGCGAACGGCAGCGGCACAAGAAACCGTTTACGTTCGACGGTTTCGAGCACGAACTCCATCAGCTCCTTGAATGTGCGGACCTCCGGTCCACCGAATTCATAGGCCGTTCCAGGCTTCACCTCGCCATCCACCGCCCGCGCGATCGCCTCGGCCACGTCGCCGACGAACACCGGCTGGAATTTGGTATGGCCGCCGCCGACCAGCGGCAGCGCCGGCAGCATCCGCGCCATCGCGGCGAACTTGTTGAAGAAGTCGTCCTCCGGTCCGAACATGATGGACGGCCGCACGATGACGGCGTCGGGCCGCGCCGCCAGCACGGCCTTCTCGCCCTCCGCCTTGGAGCGGGCATAACCCGAGGCCGAATGCTCGTCGGCGCCGATCGCCGAGATCTGGATCATGCGCGCGCCATGCGCGGATGCGGCGAGCGCCACCTGCTCGGCGCCGTAGCTCTGCACGGTGTCGAACCGCTGCCGGCCGCGCTCGAACAGGATGCCCACCAGATTGATGACGACGGAGGCGCCGCGCACCGCGGCCTCCACCGACTCGGCGTTCCGGATATTGGCCTGCACCGGATGGATCTGGCCGACCCGTCCGAGCGGCTGCAGGTGGCCGGCGAGGTCGGGCCGCCGCACCGCGACGCGGATGCGGTAGTGGCGGCGGGCCAGCGCGCGGACCAGATGACGGCCGAGGAAGCCTGAGCCGCCAAAGATCGTGATCAGCGTGTCGTTGTTCGATTGCAGGGTCATGGGGCCTCTGGGCGGCGGGTTCCGGCCGCATCCGGTCCCGGCCGCGGCTTTATAGCGGAATACGCATTGTTTTCTCCACTGTACAGGCCCCCGGCTGGCGCGAAAATCGGTGCGGATTTTCGGAAAAAGGGCGCAGTTTGAAGGAGGGCGAAATGCCGGCGCAATCCACGATGGTCCCGGCCGCGGCCGGCAGCGAGGCGAGGTGGAATTTCCTCGACGACACGTACTGGATCGTGCCGACGCCGTATCTGCCGGCCGTGATCCTGGTCAACACCGGCACGCCCATGCTGGTCCCGGTTGTCGACCAGACCGTCTGGCACATCACCGCCGTCGTCGCGGGCTATGTGTTCGGCGAAGTGCAGACCAATGTCGGCAACGGCTGGGTGCACAGCACGCTGGTCGGTTCGATCACGCCGACCGGCCAGGTCAGCTTCAGCTTCACGCCGGACAACCCGACGAGCGATATCACCATCGGCGGCGGGACCATGCAGCAGATCAACGGCGACTGGTTCTTCGAGATGCAGATGACCTCGGGGACCGGCTTCGCCAGCCTCTCGCATTGGGCAACCATGGCGCAGGTGACCGCGGCCGATGACGCCTGGACGTCGTTGCCGGGTTTCGCCGGCACCAGCGTGCCGGCCGTGTTCGACAGCGATCCGGGCAACGATGGCGACGTCACGCTGAAAATCGCGGTCGGCACCGACGGCGGCGAACGTCTGACCGCAACACGCAGCATCGGCGGATTAATCCTCGGCGAAGGCGGCGACGACACGCTGATCGGCAACCACACGCACGGCGACGCACTGCTCGGCGGCACCGGCAACGACGTCCTCAACGGCAGCGGTGGCGACGACGAACTCTACGGCGAAAGCGGCGACGACCGGCTGGTGGGCGGCGAGGGCTCCGATATGCTCGACGGCGGCGCAGGCGCCGATCGGCTGATCGGTGGCGCGGGCGCGGACAAGTTCGTGTTCGCGATGGCCGGCGATTCTGCGGCGGGCGCGCGCGACACCATCGTCGACTTTTCGCAAGCCGACGGCGACCGCATCGATCTCAGCCCGCTCGACGCCCAGCCGTCGGCGGAGGGGAACAACAGCTTCGCCTTCATCGGCGCTTCCGCGTTCTCCGGCACGGAGGGCGAGGTCCGGGCCGAGATCCGGAACGGCAACACCTTTGTGAGCGCCGACCTGGACGGCGATGCCGTGGCCGACGTCGCGGTCCGGCTCCTGGGTGTACACAACCTGACGGCCGCCGATTTTGTCCTTTAAGGCGGTTCCCGAGGGCAGGCTGAGGCTTGGCTCCAGCGACCCGGAGCCCTGAAAATCTCGCTCCGCCCTTATCCTGAGGGGCCCGCCGAAGGCGGGCGTTTCGAAGGACGATGGCGGCCCCATCGGGCCAGCCGTCGATTGACAAGACCGGACTGGAAAACTTATGTGTCGGCCAGTGCCCAGATGGCGGAATTGGTAGACGCACTAGTTTCAGGTACTAGCGCCGCGAGGCGTGGAGGTTCGAGTCCTCTTCTGGGCACCAAGCACACGCTAGCTCGTTGAAATCAAAAGAAGCCTCCTGAAATCAGGAGGTTCGGGCTGCCGGGTTGTACACGGGGTCACGAACTTGGCATTGCCGCCATTTGGGATGTGTGGCCAATTTCCGATGGTCTGATCCAACTCCTGCCGTGGTGCGACCGGAAGACAGATAGCCTTTGCGACGGCGGATGAGCCTCTGCAAAGCGCGCGGCTGGCAGTCGACGAATCCCATCGAAAGCGGTTTTACCCGTCGATCAAGGGATCTGGTTTGGCTTGCTGTTCGAGAGCCAGGCGGTCAGAGATGACAATCTCCCGTCCGCTTCCGTTCACCCCATGCGCAGTCAGGCTTGCCAGGTTGCGCGACAGGTTCTCCGGCGTCATGCCGAGGCGTGACGACAATGTTCGTTTGTCATGCGAAAGAACGATGCGCCCCCGGCCTCCCTGGCGGCGGTCTTCGTCCAGAATCCAGTTCGCCAGCCGCTCCACACCTGAACGCAGCTTCTGGTCTTTCAGGATACGCACCACGCCGCGATAGCGCTCGGCAAGTTCATTGACGATGGAACGCGCGAAAGCGGCGTCGCGGCCGAACACCTCGCGCACGGCTTGGGCCGGCAGCAGCAAGATTTTCGCCACCGTCAACGTCCTTGCCGATTTCAAATAGACCTGATCGCGAATGACGGCTGCGAGAATGAAGGTCGTGACGGGCCGGATGATATCCAGCGTCGTCTCCCGTCCTTCCCATGTCGCGAAAAGCTCGACGGATCCCTCCACGACGATGTGCAGAAAGTCCGGCAACTCGCCCTCGTGAATGAGCGTGACATGCTCGGAAAATTTCTGCAGCAGCGCTGCGCTGACCAGTGCTTCGAAATGAGCAGGGCTCATGTCGCTGAACAGCGGCAGGTCGCGGATCGCTGCGATGTCAGACCGGCGCATGCCGGGCTTGATAGCAAAGCTCAACGCCGGATGCTTGATAATTATCAAGCCATAATAATGCATACATCAATTCAAAGCAGGCAGTCGGTTGCCGGAAGCAACCGCAAGAATTGAAAGGTCAGGCGTCATGACTTTCTTGATGTACGTCAACACGTAGACTGCCGCTCTGCCGCACATCTCGTTTCGACATCGCAGCCGAAGCCGGGATGGGGACGACCATGGCAAACCAAACAAGCGCTACGCCGCAGGAACAGGGGCGGGCGCTTTGGGCTTCGACAATCGCTTTCACGGTCTGCTTCGCGGTCTGGACGATATTTGCGATCATCGGCATCCGCATCAAGGATGAGCTCGGACTCAACGAAACCCAGTTCGGTCTTCTCGTCGGCACGCCGATTCTCACCGGCTCGTTGATCCGTCTGGCGCTCGGTATCTGGACCGATCAATACGGCGGCCGCCTGGTCTACACGGTGACGATGCTGGCCGCGGCGGCGGCAACCTTCGCGCTGTCGTACGCGGAGACCTATCCGCAGATGCTGCTCGCGGCGCTCGGGGTCGGCATCTCCGGCGGTTCGTTTGCCGTCGGTATCGCCTATGTGTCGCGCTGGTATCCGACCGAAAAGCAGGGCCTCGCGCTTGGCATTTTCGGCGCCGGCAATGTCGGCGCGGCGGTGACCAAATTTCTCGCGCCCTTCGTGCTCGTCGCCTATGGCTGGCAGGCGACGGCGCAAGTCTGGGCGGTGGGCATCGCCTTGATGGGAGTAGTGTTCTGGTTCACCACGACCGACGATCCGGTGCTGCGCGCGCGGCGCGCCCGCGGCGAGAAACCGACCAGCGCATGGCTCGAGCTCGAGCCGCTCAAGAACATCCAGGTCTGGCGGTTCTCGCTCTACTACTTCTTCGTCTTCGGCGCCTTCGTCGCGCTGTCGCTGTGGCTGCCGCGCTACCTGATCAACGTCTATGGCGTCGACATCAAGACCGCGGGCATGGCCGCGGCGATGTTCTCGCTGCCGGCCAGCGTGTTCCGCGTCTATGGCGGGCACCTTTCGGACCGCTACGGCGCGCGCCGGGTGATGTACTGGACCTTCCTGGTCAGCGTGATCTGCACCTTCGTGCTGTCCTATCCGCCGACCGACTATGTGGTGCGTGGCATCACCGGCCCGATCTCCTTCCACATGGAGATGGGCGTGGTGCCGTTCACGGTGACGGTGTTCGTGCTGGGCTTCTTCATGGCGCTCGGCAAAGCTGCCGTTTACAAGCACATTCCGGTCTATTACCCGAAGAACGTCGGCTCGGTCGGCGGCCTGGTCGGCATGATCGGCGGCCTCGGCGGCTTCGTGCTGCCGATCGCGTTCGGTCTGCTCAACGATCTCACCGGCATCTGGACCAGCTGCTTCATGCTGCTGTTCGTCCTGGTGTCCGGTGCGCTCCTGTGGATGCACCTGGCGATCCGCCAGATGGAGCGCGGCGTGGTCGGCGAGGCGCTCGACAGGCTTCCGCAACTGCCGGAGATGCAGGAGATCCACAAGCCCGAGCACATCGGCGCGCTTTCCGGTGCGGTGCTGCAGGACTGGCGCCCGGAGGACAAGACCTTCTGGGATACCACCGGGCGGGCGATAGCGCGGCGCAATCTCTGGATCTCCATCCCGGCGCTGCTTCTGTCCTTTGCGGTGTGGCAGGTCTGGTCGGTGGTGGTCGCCAAGCTGCCCTCGATCGGTTTCAACTTCGCCACCGATCAATTGTTCTGGCTCGCGGCGCTGCCGGGAATTTCCGGGGCGGTGCTGCGCATCTTCTATTCCTTCATGGTGCCGATCTTCGGCGGCCGGTTGTGGAGCACGGTCGCCACCTGGTCGCTGATGATACCGGCCGTCGGCATCGGCTACGCGGTGCAAAATCCGAGCACGCCGTACATCGTGTTCCTGATCCTCGCCTTGTTGTGCGGACTCGGAGGCGGGAACTTCGCCTCGTCGATGTCGAATATCTCCTTCTTCTTCCCGAAGGCGGAGAAGGGCAACGCACTGGCGCTCAACGCCGGCCTCGGCAATCTCGGCGTTAGCGTCGTGCAGTTCGTGGTTCCCATCGCCGTCACCATCGGCGTGTTCGGCTGGTTCGGCGGTGAGCCGGTAATGGTCAAAACCGGATCGCAGGAAATCCCGCTCTGGCTGCAGAATGCCGGCTTCATCTGGGTGCCGTTCATTGCCGCCAGCGCCTTCGCCTGTTGGTTCGGCATGAACGACATCGCCTCCGCCAAAGCCTCGTTCAGCGAGCAGGCGGTGATCTTCGAGCGCAAGCACAACTGGATCATGTGCTGGCTCTACACCGGAACCTTCGGCTCCTTCATCGGCTACTCGGCCGGGTTCCCGCTGCTCGCCAAGACCCAGTTCCCGGCGGTCGACGCGCTTCCCTTTGTGTTCCTCGGTCCGCTGGTGGGCGCGCTGTCACGTTCGGCCACCGGCTGGGTCTCGGACCGCTACGGCGGCGGCCGTGTCACCATCTGGGTGTTCATCCTGATGATGATCGGCGTCGCGGGTGTCCTCTACTTCCTCGGCATCAAGGATCAGCCAGGCGCATTCTGGGGCTTCTTCGCGATGTTCCTGGTGCTGTTCTTCGCGACCGGCGTCGGCAATGCATCGACCTTCCAGATGATCCCCAACATCATGCGAAAGGAAATCGATCGCCTGATGCCGCAGGAAGAGTTGAACGTCCGCGTCCGCCAGGCGGAAAAGGAATCGGCAGCCATCACCGGCTTCACCTCCGCCATTGCGGCGTTCGGCGCATTCTTCATCCCGAAGTCCTACGGCACATCGATCCAGCTGACCGGAGGTGTCGAGGCGGCGCTTTGGGGGTTTTTGATTTTCTACGTGAGCTGCCTCGTCATCACCTGGGCCTTCTACACGCGCCGCGGCGGCCTGCTCTACGACGTCGAGCGCCGCCAGCCGTCGGCCCCGTCACAGCCCATCCCCGCGACGTGGCCAGCACAATAACCGGAGCAGGACATGAGCCACTTTCTCGACCGTCTCACGTTCTTCAAGCGCATGGGCGAGCCGTTTTCCGAAGGGCACGGCATCACCACCCACGAAGACCGGCGCTGGGAGGACGGCTACCGCAAGCGCTGGCAGCACGACAAGATCGTGCGCTCGACGCACGGCGCCAATTGCACAGGGTCATGCTCGTGGAAGATCTACGTCAAGGGCGGCATCGTCACCTGGGAGACGCAGCAGACCGACTATCCGCGCACACGGCCGGAACTGCCGAATCACGAGCCGCGCGGCTGCTCACGCGGAGCCAGCTACTCCTGGTATCTCTATTCCGGCAATCGCGTGAAATATCCGCTGGTCCGGTCCCGCCTGCTCAAGCTCTGGCGCGATGCGCGTGTGATGCGCACGCCGGTCGGCGCCTGGGCCTCGATCGTCGAGGACCCGAAGAAACGCGAGGCCTACACCAGCAAGCGCGGCCTCGGCGGTTTCGTGCGCGCCACCTGGGACGAAGTGACCGAGATCATCGCCGCCGCCAACGCCTACACGGTGAAGAAGCACGGCCCGGATCGCGTCATCGGTTTCTCGCCGATCCCGGCGATGTCGATGGTCTCCTACGCGGCCGGCTCGCGCTATCTGTCGCTGCTCGGCGGCGTCTGCATGTCGTTCTACGACTGGTATTGCGACCTGCCGCCATCCTCGCCACAAACCTGGGGCGAGCAGACCGACGTTCCCGAGAGCGCCGACTGGTACAATTCCGGCTTCCTCATCCTGTGGGGCTCGAACGTTCCGCAGACGCGGACGCCCGACGCGCACTTCTACACGGAAGCCCGCTATCGCGGCGCCAAGAGCGTCGTGATTTGTCCCGACTATTCGGAAGCCTCGAAATTCGCCGACCTCTGGATCTCGGTGAAGCAGGGCACCGACGCTGCGCTCGCCATGGCCATGGGCCACGTCATCCTGCGTGAGTTCCATGTCGATCGCCAGGCCGCCTATTTCGCAGACTACGCGCGCCGGTATACGGACATGCCATTTCTGGTGCGCCTGGTGAAATCCGAGGGACGGCTCGTGCCTGAGCGGCTCGTGCGCGCCTCGGATTTCGCCACGACTCTCGGAGAAGCCAATAACCCGGAATGGAAGACCGTCGCCTACGACGAAGCCACCGGCGAGATCGTCGTCCCGAACGGCTCGGTCGGCTTCCGCTGGGGCGAGAAAGGCAAATGGAATCTCGAGGAGCGGGATTCCAAGGGCCGCGACACCAAACTTCGCCTGTCGCTTGCCGATGTCAGGGACGAGTTGGCCGACGTGGCCTTCCCGTATTTCGGAAACCGCGAGCACGACGCCTTCAAGGGCACCGATCACCCAAGCGTACTGATGCGCAAGGTGCCGGCCAGGCGCATCGCGCTCAAGGATGGCGAAGCGCTGGTGGCATCGGTCTACGACCTGTTCGTCGCCAACTACGAACTCGACCGCGGCTTCGGCGGCGAGCACGTCGCCAAGTCCTACGACGAGAACGTGCCTTACACACCGGCGTGGGCCGAAGCGATCAGCGGCGTGCCGCGCGATCAGATCATCACCGTGGCGCGCGAGTTCGCGCTCAATGCCGAGAAGACCAAGGGCCGTTCCATGGTCATCATCGGCGCGGCGATGAACCATTGGTACCACTGCGACATGAACTACCGCGGCGTCATCAACATGCTGGTGATGTGCGGATGTGTCGGTCAATCGGGCGGCGGCTGGTCGCATTATGTCGGACAGGAGAAGCTGCGCCCGCAGTCGGGGTGGCTTCCGCTGGCATTCGGACTCGACTGGGGCCGGCCGCCGCGCCAAATGAACTCGACGTCGTTCTTCTACGCGCACACCGATCAATGGCGCTACGAAACGCTTGGCATCGACGAGATCATTTCGCCGACGGCGCCGCCTGGCCCGTGGGACGGCGCGCTGATCGACTACAACGTGCGTGCGGAGCGGATGGGTTGGCTGCCGTCGGCGCCGCAGCTCAAACAAAATCCGTTGGAGGTCGCCAAGCAGGTTGCCGCGGCGGGCGTCGAGGCGAAGGACTACGTCGCCAAGGCGCTGAAGTCCGGCGAGTTGCAGATGTCCTGCGAGGATCCGGACCATCCGGACAACTGGCCGCGCAACATGTTCGTGTGGCGGTCGAACCTGCTCGGTTCCTCGGGCAAGGGCCACGAGTATTTCCTCAAGCATCTGCTCGGCACCACGCACGGCGTGCAGGGCAAGGACCTGGGCGAAACCGGCAAGGAGAAACCGAAAGATGTCGTGTGGCACGACGACGCGCCAAAAGGAAAGCTCGACCTGCTGGTGACGCTCGACTTCCGCATGTCCACCACCTGCGTCTACTCCGACATCGTTCTGCCGACCGCCACCTGGTACGAGAAGAACGATCTCAACACCTCCGACATGCATCCTTTCATTCATCCGCTCACGGCAGCGGTCGATCCGTTGTGGGAGTGCAAGAGCGACTGGGAGATCTACAAGGCGATCGCCAAGAAGTTCTCCGAGGTCGCACCGGAAATCCTCGGCGTCGAGAAGGACGTCGTGCTCACGCCGATCCTGCACGACACGCCGGGCGAGATCGCACAGGCGCTCGACGTCAAGGAATGGAAGAAGGGCGAGGTCGATGCCATTCCCGGCAAGACGATGCCGGCGGTCGCCGTGGTCGAGCGCGACTATCCCAACCTCTACAAGCGCTTCACCGCGCTCGGCCCGCTGATGCAGAAGCTCGGCAACGGCGTGAAGGGCATTGCCTGGAACACCGAGCACGAGGTCGAACTGCTCAAACGGCTCAACGGAACCGTAACCGACGAGGGCCAAACCAAGGGCCTCGCCAGGATCGACACCGACATCGACGCGACCGAGGTCATTCTTACGCTGGCGCCGGAAACCAACGGCGAGGTTGCCGTCCGGGCATGGGAGTCGCTGTCGAAGACCACCGGGCGCGAGCACGCGCATCTGGCGCTTCCGAAGCAAGACGAGAAGATCCGCTTCCGCGATGTGGTTGCGCAGCCGCGCAAGATCATCTCGGCGCCGACCTGGTCGGGGTTGGAGTCGGAGAAGGTCTGCTACAACGCCGGCTACACCAACGTGCACGAGCTGATCCCGTGGCGGACGCTGACCGGCCGCCAGCAGCTCTATCAGGATCATCTGTGGATGCGCGCGTTCGGCGAGGCGCTCTGCGTCTATCGTCCGCCGGTCGATCTCAAGGCAGTGAAGCCGGTCATCGACTCCAAGCCGAACGGTGAGAAGCAGGTCGTTCTCAATTTCATCACGCCGCATCAGAAGTGGGGCATTCACTCCACCTACACCGACAATCTCCTGATGCTCACGCTGTCGCGCGGCGGGCCGATCGTCTGGATCAGCGAGACCGATGCGAAGAAAGCCGGCATCGCCGACAACGACTGGATCGAAGCCTACAACACCAACGGCGCGCTGGTGGCGCGCGCGGTTGTCTCGCAGCGCGTGAAGGAAGGCATGTGCATGATGTATCATGCGCAGGAGAAGATCGTGAACGTGCCGGGTTCCGAGATCACCGGGCAGCGCGGCGGCATCCACAACTCGGTCACCCGCGCGATCATCAAGCCGACGCACATGATCGGCGGATACGCCCAGCAGTCGTACGGGTTCAACTACTACGGCACGATCGGCACCAATCGCGACGAGTTCGTGATCATCCGCAAGATGTCGAAGGTCGACTGGCTCGACAAGCCGGCCGCCGATCAGCCCGTACCCCTGTCCGTCGCTCCGAAGATGGAGGCCGCAGAATGAAAATCCGCGCACAGATCGCGATGGTGCTGAACCTCGACAAGTGCATCGGGTGTCACACCTGTTCGGTCACCTGCAAGAACGTCTGGACCAACCGCGAAGGCATGGAATACGCCTGGTTCAACAACGTCGAGACCAAGCCCGGCATCGGCTACCCGAAGGACTGGGAAAACCAGAAGCGCTGGAACGGCGGCTGGAAACGCAAGAGGAACGGGAAGATCGAGCCGCGCATCGGTTCGAAATGGCGGGTGCTGGCGAAGATTTTCGCCAATCCGGACCTGCCCGAAATCGACGACTACTACGAGCCGTTCACCTTCGACTATGACCACCTGCAGAAGGCGCCGGAGCTGCAGGCCTCGCCGACCGCGCGGCCGCGTTCGCTGATCACCGGCGAGCGGATGGAGAAGATCGAGTGGGGCCCGAACTGGGAGGAAATCCTGGGCGGCGAATTCTCCAAGCGCTCCCAGGACTACAACTTCGAGGGCGTGCAGAAGGAAATCTACGGCCAGTTCGAAAACACCTTCATGATGTATCTGCCGCGGCTGTGCGAGCACTGCCTCAATCCGACATGCGCCGCGGCGTGTCCTTCCGGCGCGATCTACAAGCGCGAGGAGGATGGCATCGTCCTGATCGATCAGGACAAGTGCCGCGGCTGGCGCATGTGCGTGTCGGGCTGCCCCTACAAGAAGATCTATTACAACTGGTCGAGCGGGAAGTCCGAGAAGTGCATCTTCTGCTATCCGCGGATCGAGGCCGGCCAGCCGACAGTCTGCTCGGAAACCTGCGTGGGGCGCATCCGCTACCTCGGCGTCGTGCTCTATGACGCCGATCGCATCGAGGAAGCGGCCAGCACCCCGAACGAGCAGGATCTCTACGAGGCGCAGCTCGGTATCTTCCTCAATCCGAACGATCCGGCGGTGATCGCGCAGGCGCGCGCCGACGGCATCCCCGAGAACTGGCTGGAAGGCGCGAGGCGCTCGCCGATCTACAAGATGGCGATGGAGTGGAAGGTCGCGTTTCCGCTCCATCCCGAATACCGCACCTTGCCGATGGTCTGGTACGTGCCGCCGCTGTCGCCGATCCAATCGGCGGCCGCCGCCGGCAAGATCGGCCATGACGGCGAGATGCCGGACGTGCGTTCGCTCCGCATCCCGCTCAAGTATCTCGCGAACCTGCTCACCGCGGGCAAGGAGGAACCGGTCGCCATCGGGCTCGAGCGCATGATGGCGATGCGCGCCTACATGCGAGCCAAGACCATCGACGGCGTGATCGATGAGAACATCGCCAGGCGTGTCGGGCTGACCGGCCTCTCGATCGAGGACATGTACCAGACGATGGCGATTGCCAACTACGAGGATCGCTTCGTCATCCCGACCGCGCACCGCGAGATCGACGAGGATGCCTACGACCTGCGCGGCTCGTGCGGGTTCACGTTCGGCAACGGTTGCTCTGGCGGCGAAACCGAAACCAACCTGTTCGGCACGCCCAGGCGGGCCAAGACCCCGATGGAGGTCGTGTGATGACACGCACATTCAAGGCGTTTTCCGCGCTGCTCAGCTATCCGACCGCCGAGATGCAGGCGGCGGTGCCCGAGCTTGCCGCGGCTATCGAGGGGGAGGCGCTGCTGCCCGCCGCGATCCGGCGCCAGCTTGACGTCCTGCTGAAGGAGCTTGCGACCGGCGATCTCTACGACGTGCAGGAGCGCTATGTGCTCCTGTTCGACCGCACCCGCTCGTTGTCGCTTCACCTGTTCGAGCATGTGCACGGCGAGAGCCGCGACCGCGGCCAGGCGATGATCGATCTCAAGGCGCTGTACGAAAACGGCGAGCTTGAGATTGACGCATCCGAACTGCCGGATTTTGTGCCGCTGTTCCTCGAGTTCCTCTCCACCCGGCCGCGCCCTGAAGCCTACGACCTGCTCGCGCAGCCGGCGCATGTCTTGGCCGCGATCGCGGAGCGGCTGCGCAAGCGCAAATCCGCCTACGAGTCCGTGTTCCGCGCGCTGGTGCAGCTCGCGGCGGCAAAGCCCAAGGCCGACGTCGTGTCGGCCCTGCTGGCGGAGCCAGACCCGGATGCCGACGATCTCGGGGCGCTCGACGCCGCCTGGGAGGACGCGCCGGTCAACTTCGGGCCGAACGCCAACAGCTGCAAGGACACCCTGATCGAGAAAATTCGCGCCGGCCGCCGGCCTGCGCCGGGCGTCGGTCAGGCTCAGCCCCGTCCCATCATGCCGCGCTCGTGAGGACAGCATCATGCGCGAGACACTCAACTACATCGTGTTCGGCTGGTATCCCTACCTCTGCGTCACCGTTTTCCTGGTGGGCAGCGTGCTTCGCTTCGACCGCGAGCAATACACATGGCGGTCCGGGTCGAGCCAGTTGCTGCGCCGCCGTCAGTTGATGTGGGGCTCGAACCTGTTCCACGTCGGCATCCTCGTCATCTTCTTCGGGCACGTCGCGGGTCTGCTGACGCCGATCTGGGTGTTCGATGCGCTCGGCGTTTCCCACACCTTCAAGCAATGGATGGCGATCGTCGTCGGCGGCGTCGCGGGCATTGCATGCTTCATCGGGACCACGCTGTTGGTGCACCGCCGGCTGTTCGATCCGCGCATCCGCAGGACCTCGTCGTTCGGCGACATCGCGGTCCTGCTGCTGCTCTACGCGCAGCTCATCCTCGGTCTTTCGACGATCGTGGTCTCGCTCGGCCATCTCGACGGCCACGAGATGGTGAAGTTCATGAACTGGGCGCAGGGGATCGTGACATTGCAGCCGGGAGCCGCGGCGCTGGTCGCCGATGTGCATCCGCTGTTCAAGCTGCACCTGTTCCTGGGCATGACGCTGTTCCTGGTCTTCCCGTTCACCCGCCTGGTGCACATGCTGAGCGCCCCGATCTGGTACCTCGGCCGCCGTGGCTATCAGGTGGTGCGGGCAAGGCAGAACGGCCGGCCGGGCGTGCGCCGACCCAGCGCCGTTCCGGCGGAGTAACGGCGATGTCTTGCTCGGTGCATCAAACGGTTGTCGCGAAGAGCCAGGGCGTGAAGGTCAACGGCGTCGCCATTCCACGCGATCTCATTGCCCGCGAGGTTCAGCACCATCCGGCCCGCACGCCGTCGGAGTCGCTGAAGGCTGCGGCACGGGCATTGGTCGTGCGTGAATTGCTCCTGCAGGAGGCGCGCCGGCTGGAAATCGAAGCGGCGCCATTGGAGGATGCGGAAGGCCGCCGCGAGACTGCCGAAGAGGCTGCGGTCCGCGCGCTGGTGGATCGCGAGGTTCAGACGCCCACGGCGGACGCGGCAACGAGCCGGCGCTACTACGAGCAGAACCTGCGGCAGTTCCGCTCCGCGGACATCTACGAAGCGGCCCACATCCTGTTTGCGGCAAGCCGGGCCGATGCGGAAGCCTACAGGCAGGCTCGCCAGGCCGCCGAGGCCGCGCTTGCCGTGTTACGGGAACACCCCGAGCGGTTCGACGAGCTGGCACAGGCGTATTCCGCATGTTCGTCGGCGTCGCAGGGCGGCAACCTCGGTCAGATCACCGAGGGCCAGACTACGCCCGAGTTCGAGCAGGCTCTGTTCGAGCTTGCGCCCGGATCGATTGCGCCTGAGCCGGTCGCGACGCGATACGGGTTTCACATCATCCGGCTGGACCGTAAGATCGAAGGCAGCGTTCTGCCGTTCGATCTCGTGGCGGACCGGATCGCCGGCTATCTGCAGGAAAGCGTGCAGCGGCGCGCGCTGGCGCAATACGTCGCGCGGCTTGCGACCGCCGCAACGATCGAGGGCATCGACCTCGCAAGTGCCGAATCCATGCGGGTCAATTGAGTGGAGCAATGCAATGCTGCTGGGCGACGTGATTGCAAAATTCGAAGACGAGGCCTTCGTCAACGAGACGCTGCTCGCACTGGATGATCTTGCGTTGACGGCGCGCGTCTTGACGGGGGCGGCGGAAAACAAAGTGTCGGCCGGTGAATTCGCCGCGCAGTCGGTGGGCCAGTTCGTCAATGGCGCGAGCGACGAGGAATGGCTCACCCTCATCGGCTTGATGTCGCGTGCGGAAAACCCCGGCCAAGTGTTCCTTCGGCGCGTGCTGTCGAATGCCTTGCCTCGTTCGCAAGAGTGCGGTTGCAGATGACGTCGGCCGCCGACGCAACGCAAGGCATCGTTCGCTGGCATTATCTGTGGGTTGCGCTGCTGGCAATTGCCGTGATGGTTGCTTCGATCGTGCTCGGCAACATCTGGCTGCTCAACTTTATCCACGTGTTTTCCAGCCTGCTGTGGACCGGCATCGACCTCTTCATGGGTTTTGTGCTGGGCCCGATCCTCAAGCGCGTTGACCTTTCGGTCCGGCGGGAGATCGTCCGACGTCTCACGCCCCGGACGCTGTTTCTGATGCCGACCGTTTCCATCATCTCCGGCACGACAGGCTGGTTCCTCGCCGTCGAGCTTGGCTACACCGCGCTCGCCTGGCCGGCCTATGGCTGGGTCGCCGCGGCGCTTGTGCTGGTGACGCTGATGACGGTCCAGGGTCTCGGCTTCCTGACGCCGGTCAATGTGCTCGTCTGCCTTGAGATGCAAAAGAGTGAGCCGGATATGAACAGGATCGGCTTCTGGATGCGGTACTACTTCTACGCCGTCGCCATGCAAGGGGTCATGCAGATCGCAATTCTGGTCGTCATGACGCGGTTTCGCACTGGAATTTGATTCAATCGTGGCCGGCCGACGCGCTACGCTGCAACAGCCTGTTTCGCGGGCGACGCATGTCGCGACGGCGGTTGTGAAATTGTCTCACTCTCAAGCTGGAAGAGCCCGATCTGTTCGTTCATGGCCACCATCCGGCCGAAACTGGCGGCACCTTCCTAATAGCCGCGGTTGGACGGCGGCGCGGCCGACTGCTCGAGCATGTCCCGGCGGCGCGTTTCCATGCGACGGTCGCGCTCGTTTTCGAGCTGATTGAGGCAGTCCTGGAAGTGGTCGGTCTTCGGCTGAAGGCCGCGTGCGAGACAGCGTTCTTCGTTGCGCTGCGCGACGTCTTTGGCCGACGTGCAGCCGGCGAGCAGTGCGGCCAAAATCGAAAGAAGAATAAACCGGGTCATGGGTGTGCCTGATGCGCGGACATTGCGCTGAATTTCGGGCGCGGGCTAGGGGCATCGATTCTGCGATGCCGCACCAAGCGGCCGCGGGTTGACAAGACCGTATTCCCAAGGAATATAAGCCCTAACCCGGCTCATCGAGGGGCGCCAACCGGTGGCGCCGTTTTGGCGGAGCGCACCAGGAACAATTTTTCCGATCAGCCGGTCGACGAACGGCACGCCGCGCGCGGCCCGTCCGGTGGACCGCCTGCCGGGGCGGTGGTAAATCCATCGGCAGATCGCGGATCGGAGACGCACATGCGTGAGGACGTCATCGGCCGGGCCAATGTCGAGGACACGCCCGAACTCGACCGCTACTACCAGGAACTCGGCAGCCAGGAGAGCTACGCGCTCTGGACCGTCGCCAACTCCATCGAGCCGTGGCAGCCGCAGCCGACCTCGCTGCCTCAGCTCTGGAGCTACAAGGCGATGCGCCCGCTGGTGCTCAAGGCGCTCGATCTGGTCAGCCCGGAAAAGGCCGGCCGCCGCGTCATCGCGCTGGAGAATCCCGGCCGCAAGGGCACCTCGGCCTGCGTCGGCTGGCTCTATTCGGGCCTGCAGGTGATGAAGCCCGGCAAGTCCGCCTCCGCGCACAGCCACGCGTCGTCGGCGTTGCGGTTCATCGTCGAGGGCAAGGGCGCCTACACGGTGGTCGACGGCCACAAGATGGACCTGCAGGCCGGCGACTTCGTCATCACGCCGAACGGCGCCTGGCACGATCACGGCGTCGAAGCCGACGGCGCGACGACGATCTGGCAGGACGGCCTCGACATGCTGCTGGTCAATCAGCTCGATGCCAACTTCTACGCCGTGCATCCCGATGGCGTGCAGAAATCCAACTATCCGCTCAACGACACCGCGCAGGTGTTCGGCGGGCCGGGCCTGCTGCCGGCCGGCGGCGAAGCCTGGAGCAAGCCTTACTCGCCGCTGTTCAAGTACGAGTGGGGCCGCACCTACGAGACGTTGACGAAGGCGGCCGCCGCGACCGACGGCTCGCCCTACGACGGCATCATGATGCAATACGTCAATCCCGCGACCGGCGGCCCGGTGATGAAGACGCTCGGCGCGCACATCCAATTGCTGCGCTCCGGCGAACGCACCAAGGCGCATCGTCACACCGGCTCGATCGTCTACACGGTCGCCAAAGGCAGTGGGT
This sequence comes from uncultured Alphaproteobacteria bacterium, assembly GCA_963830015.1. Lineage (GTDB taxonomy): Bacteria > Pseudomonadota > Alphaproteobacteria > Rhizobiales > Xanthobacteraceae > Z2-YC6860. The sequence continues at coordinate 314,406 of CAWHLG010000015.1, forward strand.
ATTCGATCATCGGCGGCAAGCGCTTCGACTGGAATAAAAGCGACATCTTCGTTGTTCCGTCATGGGCGTGGCATGAGCACGCCAACGGCTCGGAGCGCGAGGATGCCGTGCTGTTCTCGTTCAGCGATCTTCCGTCGATGCAGGCGCTCGGCCTCTATCGCGAAGAGGCGTACGCCGAGAATGACGGACACCAGCGCGTTGCGCATTAGCTTTCAAACCACTCGCTTGAGGACGCCATGACCATTCGCCTGCATCGTGGCGATCTTCCCGATCTCGCGCGCTACACCGGACCCGCGGTTGCGGTCGATACCGAAGCGATGGGGCTCGATCCGAAACGCGACCGGCTTTGCGTCGTCCAGCTCTCGCCCGGCGATGGCTCAGCCGACGTGGTGCAGATTCCACCGGGCGGGATCGCCGCGCCAAACCTGAAGAAGCTGATGGCGGATACCAAGATCCTGAAGATCTTCCACTTCGCGCGCTTCGACATCGGCATGATCTTCAACACGCTGGGCGTTATGCCGCAGCCGCTCTACTGCACCCGGACCGCCTCCCGGCTCGCCCGCACCTACACCGACAAGCACGGCCTGAAGGACCTCGCCCGGGAACTGCTCGGCGTCGACATGTCCAAGCAGCAGCAGTCGTCCGACTGGGGGCCGAATCGCTGTCCGACGCGCAACTGGCCTATGCGGCCTCGGACGTGCTGCATCTGCACGCGCTCAAGGAAAAGCTCGACGTGATGCTGGCCCGCGAGGGCCGGGCGGAACTGGCCGCGGCCTGCTTCCAGTTCCTGCCTGAACGGGCCCGGCTCGACCTGGCCGGCTGGGCGGCCGAGGACATTTTCGCCCATTCGTGAGGCGTTTGGTCGCGAACGGGCCATATTCGCAGCGGATTTTTAAGCTGCGAACCGTAGTAAGACTAAGGCCTTGAAATCGCGGGGAACCTCCGGCTGTCAACCACGTCCGCCCTCGAAGGAACCGGAAGCCACCGCTACGTCATCGACAGCGGGCGCGACAACACGCGCCTCTTCGCGCGCGCGGCGCGGCACAGCCGGCGGGTGCGGTTTCTGCGCATTGCGATCCCGGTGGTGATCGTGCTGACGGTAGGCGCGACCTGGCTGGTGTCGTGGCTCGATCCGCTGAAGGTCCTGGTCCGGCTGCCGATCGATGCGGGGAAGCTCGTGATCTCGGGAACCAGGATCACCATGGAAGCGCCCAAGCTCAGCGGCTACACCAAGGACCGGCGATGGTACGAGCTGACCGCGAGCGCGGCGGCGCAGGACATCACCAAGCCGGACCAGATCGAGCTGCACGACGTGCGGGCCAAGGTCGAGGCCGAGGACAAGAGCAGCACCATGTTCCTGTCCGCCAAGGACGGCGTGTTCAACCGCAAGGCCGGGATCCTGACGCTCAACAACGATATCTCGCTGAAGTCATCGAGCGGCTATGAGATGAAGCTGAACGAGGCGGTGGTCGACACCGCCACCGGAGAGGTGATCTCCAACAAGCCGGTCGAAGTCATCACACAGCATGCCACGTTGAACGCGGATCGTCTTGAGGTGATCAAATCGGGCGAGGTCGTGCGCTTCGTGGGCAACGTGGTGATGAACCTGTCCGCCCTTGACGCCACGCCGGTGGCGGAGAAGCGATGATGATGTTCGCCGCTTTCATTGCACTTGCAGGCCGGCACCGGATGCTCGCCGCCGCGGCGGCATCGCTGATGCTGCTGTCGTCGCAGGCGACGCCACAACCGAACTCCGGCACCAGCAAAGGTGGGCAGCAGAACGCGCTACAGGGCTTCTCGCAGAACCGCAATCAGCCGGTGCAGATCGAAGCGGCATCGCTCGAGGTTCGCGACAAGGACAAGATTGCGACCTTCTCCGGCAGCGTGAAGGTCGTGCAGGGCGACACCGTCATGCGCTGCAAGTCGCTTGTGGTCTACTACGAACAGCAGGGACAGCAGAGCGGCGGGCAGGCCATGAAGGCCGCGACGCCGGGGCCGGGCGGTTCTTCGTCGATCAGCAAGCTCGAGGCGCTCGGCGGCGTGACCGTCAATCAGAAGGATCAGACCGCGACCGGCGACAAGGCCCTGTTCGACATGAAGTCGAACACCGTCACGCTTCTGGGCAACGTCATTGTCAGCCAGGGGCAGAACGTGATGCGCGGCGACCGGCTGGTGGTCGATCTCACCAGCGGCGTGTCGCGCGTCGAATCCGGCAAGGGACCGGTCAAGGTGCTGATTCAGCAGGGCGGCTCGGGTGACGGCAAGCCCGGCGGCGGTTCGGGCGGCTTCGGCGGACTGGGCGGGCTGGGCGGTTTGGGGCAGAAGCCGGGCACCTCCGGCGGCACGACGCGCTGAGATTCATCCCATTGAACGATAAAACGGGCCTTTGGTTGAAAGCCTCCAGCCAAGCGACTATCACGGCCTGCGTTCGTATGCATCGGCGCCCTCGTCCGGGCCAAGCCGCGGAGCTGGAAAGCGGACGTGCTTGAGGACCTGCTCACGCTACTTCGGCGCCGCCGCGCACCTGCGCGCGCGAGGCGGCCTGCAACAGCCGACGGCCGCTCGCGGATCAATCTGACGACGATGGGCGGACCGATCGGCGCCGGCAACGGCGACTGGCTGCCGCGAACCGAGCAACGCATTCAGCCGCGTGTCCAGCAATATGCCGGGGAGGACGACGACATCGCGGCGCAGACGCAGGCCTATGCGCGGCAGGCCGCTCAATACGCGCAGCCGCAGCAGCACGTCGGCGATCGGGAAACCTGGCAGCCGCCGCAGCCGCAAGTCCAACCGCAAGCCCAGCCGCAAGCTTACGTGCAGCACGCCGAGCCGCGCGCGCCGCAGCGGGCGCAACATAACGGCGCGGCGCCACGTCAACCGGCGCAGCCGCAGGCGCAAAGGACAGCGCCACAGGGCTATCTGGCCGCGCACGCCGTGGAGAAGACCTTCGGCAATCGCAAGGTGGTGAAGGGCGCAAGCCTCTATGTCCGCCGCGGCGAAGCGGTCGGTTTGCTCGGTCCCAACGGCGCCGGCAAGACCACGATCTTCTACATGATCACCGGGCTGATCGCCGCGGACCGCGGGCGCGTCGAGCTCGACGGCCACGACGTCACGTCGTTGCCGATGTATCAGCGGGCGCGGCTCGGCATCGGTTACCTGCCGCAGGAGGCTTCGATCTTCCGCGGCCTCAACGTCGAGGAGAACATCCGCGCGGTGCTGGAGGTGGTGGAGCCCGATAAGAAGCGCCGCGAGCGCGATCTTGATGCGCTGCTCGACGAGTTCAACATCACCAAGCTGCGCAAGACGCCGTCGATCGCGCTGTCGGGCGGCGAGCGCCGCCGCTGCGAGATCGCGCGCGCGCTGGCGTCGCGGCCGAACTACATGCTGCTCGACGAGCCGTTCGCCGGCATCGATCCGATCGCGGTCGGCGACATTCAGGCGCTGGTCCGGCACCTGACCAACCGCGGCATCGGCGTGCTGATCACCGACCACAACGTCCGCGAGACGCTGGGCCTCACCGACCGCGCGTATATCATCTACTCCGGCGAGGTCCTGATGGAGGGCCGCACCGACGATATCGTCAACAACCCGGAAGTCCGCCGCCTCTACCTGGGCGAGGAGTTCCGGCTTTAGTCCTGGATTTCTATCGTGCGTAGAACGCGTTACGGTTTATACCGCAATGCGGTATACAACCGCGTTAGAAATCTATAAGCAAGAACCGGACCATAATCGGTCAAGAACATGGCACTGACGCAACGCCTACAGATGCGGCAGAGCCAGGCGCTCGTGATGACGCCGCAGCTGATGCAAGCCATCAAGCTGCTGCAGCTCTCGAACCTGGATCTGGCCGCCTACGTCGAGGGGGAGCTCGAAAAGAATCCCCTGCTCGAGCGCGCCGCCGAGGGCGAGCCGGGCGTTGTCGAAGGCGCGCCGGAAACCGGTGACGCGGAGTTCGGCGGCGGCGATTTCGCGGCTGCCCAGGCGGACGGTCCGTCCGACCGGATCGACGAAAACCTGGAGACCAGCCGCAGCGCCATCGAAGAGCGGCTCGGCACCGATCTCGAAAACGAATTCCCCGACGACGGCAGCGAGAAGGCGCAGCGCGCGAGCGTCGAGCAGCCGATGGGTCCGTCCGACTGGTCCGGCGTCGGCAATGGCGGGCGCGAGGACGGCGACTACAATCTGGAAGCCTTCGTGTCGGCCGAGCGGACGCTGGCCGATCATCTCGCCGAGCAGCTTGCGCTGGCGATTGCCGATCCGGTCCGGCGGATGATCGGGCAGTTCCTGATCGACATGGTCGACGAGGCCGGCTACCTCACCGGCGAGTTGTCGTCGGTGGCCGAGAAACTCGGGGCGCCGCTGGCCGAAGTCGAAGCGGTGCTGGGAATCGTGCAGGCGTTCGATCCGCCGGGCGTGTGCGCGCGCAATCTCACCGAATGCCTCGCAATTCAATTGCGCGAGCAGAACCGCTTCGATCCGGCGATGCAGGCGCTGGTCGGCCGGCTCGACCTTCTCGCCAAGCGCGATCTCGCCTCGTTGCGGCGCATTTGCGGCGTCGGCGACGAAGACCTCACCGAGATGATCGCGGAAATCCGCAGGCTCAATCCGAAGCCCGGTCTCAAGTTCGGCTCGACCATGGTGCAGCCGGTGGTGCCCGACGTCTATGTGCGGCAGAGTCCGGACGGCACCTACATCGTCGAGCTCAATTCCGACACGCTGCCGAAGGTTCTGGTCAATCAGCGCTACCACGCGGAGCTGACCAGGAACTCCAACAACGAAGGCGCAAAAGCTTATCTTGCGGAAAATCTCCAGTCCGCGACATGGCTGATGCGCGCGCTCGATCAGCGCGCCAAGACCATCCTCAAGGTCTCGATGGAGATCGTGAAGCAGCAGGACGCGTTCTTCATGCATGGCGTGCAGCATCTGCGGCCGCTCAACCTGAAGACCATCGCCGACGCCATCAGCATGCACGAGTCGACGGTCTCGCGCGTCACCGCCAACAAATATGTCGCGACCACGCGGGGCATTTTTGAATTGAAGTATTTCTTCACGTCCTCGATCGCCGCGTCCAACGGGGGAGAGGCGCACTCGGCCGAGGCCGTGCGGCACCGGATCAAGCAGTTGATCGACGCGGAAAGTGTCGACGACGTGCTGTCGGACGACACCATCGTCGACAAGTTGCGCGGTGCCGGCATCGATATCGCGCGCCGCACGGTCGCGAAATATCGCGAGGCGATGCGGATTCCATCGTCGGTCCAGCGGCGGCGGGACAAGCTCGCCGAGATGGCCTAGAAGGTTCTGGAATGTTTCGCAGGTGCGTAATGCTGCGGTTTCGAGCCTAAATCGGTCGGACGCGTCACATTGACAGGCATCGCGGCCGTTCATACGTCCCTTGATTGAGGAAACGGGTTCTGCGCCGGCGCGTTAAAGACCGGTGCCAAAAACCGGAGGCCACGAATGCCCTTTCGAGTATCAGGAAAAAACATCGAGGTGGGAGAAGCCCTGCGCGAACGTATCAGCGCGCGGGTGCTGGAAGCGCTCGAGAAATATTTCGACGGCGGATTCTCCGGCCACGTGACCGTCGGCAAGGAGGCCTTCGGATTCAACACCGAATGCGTGGTGCATCTCGATTCCGGCATCGTGCTGCGTGCGGATTCGATGGCCGCGGACGCCTATCTCAGTGCCGATCAAGCGGCAGAGAAGCTTGAAAAGCGGCTGCGCCGCTATCACGGCAAGCTGAAGGACTATCACGCCAACGGCCGCAACAACGGTCACGCGGCCGACGAGGCGCTTGCGCCGGACTACGTCATCGCGGCGCCTGGCCACGAAGACAGCGAGGAGGTCTCGGCCTTCAATCCCGTGATCATCGCCGAATCGACCACGGCGCTGAAGCGGTTTTCGGTCAGCGAGGCCGTCATGCAACTGGATATGACCGGCGCTCCGGTCATGGTTTTCCGGCACGCAGGCCACGGCCGGGTCAACCTGGTTTACCGCCGCTCCGACGGCAACATCGGTTGGATCGATCCGCCCGCCATCCCGAGTTAAGGGCCATTGACGGGCGGGATGGCGGTCCTTATGGTCCGCCGCCTTTCAACCAAGCCCCTGTAAATCAGCACGTCCCGGACCGGTTCCAATGCCGACCACCGATCTCGTTTCGCCGAACGCGATCATCCCGGCCATGAAGGTCAACGGGAAGAAGCAGGCGCTGCAGGAGATTGCCGCGAAGGCGGCGGAGCTCACGGGCCATAACGAGAAAGCCGTTCTCGAAATCCTGCTTCAGCGCGAGAAGCTCGGCTCGACCGGCGTCGGCAACGGCGTCGCCATTCCGCATGGCAAGCTGCAAAAGCTCGGCAGCGTGTTCGGGCTGTTCGCGAGGCTCGAGCGGCCGATCGATTTCGAAGCGCTCGACGGCCAGCCGGTGGATCTGATTTTTCTGCTCCTCGCGCCGGAGGGCGCAGGCGCGGATCATCTCAAGGCGCTGGCGCGGGTGGCGCGGCTGTTGCGGGATCCGGAGGTGGCGCGCAAGCTGCGCGCATCGAACGGTGCGGAAGCGATCTACGCCGTTCTGGCGATGCCTTCGGCGACCGCCGCGTAGCATTCAACACGTAACGCGATCCAACAAATCTGATAGGCCAACAATTCTCATGCCGATGCGCGCGCCATTGGGCGCGCGCCGGCAACGGGCGTCAGTGCACGCTGACGGTTTCGAGCTCGTGCGTGAACGCATTGGCGACGGCCGCTTCGCGGGTGTCGGTCACCATGATCGGGGTGCCGTCGGCCGCGTGCAGCGCGAACAGCGCCATGCCGGGCTGCAATTCCGGCGCCTGCGGATAAAGCCTGTGCACGTCCTCGGAACGGATCGGCTTGACGTAGGCGATCTTGCCGCCGCCGAGAATCGCAAAGGCCTGTTCCGTCATCAATTCGTGACGGTTGGTTGTTTCAGTTCCGGTTCTCTCACTCATGGCCCTCGACTCCTTTCTGGGTTTGTCGGTCGAGTCCGAACTTCAGTTCATTCGTGCTCCGCGATCTGGATCGTCCTGACGATTCGGGCCGGTTCTGGCCTTGCCAGGTCGATCGAGAGCAGTCCGTTCTTCAAGTCGGCCTTCTGCACCTGCATTCCGTCCGCCAGCACGAAAGTGCGTTGAAACTGGCGCGCGGCGATGCCGCGATGCAGGAACTGCCGGCTTTTGTCATCCTGTTGGCGTCCCCTGATGACGAGCTCTTTCTCCTCGACGGTGACCTCGAGTTGCTCGAGGGTAAATCCCGCGACCGCCAACGTGATCCGCAGGCGTTCGGGATTCTTTTCGTCGGCAGCGAGCCGTTCGATGTTGTAGGGGGGGTAGCCGTCTGCAGCCTTGGCCACGCGGTCGAGCGCACGCTCGATCTGGTCGAAGCCGATAAGAAACGGGCTGGACAACGACGGAACTCGGGACATCTTCAAAGCCCTCGCATAAAGCGACTTTGACGGGGCCCTTGCTGGCACCCCCTGGAACCGGCAACTCACTTGCCGGTCCGAACCATCCCAATATGGGTCCCTTGGGTTAAGCTTTCAAGAATCAGGGGAATTGCCCGAATTCAGGCCTGTTTCGGCCGGTTTTGAGCTAAATTGCCCGCGCTTTCGGGGAGACGTCATGCCGCAGCCGACCCATCCGCCCGTCCTGACCGTTCGGGCCATTTCAGCGGTCGGCGTCGAGGTGCCGATGACCCACGTGCTCGGCACCAGCCGCGGCCGCATCACCAAGGCGCCGCTGCTGCTGATCGAAGTCGAGACCGCCGAGGGTGTCACCGGGCGGAGCTATCTGTGGTCGTACTTCCCTCGCGCGATGGTCGCGATCGCCAGCATCCTCAAAGAGGTCGAGGAGCGCACCCAGGGCGAGCGCGTCGACCCCGCGGCGCTCTGGGCCAGGCTCTCCGAACGCTTTGCACTGATCGGCGTGCAGGGTGTCGTCCGCATGGCGATGGCGGGATTCGACATCGCCTGCTGGGACGCACTCGCGGCGGCGGCGAACCAGCCGCTGGTGCGCATGCTGGGCGGCGAGCCGCGTAAGGTCGTGGCCTACAATTCCTGCGGGCTCGGACTGATGCCAAAAGATGCGCTTGCCGACGAAGCGGAGCGGCTGCTCGATCGCGGCTTTCGCGCCATCAAGCTGCGACTAGGCTATCCGACGATCGAAGAGGACATGGCCGCCGTGCATGCGGTCAAAAAACGCATCCCCGATGGCACAGCCCTGATGGTCGACTACAATCAGGCGCTCGGCGTCGACGACGCGCTGAAGCGCGGCCGCGCGCTGGACCGCGAGAACATCGGCTGGCTGGAGGAGCCGATCCGCCACGACGACTACGCGGGCGCAGCGATGCTCGCGCGCGAACTGAATGTGCCGGTGCAGATCGGCGAGAACTTTTCGCTGGTCGCCGGAATGCGGGCGGCGCTCGACGCTCAATGCTGCGATCTGGTGATGCCCGATCTCGAGCGGATCGGCGGCATCAGCGGCTGGCTCGGCGCTTCAAAACTTGCGGCCGAGCGCGGCATCAGGATGTCATCGCATCTCTATTCGGAGGCGAGCGCGCATCTTCTCGCGGTGACGCCGACCGCGCACTATCTCGAATATGTGGATTGGGCCGACAAGGTGGTGCAGGAGCCGCTGAAAATCGTTGATGGCCACGCGGTCATTCCCGACCGGCCGGGCATCGGTATCGTCTGGGACAAGGCCGCGGTCGATCGCTACCGCGTCTGACGCTCGACTATCGGCGAACCAGCCCGCGCACTTCGTTGGTGACAAAGTTGCCGACGCGGCGGCCGCGATTGCGCAGAATCCGAAGCAGGCCTTGATCGACGAAGTAGGTATGCAGGATGCTGTCGCGCGTCTTCACATGCGGGCCGACCGGATCGGCCGAATGCCACGAGTCGCTGCCCACCGCAAAGGCGTAGCCGCTGTTCGGCGAGAACGGCATCTTCTTGATCTTGGGCATGCTGCCGTCCGGCAGCTTCTCGTGGAAGATCGTGCCGATGTCGTTCGTGGTGTCATCTGGCGGCAGATAGAACTGGACGGTGATGCCCTTCCATTTGGTGTCGGTGTGCGGCGTGATCTTGTACTTCGGCACGTCGCGCGTGAGGATCGGAATCGGGAACATGCCGACCTCGCCATATTCAGGCCCGAAGCGCCGCTCCAGCGCCGGCGCGAGCCGCCGGACGAATGCGTCGCGCACCTCGTTCGAGCAGAGCGCCCGGCCGACGACGTCCCACAGCTCGCGCTTCTGCTTCGGAAGCCGGCGGATGTATTCCGGGAACAGGTCGATCTTCACCCGCGTCGCGCTGCCGTCATCGAGGATGTTGACGTTGTCGCGGCCCGGCAGCGCGCGATAGTCGGAAGCCACCGGCATCTCGCGCAGCATCGCGGCATAGATATCGTCCGGGAACACGCGCGTGAATTGCAGGTGATAAAACGGCTTCTCGTGAGCCTGCGCATTCTCGACCGAGTTGGCGACGAATTCGGTCAGCTTCGCGACGGTTTGGCGGTCCATGGGGTTTGCCCCGTTCAATGTCTGCGATTTTGCACGGATTTATCGGCTGATGGCCGCAGAGGCAAGGGGCGGGAAATGCCTCCCGGGCTGTCCATTCAGGCACCTTTGAGCTTGAATAATTTGAGCGCGTTGGTGCGGCCGATTTTGAGCCGGTCGGCTTCGCTGATCGGGGCCGCGTCGAACCACAGCGCGGCGTGGTCGATGTTCTCGAACGGCCAGTCGGTCGAGAACATGATGCGGTCCGAGCTCATCACCATCATGGCGTTGAGCAGCGCCTGGGTGTGGAAGTTGCCCGACACCGTGATGTGGAAATTGTTCTGGAAATAGTCGCCGATTTTTTTCTTGGCCGGATAGTTGTGGCGATTGGGAATCCAGGCATTGCAGTTGTCGACCCGCCACATGCTGAACGGCAGGCCCTCGCCCATGTGGCCGATGACGATCTGCAGGTCCGGATACTTGTCGAACAGGCCCGAGCCCATCAGGCGCAGCGAATGCACCGCGGTCTCGTGGCCGAACGCCCAGGTCGGGCCCATCAGCCAGCCATGGTCTTTGTAGATGCGCGCATCCTGCGGCAGCGGGTTGCGCGGGTGCAGGTAGAACGGTACGTCAAGCTCGGCGCACACACCCCAGAACGGCCAGTACTGTTTCTCGTCGAGATAGGCGATCGTGTTCGGATCGCCGATCTGCGAGAAGCCGTTGGCGAGCGAGCCGACCATGCCGAGGTCTTTCACGCAGCGCTGCAGTTCCCTGGCGGCGAGATCGGGATCCTGCAACGGCAGCGCCGCGAGCGCCTGGAAACGGTCGGGGCGCTTCTTCACCTGCTCGGCCAGATAGTCGTTGGCCTTGCGCGCGATGTCGTTGGCCTTCTTCGGATCGGGGATCGCCTGGATCGCCGGCGCATTGAGCGACAGGATCATCATCTCCATGCCGAACTCGTCCATCAGCCGCAGCCGCCGGCCGTGCAGATCCATGATGCGGTCGCGGACCTCGATCCAGGTTTCCTCCGGAAAGAAGCCCTTCGAATCCATCAGCGTGTCGTCGATGGCGAAATGCTCCTCGAGCCCGATCTTGCCCTTCATGGATTTCCTCCCCTTGTGTCCGCCAATCCTACGCAACTCGCGACGAAAAACGAAAGCCGCCCGAAGGCGGCTTTCGCAGTGGTGGTTTCGTTTCTTTTTTCTCGTTCTTAGTTTGGCCAACCCGGCCATTCGGCCGCGACGGGCCTATTTGGTGGAGCCAGGCGGAGTTCGAACCGCCGACCTCTTGAATGCCATTCAAGCGCTCTCCCAACTGAGCTATGGCCCCTTAATGGGAAACGGATATCGGCCGCCCGTGATTTCGGGCCGACGGCCGATTTCCGAAATCAGGTCTCCTCCTCATCCTCGCGGCCTTCGCCGATGATGTCGGTGACGTCGTCGTCGCCTTCTTCGGTCTCTTCGATGAACGGAGCCTCTTCGGTCTCCTCGATCTCGATATCGTCGTCGCCTTCCGCGCCGGGCTCCTTCTTGCCTGAGGCCTCGGCGTCGGCGTCCTCCAGCGAAACCATTTCGACGTCGGCGTTCTCCGGCACCTCCGTCTCGGCCTCCTTGGCAGGCGCCCGGGCGGCGGCTGCTGCGGCAGCGGCCGCCGCAGCGGCCAAGGCGGCCTCACCGCCGCGGCCGCGAGAAACGGGAACAACGATCTCGAACACCGTGCCGCACTTCGGGCAGGTGATCGGGTCCTTGCTCAGATCGTAAAACTTGGCGCCGCAACCAGCGCAGAGACGCTTGGTGCCGAGCTCGGGTTTTGCCACGGTTCGGAAATCCTTGAAACTGTCCGGATGACGGAAAATTGGTGCTTCCCTTGGCCGGTGGCAAGCCCGCTGTCAATAGTGTCTCGCGGCCGCAAGGCCGCCCGTGCTAGGACGGCCCGCCTGGGCCCGATGGCTCTCCAAAGCAACCGATAACCCCGATGACCATGCCTCATTCGACCGCCCCTTCGCCGCTGACCGCCCGCCGGTCCGGGCCGCTGACGGGGCGCGCCCGGGTTCCGGGCGACAAATCGATCTCGCAACGCGCGCTGATTTTGGGCGCGCTCGCGGTGGGGGAGACCCGGATCACGGGCATTCTCGAAGGCGAGGACGTCATTAACACCGGCAAGGCCATGCGTGCGCTGGGCGCCACCGTGGAGCGCACCGGCGTGGGCGCGTGGAGCGTGCGGGGCGTCGGCGTCGGCGGATTTGCCGAGCCCACGGCGGCGCTCGATTTCGGCAATTCCGGAACCGGGTGCCGGCTGGTGATGGGGGCGGTGGCCGGCTGTCCGATCAGGGTGGTGTTCGACGGCGACGCGAGCCTGCGCAAGCGGCCGATGCGGCGGATTCTCGATCCGCTGGAAAAAATCGGCGCCCGCGTGGCGGAGACGGCGGAGGGCGGACGGCTGCCGGTGACGCTGCAGGGCGCGCGCGACCCGCTGCCGATCGAATACGAAGCGCCGGTGCCGTCGGCGCAGCTCAAGTCGGCGGTGCTGCTGGCCGGCCTCGCCGCGCCGGGCGCGACCACCGTCGTTGAAAAAGAGTCAACCCGCGACCACACCGAGAAGATGCTGAAGCATTTCGGCGCACATATCCGCGTGATATCCGACGGCGAGCATGGCCGCCGCATCACGCTCGAAGGCCAGCCCGAGCTTGAGGCCGCGCCGGTCGTTGTGCCGGCGGATCCGTCCTCGGCTGCGTTCCCCCTGGTGGCGGCGCTGATCGTGCCGGGCTCGGACCTGATGCTCGAAGGCGTGATGATGAATCCGCTGCGCACGGGGTTGCTCACGACGCTCAAGGACATGGGCGCGGAGTTCGAAAAGCTTAGCGAGCGCAACGAAGGCGGCGAGGACATCGCCGACCTGCGGGTGAAATTCTGCGCCTTGAAAGGCGTTGAGGTGCCGCCGGAGCGCGCGCCGTCGATGATCGACGAATATCCGATCCTTGCGGTGGCCGCGGCGTTTGCCCAGGGCACCACGCGGATGCGCGGCCTGAAGGAATTGCGCGTCAAGGAATCCGATCGGCTCGCCGGCACCGCGGCGATGCTGCGCATCAATGGCGTCGAGGTGGAGATTGTCGACGACGATCTGATCGTGCACGGCAAAGGCCGCGCGCCGGGCGGTGGTGTTGTTGCCACCCACATGGATCATCGGCTGGCGATGTCGGCGCTGATGATGGGGCTCGGTAGCGAACAGCCGGTCGGCGTGGACGACGCGGCGGCCATCGCCACGAGCTTCACCGGCTTCACCGAACTGATGCGCCGCCTGGGCGCCGACCTTTCATGATCATTGCCATCGACGGACCGGCAGCCTCGGGCAAGGGCACGCTCGCGAAGAAGCTTGCCGCGCATTTTGGTTTTCATCATCTCGACACCGGGCTGCTTTATCGCGCCGTGGCGCTGGCGCTTCTTGATGCCGGTCATAAGCCAACCGAACGCGACAAGGCGATCGCCGCCGCGAAGACCATCGATCCCGCCAAGTTCAACGAGACCTCGCTGAAGCGCTACGACGTCGGCGAGGCGGCCTCGGTGGTTTCGGCGATTCCCGAGGTCCGGGCGGCCCTGTTCAAGCTTCAGCAGGACTTCGCCGCGGCTCCCCCCGGGGCGGTGCTGGACGGCCGCGACATCGGCACGGTGATCTGCCCCCATGCCGACGTGAAGATCTTCGTCACCGCAAGTCCGCAGGTGCGGGCGCATCGCCGCACCATGGAACTGCGCGGGAGAGACGAAAAGGCCGACGAAGCCGCTGTTTTGGCGGATATTCTGGCCCGCGACGAGCGGGACCGGTCGCGCCGCGCGGCTCCCCTGATTCAGGCCAAAGACGCCCATCTGCTCGACACCAGCGCGCTCGACATCGACGGGTCGTTCAAGGCTGCGCTGGCCCTGGTCGAGCGGGCCAAGAGCCAGGCCAAGCGCTAGTCCTTGCCCAAGTTCCTATCTGCGGCTATATCCCCGGCCGTCCGGGCTGCCACATTCATCGGTGTGGGACCCGAGCGGGCCGAGGGCGCGGTTCACCGTCCCTCGCGGTTGGAGGACCAAAGCCCCGCTTCGAGCCACTTCGCGGCGTGCCGGACACCAAGATCATCGTTTCGACCGCTCGGTTTGAGCGCGGCCTGCCGGCTATCGGCAGCGCCGAAGGTCTGCGGAGCCTTCGGCCCGCGCGTTCGGAACGCCACCCATCCAACCGCCTGCGCACCGCTTTGGAGACCACATGGCCACTGCCACCAGTACCGCGCCGACGCGCGAAGATTTTGCCGCGATGCTCGAAGAGTCGTTCACCAGCGGCAGCCCCCAGGAGGGGCAGGTCGTCAAGGGGATCGTTGTCGGAATCGAGAAGGACCTCGCCGTCATCGACGTCGGCGCAAAGACCGAGGGGCGCGTGGCGCTCCGTGAATTCACCGGCCCGGGCCGGCAGAACGAAATCAAGATCGGCGACACCGTCGAAGTCTATCTGGAGCGCGTCGAGAATGCGCTCGGCGAGGCGGTGCTGTCGCGTGACAAGGCGCGGCGCGAGGAAAGCTGGGGCAAGCTCGAGCAGGCCTTCAAGGCCAACGAGAAGGTCCAGGGCGTCATCTTCAACCAGGTCAAGGGCGGCTTCACCGTCGATCTCGACGGCGCGGTGGCGTTCCTGCCGCGCTCGCAGGTCGACATCCGGCCGATCCGCGACGTCACTCCGCTGATGAACGTGGGACAGCCGTTCCAGATCCTGAAGATGGATCGCCGTCGCGGCAACATCGTGGTGTCCCGCCGCACCGTGCTGGAAGAGACCCGCGCCGAGCAGCGCCAGGAGCTGGTGCAGAATCTCGAAGAGGGTCAGGTCATCGACGGCGTGGTCAAGAACATCACCGACTACGGTGCGTTCGTCGACCTCGGCGGCATCGACGGCCTGCTGCATGTCACCGATATCGCGTGGCGGCGCGTCAATCACCCGACCGAGGTGCTCAACATCGGCCAGTCGGTGAAGGTCAAGATCATCAAGATCAACCACGAGACCCACCGCATCTCGCTCGGCATGAAGCAGCTGCTCGACGATCCGTGGCAGGGCATCGAGGCCAAGTTCCCGGTCAGCGCCAAGTTCAAGGGCCGCGTGACGAACATCACCGACTACGGCGCGTTCGTCGAACTCGAGCCCGGCATCGAAGGCCTGATCCACGTCTCCGAAATGTCGTGGACCAAGAAGAACGTGCATCCGGGCAAGATCGTCTCCACCTCTCAGGAAGTGGAAGTGCAGATCCTCGAAGTCGATCCGGTCAAGCGCCGCATCTCGCTCGGCCTCAAGCAGACCATGCGCAACCCGTGGGAGGTCTTCGTCGAGAAGTATCCGCCGGGCTCCACCGTGGAGGGCGAGGTCAAGAACAAGACCGAGTTCGGTCTGTTCCTCGGGCTCGACGGCGACGTGGACGGCATGGTCCATCTGTCCGATCTCGACTGGAAGCGTCCGGGCGAGCAGGTGATCGAGGAGTACAAGAAGGGCGACAAGGTCCAGGCCCAGGTGCTCGACGTCGATGTCGAGAAGGAGCGCATCTCGCTCGGCATCAAGCAGCTCG
Organism: uncultured Alphaproteobacteria bacterium; assembly: GCA_963830015.1. GTDB lineage: Bacteria > Pseudomonadota > Alphaproteobacteria > Rhizobiales > Xanthobacteraceae > Z2-YC6860. The sequence goes on from CAWHLG010000015.1 coordinate 329,482, forward strand.
CGGGCGATCCGATGGCGACGGCCGGCGAGATGAAGAAGGGCGACGTGATCACCACCGAGGTGACCGAGATCAAGGAAGCCGGCATCGACGTGAAGATCGTCGGCAGCGACCTGTCCGCTTTCATCAAGCGCTCGGAGCTCGCCCGCGACCGCAACGACCAGCGCTCCGACCGTTTCCAGGTCGGTCAGAAGGTCGATGCCCGCGTGGTGCTGTTCGACCGCCGCGCCCAGAAGGTGCAGCTCTCGATCAAGGCGCTGGAAGTGGCCGAGGAAAAGGAGGCCATTGCCCAGTACGGCTCCTCCGACTCGGGCGCGACGCTCGGCGACATCCTCGGTACCGCGCTCAAGCGCAAGGGCGAGGAATCCGACAAGGAGTAACGGCGGGTTAATCCTGCTTCGACAACGAGCCCCGGGCCGCAAGGTCCGGGGTTCATCTTTTGGCCGACATGTGGTGCTGAGACTGTCCCCTGCCGGCGCGCCCAAGCATCGTCCGGAATATCGGCGATGAGTTTGCTACAATGCGAGTTGAATCAAACCGAATGATGAGTCCAAGAGGAATTGGACCAAGAGGAATCCAACCATGTCTCTCGATGCCGATCTGATCGTCGATCGCCGCCGCATGCGGCGCAAGCTGACGTTCTGGCGTGTTGCAGCGGTGCTCGTCGCCATCGCCGCGGTGGTGGGCGCGGGACTGGTGATCCGCGGCAACCACGGCACCATCGCCGGCGGGCCCGGCGGCTCGATCGCCCGGGTCAACATCGAGGGGCTGATCCGCGGCAACCGGCAGCGCGTCGAGGCGCTGGAGCGGCTTTCGGAGTTCGAACGCCAAGGCGGTGATCGTTCACATCAGCAGCCCGGGCGGCACGGTCGCCGGCTCCGAGGAGCTTCACGGCGCGCTGGCCCGGCTCAAGGCAAAAAAGCCGCTGGTGGTCGTGATCGATGGTCTGGCCGCGTCCGGCGGCTATATCGCGGCGATGGCCTCGGACCATATTCTCGCCCAGCAGAGCTCGCTCGTCGGTTCGATCGGCGTGATCTTCCAGTATCCCAACTTCACGGATCTCTTGAAAACCATCGGCGTGCAGGTCGAGAGCATCAAGTCCTCGCCGCTCAAGGCTTCGCCGAACGGGCTTGAGCCGACCAGCCCGGAGGCGCGCGCGGCGGTGGAGGCGCTCGTCAAGGATTCCTACGACTGGTTCAAAACCCTGGTGCGCGACCGGCGCAGCCTCGATCCGGCCGCCCTCGATAAGGTGGCCGACGGCCGGGTGTTCACCGGCCGGCAGGCGCTGGAGCTGAAGCTGATCGACGCGCTGGGCGACGAGAAGGCCGCGGTCGACTGGCTCGCGAAAACCCACCCGTGTTCGGGCGAAAGCGCCAAGCCCGCAACCTGCATCGATCCGAAGACCCCGGTGCGCGACTACCGGCTCAGCCCGCGGTTCAGCGACCTGCCGTTCCTGCACACCGCCATGATCGGCCTGCTCGACGCGGTGGGTCTCCGCGCGCTGGCCGAGCACTTTAAGGAATGGGGCACGTTTCAGGCGGTCGAACGGCTCAACCTTGACGGTCTGTTGGCGCTTTGGCACCCTCCGATGACAAACTGATGCTGGGCGCGCAATCGTTGGCGGCGAGGGGGCAGGCCCGATGATCAAGTCCGAACTGGTGCAACGCATTTCCACGGCGAATCCGCATCTCTATCAGCGCGACGTGGAAAACATCGTCAATGCGATCCTGAACGAGATCGTCGCCGCGATGGCGCGCGGCGACCGCGTGGAATTGCGGGGTTTCGGGGCCTTTTCGGTAAAGCACCGGCCGGCCCGCACCGGACGCAACCCGCGCACCGGCGCGCATGTTTCGGTCGCGCAGAAGTCGGTGCCGTTCTTCAAGACCGGCAAGGAAATGCGCGAGCGCTTGAACAAGACAGAAGGCACCACGCCGCCGGCGTAGCCGGGTTGTTGCAACTTGAAATAGGCACGATGGCCGGGGTAATTCCCGGCCATTGGCGTTTATGGGGACAGGTCGCCGCAATGCCGTGTACGTTCCCGGAGCGCCGCAAACGGGCGGGAGAAACGTCATTCCCATGCGCAAACTGGTCACCGTTCTCGTGCTGGTTCCGCTCGGCATCGTCATCGTGATGTTCGCGGTGGCGAACCGCGAATCCGTCGCGATCTCGTTTGATCCCTTCGACACGCGGAATCCGGCCATGGTGCTGCAAGCGCCGCTCTATGGGCTGATCTTCGTGCTGGTGGCCGTCGGCATCGTGGCCGGAGGCATCGCGGCGTGGCTGAAGCAGCACAAATGGCGGGTGAGGGCGCGGCGGGCCGAAGCCGAGGCGCGCGAACTCCGCGCAAGGCTCGACGCCGCCGAACCGCGCCGATCGGTGCCTGCGCCGCGGGACGCGGCGCCGCCCTTCATCGTGCCGCCGGCGGCCTGAGCCCGATCGGATCGGCGAGCCCCATGACGCTTCGCATATGACGCTCCGCATCGTCACCGCCGACGACCTCAACCGCCTGCTGTCCTACGAGGCGCTGATCGACGCGCTGGCCGAGGCGTTCCGCTCCGACATCGAGGTGCCCGAGAAAATTGCGTACTTCATCCCGCTGCCGTCCGGCAGCGAAGCAAAAGTGCTGCTGATGCCGGCCTGGACCACGTCGGGCCAGCGCTTCATCGGCCACAAGCTGGTGAACGTGTTTCCGGACAATGCGAAGGTCGGCAAGCCAACGGTGCTCGGCAGCTACGTTCTGATGTCGGGCGACACCGGCGAGCCGCTGGCGCTGATCGACGGCACCACGCTGACGCTGTGGCGGACGGCGGCGGCCTCCGCGCTCGCGGCGCGCTTTTTGGCCCGCGAGGATGCGTCGCATCTGGTGATGATCGGCGCGGGCGCGCTGAGCCCGCATCTCGTGCGCGCGCATCGCACCGTCCGGCCGATCAAGCAGGTGACGATCTGGAACCGGACCCGCTCGCGCGCGGTGTCGACGGCGTTCGCCCTGTCGGCGGCCGGCATCGAGCCGGTGATCGCCGAGGATCTGGAGGAGGCCGTGCGGCAGGCCGACATCGTGTCTTGTGCGACCTTGTCCGAACAGCCGCTGGTGCGCGGCGCCTGGCTCAAAAAGGGCTGCCATGTCGATCTGGTCGGCGCCTTCACCGCCAAGACCCGCGAGTCCGACGATGCCACCGTCCGCCGCGCCCGGATCTTTGTCGATTCCCGGGCGACCGCTCCCAAAGGCTCCGGCGACATCGCCATCCCGATCAGAAAAAAGATCATCGGCTTGAAAGACATTCAGGGCGACCTGTTCGAGCTTTGCCGCGGCAAGGTGAAAGGCCGCAAGCGCAAGGACGAGATCACGCTGTTCAAGTCCACCGGCGTTGCGCTGGAAGATCTCGCCGCCGCGATGTTGGTGTGGCGGGCGCTGCAGGCCTGAATTTTCAAGCCATCTTCGATTGTCGGATAATTTGAGTCTGAGTTTCCGCGACTCTGTCGCGATCTGTATCCGTAAAGGTTGACGATCAAGTTAATACTGGAATTGTCGGAAAGCACCGCTCAAATCGCGCGTGCATCACCTAGCTTCGGATTGCGAGTGTCACATCGCATTCGAGGGGTTCATGAACCAAAAGGGCTTTGCCGGGGGCAACACGGTGCCATTCGGGCGCCGGCGTGCGGTCCCGCGCGTCTGTGTGATCGATGCCAAACCGCATATCAGGCGCTTCCTGTCGGATACCTTGCAGGAACTTGGGTTCATCACGCGAGAGTGCGGGCGGCTCACCGAACTCTCCGAAGCGCTGGCGGATTTTCAGCCGGATGTGGTGGTCCTGGGCTTGCTCAAGCCCGAAAGTGAAGTCACCAAGGCACTACAGGTGCTGATCACGTCGCGTTTCGCGGGCCGGGTGATGCTGTTCGGCGGACGCGCGTCGACGGCGCTCATGGGACTTCAGGAGCTTGGCGAGCAGGTTGGTCTGGCGATGCTGCCGCCGCTCGGTACTCCGTTTCGCGACAGCGATCTGCATGAAAATCTTTCGCCGTTTCTGCCGATCCCGGACTCGCCGAGCTTTGACGTCGACGTCGAGGAGGCGCTCCGCAACAACTGGCTCGAGCTTTGGTATCAGCCGAAGATCGACTTGCGCGAGATGCTGTTGTCGGGCGCCGAAGCGCTGATCAGGATGCGTCATCCGACATGGGGCATCGTGCTGCCGGCGTCGTTCATTCCCGACGCGGACGATCCCAATCTTCGCGCGCTGTCGGAATTTGTCGTCGAGCGCGCCATGGCGGACTGGTCGTTCTTCAGCGCCGGGCGCACACCGATCGATATGACCATTCACCTGCCGGCCGCGCTTCTCGGAGACAGCGCTTTCATCGAACGGATGTGGCTTCGGCTTCCCGATCAGGCGGCATTCGCCAAGCTGTTCGTGGAGATCGACAGCGCCGAGGCCCGCCGCGATCATGTGCTGGTGCGGAGAGCCGCAAGGCACCTCCAGGACTACAATGTCGGCATCTCCATCGACGATGTCATGGCCGAATCCTCCTGGGTCGACGTCGCCGATTTTCCGATCGCCGAGTTGCAGGTCGACGCGAGCTTCATCGACGGCATAGCGGACGATCGGGCCAAGCGCACCGCCTGCGAGATGGCGCTCAAGATCGGCAAGAGGCTGGGCGCCCGGACCGTGGCGAAGGGCCTCGAGCGGACGGCGGACTGCCGCGTGGTCTGCCAGCTTGGGTTCGAGATCGGCCAGGGGTTTCTGTTCGCCAAGCCCATGGAAGCGGCCCGCTTCGCGCGGAGCATGCTGCGCCATCTGGCCGCGAAGCCGCATTGAGGCCGGTTCGGGATTTTAAGCCTTTGCCGCATACGGCCGGACAAGACAAACCGCATCCAATCCTGTAGAAACCCGCCGTCAAAACCAACGGTGGCCAAGTCTCTTCTGGTCACAACATGTCCCTGCTGATCAAAACATGCCTCTTCTGATCAAGATCTGCGGCCTGAAAACCATCGAGGCCCTCGACGCCGCGCTGGACGCCGGCGCCGACATGGTGGGATTCGTGTTTTTTCCGCCGTCGCCGCGCAATATCGGGCTCGAGGCGGCCAAGATTCTGGGCGAGCGGGTGAAGGGCCGGGCGAAAAAGGTTGCGCTGTCGGTCGATGCGACCGATGCGGAGCTGACCGCGGCGATCGAAGCCCTCAAGCCCGATATGCTGCAACTGCACGGCAAGGAAGCGCCGGAACGGATGGCGTCGGTTCGCTCGCGCTTCCGGCTCCCGGTGATGAAGGCGCTGCCGATCGCGACGCGGGCCGATCTTTCGCCGATCTACGCCTATGCCAATGTCGCCGACTGGCTGCTGTTCGATGCCCGCGCGCCGCGCGGGGCGACGCGGCCCGGCGGTCTCGGCAAGGCGTTCGACTGGAATGTGCTGGAGCGGATCAATCCCGGCGTGCCGTTCATGCTTTCGGGCGGGCTCGACGCCGCCAATGTCTCCGAGGCGCTGCGCATCACGCGCGCGAATGCGGTTGACGTATCGTCGGGGGTCGAGCGAAGGCCGGGCGACAAGGACCCGCAGAAAATCCGCGCCTTCGTTGTCGCGGCGCGCGCCGCCGACAATGAATTGTCCGGCAAGGCGGCGAAACGCGCATGACCGCCCCGCAGCAACCCAATTCATTCCGCACCGGGCCCGACGAGCGCGGACATTTCGGCATCTATGGCGGCCGCTTCGTCGCCGAAACGTTGATGCCGCTCATCCTTCAGCTCGAGAAGGCCTATGCGGAAGCCAAGGCCGATCCCGCGTTCAAGCGCGAGATGGACGGGCATCTGAAGAATTATGTCGGCCGTCCGTCGCCGCTTTATTTTGCCGAACGGCTGACCGCGCATTTTGGCGGCGCGAAGATCTACTTCAAGCGCGAGGACCTCAACCACACCGGTGCGCACAAGGTGAACAACGTGCTCGGCCAGATCATGCTGGCCAAGCGCATGGGCAAGCCGCGGGTGATCGCCGAAACCGGCGCCGGAATGCACGGCGTCGCGACCGCGACGCTGTGCGCCAAGTTCGGACTTGAGTGCATCGTCTACATGGGTGCGGTCGACGTCGGACGCCAGCAGCCCAACGTGCTTCGCATGCGCGCGCTGGGCGCGCAGGTGCGGCCGGTCGAGTCCGGCGCGCGGACGCTGAAGGATGCCATGAACGAGGCGTTGCGCGACTGGGTGACCAATGTCGCCGACACGTTCTATTGCATCGGCACGGTTGCGGGGCCGCATCCCTATCCGGCGATGGTGCGCGATTTCCAGTGCGTGATCGGCGAGGAGACCCGTGCGCAGCTGCACGAGGCCGAGGGCCGGCTGCCGAATTCGCTGCTCGCCTGCATCGGCGGCGGCTCGAACGCGATGGGGCTGTTTCACCCGTTTCTCGACGATCGCGAGGTGGAAATCTACGGCGTCGAGGCGGCGGGCCACGGACTGAAGAAGCAGCACGCAGCGTCAGTCGCCGGCGGACGGCCCGGCGTCCTGCATGGCAATCGCACTTACCTGCTGATGGATGGCGACGGCCAGATCCAGGAGGCGCATTCGATCTCGGCCGGTCTCGATTATCCCGGCATCGGCCCGGAGCACGCCTGGCTCGCCGATCTCGGCCGCGTCAAATTCCTGTCTGCGACCGACAAGGAGGCGCTCGCCGCATTCCAGCTTTGCAGCCGGCTCGAAGGCATCATTCCGGCGCTCGAATCGTGCCACGCGCTCGCCAAGCTTTCGGAGATCGCGGCGAACAAGCCGAAGGACCATCTGCTGGTCGTCAATCTGTCCGGGCGCGGCGACAAGGACCTCGACAGCGTCGCGCACCATCTCGGGGGCAAGCTCTGATGTCGCTCTATGTCCGGTGGTTCAGCATGCCCCGGCAGAAGCGGACCGGCTGGATCCTGGTGGCGGTCGGCGTTGGCTTCCTGCTTTATTTCTTCAAGACACGGCTGTTCGCGGCCGGCCCGGAGATCACCAGCCGGGAGTGGTTCTACGTCGTCGCCTACAGCGTCCTGATCATGCTCGGCACCATCAACATCCGCATGGCCGAAATGAAAGAGCGCAACCAGAAAACCCTGCCGCTCATCGACCCGAACCAGAACCCCCGCCGATGACCACGCGTATCGACCAGCGTTTCGCCGACCTCAAGCGCGAGGGCCGGGCCGCCCTCGTGACGTTCACGATGGCGGGCGACCCCGACACCAAGACGTCGCTGGCGATTCTGAAGGAACTGCCGAAAGCGGGGGCCGACGTGATCGAGCTCGGCATGCCGTTCACCGATCCGATGGCGGATGGTCCTGCGATTCAGGCGGGCGGGCTTCGTGCGCTGAATGCCGGCCAGAACATGGTCAAGACGCTCTCCATGGTCCGCGCGTTCCGCAACGGCGACGATGCGACGCCGATCGTTCTGATGGGTTACTACAATCCGATCTATATCTACGGCGTCGAGCGGTTTCTGACCGACGCGAAAGCCGCGGGCGTCGACGGTCTCATTGTCGTTGATTTGCCGCCCGAAGAAGACGAGGAGCTGTGCCTGCCGGCGCTGCGCGCCGGCTTGAATTTCATCCGGCTGTCGACGCCGACGACCGACGACAAACGGCTGCCGGCGGTGCTCGCGAACACGTCGGGATTTGTCTACTATGTCTCGATCACCGGCATCACCGGCGCGGCCGCGCCCGACGTAAGCAAGGTCGCCGAAGCGGTGGCGCGCATCAAGCGTCACACCCATCTGCCGGTCGCAGTCGGGTTCGGCGTGCGCACGGCAAAGCAGGCGCGCGCCATCGCGGCCGGCGCCGAAGGCGTGGTGGTGGGCTCGGCGCTGGTCAATGCCATCAAGGACAGCCTCGACAAGAAGGGCAAAGCCACCGCACGCACGGTGAAAGCGGTGACCGGGCTGGTTGCGGAACTGGCCGGCGGCGTGCGCGGGGCCAAAAAAGCCGCCCGGGGAAAAGCGTAACCTTCGGCCCCGTCATATCGCCTTGTGCCGGGCACGGGCATCTTTATGTATGATGCCAGGGACCGGCGCACTGGCCCGGCTGTCCTTCCAAGACGATGAGTTCAAGATTGTGAGTCCATGACGATCGAGAGACGGGAAAAGATTTCATGAACTGGATCTCAAACGTCGTCCGGCCGAAGATCCGAAGCTTCCTCAACCGGCGCGAGTCGCCGGAAAATCTCTGGATCAAGTGTCCGGAGACCGGCCAGCTCGTGTTCTTCAAGGACGTCGAGACCAATCACTTCGTCATCCCGAGCTCCAACTATCATATGCGGATGGGCGCGAATGCGCGCCTGAAGTCGATCTTCGACGACGGCGAATGGGAGGACATCCCGGTGCAGGCGGTCGTGGCCGACCCGCTGAAGTTCCGCGACGAGCGCCGCTACGTCGACCGCCTCAAGGACGCCCGCGCCAAGACCGGCCTCGCCGATGCCGTGAAGGTCGGGGTCGGCACGCTCGACGGTCTTCCGGTCGTGATCGGCGTGCAGGATTTCGATTTCATGGGCGGCTCGCTCGGCATGGCGGCCGGCGAGGCCGTGATTGCGGGTCTCGAGACCGCCGCGAAGCGCGGCATGCCGTTCATCATGTTCGCGGCGTCGGGCGGCGCGCGCATGCAGGAGGGGATTCTCTCGCTGATGCAGCTTCCGCGCACCACCGTCGCGGTCGAGATGTTGCGCGACGCCTGCAAGCCCTACATTGTGGTGCTCACCAACCCGACCACCGGCGGCGTCACCGCGTCCTACGCGATGCTCGGCGACGTCCACATCGCCGAGCCCGGCGCGCTGATCGGCTTTGCCGGGCCGCGCGTCATCGAGCAGACCATCCGCGAGAAATTGCCGGAAGGGTTCCAGAAATCCGAATACCTGCGCGATCACGGCATGGTCGACATGGTGGTGCATCGCCACATGCTGCGGCCGACGCTCGCCAATCTGTGCCGGGTGCTGACCAGGACCGAAAAGGCACCGCCGCGTCCGGCTTTGCCGGCCCTGCCGCCGGTTGTCGATTCGCCGGCTCCGGCCTGAAACAACAGGCGCATTCCGGCGCCGCACGCATGAGCGCCTACCAGCCCATCATCGAGCGTCTGCTGACGCTGCATCCGAAGCGGATCGATCTGTCGCTCGACCGGATGTGGCGCATTCTTGCCGCGCTGGGCGATCCGCAGCGCAGGCTTCCGCCGGTAATCCACGTGGCCGGGACCAACGGCAAGGGCTCGACGGTGGCCTTCATGCGCGCGGTGCTGGAGGCCGCGGGCAAGACCGTCCACGTCTACACCTCGCCGCATCTGGTGCGGTTCAACGAGCGCTTTCGGCTCGGCGCGCCGGGTGGCGGCAAGCTGGTGAGCGACGAGGCGCTGGCCGATGTGCTGCTGGAATGCGAGCGCGCCAACGGCTCGGAGCCGATCACCGTGTTCGAGATCGAGACCGCCGCGGCGTTCCTTCTGTTCTCGCGGCATCCGGCCGATGTGCTGCTGCTCGAGGTCGGCCTCGGCGGCAGGCTCGACGCGACCAACGTGATCGACACGCCGCTCGCCTGTGCGATCACACCGGTGTCGATGGATCATCTCGAATTTCTCGGCGACACCATCGAGAAGATCGCCGCCGAGAAGGCCGCGATTCTCAAGCGTGGCGTGCCGGCGGCGATTGCGCCGCAGGCGGAGGCGCCGCTGAACGTGATCGAGCGCGCGGCAGCACAGGTCCGTGCGCCGCTTCGCGTGTGCGGCCAGCACTGGAACGTGCACGAGGAGCGGGGCCGCCTGGTCTATCAGGACGACGACGGCTTGCTCGATCTCGCGTTGCCGAAGCTGCACGGCCGCCATCAGCTCGACAACGCGGGAACCGCCATCGCCACGCTGCGCGCCTCGGGGCTCGCGCTGCCGATGGCGGCATTCGAAGCCGGCATCGCCAGGGCCGAATGGCCGGCGCGCATGCAGCACCTGTCACAGGGTACGTTCAAGCAGATCGTGCCGGCCGGCAGCGAGCTGTGGCTCGACGGCGGTCACAACGCCGAAGGCGGCCGCGCCATCGCGTCCGCGCTTGGCGATCTCGAGGAGCGCGTGTCGCGCCCGCTGATCATCGTCGTCGGCATGCTGACGACGAAGGACAGCGCGGGATTCCTGCGGAATTTTTCCGGACTGGCGCGTCGCGTCATCGCCGTGCCGATTCCGAAGCAGGATAAAAGCGTGCCGGCCGAGACGCTGGCGGATATCGCGCGCAGCGTCGGCATTCCGGCTGAGAGCCGCGACACCATCAGGTCCGCGCTGACCGCAACATGCCATCTGGGGCTGATGCCCGCGCCGCGCATTCTGATCACCGGCTCGCTCTATCTTGCGGGCGAGGTGCTGGCGCTGAACGGCACGCCGCCGGAGTGAAGCCAAAAAGAAATGGCCGGGACAAGCCCGGCCATGGATTGCAGCTGTTGGTGCGGTGCGATCACACCGCGGTGTTGATCCACTGCTCGAGCTTCTGCTTCGGCGCGGCGCCCACCTGGCGGGCGGCCATCTCACCGTTCTTGAAAATCATCAGCGTCGGGATCGACATGATCCCGTATTTCTGCGCGACGTTGGGGTTCTCGTCGACGTTGAGCTTGACGATCTTGACCTTCTCGCCCATCGCGCCCGCGATCTCTTCCAACGCCGGTGCAATCATACGGCAGGGCCCGCACCATTCTGCCCAGAAATCAACCACAACCGGGCCGGATGCCTTGAGCACCTCAGTCTCGAAAGTCGCGTCGGAAACCTTGCCAACGCTCATGGAACACCTCGTTGTTCGAATTGGGGAGAAATTTCCACCGCGGGTCCCGGGAAACTATGGACGCCATGCCGGAGCGTCAAGCGCGATCACGGGGTGGTGACGGCGATCCCCAGCGCTTCGTCGAGGGCGCTGTCCAGGGCGTTTGCTGGCAATTCCATCAATTCCGGCGTCTCGGTCCACAACAGCGCGGCGCGCACCCGACGGCCCGGATAGAGTCGCTTCAGAACGTCCCGGTAGAGCGCAAGCTGCTTGACGTAGCTGCCGTACTTTTCCAGCGCCTCGTCGAGGCTGTTCGGCGGCGGCCGGTTCGACTTGTAATCGGCGATCAGCACCTCGTCGGGCGTCACCACCAGCCGATCCACCTGGCCTGCGACCGGACGCCCGCGCAGGCGGCCGGCGATCGACACCTCGGCACGGCTGCCGGGGCCGAACAGCGCGGCAAAGCGCGTGTCGGCGAGCACGGTTTGCACCTGCTGCGCGATGCTGCGGCTCTCGGCGTCGTCGAATTGTCTCTGGCGGGCGAGAAACATCGTGGTTGTCTCGGCGCGCCGTTCTGGCGGGATATCGGGCAGCGACTGCATCAGGCGGTGCACCGCGAGCCCGCGCGCGATGGCGCGCTCGCGCGCCTTGTCGCGGGCGACAGGCTCGGCGGCGACGGGATCGTCGACGAAGCCCGACGGCTTGATGGTCGCAGGGCGGTCGTGCGTGGTGCCGGGCACGCGCGCGAGCCACGGTGGAATTTCCACAACGGCCTGCGCCGCTTCGTCTTTGCGTTCGCCGCCCGCGACCGTCCCGGCGTGTCGCCGGTAACGCAACACTTCGGTATCGCCGTAGTCCGCCTTCTCTTTCACGCACAGCGGCCCGAGCGCGCCGAGCGCGAGGTCGTACCAGCACCCGGCCGGAATCTTCCTGATGGTGTCGACGCCGCACACGACCAGATGGTCGATCGCTCGCGTCATCGCCACATAGAGCAGGCGGCGGTACTCGTCGCGCGCGCCGCCGAGCACCGTCTCGCGCGCAGGCGCCATCGGTCCGGTGTCCCTGAACTTCGCGGTGGCCCACAACATCGGGCCCGGTGCCGCACCGTTCGCCGACAGCGGAAGCAGCCGCGGCGGATGAAACCCTTCGGCCGGTGTCGTGGTGTCGGCCAGAACGACGATCGGTGCTTCCAGGCCCTTCGCGCCGTGAACCGTCATCACCCGCACTTCGTCGCGCGCCAGTTCCATGTCGCGCTTCACTTCGGCTTGCGCATCGCGCAGCCACGTAACGAAACCCTTGCAGCGACGGCGTCTTGCGGCGCTCGTAGTCGAGTGCGAGATTGAGGAACTCGTCGAGCGCATCGGCGGCTTCGTGACCGAGCCGCGCGAGAATTTTTCGGCGGGCACCACGCGCCCCAAGGAACTCTGCGTAGAAGGTGAATGGCGTCTGCTTGTGCGCGGCGTCGGCGATGCGTCTCAGATCTTGAGCGACGTCCGGACGTTGGCTCTGCAGCGCCGCAAGCAGACTGCCCTTCCTGTTCCAGGCAAGCTTGAACAGCTCGTCGTCGTTGAGGCCGAAAAACGGGCTCTTGAGCACGGTCGCCAGCGCGAGATCGTCGTCCGGCAGCAGCAGTGCATCGGCGAGCGTCATCAGGTCCATCACGGCGATATGCTCGGTCAGCATCAGCCGGTCGGCGCCCGCAACCGGAATGCCGTTATTTTTCAGCGCCCGGATGATCGCCTCGAACAGCGCGCCGCGGCGGCGGACAAGGATGAGCACGTCTCTCGCGAGCCGTCCTTGCGCACGCCAGGCAGCCACCGAGCCGGCGATCCGCCGCGCCAGCCGGACCGTACCGCTGGTGATCGTCTGGGTGTCGAGCGGCGCGGCCCACCCCTTCTTGGCTTCGGCCTCGTCCGACTTCTCCAGGTCCCAGATTTCAACGAGGCCGGGCACCGCCCCGGGCAGCGCCTCATGCACCGGCGCGTCCCCGCCGGCGGTCAGGCCGGCGCGGGCGGCTTCGGGCTTGAACACGGCATCCACCGCCTCCAGCACGTTGGGGCCGGAGCGAAACGAATGCTTGAATTGAGCAAAGACGAAATTCATGTCGGCGTCGCGGTGCGCGCGTGCGAAGTGATCGCGATTTTTCGCAAACTCGGTCGGCACCGCACCCTGGAACGAGAAGATCGACTGCTTCTCGTCGCCGACCGCGAAGATCGTGCGCGGCCGGTCGTGCGCCCCGAGACCCGTGAAGAACTCGCCGACCAGCGCATTGACGATGGCCCACTGCTTTGGGCTCGTATCCTGTGCTTCGTCGACCAGCACGTGATGGATGCCGCGGTCGAGCTTGTAGTGCACCCAGGCAGCCGACACGTTGTTGAGCAATTCGAGCGTCTTGTCGATCAGGTCCTGATAGTCGAGCAGCCCGCGCCGGTTCTTCTCGGCACGGAAGCGCTCGATCACCGCGTGGGCGATGGTGAACAGGGCGACGCTGCGGTCGCGCGTCTCGATGGTGCGGCGGTGCTGGATGAGCGCCCAGACGCGATCCTGCTCCTGGGTCAGCCGGGCGCACAGGTCCGGATCGGTGTCCTGGATGGCCTTGGTCGCGAGCCGGGCGCGTTTCTTTTCTTGCCTGCCGGTGCAGAAGATTTCGAAATAGGCCTCCAGCCGGTCCGAGCCGGAAAGCCTGCCCAGCGACGCAAACAGTGCGCCCTGATCTTTGTCGCTGGTGCTCTTGCTCTGGTTGAACGTGGCCGCAATCGCCGGCCATTCCGACGCGGAGATGACGGCATCGTTGAAAAACATGGCGTCGATCTCACCCATCGTTTCGTCAGGCTGGACGCCGAGGGTCTGCGAAAGCTCGGTCATCGCCTGCGGCACCCCGCCTGCCGCCTCGATCCAGGGCATCAGCACATCACGCCTGCGGATCGTCTCGCGCACCAGTTCCCGGAACGTCACGTCGGCGGCAGCGAGGACCGCTGCGGCGAGCGCCCGGCCGAGCGGGCTGTCCGGCTCCGTCGCGGCCTGCAGCATCACGCCGAGGCTCAGCTCCTCGAGCAGTTGTGCTTCGGTGGGCTCGTCGAGCACCTCGAAGCGCGCCGCCACGTTGGCTTCGAACGGAAACAGATGCAGCAGCTGGGTGCAGAAGGCGTGGATGGTGTGCACCTTGAGACCGCCCGGCGTCTCGAGCGCGAGCGCAAACAACTGCCGCGCGCGTCGCCGGAGCGCAGCGGAGGGCCGACTGACGCCTGCGGCCTGCATCGCCGCGTCGAGGCCTGCGTCATCGAGCCGGGTCCATTTGCGCAGTTCGTCGAACACCCGGTTCGCCATATTGGCGGCGGCCGCCTTGGTGAAGGTGATGCAGAGAATGCGCGCCGGGTCGACCCCGGACAGCAACAGCCGGATCACGCGCTGCGCCAGCACGTGGGTCTTGCCGGAGCCGGCATTGGCCGCGACAAAGGCGGAATGGGCCGGATCCGATGCTTTGATCTGCAGGTCGGTGACAGCCGGGGGGATCTGGCGCGGCGCGTTCATTCGCCGCCTCCGTAGATATCATTGTCGTCGACGCCCGCGGTCAGCGACCATTCCTTGACGCGCGCGAGGTGGTCGTAGGTGCCGTAGCGCGTCGTCCACATCGGATGGACCAGCGAGTAGTAGGGCGTCTGCGGATCGGAAAACTTCTGCAGGAGCTGCGTCAATTCCGCGAATGCTTCGTCCGCCTGTTCGTCCGCGGTGGTTTTGTCAAAGTCGATTTTCTTGAGTTCGCCCGGCAGCACGCCGCCGCTGAGCCGCACATAGGCAAGCTCCGAAAGCGAGCCGCCGCTTGGGAATGCCGTCGAATTCTCCGTGGCGGAGGATCGCGGCCTCGAGCGTCAGTTGCGGCGCCAACCCCGCCTGCACTTGCCGGCTGGTCGGCGGCGCGCCGGTCTTGAAGTCCAGAATGACGTAACGGCCGTCGGCGAGGCATTCGATGCGGTCGGCGCGCACCGTCAGCTTGAATGTCCCGTTGCCGAACGGAATTTCGAGCTGGCCGCCGGTCTCGACGTTCAGGGACGCAAGGCGCGGGCGCCGCTCCGTCTCGAAATCCGCGAACCATTCGGCGATCCGCTTGAAGCGCGGCCACCAGAATGCCCTCGCCTCCGGATAGTCCGACAGCGGCTTGAAATGCTTTTCACCGATCGCGGTCAGCGTGCCGCCGGGATCGTCCGGCAGTGCCGCCGGATAGGCCTTCGCGAACTCGCCGATGGCATTGTGTATCACCGTGCCGCGGTCGGCCGCGCCCGGCGGCGTGTCGATCTCGTCGAGCCGGCGAAGCTTCAGCACGTGTTTCGCATAGATCGTGTAGGGGTCGCGCAGCCAATGCTCGATCTCGGTCACGCTCAGTCGTTTGGGCCGCGCCTCGAACGGCGGACGCGGTTCCGGCCGCGACACCGGCTTCGCGTCTCGCTGTGTCTCATCAAGCTTGCGCGCCAGCGCCAGATATTTTTCACCGGCGCTCGAGGGCCGCCTGCCATCGCTCCTCGCCCGCGACCGCGGCGAGCCGCTGCACGAAGCGCGAGGCGACGGTCGGCGCGCCGGCTTGGCGCGCGGCGCGCGTCAGGATGACTTCCGGCGCGCCGAGCGCCTGCGCGAAGTCGTGCGCCGAAAGGCCGATGCGGCGCTCCGGCAGGTCGAGGCCGAGCTCACGGCGCATCGGCCGGCTGAGCCAGGGATCGGCGCGGGTCTCCGGCGGCCAGACGCTTTCGACCAGACCGCCCAGCACCAGCCGGTCGACCGATTGCAGACGCGCTTCGAGCGGACCGAAGATACGCACCCGCACGTTTTGTTCCGGACGCCGCACCACGGTTTCGGCGATGGCGGCGTTGAACAGCTCGGGATAGTCCGTGGGCTCGATCTCGATCGATCCTGCGTTCTCGATGTTGCTCGAACGCGATGCCCAGCGCATCGTCCATGATGCCGAGGTTTTGCAGCGTCTGCGCGTGACATGTTGCGATGGCGGCAAACGTCGCGGGCGTTTTCGGCAGCGCCTCCAGCGGCGCAAGCGCCGTCTTGAGCCGCTCGACCAGTGCGCCCGCGGAAGCAAGCTCCGCATCGGTGAGCGCCGTCGATGGATCGGAACGGTGCAGCGATGACGGCTCGTTACGCCGGAGCTTCGCCAGCTCGTCCCGAAAGGTCGCGAGCGCTTGCGCAAGTCCCGTACTGCCCGGCTTCGGCCGGGGGCCGCGCAGCACCGCCCGCTCCAGCGCCGCGGCCGCGCTGCGGTCGAGCCCGCATTTCTCGTGCTTCAGCAGCGCCAGCAAGGTCACCGGCGGCAGGCCTTCGATGGCCGCCTCGGCGACCAGCCTTGCGAACACACCCGACGGCGTGTCGGACAGCGCGTCGCCGCCGGAATCGTCCACCGGCACGTTCCAGCGCCCCAGCGCGGCGAGCACGCGGCGGGCCAGCGCGCGGTCGGGCGTCACCAGCGCGGCGGTCTTGCCCGATGTTTCCATCGCCTCACGCAGCGCAATCGCGATGGCCAGCGCCTCCTCCTCGGCGCTGCCCGCTTCGATCGCTATGATGCTCTTGAAGGCAGCATCCGCCTGTGCGGCGAACGCACCCGCTGTCAGCCGCTCCTGCCACAGGTCGCTCGCGGCCGCCGGGCGCAAGGCCTCGGACGTGACGGCCTCGCGTCCATGCGCGGCCGGCGTGCCGAGCAGCGCGACCGCATCGCGCACGACGCCGATCCGCTTCAGCAGCGCGTGCATGGCGAACTGCGGATGGCCGTGCACCACCTCGCCCTCGTCGTGACCGATCATGTCCCAGGTTTCGGCATCGAGCGCGGTGTCGAGACCCGGCAGGATGACCGCGCCTTGCGGATGATGCGCGATGGCCGTGAGCAGCTTCGCGGTCGCGGGAATCGAACCGGTCGAACCCGCCGCGATCACCGGGTGCGTAAGCCGCCCGAGTCGGTCCCGTTCGGCCTCGATCAGCCGGTCGCGGCGCTCGGCCGGCTCGATGCGGCTTGTCTCGGCGAGATGATCCCGCCACGGTTTGTGAATGAACTTGAGAAACTCGAGCGTGAGTTGCCAGTAGCGGTCGAGCTCTTCCGGCACCAGCCCGTCGAGGCGTGACCAGTCGACCTGCCGGGTGGTCATGTCGTCCATCAGCCGGGCGAGATCCTGCGCCAGCATCATGGCGGCTTGCGCGTTGCCGGCGACCAGCGCAGCCTGGCCCTTGTCGGTCGGCTGGATGCGAGTTGCCCATTTCAGGATCAGTCGGGCCAGTTGCGTCTGGCGTTCGAGGCCTTGCAGCGCCTCCGGAAGCTCCAGCGCCGCGGAATTCATGTCGCCGGCCGCGGCTTCGGCGAACATGATCTCGTCGGCATCCACGTCGTTCAGCGACACCAGCCGCGGCAGGATCGCAGCCTCGTCCTTGACGATGTCGAGAAAGCTCTCGCGCAGCAGCCGGATGGCGCGGCGGGTCGGCAGATAGATCGTGACATCCGCCAGCGCCAGCGGATCGCGTCCTGGCTTGAAACCGAGCCCCAGCTTGTCGTTCATCAACGCATCGATCAGCACCGGCAGAAATCGTGCCGACGCCGGAATCGTGAAAACGCGGGGCGTGGAGGCCATGGCGGCGGCATTGTGTCATTGCCCGTGCATCCGGGCGAATGGGAATGTGTCAGGCCGCTTCAGATATGCGCCGCTGTTGATAAGACCAGTGCTTCAGCCCGTGCTGGCCCTGATCGCGGCCTCGGCCTGCCCGATGGCGTCGGGCGTGCCGACATGCATCCACACGCCCTCGAGCCGCAGCCCGTGCAGCCGGCCGGCCGCCGCGGCGCGATCGAACAGCGCGGTCAGCGAAAATGCGCCCTCCGGCGCACCCTTGAACAATTCCGGCCGCAGCAGCGCCGCGCCGGCATAGACGAATGGCGCGATATCGGATTCGGGACGCTTCGTCAGCCGTCCGTCGGCCGCCATCAGGTAGTCGCCGCGCCCGGCGTACCCGATGCTGTGGGCCGACGGCGCCAGCAGCAGAAGCGCGTCCATGCCGTCCGGGTCGAATTGATCGACCAGCCGCTCGAGGTTGGGCCGCACGCCGTCGATCCAGATCGTGTCGGAGTTGATGTGAAAGAACGGCTCGGCGCCGATCGTCGGCAGCGCCTTGACCACGCCGCCGCCGGTGTTGAGCAGCTTTGTCCGCTCGTCGGAGATCACGATCTGCGGCGCCTTGCGCGAGGCGACGTGCTTTTCGATCTGGTCCGCAAGGTAATGCACGTTGACCACCGCCCGCGCGACGCCCGCGGCGGCCAGCCGATCCAGCACATGGTCGAGCAGCGGCTTGCCGGCGACCGGCACCAGCGGCTTCGGCATTTTCTCCGTCAGCGGCCGCATCCGCTCGCCGAAGCCGGCGGCGAGCACCATCGCGGTGCGGGGCGGGATTTTTTGGCGCGTCGCCGCCATCGGTTGGTTATTCCTGGTTTGCCGGCTGGGCCGCGGCGCTTTCGAACACCGGCTCCACCGGCTCAGCCGGCTGCGCAGCGGCCTGCGGGACCGGCACATGCTCGGTGTACCAGTCCCTCAGTCCCACCAGCGAGGGATGCGCCAGCGACCGTTGCAGATAGCCCCAGACCCGGGGAATGTGCCGCAGATATTGCGGCTTGCCGTCGCGCCGGTTCAGCCGCGCGAAGATGCCGAGGATCTTCGAGGCGCGTTGCGCCGCGACCGTGGCATAGATGCGAATGAAGTTCGCCGGCTCGAAATCGGGATCGGCGGCCGCGCGCTGCTTGACGTAGTTGCCGAGCAGTTCGACCTCCAGCAGCTCGGGGACGTCGACGCGCGCATCCTGCAACAGCGACGCGAGATCGTAGGCCGCGGGCCCCATCACCGCATCCTGGAAATCGAGCAGGCCGACCTGGGCGACACCCTTGCGGTCCGGCAGCCAGATCAGGTTCGGCGAATGGAAATCGCGCAGCACCCAGGTCGGCCTGGAGTTGAGCACGGGTTGCAGCGCGTCGTGCCACAGGTTGGCATAGATGACGCGCATGTCTTCGGTCACCTGTATGCGATGATGCGGCAGGTACCAGTCGAGCAGCAGCTCGACTTCGATGAGCTGCGCCTCCATGTCGTAGACCGGCAGGCGATGCGCGACGTTCGGCGCGACCCGCACGCCGGATGGCACCTTCTGGTCGTGCAGCGTAATCAGCACATCGACCGCCGCGGCATAGCGTTCCGGGATCGGCGCCGGCGGATCGCCGGTGACGACCGGTTCGGCGCCGAGGTCCTCGATCAGCAGCAGGCCGTCGGCGATCTCGGCCTCGAAGATCTGCGGCGCGGAGTAACCAAGCTGGCGCAGCCCGTTCGCCACCGCGACGAAGGGCACGACGTCCTCGGCCAGATGCGCGATCTGGCTGTAGGGCTTGCCGTCCCGCACCACAGGCCCGTCGGGCCTTCGCGGCGCGTTCATCAGGATGGCGCGGTGGGTCCCGAGCGTGAGCCGCTCGTAGCCGCGCGTCGAGGCGTCGCCCTGGATGCGGCGGCGGTCGGCGTCCGCGAAGCTCGTGGCGTCGAGAAAGCGGCGGATCACCGGGATGCGCTCGGCGCGCGACGCGAACTTGCCGTAGCCGGTCACGCGCACGTTGCGATGCTCCGGCCCGTTCAGCGCCGACAGCGTGAAGGCGATGTCGAGACGATCCGGCGGCAGGAAGCCCGCCGCCCGGTCCGGCCATTCCAGCAGCACGACGGCGTTCTTCGGCAGGTCGTCAAAACCGAGCTCGGCTAGTTCGCCCGGGCCTTCCAGCCGGTAAAGGTCCGCGTGCACCAGCGGAAAGCGCGGCAGGTCATAGGTCTGCATCAGCGTGAAAGTCGGGCTCGGCACCGCAATGTCCGGATTGTCGGCCAGAAACCGGATCATGGCGCGGGCGAACGTGGTTTTGCCGGCGCCGAGATCGCCGGACAGCGTCACCAGATCGCCGGGATCGAGCGCGGCCGCGATATCCATCACTAGGCGCTGGATGCCCTGTTCGCTCGCCAGCGCGACGCTGTAGCTCGCTCCGCCGGAGGTGATCGGAAGCATCGCCATACCCTGCTATGCCTTCCGCGCACTGAAAATGGTCTGCACTGCCGTCATCTGCTGAATGGGCCGGGTCGTTCTTTTGCGCGGCAAAGACGGTATCAATTAGGCCGCCGTGCGCTCAACGTGCTGCTCCAGGGGAAAACGGCAAACCACCGTGGTGCCCTGTCCAACCTCCGAGCTGAGCGTCACCGTCCCGCCGTGCAGTTCGACGAAGGAGCGGACGATCGACAGGCCGAGGCCTGCGCCACGATGCCGCGAGCCCTGCGAATGGGTCTGGAACCACTCGAAAACCCGGTCCTGCACCTCGGGCGGAATGCCCGCGCCCTTGTCGGCGACCGAAAACACGATCGCATCGGGCCGGCGCTCGGCGGCAAGCGTGATGGTCGAGCCCGCTGCCGAGAAGCCGACCGCATTGGCGAGCAGGTTGAACAGGATTTGCCGGATGCGGCGGTCGTCGCCGGTGAAGCTGCCGATCTCGGGCGCGGCGACGATATCGAGCGTCAGGCCGTCCTTGGCGAGCCGGTCGCGGACGCCTTCGGCCGCGGCGTTCATGGTGCTGCGGATATCGACCGGTCCGAGATTGAGCTTCATCGCGCCGGCGTCGATGGTGGCGAGGTCGAGAATGTCGTTGATGATGGCGAGCAGCGCGTTGGTCGAAGCACCGATGTAACTGAGGTACTCGCGCTGCTTGGGATTGAGCGCGCCGAGACTTGGCTCGGCCATCAGTTGCGCGAAGCCGATGATGTTGGTGAGCGGCGAGCGCAATTCGTAGGACACGTGGTGGACGAAATCCACCTTCAGCACATCGGCCGTTTCGAGCGCTTCATTGCGCTCGCGAAGCGCGCGTTCGACGTTGATGGTGTCGGTGATGTCGAGCAGCGCAACCAGCGTCGCGCCGTCGGGCAGCGGCACCGTCACCAGGTCGGCCATGCTGCCGTTGCGCAGCTCGAGCTGGCCCTTGACGCTCTCGCGTCCTTCGATCGCCGTGACGTTGGCGCGCAGGCGCTGCCAGAGCTCGTCGTTGTCGTAAAGCGGACGGCAGCGCTGGATCACGGCTTCGATGTGCGGCTGTTCGGCGAGCTCCTCCGGCGTCAGCCGCCACATGGTGGCGAAGGCCGGGTTGTGCAGGCGCAGCCGCCCGTCGCTGCCGAACACCGCGACGGCTTCGGCCAGGTTGTCGAGCGTCTCCCGCTGCACGCGGATCAGCGCGTCGTAGCTGCGGGCCAGCTGCAGGCTCTCCGTGACGTTGTCGAACAGGTAGGTCACGCCGCCCTGCGGATTGGGCGTGGTGACGACCCGTAGCGTGCGGTTGTCGGGCAGGTGCCAGAGATGCTCGCGAGTTTCGGTCGCCCGGTAGGCCTCGTACAGCGCGGCCTTCCATTCGCGGAAGTCCTTTTCCTCCGGCAGCTTGCGCGCGGCGCGAAGCTGGTCGAGCAGCGCGGAGTTGGTCGGAAACTGGTCGAGGAAGCCCGCGTCCAGGTTCCACAGCGCCCGATAGGCCGTGTTGTAGAAAACCAGATGTTGCTCGGCGTTGAAGCTCGCGACGCCGGTGGTGAGCTGGTCGAGCGTGCGGCGATGCGCATCGCCCAAGCGCTTCAGCTCGCTGCGCATGCCGTCGGCTTCGGTCGCGTCGATGCCGATGCCGGCGCTGCCCCGGCGCGTCGGCAGGTCGATCACGTCGAAGATGCGGCGGGCTCCGGCGACGATCGCCGGCTGGCGGCCGGCATAGATGCTGCCCGATGCGCGCGCGCGGCTGGCTTCCTCGCGCGCCGGCCGGTTGAGCAGTTCCAGCGCCCGGGTCAGCGCGTCGGCCGGATCGCGCGCCTCGACGGCGCGGGCGTAGGCGGTGTTGACGAAGGTGAGCGCGCCGGCGTTGTCGCGCGCCCAGACCGGCGAGGGCAGGGCGTCGATCAGGGTGCGGAGCGACTCCACTTCGCTCAGGAGCTTTTCGTGGCGCACATTGAGCTCGGCGAGCTCGCGCTTGAAGCCGCTGACGTCGCGGAGCCGCAGCACGGCCCGGCCGCCGATGGCGCGGCCGTCCGCCTCGATGGCGCGCCCGTTGAGCGTCATGAGCTGCATCGAGAAGCTTTCGCCGTTGGCGCGCAGCGCGTCGGTTGAGCGCTCCATCGCCTGCGCCTTCTCGGGCTCGAGCCACGAGCCGAAGCTCAGCACGCGCTGCGGGACCGACGCCGTGGTGATCAGCGTGGTGTCGCCGAGGATGTCGGGTTCGTTGTCGGCCGCGGCCCACGACACCAGCACCTGCGGGTCCGACATCAGCAGCGTCTGCGCCCGGTCGAGGTCGGCCCGGAGCCCGGCAATTCGGTCGCGCAGCTTGCTCTCCGCCGAGCCCGCCCGGATACGCGTTCGCACCAAGAGGATCGCCGTGAACACGCCGAAGAACAGCACGCCCAGCGTGAGCACCATGGCGAGAATTTCGCCGCGGTTGAGCGCCGCGAGCGCGTGGATGTATTCGCCGAAGTCCGTCAGGCTGGCGCCCTCGGCCCGCGCCGGGACCGTCAGGATGCCGATGACAAACGCCGCGGCGGCAAAACGGAATCCGTTTTGCCGCGGATGAGAGCCAAGTCTCCCGTCCGTCCCCCGGACCGTCTCCGGCATACCTGATGTGCCCCTGAGCAGACGGCGTCCGCCTCTGCCGCTCAACGCCCGAATACCTAACGCTCGCGAATCATTGAGACTTTACGCACAAGGGGACTCGCGCCGAAAGAGTCCAGACCGAGAACGGGCCGGATCGCACTCGGGTGTTGCAGGCTGGTGTCGCGGTTCGGAGGCGCGATCTACGCCGAAGTGTCGCGCAGCGGCTCGGCCTTGCGCACCAGCTCCTCGAGATTGATCTTGCCAAGCGCCGCGGCAAACGACTTTTCCGCCTGGCTGATGGCCGGCATCACCACCTGGTTGACCAGCTCGGAGCTCGCCGTCACCGGGTCGGTGTCGTCTTCGATGGTGCCGGCCGCGCGCAGGATCTCGTCGGCGGTGATTCGCTTTCGCTCGCGGGCAAGCTCATAGCCGCCGCGCGGCCCGCGAATGCCCTTGAGAATTCCCATCCGCACCAGCGCCTGAAGCACCGGCTCGAGATGCCGGGCCGGAAGGCTATGCCGTGCGGCAAGGGCTTTGGCTGATACCGGACGGTCCCGGCCGTAGAGCGCTACATCGATGACGGCTGCGACCGCCAAAAAACTCTTGCGCGAGAGCAAAGCCATGCGGACCAATGTCCAATTTATGAGGCATAACGATGGAATATTACGTACGGTATTACCGCTTGTTGTCAATCGGCAGAAGGCCTGTAGAGCCAAAACCTTTGGCCCCGCGTGCTGTTTTTGTCAGTTTTTTTTGCTCGGAGACCTGTGCATGCAAAACAGGCGCGATAACAAGCTGCGCAATCCGCAGGCCGCGGGTGATTGAGAACCGTTCTAAACCGAGATTCACCAGGATGACCTGTATTTCCCCGCGATAATCCGAATCGACGGTGCCGGGGCTGTTGAGCACGGTGACGCCGTGGCGGGCAGCCAGGCCTGAGCGCGGCCGGACCTGGCCTTCGGTGCCGGGAGGCAGGGCGATGGAGAGGCCCGTCGGCACGTTGGTGCGCTGGCCGGGCGCGAGTGTGACGGGGGCGTCCTCCGGCACGGCGGCCATCAGGTCGAGGCCGGCGGCCCCGGCGCTTTGATACGCGGGCAGGGGCAGGCCGGCGGCGTGCGGCAGCCGCACGATCTCGAGCTTGGTTTTCGACTTGCTCACGGGCGGGCCTTCATCGTTTCGGCGATCCGCGCGATCAGCGCGGTCGCGACTTCGTTCTTCGACTGCGGAGGCCAGTGCTCGACGCCGTCCCTGGTGACGAGATGGATGGTGTTGCTGTCGCCGCCCATGACTCCGGTTTCCGGCGAGACGTCGTTGGCGAGAATCCAGTCGCAGCCCTTGCGCGCGAGCTTCGCCTTGGCGTGCTCGACGATCCGCTCGGTTTCCGCGGCAAAGCCGATCACCAGCCTCGGCCGCCTGGATTTGCGATGCGCGACGGTTGAGAGAATGTCCGGATTCTCGACGAGTTCGAGCTCGGGCGTGCCCTTGCCGGTTTTCTTGATCTTTTCCCGGGCGTTGTTTGCGGTGCGCCAGTCGGCGACCGCGGCGGCAAACACCGCGATGTCCGCCGGCAGCGCCTTCTCGACCGCCGTGAGCATGTCGCGGGCGCTTTCGATCCTGACCACGTTCACGCCCTTGGGATCGGGGATGTTGACCGGACCGGCCACCAGCGTGACGTTCGCGCCGGCGCTTGCAGCCGCCTCGGCAATGGCGTGGCCCTGCTTGCCGGACGAGCGGTTGGCGATATAGCGCACCGGGTCGATCGGCTCGTGCGTCGGTCCCGAGGTGACGATCATGCGCAGGCCAACAAGCGAGCCCTGCAGCGAGCCGGTCGAGGGTGCCAGCAGCGCCTCGGCGGCGGCGGCGATCTCCAGCGGCTCGGCCATGCGGCCGACGCCGGCCTCGTTGCTCTCCGCCATCTCGCCTGCGTTCGGACCGACCAGCTGCACGCCGTCGGCCCGAAGCTGCGCCAGGTTCCGGACCGTCGCCTTGTTCGACCACATCTTCGGATTCATGGCGGGCGCCAGCAGGATCGTCCGGTCGGTTGCGAGCAGCACCGCCGAGGCCAGATCGTCGGCGTGGCCGTTCGCCATCTTGGCCATCAGATCTGCCGTCGCGGGCGCGACGATCACGATATTCGTATCGCGCGCGAGCCGGATATGACCGACGTCGAGCTCGAGCTTCGTGTCGAACAGGTCCGTGAAGGGCGGCTCGCCCGCGAGCGCGCCGGCCGACAGCGGCGTGATGAACTTCTGCGCCGCGTCGGTCATGACGACCCGCACCGCGATGCCGCGCTCGCGCAGCCGCCGGATCAGGTCGAGCGATTTGTAGGCCGCGATCCCGCCGCCGATGATGAGCAGCGCTTTCCTCGCGGCGCTGTCGGATTTTTTCGCAGGCCTCGCCGGAGCGTCGATCTCAGGTGCAGCGGCGAACGAATCTGCGTCCGTTGCCGCGCTGCGCAGGATGGTGCGGACCTCATCCTCCACCGAGCGGCCGTTTCTCGCCGCGCGCAGCCGCAGCCGCTTCTTCAGCGCTTCGTCGAGCTGCCGGACGGTCAGGCTGGCCATCGAAAAATCCAATGAATTCAACGGCTATATAGCATTTGATGGCATTGAAATCAATGCAATCAGTGGACTATGGGGCGGAGATCTTGTCGGCCCTTTCCAGCAGGTCCCGCGCCGCGGTCGCGGTGCGCTCGCTCATCGCCTTCTTGTCGCACTCCGCTCCGCAGTGCCGCTGGAAGGCGGCCAGCCGTTCGGTTTCCATCGTCGCCGCGAGGCACTGCTGCAGCCGCGCGCCGCCGCGGCTCAGCGATTCGAACACGCCGCCCAGCGCCTCGACGTCGCGCGGCCGGAAGTTCGCTTTCGCGGCCGTGTCGAACGCCTCGCCCCAGCGCGCTTCGAGCGCCTCCGCCACGGCCATCTCCGGATGGCACTTGTCGCGCAGCGTGCGGGCCATCGCCGGCGACGAGATGAAGGTCCACTCCAGCGGTTTGCCGAGAATCGCGTCGGTCGGCGCGGGCGTGCGGTTGAAGTCGACCTGGTAGGTGAGCGCGACGCGGCGGCGGTTGACCGCGGGGTCCGGCTCGGGCGCGGGCTTCGCATTCGCGGCCGGCGCGTTGTAAAGCCGGTTGACGCCGGCGAACCACGCGGTGCGGCAGCCGTCGTTGCAGGTGCTGCGGTTGGGATCGAGCTTCAGCCGCAGGTCGCGCCGGAGCTGGTAGGTCCGGACACCCCGATAGAGCGGCGAGATGTCCTCGCGCAGTTGCGGCGCCGCGGCGCTGGTCCCGGTCATCGGCAGCGGCGGCTCCCAGCGGATGACAAAGTCCGGTCCGTACACCGAAAACTCGCTGCGGATCGCCCGCGTCTTCAGCGCAAAGCTGCGGATGATGACGGCGATGCGCGCTTCTTCCTCGAGATTCGAGCCTTCGAACGAAAGATGCAGCGCGGCGAGCCAGCCCTTGCCCTGGATGATGCGGTCGAGCAGCGCGTCGGCGTCGCCGCTGCTCAGCGTGCCGCTGACATGCAGCGCGCGGCAGGTTTCCAGATCGGGCAGACGGCCGCGCGGCAGCCCGAAGTAGGAAAAGAATACGTTCGGGTCGTCGTTGAACACCGGCAGCAGGTGCTTGTAGCGCGACGGCTCGATGCACTGGAAATCGAGCGCTCGCGCGGGCGCCGCCGGAGCAAGCGCGAGCGCCGATGCCAGCAGCGCCGCGGTTGCCATCCATCGCCGGATGTCCCGCCCGCTCATCGCACAGCCCTCGCCAGGTCCTGCACTTTCTCGCGCGCCATGGCGGCGAGCTTCTGCTTGTCGCAGCCGCCCTTGCACAGCCGGTCATAGGCCGCGAGCCGCTCCTTTTCGTGCGCGGAAGCGACGCATTGCTCGGACTTGCTGCGCTGCTCGCGGACCTTCTGCATCGCGCCGCGCAGCCGGTCGACTTTGATCGAGGGCCCGAACATCGGCACGGTCAGATAGCTGATCGAAAGCTCGACCTGCCGCTCCAGCCGCTGCAACTGGCCGACGTCGGCGCTGCACCGCGCGTTGAGATAGTCGGCGACATAGCGGGGATAGCGGCTGACGTCGACCGGCATCGTGGTTTCGGGCGGAGTCGACTGGAAGGTGCTGATGAAATCCGGTCCGGCATCCATCTGGCGGTAGAACGTGACCTGCGTCTCCTCCGAGCGCATCAGGCCCTCGTTGGTCACCGTCATCGATCGCGACTGGTCGATGAAGGCATCCTCGCCGGAATAGCGCGAGCGATGCAGGCGCACGACACCGAAGCGCTCGATGCCGGCCGCATGGATGAGTCCGCAGGCGGAAATGCAGGCCGGCGAGGCCTGCACCGGCGCAAGCTTGCGCTGCTCGGCGAGATAAGCCTGCCAGCCCTGTGCGAGATCGGCCTCCGGCGTGGGCTGGGGTGCAGGCGTCGGCGCGGCACCCGCCGCGGGCGCCGTGCTTTCGGTCCCGGCCGGCGCGGTGGCGCCGCCGAGCGGGGGCACGAAGAAGTCCGGCGTATAGAGAAAGGCAGTGCCGGCCGTCCGCGCGGTGGTGGTCTTGAGCCAGAAGTTGCGGGCGAGGAAGCCGAGCTGATAGCCCGACGTGACCGATCCGCCGGTCGACGAAAGATGCAGCGTCGCGAGCCAGCCCTCGTTCTGCACGATGATGTCGGCGAGCTTGGCGACATCCTGCGCCGACGGCGGCTCGACCTTGCCGGAGATCAGCGCCGCGCGGCAATGCTCCGGGCCGGGCAGCCGGCCGGGGTCGATCTGCAGATAGGCCGCGAACTTGCGCGCGTCGCCGCCGAAGATCTTGTAGAGGTGCTTGTACTTCGAGGCCTCGATGCATGTGACCTCGAGCGCCGCGGCGCGGCCGATGCCGACGACGGTGGCGACCGCCAACAAGAACAGGATCGGACCAATCCGCCGCATCGTTTTGTCCTGACGACCGCTGTGGCAGCCCGGCATTTGCGTGCAAATCGGTGGGCGAAGTCAATGGCCGCGGCGGAGCCTTCCGCCCTGCTTCGTGATGCCCTAGCCTTTCCGGACCAAACGCCGGGGAGCCATGAACGAAAATTCCGAGACCTGCGATTTCATCGTCGTGGGCGCGGGCAGTGCGGGCTGCGTGCTGGCGAACCGGCTCAGCGCGTCGGGACGCCATCGCGTGCTGCTGCTCGAGGCCGGCCCCGACAGCCGCCATCCCTGGCTGCGCATTCCGCTCGGCTACGGCAAGCTGTTCACCGACCGGCGTTTCAACTGGTGCTATCAGACCGAGCCGCAGCCGGAGTGCCACGGCCGCAATGTCATCGCGCCGCGCGGCAAGGTGCTGGGCGGGTCGAGCTCGATCAACGGCCTGATCTACATCCGCGGGCAGGCGGAGGACTTTGACCACTGGCGGCAGCTCGGCAACACCGGCTGGGGCTCCGATGACGTGCTGCCGTACTTCCGCAAGGCCGAGGGCAACGAACGTGGCGCGAACGAATGGCACGGCGGCGACGGCCCGCTCGGCGTGTCCGACCTGCGCGACCGTCATCCGCTGGCGGCGGCCTATGTCGAGGCCGCGCAGCAATGCGGCTATCCGCGCAACGACGATTTCAATGGCGCGGCGCAGGAGGGTGCGGGCTTCTACCAGACCACGACGCGGGGCGGCGTGCGCTCGTCGACCGCGGTGGCCTATCTCGATCCGGCGCGGCGCCGCGCCAATCTCAAGGTGGTGTCGCAGGCGCTGGCGACGCGCATCCTGTTCGATGGGCGGCGCGCGGTGGGCGTCGAGTACAAGGTGGGCGGCGAGACGCGCACGGCGCGCGCCCATGTCGAGGTGATCGTCGCGTCCGGCGCGTTCAACTCGCCGCAGCTTCTGCAGCTGTCAGGCCTGGGTTCTGCGCCGCTCTTGTCGCCGCTCGGCATCCCGGTGATCGCGGACCTGCCGGGCGTCGGCGAGGAGCTCAACGATCATTATTTCGCGCGGCTGATCCTGCGCTGCAAAGAGCCGCTGTCGCTCAACGACGCGGTGCGGCAATGGCATCGCGGGGCGGCGGCGGTGCTGCGCTATGCGCTGTTCCGCCGCGGCTATTTCGCGATCCCGGCGCTGTCGGCGGGCTGCTTCCTCCGCGCGCTGCCGTCGTCGGCGACGCCGGACGTGCAGTGCTCGCTGGCGCTCTATTCGGTGCAGAACATCGGCGAGGCGCTGCACCCGTTCTCCGGCGTCACCGGCGTGTGCACCCTGCTGCGGCCGGAGAGCCGCGGCTTCGTGCGGATCAGGTCGGCCGACCCGGCGGACGCGCCGGCGATCCATCCGAACTATCTCGGCGCGCGGCGCGACCGCGACACCATGGTGGCGGGCATGAAGGCGCTGCGGAAGATCGTCCAGTCGCCGGCCATGGCGCGGCATATCGCGGAGGAGGTGGAGCCTGGTCCGGCCTGCGCCAACGACGAGGATATTCTCGATTACGTGCGCCGTCGCGGCTCGACGGTGTACCACCCGGTCAGCACCTGCCGCATGGGCCAGGACGACAAGGCGGTGGTGGACGAGCGGCTACGGGTGCGGGGCTTTGGGGCTTTAAGGGTGATCGATGCGTCGATCATGCCGGCGGTGGTGTCGGGCAACACCAACGCCGCGACCATCATGATCGCCGAGAAAGGCGCGGACATGGTTCTGGAGGACGTGCGGACATGACCGCTGTCGCCCCGCCTCATCCTCCTCACCATGAGGCCGGGAGAGATTCGGATCGGCACAGAAAAAAAGCAAATGGCCGGAACAAGCCCGGCCACTACTTGGATAGAGAGCTGTTTGTGACGACGCCTTACGCCGCGTCGCGCGCCCGCTCCGGCGTTTCCGTGGTCCCGCCGGTGTCCTTCGCCGCCGTCAGCGCCATCGCGTTGATCAGCGTCGCAACCTCCTGCCGCGCCGTGGCGTGCGACATGGTCGGGCGGGTGCCGAGCGTGGCCTCGTTGAGATCGTCGAGCGCGGTCAGCCCGCGCGGGAAGAATTCGCGGAAGATCATCCGCTCGGCAAAGCCGTCGATCGAGCGGAAATCCAGCATCTGCGAGAGCTGGGTCAGCGCCTGGCCGACCAGCCGCCGGTTGCGCGTCGTGGTCATCGACAGCCGGTTGCGCAGCACGATCCAGTCGATCGGGCTGCCGTCGATCATGCGGCGTTGCTTGCGCACGTCGTCGACCATCTGGGCGTAGTGGTTGATGCCGGAGACCGCGAAGGTCTCGGGGTCGACCGTGCCGAGCAGGTCGAAATCGACGAAGCTGTCGTTGAGCGGGGTCACCAGCGTGTCGGCCATCGAATGGGCGAGCCGCGCCAGGCTGCCGTCGCGGCCGGGCGTGTCGATGACAATGAAATTGTAGGTTTCGGCGAGCGTGTCGATCTTGTCGGCGAGCGCCGTGCAGCCGGCGGCTTCATCCGCCTCGGAGCCGTGCTCGATGGTGAAATGATCGGGCATGTCCAGCGCGCGGTCGACCCGCGCGGCCCAGGTCCGCCGGTTCTCGACATAGGTCGTGAAGCTTTTCTGACGGGTGTCGAGGTCGATGGTCGCGACCCGGTGGCCCAGCTTCAGCAGTGCTATGGAAATGTGCATGGCGACGGTCGACTTGCCCGATCCGCCTTTTTCATTGCCGACGACAATCACACGCGCGGTCCGCACACCAGATGCCTTGTCAAGCGACATTGGTAGCCCTTTCGATTGTGTCTTTGGCCGCATCAATTCTGATTCGACCCCAATCCGCAATGCTCAAGGTAGCAGAGTACGAAATCGCATTTGTCGCAGTTGTATTGCAGAGACAGTGTGTGAAATGCAGACGCAGGCGCGTCAGAGGATCCGCCACACGATCCACACCAGCAGCAGCGCGATCGCCCAGAGCGCGATGACCGTTGCGCGACTCCTGCGCGCCTCGGCCTGGCCGATGGCGGCGACGGTTTCGGGTGCGAGCACCAGCCCGTCGCGCGTGATGACGTCGAGCTGCTCGACCAGAAGGGCGCCGCGCGTCATCAGCGAAGGCACGCCGGCGAGGAAGCTCGTGGCGTCCTTCGCGGCATCCTCGATGCGGCCGGCGGGTCCGAGATGCCGCTCCATCCATTCGCGCACGACCGGCTCGGAGACGGTCCACATGTCGAGCTTCGGGTCGAGCGAGCGCGCCACGCCCTCGACCACCACCATGGTTTTCTGCAGCAGCAGCAGTTCGGGCCGGGTGCGCATGTCGAACAGGCTGGTCACCTCGAACAGCAGCATCAGCAGCTTCGCCATCGAGATGTCTTCGGCGGTGCGGTTGTGGATCGGCTCGCCGATGGCGCGGATCGCCTGCGCGAAATCGTCGATCGAATGCTGCGACGGCACGTAACCCGCCTCGAAATGCACCTCGGCGGTGCGGCGGTAGTTGCGGGTGATGAAGCCGTACAGGATCTCGGCCAGGAAACGCCGCTCCTTGGGCCCGAGCCGGCCCATGATGCCGAAATCCACCGCGGTGAGCTTGCCCCCGGCGTCGACGAACAGATTGCCGGGATGCATGTCGGCGTGGAAAAAGCCGTCGCGCAGCGCGTGGCGCAGGAAGGTCTGGATCACCGCTGCGGCGAGCTTTTTCAGGTCCAGGCCCATCGCATCGAGCCGGGCGCGGTCGTTGAGCGGCGCGCCGTCGATCCAGTCCAGCGTCAGCACGTCCTTGGCGGTGCGGTCCCAGTCGACAGTGGGAACGCGGAAATCCGGATCGTCCTTGGTGTTCTCGGCCATCTCGGACAGCGCCGCGGCTTCGAGGCGCAGGTCCATCTCGATCGCGACCGAGCGGCGCAGCGTGTTGACGGTCTCGATCAGCCGCAGCCGCCGCGCCTCGGCGGAAAGTGTCTCGCCGGCTTTTGCCGCGAACGTGAAGGCGTCGAGTTCGACGCGGGCGCGGTGCTCGATGCCCGGCCGCAGCACCTTGACGGCGACCGGCTTGCGGCCCGCGGCAGTCTCGATCTCGGCACGGTGCACCTGCGCGATGGAGGCAGCCGCGACCGGCGGGCCGAGCGATTTGTAGATCTCGTTCACCGGCTTGCCGAGCGCCGCCGCGATCGCCGCCTCGGCTTCGGCCTGCGGGAACGGCGGCATCTTGTCCTGAAGGGTCTCGAGGTCGCGCGCAAGCGCCATGCCGACCACGTCGGGCCGCGTCGCGAGGAACTGGCCGAGCTTGACGTAGGTGGGGCCGAGCCGCGTCAGCGCGGTCGACAGCCGGTGCTCGACGCTGGCGCTGGTCGGCCGCTCGATCAGCCGCGCGAGCTTGATGATGGCGCGCGCCGGCACCGGCAGTTGCCGCGGATCGGGCAGCGCGAACACGCCTTCGCGCGCGAGCACGAAGCCTGCGCGGGCAAGGCGGGCGAGATGGGAGAGCGCGGCGATCACGGACGCGCTAGAGCCGCCAGCCGGAATGCAGCGCGACCACGCCGCCGGTCAGGCGCGTGAACGACGCGCGGCGAAGGCCCGCGGCGCGGATCATGTCGGCGAATTTCGCGGGCTGGGGAAACTTGCGGATCGAACTCGACCAGATAGCGGTAGGCCTCGGCGTCGCCGGTCACCGCGCGGCCGATCGCCGGGATGACGTTGAACGAATAGAGGTCGTAGAGGCGGTCGAGGCCCGGCACGTCGACCGAGGAGAACTCCAGGCAGAGGAAGTGCCCGCCGGTCTTCAGCACGCGGTGGATCTCGCCGAGCGCGACATCGATGCGCGGCACGTTGCGGATGCCGAACGCGATGGTGACGGCGTCGAAGCTCTTGTCGGCAAACGGCAGCGCCTCCGCATTGGCCTCGGTGAACTCGATAGCGCGGCCGGCCTTCGCGGCGCGCGCGCGGCCGACCGCGAGCATCTCGGCGTTGATGTCGGCGACGGTGACGCGCGTGCCCCGTCCGCCCTGCTCGGCGATGCGGAAGGCGACGTCGCCGGTGCCGCCCGCGAGGTCGAGCACGGCGAAGGCTTTGTTCTTCGACGGATGGACCGCGGTGACCAGCGCCTCCTTCCAGGCGCGGTGCAGGCCGCCCGACATCAGGTCGTTCATCAGGTCGTAGCGGCGGGCGACCGAATGAAACACGTCGTCCACCAGCCCCTGCTTGTCGGCGAGCGGCACCCGGCGGTAGCCGAAGTCGGTTTCGGAGGCGGCCATCGGAAATCGTCCTTTATGAACAGGACCATAGCGCGGCCGGAGCGGGGAGGCTATCTATTCAGCCGCAGCTTTTCGCCGGATTGCCATGCCTGAACTCCCCGAAGTCGAAACCGTGCGCCGCGGGCTTGCCCCCGCGATGGAGGATGCGCGGTTCGACGACGTGGTTGCGCATCGCGGCGACCTGCGCTGGCCGCTGCCCAGGGATTTCGCCGCGCGGCTCAAGGGCCAGACGGTCGTGGGCCTCGGCCGCCGCGCCAAATATCTCCTGGCGGATCTTTCGTCCGGCGACGTGCTGCTGATGCATCTCGGCATGTCGGGCTCGTTCCGCGTGATCGGCGGCGGCGCAACCAGGACGCCGGGGATGTTTCACTACCAGCGCTCGGACTACGGCGCGCACGATCACGTGGTGTTCCGGATGTCGTCGGGCGCCACCATCGCGTTCAACGACCCGCGGCGCTTCGGCTGCATGAAGCTGTTTCCGCGCCAGGCGATCGACGAAGAGCCGCTGCTGCGTTCGCTCGGGCCTGAGCCGCTCGGCAACGAATTCGACGCAGGCCTGCTGGCGCAAGCCTGCGCGGGCAAGAAGACCAGCGTGAAGGCGGCGCTCCTCGACCAGACCGTCGTTGCGGGTCTTGGCAACATCTATGTCTGCGAGGCGCTGAGCCGCTCGCGGATTTCGCCGCGGCGGATGGCGTCGACGCTGGCGACGCGCTCGGGTGCGCCGCACCAGCGCACCGGCCCGCTGGTCGATTCGATCAAGGCGGTGCTCGCCGACGCGATCGAGGCCGGCGGTTCGTCGTTGCGCGACCACCGGCAGACCTCAGGCGAGCTGGGATACTTCCAGCACCGCTTCCGTGTCTACGACCGCGAGGGCAAGCCGTGTCCGACGCGCGGCTGCTCCGGCACGATCAGGCGCATCGTGCAGGGCGGGCGCTCGACGTTCTTCTGTCCGGTCTGTCAGAAATAAAACGAACAAGCCCGGCGACCGGCCGGGCTTGTTTCGTCGCAATGCTGTTTCGCTTACCAGCTATAGGTCTTGCAGCGGCGCACGCCGTTCCACTCCGTCCAGCAGCGGCGATGCGGACGGCCCGTCGGGCCGCCGACCGTTGCGCCGATCACGCCGCCGGCGACCGCGCCGACCGGTCCCGCCACCAGCAGGCCGGTTCCGGCGCCGATGGCGGCGCCCGAAACGGTCGAGTTGCGCGGGCGGGCATCCGCGACGGTCGCGAACGACACCGTGGCCAACGCGGCCATTGCGATTAAGGTCTTGCGCATGTTCAAACTCCCTCAGGACTTCCTCAGCAGAACCCCGATAACCGCCGGGCGAGCCATCTGGTTCCTTTCCACAAGGCCCTGTTGTTGTTAGGGAAACCCCAGGCGTAAAAGCCGCGAGGGAGCGACCAAGGAGCGCCGCATGAGCTACCAGAACATCGTCGTCGAAACCAAAGGCCGGGTCGGCATCATCCGCTTTAACCGGCCGGCCGCGCTCAACGCACTCAACGCAGCCCTGGTCGAAGAGCTCAACGTCGCGATCGACGCGTTCGAGGCCGACGCCGACATCGGCTGCCTCCTGATCACCGGATCGGACAAGGCGTTCGCCGCCGGCGCCGACATCAAGGAGATGGCGGGCAAGAGCTACGCCGACGTCAACCTCGGTGACTTCGCCGGCAACCAGGACCGCATCGCGCGTACGCGGAAGCCGGTGGTCGCGGCGGTCGCGGGCTTTGCGCTCGGCGGCGGCTGCGAGATGGCGATGCAGTGCGACATCATCATCGCGGCCGACAACGCCAAGTTCGGCCAGCCGGAGATCAAGCTCGGCGTCATTCCCGGCATCGGCGGCACGCAGCGGCTCACCCGCGCGGTCGGCAAGGCCAAGGCGATGGATCTCATCCTCACCGGCCGGATGATGGACGCGGCGGAAGCCGAGCGCTCGGGCCTCGTCGCGCGCGTCGTGCCGGCCGCATCCCTGATGGACGAGGCGATCAAGGTCGCCGAAACCATCGCGGGCTTCGGCCTGCCGTCGGTGTATGCCGCGAAGGACAGCGTCAACCGCGCGTTCGAGACGACCTTGGCCGAAGGCGTGCGCTTCGAGCGCCGCGTGTTTCACGCGCTGTTCGCGACCGAAGACCAGAAGGAAGGCATGGCCGCGTTCGTCGAGAAGCGGCCGGCCAGGTTCAAGAACCGGTAGCGGCACCGCCGAACGCCGGCGAGGCGCCCGGCGGAAGCGACCTATCGTTTCTTGGCGGACGAACTGCTGCTCGAGCTGCTGCTGCTCGAACTGCTGCTCGTGCTGCTGCTCCGCGACGGGGACGATGACAGCGTAAAGGACGGCGACGCCGGCCTCGACGTTGCAACGGTCGGCTTCGACGGTGCGCTGACTGTCGGCGCGGTCCGCGTCACGGGCGCCGGGGCATTCGTCCGCGGCTGGCGGTAGTTGTCTATACCCTTCGCAACCCGCGCATCGCCGGTGGGATTGAGGTTGCGGCCGCTGGCGTCATACCGGCTGTTGGGATTCGACGGTGCGGGCGGCGCGGTGGTCCGCATGCTCGGCGCTGCCGGCTTGTATCCGGGATTGTTGGCGGTGGACCGGATCGGCTGGCCGACCGGATTGGGCTTTGCTGCGGTCTGTCCGCTGACCGGATTGGGCGCCGTCGATCGGGTGTCGAAGCCGCTGCCCGCCTTGCTCGAAGACCGCTCCGTCGTGTTCGTATTGCGGGTCGCGCCGGACGATTGCGATTGATTCTTCCTGGCCTGGTCGAGCGCGCTTTGTGCGTCGAGCTCCCGGTCCGGGAACGAAGCGATCGCGATTGCAAGCAATCCCAATGCGGATGCCTTTGCCCACATGGCCGAATCCCCCTTTGAGTCAAGATCTGTTGTTGCCGGCCTGACGCATTCGCGCCGTCAGGGTTTCACTGACAGAAATTTGATTCCACCAACGCAATCACTTTAGCACGCTACTGAAAAACTTTCCGCGGTCATTCCGGGACGCCGCCATAAGCGCGTTTACGCGCGTCTTCGACGCGCTATGGCGGCGGACCCGGAATCCAGAAATGCAGGAAATCCCGATGTTCTGGATTCCGGGTTCGCGCCTTCGGCGCGCCCCGGAATGACGGCCAGGAGCTTTTGCGGGGTCGTCAACAACGTCGCGCGGCAATCGGATGGTTGCATGGTTACTTGCGAACGCAGATCACGCGCGTGGCCGCGGCTTTCGTGCCGGCGCGCTTGTCGCGAGAGGTCTCGGCCATACGGTCGCTCTCGCGGCGTTCGTTGATAAGCGGCCGGCGAAGTTCAACAACAACAGAGGCGAAGTCTCGCTTCGGGCCGGGCGTCGCGCGCGCCGAATGACGAAGCATTGATGACGTCCGGTGCCGCCGAGTGGCCGCCGCACACGCCACAAAAAAATACAGCTGCGCGGGGGTCCGTTTAATCCATTTGGATGATGTGGGAACCCGTTTGGCCCCGCACTATGCGGCCACATAACGAGACGCTTTCAGTCACAAAAAAAATCCGTGGTGCGCATCGCTTAAAAAATTGGGGGGTGCCACGTGGCGCAATTTCCGGCTGTCATCGAGCTTTCGACACTCAACGGCGGCAACGGCTTCAGACTCAACGGCGCGGCGCCCGGCGACGGCAGCGGCTTCTCGGTCGCGTCCGCCGGCGACGTCAACAATGACGGCATCGGCGACCTGATCGTCGGCACATACGCGGCCGGCGCAAGCTACGTGGTGTTCGGCAAAACCACCGGCTATGCCGCCGACATCGAGCTCGCTGCGCTCAACGGCACCGACGGCTTCCGGATCGGCGGCGAGACCGCGGGCGACCTGTTCGGCCGGTCGGTGGCGTCCGCCGGCGACGTCAACGGCGACGGCTTCGACGACCTGATCGCCGGTGCGCCAAACGCAAGCCCCGACGGCGCTCTCTCCGGCGCGAGCTACGTGGTGTTCGGCAAGGCCTCGGGCTTCGCCGCCAGCATCGACGCCGGCGATCTCGACGGCAGCAACGGCTTCCGGATCAGCGGCGCGGCGGAGGGCGACGAGAGCGGGACCTCGGTGGCGTCTGCCGGCGACGTGAACGGAGACGGCTTTGCCGACCTGATCGTCGGCGCGCCTTTGGTGGCCACTGACATCTACGACAATTCCGGTGCGAGCTTTATCGTGTTCGGCAGGGCTTCGGGCTTTGGTGCCGACTTCGACGTCGCCACGCTGGACGGCACCAACGGCTTCAGATTCAACGGCGGGGCGCAATTCGAGGATCAGACCGGCTGTTCGGTCGCCTCGGCCGGCGATCTCAACGGCGACGGCTTCGACGATATCGTCATCGGCGCGAAGGGCGCGCCCACGGGCACTGGGGGCGGCGCAGCCTACGTGCTGTTCGGCAAGGGTACGGCCTTCGACGCTGTCTACTCCGGGCCCCTCTCAAGGGTCAACGGGCAGAGCGAATACGATCTCACCGGAATCTCGGTGGCGTCGGCGGGCGACGTCAACGGCGACGGCCTCGACGATCTCATCGTCGGCGCTTCAGGCGCGCCTTACGGCATTGGTTTGGGGGCGAGCTATGTGGTGTTCGGCGACGCCCAGTTGGGCTTAGGTTTCAACGTTCTTCCATCCCAACTCGACGGCAGCAACGGCTTTCAGATCGGGAGTTTTTTCCTCGACGAACAGATCGGCTATTCGGTCGCCTCTGCCGGCGATCTGAATGGTGACGGCTTCGCCGACCTGATCGTGAGCGCCACGGGGGCCGACCCGCATGGCGACGGCTCCGGCGCGGCGTATGTCGTGTTCGGTGCGGCGACATTCAGTAACTTCGTGGGCTTGACGCTGAATGGCAGCAACGGCTTCAAGCTGAACGGCGTCGCCGAGGGCGACGGCGCCGGCACATCGGTCGCCTCCGCCGGCGACATCAACTTCGACGGCTTCGACGACCTGATCGTCGGCGCACCCGGCGCCGCCGGCGATGCAGGCACGAGCTACGTGGTGTTCGCCGTGCAGCCGACCGTCTCGGTCACGCGCACGGGCAACGACGCGTCGAACCGGCTGGCCGGCGGCACCAAGGGCGATGCGCTGTCCGGCCTGGGCGGTGATGACCTCCTGTTCGGCAACGGCGGCGGCGACCAGCTCGACGGCGGGCTCGGCGACGATACGATCCACGGCGGCGACGGCGACGATCAGCTGATCGGCAGCGGCGGCAACGACACGCTGCTCGGCGGCGCGGGCGATGACGCGATCGATGGCGGCACCGGCGCCGACCTGATCGAAGCGGGCGACGGCTTCAACGCGGTGGCCGGCGGTCTCGGCAACGACAGCATCAGCGGCGGCGCGGATACCGACGAGCTCAACGGCGACGGTGGCCACGACGTGCTGAACGGGCTGGGCGGCGACGACGTGATATCCGGCGGCACCGGCAACGACACGCTGACCGGCGGCGCGGGTGACGATCAGCTCGCCGGTGACGGAGGCAACGACACGCTGACCGGCGGCGACGGCAACGACGAGATGGACGGCGGCACAGGAACCGACACCGTCGACTATTCCTTCGCGGCGGCCGGCGTCAGCGTCAGTCTTTCGCTGGCGACCGGGCAGGACACCGGCGGCGGCGGCATCGACACGCTGTTCCGCATCGAGAACCTGGTCGGCTCGAACTTTGTCGACCTGCTCACCGGCACCGGCGCGGCCAACGTGCTGACCGGTCTTGCCGGAGACGACGACCTGAACGGGCTCGGCGGCAGCGACACGCTGGTCGGCGGCGATGGATCCGACAAGATGTCCGGCGGCACCGGCGCCGATGTGCTGATCGGCGGCGCCGGGCGCGACGTCCTCACCGGCGGCGCGGACGCCGACATCTTCCGCTATCTCAGCGTCGCCGACACCGGCACGGGCGGGACCACGCGCGATCGCATCGTCGATTTCGCGGCGGGCGTCGACAGGATCGACCTCGCGGCGATCGACGCCAATACGGTCGGCGGCGGCGCCAACGATACCTTCAGCTTCATCGGCGCGGCGGCGTTCTCGAATACGGCCGGCCAGCTTCGGGCCGCGGCGTTCGGCACCAACACGCTGGTGACCGGCGACGTCGATGGCGACGGCGGGGCCGACTTTCACATCCTGCTCTCGGGCACGTTTGTGTTGTCGGCGGGCGATTTCCTGCTGTAGCGGCGTTTCGCCCCGTCTTTGATGTAAAACAAAATAACTAATGCTGCAGTGTCCAATATGGCCCGCCGCAGGTGCGGGCTTTTTATTTTGGCTTTTTTTGGATTTTGGAAGGACGGAATGTCGCAATTTCCCGCGGTGATCGCGCTGTCGAGCCTGAACGGCAGCAATGGCTTCAAGCTCAGCGGCGTGGCGGCAGGCGATCTCAGCGGCCGGTCGGTCGCCTCGGCCGGCGACGTCAACGGCGACGGCTTCACCGACCTGATCGTCGGCGCGCTTGTCGCCGACCCGAACGGCACCGATTCCGGCGCCAGCTATGTGGTGTTCGGCCAGGCCTCGGGCTTTGCCGCCAACCTCGACCTGTCGAGCCTTGACGGCAGCACCGGCTTCAAGCTCACCGGCGCGGCGTCAGACGATCGCAGCGGTGTCTCGGTTGCCTCGGCCGGAGACGTCAACGGCGACGGCTTCGCCGACCTGATCGTCGGCGCATCTTATGCCGACCCGAACGGTTCGTATTCTGGTGCCAGCTACGTAGTGTTCGGCCAGACCTCGGGCTTTGCCGCCAATATCAACCTGTCGAGCCTCGACGGCAGCAACGGCTTCAAGCTCGGCGGCGTCGCGGCATACGATTACAGCGGCCGCTCGGTCGCCTCCGCCGGCGATGTCAACGGCGACGGCTTCGCCGACGTGATCGTCGGCGCGGTTTTCGCCGACCCGAACGGTTCGTATTCCGGCGCCAGCTATGTGGTGTTCGGCCAGGCCTCGGGTTTTGCCGCCAACCTCGACCTGTCGAGCCTCGACGGCAGCAACGGCTTCAAGCTCAGCGGCGCCGCGACATACGATCGCAGCGGTGTCTCGGTCGCCTCGGCCGGCGACGTCAACGGCGACGGCTTCGCCGACCTGATCGTCGGCGCCTATGGCGCCAGCCCCAACGGCTTTTATTCCGGCGCCAGCCATGTGGTGTTCGGCCGGGCCTCGGGCTTCACCGCCAACCTCGACCTGTCGAGCCTCGACGGCAGCAACGGCTTCAAGCTCAGTGGCGTGGCGGCACTCGATCGCAGCGGCCAGTCGGTCGCCTCGGCCGGCGACGTCAACGGCGACGGTTTCGCCGACGTGATCGTCGGCGCGGTTTTCGCCGACCCGAACGGCAGCGCTTCCGGCGCGAGCTATGTGGTGTTCGGTCGGGCCGCCGGCTTTGCCGCCAACATCGACCTGTCGAGCCTCGATGGCAGCAACGGCTTCAAGCTCAGCGGCGTGGCGGCTGGCGATGAGAGCGGCATCTCGATTGCCTCGGCCGGCGACGTCAACGGAGACGGCTTCGCCGATCTGATCGTCGGCGCCCCTCTCGCCGACCCGAACGGCACCTTGTCCGGCGCCAGCTACGTGGTGTTCGGTCAGGCTTCGGGCTTTGCCGCCGATATCAACCTGTCGAGTCTCGACGGCAGCAACGGCTTCAAGCTCAGCGGCGCAGCGGAATACGATCTCAGCGGCCACTCGGTCGCCTCGGCCGGCGACGTCAACGGCGACGGCTTTGCCGACCTGATCGTCGGCGCTCCTGGCGCCAGCCCGAACGGTGACGATTCCGGCGCCAGCTATGTGGTGTTCGGCATCGCGCCCGACAGCGCGGTCGAGCGCACCGGGACGGCTGCGGACCAGACCCTGCGTTCGATGACAGCCTGTCCGGGCTCGGCGGCGACGACAGCCTGTTCGGGCATGGCGGGGCCGACACGCTCAATGGCGGTTCGGGCAACGACGTGCTGCAGGGTGGGGCGGGAGACGACAGGCTCGTCGGCGTCGGCGGCAATGATACGCTTGTCGGCGGCGATGGACTCGACAAGCTGTTCGGCGGCGCGGGCACCGATACGCTGGTCGGCGGCGCCGCGCGCGACGTGCTCACCGGCGGCGCGGGCGCTGACACGTTCCGCTATCTCAGCGTCGCCGACACCGGGACGGGCGGAACGACGCGCGACAGGATCGCCGACTTCGCGGTAGGCGTCGACAAGATCGACCTCGCGGAGATCGACGCCAATGCGGTCGGCGGCGGCGCCAACGATGCCTTCAGCTTCATCGGCGCCGCGTCGTTCTCGCACACGGCGGGTCAGCTTCGCGCCGCGGAGTTCGGCACCAACACACTGGTGACCGGCGACGTCGACGGCGACGGCGGGGCCGACTTCCACATCCTGCTGTCGGGCACGTTTGTGCTCTCGGCCGGCGATTTCCTGCTGTAGCGGGGTTGGGGTCCCCGCGTCCCTTCGAACCCTGAAAACCGGTTTTCGCGCAATTAGCGCCATTTTTCTGTTGTTTGGGACTGTTGTCGCACAACCATTAATAACGCAGTCTCCAATGACGACGTCCGCGCGCAGCGGACTTTATTCCGAATTTTTTGCTTTAGGGTTTTCAGGGGGGACGGGAATGGCTCAATTTCCGGCGGTGATCCAGCTATCGAGCCTGAACGG
Organism: uncultured Alphaproteobacteria bacterium; assembly: GCA_963830015.1. Lineage (GTDB taxonomy): Bacteria > Pseudomonadota > Alphaproteobacteria > Rhizobiales > Xanthobacteraceae > Z2-YC6860. The sequence continues at coordinate 370,573 of CAWHLG010000015.1, forward strand.
CAGCAACGGCTTCAAGCTCAACGGCGAGGGGCTCAGCGATCAAAGCGGCTACTCCGTCGCCTCGGCCGGCGATGTCAATGGCGACGGCTTCGCCGACCTGATCGTCGGCGCCAATTCTGCCAACCCGAACGGCTTCGCTTCCGGCGCGAGCTATGTGGTGTTCGGCCAGGCCTCGGGCTTTGCCGCCAGCCTCGACCTGTCGAGCCTCGACGGCGGCAACGGCTTCAAGCTCAGCGGCGCGGCGGCATTCAATTACAGCGGCTACTCGGTCGCCTCGGCGGGCGACGTCAATGGCGACGGCTTCGCCGACGTGATCGTCGGCGCCCACTTCCACGATACAAACGGCGCGGCGGCCGGGTCGTTACAAGGCGCGAGCTACGTGGTGTTCGGCCAGGCGTCGGGCTTTGCTTCCAATTTCAACCTGTCGAGCCTCGACGGCGGCAACGGCTTCAAGCTCAGCGGCGAAGCCCAGGCCGATTTGAGCGGCCGCTCGGTTGCCTCGGCCGGCGACGTCAACGGTGACGGCTTCGCCGACCTGATCGTCGGCGCCAATTCTGCCGACCCGAACGGTAACGCTTCCGGCGCAAGCTACGTGGTGTTCGGCAAGGCCTCGGGCTTTGCAACCAATCTCGAGCTTTCCAGCCTCGACGGCTCGAACGGCTTCCAGATCAGCGGCGAGGCACTCGATGACAACAGCGGCCGCTCGGTCGCATCGGCCGGCGATGTGAACGGCGACGGCTTCGCCGACGTGATCGTCGGCGCATTTGAGGCAGACTCGAACGGCAGCAATTCCGGCGCCAGCTATGTGGTGTTCGGCAACGCCTCGGGCTTTGCCGCCAACGTCAACCTGTCGAGCCTCGACGGCAGCAACGGCTTCAAGCTCAGCGGCGTGGCGGCAGGCGATCAAAGCGGCCGGTCGGTGGCCTCGGCCGGCGACGTCAATGGCGACGGCTTCGCCGACGTGATCGTCGGCGCCCATCACGCCGACCCGAATGGCCTCAGTTCCGGCGCCAGCTATGTCGTGTTCGGCCAGGCAGGCGGGCTTTGCCGCCAACCTCAACCTGTCGAGCCTTGACGGCAGCAACGGCTTCAGGCTCAGCGGCGGGACGGCGAGCGATTACAGCGGCCGCTCGGTCGCCTCGGCCGGCGACGTCAACGGTGACGGCTTCGCCGACCTGATCGTCGGCGCCAATTCTGCCGACCCGAACGGCAGCAGTTCCGGCGCCAGCTACGTGGTGTTCGGCAAGGACCTTGGGCTTTGCCGCCAACCTCAACCTGTCGAGCCTGAACGGCAGCGACGGCTTCAAGCTCAGCGGCGAGTCGGTGTCCGATCTCTCCGGCCGTTCGGTCGCCTCGGCCGGCGACGTCAACGGTGACGGCTTCGCCGACCTGATCGTCGGCGCGCCTTATGCCGGCTCTGGCGGCTCCGGCGCCAGCTATGTGGTGTTCGGCATTGCGCCGACCACCGCGGTGACACGCACCGGCACCGATGCATCGCAGACACTCGCAGGCGGCGCGCTTGGCGACACGCTGTCCGGCCTGGGCGGCGACGACGGTCTTTTCGGGCATGGCGGAGACGACGTGATCGACGGCGGGCTCGGCGACGACACGCTTCGGGGCGGCGCAGGCGCCGACGAACTGATCGGCAGCGGCGGCAAGGACAAGCTCTACGGCGAGGCCGGCGACGACCAGCTCGACGGCGGCACTGGCGACGACTTTCTCGACGGCGGTGACGGCAACAATATGCTGATGGGCGGCAGCGGCAACGACGTGCTGATCGGCGGCGCGGACGGCGACGCCATCGACGGCGGCGCGGGCAGTGACTTCATCGGCGCAGGCGATGGTTTCAACGCGGTCGCCGGCGGGCTGGGCGACGACATCCTGATCGGCGGCGAGGACGACGACGAATTGAACGGCGACGGCGGCCATGACACCCTCAACGGGCTCGGCGGCGACGACACGCTGGCGGGCGGCACCGGCAACGACACGCTGCGCGGCGACGCCGGCAACGATCAGCTCACCGGCGACGGCGGCAACGACACGCTGTTGGGCGGAGCCGGCGACGACGACATGGATGGCGGCACGGGAACCGACACGGTCGACTATTCCCTCGCAACGGCCGGCGTCAGCGTCAGTCTTTCGCTGGCGACCGAGCAGGACACCGGCGGTGCCGGGATCGACACGCTGTTCCGGTTCGAGAACCTGGTCGGCTCGCACCATGTCGACCTGCTCACCGGCACCGGCTCGGCCAACGTGCTGACCGGCCTGAATGGCGACGACGACCTGAACGGGCTCGGCGGCGCCGACACGCTGGTCGGCGGCGATGGATCCGACAAGATGTCCGGCGGCTCGGGCGCCGATGTGCTGACCGGCGGCGCCGGCCGCGACGTGCTGACCGGCGGCGCGGACGCCGACATCTTCCGCTATCTCAGCGTCGCCGACACCGGCACGGGCGGGACGACGCGCGATCGCATCGTCGATTTCGCGGCGGGCGTCGACAAGATCGACCTCGCGGCGATCGACGCCAATATCGTGGGCGGCGGCGCCAACGACGCGTTCAGCTTCATCGGCGCGGCGGCGTTCTCGAATACGGCGGGCCAGCTTCGCGCCTCGGAGTTCGGCACCAACACGCTGGTGACCGGCGACGTCGATGGCGACAGCGGAGCCGACTTTCACATCCTGCTCTCGGGCAGTTTTGTGCTCTCGGCGGGCGATTTCCTGCTGTAGCCGAGGAGACTTCAATCGCGGTCCGAGACGGAGCCCGGCGAAGGCGTGCGCTTCGGGCGTTGCGTGTTTCATGCGCCGTTTGCGACCGAAGGCCAGAAGAAAGCATGCCGACGCCCGTCGAAAAGCGTTCGGCAAAGCTCAGGAACAGATAGCTCTCCACCGGCGGCGAGCCTCGCCGGGACGCCGGGGAACGAGCTTCAGCGGCCACCGGCCAAGCAGACCGCTTTCGTGTTGCGGGGTCGCGTCGAGTTTCAGGAGTGGGAAGTCGCAGAGCGTGCTCGATCTGGCTCGCGCGCTGCACGAGATCGCGCCGCAGCAGCCTCTCCTGCTCGCCACGACATCGACCAACGATGGCAGCGTCGACGCGCTGGCCGAATCCGGAATTTCCGAGCTGCTGCAGCGGCCTCTTGCCAGCGCCGAGCTTGCCGCGGTGCTGGCGCGCTGCCTGCGCTTGTCCGGAATGTTACGGCTGTAACACGATTTCCAACAGCTGAAATACTTGTGTAGCGCGGTCCTGCTTTATCTCCAGATGCGGCACAATCCTGCCGTGCATCTGGCTCGCGGGTCATTTTTTGCGGAGGAGGGGCACGTGGCGCAATTTCCGGCGGTGATCGAGCTGTCGAGCCTCGACGGCAGCAACGGCTTCAGGCTCAGCGGTGGGGCGCTGGAGGATTTCAGCGGCTCCTCGGTCGCCTCGGCCGGCGACGTCAACGGCGACGGCTTCGACGACGTGATCGTCGGCGCCTTTGGCGCCGATCCGAACGGCAACAATTCCGGCGCCAGCTATGTGGTGTTCGGCCAGGCCTCGGGCTTTGCCGCCAACATCGATCTGTCGAGCCTCGACGGCAGCAACGGCTTCAAGCTCAGCGGCGTGGCGGCATACGATCGCAGTGGCCTCTCGGTCGCCTCGGCCGGCGACGTCAACGGCGACGGCTTCGCCGACTTGATCGTTGGGGCGGATTATGCCGACCCGAACGGCTTGTACTCTGGCGCCAGCTATGTGGTGTTCGGGCAGGCCTCGGGCTTTGCCGCCAATCTCAACCTGTCGAGCCTCGACGGCAGCAACGGCTTCAGGCTCAGCGGTGGCGCGTCACGCGATTACAGCGGCCGGTCGGTCGCCTCGGCCGGCGACGTCAACGGCGACGGCTTCGCCGACCTGATCGTCGGCGCCAGTCGCGCCGACCCGAACGGCAGTGCTTCCGGCGCCAGCTATGTGGTGTTCGGCCAGGCCTCGGGCTTTGCCGCCAACCTCGACCTGTCGAGCCTTGACGGCAGCAACGGCTTCAAGCTCAGCGGCGTGGTGGCGGACGATCAGAGCGGCATCTCGATTGCCTCGGCCGGCGATGTCAACGGCGACGGCTTCGCCGACGTGCTCGTCGGCGCCTACCGCGCCGACCCGACCGGCAGCGATTCCGGTGCCAGCTATGTGGTGTTCGGCCAGGCCTCGGGCTTTGCCGCCAACCTCGACCTGTCGAGTCTCGACGGCAGCAACGGCTTCAGGCTCAGCGGCGCGGCGGCGAGCGATCTCAGCGGCGCTTCGGTTGCCTCGGCCGGCGACGTCAACGGCGACGGCTTTGCGGATGTGATCGTCGGCGCCTTTGTGCCCGACGGCCTTTCCGGCGCCAGCTATGTGGTGTTCGGCCAGGCCTCGGGGTTTGCCGCCAACCTCGACCTGTCGAGCCTCGACGGCAGCAACGGCTTCAAGCTCAGCGGCGTGGCGCAATTCGATTTCAGCGGCCGCTCGGTCGCCTCGGCCGGCGACGTCAACGGCGACGGCTTCGCCGACGTGCTCGTCGGCGCCTACCGCGCCGACCCGGCCGGCGGCAATTCCGGCGCCAGCTATGTGGTGTTCGGCCAAGCCTCGGGCTTTGCCGCCAACCTCGACCTGTCGAGCCTCGACGGCAGCAACGGCTTCAAGCTCGGCGGCGCATCGGCAAACGATTTCAGCGGCCGTTCGGTCGCCTCGGCCGGCGACGTCAACGGCGACGGCTTCGCCGACCTGATTATCGGCGCCGAGGGCGCCGACCCGAACGGCAGCTATTCCGGCGCCAGCTACGTCGTATTCGGCGTCGCGCCCGACAGCGCGGTCGATCGGCTCGGAACCAGCGCGGCCCAGACCTTGGCCGGCGGAGCGTTCGGCGACAATCTGTTCGGGCTCGGCGGCGACGACAGCCTGTTCGGCCAGGGCGGGGCCGACACGCTCCATGGCGGCTCAGGGGACGACGCGCTGCGCGGCGGCGCCGGCAATGACGATCTGGACGGCGGCGTCGACAACGACACGCTCAACGGCGGCGCTGGCAACGACGAGATGGACGGTGGCACGGGTGTCGACACCGCGGATTACTCGGATGCCGCGGCCGGCGTCACGGTCAGGCTGTCGCTCTCGAGCGCACAGAACACCGGAGGCGCAGGCTTCGATACGCTGCTCAGGATCGAGAACCTGACCGGTTCGGGTTCCAATGACGTGCTGGTCGGCAACGGTGCGGCCAACGTGCTCATCGGGCTTGGCGGCAACGACCGGCTCAACGGCGGCGGCGGCGCGGACCAGATGTCGGGCGGTCTCGGCAATGACGTCTACGTCGTCAACCACGCCGGGGATCAGGTCATCGAAGACGACAACCCCGGCGATGTCGACACCGTGCGATCTTCGGTCGACCTCACGCTCGGCGCCAACGTGGAGAATTTGATCCTGACCGGGTCCGATGCCATCGACGGCACCGGCAACGAGCTCGCCAACAAACTGTTCGGCAACGCCGAGGCCAATGTGCTGTCCGGTCTCGCCGGCGACGACCGGCTGAGCGGCGGCGACGGCAGCGACACGCTGATCGGCGGCGCCGGCCGCGACGTCCTCACCGGCGGCGCGGATGCAGACACGTTCCGCTATCTCAGCGCGTCCGACACCGGCGCGACCGCCGCGACGCGCGACAGGATCGCCGACTTCGTGGCGGGCACCGACCAGATCGACCTTGCGGCGATCGACGCCGTCGACGGCGGCACCGACGACGCCTTCAGCTTCGTCGGCGCGGCCGCGTTCTCGGGCACGGCGGGCGAATTGCGCGCCGGGGCGGCCGGTACCAACACGCTGGTGTCGGGCGATCTCGACGGCGATGCGGTCGCCGACTTCCAGATTCTGCTGACCGGCGCACACACGCTCTCGGCGGGCGATTTCCTGCTCTAGCCCGAAGAGACTTCAATCGCGCGTTCGAGACGACGCCCGGCGAAGTTCAGAAACAAGTCATCGTCCGCGGCTGGCGACAGCGGCGAGGGGATGCGGTTTGATGCGGCATCGAAGCCGCTCGCGGTTCCCGAAATTTGGCGCGACCGGTGAGGCAGCGGCGGTCGTGCGCAATTTGTGGCACCTGCCTCCGCACCATCAACCCTAACGATTGCACCCGATTTTCTCCAGTGCCGGATGTTCATCCGGCGCCATAGAATTTTGCCTGAAGTGACAGCGTTCAGACGCAAGCCGCGTCAAATGAGCGGGGGTGACCCATGGCCCAGTTTCCGGCCAACATCAATCTGTCGAGCCTGGACGGCACCAACGGCTTCAAGCTCAGCGGCGTCGCGGCCGGCGATGGTAGCGGCCGGTCGGTCGCGTCGGCCGGCGACGTCAACGGCGATGGCTTCGCCGACCTGATCGTCGGCGCCTTCCGCGCCGACGCGAACGGCGGCGATTCCGGCGCCAGCTACGTGGTGTTCGGCCAGGCCTCGGGCTTTGCCGCCAACGTCGACCTGTCGAGCCTTGACGGCAGCAACGGGTTCAAGCTCAGCGGCGGGGCGGCCAGCGATTACAGCGGTCACTCGGTCGCCTCGGCCGGCGACGTCAATGGCGACGGTTTCGCCGACCTGATCATCGGAGCGTTTGGCGCCGACCCGAACGCCGGCACGTCCGGCGCCAGCTATGTGGTGTTCGGCCAAGCCTCGGGCTTTGCCGCCAACATCGACCTGTCGAGCCTCGACGGCAGCAACGGCTTCCAGCTCAGCGGCGCCGCGACATTCGATTTGAGCGGCCGCTCGGTCGCCTCGGCCGGCGACGTCAACGGCGACGGTTTCGCCGACGTGATCGTCGGCGCGGTTTTCGCCGACCCGAACGGCAGCGCTTCCGGCGCCAGCTATGTGGTGTTCGGCAAGGCCTCGGGCTTTGCCGCCAACATCAACCTGTCGAGCCTCGACGGCGGCAACGGCTTCAAGCTCAGCGGCGTGGCCGGATTCGATTCCAGCGGCCACTCGGTCGCCTCGGCGGGCGACGTCAACGGCGACGGCTTCGCCGACGTGATCGTCGGTGCCTACGGCGCCGACCCGCACGGCAGCTCTTCCGGCGCCAGCTATGTGGTGTTCGGCAAGGCCTCGGGCTTTGCCGCCAACCTCAACCTGTCGAGCCTCGACGGCGGCAACGGCTTCAAGCTCAGCGGCGTCGCGGCCGGCGATGGCAGCGGCCGGTCGGTCGCCTCGGCCGGCGACGTCAACGGCGACGGCTTTGCCGACCTGATCGTCGGCGCCTACCACGCCGATCCGAACGGCAGCGATTCCGGCGCCGGCTATGTGGTGTTCGGCCGGGCCTCGGGGTTCACCGCCAACCTCGACCTGTCGAGTCTCGACGGCAGCAACGGCTTCAGGCTCAGCGGCGCAGCCGCAAGCGATCTCGGCGGCGCCTCGGTGGCGTCGGCCGGCGACGTCAACGGCGACGGCTTTGATGATGTGATCGTCGGAGCCTACCGCGCCGACCCGAACGGCAGCTCCTCGGGCGCCAGCTATGTGGTGTTCGGCAAGGCCTCGGGCTTTGCCGCCAATATCAACCTGTCGAGCCTCGACGGCAGCAGCGGCTTCAAGCTCAGCGGCGCGCTGGCCAGTGATTTCAGCGGCAAGTCGGTCGCGTCGGCCGGCGACGTCAACGGCGACGGTTTCGCCGATCTGATCGTCGGCGCCGAGGGTGCCGACCCGAACGGTGGCGATTCCGGCGCCGGCTATGTGGTGTTCGGCGTCGCGCCCGACAGCGCGGTCGATCGCACCGGCAGCGCCGCAGGCCAGACCATGGTCGGCGGAGGGTTCGGCGACAGCCTGTCCGGGCTCGGCGGCGACGATCTTCTGTTCGGTAACGGCGGGGACGACACGCTGCACGGCGGCACGGAAGACGACACGCTGCACGGCGGCGCGGACAACGATCTGCTTCATGGTGACGAACACGACGACGTCCTCGATGGTGGCGCGGGCGACGATGCGCTGGACGGCGGCACCGGTATCGACACCGCGGATTACTCGGATGCCGCGGGCGGCGTGACCGTCAAGCTGTTGCTCACGAGCGCGCAGGACACCGGAGGCGCGGGGATCGATACGCTGTCCGGCATCGAGAACCTGACCGGTTCGAATTCCGGCGACACGCTGGTCGGCAACAGTGCGGCCAACGTGCTGGCGGGCCTCGACGGCGCCGACCTTCTCAATGGCGGCGGCGGCGCCGACCAGATGTCGGGAGGCCTCGGCAGCGACGTCTATGTCGTCAACAAGGCCGGCGACCAGGTCATCGAGGACAACAACCCCGGCGATGTCGACACCGTGAAGGCGCTGATTACTTATACGCTCGGCGCCAACGTAGAGAACCTGATCCTGATCGGGGACGATGCCATCGACGGCACCGGCAACGAGCTCGCCAACAAATTGACCGGCAACGCCGAGGCCAATGTGCTGTCGGGGCTGGACGGCAGCGACACGCTGATCGGCGGCGACGGCAACGACACGCTGATCGGCGGCGCCGGCCGCGACGTCCTCACCGGCGGCGCGGATGCAGACACGTTCCGCTATCTCGGCATTGCCGACACCGGCACGGGCGGCACCGAGCGCGACCGCATCGCCGACTTCGCGGTGGGCGTCGACAAGATCGACCTCGCGGCGATCGACGCAAACTCCGTCGGCGGAACGGCCGACGACGCCTTCAGCTTCGTCGGCGCGGCCGCGTTCTCCGGCACCGCGGGCGAATTGCGCGCCCGGGCGGCCGGCGCCAACACGGTGGTGTCGGGCGATCTCGACGGCGATGCGGTCGCCGACTTCCAGATCCTGCTGACCGGCGCGCATACGCTCTCGGCGGGCGATTTCCTGCTGTAGCTTGTGACTTGCTCCAATCTCTCCACGTCAGGCTAGGCCAGGACCGCGGAAGAGAGGCGTCTGGCGCAATTCTGCGTCGCTGCGCCCTTCAGAACAGCGCTCCGGCACGGGGTTGACAGGCATTAATTCCGTTCTATGTTCGTTCTCGTCCTGCCTGTTGAGGGGCACCATCCGGGTGGTTGCCGCTGGGAGAGGCAGGAACGGTCTGCCTGCGGGTCCGACTAACCACCGGACTCCCGGGACGCCTCGGACCCCGCCCTACGGGCACCAGATGACCCGTGCGCAGGGAGCCTGCTGGACTACCGGGTGAACGCGTCAGTAGCCCGGGAAGGAAAGCGCGGCCCGAGAGCGAGTGAGGCCAAGGCCTCGCGAACACCGTGGTGGAGCGCCGCAAGGCGCGCCGGTCCGCGTCATGGACCGGCAGTCCCTTCCGATGAAGGGACTGGCCCAACCGCAAGGCGGCCACGGGTGCGGCGTTCCGCACCAGCGCCTTTCGGCGCTCCGCTCCCCTCGCAGGAGGGGCAACAAGAAGAAACTTGGCAAAGCCCGGGCGCCCCGCGCCGCGGCAACGAGTTTTCATGTCCACGTTTGACGGAGCGTTTTTGTTGAGCCGGGCACCACTCCAACCCCGTCACCCTGAGGTGCGAGTGAGCGAAGCGAGCGAGCCGCCGCAAGTCGGGCCTGCCCGACTTGCGTTCTTAAGAACTGATGTCGGGCAAGCCCGACATCAGCGGGCGACGGCCCCCGACGGCGCAACAATCCGGGCCGCTCATCCTTCGAGGCTCCCCCGGCTTTCGCCGGGGTCGCACCTCAGGATGACGGGGAGAGAGCGCGGCTGTTTCAAAATCAGAGAACGGCCATGACGCCGGCCAAAATGTCGAAAACGAGAAACGCGCTACGCAATCGCGCGGGTCCTCTTGGTGAGCGACTACTTCCTGACGCAGATCACGCGTGTCACGGATTCCTTTGCAGATCCCGGATTGCCGGCCGCGGGCTCCAGCGGGACGTCGTGCTTCTGCAAAAATGTCCGGATCGACTCGACCGGCACCAGCACGGCCGGCGGCACCGTCGACACCGCGCTGCTGCTCACGATGTCGCGCAGCGGCACGATCCCCGCGAGCTTTGCGTCGTTGCCGAAAAACGCGGCGGGCGAGAAAGGCGGCGGCGGGTCCAGCGTGCGTGCGGACGCGGCAGCCACCGTGCGCGCCTTGACGGACGACACGTCGCCGCCGCCGGCCTGCGCCTTGGGGTCGGGCACGCCGATCAGCGTGCCGTCGCCCGCGGCCGCGCCATCGGCTGCGAGCGCGGCGGGCTTGATGCCGGACACGCCGTTGATCCGGAGCAGCGCGAGCCCCGCGACGCGATCCTCGGCGACGCGCTCCGCGTGGCCGAGCAGCGGCAGCGTGATGACCTGGCAGCCGTCGACCAGCCGCCGGTCGGTCAGCACATGGCCCGCCGCCGAAACGAAAACGCCGGTGCCGTATTCGACCTTGCGCCGCGGCGCCCCGGTGGCGGCCGCGAGCGACAAGCCCTGCGGGAACGGCAGATAGGCCCAGGCGATCGGCGCGACGAGCGGATCCATCGTGCCGTCCATCGCCTGGTCGTAGAGGATCGTCAGCCCGCGCACCTCGCCGTCGCGCGCATATCCATAGACGCGCATCCGCTTCAGGCCCTGCATTCCGGCGAGCGTGAAGGCCTCCGAGCCGAGATTGCTCCCGGTGATGCGCCGCCGCGGCAGCGACTTCTGCTGCTCGAACACGGCCTCGAGCGTCGCGCCGGTGTCGACGCGGAACGTCTCGATCTGCAACTGGCTCTGCTCGGAGCTCCAGCGCGAGCCGGCCGGACCGGTGGCCAGCCGGGTGGCGTACTTCGCCGGAATGCCGACGCGCGCGCCGGTCGCCGGATCCTCGATCATCTGCCAGCCGGCCTCGCGCTGGCGCGGCGCGACGGCGGCCGCGAGCACGGTGCGCTCCTCCGGCGACAGCAGGCCGGTGACCTTGAACTTGTTGCGCTTCTGGTAGTCCTTCATCGCCTCGGCGAGCTTGTCACTGAACTCGCCGTCGGCCGCGCCGCGGTAGTCGCCGGCCCAGGTCAGGTTGAATTGCAAAGCCAGCCGCTCGGCATGCGGCAGCGCCATGTAGGTTTCGCGGATGCCGGGCGGCTTCGGCGCGCCGGCGGCTGCGCTGCCGGTGGTGTTGGCTTTCTCCTTGGCGTTCTTCTTTTTGCCGGCGGACTTCTCGCGGGCGGCCTTGCCGTCGGTCGGAGGCTCGGCCTCCTTATTATCGGCGGTCTTTTTGTCGGCCGCGGGCTTCGGAGCCGCCCTGGGTTTTTGGGCGGCTTCGGTTGCGGGCGCGGCGGGCTTGGCGACCTGAGGCTTGGCGGCTTGGGGCTTGGCGACCTGAGGCTTGGCCTCCGCCTTTGCCTTTCCGCGGGTCGCAGCGACCGGGCCGTAGGTTTCCCGGCCGTCGCTCTGCGCGAGCGCCACCGGAATTCCCCACGCGACGGCCAGAAGCGCGGCCCATACCGCGGTCAAGACGCGCATCGCTCACCCCACTCCGAGAGCTGCCTGCAAGCCTAGCCGAAATGGCCCCAATGCGCCAAGTTCGCGTGTTACGGAGGTTCGATGCTGTCCCCCGAGGAACTGGAGCGTTATGCGCGGCACATCGTGCTGCGGGATGTCGGCGGGCCCGGCCAGGCGGCGCTGGGCCGCGCCCGGGTGCTGGTGATCGGCGCGGGCGGGCTCGGCGCACCGGTGCTGCTTTATCTCGCGGCCGCGGGGGTGGGCACGCTCGGCGTGATCGACGACGACGTGGTGTCGCTGTCGAACCTGCAGCGCCAGGTGATCCACGCGACGCCCGACGTCGGCCGCCCGAAGATCGACAGCGCGGCGCAGACGATCGGCCGGCTCAATCCGCATGTGAAGTTTGCGGGCCATGCCGAGCGGCTGACGGCTGTGAACGCGATGAACGTGATCTCGAACTACGACATCGTCGCCGACGGCTCGGACAATTTCGCCACCCGCTATCTCGTCTCCGACGCGTGCTATTTCGCGAAAAAGCCGCTGGTGACGGCGGCGGTCGGCACCTTCGACGGCACCCTCACCACCGTCCGCGCGCACGAGCGCGGCAAGGACGGCCAGCCGAACCCGACCTATCGCTGCCTGTTTCCCGAGGCGCCGCCGCCCGGCACCGTGCCGGCCTGCGCGGAGGCCGGCATTCTCGGCGCGCTCGCCGGCGTGCTCGGTTCGATGATGGCGCTGGAGGTGATCCGCGAGATCGTCGGCTTCGGCGAAGGGCTGGTCGGGCGGCTGATGATGATGGACGCACTGGCGATGCGGTTCGAGACGCTCAGCTATGCGTGGGACGAGACAAATCCGCTGAGCGGGACAAATCCTTCGATCAGGGACTTGTCGGCGCACAGGTAGAGAGCCGCCTGGAATCCCGCGGCCTACGGCTCGTAGCGATAGCGCGCCACGGCTGCTTCGTCCCATTCGATTCCGATGCCGGGAATGTCCGGAATCTCGATATGGCTGTTCTTCACGGCAAACGGCTGTTTCAGGATCGGATCGGCCCAGTCCTGCCATTCCAGCCAGTGGGCGGTTTCGGTCACGCGCATGAGATGCGCCGAAACCTCCGGATACAAATGCGTCGAAACCTGAATTCCGGCCGCTGCCGCGATGGGCGCGGCGCGCAGCCAGCCGGAGACGCCGCCGATCCGCATCAGGTCGGGCATTACGTAGTCGCCCGCGCCCGCGCACACCGCCTTGTACAGATCGCGCGGCCCGTAGAAATTCTCGCCGAGCTGCACCGGCGTGCGAAGCTCGCGCGCAAGCTGCGCGTAGCCCGCCAGGTTGTCGTAGGCGATCGGCTCCTCGAACCAGTAGAGGCCCTGATCGTCGAGCGCATGGCAGCGGTGCAGCGCGTCGCCGAGCGAAAGGCCCTGGTTGAAATCCACCATCAGCTTGATCTCGTCGCCTGCGGCGCTGCGAACCTCGCGGATCGCCGCGAGATCGTCGGCGAGGCGGTCGCGCCCCAGCCGGAGCTTCAATCCGGCGAAACCGCCTTCCGCGACAAGTTCGCCGGCTTCCCTCGCCAGCGTTGCGACATCGGTGAGCCAGAGCCCGTTGCTGTTGTAGGCGGGCACCGCGCCGATGCTGCCGCCCAGCAGGACCGCCAGCGGCACGCCCGCGGCCTTGGCCAGCGCATCCCATATCGCCATGTCGAGGCCCGCCACGGCGATCATGGCGACGCCTTCGTAGCCGATCAGGTTGAGCGACCGGCGATTGGACTGAAAACGATCGAGCGGTGCGAGCGGCTGGCTTTGCAAAGCAGCGGCAAGGTCGTAAATCAACGGAACGACGGCTCGCGCGGCGTTCCTGAGGTACGGCTCCAGATAGCTTCGTCCGACAATGCCTTCGCGCGTGCGCAGATCGATCAGGATCAGCGGCCAGTCCTTGAACAGCCCGACCTTGGAGACGACCGGCCGCCGCAGCGGCACCGACACGGCCCGGACCTCGATGGATTGCAGGGTCAGCTTTTGCGGCATGACGAAGCCTCCGCGCTTTGCGGCAGGCGCGACGACAGTGCTCGCTGCTTTGACCGCGGAAGCGATCTGACTGCGGCAGGTTCCGAATGTACATTCACTCCCTGGTATACCGGCCGGGGGCAGGCTCATGAGACGTTCGCGCGTTCAGACGAGACAACTCATCCTCGATGCGGCCTACGGGCTGTTCTGGCGTCAGGGATTTCTCAGGGTCTCGATGGACGATATCGCGGCGCGAGCGGGCATTACGAAACGCGCGCTCTATCAGCATTTTCCGAGCAAGGACGATCTCATCACGGCGGCGCTCGCGCATTCCAGCGAGCTTGCGATCGCGCGGCTGCGCGGGTTCAAACGTCCGACCGACCGCAATGCGCTGATCAATTCGTTTTTTGGCGAGCTTGCGAAGTGGGCGTCGAAGCCGCGATGGTCCGGCGCGGGCTTCACGCGGGTCGTCGTCGAGTTGGCCGATCTCAAGGGACATCCGGCGCGCGCCATCGCCCGCCGCCACAAGGCGCTGGTCGAGGAGTGGCTTGCAGATGCGCTGGCCGCGGCCCGGGTGCGGATGCCGCGCGCACGGGCGCGCGAGGTGATGCTGCTGATGGAAGGCACGATGGCGCTGATGCTCATTCACGGCGATCCGGGCTACGCATCGGCCGCGGCGCAGGCCGCGAAAAAGCTCGTGTCGACCGACAAGCAAGCCAGCGCCCGCGGCTGACGCAACTTTCTCCGGGTGCACAAAGCGAGTGCTGGAAATTTTTTTCAATCCAGAATTGCAGTTTGGCCGAACAAACCCATTTTAATTATCCCAATGAAATCAAGGCTGTCGCCGCCAACGGCCGGCTGCTCTATTCGGCCTTCACGTTCCTTTCCTTGATCACCTTGCCCCACAGCGCGATCTCCTCGGCAAAGAAGCGCGCGGCATCGGCCGGCGAGCCCGGCATCGGATCGAGCGTCAGGCGCCGCAGCCTCTCGCTGACATCCGGGCGGCTGAGGCTTTCCGCCACGGCCTGGTTGATTTTCCCGGCCAGCGCCGGCGCAAGCCCCGGAGGCCCGGTCATGGCGAACCAGGTCACCGAACGAAAGCCCGGCAGCGTCTCGGCGACCGGCGGCGCCTCCGGCACCACGGCCGAGCGCTCGGTGCTGCCGACGGCGATGATCCTCGCATTGCCCGCGCGGTGCTGCGGCACCGACGTGGTCACGGTGTCGAAGAAGAAATCGACATGTCCGGCCATCACCGCGTTGAGCGCGGGCACCGCGCCGCGGAACGGCACGTGAATCATCTCGATCCCGGCCAGCAGTTCGATCAGGTTCGCCGACAGATGCGCCGTCGAGCCCGCGCCTTGCGACGCATAGGTGATCTTGCCGGGGTTCGCCTTGGCGTAGGCGATCAACTCCTTCACGTTCGTCGCGGGAAAGTCCTTGCGCACCACCAGGGCGTTCGGCACCCGCACCAGAAGCGAGATCGGCGTGAACTGCGCCGGATCGAAGCTGATGTCGGGATAGAGCAGCTTCATGAACGTGACAGGCGAGGGCGGGCTGATGAACAGCGTGTGGCCGTCCGGCGCCGCGCGGAACGCCTGGGTGGCGCCGATCGACATGCCGGCGCCGCTGATGTTCTCGACGATGACCGGCTTGCCCCATTTCTGGCTGAGCTGATCGGCGATCAGCCGCGCCAGCATGTCGGTGGTCGATCCGGGCGCGGACGGCAGGATCACCTTGACCAGCCGCGAAGGATAGGCCTCCTGCGCCAGGCTTGCGGTGACGCTGGCCGCAGCGAACGCCAATGCGCCGCCGAGCGCCCAAAGAATGCAGCTGCCCATGCATTTACGCGCCGACATCGATCCCTCCCTCGTCCGCGGGCTCGACCGGCCCCCGGATCAGTTCTGGTGCCGCACGCCGAGCCGGACGAGACGCGGCAGCACCTCGTCGCAGAAATACGGCGCCTCGTTGAGATAGTTGACGAACGACACCGCGATGCCGCGCATGCCGGCCGCGCTGATGTTCGCCAGCTCCTGCGCCACCTGGTCCGGCGTGCCGATGAACGGATAGCCGCCGATGCCCTTGCCGGCGAAATACCGCTGCTGCCGGGTGAACTCGTCCGGCGCGACGGTCTGCCGCGTGATGTTCTTCAGCGCCATCATCTGGTCGACCGCGCCCCAGTCGGCGTTGTCGATGACGGCATACTGGTAATAGTCCTCGGCTTCCTTCTGCGTCGGCCGGCAGATCACCTGCCCGACGGTGTAGACCTCGATGTCGCGGCCGAAGTCCTGCGCGGCGCTCTTGAGCTCCTGCACCTTCTTCGCGTTGGCCTCGATGGAGTGTCGCGAGTCGACGGTCGCGGTGAAGAATGCATCGCAGTTGCGCAGCGCGAAGGCCTGCCCGATCGGAGACCGGCCGGCGTTCATGATGATCGGCCGGGTGTCGCCATAGGGCTTGGGATAGGCGCGCACGCCCTTGCAGTTGAGAAACCGGCCCGCGAAATCGAAATCCCCGTGCTCGGTCCAGGCGCGCTTGATGACGTCGAGCCACTCCTGCGCATAATCGTAGCGGTCGTCGTGCTCGCGTTGCGTGACGCCGAACATCTCGAACTCGCCCTCGTTCCAGCCGACCACGAGGTTGATGCCGAAGCGGCCCTCGCCGATGTGGTCGGCGGTGACGAACTCCTTGGCGGCGATCAGGGGATGAAACAGCGGGGCGTGCACCGTGCCGAACACGGTGATCCGCTCGGTGGCGGCCAGCAGGCCGCAGGCCCAGGTCACGGTTTCGAGCGTCGCGCCGTGAAAGTTGGTGTCGCCGCCGTAGCCCTTCCACCGGCCGATCGGCAGCATGAAGTCGATGCCGGCCTGGTCCGCCATGCGCGCGAGCTTCAGGCAATCCGGCCAGCTGGCCGACCACCGCTCCGGCACCTTGGTGGCCGAACGGCCCGACGAGCAGTTGGCGCCGAAGATGCCGATCTTCAGCGCGTTGGCGTTGTACATCGCCGAGCGGTCGGGCAGCGATCCAGTACGGCTCAACATGGCGGGCACCGGCGTCGGGAACGTGCCGGAAAACTCTACACCATCCGCCTGTCGTGTGGCGACGGCAGCGGATCAGGTCGAGGGCCTGCGATGCTTCAACACGGTGGGAAGCATCAATATGAAAAGGCAAGCCGCAAGCCCGACACCAAAAGCGACTTCGAAAAGCGTCACATCGCCAAGATACCAACGAAACAGCGCAAGAACGGCGATCACGACCCAGAGAATGGCAAGCCTGAGATTGGGGCTGAGCCTTGTCATCGCTTGCCCTTACAACATCGACGGCAGCACGCGGTCCGGCGGCTTGTGCCCGTCCATGAAGGTGCGGATGTTGACGATCACCTTCTCGCCCATGTCGATGCGGCCTTCGACGGTGGCCGAGCCCATGTGCGGCAGCAGCACCACCTTGCCGTCTTTGGCAAGCCGCGCGAGCTTCGGATTGACCGCGGGCTCGCGCTCGAACACGTCGAGGCCTGCGCCGGCAAGCTCGCCGGCTGCGATCATGCGGATCAGCGCGTTCTCGTCGATCACCTCGCCGCGCGCGGTGTTGACCACGTAGGACTGCGGGCGCAGCAGCTTCAGGCGGCGCGCCGAGAGCAGGTGGAACGTCGCGGGCGTGTGCGGGCAATTGATCGAGATGATGTCCATGCGGGCGAGCATCTGGTCGAGGCTCTCCCAATAGGTGGCGTTCAGCTCTTCCTCGATCGCGGCCGCGACGCGGCGGCGGTTGTGATAGTGGATCTGCAGGCCGAAGGCCGCGGCGCGCCGCGCCACCGCCTGGCCGATCCGCCCCATGCCGATGATGCCGAGCCGCTTGCCCCAGATGCGGTGGCCCAGCATCCAGGTCGGCGACCAGCCGGGCCAGTCCTTGTCGCCGCCGCTCAGCACGTTCGCGCCCTCGGCCAGCCTGCGCGGCACCGCGAGGATCAGCGCCATGGTCATGTCGGCGGTGTCCTCGGTCAGCACGCCGGGCGTGTTGGTGACGGTGATGCCGCGCTGGACCGCGGCCGCGACGTCGATGTTGTCGACGCCGTTGCCGAAATTGGCGATCAGCTTGAGGTTCGGGCCGGCCTCTTTCAGGACCGGGGCGTCGATCCGGTCGGTCACGGTCGGCACCAGCACGTCGGCAACCTTCAGCGCCTCGCCGAGCTGGGATTGGGTCATGGGCTTGTCTTCGAGATTAAGGCGGGTGTCGAACAGCTCCCGCATGCGCGTTTCCACGCTGTCGGGCAGCTTGCGCGTGACGATCACCAGAGGTTTTTTGCCTTTCGGCATATTTACGCGCCTCTCAACCGGGGCCGGAAAATTGCGCCCGTTCAGCCCTCTTTAACCAGGCTGACCGACACTGAGGGCGCCCTTCGCGTGCGGATGGGGCAAGCCTCTCTGTCCAGATTTCCTCTGTATCAGATGGGCGTATCAAGACAAAGCATCCGGGTGGCGTCCGTTTTTCAAAGAGTTGGTCCGGCGTAGGCATGAGACACGTCCAACGTGCCCTGATTGTGATGGTTTTCGCGGCAACGCTGGCCGCGGCCTGGGCCCCTGCGCCCTCGCGCAGCCAGCCGCAGGCGTCCGCCCACGGCCAGGCCGCAGGCTCCTCGAGCGGGCTTCCTGTTCCCCGCTTCGTCAGCCTCAAGGCCGACAAGGTCAACATGCACATCGGGCCGGCCAAGACCTACGAGGTCAAATGGCTGTACCAGCGCGCAGGCCTGCCGGTGGAAATCACCGCCGAATTCGAGACCTGGCGCCGCATCCGCGACGCCGACGGCACCGAAGGCTGGGTCTATCACTCGCTGCTGTCGGGTCGCCGCACCGGCATGGTGACCGGGAAGGTCGCGGACGAACTGATCACGCTGCATGAGAAGCCTGATCTGCAGAGCGCGGTGACGGCCAAGCTCGAGCGCGGCGTGATCGCCAGCGTGAAGCGCTGCACCGGCGAGGGCTGGTGCTATCTCGCAGGCCGCGGCTTCGAGGGCTTCGTCCAGCAGACGAGGCTCTGGGGCGTGTATCCGAACGAGAAGGTCGACTGACGCTGGATCCACGGCGTCATTCCGGGGCGCTCGCGATAAGCGCGTTTACGCGCGTCTTCGACACGCTATGGCGAGCGAACCCGGAATCCAGAGCCATATTCGGTGCTCTGTACTGGATTTCGGATAACCGCGCTTTGCGCGGTTTCCGGAATGACCGTGGATAGATTTATCCGACGATCGTCGCTTCCATCGTATCGAAGCCTTCAAACTCTCCCTTGACCGGCTGATCGAGCTCGACCGGGTGAAAGCCGGTGAACGAGCCGGTGACGACGAACATGCCGGCCTTGAGGCCCGTCGAGCCGCGCCGGAGGTTGGCGAGAACCACCGCGGGCTTCCCCGGATTGCCGGTCGGATGCCCGCCGACCTTGTCGACGATGGTCTTCGATCCCTGCTTCATCGTGACGCGCGTCCTGGTGAAGTCGAAGTTCCGCCAGTCCTTGCGGAACGGGCCGAACACCATCGCGCCGTTGGCGATGTGGTCGGCGTAGAACTGGTACGGTGTCTGTTCCATCGCGGCTTTCAGATCGCGGAAGCGGCTGTCGACCAGTTCGAACGCGGCGCAGCCTTCCAACGCGTCGTACACTTCGTCTTCGGTGTAGGGTTTGTCGCGGGCCGGCAGATCGCGCGTCAGGCGGAAGCTGATCTCGCACTCCATGTACTGGCACGGCGTGAGCGCGCGCGGCACGCGCGCCGGACTGCTGAAAACGCGGCCGGCGGCGAGCGGCGCGTAAACCACTTCGGCGCCGGGCTTGGCGGCGATCTTGGTTCCGACGATGCGCTCGCCGACGAGCTTGTCGACCGCATCCATGACGGCGCACGAGTTGGCGAAGTTTTTCGGAGCGAGGTGCGCCGGCAGCGCGTCGATCCGCTCGCCGGTGCGGCGCGCCCGCATGAAGGTCTTGGCAACTTCGTCGATTGCGGCCTGATCCATCGTGCGCGCTCCCACACCGGCCCCTGGGTGCCGAATTGCGGGAGCCTAGCAAAAAGCAAACGGCCGGGCAGAGGCCCGGCCGTTGCGAAACCGATATGCGCCGTTGTTACCGGCGGGCGTCCTTCTTGCGCAGCCGGACCACCACGTCGACGCGGGCGATCTCGTAGCCGGCCGGAGCGACGGGCATCTTGCTCACCAGCTCTTCGGCGCCGGGAATATCGACCAGCGCGTTGTCGCCCTCGACGAAGAAGTGGTGGTGCGCGGTGGTGTTGGTATCGAAGTAGGTCTTGGAGCCGTCGACCGCGACCTGGCGCAGCAGGCCCACTTCGGTGAACTGGTGCAGCGTGTTGTAGACGGTGGCGAGCGACACAGGAACTTTCGCCTTGGTCGCCTCCTCGTAGAGCATTTCGGCGGTCAGGTGCCGGTCGCCCTTGGCGAACAGGATCCAGCCGAGCGCCATGCGCTGCCGCGTCGGGCGCAGTCCGACATCGCGCAGCATCGACTTGACGTCGTGCCACGGGCAGCCGTTCAGCACATCCCGGCGGAGCTCCGCGGGGATGACGCCTGTCTCGGCCGTGCTCAAGATCGTGGTACGCGTTTCAGCCATTTCTCACGCCCAAACTAGTAGATCAGAACGGTTCTAAGATCGTTACATTTGCAATCATATCTGTCACAAGGTCTTGATGCAAGCGCTTCGCAACAAGCGTGCCAGTTTGCAAGAGCGATTTGCGTCAGTGGCAAAGCCCGATTCCGGACCTAATTGTGCAAAACCGGCTTTGTCCAGCCGCCGTTCGCTATGTTAGGACATATGCACACGGCAGGTCAGCCGCAAACGGGACACTGATGGAAAATCGTCGCAGCAGTTTCGAGTTCGAGGACCTGCTGTCATGCGGTCGCGGCGAAATGTTCCGAGAGGGTCCGCAGCTTCCGCTGCCCCCCATGCTGATGTTCGACCGCATTTCCGAGATCGCGGAGGCCGGCGGCGAATATGGCAAGGGCGTGGTGAGGGCAATGCTGGAGGTGAAGCCCGACCTCTGGTTCTTTCCCTGCCATTTCAAGGGCGATCCGGTGATGCCGGGCTGCCTCGGCCTCGACGCGCTCTGGCAGTTGCTGGGCTTCTTCCTCGGCTGGCTCGGTTCCTCCGGCAGGGGCCGGGCGCTCGGCCTCGGCGAGCTGAAATTCTCCGGCCAGGTGCTGCCGACCATGAAAAACGTGGTCTACGGCCTGGAAATCAAGCGGGTGATGCGGTCCAAGCTCGTGCTCGGCATTGCCGACGGCTGGCTGTCGGCGGACGGCGCGGTGATCTACCGGGCCTTCGATCTCAAGGTCGGCCTGTTCCGCGACGCCGATGCGATGAAACCGACGACCGCGTGACCGCGGTGAATTGGGTGCTTGAGGTGGTCTTGCAGGACCATCCGCGGCAGACTTAATTTGGATCGCAGTCGTCAACCCGGCGGCCGCGCGGCGCGGCAGCCGATTGCGGCAGATGCGATGAGGCTGAAATGAGACGGGTTGTCGTCACCGGGATGGGCATTGTCTCGTCCATCGGCAACAACACTCAGGAAGTGCTGGCAAGCCTGCGCGAGGCCAAGTCCGGCATCTCGCGGGCGGACGAGTACGCGACGCTCGGCTTCCGCTGCCAGGTGCACGGCGCGCCGACGCTCGACCCGTCGGAATCGGTCGACCGCCGCGCCATGCGCTTCCTCGGCCGCGGTTCGGCGTGGAACCACGTCGCCATGGAGCAGGCGATCCGCGACGCCGGCCTCGAGGACAAGGAAGTCTCCAACGAGCGCACCGGCATCATCATGGGCTCGGGCGGGCCGTCGACCCGCACCATCGTCGAAGCGGCGCAGACCGCCAAGGAAAAGGGCCCCAAGCGGGTCGGACCCTTTGCGGTTCCCAAGGCGATGTCGTCGACCGCGTCGGCCACGCTCGCCACCTGGTTCAAGATCAAGGGCGTCAACTATTCGATCTCGTCGGCCTGCGCGACCTCGAACCACTGCATCGGCAACGCCGGCGAGATGATCCAGTGGGGCAAGCAGGACATGGTGTTCGCCGGCGGCAGCGAAGACCTCGACTGGACCATGTCGGTGCTGTTCGACGCCATGGGCGCGATGTCGTCCGGTTTCAACCAGACGCCGGACAAGGCGTCCCGCGCCTATGACCGCGACCGCGACGGCTTCGTCATCGCCGGCGGCGCGGGCGTGCTGGTGCTCGAAGAGCTCGAGCATGCCAAGGCGCGCGGCGCGAAGATCTACGCCGAGCTCGGCGGCTATGGCGCCACCTCGGACGGCCACGACATGGTGGCGCCGTCGGGCGAGGGCGCGATGCGCTGCATGAAGATGGCGATGGCGGACCTCAAGGCGCCGGTCGACTACATCAACCCGCACGCGACCTCGACGCCGATCGGCGACATCAAGGAGATCGAGGCGATCCGCGAAGTGTTCGGCGCGAAGTGCCCGCCGATCTCGGCGACCAAGTCGCTCACCGGCCATTCGCTCGGTGCGACCGGCGTGCAGGAGGCGATCTATTCGCTGCTGATGATGCAGAACGGCTTCATCTGCGAGAGCGCC
Organism: uncultured Alphaproteobacteria bacterium; assembly: GCA_963830015.1. GTDB lineage: Bacteria > Pseudomonadota > Alphaproteobacteria > Rhizobiales > Xanthobacteraceae > Z2-YC6860. Next base: position 392,483 of record CAWHLG010000015.1, read on the forward strand.
AATATCGAGAACATCGACCCGGCAATGGCCGACATGCCGATCGTGCGTGAGCGGGTGGACAACGCCAGGCTGGGAACGGTGCTGTCCAATTCGTTCGGGTTCGGCGGCACCAATGCCTCGGTCGTGTTCAAGCGGCTGGACGTGTGATTGCAGGTTTTTTGTATTCGCCGGTTTCGGGCTGAGGCCGGTGCAAGAAGAGTAAGAGGATTTCGATGCCGGGGCTGATGCAAGGCAAACGTGGCCTGGTGATGGGTGTCGCCAACGATCATTCGATCGCCTGGGGCATCGCCAAGGCGCTCGCGGACAACGGCGCGCAGCTCGCCTTCACCTATCAGGGCGAAGCGCTGGGGCGGCGCGTGAAGCCGCTCGCGGAATTGGTTGGCAGCAAGATCGTGCTGCCGTGCGATGTCGAGGACATCGCCTCGGTCGACGCGGTGTTCGCCGAGCTGAAGAAGCAGTGGGGCTCGATGGACTTTCTGGTCCATGCCATCGGCTTCTCCGACAAGAACGAATTGAAGGGCCGCTACGCCGACACCACGCGCAAGAACTTCGAGCGCACCATGGTGATCTCGTGCTTCTCGTTCACCGAAGCGGCAAAGCGCGCGGCGGAGATGATGCCGAACGGCGGCAGCATGATCACGCTCACCTACAACGGCGGCGACCGCGCCATGCCGAACTACAACGTGATGGGGCTCGCGAAAGCGGCGCTCGAATCCTCGGTGCGCTATCTCGCGGTCGATTACGGACTGCAGAAAATCCGTATCAACGCAATCTCGGCAGGGCCGATCCGCACGCTCGCGGGCGCCGGCATCAACGACGCGCGCTACATGTTCGCGTTCCAGCAGCGGCACTCGCCGCTCGGCCGCGGCGTGTCGCTGGAGGATTTGGGTGGCGCGGGCCTTTATCTCCTGTCGGACCTCTCCGGCGGGGTGACCGGCGAAATCCACTTCGTCGATTCCGGCTACAACATCGTCGCCATGCCGCAACCCGACGCGCTGCGCAGCGAAGCCGACGCCACCAAGGACGCGGCGCAGTAGAAGTTCCGATCCGGCCATCCTGCATTGAATCGCCGCGCCCGATCCGTCATCCTGATCTGACGGAAGAGGTGATGTATGCCGGCAGCTCTCGACAAAACCTATGACGGAATCATCATCGGCGCGGGCCATCACGGCCTGGTGCTGGGGTCATATCTCGCCAAATGCGGGCTGGACATCCTGCTGGTCGATCGCCGCCTGCAATACGGCGGCGGACTGTCGACGCAGGAGGTCACGCAGCCCGGCTTCTATCACAATCTCCACTCGATCAATCATTTCCACATCACCGAGACGCCGTGGTTCAAGGACCTCGCTCTCGGCGAGCGCGTCACCTACATCACGCCGCGCTACGAGCTCGGCCAGCCGCATCTCGACGGCTCTGCGCTGGTGTTCGGCCGCGACCTCGAGGAGACGCTGGCCAATGTCGCGCGCTTCTCGAAGAAGGACGCGCAGACCTTTCGCGAATGGAATCTGCCGCGCCGAGGAGATCACCCGCAATATCTTCCTCCCCGAGCGCTATGCCGAGCCGCTGCCGCAGGCCGAGCGCGAGGCGCTGCTGTCGCGCAGCGCGATGGGCCGGGATTTTCTGGCGGTCACGCAACGGCAGCCGTTCGACGTGGTGAAGGAGCTGTTCGAGAACGAGCACGTGCAGCTGCTTTTTCTGTTCAAGGTGTCGCTGTTCGGCACCTGGCTGGTCGATACCATGTCGGGCACCAGCCCGATGGGCTCGGTGATCCGCGCCTTCGATCTCGAAAGCGGCTACCAGCTCTGCCAGGGCGGCTCGTTCAACCTCGCGCGCGGGCTGATGGAGACCTTCATCGCCGCGGGCGGCCGCTACCAGCCGCAGGTGAACATCGACAGGATCCTGATCGAAGGCGGCAAGGCGTCCGGCATCGTCCTGCGCGACGGTCGCACCGTGCGCGCCAAACAGTTCGTCGCCTCGACGCTCGATGTGCACCAGACCTTCGAGACCCTGATCGGCCGCGAGCAGATGCCTGAGGCGTTCCTGAAAAAGCTCGACGGCTTCCAGTACACCAAGTGGTCGCTCTATGGATTGCATCTGGCGCTGCACGAACCGGCGCGGCTCAAGTCCGAGGCGTTCGATCCGAACATCGGCCGGACGCTGAAATGGAGCCTCGGCGCCGAGACGATGGAAGACCTGATGGCGGCGCACAAGGACGTGGTGGCCGGCAAGGTGCCCTCTCTCGTGCAGTTTGGATGCGGTCCACTCAGCGTGATCGATCCGACCCAGGCGCCGGCCGGCAAGCACACCCAATATGCGTGGCACGTCATGCCGTTCAATCCGGACATCGGCGAAAAAGACTACGAGACGTTCAAGCAGGAATTCGCCGAGAGGATCATCGAGACCTTCGCGCGCTACGCGCCGAACATGACGCGCAAGAACATCATCGGCCAGCACGTCTATACGGGCCGCGAATACGTCGCCGAATTCCCGCAGATGCGCGGCGGCGACATCTTCATGGGCGCGTTCAACGCCGAGCAGGTGATGTACAACCACTTCGGCTACCGCACGCCGATCAATGGTCTCTACATGGCGGGCTCGGCCGCGCATCCGGGCGGCGCGATCTCCGGCGGCTCGGGCTATATCAGCGCCGGCATCATCGCCCGCGAACTGGGGCTGAAGCTCTGGTGGCAGCCGTGGGATGCGCGTGAGGCGCTGAGCAAGGTGCCGGCTGCGGCGGCGTAGCGGTCCATCGGCACACCATTTCTAAACGAGCGGTGTCATGCGCGGGCTTGACCCGCGCATCCATGAGACCTCACAGCGAGGTTCACTCTTACGATTTGGATTCGCTGCGCAGGCTCATGGATTGCCGGGTCATAGGCGAGCGAAGCGACGCCGTCCTTCGGACGGCTATGCCCGGCAATGACCGTGGAAAGAGCGGCGGGAAATCTAAACAAAAAATACCCGGCACGAGCCGGGCATTTCCCTTAAGGGGGTGCCGCCTGCATCCTTTGAACGAAAGCTCGGGGCAATCGTTCTCCAGATGCAGGCGGCGGGAAGAACTCCAGGCAGGTAACCCGGAATTCAACTCTTGATCTCGTCTCAGGCGACGTCGAAACGATCGGCGTTCATCACCTTGGTCCACGCCGCCACGAAGTCCTTGACGAACTTCTCCTTCGCGTCCGCGCAGGCATAGACCTCCGCGAACGCGCGCAACTGCGAGTGCGAGCCGAAGATCAGGTCGACCCGGGTGCCGGTCCACTTGACCGCGTTGCTCTTGCGGTCGCGGCCCTCGTACAGGTTGTCGCCGGCCGGCTGCCACTGCGTGCCCATGTCGAGCAGGTTGACGAAGAAGTCGTTGCTCAGCGTGCCGGGCTTGCCGGTAAAGACGCCGTGCTTGGACTGCCGGCGTTCGCGCCGAGCACCCGCAGGCCGCCGACCAGGACCGTCATCTCCGGCGCCGTCAGCGTCAAGAGTTGCGCCCGGTCCACCAGCGCCTCCTCGGGCGCCATGAACTGCTGCTTCTTGGCGTTGATGTAGTTGCGGAAGCCGTCGGCCCGCGGCTCCAGCGGCGCAAACGACTCGACGTCGGTCTGCTCCTGCGACGCGTCCATGCGGCCCGGCGTGAAGGCAACCTGCACGTCGACCCCCGCGTCCTTCGCGGCCTTCTCGACCGCGGCACTGCCGCCGAGCACGATCAGGTCGGCGAGCGACACCTTCTTGCCGGACTCCTTCTGGATCGCCTCGAGCTTCTGCAGCACGGTCTTCAGCTGCGCCGGCTGGTTGACCTCCCAGTCCTTCTGCGGGCTCAGCCGGATGCGCGCGCCGTTCGCCCCGCCGCGCTTGTCGGAGCCGCGGAACGTCGACGCCGACGCCCAGGCGGTCGAGACCAGTTGCGGCACCGTCAGGCCGGAGCCGAGGATCTTCGCCTTGAGAGCCGCGACGTCCGGCTCGCCGATCGGCGGATGATCCGCGGCCGGGATCGGGTCCTGCCAGATCAGCGTCTCCTTCGGCACCAGCGGGCCGAGGTAGCGCTGGATCGGGCCCATGTCGCGGTGCGTGAGCTTGAACCAGGCACGGGCAAACGCGTCGGCGAACTGGTCCGGGTGCTCGTGGAAGCGCCGCGAGATCTTCTCGTAGGCCGGGTCGAACCGCAGCGACAGGTCGGTCGTCAGCATGGTCGGCACATGCTTCTTCGACTTGTCGAAGGCGTCCGGGATGGTGGCGGCCGCCCCCTTCGCCTTCCACTGCTTGGCGCCGGCCGGGCTCTTGGTCAGCTCCCATTCGTTCTCGAACAGGTTCTTGAAGAAGTGATTGCTCCACCTCGTCGGCGTCTGCGTCCAGGTCACCTCGGGACCGCCGGTGATGGCGTCGGCGCCGAACCCGGTGCCGTGCTTGCTCTTCCAGCCGAGCCCCTGGTCCTCCAGCGCTCCCGCTTCCGGCTCAGGCCCGACCAGCGACGGATCGCCCGCGCCGTGGGTCTTGCCGAAGGTATGGCCGCCGGCGATCAGCGCAACCGTCTCCTCGTCGTTCATCGCCATGCGGAAGAACGTCTCGCGGATGTCTTTCGCGGCCGCGAGCGGGTCCGGATTGCCGTTCGGCCCTTCCGGGTTGACGTAGATCAGGCCCATCTGCACCGCGCCGAGCGGCTCCGAAAGCTGGCGCTCGCCGCTGTAGCGTTCGTCGCCGAGCCACGAGCCTTCAGGACCCCAGAACAGTTCTTCCGGCTCCCAGACGTCGGCGCGGCCGCCGGCAAAGCCGAACGTCTTGAAGCCCATCGAGTTCGAGCGCAACGTTGCCGACCAGCACCATCAGGTCGGCCCACGACAGCTTGCGGCCGTACTTCTGCTTGATCGGCCACAACAGCCGGCGTGCCTTGTCGAGGTTGGCGTTGTCCGGCCAGCTGTTCAGCGGCGCGAACCGCTGCTGGCCGGCGCCCGCGCCGCCGCGGCCGTCGGTGATGCGATAGGTGCCCGCCGCGTGCCACGCCAAGCGGATGAACAGGCCGCCATAGTGGCCGAAGTCGGCCGGCCACCACGGCTGCGAGTTCGTCATCAAGGCATGCAGGTCCTTGATCACCGCATTGAGGTCGAGGGTCTTGAACTCCCTGGCGTAGTCGAACGCCTCGCCCATCGGATCGGACAAGGTCGAGTTCCGGTGCAGCACCGAAACGTCCAGCGCGTTCGGCCACCAGTCGCGATTCACCTGTCCGCGCCCGCCCGTGAACGGGCATTTGCCCGCACTCTTGTCGTCGGTTTTTGCGTCCATGGGTTCTCTCCGCGTGTTTTTGGGAGCGCGCATCCGTCTCTAGTATCCCTCTAAAATCCCGGGCTGCATAAGTCCAATTCGATTGCCTGCGTGTCACGATAAGAATACCTTATCGGCCGATGATCACATTGAAGCAGTTGCGCTATCTGGCGGCGCTGGAGCAGCACGGGCATTTCGGCAAGGCCGCCAAAGCCTGCGCGGTGACGCAGCCGGCGCTGTCCATGCAGATCCAGGAGCTGGAGGCCGAGCTCGGCGTGCCGCTGGTCGAGCGGCGGCCGGGCGAAGTGGCTTTTACCGATGTCGGCCTCGAGGTGGCGCGGCGGGCCGAGCGGGTGCTCGCCGCAACGCGCGATCTCGCCGACTTCGCGCGCCATCGCGGGCGGCTGCTGACCGGCCGCTTGCAGCTCGGCGTCATTCCATCGATCGCACCCTATGTGCTGCCAAAGATCCTGCCGGTGCTGCAGCGGCGCTATCCCGACCTCCGCGTCGAACTGCGCGAAACCCAGACCCTGATGCTGGTCGACGAGCTGCATCGCGGCGCGCTCGACGTGATCATGCTGGCGCTGCCGGTCGACGATGCCGAGATCGAGAGCGCCCGTCTGTTCGACGATCCGTTCCTGCTGGCCGTGCCGTCCACCGACAACCGGCCGGAAAGCGCCCGTGTCGGCGCCGACGACATTGACATGCAGCGGCTGATTTTGCTGGAAGAAGGCCACTGCCTGCGCGACCAGGCGCTGACGTTCTGCTCCAGCGCCCGGCGCGACGTGAGCCTCGGCGCGACCAGCCTCGCCACCGTGATGCAGATGGTGGCGAACGGCTACGGCGTGACGCTGCTGCCGCGCGTCGCGGTCGACGTCGAATTGCGCGACGAGCGCGTGAAGCTTCTGCGTTTCGCGGAGCCTGCGCCCGGCCGCACCGTGGGGCTCGCCTGGCGGCGCACGTCGCCGCGCAAGGCGGATTTCGTCGCGCTGCGACAACTCATCATCGAGACGCTCGGCGTCGGCGAGCCGAAGTCGGGTGCGCGGAAGTCAGCTTAGGGCAGGGACGGCGAAATTCGCCGGCGGCTCGCCGCGCTGCCATCGCTCCCACATCGTCATATAGGCCGCCTCGATATGACGGGCGAGGCGCACCGTGTCGAACAGCGGACAGGTGCCGCGGCTGGCGATGATCTTCGCCTTTGTGCCGGCGAGCAGCGCGGGCTCCCGCGCGAGCTTCAGCGCCAGCGCGTGATAGTCGTCGAGGTTGCCGGTGACCAGCTCCGGGACGCCCGCGGCGTGCAGCAGGCTCGCCGCCACGCGGCCGGCGAACGCGTCGCCCAGGCAGGTCAGCACCGGCAGGCCGGCCCAGAGCGCATCGCTCGCCGTGGTGTGGGCGTTACAAGGCAGCGTGTCGAGGAAAATATCGGCCAGCCGCTGGCGCGCCAGATGGTCGGCCGGCTGGGCGCGATCTGCGAAAATCAGCCGCGCCGGATCGACGCCGCGCTGCTGCGCTTCCCTCCGCAGGTTCCGCTCGGCGCCGGGATTGTCGCGCAGGAGCCACAGCACACTGCCTTCGACCTCGCGCAGCAGCCGCATCCAGACGTCGTAGACCTCAGGCGTGATCTTCCAGTTGTTGTTGAACGAGCAGAACACGAAGCTCTGCTCCGGCAGGCCCGCCTCGGTGCGCGTCGGCGTGCGTTCGGCGATCACCCGCTTGCGGTCGTTGACCTGATAGCTGTCGGGCAGATGCACCAGTTTTTCGTCGAAGTGCGGTTGCAGCTCGAAGGGCGAGGCGATCGGGTCGCCGATGAAGTAGTCCAGCAATGACGTGCCGACGGTGGCCGGATAGCCGAGATAGCCCACCGCGATCGGCGCCGGGCGATGCGCGAAAATGCCGATCCGCGACTCCTGGGTGTGACCCTTGAGATCGACCGCGATATCGATCTCCCGCTCGCGCAGCATCCGCGCGACCTCGATGTCGCTGCTCTGGTAGACGTCGTGGAACTGGTCGAACGAAGCGACCAGCCGCCGGCGCATGGCACTGCGGTCGTCGACGCTGAACGAGAAGGCGGAGATCTCGAACTTCGAGCGGTCGTGCTGCTCGAACAGCCCGGCCATCAGGAACGAGGTCGCGTGCTCGCGGAAGTCGGCCGAGAGATAGGCGATGCGCGGCTTGTCGTGCCGCCAGACCTCGCCCTTCCAGAGCGGCGCGGGCATTTCCGGAAGCCGGTGCGCGATGTAATTCGCGGCGCACTGGCGCTGCAGCGCCGGGTCGCCGGTGTAGCCGAACTGGGCGAAGGCCGAGATTACCGACAGCTTGCCGGCGATATGCTGCTCGACGATGGGCTTGAACTGCGCCCGCCGCTCCCAGTCGCAGAGGTTCATCGCGCAGCTTGCCGCCCCGCTGAACGCGTGCTGGTGGCCAGGCTGCAGCGTCAGAAGCCGCTGGTAGCTTTCGATCGCCTCGTCGAAGCGCTTCAGGTCGCGCAGCGATTCGCAGCGGTTGTTGAGCGCATTGATGTGGTCGGGGCGTGCCGCGAGCGCGCGGTCGCAGCTCGCCAGCGCCTCGTCGTAGCGCCGGTAGTCGTGCAGGATCATGCTGCGGTTGGACAGCGCATCGGCGAATTCCGGCCGCAGCTCCACGGCCTTGTCGTAGCTCGCCAGCGCTTCGTCGAAACGCTTCAGCTCGCGCAGCGAATTGCCGCGGTTGCACCAGGCCTCGGCGAGGCCGGGAAAGATCGCGACCGCGTTGTCGTAGCTCGAAAGCGCCTCTTCGAAGCGCTTCAAGCCGTACAGCAGGCCGGCGCGGTTGTAATGCGCCTCCACGTAGTCCGGCCGCAGCGCGATGGCGCGGTCGGCGCTCACCAGCCCCTCGGCGTAGCGTTGCAGCTCGCTCAGCATGGCGGAGCGGTTGCAGAGCGCCTCCGGGAATTCGGGCCGCAGCGCCAGCGCGCGGTCGTAGCATGCGATCGCGTCCTCGGGCCTGCGCATCAGCTTGAACACGTTGCCGCGGTTGAAGTGCGACTCGACGTGCTTCGGGTTGCTCAACAGCGCGCGGTCGTAGCTCGCCAGCGCCTCGTCGAGGCGATTGAGCTGGATCAGCACGTTGCCGCGATTGAAGTTTGCGTTGACGTCGCCCGGCACGATCGCCAGCGCCTTGCGCAGGCTTTCCAGCGCCTCCTCGTTCCGGTTGAGCGACATCAGGACGACGGCGCGGTTGTTGTGCGCGTCCGGGAACTTGGATTTCATCTTCAGCGCGCGGTCGAAGCTCTCCAGCGCTTCGTCGGAGCGGTTGAGCGCGTTCAGCACCAGGCCGTGGTGCACCAGAAGCTGGGGCGAGGGCGCCCGCAGGCGCATCACCGTCGCCGTCAGTTGCAGCGCTTCGGCGAACTGTCCGTTGGCATAGCGAATGAGCGACAGATATTGCAGGGCGTCGACATTCTCGGGCCGCGCCGCGAGCACCGCGACGTAGATCCGTTCCGCCTCGGCGAGCTTGCCCTGCTTGTGCAGGTCGAGCGCCTGCGCCAGTGCCTGCGGCACGTTGAGCGGTGCGGATTTCTGCAGCGGCAATGAAGGCATGTCGGCCCGGGACCCCGGATTTAGTAATAGGGGGTCGCCTGATTCGTCCAGCCGGAAATGCAGGGCCGGGCTGGCGCATGTCCCGGAAAGGTGGGCACCGGCTTTCCGAAAAGGACATGCGCAAGCGAAGGAGTTTAGATGGCGCTTTCGCGCTCCAGCCGGGTCTTGTTCTCGAGGCAGTAATAGCCGGACAGCCGCGACACCAGCTTGTCGCGGATCCAGTCGTTGAGGATGCGGCTGACGTTCTCGCGCGCGATGCCGGCCATTGCCGCGACGTCGCTCTGGCTGACCTTCTGGCGGATCAGGATGCGGCCCTTGCCGACGTCCTGGCCGAACGCCTCGGCGAGATCGAGCAGCGCGCGCGCCACGCGGCCCTTGAGCGGCAGGAAGCTTCCGGCGGCGACCACCGCGTCGGTGTCGCGCAGCCGTGCGGCCAGCAGCGCGACGAGATGGATGTACACCTGCGGGTTGGTCTCGGCGAAGGTCTGGAACGTTGCGCGGCTGACGAATGTCAGTTCCGAGTCGCGGACCGCCGCAACCGAGGCCGAGCGCGGCAGGCCGTCGATGGTCGAGAGCTCGCCGACGATGCCGCCCGAACCGACGATCGCGAGAATGCGTTCCGCGCCCGACGGCGCGATCATGCTGACCTTGAGCAGGCCCTGCTCCACCCGGTAGCAGCCGTCACCGGGGTCGCCGGCGATGAAAAGCACTTCGTCCGCCGCAAGCTTGACGGTCTTGGCGTTGGCGAACAGCTTCACCGCCAGACTTTCGGGAAAAACCGAAAAAAGGTTTGCGGGTGCTACAGCGGCCATCGGTGTTGTGAAGCGCGGGGTCAACTCGCCAGTGTCGCGGTTCGGAAGTTCGCTTGAATTCCGGGCTTGCTCAGAAGCGAACTTCGGGCCGGGACACCGGTCCACGATAGCGTAAATCGCCGTGGCCTATCGCACAAAAAAAGGCCCGTCCCGGCGGAGCCAAGGACGGGCAGTAAGGTGCGGGGAGGAAGACGGTGAACGGAACTCAAAACGGAAACTCAGTGGCGCGTGCCGTGAAGTGCGGCCTGCGCGATCTCGGAGCGGGTCAGGCCGAGCCGGGCAAGATCGGGTCCCGATCGGCGGTCGAGATCGCGGTAGCGGTCGGCGAGGTCACGGCCCTGACGGACGCCGGCACAGAAGTCGGCGCAGCTTGCAATCACGGCCGCAAAGATCGCGTCGAAACGGTTGGAAGAGGTGCGGGCATTCGCTGCGATGAACGTCATGACGGGCCCTCCTGGTTCGTCACTTGAGCATCTGCGCTCTTCGATGGTTTGGACGATACGGCGGGCCGTCGAGCGGCGATGTGTTAACCATCACATAAATGCGGATTTACCGGCAGCTTCCTAAGTCGTCTGATTTGAAAAGAAAAAGGGCGCCCGAAGGCGCCCTTTTGACGATTTTTCGATGAAAGAGCCGGATTATTCGGCGCCGCCCGCCGCCTCGCGCGGCTGATCGCGCTCGGATTTCTGCTTGGCTTCGAGGTCCTCGCCGGTCTGCTGGTCGACGACCTTCATCGACAGCCGCACCTTGCCGCGCTCGTCGAAGCCGAGAAGCTTCACCTTCACCTTGTCGCCTTCCTTGACGACGTCGGTGGTCTTCTGCACGCGGTTCGCCGCGAGCTGGCTGATGTGGACGAGGCCGTCCTTGGCGCCGAAGAAGTTCACGAATGCGCCGAAGTCCATCGTCTTGACGACGGTGCCCTCGTAGATCTGGCCGATCTCCGGATCGGAGGCGATCGACTTGATCCAGTTGACCGCGGCCTTGATCGACTCGCCGTCGGCCGAGGCCACCTTCACGGTGCCGTCGTCCTCGACGTTGATCTTGGCGCCGGTCTTTTCGACGATCTCGCGGATCACCTTGCCGCCGGTGCCGATCACTTCGCGGATCTTGTCGGTGGCGATCTTGAAGGTCTCGATGCGCGGCGCGTATTCGCCGAGCTCGGCGCGCGCCTTGTCGAGCGCCTTCGCCATCTCGCCGAGGATGTGCAGACGGCCGCCCTTCGCCTGCGAGAGCGCGACCTTCATGATCTCTTCGGTGATGCCGGCGATCTTGATGTCCATCTGCAGCGCAGTGACGCCCTGATCGGTGCCGGCCACCTTGAAGTCCATGTCGCCGAGATGGTCCTCGTCGCCGAGGATGTCGGACAGCACGGCGTAGCGCTTGTCCTCGAGAATGAGACCCATCGCGATGCCCGCGGTCGGCCGCTTCAGCGGAACGCCGGCATCCATCAGCGCAAGCGAGGTGCCGCACACCGTCGCCATCGACGACGAGCCGTTCGAACTCGGTGATCTCCGAGACGACGCGGATGGTGTAGGGGAACTCTTCCTTCGGCGGCAGCATCGGGCGGATGGCGCGCCAGGCCAGCTTGCCGTGGCCGATCTCGCGGCGGCCGGGGGCGCCGATGCGGCCTGTCTCACCGACCGAGAAGGGCGGGAAGTTGTAGTGCAGCATGAACGCTTCCTTGTACGTTCCCTGCAACGCGTCGATCCACTGCTCGTCCTCGCTGGTGCCGAGCGTGGCCACCACGATCGCCTGCGTCTCGCCGCGGGTGAACAGCGCCGAGCCGTGGGTGCGCGGCAGGAACGGCGCCTCGACGACGATCGGGCGCACGGTGACGAGGTCGCGTCCGTCGATTCGCTTGCTGGTGTCGAGAATGTTCCAGCGCACGATCTTGGCTTCGAGCTCCTTGAACACGCCGCCGACCAGCTGCATCGGCCGGTCCGGATTGTCGTTGCCGTCCGGGAAGAAGTGCTCCATCGCCTTCTTCTTCACCGCGGAGACGGCGTCCTGACGCTCGGCCTTGCGAGGGATCGCGTAGGCCTTGCGAAGATCGGCCTCGACGATGCCGAGCATGTCCTTCTCGATCGCCTTGGTGTCGGGCTGATCGAAATCGCGCGGCTCTTTTGCGGCCTTTTCGGCGAGCTGGATGATAGCCTGGATCACCGGCTGGAAATGCCGATGTCCGAACATCACCGCGCCGAGCATGATCTCTTCGGACAGCTCTTTCGCTTCCGACTCGACCATCAGCACGGCGTCCTGGGTGCCGGCCACGACCAGATCGAGCTGGGTGTCCTTCATCTCGTCGATCGTCGGATTGAGCACGTATTCGTTGTTGCTGAAGCCGACGCGGGCGCCGCCGATCGGGCCCATGAACGGCGCTCCGCTGAGCGTCAGCGCCGCCGATGTTGCGACCATCGCGACGATGTCGGGATCGTTCTCCTGATCGTGCGACATCACGGTGATGATCACCTGCGTGTCGCAGCGCCAGCCATCCGCGAACAGCGGACGGATCGGGCGGTCGATCAGGCGCGACGTCAGCGTGTCCTTCTCGGTCGGGCCGCGCTCGCGCTTGAAGTAGCCGCCGGGAATCCGGCCGGCCGAGTAGTACTTCTCGGTGTAGTTGACGGTCAGCGGCAGGAAGTCGATGCCGGGCTTCGGCGCCTTGGCGGCGACGACGGTCGCCAGCACGGTGGTTTCGCCGTAGGTGGCGAGGACTGCGCCGTCGGCCTGGCGCGCGACTTTGCCGGTTTCCAGGGTTAGCTTGCGGCCACCCCAGTCGAGTTCAACACGTTGGACATCGAACATTGTATTTTTCTTTCATGGTTGTCGCGAAGGGGCGACGGCCATGAGCAAGACGGCGAGACGCTTTCGCGCGCGGTCGTGCCGCAGCCTGCAAAAGCATCCGGCGATCCTGCCATGGCCTTCGTGCCTCCGGTGAGGCGAACCGGCGCCGTATGCGCCGGGTTCAAATGACGGCAGCGTGTTTCGCTGCCGGTGAAACGGCGGACCGGCCCAGCCGGCCCGCAACAAACGCGCGGGAAAAATCCCGCGCGGTATCGGTCAGCGGCGAATGCCGAGCTTTTCGATCAGGCTCTTGTAGCGCTGCTCGTCGGTGCGCCGGACATAGTCGAGCAACTGGCGACGCTGCGACACGAGCTTGAGCAGCCCGCGGCGCGAGTGGTTGTCCTTGACGTGCGTCTTGAAATGCTCGGTGAGGTTGGTGATCCGTTCGGACAGGATCGCGACCTGCACTTCGGGCGACCCGGTGTCGCCGGACTTGGTGGCGTTGGCTTGGATAACTTCAGCCTTGCGGCTGGCAGAAATCGACATCGGCTAGTGACCTTTCTGCGGCACGCGGCTTCCCACCAGCCCGGCCAGATTGAATACGCGCTTGGGGACGATCTCGCCGCGGTCCACTTCGGCAAGGGCAATCAACTGGCCCGACGCCGTGACATAAACCGTTCCGCGAAAGATGGGGGCATCCCGTCCGCGCAACAAAACGGCTTGGCCTCGATGAAGCCTCGCCGCGTCTCCCTGGCTGACGGCCAGCGCCGGGATGTCGTCCAGCGCGGTCTCAACAGGGAGGATTGCGTCGGCGAGGCTACCCTCGCCGGCGGCTGCTCTATGGCACAGCCCGGTGAGCTGTTCCAGCGAAATCATGGCATCGGCGCCGAGCGAGCCGACCGCCTCGCGCCGTAACGCCTTGATATGACCCAGACATCCCAGAACCTGGCCCATGTCGCGGGCGAGCGACCGGACATAGGTGCCTTTGCCGCATTCGGCGCGGAATTCGGCGTGATCGGCGTCGGGGATATTAACCAGTTCGAAGCGGTGGATTTCGACCGGCCGGGCGGCGAGCTCGACCACCTCGCCGTCGCGGGCGAGGTCATAGGCGCGTTCGCCGTCGACCTTGATGGCCGAATAGCGCGGCGGCACCTGCGAGATCGTCCCGGTGTAGGCCGGCAGCAGCGCCTCGATGGCCTCGCGGGTCGGCCGCGCGGCGCTGGTGGCGGTCACCGCGCCGTCGGCGTCGTCGCTGTCGCGCTGCTCGCCCCAGCGGACGGTGAAGCGGTAGATCTTGCGGCTGTCCATGACGAAGGGGACGGTTTTGGTCGCCTCCCCGAGCGCAATCGGCAGGCAGCCCGAGGCGAGCGGGTCGAGCGTGCCGGCGTGGCCCGCGCGCTTGCACGAGAACAGCCGCTTGATCGCGCCGACCGCCTGCGTCGACGTCATGCCGACCGGCTTGTCGAGCACGATCCAGCCGTGCACGTCGCGCTTCTCGCGCCGGAACTGCTGCGGCCTCTGTTTTGCCGGACTGGTTGACGGCGCGGGCGGCGGTGCGGACGATTCGTCGTGCGTCATGTTTCTTCTTCGTCGCGCTTGAGATCGCGCTGTACCGCCGGTGTTCGCAAAAGCTTCTCGATCCGTTCCGCTTCGTCGAACCGTTCGTCAACGCGGAAGCGAAGTTCGGGAGCAAATTTTAAGTTAACGCGATGCGCGATTTCGCCGCGCAGGAAGCGCTTGTTCCGCTCCAGCGCCTCGATCACGTCCTTGATGTCGCGGCCGCCGAGCGGCATCACGTAGATCGTCGCCATCCGCAGATCGGGCGCCATGCGTACCTCGGGCACGGTGATGAGATGGCCCTCGAGCACCGGATCGTGCACGTCGCCGCGCGTCAGCATGTCGGACATCGCGTGACGGATCAGCTCGCCGACGCGCAGTGCGCGCTGCGAGGGGCCGGCCTGCGATTCGCGATCGCGATGATTGTTTTTTCGAGCCATGTTTGCCTTTAGATACGTTCGTCATGGCGAGCGGCTTAAGTCCCGGCCATCCACGTCTTGCTTCTCTTCAATGAAGGAAGACGTGGATGCCCGGCACAGGGCCGGGTATGACGGCGGATAGAGCGGAGATAGTCGCCAGCCTGAGATTTGGACTCAGAGCGAGCGTTGCACCGTCTCCACCCGATAACACTCGATCACGTCGCCTTGCCGCATGTCCTGGTAGTTCTCGAAGGCCATGCCGCATTCCATTCCGGCGGTCACCTCGCGCGCGTCGTCCTTGAAGCGCTTGAGCTGCGAAAGCTTGCCCTCGTGGACCACGACGTTGTCGCGGATCAGCCGCACGCCCGCGCCGCGCTCGACCTTGCCGTCGGTGACGCGGCAGCCGGCGACCTTGCCGACCTTCGACACGTTGAAGACCTCGAGGATCGTCGCGTTGCCGAGCATGGTCTCGCGCCGCTCCGGCGTGAGCAGGCCGGACATCGCCTTCTTCACGTCGTCGACGAGGTCGTAGATGATGTTGTAGTAGCGGATTTCGATGCGCTGGCGCTCGGCCAACTCGCGCGCTTCCTTGTGGGCGCGCACGTTGAAGCCGATGATGGCGGCGCCCGAGGATTCCGCCAGCGTGATGTCGGACTCGGTGATGCCGCCGACGCCGGAATGGATGATCCGCGCGCCGACCTCGTCGGTGCCGAGCTTTTCCAGCGCGCCGGCGATGGCCTCGAGCGAACCCTGGACGTCGGTCTTGATGATCAGCGGGAAATCCTTGCGGCCCGACGTCTTGAGCTGCGACATCATCTGCTCGAGCGAGCCGCGCATGCCGGTGGCGTGCGCCGCGCTCTTTTCGCGCTTCTGGCGGACCCGGTAGTCGCTCAGTTCGCGGGCGCGGGCTTCCGTTTCGACCACGGCGAGACGGTCGCTCGCCTCGGGCGTGTCGGCGAAGCCCAGAACCTCGACCGGAACCGAAGGACCGGCCTCCTGCACCGGCTGCCCGGTGTCGTTGACCAGCGCGCGGACGCGGCCCCAGGCCGCACCGGCGACGATGATGTCGCCGACATGCAGCGTGCCGCGCTGAATCAGAACGGTGGCGACCGGACCGCGGCCGCGATCGAGCTTGGCTTCGATCACCGTGCCTTCGGCGGCGCGCTCCGGATTGGCCTTGAGGTCGAGGATTTCGGCCTGCAGCCCGATCATTTCGAGCAGCTTGTCGATGTTGGTCTTCTTGGTCGCCGAAAGCTCCACGTCGACCACGTCGC
Organism: uncultured Alphaproteobacteria bacterium; assembly: GCA_963830015.1. Taxonomy (GTDB): domain Bacteria; phylum Pseudomonadota; class Alphaproteobacteria; order Rhizobiales; family Xanthobacteraceae; genus Z2-YC6860. Next base: position 408,151 of record CAWHLG010000015.1, read on the forward strand.
CGCCCATCGATTCGACCTGCACCTCGTGCTGCAGCAGATCGGTGCGCACGCGGGTCGGGTTGGCGTCGGCCTTGTCGATCTTGTTGATCGCCACGATCATCGGCACCTTGGCCGCCTTGGCGTGGTTGATCGCCTCGATCGTCTGCGGCATCACGCCGTCGTCGGCCGCGACCACCAGCACCACGATGTCGGTGACCTTGGCGCCGCGGGCGCGCATCGCGGTGAACGCGGCGTGGCCCGGGGTGTCGATGAAGGTGATCTTGCCGTGCGACGGCGATTCGACCTGATAGGCGCCGATATGCTGGGTGATGCCGCCGGCTTCGCCGCCGGCAACGTTGGTCGACCGGATCGCGTCGAGCAGCGAGGTCTTGCCGTGGTCGACGTGGCCCATCACGGTGACGACGGGCGCACGAGGCGCAAGATGCGCCGGATCGTCGGCGACGTCGAACACGCCTTCCTCGACGTCGGCTTCGGCGACGCGCTTGACGGTGTGTCCAAGTTCCTCGGCGATCAGCTGCGCGGTGTCAGGGTCGATGACGTCGTTGATCGTCACCATCTGGCCCTGCTTCATCAGAATCTTGATGACGTCGACCGACCGCTCGGACATGCGGTTGGCGAGCTCCTGGATGGTGATCGCCTCCGGGATCGTCACCTCGCGCGAGATCTTCTCGCGCGGCTCGTTGCCCATCATCGCCTTGTGGCGGCGCTGCTCGCGGCGATGGAACGACGCGGTTGAACGCTCGCGCACCTCGTCATTGAGCGCGGTGACCAGGGTCAGGCGGCCGCGCGGCCGTTCGGTCGCGGTCTTGGCTGCGCGCGTCGGCCGCTGCGGCGGCGCCGCCGGGCGCATCGCGCCGCCGGGGCCGCGGCGGAATTTCGGTGCTTCCTCTTCTTCGGCTTCGAGCGCCGGACGTACGCCGGGGCGCACGGCTGGGCGCGCCGCCGTGGTCGTCGTCGTTTCGCCTTCGCCGAAACGCTTCTTGGCGACTTCGTCGGCTTTCTTCTTGGTTTCTTCGTCGTGCTTGCGACGGTCGTCTTCCTCGCGCTTGCGGGCTTCCGCCGCCTCGCGCTCGGATTTCTCGATCGCATCGCGCTGCGCGCGGATCTTCGCCTCTTCCTCGGCGATCTTGCGCTCTTCGGCTTCGCGCAGACGTGCGTCGCCGAGCGCGTGGGCGCGACGGTTGCGCTCCTCGTCGGTCAGGGTGCGAAGAACGACGCCGGACGACTTCGGCGCCGGTGCGGCAGGCGCGGGGGTCGCGGCTTGCGTCCCGGGCTTGGCTGTCCCGGGCTTGGCTGTCGAAGGCTTGGCCGCAGGCGCGACGGGGGCCGCGCGCTTGGCGGCCGGAGCCGGCGTGGCGGCCGGAGCCGGCGCGGCAGCCTCGGGCTTGCCGTCGCCGCCGCGGCGTTTCTTGACCTCGACGACCACTTGCTTGCTGCGGCCATGGCTGAAGCTCTGGCGCACCGTGCCGGTTTCGGTGCGCGGCTTCAGCGACAGCGTCGACTTTCCGCCGACGCTCAGCGTCTTGCCGTCAGGGGTCTTGGTGTCAGACATTCCGTCCCGATTCCTGTCAGTTCCGTGTGCCAGTGCCGCCACTTCCGCCCGGTTCGCCGGTCCGGAAGCGCTCGAAGCGCGCTAAACGCGCCAAAAACGTGTCTGTGGCAGGCCCGGCAAGCAGGGCTGCATGTACCACATTTGACCGGCCCAATGCCAAATCCAATTGGGCGGTCGAGAAGGCCCGGATCGCCGCCACCCGGCCTGCTTCCGGCCGATGCCGCAAGGCGCCCGCGAGCTTTGCGACGCCGTCGGCCGCCGCGTCCGAAGCATGGATCAGGCCCACGATGTCGTCGTGGGCGATGGCGGCCTCGACCTTGGCGAAGCCGGTCAGGACCAGGCCCGATTTGCCGGCGATGGAGAGCGCATCCAGCGCCGTCTGCTGCAGAAGGCGTTCGGTCAGGTCCGCCAGTTCCGCGGTCACGCGGACGTCACGCTTGAACCCGCGGGCAAACACATTCCGCGACACCGCATCTTTCAGCGTCCGCTTGTCGGCCGTGATCCAGAGACCGCGCCCGGGCAGCTTGCGCTTGAGGTCGGGAACAACGCCTTCGGGCCCGACCACGAAGCGGATCAGGTCCTCGACCGGCCTCACCTCGCGCGTGACGGCGCACAGGCGCTCCGCGCCGGGGCGGCCCTTGCGCGGCCCGGCGTCGAGTTCCTCGTGTTGCTCATGCGCGAGCATCAATGCAGTCGCCTCTCTGGTTCAAGCCGGCGTTGCCTCGGCTTCGGCTTCTTCCGGCTCGGCCTCGGCCGCGGGCTGCGCGAGATCGGCCTCGGTGATCCAGCCCGCCTTGAGGCGGGCCTGCATGATCATCGACTCGGCTTCCTCTCGCGTGGTGTCGTGGCCTTCGAGGATGCCCGGCTCGCGCTTGCTCTCGCCGTCCTTGCGCTCGGTCCAGCCGGTCAGGTCGTCGGTGGCGCAGCCGGCGAGATCTTCGACCGTCTTGATGCCGTTCTCGCCGAACTTGACGAGCATCGCCATCGTCACGCCGGGCACATCCTTGATCGCGTCCTCGACGCCGAGTTCCTTGCGCTTGGCATCGAGCTCGCCCTCGATCTTGGCGAGATAGTCGCGGGCGCGGGCTTGCAGCTCGCGCGCGGTGTCCTCGTCGAAGCCTTCGATGCTGGCGAGTTCCTTCTCCTCGACCACGGCCAGCTCCTCGATCGACCCGAAGCCTTCGGATGCGAGCAACTGTCCGACCACCTCGTCGAGATCGAGCGCTTCCATGAACGTCTTGGTGCGCGTCTGGAACTCGGCCTGGCGGCGCTCCGACTCTTCCTGCTCGGTCAGGATGTCGATGTCCCAGCCGGTGAGCTGCGAGGCGAGACGCACGTTCTGGCCGCGCCGGCCGATCGCAAGAGAGAGTTGGGCGTCCGGCACGACGACTTCAATACGCTCGCGATCCTCGTCGAGCACGACCTTGGCGACTTCGGCCGGCGCGAGCGCGTTGACCACGAAGGTCGCGATATCGGGCGACCACGGAATGATGTCGATCTTTTCGCCCTGCAATTCGTTCACCACCGCCTGCACGCGCGAACCGCGCATGCCGACGCAGGCGCCGACCGGATCGACCGAAGAATCGCGGGAAATCACGGCGATCTTGGCGCGCGAGCCCGGATCGCGGGCGACCGCCTTCACCTCGACGATGCCGTCGTAGATTTCCGGCACTTCCTGCGCGAACAGCTTCGCCATGAATTGCGGGTGGGTACGCGAAAGGAAGATCTGCGGGCCGCGCGGCTCGCGGCGCACGTCGTAGATGAAGGCGCGCACGCGGTCGCCGTTGCGCAGCGTCTCGCGCGGCAGCATTTCGTCGCGGCGGATGATCGCCTCGCCTCGGCCGAGATCGACGACCACGTTGCCGTATTCGACGCGCTTGACGATGCCGTTGACGATGTCGCCGATGCGGTCCTTGTATTCCTGGTACTGCCGGTCGCGCTCGGCCTCGCGCACCTTCTGCACGATCACCTGCTTGGCCGACTGTGCGGCGATGCGCCCGTATTCGAGCGGCGGCAAGGCGTCCGCGATGGTATCGCCGACCTGCGCGGCGGGATTGCGCTTCTTGGCGTCGTCGACGCTGATCTGGTTCGACGGGTTCTCGACATTGTCGACCACCAGCATGTGGCGGGCGAGCCGCAGTTCGCCGGTCTTCGGATTGATCTCGGCGTGGACGTCGGTTTCCGCGCCGTAGCGCGAGCGCGCCGCCTTGGCGATCGCGTCCTCCATGGCCGTGACCACGATGGTCCGGTCGATCGACTTTTCGCGGGCGACCGCATCCGCGATCTGCAACAGCTCGAGCCTGTTGGCGCTGACGGCCATCGCTCATTCTCCTTCGTGCTGGGCGCGATTCCGGTTGTTGCCGGAGGCGCGGGGACTTGAATTCCGCTGGTGTGTTGGATGATTTCGACGGCCATGATCAGGCCGCACCTGATCAGATTGGGTTTGGCCTGGTTGATTGTCGTTGAATGCCTGTTGCTGCTGCTCGCGTTCGGTGCCGCGGCGAAGCGACTCCGCGATCAGCGCGTCGGTCAGAACCAGCTTGGCCTCGGCCATGTCCTCGATCGGCAGCATCACGTCGGCGGGCTCGCCCGCGGGCGCGTCGTCGCGCTTGATGCGCGCGAGATTGCCTTCGGCGCCGAGCAATTGTCCGCGGAACCGCTTGCGGCCTTCGGCGGCCACCGCCATTTCGATCTTCACCTGGTTGCCGGCATAGCGTTCGAAATCGGACAGCCGCACCAGCGGGCGGTCGAGGCCGGGCGACGACAGCTCCAGCCGATAGGCGCGATCGATCGGATCGGTCGCGTCGAGCACCGGCGACAGCGTGCGCGAGCAGGTCTCACAGTCCTCGATCGTCATCGTGCCGTCGGGCCGCTCCGCCATCACCTGCACGGTGCAGCCGTCGAGACCCGATACGCGCACGCGCACCAGCCGGTAGCCCAGGCTTTCCAGCACGGGCTCCACCACGGCGGCGACGCGCGCCGCCACTCCGGGATCGACGATCAGGCGCTTCTCGGCGCCTTCCGCCGCGCTATGGGTCGTATCGACAGTCTCGGTCATCCGTCCGCTTCGGTGCCTGTAACCCTTGGATTTTGCGCGCTTTTTCTTGCCCGCCGGCCCAAAAGGGGTCTCCGGGTAACAAAAAAGAGCGGGTCCCGGGGGGCCCACTCTCAACATCCGATCGGATCATCCGATCGTTATGAGATGTCTACTACAGACGCGCGGAATATAGCGGTTTTTCAGAGCCTTGCAAGGGCAAGGATCGGCTCGGAATTGACTAACGGTTCCTTTACAAAACGCACCTAACGTGGCGCGGCGAGGGCCGGAGAGTTTGTACGCCGGCAGGAATTTTTTTATGTCCACGTCTGCGTCCCTGATTCCAGAGCTCGAAGACGTCATCCAGCACGGCACCGCCGACCGGCGCGCCACAACCGTCAAGCGCATCGCCAACCTGTTCGTCGACGGCGCGGCGAGCTTCAACGAAGACCACATCGGCCTGTTCGACGACGTGCTCTGCCGTCTGGTCGACGAGATCGAGGCGAAGGCGCGCTCCGAAATGGCGCAGTCGCTGGCGTCGCTCACGAATGCACCGACCGAGCTGATGCACACGCTCGCCAAGGACGAGGACATCGCGGTCGCGGGTCCCGTGCTGGCGCAGTCGCCGCGGCTTCGCGAAAGCGAACTGGTCGAACTTGCCAGGACCAGGGGCCAGGCGCATCTCGCCGCCATCGCCGGCCGCGCCGACCTCGGCGAAGCGGTGACCGACGTGCTGGTGCGGCGCGGCAATCCCGAGGTGGTGCTCACCGTCGCGGACAACCAGTCGGCCAAATTCTCCGAGGGCGGGTTCTCCGCGCTGGTGAAGCGCGCCGAGGGCGACGAGGACCTGGCCCAGAAGGTCGGCTCGCGCCCGGACATTCCGCCGCACCTGTTCCGCGAGCTTCTGGTGCGCGCGACGATGGTGGTGCAGCAGCGCCTGTTGGCCTCCGCCAAGCCCGAGACGCGTGCCGAAATCCAGCGCGTGCTCGACAAGATTTCCCGCGAATACGACAAGTCGGTGCCGGTGCGTGACTACACGCACGCGATGCGCACCGTGGTCGCGATGCATCAGACCAACGAGCTTGGCGAGCCGGAACTCGTCGACTTCGCCAACCAGAAGAAGTTCGAGGAGACCGTGTCTGCGCTGGCCGTGCTCTGCGGCGTGCCAGTCGAGACCGCCGACCGCCTGATGGCGGGCGACCGGCCGGACCCGATCCTCATTCTCTGCAAGGCCGCGGGTTACAACTGGGAGACCGTGCGCGCGATCATCATGTCGCGGCCGAGCGCCAAGGGCACGTCCGGCCAGTCGCTCGATGAATCGCTCGCCAATTTCGAGCGGCTGTCGGCATCGACCGCGCAGCGCGTGGTGCGGTTCTGGCAGGTCAGCCCGCCGGGCGACGACTGATCGCTATTTTCGTCTGAAAACCAGGTAGCAGGGCGTGCGGCCTTCGCGTACGGCTTTCGCCTCGTAGCGTGTGCGGGTGAAGCCCGGCCACGGCTTGCGCCAATCGTCGGCTTGTTCGGCGGTCCAGATAAAATCGGGCGATCGCAGCACACGCATCAGCGTCCATTCGATGTAGCCGGAAATGTCACTGGCAAAACGAAATTCGCCGCCCGGCCGGACTGCGCCGGCGATCCCGGCAACGCTCTTGTCCTGCACGAAGCGGCGCTTCCAGTGCCGGCGCTTCGGCCATGGATCGGGATAGAGAAGATCGAAACGGGCGAGGCTATGTTTCGGCAGCCATGCCAGCATGTCCGTCGCATCGCCGTGATACAGGCGGATGTTGACGAGCTTGCGTTCGTCGATAGCGGCCAGCGCCTTCGCCATGCCGTTGATGAACGGCTCGATGCCGATGAAGCCTGTGCGCGGATGCCGCGACGCTTCGGCGATCAGATGCTCGCCGCCGCCGAAGCCGCTTTCGAGGCGCACGTCGTCGACGCCGTCGAACAGCGCGCGCAGGTCGGCGGGCGCCGGTGTGGTGAGGTCGATCGCGAGCTTCGGCAGCAGCGTGTTGAACAGTGCCGCCTGGCGCGGCTTCAGCGCATGTCCCTTGCGCCGGCCGAAGAAAGCGCCGCCTCGCTGTTTCGGCTCATCGTCCATGCCGGCAATATATTCGGAAGGTCTAAAAACAGCGATGCCCGGCGGTTGGCCGGGCATCGCATGCAATGAATGAAGCGCTGTCTACTTGAACGCGCTCTTGAGCTCGTTGACCAGGTTGGTCTGCTCCCAGGAGAAACCGCCATCCTTCTCGGGCGCACGGCCGAAGTGGCCGTAGGCGGCGGTGCGGCGGTAGATCGGCCGGTTGAGCTTCAACGAGCGGCGGATGTTGGTCGGCGTCAGCCGGAAGATTTCCGGCAACACCTTCGCGAGCTTGCGCTCGTCGATCTTGCTGGTGCCGTGGGTGTCGACCAGGACCGACATCGGATCGGCAACGCCGATCGCATAGGCGATCTGGATCGTGCACTGGGTGGCGAGACCGGCGGCCACCACGTTCTTGGCGAGATAGCGCGCGGCATACGCGGCCGAGCGATCCACCTTGGTCGGGTCCTTGCCCGAGAACGCGCCGCCGCCGTGCGGCGCATAGCCGCCGTAGGTGTCGACGATGATCTTGCGGCCGGTCAGGCCGCAGTCGCCGTCCGGTCCGCCGACCACGAAGTTGCCGGTCGGGTTTACCAGGAAGTCGGACGACTTCTTCGGCATCCAGCCCTTCGGCAGTGCGGACTCCACCGCGTTGCCGATCAGGTCCTTGACCATGCCCGGCGTATACTTCTTGCCGTTGCGGCTCTTCTCGTTGTGCTGGGTCGAAACCACGACCTTGGTGCAGCCAACCGGCTTGTTGTTCACGTATTGCACGGTGACCTGACTCTTGGCGTCGGGCTGCAGGTCGTGAAGCTGGCCGGCGCGGCGCTTCTCGGAGAGCACCTTCAGGATCCTGTGCGCGAAGAAAATGGGCGCCGGCATAAAGGTGCCCTTCTCGTAGACCTCGCTCTCGGTGCAGGCGTAACCGAACATCATGCCCTGGTCGCCGGCGCCTTCCTCTTCGCCACCCTTCTTCTTCTTGGCGTTGACGCCCATGGCGATGTCGGGCGACTGGCCGTGCAGCAGCACCTCGACGTCGGCGCCGTGATAGGAGAAGCCGTTCTGCTCGTAGCCGATGTCCTTGACCACGCCGCGGGCGATCTCGGTGATCAACTCGCGGTCGACCACCGACACGCCGTTGATCGTCTTGAACAACTGGCCGCGGCCTTCGCCCGCCACCACGATCTTGTTGGTGGTGCAGAGCGTTTCGCAGCCGAGCCGGGTGTTGATCTGGCTGTCGTCGGCGATGCCGAGCTTGATATCCTTCTCGATGAAGGCATCGAGAATGGCATCGGAAATCTGGTCGGAGACCTTGTCCGGATGACCCTCGGATACGGATTCACTGGTGAACAGGAAGTTTGAGCGGGACACGTACAGTCTCCTGTAATGGCGGCAACAAGGGTCCGCCGTGCAAAGGCTCGAACCTTTTTGCAGCGGAAGGCAACGCGGTCAAGATGTGGGACGCCGTGGGCAAACGTTCCGGTCGTGCCCAGCGGTGCCGGCGGGCCAGTGTCCGAACCTGAAGTTCGCACGATTGCTCAGCAGGCGCCCGCGAGCTTCGGGTTCAAAGGGACACTGGAATCATAAGCTTGACTGCCGCGCCGCCGAGTGGCGCCACCAGCGCGTTTACGCGCGTCTTCGACGCGCTATCGCGACGCGAGGGCCGGCGCGATCGCCACAAAGCGGGGCGTCGCCTCGTTCGAAATCTCGCCTCGGAGCAAACCGGAAATTCGGGTGAACGTCCGAACCGCGACTCCGGATCAGCGCTTGTTGTCGGCCGCGATCTGCTCGACCAGATCGACGATCCGGCGGCGGAGCTTCGCGTCCTTGATGCCCATGAAGGCCTTGGTCAGCGCGAGCCCGTCGGAGGTCGCCAGGAAGTCGGAGACATAGGCGGGCGACGGCGCCTCGCCGAATCCGTCCTGCGTTTGTCCCGGAGCGTGCGGCGCGCCTTCGAAGAAGAACGACACCGGCACTTGCAGGATGTGTGCGATCTGTTGAAGCCGGCTCGCGCCGATTCGGTTCGCACCCTTCTCGTACTTCTGCACTTGTTGGAAGGTGAGACCGAGCGCGTCTCCGAGCTTCTCCTGACTCATTGCCAACATCATCCGACGCATACGCACCCTTGCACCTACGTGCTTGTCCGTAGGATTGGGCGCCTTCTTAGCCATCATGTCTGGTCTTAGCTCCGGTTCCTCGAAAGAAACCCGTTATTGCTCACAGTTCAAACGCGTGTGCAATCCGTGAAATAGCTCTGGTTGGCAGGACTTCACGTAGCGACAACGATATCTGAAACTTGCGCGTGAAATTGTTCAATTTGGGGACATCATGCTTTTCGGACGCTGGCTTAAGGCTTTACGCGCGCCGCCCTAACCGCATACCACCGGACGTCATGACGCATCATCATGACGCATTAGCATGACGCGTCATCACCAGACGTCATCGTCGATAAGCCGACACGCGCCGAGCGCATATACGGCCACCGGTGCTACGCGCGGCGTGCGCGCCGGCGAATGAGAACAATCGTGACGATTGCAAGTGTCAGGAAAAACCCTGCATCGCCGGTGCGCGCGTAAAGCGGCGGCTCGATCCGCCGCGGCAGTTGTGCATCGAGCACGCCTTCGGTCCCAAGCGGCAACGATCGAACGGTGCGGCCGGCCGGGTCGATCACCGCCGACACGCCGGTGTTGGCGGCGCGCACCAGCGGCAGGCCTTGCTCGATCGCGCGCACCTGCGCCTGGCGCAGATGCTGATAGGGGCCGCTGCTATGGCCGAACCATCCGTCATTGGTGAGGTTGAGCATCCAGCCGGGCCGCTCGCTGCCGGACGTTGCCTCGCCCGGAAAGACGATCTCGTAACAGACGAACGGCAGCATGCGCGGCGCGCGTGGCACATCCATCGCGCGCCGCCGCTCGCCGGGAATGAATCCGCCGGGCAGCTTGGTGAGCTGCATGATGCCGAGGCTTTCGAGGAAGCTCTGAAACGGCAGAAATTCGCCGAACGGGACCAGGTGAATCTTGTCGTAGACCGACAGGATCGTGCCGTCGTGGTCGATGACGTAGATCGAGTTGTAGGCGCGCTCGATCTTCTTGCCGGGCGCCGCCTCCGGCGCGCGGATCGCGCCGGTGATCAGCACGGTGCCCTGCGGCAACAGCGCCGCGATCTGCGCCATCGCCTCGGGCTCGCGCGTCAGCAAAAACGGAAACGCCAACTCCGGCCAGATCAGGTGCGTCGCATCGCGCACGCCCGACGACTGCGGACCGGTCGAACGGTCCGACAATTCGAGATACTGGCTCATCACCCGCTGCCTGGCGGAGTAGTTGAACTTCTGGTCCTGCTGCAGGTTGGGCTGCATGATGCGCAGCCGCACATTGTCGACGAACGCGGTCGGCGTACGCGACAGCCGCCACGTGCCGTAGGCCGCCAGCGCCGCGAGGACTGCGACGCCAAGCGCGAGCGGCATCCACGGCCGCCGCGTATCGACGCGCTCGTCGAGCAGCACCGCGGGGCTCGCGAACACCGCGACGGCGACGAATGTCAGTCCCCAGATGCCGATCAGCGCCGCGCCTTGCGAAAGCGCGAGCGGGCCGGTGAGCGCGTAGCCGTAGGCGTTCCAGGGAAAACCGGTGAACAGGAAGCCGCGCAGCCATTCGGTCACGGTGAGCGCGACCGCGAGCGCGATCAGCCGCCCCGGCCCGCGCGTCCAGAGCATGCGCGCGAGCGCAAGGCCGAGCGCCGTGTAGCAGGCCATGCCGGCGGGCAGCGCGGTCACCGCGAAAGGCAGCAGCCAGCCGAAGGTCTTGGCGTCCACCAGGAACGCGTGGCCGACCCAGTACAGTCCCGCGAGGTGATAGCCGAAGCCGAACCACCATCCGGCGATCGCCGCGCCGGGAATTCCGCCAAGCCGCCCGCCCGCCGCGCCGTCGGCGAGCCACACCAGCACCGGCAAGGTCAGGAACAGCACCGGCCACGCGTCGACCGGCGGCATCGCCAGCGCCGAGCAGGCGCCCGCCGCGAGCGCGACCAGCGCGCGCCGCCATCCCCAGCTCAGCACGATCCAGTGCGCGAGGCGCGTGATCGCCGATCCTGATGCGCGGGTTTCGATCGCGGTCACGATTTGCGCGGCGTGTCGGTGTCGGCGGCCTGTTGCGGCGCCTTCGCCGTTTCGTCCGCCGCCGGTTCGGCAGACGGTGCAGAAGCCGGCGCAAGCGTCAGGGCTGCGGCGGCCGCCGCGTCGGAGGGCCGGTAGCGGCGGCGGCCTTCGCGGTCGCGCTCGATGCGGACGTTCTTGCTGGAGTGGATGCGGACCTTCTTGATCCGCCGCGGATCGGAATCCAGCACCTCGATCTCGAAGCCCTCGGGGCCTGCCACCAGTTCGCCGCGCAGCGGCAGCCGGCCGGCCTGCGACATCAGGTAGCCGCCGATGGTGTCGACCTCCTGCGCGGCATCGCCGACATTGAACGCGACGCCGACGGCCGCGGTCACGTCTTCGAGCCGGGCGCGCGCGTCGGCCACATACGATCCGTCATTCTCGCGCACGACAGCCGGCAAGTTCGTCCTCGTCGTGCTCGTCGGCGATATCGCCGACGATCTGCTCGACGATGTCCTCCATCGAAACGAGACCGTCGGTGCCGCCGTATTCATCGACCACCAGCGCGAGATGGATGCGCGTCGCCTGCATCTTCTCCAAGAGGTCGAGCGCCGGCATCGACGGCGGGACGAACAGCATCTCGCGCATGATCCTGGTCGACGACAGCGGGAGCGCGAGATCGATGGCGTTGAAGTCGAGGCTTGCCGGCGCGCGGCTTCTTGCGGCGCGTGGGCTTCGCGGGATCGATCTTCGCCTGCGCGGTCATGAACGCGATCAGGTCGCGGATGTGCACCATGCCGACCGGATCGTCGAGCGTGTCGTTGTAGGCGACCAGCCGCGAGTGGCTTGCCTTCTCGAACACCTTCACCAGTTCGCCCAGCGAGATGTCCTGTTGCACCGCGACGATGTCGCCGCGCGGCACCATGACGTCCTCGATCCGGCGCCCGCGCAGCGCCAGGATGTTCCGGATCATGGTGCGCTCTTCCGGCGACACGCCGGCTTCGCCGGGACCTGCCGCTTCGAGCACGACTTCGATATCGGCGCGGGTCGGGCCGTTCCTCCAGCCGAGGAACGCCCGCGCTATGCGCGCGAAAAAGCCTTCGCTGTCGCCCGCGATCGGGCGCGGGACCGGCACCGGAAGGTTGCGCGGTTCGTTCGGAGCGCCGGCCGGGTCAGCCGGCCGGCCCGGTGCGTCGGATTGGGGCATGATACTTTTCAGTTTGCGGGCGGGCGCGGCGCGTAAGGGTCGGGCACCGCGAGGCGCCCGAGAATCCGGCGCTCCAGGCGTTCCATCTTGTCGGCGTCGCGGTCGTTCTCGTGATCATAGCCGAGCAGATGCAGAAATCCGTGGATGGCGAGGTGGGCAAGGTGGTGGCTGAACGGCTTGCCCTCGGCGGCCGCTTCGCGGGCGGTCGTCTGATAGGCAATGACGATATCACCAATATATGGGGTCGGCCGGGCGGATTTTCCGCCCTTTGCGGCAGGGCTCGTCCGGCGCGGCCGGGAACGACAGCACGTTGGTTGCCGCATTCTTGCCCCGCCAGTCGCGATTGAGCGCTTTGATCGCCGAATCATTGCCGAGCACGATAGCAAGCTCGGCTCCGGGCGTTGAGACGGCTTTCGCCGCGGCCAAAACCGCTTTGCGGACAACCGATTGGGCGGTGCGGCATTTCCGCCAGAGCGTCGAGCGGACGACGATCTCGATCCTGACGGGTTCCCGGTTCCGCCTGCGAGGCCGGGCGGGAGCGACGGATTTGCGGCGGCGCCTGGATCTCAATCCTTTGGGCCTCAATCTTTGGCCCCGCGCCGGCGCGCCGCGTCGGCCCTGTCGTAGGCGGCGACGATCTTCTGCACCAGCTCGTGGCGGATGACGTCTTCGGCCGTGAACGCCGCGATGCCGATGCCCTCGACGTTCTTCAAAAGATGCGTGGCTTCGGCGAGACCCGAGGTCTGGCCGGGCGGCAGATCGACCTGGCTCGGATCGCCGGTGACGATCATCCGGCTGTTCTCGCCGAGTCGCGTGAGAAACATCTTCATCTGCATCGCCGTGGTGTTCTGCGCCTCGTCGAGAATGACGATCGCGTTCGACAGCGTGCGGCCGCGCATGAAGGCGAGCGGCGCGATTTCGATCTCGTTGGTCTGCATCGCGCGCTCGACGATGCGCGAGTCCATCAGGTCGAACAGCGCGTCGTACATCGGCCGCAGATACGGGTCGATCTTCTCGCGCAGGTCGCCAGGCAGGAAGCCGAGCCGTTCGCCGGCCTCGACTGCGGGCCGCGACAGGATGATGCGATCCACTTCCTTGCGCTCGAACAGCGCGACCGCATAGGCCACGGCGAGCCAGGTCTTGCCGGTGCCGGCCGGGCCGATGCCGAACGCCAGCGCGTTCTTGCGCAGCGCGCGGATATAGGCGTCCTGCGCCGCGGTGCGCGCGCGCACCGGCCGCTTGCGCAGGTTGATTTCCTCGAAGCCGGTGCGCGCACCGGCCGCGTCGAAGTCGAACAGCGAGCCCTGCGCGATGGCCAGCCGGATCGCCGCCTCGACCTCGCCGGATTGCAGGTCCTGTCCGCGCTTCACCTGCTCGTAGAGGCCTTCGAGCACGCGCCGCGCCTGTTCGACCGCGTCGCGCGAGCCCTCGATGGTGACGTGATTGCCGCGCTGCTCGGCGGCGACATTGAGACGCCGCTCGATCAGAGCGAGGTTCTGGCCGTACTGGCCGAACAGCACGGAGGCGTGGCGGTTGTCGTCGAAGGCGAGCACGACCTGGGTCGGAGTGCCTTCGGAGGAGGGCACCAGTCCTTGTCCGGGTCCGAGCGTTTGCAACGGCATCAGGCTCCTGCAGCTTCGATTTGTGCAGCTTCGGTTTGCGGATGGTCGGCCCGGGCGGGCGCTTTGGCAAGAGAACTCACCAGAGAACCGGCCAGGGCGCCGAACAGGCTGTTGGCGCTCAGCTCGGTGACGGTCACGGACGCGATTTCACCAATCAAAGATGTCGGGCCCATGACCTGCACCGGCTGCAGATAGGGCGAGCGGCCGACGATCTGGCCGGGGTAACGGCCGGACTTCTCGAACAGCACGTCGAACGTCACGCCCTGCTGGCTTGCAAGAAACGCCGCCTGGCGGGCCGCGATGTCGCGCTGCAGCCGTTGCAGCCGTTCGTCCTTGATCGCTTCCGGCAATTGATCCATTTCGGCCGCGGGTGTGCCGGGCCGCGGCGAATATTTGAAGGTGTAGGCCGTGACGAAGCCCACGTCGTCGACGAGTTTCATCGTGTCGGCGAAGTCTTGGTCGGTTTCGCCGGGGAAGCCGACGATGAAGTCCGACGTGAACGCGATGTTGGGCCGCACGGCGCGCATTCGGTCGACGATGCGGAGATAATCGGCGCGGGTGTGGCGGCGGTTCATCGCCTCGAGAATGCGGTCGGAACCGGACTGCACCGGCAGGTGAAGCTGCGGCATCAGCGCCGGCAGATCGCGGTGCGCCGCAATCAGGCTGTCGTCCATATCGCACGGATGGCTGGTCGAGTAGCGCAGCCGCGCGACGCCCGGAATGTCCGCAAGGCGTTGCAGAAGTACTCCGAGCGTCGCCGCGCGGCCGCCTGCGTCCTCGCCGTGATAGCCGTTGACGTTCTGGCCGATCAGCGTGATCTCGCGCACGCCCGCATCGGCGAGCCGCGTGGCCTCGGCGACGATCTTTTCGACCGGGCGCGACACTTCGGAGCCGCGCGTGTAGGGCACCACGCAGAAGGTGCAGAACTTGTCGCAGCCTTCCTGCACGGTGATGAAGGCCGACACGCCGCGCTTCCTGGTCGCGGCCTTGCTCGGTGCCGCGAGATGATCGAACTTGTCTTCGGGCGGGAACTCGGTGTCGACCACCTTGCCGGACTTGGCGCGCTCGAGCATGTCCGGCAGGCGGTGATAGCTCTGCGGGCCGAACACCAGATCGACGGTGGGCGCGCGGCGCAGGATCTCCTGGCCTTCAGCCTGCGCGACGCAGCCCGCGACCGCGACCTTGATCTCGCGGCCCTGTTGGGCAGCCTGTTGCTTGAGCACGCGCATCCGGCCGAGCTCCGAGTAGACCTTCTCGGCGGCCCTCTCGCGGATGTGGCAGGTGTTCAGGACGATGAGGTCGGCATCGTCGGGGGTCGCCGTCTCGACATAGCCCTCGGCGGCGAGCGTGTCCGCCATACGATGCGAATCGTAGACGTTCATCTGGCAGCCGTAGGACTTGACGAAAAGCTTGCGGGGTCCGGTCATGCCGTCGGCGGGCGGTCCAGCCAATTCTGTTGGTACATCAGTCGGTTACAAGAGACAAGCAGCGGTGCAAGCAGCGGCGGGCGCGACCCGCCGAACGCCTTGGTCTTAGCCGCTTTCGCCCCGAAATGGAAACCCGATCTGGCCGCCGCAAGGGCGGCTCAGTCGGCAGGTTTAACGCCCGCATCCTTGATCACCTTCGCCCACTTGGCGACCTCCGCCTTGATGTAGGCGTTGATCGCGTCGGGCGCCCGGTCCTGGTCGGGGATCATGCCGATCTGCTCGAAGCGCTGCTGGAAGTCGGCGGTCGCGACGATCTTCTTCGTCTCGGCGTTGATCCTCGCAATCGCCTCCGGCGGCGTTCCCGCGGGCGCGACCAGCGCGAACCAGGTCGCGGCGTCGAACCCGGGGAAGGTTTCGGCGATGGTCGGCACGTTGGGCAGCGACGGGACGCGCTTGGAGCTTGTCACCGCGAGCGCGCGCAGCTTGCCGCCCTCGATGTTTCCCTTCACCACCGAAAGGTTGGAGAACATGAACGGAATCTGCCCGCCGAGCAGATCGTTCACGCCCGGCGCTTCGCCGCGATAGGCGACGTGCACCATCTTGATCCCGGCGCTGAACGCCAGCAGTTCGCCGGCCATGTGCGGCGTGGTGCCGACGCCGCCCGAGGCGAAGTTCATGGTGCCGTTCTTGGCCTTGGCTTCCGCGATCAGGTCCTGCAGCGACTTGATCGGCGAGTTGGCATTGACCACGGCGACCAGCGGCGAGACGCCGATCATCGCCAGACCGGTGAGTTCCTTGACCGGATCGAGCTGGATTTTTGTGTAGAGCGCGGGCGCCACCGCGAGCGTGGTCTGGCTGCCGACCATGATGGTGTAGCCGTCGGCCGGCGCCTTGGCGACCTGCTCCGACGCAATGAGCCCGCTGGCCCCGGCGCGGTTCTCGACCACGAAGGTCTGGCCCATCGCCTCGGACAGCTTCTGCGCGATCAAGCGCGCGGCAACATCGGTGCCGCCGCCGGCCGTGAAGCCGACCACCACCTTGACCGGACGCTCCGGATATTTGCCTTGAGCGTGGCCGGGCGTGGCCCACGTGCCGGCGCCGAGAGTGGCGCCAAGCGCCATGGCCAATGCGGCAAACGGCAACCTGCGGATTGCAATCATGACGTTCCCTCCGTGCCAGGCGCGGAGCGCCGTCGTTTGCCGCGGCGCCGTCTCGTCGCTTCAAGCGGGAGCAGGATAGCGCAAAACCGGCGCGTGTCTGCGGCTAAACATGCGTCTCGAGCAGCGGCTTTTCGCGCAGCAAGACGATGGCAACCAGCGAGATCGCGAAGCTTGCGGCGACCGCGAGGAACACGCGGACGAATCCGTCGACCGAATATTGATCGACCACCTTGCCACCTGCGACATCCATGCCGGTCAGCACCAACACGCCGAAGATCGCGACCAGCATGGTCGCCAGCAAATTGCGGGAGAACTGCATGGTCGCCACTGCCGACCCGAAGGTGTGGATCGACACGTTGTTTTGCAGCGCGGTGGCGGCGAGCGGTGGCATGCAGCCGAAACCGCAGCCGATCAGAAACAGCAGGACCTCGAATTCCAGTAGCGAGATGCTGGTGGCGCGCCACGCCAGCGTGAGCACCGCGGCGATTGCGAGTAAAAGCCCGGCGATGGGAATGCGTTTGTAGTGGACGCGCGTCGGCAGGATGGTGCCGGTGATGCCGGCGCTGATGTTGAGCATCATCGCGAGCATCAGCACGCTCAAGCCCGCGCTCGCCGGCTGCATGCCGACGACGTTCTGCAGATAGACCGGCAGGAACACATTCAGGCCGACAATCGGTGCCCAGCCGAAGGCGTTCACGGCGACCGCAAGTCGCACCTCGCGGTCATTGAGGATCGACAGCGGAATGAGCGGCTCGGGTGCGGTGCGCAGCCGGACAATAAAGGCGACACCCAGAACGAGCGCCGCCGCGAACAGTCCGAGAATCGGCGCCGACAGCCACGGATAGTTCACGCCGCCCATGCTCAGCGCCAGCATGAACGAGGAGCTTGATGCCATGACCAGCGCCGCGCCGACGAAGTCGAGCCGGTGCGGCTGTTCGCGCCGCGGCAGCCGGCGCAGTAGCGTGAGCGTCAGCGCCATTGCGATCAGGCCGAGCGGAATGTTCATCCAGAAGATCACCGACCAGTGCAGGTATTCGGCGATCGCGCCGCCGAGCGCCGGCCCGAGCGCGCCCGCGGTGGTGTAGGTGATCGAGAAATAGCCGTAATACTTGCCGCGGTCTTTGGGCGCGGCGATGTCGCCCAGCACCACCATGCCGGTCGAGGTGAGCCCGCCACCGCCGAGGCCGTGCAGCACGCGACCGAGAATCAGCACAAACATGTTGGGCGCGAGCGCGCTGACGATCGAGCCCAGCATGTAGAGCGCCAGCGCGATCATCAGCGTGAACCGGCGGCCGCGGATGTCGCTGATCTTGCCGTAGAGCGCCGTGATCGCGGTGTTGGCGATCAGATAGGCCGTCACCAGCCAGGGCAGGTTGTGGACGTCGTTGAATTCGCGGCCGATGGTGGGAAGGGCGCTGGCGATGATGGTGTTGTCGAGCGAGCCCATGAACACGGGCAGCAGCACGCCGAGCACGACCACCAGGGTTTCCCGGTGCGTGAGGCTCGTGGGACTGGATGGTTTCCCGGCATCCATCAGAGCTTATGGCGTCATCGACTTGTCTGTGCCTGTCCCGCTCGTGGTTGCCTTGGCCTGCTGGATCGCCTGCCAAATCGCATAGGGTGTCGCCGGCATGGTGATGTCGCGGATGCCGTAGTCCTTGAGCGCATCGACGATGGCGCTGACGATCACCGCGAGCGCCGGCGTGGTTCCGCCTTCGCCGCCGGCCTTGATGCCGAGCGGATTGGTCGGCGACAGCACCTCGACGATCTCCGCCTTGAACGACGGCAGCGTGTGGGCGTGCGGCATGCCGTAATCCATGAACGATCCGGTGAGCGGCTGCCCGGATGACGGATCAACGTAGCACTGCTCCCACATCGCCTGGCCCACGCCCTGCGCGATGCCGCCATGCGTCTGGCCGTGAACGATCAGCGGATTGATGCAGCGGCCGACGTCGTCGACCGCGGCGTAACGCGTGATGGTGGGGAGCCCGGTGTCGGGATCGATCTCGATCTCGCAGATCGCGCAGCCGTTGGGAAACACCGGCTCGTGCATCTCGTTGTCGCAGGCGACCGCAAGGCCGCCTTGGAGATCGGCCGGCATGGCGAGCCGCTCGGCCTCCTTCGCAAGCTCCAGGAAATCGAAGCTGCGGTTGCTCGCCTGCGACGAGAAACGGCCGTCCTTGAACTCGATCTTGCCGGCATCGATTCCGAGCGCCAGCGCCGCGATCTTTTGGCCCTTGCCGATCAGTTCCGGCACGGCTTTCACGATCACGGTTCCGGCGTGGCGCATGGAGCGGCCGGAATGCGAGCCGCCGCCGACGCTGACGATGTCGGTGTCGCCGATGATGACGTTGATGGCTTGCACCGGCACCGCGATGAGATCGGCGACCACCTGCGCGAAGCTCGTCTCGTGGCCCTGGCCGCTCGGCTGCGTGCCGATCACCACGTCGACGCTGCCGTCCGGCTTCACGGTGATCTCGGTGCGCTCCTTCGGCGCGCCGATCGAGGACTCGACGTAGTTCGAGATGCCGAGGCCCAAGAGCCTGCCGCGCTTCTTCGCCTCGCGCTTCCGCTGTTTGAACCCCTCGACGTCGGCGATCTTCATGGCGAGGTCCATGTTGGCCTCGTAGGTGCCGCTGTCGTAGAGCATGCCGACCGCGTTGCGGTACGGCATCGCCTTCGGCCGCACCAGGTTCTTGCGGCGCAGCTTCACGCGGTCCATGCCGATCTGGTCGGCCGCCATGTCCATCAGCCGCTCGATGGCGAAGGTCACCTCGGGCCGTCCCGAGCTGCGGTAGGCGTTGGTCGGCATGGTGTTGGTGAACACCGCGCGCGACCGCAAGGTCGCGGCCGGAATGTCGTAGCTGCCGGTGATCAGCCCCGAGCCCTTCGACAGCGGCGACAGCGACACGCAGTGCGAGCCGACATTGCTCACATTGTCGGCGCGCATCGCCAGGATCCGGCCGCCCTGGTCGAACGCGGCCTCCACCGTGGTGATGAGATCGCGGCCCTGGTAGTCGGTGAGGAACGCCTCCGATCGCGTGGCGGTGTATTTCACCGGCCGCTTCAGCTTGCCGGCGGCCCACACCACGATGCCGTATTCGACATAGGGCCGGTTGCGCGAGCCGAAATTGCCGCCGATGTCGTAGGAGAGAACCCGCACCTTGTCGGGCGGGAGGCCGAGGATGCCGGCGATCTCGGCCTTCTGCTTCACCGCGCCGCCGCCGCCGCAATAGAGCGTATGACGGCCGGTCGCGTTGTCGTAGTCGCCGAGCGCCGAGCGCAACTCCATCGTCACCGCGGTGACGCGGCCGATGTTGAAGGTGGATTTGACCACGTGCGCGGCCTTCGCGAACGCGAGGTCGGTTTTCTCCCGGTCGCCAAACCAGCAGTCCACCAGCACGTTGTCCGGCGCCTCGTCCCACAGCGGCGCGCGGCCCGGCGCCAGCGCATCGTCCGTCAGCACGGTGTAGGGCAGCTCTTCGTATTCGACCGCGACGGCTTCGGCGGCATCCATCGCCTGTGCGCGGGTCGCCGCGATCACCGCCGCCACCGGCTCGCCGACATGGCGGACCTTGTCGGCGGGCAGCAGCGCGTGCCGCCCGGCGAACACCGGCTTGCCGCCCTTGGCGGTGAGCTTCATGTCGAAGTGGGTGGACGGCACCGGCGAATGCGGAATCGGCTTCAGCGCGTCGGCTTTGCAGTCCTCGCCGGTCAGCACCAGCAGCACGCCCTTCATCGCCTTTGCTGCGGCGGTGTCGATGCGCACGATGCGCGCATGTGGGTGCGGCGAGCGCACCATCGCGGCATAGGTCTGGCCCTCGAGATTGAAGTCGTCGGTGTAGCGGCCCTTGCCGGTCAAAAGCCGCGCGTCCTCCTTGCGGCGGATCGGATGGCCGATCGAGCCGAACGCGGTGCCGGCGGGAAATTTCAGTTGCTCGTTCATATCGGTCGGGTGCTCGGTGCGCCGCAGGTGCGGGTTCCGGTTACTTATCAAAAACCGGGGGCCCGGGTCTGCAGCGCATCATGGCATGCTGCATTGCGCCCGGCACACGGGCTGCAGCACGGAAGATCAAAGGCTATCGCCGGGATTTGTCGTCGAGCGGGACGGCGTAAAGCTCCAGCCGGTGATCCACCAGCTTGTAGCCGAGCTTGCGCGCCACCTCGGCCTGCAGCTTCTCGATCTCTTCCGACTGGAACTCGATCACCTGCCCGGTGCGGAGGTTGATCAGGTGGTCGTGGTGCGATTCCGGGATCTGCTCGTAGCGCGCCCGGCCCTCGCGGAAGTCGTGCCGCTCGATGATGCCGGAATCCTCGAACAGCTTGACGGTCCGGTACACCGTCGAGATCGAGATGTTCTTGTCGACCTCGGCGCAGCGCCGGTACAGCTCCTCGACATCCGGATGGTCGGCGGAGTCGGCCAGCACACGGGCGATGACGCGGCGCTGCTCGGTCATGCGCATGCCCTTGGATGCGCACAGGGCTTCGATGTTGGTCTTCGGAGCGTTCACGAGTTCCTCTCAAACCCAATCATAGGACCGGTCCGCTGGGCCGTCTATTGCGACAGAAAGCAACCGGATCAAACCAGATCGCGGCGGAGCACCAGGGCCATGGCGGGCTCCCCGGAATCCTTCCGGTAGTAGCCCGGACGGCGGCCGACCTCCCGGAATCCCGCCCGGTTGTAGAGCCTTCGCGCCGGCTCGTTGTCCTCGTCGACCTCGAGAAACACCGCTTGCGCGCCGAGACCCGCGAGCCGCCGCAGATGCAGATGCAGCAGTGCCCGCGCCAGCCCCCGGCCGCGCCGCGCCGAACTCACCGCCACCGAAAGAATTTCCGCCTCGCCCGCAGCGAGCCGCGACAGGATGAAACCGCACAGCGTGCGCCCGACGGTGGCGCGGTGGGCGATCGTGTTTCGCTCGATCAGGAGCCGCTCGATCTCGCCGTCGCTCCAGCCGCGCCGGAACGACACGCCATGCAGTGCGGCGATGCCGGGCGCGTCGCGCGCTGTCGCTTCCGACAGCACCGGTTCGCCGCGGACGAACAGCCGTGCCAGCCATCCGATCATCGGCGCGGCAGTCTCGCGGCGGCTTGCGGCTGCGCGTCCGGGGCGCGCAGGTAGAGCGGTTTCGGCGGGCTTGTGCTTTCGTTGGCGGCGACCGCGAGTCGTCCGACCCAGACGATGTCGGGCGCGCGGCGCTCGTCGGCGATCACCGGCGGCTTCTCGCGCGCAGGCCAGGCCGCGGCCAGCATCGCCGCGCCCGTGCCGGTGAGCCGGACCGCCGCGTGGTTGCGCGCCATGCGAACCGCGTCCTCCAGGCTGGCGATGCGCGGCGCGATCGCGGTGCGGCCGCCCGGAGCGAACACCTGCAGGTAGACGTGCTGGTGGCGGGCGTCGATCGCAACCGTGACGCCCGAGGTTTCGTCGGCGGCGATATGCGGGGCGGCAAACGCCGAAAGCGTGGTCAGGCCGAACGCAGGCTTGCCGGCGGCGAGCGCAATGCCGCGCGCCGCCGCGATGCCGACGCGCAATCCGGTGAAGCTGCCGGGTCCGGTGGTGACGCCGATCCGGTCGAGCGCGGCGTAGGGCATGTCGGCCTTCTGCATGACGCGGGCGAGCAGCGGCATCAGCGCCTCGGCGTGGCCGCGCTCCATCGCCAGCGACTCGGTCGCCACCTTGCCGTGCTCGGTGTCGATCACGGCGGCGGCGCAGGCTTCGAGGGCGGTGTCGATCGCGAGAATGCGCATGAACGGGATTCTATCACCGGCATGGCCGGTATTGTGGGTCCGGTCTGCGGCTTCCTTGCTATTTTGAAGCCGTCAAAATGTCGATGCCCGGCATAAGGCCGGGCACGACGTCGATATAGCACTGGCTCGTCGCTTAGACCGGGCGGACTTCCACCACCTCAGGCACATAGTGCTTGAGCAGGTTCTGGATGCCGTGCCGCAGCGTCGCGGTCGACGACGGGCAGCCCGAGCACGCGCCCTTCATGTGCAGATAAACGATGCCTTCCTTGAAGCCCTTGAAGGTGATGTCGCCGCCGTCATTGGCGACCGCGGGGCGCACCCGCGTCTCCAGCAGGTCCTTGATGGTGGTGACGATCTCGGCGTCGTTCGCCTCGAAGAACTCGTCCTCCTCGTCCGCGCCCGTCTCACCCGCCGCGAGCAGCGGCGCGCCGGACATGAAGTGCTCCATGATGGCCCCGAGGATCGCAGGCTTGAGCTGCGCCCATTCGCCGTCGGCCTTGCTGACGGTGATGAAGTCGGAGCCGTAAAACACGCCGGTGACGCCCTTGATGGCGAACAGCCGTTCGGCCAGCGGCGATTTCGCCGCTTCGGCCGCATCGCGCAGGTCGAGGGTGCCGGTTTCGAGGACGGCCCTTCCGGGCAGGAACTTGAGGGTTGCCGGATTGGGCGTGGCTTCAGTCTGGATGAACATCGGTTTCTCCTTGGCCGGCCAGCGGGTTCAAGGCCCGGGCGACGCGCGCATCATAGCAGATAAGTGGCGATTGCGCCCAAAGGGTTCAACCGCGGCCAGGGCCTGCAGGGACGTCATTCGGGACTGGGAAACCGGGCCTTACGTCAGCGCGTCGATCTCTTCGTCGCTGAGATGCCCCGGCACGAGGGCGACCGGGATCGGATACTCGCCCGCCGTCAAGGCAAAGCTCGCGACCAGCGGGCCCGGGCCGTCCTTGCCGGTTCCGGCGGCAAGCACCAGGATCGCGATGTCCTCGTCTTCCTCGATCAGATTGAGGATTTCCTCGGCGGTCTTGCCTTCGCGGATCGCCCGTTCGGCCGTGACGCCGGCGACGCCGTTGGCGCGCGTCGAGTATTTGTTGAGGATCGCGGTGGCCTCATCCTGTGCCTCTGCCCTCATGATGTCGGCAACGCCGAGCCATTGCTGGTTGCGGTCCTGGGTCTCGATCACGCGCAGCATGATCAGACCGGCGCCGACGCGCGCGGCGCGCCGCGCGGCGAAGTACACCGCGCGATCGCACTCCGGAGTGTCGTCAATCACAACCAGCCATTTCGGCTTGTGGCCAGCCTCATAGCTCCGCCGCCGTCGCGTCGTCGTCATTCAGCGTCCGCCTCGCAAATGCGCATGCCCCGCGCAATGGTGGCACGGCGCTCGCCTGCGGCACAAGGCGCGCCGCTTTGCCAATTTTTTGCGCAGCAATATCTTTCTACCGCCGCACGAAGCCAACGATGTCCTTGACCGCCTTCATGGTTTCGGCGGCGAGCGCCTGCGCGCGGACGGAACCGTCGGCCAGCACCTGATCGATGTAGCCGGTGTCGGCCACCAGCCGCCGCATCTCCGCGGTGATCGGCGAAAGCCTCGCCACCAGCAGGTCGGCCAGCGCCGGCTTGAACGCCGAGAACTGCGCACCGCCGAATTCCTTCAGCACCTCGGCCTTGGTCTTGTTCGAGCAGGCCGCGAAGATGCCCACCAGGTTGTCGGCCTCGGGCCGCGCGGCGAGCGCCTTCTCGTCATGCGGCAGCGGGTCGGGATCGGTCTTGGCGCGGCGGATCTTCAGCGCAATGGCGTCGGCGTCGTCGGTCAGGTTGATGCGCGATTGCTCGGAGGGGTCCGACTTCGACATCTTCTTGGTGCCGTCGCGGAGCGACATCACCCGCGTCGCCGGCCCCTGGATCAGCGGCTCGGGCTGCGGAAAAAATGCATCGCCGAAGCCGCGCGCTGCAATCGATGCCGCATAGTCGTTGTTGAACTTCTGCGCGATGTCGCGCGTGAGCTCCAGATGCTGCTTCTGGTCCTCGCCCACCGGGACGTGCGTCGCGCGATAGACCAGGATGTCGGCCGCCATCAGGCTCGGATAGGCGTAGAGCCCGAGCGAGGCGTTCTCGCGGTCTTTGCCGGCCTTCTCCTTGAACTGGGTCATGCGGTTCATCCAGCCGAGGCGGGCCACGCAGTTGAACACCCAGGCGAGCTCCGCATGCTCGGCGACCTGGCTCTGGTTGAACACGATGTGCTTCTTCGGGTCGATGCCGCAGGCGATGTACGTCGCGGTCACTTCGCGGATCGCCCGGGCCAGCTCCTCCGGCTCCTGCCACACCGTGATGGCGTGCATGTCGACGACGCAGTAGATGCAGTCGTGGGTCGCCTGCAGCTCGACGAATTTGACGATGGCGCCGAGGTAGTTGCCGAGGTGGGGATTGCCGCTCGGCTGCATGCCGGAGAAAACCAGTTCCTTGAACGCCGTCTTGGCGGCTGTTCCTGGTGCGGCGGTTGGCGCGTTCATCGCGAAATCCTCGGTCGTTGCGGGCGCCACATTCCACAACGGCGGAAGCTATGCAAGTCAGGCGACAGCCCGCCTTGGGCGCTCGTCGCGGGACTGGCGGAAAACCGGATGTCAGGCGCGCGGCGGCCGGCGGCGCTCGCTGAACCAGGCGCGGTATTTGGTCATCTTCGCGCGCTGCGCCTGCGGCGCCTGCCGTCGGCAGGTCGCGCCTTCCTCGCTGCCGGCCCGCGCCCCCCAGCGCAGCTCGACACAGTCATTCGGGTTGTAGGCCATCTCGAGGTCGACCGCACGCTCTGCCACGTCCTTCAGCGCCAGTGTCCATTGCGAGCCGTCGCTGCGCGGATAGGAGAATTTGCGCGACGCAAGCTCGGAGGCGAGCACGCTCTGCAGCTGCGCCTTCACCTGCGCGGCGCTCTGGCCTGTCGGCATCGCGTAGCGCTCGGGCCGCCGCGCGACGCGGTCGGGGAAGCCACGCACCACGTCGATCGCGATCAGCAGCCGCAGATCGCGCGACGGCGTCGAGAAATCCTCCCACGCGCCGGTCGTCTCGAAGATCGCCGGGCCATCCGGCATGTTCGCGTCGCCCTTGCCGGTGTTCTGGAACTTGCGGCCGTTCTCCACCGAGGTGACGCGCGTCTTGACCTGTTCATCGAGCGAGGTGATAGCCTCTTTCATCGCGCTCAGCGGATCGAGCGGCGAGGGCGACATCACGTCGTCCATCCGGTCGTAGAAGTCCTCGACGCTGAGCTTGCCCTGGTCGAGCGAGAAGTCGGCGTATTGCGGGTTCTTCGCGATCTCGGCGTTGTTGAGCCGGCGCAGGCCGCCGCCCTGGTCGCGCACCACCGGCCGGAACCGCTTGAAGCCCGGGCCGCCAAGCGCCGGATCCTGCGCGAACAGGAAATTGCCGCGCCAGAACCGCTTGCGTGCGACCGTGCCGTCGGGCTGCCCGTCGACCGCGAGGATGACGCCCGCCGAGCCCGCGGTCTGCGGCACGCGCCGCACGATCATCAGGATGTGCCCGTACGGATCGGCATACATGGTGCCGGGCCGCAGCGTGTCCTGCGACAGCAGCACGGGATAGTAGTCGGTGTTGTTGTCGGCGAGTGCCGTGCGCCCCGATCCGGAATGCACGCCGCCGCCGATCTGCCGCGCATAGTTGGCAAACCCCGCCGCGAGCCCGAGTCGTTTCGGCGGCACCGGCGCAGCCGGTGCCGTAGCCGCGGGCGGGCTCGACGAAGAAGAGCCGAATGCGTTGCCGAAAAATCCGCCCGATCTGCTCGTCGCCGCGGGCGTGTTCGTCGCGGCCACCTGCTGCGGCTGATCCGGCGGGGGCGGCGGCGGCTCGAGGTTCTGGATGTTGTACCACTGCGGGCAGGTCGGCGCCCGGCCGGCGCCGCCGCGCGTGCACTTCGCATAGCCGAACGGCAGTCCCATCTTGAAAGAGAAATACGCGCGCAGGAAATACGGCAGGTCGGCGCAGTCGGGGCGCAGCACCATCTTCATCGAGTCTTCGTTGAGACCCAGATGATTGAACAGGATGTTGCGCGAACGATCGCGCAGCACCTCGTGCAGCGCCGGCCACGACGGCGCGGCGTCGATCGGATCGTCGAACAGCTTCTCGAGCCATGCGGAGAACAGGTTCTCGTTGGCGCGATTCCACGCGTTGCGCAGCGGCCAGACGCTTCCCTCCACCGAGCCCGGCGCCGGCGGCCGGTCGGCGCGCACGGCGATCTCGCGGGTGATCGCGCTGCACTGGGGCGGCGCGCGTTCGCGGGTGAGCGTCGCGCGCCACTTGCCGGCGGCGGGCGAGGGCACCTCGGCGAGCCAGAAGTAGGGGGGGCCGCCGTGCCGTTCGCGCGAGCGCGCCGCGACCGTGCCGTCGGGCGCGATCAGCGACAGCTCGCCCTCGAGCGGCTTTTCGGCGGTGAACAGAACCCGCAGCGGCACGCCCTTCCACGGCGAAACCGGCGAGGGCAGCACCGCGATCTCGGCGGCGTCCTCGCAGCCGGCAGCGACACCCTGGGCGCGGGAGGTGGCAGGAGCGGACAGGAGGGCGAGGCACGCGCCCGCGAGCGGCAGCAAGGCCGAAATGGCAAGCGTGAATCTTCCTACGCGGGGTCCCGGAGCCATCTTGCGCCCCCTCATATCCCTCGACGCCCTTTAATGATCATGGCGAACGCTCCGGCTGAAATCATGGCAAAAATCCACCGTCAGGCAAATCACGATGCCGATGGTCTGGCGATTTCATCGCAGTTGCAGCAGCACGAACCATTTCTTGTCGTTCAGCGAGCATTTGCCCGGCGCCTGGGGCGTCTGGTCCAAAGGTTTCGCCGCCGCCGCCGTCAGGTTCCACCGGTCCGAACCGGCGCAACGGCCCTTCTGCACGGCCGAGAGCTTCAGGCTGCGCTTGCGCAGGATGAGCTTCCGCGCGGTCACCGCCTGCAGCACGTTACCGCCGATGGTGACCATGGTGCGCGCCCGCGCATCGATCTGCGCCACCACCTCGCAATGGGTGCGCCGCACCGAGCGCGTGTCGGTTCCGCCCGCGAGTTCCGCCCGGATGAGCTCGCGCACCGCCTCTTCGTTCAGGTCGGCCAGCCCACTTTCGCGCTGATTGCAGATTACGTCGCCGATGCGGGGCCGCGTCGCCGACAGCGGACACGCCCGGTAGACGTGACTATCAGCGGCCTTGTCCACCTCGGCCGCGCTGGTTGCGAACGCGTCGTAGATGTAGGCGCGGTGGGCGTTGGCAAAGCGAAACGCGGGCTCCGCGACGCCCGCCTCCTTGACCACGTAGCTGACGAAGGCCGCCGACCACGAGGTGTCGACGACCGCAGCCCGCAGCGCGGCCTCGCGCAGGATCTCGCGCACCGCCGGATCGGTCTCGCTTTCCGCGGCGCGCAGCAGCCGCGCGGCCGAGCTTCGCAGCACCGCCGCGCCCTGCGCCGCCTCCGTGGAGGTCGAGGCATCGCGATAGCCGCGGGCCTCGAGCTTGGACGCGGCGTCGCTGCCGTACAGCGACTGCCAGTATTTCATCACCTGCCACCAGCCGAGATGGTCGAGGCTCGCCTGCCGCGCGCCGCCGTCGTCCTCCTCGTGCTCGGCTTCGGTCAACCCGAAATGGAACAGCCGGCCGTTGGCGTCGACCCGGTGGCCGCCGAAGCGGTTGAATTCGCCGATCGCGGTCTGCGCGATGCGCTGGCCGAGCTCGCCCGCGGGCTTTGCCGCGGTGGCGTCGCAGGCGGCCTGCACGGTCTTCCAGAACTTCAAGGCGGCGGGATCGGGCTTCTCGCGGCCGCCCTGCGCGACTGCCGGAGGCGCGAGGAGGGCGATCGCCGTGGCGACGGCGCAGGCGGCGGAACGCATGATGAGGCAGTGGAACAGCATGCCGCAGTATAACCCGTTGTGCGGGCTGCGAGTGCACCATCGTCCCAGCTGGCAGGCCTCGCCCCGCGATGCTAAGAGCCGCGCAGGCCGCATCCGCGGCATTTATTGTGCGAGTCCCCGATGCCGAACCCTGAGCCGCCCGCCATTGCCGCCTTCGATCCCGCGGCCGCGGGCTGGGAGCCCTACCACGACGAGGGCTTCATCGGCCTGGTCGGCCCGTTCTGGACACGGCAGGAGGGTGATGCCCATTTCTACGCCTTCAAGGCGGAGAAGAAGCACCACAACCGCCGCGGCGTCGTGCAGGGCGGTATGCTGATGACGTTTGCCGACCGCTCGATGGGCATGACCTGCTGGTACGCCAACGAGCGGCAGCCGCAGGCCACGGTGCAACTCGACGTGCATTTCATCGACGCGGTTCAGGTCGGCGAGTTCGTCGAAGCGAAATGCACCGTGGTGCGCCGGACACGCTCACTGATCTTCATGAGCGCAGAGCTGGTGGTCGGGCCCAGAATCGTTGCCACCGCCAAGGGCGTGTGGAAGACGCTCGGCAAGCGCTGAAGCCGCGCATGTAGTCGCCGGTCATGCCGTCTTCGGCCGGCGGGAGCGCTTGCGCGCGATCTGGCAAACCTATCGCCGTGTTGCTTTGATATGCTGCGCACGACGCAGCCGTGGAATGGCTGAGGCGCGAACAACCGATTTGTAGTTTGCACCGAGGATGGGTTTCGCCTTCGGCCCAACTCATCTTCCGGCTGCGTTGGAAGATGATTGGGCGAGGACGGAGTCGGCAATGATCAAGTCGAGGAAAATCGAGTTTCCCGGCGCGGCCGGGGACAATCTGGCCGCCCGTCTCAATTCGCCGCCCGACCCGCGCGCCTTTGCGCTGTTCGCCCATTGCTTCACCTGCGGCAAGGACATTTTCGCGGCCTCGCAGATCGCCAAGGCTCTCACGGCCCGCGGCCTGGCCGTGCTGCGGTTCGACTTCACCGGGATCGGCGCGAGCGAGGGCGAGTTCGCGAACACCAACTTCTCGTCCAACGTCCAGGATCTTGTCGCGGCCGCCGACTATCTGCGGAAAAGCCACGGCGCGCCTTCGCTGCTGATCGGCCACAGCCTGGGCGGCGCGGCGGTGCTTGCGGCGGCGCCTCACGTGCCGGAAGCAACGGGCGTCGTCACCATCGCCGCGCCGGCAACGGCCGCCCACGTCACGCACAATTTCGCCGCCGATCTGGCGGAGATCGCCGAAAAGGGAACCGCGAAGGTGACGCTGTCGGGCCGCTCCTTCACCATCACCAGACAGTTTCTCGACGATGTCGCGGAACAGAACATTCTCGACGGTCTGGCGAAGCTGAAGAAGGCGCTGCTGGTGTGCCACGCGCCGCGCGACGAATATGTCGGCATCGACAATGCAAGCCAGATTTTCGCGGCGGCGCGGCATCCCAAGAGCTTTGTTTCGCTCGACACGGCGGATCATCTCCTGCGCAAGCGCGAGGATGCGATCTATCTTGCCGACGTGATTGCCGCCTGGGCGTCGCGTTATCTGCCGGCCACCGAAGCGACGGAGGCATTACCGCCGGGGATCGTCGAGGTGCGTGAGACGCGCACCGGGCCGTTGGCGCAGGGCGTGCGGGCCGGGCGCCATGTGCTGCTGGCCGGTGAGCCGGTCGCGGTCGGCGGCGACGACGCCGGGCCTGGGCCGTACGACTATCTTCTCGCAGCGCTCGGGGCCTGCACCTCGATGACGATGCGCCTCTATGCCGATCGCAAAGGGCTCGCCGCCGAGCGGTTCTCCGTGCGCCTGTCGCATCGCAGGGTCCACGCGGAGGACTGCGCCGATTGCGAGACCCGGGAAGGCAACATCGGCGAGATCACCCGCGACATCACCATCGAGGGCGACGTTGCGGACACCGTGCGGACCCGGCTGATGGAAATTGCCGACAGGTGCCCGGTCCACCAGACGCTCACCCACGAGATCAAGATACGTTCGCGGCTCGTGCCCCGGGAATGACAGATCGGTATCCTCCTCCATGAGCCAAACGGGTATTCTCATTCAGGAAACCCCGCCGATCGCTGGCTGGTGAACAGAGGCGGCGAGCTCAATGGCGAGAACAAAGTCAAAGCCGAGCCTTCTCCTGGAAAGGCTTCGCTATTACTACGAGTCGGATACCCGCGACGGCCATCGCTTCCGTTATGCGCTGCTCGGCTTCGACCTCCTGACCATTCTGTTTATCGTCGCGACATCATTCGTGGAACGCGGCGACTTCCTTGAATGGATCGATATTGTGTTCGGTCTTGCGATTCTCGCCGACTTCATTGCGCGTATGTCCATCAGCAGAACCCGGCTGCGGGAGATGCTGCATCCCGCCACCTGGGCGGACATCGCCGCGATCATATCGTTTCTCGCGCCCGTCATCGGGGAGGGCGCCGGCTTCCTGCGCATCCTGCGTACGGTCCGGCTGCTCCACACCTATGAATTGCTGGCGCGGCTGCGCAAGGACAGTTCGTGGTTTCGCCAGAACGAAGAGGCGGTGCTCGCGGTCGCGCACCTCTCGGTCTTCATCTTTGTCATGACCGGCATCGTCTATGAAACCCAGCATGCCTCCAACCAGCACATCACCAACTATGCCGATGCGCTGTACTTCACTGTCACCGCGCTGACCACGACCGGCTTCGGCGACATCACGTTGCCCGGCACAACCGGGCGGCTGATTTCGGTCGTCATCATGATCCTGGGCGTGACACTGTTCTTCAACCTGGCACGCGCGTTGCTGCAACCCTCGAAGGTGCGCTTCCGCTGTCCGCAATGCGCGCTGCTCCGCCACGATATCGATGCAGTGCATTGCAAGGCGTGCGGGATGGTCCTGAACATCCCCGATGAAGGGAGCTGATTGTGGCTTGGCGGCGGATGCGCGCCCGGACATTCGCCTCGCCGGCGTCAGCGCCGGACCGGTGCGGCTGAAACCTTAGTGCACGCTGCCGCGTTCTTTCTGCGGAAACATCACGCACAATAGGCTAATATACCCGGCGGGGGCTCGGCCTTGGAGGCACGCAAATGCAGTCCCAACGCAACAAACTCCTGACGGCGGCTCTGGCAACCCTGCTTATTCTGGCGTTTTCCGATGCCGTGCTGGCACGGTCGAAGAAGTCCGGCAGCAGCAGCGATATGGGCCTGGAACGAGACGCCAGCGGCACCCCGATCATCATGAAGGGCTATCGCTCGGCGCCGCGTCAGGCGGATACGCCGCGGCCCGGGCAAAAAACCAGCAAGTCGGTGCGCATCCCGCGCGGCAGCAGCACCTATGTTCCGCCGCCGCTGACCTCGTCGTCCTTCTCCGGGGCCGGAGCAACGACCGGGCAGGCCGTCCAGCCCTACAATCCGCCGAAGATCACAACCTTCGGCGACCGGGTCAACAATGCGATCCAGTCCTATCCGCTGCAGAAGGGCATCGGCAACAATCCGACCGACATGCAGATGTATATCCGCCAGAACTCGAATTGATTTCGAAACGAGGTGCAGACCGCTCAGTTGCGCTTTATCCTGCAGATCGTGCATGCTCAGCGGGCGAAAACGCTTGGTGTCGTCGCACGGCGTCAATACTGAATGGGCCGTTGAGGCGCCGCCGGAACGGCATGGTGGCACGCAATCCGGATGCAGAGGACAAACACGAAACCTTTGTCCACTTGCGGTGTTAAGGGACGGCAATTCGCAACCAGGGGAGCTTTGACATGGCAAAGTTGGCTTGTCTTTTGACGGCGGCGGCAATTGTCGCCTTTGCATCGACATCGGCGCACGCGAAGTATCAGGTCATCCGATGGACGAGCGGGTTCTGCCAAGTGTGGAACCACTCGATCCCCGGCAAGCCGTTTCCCAGCGACTGGAAGGCTTCGAAGGAGGTCCACAAAACCTTCAGAGAGGCTTTGAACCAAAAGCGGGAGTTGGTTGCCCGCCGTCAGTGCTGGTAGCAGCGCGGGTTTATGTTCGACCGTTGGATTTCAGTGTGACCGCCACGGCCGGCTCACGTTGCAGTGGCGCCGGCCGTTTTGTCGCGGGTTGAGGCGCCCATGCCTCGGACGCGACGTGTAGTTTTAATTTCGACAATCTGTAATTGTAGACAGGCCGAACGAACCCATTGGTGAATTGCGTTGTGTCACCAGCGGCTTGATGAGGTGTCGCGGTGAGGTTCGCTCTACGACTTGGACTCACCGCGCCGGCTCATGGATTTCCGGATCCCGGCGCTGCTGCTCTCGCGCCCATTGATGGTTGCGTCGGCCGGCCAGGACATCAGAGAGGGACCGAGCCCTCTGAGGCGCCAATTGCCGGGCGCGGCTTCGCCGTTATAGTGCGCGCGGCCAAACAGAGAGAGTTTTCATGCCCGACCTGAAGTTCGACGTCCTCGGCATCGGCAACGCCATCGTCGATGTGATCGCCCGCGCCGAGGATGACTTTCTCGTCCGGCAGAAAATGCAGAAGGGCGGCATGGCGCTGATCGACGAGCCGCGCGCGGAATCGATCTACGACTCGATGGGTCCGGCGGTCGAAACCTCGGGCGGTTCGGCCGCCAACACCATCGTCGGCGTCGCCGGTTTCGGCGCTCGCGCGGCCTTCGTCGGCAAGGTCAAGGACGACGAACTGGGCCGCGCCTTTGCCCACGACATCCGCGCAGCCGGCGTCGCCTTCGACACGCCACCGTCCTCCGACGGCCCGTCGACCGCGCGCTGCTATGTGATCGTGACGCCGGACGGCGAGCGCACCATGAACACCTATCTCGGCGCTGCGCAGGACCTGCACCCCGCCGATGTCGATCCCGGGCAGATCGCGGCCGCCGCCTACACTTATCTCGAAGGCTATCTGTGGGATCCGCCGCACGCCAAGGAGGCGTTCCGCAAGGCCGCGAAGATCGCGCACGAAGCAGGTCGCAAGGTGGCGCTGACCCTGTCGGATGCATTCTGTGTCGGCCGCTATCGCGCCGAGTTTCTCGACCTGATCAAGACCGGCACGGTCGATCTCGTGTTCGCCAACGAGAGTGAGCTGAAGAGCCTTTACGAGACCGCCGATTTCGACACCGCGGCGAAGGCGCTGCGCGGCGACGCCAGGCTTGCGGTGGTGACGCGCAGCGAGAAAGGCTGCGTCGTGGTCAGCAAGGACGACATGATCGCGGTGCCGGCCGCGCCGATCGCGAAGCTGGTCGACGCCACCGGTGCGGGCGATCTGTTCGCGGCGGGTTTCCTGTTCGGGCTGGCGCGCGGGCGCGATCACAAAACGGCGGCGCAGCTTGGCGCCATCGCCGCCGCCGAGGTGATCCAGCACATCGGCGCGCGGCCCGAGGTGTCGCTCAAGGCGCTGGCCCAGCAGAGTGGATTACCTGTCTAAGGCTTGCCGGTCTGGTACCTGCCGGGCCGGAATTAACGCCTTGGTAAGCAAATCACGGTTACCGGTTGGTAAAGAACCAACCGGGGACCTGACATGGCCAAGCGCAAGGACACGCAAGCGGATATCTCGGCGGCACCGGCTGCAACCACGATTGACGCGGTGGGTGCGAAGGACGCGCCGCTTCCGGTCGACGCACCGAAGCTCAAGGCCTCGGCTGAGGTGCCCAAGATCGACGTCGCCTCGCTGATCGGGCCGGTCAAGCCGGCTACCACGCCGAATGCATCGGCTGTGGACACCATGCGCTCGCGCCTCCCGGCCTATGCGCCGCTCGCCGCCAGCATCGCGCTCGCCGCCGTCATCGGCGGGCTCACCGGTGCAGCCGCGACTTCGGCACTGTTCAAGGATACGACCGCGGCAACCGCGTCATCGGCTGCGGCCGAAACCAGCGCCCTTCAGGCGACCGTCGCCCAGCTCAACGGCGAGATCGCCACACTCAAGGCCGGTCTCGGTACCGCGCAGCGCAGCGCCACCGCTCAACTGGGCAAGCTCACCGAGCGCCTCGACCGCACCGAGAAAGCGCAGGCCGAGCCCACCGCGAAGCTCGCCAGGCTCACCGAGACCGTCGACCGTCTGGAAAAGCGGCAGCAGCAGGCGGCCGCTGCGACGCCTGCTGTCCCGGCCAATGTGACGGCTTCGTCCGACCCGGACATCACCGCTTCGATCAACCCGTACAAGGAGGAGTCGCGTCTGCCCGTCGCCGAGGGCTGGCGGCTGCGCGACTTCTACTCCGGCCGCGCCGTCGTCGAGGCGCGCAACGGCATGCTGTTCGAGGTCGGTCCGGGATCGAACCTGCCGGGGCTCGGTCGCGTCGAAGCCATCAAGCGCGAGAACGGCCGCATCGTCGTGGTGGCGCGAAATGGCCTGATCGTCGCTTCGTCCGAGCCGCGGCGCCCGCCGGCGCCGGTCCCCTATCGCTACTGATCCAATCCTGCCGAACGCTTCCGGGCAGGGCGGCGCCGCAAGGCCGCCCTTCGCTTTCTCGTGATCGCTGTGCAGTGGCTCCTGCCCGAATTCCATGCCAAATTCGTGTTGCCTTGCCGGGACAGGGAGACTGCGAATGGTCCTTCTTCGGATGCTCGCCGCGGCGATGGCGGTGTTCGCCGGCCTGCCCATTGGCGGGGCAAGCGCCCAGCCCGCGCCGCCGCAGCCCAAACCGGAGATGATGGAGAACTGCCCGGGGCTGGTCGCCAACCGGGTTCCGCGCGCGGTCCCCGCCGCGTTCCGGCTTGCTTCGCTCGCCTCCGACCAGGTCCGCATCACCTATGCGGGCCACTCGACCTTCATGGTCGAGAGCCCGGCCGGGGTGAAGATCGCAACCGACTACAACGACTACGTGAAGCCGCGCGGTCTTCCCACCGTGGTCACCATGAACCACGCGCACTCCACTCACTACACCGACCATCCGGATCCCGGCATCCAGCACGTGCTGCGCGGCTGGGGCCCGAGCCCCGACCGTCCCGCCCGCCACGACCTCCAGGTCAAGGACGTCCGTGTCCGCAACGTGCCGACCAATATCCGCAGCTGGGGCGGCGAGACCGAGCGGCACGGCAATTCGATCTTTATTTTCGAGATCGCCAACATGTGCATCGCCCATCTCGGGCACCTGCACCACACGCTCAATCAGCAGCAGTTGAATGAAATAGGCCGGGTTGACGTGGTCCTGGTGCCGGTCGACGGCGGCGCGACGCTCGACCTCGAAGGCATGGCCGACGTGCTGAAGTCGTTGAAAGCGCCGCTGATGATCCCGATGCACTATTTCAGCACGTATTCGCTGCGCCGGTTTCTCGATCTGCTCGGCGAAAAGTCGATTGACGTGGAAATGAGCGACGTGCCTTCGACTGTCGTGTCGAAAACGACGCTTCCGGCCACACCCAAATTGCTCGTGCTGCCGGGACGTGCTTTCTAAACGTCTTCCAAAAAATTTTATGCGGTATTGGCTTTTCTAAAGTTCCGGATGGTGATATTGCCGCTTCGCTTTCGAACAAAATGTGACGCGAGTCACATCGGTACGGCGCGCAGTGTGATTGCATGCGCTGGTGAGTACTTATTCGGTTGCTTGATGCGTATTTCAGGCTGAGCGGATGACCCATGAGTGACCGCTGGACCCAGTGGAAGTCGTTTCCCGACGATTATTTTGGCGACTACATCCAGGCGCCGATCGGCCCGGGCGTCTACGAAATCTGCCGCGCCTCCGACCGCGAGCAACTGGCCTTCGGCTGCACGCAGAACGTCGCCGAATCGCTCTCCGCCTTCCTGAAGCCCGGCAAGGTGCGCCGCCGCTTCCTGTTCCTGCGGCTGCGTTCGCGCTACTCGACCGGCGAGCTGGAATACCGCTTCTGGCCGACCGCGACCCACGCCGACGCCAAGGTGGCGCTCGAGTCGATCCGCGAGCAGCGGCAGATGGTGTGGCGCCGGATGTCGGCCGCCGCCGCGCGGACCTGATCTTTCAAGCTCTTACGGATGACCGGCGGCCCGGCGCAGCACGTGTTCTGCGCCCGCTTCGCTGTTGCCGCGCCAAGCCACGATCTGGTCCGGTCGGATGAGGGCCAGATCGGCCCCGTAAAGTTCCCGCACGCCCTCGGCCTGCAGCGGAACGACGGCGAACGGCATCTTCATCTGGTCCGCCGCGGCGCCGAAGGCTTCGCCGCGCGCGGCGCCTCCCAGCACCAGCAGCGTGAACTCGAAGCCGAGCACGTCGTAGAGCGAGCGCCCGTCGGGAAGCCATAGATGCGGCGCGCGGCCGCCGGGACAGGCGGTCGGAACATACGCATTGGGCGAGTCCGGCGGTGGCGCGGTACCGTCGGGCACGACGATGGGCGAGCCGTCGTAGCGGCCGCCGAAGGTGATGCCCGGAATGTTGAACTCGAACCGGGCGTGACGATTGAAGTGGTCGCTTGCGACCTGCCGCGCGGCCTCGCCCGCCGGCGTGTCCTCCTCAAATTCCGGCGGCACGTTGAACAGCCCGACCGAGTTCGGCAAATCCGCGCGCATAGGTGGTGTTGCGCCTGGCGATCGCCTGCCGCTCGATCTCATAGGTGTCGAGCAGCGCCGCGCCGCCCCAGCCCTTGAGCAGCGCCGCGAGCTTCCAGCCGAGATTGACTGCGTCCTCGACCGCGGTGTTGTAGCCAAGCCCGCCGGTCGGCGTGAACAGATGCACCGCGTCGCCGCCGAGCAGGATGCGGCCGCGCCGGAACTGCTCGGCGACCAGCGTGTAGCCGGCATTCCAGGCCGAGCGCCCGATGATCTCGATGTCGAGCTCTGTGGCCATCGCCTCGTGGAACATGGCCTTGGCCTGCGCGTCGGAAATGTCGCGTGCCTGCTGGCCGGGCGAAAGCTGGGTGTGAATGGTGAACTGGTCGCGGCCGTTGACCGCGGCCATGAAGGCGCGGCGGTCGCGATTGATCGTCCAGTACATCCAGGCGCGCGGATGCGGCAACACGTCGTAGAGCTCCCGGCTCCGGAAATGGATGGCGAACATCCGCCCGCCCATGAAATCGCGCACCGCGCCGCTTTCGCCGGCGTAGTTGATGCCGAGCGCCTTGCGGGTCGGGCTGCTGCCGCCGTCGGCGCCAATCGCGTAGGCGGCACGCAGCGTCAGGCGCTCGCCGCCGTCGTGCCGTTCGGCATCGACCTCGACGCCTTGGCCGTTGTCGCGGATCGCGGTCATCCGCCAGCCGGGCCGCAGCGATACGGTCGGGCATGCGGCAGCTTCCTCGCGCAGTACGCCTTCGACAAAGATTTGCGACACGCGGTGCGGGAGTTCGGCCGCGCTCCACGAACCGGACAGCGCCTTGACCATTTCGCGGGCAGCGCGGGCCGACGGCAGGCTGAAGCGCGCGAGTTCATGCCTGGTGTAGCGGGTGAAATAGGCGATGTCGGTCGGATAGTCGGGTGGCAGCCCTTCGGCGCGGACCTTCTCGGCAAAGCCAAGCCGCCGGTAGTGCTCCATGGTGCGCGCCTGGGTGGCGTTGGCGGAGGGAAACTGCGACGGCGTAGTGCGCTCCTCGAGCAGGATCGCCGAAATGCCGCGGCGGCCAAGCTCGATGGCGAGCGTGAGGCCGCAAGGGCCGCCTCCGATGATAATGACGTCGCAATCCCGTCCGTCTTTCACGCAATTCCCCGGCTGCTTTCCTTCGCGCTATAATAACCGCTCGGCCGGCGTGAGATACGACTTGCAAGGAATGACATCATGAATCCGACTGTGGCGGTGATTGCACAGGGCGCGATGGGCGCGGGCGTCGGCGGGCGGCTGGCGGAGCGCGGGCTGCGCGTGGTGACGTCGCTCGAGGGGCGCAGCGCCGCGAGCGCCAAGCGGGCCGCCGAGAAGGGCATGATCGCGGTGTCCGACCAGGAATGCGCCAAGGCCGACATCTTCCTGTCGATCCTGCCGCCGAGCGACGCCTTGGGGCTTGCCGAAAAGATGGCGGCGATGATCGCCAAAAGCAACCACAAGCCGATCTATGTCGATTGCAACGCGGTGAGCCCGCCGACCAAGGTCGAGATCGGCAATGTCATCATCAAGGCCGGCTCGCCATTCGTCGACGTGGGCATCATCGGCCTGCCGCCCAAGCCCAACTCCGACGGGCCGGTGATGATCGTGTCGGGTCCGGAGTCGGCGAAGTTCATGCCGCTCGTCGATTTCGGTCTCAACCTCCGGATGGTGGATGGCCCGATCGGCGCGGCCTCGGCGGTGAAGATGTCGTACGCGGGCATCACCAAGGGGATTACCGCGTTGGGCTCGATGATGATGCTCGCCTCGACACGCGGCGGGGTCGCGGCCGAGTTGCGCACCCAGCTTGAGCGCAGCCACCCCTACTTCATGCAGAACTTCAATCGAGCCGTGCCGGAGATGTTCGACAAGGCGTATCGCTTCGTCGGCGAGATGGAGGAGATCGCGGACTTCGTCGGCGAAGACCCGCAGGCCAAGCAGATGTATCTGGCGTTTGCCGACTTCTACCGGCGCATGGCCGCCGACGTCGAAGGCAAGCGCCAGGAGACTGACGCGCTCGCCGCGTTCCTCAAGCCAAAGCAATAGACGCATGCGCACGCAGGTCGGGATCGTCGGCGGGGGACCGGCCGGACTGCTGCTGTCGCTGCTGCTGCAACGGGCCGGCATCGATTGCGTGGTGCTGGAATCCAAAAGCCGCGACTATCTGGAAAGCCGGGTGCGCGCCGGCGTGCTGGAGCAGGGCACGGTCGCGCTGATCGACGAACTGGGCGCCGGCGAGCGGTTGCATCGCGAGGGCATGCTCGATGGGCGCCTCGATATCCGCTTCGACGGCGGCATCATCCATATCGACCTTCCGGTGCTGACGCCGGGCAAGATCGTCACCGTCTACGGCCAGCAGGAGGTGGTGAAGGACCTGATCGCGGCGCGGCTCGCGCGGGGCGGCACGATCCTGTTCGAGGCCGAGGCCTCGCACATCGAGGGTCTCACGGGTGACAGGCCGGTGATCCATTTCAGGCACGAGAGCCAAGCGAAGACACTTGAATGCGACATCGTCGCCGGCTGCGACGGCTTCCACGGCATCTGCCGCGCGGCGATTCCGGAAGACCTGCTCACCGTCTATGACCGCATCTTTCCGTTCGGCTGGCTCGGCATCCTGGCCGAGTCGAAGCCGTTTCCCGAGATGAGCTATTCGAACCACGAGCGCGGCTTCTCGCTTGCCAGCCGCCGCTCGCCGACGCTGTCGCGGCTCTATGTGCAATGCGCCACCGACGAGGACCTCGCCGGCTGGTCCGACCGGCGCATCTGGGACGAGTTGCAGGTCCGCCTCTACGCCAAGGGCGGCGAGCTTGTGGAAGGGCCGATCCTGCAACGGGGTGTGACGCCCTGCCGGGCCTATGTCGCAGCCCCGATGCGTTACGGCCGGATGTTCCTTGCCGGTGACGCGGTCCATATCGTGCCGCCGACCGGCGCCAAGGGGCTCAATCTCGCGGCTGCCGACGTGCGCGTCCTGTCGCGCGCCTTGATCGAGTTCTTCCGCACCGGGGCAACCGAACGGCTCGACCGCTATTCCGACAGCTGCCTCAAGCGCGTGTGGAAGGGTGTGCGCTATTCCAACTACATGACGTCGCTGCTGCACCGCTTCGAAGCGCACACGCCGTTCGAGCGCCGCGTCCAGCAGGCCGAGCTCGAATATGTCGCAGGGTCGCTCGCGGCGCGGACCACCATTGCGGAGAACTACGTCGGTCTGCCGTTCGAGGAGGATTGACGGCTTCGCGGGGGCTTCGCATCCTGCCCACGCGTTTGCCCGCCGGGGGACCCGTATGTTGCGTCGGATCGGAGTGCTCGCTGTCCTCGCGCTGCTCCTCGGCAGCGTCCTCACCTTGCAGGCGCAGGATTATCCGTCGCGCCCGATCAAGCTCCTGATCCACACGCCGCCGGGCAGCCTGGTCGACGTGCTCGGCCGCCTGGTCGGCCAGGAGCTGGGCGACCGGCTGGGCCAGAGCTTTGTGATCGACAACCGGGTCGGCGGCGCCACCATGATCGCGGTGGAGCAGCTCAAGAACTCGCCCGCCGACGGCTACACGCTGATGATCAACACGTCGGAAGCGACGATGTTGCCGTTCCTGAAAAAGAGCTACCGCGCCGATCCGGTCAAGGATTTCTCGCCGATCGCCTTGGTGGTGACGTCGTGGACCGTGTTCGCGGTCAATCCCAAGGTGCCGGCCAACACGCTGCCGGAGCTGATCGCCTATTCGAAGAGCAACCCGGCCGGCGTGCGCTACGGCAGCGGCGGCACCGGCGGCGTGCTGCACATCGCGGTCGAGATGCTGAAGCTCAGGAGCGGCGGAAACTTCGTCCACGTGCCGTATCGCGGCGGCGCGCAGGCCGCGACCGACGCGATCTCCGGCCAGATCGAGATGGTGTCGATGGGCCTTGCCTCGACCCGCGTCGCCGAAAGCGGCCAGTTGAAAATCCTGGCGCAGACCGGACCGAGCCGTCATCCGATGCTGCCCCATGTGCCGACCACCACGGAGGCGGGGCTTCCCGACGTGCGCATGGAGACGTGGTTCGGTCTGGTCGGCCCGCCCGGCATGCCGAAGGAAATCGTCACGCGCATCAACCGCGAGCTTGCGGTGGTCGCCAGACAGCCGGGGTTTCAGGACAAGCTCGCCAAGCTCGGCCTTGCGGTCGACTTCAAGCCCGCCGACGAGTTCATCGCGTTCATGAACAACGACACGAAAAAGTGGCGGGATCTCATTCCCGCGATGGGAATTCCTCAAGTCGACTGACCGGAGCATCACGAACATGGCGAGCAAGGCGGCGAAAAAGCCGAACAGCCTGACATGGCCGAACGGCAAGAAGGTCGCTGTCTCGGTGACGGTGATGTTCGAAATCTGGCCGGACGACAGCGCGCCGAGCTATTCGGTGCAGACCTCGCATCTGAAGAAAGGCACGCCCGACTATGCGGCCAAGGCCTGGGCCACGTACGGGGGCCGGGTCGGCGTGTGGCGGCTGATGCGTACGCTCGAACGGCTCGGCATTCCCGCGACGTTCTTTGTCAACGCGCGCTGCACCGAGGTCTATCCGGACGCGGTGAAGCAGATCGCCAGGTCCGGCTTCGACATTGCCGCGCATTCCTACACGCAGGACGACCTGCCGTCGTACTTCCCGCCGGAGGAGCAGGACAAGCTGATCCGCAGGAGCATCGACCTGCTCGAAGGCTGCGCCGGCAAGAAGGTCACCGGCTGGGGCAGCCCGGTGGTGGCGTTCACCCCTGAGACCGCGGGGCTTCTGAAGAAGAACGGCCTGCACTGGACCTGCGACGTCACCTATGCCGACCTGCCGATCAAGATCCACACCCCGCACGGGCCGATCGCCGGCGTGCCGACCACCGACTTCTCCGACAACCGCGTGCTGCGCGCTTCTTCGCGCGATCTGTTCGACGTGCACCGCAGCACCTTCGACTATCTGCGCGAGCACGAGACCATCAGCCTGCAGACGCTGGTGATTCACTGCCAGTTCGGCGGCCGTGCGCTGATCACGGCGGTGCTGAGCGAGCTGTTCAAGCATATGCAGAAGTCGCGCGACGTCTGGTTCACGACGCACGAAGCGCTGGCCGACTGGGCGCTCAAGCAGAACGTCGACGAGCACACCTATCAGAGCCGGTATTTCGCCGGCAACAAGCGTTAAGGAGCCGATATGCCGTACGCCACTGCAAAAGACAACGTGAAGCTCTACTACGAGGAGACCGGCAGCGGCACGCCGATCCTGTTCTGCCACGAGTTCGCCGGCGACTATCGCAACTGGGAATTGCAGATGCGGTACTTCTCGCGGCGCCACCGCTGCATCACCTATTCGTCGCGCGGCTACAAACCCTCTGACGTGCCGAAGGACTGGAAGGATTACAGCTACAAGCACTGGTCGAGCGATGCTATCGCCGTGCTCGACCATCTGAAGATCGACAAGGCGCATTTCGTCGGCCTGTCGATGGGTGGCTACACGGTGCTGCAGATTGCGCTCGACTATCCCAACCGCGCCTTGTCGATCGTTCCGGCCGGCGCGGGCTCCGGCTCCGAGCGGGCGCACACCGAGGACTTCCGCAAGAATTCGAAACTCGTCGCCGAGGAATTCCTCAAGCTCGGCACGCCCAAGGTGGTCGAAGCCTACGGGCTCAGCTCGGCACGCATCCCGTTTCTGGTGAAAGACCCGCGTGGCTTCGAGGAGTTCAACAGGATGTTCTCCGAGCACGACGCGCTCGGCTGTTCCAACACCATGCGCGGCTTCCAGGCCGAGCGGCCGTCGATCTACGACTTCGAGGATCGCCTGCGGAAGGTGACGGTGCCGACCCTGATCGTGGTCGGCGACGAGGACGAGCCATGCATGGAGCCGAGCTTCCTGCTCAAGCAATGGATGCCGTCGTCCGGGCTCGTGGTGGTCCCGAAGACCGGCCACGTGGTCAACCAGGAGGAGCCGGCGATCTTCAACGAGGCGGTGGCGGACTTCATCGCCCGCGTGGACGCCGGCCGCTGGCCGTTGCGCGATCCGCGATCGTACAGGACATAAGGGATCGGCCGTCAGATCAACTGCTGCTGAAGCCCGGCGGCGGTCTCGGCGAGCTTCGACAGGAACGCCTTTCGCATGGTGTCGAGCGGGCAGCGCTCGCTGTGAGTGCCGATGTTCAATGCGGCGATCGTCTTGCCGTCGAGCCGCCGCAGCGGCACCGAGATCGAGCGGAAGCCGATCTCGACCTCCTGATCGACCAGCGAGTAGCCGTCGGCGCGCGCCTTGACGATCGCCCTGCGAAGCTCGGCTTTGTCGGTCACGGTCGTGGACGTCAGCTTCGCGGGTTTGATGCGCGCCAGAAACCTGTCCAGCGCGCGGTCGTCGAGCGACGCCAGCATGACGCGACCGAGCGAGCTCGAGACGGCGGGAAGCCGGAGTCCGATCTGCGCGCTGACGGCGACCAGGCAATTCGGCGACGCATGCGCGATCATCACCACGTCGTCGCCGTCCATCACTGCGCTGGAGCAGGCTTCGTTCACCGCCGCGCTGGTCCGCTCCAGCGCGGGCTGCAGGATCTCCGACAGCGGATTGGCCTGCAGATAGCTCGACGCCAGCGTCAGGATGCGCGGCGTCAGCTTGAACATCCGCCCGTCGGTTTCGGCATAGCCGAGCTGCACCAGGGTCGAGAGGGTGCGCCGGACCGAGGCGCGCGGCAGGTCGACCGCCTTCGCGGCGTCGCTCAGCGTCAGCTGCCGGCGATCGCGGCCGAACGCCTCGATCACCCGAAGCCCGCGCGCCAGCGCTTCGAGGAATTCCGGCCCCGCGGATTCCACGAGCCGTTGCTCGGCTTCGGATCGTTTGACGCGCGGCACGGTGTCGGCCTTCCTTGCAACGGCGGAATCGATCTGGTCTAATTCGAACATCCGTTCGGTCAGCGAACAACGTTAGCCTCGGCGTGGGGTAAGGTCAAAGCGATTGCGAAGGAGCCGTCATGCTCAGCCAGGAACAGAACGATCTCATCACCCGGGTCGGACCGGGCACCGCGGCCGGCGGGCTGATGCGCCGCTACTGGCAACCGGTGGCGCTGGTGGACGAAATCTCCGGCGCCAACCGGCCGATCAAGCCGGTGCGATTGCTCGGCGAAGACCTGGTGCTGTTCTGCAACGACAAGGGCCGCTACGGCCTGGTCGGGCGCAACTGCCCGCACCGCGGCACCGATCTCGCCTACGGGCGGCTGGAGAACGGAGGCCTGCGCTGCGCATTCCACGGCTGGCTGTTCGACGTCGACGGCCAATGCCTGGAGACGCCGGCCGAGCCGGACGGCTCGAACCTCTGCGCCAACATCCGGCAGAAGGCTTATCCGGTAGTCGAGAAGAGTGGCATCCTGTTCGCCTATATGGGTCCGGGCGAGCCGCCGGCGTTTCCGCATTTCGACTGCTTCGTCGCGCCCGACACGCACACGTTCGCGTTCAAGGGGCGGATCGACTGCAACTGGCTGCAATCGCTGGAGGTCGGCATCGACCCGGCGCACACCTCGTTCCTGCACCGCTTCTTCCACGACGAGGATCCGAAGGAAGGCTACGGCAAGCTGTTCCGCGACACCTCGATCGATTCCGAAATGCCGATGACCAAGATCATGCGCGAGTTTCCGCGCCCGACCATCGAGGTCGAGCCGACCGACTTCGGCTTCCGGGTCATCACGCTGCGCCAGATCAGCGACCGCAACACGCACGTCCGCGTCACCAACCTGATGTTCCCCAACGCCTTCATCATCCCGATGAGCCGGGAGATGACGATCACCCAGTGGCATGTGCCGACCGACGACAACAAGCATTACTGGTACGCGATCTTCACCAGCTTCGGCCAGCCGGTGAACAAGGACGAGATGCGCCGCCAGCGGCTCGAGCTCTACGAGCTGCCCGACTACATCCCGCGCAAGAACAAGGACAACGACTACGGCTTCGATCCGCACGAGCAGGAGCACGACACCTATACGGGCATGGGCGCCGACATCAACGTGCATGACCAGTGGGCCTGCGAATCGATGGGCACGATCCAGG
Source organism: uncultured Alphaproteobacteria bacterium (assembly GCA_963830015.1). Classification (GTDB taxonomy): domain Bacteria; phylum Pseudomonadota; class Alphaproteobacteria; order Rhizobiales; family Xanthobacteraceae; genus Z2-YC6860. Next base: position 452,406 of record CAWHLG010000015.1, read on the forward strand.
ATCGCACCCAGGAGCATCTCGGCCAGTCCGACAAGGCGATCACCGCCTATCGCCGCCTGCTGCGCCAGGCGATCGAGGACACCAGGAGCGGCGGCAAGCCGCTGATGGTGCTCGATCCGAAGACGGCGCCGGCGCTCACCGGCCCTGCCGCGATTGACGGCATCGGTCCGACCGACGACTGGCAGGGCTATTGGCAGAAGACCGATCTCAGCAAGCGCAACGCGGCCAGCTGGGCCAACGGACGCTGACCGTATCGTTCAATGCCTTCACGTTCCTCCCGATCGCGCCTGAGCTTCGCCGAAACTCACGATCTCTGGAGCGGCGAGCAGCGCCGCGCCGCAGCGGCGGTCGAGCGCGAGATCAAGCGGCGCAAGCTCGAAACCGTGCGCTTTGCGTTCTGCGATCAACATGGCGTGCTGCGCGGCAAGACGCTGGTCGCCGCCGAGGCGCTCGACGCATTGCGGTCCGGCGTCACCATGACGACGACGCTGCTCGCCAAGGACACCTCGCATCGCACGGCGTTCGCAGTGTTCACGGCGGGTGGCGGCATGGGCGTCGAGGAGATGGCTGGCGCCGGCAACTTCGTCATGCTGCCGGACCCTGTGACGTTCCGCGTGCTGCCGTGGGCGGAAAATTCCGGCTGGCTGTTGTGCGACATCTATTTTCCGAACGGCCGCCCGGTGCCGTTCTCCACGCGCGCGCATTATCGCGACGCGCTCGCGAAGCTCGGAAAGCAGGGCTTCGACTATTTCGCCGGGCTGGAGGTCGAATTCCAGCTGTTCAAGCTGGTCGATCCGAAACTCGGCACGGACGGTCTGGCCTGGCAGCCCGAGGCGCCGGCCGTCGAGCACACCACGCACGGCTTTCAGTATCTCACGGAGTCGCGCTACGACCAGGTCGAGCCGATCCTCGAAGCCTTGCGCCGGACCATGCAGGCGCTCGGCATGCCGCTGCGCTCGCTCGAGGTAGAGCTTGGCCCGAGCCAGTACGAGTTCACTTTCGCGCCGGAACGGGGGCTCGCAGCGGCCGACACCATGGTGCTGTTCCGCAGCGCCGTGAAGCAGGTGGCGCGCCGGCACGGCTATCTGCTCAGCTTCATGTGCCGGCCGCGCTTGCCGCATGCCTTCGCCAGCGGCTGGCATCTGCATCAGTCGCTGCTCGACCGCAAAACCGGGAAGAACGTATTCGTCTCGGATGTTGCGTCCGAATTGCTGTCGCCGCTGGGGCGTCGTTTCCTGGCGGGCCTGCTGGCGCATGCGCGCCCGGCCGCGGCCTTCGCGACGCCGACGGTCAACGGCTACAAGCGCTATCACGGCGTGAACTCGATGGCGCCGATCCAGGCGATCTGGGCCAACGACAACCGCGGCGTGATGGTCCGCGTGCTCGGTGCGCCGAAGGACCCGGCGACGCATCTGGAGAACCGTATCGGCGAACCGCTCGCCAATCCGTATCTCTACATGGCCTCGCAGATTCACGCAGGCCTCGACGGGATGGCGCGCAAGCTCGATCCTGGGCCGTCGGCCGATGCGCCTTACGAGAAATCCGCCGAGCCGCTGCCGGCATCGCTCGCCGAGGCAATCGCGGCGCTCAAGGGCAGCGGCTGCTTTCGCAAAGCGTTCGGAGAGGCTTTCGTCGCCTATTACGCCCGCATCAAGGAATTCGAGATCGCGCGCTGCGATGCGGAGAGCGGCGGCCAGTCGGGCAATCCGACGGATGTCACCGCCTGGGAGCACAAGGAATACTTCGACCTCGCCTGAGGCGCGGCAAACCCTGCTGTGCGATCCGAAAAATCAGAACCAGCGTTCGCCGACCGTGATGGTGTCGCCGGGCCGAACCGGCACGCGCAGCGGCAGGCTGTAGCGCGCCGGCACGCCCTGCACCTTCCGCGTGACGGTGACCTTGTCCTTCGAGGCGCGCGGGGTGAATCCGCCGGCGATCGCCACCGCGTTCTCGATCGTCATGTTCGGCACGTAGGGGTACTGGCCGGGGAACGCCACTTCGCCCAGCACGAAGAACGGCCGGTAGGTCTCGATCTCGACGGCGACGCTGGGGTCGCGGATGAAGCTTTGCTTGAGGCGGCTCGTGATCGAGGCCGAAAGCTGCGCGGTGGTCAGTCCGCGCGCCGGCACGGCGCCGATCAGCGGCAGGCTCACCTGTCCCTGCGCGTCGACCGTGTAATTGTTGCTGAGCGTGTCCTGGCCGAACACGACGATGCGCAGCTTGTCGCCGCTGTCGAGTGTGTAAGGCCCGTCCTGGAACGTGGCCGCGACCGGCACGGCCTGCGCGACGCGGGGTACGGCGTAGGAGGCGGGTTGCGGCGCGCCGTACATCCGCGCGTCAAGATCGGAAGCCTGAACGGGAGTGGCCGGCGCCGCCGCATAACGCGGCCGAGGGCCTGCGCAGGCCGAAAGAACCAGCGCAGCCGACAGCACGGCGAATACGGGACGCGAGCTCATGCGAATCCGGGCAATGATTAAGCCGCATTAACGCCCGGTTATGGTTAATGAAGGCTTAGCCGCAGGGTTTTCCTGACACTTACGAACGTCCTGCCGCGCCATGCGCGGTGCCGAAGCGCAGCGCGGCCCATCCGCCAATGGCCGACAGGAGCGAGCCCGCCAGCACGCCCATCTTGGCCTGGTCCTGCATCGGACCGGCCTCGCCAAACGCCAGAAGCCCGATGAACAGGCTCATGGTGAAACCGATGCCACACAACAACGACATGCCGTAGAGGTGCGCCCAGTTTGTCCTGGCCGGCCGTTGCGCCACGCCGAGCCTGACCGCGAGCCAGATCGAGCCGAACACGCCGATCTGCTTGCCGAGGAACAGCCCGAGCATGCAGCCGAGACCCGCGGGCTGGAACAGCTGCGCCAGGCCCACGCCGCCGCCGAGCGTCACGCCCGCGTTCGCGAAGCCGAACACCGGCATCACCAGGAACGCGACCCATGGCTGCACCGCGTTTTCAAGACGATGCAGCGGCGAGTGCGTGTCGTCGGGATGACCCGGCGACGGCTTCAGCGGGACGGTCAAGGCGAACAGCACGCCCGCAAGGGTGGCGTGAATGCCGGATTTCAGCACCAGGACCCAGAGCAGCAAGCCGAGCGGGATATAGACGGCAAGCCGTATCACCCCGCAGCGGTTGAGCGCGATCAGCGCGGCAAGCACGAGCGCTGCGCCGCCCAGCATCGGCAGCGAAAGCGCGCTGCCGTAGAACAGCGCGATGATCACGATCGCGCCGAGATCGTCGATGATGGCGAGCGCGGTAAGCAGCACCTTGATCTGCACCGGCGCGCGCGATCCGACCAGCGCCAGCACCGCCAGCGAGAAGGCGATGTCGGTCGCGGCCGGGATGCCCCAGCCGCGCGCCGTCTCGGACGGCGGCATGTTGAACGCGAGATAGACCAGTGCCGGTGCGACCATGCCGCCGATCGCGGCGATGCCCGGCAGCACCCGGTGCGACCACCGCGCCAGATGGCCGTCGAGCAGCTCGCGCTTGATCTCCAGGCCCACCATGACGAAGAACAGAGTCATGAGCGCGTCGTTGATCCAGTGCAGGACGCTCAGGCCCAGGACCTTGGTCGCGAGTGTCGTGTGGTAGAGGCCGGCTGCGCCGGAGTTGGCCAACACGATCGCGGCGATCGCGGCTGCGATCAGCACAAGACCGCCGCTCGCCTCGTTGGTGAGCAGGTTGCGCAGGACGGACGGCGGCGGACGGAGGGGATGATGAGACATCGCTTGGTCGACGGAGCCTATAAGACAATGCCCGGCACGAAGCCGGGCATTGTCCAGGCATGATGGGTTGTCACGAACCGGCGGCTAATGCGCTGCGGCCGCGACGCCGGTTCCGATCGGGCACGACACGCCGGTGCCGCCGAGTCCGCAATAGCCCATGGGGTTCTTCGCCAGATACTGCTGGTGGTAGTCCTCGGCGAAGTAGAACTCCGGCGCGTCGAGAATTTCGGTCGTGATCGCGCCGTAGCGCTTGTCGGTCAGCGCCTTGCCGAACGTCGCCTTTGACTCCTGCGCGGCCTTCTTCTGCGTCGCCGAGGTCGTGTAGATGCCGGAGCGGTACTGCGTGCCGACGTCGTTGCCCTGACGCATGCCCTGGGTCGGGTCGTGGTTCTCCCAGAAGGTCTTGAGCAGTTTTTCGTAAGAGATCTTCTTCGGGTCGTACACCACCAGCACCACCTCGTTGTGGCCGGTGCGGCCCGAGCACACCTCTTCGTAGGTGGGGTTCGGCGTGGGTCCCGCCGCATAGCCCACGGCGGTCGTGTAGATACCGTCACCGAGTTCCCAGAACTTGCGCTCCGCGCCCCAGAAGCAACCCATGCCGAAGATCGCGGTTTCCAGACCGGCCGGATAGGGGCCCTTCAGCGGATTGCCATTGATGAAATGCTGGCTAGCGGTGCGGATCGGGCTCGCGCGCCCCGGCAGCGCATCGGCCTTGGACGGGATGTCGAGCGACTTCTTGAAACCGAACATCATTCGTTCTCCTCAATCGTTGCCCCAAATATAAGCCGGTTTGCCGGTTTCGGCACTGGGTCGCCGGTCACATTCGGGCCATTTGAGCCAGAGCGCGGCTCACGGCCGCGCGAGAGAAGCGCTAGGGCCTGTTTCCCTGGCGGCCGGAGACACATATGCTGCCGCCGATTCCGGATCCGGGTGGAGGCCTCATGACCACGCTGAAGATGTTCGTTTGCGCCGGCGTTCTGGCGCTGCTGGGGGTCTTTCCGGCACGCGCCCAGACCGTGCCGCCGCCCTACGGACCGCCGATCGGCATCGAGAACGCCCGCAAGGTCATGGCCGCGGCCGAGGCCGAAGCCGCCAAGAACAACTGGGCGGTGGTCATCGTCATCATCGACAGCGGCGGGCATATCGTCATGCTGCACCGGCGCGACGATGTGCAGCTCTCCTCGATCGAGATTTCGCAGGGCAAGGCCAAGACCGCGCTGATGTTCAAGCGCCCGTCCAAGGTGCTCGACGACGCCATTTCCGGCGGCGGGCCGGGGCTTCGCTTTCTCGCGCTGAAGGACATCGTGCCGCTCGAGGGCGGGCTGCCGATCCTGATCGACAACAAGATCGTCGGCGCCATCGGCGTCTCCGGCGTGCTGTCGGCGCAGGACTCCCAGATCGCGCGTGCAGGTCTCGAAGCCTTGAAGTGACAGGGCGCCGGCATCTATAGCGTAGCGGCGCCGGGATCCCGTCGGAATTCAGGGGGCCAGTTCTCAGGGGTCATGGATCATCGCCCGCACATTGTCGTGGTCGAGGACGAGGCAACCCAGCGCCAGCTCCTCTGCGACTATCTCGACAAGCAGAACTTCCGCGTCAGCAGCGCCGACGGCGGCGTGGCGCTGCGGCGGCTGGTCGAGCGCGAGCTGCCGGCGCTGGTGCTGCTCGATGTGGGCCTGCCCGGCGAGGACGGCTTCGTGCTGGCGCGCTGGCTGCGCGAGCGCAGCGGCCGGATCGGCATCATCATGGTGACGGCGTCGTCGGACACCGTCGACCGCGTGGTCGGGCTCGAGACCGGTGCCGACGACTACATCGGCAAGCCCTACGAGCCGCGCGAATTGCTCGCGCGCATCAAGAGCGTACTCCGCCGCGTCACCGGCACGCCGGCGGCGTCCGGCCCGCGGGTGCGGATGGGCCGCCGCGTGCTCGATCTGGAAAGACGCGTCCTGGTCGACCCGGCCGACGGCAGCGAGGAGACGCTGACTGCCAGCGAATTCGACCTGCTCAAGCTGTTCGCCGAAAACCCGAACCGGCCGCTGCAGCGCGACTGGCTCTTGGAATCGGCGGCGCATCGCGAAATGGAAGCGTTCGATCGCGCCATTGACCTTCGTATCACGCGGCTCCGCCGCAAGATCGAGGTCGATCCGGCGCACCCCGATTCCATTCGCACGGTGCGTGGTGTGGGCTATATGTTTGTGCCGCCAAAGGATTGAATGTTAGCGTCGGCGGGGCGAGGGGAGCGATGAACCTGAACCTGCCGCTGCTACACCAATAAGTGCAAAAATCTCATTTGAGGGGTTGATCCATGTCCTTGAATATCTCCCGCCGTTGCAGTGTCGTCCTTTTGGTCCTGACGCTTACGCCGAGCGCGGTATGGGCCGAGCCGCCGGAAAGCGCGGTTGCGATTCCGCGCGAGCCAACCGCGACACCGGCATCGTTGCCGCCTCCTTCACATCCGTTCGCGCAGATGGCCGGCACCTGGACCGGCGGCGGCAGCATCGAGCTCACCGGCGAGATCAAGGAAAACTTGCGTTGCCGCGCCAACTACAAGCACGGTGCCGCCAACAATAGCCTTGCCCTGAACATCCGTTGCGCCAGCGACAACTACAAGTTCGAGCTCGCCTCGAACGTGGTCGAGCGCGGCGGCCGGGTCACCGGCACCTGGAGCGAAGCCGCCTACAAGGTGTCCGGCAACATCACCGGCCGCATGGTCGGCAACAACATCTCCGCGGTAGCCCAGGGCGACAGCTTCAACGCCGATCTTGCGGTGACGACCACCGCCAACCGCATGATGGTGACCATGACGCCGAAGGCGACCTATGTCGTCAGCGTGAAGATGGCGTTCAGCCGCGCCGGCCGCTGATTTCGTTATGCCCGGCGCGGACGGGCCGCCAAGGTTTCGCTGAACCCCGCGCCGTCCCAGGCGTTGATTGTCTGTCGCATCGAAAATCGGAGACGACAGATGATCTCTATGACGTATAGCGTACCGATCGTGCTCGCGGCGGCGCTATCGCTGCTGGCGGGCGCCGCCCAAGCCGAATCCGGCCCGTTCTCCGCCTTGAACGGAACCTGGTCGGGCGGCGGCACCTTGACGACGGCGAACGGAACCCAGGACCGGTTGCGTTGCCGGGCCAGCTATACGCCCGGGCAGGGCGGCGAGCAGCTCCGGCTCAACATTCGCTGTGCGAGCGACAACTACAACTTCGACCTCAGCAGCGACGTGACCAGCCGGAATGGCCAGATCTCCGGCGAATGGATCGAGGCCAGCCGCAATGTGAGCGGCAGGATTACCGGCCGCGCCAGCGGCGAGCGCGTTCAGGCGCACGCGCGGGGCGACGCCTTCTCGGCAGACCTGTCACTGACGACGCGCGGAAATCGCCAGTCGGTGGCGATCCGGCCGCAAGGAACCGAGGTGCAGCAGGTGTCGCTCGCGCTCAGCCGGCGTTAGGCAAGGTCCGGCGCGCTAGCGCATGTCCCGGAAAAGTGGGCACCGGTTTTCCGAAAAGGACACGCGCAAACGGAGGATTTCAGTACGCATCCCGGTTCATCTTAACCGGGATGCGTACTAGACCTGCTGTCCGTCGATCTCGGCCAACGCACGCCGCAGCTCCGTGGCGAGCGGGCCGAGTCCGCTGCGGCAGCGGTCGCGATCGCCGGCCTTGCCGGCCTGCTCCAGCGTTGCCGCGGCGGTGCCAACGCCGTTGGCGCCGACCGCCTGCGCCGCGCCCTTGAGTTTATGGGCTGCAGCCGCCAGTGCAGCGAGGTTGCCGGCCTTCGACGCGCTGTCGATCTCGCGTTGCGTATCCACTGCCGTGTCGCGGAATTTCTTGAGCAGCGAATCGATCGCGGCCCGATCTTCGCCGAGCCAGGCGCCGAGCACGGAGCGGTCGATCGCGCTGCCGTTGTCGCCGCCATTGGCCGCGGCATGTCCCCTGCCGTCGCCGACCGAAAGCCAGCGTTCGAGCGTGCCGCGCAGCCGGTCGATGTTCACCGGCTTGACGAGGTAGGCGTCCATGCCGGCTTCGATACAGCGCTCCTCCTCGCCCTTGAGCGCATTGGCGGTGACGGCGACGATCGGCGTGTGCCCGGGCCGCTTGCCGTCCCGCTCCGCCTCGCGAATCCGCGCCGTCAGTTCGTAGCCGTCCATGTGCGGCATGTGGATGTCGGCCAGCACCGCGTTGTAGCGCCCGGCCGCCCAGGCATCGAGCGCCTCGACGCCGTCATTGACGCTGTCCGCGGCGATCCCGATCAGGTCGAGCTGGCGCACCAGCACCTCGCGGTTGACCGGATGGTCGTCGACCACCAGCACGCGGAATTGCTCGCGCCGCCGCGGCTTGTCGGTGTCCTTGGGCGCCGCGTCCGGACGCAGCAGTGCCGTCAACGGCGAATCCGCCGGCGCAGCTCTCAGCGTCAGCGCGACCGTGAAGGTCGAGCCCTTGCCCGGCGTACTTTGGATATCGACCGTGCCGTCCATCAGCTCGGTGAGGCGGCGCACGATCGACAGGCCCAACCCGGTGCCGCCGAATTTCCGCGTAGTCGAGGAATCGGCCTGGGCGAACGGCTGGAACAGGCGGGCGCGCTGCTCCGCGCTCAGCCCGATGCCGGTGTCGGTCACTGCAAGCATGACCCGCGTCGCGCCCTGGCCGAGCGGCCGTGTCCCGGCCCGGATCGTAATGCCGCCGCGCTGGGTGAATTTCAGCGCATTGCTGACGAGGTTGAACAGGATCTGCCGCACCCGGGTCGGATCGCCGACCAGCGCGTCGTTCGAGCCCGCCTCGATGGAGGACTCGATCGTCAGCCCCTTGGCCGCGGCCTGCGGCCGGAACGTTTCGACCGAGCCGTCGATCAGCCCTGAGAGCGAGAATGCAGTGTCCTCGAGCTCCAGCCGCCCGGCCTCGATCTTCGAGAAATCGAGCAGGTCGTCGATGATGCGCAGCAGCGCCTGCGCCGAGTCGCGCATGGTCGCGACGCTCTTGTGCTGCGACTCGTCGAGGCCCTGATACTCCAGCACCTCCATCATGCCGAGCACGCCATTCATCGGCGTGCGGATCTCGTGGCTCATGGTGGCGAGGAAGGTCGACTTGGCCTGCGTCGCAGCCTCGGCCTCCGCGCGCGCGGCTTCGGCGGCTTCCTTGGCGGCGGCGAGCGCCGCCTCGCGTTCGCGAAGCTCGGTGATGTCGTGATAGACGCCGAGCAAGCCGCCGTCTTCCAGTTCACGGAAGACATATTCGACGTAGCGGCCGCCATAGGTCTTGCGTTCGTAGCGGTTGCCCCCGGGCTTGCGCATGCGCCCGGCGATCTCGGCGACCTTGGCATCGACGTCCGCGACCGGCCCGTATTCGCCGTTTTCGATCTGCCGGCGGATCAGCTTGTAGCCCGTGTCGCCGGGCTGCACGGCGTCCGGCGTGTAGCGATGCTGCTCGCGGTGCTGCCGGTTCGAGAACACCCAGCGGAAATCCTTGTCGAACAGCGACACGCCGTCGATCAGGTTGTCGAACACGGTCTGCATGATCTGGTGCGTGCGCGCGACCTCGTCGCGCGCCGCTTCCGCCGCTTCCTTGGAAACGGCGAGCGCGTCCTCGCGGTTCTTCAGCGTGGTGATGTCGCGCGTCACCACGATGGTGTCGCCGTTGCTCAGCGGCACGAAGCGGAATTCCAGATGCAGGCCTTCGGCCGTGCGCCGTTCGAAATAGGCGCCGCCGGGCTTGGAAATGAATTCGAAGCGGCTGCGCGCCAGTTCCTCGGCCTGCTCGGCCGGCCCGAAGTCGCCGCGTTTCGCCTGGTGGCGCAGGATATCAAGCAGGAGCACGCCCGGTTTCGTCATATCGAGCGGCAGCTTGATGAAGTCGATCAGCGCCTGATTGGTGAATTTCATCCGGAAATCCGGATCAAACAGGGTGACGCCGTCGCTCATGTTGTCGAGCACCGACTGCATCAGGCTGCGCGCCTGCTCGACGGCCTGCTCGCGGTCTTTCAGTTCGGTGATGTCGCGATGGACGCCGAGCAGCCCGCCGTCAGCTAGCGGCTTGTAGACGAATTCGACGTGGCGGCCCGTGACGGTCTTGCGGTCGTAGCGGATGCCGCCCGGGGTTCGCATACTGGCGCGGCGCTGTCTGACTGTCTCCTCCACGTCATCGACCGGCCCGAAATCGCCGCGCTCCGCCTGGAAGCGGATAATGTCCTCGACCGGATGACCGGCTTGCGGGATCTGCGGCGGCAAATCGAGCTTTGTCCGGAACTGGTCGTTGCCGAACACGAACCTGAAGTCCTTGTCGATCAGGATGACGCCATCGTTCATGTTGTCGAGCACGGTCTGCATCACCGCGCGGGTGCGCTCGATATCCTCCTTGGCGTCAGCTAGGGCCTGCTCGCGATCCTTCAGGTCGGTGATGTCCCGATAGATGCCGAGCACGCTGCCGTCCGCCAGCGGGTTGTAGGTGAACTCGATGTAGCGCCCGGCCAGGGTGCGGCGCTCGTAGCGGCCGCCCTTCGGATCGCGGATCACCGAGACGATTTCCTGGACCTTGTCCTCCAGCGCCTGGCCCTCCAGCGGGCCATACTCGCCGCGCTGCGCCTGGAAGCGGACCATGGCGTAGCCATCGGCGCCCCTCAGCAGGTCGGCGGGATAGCGCTGCCGATGAATGTGAATGCGGTTGCTGAACTGCCAGCGGAAGTCCTTGTCCCACAGCGTGACGCCGTCGCTCATGTTGTCGAGCACGGTCTGCATCAGCGCGCGGGTGCGCTCCACGTCTTCCTTCGCCGCGGCGAGAGCCTCTTCGCGCTGGCGCTGCTCGGTGATGTCGCGGAACACACCGAGGATGCCGCCGTCGGCAATCGGCTTGAAGCTGAATTCGATGAGCTGATCGCCCTGCGCGCGCACGTATTTGGCGCCGCCCGGCGCAGTGATCCGCGCTTTGGCGGACTGCACGCGCCGCTCGACGTCGGCCTCGTTCGACACCGGGCCGTAGTCGCCGCGCCGCGCCTGGAACATCATGATGTCGTGGACCGGGCTGCCGGGACGCACCAGCTCCGGCGGAAGCTTGCGCGCTTCGATCTGCTGCCGGCTCATGAGCTGCAGGCGCATGTCCTTGTCGATCAGCGTCACGCCGTCATCCATGTTGTCGAAGGCAGTCTGCATCACCTGCCGCGTGCGCTCGATCTCCGCCGTGCGCTCGCGCACCTCGTTGAACAGGCGCAGCGTTTCGATGGCGATCACCGCCTGGTCGGCGAAGGTCGACATCAGCTCCGTCTGGGCCGGCGTGAACGGGGAGGGCTTGTTTCGGGTGATCGTGAGAACGCCGATCGGTTCGCCCTCGCGCATCAGCGGCACGCCGAGCATCGCGCGGTATTCGTTGAACTCGAGCGGGCCTTTCCGCTCATATTCCTTGTCCAGCTGCACATCCGGAATCTGGACGATCGCGCGCGCCTGCACCGTACGCCCGGCCAGCGAATCGCGGCCCGGCTTGACTGGCCGGCGAATCATGGCTTCCGTCAATGCGGGCGAGTAGCCGTGGCTCGCCGTAACGCGGAACAACTCGCCGTCCTGTTGGAAGATGTTGGCGCCGTCGGCGTCGCACAGCCGCGAGGCCGATTCGACCAGCCGGTTGAGCACGGTGGGAAGATCGACGCGGCCGTCGCTGATCAGCTTGAGGATGTCGGCCGCCGACCGCAGCGTCTCCTCGCGGTGCTTGACCTCGGTGACGTCGTGGCCGACCGCGAGCACCCGGCCGCCAGGCAAGGGGTTGAAGGTGAACTCGACGAGGGCGCCGTTGCCGGTGCGCCGCACGTGGCGGCTGCCGTTCGGATCCCGGATGCGTGCGGCGCGTTCCTGGATGATCTTCTCGATGTCGACGTCGGGGCCGTAGTCGCCGCGCTCCGCCATGAACCGCAGGCCATCGAAGCCGGAGGCGCCGGGGCCGCCGATCTCCGGCGTGTAGCGGTGGAGGTCGTAGAGCTTGCGGTTGACGAATTCGATGTTGAAATCCTTGTCGAACAGCTGAACGCCCTCGTTCATGTTGTCGAGCACGATCTGCATCACCTGCCGCGTGCTTTCGGCGTCGGCGCGGGCGGCTTCGGCTGCCTCCTTGGCGGCGGCGAGTGCGTCCTCGCGCTCCTTCAGCGCCGTGATGTCGCGGTGGATGCTGATGATTGTGCCATTGTCGAGCGTCTTGTAGTTGACTTCGATGTAATGGCCGCTGGCGGAACGGCGCTCGAAACGCACGCCGCCGGGCGTGCGCATGTGCTCGACCTCCTGGCGGACCTTGGCCTCGATGTCGGGGACCGGGCCGAAATCGCCGCGCTTGGCCTGGAAACGCCGGATCTCGCTCAACAGGCTTCCGGGATACACCACGTCGGCGGGATAGTTCTGGAACTCCATCATCCGGTTGTTGACGAAATGCACGCGGATGTCGTCGTCCTCCGGCGTCATCAGCGCGATGCCGTCGTCCATATTGTCGATCATGGTGGCGAGGATATTGCGCGTGCGTTCGGTTTCGCGCCTGCGCTCCTGCACCTGCCCGAACAGCCGCACGGTCTCGATCGCGATCACGGCCTGATCGGCGAAGGTGGAAATCAGCTCGAGCTGTCTGGCCCCGAACGGGCGGCCCACCGATCGCGTCAGGGTAATGACCCCTACCGGCTCACCGTCGCGCAACAGCGGCACGCCGACGATGGTGCGGAAGTCGGCGACCTGGTGAACCTCGGGCCAGTTGTATTCGGTGTCGGCGGTGATGTCGGGGACGTGGATGACGCGCCGCTCGATCGCCGTGCGGCCGACCATGGTCTTGCGCGTGAGAGGGATCTTCTCGTCGCGCAGAAAATCCATTTGCTTCGGATTGAGACCTTTCTCCGCGGCGAGACGATAGTGGTCGCCCTCCCGGCGGAAGATCAGCGCGGCGTCCGCTTCGCAGAGCCGCACCGCCGCCTGCACGACGGCGTCGAGCACGGTCTGCAATTCGAAGGTTGCGCGGCTCATCACCTTGAGCACGTCGGCGGAGGCGACCAGTGCTTCGTCGAGATGCTTGGTCTCGGTGATGTCGCCGGCCGCGCCCACCATGCGGTAGGCGAAGCCGTCGGGCCGGCGCAGCGCGATGCCGGCCTGCCGCGCCCAGCGCCAGTTGCCGGAGCCGTCGCGGTAGCGCAGCTCCATCGTGAAGCGCGGCGTCTTGCCCTTCAGGTGTTCGGCGAGCGTATACTTGAACAGCGGCCGGTCGTCGGGGTGGACACGGTCGGTCCAGTCGCTCGGCCGGCGCATGTGCTCGGCCTTGAGGCCGAGGATCTTGAACAGGCCTGGCGCGAAATAGACGGTGTCGTTCTCGATGTCCCAGTCGTAGAGATTCTCGTTGATCGACTCGAGCGCCAGCGCATAGCGCTCGGCGTCCGGTGGCGACTGCATCGTCTGGAATTTTGCCTTGGATCGCGGCGGCCGGGCGCTCTTGTCGGTGATTTTGGCAGCGCTCTTTTCAGCGGTTTTGCCGGCGTGCCGGGTCGCGCTTTTCTTGTTCCTGGCGGTCTTGGTTGTTGCCTTGCCGGCACCACGGGACATGCGCGAAATCGGCATTCTTTGAGTTCCCCCACCTGTCATAGTGGGAGCCCTCTGTATCGTCGGTGTTTCGCGGCAGGCGCGAATTGTATCGTCTGTATCGTGATGCCCCGAAATCCGCCGGAATGGCTAATGGGAGCGTGCCCGCGCCATTTCAACAATTCATTGCTGATCACTGTCCGCGATACCGACGATACGAATTACCGTTAGCGCGACATTCGGGCGATACCGAGCGCGCCTAGGGTGGCCCCATCGAAACAGGGGCCTGCCATGACCAAGACCGTGAGCATCTACGCAGCGCAGATCCTGCTCGGCGTAATCGCTATCGCCGCGGGATACGCCAAGCTCGGCGGCTCGGGCCTGATGGTCCAGCAGTTCCAGGCGCTCGGTCTGGGCACCGGCTTCCTGATGGTCGCGGGCTGCGCCGAAATCCTCGCGGGTCTCTGCCTGCTGCTGCCGCGCGGCGGCATCCTCGGCGCGGTGCTGCTGGCCTGCGTCATGGTCGGCGCGCTCGGCGTCACCATCGGCCATGTCGCGAGCGCGGTGGCGCAGCCTGTGCCGGCGTCCTCCTTTACCTCCACGAGCTACCAGTCGATCACGAAGTCCGGCCGTCACGACGGCGGCATCATCCAGGTCGTCCGGCAGCGCACCGAGTGGGATATCTGACGGGATTTCATCCAGCGCTCAAAGCATTTCAAGGGCGTGCGACACCGGCCTCTGGGCAGCCTTTTCGGCGGCCCAGGGGCCGGTGGGCTTTTTGACCAGTGCGTGGATTAGTCGCGGGCGTAGCCGATCAGCGGCTTCTTCTTCCGCCCGAGCACGATCAGAATGATGCCGAGCACGCAGAAGATCGCCGAGGCCGGCTGGTCGAGGACCGGCGAAACGCCGATCTGCCAGGCTTCGACGCCAGCATACTTCTCGATCAACCCCTGCAACGCCTTCAGGCTGCCTTCGTGCAAGGCACTCCAGACATAGCTTGCCTTGGTGACCAGGATGCCGCCGTCGGAAATCGACCGGATGCCGTCATAGACCACGAAGATAAAAGCCAGAGCGAGCAGCAGCAGCCCAATAAAGCGCAATAAAAACCGGATCATGACCCAATTCCAAAAGCGCCTTCCCGGCCCACCGCTTAGCGCGCCCGCGCGTGCCATTCAATCCTCGCCGGCAACATGGCCGTGGGGCTTGTGGCTGGGCCGCCTCCCTTGAGAACCACCGGGGCGTTCCGCTACCTTTGATCTTCGGCCCTGTGGCCGGGAGTAGAGTGTTGAAATGGCGAAGAAATCCAGCAACCGGCCGACTTTCACCGATCAGGAGGCGCTGCTTTTCCATAGCCAGGGCCGCCCGGGCAAACTGGAAGTCGTCGCGACCAAGCCGATGGCGACCCAGCGCGATTTGTCGCTGGCCTATTCGCCCGGCGTCGCGGTGCCGGTGCTGGCCATCGCCGAGGACGAAGACAAGGCCTACGACTATACGACCAAAGGCAACTTCGTCGCCGTCATCACCAACGGCACGGCGATCCTCGGCCTCGGCGATCGTGGCGCGCTGGCCGCCAAGCCGGTGATGGAAGGCAAGGCGGTCCTCTTCAAGCGCTTCGCCGACATCAACTCCATCGACCTCGAGGTGGACTCGAAGGATCCCGACGAGATCATCAATTGCGTGAAGCTGCTCGGCAAAGGCTGGGGCGGCATCAACCTCGAGGACATCAAGGCACCCGAGTGCTTCATCATCGAGCAGCGGCTGCGCGAGCTGCTCGACATCCCGGTGTTCCACGACGACCAGCACGGCACGGCGATCATCTCCGCTGCCGGTCTGCTCAATTCGCTCGATCTCACCGGGCGCAGGATGGAAGACACCAAGCTGGTCTGCAACGGCGCCGGCGCGGCCGGCATCGCCTGCCTGGAACTGCTGCGCTCCATCGGCTTTCGGCCCGAGAACCTGATCCTCTGCGACACCAAGGGCGTGATCTACGAGGGCCGCACGGACGGCATGAACCAGTGGAAGTCCGCCTATGCGGTGAAGACCAGTGCGCGCACGCTGGCCGATGCGATGAAGGGCGCTGACGTGTTCTACGGACTCTCCGCCAAAGGAGCGGTGACCAAGGACATGGTTGCCTCGATGGCGCCGAAGCCGATCATTTTCGCGATGGCCAATCCCGATCCGGAGATCACCGTCGAGGAGGTGGCCGAGGTGCGCGACGACGCCATCATGGCGACCGGCCGCTCGGACTATCCGAACCAGGTCAACAACGTGCTGGGCTTTCCCTACATCTTCCGCGGCGCGCTCGACGTGCGCGCCACCACCATCAACATGGAGATGAAGATCGCGGCCGCCCGCGCGCTCGCGGAACTGGCCCGCGAGGACGTGCCGGACGAGGTCGCCGCGGCTTACGGCGCACGGCCGAAGTTCGGCCCCGATTACATCATCCCGGTGCCGTTCGATCCGCGGCTGATCTCGCACGTACCTCCCGCCGTCGCGCAAGCCGCGATGGACACCGGCGTGGCGCGCAAGCCGATCGCCGACATGGAGGCCTACAAGCACACGCTGCGCTCGCGGCGCGATCCGGTCGCGGGCGTCTTGCAGCAGGTGTTCCAGCGGCTGCGTCGCTCGCCCAAGCGCGTGGTGTTCGCCGAAGGCGAGGAGGAGCAGGTGATCCGCGCCGCGGCGTCCTTCGTGCACGAGGGGCTCGGCACCGCGCTTCTGGTCGGCCGCGAGGAGCCGATCCGCAGTGCCGCGAAGAATCTCGGCATCACGCTCGGCGGCAAGATCGAGATCATCAACGCCGCGCTGTCCACGCGCAACTCGAACTACGCCGCTTACATCTACGAGCGGCTGCAGCGGCAGGGCTACCTGCTGCGCGACTGCCAGCGCCTGGTCAACCAGGACCGCAACACCTTTGCATCCTGCATGGTGTCGCTCGGCGACGCCGACGCGATGGTGACCGGCGTTACCCGCAACTATTCGGTGGCGCTGGAGGACGTGCGCCGTGTGATCGATCCCAAGCCCGGCCACCGCGTCATCGGCCTGTCGATGATCCTGTCGCGCGGCCGCACCGTGCTGGTTGCCGACACCGCCATCACCGAGATGCCCAATGCCGAGGAGCTTGCCGAGATCGCCGTCGAAGCGGCCGGCGTCGCCCGCCGCATGGGCTACGAGCCGCGCGTGGCGATGCTCGCCTTCTCGACCTTCGGCCATCCGCCCGGCGAGCGCTCGTCGCGGGTGATCGAGGCGGTGAAGCTGCTCGACGGCCGCCGCGTGGATTTCGAGTACGAGGGCGAGATGGCGGCCGACGTGGCGCTCAATCCCGAGGCGGCCCAGCCCTATCCGTTCAACCGCCTCACCGGGCCCGCCAACGTGCTGATCATGCCGGCGTTCCACTCGGCGTCGATCTCGACCAAGATGCTGCAGGAGCTTGGCGGCGCGACGGTGATCGGCCCGCTGCTGGTCGGCCTCGACCGGCCGGTGCAGATCGTTCCGCTCGGCGCGAAAGACGCCACGCTGGTGAACATGGCGGCGCTGGCAGCGTTCAATGTGAGCGGCTGATCTTCGAATCCATCTCGCGAAAGCGTGGCAGCCACGCGTTTCTCCCGGCTGCCACTTGCTGCCTTCCGGGCTACGCTTCCTGCCGGAGCAACGAAGGAGGCGATGATGCTCAACCGCAGACTGTTCGGCAAGCTGATCGCCGCGACCGCCCTGACCGGGCTCGCAGCGCCGGCATTCATCACACGCTCGTTCGCGCAGGGCGCCGCGCCGCAGGTCGCGCGCGGCAACTACCTGATCAAGAACGGCTCCGTCATCACCGTCGATCCCGCGCTCGGCGTACTGCCGCGCGCCGACGTTCACGTCAGCAACGGCCGCATCGAGGCAGTCGGCGCCAATCTCACGGTTGCAGGCGCCGAAACCATCGACGCCACAGACATGATCGTGATGCCGGGCTTCATCGACACGCACTACCACATGTGGAGTGCGCTCGGCCGCAACTTCGTCGGCGACGGCTTCGGCTATTTCCCGGCAAAGAACGCCACCTCCAAGCTGTTCACCGCGGAGGACTTCTACGCGAGCGTCATGCTCGGCCTGGTCGAGCTCGCCAATGCCGGCATCACCGGCGTGCACAACTGGTCGCACAACACGCGTTCGCCGGCGCATGCCGATGCCGAGCTTCGCGCCCATCGCGAGTCGATGTTGCGCGCCCGCTACGCCTATGGCCACATCGACCTGATGCCGCGCGAGGAGCCCGTCAGCTTCGCCGACGTCGACCGCGTCAAGCGCGAGTATTTTTCGTCCGGCACCGCGTTCGAGGGGCTCGTTCATCTCGGGCTCAACCTGCGCGGCCATTCGCAGAGCACCCCGCCGACCTTTGAGATCGACATGGCCGGCGCTCTCGAGCGCAAGCTGCCGATCGCGCTGCACGCCGCCCAGACGCCGCCCAACTGGGTCCAGACCGAGGATTTCGAGAAACGCGGCTGGCTCGGGCCGAACCTGCTGCTCTGCCATTTCGTTCCGGCGCGCGACATCGACGCCGAGTTGATGGCGAAGACCAAAACGCCGCTCTCCTGGGCGACCCATTCCGAGTTCCGGCTCGGCCGCGCCGGCGATCCGCGCGTGGCGCTGCTGCGCATGCGCAAGGCCGGCGTCACCGTGTCGCTCTCGTTCGACGCAAGCTCGATCGCGCCGCCGAACATGTTCGAGACCATGCGTTTCACCTGGAACATGGGCATTCCCTGGCGCGGCACGCCGTCCGAGCCGCTGCCGGACGTCGGTTTCCGCGAGGTGATCGAGATGGCGACGCTCAACGGCGCGAAGGCGCTCGGCATCGCCGACACCACCGGTTCGATCACGGTCGGCAAGCGCGCCGACATCATTCTCATTCGTGGCAACGACATCAACATCGCGCCGGTCGCCGACATCGAGGCGTCGGTGGTGCAGTCGGCGACGCCGGCCAACGTCGACACCGTGCTGGTGGACGGCCGCATCGTCAAACGCGGCGGCAGGCTTGTGGCCTACGACGTCGACAGGATCGTGCGCGAGGCCAAGGCGTCCGCGCTGCGAATCAGGACCGCGGCGGGGGGAAGACTCGCGCCAAAGTGAAGCGGTGCGTCCGTGTCCCGATGCGGGCTGCGTTCAGCGGCCCGTCCGGCTTGCGCACTCCAACCGGAACTTCCGGCGCTTGATCGGGTGCATCGCTGTGAAGCGCTTGCGCGCTTCGGCCTTGCATCGGGCTCGCCGTTGTCGCGGGTCTTCGTCCTGGACCTCCCAGCCCTTGTTGAATTTTTCGCGGAGCAGGATGCGCTGGCGCAGCACCTCCTCGGCCTGGCTCGGCTTGGCGGCCGGGGCCGCCTGGCTGGACGGACTCTGCTGACTGGACGGCGCCGGCGGGTTGGATGAGCCCGGTTGGCTGGGCCGTGCCTGTTGGGCGGCGGTGGGCGATGCGGCCAGGATGGCAAGGAAGAGTGCAAGAGCAAGGCGCATGGATGTCCCATTCTGAAGATAACGCGTTCGCAAGCTTAGCCTATCCGGTCCCTGTACCGATGGCGAAACTATGAATGTGCGCGGCGTCGGCCGTGCGACAACGATGCTTCGCACCGGCCGGGCTTGAAAGCGATGCGGTTGGCGCTGCGTCCGGTGCGCTTCCGGGGCTTGTCCCGGTCATGCCCGTCCTGTTTTATGCCCGCCGAAAGCCGCCGAGACCGGCTCGAAGCCTCAAGGAACCGCCAGGAAACCCCCTATGTCGACCACCAAGCTCAAAGGCGTGATCGCCGCCGTCGCCACCCCGGTGAACGAGGACGGTTCGCCCGATACCGCCCGCGCCACCAAGCTCGCGCGATACCTGATCGACAACGGCTGCGACGGGCTGAACGTGCTCGGCACCACAGGCGAGGCGACCTCGTTCTCGCTCGAGGAGCGCAAGCGGGTGATGGACGCCTACAAGGCGGCCGGCCTGCCGCTCGACCGCATGATGGTCGGCACCGGCGCTGCCGCCGTCGCCGACGCGGTGGCGCTCACGCGCTATGCCGCCGACCTCGGCTTTGCCGGCGCGCTGGTGCTGCCGCCGTTCTATTACAAGGGCGTGCCGGACGACGGGCTGGTCGCCTATATCGACACCGTCGTGAAGGCGACGGCGCAAAAGCCCGTGCCGCTTTACCTCTATCACTATCCGCAGCAGTCAGGCTTGCACTGGCACGTCGCGCTGGTGAAGCGACTGCTCGACAGCTTCGGCACCCGCATCGTCGGCCTCAAGGATTCCTCGGGCGACATGAACTACGCCAAGGAGGCCGCGGCCATTTCCAAGAGCTTCGACGTGTTCCCGTCGACCGAAGCCGTGCTGCTCGACGCGCGCCAGGGCGCCTTTGCGGGCTGCATCTCGGCGACCGCGAACCTCAACTCCGATCTCTGCCAGCTCGCCTGGGCCAAAGGCGACAAGGCTGCGCATGACGCCGCGGTGACGATCCGAAAGTTGTTCGATGGGCGGCCGCTGGTTTCCGGCGTGAAGTCGCTGTTGTCGCACATCCATGCCGATCCGGCGCTGGCGCGGGTGAAACCGCCGCTGGCGCCGTTTTCGGCGGGCGACCGTGCCGCGGTGAATGCCGGCTACGATCAGGTGCGCGGCAAGCGCGTCGCATAATCCGGAACGTCAGGCAGCACCGATGGCGCCGAAGGACATTTCCATCGCCGTCATCGGCGGCGGCATCGGCGGTCTCACCGCCGCGATCAGCCTGCTGCAAGCGGGCTACGATGTTCAGGTCTTTGAGCAGTCGCGGCTGCTCTCGGAGGTCGGCGCCGGAATCAATATCGGGCCGAACGCCTCGCGGCTCCTGATCCGGTTGGGATTGGGCGATGACTGCACCAAGGTCGCGTTCCGCTCGCCGTTCTTCCATCAGCGCCGCTGGCAGGACGGCAAGACGCTGACCAAGACGCCGCTCGGCGAGACGATCGTGAAGGAGTTCGGCGCCCCGCACATGATCTTCCACCGTGGCGAGCTGCACGCGCTGCTGGCCCGCGCGGTGCCCCCCGGACGGGTGCATCTGTCGCACCGCTGCACCGGGCTCGAGCAGCGCGATCGCAAGGTGTTCGCACAGTTCGCGAACGGGGCGAGCATCGGCTTCGACGCTTTGATCGCCGCCGACGGCATCCATTCGAGCGTCAGAAAAATCCTGCTCGGGCCGGAAAAGCCGAGGTTCGCCTGCCGCGCCTACCGCGGTCTGATCCCCGCCGAGAAAGTGCCCGACTTTCCCGGGAGTCGACCGCCTGGCTCGGGCCGGGCCGGCATCTGGTTCACTACTTCGTTTCGGCCGGAAAATTCCTGAACTTCGTCGGCCATGTCGAGCAGGAGGATTGGATCAGCGAGTCCTGGACCGAGCCGGGCAGCGTGGACGATCTTCGCGCCGCCTATGCGGGCTGGCACCCGCAGGTGCAGCACCTGATCGATGCCGTGGACGAGACCTTCGTCTGGGCGGTGATGGACCGCATGCCGCTCGATCGCTGGACCTTTGGCCGGGTCACCATGCTGGGCGACGCCTGCCATCCGATGCTGCCGTTCATGGGACAGGGCGGTGCGCAGGCGATCGAGGACGCGGTGGCGCTCGCCGCCTGCCTGCAAAGGTGCGGCGACGACGTGGAATCCGGACTCAAGCTCTATGAATCGGTGCGTTTGCCCCGCGCCAACCGGATTCAGACCCAGTCCTGGGACAACAAGGCCCGGTTTCACATGTTCGACGGCCCTGGCCAGGTCGAGCGGGACGCGGCCATGGAACGAGGCATGACCGACTGGTCTTATCGTGCCGTGGCATGGGTTTACGGCCACGACGCCGGCGACATCGACCAGCGCCCCGATCCTGCCCCAATCCCCGGACATTGACGATTTCAGGGCTCCTGACTATAAGGCGGCCCAATGGCGGCGAGAGCCCTCGCCGCCGCGATTTTTTGTAAACCCGCCCGGTCCGATGGACCGCCGCCGGTCAACAGGCTTCGATCAGAGTTCATGGCCAACACAACGTCCGCACGTAAAGCCGCGCGCAAAATTGCCCGCCGCACCGAGGTCAACAAGGCGCGCCGCTCGCGCATGCGTGGCGCCGTCCGTCAGGTGGAAGAGGCGATTGCCTCGGGCGACAAGAACAAGGCGCTCGACGCGATGAAGAACGCGGAGCCGGCGCTGATGCGCGCCGCCCAGCAGGGCCAGGTGCACAAGAACGCCGCGAGCCGCAAGGTTTCCCGGCTGTCGCACCAGATCGCCAAACTCGGCAAGTAAAGCCGGCCAGCGGCGCCGCAAGTCACGCCGCAAGCAGCGCTTGCGGGTCACGTTCGGCGCTCACGCCGATGTGTGCGGATAGCGGCGCTCCGGCGCTGTCAGCAACTCAAAATTCTGTTAGTGGCTCTGCGCGGATGGATGAAATGTCCGCTCGCGCTTGTTTATTCATTGCACGCAGCGTGAAACTTTTGTGGCAGCGATGTCACAGGCCTGACAAGAACAGCACGCGTACGTATTTCTACCTATTCCCACGATTTTTGAATCTTCGCGATTTCGCGACGCTTTGCACAGGGGGTTACCCTGCTTCCGTGCACATGAATTCGTTATGTGAACAAAGGATTTAGCGGACACACGAGTCCGAGGAGTTGGAATCCGCCACATTGGTGAACGGAGCAGGCGCGGGCTACTTCGAAAGTTTTATTTCAAATCGATTGCGATTAATCCGCACGTTTCTTCAACACGTTGTGCCGCAATCTTCCCGCTCCTCACATCGCCGGTTCGGCGCAAATGCAGATGCGGTCTGGACTCTCGTGTTGCCGACGAAGTTCGTCGTGCTATTTTGAATCCGCTTCCGGGTTGCCCACGATCAGTTGAAGGAAACGAATTCAAACTCATGTCTGAGAACGGAGAATTGTCGCTCGACATTCTTTGTCATGCTCGAAGGGTCCGACAGAGGTTGATGCAGTCTTTTTTCGTCTGATGATGTGACACAAGCGGCGACGTGGTGTGCCTGCGGGGCAGAGGTTTTAAGTACTTCAACAACGCGATCTGGACGGTTCTGTTGCGAATTTTCTCGCGATGGAAAGGGGGGGCATCATGACCGATCGGGGCTTTACTCCGGCAACTGACGCGAATGTGCAGGTGCACACGGTGCACGCGGACGGAGCACTCTCCCGATGGTTCAGACCGGATCCGCCGAGTAGCTGACCATCGCGCGCAGTCGCGTGGTTTTCAGGACCCACCAAGGGTTCGCCCCTTCAGCAAGATTTCAAGACCGAGTTTTGAGTGCGTAACCGCGTAACGGTTTGGGCGGCTTGTAGTGCCGTCGCCGTTTCACCGAGTTCCATCTCAACATCCGACACGAGAGCAAAAATAAAATGACCAACCCGGATCAGGAGCGCTGGCGGCGAGTGAAGGAGCGTCTCCGCGCTGAAGTCGGTGAGGACGTGTTCCAGAGCTGGTTCACCCGCATGGAATTGGAAGGCATCGAAGACATTACGGCGCGGCTCTCGGTGCCCACGCGCTTCCTCAAAAGCTGGATTCAATCGCACTACGTCGACCGGGTTCTTGCTTGCTGGCAGCAGGAGGCGCCCGAGATTCAGAAGGTCGAGGTCAACGTCCGCAGCGCGGTCATCCGCACCGTGCAACCCAAGGCCAAGCAGCCGGAGCTCACGGACACCAGCCGCGATCCGCGCCTGCCGCGGCTCGATATCGGCGACTTGCGCGCGGCTTATGCGCCGGTTTCCAGCGGGCACGACGCGCTCGGCGGTTCGCCGCTCGACCTGCGGCTGACGTTCGAAAGCTTTGTCGTCGGCCGCTCCAACACGCTGGCGCATGCCGCGGCGAAACAGGTGGCGGCGGCGCGCCGTGGCGAGCCGGTGATGTTCAATCCGCTTTACATCCACGCCGGTGTCGGTCTGGGCAAGACCCACCTGCTCCAGGCCATCACCTGGGCCGGCAACCAGGGCTCCGACCGCAAGGTGCTCTACCTCACGGCCGAGAAGTTCATGTACGGGTTCGTCTCGGCGCTGCGCACCCAGACGGCGCTCGCGTTCAAGGAGGCTCTGCGCGGCATCGACGTGCTGGTGATCGACGATCTGCAGTTTCTCCAGGGCAAGTCGACCCAGTCCGAGTTCTGCCACACGCTCAATGCGCTGATCGATGCCGGCCGTCAGGTCGTGATTGCCGCCGATCGGGCACCCACCGACCTCGAAAGCCTCGACGATCGCGTGCGCTCCCGGCTGGCCGGCGGTCTTGTGGTCGAAATGGGTCCGCTCGGCGAAGAGCTGCGGCTGGAAATCCTGAAAACCCGTGTGGGCGCCGCGCGGCAGTATCATCCGGCCTTTGACGTTCCCGCGCCGGTGCTCGCCTATATCGCCAAATCGGTCACCCACAACGGCCGCGATCTCGAAGGCGCGGTCAACCGGCTGCTGGCCCACAACAAGCTCACGGGCCAGCCGGTGACGATGGAGATGGCAGAGCGCGAGGTGCGCGACCTGATCCGCCCGCAGGAGCCCAAGCGGGTCAAGATCGAGGACATCCAGCGCATCGTCGCGCGGCAATACAACGTGAGCCGGGCCGATCTGCTGTCGTCGCGCCGGACCGCGAACGTGGTCCGTCCCCGGCAGGTGGCCATGTATCTCGCCAAGACCCTGACGCTGCGGTCGCTGCCGGAAATCGGCCGCAGGTTCGGCGGCCGCGACCACACCACGGTGCTGCACGCGGTGCGCAAGATCGAAGGTCTGGTCGGCAACGACGCGATGCTTGCCGACGAGATCGAGGTGCTCAAGCGGCAGCTTCAGGAATAGCGGCAGGAACAGCGACCGGCGCGGCTTTGGCGCGGCCGGAAGGGGCTCTCCCCGGGGAGGGCCTTTTCGCTGCGGGAGGCCGTGAATTCGCAGGGAAAACCTGGGTTCCCGGGATGGCGAGGCTTGCGTAAACGGCGCAGCCGCGCCACTTTCGATCCCCCTGTTTATCCACAAGGCGTCAAGGCCCCCATGAAGGTCACCATCGAGCGTGCCGAGCTGCTCAAGTCTCTGGGCCACGTGCATCGCGTGGTCGAGCGACGGAATACGATTCCGATTCTCGCGAACGTGCTGGTGCGCGCCGAGAAATCGGCATTGAGCCTGAAGGCCACCGATCTCGACCTCGAAGTGATCGAGTCGATCTCCGCCGAAGTCGCGCCTGCCGGCTCGACCACCGTGCCGGCGCACATGTTCTACGACATCGTGCGCAAGCTTCCCGAGGGCTCACAGGTTTTGCTCGAGTCGTCGAGCGACCGTGCGGTGCTTGCGGTCCGCGCCGGACGCTCGCGCTTCACCTTGCAGACACTGCCGGAGAGCGATTTCCCCGATCTCGCCGCAGGCGACATGACGCACAAGTTCACGCTTCCCGGCGCGGACCTGAAGCGGCTGATCGACAAGACGCAATTTGCGATCTCGACCGAAGAGACGCGTTATTACCTCAACGGCATCTATCTGCACGTTGCGGGTTCCGGAAAGGCGCAGACCTTGCGCGCGGTCGCCACCGACGGCCACCGCCTGGCGCAGACCGACCTGCCGCTGCCGGCCGGTGCATCCGGCATGCCGGGCGTGATCGTGCCGCGCAAAACCGTGACCGAGGTGCAGCGGCTGATCGAGGACAGCCAGGCGGAAATCGCCATCGAGCTTTCGTCCGCCAAGATCCGCTTCTCGATCGGCAATGTCGTGCTGACCTCGAAGCTGATCGACGGCACGTTCCCCGACTATCAGCGCGTGATCCCGAGCGGCAACGACAAGGAGCTCGTGATCGACAAGAAGGATTTCGAGGCGGCGGTCGACCGCGTTTCGACGGTGTCGAGCGAGCGCGGCCGTGCCGTGAAGCTGTCGCTCAGCGCCGGCAAGCTCATTCTTTCGGTGACGAACCCGGACTCCGGCAGCGCGACGGAAGAAATCGAGGTCGAGTACGATTCCGATCCGATCGATATCGGCTTCAACTCGCGCTATCTGCTGGATATCGCGTCGCAGCTCGACGGCGAGGTGGCGGTGCTCAGGCTTGCCGACCCCGGCTCGCCGACGCTCATCCAGGACAAGGACGCCAAGGGCGCGCTCTACGTCCTGATGCCCATGCGGGTGTGACCGCCGCGCGCGGGCGGCCTGCTTCGCAGTTCTCCGCGCCGGTGGGAGCGGACGAACGATTTCATGGCATGCTGTGCGCCATGACTGCCGCCCGTATCCGCCGTCTGACACTGACGAATTTCCGCAGCTATCGCTCGGCAGGCCTCGAGACCGAACGCGACCTGGTCGTGCTGGCGGGCGCGAACGGCGCCGGCAAGACCAATCTGATCGAGGCGATTTCTCTTTTGACGCCCGGGCGCGGATTGCGGCGCGCGACCTATGATGAGGTTGCGTTTTCCGAGGGCGACGGCTCGTGGGCCGTCTCGACCGAGATCGAGGGAATGCTGGGGCTTGCCACGCTCGGCACCGGCATCGAGCCGCCGGCCGGCGAGGAAACCGCGCGCAGCCGGCTGTGCCGCGTCGACCGGGAGCCGGTCGGCTCGGCGGCCGCCTTCGCCGACCATCTGCGTGTGGTGTGGCTCACGCCTTCGATGGATCAACTGTTCATGGGACCGGCCTCGGAGCGGCGCCGCTTTCTCGACCGCCTCGTGCTGGCGGTGGATGCCGAGCACACCAGTCGGGTCTCGGCACTGGAACGCAGTCTGCGCTCGCGCAACCGGCTGCTGGAGGAACCGCTGCCGGATCAGCACTGGCTCGATGCGATCGAGCATGAGACCGCGGAGCTTGCCGTCGCGGTGGCGGCCGGCCGTTCGGAGACGGTGCAGCGTCTGCAGGCGGCGCTCGCACGGCGCCAGGACGAAACTTTTCCGTCAGCTGAAATCGCGCTCGACGGCTGGATGGAAAAGGTTCTGCCGAGCCATCCCGCGGTCGAGATCGAGGAGCGCTACCGCGCGGTTCTCAAGGGCAACCGTCCGCGCGACGCTGCGGCGGGGCGCACGCTCGACGGACCGCATCTCACCGACCTCTCCGTGGTCTATGCGCCGAAAGGCATTCCCGCCGTGGATGCCTCGACCGGCGAACAGAAGGCCTTGTTGATCGGCCTGGTGCTCGCGCATTCGGGCCTGCTGGCGGAGATGACGGGATTTGCCCCGGTGCTGCTGCTCGACGAGGTGGTCGCCCATCTCGATCCCGGCCGCCGCGCCGCGCTCTACGACGCACTCGGCAGGCTCGGCGCGCAGGTCTTCATGACCGGCGCCGATCCCGCGGCTTTCGCCGATGTCGCAGCGCAGGCCGACGTTTTCACGGTGACGCCAGGTGCCGTGCAGCGCCGCGGCTAAGGCACTGATGCTGCTTAAGTTCCACGAATAAGCCGATCATTCTCAGGCGTTGTCCCGGAACATCGATGCTCGCGGGGGCTTTATCCACCATGACGGGAGTTGAGGATCGAACGTAAAGGAGGCTGCGATGGCCGCCGTGGAGCCGGCTCGAGACAAGGTTGCGCGCATGCTTCACGACGCCGTCGCGCGTCTGCATGAGGACATCGAGCGTGTCGAGTTCTGGACCGAGGTGCTGGGCTGCCTGGCTCGGCCAGTCCCCGACTACACGCCGGAAAGCAGCAAGCTGAACCATTTCAACCTGCCGGGCCGCGAAGGCCGGATCGGCCAGGCGGACTTCACGAAGGGCGACGAGGCCGCGTCGATTTCGCGCCTGGGAAAGGGGCCGAATCGCGATCAGACGCGGCGCTGATTTCCGGTTGTTTTTGACGTCTGCCGCCCTTTAAAAATCGCCTTTGAATCAACATATTAGCTGGGTTCAATTAGCGCTGTACGGCACCCTGCTTTTCGTGCCAAATCGCGCTGATTCTCACGCATTTTTTACAGCGATTCGAGGCTGATCGCATGGCCGAGCCCGCCCTCAATATCCCCTCCGACTACGACGCCGAATCCATCAAGGTTCTCAAGGGCCTCGATGCGGTGCGCAAGCGGCCGGGCATGTATATCGGCGATACCGACGACGGCTCGGGCCTGCACCACATGGTCTACGAGGTCGTCGACAACGCGATCGACGAGGCGCTGGCGGGCCACGCCACCGAAGTGACGGTTCGGCTCAACCCGGACGGCTCGTGCACCGTGCGCGACAACGGCCGCGGCATCCCGGTCGACATTCACAAAGGCGAAGGCGTCTCGGCGGCCGAGGTCATCATGACCCAGTTGCATGCCGGCGGAAAATTCGACCAGAACTCCTACAAGGTGTCCGGCGGCCTGCACGGCGTCGGCGTCTCCGTGGTCAACGCGCTCTCGACCTGGCTCAAGCTGTCGATCTGGCGCGACGGCAAGGAACACTCGATGGAGTTCCGCGACGGCGACGCGGTGGCGCCGTTGGCGGTGACCGGCGAGGCCGGCGACCGGCGCGGCACCGAGGTGGCGTTCCTGCCGTCGAAGCAGACCTTCACCATGACCGAGTTCGATTTCGGCACGCTGGAGCACCGCCTGCGCGAGCTCGCCTTCCTGAATTCCGGCGTCCGGATCGTGCTGTCCGACATGCGCCACGCGGTCGAGAAGCGCGAGGAGCTGTTCTACGAAGGCGGCGTCGAGGAGTTCGTCAAATATCTCGACCGCAACAAGAACTCGCTCATTCCCGCGCCGATCATGATCAAGTCGGAGCGCGACGGCGTGATGGTCGAGTGCGCGATGACGTGGAACGACAGCTACCATGAAACCGTGCTCTGCTTCACCAACAACATCCCGCAACGCGACGGCGGCACCCATCTCGCGGGCTTCCGCGGCGCGCTGACCCGGCAGGTTACCGGCTATGCCGAGGCGATGGGCGGTGCGCGCAAGGAAAAGGTCGATCTCACCGGCGACGATTGCCGGGAGGGCCTGACCACCGTGCTGTCGATCAAGGTCCCCGATCCGAAGTTTTCATCGCAGACCAAGGACAAGCTGGTGTCGTCCGAGGTGCGGCCCGCGGTCGAAAGCATCATCAACGACCGGCTGGCGGCCTGGTTCGAGCAGCATCCGGCCGAGGCCAAGAACATCGTCGGCAAGGTGGTCGAGGCCGCTGCCGCCCGCGAGGCGGCGCGCAAGGCGCGCGACCTGACGCGGCGCAAGGGCGCGCTCGACGTCAATTCGCTGCCCGGCAAGCTCGCCGACTGCCAGGAGCGAGACCCGGCGAAGTCGGAGCTGTTCATCGTCGAGGGCGATTCGGCCGGCGGCTCCGCCAAGCAGGGCCGCAACCGCGAATTCCAGGCCGTGCTGCCGCTGCGCGGCAAGATCCTCAACGTCGAGCGCGCGCGCTTCGACAAGATGCTGGGCAGCCAGGAGATCGGCACGCTGATCACCGCGCTTGGCACCGGCATCGGCACCGAGGAGTTCAACGCCGAAAAGCTGCGCTATCACAAGATCATTATCATGACCGACGCCGACGTCGACGGCGCGCATATCCGCACCTTGCTGCTGACGTTCTTCTACCGGCAGATGCCGGAGCTGATCGACCGCGGTCATCTCTACATCGCGCAGCCGCCACTCTACAAAGTCAGCCGTGGCAAGTCCGAGCAGTATCTCAAGGACGAGCGCGCGCTCGAGGACTACCTGATCGCGACCGGCCTGCAGGAGGCCGTGCTCAAGCTTGCTTCCGGCGAGGAGCGGGCAGGCGTCGATCTTCATGACGTGGTCGAGCAGGCCCGCGTGATCCGCAACGTGCTGGCCGGCATCCACAGCCGTTACAACCGGAAGGTCGTCGAGCAGGCGGCGATCCTCGGCGTCCTCAATGCGGAGATCTTTGGCGACGCCGCGAAGGCGTCCGCTGCCGCGCCTTACATCGCGAAGCGGCTCGATGCGCTGGAGGACGAAACCGAGCGCGGCTGGCAGGGCAAGTTCGTCGAGGGCGAAGGCTTCCTGTTCGAGCGTACCGTGCGCGGCGTCAAGGAGGTTGCAGTGATCGATCATGCGATGCTGAACTCCGCCGACGCCCGCAAGCTCGACGAATACGCGGCTGCGTTGCAGGGCGCGTACGCCAAGGCCGCCACGCTCCGCCGCAAGGGCGACGAACTGCCGATGGCGGTGCACGGCCCGGTTGGATTGTTTGAGGCGATCGTCGCGGCCGGGCGCAAGGGCCTGACCTTGCAGCGCTACAAAGGTCTCGGCGAGATGAACCCGGAGCAGCTCTGGGAGACCACGCTCGACATCGACGCGCGCTCGCTGCTTCAGGTCAAGGTCAAGGAGATCGACGAGGCGAGCGACATCTTCGCCAAGCTGATGGGCGACGAAGTCGAGCCGCGGCGCATCTTCATCCAGGACAACGCCCTGACCGCGAGCGTCGACGCGTAAAAAAGCGCGGCCTGCCAGGGGCAAGCCGCGCGTAGATCACACGGACGGAGCAACCCGCGCGCGCCGCAACTCATGCGGGGCGCGTTTTCGTCATCAGCAGCTTGACGCGCGGTGCCAGTGCCAGCCGTGCGGGATGTAGGCCGCGCTGCAGCCATAGCCGCCATAGCCCAAGGCGCCCGCGGTCTGCAGCAAGGCGCCGCCGGAGTAGACGGTTGGCGCGTAATATGGCCGATAGCCATAGCCGTACCCGCCGCCATATCCGTAGCCGCGGTAGCCATAGCCACCGCCGTACCCGCCACTATATCCATAGCCGCGGTAGCCGTAGCCCCCGCCGTACCCGCCGCCATATCCACCATAGCGGCGGTAGCCGTAGCCACCGCCGTACCCGCCACCATATCCATAGCCGCGGTAGCCATAACCCCCGCCGTACCCGCCGCCATATCCATAGCCGCGATAGCCGTAGCCGCCGCCGTAGCCATTACCTCTGTAGTATCCATTGCCTCCGGAGTACGACCGGTAGGTCGGAGCGTAGCCATCGGCATAGCCGTCGCCGTTGTAGTCGGTGCTGTAGCCGCCGCGATACAGCGGCCGCTCGTAGTAGCCGGTTTGGATTTCAGGGCCGCGCTCGTAATAGACTGTGGTGCCGCGCGAACCGCTGTCGTAGTAGCGCGAGCCCTCGTAGTAGGTGCGCTCGCCGCCGTAGTAGCCATCGCCCTGATAGCCATTGCAGTC
This sequence comes from uncultured Alphaproteobacteria bacterium, assembly GCA_963830015.1. Taxonomy (GTDB): domain Bacteria; phylum Pseudomonadota; class Alphaproteobacteria; order Rhizobiales; family Xanthobacteraceae; genus Z2-YC6860. The sequence continues at coordinate 482,691 of CAWHLG010000015.1, forward strand.
GCCGCCATAGCAACCGGCCGACGCTTGCGTGGCTGCGCCGAACATCAGCGCAACGGACGCCGTCAACGCATACGCGACGCGTCTCATTTTAATGCCTCCTCAAATGCCACATTTCAGGAGGCTCGACTGTAGCTCGAAATCAATATTTCGTTAACCATATATGTCTTTGACATCACAATATTTTTTAAGATTATTATGCCACAAATCCGGTTCAAAATGGCACAGCCTTCACAAGCCGGAATGCGCGCGAAAAACGCGCTTCCGAAACTTATCCTGCGATTGCCGCCGCTTAGACGCGCTCAGACTACAGTCCTCCCATGGCGCGCGGCAGCATCCGTTTCAGCACGTTGTCGCGGTGAATGAAGTGATGCTGGAGCGCGGCGCCGATGTGCATCAAGACGAGAAGGGTGACGAACCAGCCCGTGTACATGTGGAAAGCAAACAGCTTGGTCGCGAGCGCTTCGTCCTTGCCGACGATCGCGGGCAACGTGAACAGGCCGAAGAACGGCGTCGTTGCGCCATAGATGGAGTTGGCGAGATAGCCGACGACCGACATGGCGAACAGCAACACATAGAGCAGGCCATGTACGGCCGACGATACCGCCCTCTGCCAGCGTGCGATGGCCGGATCCGGGGCCGGCGCGCCGACCATCAGCCGGTTGATCAGCCGCAGGATCATCAGCAGCAGGATCAGCACGCCGAGTGATTTGTGCAGATTGTAGAGCGTGTCCTGGAGGGGACCCTCGCTCACGTTTTTCATCGCGATCGACACCGGGATCGTGGTGAGCACACAGGCCGCCACCGCCCAATGAAGCAGCTTCGACGTTGCCGGATAACCGCCGGTCCTCGTGCCATAGGTCATGGTTGCCTCCGCCGCCCTTGCGACATTTCAGCCAGATAACGTCGCCGAAGGGCAAGGGGTTCATGGCAGTTTTTGTGCGGCGAACCGCTGCATGTTCGCATCAAGTTTGGAGCGGCTTTTGCCGAGAAATGCTCTAGGATAGCGGGGCAATACCCAGGGAGAGAGCCGTCATGGGCGCATTCCGTTTTGCCTTTGCGTTGCTGGGAATCCTCTGCTTCGTCACGCCGGCGCTGGCCGACAAGTTTCCAAGCCGTCCGATCAAGTTTGTCGTCGGCTTTCTCGCCGGCGGACCGAACGACATCGTCGCCCGGATCTTCTGCGACTTCCTGCAGCCGCATCTCGGCCAGCCCTGCGTGGTGGAGAACAAGGCCGGACAGGGCGGGATGATCGCGGCCAAGTCGGTGATCGAATCGCCGCCGGATGGCTACACCATCATGTTCATCGCGCCGAACAACGCCATCGGCCAGACGCTCTACAAGAACCTGCCGTTCAATCACGTGCGTGACACGACGCCGATCGCCGGCACCATGCGGCTCGCCAACATCATGGTGGTGCCGCCCGACCTGCCGGTGAAGACGGTCGCCGATTTCATCGCCTACACCAAGGCCAATCCGGGCAAGGTCACGCTGGCGTCGTCCGGCAACGGCACCTCGGTGCATATGTCGGGCGAGCTGTTCAAGATGATGGCCAGCCTCGACATGGTGCACGTGCCCTATCGCGGCTCGTCCGGCATTTATCCCGATCTGATGACCGGCAAGGTCCACGTGCTGTTCGACAACCTGCCGGGCTCGATCGAGTTCGTGCGGACCGGCAAGCTCAAGGCGCTCGGCGTGACGACGGCGAAACGCAACGACGCGCTGCCCGATGTGCCGACGGTCGGCGAGACCGTGCAGGGCTATGAGGCGAGCGTGTTCTACGGCGTCGCGGGGCCCAAGGGCATTCCGGCCGAGGCGGTGGAGGTGCTGAACAAGGCGTTCAATGCAGCCCTCGCCGACCCGAAGATCCGGCTGCGCATCAAGGAGCTCGGCGGTGAGCCCACGCCGATGACGCCCGCGGCGTTCGGCAAGCTTTTGGCCGACGAGACCGAAAAGTGGGCCAAGGTGGTGCGGGCCGCGAACCTGTCGGTGGAGTGATCGCGAAGTAAGAGCGAAAAGCAAACGGCCGCGCGGTTTCTGCCGCGCGGCCGAAGTTTTGCGGCAAGCGAGCGTCTACTTCTTCATGTGCCTGGCAAAGAAGTCGGTTGCGCGCTTCCACGCCACGTCGCGGCTTTCCTTGTGGAAGCTGCCGCGCTCGTCGCAGTGGAAGCCGTGGCCGCCTTCCTTGTAGACGTAGATCTCGCAGTCGCCGCCGCGTTTCTGCTTGATGATCTCGACGTCGGTCATCGGGATGCTGGCGTCCTTCTCGCCGAAGTGCAGCTGCACCGGGCACTTCGGCTTCTCGTCGGCGAAGGCGACGATGCGGCCGCCGTAATAGCCGACCGCGGCGCTCAGCCCCGACAGCCGGGTCGCGGCAAGGAACGCGATCGTGCCGCCCATGCAGAAGCCTATGATGCCGATCGGGCCGACGCCCTTGATGTCTTTGATCGCGGCGTCGGTGTCGCGCATCATCGCGTCCCAGTCGGGCTTGGCGACGAAAGTGCGCGACTTCTCGATCTCCGGCGGCGTATAGCCGGACTGATAGTCCTTCTGCGTGCGGTCGAACAGCGCCGGCGCCACCGCGACGTAGCCTTCCGTCGCGAAGTCGTCGCAGACTTTGCGGATGTGCTGGTTGACGCCGAAAATCTCCTGAATGACGACGATGCCGCCCTTCGGCGCGCCTGCCGGATCGGCGCGATAGGCGCCGAGTTGATGGCTGTCGGACGCGGTGAGCGTGAAATGCTTACCCAACTGAACCTCCCGATGTTCGCATCACAGTGAAACTCGCTTCGATCGGCCGGAACGGGCTTAACCCGGCCGACCTGAATATCTGTTTATCATTGCAGATCAGGGATTTAAACCGGATTTGGGCACTCCTGGCCTGAACCTTTCCAAAGCTGCATCGACTTATTGGCGGATAGGCAATCAACGATCCTCCAGGACGCGGTCCAGGGATCACACAGGAGAGACCCATGTTTCGTAAATCCGCCCTTCTGGCCGTTGCTGCGACCGCAGCCCTCGGCTTTGCACTGCTCAACCCGACCCTCGCCAGCGCCAAGGGCCATGGCGGCGGTCACGGCGGCCATCATGGTGGTCATCATGGTGGTCATCACGGCCATCATCATCACGGCCATCATCATCACGGTCACCACCACCATGGCCATCACCACCATCACCGCCGCCACTGGCACGTGCACTATCGCCGGCCGATCTGGTACAGCGCGGCCCCGACTTACTACGCGGCTCGCCCAGTTGCCGGCCCGTGCACCTGCCTGAGCAAGGAGTACACGCCGCAGGGTCAGGTGCTGTTCAAGGACCGCTGCACCAACGAGGCGGCGATCAACCCGCCGCTCCAGCAGCAGGGTGCGGCCGAGATGCCGCAGCAGACCTCGGCGACCTACCAGCAGGCGCCTGCGAACATGCTGCCGCAGCAGCCGGTGCGGTAAGCCAGACCTTTCTGGTTTGAGACGGAGAACCCCGGCCATGCGCCGGGGTTCTTTGTTATGGCGTCTTCAGCCGCGACAGCACGCGCGCCTTGCTCGCAATGTCACTTTGCAGGCGCTGCCGGAATTCGGCTGCGTCCAGGTAGCGATCGTCAGGCTGACCCGCGCGTTTGGCCGTGATCACGTAGATGTCGTCCTTCGCCGCATCCCGGCACGCCGCGCGGAGCCTGGATTGCACCGGCTCCGGCGTGGACAGCGGCGCCAGCAGTCCGCCGAAGCTGACCGGAACCACGTCGTAACCCTGTTCCTTGACGGTCGGCACGTCCGGGAAGGTCGCGATGCGCTTTTCGCCAAACACCGCGATGATGCGGATGTTCTGTCCGACCTCGGTGCCCATCACCAGCGAGACGAAATCGAGGCGGCCACCGAGCAGCTCGGTGATCGATTGCGGGCCGGTGCGGAACGGAATGTCCTTGGTGTCGACGCCGGCGGTCTGTTGCAGTTCCTCCATTGCAAGGTGCGGAATGGTGAGCACGCCGGGATGGCCGTAGTTGAGCTGACCGGGCCGCTGCTTCGCCGCAGCCACCAGATCGGCCACCGACTTGAGCGGCGAATCCGGCCGCACCGCGAGCCCCATCGTGTTGACGAAGGTCTGGCACACCGGCGCGAGCGAATCCGGTTTGTAGCCAGTCTCCGAACCTCCACGCGCTTGCGGCAGCACCGACAGCACCAGCGCCGGTGTGAACAGCAGCGTGTAGCCGTCCGGCTCCGCGCGCGCGACCGAGGCGGTGCCGATGGCGCCGCTGCCGCCGGTGCGGTTCTCGACCAGGAATTGCTGGCCGAGACGGTTCGACAGGCTGGTGGTCAGCGCGCGGGCGAGGATATCGGGCGCGGTGCCCGGTCCGAACGGCACGACCACCTTGACGACGCGGCTCGGATAGTCGTTTTGCGCAGCGGCGGGCAGGGCCGCAGCAACAACTGTGCCCACACAGGCGATGGCGGAAACGAACGCGCGAAACATTGCAGCCCCCTTATTCGTAATGCACGGCAATCCAGATCGTCGGCGCGTCCTTGTCGGTCCATTCCACGCGATGGCGCGCATGCGCCGGGATATGCAGATAGTCGCCGCGTCTCAGCGTGCGCGACGCGGGTTCGCTTTCGAAGCGAACCGCCGCCGAGCCGGCCAGCACGATCACCCATTCGGGCCTGTCCTGATCGTACCAGAAGCCTGGCGGGCTTGAATGGCCCTGGGAGACGATCCGCTCGATACGGACGTTCGGTGCTGTGAGCAGGGCCGTGAATTGCTCGGCTGCAGGCGCATCGGCAATACCGGCGAACAGGTTGCCGCCATCGACCGTCATCGCCGCCCTCCGTTGCTGCGGAAAGCGCAAGCTTATCAGGACGTCTTCAAAAGCCCGAACGCCTCGGCCAGCAGCTCATACGAATGCTTTCGCGCCTCGTGATCGTAGATCATCGTCGTGACCATCACCTCGTCGGCCTTGGTCGCTTCGATCAGCGGGACGAGATGCGCCATCACCTTGTCTTTTCCGCCGACCACGAGGCGGGCGCGGTTCTGCGCGACCAGCGCGCGGTCGGTCGGCGAATAGCTGTGCGCGGCGGCCTCCTCCGGGCTCGGGATCGGCTGGTAGCGTCCCTGCCGCCGCAGCGCGAAATTGAGATCGACCGAGGTGGCGAGCCGTTCGGCCTCCGCGTCGGTGTCGGCGCAAACCACGTGCACCGCGAGGATGGCGTGCGGCTCGGGCCGCTGCTCCGACGGCTTGTACTGCTCGCGATAGCCGAGCATCGGCCCGGTCGGATCGAAGTCGGAGAAGTGATGCGCGAAGGAGAAGCCGGCGCCGACATGGGCGGCCAGCTGCGCGCTGTAGCCGCTCGAGCCAAGCAGGAAGATCGGCGGAAGCGGCACATCGGACGGCATCGGCGTGACCTTGCGGAACGGATGGCTTTCTGGAAATGCGCGCTGCTCGAAGGCCAGCAGTTCCTGGAAGCGGTCGAGGAAATCGTCGCCCGCGGGATCGTCCTGCCGCCGCCGCAGCGCGTAGGACGTCACCGGATCGGTGCCGGGCGCGCGGCCGAGGCCCAGATCGATGCGCCCCGGAAACAGGCCTTCCAGGACCTTGTAGCGTTCGGCGACCTGAAGCGGCGCATGGTTGGGCAGCATCACGCCGCCCGAACCCACCCGCAGTTGCTCGGTCGCGGCCGCGATCTGGCCGATCATGATGTCGGGCGCCGAGCTCGCGATGTTTGGCATGTTGTGGTGCTCGGCGACCCAGTAGCGCGAGAAGCCACGCCGGTCGGCATGGCGCGCCAGGTCGATGCTGTTGCGCAGCGCCTGCGGGCCGGAATTGCCGGTGGTGACGGGGGAGAGATCGAGGATGGACAATGGACGCAAAGGGGCCATGGCACAGAGGTAGCGCGCCCGGCGCGCTTTTGCCATGTGTGAACTACGCGCCGACAATCCGTCTCCGCGACAGGACCCGCGGCGCGGAGGCTTGCCGCTAGAACGGCTTTCCGGTCGGGAAGCCGAACAGGTTGTCCAGGTCGTTCCGCTGGGTCGCGCGGGCGGCGGTTCGGCGGGCTGCCGGTTTGGCGCGGGCAGTTGCCACCGCCGGGGCGGGGGCGACGGCGGCGGTGTCTAACGTGCCGCGCGGCTTGGGCAAGGGAATCCGCTTGGTAGGCAGCTTGACGGTGCCGGGCAGGACTTCGTCGGACAGTGCGGCGATGACCAGGGGCGCTTCGGCCATCGACGACTTCGAGCTTGCGTCGGTCTCCGGACGCTTCTCCGGCTCGGATTTCACTTCAGGCTTTGCCGGCGGAAACGTCAGATCGACCGCGGCCGGATCGGGCAGCGGGATATCGAACACCGGTGACGGTGCTTGCGACGGTGCTGGCGGAGCCGCCAACGGCGCCGCTGTTGCAATGGCGGGATTGTTCCTGGGCCTTGCGGGCGGCGCAAACGTGAGATCGATGGGTGCGGGCTCGGGCAGCGGGATGTCGATGACAACTGGCGGCGCTGCGCTGGGCGCGGGCTCCGGCGCAAGCGCTGCGACCACCGCGGTGTCCGCTTCGGATGCGGCACGACGTTCTGCTTCGATGGCGATCGGCGGCAGGATGACGAGCGGCATCATCACCGGCGGCACGCGATCGATCGTCGGCTGGGAGCCTGCCGGTGCCGGCGCCGCCGTGCCCACCGCAAAGCGCATGTCATACATCACCGGTACGGCGCTCTGGCCGCGGCGCAGGTCGCGGTCGGCGATCGCCCCAACGGTGAGCGGCGCGGCGTGAGCCGCCATCACCGGCATGGCCTTGTGCAGCCCGTTAACCGATGTGGCGAGCCGCAGGCCCGCGAACACGACGATGAAGCCGCAGCAGAAAGTGATCGCAATCAGCCGGATGCTCGGAAGCATGTTCGCCCATCTCGTCTTTTGCGGACGCGTGGTATTTGAGGCTTGGTGTTTGGCGTCTGGACGGAGCCTTATCTGAGTCGTCCTGTGGAAAAAAATGGAATTTCCAAGGCAGCGCTATCGGTTGCGGCCTGTTGCGCGGGAGCCGCAGTGGCCGCCCGGCCCTCTGGACGGAACGCGGGCTGTCTTGGATGATCGGTGCCGGAGCGGCTGCCTCAATGATGGCCTTGAGGCTGCCGTGTGATGATCGAATATTAGGTCTCGGGACCCAAACAACTTGGGTGCGACAGGAGCAGCGGGATGGCGTCGGTAAGCGACTGGAAAGTGCCGGCCTCCGTGCAGCCGAGACCGGAAGACTATGCCTACGACCTCGAAGCGGCGCTCAGCGCCGTCGTCGGCGTGCGCGCGATCGTGCCGTCCGATGCGTTCACCGCCGATACGCTTGGAACCGAACGCGCGGGCAACGGCGTGCTGATCCGCGCCGACGGCCTGGTGTTGACCATCGGCTATCTTGTCACCGAGGCCGAAACGATCTGGCTGACGCTGATCGACGGTCGCGCCGTGCCGGGCACGGTGCTGGCCTACGACCAGTCCACGGGGTTCGGCCTCGTTCAGGCGCTGGCGCGGCTCGACCTTCCGGCACTGCCGCTCGGATCTTCAAGCTCCGTGTCGGTCGGCGAACGCGTGGTGGTCGGCGGCGCGGGCGGGCGGCAGAAGTCGGTGGCGGCGCGGATCGTCGCCAAACAGGAATTTGCCGGCTACTGGGAATATGTCGTCGACGAGGCGATCTTCACCTCGCCGTCGCATCCGAACTGGGGCGGGACCGCGCTGATCGGCCCGAACGGCGATCTGCTCGGCATCGGTTCTCTGCAATTGCAGGAGGGCCGCGAGCAGGGCCCGCCCGGCGACATCAACATGATCGTGCCGATCGATCTCCTGCCGCCGATCTTCGACGACCTGCTGACACTGGGGCGGCCGAACAAGCCGCCGCGGCCGTGGCTCGGCCTCTACACGACGGCGATCGAGAACCGCATCGTGGTGGTCGGCCTCGCCAAGGACGGTCCGGCGCAAAAGGCGGATCTTCGCACCGGCGACGTGCTGCTGTCGGTGGCGGGCGGCGAGGTGCGCGATCTCGCGGCGTTCTATCGCCGGATATGGTCGCTCGGCGCGGCCGGCGTCGAGATCCCGATGTCGATCTATCGCGACGGCAAGACCATCGAGACGCGCCTGAAGACCGGCGACCGCAACCGGTTCCTGAAAGCGCCGAAGCTGCACTAACTCCGCCCGATCAACGCGCGCAGCATTTATCACCGGCGATGCGGCCGCGCGGTCATTCGCTCGATTGATGCTTCGCCCGCAAACATTTCATTGCCCCGCATCGCTGGCTTGCGTCCCGCGGCGAGACGGGCCCTACCCACAGTGCTAAGACCGTTGCGGATTTGCCGGGAATACATCAGTGCTTGTGCCTCCTCATGCCGGGTCCGCGCCCGCAGGCGAAGTCGATTCCAGGCAAGCCTGGATCAGGCTTTGTGTTGCGCTGGCGATCGGCACCATTGGCGGCGTCGGCATGTGGTCCTTTGTGGTGGCGCTGCCCGCCGTGCAGGCCGATTTCGGCGTGGCGCGTGGCGAGGCGTCGCTGGCTTTCACGCTGACCATGGTCGGGTTCGGCGGCGGCGGCGTTCTGATGGGCCGGCTGGCGGATCGGTTCGGCGTCATCGTCCCGATCCTTGCCGGTGCGGTGCTGCTCGCCACCGGCTTTGTGTTGTCGAGCATGGCCGCCAATCTTTGGCAGTTCTCGCTGGCGCAGGCGCTGATCGGACTCGGCAGTTCCGGGTCATTCGGGCCGCTGATGACCGACATCTCGCACTGGTTCGCGCGCCGCCGCGGTATCGCCGTCGCCATCGCATCCGGCGGCAACTATCTCTCCGGCGTTGTGTGGCCGCCGCTGGTACAGTATTTCATCGCCACCCAGGGCTGGCGTCCGACCCAGATGGCGGTCGGCATCATCTGCATCGCAATGATCCTGCCGCTGTCGCTCTTCATGCTCCGCCGGGCGCCAGCGCAGCCGGCGGGCCACGACGGCGCGGCTGCCGCCGGGCAGCGCGATTCGCTCGGCGTCTCCTCGAACACGCTGATGGGTCTGCTGTTCGTCGCCGGTATCGCCTGCTGCGTCGCCATGGCGATGCCGCAGGTCCACATCGTCGCCTATTGCGGCGATCTCGGTTACGGCCCGGCGCGCGGCGCCGAGATGCTGTCGGCCATGCTGGGCTTCGGCATGATCAGCCGCATCGCCTGCGGCTTCATAGCCGACCGCATCGGCGGGCTGGCGACGCTGCTGCTCAGCTCGGTGCTGCAGGGCCTGGCGCTGGTGCTCTATGTCTTCTTTGATGGTTTAATTTCGCTTTATGTGATTTCGGCGCTGTTCGGCCTGTTCCAGGGCGGCCTGATCCCGATGTACGCGATCATCGTGCGCCAGTTCTTTGCGCCCAACGAAGTCGGCATCCGGATCGGCATCATTCTGATGGCGACGCTTGGCGGCATGGCGCTGGGCGGCTGGATGTCGGGCTGGATTTTCGACCTGACCGGCTCCTATCGGGCCGCCTTCCTCAACGGCATCGCGTGGAATCTTGTTAACCTCACCATTGCCGCCTGGCTGATGCTGCGCGCGAACCGCCGGTTCGCGGTGGCTTGATTTAAAATCGATAAAATTGCGCTGATCGGTTTAGCGAAAATGCAGCCCGCGACCGCTAGGGTGCGCGCGATAGGGGCCAATTCGCGGGCGGCATCTTCGGTAAATCAATGGCTGATCAGCAGATCCAGAAGGCGATGGAAGCGCTTGTTGTCCTGTTGGCAGACAGCAATGCCTATACGCGCCGCTTGACCCGAACGATGCTGACCAATCTGGGCATCAAGTCGATCTACGAGTCGGTCGACGGCATCGCCGCGCTGGAAGCCATCCGCACCATCAATCCGGACGTCATGATCCTCGAATGGGATCTCCCGGTGCTGGATGGTCCTGAAGTGATGCGTGTCGTGCGTTCGCCCGGCGTGTTTCCGAAGCCGAGCCTGCCGATCATCATGCTGACTGACCGCGGTTTGCGTTCGCGGGTGACCGAAGCGATCCGGCTTGGCGTCAACGAGTTTCTGGTGAAGCCGATTTCGCCCAAGACGCTGCAACTGCGGCTGCTCGGCATCCTGCTTAATCCGCGGCCGATGGTGCGCGCCGGCAAGTACTACATCCCGATGCCGCGCCGCCGTATCGATCTCAAGGAATTCATTTCCGCGGCGTGACACGCGCGCTTCGCGCTGCTGTCAGAGTTCAGTCTCAAAGACCAAGCTCGACTCTCGCCCAGTCCAACGCCGTGCTGCTGTTGAGAAAGCGAGTCACCGCGAACTCGGCATCGGCGGGCCGCGCGCCGCCGAACACCGCGGTGCCGACCAGCGCGTCGCATTCGTTATGAAACGCCGTCGCCATCGCGACCGCTCCGCCGCCATTGGCGATCCGGTACAGGCGGCTGCGGCCCTTCATCCAGCCGACCGTGATCGTCTTTCCGGCATCGAGCGCTGCAGCATGACCGCCGATCAGATTGAGGTCGCTGAGCCGTCCGAGCTCGTCGTCGTCAACGACGCCGTTTGTGCAATTGCAGAAGCCGACCTTGGCGCGCAGGTAAACAACGGTTTCGGCTCCGCAATGGGTGGCTGCGCAGCGGTAGGCCTTGCCTCTGCCCCACTCGTCCGTCGGGAACGGCCATCGCACTTCCGCCCACGCAGGCTGCGATGAAGGCGCCGCACGGCCCGGCAGGACGAAAATGATCCAGACGAAGACAGCAAGCGCCAACGCACCGCCCATGCCGAACGCCAAGGCGACGGCGATGCGGTTTCGTGAACCGGTTTGACAGGGCGCGACGTCAGGCACTGGTATTCTCTGCGCTGCGGCGATTCAGCGGCGACGACGTTACGGCTTCGGGGTGCGATCTTGCAGCGGTCCCTGCCGTCAACCTTAATGCAGCGGGATTGCGCGCGTCGGAACGGGCCGGTGCGTGAGAAGTGCAGGGCTCAGGCCGCGTCGCGCCGGCGAAGCGTCACGATATGGGCCGTATCCTCTTCGCTCGACGAGCGAATGTCCGACATCGTAATCGCCAGGCGGTTGCGGCCGTCTTCCTTGGCTTGGTACAGCGCCTGGTCGGCCCGCAGGAGCAAGGCCGGCAGCTCGAACGGCCCGTGCCCGCTGAAAGCCACGCCGGTGCTCACCGTAGCTCCAACCACCCGGCCGTCGATGTCGGCCGCGGTGTCCTCGAACGTCCGCTGGATCCGCTCGCCGACCGTCGCCGCGATTTCGCGGCTGGTGTCGAACAGCACCGCGACGAACTCGTCGCCGCCCCAGCGTCCGACCGTTCCGAGTTCGCCGATATGCGCTTTGGCAGTCTCGGCGAAGATCTGCAGGGTGCGGTCACCGACGGGGTGACCGAAGCGATCGTTGACCCGCTTGAAATGATCGATGTCGAACAGCAGTACCGCGACCGGGCTGTTGGCGCTTGCTGCCGCGCGCTGCGCCATCGCCTGCTCGAGAAAGCCACGGCGGTTGGCGATGCCGGTGAGCGCGTCCGTGCTCGCCGCGGTGCGGTGATGATATTCGGTGCGTTCCTTGGCCATCGCCAGCAGGATGAAGGCGATGGAGATCGTAAACAGAAGGCCCTCGAGGCTCAGGAGTTCGAGCCAGCCGCTCATCGCCAGCCCGTTGCCGGTCTCGGCATTCGACATCGTGCCGATCGGCGTACGCAGCAGGAACAGCGAGCCGTGCGTGAACAGCATGAAGATCGCGGGCCAGCGCGACACCAGCGCTTCGTCGCGGCTGCGCCAGAACTCGTAGGCCGCAAGCCAGGTATAAGCGGTGACGATCCCCGATCCGACCAGCAGGCGCAATTCCGGCGACGCTGCGAAGGCCGGCACGCGGCAGGCCACCAGCCATATCGCGACGCCGATCAGCGCCAGCGCCGGTTCGGCCGCGCGGCGGTCAAACACACGCGCACCGCACCAGGTCAGCGCGAAGGATGCGAACAGCACCGCATTGCCGAAGTCGATGGAAAGGGAATTCGGCACCGAGCCATGCAGGCCGAGCAGCATGATCGACACCGCGCGCAGCAAATGGGCGCTGCCCCACCAGGCGAGCGCCCGTTTGCTGAAATTCTGCGCCCAGGCGAAGAACAGCAACAGGCCGAGAATAATCTCGACCTGCATCGTCACCATGAACAGCGTATTGACGTCGAGGTCCATTTTCGAACGGCACGCAATGAAATTGGTGTAGGCGACGCTAAGCGGACATGCGTAAGAAGCCGTGAAAACGCTCGCAGTGCGAAGCTTAATGGCGCATGACGGTTAGCCGGTTGTTACCGAACTGCACGCAGGTTTTGGGGTCCCGCGAGTCTGGCTGCGCACGCCCTTGGAACCGGGTCCGGACGTGCTAGAACGGCACAGAGTTTTGGGGGCCTTCTCAGAAGGGCAGTGGCAATGAACTGGACCGAGCGGCGCGAGCGGCTGCGCGCCATCGTCGATGGTAAACGATGTGTTTATCCGGCGTCCGTCTACGACGGCATTTCGGCGCGGATCGCCGCCGACGTGGGCTTCGAAGCGATGATGTTCGCGGGTTCGGTCGGTTCATTCAGCGTGATCGCGGCGCCCGACATTTGCGTGCTGACCCTGACCGAATTTGCGCAGCAGGCCTACCGCATCAACCGCGCCGGATCGCTGCCGCTATGCGTCGACGCCGACCACGGCTACGGCAACGCGATGAGCGTCAAGCGCACGGTCGAGGAACTGGAGACCGCGGGCGTTTCGGCGCTGACCATCGAAGACACGCTGCTGCCGACCGCGTTCGGCGGCGAAGAGGGACAGCTTCTTTCGATCGAGGAGGGCGTCGGCAAGATGCGCGCGGCGCTGGCCGGGCGTCAGGACTCTCGCCTCATCATCGTCGGCCGCACCAGCGCGATCGGCATCACCGGCGTCGAAGACACCATCGCGCGGCTGAAAGCCTACGAGGCCGTGGGCGTCGACATGCTGTTCATGGCGGGCCTCAAGAACCGCGAGCAGCTCGACGCGGTGGCATCTGCGGTGAACAAGCCGCTGTTTCTCGGCAGCGTGCCCGAAGACATGATGGATCTCGATTATCTTTCGGCGCGCAAGGTTCGCGTCTGCCTGCAGGGCCATCATCAGTTCTGGGCCGGCGTGCAGGGCGTCTACAACACGCTAAAGGCGCTGCGTGAAGGTACGAAGCCGTCGGAGCTCAAAAACGTCGCCTCCGCCGACATGCAGAAGAAACTCCTGCGTCAGGCCGATTATGCGAAGTGGTCCAAGGATTTTCTGAAGACAAAATGAGGAGTAGACCCATGCGTGCCTATCAATTGCCGAAGGGCGGCGCGGGCATCGACGCGCTGACCATGGTCGATCGCGCGCAGCCCAAGCCCGGCCATCGCCAGGTTCTGGTGAAGGTCGCGGCCTGCTCGCTGAATTATCGCGATCTCGGCATTGTGCGCGGCACCTATCGCATGGGCGTGCCCGACAACATCGTGCCGCTGTCGGACGGCGCGGGCGAGGTGGTCGAGGTCGGGCCGGGCGTCAAGCGCGTGAAGGCGGGCGACAAGGTCACCGGCTGCTTCTTCCAGCGCTGGCCGGGCGGCGAGGCCGCAGCCGACGTACACGCCAGCGCGCTCGGCGGCGGCATCGACGGGATGCTTGCGGAATACGTCGTGCTGGAAGAGGAAGGCGTCGTCAAAGTCCCGGCGCATCTGTCGTTGGAGGAGGGTGCGACGCTGCCGTGCGCGGCGGTCACCGTCTGGCACGCGATGATGGAGCACGCGAAGCTGATCGCAGGCCAGATCGTTTTGCTGCAAGGCACCGGCGGTGTTTCGGTGTTCGGGCTTCAACTCGCACGCGCGATGGGCATGCAATCGGTCATCACCTCGTCGAGCGATGCCAAGCTCGCCAAAGCCAAGGCGCTCGGCGCAAGCCACACTGTCAACTACAAGAGCACGCCCGACTGGGAGAAGTCGGCGATGGAGTTCACGGGCGGTCGCGGCGTCGATCACGTCGTCGAGGTCGGCGGGCAGGGCACGCTGATGCGCTCGTTCGGCGCGCTGCGCATCGGCGGCAAGATCAGCATGATCGGCAATCTCAGCGGCGCCGCCACCGAGCTCAATCCCGGCCTGATCATGGGCCGTAGAGCCAACATCCAGGGCATCTCGGTCGGCTCGACGCAGATGTTCGAGGCGCTCAACCGCGCGATCGCGGCGAGCGGCATCAAGCCGGTGATCGACAAGGTGTTCGGCTTCGACGAGGTGAAGGCCGCTTACAACCACATGGCGGCTGGCGCGCACTTCGGCAAGATCGTCATCCGCGTGGGCTGACGTTTCAACCGCGGTTGATCAGCTTGCGCACCGTGCCGACGGTGAGCGCTATCACATAAATCCAGACGATGACTGCGCCCAGCCCGAACACCGTGCGGCCGAGCGTCTGGCCCGAGGTCTGCATCTCGCCGAACGGACCGGACACGGTGAACGCACGCGGGCCCGAGCCGATCGCAATCCAGGTGCCGATGGTCGCGAGCGCGCCGGCCACGCCGATGCCGAGCGCGCGATACGCAAGCTTGAGCCAGAGCGCTGCGCCGGCCGGAACGTCGGTCGCGCGGTCGTGCATCCCGGCCCGGGCGCGCACCATGCAGGTAAGTCCTGCGAACAGGAACGCCGCGCCGGCGCAGAACACCACGAAGGCCGGACCGTTGGCTTCGGGCATCGGCACAATGCCGCCCGAGCCGAGCATGAAATAGAGACCGGCGGCGACGAAAGCGCTGCCGAGACCCACAATCTCATAGGGAGAAGCCCGGTCCGGCGACGGGCTTTGCGGCTGGTCCTGAACGCTCATGCACGCCCTCACGCGACAGCGGTCGGGCAGTGTGAACGGTCATGGTTGCCAATCCGTTGCAGCGCCCGGCGAGGCGTCAGGGCAGCCGGACAAAACCTGCGAAATAGCGGGCGTTTTCGGCGTGCGGGCCCCACGAGGTGGCGAGCACCACCAGCACGACGAAGCGCGGTGCGTCCCCGTTCGCGGACACAGGCGGCGCGATCACGTCGGTGATCCGCAGTCCGGCGGCACAGTCATTGTCGCTGGCCGGCCACGTGATCTCGGTCTTTTGCGTGCCTTGAACGGTCCTTTCCTGTGGATCGAGTTCATCCATCTGCAGGATGATCATATGATCCACGGGTTTCGGATCGTTGACGCAGCGTTCGTGATCGTCGGGTGTGAACCGTGCCGAGGCCCGGTAGACCGGCTGCATGTCCGGCACCGGCCCGGATAAGGTGGCGCCCATCACGAAGTCGATGATGGCGAGGCTTTCGGTGCGGTCGGTGATGGTCCGGCCTGCGAGTCTCCGGCCTGAAAACTCTGGGCCGGACTCGACGATGCCGAGGGCTTTCAACCGCGCCGCGGTCTGCTTTCGGATTTGCGTCCGCAGCGTCGCGAGCTTCTTTGCGCCGGGAATGTTGTCATCGTTGCTCAGCTTGATCTTGTGGCTGCCGACGCGCAGCGGAAACTCACCGTTCTTCGACACACCGAGAAAGCCGAACGGAAAGCCCTTCGCCGAAGTCGCGCCGTCGCGCGTGACCACGTCGATCGCGGCCATCACGGTGTCGGATGTATCGTCGTCATGGAACTGCTCGTAGGCGAACAGCCGGCCGTCGCGTGAAAAGCCGATCAGGCTGACCTCAGGCGCCGACGCGAGTTCGCGCGCCTGCGTGGAAGCCGATGCAGCCAGCAGCAGCGCTGCAGCCAGCGTCCCCCGAACGCGCAGCATCAGTCCCATCCGCCGCTGACTCGGCCCGACGGATTGGCGATCCGGCCGTTGGCGCGCTTGAGCGCGGAAATCTGCTTCATCTCGGCGTCGCTCAGGGTGAAGTCGAACACCTTGAAATTGTCGGCGATGCGCTGCGGGTTGGATGAGCGCGGGATTGCGCCAAGGCCCTGCTGCATCAGCCAGCGCAGCGCGATCTGCGCGATGCTCTTACCGCGCGCTTGCGCGATGTCGGTCAGCACCGGATCGCTGAACAGCCGGCCGCGGCCGAGCGGGCAGTAGGCGATGAACGCCATGCTGCGGGAGCGCACCGCGTTCAGAAGCCGGGTTTGGTCGAGGTAGGGATGGCACTCGGCCTGCAGGCACACCAGCGGCTCGGGACAAAGCTTGATGGCCTGGTCGAGCAGGGCGATATTAAAATTGGCGACGCCGACGTTGCGCGCCTTGCCCTGCCGTTTGGCCTTCGCGAGCGCCGGCATGGTCTCAGACAGCGGAATCTCGGGATTGGGCCAGTGCACCATCAGCAGGTCGACATAGTCGGTCTGCAGCGCCGCGAGGCTGTCGTCCACCGATTTCGCGAAATCGTCGGCGCGCAGATATTCGTGCGACACCTTGGTGGTGAGGAAGATGTCTTTCCGGGGCACGCCCGACTGCCGCATCGCTTCGCCGACGGTGCGCTCGGTGCCGTATTTCCGCGCGGTGTCGATGTGGCGATAGCCGGACTTCAGCGCCGTCACGACCTCGTCGGCGGTCATGCTGCCCGTCATCGGCGAGGTGCCGAAGCCGAGCGCTGGAATCTCGACGCCATGCGCCTTCAAAGTGAGGGGAGCCGTGGATGTGGTGAGCATGCGATGCAGTTCCCGTTGCGGTGACCGCGCGAAGTTAGCACGCGGCTCTGCCATGCGGGATGGCTTGTGACCGCGATCCGCGCGAGGCACAGTCGGGCATGCATCGGACGCTGCCCGGAACGGTCCGGAGTTCATTTCGAATGCGGCTCATGGGAGGCTTGCTCGTTGCACCCCTTTGCCTGGCACTCCTGGCTGCGCTGTCGCACGCACAAACGGGTCCGCCGGCCGCGCAGGATGCCAAGATGTGCCGCCTGCTCGCCTACGAGAATTATCCCCAGCAGCGGCCCGGCAAGGCGGCCGGCAGCGGCGCGCGCTATCAGTTCTACAGGGATTGTCTTGCCAGGCGCGCCGGCAGCGAGCCGCCGCCGCCAGCGCCGGAAAAGCCACGCTAGGACAGGGCGCGCATTGATCGGCCGCAGGGCCTAAGCGCGCGTCAGCCGCGCGCCCTCACAGCGTCTGCTGCTTGTGCCCGCATTCCTTGCAGGAGAACTTGACCCGGGTCTGGCCCGGCTCCGCCGAAACCCGGTTGGGCGCGCCGCACTTGCCGCATTTGGTTTCAATGCGGGTGTTGCCGGTCTTCACCGTGACGTTGCGCGCCATCGCCTCCTTGATCAGCCGGTCGGCTTCCGCGCGCATAGACTCCTTCGACATTGCAGTTGTTCCCCCGGCGATGATCGGGATTTGAGGAAAAGCGGCGTGGAACGCTCCGAAAGCGCTGCGAACTGGCGCGCCCGAGAAGATTCGAACTTCTGACCTCTGCCTTCGGAGGGTAGAAACTAGGGTTTGCGCGGCATTGCAAGTGTTTGTTTTCTGTTGCGCAACCGATTGATTTACCTACGTTTTCCGTTGACGCCGGTTGCGCGGCATGGCTACCATTTGCGCTCACCTGCTAGCTATCTGCTTGCTAGCAACAGGGCTTAAGGGGAGCAGCACCGGTGCCACAGAAAACTGCCGTCGGCGTCACCGTTCGCCGCGGCGCGACTGGCGAAGAATACAAGCATCTCATTCTCGCTGAGAACGCGACAGCCGCGCGCCAGTTCGCCAGACCTCGCGAGCAGCCCAGGGGGATTGGCGAAGCGCCGATGAACTCTCGATCAAAAATCGGACTGCGGCAGATCGGCGCCCTGCAACCCGGACAGACAATCTGGGACGCATCACTGCCGGGCTTTGGCGCGCGCCGGCAGAAGAGCGATGCCGTGAGCTATGTGCTGTACTACCGAAACCATGAGGGCCGGCAGCGTTGGTACACCATCGGCCGTCACGGCGCGCCATGGCTGCCTGACACCGCCCGAAACGAAGCCAGGAAGCTCCTAGGTGACGTCGCCAAGAACAGTGACCCGGCCGCGGACAAGCGGTCGAAGCGCCGCGCCAACACCGTCGCCGAGCTTTGTGATCTCTATCTGGACGATGCCCTGGCCGGCCGGCTGCTGACGCGGCGTCGCGTTCCCAAGAAACACAGCACGCTTTCCATCGACCGAGGCCGGATCGAGCGGCACATCAAGCCGCTGCTCGGCCGTCGGTCCGTCACCGCGGTGACCCGGGAGGACATCGATGACTTTCTGCACGATGTCGCGCAGGGCAAGACCGCGACGAGCGAGAAGACGGCGAGGAAGCGCGGGTTCTCCCGGGTGAGAGGCGGCCGCGGGACGGCGACGAGGACGGTCGGACTGTTGGGGGCGATCTTTACCTATGCGGTGAAACGCCGGATGCGGCCTGACAATCCTGTTTTGGGCGTTGTCCGCTTCGCCGACGGCAAGCGCGAACGGCGCCTGACTGATGACGAATATCGCGCGCTGGGAAATGCATTGGATCAGGCGGAAGCCGATTGCATGTGGCCGGCGGCGGTTGCGGCTGCACGGTTCCTGGCGCTGACCGGCTGGCGCAGGGGAGAAGCCCTCAATCTGCGCTGGAACGAACTCGATCTCATCCGCGGCTCGGCGTTTCTCGGCGACACCAAGACCGGCCGGTCAACTCGGGCGCTGTCAAATCCGGCGTGTGAATTGCTGAAAGCCCTGCCGCGTGTGAGCGAGTGGGTGTTCCCGGCGTCCCGCGGCGACGGTCCCGTCGCAGGGTTCCCCAAATTCTGGAGACGGATCGCAAAGCTCGGAGATTTGCCCTCCGACATCACGCCGAATGTGCTGCGCCACAGTTTCCAGTCGCTTGCGGCCGACCTCGGTTATTCGGAGCTGACGATCGGCACGCTGGTCGGGCACAAGAAACATTCGGTCACGTCCCGATATGTTCATGGTGCCGACGCGGTGCTACTCGCGGCAGCCGATGCTGTAGCAATTCGTACTTCTGAATTGATGAAGGTGCGGTCTGTGAAACGACCGCCTGTGATCGCTCTGCGCCGGGCTGGGTGAGCTGCGGTGGCAAAAGCCAAAATATACTCCGTCCTCCTTACTTGTCGCGAGCGCCCCGACTTGTCCGACGCCGATCGTCGGCACATTGGGAGGTGGCTGCCCGAGGCGAAGGATCCGGTTTGGGACAAGATTGCAGCGGCAATGACACGAACAAACGCGGCGACCCTGAAGGAGCCGTATTCGGATTTGATCAATTCGGCCCTGAAAGCAAGGGCGTTTGCTGAGGAAAAGACGGTTGGTCCTGCAATTTCGAGGAAAAGGCGTCTGCGGGAAACAGAGGTGGTGTGCTCTGACCTGCTACTGCTCGCGAATAAAATGGAGGATGTGGCTGAGCACTATAGCAGTAGCGAATGGGCTCAGCTGGAGGTCTCGCAAGTAAACTCTCGATGGTTAGGCACACCGTATGGATGCGAAGCAAAATCGGCGTTGAGCTGGCTCAGGAATAGAGCGGGTGATCTCAAGTTCATGTCTATAAAATTGTCGGAGCACAGTCGATCCGAGGAAGTAAGTCGAGTGAGCCGTCAACGCAAAGGTAAGAACCGCCTTCACTCGCGCGAGATCGGTGTTTTTGTTCGTATGATGCAAGATTGTATGTTCGTTTTTTGCCGAAAGCCCCAGTATCCCGCCATTGCTGCTCTGACGAACATCGCTTTCCCTGACGCCGACGTGCTGGCAGAGGATGTCCGTTCGTTTTGCCGGCCAACAACGCGGGCGGAACGTCGAGGGTAAAAACCGGTGCACCCAAGCCGCGAAAGGCCAAATTTCGTTGTTCTGTGCACCGGGATTTGCTGGAAGATGTTGGTTCGTCAGCGGTCGGGACACACGCGGTCAGAACGGCGGAAGCAAAGTCGGTGCACTCAAAGTGCTAAAGGCTAAATTTCATTTTTCGGTGTGCCGAGCATCTCAGAAGATTTCATGAGATAGCAACGTGTAGCAAATCCACGGGAAACCGATGGCGGGCTATACGATGGTTGATGTTCCTAATGATCCTGACGCGCTGCTGACGCGCAACCAGACGGCTGAGGCGCTGACCAAGGCGGGCTACCCCGTCAAAGCCAAAACGCTCGCAACGAAAGTCTCGCGCGGAGGAAGTCCCCCCTACCGAATTTTCGGGCAGCGGGCGCTCTATCGCTGGGGCGACGCTCTGCTGTGGGCGAAAAGCCGCTTGAGTGCACCCTGTAGCAAATACAACAAACAAATTTAGGCGCGCCTCATGATCAATGGCGGCCGTACCCTGAAACAAGCAGAAATCAAGAGGTCTCGCTTTTACGACATTGCGGAGGTCGAATCGATGAAGGCGGCTGGCGATGACTGCTGAAATTATTGTTAGGGCACTCGGTGGCTACAGGGCTGGCACGGGCTGGATTGCGCGCTGTCCCGCACACGACGACCACACACCGAGCCTCTCGATATGCGACGCGAATGATAAAGTGCTGGTGCACTGCCACGCGGGCTGCGATCAGGAGCGCGTCATTGGCGCACTGCGAATGCGCGGCCTCTGGGCGGAGAACAATTCACTCTTCCTTTCGCGCATGGCGCGCCGCACGCCGGTCGAGCGCAAGCGCGATCAAGACGACGTTCTCCGCAGCAAGGCGGCGCTCACCATCTGGCAGTCCGCCCAGCCGGCACAGGGGACGCCGGTGGAGACCTATCTCGCCGCGCGCGGCATTGATCTGCCGCTGCCGGACGCGCTGCGCTTCCATGGTGGCCTGAAGCATCCTTCGGGCGGAATCTGGCCGACGATGGTGACGCTGGTGACGAACGGCGCGGGTGCGCCGGTTGCGATCCATCGCACCTATCTTGCCCGCGATGGCGGCGGGAAGGCACCGATCGACCCGCAGAAGATGATGCTCGGCCCATGCCGCGGCGGCGCGGTGCGCCTTGCAGCGCCGGGCGATGTGCTGATGGTTGGGGAAGGTGTCGAGACCTGCCTTGCGGCCATGCAGGGATCCGGCCACCCCGCCTGGGCTGCGCTTTCGACATCGGGCCTGCGTTCTCTCGATCTGCCGACTGACATTCGCGACGTGATCGTCCTCGCCGACGGCGACGCCGCCGGCGACGCGGCGGCGCACGACTGCGCCCTGCGCTGGAAGCGCCAGGGCCGGCGCGGGCGCATCGCCCGCCCACCGCAAGGGCTTGATTTCAACGACATGCTGATGGGCCGCGCTCCTCACCTTGAGGAGGACGAGCAATGAGCGACGAACGCGAGAACGAAATCGATGCCGCCGAAAAGCTGATCGCCGAGGCCATTGGCGAAGCCGAAGACATTCCCGGTCCGCTGGATAGCCTGGTCGAGAAGTTGGCGACCGATCCGGGCGCCGCCTTCACCCCGGAGGTGTTGGGAGGGCTTGCGGCGCTCAAGAAAGACGGCCGCGCTGCGTTCGAGGTGCTGCGTGCTCAGTTAAAGGTCGCGGGCTGCCGGGTGACGGCGCTCGACGAAGCTATTGCCGAGGAAAGCGGTACCCAGGGCGGGCGCGGGCCAAAGCAGGCCGACATCCTGATCGACCTCGCGCAGACAGCGGAACTATTCCATACGCCCGATAGCGTTGGCTTCGCGGATATGGACATCAACGGCCACCGCGAAACTTGGCCAATCCGCGGGAAAGGCTTCCGCCGTTGGCTTGCGCGGCGTTTCTACGAGACCACTCAGGGAGCGCCGGGTTCGGAGGCCCTCCAATCTGCGCTCAACGTCATCGAGGCCAAGGCCCATTTCGACGCCCCTGAGCGCGTCGTTCATGTCCGGGTCGCAGGGTTAAATGGCAGGCTTTACCTCGACCTCAGCGACTCAGCTTGGCGGGCAGTCGAGATCGATGCCACGGGTTGGCGCGTCATCGATAATCCGCCTGTCCGCTTCCGCCGTGCAGCGGGCATGAAACCTTTGGCTGTCCCGGTGCCGGGAGGATCAATCGCGGCCCTGCGCTCATTCCTCAACGTGCAGTCAGACACCGACTTCGTTCTAGTGGTGGCCTGGGCGCTGGCCTGCTTGCGAAATCGCGGTCCTTATCCGCTTCTCGTGCTGTCGGGCGAGCAGGGATCGGCCAAGTCCACCTTCTCGGCGATCTTGCGGTCGCTGCTCGATCCTAACACCGCGCCGTTGCGGGCGCTGCCGCGCGAAGACCGTGACCTGTTTATCGCCGCCAGCAACGGTCATGTGCTGGCCTTCGACAACGTGTCGGGCCTGCCCGGGTGGATCTCCGACACGCTTTGCCGGTTGGCAACCGGCGGTGGCTTTGCTGTTCGGCAGCTCTACACCGATCAGGACGAGGTGCTGTTCGAGGCGGCGCGACCTGTGATCCTGAACGGCATTGAAGAAATCGTGGCCCGCCCTGATCTGGCCGATCGCGCGGTGTTCTTGACGCTCGAGCCGGTCCCGGAGGAGCGTCGCCGGCCTGAAGCCGAACTTTGGGCCAACTTCGAGTCCGAGCGGCCGGGCATCCTGGGCACCTTGCTCGATGCGCTGGTCGAGGGTCTGAAGCGCCTGCCCGAGACCCATCTCCCTAACCTGCCACGCATGGCCGACTTTGCGCTGTGGGCGACGGCTTGCGAGACGGCCCTCTGGCCCTCCGGCACTTTCTGGTTGGCATACTGCGGCAACCGCGACGAGGCGGTCGAAGGGGTCATCGACGCCGACCCGGTCGCCACCGGGGTGCGCGCTATCATGGCGACACAGCCGATGTGGACGGGAACGGCCTCCCAACTTCTGGTGGCGCTTGTCGCGACGGTGGGTGAGGGAGTTGCTAGATCCAAGACCTGGCCGGACAGTCCTCGCGCACTCGCGGCGCGCCTGCGCCGGGCAGCGACCGTCCTGCGCAAGATCGGTGTCGAAATAGTCTTTGGACGAGGAGGAGGACGGGCGCGGACCCGCACCATCAACATCACGACGACGCAGCCTTCTCCCCCGCCAGAAAGTCCGGGAACACAACCGTCCGTACCGTCCGCATCGTCCGCGCCGATGCCAAAATCCAACCCGGCCAATGGGTTTGAGACACAGGTCCCGCGGACGGTAGCCTCTGATGCGGACGATAGCCGAAAGGGCACGGTTCCGACCGCCCGCGGCAACCCATTGAAAACGAAAACCAAGACCGCTTCGGACGGTGCGGACGCAAGTCTGCCGTCCCAATCTGCGCCGGGAAAAGAAAACGCGAGCGGCTGGAGGGCGCCGATATGAACGCAGGAATGGCCGAAGCGCCCGGGGGGCTTAAAGATTGTGAGATCAACCCATGAACAGGACGAAGCAAGCCAAGCTGTCCCAACTCAGTCACGCACCACGATGCGGCGCTCGAACCCAATCCGGCACCCGATGCCGGCGATTGGCGATCCGCGGGCCGAACCGTTGCCGCCTTCATGGTGGCCTCAGCCCCGGCGCACCAAAGGGTGAGAAGAACGGCAACTACAGCAATGGCGACTGGACGGCTGAGGCGATCGAAGAACGGAAATGGTTGCGAGAACTGATCAAGACCTACGCCAGCTTGGGAGATTGAAATGAAAAATCAGGCGCAATTACCGGCCCCAGTGTCGCGCTCAAAGCCATCGAAAGCCCGCGTGAAATTGCACCGGGTCAACTCCAACTACCACAAGCCATATCCTCCAGCAGGGCAAGAAAATATCTGGTGGGATCGGCTCAAAGCAGCCATGGGCACGACGTCGAGCGACTTCGTGAACGCGACGCTGGCGCAAATCCAGAATGCATCTCGGCTGCCGGGCGGCGGAATCTCCGAGACCAGCGTCAACGCTGTTCTCGCCTTCATCGAAGGGGCCGAGCCGAAGAACGAGATCGAGGCAGCGTTAGCTATTCAGATGGGCTGCACACACGCCGTAACTATGTCGGTGCTCTCACACCTGGGAGGCGCGTTCGGGAGTAGCCGGAACACAGCCATGATGGTGGCTGCCGTCGCCAAGCTGGGAAAGACGTTTGCGGCTCAGGTGGAGGCACTGCGCAAGCTGAAAAACGGTGGGTCGCAGTTCGTTCGAGTTGAACACGTTCACGTCAATGACGGAGGACAAGCAATCATCGGAAATGTCGCGCAATCCCAACCAGAGGAAAATTGATATGATTGAAACCGAAACTGCCTGTGTACTGATAGAGGGGCCCAACTGCGGCGACGCGGGCTTCTTTGCTGGTTGGCTTCATGCCGCGAATGAAGCCAATGAGGTCTTGCATCGATTGATGGCTGACCCTGACGCTGATCCACGCATCCAGGACGTTTTCATGCAGTACGTGCCCGACTTTGGCTGGGCCGCCTGCTTCTTTGTGCGTCAATTGCGAGAAAAATCTTGCACATTCATAGTACCGTGGCGCGAGGAGCTTCCGGAATTGTTTTGCTGCCTGGAGTTCCTCGGCTTTTTCCGACTTGACGTGGCCCATTATCAAATGGCGATCCCATCACGCCGGGCAGATGCGGCTAAGGTCCAACAAGCCCTGCTCAAACTGGCTGACACAATGGATGCTGACTGCATGCTGCATCCAGAACAATTAGTGCTCGCCCTTGATAAAGGAACCGCAAAGGAATTGCAGGAATGTCTTACGCCGGACGACGTAAACCGCCCCGTCCACACACGCCACTAAAACCCAATGCGGGAGCATCCATTGTGTCACCGTCGGTGATCTGCTGCTTGAATTTCGCCGGGTCTCTATTGACGTCGATCCGCATATGACCCACCGCTCTGGGTCCGCCTCCATTTCGCTGACGGGCTTGTGGTCTGCCGCCTAATCAGTCACGCTCTCTTGCCCCTCTCGGGGGCTAACGCAACCGCGGTATCATAGGGATACCGCGAAGAGATTTTCACCCACCGAGGAAATCGGATGCGGTGTCTGGGCTGCGGGACGGAGATGGTCTTGATAGACGTGGTCGAGAACAAGTCCCTCATGGTCCGTGGCTTCCAGCACCAGACCTTCAAGTGTGCAAAATGCCATGAGACCGACCAGCGCTTCGCCTTCAATAAACTGGCGGCACCGCCTATTGCTCCAAGCATCGTTGAGCCGGACGGCGATGACTTCGATGAAGACATTCGATAATGGCCTAATATGGCAGACGGTCAGATTGTTCTAGCGGTTTTTCTGCATCGCGGCGGGGGCCAGCGCTTCAAGGTGATTTACATCGTCAATGAGGCGGATCAAACGAAAGCGCTGGAGATCGTAAAAGCACATCAGGATCCCAACGTGCTGATTAAAAAAATCGAGGCGTGGGGCCCCTTACCCGAGGCGGCTGTTAAGGCACTCAATCTTCAGCCGGGCGAGTTCACGCATTACTATGCCAGCCAATCATCCAACACGACGGCTAAATCGTGACACACGGAAGCCCCATTGGCATCGCCGTTACAGCCCTGTTGGTTGTCGCCGCTATCTTGCCAGTCAGCGCCCAGCCCAAAAGTACTGACGAGGTCCGGCGTGAGCGGATGAATAAGATCAACAAGGTTTGGGACGGCCAAATCGAACAACTCCGCCGCATACAAATCGAGGCTAGCTGCAAAGAGGTAGCAAAGAACCAATACTCTGCGATGCGTTTCAGAAAGCGGCGCACGTTCGTGCAAGCTTGTATCGACAAGGCGGCAGCCCCTGCATCAATTCAATCAATTCACCAAGTAAATTAGGATCGTCACTGTGCTTTTTTTATGCTGTCAGTACACGCCCCAAGGTAGACTACTTCTATGAGACTCACAGCACCCATTGCCATCATTGTGATGTTCGCGACCACTGCCAACGCCCAAGTCCTGCCGGGCGATTCTCCCAACACGGGCATAGGCGCTGCCGTATCAAACTCACGCGCGAAGCCAATTGTCGGGCTATCGAGGGGACCAGCTAATTCAGAGCCGGATTATCAAATTAGGCCTGCACCACCGCCTTCGGGCCGAAAGCCACAAAGCGATCCGTGGGCAGGCATCCGTCAAACTACGCCGGCATCACCCAACGACAGACACCGCCCCTATTAAGCAGGTGGAAGATACGGAGAAGAGAAGCTTGCTTAACATTGCAATTCTCCCTCTACCGTCGAAGGTACAAGGCGGAACGCAGGGATTTCATCAATTCGTAAAGCATCGAGGCTTTTAGCGAGACAATCACTTTGCCGATATCTGAAGGCGGAAGATTTCGATCTGCCGCGTCGTTGTGTTGCTCTCGCACATAAAGATCGCCGAAGACGGTATGGTCTGATGGGGTGAATTTCTGGGTGGTGTCGTACATGATGGCCTCCCTTTCAAACACGCACCTCTGAGCTCAATTTCACCGGCGAGCAATTTCTGGTAACAGCCCTCACGGGTGAAGTGCGTAAAGTCACAGCGTGGCCTGATTACCGGCAGCCTCAGCCCCCTTGTGACTGTTCGCTTTCTGAGGCGGCACTATGCGAATGGTGACCCAGCGCAACGGGGAGAATGTCCAATGAAATCCGCCAAGCGCAAGCCGCTGCTTCTGGGAGCGCCAGTACAACTCCTACGGCTTCTACATCGGCTCGGCCCGGATCTGCCGCGTCGTCTACTGAGGTTTCGGGAAAGCACGACCCCCACATCTTCTGGCCTGGGGTCGCTGTGTCGTGTGGAGCTTACTGGGAGCCATCTACGCGGTACCTGATGACGGCGCTCAAGCATGGGCGGGATTCGGAAATAGCGAGTTAATCCCCAACCCGCATTCACTCGGGCCGAATCGAAGGACAGTTTTGTCCGACACGAGCCGCCGCCATCAGGGCTGCGATGCCGGGCCGGTACTGGGGCGTCGTCACCGGGACAACTGTGACTTTTCGCACAGAGGGCGCATCTGACGGCCGCAAGCCAAACCTGGCGCTGAACCTTTCCCGGACCATCCCGCGACCAATGCGCATGAGGATCATTTTGGTCCACATCCAGAGGGAGAGAAGCCATGAACACCAAGTTGAAAATTGCCACTACCGTCGCCGCGCTGACGCTGGCGATCACCCTGATCGTTCCGACCACCGCCGCGAATGCGGGTCACAGGGGCTGGGGCGCCCCGTCTAATGGGCAGGCTTTTCGGGCTTTGCCTGTTGCACACGCCAAGTCGAACGTGATGCTCACGGGCAAATCCACTTCAGCTACTTTCCGCTATGAACCACGACGAACCTTGACGGCCAATTCGGCGCCGCAGCTTCAACTGCCGCCCAGCAAGCGTGCTGGTGGTACGAAGTTTTTGGACGGCCGCGGCGGCGTCGCGTCACCGACGCTCCCCGTAATGACGGTGAAGCGTCTCGACGGTGTAAAGTTGGTAGGCGGCCGGACCGTAAAGCACATCGGCATGACCAAGCTTCTGGCTAATGGCCGTCCCGTCAAGGACACATGCAATTCAAGTCAGGGTGACGATGAAACTTGTAATCCTGACAAACTCGCGGCCCGCTGCGATGCCGCCGGTGGCGGAATGTCATCTCAACCCGGCGGTGGTGTGGACTGCGACACGAGCCATTGGGATTAGGAAACCGGCCCAGGCTCACGAATAGCGAGCAAAGAAAATCCCGCCAGGGTTACCACTCTGGCGGGGATTCTCATTTCAACCGCGCCATCAGCCTAAGCGTATTAGCACCAAAAGAGATTTCATGAACCCTCACACTGTCTGGCGGTCAGCCCCGCCACTATGCGAACAGCGACCCGCGCAATAGGGAGGATTCTCAATGAAATCCGCCAAGCTCAAGCTGGTGAAACAGACTGATTTGCGAACAGTAGAGGGCCGCAAGCCGAATGATGCCCTATCGGACCCTAAGGGGCCGTCCTTCGGGGCGGCCCTTTTGTTTTGTCGGGCCAGGAGAACCGCCATCAGTTGCGCTTACCCATCCGTTCTCGCTCGAACGCTTCCCGGACCCGCTGCACCGCCGGGTGCGTCTTGTTCTTCACTTTCTGCCAGTGCTTAGACGGCCCTGACTCGTAGGGTAGATCGACACGCTTCGACACGATACCTTCGAGACCAAGCTTGCACGCGTGCTCGAAGATCGTCGGCCCGTCACCGTCCAGGTGCTCGACAAAGCGAATGCCGGTCTTTTTACTCAACAGCTTTGACAGTCGTTGCTTCCGTTCCAGTAGCGGCTTTGCCCGATAGTCCTCGCCATTGATTTCGAGGAGATCGAACGCAAAGAGCGACACGCGAGCGCCGTCCGTTCTGTTCCAGAGCGCGTCAAAGTCTGGAAGGCCATTTGGACCGATCCAGACAGCTTCGCCGTCGAGGACAATGGACGAGACGCGAAGGCGATTGATTGCCTCGACCACGAGCGGGTACCGCTTGGAGTAGTCGGCACCTTGCTTTGTAAAAAGACGCACGTCCTTGCCGACCCGCCGGGTGATGATCCGGAAGCCGTCATGCTTGATTTCGTGAACCCAACGCTCGCCAGTGGGCGCTTTCATCACCATAGTCGGGAGGCAGGGCCGATACGTATTCAACATGCGCTCGATGATATAGCCGCTACGTTCTTGTTTCGGGAGTCCGCTGGCGAGGTGCCCCGGACTTATTGACCTGTACTGCGTTATGAGCCAGCTTATTTGTATGAGAAAAGCCCGCGCAGTCCTGACAGAGCTGATCACATACACGCAGCCTCCGCTCGAATGTCCGATTGTATTGATCGAATCCCCTTGGCCGGGTTCCAATTGGTCGCTGGCCGTCGGGCGAATGTCCCTAACCGCGCATACTCGGTACCTCGATAGGTTCTTGGAGCTTGAGGTGTCTGATCCCATGGTGGACTGGAACGATGAACCCCGTGTCGATGGCGGGCAGAGGTGCATCATTCTTTGGATGAACGACATCGCCCCCGTAGAGCCCACGCTACAGCCCATCGCCTAGCGGAAAATTACCTAATTTACCGGCGCGCACGGCGCGCACGGTGGGGGAGCGGGTCCGGTGACTGGCGGATGTACCCAGCGCCTAGCCGATTACTCTGGGTGACGCCGCGCGCGGTCTTGGTCGCCCCAAGGCACCGCGGCAAGGAACGCACAGTAATTCCCAAACCAAAGCCGAGAACCGCCGAGGCCAAGCCGGAGATCGTACCCCGGCCACGGCGGAAGGGCACGGTTGGCACAGTTGGCACAGATGACCCAAATCCCGACTCCGGCTGGCACGGATAGGACGGCAGGCAGAGACCCCCGTTGAGAAACAGGTCTCCCGGCCCGGTGGGCTCAATCCGGAACGTTCGTGTAGAGAAGCTGAATTCCCGCTAATGCTTTTTCCCAATCCCTGCCGAAAGATAGACCACTCCTGCGAAGTCAGATCGACGTCCTGTCCGCAATGTTTACAGCGCAGTATATCGTGCTCAATTACCACCGCGACCGCGTATTCAGTCTCTTGGCCGCAGCGGCACTTGATCGGGAGTAGAAAAATCCAGCTCAATTCGCGACCAGCCATTGCCGCTCCTAGTGTATCCCTGCCGCCAATCGATGGCCCGACGAGCATACGTCCGATGCAGTCATGTGAAGTGATGCAGGCGATAACAGGGCCTTGCCTGTTGATAAATGTCCGGAGCCACCGAACCGACACATTAACATCGGGCTCGTGCGGTGGGATCAGTTGTGGGGGTGATTTATTAGGGGGCGTTCTATTCAGATGTCTTCTCCCAGTTGGCTGCGGAACGTTGCCGTTTGGGGATGCATAGCCGCAATCTTTTGCGCGTCTCTGAGCGTCAACATGTTGGCTCAGCCCGCAGATGATGATCCCGGAAGCCAACCCGGCTCCGCTCAAGCCCAACAGCAACCCAAATCCGACAACTCCGCACTCGTACTTGACGCCATCAAGCGCGAGATCGAGCGCATAGGGCGCGCCACGGAAGCTCTGAAAGATGAAAGTGATCCTAAGCAAAAAGAGGAACGCGAAAAGCGCGACCTGGTAGCTCAGGAAGAAATGGCCTTTTGGGCGAAGACACTGTTCTGGACAACATGCGCCTCTGTGTTCTTGACGCTGGTTGGCCTCGCAATGATCTTGGGAGCGTTGATTTACACCAAGCGAGTGTCCGAATCCACCGTTGCAATGCTCATTGAAGGGAAGGAAGCTACCAAAGGCGCGCTCGAAACGGCCGCAGAAGCTAAACGCCAAGCAAACCTCTTCGAACAATCGTTCAAGCGTTTGTATCGGCCTTACGTTTTCTTCGAAGTCGTTGAAACCACTGGCCTTCGAAATGAGCGAGAAGAGCATCCCTTTTTAACATATCAGCTTGTCAACCGCGGCAAGCTGCCTGCCATTATCCGTTCTGTGTCCCTAGGATTGTTGGACAACCCCCAGTTTCCCCTCACCGTTCCTGACAAAAACGATACACGGCACTTCGTCGTTGCTGCCGGTGATGGATTGCCTATGCCACAAAAGCTGACGGTCACTGATAGAATGGGCAAGCAGTACGCCGGGAGAGAAGGCGCCAAACTCGTTGTTTATGGTCAGATTGAGTACGACGATCCGACCGGTGCCCGCCACACTGACAGGTTTTGTATGCGCGGAATGACAGATGCGAAGTATTTCGCACTGGAAGGCGGCGATGACTACAACTGGCGCAAGACAGAGTACTCCCTGCAGCCACAACAATAGCTTTTCCACATTCTGAGCGAAACCGCGGTCACTTACGACTTGCGCTGTTCGCGCGCGTTCAGGGCGTACAGGCGTTGATGGAGGCCGCTAGGGTTATTGAAATAGGATGACGTTAGCCCGCTGAAAGCAAGAGCTCGCGTCGTCGTGCGTCGTCGCGCCCTACTCACGAACCAACGGCGCGGGACAGGGTCAGGCAACAAGACGTCAGCGGTCAATTTGAAGCTGAAGTTGCGCAGCACCTTTGTCCAATCGGATGAAACGGCTATGTAGCCCGAACGATGAGGCCTGACTAAGGCACAGGTGAATAGGAACAAACAAAGGATGTTCACCCCCCGCAGTTAGCAAGTTCCGCAAGCTGCGTGTATCGAGTCGGGTTCAAACTCGGTACCAAACTACCGGGTGCCGGTACGCTCTCGGGCAGCTGGAGGAATCGATGCCAAAATGGACTCAAACGGAAGACGAGTACAGCCGGGTCGAGATGATCATGCTCGATATTCGACCCTCGCAATACGTCAAGATCACATTGAAGGATCGTGGCGAGTTGTCTGGTCGGTTCGAGCTGTCCGGTTGGTTGGTAAGCTCGAGCTGGGGGACTGACGCAGTCATAAATCATACGAGGGGGCTCGGTCCGGTTGCGAAAAGCATGTGGGGTGAGCTTAGGCTTTTGACCGCAAAAGGATCGCAGACGATTAATATTGACGTAATGGAAATCGAAACCATCCAGCAAACGCCTGCAGCAGCCTAGGGCCTGTCTTCAGTTGAGCAGGATCATGGCGCAGGCGAGCTGGACGCCGGCGAGGAAATTTGTGGCGAGTTTGTCATAGCGGGTGGCGATGGCACGAAAGTGCTTGAGTTTGTTGAAGAAGCGCTCGACGAGGTTGCGCTCGCAATAGAGCACGAAATCACAACTGCGCGGCACCTTGCGGTTGGCCTTGGGCGGAATTACCGGCGCGATGTCGCGCCGTTCGAGTGCGTCAATGAAGGGGTCGGCGTCGAAGGCCTTGTCGCCAAGCACCGCCCCTGGATCGACAGATTCCAGCAGCGGCTCCGCGCAAGTCAGATCGTGCGCTTGTCCGGGCGTGAGCATCACCTGGACGGGATTGCCGAGCGCATCGACCAGGGCGTGGATTTTGGTGGTCAGCCCGCCGCGCGAGCGGCCGATCGCCTGTTCGCCGTTTTTTTTCGTGCGCCGGCGCTGTGCTGGTGAGCGCGCACGATGGTGGCGTCGATCATCATGTATTCGTTATCATGGTCGCTCGCCAGCAGCTTGAAAATGCGCTCGAAAACTCCGCTCTTCGCCCACCGATTGAAGCGCTGATAGACAATCTTCCAGTCGCCGAAACGCTCGGGCAAATCGCGCCACGGGATACCAGCTCGGTATCGGTACAGGATTGCTTCGATGAACAGCCGATTGTCAGCCGCCGTGCCTCCTACATGGCCTTCGCGGCCGGGTAGAAAATCCTTGATCCGGCCCCACTGGTCGTCGCGTAATGCATAGCGTCGCATCGGTCGGCCCTCCTCAAGCCGACCGCCCATGAGTTACAGAAAAACTGATTTGGGAATCCCGTTGCCCTCTACGGGGCTAAATCCGTCCTCACGGACTAACTGAAGACAGGCCCTAGTGCACGCGCAATCACCGCTGACTTATTCCATTCATCCAATCTTAGAGTTGGTCAGGAGAATGGCGGACCAATCAAAACTAGCGTACAGCCCATTGCCATACCTGCCAAGGTAAGTCGTTCCCATAGCGAACGTAAAAGCGCAACCGAATCATATGCGATAAGGGGCTACAAGCCTTGCAGTACAAGTGCGGCACGGATGACAAAAGACGACATCAAGACCCGCTTAGGCTTGGTACTCCTCGTTCTCTACGAAACCCACCTCCTTCAAGCCCTGGCGAAATCCGAGCAGACCCTCTACGTAGCCGTTTGGCGACGCGGCGTTGAGAAAACCGATCACTGGCATCGACGCGGGTTGCCCGTGCGCTGTAGCCGACCACGCAACCCCAGCACCCGAAGAAACAGGGGAGGAGCACGACGGCGGCGTGCTTTGATAGGGGCCAGGAGCAAGGAGCAGCTTCGCTTCTGCCTTTTCGATTTTATGCGTGAATAACCCTCGAAGCGGACTCGGAATCCGGCTGAATTTAGCTAAGTAACCATGGGACCGTAGCGCGCTCCTGAACGTTGCGGTTCAGTGCCGGTCGGGTCCTAGAACACCCGGTCGGTGCGCCAGATCTTTCATCGAACTGGGGTCCTGACAAGCGATGGACTGTCCTGTGTGCGGAGCGGCGGCCCAATTGATCGAACCGCCAACCTTTGACGCCAAAAGCCTCCGCTGTTTTGAATGCGGGGATTACGACATTTCAGGCTGCACTTGGGAGCTGGGGTTATTGCCGACGCTGCACGTCGAGCAGCGGCGCAAAGCTCTAGCAAACGCGAAGCGGCACGCATTGACTCCCCGCAGGCCGGTAATCAACAGCTACATGATTGAACGGTCGAGCGCTGATTTGAACGGCTGGAACAAGGACTAAGTCCCAGCGCAAACTCCTCAATGGCGGAATATCGCGCGACAGAGGCAGCGCTGAGGAAAAAGAACGACAGGCTACGAGCCGAACGCCTCGCCCGCGAGGCGGCACTGAAGAAGAAATAGCGGATTGATAGGCTGGGTTGATCTGCTCGTCCCTCTTTGGATTCTCGGATCAGATGCGCGATTTCAAGCAATTCAACTCGCGGACTTTAACAGTCAAGCCGCAACAAACCGTTGGGCCATCGTCCTGCCCCGAAGCACGGGCTTAAGCGTCAGAGGCCGCCACGGAATGCTGGGGTTCATCCCATACCATAGAAAGGCGAATTTGATCGATGACGTTAAGGGCGAGCCGTGCCCGAGGTGAAGCAATTCTGTCCCCCCCTCGCTCCTGATTTCATTTGCGGCCTTGTCAAATGCCCTCAAGACCAAGGGACGCACGGAGGGTGCGGCTGAACCGATGGCAGCAACAAAGTGAGTTAGCACCGCTTGGAGCGCAAGCGTTTCAGCGGCGACCCATTCAATCTCGGCTTTATGAGATTCCAGGGCTTTGATGATTGTGGAAAGGTCGGCGGCCATTAGGGCCTGTCTTCAGTTGAGCAGGATCATGGCGCAGGCGAGCTGGACGCCGGCGAGGAAATTTGTGGCGAGTTTGTCATAGCGGGTGGCGATGGCACGAAAGTGCTTGAGTTTGTTGAAGAAGCGCTCGACGAGGTTGCGCTCGCAATAGAGCACGAAATCACAACTGCGCGGCACCTTGCGGTTGGCCTTGGGCGGAATCACCGGCGCGATGTCGCGCCGTTCGAGTGCGTCAATGAAGGGGTCGGCGTCGAAGGCCTTGTCGCCAAGCACCGCCCCTGGATCGACAATTCCAGCAGCGGCTCCGCGCAAGTCAGATCGTGCGCTTGTCCGGGCGTGAGCATCACCTGGACGGGATTGCCGAGCGCATCGACCAGGGCGTGGATTTTGGTGGTCAGCCCGCCGCGCGAGCGGCCGATCGCCTGTTCGCCGTTTTTTTTCGTGCGCCGGCGCTGTGCTGGTGAGCGCGCACGATGGTGGCGTCGATCATCATGTATTCGTTATCATGGTCGCTCGCCAGCAGCTTGAAAATGCGCTCGAAAACTCCGCTCTTCGCCCACCGATTGAAGCGCTGATAGACAATCTTCCAGTCGCCGAAACGCTCGGGCAAATCGCGCCACGGGATACCAGCTCGGTATCGGTACAGGATTGCTTCGATGAACAGCCGATTGTCAGCCGCCGTGCCTCCTACATGGCCTTCGCGGCCGGGTAGAAAATCCTTGATCCGGCCCCACTGGTCGTCGCGTAATGCATAGCGTCGCATCGGTCGGCCCTCCTCAAGCCGACCGCCCATGAGTCACAGAAAAACTGATTTGGGAATCCCGTTGCCCTCTACGGGGCTAAATCCGTCCTCACGGACTAACTGAAGACAGGCCCTAATAACACTCCATGGAACCAACGTGCTTTATCTAATTGGATGAGGGCGGATCGTTGAGCCTGAAAGTATGCATTCAGAGGTGACGTGGCTAATGCGATCTGGCGCGGGTTGGGCTGATTTGATTGGTATCGTTGAGACGACTGCCGGGCAACGAGGAGATGGTGACAAAATGAAAAAGCCCTCGGGGAGGTGCCGGGGCTTAGTTGAGAGCGTAGGCGGGTGCGCGTTCTAAATTTTTGCGTGCTGAAAACATCCCCGCCGGCAAATGCCGCTGTTAGTCTTGCCGAATTCCGAGCGCAGCACGGAGTGACCTTTAGATTGCAGCGAAATCCACCTTCTCCCTCGGAAGCAGGCCAGGATGACGTTCGTCATCGTGCTGTTCGGGGACGTAACCGCCACCGAAGATGGTCTGCACGGGATGGATGCTCTGCGTCGTGGGGTACATGGCATTCTCCCTTGTTCGGATCGTAGAGAAAGGTTGCGCCCGACACACTGAAGCGTGAAGTGCGCAAAGTCACAGACCTCTTGGCAATAAGTAAGGACCGCTGACTGAAGGCGTCCAGGGGGGCGGGTCGCTGATAGACGGTCTCACTATCGATTGGCGTGGGGTAGTGGACGGGGTGTGCATCCCCTCGGGAAACTTAAATGTCTCTCAATGAAAGCGAAGGGGCAGTAGCCACTGATATCTGTCGAACGTCACCGGCCTGGTGGTCGAGCGAGTGACCACAAGCCGTACAAAAGAACGAGATATTGTCGTTAGGCAGTGCTTTTTGAGCCGCATTTGCGCGGCCACAACGACAATAGATCACCGAAAGTGTTGCGTTAGTTGACATTGGACCGCTGCCACAGAACGTAGCGTTGACAACTGGTATTTTGTGAAGACGCCGTCCTGGCCGATGTGTTCGCCATCACAAAATGGGCGATTGCACGTTTACCACTAAAGGCGTTTCGCCCCACCAAAGCGGCGTCTCCGAATTTCGGGAACTCCTTCGCGCCTTGGCTCTGGCGGCTCCTCGGGACAGTGGAAACACTCGAAGAAAGGAGCAGCGTCATGCGGAACGACCAGCCACATCGGCCCGCAATCCTGACAAGTGGGCCTCGGGTCCATGAAAGCCTCCGGGCAGCCTGAAGACCTAAATAATCAAGTTTGTCGCAGCGACATGTAAGCCGCTTCACACATTTGCTGATTCTTGAGGAAAGCCATGGCAAAGGCCGGGTGGGCGTGATCGGGGCAAGCGCCTCGATCAGCAGCATCCCAAACAGGATGAGCGCGCCAAAAGCCTACCGTGTCACAAAACCTGTCTCACTAAATCAGCAGTTGTTTCAACTGTCTCGAATACTTGAGACACGCGATACACACCGGCAGGGAAGCGGGCGGCCAGAAGCTCAAAATGTGCGACGGGCGCGCAAGGGGAACGGCCATGCGCGGTCCCGTCACCGCCCACCACTCGTTGCTCGGCGCTCGCCACAATCAACACTTCGTAGAAATCGGCCTGCGCCCTTAATCGTCCGGTATCTCAGAAGACAGGAACTGGCGGGAATCATTTCGGCTTGGCATTAGCCCCATATGCCATTTTGCCGTAGTCGCGTGAAGAGTTCGGGCAGGTAAACGCACTGGCGGCCCTCCGGCCCTTGAGGCGCCCTCCGCTAGCTCGGGAAACCGCTATGACTGAACCCTCGCTATATCGATGTGCGGTCAAAGAAAATGCCAGAAATGAGCCGTGGCTGTTATTCGAGCCGTCCGGTGGCGAGGAACTGCGAGAATTAAGGGGCAAAGTGCTTGGGATTGTTCTGAGGTCAGGCACGACCCTCCCGGAGGCGAGAGAGCTTGCCTATCAAATAAACCGTCACATGGCCGGACTTTCGATTACCAGCTATCTTCGCTTAGTTGATTAGCTGATCCGCGAATTGATGGCCCGTCGTACGCCAGCCGAAAGGTCGGACGTCAGTGTCGCGGCCATTATTCGCGCTAAGTGCCTGAGCCGCGCTCAAAGGGCTTGAGAAGTCCCTTGATGGCTGTTGAAAACCATGCCGCGGCGATCATGGGACTGGGCGGGCTCTCAAGACGTTCAACCACCACAAGACGATCGATATCGCCGTTCAAGTAAGCGTTCAGGAACTGGGGATAGTCGGCGAATGATCCGCACCCATTCGATTGGCCGTTGGGACTCAGCAAATAATGATGCGCGAGTATTCCATCTCGGCCAAACATGTCGCCGTCGCCAACGGGGATCAGACGAATGGCCTGAACTCCGTGGAAGAGGTTTTCTCAGCGTCCGCGCTCCAGACAGTCAATCTCATTTCGTGCAGGCACGACGCGCACTTATAGACAATCCTGATCGTCCGTTGTTTGGGCATCGGTAGAGGAAGGTTGCCATGGCTCATATTGATCAATCGGGCGCGGTTCTGTTGCGCTAAATCAATAGGACCAGGCGGAAGCACTCCAGGGCGCGATCAAGCTCCGCTGTCCTTGAATTGCAGAATGCCCGGAGCGTTCGGGTTCTTGACCTTCAGCCAGGTCTTGACCTTCGCCGACCGGTACGGCGCATCGATCCGCTTCGACACGATGCTTCCAGGCCCATCCGGCAGGCCGCTTGGTAGACCTCAGGGCCGCGGCCGACGATCGCCTTGCTCACCATCAAGCCGGCCCGCGACCGGCGGAATATCCGCTGGAGCTCGCCGCGGCGCTCGTGCCAAGGCATCTCCCGTAAATCTCTGCCCTCGAGCATCAGCAGATCGAACACATAGGCAAACGCTTCGGAATTCCGGGTGCGTGCGTGCAGCGCTTCGAAGTTTGTGACCCCATCCGGACCCTGAATGACGGCCTCCGAATCTATGACCATGCGCTCGTGAGGCCCGCAGCTCCTGCGACGATAAGCGGATAGCGCTCAGTCCAGTCGTAGCCGCTCATGGTGTAGAGCCGCACGCCGGCGCGGCCGACATGAATTTGCAGCCTATAACCGTCATGTTTGATTTCGTGCGCCCAATCGTTTCCGGGGGGCGGCTTATCCGCTTTTGTCGGCAGGCATGGGTCAATGAACGAGGGCGGCGCCAGCGGGTTGCGCTCGCGTGGTCGCGAGTTGTGCCAGGGCATTACGGTTATTGCCTCGGCACCAGTGTGGGACCGTCCGGGTCCTCGACATAACGGAACGTCTGCACGGCTTTGCTGCCGCACTTACTGCAGACCAGGCGCTTGCTGAGCGTGACGAGGGAAGCCCGAGGCTCAAGCCCGAAGTGGGGAAGCTTCTCTTCCGCCATTGAAGTGCAGTGGCCGCACTTCAAACAATCAATTGCGATCCGCGTCATGCTGCCACTTCAGGCCGAGCTCGGCCGCCTTGCGCCTCACGTCGTCGACCGCTGCCGGCCCGGCACAGCTCGCCGGCGGCCATCTCGATCGTGCTGCCGTGCGTCAGAGATGCGCGCAGATCGATGATGTCCTGCTCGGTCCATGGCTTACCGTCGTAGATGTCGTGCGCGGGGTCGTAATAGAACCGCGGCACGGGGATGTTGTCGTTCGGCATGATCGGTCAGAATATAGGCGGTCTCTGGCTTTTCGGGAGTCCTGCCGGTGCCGCCCCACGTCGATCTTGTGCCCAGGAATCGTCACGACATCGGCGTCGCGCACTACGACATCTTCGCCGGTGAGCAACTCGTCGGCGTGATCGGCCAGCCAGTCCCGTTTGCGCAGAGGGAAGTCTGGTCGTGGGCCCTGAACACGATCATGGTCGACGGCTCGATCGGCATCCCGATCAAGGGCTATGCGCACAGCCTCGACGGCGCGAAGGGAGATTTCCGAAAGGCGTTCGACGTGTGGCTCGGCTGGGCTATGGCTATGCCGACATGGGACTTGAAGCGCCCGCATATCGACAAGAATCTGAAGGCGATGGGTGTGGTTGAGACGGATTGACGCTCTGTCGTCGCGCTAGCCCACACAGGGGAAAGAGATCACGCGCTAAGGCGTTTTATAAAAGGCCCCTAACGTATCATGCGGCCACTCTGATCCGGAACAGCTATGCCCTTGACCCATGAGCAGCGCGACGAACTGGAGGCGTTAGGAGCGGCCACCGTGAGGGTGAAGCTGGTTCAAGCTGGGGCGGGTCGCTGGACTACCCTGGTGGGCTTCAAAACAGGCGAGAACGGCAAGGGCCTGAGCCGCGGTGATGTAGAGGATTGGCTGATCGAAAAAGCAAAAGAGGAACGCCTGGTCGAAGCAAGTACCCTGCGATGGGCAAAGATCGCCGGATGGTCTGCGATCATTGGCGTGGTCCTGGGGTTGGTAGCTGTTGCCGGGACCGTGCTGATTATGTTTCAGCTCTCCGTTCCCGAGAAATAAATCACCATGCGGGTCATATTGTCGTCAAAAGTTGTCGGCTAAACACGGCAAAATCCATCGGGGGAAATGCCGTGTCTGCCAAATCGTCAGCTGTTTATTTCTTGGGGTTAGAAACCTGCCCTAACTGCCATGAAACGGTCTTTGCCGCGGAAGCCGCGGACGTTGAGACCAACCGCATCCGTTATCTCTGGACTTGTGACCTGTGCGGCCATGGTTTTGCAACCGAGGCGGAGTTATTCGCCGAAGCGGCGGCCTAGGAGGGGCTCATCGAGTCCGGTGGGGCTTCAGTGATGACGACCTTGGGGATGCGCGCGGTCGGCGGATGAAAAAAGGCCCCGGCGGGATGGGATAGCCGGGGCCTTCTGCGGGTAATACGCGCCGGGCGGGGGCTCCGGCAGGCGCTCAGTAAACCGATTCGAGGACTTAGCGCCAGATATCTTTGAACGGCTCCGGCGACATGGCGGTGTACTTGACGGTGTTAGTGATGGAAGCGTGGCCGAGATAGTGTTGCAGCCGCCGCGTATCCATTCCCTTGTTCGCCAAAGCGTAGCCGGTGGAATGCCGTAGCATGTGGACGTGAACTGGGAACGGCATCTTGGCAGCCTCCCCAGCACGTTCGATCATCCGAGCGACACCCATGCGACCAAAGGGCTGCCCGCGCTCGCTGGTGAACACATAAGCCGACTTGGGATATTGCTCACGATGCAGCCGCTTGAGGCCAGCAAGCTCGTCCCGTTCCAGATAATGGACGCTATCGACGCTGCCCTTGAGCCTGCGGACCGCAACGGTGCGTTTGGGTAGATCAAGATCGTCCCACCGCAGGTCGCAGGCTTCGGACACTCGCAGGCCGTGCCGGTAGATCAAGAGCCCGATCAGCCAGTCCCGCAGACCGTGCCGGTTCGCTTTAAGCGCAGTCAGCAATTTGGCGATCTCCGTTTCAGTTAGATGCTCTCGGGTGCGGTAGGCATCATTCGGCTTGCGGCCCTCCACTGTTCGCAAAACAGTGCGATCCACGATCTTGCGCTTGGCGGATTTCATTAGGCTTCCTCCCCATTGCGCGGCGTCACTGTTCGTATAGTAATATAGAAAGCGAACAGTCGCAAGAGAGACCGGAACCTACCGGTGGTTAGGCCGACGCTGTGACTCAGTTCGATTAGCCTATCTCACGTTTGCTCGTCGGACCTTGGGAGGAAGTGGTTGCGGATTGAGCGTCACCCAGGGGCTTTGATCAGCTGGTGTAGCGCCGACACCGAAGAATGGGAATAAACGAGTCGGCTGAGGGATGTCTAATACTACCCACTTCAGACATCGCAGGCGCTCGTACTTATACGAGTAACCACCCCAAGCTTCACGCTGCAGAGACGCACCGTAAAGCCACTGGGCGCAGAACCGCTCAGGTGCAGCAGACGCTGGCGTTGTAGATGCTATTGAAAGTCCTAACGCCGCGCTTGCGAGTAAGATGACAAATGCAGGGCGCATATTTGCCTCCGTTGTGTTGAGCCCGTCAATTTTAGCTAACGTCAGAAAAGCCACAAGTGGTCGATGCGTGTTGGCTCCAGCGACGTTTGCCACCTGGCCCAAGGCCGACGTCGAGAACGGATTGACAATGGCTATTCGAGTTACGGCACGATCACGCCTATGGCATGATGCTCATGGCCTCAAGATCGCTCGACAATTTGGCTTGTCCGATGCCGATGTCCGGAAGGCGTTGGCGTCAGACGAGAAGAAGCGGTGACCAGCCCGGTTTAGGGGGCCTGGAGACTGCCAAGACGGTTTTGGGTTTGAAAACTACGAGATCCAGTGCCATTTATCGGCAATGAGTGACACAGTTGACGCAGTTTTTGACCCAGCCGATTTTTCGTTCGTCGTGAAGATGCGTGCGGAGCGGAAAAACCATGGATATGGGAGGTTCACTACGCCGGTAAAGGCAAAGCCGGTGGAACGCTCCCCTGTGTTTTATAAAAGTGCGGCGCAAGCATCCAAAGAGGGGAAAAAAGCCCTCGCCCGTGTCCTCAAGGCGGAATCTGCATCGGTCGGCGGCACCTCAGACGCAGCGTAATGGTCGTCTAACCCGGCGTCTGGGTTAGACAAATCCGTGCTATCTCATTGACCGTCGAACCGCGTTAGACACATTTCAGATCACTAGCCAAGTCTCACTGATCAGAACCCGTGTGCCCATTGGCGCAGTCCAAGTGTCATGATGCGCCAAGGAGTTCTAAGTGAACCAACGGAACCCAAACCAAGACGATCAGCAGAACCAGGGTGGCCAGCAGGGCGGTCAGCAAGGCGGCCAGAAGGAAAACCCGGGTCAGCAGACGCAGAAGCCCGGCCAGGGCGGACAGCAGGGCGGCCAGGGTGGCCAGCAGGGCGGACAGCAGAACCCGCAGCGCTGACTAGATCGTTTGGTAAGGAGTTGAGCCCCGCTTCGGCCGGGCTCTTCTTTTGGAACCACAGCTCATAGCGCTCGGTTGGTTTGAAAAGGAGAGAACGCGATGAACAACCCCAAGCCTCGAGATGACGACCAGCGCTCAAGCGTTGCCAATCAGAAGAACCAACAGTCGCAAAAGGAAGGACCCGCGGCATACGCGCCACTTCCCGATGAACAGAGCTCTGCAGATGAGGCGCGAGCGCCTGAAGCGATGCTTGGGTTGAAGTCTATGTTCATCTGCACCACGTCATCACTGTCCGACCCGACAAGACTACGGCTGTCGCGCATCCGAGGCCGCACCGGTCAGAGGCACATAGAAAGCGCGGTCGATAATCCACAAACGAAAGAGCCCCCGCCGAAGCGGGCTCTTTTCGTTCAATTACCTGGTGCGCGTACGGCTGCTCGTTCCGGTCGTGGTTGGCTCTTTCATTCGCTGACCGTCGCGCTTCTGCCAGGCGTCGTAATCCGCCTGCCACTCCGCCGTCAGCCGTGAGATCACGGCCGGCGACAGGTTCGGCGCCTCCTTGCCCAACAGGGCGGCGAGCGCCTCCTGGAAATCGCCGGTCGATATTCCACGCAGGTAGAGAACCGGCAACAGCGCGTCGAGGCTCTTGGTCCGCCGCGCCCATTTCGGCAGGATCGCCGAGCAAAAACGGATTTTCTCCTCCGGGCCCACCGCGCCCCGGTCGCGCACCTTGGCGCGACGGACCGCCACAGGCCCAACCCCGGTCTGGATCAAGCGATGCGGCCCGTGGCCATGACGCACGATACGGTCGCGACCATCCGGCAACTTCTCGTTCTTCCACATGGCATCCGGCCGCTCCGGCTCACCGTCTTGAATTTCCCAGCCTTCGAATTGAACTCGCCAGCGTGTCTGCAGAGAGCTGGCGTACGTGGTTCAAGAGTTTCGTCATTGACGGCAATTCCAGCGCCATGAATGAGAAAACCGGCTCTCTCTCTTTTCTCGCTCCGAACTTGTCCACGGTGCTCGCGACAATCAGCTTTCGAAATCTGGGTATTTTCCGGCTCGATGATGTCCCGCCGGAAGGGAGCGCAGAGATATCGCGCCTTGTGGCGGAACTCTATTGTGAGCGGATGGAACTCGTTATCGGATAGCCGGCTACGCAGGGGATGGTGTTTAAGTCGGCGGAGCAGGTATCGACCATCGCGATTTACAGCCACACTCGCAAGGGTCTGAGCGGCTCAATGAGACTTTGCCCTACAAGCTTCAAGG
Organism: uncultured Alphaproteobacteria bacterium; assembly: GCA_963830015.1. Lineage (GTDB taxonomy): Bacteria > Pseudomonadota > Alphaproteobacteria > Rhizobiales > Xanthobacteraceae > Z2-YC6860. The sequence goes on from CAWHLG010000015.1 coordinate 525,068, forward strand.
AGTGCGCAGCGGTGCACTCATACCGCTGATGGGTAACACTAACTTACTTTGCGTATTGCTCGCACTGCCGCTTCCCCGTTACGATTAGGCGTCAGAGGGGGCGACGATCCATGAACACTCGACAGCCAACAGCGGTTATCACCTTTCCGAACGGCGGGAACGACACCTTAGACAGCGCGGGGACCGCGGTGTTCGATGCTATTCGGCGTGCGGCAGCGAGCACGGAAGAGAATACAAAGCGCGCCCTAGACATGGCGCACAAGACTGCACTCCAGCTTCGGGCTGCGGACGATCGCATTGCCCAGCTTCAAGCTGAACTACAGCAAGCCCGAGTAAGGGCGCAAAGAGCCGAGCAGTGGCTGCACAAGATCGGTGCTGAGATTGAGCAGAGGTTTGGTAGTGGTCCAACTGATAGGCCCCGAGAAAACAGCCCTGCTACTTACGCTCCTAAGAGACCCAGGCCTGAGCGGCTCGAGTCCGATATGGCCGACCTTCTTCAGAGTCGCTCGGCAATCCCCGCATAAGCGAGCGGCGCACGCAGAGCTAACAGATGCTATACTGGCATGCTCCCATCGCCAAACGCTCCGCAGACGGGGGGATGGAGACCCAAGCCATGGAGATGAAGGCGATCTGATCGTAGAGGGAGGGCTGCGGAGGTCTCACCTGCATTGCCGGCGCGACAAGGTCGCGAACTTCTAGGGAAGCATGATGAGACCGCTGCAGGTCCTAATTCTTTCCCTGACTGTTGGTGGATGTAGCAGCAACCTCCCTGAACACGAGCCCGACCAACCTAGTTCGGCTCCTGCGGAGCTGAGCCAGCCGCATACACCGCCGACGTTATCTTCTGCGGCAAGATCCCCGTCCAAAAAAACCAAGACGGCCTTATCCCAGCGCAACGCATGGGTGGATTGCGTCACTGATCCCTGCACGATCAACTGTTCAAAAAGCGTAGCGAAACGAAGCACCCAGAAACGGTGCGTGACCTTCAAGGAGCCCGTTGTCGCCAAGCCGGCGGTTGCGACCGATGGCGTTTCAAAGGAACGTTCAAAATCTTCCGAGAACCGACCCACTTCAGTCGTAAACTACGGCGGCGAGCGGTCTTCCGAAATAGGCCAAAGGCGGCCCGCTTCAGTGGTTAACTACGACGGCGCTGTGCTCCACCTGTTCGATGTATACGCCATCCTAAAAGGTACTTCACCCCAGTACTCGGATGAAAAATTTAATCTTCCTATTCCGCTATGGTGGCCATCGCAATTCCGACAACAGAAAACCTAATCGCTATAAGCAGGATCCTCCTGATCAATTAAGGCGCACCGCTTCACTCGCTACGGCTTTTCTCGCCCGCTCCGCTGGCGCGCTTCCCGTGGATGCGGACGGGTGCCGCCCTTTGATTCTGACTTCCGCCGCTGGATTTGTCCTAGGGGGAAAAACCACACAGGTGTTCCTCATTGCCGCCTCATTTAATGAGTGCACTTCCATCCGTAACAGAGGAGGCACCAGAATGTGGCCTGCGATGTTCGTCGCCGCTGGGATGTTCGCAATCTGCTTCGGCGTAACCGCATATTCAATGCGGGAGGATCATAAGAGGAAAGACCAAGCCCCGGGCTTTCCGCCCTCTATAGGGTCCTCTGCATCTCGGGCGAGCCGTGGTAACTGAATTTGTCAGAACGTCATTGAAACAATTTCGCTTACGCAAGTGCGCACGCTGATGTGCCCCATGGCCCAGCGGCCTTGCTGCGTCGCGTTAAACTGACGCGACATGCCAACGACGTCAAGATCATGCAGAGTTGAACTGCGCCAACGAGTGCCGCAAACCAGAATCCAATCCGACAAGAATCCCGATAGCCGCTGAACGCAAATCGATGTAGCATTCGACTACGGCGACGAGACTGGCCATTTTGATCCCCCCTTTAGTAGGCGCGCTGACGCAGCTGACGGCGCTTGGCCAGAGGATGTCATGCGAAAGCATTTTCCGCGTAACAGCCCTTTCACTGGTTGCCACGTGCGCCGGATGCGGGACAATGGATCAGTGGGGAACAGAGATGATGACCGACCCCAGCAGGTACACCGTCTATGATTGCTCCAATATCGAAAGCTCAATGAGCGCTGCACGCGTCCGGAACGATGAAATTGAACAGTTGATGTCGCGCGCAGCGCAAGGCACTGGTGGCGCGTTTGTGAATCTCGTCGCCTACCGCACCGAATATCTTCAAAACAAAGGGCGGATGGCGGCTATGAAGAAGGCCGCAGCTGAAAAGAAGTGCGCCATCGACAGCGAGTATTCGAGTAGACGGTCGGTGTATTGAGCTATTCAATTTGGACTCACCAGATGAGGCCGCGAAACGCGCACAATACCATTGAGCCCCCCTGCCGCACACCGGACAATAGACCACGAGGGGGCAAGCGAGTTGTAGACACCGTCACGCCTCAGTCACGATTCCCTTCCTCACCCCTCCCAGCGGCTTGTGAATCCCCTAGGGTGGCTCATGCGGTGAGGAAAGAAGCCAGCAATAGCATTTTGCCGCCGCAGCGGTGACCGTTGTGGCACCCAAAACCGCCGCGATTTAACGGGGCTTTGTCGCGCCCGCGTCTCCTTACTCAGTCGTCCGTGAAGAATCCCCAAGGCATTGAGCGATGCGGACGATTGGGCGTTTTGCAATAATCGATTTTGCCAGCTTTCGTGTTTTTGGACGCCGTTTCCTTGCAAAATCGAATTGGCGATTTCCTCGAATCTGCAGCTGTGATTCTCTCCGCTTGAGCCGATCGAGCAAGGGGATGCAGATGCGACCGAAGGAGCGCCAGGAAACGGGTGAGCAGGATCTATTCCGATCGCGGCTTGATCAGATCATCGACATGGAACACGCGTCGGTGAAGCTGGCGCGGGCGATCGATTGGCGCTTCCTGGAGGAGCGGTTCGGAGCGGTCTACACGGACGGTCCTGGCAGTCCGCCGTTGCCGACGCGGCTGATGGCGGGGCTCGCAATCCTCAAACACATGCACGACCTCTCCGACGAGGTGCTGTGCGACCGTTGGATTGAGAACCCGTATTTCCAATTCTTCTGCGGCGAGGAGTTCTTCCAGCATCGGCTAGGGCCTGTCTTCAGTTGAGCAGGATCATGGCGCAGGCGAGCTGGACGCCGGCGAGGAAATTTGTGGCGAGTTTGTCATAGCGGGTAGCGATGGCACGAAAGTGCTTGAGTTTGTTGAAGAAGCGCTCGACGAGGTGCGCAATAGAGCACGAAATCACAACTGCGCGGCACCTTGCGGTTGGCCTTGGGCGGAATCACCGGCGCGATGTCGCGCCGTTCGAGTGCGTCAATGAAGGGGTCGGCGTCGAAGGCCTTGTCGCCAAGCACCGCCCCTGGATCGACAAATTCCAGCAGCGGCTCCGCGCAAGTCAGATCGTGCGCTTGTCCGGGCGTGAGCATCACCTGGACGGGATTGCCGAGCGCATCGACCAGGGCGTGGATTTTGGTGGTCAGCCCGCCGCGCGAGCGGCCGATCGCCTGTTCGCCGTTTTTTTTCGTGCGCCGGCGCTGTGCTGGTGAGCGCGCACGATGGTGGCGTCGATCATCATGTATTCGTTATCATGGTCGCTCGCCAGCAGCTTGAAAATGCGCTCGAAAACTCCGCTCTTCGCCCACCGATTGAAGCGCTGATAGACAATCTTCCAGTCGCCGAAACGCTCGGGCAAATCGCGCCACGGGATACCGCTCGGTATCGGTACAGGATTGCTTCGATGAACAGCCGATTGTCAGCCGCCGTGCCTCCTACATGGCCTTCGCGGCCGGGCAGAAAATCCTTGATCCGGCCCCACTGGTCGTCGCGTAATGCATAGCGTCGCATCGGTCGGCCCTCCTCAAGCCGACCGCCCATAAGTCACAGAAAAACTGATTTGGGAATCCCGTTGCCCTCTACGGGGCTAAATCCGTCCTCACGGACTAACTGAAGACAGGCCCTAGTGTTCGACCGCTCCTCGCTGACACGTTGGCGCCAGCGCATGGGTGAGGAGAAGCTTCTTGCGCTTCTGCAGGAGAGCCTGGCGGTCGCCACGCACCGAGGCGATGCGGCCAAAAGATCTCTCCCGGGTGATCATCGACACCACAGTTCAACCGAAGGCGGTCATGTTCCCGACCGATGCCAAGCTCATCAATCGGGCGCGCGAGATCATGGTTCGGCTGGCCAAGCGCCACGGCGTCATGCTTCGCAAGAGCTATACAGACCCTATGAATTCGGGGTCAAGGTCAGCGTCGCCACCCCGCTACATCGCTGCAAGGGCGGACAGTTTGTCGCCCATGTCGCGGCACTGCCCGGCAACCCATACGATGGCCACACGCTCGCAACCGTCATCCCGGCGATGGAGGATATGATCGGCAACACGATCGAGCGCGCCATCACCGATGCCGGATATCGCGGGCACAACGCGCCGCCCGATTACAAGTTCAAGGTTTATACCGCAGGGCAGAAGCGTCGCGTCACACCGCAGATCAAGCGCGAGATGAAAAGGCGCTCTGCCGTCGAGCCGGTGATCGGGCATCTCAAGTCCGAGCACCGCATGGGCTGCAACTACCTCGCTCACCGCGCCGGCGACGCCATCAACGCCGTGCTCGCCGCCGTCGGCTACAACTTCCGCCTCCTGCTCAACTGGCTGAGGCTCTTATTGCGCGCGATCCTGGCAGCCCTTCGGGGGCCGTTCAGACTTCAACTCGCTTGAAAATCGAAAAGTTCACGGGCGACTACTCAAACCCGGTCCGCGAATGGCGGCGAGGACGCTGGCGAGCGCGATTTTAGTGAGCCGCCAGCGTGATGGGCTGGCAACCGGCTTTGCGCGGTCCAGAGGGGGAAGAGTCCGGGACTTGCCCGGCGCTGCGTTCTGTGGTGGTTCTGACGCGCCAGCACCGGGGCCAATCGACATCCCCTGGACGATCACGGCAAGCCGAAGTCACCTGCCGTCACTCTCGGACTGCGCTACTGACCCGCGCCGATTTACGCCCAGCGGCGGGCCGAAATAAATCGATTTTCTTGCAGCTTGACGAGTTGTTTTTCTAGCTGCCGCTCTCTTGCGATTTCGTCGTCTGCCCGCTGCTGGTTCGATAGCAGTTCCCGCCGAATCTGCCAGATGCGGCCGAGTAAGAAGCCTAGCGCGAGCATCGATAGCGTGGTTACCAGTCCCAATAGCATCGGCATGATCGAGTCCTTGTTCTCCGGGCTACCTCCAAGCTTGGCAGGGAAAAGGTTAACGAAAGCTTGCTGAGCACAACCTTGGGCTCGCCCGTTTTTGACGATCAACGCCGCAGGATATCTCGACAAGAATCGCCACGTTGGTATCGACGGCTGGCGCGGCTCGCACAATCGGCACAACGCGATTGATCCGATCGTTGGGGACGGTCCAGTGCGCGCCTGCCGAGCGACTTCAGGCCGGGTCGTAAATAGATCGTTAACCGAACCGGCAATATCGTTCTCGCCGTCATTCAATGGGGAGAAGCTGATGAACGATCCGACCACTCCTTCCGATCAAACCTCGCTTCTCATGGACTCCGTGGAGGCGGAAATCGCTAACCTCGCAAAACAGAGAAGCAACACTGCCCTTGAAGGCAATGCCGAGCGTATCCGGTCATCGCTGGTTCGATTGAGCTCAAGTTCGATTGATGACCTCGAAGCCCTTACAGCCGAACTCAAGAGGATGCAGGATTTCCTGAAATCTGAGGTGCAGAGCGTCCAGCAGCAAATCGAGGGCGCTTTAGCTGGTATTAATATAATCATCGAAACTATAACGCCGTGGAAAAATACCGTTCCGCCTCCACCCGCGATAGGCGTTCGGACCTATCGCGGTGGTCCGGCGGCTAACATTGAAGCTACGCCAGCGCGTCGGGTGGCAGAGGGCGGTTGAGACCAGCAGGTATGGGCTGAACCCCAGCATTCCGTGGCCCCTGACTCTTAAGCGTTCCTCTAAAGGTCCTTCGGGCGGCCCTTTTTACCCCTTCGAGCCAAACGCAACGCCCTTGGCTTCACGCTTAACTCGCGTCGCACTTTCCTTTGCCCGGACGATGGCCCAGCGGTGTTTGCTGCGGCTTGCCACTGTTGAGAGTCCGACCCCGAGTTGCGTTGCCTGAAATCGCGCATCTGATCCGAGAATCCAAGAAGGACGAGCAGATCAATCCAAGCCTATCGATCCGCTATTTCTTCTTCAGCGCCGCCTCGCGCGCTAGGCGTTCGGCTCGCAGCCTGTCGTTCTTTTCCTCAGCGCTGCCTCTGTCGTGCGATATTCCGCCATTGCCTTGGGTGCATCCGCCTTTTGCTTCTCAGCAACCTTGGCCAGCCGTTCGGAAAATCCTGCGGCGACGCAACATGTCGAAACGACGGACATTCATTTCTTGCTCAAATGGTCTCGCACCTTCGCCAAAAGGAAACGGGGGCTGTAGGGCTTGGCCACGAAGTCGTCGCAGCCGGCCGCTCTGGCCCGCTTTTCATCTTCGCCAAGGGCGTAGGATGTGATCGCGATGATCGGGATCGCGCGCAACGCTGGGTCGGCCTTGAGGCGTCGTGTGGCTTCGTAGCCGTCCATGACCGGAAGCTGGATATCCATCAGAATGAGGTCCGGACGTTGTTTCGCCACCGATGCCAGCGCCTGTTCGCCGTTCTCCGCCTCGTCGATCGTGTAATCTGCAGCCAGCAGATCCCGGAGGATCTGCATGTTGTCCGCCTCGTCCTCGACCAGCAGGATGCGCTTGCTCATGATGGCCTCTCCGGACCGGCCGATGATGGAATTTCGAAGGTGAAGATCGAACCTTTCCCAGGGCTCGAAGTCCACCCAAAGCCGGCCGCCGTGCAACTCGATGATGCGCCGGGAAATGGCCAGCCCGAGCCGGGTCCCGCCTTTGGACTTGGTGATCGAATTGTCGACTTGCTGAAACTCCTCGAACAGCCGCTCCTGGTCGGCCTTCGGTATTCCGGGACCGGTATCATGTACGGAGACGCTAAACGCCCCGTCGGGCCGGGCGACCTTGATCGCAACTTCGCCTTCGTCGGTGAACTTGATCGCGTTGGCCACCAGATTGAGCAGCACCTGTGTAAGCTTGCGCTCGTCACCGCGGCCGGCGGGCATGTCTTGCGGCATATCGACCTTGAACTTGAGATTTTTCTTGACTGCCAGCGGTTCGATCGCGCCGAATACGTTGTAAACGACGTCCCGGATCGAGTAGTCGGCAAACTCGAGCTTGAGCTGGCCGGCCTCAACTCGACATCCATGATCGACGCAACCGCACCGATGGCACGCAAATTAGGCGTTCCAAGCCGGATGGCCAGCATTCTGCATCGCAGCTACACGCTTTATGCTTGGCACTACCTCCTTGAGCATCTCTAACCATTTTCCGGCAAACGAATGCTCGAAAATGGTGAAGCCGGTAATGTTTCCACCCGGCCGCGCAAGATCAGCTACAAATCCGTCGCTAACAGGATCGGTTACTTGCGTGAAAACGACGGGAATGGATTTGGTTTGTCGATGTAGCGCGCCCAGAATCGGCGCGCCGGTGGTGACAATTACGTCCGAGCCGAGACCCTCCAATTCGATAGCGGTAACGCGCATGTCCTCTGCCGTGAACGTTGAAGGGTACCAGCGCACGTCCAGCCGCAAATTGCCGCCGTCGTCCCAGCGAAGACTGCGCATAGTGTCCCGAAACACTGTGACGTTTCGCTGAACGACGGTGTCGCTTGGTATGCCACCACGCCAGAGCACAACGCGCGCAACTCGGGCGGATTGCTGCGCTCGCGCCGCGAGCGGCGCCCCTGCCGCTATACCGACCAGCGCAATGAATTCCCGCCGCCTCATGCTTCCCCCGAAGGCTCAGGCTGGATCAGCGTAGTTGATGGGCTTGGTCTCTTGAAGGGGTCTTCCAGAGTTTAATTCGCGCCGCCGCATTTATGATCTCAAAGGTCCTTAAATTGGCTGACCGGTTCGGCAAGGTCAGAAATGCAACGTGGTGATCTGAACCGACGGGTCACAGTAAAAACATGGCGCGCCAAGCTCCAACATATGGTGCAACACTTGCTGAACGTCGGCGACGACGCGCAGCCGATACGGCGGTGGCGGTCCCGGCGGCGACGCGGCGTGCAACTGTCCAGCAACAGCGCCAGCGCGGCTGGAAGCTCTATTCCTTCCATGCCCCCGAGACCGAGTGCATCGGCAAAGGCAAGGCCAGCGCGCCCTATGAGTTCGGGGTCAAGGCCTCCATCGTCACCACTAACCGCCGTGCCCCCGGCGGCCTGTTCGTGCTGCACGCCAAGTCATTGCCGGGCAATCCTTACGACGGCCACACCCTGCGGGACGTCATCGAGGACACCCAAAAGCTCACCGGCTGCGAGATCGAGCGCGCCTACGTCGACAAGGGTTACCGCGGCCATGATGCGCAAAATCCAGGCCGCGTCTTCATCTCGGGACAGAAGCGCGGCGTCTTCGGCGCGATCAAACGCGAACTGCGACGTCGATCCGCCATCGAGCCCGTGATCGGCCACATGAAAGCCGAAGGTCATCTCGGCCGCTGCTACCTCAAAGGCCGTGCCGGCGATGCCGCCAACACCATCCTCACCGCGGTCGGCTATAACTTCCGACGCATCCTCGCCTGGCTGAGGGCTCTCTTGCGCAAAATCCTGATCGCAATCTTGCGCGCCTTCGTTATCAAATCAGCGCTCAATCAGGCTTCTTAACGGACGACTAACGCGCATTGAATTCGGTAATTTAAGCCCACCTTGACGGTATGGGCTGTGACGTTGATGGATTGCGTCTCGTGCTCGGCGAAGGTGCTGACGCCGGTCGAGTCGAGCTTGCCGAAATCGAAGTAGGCATATTCGACTTTGGCGGTCCAGTTGGCTGCATAGGCCCATTCGACACCGCCGCCGGCAGTCCAGCCAAACATGGATTTGTCACCACTCATGCTCAGGGTCCCGATGCCACAGCCCACCGGTGGCGCAATGCACGGATCGATGGTCGTCGCCTTGGCGGCTAGAAACGCGCCGCCGCCCTTGGCGTAAAAGAGAACATTGTTCATTGAGAAGCCGAGTCGACCGGTTACCGCCGCATAAAGGTCGGACTTGAACATAGTGGTAGTGTCCGGCGTGCCGATTGCGATCCCGTTCGGATCGATGCTCGAACCCTTCAGCCCGAGATAGCCGACTTCGCCTTCAAGGCCGAAAACCAAAGCGCCTGATTGCCCGTTGTAGCCCAAGGTCCCGCCTCCGAAGAATCCGTCGGTGTCGAACGAATAGGGGGTGCCCCCTACATTGTAGAAGAAGCCGGTTGCGGCGTTGATGGGCTCAGTCGCATCGGCCCTACCCCAGCCGTATCCGGCGAACAATCCTACATAGGGCCCGGTCCACGAGAAGGTAGGCATTGGCGCCAGGACTGGAGGAGCCTTGTAGGCGATCTTGGTCCGAGGTCCGCGGCAGTAGCGGAACCGGCGATCGCGACAACGGTGGTGGTAAGCATCGCAATGTAGAGCCTTTTCATTGTTCGTACCCCAAATTGAAATCCTCACCGTGATAACCTTACTAGTGCGCAGCTCGTCAGTCGAACGCCGCCGGCGCCGGCTGCTTCCGATAGTCGCCATACCTCGGCCAAACGCGCGCAAGCAGGGGCCAAAATGCTCTATGAGTTTCTGAGCGAGAAATTCGGCTCCGCAGAAGCGCGGGAAGGGAATCCGTCCCTCACCCGTCTCAAGGCCACAGCAGCACTTGTCGCCGGCGGATCCATCGCAGCTTTAGCGCAGGGCGCCGTTCACCAGAGATGCATTGGCGCCGGCAATAACCGCGGAAATGGTGCTACCGCGCGTTTTCCGACGCCTTCTTCTTCCCGGTCTCCGCCGGCTTCTCGGCCGGCTTCGACTCCCCCGCGGGTTTCGGCTTCGGCGCGGGCTTCGCCGCCGGCTTGGCTTCGGCAGGCTTCGCGGCAGGCTTAAACTCCGCCGGTCTGGCCTCCACCGCCGGCGTTGCTGCGGCCGGTTGCGGCCGGAGCGGCAGCGCCGGAGGCGCAGCAATTGCCGGCTCTGCGGCCGCGATCTGGCCGTCGCAGAACAGGCGCTTGGCATCCTTGCTCTCGCCGATCACATGCGCTAGCGCGGTGATGTCGGCCGTGGCTATTACGAGGAGGCCCGAGCCCTTGGGCTGGGCCGCTGCAGCAGCCCGCACCGCATCGGACAAAGCACTCTCGGCATCGCTCGCAACCTTCGCTTCGGCCGCGGCCTGCTCCGAGGCTTGCGACGCGGCCTGGAACTGCGCGTTTCGTTCCTGCAGCACTGCGGCAGCCTGTTTCGCCGCCCCCTGCGCCGCGGCCAGCGCCGCCGCGGCCCGCTTCAGGGTTTCGGTCGAGCGCGTCGCTTCCGCCGTCCCGTCCTCGGCCGCCCGCGCAGCCCTCATGCGCGCCGCAATCGCGGCCTGCGACGCGGTCAGCGCTTCGCGCGCCTTCTTGGCGATCGTCTCCGACGGGGCACTGAACTCGGCCGCTTGTTTCTCCTCGGCCTCAGCCGCGAGCTCGCTCGCACGATAGGCCGCCTCGGTCGCCTTGGTCGCCTCCGCGCCTTCGGCGGCGCGTATCTCGGCGTTGCGGGCGAGCTGCATGAGACGGACCACCTCGCGCGCTGCGGTGTCGGCCTCGACCTTCGCCTCGTCGGCGAGTTTCTGTGCCGCCGTCGCCGCCTCGGTCGCCTCCGCCGTCTGCTTCTCCATGGCCTGCGCCGCGCCGGACCATCTCCGCGGTCTTGGCCAACGCGACCTGCGCGTCGTCGTTGGCCTTGTTGCGGGCGGCAATCGCCGTGTTCAACGTCTCGGCCAGCGCCGCCGCGGTGCCGGACGCCTCACGCACGGCCTCGTCGATCAGCGCCGCATCGGCGGCGCCTGCGCCGCCCGCATCGGCCACCCTGCGCGCCTTGCCCTTCTCGATCAGCGCCGCCGTCGCCTCCGACGCCTTCTGTACTTCGGCGAGCGAATCCGCAAAGGCCTGCGCAGACGCGACAAAGAGGTTGCCCTTCTGCTGCTGCTGCACCGCGGCGAGCCGCACCGCCTCGTACTTGCGCCGCAAGGTGTCAGCGGCAAAGCGCGCCTCGTCGGCCTTCGTCTGCTGCTCGGCCGCGGCCGATACCGTGGCGGCGGCCTTCTGCTTCTGCGGGTCGATCGCCGCCGACGCCTGCTCGGCGGCCTGATTCTGTTCGGTCGCTTCGCGGATCGCGTCCTGGTGCCGCTGCTGCTGCTCGGCCGCGTAGTTTCGCGCGGCGCGCGCATTGCGCTGCTGGGCGAGCGCGATGCGGCGGGTCGCTTCCGCCGAGCTTGCCGCGGCGTTGCTGGTGTTCTCCTTCAGCGCCGCCAGGATTTCGGCGGTCTTCGCCGCCGCAGCCGCGTCCTTGGCGGACTGCGCCTGCTGCCCACCCTGGGCCCGGATGCGCTCATGCTCGGCACTGGCCGCGGCAATCTTGGCCTCCGCCGCGGTTGCGGCGTCGCTTGCGGACTTGGCCGCGGTTTCCTTGCCCGAGGCTTCGCGTGCCGCGGCCGCGGCGCGGGCTCTCGCCGCCGTCGCGGTCGCCGTGGCAGCGTTCAACGCCATGGTCGCCTTGGCGTGCTGGTCGATATAGGTCAGCACACTCGCGTAACGCTGCTTGTCCTCCGCCGACGGCGTGCGCGACACGCCTTCGAAACTCAGCGGCATCAGCTCTTCGGGTGGCGTGGCGGCGAGTGCCGCCTTCGTCGTCTCGTCGATCGCGTCGCCCGGCAGCGCCGCCGCCGAACGCAGCGCAGTCATGTAGGACGCAAGCTTCAGATACCGCTCCAGAAATTCCGGCGCGCGGATCGAGCGGTTGGCGCGCAGCGGCGCGAATGCGCCGTCTCCCGCAGTGGCGTTGCCGAGGAAGCAGCGCCAGTGATCTTCTGGCGACCATGTTGAGGCGCGCATGCCGGCGTGCAGGCGGCGCAGGCGGTCCGGCTCGATGCGTACCAGCGTGCGGACCTTGGCCACTCCGGTCGCGCGCAGCGTGAGGCGCTGGCCGTCGAGCTGCGCGGTCCATTCGGGGGTCGCGGTCACCGCCTCCTGCCGGATCAGAAGATTGCCCGGCAACCGAGTTGATCCGCGCCTGGAGTCGGCTTCATTTCCCTGAAGCTAAGGTAGTTGCTGTTGACCGCAATCTTCGCCGTGGCCAGTTCTGGAAGGTCGCTGCAAACCTTGCCTTCGAGACAAGCCTGCGCGCCGCCGGCCCAGAAATTCATCACGCGGTCGGAGACCGTGCCATCGGCGGTGACCTGGAGGACCTCCTCCTGCGCCTTGATCGCGCCCTGCTTCCACAATTTCGGCAGCGTGTCGTCGAGCGCGATCCACCAGCCGACAAGATCGCTCGTCTCCAGCGCCTTCGCCGGCGCAAGCGTACTCGCGGCCAGGGCCGCCACGATCGCGCTGCGCGCCGCGCTACGCAGCCACATCGAGGCACCTCGAACCGATTTTGTTTTCATTGCGTTCCATCCCGCCCATCAATGTATTTGTAAACCCGAACCTCGGTGCGCGTCGAATCGTTTGTCGGGATTCGTTCACGAGTTCAATTCGGTTCCAAGGGTGTCTTTAGGAACCCAAGCCGCGACCACCGCGCTACGCCGCTGCGGCGGGTTTCAGCGTCACACCCTGAACATCTGCTGCGGCACGATCATCAAAGTTCCTGGGACCGGGAAGCTGATTGTCGGCGCATGGAAGCCGTAATCGATCAGGCGCTTGGCAATATCCTCGACGGAAACACCTGCGGACTCCTTGAACGGCCGCGCGTCGATGATGCATTCATGTGCAACTCGTCCCTGCTTGAGCCCACTCCGCTTCGATTCGGTCCTCGCAGCTTCGGTAGCGTTCTTTATAGTGTCCTATGGATGGCGCTAGGCAAATAGATGCGGGGGTAACGTTGGGTTCCGCGGCACCCAGGCACTCAACTCCGGACGAGCGGATTGCTTTGGCTCAGCAGCGTGTCGACAATGGCCTCAAGATGATCCAGCTGCAACGTCGACGCATTGCGGAGCAGATCGGGCGCGGGCAACCAACGACAGCCTCGGAAGGCTTGCTTCGCGCTTTTTATCGGGCGCAAGCGATCTATGAGGACGACCTACGTGCCATCAAGGCGCAGCCTGTGCGTGTGCTCTCAAGGAATTAGGCATGAACATCACAAGCGAAGTTCAAGTACGAATAGTAAGCGATCTGTTAGTGTCTGTCCGAAAACAATTTGAATTCCTTGAATCAGTTGTGATTCAAGAGTGGTGACCTGATTCGAGGAGGGTCACCGATGTGGACGGCGAAGAACCGCGGACGTTACGACCGCAGCAAGTTGCGATACCCGAGCGATCTAACCGACGATGAATGGGCATTGGTTGAACCGTTGATTCCACCTGCCAAGCGCGGCGGCAACAAGCGCCACGTCGATGTGCGCGAAGTAATGAACGGGATCATGTATGTTTTGAGCACAGGATGCCAGTGGCGGGCGATCCCGAAAGACTTGCCGCCACGCAGCACGGTGCACGACTATCTTGACTTGTGGAGCTACGACGGCACGCTCGATCGGATCCATTACGCGCTTTATGTGGAGTGCCGCAAGCAAGGCGAGCGCGAAGCCAGCCCGACCGCAGCCATCATCGATAGCCAAAGCGTCAAGAGCGCTGAAAAAGGGGGTCCTGTATCGATCCGCATGGCTATGATGCGGGTAAGAGTGCGCCTCGAAGGCGCGTGTCACCTATGGAGGAAGATTCCATCCAGAGAGTTGTCGATTGATCTGGAAGCTGACGAGCGGTTCGGCTGGGTAACTGGCCGAGCCGAAGCCTCGTGACAAAGGCCGCCTTGGGCGGTCGAGCGATCCAGCGGGCTGTAACGCGAGTGAAGTTCGAGCAGGCCTCGAAAGAGTCGATGCAGACGCCGACCCGTCTTTTGCTCGGGGAAGGCCGCGCGGGCAGGGAAGCAATCGACACATGCACCTGTTCGGTCTGCCGGGGTATTGGACACAGCACGTTGGAATGGTGATGCGGGTAATCGAGGGAGACCCGTTCAGATCGAAGCTCGCGGCTTCAACATCGCTTATGGCGGTGGATCGGGCGGGTGTCGGACAGGGTCGTACGACCGTTGAGGCCGGGCAATGCCGGCGGAGGAAAGGACCCTGACTTCTGGTGTGCTTTCGAAGTTGGCGAGGTGAGGGTGATTGGCGATGAGCCTTGAAACATCCGAAATTATCAGGAGCCTTCAGAGAAAGCTTTATCGTAAGGCGAAGGCGGAGCCCGCTTTCCGCTTCTACGTTCTTTACGACAAGATCTGTCGCGAGGACATTCTGCGCCACGCCTTTACGTTAGCTCGCGGCAATGCGGGCGCGCCTGGCGTGGACGGGGTGACCTTCAAGCAGATCGAGGCGTCGGGTGTGGAAGCGTGGTTGGCGGGCTTGCGCGAGGACCTCGTCTCGAAGACGTACCGGCCCGATCCGGTGCGGCGGGTGACCATCCCGAAGCCGGGTGGCGGCGAACGTCCGCTCGGTGTCCCGACGATCCGGGACCGGGTGGTTCAAGCCGCCGCCAAGATCGTGTTGGAGCCGATCTTCGAGGCGGACTTCGAGGACAGCGCTTATGGCTATCGACCGCGTCGTAGCGCGATCGATGCTGTCAAGGAAACGCACCGGTTGATATGCCGGGGCTATACCGACGTCGTCGACGCCGATTTGTCGAGGTATTTTGACACGATCCCGCACGCGGACCTCCTCCAATCGGTGGCCCGCCGCATCGTCGACCGGAACGTACTGTGGCTGATCAAGCTATGGCTGCGAGCGCCGGTCGAGGAGCGGGACGGCGATGGGGCACGGCGCATGAGCGGTGGCAAGAGCAACAAGCGCGGCACGCCTCAGGGCGGCGTCGCCAGTCCGTTGCTCTCCGTCATCTACATGAACCGTTTCCTGAAGCATTGGCGTCTGACGAGACGCGGCGAGGCGCTTCACGCGCACGTCGTCTCCTATGCCGACGACTTCGTCATCCTCAGCCGTGGAAACGCGGATGAGGCTCTGACTTGGACGACGGCGGTGATGACGAAACTCGGGCTGACGCTCAACGAGGCGAAAACCTCGGTGAAGGACGCTCGGCGTGAGGGCTTCGACTTTCTTGGCTATACGCTGGGACCACGCCACCTTCCCAACGGTGGTCGCTGGTATTTGGGCGCAAGCCCATCCAAGAAGAGCGTGCGACGGATCAAGACAAAAGTCGGCGAGCTGCTGACGCCGGGCAACAAGGGCGCTTGGCCTGAAGTGCGAACGCGATTGAACCGCCTCTTGGGCGGTTGGTCCGCGTACTTCTCCTATGGTGCGCTTGCCTCGGCGTACGAAGCCGTTGATCAGCATGTCTATGACCGCGCGAGAAACTTCCTCCGCAAACGGCACAAAGTGCAAGGGCGTGGCACAGACCAATTCTCCCGTGAGCATGTCTACGGTGAACTGGCCGTGCGATGCCTTCGACGCGAGCGCGGACGGTCGCCGCCGTGGGCCTCACGATGAAACCAGTCGGAAAGCCGGATGCGGGAAACCCGCACGTCCGGTTTGATGAGCGGGGAAGGGAGACGGAACGCACTCTGAAGCGTCGCCGCGCCCTTCCTCGACTCTACAGATCAAAGGCAAGAAGCGCCACCTTCTCGTAGATACGCTGGGTTTGTTGCTCCACGCCATCGTTCACCCCGCCGATATCCAGGATCGCAATGGCGGCATGCTGCTGCTTGCCACTCTGTTCGGGATGTATCCGTTCTTGAAGAAGTTGTTTGCCGACGGCGGCTATCAGGGACCGGAATTCCAGAAGGCGCTCACGAGAATCCTGCCGCAGCTCAAAACGGAAATCGTCAAGCGCTCCGATCACGCCAAAGGGTTTGTGGTGTTGCCACGCCGTTGGGTTGTCGAGCGCACCATTGCTTGGCTCAACCGATGTCGCAGGCTTGCCAAGGATTGGGAAAACCTCAATCGAAAGGCGCTGGCATTCTTGCGCCTCGCATCAATCCGCCTCATGCTGCGAAAACTTTGTAATCCAGCTTGATGTTCCCGGACGGACTCTTAGGCTGAGTAACCTCCGCGAGCGCGCGCAAAATTAAGACGGGACTTTGACGACAGCCACTGTCACCGAAGACGGCGTAAAAAAGTACCACACGGCCGTCCCCACAAACAGCGATGGCGGGCTAACCACCAAGGCAAGTCAGGGGGGCCCTACGTATGAGAAATAGAACGGAAAGCCACAATGTCATCCTTCCGATGGCGTGAAGCCCTGATGTGCTTAGTAGTAGGAGCGTTTTCGGGCTACGTGTTCGCGCAAATTAATAAATCCGCCGACCACCCCGCGGTACTGGCGCGATGCAAGTTGCAAGAGCAAACGCCGGAGAGAATCGAGCTTTGCATGCGCGCTGCCGGATATGAGTTTTCCGATACGCAATGCGAAGGCGCAGAAATTGTATCCGAGCGGCAACGCCTAACAAATTCTGTCGAAATCAACGCCGCCCGCAACGCAGCATTGGACCCATTTATTGAGGATTATTTGCGCAAGAATCCGGGCCAAAGTCGGACAATGGCGGAACTAATGGTCCGTGAGGCCGCCAAAGAGGAGATCGACAAGCACCAACCAGCTCCGAAGTACGAGACTGTCGCTAGCTGCTACAAAAACACAAAAAGGTCCCGCCCGGGGGACACCTGAGCGGGCCCGGCGGGCTACTTCGGGAGCAAGGGAGTGCCCTGAAGGTTAAACCCGCCGACACCGAAACGCTTGAGATGAACTGCGTTCCTGGTTGCCCCCTGGCAATCCTCGACCAACGGCCCCATTGTCACTTCATTTAATTTAAACTGGCAAGAGCAGCTAGGGCCTGTCTTCAGTTGAGCAGGATCATGGCGCAGGCGAGCTGGAGGCCGGCGAGGAAATTTGTGGCGAGTTTGTCATAGCGGGTGGCGATGGCACGAAAGTGCTTGAGTTTGTTGAAGAAGCGCTCGGCCCCCTCGACGCGCCTGTTCCGAGCCTGCCGCCGTCGAGCATCATGCAGGGCCACGCGGTCACGCTACCACGCGGTCACGCTATCGGCGCTTGCCTCGAAGCACAGCATGTCGCTAAGGGAGCTCCGCGACTTCACCGCGGCGGCAATGGGTCATCGGCTGCTGTGCGGGACACCAGAGTTCATTGCCGACGGCCTGGAGGAATGGTTCGCGGCGGGAGCGGCTGACGGATTTAACCTCATGCCGCCCTGGTTTCCCGGCGCCTTCGATGATTTCGTTGATCAGGTCGTGCCGATCCTGCAGCGTCGCGGATTGTTTCGCACCGAGTACACTGGCCGCACGCTCCGGCACCATCTGGGTTTGCCTCGGCCGCCCAATCGACACGTTCAGCGCGCGGACGCCGGTGGGCGCCAATGATTGCGGTTGCGACCAATTCGCTTTGACCGCCTCGGCCGGGCTGAGGGTTTAGGGGCGCATCAATTCAGATCGATGCGCCTCCAGGCCTTATTGCTGCCGTTTGCCATTATCTCAGGATTGGCGTCGCCGGCGTCAGCGTTGATGCCCTAGCCCAATACCCAGCTTGAGGGCTTGCTGGCGTAGCGCACCAATGGTTCGCTTCATTTGCTTTGAAATCTTTGCCACCGGTGTTCTTGCTTTTGAATGTTTTCGCAGTTCAGCGTGGTGAGATTTCGTCCACGCAACACGCTTTGTCTTCTTTGCTATTTAGCCAATTGATTGCTCCCATGTTGAGAAGGAGTGCGTTCTATCACACACCATTGCCTGCGCAACCAGCAACGCTATCCGAATTCCGCTTAAGCGAGCGTAGCCACAACTGGTCGTCCGTTAAGAAGCCGGATCGAGCGCTGATCGGTGATGAGGTCGCGCAAGATTGCGATCAGGATTTTGCGCTCAGCTAGGCAGGAGCCGGAACAAGGTCGTCCGATCTCGTTGTTTGGCGCGCCTTCGGCCGCATTCGCTCCGATCGTCGGACGAGAGAATCACGAGCCTGCAAACGAGCCTGCAGCGTTTCGGGCCTTCAATCGCCAAAACCTTGCAATTCAAAACCTACCTGTTCGTCGAACTGACTCTCAATCAATGGCCTAACCGTAGTTCACAGACGACTATTGGCTACGAGCCAGGCGAAGGGATCGTTTCACGCCCAATCCAGACTGTCGCTAGTCTAAATCAGTCACCAATAGGGTTGATGTCGTTCACAAATCGGAGCATGTCGGCCATGGTGAAAGGTGCCCTCAACCGGCTTGAGCCGCACGCCAGCAGCGTCAAATTGTTGCTGGGTGCCATCGTCGTAGGTGAATATGGCGCCTCTGATCTCCGCTTGGCCGGAGAACCGTCCGCGCTCGCTCATGGAGCGCCGCTAATCGAGCAGGAAGGTAATGCCGATGATGGCTATACCCTCCGCCCTCATAATGTCGAATAACATGGCACTCCCGGCTGCTGCTGCGGAAGGGCGCCTCCGCACCGGCCATCTAATCATACCGCTCTGAAGGAGGCCAAGAAGGTGGTCGCTAATTCAGAGCGTCCGCGCTCCAGACAGTCAATCTCATTTCATGCTGGCACGACGCGCACTTATAGACACGAATATGGGCGTCGATCGGCTCTGGCACCGGAACGGTGTTGAAAGCTTTCATCCGCTTGCCGCAGCGACAGTCCGGTGCGTCCGGGCTGCCCGAGTTCAACCAATGCTCCGCCGACATTCCCACACCGTCCCCAAACTGGGGCGCACCATCGCCCCTGCGGGGACCTGCGGCAAGGCAAAAATCAAAACGGCCACTCGAAATTGTTGGTCTGTGGCGGCGATGAATTTGGTGCTGGTTTATGCGGGATGTAGCATGAACAGAGGAAGGGTGGGGCTGAGTGGGTGACAGAAAATGGGGCGAACTGGAGCGTTTACCGTGACATTATGCACGGCCCTGATCTTAAGCCGCGCAAGGGAAATCGGGCCTGCCGGGGAAGGAATTGCCGAGGTAGTGGAGTGGCTCGGTGCTGCTGGCTCGGTCCTGGCAATTGGATGGGCTGGCGCCGGCTTGGTCTACCTTGCCAGCGGGCGCCAGATGTCCATTCCTAACCTGGTGTACATCGTGATCCTGATATGCGGCGCCCTCGCGTTTGTCATATTTGGCAGCGCGACCGAAGACTTGTCCGCTCCCGAACTGTCTTCTTGATCTCAAATGTCCTGAGCCCGCGAGCAAGGATGAGCCAAGCGTTCGCAGCTGAGATGAGGCGATTGGCGCGACGCTCGTCGTGCCGCTCGCACCCCGATGACGAAGCGAGCTCCCACATGACGGAGGCAGCCGAATTCCGAAGGCGCGCTCAAAAGTGCTTTTGGATATGGCTCCGAGATTTTCCGCGGACTAACGGGCGCTCTTGATATCCATTTCTGAGGGGTGGCTCGCTCTTGCAGAAGCCCAGTTAGCAAGATCGCCGACGCTTGAACCGACGATGTTCGAGGACAAGGGCGACAACAATATGCATTGAGGCCGCCTCAGTGTCCGTGCCGCATTCAGTTTTTCACGGCGTCAGGGATCGAAGGTTAATGCCCCCGACTTGGGATTGACAAAGTGGAGGCGACGGCACGCCAGACAGGTGATGGGCTGATATACGTCCCGATCATCCTCGCGGACCTCATCGGCGGACCAGCCTTGCACTTTCTGTCCGTTGTTTGGGCATCGGTAGAGGAAGGTTGCCATAGCTCATATTGATCAATCGGGGCGCGGTTCTGTTGCGCTAAATCAATAGGCCCAGGCGGAAGGCACTCCAGGGCGCGATCAAGCTCCGCTGTCCTTAAATCGCAGAATGCCCGGAGCGTTCGGGTTCTTGACCTTCAGCCAGGTCTTGACCTTCCCCGACCGGTACGGCGCATTGATCCGCTTCGACACGATGCCTTCCAGGCCCATCCGGCAGGCCGCTTGGTAGACCTCAGGGCCGCGGCCGACGATCGCCTTGCTCACCATCAAGCCGGCCCGCGACCGGCGGAATATCCGCTGGAGCTCGCCGCGGCGCTCGCGCCAAGGCAATCTCCCGTAAATCTCGCTTCGGGATTCCGGGTGCGTGCGTGCAGCGCTTCAAAGTTTGTGACCCCATCCGGACCCTGAATGACGGCCTCCGCATCTATGACCATAGCGCTCGTGAGGCCCGCAGCTCCTGCGACGATAAGCGGATAGCGCTCAGTCCAGTCGTAGCCGCTCATGGTGTAGAGCCGCACGCCAGCGCGGCCGACATGAATCTGGAGCCTATAACCGTCATGTTTGATTTCGTGCGCCCAATCGTTTCCGGTGGGCGGCTTATCCGCTTTTGTCGGCAGGCATGGGTCAATGAACGAGGGCGGCGCCAGCGGGTTGCGCTCGCGTGTCCGCGAGTGTGCCAGGGCATTACGGTTATTGCCTCGGCACCAGTGTGGGACCGTCCGGGTCCTCGACATAACGGAACGTCTGCACGGCTTTGCTGCCGCACTTACTGCAGACCAGGCGCTTGCTGAGCGTGACGAGGGAAGCCCGAGGCTCAAGCCCGAAGTGGGGAAGATTGTCTTCCGCCATTGAAGTGCAGTGGCCGCACTTTAAACAATCAATTGCGATCCGCGTCATGCTGCCACTTCAGGCCGAGCTCGGCCGCCTTGCGCCTCACGTCGTCGACGCTGCCTGCCCGGCACAGCTCGCCGGCGGCCATCTCGATCATGCTGCCGTGCGTCAGAGATGCGCGCAGATCGATGATGTCCTGCTCGGTCCATGGCTTACCGTCGTAGATGTCGTGCGCGGGGTCGTAATAGAACCGCGGCACGGGGATGTTGTCGTTCGGCATGATCGGTCAGAATATAGGCGGTCTCTGGCTTTTCGGGAGTCCTGCCGGTGCCGCCCCACGTCGATCTTGTGCCCAGAATCGTCACGACATCGGCGTCGCGCACTACGACATCTTCGCCGGTGAGCAGCTTGTCGGCGTGATCGGCCAGCCAGTCCCGTTTGCGCAGAGGGAAGTCTGGTCGTGGGCCCTGAACACGATCATGGTCGACGGATCGATCGGCATCCCGATCAAGGGCTATGCGCACAAACTCGACGGCGCGAAGGGAGATTTCCGAAAGGCGTTCGACGTGTGGCTCGGCTGGGCTATGGCTATGCCGACATGGGACTTGAAGCGCCCGCATATCGACAAGAATCTGAAGGCGATGGGTGTGGTTGAGACGGATTGACGCTCTGTCGTCGCGCTAGCCCACACAGGGGAAAGAGATCACGCGCTAAGGCGTTTTATAAAAGGCCCCTAACGTATCATGCGGCCACTCTGATCCGGAACAGCTATGCCCTTGACCCATGAGCAGCGCGACGAACTGGAGGCGTTAGGAGCGGCCACCGTGAGGGTGAAGCTGGTTCAAGCTGGGGCGGGTCGCTGGACTACCCTGGTGGGCTTCAAAACAGGCGAGAACGGCAAGGGCCTGAGCCGCGGTGATGTAGAGGATTGGCTGATCGAAAAAGCAAAAGAGGAACGCCTGGTCGAAGCAAGTACCCTGCGATGGGCAAAGATCGCCGGATGGTCGGCGATCATTGGCGTGGTCCTGGGGTTGGTAGCTGTTGCCGGGACCGTGCTGATTATGTTTCAGCTCTCCGTTCCCGAGAAATAAATCACCATGCGGGTCATATTGTCGTCAAAAGTTTTAGGCTAAACACGGCAAAATCCATCGGGGGAAATGCCGTGTCTGCCAAATCGCCAGCTGTCTATTTCTTGGGGTTAGAAACCTGCCCTAACTGCCATGAAAATGGTCTTCGCCGCGGAAGCCGCGGACATTGAGACCAACCGCATCCGTTATCTCTGGACTTGTGACCTGTGCGGCCATGGTTTTGCAACCGAGGCGGAGTTATTCGCCGAAGCGGCGGCCTAGGAGCCGTCTGAGCAGCGACTGGTCAAGTGGGGTCGAGTTTGATTTTTTGCGGGCCCATGAGCAAGAATTTTCGCCCCTGGAAGATCGATGAGGTCCTGCTTCTGCCGCCGAGCGTGCAGGACTATGTGCCGCGGGACCACCTGTCGCGGCTGATTGTGGCGCTGGTCCGGGAAGAGCTTGACCTTTCCGCGATTGCCGGCCGCTACACGAGCGGGCTGGGTCAGCCGCCGTTTGACCCGTGGATGATGACGGCGCTGCTTCTGCATGGCTATGCGAGTGCGGAATCTATCCGTCGCGGCGGATCGCCAAGGCGGCGGTGGAACGCGCGGACTTCATGATGCTCGTGGCGGGCGACCCTCCGGACTTCCGCACGATCTCGGAGTTCCGCAAGCGGCACCTTACGGCGCTGGCCGGGCTGTTTGTACAGGTGTTGAAGCTGGCCGAGAAGGCCGGGCTGGTGAAGCTCGGGCATGTTGCGCTCGATGGCACCAAGATCAAAGGCGAACGCGTCCAAGCACAAAGCGATGAGCTATGAGCGCATGAAGAAGCGGGAAGTGGAGCTTGCGGCTGAGGTCGACCGCTGGCTCAAAGCCGCCGAGGCGGCCGATGCCGAGGAGGACAAGCTCTACGGCAGCAGGCGTGGCGACGAGATGCCGGATTGGGTGGCCGACAAGCAGAAGCGGCTGGCGAAGATCCGCGAGGCCAAGGCCGAGCTGGAGGCCGAAGCCAAGGCCGCCGCGGCCGAGGCAGAGCGGCCGGGCCGCGGCCGAGGACGACGACGCCGAGGGGGCAAGAAGAACGGCAAGACGCCCGCGCCGCCGAACACGGAGCCCGACGGCAAGGCGCAACGCAATTTCACCGACCCGGAGAGCCGCATCCTGAAGACCAAGGACGGTTACATCCAGGGTTACAACGCCCAGGCCGCGGTCGATGCGCGGCCCAGATCATCGTCGCCCATGGGCTGAGGCAGGAGCAACAGCGACAAGACCAATCGCGCGGCTGCTCGATAAGACCGAGAAAACCTCGAGCGTAAGCCCAAGGAGGCTTCCGCCGATGCCGGCTACTGCTGGGAGGCCAACCTCGCGGACTTAGCGCGCGCAACATCTCGGGCGTTACATCGCCACCGGACGCGCCAAGCACCCAGCCAAGGCAAGCGAAAGACCAGGGCCGCTGACCAAGGCCATGCGGGACAAGCTCAAGCGGGCCGGATGGCGCAGCAGGTACCCATTGGAAAGCAAGACGTGGAGCCGGTGTTCGGACAGATCAAGCAGGCAAGGGGGTTCAGACAGTTCCTGTTGCGCGGCATCGAGAAAGTAAGGGCAGAATGGGCTTTGATCTGCACCGCCCACAATCTCACCAAGCTCGCAACAGCCGTATGAGCCGGCTGAGCATTCATCGAGCAGCCGTATAGTCCCAGAACTATCTGGACGGGCTC
>CAWHLG010000016.1:0-1222016 GCA_963830015.1 uncultured Alphaproteobacteria bacterium
ACCCCGCCTATGTGATCTACACGTCGGGCTCGACCGGGACGCCAAAGGGCGTGATGGTGACGCACGAGGCCTTGAACAACTTCCTCGGCGCCATGGGCGAGCGCCTGCCGCTTGTGCCGGACGACCGGTTGCTCGCCGTCACCACCATCGGCTTCGACATCGCGGCGCTCGAGCTCTATCTGCCGCTGCTGCGCGGCGCCTGCGCGGTCATCGCGCCGCGCGAGACGGTGCAGGATGCCCGGGCGCTGGCGCGCCACATTGCGAAGACCCATGCGACCGTGATGCAGGCGACGCCGACGCTGTGGCAGTCGCTCTTGAGTGAGAGCGGCGACGCGCTGCCGGACCTCAAGGGACTTACGATGCTCACGGGCGGCGAGGCGCTCTCGGGCGAGCTTGCGCGTGCGCTGCGCGGTCGCGGCCGCGAACTCGTCAACCTCTACGGCCCGACCGAGACGACGATCTGGTCGGCCGTGATGTTGCTTGACGGCATGACGGTTGAGGACGGCGCGCCGCATGAGAATGCCGAAGCGCCACCGATCGGGCGCCCGATCTGGAACACGCGGGCCTACGTGCTGGACTCCGGTCTCGAGCCTGTTCCGGCGGGCGTGGTGGGCGAGCTTTACATCGCGGGGCTTGGTCTTGCGCGGGGTTACCTGAACCGCGCGGGTCTGACCGCGGAGCGCTTCATCGCCGATCCGCACGGGGGGGCCGGCTCGCGGATGTACCGGACCGGGGACCTGGCGCGGTGGCGTTCTGACGGTGTGCTGGAGTTCCTGGGGCGAGCGGACGCGCAGGTGAAGCTGCGCGGGTTCCGGATCGAGCCTGGCGAGATCGAGGCGCTGCTGGTGCGGCAGGCCGGGGTTGCGGCGGCGGCCGTGGTGGCGCGCGCGGATGGCGCGTCGGACGGCGAACCGCGCCTGGTGGGTTACGTGGTGCCGGCCGCGGGCGCCGTGCCGGACGTGGCGCAGCTTCGCGCGGCGCTGTCTGCTGCGCTGCCGGACTACATGGTGCCGTCTGCGTTCGTGGTTCTGGATCGTCTGCCGCTGACACAGAACGGCAAGCTCGACCGGCGGGCGCTGCCTGCGCCGGAGGCGGGTGCGGCTCGCGTGTACCGGCCGGCGCGCACGCCCGCGGAGGCGGTGCTGTGCGCGCTGTTTGCCGAGGTGCTTCGGGTCGGGCGTGTGGGGCTGGACGACAACTTCTTCGAGCTTGGCGGACATTCATTGCTGGCGACGCGGCTGATCGGCCGGGTGCGTGCGAGCCTGGGCGTGGAGCTGTCGATCCGCAGCCTGTTCGAGGCGCCGAGCGTGGGCCAGCTGTCGCAGCGGCTGTCGTCGGAGGCGGGGGCGGTGCGGCGCGCGCTCACCGCGGGTCCGCGTCCCTCCCAGGTGCCGCTGTCCTATGCGCAGCGGCGGCTGTGGTTCCTGGAGCGGCTGGAGGCGGGCCAGGGGCCGGAGTCCGCGGCAGGCCCTCATGCGGGCGGCACCTACGCGATCCCGCTGGCGGTTCGGCTGACCGGCGAACTGGACCGTGCGGCGCTGGAGGGCGCGCTGTGCGACCTGATCGAACGTCACGAGAGCCTGCGCACGGTGTTCCCGGAGGTGCTGGGCGTGCCGCGGCAGGAGGTGGTTGCGGCGTCCGCGGCGCGGGTCGAACTCGAAGTCACAAACGTCACCGAAGATGAGCTTGCGGCGGCGCTTGCGAGAGCCGTGGGCCGCGGGTTCGACCTTGCGCGGGAGCTTCCGCTGCGGGCGCATCTCTATGCGATTGAAGCCACGCCCGGCCAAGTGGCATCCGAGCACGTGCTGCTGCTGGTTCTGCATCACATTGCGGGCGACGGCTGGTCGCTGCGTCCGCTGCTGCGGGACCTGGGCGTGCTGTACCGGGCGCGCGTCGAAGGAACGTCGGCGCAACTTCCGGCACTGCCGGTGCAGTACGCCGACTACACGCTGTGGCAGCAGGCGGTTCTGGGCGAGGAGGGCGAAGCCGACAGTGCGATCGCGCGGCAGCTTGCGTTCTGGAAGGAGGCTCTGGGTGAGCTTCCGGAGCAGATCGAGCTCCCGGCCGACCGGGCGCGTCCTGCGGTGTCGAGCCATCGCGGCGGGCATGTCCCGCTGACCATCGACGCCGAACTGCATCGTGGGCTCGCCACCCTGGCGCGGTCGTCGGGCGCGAGCCTGTTCATGGTGCTGCAGGCGGGGCTTGCGGGCCTGCTGACGCGGCTTGGCGCCGGGACCGACATTGCGCTGGGCAGCCCGGTCGCGGGGCGGATGGACGCGGCGCTGGACGAACTGGTCGGGTTCTTCGTCAACACGCTGGTGCTGCGCACCGACACGTCGGGCAACCCGGACTTCGGCGAGCTGATCGGCCGGGTGCGCAGCCGGAACCTGGCGGCCTATGCGCATGCGGAGCTTCCGTTCGAGCGTCTGGTGGAGGTGCTCAATCCGGCGCGGTCGCTGTCGCGTCATCCGCTGTTCCAGGTGATGCTGGCGTTCGAGGCGGCGGACGGGGCGGGGGCCGGGCTCACACTCCCAGGGCTCACGGTGCAGCCGCATGCGGTTGCGGCGGCGACCTCGAAGTTCGACCTGTCGGTGGCACTCACAGAACAGCGCACGGCGTCGGGCGAGCCCGCGGGGCTCACCGGCGTGCTGGAATACGCCGCCGACCTGTTCGATCGCGGCACCGTCGAGGCCATCGGGCAGCGCCTGATCCGGCTGCTGACGGCCGCGGTCGCCGACGCGACGCGCCCGCTCGGCAGCCTGGCGATCCTGGACGAGGCAGAGCGCTCGACCATCCTCGAGGGCTTCAACGCCACGGCGCGGGAGCTTGTGGCGCACGAACTGGGCACACGGCCCACGACACTCCCGTCGCTGTTTGCCGCGCAGGCGCTGCGCACACCCGATGCCGTCGCGGTGGTGTTCGAGGACCGCTCGCTGACCTATGCGGCGCTCGACGCCCACGCCAACCGCCTGGCCAACCACCTGCGCGGGCTGGGCGTCGGGCCCGACGTGCTGGTCGGGGTGTGCGCCGAACGGTCGGTCGAACTGGTGGTGGGATTGCTCGCGGTGCTGAAGGCCGGCGGCGCCTATGTGCCGCTGGAGCCGGAGCATCCGGCGGGCCGGCTTGCCGGCATGGTCGAGGATGCGGGGCTCGGCGTCGTGCTGACGCAGCATTCGCTTGCGGGGCGGCTTGCTCTGCCTGCGGGGACGCAGTGTGTGCTGCTGGATGGAGAAGACTTCGGCAGCGAAGAGCCGGGAACGCCGGCGTCCGCGCCGGAGCTTGCGAACCTGCAGGGTTCGAACCTGGCCTACATGATCTACACGTCGGGCTCGACCGGGACGCCGAAGGGCGCGGCGAACACGCATGCGGGCCTGCACAACCGGCTGGCCTGGATGCAGGCCGCCTATGGGCTGGGCGGTGACGACGCGGTGCTGCAGAAGACGCCGTTCGGCTTCGACGTGTCGGTGTGGGAGTTCTTCTGGCCGCTGATGGTGGGAGCGCGGCTGGTGGTGGCGTCACCCGGCGCGCATCGCGAGCCGGCCCGTCTCATTGAGACGATCGAAGCCCGGCAGGTGACGGTGCTGCACTTCGTGCCGTCGATGCTGCAGGCGTTTGTCGAGCATCTGGTGTCGGTGCCTGCTGCGGTGCGCGGCTGCGCCTCGCTGCGCCGGCTGGTCTGCAGCGGCGAGGCGCTGCCGGCCGGATTGCGGGACGATGTGCGGCGTCTGTTGCCGGATGTGCGGCTGGAGAACCTGTACGGCCCGACCGAAGCCTCGATCGACGTGACGCGCTGGTCCTGCGCGGGAGATACCTCGCCCGATGTGCCGATCGGGCGCCCGATCTGGAACACGCGGGCCTACGTGCTGGACTCCGGTCTCGAGCCTGTTCCGGCGGGCGTGGTGGGCGAGCTTTACATCGCGGGGCTTGGTCTTGCGCGGGGTTACCTGAACCGCGCGGGTCTGACCGCGGAGCGGTTCGTCGCCGATCCGCACGGGGGGGCCGGCTCGCGGATGTACCGGACCGGGGACCTGGCGCGGTGGCGTTCTGACGGTGTGCTGGAGTTCCTGGGGCGAGCGGACGCGCAGGTGAAGCTGCGCGGGTTCCGGATCGAGCCTGGCGAGATCGAGGCGCTGCTGGTGCGGCAGGCCGGGGTTGCGGCGGCGGCCGTGGTGGCGCGCGCGGATGGCGCGTCGGACGGCGAACCGCGCCTGGTGGGTTACGTGGTGCCGGCCGCGGGCGCCGTGCCGGACGTGGCGCAGCTTCGCGCGGCGCTGTCTGCTGCGCTGCCGGACTACATGGTGCCGTCTGCGTTCGTGGTTCTGGATCGTCTGCCGCTGACACAGAACGGCAAGCTCGACCGGCGGGCGCTGCCTGCGCCGGAGGCGGGTGCGGCTCGCGTGTACCGGCCGGCGCGCACGCCCGCGGAGGCGGTGCTGTGCGCGCTGTTTGCCGAGGTGCTTCGGGTCGGGCGTGTGGGGCTGGACGACAACTTCTTCGAGCTTGGCGGACATTCATTGCTGGCGACGCGGCTGATCGGCCGGGTTCGTGCGAGCCTGGGCGTGGAGCTGTCGATCCGCAGCCTGTTCGAGGCGCCGAGCGTGGGCCAGCTGTCGCAGCGGCTGTCGTCGGAGGCGGGGGCGGTGCGGCGCGCGCTCACCGCGGGTCCGCGTCCCTCCCAGGTGCCGCTGTCCTATGCGCAGCGGCGGCTGTGGTTCCTGGAGCGGCTGGAGGCGGGCCAGGGGCCGGAGTCCGCGGCAGGCCCTCATGCGGGCGGCACCTACGCGATCCCGCTGGCGGTTCGGCTGACCGGCGAACTGGACCGTGCGGCGCTGGAGGGCGCGCTGTGCGACCTGATCGAACGTCACGAGAGCCTGCGCACGGTGTTCCCGGAGGTGCTGGGCGTGCCGCGGCAGGAGGTGGTTGCGGCGTCCGCGGCGCGGGTCGAACTCGAAGTCACAAACGTCACCGAAGATGAGCTTGCGGCGGCGCTTGCGAGAGCCGTGGGCCGCGGGTTCGACCTTGCGCGGGAGCTTCCGCTGCGGGCGCATCTCTATGCGATTGAAGCCACGCCCGGCCAAGTGGCATCCGAGCACGTGCTGCTGCTGGTTCTGCATCACATTGCGGGCGACGGCTGGTCGCTGCGTCCGCTGCTGCGGGACCTGGGCGTGCTGTACCGGGCGCGCGTCGAAGGAACGTCGGCGCAACTTCCGGCACTGCCGGTGCAGTACGCCGACTACACGCTGTGGCAGCAGGCGGTTCTGGGCGAGGAGGGCGAAGCCGACAGTGCGATCGCGCGGCAGCTTGCGTTCTGGAAGGAGGCTCTGGGTGAGCTTCCGGAGCAGATCGAGCTCCCGGCCGACCGGGCGCGTCCTGCGGTGTCGAGCCATCGCGGCGGGCATGTCCCGCTGACCATCGACGCCGAACTGCATCGCGGGCTGGCCACACTGGCGCGGTCGTCGGGCGCGAGCCTGTTCATGGTGCTGCAGGCGGGGCTTGCGGGCCTGCTGACGCGGCTTGGCGCCGGGACCGACATTGCGCTGGGCAGCCCGGTCGCGGGGCGGATGGACGCGGCGCTGGACGAACTGGTCGGGTTCTTCGTCAACACGCTGGTGCTGCGCACCGACACGTCGGGCAACCCGGACTTCGGCGAGCTGATCGGCCGGGTGCGCAGCCGGAACCTGGCGGCCTATGCGCATGCGGAGCTTCCGTTCGAGCGTCTGGTGGAGGTGCTCAATCCGGCGCGGTCGCTGTCGCGTCATCCGCTGTTCCAGGTGATGCTGGCGTTCGAGGCGGCGGACGGGGCGGGGGCCGGGCTCACACTCCCAGGGCTCACGGTGCAGCCGCATGCGGTTGCGGCGGCGACCTCGAAGTTCGACCTGTCGGTGGCACTCACAGAACAGCGCACGGCGTCGGGCGAGCCCGCGGGGCTCACCGGCGTGCTGGAATACGCCGCCGACCTGTTCGATCGCGGCACCGTCGAGGCCATCGGGCAGCGCCTGATCCGGCTGCTGACGGCCGCGGTCGCCGACGCGACGCGCCCGCTCGGCAGCCTGGCGATCCTGGACGAGGCAGAGCGCTCGACCATCCTCGAGGGCTTCAACGCCACGGCGCGGGAGCTTGTGGCGCACGAACTGGGCACACAGCCCACGACACTTCCGTCGCTGTTTGCCGCGCAGGCGCTGCGCACACCCGATGCCGTCGCGGTGGTGTTCGAGGACCGCTCGCTGACCTATGCGGCGCTCGACGCGCACGCCAACCGCCTGGCCAACCACCTGCGCGGCCTCGGCGTCGGGCCCGAGACCGTGGTGGGGCTTTGCGTGGAGCGCTCGCCCGAGATGGTGGTGGGGCTGCTCGGCATCCTCAAGGCCGGCGCCGCCTACCTGCCGCTCGATCCGAACTACCCGCGCGAGCGGCTCGCCTTCATGCTGACGGACGCCGGCGCCCCGGTGCTGGTGACGCAGCAGGCGCTGCTCGAGCGCCTGCCGGTGCCGGCGCAGGGCAGCGCCGCGCAGCCCGGTGCGACCATCGTTCGGCTGGACGCCGACTGGCCGCTGATCGCCCGGCAGCCCGCCACAGTGCCCGCCGTGCCGCTCGACCCGCGAAACCCCGCCTATGTGATCTACACGTCGGGATCGACCGGAACGCCAAAAGCCGTCGTCGTCGAGCATCAAGAGCTTGTGGCGTCGAATCTTCGCTCGCGTCAAATCTCGGATTATGCCGATCGTGCCCGCGCTCGTTTCCTGCTGTTGTCGTCTGTCGCGTTCGATACCGTCGATCGCGGGAATAGTCACGAGCCTTCATGAGTGGCGGCGACGCTTGTATTGACGTCCGAGCCTTCGGCGCGAAACTGCGCTATCCGCGATCGCGCGTCGCCAGATCAATGCATTCCTGGCAGGGTCAGCCGTCGACTGTATGCCTGCGCTCTTGCTCGATCAAATCGGGAATGTCTGCCGCAAACTGATTCGTGCAGGCATTTGATTGTTGCGCGGTGAAGCGTGTTCTACGGACTGATCGAGCGGCACTAGCAAAATTTGTCGACCGATCAGCGTTTGATCAACGAATACGGTCCGACCGAAACGACGATTCGTGCGATCGAGCACGTCGTCGATGGAAACGAAGCGGTCTGAGTGTCACCGATCGGCCGTCCACTCCCGAACTATCGCGTCTACGTTCTGGACTCTTTGTCTTGAGCCTGTTCCGTTTGGCGTTTCGGGCGAGTTGTACGTCGCGGGGCTTGGTCTTGCGCGTGGTTATCTGCATCGGGCGGGTCTGACGTCGGAGCGCTTCATCGCGGATCCGCATGGTCTGGCGGGCTCGCGGATGTACCGGACCGGTGACCTTGCTCGGTGGCGTTCTGACGGTGTTCTGGAGTTTTTGGGCCGTGCGGACGCGCAGGTGAAGCTGCGCGGGTTCCGGATCGAGCCTGGCGAGATCGAGGCGCTGCTGGTCCGGCAGGCGGGCGTGTCTGCGGCTGCGGTGATTGCGCGCGCGCCGGAGGGCGGCGGCGAGCGTCGGCTGGTGGGCTACGTGGTGCCGCAGGCGGGCGCCGTGCCGGACGTGGCGCAGCTTCGGCTGGCGCTGTCTGCGGCCTTGCCGGACTACATGGTGCCGCAGGCTTTCGTGGTTCTGGATCGGTTGCCGCTGACCGCGAACGGCAAGCTCGACCGCCGTGCGCTGCCTGCGCCGGAGCTGGGCCCGGAGCGGGCGTACCGCGCGGCGCGCACGGCCGCCGAGTCGGTGCTGTGCGGACTGTTTGCCGAGGTGCTGCGGCTCGATCGTGTGGGTCTGGACGACAACTTCTTCGCGCTTGGCGGCGACAGCATCGTGTCGATCCAGCTGGTGAGCCGGGCGCGGCGTGCGGGTCTTCTGCTGACGCCGCGTCTGGTGTTCCAGCATCAGACCGTTGAGGCGCTTGCGGCCGCGGCGGATGCTGCGGCCCGGTCCTCGCCCGCGGCGGCTGCGGCGAGCCTTGATGCAGCGGCCGTTGCCGACATCGCGGTTGGACCGCTGCCTGCGACACCGATCATGCGCTGGCTTTGCGAGCGCGGCGGACCGGTCGGGCGGTTCAGCCAGTCGCTGCTGCTGCGCTCGCCTTCGGGCCTGCGGCAGGAGGATCTGGCAGTGGCGCTGCAGGCGCTGCTGGACCATCACGATGCGCTGCGGCTGCGCCTCGATGCGGGCGGCGGGGCGCCGGCTTCCGAGCACCAGGCTTTCCAAAGCTCCGGACCGAAGGACTGGACGTTCGAGGTGCTGCCGTCTGGCTCGGTGCGGGCCCCGGCATGCCTGCGTCGGGTGGATGCGGACGATCTTGACGAAGATGAACTGCGCTCGCTGATCCATCAGGAGGCGGAGGCAGCCGAGCTTCGGCTCGATCCTGCGGCGGGGCATCTGGTGCAGGCGGTGTGGTTTGACGCGGGTGCGGCGCGGGAAGGCCGGCTGCTGCTGACGATCCACCACTTTGCGGTGGACGGGGTGTCGTGGCGGATCCTCGGGCCCGACCTTGCTGCGGCGTGGCGGGCGGTGTCGGGCGGCCGTGCGGTGTCGCTGCCTCCTCGCAGCACGTCGTTCCGCACCTGGGCGCAGCAGCTCTCGGCACGGGCGCGGGACGCGGCGCTTGCCCCGGAGGTCTCCTTCTGGCGCGACATGCTGGGCGGTCCTTCGCTGCTGCTTTCGGACGGCCGGCTCGATGCGTCGCGGGACGTCACCGGCACGGCGGGCCATCTGACGCTGACGCTTCCGGCCTCGGTCACCGAAGCGCTGCTGACGCGGGTGCCTGCGGCATTCCATGGCGGCATCAACGACGTGCTGCTGAGCGCCCTGGTGCTGGCGGTGGCGGACTGGTGCCGGCGGCGGACGCAGGGGGCTGCGGGGAGCGCAGGCTCCGGCTCAAACCCCGGTCCGGGTCATGCGGTGCTGCTGGATCTGGAGGGGCACGGCCGCGAGGAGGACGGCTTCGCGGGCGTGGACCTGACCAGGACGGTGGGGTGGTTCACCAGCCTTTATCCGGTGCGGCTGGATCCGGGCGCGATCGACCTTGCGGCGGCGCTGTCGGGCGGCGCGCCGCTCGGGCGCGCGCTGAAGACCATCAAGGAGCAGTTGCGCGCGGTGCCGCAGAAGGGACTGCATTACGGCCTGCTGCGCTACCTCAACGGCGAGACCGCGAAGGAGCTGTCGGGGCTGCCCGCGCCGGAACTCGGCTTCAACTATCTGGGCCGCTTCGGGGCGGCAGGCTCTGTGTCATCCGCCGCGGGCTCTGCGTCGGCTGACGGGAGCGCCGCCTGGCCGATGGCGCCGGGGCTCGAGGAACTGGCATCGGGCGATCCGGCGATGCCGCTTGCTCACCTGATCGAGATCAACGCGCTGACGCTGGACGGCGCGGACGGCCCGCAGCTGACCGCGCATGTGAGCTTCGCGCCGCGGCTTCTGGCGGAAGCGCAGGTGCGCGATCTGGCGCAGCGCTGGTTCGACACGCTGGAAGCGCTGGTGCGGCACGTGCGGGACGAGGCTCTGCATGGGCAGGCTCTGCATGGGCAGGCTCTGCACGGGCAGGCTCTGCACGGGCAGGCTCTGCACGGGCAGGCTCGGGCGGGCGGCTTCACGCCAAGCGATCTGCCGCTCGTTGCACTGACGCAAGGCGAGATCGAGGAGATCGAGAGCCGGCACCGGGGGCTCGGGGGGCTCGAGGACATCCTGCCGCTGTCGCCGCTGCAGGAGGGGTTGCTGTTCCACGCGCTCTACGACGCGCGGGGGCCCGACCTCTATACGGTGCAGCTCGAGCTCGAGCTGGATGGCGCGCTGGACGGCGCCCTGCTGCAGGCCTCGGTGCAGGCGGTGGTGGACCGGCATGCGAGCCTGCGGGCGGCGTTCCATCACGAGCGGCTGAACCGCCCGGTGCAGGCGATCGTGCCGCGGGCCGGGGTGCCGTGGCGGCTGCACGACCTGTCGGGTCTCGGCCGTGAGGAGCAGGAGCGCAAGCTGGCTGCGCTGCGCGACGCGGACCGGGCGGAGCGGTTCGACCTGGTGCGTCCGCCGCTGATGCGGTTTGCGCTGATCAGGCTGTCGGCGGAGCGTCACCGGCTGCTGATCAGCAACCATCACCTGCTGATGGACGGCTGGTCTGCGCCGGTGCTGGTCGGCGAGGTGCTGGCCGCCTATGCGGAGCGCGGCAGCACGGCCTCGCTGCCGCGGGTGACGCCGTATCGCGACTATCTGTCGTTCATCGCGGCGCAGGACCATGCGGCGTCGCTTGCGGCCTGGCGTGATGCGCTGTCGGGGCTTGAGGAGGGCACGCGGCTTGCGCCGCGGTCGTCGCAGACCCAGGCCATGGTGGTCCCGGAGCGGGTGGACCTGACGCTCGATGCGCAACTCACCCGGTCGCTGGTCCGGCTGGGGCGCGAGCATGCGCTGACGCTGAACACGATCGTGCAGACCGCGTTCGGCGTGCTGCTGGGGCGGCTGACCGGGCGCAACGACGTGGTGTTCGGGGTGACGGTTGCGGGGCGGCCGGCGGAGCTTTCCGGCGCCGAGCGGATGGTGGGTCTGTTCATCAACACGCTGCCGCTGCGGATGCAACTGCGGCCGGAGCTTCCGCTCGTGGAGTTGCTCAAGCGGACGCAAAGCGCGCAGTCGGCGCTGATGGGACACCAGCATGTGGGGTTGGCCGAGATCCAGCGGGCGGCGGGGTTTGGTGCGGGCTCTGGCGATCTGTTCGACACCCTGGTGGTGTTCGAGAACTATCCGGTGGATCGCGGTGCGCTGGCGCAGCCGGCGAACGGGCTCAAGCTCGGCCATGTCGAGGGCCGCGACGCGACGCACTATCCGCTGGCGCTGATCGTGCAGCCCGGCGACGCGCTGCAGCTGCGGCTCGACCACCGGGGCGACCTGTTCGATCGCGGCACCGTCGAGGCCATCGGGCAGCGCCTGATCCGGCTGCTGACGGCCGCGGTCGCCGACGCGACGCGTCCGCTCGGCAGCCTGGCGATCCTGGACGAGGCAGAGCGCTCGACGATCCTGGAGGGCTTCAACGCCACGGCGCGGGATCTCACCCCGGCCACGCTGCCCGCGCTGTTTGCCGCGCAGGCGCTGCGCACACCCGATGCCGTCGCGGTGGTGTTCGAGGACCGCTCGCTGACCTATGCGGCGCTCGACGCGCACGCCAACCGCCTGGCCAACCACCTGCGCGGCCTCGGCGTCGGGCCGGAGACCGTGGTGGGGCTTTGCGTGGAGCGCTCGCCCGAGATGGTGGTGGGGCTGCTCGGCATCCTCAAGGCCGGCGCCGCCTACCTGCCGCTCGATCCGAACTATCCACGCGAGCGGCTCGCCTTCATGCTGTCGGACGCCGGCGCCCCGGTGCTGGTGACGCAGCAGGCGCTGCTCGACCGGCTGCCGGCTGAAGCTTCCGCCGCGATCGTTCGGCTGGACGCCGACGGGCCGCTGATCGCCCGGCAGCCGGCCACAGTCCCCGCCGTCACGCCCGATCCGCGCAACCCCGCCTATGTGATCTACACGTCGGGCTCGACCGGGACGCCAAAGGGCGTGATGGTGACGCACGAGGCCTTGAACAACTTCCTCGGCGCCATGGGCGAGCGCCTGCCGCTTGTGCCGGACGACCGGTTGCTCGCCGTCACCACCATCGGCTTCGACATCGCGGCGCTCGAGCTCTATCTGCCGCTGCTGCGCGGCGCCTGCGCGGTCATCGCGCCGCGCGAGACGGTGCAGGATGCCCGGGCGCTGGCGCGCCACATTGCGAAGACCCATGCGACCGTGATGCAGGCGACGCCGACGCTGTGGCAGTCGCTCTTGAGTGAGAGCGGCGACGCGCTGCCGGACCTCAAGGGACTTACGATGCTCACGGGCGGCGAGGCGCTCTCGGGCGAGCTTGCGCGTGCGCTGCGCGGTCGCGGCCGCGAACTCGTCAACCTCTACGGCCCGACCGAGACGACGATCTGGTCGGCCGTGATGTTGCTTGACGGCATGACGGTTGAGGACGGCGCGCCGCATGAGAATGCCGAAGCGCCACCGATCGGGCGCCCGATCTGGAACACGCGGGCCTACGTGCTGGACTCCGGTCTCGAGCCTGTTCCGGCGGGCGTGATGGGCGAGCTTTACATCGCGGGGCTTGGTCTTGCGCGGGGTTACCTGAACCGCGCGGGTCTGACCGCGGAGCGCTTCATCGCCGATCCGCACGGGGGGGCCGGCTCGCGGATGTACCGGACCGGGGACCTGGCGCGGTGGCGTTCTGACGGTGTGCTGGAGTTCCTGGGGCGAGCGGACGCGCAGGTGAAGCTGCGCGGGTTCCGGATCGAGCCTGGCGAGATCGAGGCGCTGCTGGTGCGGCAGGCCGGGGTTGCGGCGGCGGCCGTGGTGGCGCGCGCGGATGGCGCGTCGGACGGCGAACCGCGCCTGGTGGGTTACGTGGTGCCGGCCGCGGGCGCCGTGCCGGACGTGGCGCAGCTTCGCGCGGCGCTGTCTGCTGCGCTGCCGGACTACATGGTGCCGTCTGCGTTCGTGGTTCTGGATCGTCTGCCGCTGACACAGAACGGCAAGCTCGACCGGCGGGCGCTGCCTGCGCCGGAGGCGGGTGCGGCTCGCGTGTACCGGCCGGCGCGCACGCCCGCGGAGGCGGTGCTGTGCGCGCTGTTTGCCGAGGTGCTTCGGGTCGGGCGTGTGGGGCTGGACGACAACTTCTTCGAGCTTGGCGGACATTCATTGCTGGCGACGCGGCTGATCGGCCGGGTTCGTGCGAGCCTGGGCGTGGAGCTGTCGATCCGCAGCCTGTTCGAGGCGCCGAGCGTGGGCCAGCTGTCGCAGCGGCTGTCGTCGGAGGCGGGGGCGGTGCGGCGCGCGCTCACCGCGGGTCCGCGTCCCTCCCAGGTGCCGCTGTCCTATGCGCAGCGGCGGCTGTGGTTCCTGGAGCGGCTGGAGGCGGGCCAGGGGCCGGAGTCCGCGGCAGGCCCTCATGCGGGCGGCACCTACGCGATCCCGCTGGCGGTTCGGCTGACCGGCGAACTGGACCGTGCGGCGCTGGAGGGCGCGCTGTGCGACCTGATCGAACGTCACGAGAGCCTGCGCACGGTGTTCCCGGAGGTGCTGGGCGTGCCGCGGCAGGAGGTGGTTGCGGCGTCCGCGGCGCGGGTCGAACTCGAAGTCACAAACGTCACCGAAGATGAGCTTGCGGCGGCGCTTGCGAGAGCCGTGGGCCGCGGGTTCGACCTTGCGCGGGAGCTTCCGCTGCGGGCGCATCTCTATGCGATTGAAGCCACGCCCGGCCAAGTGGCATCCGAGCACGTGCTGCTGCTGGTTCTGCATCACATTGCGGGCGACGGCTGGTCGCTGCGTCCGCTGCTGCGGGACCTGGGCGTGCTGTACCGGGCGCGCGTCGAAGGAACGTCGGCGCAACTTCCGGCACTGCCGGTGCAGTACGCCGACTACACGCTGTGGCAGCAGGCGGTTCTGGGCGAGGAGGGCGAAGCCGACAGTGCGATCGCGCGGCAGCTTGCGTTCTGGAAGGAGGCTCTGGGTGAGCTTCCGGAGCAGATCGAGCTCCCGGCCGACCGGGCGCGTCCTGCGGTGTCGAGCCATCGCGGCGGGCATGTCCCGCTGACCATCGACGCCGAACTGCATCGCGGGCTCGCCACCCTGGCGCGGTCGTCGGGCGCGAGCCTGTTCATGGTGCTGCAGGCGGGGCTTGCGGGCCTGCTGACGCGGCTTGGCGCCGGGACCGACATTGCGCTGGGCAGCCCGGTCGCGGGGCGGATGGACGCGGCGCTGGACGAACTGGTCGGGTTCTTCGTCAACACGCTGGTGCTGCGCACCGACACGTCGGGCAACCCGGACTTCGGCGAGCTGATCGGCCGGGTGCGCAGCCGGAACCTGGCGGCCTATGCGCATGCGGAGCTTCCGTTCGAGCGTCTGGTGGAGGTGCTCAATCCGGCGCGGTCGCTGTCGCGTCATCCGCTGTTCCAGGTGATGCTGGCGTTCGAGGCGGCGGACGGGGCGGGGGCCGGGCTCACACTCCCAGGGCTCACGGTGCAGCCGCATGCGGTTGCGGCGGCGACCTCGAAGTTCGACCTGTCGGTGGCACTCACAGAACAGCGCACGGCGTCGGGCGAGCCCGCGGGGCTCACCGGCGTGCTGGAATACGCCGCCGACCTGTTCGATCGCGGCACCGTCGAGGCCATCGGGCAGCGCCTGATCCGGCTGCTGACGGCCGCGGTCGCCGACGCGACGCGCCCGCTCGGCAGCCTGGCGATCCTGGACGAGGCAGAGCGCTCGACCATCCTCGAGGGCTTCAACGCCACGGCGCGGGAGCTTGTGGCGCACGAACTGGGCACACAGCCCACGACCTTCCGTCGCTGTTTGCCGCGCAGGCGCTGCGCACACCCGATGCCGTCGCGGTGGTGTTCGAGGACCGCTCGCTGACCTATGCGGCGCTCGACGCCCACGCCAACCGCCTGGCCAACCACCTGCGCGGGCTGGGCGTCGGGCCCGAGACCGTGGTGGGGCTTTGCGTGGAGCGCTCGCCCGAGATGGTGGTGGGGCTGCTCGGCATCCTCAAGGCCGGCGCCGCCTACCTGCCGCTCGATCCGAACTACCCGCGCGAGCGGCTCGCCTTCATGCTGACGGACGCCGGCGCCCCGGTGCTGGTGACGCAGCAGGCGCTGCTCGAGCGCCTGCCGGTGCCGGCGCAGGGCAGCGCCGCGCAGCCCGGTGCGACCATCGTTCGGCTGGACGCCGACTGGCCGCTGATCGCCCGGCAGCCCGCCACAGTGCCCGCCGTGCCGCTCGACCCGCGAAACCCCGCCTATGTGATCTACACGTCGGGATCGACCGGAACGCCAAAAGCCGTCGTCGTCGAGCATGCAAGCCTTGCCAACAAGGTCGTCATGCTCGGCGAGCAGTTCGGCGTGGATCAAAGCTTCAGATCCGCGATGCTGATCTCCGCTTCGTTCGACGCATCGATCGAGCAGACGCTTCTGCCGTTTGTCGGCGGCGGAGCAGCCGTCGTCATCAGCGATGAGGATCGGGAGTCCGCGTCCCGGCTGTGGAGCGCCTTCGATCGCCACGCGGTCACATTCATGAGTTGCGTGCCGTCCTATCTTGAAAGCGTCCTGCCCCAGGCGCCGGAAGGTCTGGTGCTGCGCCATCTTGCGCTGGGCGGCGAGGCTTTCTCGCTGCAGTTCAGGAACAGGGTTGCGCGCAAGCTTTCCGGGACGCAGATCACCAATCTCTACGGACCGACGGAAGCAACGATCGACGCGATATCGATCG
Organism: uncultured Alphaproteobacteria bacterium; assembly: GCA_963830015.1. Taxonomy (GTDB): domain Bacteria; phylum Pseudomonadota; class Alphaproteobacteria; order Rhizobiales; family Xanthobacteraceae; genus Z2-YC6860. Next base: position 15,271 of record CAWHLG010000016.1, read on the forward strand.
AGGTCGGGCCCGGCACCGCCAGCCCGAACATCCCGATCGGCCGGCCGATGCCCAACTATCGGGCCTATGTGCTGGACGACGGCCTTGAACCGGTGCCGGCGGGCGTGGTCGGCGAGCTCTACATCGCGGGAACGGGCCTTGCCCGTGGCTATCTCCGGCGGGCTGGATTGACCGCGGAAAGCTTCATCGCCGACCCGCACGGGGCGGCCGCATCGCGGATGTACCGGACCGGGGACCTGGCGCGGTGGCGTTCTGGCGGGGTGCTGGAGTTCCTGGGCCGCGCGGACGCGCAGGTGAAGCTTCGCGGGTTCCGGATCGAGCCCGGCGAAATCGAGGCGGCGTTGCTGCGCCAGGGCAGTGTCGCACGTGCCGCCGTGATCGCGCGCGAGGATGTGCCGGGCATCCAGCAACTGGTGGCCTATGTCGTGCCGGCTGGCCGAAGCGTTTCGGCCGCGGCGCTGCGCGAGTATCTGCGCGTGGGCCTGCCGGACTACATGGTGCCGTCCGCGTTCGTGGTGCTGGAACGGTTGCCGTTGACGGCGAACGGCAAGCTCGACCGCCGGGCGCTGCCTGCGCCGGAGGCTGCGCCGATCCATACGCGCCGTGCGCCGCGAACGCCGCAAGAGGAAATCCTCTGCGGATTGTTCGCTGAAGTACTCGGCGTCGGACGTGTAGGCATCGACGACAACTTCTTCGAGCTTGGCGGACACTCGTTGCTGGCCATCAGGCTGATCAGCCGCATTCGCGCCAGCATGGATGCCGAGATCGGTCTCCGGGCCCTGTTCGAGGCGCCGACCGTCGAAGAACTGGCCAAGCGCCTTGTTCGCGGCCGGCCCGCGCTGTCCGACTTCGAGACGCTGCTGCCGATCCGCCCGTCCGGCACCAAGCTGCCGCTGTTCTGCATCCACGATGCCGGCGGCTTCAGCTGGCCTTATTCCAAGCTGATCCGGCATATCCCGCCCGAGCATCCCATCTACGGTTTGCAGGCCCGCAATCTGACGCAGCGGGCGATGCGGCCACGGTCGATCGACGAAATGGCCGAGGACTATGTCGGCCTCATTCGCCGCGTGCAGCCGGCCGGCCCGTACAATCTGCTCGGCTGGTCGTTCGGCGGCCTTGTCGCCCATGCGATCGCGACGCAACTTCAGGAGGCTGGCGAAGAGGTCGCGTTGCTCGCTTTGCTCGACAGCTATCCAATCCAGCATGAGAGCATGCAGACCCCATTCGACGACGACGAGAACCCCTCACGGCAGGTGGCGATCAATCCGATCATGAACCTGCTGGATGTCCTGCGGCGTGAAGGCCTGTCCACGCTCAAGGAGCATCACTACGAAGCGATCATGGACACCTTCAAGAACAACACGCGGCTGATGAAGACCTTCTCGCCGCAGCGCTTCCGCGGTGATATGTCGTTGTTCGTCGCGACCGTCAGCGAAGCGAAGCCGCCGGTCGATGCCTGGCGCCGCCATGTGACCGGCGAAATCGGCGTCCACCCGGTCGATTGTGCGCACGACAATATGATGGATCCCGGTCCTGCTGAGACAATCGGCAAGGCCATCGCCGCCGAACTTGGCAAACAGCCGGGGGCGGCTCAAACTCCAGGTCAAAGGAGAAAGTAATGACCAATCCGTTTGAAGACGAAAACGGGGTGTACCACGTGCTGGTGAACGGGGAGGGGCAGTACTCGCTGTGGCCCAGCTTCAAGGACGTGCCGCAGGGCTGGACGATCGCCAAAAAGTCCGACAGCCGCGCGGCGTGCCTGGAATATATCAACCAAAACTGGACCGATATGCGCCCCAAGAGCCTGGTCGAGCGCATGGACGCGCAAAAAAAGAAGATGAATTGAAATCGGCTGAGCGAATCGATCCGCTCAGCAGACCCGCATCATTTCAGGATGATCGAACGGAAGTCGACATGCGTGGCCCCGTTCTCGAAGTGCTCGACGTACAACCGGCCGATGCTGCGGGCATAGGTTGACGACGTCACCGAGGACACCGCGAGGCTCAGCAATCCGTAGCCCGGAACAAAGTAAGTGAGCGTCGACGTCGCGACGGTCGCGAGACCTGTCGGCAGCACGCCTCCCATCAGGCCGACCACGGCAGCCCGGGTGCGATTGCGCTCGAAGGGCACTCCATAAAGCGTGCTCAGCGATTTGATCATGCGCACCATCAGGGTCGTGATGGCGGCGGCATTGGCAAGCGGAACCGGAATGGCGCCGCCAACAGCCGCCCAGTTGGCGTAGCGCTCGACGAGGGCGACAGCGCGCCGCCGACGCAGCGCGGCCGCCGCATCGGGCGCCCGGTCCGGAGGCTGCGCAGCAGCGGTGTCCTGCTTCGGCATCATCTCGATGACATTGTCCGCCGACGTCCGCACATTGGCGGGACGCGCGCCGGCCGGCTCGTTCAGATCGACCCGGTGTGGTGCATCCTGCGCGCGGTCCGCGGCAGCGTCGCGCATCTCGTCGGCGGTCCGCAGAACAGCTTTCGGAAGCTTCTTCTTGTTCATGCGCTTGCGGCCCGCTTCACCTGGATCATGCTCTGGCATATCTGCTGGACCTCGTCGGCAATGGCCGCGATCTCGCGGGCCGCGGGGCCCGACTTGTCGAGCAGGCTCGGCGTGCCGCCCCACAGCGCCGCTTCCGCATATACGACGCGGTTGGTCATCTCGCTGTCAAGCACCGGGAACCCGGCTTCGGCGAGCTCGGACCGGATATGCTTGGCGATCACGGACTCGCGGGTCGTCTGGGTCAGCACGCATCGGAAAATCGGCCGCCGGCCGCTGACGCCGTTGATCAGGATGTTCAGCGTATCCAGCATGCGGTCGACGTCGAACGGCGAGGGCTTGACCGGAACCAGAACGAAATCGCTGACGCCGAGGCAGGCCAATGTCGCCTGGGAGCGGAATCCCGGCGTGTCGATGATGACCTTTTCATAGTCGCCGACCAGCCGCTGCGCGGTTTTGAAGGCATCGTCGGTCGCGTCTTCGGTGACCTGAACGCCGCCGAGAGCTTTTTCGCGGGTGACGAGCCGCGCCAGGGTGCGCTGCGGATCCGCGTCGATGATCGCGGCGCGGCTGCCGTTGAGCTGCCAGTGGACCGCAAGGCAACTGGCCAGCGTGCTCTTGCCGCTGCCGCCCTTCATGGTGGCGACCGTGATGATCGAGTGCGCCATGTAGCTGTCTCCTGTTGAAGTTGCTACGCGACGAATCACTCCGCCGAATCATACCGGGTCGCAGGCCGGTTGCCCATATTTCCGGTATCGCCGTTCAATTTCAGGCAAGATGCGCGGAAAGACGGCTGAAATTTTGGTATTGATCAACGTCCGTAACCGGGCCTGGTGTTGCGCAGGAATGGGGCGATCCATTGTTTTCTGAAGGGCTCTCCAGCTCCATACGCCGGCATCTGCGGATGGCATCCGGCCTGATCCTTTTCTTTTACATCACATCGCATCTGCTCAATCACGCGCTCGGACTGGTTTCGCTGCAAACCGCCGAAGCCGGAATGAGCATCGCTGTGGAGGTCTGGTACAGCCTTCCCGGCACCGCCATGCTGTATGGCGCGGCTGCCGTTCATTTCATGATGGCTTTGGTGGCTGTCTACGAGCGCCGGACCTTTCGGCTGCCGCCACTCGAGCTCATTCGCATTGCGCTCGGCTTTACGATGCCGGTTCTGCTGATCGGGCACGTCGCCGCAACGCGGCTGGCCTATGACCTCTACGGGCTTTCCTCGGACTACACGCGCGTGGTCGCCAATCTCTGGGCGTCCGGACAGCAAGGCTGGCAATTGGCGCTGATGGCGCCAGGCTGGATTCATGGATGCCTCGGGCTGCACTTTGCGTTTGGCCGGCGGCCGCTGTTCCGGCTGTTCCGGCCGGTCTTGTTTGCCATCGCGCTGCTTCTGCCGGTCCTCTCGGCGCTCGGATTTATCGCGATGGGACGCGAAGTTGCGGTGAGCCCCACCGCGGTCGCGGCGTCGCTGAACTTTCTGAGCCCCACCAACACCGCGCAGCGCCTGGCGATCGGGCAGTGGAAGGACAGCCTTCTCAATTGGTACTTCACCATCATCCTTGCCGCGTTCGTCGCGCGCGAAATCCGCAACCTGATCGAGCGGCGCCGCAAGGGCCTCATCAAGGTGAGCTATCCCGGCCGCACCGTCAGCATTCCGCGCGGCTGGTCGGTGCTGGAGGCGAGCCGCAGCTTTCACCTGCCGCACGCGGCGATGTGCGGCGGGCGGGCGCGATGTTCGACCTGCCGGGTTCGTGTGGCGGGCGGAGCGGAGCATTGTCCGCCAGCCGCAAAGGACGAGCAGGACACGCTGATCCGCATCGGCGCGCCGGCCGACGTGCGTCTGGCGTGTCAGTTGCGGCCGCAGGGCAGCGTCTCGGTGGTGCCCGTGGTCCGCACCGCACGCCCGGTGTACCGTGCAACTCCGCCGCGCCGCGGCGGCGAGAGCGATATTGTCGTGCTCTATTGCGATTTCCGGAACCGGGCGGAGCTGACGTCCGATCACCTGCCGCAGGATCTTCTTTATCTCCTCACGGTCTATGTCGAAGGACTGAGCCACGCCATCCGCGCGGCCGGCGGGACTTCTCAGTTCGATCGACAGCGAAAGCGTCTGCGCCTTGTTCGGTGTCGATGCGGGCGCAGAAGTGTGCGCGCAGCGCGCCTTGCAGGCCGCCGGCGCGATCGAAGGCGTGATCGCCGATCTCAACAACCGGCTTGGCCGGCAGCAAGGCAACCGGCTGAAGATTTCCGTCGTGGTTCATGCGGGCAGCGCGGCGATCGGCGAAATCGGCTCGTCGGAGCCCGCGACCATGCTGGCGATCGGCGAGGCGGTCGACGTCGCCAGCGCAATGCGAAAGCTCGCGGCAGAGCGCGACCGCGTTTTTGCTATTTCGGAGCGCGTGTATCGCGATGCGGGGCTGATGCCGATCTACGACGAGCAGGCGGCACTTCCGGCGCCGGGGGGCGGCGAAGTCACCGTGTGTCTCTCGGATGCGGCGCCGATCGCCTCGCCGGCGTGGACGCTGCACGGCAAGCTCGGCCGCAGCGCCATGCTGCGGCGGCTGTGGGCAGGCGGATAGGTCAGCCGGCTTTCGATACCTTCTCGGTGTCGGACCACCAGGTTTCCGGTATCCCGCGGGCGTAGCGGGGTTTTGTCGCAGGCCAGGCGAACAGATCCCAAAAGGCGATCCAGTGGGACGGCTTGTACCAGGCCGACACCCAATAGTGCTCGGCACGGAGCACCCGGTCGAGCGCCCGGCAGGCGGTGTTGAGGCTTTGCCGGTCGGATGCCGTGATGGCGCGCTCGACCAGCGCGTCGACCGCCGGATTTTTGATGCCGGCGAAGTTGAACGAGCCTTTGCCGTCGGCAGCCCGGCTGGAAAAATAATTCCGCAGCGCGTCGCCGGGCGTCGCCGAGAACACCATGCGGTTCATGGTGATGTCAAAGTCGAACTCCTGCACGCGTGAGCGATACTGCACAGGATCGACCAGGCGTGTCGTCGCTTCGATGCCGAGCGCCCCGAGGTTCTTGATGTAGAGCGCATGATGCGGCTCCGACACACGCTCGAACACCAGGAACTCGACGGTAAAGGGCTCGCCCTTGGCATTGACGCGCTTGCCGTCCTTGACGGTCCAGCCGGCCGCATTGAGGAGCTCGGTGGATTTTCGCAGCAGGCGGCGGTCCTGGCCCGAGCCGTCGCTGACCGGGGGCGACCACACTTCGCCGAATACGTCGTCGGGGATTTTGCCTTTGAACGGCTCCAGCAGCGCGACCTCCTCCGGCGACGGCTTGCCTTTCGCCATCATGTCGGAGTTCTGGAAGCACGACGCGGTCCGCGCGTAGGCGTCGAACATCAGGTTCTTGTTGGCCCATTCGAAATCGAACGCATAGGCCAGCGCTTCGCGCACGCGGCGGTCGGCGAACCGCTCGCGCCGTGTGTTGATCATCCAGCCCTGCGCGCCGGACGGCCGCTCGTCGGGGATGGTTTCGCGCTTGACGCGTCCGTCGCGAACCGCCGGAAAGTCGTACTGGGTCGCCCAGACGCGCGAGGTGAACTCCTCGCGGAACAGGTAGGCCTTGCCGCTGAAACCCTGGAACGCGGTGTCGCGGTCGCGGAAATAGTCGTAACGCAGCACATCGAAGTTGTGCAGGCCGCGATTGATCGGCAGGTCCGTGCCCCACCAGTCCTTGACGCGCTCGAATTCCATGAAGCGTCCCTGCTCGAACTTGCCGACCTTGTAGGGACCTGAGCCGAGCGGGGGGTCGAGGGTGGTTTCGTCGAAGGCACGGCTCGAATAGTAGGCCTTCGACAGGATCGGCAGGTTGGCGGCGGTGAGCGGTGCGCTGCGCGCGCGGTTGGCTGCAAAGCGCACCACCACGGTGCGGTCGCCGTCGGTTTCGGCGGCTTCCATATCGCGCAACAGCATGCCGATGTTGGGGTGGCCCTTCGCCTTGAGGGTCGAGAGCGAGAAGGCGACGTCGGCGGAAGTGATTGGGCTGCCGTCGTGAAACTTGATGCCGTTGCGCAGCCGGAATTTGTAGATGCGGCCGTCCTCGGAAACGGAAACCTGGTCGGCGGCGTAGGCATAGACCGCGTCGGGCTCGTCGGTGGCGCGTCCCATCAGCGAGCAGAACACCAACTCCATGTCGACGGCGGGATCGCCCTTGAGGATGAATCCGTTGAGCGAGTTGAAGGTGGCGGTGCCGCCGCCGGCCAACTGGCTGAACGTGCCGCCCTTGGGCGCCGCCGCGTTGACGTATTTCAAATGCTTGAAGTCGGCCGGATAGCCGAGATCGCCGAATGCGGAGAGGCCATGGTGCGTGGCCTCACCCGCGGCCTGCGCGATCGCCGTGAAAGCGGCCGAACTGACCGCGGCGGCTCCGGCTCCGAGGATCAGAACATCGCGCCGCGAAAGGCCATTCGATCTCCGGTTGGCGCCGTTCCTACCTTGCTTGACTGACATTTCCACTCCGCATGATGTCGCTAACTGCTGCCGGGCGGCACCTTCGCGCGGCGGATGATTTTTGGTGGCGGCCGTTCGAATTGCGATCGCCGGTTGTTGATGTCAGCCGTTTGGGGGTGTCGGGGAAGACCTTACGCTTTGAATTTTCGCAAAAATGGTAGCGCAGCGTTCGGGGTCACGCCAGCCTGCGTTGCGTCGTGCGCTGCACGCGTCTCGGTCTTGTTGGCTGCCGCATGTGCAGTGGATGCTATAATTCCTGCATCCGGTGACGCTTGCGTGAATGGCTGTCGCCGGCCGTACCCTGGAATAATGTATTTGCCTGTACGCAGGTGCTTTCGCGTGCGATTGCGTTCAGGCCGTTTTGCGCCCCAGCCCTCTTGTTATGCCCAAAACATCTTTTGCCCTGCCATCTTGTCGCACGTACAGCCGGAGAAGCCTGAAACGGTGTGAGCGGCGTCCGAACAAGCCTGCGGCTTCGGATTCCGGCGAACGGACACATCGAGGCCGTGGCCGCTGAGGGGTTGCGCAACTGTTCTGGCGCTCGCTTTGAGAGGTGTAGGGCGGATACCTCCCGGGCCGGAACTCTTTAATTGGCATTTACCCATGGGTCATACGCTTCTGCTCGGAATGGTTGGGCCTGGGTGATGTTTCGGGAGGACGCGGGGACCGGCGAGCGGCATTCCGTCATTTCGTCGGCGCCCGCCGACGAACATCGCCGATCCATGGTTTTCGCCGACCGGGCGGTGACCCTGATCAAGGCGCTCAAGCTGCCCGCAAGTCCACGCATCTACGAGCTCTGCTACGCCTATGCGACCGGCGAATATCCGTCGCTCAACATCGCCATCAACGACCTGTTGAACCGTCGCGTGGCGGTGGGCGGCGACCTCATCGAGCAGATCGGCGCGCGATATATTCCGTCCAAGGATCATCACGAACGGTTCGACAAGGTCGGCGTGCGCGTCAACAGGGTGATCGGCCGGGTCCTGGGCTCGCTCGACAACATCATCGAGGACGAACAAGCATTCTCCGCGGATCTCGCGCAAACGTCCGACAAGCTGACCGCCGGTGAAAACCGCAATGCGCTGGTCGGCGAAATCAGGAACATGATGCAGTCGGCAAAATTCATCGGCGAGCAGCAGCGCGGTCTGGAAGAAAAACTGAACGTGTCGATCGGCGAGATCAACGAGCTTCGCGATCAGTTGCAGGAAATCCGCAACGCCAACGTAACCGATCCACTAACGGGTATGCCGAACCGGATGTCGTTCGAACGTTCGCTGCAACAGACGATCCACGGTGCCACCGAACGCAAGGCGCCGCTCTGGCTCGCCCTGTGCGATATCGATGACTTCAAGAGATTCAACGATACGTGGGGCCATCTGACGGGCGACCAGGTGCTGTGCCTCGTCGGAATGGAGGTGAAGAATAAGGTCGGGAAGTTGGGCAGCGTGGCGCGACTCGGCGGCGCGCAATTTGCAGCCTTCATGCCCGAGGCGTCGCTCCAAGGTGTGCGCGCGGTGGTCGACAGCATCCGGACCACCGTGATGTCGCGAGACATCACCATCAAGTCGACCAACCAGAGACTCGGCCGGGTCCAGGTGTCGTTCGGCATCGCCGGCGCACGCGCGGACGACACGCCGGATTCTCTGGTGTTCCGGGCGCAGGACTGCCTGCGCGCCGCCAAGGACCAGGGCCGCAACCGCGTCGTCTGTGACAGCGACCAGGAAGCCCCCGCGCCCGGGCTGAAGGTCGCGTTCGGCTAAGATCGCTTAAAACGACTGTCCGAGCGCGATGCGGGCCACCTGGCTGCGCTGGGTCTTGCCGTTGGGATTCTTCGGAAGCTGATCCATCACCAGCACGCTGTGCGGCAGCTTGAACGGCGCGATGCGGCCGGACAGCGCGGTGGCGAGCGCCGCCCGGTCGGCGATCCCGGCCGAAGCGCCCGAGCGCAGCACCAGCGCCGCACCGATGCGGTTGCCGATCTCGCGGTCGGGGATCGGGAACACGCAGGCCTCGGCGAACGAGCCCAGTCCCAGGATCGCATCCTCCAGCTCGCGCGGCGCGATCAGCACGCCCTTGCTTTTGAAGCAGTCGTCGGCGCGGCCCATGATGAACACGTAGCCGTCGCCGTCGATGCGGGCGAGGTCGCTGGTGACGTACCAGCCGCCGCGCAGCGTGGCGCGCGTCGTCGCCTCGTCGCCGAGATAACCGAGGAAGAAGCCGGGATATTCCGCGCCGAAGGCGAGTGTGCCGACGCTGTCGGGCGGTAACGCCTTGAGGTCCTCGTCGACCACCGCGGCGCGCGCGCCCCAGGTCCGGCCGGTGGAGCCTTCCTTCTTCGGGATGCCCGGCCCATCGCCGATCACCATCTGGGCTTCCGAGATGCCGTAGTGCTCCCAGATCGGGCAGCCGAAGCGGGCCTGCCATTCCTTGCGTACGGCATCCTCCAGCGGCTCGCCGGTGGAGTTGGCGCCGCGCAGGGACGACAGGTCATATCGATTCTCGATGCCGGGCGTGGCGAGGATGCGCCGGTAGAGCGTGGCGACCGAGTGCAGGAGCGTGACGCGGTCGCGTTCGATGGTCTGCAGGGTGCGCTCGGGCGCGGCGCGGTCCTCCATGATCGAGCCGGTGGTGCCGTTTCGCAGCGGAAACAGCACATTGTGGCCGAGCGCGCTGATGAAGCTCCATTCACCGGTGGCAAGGATGACGTCGCCCGGCTGCGGCGGCACGCGGGCGCGGTTTGAATCGCCGAGCGCTTCGAGCCATCGATGCGCGTGAACCACGCCCTTGGGTTTTCCGGTGGTGCCGGAGGTGAAGACGATGAAGGCGGGCGTGTCGCGGCTTGCGTCGAACGGAGCGGGCAGGGCGGTGGCCGAAGCCTGCAGTTTGTCTCCAGCCATTCCGGTGAGGCCTATTCCTTCGAGGCCCATTCCCGTGACAATCATCCGCTTCACGTCGGGCCTGAGGCCTGCGGTGGCGGCATCGCCGCGCATGTGATCGGCGAGGAGAAACAGCGCCGGGTCCGACAGGTTGACGATGTGCTCGAGTTCGCTCCGGCCAAGCTGCGAGTTCTGCAGGATGGGAACGGCGCCAAGCCATACGCAGGCCAGAAACGCCGCCGCGAAATCCGCGCTGTTGGTCATCCGGAAGACGATCTTGTCGCCCGGTTTGATCCCGAGCTTCGTGAGATCGGCCGAGAGCGCCGCGACCATCGCCTGGAAGTCCGCATTGCTGACCGCGCCCGCCGCGTCGTGAAACGCCGGATGACCGGCGTGGGCTCGGTCGCGCCCGGGCCGCAGCGCAATTTCAGCGAGATTCACTTGCGCTTCCTTGGGCCGGTTCCGTAATCGTCGTAGCCTGGGCCGCGATAGATGGGCGGCCGCTTGTCGAGGAACGCGCGGATGCCCTCGCGGCAATCGCCGGTGCGGGTGATCTCCATCACCGCGTCGAGTTCGGCCTGCGCGCCTTCCGCGCTCTTGTTGGAGTCCCAGTAGCGGCGCACCAGGGCTTTGGCATGCCGTACGGAAAGGAACGGAGCGGCCGCGATCTTGTCGGCGATCTTCAGCACCTCGGCCATCATCTTGTTATGCGGGAACACGCGCACGACAAGGCCGATGCGCTGGGCCTCCTTGGCGTCGATGATCTCGCCGGTGAGGATCATCTCCATCGCCCGGCCGAGGCCGACGAATTTCGGCAGGTTGCGCGCGCCGCCGGATTCCGGGACGAAGCCCGCGGGCACCGCGACCTCGCCGAGCTTCGCCTTGTCGGAGGCGTAGCGGATGTCGCAGGCGGTGGCGAGCTCAAGCCCGATGCCGACCGCGGGGCCGTTGATCGCGGCGATGGTGACTTGTGGCAGCTCCTCGAGCTTGCGGATCGCGCGCTGGATCACGACGTGGCGCAGGTCATTGAAGAAGTAGTTGGCCAGTTCCTTGTAGGGACCGAAGTCGCCGAAGTCGTGCTCCTCGTCGAGTGCGCCGAGCGGCGCGGCTTCCGAGCGGAGGTCGCCGCCGGCCGAGAAGCCGCGGCCCTCGCCGGTGATGACGACGACACGAAGCCTGTCGTCGCGGCGGATCTGGTCGAAGATCAGGTCGAGCTCGACACGCATGCGCACGTCGATGGCGTTGAGCGCCTCCGGGCGGTTCAGCGTGATGAGACCGATGCAGGGATTGTCCGGCTGGCTTTTGGGCGCCTGGACCGACCACTTGAGCGTCTTGAAGGCGAGCATCGGCATTGTCCTTATTTTTTCAGCCGGGCGAACAGTTTTCGCGGGTTGCCGTCTGAGATCGCCTCGCTGTCGGCCCTGGACAGACCCGCCTCCTTGATGAGATGGAGCGGCTCCATGTCGGCTGGCGGAAACGAATAGTCGGTGCCGAGATGTACGTTGTCGATGCCGGCGATGTCGATCAGAAAGCGCAGCGCCTTGGGCGCGTGGACGATGCTGTCATAGTGCATCTCGCGGGCGTAGGCGGACGGCGTCTTCGCCGCGACGTTGTGCTGGCCGGCTTTGTCCATGCGCTTGTGCATCACGTCAAAGCGGCCGGCGAGATAGGGATAGGTGCCGCCGCCATGCGAGAGCAGAAGCTTCAGCTTCGGGAAGCGGTCGAGAACGCCGGACATCAGCAGCGAGCCGGTGCCGAGCGTGGTGTCATAGGTGTAATGTGCGATCTGGCCGAGCGCGAATTTGCCCACCCGCGGAACCGCGGATGACAGCACGGGATGCAGCAGCACCGGAACGCCGAGCGCCTCGGCCTTGCGCCAGAACGGATCGAGCGGCAACTCGCCGATGTTCACGTTCTCGATGTTGGCCGAGATGATGACGCCGATCGCGCCCGCATTCACGGTGCGCTCAAGCTCGGCGGCAGCGGCTTCGACATCGGTGAGCGGCACCGAGGAAATCCACGAGAAACGCTTCGCGTTGTCCGCGGTCCATTCCGCCAGCGTGTCGTTGAGCATCCGGTGCCAGGCGATGCATTGCTCGCGCGGCAGGCCGTAGCCGAAGATGTCCGGCCAGGTGCCGACGATCTGGTGGTCGATGCGCTGCTCGTCGAGCCACTTGTGACGCTCGGCCGCCGGCTCGACCAGGCGCGGGAAGAACGGCCGCACCTTGAAACCGTAGTCGAAGGCGAGCGCCTCCTTGCCGCCGTCGGCGGGCGCGAGCCGGACGCCGATGGCGCTCCCCCCCTACTCTTGATCGCGGCGATCAGCTGCGGCGGAACGTAGTGGGCATGAACGTCGATCGGCACGCGATACTCCTACAAATGCGCCGGCACTCTACTTGCGGTCCCGCAGCCGATCCATCAGCGACTTCTCCTGGCCGCCATCGATCTCGATCATGGTGCCATTGACCATGTGCATGAGCGGGGAGGCGAGCATCACCACGAGATTGGCGACCTCCTCGACCTCGGCGATGCGGCCCATCGGGATGGAGGAGGGAGCGAGCTTGTCGGCGTCCTCGTAGCTGAGTTTCATGTCGCGCGACATGGCCTTGACGAGCCCCGCCCAACGCTCGGTGCGGACCGGGCCGGGGTTCACCGCGCAGAAGCTGATGTTGTTCTTGCCGTACTGACCGGCGAGCGACATCGTGAGATTCTGACCCGCGGCGTTGGCCGCGCCCGGGCAGATCTCCCAGTAGGACGGCTTCACGCCGTCGTTGCCGATCAGATTGACCACGCGCCCGCCGCCCTGCTTGACCATGATCGGCAGCACATAGCGCAGGCACCGCACATAGCCCATGAACTTGAGCTGAAGGCCTTTTTCCCAGTCGTCCTCGGTCAGGTGCTCGATGACGCCGCCGGCGGCGGAGCCGGCGTTGTTGATCATGATGTCGGCGCGGCCGAGCGCCTTCACCGCCTGCTCGATGAAATTCTTCGCGTCGTCGTTGTTTCGCAGGTCGGCCGCGATCGGGACGATCTTGCGGCCGGTGGCTTTGGAGATTTCGCTTGCGGTGGCTTCCAGCACATCCTTCCGCCGTGCGCAGATCGCGACATCGACGCCTTCCTTTGCGAGCGCGAGGGCGATGCCCTTGCCGATGCCCTCGCTGCCGCCGGTGATGAGCGCGGTCTTGCCCTTGAGTTGCAGGTCCATTGTGTTTCTCTCCTTTGCGCGTGCTCTGATTCCGAAAACCGGTGCCCACTTTTCGGGATCACGCGGCCCTAATATCCGAGGATTGCTTTGGCGGCGTCGCCGACGGCTTCGACGCTCTCGCCGGCATCGAGGAAGGCGACGATGCGGCACGGACAGCCTTCGAGGCCCTCATAGCGCCACGGGAACGCGCCGATGATGGCGCGCTTGCCGAGCATCATCTCGATGTCGCCGCCGAGATTCTCGGCATGCAGCAGGCCTTCCTGGAACGCCCAGTTGTGGAACGGGAACACGTCGGCGGACACTTTGCGGCCGGACTTCTTGTGGGTGTATTCGAAGGTGCCGAAGAACTCGCCCGGCGTCTTGCCGTGCTTTTTGGTGAACTCCTCGGCGAGGTCCGGGCGCATGTAGCGGATCGAGGTGTTCATGGCGTGGTCGCAGGATCCGGTGTCCATGCCCCACCACTTGATCTTCTTCCCGAACATCCACTGCAGCGTCTCGAGGCTCGGGCCCGGGTGGTAGCAGAAGTACCGCACCAGATCCTGCTGCGACTGGCCTTCGTAATGTTTGTGCCAGCCGGTATGCAGGATCAGGATGTCGCCTTCGCGGATGTCGGCGCCTGCGCTTTCGATCATCTGCGGCGTGATCACCGCCCAGTCGTGCATGTGTTTAGAGATGTCGACCACCACGCCGCGGTTGCAAAGATAATCGAGCGGCAGGTGCGCCATGTCGCCCTGGCGGTTGTCGGTGGCGTGCATCGCGCCGTCGAAATGCGTGCCGACGTGGAGTGCGGTGTCGATGCGCTGGGCGACGATCCGCACCGTCTGCAGGTTCTGCGCGTAGTACATCTTGTTGCCGGCGTAGCCCACCCAGCCGGGCGTGTGCACGTTCATCACGTGGGTCATGTCGATGATCTTCATGAAGGCTCCGGCGTTGGGTTGGCTTGTATGTTCTCAGGGTGCGGACTACCGTTCAAGCGAGGCTTTGCAAGGTAGCCTTGGCGGGACAGTGCGGCGATGAACGTCCGGACGCTGATCGGAGAGCCGGTGCACCGGGCCGAGGATTTCCGCTTTCTGCGCGGCGCGGGCCACTTCATCGACGACCTCAAACGCGAGGGAATGCTGCACGCGGTGGTGCTGCGCAGCCCCGTGGCGCATGGCCGCATCCGCAGCATCGACGCGTCCGCGGCCCGTGCCATGTCCGGCGTGCATGCAGTCATGACGGCCGCGGATATCGGTGCAGTGCCCTCGATCCCGCTGCGGCTCGCAAACCTGCCGGAGTTCAGGAGATATCTCCAGCCGGTGATTGCCCACGAAAAGGTGCGTTATGTCGGCGAGCCTTTGGCGATGGTGGTCGCGGAGACGCAGGCGCAAGCCGAGGATGCGCTGGAGGCGATTGCCGTCGACATCGAAGCGGCTGCCCGCGGTGCCGGACCGGCACGTTGCGGCATCGGACCGATCGCTGCTGTTCGAAGCGTCGGGCAGCAACCGCACGGTGCGCTACGCGGCCTCGTTCGGCGATGCGGATGCTGCATTCGCGAAAGCCGAATACACCCGCAAGGAGAAATTCCGCTGCCACAGGCTGACCGGCCTGCCGCTGGAAACGCGCGGCCAGATCGCCGAATGGGACGCGGCAAAGCGGCACCTCACGGTGTTCGGCGCGACCAAAGTCCTGTTCTTCAACCGCCGCACGCTGGCGCCGATGCTGGGCGTCACCGAAAGCGATATCGACATGATCGAGGTCGATGTCGGCGGCGGCTTTGGCGTCAAGGGCGAGTTCTATCCCGAGGATTTCCTGATCCCGTTCGCGGCGCGGCTTACCGGGCGGTCGGTGAAGTGGATCGAGGACCGCCGCGAGCACCTGACCGCGACCAATCATTCGCGCGAGGTCGATTGCGAGATCGAGATCGCCTGCAAGCGCGACGGCACCATCCTCGCCGTGCGCGGGCATATCGCCGCCGACATGGGCGCGTATATCCGCACCAATGGCGGCGTGGTGCCGGCCAAGGCCGCGCAGTTTTTGCCCGGGCCCTATCGGGTGCGCGACGTGGCGCTGACGGTGGAAGCCTTCGTCACCAGCAAGACGCCGGTCGGCACCCTGCGTGCGCCGGGGCGTTTCGAGGCGAATTTCTTTCGCGAGCGTCTGCTCGACATGGTGGCGCGCGATCTTGAACTCGATCCGATGGAATTCCGCCGTAAAAATCTCATCAGCGAAGCGGAGCTGCCGTTCGCGACCGGCAAGCTCGTGCCTTACGAGCCGGAGACCGATTTCGACACCGGCGACTATCATGTGACGTTCGAGCGTGCGGTGAGCGAGATCGGCTGGGAGAACAACAAACACCTTCAGGGCAAGCTGATCGATGGCCGCTATCACGGGCTTGCGGCGGTGCCGTTCGTGGAAAGCGGCGGCTCGGGCAAGGAGAACGCGCGGCTGGTCATCGAGAAGGACGGTGCGGTCAGCGTCTATGTCGGTTCGTCGGTGCTGGGGCAGGGGCTCGAAACCACATTGGCGCAGGTCGCAGCCAGTACGCTGAAGCTGCCGTTCGAAAAGATCAGGATCCTGCATGGCTCGACCACTTATGTGCGCGAGGGCTTCGGCACGTTTGCGTCGCGCTCGATGGTGGTCGGCGGCTCGGCGGTGATGGACGGCTGCAACAATCTTCTGGCCGCGGTCCGCCAGGCTGCGGCGGAACGTTTCGGTTTTCCCAACGAAGAGATCGCCATTGCGGACGGGATCGTCGCGGCCGGCGGCCGGGAGGCGAAGCTTGCCGATTTCGCGGGCCTGGAGGTCGAAGGAAGCTTTGCCACCACCACCCGCACCTACAGCTATGGCGCGCATGCCTGCCATGTCGCGGTGGATGCGCGCACCGGGCACGTCGATATCCTCGACTATATCGCGATCGAGGACGTCGGCGTCGCGATCAATCCGCACATCGTCCACGGCCAGGCGATCGGCGCACTGGTGCAGGGGCTCGGCGGCGTGTTTCTCGACCAGATCGTTTACGATCGCGATGCGCAGATGCTGAATGCTTCGCTCGCCGACTATCTGGTGCCGCTTGCGACCGATTTCGCCAATGTCCGCGCCATCACCATGGAATTGCGCCGCTCCAGGACCAATCCGCTCGGCGCCAAGGGCGCGGGCGAGGGCGGCATGGTCGCGGTCGCGGCGACCATGGCGAACGCGGTGGCGGCCGCTCTCGCGCCACTTGGCGTCGAGGTGCGCGACTTGCCGCTGTCCCCCACCCGGCTTTGGAACCTTGTGAATGGCGGTGGGGCCGCCTGCAAATCCTGATGTTGTCAGGACTGCAGCGGTGTGGGACTAAAAAATGAGCATGCCCGAAAAGGCAGTCTGTATTCAGGGAGCGTGACCGTGGCGAACAAGGATTTGCGGGACTGGATCGACAGCGTCAAAGCCGCGGGCGAGCTGAAGACGATCAATGGCGCCGAGCCGAAGGAAGAGATCGGCGGCATCGTCGACATCTATATGCGCAAGATGGGCAATCCGGCCGTGATGTTCGACGAGGTGCCCGGCTATCCCAAGGGCCATCGCGTCATCGCCAACATCCTGACCTCGATCCCGCGCGTCAACATCGCGCTCGGCCTGCCGCCGGAGTCCACGGAACTCGATCAGATCCAGTGGTGGCGCAACTATTTCAAGGACGCGCCGATGCGTCCGACCAAGGCGGTGAACGGCGGGCCGCTGCTCGACAACGTTCTCTCGGGCAAGGACGTCGACATCGAGAAGATCCCGACGCCGGTGTGGCATGAGATGGACGGCGGGCCGTTCATCGGCACCGCCTGCCTCGTGGTGATGAAGGATCCGGATAGCGGCTGGGTGAACTACGGCACCTATCGCGTGCAGTCGCACAAGCCGGATACCGCGTCGGTGATGATGTCGCCCGGCAAGCACGGCCTGATCATCATGCGGAAGTATCACGAGCGCGGGCAGCCGTGCCCGGTCGCGGTGATCGCCGGCATGCATCCGGCGCTGGTGATGCTCGGCGGCATCGAGATTCCCTACGGCAAGAACGAGCTCGAGGCCGCGGGCGGGATCTTCGGCGAGTCGGTCGAGGTCATCAACATGCCGAAGACCGGCCTGCCGGTGCCGTCCAACGCGGAGATCGCGTTCGAGGGTTACATCCATCCCGACGACAGGATCAAGGAAGGGCCGCTCGGCGAATGGACCGGCTACTACGCGAGCGGCAGCGATCTGGAACCTGCCATCCGCATCGACACGCTGATGTATCGCAACAATCCGATCCTGATGGGCGCGATCCCGGCGGTGCCGCCGAACGACAACACCTTCTATTTCGGCTCCTACCGCTGCGGCGCGGTCTGGAACCAGCTCGAGGCGGCAGGCATCCCCGGCGTGAAGGGCGTGTGGGCGCATGAGGCCGGCGGCAGCCGCTTCATGCTGGTGATCTCGATCAGCACGCTCTACGGCGGCCACTCCAAGCAGGCCGCGATGGTGGCGGCACACTGCCACGCCGGCGCCTACTGCAACCGCTGGACCATCGTCGTCGATGACGACATCGACCCGACCAACTTCAACGATGTGATCTGGGCGATGTGCACGCGCTGCGACCCGCGCGATCAGGTCGACATCATCCACGGCGGCTGGAGCTCGGCGCTCGATCCGATGTGCTACGACACGGAAAGCGACCGGCGCAATTCACGCGTGGTGATCGACGCCTGCATCCCGTTCCGGCGCAAGAAGACGTTTCCGAAGATCGCGCGCTCGAGCAAGGGGCTCGACGACCGCATGCGCGCCAAGTGGGGGAAGGACCTGCCGAAGGGGTTCTGAACTCTCGGCGGTCATTCCGGGGCGCGCGCATCAGCGCGTTTACGCGCGTCTTCAACGCGCTATGGCGAGCCCGAAATCCAGTTCAGGAGAAAGTTCCTGCGTGACTGGATTCCGGGCCCGCCGCTTCGCGGCGTCCCGGAATGACATCGAGGCTATTCCTCCGACGTCGCGACCGACGCGAGCTCCTGTCCGGTCGCGACAATCGCTTTGACGATGTTGGCATAGCCGGTGCAGCGGCAAATCTGTCCGCTCAACTCGTGACGGACGACGTCCGCGCTGGGCCGGGCGTGGCGGCGCAGGATGTCGCGCGCCATGATCAGCATGCCCGGCGTACAGAAGCCGCACTGCAGGGCGTGACCTTCATGGAACTGGCGGCGCAGCACCTCCATCAACGGATCCGCGCGCAGCCCTTCCAGCGTCTGCACCGAGCGGCCGTCACACATCACCGCGAGCGACAGGCAGGAGCGGGTGGCCTTGCCGTCCATCACCACAGTGCAGGCGCCGCAGGCGCCATGCTCGCAGCCGAGATGCGTCGCGGTCAGCCCGCAGCGGTCGCGCAGGAAGTCGGCCAGCGACTGCCGCGGCTCGACGTCGTCCGCGATCTTCACGCCATTGAGCTCGACGGTGACGGCTGTCATTGGGCCCGCATCTCGCGCACGGCGCGAAGAATGTTCGCCGTGTGCATTCGTGTCTGATAGGCGTCCTGGCCCGGAAAGAAGGTGACGAGGTCCGACGCGATCGCCGCGCGCAACTGCTCCTCCGTGCCGTCGGGCAGTTGCAGCAGGCTCATGGTGGCGCCGAGCGCGCGCGGCCGCGAGCCCGCGCCGCCGAGCACGGCCCTGATCGGACCGTCCTTGCCCGCCGCCGTGACGATGGCGATGGACTGGGCGAAGGCGCCGCTCTTGCGCGCCACTTTGGCAAAGCCCCAGCGCAGCCCCCTGGGAGGCGCCGGGATGTCGAAGCCCATGATGATGTCGCCGGTGGTCAAGGTGGTTTCATAGGCCCCTTGCACGAACTCGTCGATGCTCTGCACCCGCACGCCGTTCCTGCCGACCACGCGCAGGCTTGCATTGAGCGCGAGCAGGCAGGCCGGCCAGTCGGCCGCGGGATCGGCCAGCGCCACGCTGCCGCCGATGGTGCCGTGGTTGCGCACCGCGCGATAGGAAATCTGCCCCGCGACCCGCCGCATCAGGCCGTTGAAAATGTCCGGCACGTCGCCGTCCTCGATCGCGGCGTGGGTGGTCAGCGCGCCGAGCCAGAGGCTGTCGGGCGTGCGGGTGACGACCTTCAGATCGTCGAGCCGGCTGATGTCGACCAGGACGTCGGGAAGCGCCACGCGGAGCGCCAGCATCGGCACCAGCGATTGCCCGCCGGCGATCGCCGCGGTCGTCGCGCCGCGGCGGCCGAGCGCGACGCTCGCTTCGGCCACCGAATTCGGCCGGATATAGTCGAACGGCGCCGGCTTCATGAACGGCCGCCCATGTTCAGCGGATCGTTGTCGCGGCGCGCGCGCTCGACCGCGTCCGAGACGCGGCGCGGCGTCAGCGGCGTCTCGTTGAAGCTCGCGCCGATCTTGCGGAAGGCATCGCCGACCGCATTGGCGATGGCGGCGGGCGGCGCAATCGCGCCGCCTTCGCCGAGGCCTTTGACGCCGTATTCGGTGGCGAGCGCGGGCGTCACCATATGCGCCACGCGGACCATGGGAATTTCGGGCGCGCAGGGCACCATGTAGTCGCCGAACGTGGTGGCGAGCGGCTGGCCCTGTTCGTCGTAGGGGATTTCCTCGTAAAGCGCGGTGCCGATGCCCTGGGCGATGCCGCCCTGCACCTGGCCGTCGACGATCATCGGATTGATCATGACGCCGCAGTCCTCGGAGACCGCGTAGTCGAGAATCTCGATCGCGCCGGTGTCGGGCTCGACCGCGACCACGACGGCATGGGTGCCGTAGGCGAACACGCCGCCGGTTTCCTTCGGTTCGTAGGTCGCGGTGGCGTCGAGCAACGGATCCATGCCGGCCGGCAGGTGCTCCTGGCGGACATTTGCCGCGTAAGCGATCTCGGCGAAGCTGACGCTGCCGCGCGGGCCTTGCACGGAACCTGCCTCCAGACGCGTGTTGGCGAAGTCGGTTTGCAGCAGGTGCGCGCCGATCCGCCGGATTTTTTCCGCGAGGATGCGGCAGGTGCGTGCGACCGCGCCGCCGGCAAACACGATGGAGCGCGAGGCGAAGGTGCCGAAGCCGAACGGCGCGGTCGCGGTGTCGCCGTAACGCACCGAGATCTGCGAGGGATCGAGCGCCAGCTCATGCGCCGCGATCTGCGACAGCGTCGTCTCGTGGCCCTGGCCGTGGTTCTGCACGCCGACATGCAGCATCAGCGAGCCGTCGGGCAGCATCCGCGCATTGGCCAATTCGTAGCCCGGCGCGACGCGCGACTTGCGCTTGGCCCATTCGGTGATGCCGTGACCGCTCTGCTCGGTGTAGAACGCAAAGCCCACGCCGATCGCGCGGCCGTCGGGCTCGCCTTTTTCCTGCCGGGCGCGGATCGCCTCGAAGCCGATCATCTCGCGCGCGGTGTCGAGCGATGCGGTGTAGTCGCCGGTGTCGAGCCGCATGCCCGCCGCGGTTTCGTACGGCAGCTCCGAGGACGTGACGATGTTCTGTCGGCGCAGGTCGAACGGCTCGCGCTTGAGCTCGCGCGCAACTTCGTCGACCAGCCGCTCGATGGCGAAGCAGGCGCCCGGCCGCGCCACGCCGCGATAAGGGCCCATCGGCGCCTTGTTGGTGGCGACCGTGTAGGTCTTCAGGTTGAGATGGCGGATGCGGTAGGGCCCGGTGAGATTGCGCGAGGCCATGCTCGCTTCCATGAACGAGCCGGTCGGCCACAGCGAATAGGCGCCGGCGTCGATATAGACGTCGCCTTCGATGCCGAGCAGCGTGCCGTCGCGGTCCGCCGCGATGGTGAGGTTGTAGAAGTGATCGCGACAGTGGACCGAGGCGAGCAGGTGCTCGCGGCGGTCCTCGATCCAGCGCACCGGATGACCGACCTTCATCGCGATGGCGCAGACGGCGATGTCCTCCGGCATCAGCCGGTTCTTGCCGCCGAAGCCGCCGCCGACGTCGGGCGCGATGACGCGAAGCTTGTTTTCCGGCAGGCCGAGCGCCTGCGAGAGGCCCAGGCGCATCACGTGGCCGCCCTGGGTCGACAGATGCACGACTAGTTCGTCGTTGCGGTGGTCCCAATAGGCCAGCACGCCGCGGCATTCCAGCGAGACGGTGGCCTGCCGGTTCATGCGGAACTGGCGGCGCAGCCGGATCGGCGCGGACTGAATGACGATGGGATCGCCTTCGGCCACCGTGCTGGTGATGTAGGCGTTGTCGGGCCAGCTCTCGAACAGCCGCGGGCTGCCGACGCGCATCGCCTCGACGCAATCGACCACCGCCGGCAATTCCTGCAGATCGACGCCGACCTGGTCGGCGAGGTCTTCGGCCTGGGCGCGCGTGGGCTTCATGCAGGCGGCGATCGGCTGGCCGGCATAGCGCACGATGCCGTCGGACAGCGCCGGATAGGGGCTGTGCCGGTGCGCCGCAAGTTCGGGTCCGGCTTCGAGGATGTGCAGCGGGCCGAGATCGTCGAGCGTGAAGACCGAGCCCGCGTCCGCCTCCGGCTTCGTTACCTGCCGGATGGCTGCGTGCGCCATCTGGCTGCGCACGAAGGCGATGTCCTGCATGCCCGGCATCCGCACGTCGGCGATGAACAGTCCGTGGCCGAGCAGATGGCGGGCGTCCTCCTTGCGCAGCAGGCTCGCGCCGATCCACCCCTCAGTGGGCGAATGAGCCGCCATGTCCGATTGATCTTTCCCGCTACTCAAGGAGTTGCCACCCGGCGGCAATTTGCACGGCGGATGGGGATGGCACAAGGCGACAATCGGAGCGAATCCGACATGTTCCGGTCGCGCAGGGTGTTCCGCGTCACCCGGCTTGTTGCCCCAAAATCGGAAGATTTGTGATACCAAAACCCGGCCGGACGAGAGGGATCGGCGCGCAGGCGGCATGATTCTGAACGCGATTGCAGCATTGGCTCTGGCCATCTGGTTGTATCTGATCGCTGCACGCGGCGGCTTCTGGCTATGCCGTGAGCGGGACGATGGCATGCAGGATCAAGCCATGCATGCCGGGCCGGTGCACTGGCCTCGCGTGACGGCGGTGATCCCGGCGCGCAACGAGGCGGAAGGCATCGCCGAAAGCATCGGCTCGCTGGCGCGGCAGGATTATCCCGGTTCCTTCTCGATCGTGCTGGTCGACGACGACAGCGACGACGACACCGCCGCGCTGGCGCGGCAGGCGGCCGCGGACATCGGCGCCGGGCGCAACTTTACATTGATTTCGAGCCGTGGCCTTGCGCCGGGATGGACCGGCAAGCTGTGGGCGGTGCGTCAGGGTGTCGAAGCCGCGTCCGCCGCGGCCGACAGGCCGGACTACCTGCTGCTGACGGATGCCGACATCGCGCACACGCCGGACTCGGTCCGCGCGCTTGTTGCGCGGGCGGAGCGCGGCGGCACTGTACTGACATCGCTGATGGCTCGGCTGCGCTGCGAGAGCTTCTGGGAGCGCAGCCACGTGCCGGCCTTCGTGTTCTTCTTCCAGATGCTCTATCCGTTCGCGTGGGTGAACGATCCGCGGAACGCAACCTCGGGCGCGGCCGGCGGTTGCATGCTGGTGGAGACCGATGCACTCAAGCAGGTCGGCGGTGTCGAAAGCATCCGCGACGCACTGATCGACGACTGCTCGCTCGCCGAGAAGATGAAGGCTACGGGCCCGATCTGGCTCGGCCTCACCGATCGGGTTCACAGTATCCGCCGCTATGAGGATTTCGACGAGGTGCGGAAGATGATTTCGCGCTCGGCCTATGCCCAGTTGAAATATTCGCCGGTGTTGCTCGCGGGTGTCACGCTCGGCATGGCACTGACGTTCCTCGCCGGGCCGTTGCTGGCCTTGTTCGGCGACGGTTTGGCCCGCATATGCGGGGTTCTCACCTGGGCGCTGATGGCGTTGGCGTTCCAGCCGATGCTGCGGTTCTACCGCATGTCGCCGTTGTGGGGGGTGGCGCTACCTGCGATTGCGGTGGCGTACATGCTATACACTCTGGATTCCGCCTACCGCTACGCACGCGGCCAGGGCGGCATCTGGAAGGGACGCGTTCAGGCGAACGCGGGATCATAAGGTGTTGGGATCGAACGTAGCGGGATCATGAGTTTGGACGCAGCACAGCACCGGTCTGGCAAGGGCTCCGGGGATGAGAATTTCCCGGTGGCCTCCTGGGTGGTTGCGAAGCCGCACCGCCGGCCGATCCTGTCGTTCTACGAATTCGTCCGCATCGCCGACGACATCGCCGATCACGCGACGCTGCCGCCGGACCAGAAGCTCGCGCTTCTCGACAGCCTTGAAGGAAGCCTGCTCGGCCACAACACCGACAACCCGGCCGGCGTGACGCTGCGCGCGGCACTGGCCGAGCGGGATCTCACGCCGCAGCACGCGCAGGATCTGCTCCGGGCGTTCCGCCAGGATGTCACCAAGCTCCGCTACAAGGACTGGGACGATCTGATCGACTACTGCCGCTATTCGGCGATGCCGGTCGGGCGCTTTGTGCTCGACGTTCACGGGGAGAGCCGGGCGACCTGGCCGGCCTCGGACAATGTCTGCGCGGTGTTGCAGATCATCAATCACATCCAGGATTGCGTGAAGGACTACCGCAGCATCGACCGCGTCTATATCCCGCTGGATGCGCTCAAGGCCGCGGACTCGGGCGTCGAGGCGCTCGATGCGCCGCGCTCGACGCCGCAACTGCTGGCCTGCCTGCACGGGCTTGCCGACCGGACGGGAACCATGCTGGAAGAGGGCGCTCAACTGCCCGTGCAGATCAGGGACACGCGGCTTTCGCTCGAAATCGCCGCCATTGTGACGCTTGCGCGGCATTTCGTAGGATTGCTGCGGACGCGCGACCCGTTGAGCGAAAACGTCCGCCTCGGCAAACTCGGGGTTGCGGGCGTGGGCCTTTACGGGGTCGCGAAGGGATTGTTCGGCCGGGTGTTCCCCGGCCGTCCGGCGCCGGTGCCGGGTGGAGCCAACAGAACGTCAGTCGATGAACGACGCCAGCACACCAGTTGAGAACGGCACCTCCGCCGCGCCAAGCCGCGCTTCGGGCAGTTCGTTCTACACCGCGATGCGGATCCTGCCGCGTGCCCAGCGCGAGGCGATGTTCGAGATCTATTCGTTCTGCCGGCTGGTCGACGACGTCGCAGATTCGACCGCGCCACATGCCGAGCGCAGGCCGCAGCTTGTGCAATGGCGGCAGCGCATCGAAGCGATGTATGCCGGGGAGGCTCCGTCCGATCTCCGGGGGCTCGCGCAGGCTGTCAACGACTTCAAGCTCGAGAAGCGGGACTTCCTGGCCGTGATCGACGGCATGGACATGGACGCCGCCGAGGACATCCGCGCGCCGGACTGGGTCAAGCTCGACCTCTACTGCGACCGGGTGGCGAGTGCGGTCGGCCGGCTGTCGGTCCGGGTGTTCGGCATGGCGGAGAGCGACGGCATTGCGCTCGCCCATCATCTCGGCCGCGCGCTCCAACTGACCAACATCCTGCGCGACATCGACGAGGACGCCGATATCGGGCGGCTCTACCTGCCGGCCGAGGAACTGCGCAAGGCCGGGATCGACGTCACGGATCCCAAAACGGATCTGAAGGCCGTCATCGCAAGCCCGCGTCTCGATCAGGTCTGCGAAGCGGTGGCGCTTCGCGCACTCGATCATTTCAAGGAGGCCGACGCGATCATGGCGCGCAATCCACGCCGCGTGGTCAAGGCGCCGAGGATCATGGAAGAGGTCTATCGCGTCATGCTGCAGGGCATGCAAGCGCGCGGCTGGGCGCCGCCGCGCACGCGGGTGCAGGTGAGCCCGCTGCGCCTGTCCTGGATCGCGGTTCAATACGCAATCATCTGATGGCCCGCACCGTTCACATTATCGGTGCAGGTCTTGCGGGACTTGCAGCGGCGGTGAAGCTGGCGCGGACGCCGGTAAAGATCGCCGTGCACGAGGCGACCGCCTATCCCGGCGGGCGCTGCCGCTCGTTTTTCGATCGTACCATTGGCATGACGATCGATAACGGCAACCATCTGGTGCTGTCAGGCAATCATGCGGTGCAGGAGTTTGCCGAGGCGGTCGGCAACGCAGGCGCGCTGGTGGGACCGGCGACGGCGGATTTCCCGTTCGTCGATCTCGCGTCGGGCGAGCGCTGGACGCTCCGCATCAACGACGGCCTGCCCTGGTGGATTTTCGACAGGACCCGCCGCGTGCCGGGCACGACGGCATTCGACTATCTGAAGGTCGCGCGCCTCCTCCGGGTGGCGGACGATGCCGCGGTGGGGGACGTGCTCAATTGCTCAGGGACGCTTTACGAAAGGCTGCTCGGTCCGGTGCTGCTCGCGGCTTTGAACATCGATCCCCGCGAGGGCGCCGCGACGCTGGCGTCGGCGGTGATGCGCGAGACGCTCGCGATGGGCGGCAAAGCCTGCCGGCCGCTGATCGCGCGCGAAGGCTTGAGCCATGCATTCATCGAGCCGGCGCTGAAGCATCTGAAGGAACGCGGCGTCGAGGTGCGGCTGGAGCACGAGTTGCGCGGGATGCGCCTTGAGGGCGGGCGGGTCTCGCAGCTCGATTTCGGATCGGATCAGGTCGATCTCGCAACCGGCGACGCCGTGATCGTCGCGGTGCCGACGCATGCCGCGGCGGCGCTGGTGCCCGGATTGACGGTGCCGCAGGGCTACCGCTCGATCGCCAACGCGCATTTCAAGATCGACGTGCCGCCCGGCGTGCCGCCGATGCAGGGGCTGGTCAACGCGACGACCGAGTGGATTTTTGCGTTCGAAGGGCGGCTGTCGGTGACGATCAGCAGCGCCGACCGTCTGATGGACACACCGCGCGCCGAGCTTGCGCAGACGATCTGGACCGAGGTCGCCAAGGCCACGGGAATTGCCGCGGACCTGCCGCCGTGGCAGATCGTGCGCGAGCGGCGCGCGACCTTCGCCGCGACGCCCGCCGAGAATGCCAAGCGCCCCGGCGCGCGCACCCAGTGGGAGAACCTGTTCTTGGCCGGAGACTGGACCGCGACCGGACTGCCGGCGACGCTCGAAGGCGCGACACGCTCGGGCAACCGCGCAGCCGAACTCGTGACGGGTGCCGCATGACGGTCGATCTCGCGGCGCTCAACAACAACATCGCGTCGGCGACGCGGGCGATGCTCGACGCCCAGAAGCCGGACGGGCACTGGTGCTTCGAGCTCGAAGCCGATGCCACGATTCCGGCCGAATATGTGCTGCTGCGTCATTATCTGGCCGAGCCGGTGGATGCCGAGCTGGAGCGCAAGATCGCGGTGTATCTGCGCCGCATCCAGGGCGGGCACGGCGGCTGGCCGCTGTTCCATGAAGGCGCGTTCGACATGAGCGCCAGCGTGAAGGCCTATTTCGCGCTGAAGACCATCGGCGACGACATCGACGCGCCGCACATGGCGCGGGCGCGCGAGGCGATGCGCTCGCGCGGTGGTGCGGCCCGTTCCAACGTCTTCACCAAGCTGCTGCTGGCGTTGTTCGGCCTCATTCCGTGGCGCGCGGTGCCGGTGATGCCGGTCGAGATCATGCTGCTGCCGAAGTGGTTTCCGTTCCACCTGGACAAAATTTCGTACTGGAGCCGCACCGTCATCGTGCCGCTCCTGGTGCTGATGGCGCTGAAGCCCCGGGCGCGCAATCCGAAGAACATCCGCATCGACGAGTTGTTTCTCGATCCGCCTTCGACGCTGGGGCCCGCGCCGAAGGCGCCGCAGCAGAAGGCCGTGTGGTTCTGGTTCTTCCATGTCGTCGATAACGTGCTGCGCGCAACCGAGCCGCACTTCCCGAAAGGCCCGCGCCGGCGCGCCATCGACCGTGCCGTGGCCTGGGTGACCGAGCGGCTGAACGGCGAGGACGGGCTCGGCGCGATCTATCCGGCGATGGCCAACAGCGTGATGATGTTCGACGCGCTCGGCCACCCGCCCGACGAGCCGCTTCGCGCGGTGGCGCGGCTCTCGATCGAGAAGCTGCTGGTGGTGCATCCGCACGAGGCGTACTGCCAGCCTTGCGTCTCGCCGATCTGGGACACCGGGCTTGCCGCGCATGCGCTGCTCGAGACCGGCGATGCGGAAGCGCAGGCGCGCGTGACGCAGGCGCTGAAATGGCTCGCGCCCCTGCAGGTGCTCGACGTGAAGGGCGACTGGGCCGCGCGGCGGCCGGACGTGCGCCCCGGCGGCTGGGCGTTCCAGTACGCCAATCCGCACTATCCCGACGTGGACGACACCGCGGTGGTGGCGATGGCGATGGAGCGCACGCAAGACCTCGACGCCAGGGTCGATCACCGCGCGGCGCTGGCGCGTGCGGAAGAATGGATCCTGGGTCTGCAGAGCAGGAACGGCGCCTGGGGCGCGTTCGACGCCGACAACGAATACTACTATCTCAACAACATCCCGTTCGCCGACCACGGTGCGCTGCTCGACCCGCCGACCGAGGACGTCACCGCGCGCTGCGTGTCGATGCTCGCGCAGTCCGGAAAGACGCAGGCGAACTCGCCCGCGGTGGCGGCCGGGGTCGAATACCTGAAGCGCACGCAACTGGCGGAAGGGAGCTGGTACGGCCGCTGGGGCATGAACTACATCTACGGCACCTGGTCGGTGCTCTGTGCGCTCAACGCTGCGGGCGTCGACCATGCCGCGCCGCAGGTGCGCAAGGCCGCGAACTGGCTGATCGCGATCCAGAACGCCGACGGCGGCTGGGGCGAGGACGGATCAAGCTACAAGCTCGACTACAAGGGCTACGAGCCCGCGCCGAGCACGGCCTCGCAGACCGCCTGGGCGCTGCTCGGGCTGATGGCGACCGGCGACACCGCGCATCCGGCCGTGCAGCGCGGCATCGCCTATCTGATGAAGACGCAAGGCCATGACGGTTTCTGGGAAGAGGCGCGCTACACCGCGACCGGCTTCCCGCGCGTGTTCTATCTGCGCTACCACGGCTACCGGCGATACTTTCCGCTCTGGGCGATGGCGCGCTATCGCAATCTCGCGTCGCGCAACGACCGCACCGTGAAATCTGGCATGTAGCGCGCCTGAAACTCTGCCGACGCCCGGCCGTTACTTGTGGTCCGGCGCGGGTATTGGCCTCCGGAACTTTGGGTCTCTTATCAATGTGACGAGGTTCCCATGCGCAGGCTTTGGCGTGGCATCGTCAATTTCTTTGTTGAAGCGCTCACCGAGGATCCGAAGCCGCTTGCGCAGCGCAAGCGCGAGGCTGCCTCGCGTGAGCAGCGCTGGAACACCTATTTGAAGGACGCGCGCTAGGTCGCCTGCGGCTTTAACGAACCGCCGAGTCGAATTTCGACCGCTGCTCGTCGTTGAGCTGGTTGTAGAAATCGTTGAACGCGAGATTGACCGTTGAGGTCGCAAAGATCAGCGCGGTCAGCCGGTCGGACGCTGCATCGAGCCGTTCGACCGGTGTGGACGCGACCGGCCGCAGGCATGAGGCCATCAGGAACTGGCCCATCTCCGCCGATTTCTTCTGGAAAGCGTCGAGGCTCGCCCGCTGCGCCCGGTTCAGGCTGAGCGACTGTTCGGCCTGCCTGAGCATGGCTTCGCTCGACTGCGGCGCGCCGCAAAGCCTTCCGATCGCTGCCGGCGTCATCGAGCGCGGGTCGGCCTGCGCGGAAACCGGCGCCGCAAACTTCTGGCGCTGCGCATCGGTGAGCGAACTGTAGAATTTCGCCAGCGGCGCGCGAAGCTGGATCGTCGAGTCGTGCACGGCCCAGAGCATGGACTGCATGGTGCGGAGCCGGTCGGCCGAACTGGGCGAGGCCTCGTCGCGGCAGGCGGCCCTGATCCGCACCGTCGCTTCACTGAACGCGGTCTTGACCTGCGTGAGCGCCGCGCGCTGCTCCGCGTTGAGTTCCACCGTGCGCTCGATCGGCGCCGCGGGCCATTCCTCGGATACGGGCGCGAGATTGCATATGCCGAGCGAGCCGCCGGGGGGCTGCCTCGCGTCGGAGCGGGCCGTCGTCTGGGTCGGCCGCAACCGCGCGGCGAGCGCGCTGGCCGGGACCGTGACCGCATTCATCACGGCGCCGATGCCGTGCGCGCGCAGCCGTTCGCTGTATTCACCGGGCCAGAGCGTGAAGCCGACCACGTCTTCGAGGGCCGTCGGCCAGGTGAGCGGTCCGGTGATACCGAGACGCAGCCAGCTACGCGGCGGCGCAGGCGCGGCGGTCGGCTGCTGGCGTGCGGGAGCCGGCGCGGCTTCAGCAGGCTGCGCCACGGCCGCGGAGCGTTGAGCAGGCGCCGGTGTGGCGGCGGCTGGAGCCGGTGCTGGCGTTGCAACAATGTTCGCCGGAGCGGCTGGCTTGGCCTCAGGCTTGGCTTCCGGTTTGGACTCGCTGACCGCTGCGGCTGCGACCGGTGCACTGGCAGCAGGTGCGCTGGCCGCCGGCGCAGGTGACACCACAGGAAGCGGGGACGAGGCCACCGGTGCGGTCGCAACCGGTGCGGTCGTCGTGGCGACCGGCGTGGCCGTTTGAGCCGGACCGGCAGGAGTTGCAACGGCGTTGTCGATAACTGTGTCGGCCGGCTTGGCTTCGGCGGAGGTTGCGCCGCCAGTTACAGCCACGGCCGTGCCGACAGCGGCGGCCCCTGCGGCCGTGGCGGCGGGTGTCGCAATCGCCGGCCGCGTCTGCGTTGCGACCGGCGCCGGCGGGCGCGACGCTCTACGGGCCTTATAGGAGCGGCGGCTTGCCCGCGGGCCGCCCAGGATGGCGCCCAGCGGGCGGGTGATGACGCCGAGCAGCGCGCCGGGCAGGTCTCGGGCCTTTACGGGCGAGGGCAGCGCAGTCGTCGCCGCTGCGGTCGCGAACAGGCCCAAAACCACCACCAATCCACGACGCATGAACAGCCTCCGGTCCTACGCTGGAATTCTATAGCGGAGCCCGTAATGTTGCCTGGAGACAAGTCAACGGCTGGGTTCCTTCCGGGTTCCAGCCGCCGCCAATCAGTGTACAACACGGGCGCCGCCAACCATCCCCCTGATTTGGTCTAACCGCGATCCCACCGTAATAGCGTCATATCGCCTCAAGGCAGGTCATGCCGGAAGGAACCCCTGTGTCCACAAAAGATTCCGCGCCAATTGTGGCGGCCGATGGAACCCCGCCGCGCAGGCTGCACAATCTGGCCTACGGCATTGAGCGGATCGGCCTCATTCCCCTCCGCGCTCCGGTCCTGTCCGCCATCATCCTGACCCTGCTTTGCATCGCCGCGGCGTTCGGCGTCCATCGTTTGAAGGTGGACGATTCGCTCAGCCAGCTGTTCCGCTCCGAGACCAAGGAATTCCGCCAGTACGAAGAGG
Source organism: uncultured Alphaproteobacteria bacterium (assembly GCA_963830015.1). GTDB lineage: Bacteria > Pseudomonadota > Alphaproteobacteria > Rhizobiales > Xanthobacteraceae > Z2-YC6860. Next base: position 45,581 of record CAWHLG010000016.1, read on the forward strand.
TGACCAAGCGCTTTCCCTCCACCGAGTTCGACGTCCTCGTCGTGATCGAGGGCAAGAACCTGATGGCGCGCGATTCGATCGCCAAGATCCGCGATCTCGTCACCGACCTTCAACTGATCGACAGCGTGCGCGGACTGATCTCGCTGTTCTCGGCGCGGCAGCCGCCGGAGGCGGGCAGGCTTCCCGCGCCGGTGTTTCCGGAGGAGCTGCCGACCGGCGCCGCATACGACGCGCTGGTGCAGCGCGTGCTCAGCAACGAAATCATCCGCGGCAAGCTTGTGTCCGAGGACGGCACGCTCGCGCTGATCGTGCTCGCGCTCGATCCCAAGATCGTCAGCGGCAAGGGCCTCAACACGACCGTCGGCGAAATCCGCAAGACCATGCAGGACGACCTCGCCGGCACCGGCCTCACGGCGCAGCTCGCCGGCGTGCCGACCATGCAGCTCGAAATCCGCAACGCAGTGGAGCGCGACAGCGTGCTCTACAACAGCATCGGTTTTGCCGCCGGCTGCCTGATCGCGATCGCCTTCTTCCGGCGCGTCTCGTTCATGATCATCGCGGCGGCACCGCCGCTGATCGCCATTCTGCTGTCGCTCGGCGCGTTCGGCTGGCTGAACTTCAGCCTCAACATGTTCCTCAACGTGATGACGCCGCTCATCATGGTGATCAGCTTTTCCGACAGCATGCAGCTCACGTTTGCGGCGCGCGACCGGCTGATCTCCGGAAAGGACAAGTACCAGGCGTTCCGCGAGGCGGTGCTGGTGGTGGGGCCGGCCTGCGTGCTGACCCACGGCACCGCCGGCATTTCGTTCATCGCCCTGATGTTCTCGAGCTCCGACCTGATCCGGATGTTTGGCGAAGCGGGACTGATGGCGACCGTCATCGCCTTGCTGGCGGTGCTCTCGCTGGTGCCGGTGCTCGGTGTCCTTTTGATCCGCAAGGAGAGCTCGTTTGCGGTTGCGACCAAAGGGGCCGACATCGGCGTGCAGGTGTTGCGGCAGTTCTGCAGCTGGATCGCGCGGCGGATGGTCAGCCATCCCGGTCTCTACAGCCTGATCGGACTTCTGGTGGTCGCCGGGCTCTGCTTCATCTACGCGACGCTCGAGCCGCGCTATCGCCTCGCCGACCAGGTGCCGGACAAGCGGCAGGCCGTGGAGGCATCGAGCCGGCTCGACGCCAAGCTCACCGGCGCCAACCCGATCGACATCCTGATCGAAATCCCCAAGGGCAAAGGCCTCTATGACGATTCGACGCTGTCGGCGATTGCCGCCGTGCACACCATCGTCGAGCAGCAGGCCGGCGTCGGCAACGTCTGGTCGCTCGACTCGCTGCGGCGCTGGCTCGCCGAGAAGGCGGGCAAGGCCGATCTCGAAACGCTCAAGTCCTATGTCGATATCCTGCCGGAGCACCTGACGCGCCGGTTCATCTCGGCCGAGAAGGATGCCGTCGTGGTGTCGGGACGCATCCCCGATGTCGACGCGAGCCAGTTGCTGCCGGTGGTCGAGAAACTCGACAAGGCGCTCGAGGCCGTTCGCAAGGCGCATCCGGGTTACGAAATCTCGGTCACCGGGCTTTCGGCGATTGCGGCGCGCAACAGCGCCGATATGATCGGCAAGCTCAATCGCGCGCTGACAATTGAAATCGTCTTCGTCGCGGCCTTCATCGGGCTCGCCTTCCGCTCCTTCGCGGTCATGCTGGTGAGCATTCTGCCGGGCATCTTTCCTGTCGTGGCGGCGGGCACGGTGCTCTGGGCGCTGGGCGAGGGCCTGCAATTCGCGAGTGTCGTAGCGCTGACTGTGTCGTTCGGGCTGGGGCTCAGCGCGACGATCCACTTCCTCAACCGCCTGCGGCTGGAGAGCAAGCCGGGCGAGGACCCAAGCATCGGCGTCGAGCAAGCGACCATTCTGGTCGGACCGGCGCTGATCCTGACCTCGGTGGTGCTGTCCTGCGGGCTTGCCGTGATGGTGTTCTCGGATCTGCCGTCGCTGCGGCTGTTCGGCTGGCTCAGCGCCTTCGCGATGATGGCGGCGCTGGTCGCGGATCTTCTGATCCTGCGTCCGACGGCGATGTACGTGAACGAGCTCGCGAGGAAGTTCGGCAAGCAGGCTTAGGTGCGGCCCAAACCTCGGTATCAGCCGGCGCCGGCCTTGCGCTGCTGCTCCGGCAGCATCAGCAACACGTCGTCGGCGAGTGCGCGGATCTCGCCGTCCGCGACACTGCCGGGCGCAAAGGTCGAGACGGCCTCGCCCTCGGAATAGGCGCGCACAAAGTCGGTGCGATAGCTCAGCGGCGCCGAGACCCGCTCGCCGAACTGCGCAAGCTCCGCCAGCACCTGGCGGCCTTCGAGCGTTCGGGAATCGACGCGGGTCGGAACGATCACGACCGGCAGCGCCTTGGCGCGGCGTGCGCGAACCGTGTCGATGATGCGCAGGGCCTGCATCGTGCCTTCGAGATCGAGCCCCGACGGACCGCATGGCAGGATCGCAAGGTCCGCGAGCGCGGTCGCGGCGCCGATCGAATAGTCGTTCGGCGCGCAGTCGATCACCAGAAGCCGGTCGCGCATCTTCTTGATCGAGGTGGCCCAGCTTCGAACCTCGCCCTCGATCACCGGCTGATAGACCACCGGGAATTGCAGCCGGCCGGGATCGGCCCAGCTTCGCGCCGAGCCGGTCTTGTCCGCGTCGATCAGCGACAGTGCAATGCCGCGCCGCGTGAGTTCGCCGGCGAGGCACACGGACACCGTCGTCTTTCCGACGCCGCCTTTCTGATGAACGATGGCGATGACGGATTGCATCGACGAAGGTTCGTTCCTGCCAGCCCTGTTCGGAAGCTCCGACGCGCTACGCGTACCGTGAGGCGGTCCGGATGAATCGGCGTCGAGGCGTTCGTCCATTCGACTCAGATCCTGCCGGTCATTCCATTCGTAGCGGCAATTCCCAAAATTCCAGTGGTAAATTGATCCGGGCTGGCACAGCGGAATCGACCGTGTGCAGGGAATAGCAACGCTTCCGGCGATTATCAAACGACATAGTTGTCCCTCGCACGGCGAGGTTGCTTGCGGCGGCGGCTGCGCGTGGCGCAGCGACAGGGCGGCTGGTCCGCGCGACGCGCGATGGTTGACGATTTGCCAATCCGGCCGAGGCTGCGCGGGCCGGCTCAAAGTTCTCCGTCTTGCTTTTCACAGCCGGGAATTGGATAGCCCGATTCCCCAGCACCCATCGCGGCTTGTGCAGTTAATGCATTCCCAACGCGCCGCTTAAACATTGATTCAGATTGGCCCGCGAAGTCCAACCGGATCGCAGACTTTGGCGCTTAATAGTCCTGCCTGCCGAGAAATTCGGGAGGCGGATGGTGTCAAAGAAAATCACCCAGAAAATCGCGGGTGCCTTGCTGCTGGCGGCGCTTTGTGTGACGGCGGTCGTCCGTCAGGCGGATGCCTCGCTGCTCAGCATGCCGAAGTCGCTGAAGACGTCGCCGCTCGAAGGCGTCGAGATGAATCTGCGGATCTGGGGACCGTCGGCCAAGAGCTTCTTCTGCGTCGAGCACCTGTCGGCCTGTCAGGCGCCGCAGCGGCAGCTTACCAAGCCGCAGCTCCAGCAGCAGCAGGAGCCGAAAAAGGTCGCGCTGTTCAGCATGCCGAAGGCGCTGAAGCCGGAGCTCGAGCGGTTGTCGCTCGACACCCCGACGCTTGCGCCGATGGCCTACAGCGTGTTCTGCGTGAAATACCCCAAGGATTGCGAGGTTCGCAAAATCGCGTTCCGCGGCACCAAGCTCGAGCTCACCGCGGAACGGATGGCCGAACTCAGCGAGATCAATCTCAAGGTCAATCGCAATATCAAGTACGAGCCGAACACGCGGGGACTTGCCGGGGAGAAGTGGCTGATTTCGCCTTCTGCCGGCGACTGCAACGACTACGCGGTGACCAAGCGGCATCAACTCCTCGAGCGGGGCTGGCCGTCGCGGGCGCTGCTGCTTGCCGAGGTGGTCACGCGCTCCGGCGAGCACCATCTGGTCGTGGTGGTCCGGACGAGGCAGGGTGACTTCGTGATGGACAGTCTCAGCTCGACGATCCGCCCGTGGGCGCACACGCCCTACCGCTGGGCGCGGGTGCAGTCCCCGTCCAACCCGAAATTCTGGGCGACCGTGAAGGACGGCGGCCGCTCGGTTTAACGCACCGGTTGTCTGCCTGAACAAAGTCAATGACCGCGCCGCAGCCAGCGGCGCGGTCTGCGTTTTGCGGAAGCAATACGGGCGGCGCGGGGCCCCAATGCTTAACCGGTCGTTAACCAAACTGGTCCACCTCTGAAGGGACCGGTTTAGGGAGACGTGGGGGCATGGGCAACAACGACCCGGATCATCTTGCGCGCACGTCGCGCGCCATGCACCTCGAAAAGCGCATCCTGGTGACCGGCGGCTCCGGGTTCCTCGGCTCGCACCTCTGCGAACGCCTGCTGGCCGAGGGCGCCAACGTCATCTGCGTCGACAACTTCTTCAGCGGCACGCGCAACAACGTCGAGCACCTGATCGAGAACAAACGCTTCGAGCTGATGCGCCACGACGTGACGTTCCCGCTCTATATCGAGGTGGATCAGATCTACAACATGGCGTGCCCGGCCTCGCCGATCCACTATCAGCGCGATCCGGTGCAGACCACCAAGACCAGCGTGCACGGCGCGATCAACATGCTCGGTCTCGCCAAGCGGGTGCGGGCCTCGATCCTGCAGGCCTCCACGTCGGAGGTGTACGGCGATCCGGCGGTGCATCCGCAGCAGGAGGACTACTGGGGCAACGTCAACCCGATCGGTCCGCGGTCCTGCTACGACGAGGGCAAGCGCTGCGCCGAGACGCTGTTCTTCGACTACCGCCGCCAGCACAACCTGCGCATCAAGGTCGCCCGCATCTTCAACACCTACGGCCCGCGCATGCACCCCAACGACGGGCGCGTGGTGTCGAACTTCATCGTCCAGGCGCTGCTCAACCGCGACATCACGATCTACGGCGACGGTTCGCAGACCCGCGCGTTCTGCTACGTCGACGACCTGGTCGACGGGCTGATCCGGCTGATGGATACGGACGAAAGCGTCACCGGCCCGATCAACATCGGCAATCCGGGCGAGTTCACGATGCTCGAGCTCGCCACCATGGTGCTCGGCATCACCGGCTCGCGGTCCAGGATTGTGCACCGCCCGCTGCCGCAGGATGATCCGAAGCAGCGGCGGCCGGACATTTCCAAGGCCCAGGAGGTTCTCAGCTGGGTGCCGCGCACGCCACTGCGACAGGGGCTTGCACGGACCATCGAATATTTCGATAGACTGCTGCAGGACGATACGGTCCGGGTGCGGGTGGTGACCGCGGCCTGACCGGCCGCGCGTATTCACCAGCCGGAGCAGCTTTCCATGACGCACCGAACGAGTTGCCGTCCGCGTCTCCGACGCGGAGATGAACCGCCGTTGGGACGCGGTTCGCAAGCTGATGCGCGAGCGCGGCATCCAGGCGCTGGTCGCCTATCACACCGAGGACTGGCTCGGCGGGCACGCGCGCTGGTTCACCGATATCCCGACCCACAACGGCTACGGCCGCACGGTGATCTTCCACGCCGACGACCTGATGACCATCGTGCAGCAGGGCAATTTCGGCGCGCGCCGCAAGCTCGACGGCAAGGACCCGTATCACCGCGGCGTCGGCGAGATGCGGCTGACGCCGTTCTTCTCGTCGGTGCGTTACACCACCGGCTATCACACCGACATCGTGCGCGAAGTCATCAAGGAGCGCGGCTACAAGACCATCGGTTTCGTGCTGCCGGAAACCATGCCGCACAAGCTGGTCAACGGAATCGTGGAAGGCTTCGACGGCCTCAAGGTGATCGACATCACCGAGCAGATCGACCGGCTGATCGCGATCAAGGGCCCCGACGAACTCGACCTGCTGCGCCGCTCGGCGGAGATGCAGGACAAGGTGTTCGAGAAGGTGGTGAAAGAGATCAAGCCCGGCATGCGCGACATCGACGTCACCGCGATGGCGTATGGCTATGGCTGGACGCAGGGTTCGTCGCAGGGGATCTACCTCGGCGCCTCGAACCCGGTCGGCAAGCCCTCGCTGCTGATGGGACGGCATTTCCAGGATCGCGTGCTGCAGAAGGGCGATCACATGACCTTCCTGGTCGAGGTGAACGGCCCCGGCGGCTATTTCACCGAAGTCGGCCGCACCATCGTGCTCGGCAAGGCGTCCCAGGAGCTGAAGGACAGCTTTGCGCAGACGGTGGAGGCGCAGGATTATTCGGCAAGCCTGCTCAAGCCCGGCGCGTCATGCCGCGAGATCGCGCGGCAGCACGACGAGTTCATGAAGGCGAGGGGGCTGCCGCCCGAATTGCGGCTCTACAGCCACGGCCAGGGCTACGACATGGTCGAGCGGCCGCTGATCCGTATGGACGAGCCGATGGAGATCGAGCCGGGCATGTGCCTTGCGGTGCATCCGGGCTTCGAGACGCCGAACCTGTTCGTGATGGTGTGCGACAACTACATCGTCGCCGGCAACAGCACCGACCGCATCCACAAGACCGAGCGGAAGATTTTCGAGGTGATGTAGAGCTGCGCTCTACTTGGCTCCACTCGGGCGCTCTCTGTCCGTCACCCTGAGGTGGCCGCGCGAAGCGCGGCCTTCGAAGGGCGACGCCCCCCGCTGTTGCGACAGCCGGGCTGTTCATCCGCCGATGTCGGGTTTACCCGACATCGGTTCTTGAGAGCGCAAGTCGGCCAGGGCCGACTTGCGGCGGCCCGCCAAAAGGCGGGCACCTCAGGATGACGGTCTGAGAGTGTGCTTGCTGAAAAAGAGATCGGGCTCAGTGCCCGGTCATCCACCGGGCCAGCATGCTCGCCGTGCGTTGCGACGTAGTGCCGGAACCAGACCGTGTAGCTGTCCGGCCGCGCCGCCATGTCAGCGATCAGCGCCGGATAGCCGATCCACTTCCATTCGCCGACCTCGGCGGGATCGGGCTTGATCGCGCCGTCGTGGCGGCCGCCGAACACGTGCACGACCTCGTTCTCGATCAGCCCGCCTGGAACCGGCTCGTTGTAGTGATAGACGAACAGCGGCTCGATCGGGCAGGCGAAGCCCATCTCCTGCGACAGCCTTCGCCGCGCGGCGTCGGCCACGGGTTCGCCCGGCATCGGGTGGCTGCAGCAGGCGTTGGTCCACAGTCCGCCCGAGTGGTACTTGGCCGTATTGCGCCGTTGCAGCAGGAATTCGTTTCTGGAATTGCGGACCAGAACCGAAATCGCCCGATGTCTCAGTCCGCGCTTGTGCACGTCGAGCTTGCCGCCGGTGCCGATCTCGACATCGTCGGCATCGACCAGAATGATCGGGTCGTTGTCGGCCGAGCCCGTCATCGCCTAAGACTTCCCGCCGAGTTTGTCCTTGATGGCCGTCCACGCGACCTGGCCGGCGAGCGAAGTCGCGGAAATCGGCTTCGCCGCCTGCTCGGCCGCAGGATCGGCAAGCTGCTTTTTCAGGTTGTTGGCGAACTGGTTCATCAGCGCCGAGGCGGTGGCCTGGATCATGCCCACGCCGCGGCCGTATTGCGCGACCGCGCCCGACAGCGTGAGGTCGGTATGCACCAGCACCTTGGAGCCCGCGGCCGACGGCTCCAGCCGGAACGTCGCCTTGGCCTGCGCCGCGCCGCGGCCCTTGGCGTCGTTGCCTTGCGCGCGCACGCGGGCCGAATAGCCGGTGTTGTCGACCTCCTCGAAGACCACGGTGCCGGCGAAGGTCAGCGCAACCGGCCCCAGACGGACGCCGATATTGCCCTTGTAGGTCTTGTCGTCGACCACTTCGGTGAGCTGCGCGCCCGGCATGCAGGGCGCGATGCCCTGGATGTTCATCAGCACCGGCCACGCCTGCTCCGGCGGCAATGGCACCTCGAATGCGTTGTCGAATTCCATGAGGGTACGCTACTCGTCGCTGTGACTCGGTTGTTCGATTGCCCGGTTACTCGGCGGCGGCCTGCGACACGCCGCCATGCGCCTTCGACCACCCGGCGGGATCGTGCAGGAATTTTTCGATTTCCTGCAGCTTGATCGGATCGAACTGGCCGCAGGTCTTGGCGAAGGCCAGCACGTCCCACCAGGTGCACAGGTGATGCAGCTTGATGTTGAGGTCGGAGAGGATTTTCTCGCTCTCGGGATAGATGCCGTAGAAGAAGATCACAAAGATATGCTCGACGGTGGCGCCGGCGTCACGCAGCGCATTGCAGAAATTGACCTTGCTGCGGCCGTCGGTGGTGAGATCCTCGACCAGCAGCACGCGCTGGCCGGGCTCCAGATGCCCCTCGATCTGCGCGTTGCGGCCGAAGCCCTTGGGCTTCTTGCGCACATACTGCATCGGCAGCATCAGCCGGTCGGCCATCCAGGCGGCGAACGGAATGCCGGCGGTCTCGCCGCCCACCACGGTGTCGAACTGCTCGAAGCCCACGTCGCGGCAGACGGTCGCAGCACCAAAATCGATCAGCGTCTGGCGCACGCGCGGGAACGAGATCAGCCGCCGGCAGTCGGTGTAGACCGGGCTCGCCCAGCCGGAGGTGAAGACGAACGGCTTGTCGTCCATGAAGCGGACGGCTTCCACCTCGAGCAGCATCTTGGCCGTGAGCTCGGCCATCGTCTTGCGGTCGGTAAATCCGAGGCCCTGTGTCATGGTGGTCCACCCCTGTCGATCTCAGGTCCTATGCGGGGTTTCGCGACCCGTCAAATGCGGAATTCGTCGCCGCGTTTTCTTCCTTGGAAAACGCTGGTGAACAGGTCGTCGGCGGTCCAGCGGCGCTTGGTCAGGCCCTGCTCGTGGGAATATCCGGCGATGGTTTCCATGGTGTGCCGGTTCTTGTCCGACAGACCGTATTCCCACGGATCGGGGCCCAGCACCTCCTGCTGCTCGTTCCAGGCTTCCAGATACCAGGCGAGCGGCACGATGCGCGGGTTCTCCATCCGCCGCATGGCGATGGCCTTGGACCGCTCGAAGGCGTGAAACAGGTTGACCGGCACCCAGGGATGGCGGTCGACGATCGCCTGTCGGATGCCCATGACGTGCATGATCGGGAAGATCTGCGTCTTCTTGTAGAAGCGCATCTCCTCGGCCTTGTAGTCCGGCCACAGCCGCCCGACCCGCGGGTCGCCCGCCTCCATCGGCTTGATGATGTCGGAGTGGATCAGGGCGTCGACCTCGCCCTCCGCCAGCATATCCTCGACCGACTTGTCGTGCGGCAGCCGCGTGATCTTGAGGCCGGGCGGCGGCGTGAAGTCGACGTCCTCGTCGAGCTCGGCGACCCACTCGACCGCTTTGTGCGAGACGCCGTATTCGTGCTCGAGGATGCCGCGCATCCAGTGGATCGCGGTGACCAGAAACGACTTGATGCCGATCTTTTTGCCGATCAAATCGGTGGGCTTCTTGATGCCCTTGGTCGTGTTGATGAACACGAAGCCGTGGCGGAAGCGGCGATGCAGGAACACCGGGATGGCGGTGATCGGCAGGCCCGCGTCGCGGGCGACGATGTAGGACGAACAGGAGGTTTCGGCGACGTCGAAATGACCCTCGCGCAGGAAGCGCCAGTGCCGCGTCGTCGAGTCCATGTCGGTGAGGATGGTGAGATCGATGCCGTCGGGCTTCACGGTCCCGTCGAGCAGCGAGCGCACGATCTCGTAGTTGCCGCAGGCGAGAGTGAGGGGGATGTTTGTTGGCACGTGTTGGCTTCCTTGGCTCGACCGCGGGCGTTTTCCGGGCGCAGTGAAGCCGCCTTTGGCCGCAAAATCCAGCCTGCAACCAGGGTGCGTTCGAGATTGTGGATTGACTAGGCCGCGACCTTGCCGAGGAAGGCTTCGACCTCGGCGCGCAGGTTGGCGACCGCGGTTTCGACCGACCGGGAGGCCGACAGCACCGTTTCGGCGGAGCTGCGCGTGGCGGTTGCGGCGCCCGCCACGTCGTTGAGGGCTGCGACCACGGTATGGGTGCCTTGCGCCGCGCCCGCGACGTTCTGCGAAATCTCGCCGGTGGCCGAATTCTGCTGCTCGATCGAGGCGGCCACCGCGGACGTGTAGGCGCTGATCTCCTTCATGCGGCCGGCGATGCTGCGGATCGCGCCGACCGCGCTGGTGGTCGACCCTTGCACCGCAAGGATCTGCGCGGCGATCTCCTCGGTGGCCTTGGCGGTCTGCACCGCGAGCGACTTCACTTCGGAGGCGACCACCGCGAAGCCGCGGCCGGCTTCGCCGGCGCGGGCGGCTTCGATGGTGGCGTTGAGCGCGAGAAGGTTGGTCTGCCCGGCGATATCGCTGATCAGCTTGACCACGTCGCCGATCTTCTGCGCGGCCGCGGCGAGACCGGCGATCTGCGCATTGGTGGCCTCGGCTTCGCTCACCGAGGCGCGCACCACGTCGGTCGTGCGCACCAGCTGCTCGCTGATCTCGCCGATCGAGGCCGAAAGCTCGGAGGCGGCGGTGGCGGCGATCGCGACGTTCGACGAGGCCTCGTTGGAGGAGTGCACGGCGCTTTCGGCGCGATGCGACGTCTGTTCGGACGACTTCAAGAGGCCGACCGCGGTCCTCTGCATGGAGTTGGCGCTGTCGGCGACGCTTTTCAGCACGTTTTCCACCCGCGCGCGGAAGCCTTCGACGGCCTCCTCGATCTCGACCCGGCGGCTCTCCGCCGCCAGCATCGACGTGTGGTTCAGTTCGGCCTGCCGCTGCTCGGTGACGTCCTCGTGGGTGGCGACCCAGCCGCCGCCCGGCATCGGCCGGTTGGCCAGTGCAATGAAGCGGCCTTCGTGCTCTCGCACGCTGGTGGTTGTCTTGCCCTTGGCGATGCTGCTCAGCACGTCGGCGACGTATTGATCGATGTCGCCGGAGAAATTGCCCATCCGGGTGCGATGCTCGAGCAGTTGACGCAGCGTCGCCCCCGGCCGGGTGACCTCCGGCGTCAGGTTGTACATCTGCACATAACGCTCGTTGCGGAGGATCAGGTGGCCGCCCGGCGACCACATGCACAGGCCGGCCGACATGTTGTTGAGCGCGGATTGGAGCTGACGGTTCATGCGGCGCAGCCTGAGGCAGCGCCACAGCATGATGCCGGCGAACGCCAGCCCGATTATGGCAAGCGGCCACCCAAACTGATTTGCCAGCGCGAAAGCTGCGTCAGCCATGGCTTCCCAAATCGGCGAATGAAGAGGCGAGCATGCCGCGACAAGGTTGCATCGGCATTAATGGGAAGGCGGCTACGAAATCCTTAATGGATTGTTTATGATCGCCCGACCCGCGCGGCAAAACCTGACAAGAACGACGCGGGACCATCGGGAGGGATGCCATGCAGGGCTGGACCAGGGCCGCCGGTGCGTTGTTGCTTGCACTTGCGTTGTTCCCCGCCGGAACCGCGGCGCGGGCCGACGACTATCCGACCCGGCCGGTGCGCCTGATCGTGGGCTTCGCGCCGGGGGCCGTTGCCGACATCATCGCGCGCGCGATGGCGACCCGGATGAGCCAGGGCATCGGCCAGCAGATCGTCGTCGAGAACCGCCCCGGCGCGGGGTCGAGCCTCGGCGCCGAATACGTCGCCCGCGCGCCGAAGGACGGCTACACGCTGCTGATGTGCACGGTGGCGCAGAGCATCAATCCGGCGATCAACAATCTCAGCTTCGACTTCGGCAAGGACTTTGCGCCGATCATGGCGATCGCCAATGCGCCGCAGATCCTGGTGGCGCATCCGTCGCTGCCGGCCAGCACGGTTCAGGAGATGATTGCGCTGGCGAAGGCGAGCCCGGACGGCCTGCAATACGCCTCGTCGGGGGCCGGCACCATGAGCCATCTCTCGGGCGTGCTGCTGAGCAGCGCCGCCGGCATCAAGCTCACGCAGATTCCCTATCCGGGCAGCGCGCAGAGCATGAACGACGTGCTGGCCGGCCGTGTGCCGCTGATGTTCGGCCCGGCTGCGACCGTGTGGTCGAACGTGCAGGGCGGCAAGCTCAAGGCGCTGGCCGTCACCCAGCCGACGCGCGCAGCGATCGCGCCCGACGTGCCGACCATGGCCGAGTCGGGCGTGCCTGGTTACTCGGCGGGCATCTGGATGGGCGTTCTCGCGCCGGCCGGCACGCCGGCCGAGATTGTCGGCAAGCTGTCGCGCGCAGCCAACGAGGCGCTGAAATCGCCGGAGGTGACGTCGCTGCTGCGCGTGCAGGGCGTCGATCCGCTCGGCGGGTCGCCGGAGGAGTTCGCGCGCTTCATCGATGCGGAATTGAAGAAATGGGCCGGCGTCGTAAACGAAGCCGGGATCAAGCGCTAATGCCGCAACGGCGGCGAAACGACGACCGGGGAGAATGACGGTGCGTGCATTGAAATGGCTTCTGGTGGCGGCGTCGCTGGTGGGCGCTGCGGTTCCTTGCGGAGCGCAGGATTTTCCCAACCGCCCGGTGCGGATCATCGCGGGCTTCGTGCCGTCGTCCTCGACCGACATCATCGCGCGCTTGATGGCGAGCCAGTGGAGCACCGCGCTCGGCCAGCAGTTCGTGGTGGAGAACCGGCCGGGGGCTGCGTCCGCCATCGCCGCCGATCTGGTCGCGCGCTCGCCGAAGGACGGCCACACGCTGCTGGTCGGCGGTACGGTGAACCTGACCACCGGACTGATCAATCCGCAGCAGGCCTTCGACATCCGGCGCGATTTCATGCCGGTGATCGTCGTTGCCGGACAGCCGATGATCCTGACGGTGCACCCTTCCGTCGGCGTCAACAGCGTGCAGGAGCTGATCGCGTTGGCGAAGTCGAAGCCCGGCGAACTGCTCTATGGCTCGACCGGCGTCGGCGCCAATCCGCATCTGCTGACCGAACTGTTCTCGGTGCGGACCGGCATCAAGATGACGCACGTGCCCTATCAGGGCAGCCCGCAGGCCACCACCGACCTGCTCGCCGGCCGCATCCACCTGATGCTGTCGCCGGCCGCGGCGGTGCTGCCGCACATCGCCTCCGGCGCGCTCAAGGGGCTGGCATCGACCGCGGCGAGGCGTTCGGCGTCGGTGCCCAACCTGCCGACCATGATGGAAGCGGGCGTGCCCGATTTCGAGGGTACGCTCTGGTTCGCGTTCTGGGCGCCGTCCGGCACGCCGCGCGATGCGATCGACAAGCTGTCGCGCGCCGGCAACGAAGCGCTCAAGTCGGCCGAAGTGAAGAAGCTGTTCGAGACGCAGGGGTTCGACGCGATGGGCGGAACGCCGGAGGAGTTCGCGGCATTCTCCGACCGGGAAATCGAAAAGTGGGGCGCGGCGGCGACCGCCGCCGGAATGAGAAAATAAACGCTGCACATCAAGAAACTTCGGGAGGGTCACCATGGGCGTCACACTTCGTGTCTTGCAACGCATTGTTCCAGTCATCGCGGCATGCTTCGCCGCTGTCGGTTCGCAACCGGCATCCGCGCAGTCCGACTATCCGAACCGGCCGGTGCGGCTCGTGGTCGGCTTCACGCCGGGCTCGGTCGCCGACATCACCGGCCGCGTTCTCGGCAACCGCATGGGCCAGATCCTCGGCCAGCAGTTCGTGATCGAGAACAAGCCGGGCGCGGGCTCCAATCTCGCGGCAGAGCAGGTCGCGCGTTCGCCGAAGGACGGCTACACGCTGTTCCTGTCGGGCTCGGTCAACGCCAACAACGCGGCGATGATGCCGAACCTGTCGTTTGATATTACCAAGGACTTCGCGCCGGTCGCGCTGATCAACGAGGTTGCGGTGATCCTGGTGGTGCATCCCTCCACCGGGGTGAACAGCGTAAAGGAGTTGATCGCGCTCGCCAAAGGGAAGCCCGGAGAACTGACCTACGCCTCGACCGGCATCGGCAGCGCGCCGCACATGTCCGGCGAGTTGTTCATGCAAAACACCGGCGCCAGGTTGGTGCATGTGCCCTACCAGGGCAGTCCGCAGGCGGCGACCGACCTCCTGGCCGGCCGCGTCCAGGTGATGTTCTCGCCGGCGACCGCGGTGATCTCGCTGGTGAAGTCCGGCCAGCTCAAGGTGCTCGCAGCCTCGACCGCCAAACGCACGTCGGTCCTGCCGGAGGTGCCGACCATGATCGAGGCCGGCATGCCGGACTTCGTCACCTCGATCTGGTTCGGGCTCTCGGTGCCCGCGGGGACGCCGCCCGACGTGATCGACAAGCTCTCGCGTGCGGCGCAGGAGGCGGTGAAATCGCCGGACGTGATCGCGGCTTGGGCTCCTAAGGGCGTCGATCCGATGCCCGGCAATGCGCAGGACTTCGCGCGCCATCTGGCGAGCGAGCTGAAGCGCTGGGGCGACGTCGCGGTGGCGGCGGGGTTGAAGAAATGAGGGCCGCAAAGGTGACGGCATGGGTGCGGGCCGCGGTCGCCGTGGCGTTGTGCGTCGGGTTGAACGCAGGCCAATCCGCGGCGCAGACCTATCCGGACCGTCCGGTGCGGATCGTGGTCGGCTTCCCGGCCGGCGCCGCCGGCGATCTGGTGTCGCGGGCATTGGCCGCGCATCTCGGCAATGCGCTCGGCCAGCAGTTCGTGGTCGAGAATCGGCCGGGCGCTTCGAGCAACATCGCCACCGAATACGCCGCGCGCGCGCCAAAGGACGGCTACACGCTGTTCCTCGGCACCGTCGCCAACGTGGTCAACGCGGCGGTGTCGTCGAACCTGGCGTTCGATTTCGGCAGGGACTTCGCGCCGATCGCGCTGATCGCCACCGTGCCGACCGTGCTGGTGGTGCATCCGTCGACCGGCGCAGGCAGCGTGAGCGAGCTGATCGCGCTTGCGAAGTCGAAGCCCGGCCAGTTGAACTACGCCTCCTCGGGCATCGCGACCACGCCGCATCTGGCGGGTGCGCTCTTGAACGCGAGGGCAGGGGTCGACCTCGTGCACGTGCCCTATCAGGGCAGCTCGCCCGCGGTCACCGATCTGCTCGCCGGCCGCACCCAGGTCATGTTCTCGGCGGTGTCGGTGGTGCTGCCGCACATCAAGGCCGGAACGCTCAAGGCGCTGGCCTGGGCCGCGCCGAAGCGCTCCGCCGTGCTGCCGGATATTCCGACCGTCGCCGAAGTGGGCCTGCCGGAACTCGACGCCAGCATCTGGTTCGGGCTGATGGCGCCGGCCGGCACGCCGGGCGACGTCCTCGACCGGCTCGCGCGGGCGCTCAACGAGGGGCTCAAGTCGGAGGCGCTGCGCGGCGCGCTCGACAAGATGGGCTACGAGCCGCTCGGCGGCACGCCGGACGACTTCACGCGCTATGTCGCCGCCGAGTTGAAGAAGTGGACCGCGGCCGCCGAAGCGGCCGGGGTGAAGAAGTGACCCTTCAGGAACCGGCCCCTTCAAGACCTGACCTGAATGATCAGTTGATCTGCACGCCCGCGGCCTTCACCAGCGTGCCGTTGACGTCGATTTCCTTGCTGACGAAGGCGTCGAACTCGGCGGGCTTCATCGGCATGGGGTCGCCGCCGCTGGCCGCAAGCTTGGCCTTGGTCGCTGGATTCTGGAGCGCCTTGACGGTTTCGGCGTTGAGCTTCTCGACGATCGCCTGCGGCGTGCCCTTGGGAGCCCAGAAGCCGATCCAGAAGTCGTATTCGGAATTCGGAAATCCCGCCTCGACAGTGGTCGGGACGTCCGGAAGCTGCGCCGAGCGTGCCGAGCCCGACACCGCGAGGATCGCAAGCTTGCCGCCTGAGACCAGCCCGCGCGCCGCGGGCAGCGGGATGAAATAGAAATCGCAATCGCCGGACATCACCGCGGCGAGCCCCTCCGGCCCGCCCTTGTAGGGAACATGCTGGATCTGGGTGCCGGTCGCCATGCGGAAGCGCTCGCCGTTCAGATGCGCCGCGCTGCCCGCGCCCGCCGAGGCATAGTTCATCTTGCCGGGACTGGCCTTCGCGGCGTCGACCAGGTCCTTCAGCGCCTTGTACTTGTTCGGCTGCACCACCAGCACGTTCGGCAGGCTGACCAGCGCGGTGATGCCCGCGAAATCCTTGCGCGCGTCGTAGCCGGGGTTGGAATAGGTGGTCGCGACCACCGCGAACGAGGTCGACTGCACGAGCAGCGTGTAGCCGTCGGGATCCGCCTTGGCGACCGCGCCGATGCCGAGCACGCCGCCTGCGCCGACCCGGTTCTCGACCACGATCGGCTGGCCGAGCTGCTGCGACACCTGCTCCATCACCACGCGGGCGACGATGTCGGTGCCGCTGCCGGCCGAGAAAGGCACGACCACGCGGATCGGTTTTGTCGGATAGCTCTGTGCTGAAACGCCCATGCTCGCGAGCACGAGCAGTCCCAGCGCAACGATCAGGCGCGGCATGACTTCCTCCCGTTTGTTTTGCCGGCGTTGCCCGCCGGTCAAAAATTGGTTCATTCGACCTTGATGTTGGCGGCGCGCGCGACCTGCGTGTTGGTCTCGATCTCCCTGCGCACCCGCGCGTCGAATTCGGCCGAGGTGATCTTGAACGGATCGGCCCCGAGGTTCTTCAGCTTGTCGCGCACCGTGGGCGCATCGAGCGCCTTGGCGATCTCGGCATAGAGTTTCTGCTTGATCGGCGCGGGGGTCTTCACCGGCAGGAACACGCCGGCCCAGAAGTTGTATTCCGACTTCGGATAGCCGGCTTCGGCGACGGTCGGGATGTCGGGCAGCGCCGATGCGCGCGCCGAGTTGCTGACCGCGAGCGCCTGCAACTGGTTGTCCTTCAGGAGCGGCAGCGCGTTGACCAGAGGCGAGAAGTAGAAATCGGAGCGCCCGGCGATCACCTCGGTCATCGCCTCCGGCGCGCCCTTGAACGGCAGGTGTACCGCCTCAAAGCCGCCGGCGAGCCGGAACAACTCGCCGTTGAGATGCGAGGAGTTGCCCGCGCCGGCCGACGAGTAGTTGGCCTTGCCGGGATTGGCCCTGGCCCAGTCGACGAAGTCGCTGAGCTTCTTGTAGCCCTTCTTCGGGTTGAACAGGATCGTCACCGGCATGTTGCCGAGCGGGATGATCGCGGAGAGATCGTTCGCTGTGTCGAGCGGCATCGTCGCGCGCACCGCGGGGCTCACGGTGTGCGACGACGAGTTGGCGAGGATCGTGTAGCCGTCGGGATCGGCCTTGGCGACCGCGTTCATGCCGATCGAATTGCCCGCGCCGGGCCGGTTCTCGATGACGATCGGCTGGCCGACCTGCCGCGAGACCTCGTCGAACACGATGCGCGCCATCACGTCGGTGGCGCTGCCGGGGGTAAGCGGGACCACGACCTTGACCGGCTTGGTGGGCCAGTTGTCCTGCGCGACGACCGGATTGGAAATCCCGAACAGAATCCCGAAAGCCAGCAACAGCCGACGCATGGTTCGCCCCTCGACTATGAGTTCGCCGCACTCGAATTTTAGGTGCAAAAAAGCGCCCGCCGCAACCGCGGCGGGCGTTGGCAGACGCGGCATCACGCCATCTTGTTGACGAGCGTGCCGACGTTCTCGACCCAGACCCGCGTGGTGTCGCCGGCCTTGAGGAACTCGCGCCGCGCGGCGCCCACGCCCGCGGGCGTGCCGGTGAGGATGATGTCGCCCGGATAGAGCGTGATGCGCGAGGACAGGTGCGACAGCTGCTCGGCGAGATTGAAGATCATGTCGCTGGTGTTGGAATCCTGCTTGATCACATCATTGACCCAGAGCTTGATGCCGAGCTTCTGCGGGTCCTTGATGTCGCTCGCCGGAACCATCCACGGGCCGATCGGGCAGGCGTCGTCGAAGCACTTCTGGCCGACCCAGTCCCACTTGAACGGCGTGGCGTCGGGAAGCTGGTCGCGGCGGCCGAGGTCGCGCGCCGACAGTTCGTTGGCGACCGTATAGCCCGCGACGTAGTCCAGCGCCTTCTCCAGCGGCACGTCCTTGGCCTTCTTGCCGATGATGGCGCCGAGCTCGGCCTCCCAGTCGATCGCCTTGGAAGCCTTCGGCAGCTTGATCGTCGCCTTGTCGCCGACCACCGTGCGCGACGCCTTGATGAAGTGCCAGGGATTAAGGCCCACATCGTGCGGATCCGGCGCGGGCGGGATGCCCTGCAGCTTCGCCATCTCCATCATGTGGTCGGTGTAGTTGGCGCCGGCGCAGTAGATCGCCGACGGGTACATCACCGGCGGGAGCAGCTTCGCCTTGCCGACCGGCCGGCTCTTGAGCTTGCTTTTTCCGGCAGCCGCGGCAGCCTTCTTCAGCGTACCCTTCGCCGATGACCAGTCGTTGAGGATGTCGAGCATGCTGGCATAAGCAGCCTTGCGCGTGAGCGCCGCGGCATCGAACAGCTTGTCGTCCACCACGATGCCTGCGCGGGGGCCCTTCTCAGATTGATACGTCACCAGCTTGTAGCTCGACATTTTTGCTCCTTAGGCGTTGCCCGTTTCTTTTGAGTTCGGGTTCGACTGCTCCCGGCAGGCCCTATCCTAGGATGGAAGAAGGGCCGCGGCCCGCGCTTCTATAGCATGGACCCTCCGCCGATATGCGGGCCTCTGTGCAGGACTTTGCGGGCTGCCGTACCGGATGCCGGGCTACTTCGGCGCGATGACCCGAACCGGCTTGCCGTCGAGGAAGCCGCGGATGTTTTCGACGATATCCGGGTAGTAGCGCTCGTAGTTCTGCTGGCTGACATAGCCGAGGTGCGGCGTCAGCACGACATTGTCGAGCTTGCGGAACGGGTGGTCGACCGGCAGCGGCTCGACGTCGAACACGTCGAGGCCGGCGCCCGCGATCTGCTTGTTCTTCAGCGCGTCGAGCAGCGCGCTTTCCTGAACGATCGGCCCGCGCGAGGTGTTGACGAGATAGGCCGTCTTCTTCATCAGGCCGAGCTCGCGGGCGGTGACCAGGCCGCGGTTGCGCTCGCCGAGTTGCACGTGAATGGACAGGAAGTCCGAGTTCTTGAACAGATCGTCCTTCGTGACGTAATCGACGCCGACCTCCTTGCAGCGCTCGGGCGTGAGGTTCTGGCTCCAGGCGATCGCCTTCATGCCGAACGCCTTGCCGACGCCGGCCGCGCGCGCGCCGAGCTTGCCGAGGCCGAGCAGGCCCAGCGTCTTGCCCTCGATGTCCATGCCGAGCGTGATCTGCCAGTGCTCGCCGGCCTTCATCCGGGCGTTCTCCCAGCCGATCCGCCGGGTCAGCTCCAGCATCAGGCCGAAGGCGATGCCGGTGGTCGGATTGCCGTGGCTGGTGGTGCCGCAGACCGTGATGCCGCGCTCCTGGCAGGCCTTCATGTCGATCGACGCGTTATAGGCCCCGGTGGTGATCAGGAGCTTCAGCTTGGGCAGTGCCTCGATGACGGCGCGCGGAAACCGCGTGCGCTCGCGCATCATCACGACGATCTCGAAGTCCTTGCAGTCGCGGATGGTGTCGGCGTCGGTGCGCCGCACCGCGTCGGTGTACACCTTGGTCTCGACGTCCTTGAGCTTCGACCAGTCGGCGAGCTTGAGCGCCACGTTCTGGTAGTCGTCGAGAATCGCGCAGCGAAGGGCCATTGCATCACTCCTGAGACAGAAAAATCGGGCGGAGTGTGTCGCGCCGCGCGCGCCCGCACAAGACCGTATGCGCTCAAACCCCGGCTCACAATGCCCACAAATCGCGGAACGTCTCGGCGACCATTTGCCCATAGGGGATGGGCGCCTTGATGAGATCAAGCGACTGCGCAAACCGGTTGACCCCGGCAACGGACTCTTCCGTGATCCTCGGATCGTAAAACGGCAGGTCTCGCGTCACGAGAGACGCGATCAGTTCGGCAGCGTCGGGCGGAAACCGGCGTCTGCCGACCTCGGTTGCGCGCCCCGGGTCTGCACGAAGAGCCTGTTGCGCCTTCACGATGGCGCGGACCACGGAGGCGACTTCGGTCTTGCGGCGCGCGATCACGTCGTCCGTGGTGATGAGGGCTGCGAAGGTAAAGCGGCTTGCGGCGGCGTAGCGATTGCCGTCGCGCCGTGGGTCGATGTGGATTCTCCCGATCCGTCTCCGGATCGAAACCTCCGCACCCATGGCGTTTGCAAAGAAACCGTCGATCAGGCCGTCTTCGAGCGCACGCGCCGCCAGCACCCCGAAATTGACGTCGGCGTCCTCGCCGCCCGGCAGGCTGATGATCTGCACGTCACGGTCGGGCTCAAGACCGAGTTCGATCAGGAACTGGCGGAACACGAGATTGGGTCCCTGAGCAGCGGCGATCCGCAGCCCTTTCAGCGCCGTCACGTCGCCGCGTTCGCCCGGCACATCGGAGCGAAGCACGACCAGCCACGGCGTTCCCTGCGCCAGTGCCACGACCAGCTTTGCGCCCTTCCAATCCGGAAAGGCGCGAAGCACCGAATGCGCGGGCGCCGCCAGAAACTCGACCTCTCCATCGCGCAGAGCCGGAAACGCAACGAGGGTTCGCAGCAGTTCGACATGCGCCTCGACACCTTCGGCGGCGAAGCAGCCAAGCTCCTCGGCGGCGGTCGCCGGAAAGAACGTGTTGCTCACGAAGTCGACGCATCCGATCCGCATGGTCTGAAATCCAAAGCCGAGGTCAGCGCGCCGCCGCGAGGTAGCCCGGATCGACGAAGCGGCCCATGTCGAAGGTCTCGCCACGGGGCACAAGCCCCGCGCCCTGCAGCGTCGTGAACACGCGCCGCAGGCCCGCTTCGGAGGCGGCGAGCCCCTCCGGCATCAGCCCGAAGTTCAGCGCGTCCGAGATGGCGCGCCGGGCATAGGCTTGTGTGGTGCCGAGTTCCTTGACCAGCACGTCGGCGGCAAGGTCCGGCTCGGCCGCCATCGCGGCCTGGCCGCGGCGCAGGGCCCGCAGGAAGCCCGCGACGGCCTGCCGGTTTTTCCCGGCCCAGGCCGGGTCGAGGAAGACTGCGGTGAATTCGTAGTCCGGAACGTAGGTCGCGATGCGTCCGAGATTGCTGAAGCCCGCGTCCTCCAACTCATAGCTGAGCGGGAAGGGTTGCAGGCCGGCGTCGATCTTGCCCTCGCGCAGGAGCTTCCAGCGGGTCGGCGCGCCGCCGACCGCGTCGATCACGATGTCGCCGCGCTTCCAGCCGAGCGCCTTCTCGATGTCCTGGACGAAATAGGTGGTGCCCTCGTGCAGCGACAGCACTCCGAAGCGGGCGCCCTTGAGGTCGGTCACGGCCTTGATGTGCGGCCGGGCGATGATGAAGTGCGGCGGCTTCTGCGCGACGCTTGCGACAATGCGGAACGGGCCGCCCCTGAAGGCGTCGGCGACCAGGGCCTCGACGCTGGCGATGGCGATCTGCGCCTCGCCCGAGCGCATCACCTCGTTGATCTTCTCGGCATTGTCGAAGATTTCAAAGCGGGGATTGACACCTTCGCCCTGGAAATAGCCCTTGCGCTCCGCGACCCAGACCGGCGCGTAGAACACCGTGCGCGAAACCAGCGCAACCTTGAGCGTGGCGGCCATTCGAACCCCCGTTTTCGGGGCGCGAGACTAGGAAGTCAGATGGCGGGTGGCCAGAGGGGCAGGGGGCTGCGTTGGCAGGAGGCACCAGGGCGGGCCCTGGGCGGTGGACCATAGGGCCGGGCCATAGGGCCGGGCCTTTGCGAGCCCGGCCAATTGGAGGAGGCATTCGGCGTCGGGTTTTGGCCCTTAGGCCTGGCCGTGCTTCGCCCGCCACTTGGGGCCGGGACCGCGCATATAGTGCCGTTCCGGGCGGTAACCGTCGGTTAGGGACCGCAGCAGGGTCTTTCCCAGTTCGATCAAGCTAGACATGACGCCGTTCCGCTGGTGTTTGTTGTTGGCTTCAACTTGCCCATTGGTCGGCGGTGACGCTGCGGAGGTTCATCGCCGGTGTTCAGCGGTCCCGGCGGCTTGCTCTCGGCCATATCGGTCGCTAAATCAGCGTTCAATCTCCCATAAAATCCTCAAATTTTCGGAAACGAAGCCAGCAATGAACGGCCGTCAATTCATCTACCATATGCAGGGGTTGACCAAGACTTACCCCGGCAACCGCAAAGTCCTCGAAAACATCAACCTCTCGTTTTACCCGGACGCCAAGATCGGCGTGCTGGGCGTGAACGGCTCGGGCAAGTCCACGCTGCTGCGGATCATGGCCGGCATCGACAAGGACTTCGTCGGCGAGGGCTGGGTGGCCGAAGGGGCCCGCGTCGGCTACCTGGAGCAGGAACCGCAGCTCGATGCCGAGCTGAGCGTTCGCGACAACGTGATGAAGGGCGTTGCCGCCAAGAAGGCGCTGCTCGACCGCTACAACGAGATCGCCGCCAACTACTCGGACGAGACCGCCGAGGAAATGGCCAAGCTGCAGGACCAGATCGACAGCAAGAACCTTTGGGAACTCGACTCCCAGGTCGACCTGGCGATGGACGCGCTGCGCTGTCCGCCGGACGACGCCGACGTGACCAAGCTCTCCGGCGGCGAGCGCCGCCGGGTCGCGCTGTGCCGCCTCCTGCTCGACCAGCCGGACCTTCTGCTGCTCGACGAGCCGACCAACCATCTCGACGCCGAGTCGGTGAACTGGCTCGAAGGGCACCTGCGCGACTATCCGGGCGCCATCCTGATCGTCACCCACGACCGCTACTTCCTCGACAACGTCACCGGCTGGATTCTCGAGCTCGACCGCGGCCGCGGCATTCCGTACCAGGGCAATTATTCGGCCTGGCTGGTCGGAAAGCAGAAGCGGCTCGAGCAGGAGGGCCGCGAAGAGGCGGCGCACCAGCGCACGCTGCAGCGCGAGCAGGAGTGGATCCGCGCGTCACCCAAGGCGCGGCAGGCGAAATCCAAGGCGCGCTACGAGCGCTACGAGGACCTGCTCAAGCAGGCGAACGAGAAACAGACCCAGACCGCGCAGATCGTCATCCCGGTGGCGGAGCGGCTCGGCCAGAACGTCGTCGACTTCGATCACTTGCGGAAGGGCTACGGCAACAATCTGTTGATCGACGACCTGACCTTCAAGCTGCCGCCCGGCGGCATCGTCGGCGTGATCGGTCCGAACGGCGCGGGCAAGACCACGCTGTTCCGGATGATCACCGGGCAGGAAAAGCCGGACGCCGGCACGATCAAGGTCGGCGAGTCGGTGCAGCTCGGCTATGTCGATCAGTCGCGCGATGCGCTCGACGGCAAGAAGAACGTCTGGGAGGAAATCTCCAACTCGCAGGACATCATCCTGCTCGGCAAGCGGGAGGTGAATAGCCGCGGCTATGTCTCGGCCTTCAACTTCAAGGGCGCGGACCAGCAGAAGAAGGTCGGCCAGCTGTCCGGCGGCGAACGCAACCGCGTGCACCTCGCCAAGATGCTCAAGTCCGGCGCCAATCTTCTGCTGCTCGACGAGCCGACCAACGATCTCGACGTCGACACGCTGCGTGCGCTGGAGGAGGCGCTGGAGGATTTCGCCGGCTGCGCCGTCATCATCAGCCACGATCGCTGGTTCCTCGACCGCATCGCCACCCACATCCTGGCCTTCGAGGGCGACAGCCATGTCGAATGGTTCGAGGGCAACTTCCAGGACTACGAGAAGGACAAGATCCGCCGGCTCGGCGAGGATTCGGTGATGCCGAAACGGATCAAATACAAGAAATTTTCACGGTGACCGCTCCGCGGCTCTGCAGCGTTCTAGTCTAATGTGTGTGAGCTGGCTCCTGTTCCATCTGGCGATGGAACCAAATCGTCCAGTATCGCCTCCTCGTTGGCTGCACGGCACAGGTCCCTGTCCGCCACGATATAGTCGGCCTGTGCTCACCCATCGTGGCGCCTGTCCCGGCGTCCAAACAGGGACTGCCACAGGCTATGACGATGGGTGTGGTGCACGTCCGGCGTATGCGGATGTGCGTGCGTCATCGGCTCGTGCCGGTGCGCATGCGTATGCGGCTCGCCCGGCGGATCGCCGGCTCCGTGCGCATGACGGTGGTGACTGTCATGCACGTGCGGGTGTGCGTGCAGCACGGCCTCGTGGCGATGCTCATGCTCATGGCGTTCGGTCAGATGCAGCCAGACGCCGCCCGCCATCAGCAGCCCTGCCAGCGCAAGCTGGAGCGTCATCGGCTCGCCCAGCGCGATTACGGCGATCGCGGCTCCAAAGAACGGCGCGGCGCCGAAATAGGCTCCGGTGCGGGCCGCGCCGAGGTCGCGCATGGCAAAGACAAACAAAGCGAGACTCACGCCGTATCCGAGAAAGCCTACGGCAGCGGCCACGACGGTGGTGGTCGGCTCCGGTATTGCGCCGCCCGCGGAAAGCCCGAGCGCCAGATTGATCGGTCCCGCGGCCAGCCCCTTGATCTGCACGATCTGAAGCGGGTCGGAGAGGGACACCTTTCGTGTCAGGTTGTTGTCGAGCCCCCAGGCAAAGCATGCACCGGCAATCGCCAGCGGCCCTGCGATGCCGGTGAACGACGGGGCTCCCGTCCATGCAAGAACCGCCGCGCCCGCCAGCAGCAAAAGCATTCCGGCTGCCAAGCGCCGGTCCACGCTTTCATGAAAAACAAGCCAGGCGATCAGCGCCGTCGCCGCACCTTCCAATGTTAAAAGCAACGAGGCTTCCGCCGCTGCCGCGCGCGCAAGTCCCCACATCAACAGCAGCGGCCCGGCCACGCCTCCGGCTACGATTGCGCCCCCAAGCCACGGCCAGTCCGATCTGGATAATGGCGCTTCGGCCGCCGTGCCGACGGCGGTTCGAAGCCGTCTCAGCACGGCGATGCCGACGCCCGCGCCACAATAAAGCAGGCCCGCGAGTATTGCGGGATGCACCGATCCCACCAGCACCTTGGCCGCGGGCGTTGAGGCACCGAACAACACCGCCGAAGCCAGCGCATAGAGGACGGTGGTCTTTTTCATTGCGGTTCCTCCGTCAGTCCGACACTGTATTAACGACACCGACAACGTGGAAGGTCGCCCAGCGCAATGGGAGACTGACCGCGCTCCCGGAGGCCAAGTGCGTTATCTCGTGGCGAGCAAGGCTGCGGCCGGTCGTCTTCCCGACGGCTGCCGTCTTGTCGCCGACGGCGAGATGATCTCGTTCGAACAGCCCTGGACGTTCGGCGCGCCGCTGATCGCGCGCCTGGACGATGAGGTGGACACGGCAAAGCTCGTTGTATCGCTCGGCCCCGGCGTCAACGCCTTCACGGTCGAAGGGCTGGAAGAGCCGGGCGAGGGCAGGGCCTACGTGCTCGGCGGCCACATCATGCGCGACATGGAGCGCTTCAAGCCCTATGCCGAGGCGGTTCCGGCGGTGGTGAACAGCTTCGGCGGACGCTTCCTGGCGCGCGGCGGCAAGGTGACGCCGATGTCCGGGGCCTTCGTTCCGGAGCGGGTGGTGCTGATCGAGTTCGCCAGCGCCGATGACGCGCTGGGCTTCTACATCTCCGACCGCTACGCGCCGCTGCTGAAGATCCGCCTTGCCACGACCGAGGCGCGGCTCGTGGTTCTGGCCCGCTCGGGCGACCTGCCGGTTCAGGTGCGAACGGCTGCCGAGGCCTATCTGCGCCGCGGCGCTTGAATGTCATCGAATCGCATATAACTCGTGCGTTCAACGCCCGATGGCGGCAATGGGAGAACACACGATGTCGATGGCCGCAGACGAACCGAGCGTGCCGCCGGAAGCCCCCGCGCTTCGTCCGCTGCCGCAATTGATCTTCGCCTCGCGCTGGCTCCAGCTTCCGCTTTATCTCGGACTGATCGTCGCCCAGGGCGTCTATGTCGTTCTGTTCCTCAAGGAGCTGTGGCACCTCGTCCTGCACACGCTCAACTACACCGAGCAGGAGATCATGCTGGTGGTGCTCGGGCTGATCGACGTGGTGATGATCTCCAACCTCCTCACCATGGTGATCGTCGGCGGCTACGAGACGTTCGTGTCCCGGCTCCAGCTCGAAAAGCATCCGGACCAGCCGGAGTGGCTCAGTCACGTCAACGCCAGTGTGCTCAAGATCAAGCTTGCGATGGCGATCATCGGCATCTCGTCGATCCACCTGCTGCGGACCTTCCTTTACGCGGGGCAACTCGGCAAGGAGAACGCGCTCTATACCGAACAGGGCATCATGTGGCAGGCGATCATCCACGGCCTGTTCATCCTCTCGGCGGTCGGCATCGCCTATGTCGAGCGGTTGAGCCAGCCGGTCTATGCGCAGAAGCACGTCAGTCACCACTAGGATAGATTCGACAACACTGAATCGATTTGTTCAGCCTTGGGTCAGCGGAAGCGGCGACCCAAGGCCACAAACTCCGAAGCATCGGTCTGAGTGGACTGGATTCGACGATGTTGAGACGCTGGCTCGCGATTCTGGTTGTGCTGTTCGTGATGTCGCCGGTGGCGCAGGCGGCCGACCCGCAATTCCAGGCCTTCCTGCAATCACTCTGGCCCGAGGCGCAGCGCATGGGCGTCTCGCGCCCGACCTTCGACGCCGCGATCCGAGGGGTCGAACCGGACCTGTCGCTGCCCGATCTGGCGCTCACCGGACGGCCGGAGCGGCCGCCGCCGCAGCAGCCGGAGTTCGTGCAGACGCCCGCCGACTACGTGCGCGAAAGCTCGATTGCCCGCCTCGCCGCCGAAGGAAAGAAGCTCCTCACCGCGCATCGTGCGACCCTCGATGCCATCGAGAAGCAGTTCGGCGTGCCGCCGCAGATCATTCTCGCCATCTGGGGCCGCGAGACGGCGTTCGGCGGCTACAAGCTGCCGCACGATGCGCTGCGGGTGCTCGCGACCCAGGCCTACACCGGGCGGCGCAAGGACATGTTCCGCGCCGAATTCCTCGCTGCGCTGAAGATGCTGCAGGACGGCGTGCCGCGCGAGCGGATGCGCAGCTCCTGGGGCGGCGCGATGGGGCTGACCCAGTTCCTGCCGTCGGAATACTACAAGCACGCGGTCGACTTCGACGGCGACGGCCGCGTCGATATCTGGACGTCGGTGCCCGATGCGCTGGCGTCCGCGGCAAAGCAGCTTGCCAACAAGGGCTGGGTGCGCGGCGAGCGCTGGGCCTACGAGGTCCGCAGTCCGGGAAACGTCGATTGCACCATCGCCCAGCCGGCGCACGTCTTGCCGGTCGGCGAGTGGCTCAAGCGCGGTTACGCGGCGGCCCATGGCCGCCGGCTCTCGGACGGCGAGCTCACGAAGGAGGCGTCGCTGCTGCTGCCGGAGGGCACCTACGGTCCGGCGTTTCTCACGCCGAAGAACTACTTCGTCATCAAGGAATACAATTTCTCCGACCTGTACGTTCTGTTCGTCGGCCATCTCAGCGACCGCATCGTCGATGGCAAGCCATTCGAGAAATCGTGGAGCAAGAACGCGCAGCTTCGCACCGAGCAGGTCGAGGCGATGCAAAAGACGCTCACCGAGCGCGGCCTCTATCGCGACAAGATCGACGGCAAGGCCGGAATGCTGACGCGCGCGGCGCTCGGCGAATATCAGAAGGCGAGCGGGCTGAAGCTCGATTGCTGGCCGACCGCAGCGGTGGTGAGCCACATGCAGGGCCGGCGCTGAACGAACGCGGCGGCCGACAAAGCTTCGCCGGCCTTCCGGATGGCGGAAAGCCGGCGAAAGAAACGTCGATCAGGCTGTCAGGACGTTACTGGCAAACCCGGACGCGGTGGACGCGCCAGCCGATGCCGTCCCAATAGCGTTCGCGCTGGAAGTAGCAGCCACCGCCATAGGCATAGTACGGGCCGCCGCCATAGTAGGCGGGTCCGCCATACGCATACGGACCGCCGCCATAGTAGTACGGCGAGGCCAACGCGCCGCCGATGATCGCGCCGGCGGCGAGACCGCCGATCACGCCTGCGGCGATGCGGCCGCCACCCGCCTCGGCTGTTGACGGCACTGCAATCGCAGCGACCGCAATGGCGCCGGCTGCGGCAAGCGCAGTAAGGGTCCTGGTCATGACTTTTCCTCGCAATTGATGAGTGTGAGAATAAAACGCGCGGCGGCGCATGCGCGTTCCGCCACGACTCACCGGGAAAAGGCAGAAAATGGTCTCGTCCGGGACGGAACCGCTCGGTTAGCCTATTTCAGCGGCCGAAAATTCAGCCAGCCATGCGGGCCTTGGCGGCGTGGCTGACCAAGGTCTTGCCGAGCGACCAGACCGCGCCCGGCACGCGGTGACTGCCGGCGATGACGGTGTCGAACGCGTCGACCACCCAGTTGCAGTCTTCGTCGTTGATCACCATCGCCGGGATCAGCTTGATGGTGTGCAGCCCATGTCCCGCGACCTGGCAGAGGATCTTGTGGTCCTTGAACAGCGGAATGGTGATGAGCTGACAGAACAATCCCTTGTTCGCCGTCTCGAGCAGGCTCCACGACGCCTTCAGCCGGAACAATTCCGGGGGGCCGAACTCGACGCCGATCATCAGGCCCTTGCCGCGCACCTCGCGCAGCATCTCGTATTTCGGCACCAGCGCCGAAAGGCCCTGCATGATCCGTTCGCCGGTCTGGGCTGCGTTCTCGATCAGCCGCTCCTGGACGATCACGTCGAGGGTCGCGATGCCGGCCGCCATCGCCAGGTCGTTCTTGGCGAAGGTCGAGCCGTGCACCACGGCGCGGTCCATGCGGTTGAACATCTTCTCGAAGATCGGCCGGCGCATCAGCACCGCGCCGCACGGCACGTGGCCGCCCGAAAGCGCCTTCGCCAGCAGCACCATGTCCGGCTCGACGTTCCAGTGCTCCACGGCGAGGAACCGGCCGGTGCGGCCCAGGCCCGTCTGGATCTCGTCGGCCACCAACAGCGTGCCGTGGCGGCGGCAGATCTCGGCGGCGGCCGCAAGATAGCCGTCCGCCGGCATGTTGACGCCCTTGCCCTGGATCGGCTCGACAAAGAAGGCTGCGACCTTGCGCGACGAGACCGCGCGCTCCAGCGCCGCGAGATCGTTGAACGGAACGCTCGTCGTGTCCGGCAGCAGCGGCTCGAAGCCGTCGCGGAAGATCGCGTCGCCGTTCAGCGACAGCGCGCCGTTGGTCAGGCCGTGGAACGCGTGATCGCAGAATACGATGCCCGGCCGGCCGGTCGCCGCGCGCGCGAACTTGATCGCGGCCTCGACCGCTTCGGCGCCGGAATTGGCGAAGAACACCTTGTCGAGATAGGGCACCTGCGCGAGCAGGCGCTCGGCCAATATCCCGGCCAGCGTCGACACGTCGAGTTGCACGAGATTGGGCAGGTCGTTGTCGAGCACCTCGCTCAACGCGTCCCGCAGCGCCGGGTGGTTGCGGCCGATGCCGAACACGCCGAACCCGCTCAGCAGATCGAGATAGCGGTCGCCGTCGCGGTCGTAGAGATACTGGCCCTTGCCGCGCCGGAACTGGACGTCGTAGCCGATGGTCCGCAGCACCCGCACCATCTGCTCGTTGAGATGACGGGTGTGCATCGTATAGCGGTCGCCTTCGCGCTCGGCGAACAGATCGGCGATGCTTGGGGCTTTTGCAGCGATTGGACTCTGCGTGGTTGTAAACTGCGTGCGAATGTCTTCAGCGGCGTGGCTTCCGTTCTGCTTCACAACGCAAATTCCCGATTGATGAGCGCGCCGCTCGTTCCACCGTTGACCCAACGAGCTAAAGCCTTGTCAGGTCCTAAAAAATGTATCGCGCGCCGCCCGCTGCAGACATGCGGCAAGGTGACGTAGGCATGGCTAATAGCGGTGGTTAGCCACGTTTCGTGCGCGGCTTTGCCCGCGCCGCGTGAGTGCAACGCGAAGATTGCGCCGAAATCAGGGAATTGGCAACAGAGGGCTCTTTCCGGCGTGCAATTGCATGTCGACGGCCGAAAGCAGGGCCGCGGTCGCGGCATAGTTGCCCATAAGCATCACCAGTTCGACAAACCGGTTCGGGCCGAATATCGACTTCAATTGTGCAAAGGTCTCCGGTTGCACCTTGTGGTCGCGCCAGAGCTGGCGGCCCAGCTCGATGATGGCCGCGTCGGTTTCGTCGATGCCCTGCGTGCTGCGGCGGTATTTGATGATGTCGATGACCTTCTGCGGAACGCCTTCCTTGAGCGCCTCGGGCTCGTGCGCCACCCATTCGAACTGGCTGTCCATCTCGCGCGCGGTGATCAGGATCGCCACCTCGCGCACATGCGCGGTGAAGCCTGCCTCGAAGCGCAGGTACCGGTTGAGCGCGGAAGCCTGTGCCGCCGTCTTCGGGCTGTAGAGCTGAATGCCGGCCGGCCCCTGCAATCCGGCGATCGTCGCGCCCGGCGTCATGCCGCGGTCGTAGGCTTTCTTCCCCGCCTCATCGAGGTCGCCGCGGTTGGGCAACGGCAGGCGCATTCCGGAGCGCGGATCGATGTCGGCAGGCATGCTGGTTCCCTGGGATGATGCGTGGCCTACTTCGCGCCGATCTGTTCGGCGAACAATTCGAGCGCGCGCACCGCGAAGGCGTTCATGTTGGCGGACCGGTCGCTGCTGCCGGTCCGCAGCGTGGCCGTCTTCTCCGACGGGCCGGAAACCGCGATGCAGGTGTGGCCGGCGGGATCGCCGTAACGGTTGCCGGTCGGGCCCGCGGCGCCGGCCTCGGCGAGTCCCCAGGTGGTTTCGAGCCGCTCGAGCATCCGGCGCGCCAGCAGCGCCGCATAGGGTTCGCTGGCCGGACGGATCTTGGCCGCCTTCATCTCCTCGAGCGTAATGCCCGCGAGCACGCCGCGCGCCGCGCCGGTGTAGACCACCGCGCCGCTGACGAAATAAGCCGACGCGCCCGGCACCGCGAGCAGCGCCGCCGAGATCAATCCGCCGGCCGAGCCTTCGGCGACCGCCACGGTCTGCTTCCGCTCGATCAGGCGGACCGCGATCTTCCCGGCCAGTGCAAGCGATCGTTCCATCTCACGGCCCGTCAGTTGAACTTCAGTCCCGCCGCCTTCACCAGCGCGATGTTGGATTCGACTTCTTTCCGGATCAGCGCATTGAATTCGGCGGTCGACAACGGCATCGGCTCGATACCCTGTGCCGCGAACTTCTCGACCACGTTGGGATTTTTCAGCGCCCGTTCGGTTTCGCTGCGCAACCGCTCGACGATCGGCTGCGGCGTCCTGGCGGAGACGAACAGTCCCATCCAGTAGGTGTAATCGGAATTCGGCAGGCCGGCCTCGAGCGTGGTCGGCACGTCGGGCAGGGCCGCGGACCGCTTGGGTGTGCTGACCGCGAGCGGCGTCAGCTTGCCGCCCTTGATCAGCGGCAGGGCCGCCGACATGCCCATCGAGGTGAAATCGACGCGCCCGGCCATGACTTCGGTGAGCGCATCGGGCCCGCCGCGGAACGGCACGTGCACGCCCTGGAAGCCGCCGGCGACGCGGATGCGCTCGGCCGCCCAATGGGTGGCGCTACCGACGCCCGCCGACGCGTAGCTGATCTGCCCGGACTTGCCCTTGTCGACCAGGTCCTTCAGCGTCTTGATGCCGCTCGAGGGCGCCACCACGGTGACGTTCGGCAGCGTTCCAAACGGAATGACGGCGATGAAATCCTTGACGACGTCGTAGCCGATGTTCGTATACGCGGCAGGCGCGGACGAATGCGCCGACGCCTGGACCAGCAGGTAATAGCCATCGGGCTCGGCCTTGGCGACCAGCGCGCTGCCGATGGTGCCGCCGGCGCCGCCGCGGTTCTCGATCACGATCGGCTGGCCGAGTTGCGTCGACAGCGGATCCATCACCAGCCGTCCGACGATGTCGAGCGAACTGCCGGCTGCGAACGGAACCATCACGCGGATCGGCCGTGACGGCCATGCCTGGGCCAATCCCGCGCCCGGTAGCGAAGCGGTCGCAAGGGCTGCGGTGGAAAGCTTGATGAACTGGCGGCGGGTGCTCATTCCGGTCTCCTGGATATGTCCCTGGACATTTTTCGGGATGCGTTTCCTTTGCTTACGTTTTTTCCGATTGGATTGCTTCTGCTGAAACTTCTATTGGTTTCGAGATGGTTCACGCGGTCATCCCGGCGGTACCGGCACCTCGTGCACCTTCATGCCGAGCGCGACCGACGTGTAGTAGCCGAGCAGCACCAGCACCTCGGCGACGCCGTCGCGGCCGATCGCCTTCTCGATCTCGGCGAACTCGGCATCCTGCAGCTTCGCGCCGGAGACCAGCGAGACGGCGAAGCGGTGCACGGCGCGCTCGTGCGGGTCGGTCAGTTTGGGATCGTGGCCGGCGAGGATCGCGTCGATGATCTCCTGGCTGAGCCCGACCTGCTTGCCCATCTTGATATGCGCCTGGCGCACGTAGTTGGCGTCCCAGTGCTGGGCGATGACGAGAATCCCCATCTCGACTTCGCGCTCGGACAGCGAGCCTTTCTTGTTCAGGTAAGTGCCGATGTGCTCCATCCCGGCAGCGACCGTCGGCGAATGGATCCAGATCTTGTAGGGCCCGAGAATGCGGCCCCGTCCGGCGACGAGTTGCTCGAAGACCTTCTTCTGTTCGGGCGTCTGCTGTTCGGGCGGCAGGTCGACAAGGCGGTTCATGAGGCGCAGTCCGTTTTTTGGATTGACGGCGCCGAGCCTAGCCCGTCAGCCCGTGGCGCGATAGCGGTTCGACGCACCGGCGAGCAGCGTTGCGGCCTCCCGCGTCATGCGCTCGACGATTTCGCCCGCCGGCGGAATGTCGCCGATCAGGTCGACCGCCTCTCCGGCGATGACGGCCGCGGTGTCGAAATCGCCGGCCTCGCGCGCCTTGGCGTAGCGGTCGGCCTCTTCGGGGTGCTGCATCAGATCGGCTTCGCGGCCGCGCCAGCGCTCGGAGAATTCGTTGCGCAGGACGCGGCCGGCATAGGGCGACGGCCACACGTTGCGCCGCGCGATGTCGAACAGGATGCCGCGGATGGTGCGGTCGCCGCTTGCCGCGACGATGCGTTCCTTGGCGCTTTTGAAGCCCGCGGCCTCGACGCAGGCGTAGAACCGCGTGCCGAGCAGCACGCCGTCGGCGCCGAGCATCAGGGCGGCCGCAAGGCCGCGTCCGTCGGCGACGCCGCCCGCCGCGGCGACCGGCGTCCCGCGCGCGATATCGACCACCGCGGGGACCAGCGCGAAGGTACCGCGTGCGATGCCGTGACCGCCGCCTTCGGCGCCCTGCGCAACGATCACGTCGGCGTCGTTGGCGATGGCCTCCCTGGTGTGCTCGATGGTCTGCACCTGGCAGATCAGCAGCGCGCCGGATTTCTTGATCTTGCCGGCATGCGGCTTGACCTCGCCGAACGACAGCATGACGGCGGCGGGCTTGCGCTCCAGCACCAGGTCGAGCAGGCCAGGCTGCTTCGCCATGCTCCAGGTGATGAAGCCCACGCCGACGCGGGCACCGCCTGCCGCATCCAGCTCGCGTTTGAGCCAGGCCTCGTCGCCATAGCCGCCGCCGATGATGCCGAATCCCCCGGCACGCGTGACCGCCGCGGCAAGCTTGCCGTCGGCGACGATATCCATCGGCGCCAGCATGACCGGATGGGTGACGCCGAGGCGTTCGGTGAGCCGCGTGGAGATCGCCATATCGCGTGTTCCTGATGAACCTGCAGCGGAACTTAGCTTGGATAACGCGCAGTTGAAATGCAGGTGGCCGCGACGGTGTTATTGATAAGTGCAGAGGCGACGGCCTGGAGACGAACATGCGGAAACAACGAACGCGTCCTTCGCCGTTTGCGAATCCCCGGTCGCAGGTGGATCGCAGAAGCATCATCGTGGGTGGCGCTGCGACGCTGGGACTTGCCGCGCTGCCGGGCAGGGCAAGCGCGCAGGCTTCCGGGCTGGGTTCGGCGGCAGACCTTTTGGAGCGGGTCCGCAAGTTTCAAGCAGGCCTTGAGCCCGATAAACGCAAGGCGGCGTCATTCGCCTGGGATAGTGCTGAATGGCGCGGCTGGAATTATTTCGGCGTCGGCGGCTACATCAAGCCGGGTCTGCGGCTCGAACAGATGAGCAAGGCGCAGAAGGACGCCGCATGGGACGTGCTCGCCGCGGTCTGGTCTCCGGACGGCGTCACCAAGGCCAGGAACGTCATGCTGCTGCAGGATATTCTCGCGGCCAGCGGCAATGGCGCGGGCCAGCGTTCGTCGGAGCGGTTCTCGCTTTCGGTGTTCGGCACGCCCGCTGAAACCGGCGCGTGGGGCTTGCGCTGCGAGGGGCATCACCTGACGCAGTCAGTGGCGGTGCGCAACAACCGCATCGTGTCGGTCACGCCGACCTCGTTCTCGGCGCTTCCCAACCGCGTGAAGTCCGGTCCGCACACCGGCCTCAACACGCTCAAGGACGAGGAGGGCGTCGCGCGGCGCCTGATGGCCGACCTCGCGCCGAAGCTGCAGGGCCGCGCGCGCATCGGCGATTCCACGCCTTACAACATTCTCTCCTATGCGGGCCGCGAGCGTTCGAACACGAAGAAGGTCGGATTGCCGGCCTCGGAGCTGTCATCGGCGCAGCGCGACATGCTCTGGACGATGGTCGAGCTCTATTCGATCGAGCATTTCCCGGCGCAACTCGCCGATGCGCAGCGGGGGCGCATCCAGTCTGGCGACCGCCAAGCCGTGCATTTCGCCTGGTACGGGCCCAACATGCCGGAAAGGGCGTTCGGCTACCGGGTGATCGGCGACGGCTTCGTCATCGAGATGGCGTCGGTCGATCCCGAGGCGCAGCACCTGCACACGATCTATCATGACCTGTCGAACGTGCTGGGGCGTAGCGTTTAGTTCTAGGGTGGGCCAATGCGCGCCAGCGCCGGGCCCACGCTTCTTGCTTGGTGCGACACGTGGGCACGCCGCTTCGCGGCTTTGCCCACCCTACCGAAACTGGTCGAGCTTCAGCGTTTCCGACGGGCCGAGCCAGATCACGTGCTGGGTGTGATCCTTGAGCGCATTGCCGGTCTGCGCGTGGGTGAACACGGTGAGCTTGCCGCGGTTGAGCACCAGCCAGGGCAGCACGTCGGATAGCTGCGCGGTCTCGATGGTGAGCTGGCAACTCCCGCGCGGATGCGGTCCGACCGGGTTGTCGTGCATGCGTCCGACCTTGACGCCGAACTTCTGTCCCGCCGCTTCGCAGAGCTTTTGCGCCTTCGCGCGCTCGGCCACATCGTAATAGACGTGGGCGTGGAAGTTCTCGATCTCGCTCATTCGGCGGCCACCGCCTTGTTGTCGAAGAAGCGGTTGCCCGGCCGCGGCAGGCCGAGATTCTCGCGCAGCGTCTTGCCCTCGTATTCCTTGCGGAACAGGCCGCGCCGCTGCAATTCGGGAATGACGCCGCGGACGAAGTCGTCGAGCCCGCCCGGCAGATACGGGAACATGATGGTGAAGCCGTCGCTGGCGCTGGTCTCGATCCATTTTTCCATTTCGTCGGCGATGGTCTTGGGCGTGCCGACCATCGCGAGGCCCGAATAGCCGCCCATGCGCTGCGCGATCTGGCGCACCGTGAGATTGTCGCGCTTGGCCATGGCGATGGCGCGTTCGCGGCCGCTCTTCGACGCATTGCTCTCGGGGATTTCCGGTAGCGGGCCGTCGGGATCGAACTTGGAGGCATCGGTGCCGAGCGCGATCGACAGCGAGGCGATCGCGTTGGCGTAATTCACCAGGCTGTCGAGCTTGGCGCGCTTGGCCTTCGCCTCCTCGACGGTGTCGCCGACCACCACGAAGCAGGCCGGCTGGATCTTCAGATGGTCGGGGTTGCGGCCGAGCTTCTGCATCCGGCCCTTCACGTCGGCATAGAAAGTTCGACCCGCATCGATGTTGTTCAGCGCGGTGAAGACCGCTTCGGCGGTTTCGGCCGCGAGCTGCTTGCCGGACTCCGACGCGCCGGCCTGCACGATCACCGGCCAGCCCTGTGGCGGCCGCGCGATGTTGAGCGGGCCCTTCACCGAGAAGAATTCGCTTTTGTGGTTGAGCGTGTGCAGCTTGTCGGGGTCGAAGAACACGCCGCTGTCGACGTCGCGGATGAATGCGTCGTCCGCCCAGCTGTCCCAAAGCCCGGTGACGACGTCGTAGAACTCGCGGGCGCGGCGATAGCGTTCGCCGTGCTCCATGTGCTCTTCGAGACCGAAGTTCAGCGCTGCGTCCGGATTGGAGGTGGTGACGATGTTCCATCCGGCCCGGCCGCCGGAAATATGATCGAGCGACGCAAAGCGCCGGGCGATGTGATAGGGCACGTCGAACGTGGTCGAGCCGGTGGCGACCAGCCCGATATGCGTCGTCGCCTGCGACAGCGCCGACAGCAAGGTGAACGGCTCCCACGAGGTCGCGGTGTGGCTCCTTTTGAGCGCATCCATCGGCATGTTCAGCATGGCCATGTGGTCGGCCATGAAGAAGGCGTCGAACTTCGCGGCTTCAAGTTTTTGAATGCTTTCTTTGATATGCGCGAAATTGAAGTTCATGTCCGGCCACGCGCCGGGATAGCGCCAGGCGCCGGTGTGGATGCTCGCCGGCCGCATGAAGGCATTGAGCTTGATCTGGCGGGTGGGCATGGGCGCTCCGTTCGGATCGTGTCGACGCTCTGAAGGAGGTTGAATATAGGCGCGCCGGACCTTTTGGGAAGCGGCCGGGGGCGCGGTCTTGCGTGCGAATTTCAGTCTCTTTTTGCTCCTGTCCATGGCGAAAGCGTGTTGTGAAGGCGAGCGTGCGGGGAATAGACTGTTTGTCCTGCGCTGCGCCTCGACGCACAGCGCGAAAGAACCGAAGAACTTGCGAGGAGGATACGTCATGCGCCATCTGGCGGCCGCGGCTGCATTGTTGCTCACGCTTGGCCCTGCTGTGGGCCAGGATTATCCGACGAAGCCGATCAACATCATCGTTCCGGCCGCGGCGGGAGGCCCGACCGACGCGATCTCGCGCGTGACTGCGGGAGCGATGTCGAAGGTGCTCGGCCAGCAGATCACCATCGAGAACATGGGCGGGGCGGGCGGCACGCTCGCCAATGCGCGCGCGGCGCGTTCCGAGCCCGATGGCTATACGCTGCTGATCTACCACGTCGGCCTTGCGACGGCGCATACGCTCTACCGCAATCTGCCGTATGACACCCGCACGGCCTTTGCGCCCGTAGGCCTCATCACCGACGCGGCGATGACCATCGTTGCGCGGAGCAACTACGAACCGAACACGCTGAAGGATCTCATCGATCACCTGAAAAAGCCCGGCACTAAGGCCAGCATGGGCAATGCCGGCGTCGGCTCCGCATCGCATCTGTGCGGCATGCTGTTTCAGTCGGAAACCAAGATCCAGATCACCACCGTGCCCTATCGCGGCACCGGGCCGGTGATGAACGACCTGATCGGCAAGCAGATCGATCTGAGCTGCGACCAGGCGACCAACACCACGCCGCAGATCCTCGGCAAGCAGATTAAGGCCTATGCGATCACCACCAAGGCGCGGCTGAAATCGCTGCCGGACGTGCCGACCGCCGACGAGGCCGGCCTCAAGGGCTTCGAGCTCGGCGTGTGGCACGGCATGTTCGCGCCGAAGGGCACGCCGCCAGCCATTGTGCAGAAGCTCGCCGCGGCGCTGCGGACCGCCTTGAAGGACCCGGACCTGATCAAGCGCTTCAGCGATATCAGCACCGACGTGCAGCCGCAGGACCAGGCGACGCCGGAGGCCGCGCAGCGCAAGCTGCTCGGCGAGATCGACCGCTGGGCGCCGATCATCAAGGCGTCGGGCCAATACGCGGATTAGGCAACTGCCAACGACGCGGTCTCATCCCTCCCCTCGCGGGGGAGGGATTCTGCCGCACCGATTTCACTTGTCCGGCAGGCAAGCGGCGCATAGTTTCCCCGCGATTTCTGCAACGCTCTCCCGAGGTTCACTCATGACGATCTCCCGCCGCGCGCTGCTCACCGCGCTCGCATCCGTGCCGCTTGCTTCGCTCCTGCCGCGCACGGCCTTCGCCGCCTATCCGGACAAGCCGATCCGGCTGATCGTGCCGTTTGCGGCCGGCGGCAATGCCGACCTCGTGGCACGCATCGTCGGTGAGGCGATGTCGCCGTCGCTCGGCCAGCTGATCGTGGTCGAATCCCGCGCCGGCGCGGGCGGCAGCATCGGCGCGGCTGCGGTTGCGACCGCCGCGCCGGACGGCTACACGCTGCTCACCGGCTCGAACGGCCCGCTCACCGTCAACCCGTTCGTGCAGGCGAAGCTGCCCTACGATCCATTGAAGGACTTCGTGCCGATCGGGCTTGCCAACCTCGCTCCGCATTCGATCGTGCTCAACAATTCGGTGCAGGCCAAAACGCTCGCCGAACTCATCGAGATGTCCAAGAAGCAGCAGATCACGCTCGGCACTGCCGGCGTCGGCAGCGCCTCGCACATGACGCTCGCCCGCTTCAACGCGGTGACCGGGGCGAAGTTCGTCCACGTGCCGTATCGCGGCGGCGGCGCGCTGGTGCCCGATGTGCTGGCCGGCACGGTGTCGGGCGCGATGACCGAGGTTTCGACGCTGCTTGCGCATCACGGCCAGGGCAAGATCCGCATCTTCGCGGTGGCGTCCGCCAAGCGCCTCTCCAGGCTTCCGGACGTGCCGACGATGAACGAGTCAGGCGTGAAGGATTTCACCGCGGCGAGCTATGTGGGCGTGCTCGCGCCGGCGAAAACGCCGGCGGATGTCGTCGCAACTTTGGAAAAGGCCCTGGTCAAGGCGCTGGCCGACAAGTCGGCGCAGGACAAGTTTGTCGCCAGCGGCGCGGAGCTGGTGCCGGAAGTATTCCAGACGTCGAGGGGTTTCGCCGTCTACATCGCCAGGGAATACGAAAATTCCAAACACGCTGCGCAGCTTGCCGGCCTCAAACCGGAATAGCCCGCATATGTGAACGGCCCGCCCGTGCTTTTTCGGCGCGCGGGCGGGCCGTCGCTTCTCCGCTATCGCTGCTCGAGCCCGGCCTTTTCGCGAACCGCGCTCCACTTTTTGAGTTCGGCGACCATGAATTCGCGCAATGCCTGCGGCGTCGAGCCCTTCACTTCGACGCCCGCCTTGACCAGCCGCTCCCGCACCGTCGCTTCCTGCAGCATTTCGTTGAGCGCCTTGTTGAGCTTGGCGATCACCGGCGCCGGCATCCCCTTCGGCCCGAACAGGCCGTACCAGGTGGTGACGTCGTAGTTCGGCACCACGCCGGACTCCGACACGGCCGGTACGTTCGGCACCGCCGAGAAGCGGTCCTTGCCGGTGACCGCGAGCGCCAAAACCTGCCCGGATTGGACCTGGCCTTGGAGTGCGGTGACGGTGTCGAACAGCACGTCGATGTTCTTCGAAAGCAGCGACGCCAGCGCCTCGGGCGAAGTGCGATACGGCACGTGCAGCATGTTGACGCCTGCGTTCTGCTTGAACAGCTCGGCGGCCATGTGCTGCGTCGCGCCAAACCCAGGACTGCCGAACTTGATCGCCTCCGGATTAGCCTTTGCCGCGGCAACCAGCGATTTGATGTCCTTGTGCGGGTAGTCCGGCCGCACCACGATCAGCAGGCCTGCGGTTGCGATCTGCCCGACCCAGTCGAACGCCTCGACCGCGTCGTAGCGCATGGTCTTGGTCATCGCCGCGGCGATGATCTGGCCCGCGGTCTGGACGCCGAGCGTGTAGCCGTCCTTCGGCGAATTCGCGACCTGCTCGTTGCCGAGGAGCCCGCCCGCCCCGGGCTTGTTCTCGACCACCACCGACTGCCCGAGCTTCTCCTGCAGGCGCTGCCCGACGATGCGGCCGATGATGTCGGAGCCGCCGCCGGCGCCGAACGAAATCACCATCTTGATGGTCTGGGCCGGATACTCCTGCGCCGCCGCAGGTTGCGCCAGCCCTGTCGCCAGCCCTGCCGCCAGCACGCAGGCGGCAGCCATCGTCATCGGTCGTCGATACATGAAATTCCCTCCCGGCGGCGACTTGGTTTCTTGGGGTAACGCCGTTGGCGCGCATCCTAGAGAAGAATATGCGGCGGCGGAACAGGCGGCGAAGCGTCGCGGCCGCTGCCGACCAAGCAGGTGCGCCTTTAGAACGGCTTTCCCGGGATACAACCCGTGATAAAGTCCGGGCAACCAAGAACGAACCTCAGGGGAGTGCGATGCAGAAGATTGGGCGCAGGACTTTCATCAAGCGGACGGCAGCGGCGGCGGTCGCGCTCGGCAGTGGCGCGGTCGGCGCGCCGGCGGTCTGGGCGCAGGCCGGATTCCCGAACAAGCCGATCAAGTTCATCGTCCCGCTCGCGCCGGGCGGCGCCATCGACTTCATCGCCCGCGCAATGGGCGAGCGCATGTCGACTTCGATCGGCCAGCAGATTGTGGTCGAGAACCGCACCGGCGCAGGCGGCGTCATCGGCATGGATACCGCGATGAAGAGCGATCCGGACGGCTACACCGTGCTGATCACCAATGACAATGCGGCGAGCGCGCCGCACATACAGAACCTGGCGCATGACTACACCAAGGAACTGCAGCCGGTGGTTTATCTCGGCCGGCACGGCCAGATTCTCGCCGCGCATAAGGACCTCGGCGTCAGTTCGGTGAAAGAGCTGATCGACTACGTGAAGAAGAATCCGGGCCTCGGTCTTGCGACCTCGGGCGTCGGCTCCAACCAGCACGTGCTGTGCGAATGGTTTGCCAAGGAGGCCGGCATCAAGGTCGAGCACGTTCCGTATCGCGGGGCCGGTCAGGCGATCAATGATCTCATTGCGGCGCACGTCAAGATCGCCTTGCTCGGTCCGACGTCGATGATGCCGCACTGGAAGGCCGGCACGCTCAAGCTGCTCGCGCAGTCGATGGGCAAGCGCAGTCCGGTGCTGCCGGAAATTCCGACATTCGAGGAAGCCGGGTTGAAGGGCGTCGTGCTCGAAGCCTGGTACGGGGCCTTCGTGCCGAAGGGCACGCCCAAGGAGATCGTCGACAAGCTCAACGCCGAGATGAACAAGGCGTTGAAGGATCCGAAGCTGATCGACACCTTCACCAAGGGCGCGATCGACCCGGTCGGCGGCGCGCCGGAGGAGATCGGCAAGCTCGCGCAGGCCGAACTCGGCGAAGTACGCGCGGCTGATCAAGGATCTCAACATCCAGATCAAATGACCGGCGTTCGCGGTATGCTCGGCCGCAGACGGTCGATAAATGGTCCCGCGCCCGCGGCTCCGCGGGCGCTGACACGATTGGGTGTTTGCAAATCGCGCCGCCGCCCGCCATATGAAGGGCAACAAACAGGAGCCCGCATTGGCGAATAATCCCAAGCCCCCGGCCGAAGGTCAGATCGCTAAAGCGCAGCGTCAGGCGGACGGCAAGAAGGCGATGGCCGAATACGAGGCCTCCGCCGAGGCGATGCGCGCCAAAACCGAAAAATTGCGGGCGCTTCGGCTCGCGCGCGACGCGGCCAATCCGCCCGCCGCCGCTCCGAAAAAGACCGCCTCCGGGCGTGCGACGAAATCGGGCAAGAAGGAAAAGGCCCCAAAAGGCACGCTGGCGGACTGGCTGACCGAGCAGCAGAACAGCGGTCGCAACACCTGATGCGGCTTTGAGACCCGGCGCGGCCGGTCACTTCGTCTTGCTGCGCCACGGCCAGTCGGTCGCGCCCGAGCAGAACAGCGCCCACCAGATCAGCACCGGCTGAAGCGCGAGCCGCGGCCCGTGATACCACCAGCTGTCGGGAATCGGCGGCAACGGCACACCCTCGATCGCGTGCTTGATATTGGCCGGCCAGACGCAGAGCGCGTAGAGCGCCAGCATCGTCCCCGCGAGCACGCGAAAGCGTGGCGTAAACAGCGCCAGCGCCCCCGCGATTTCGCAAACGCCGGTCAGCAGAACAATCTCGCGCGGCGAAGGCACCCAGGCCGGAACGATCGGCAGGAACGCCTCCGGCCGCGCCAGATGGCCGACGCCGGCGACCAGGTAGAACGCCGCCATGATCCAGCGCAGGACGGTTCGCGGCCTGTCAAGCCGCGGCGGGCCAGCGGCCGGACCGGGCATCAATCCTTGCCCAGATAGGCGGTGGCGTCGATCTCGACCAGGCATTCGGGTCCGCCGAGGCCCGAGACGATGCACGAGACCCGGTGCGGCGGGTCCTCGGTGAAGTTCGCGAAATAGACGTCGTTCATCGGCTGCCAGTTGGCGCGGTCGGTGACATAGACCGTGCACTTGACGATATCGCGCATGGTGCCGCCGGCCTCTTCGATGAGCGCGCGAATGTTGTCGAGGCACTGTTGCGTCTGCGCCTTCACGTCGCCCACGGCGAATTTCCCGGCGCGGTCGCGGCCGACGCAGCACACGAACATGAAGCCGCCGGCAATCGTCGCCTGCGCGAACGGCAGCGAGCCTTTGAACACCTTGTCGGACGAAACGGCGCGTTTGGGCATGACCTGAAATCTCCTGGTTGGTGCCGAGCTTGACCGTTTTTGCGTGCCTGCGAAACCCGGAGCATCTTCCGCTTGCCGATGTCGTTCGCCGGTGGCAGACCGGACTGCATGAGCGATGACGATTTTCGCGTTCGCGGGATGCGACCGAAGGAGATAGCGCTCGCGGTCGACTGGGCCGCGGCGGAAGGCTGGAATCCGGGGCTGGCGGACGCCGGCTGTTTCGCAAGCGCCGACCCCGGAGGCTTTCTCGTCGGCGAATTTCAGGGCAAGCCTGCCGCGACGCTCTCGGTGGTGAACCACGACGCGCGCTTTGCCTTTCTCGGCTTCTACATCGTGCGGGCGGAGCTGCGCGGCCGGGGCTTCGGCTGGCGCACCTGGCAGGCGGGCATCGAGCGGGCGGGCCAACGCAGCATCGGCCTCGACGGCGTGGTCGCGCAGCAGGACAACTACCGCAAATCCGGCTTCGACTTTGCCTACAACAATGTCCGCTATGGCGGCGTGCCCGCGGGCCTGCGCGGCGGCGAAACCACCGTGCCGCTGCGCGACGTGCCGTTCGAACTGGTCGCGCGCGACGACGCGGCGGTGTTTCCGGCCGACCGCCCGGCATTCGTGCGCGGCTGGATCGAGGCCCAAGGGCACACCGGCCGCGCGCTGATGCGGAACGGCAGGCTCGTGGCCTGGGGCGTGATCCGGCCGTGCCGCCGCGGCCGCAAGGTCGGCCCGCTGGTGGCCGACGACCGCGCGGCGGCCGCAGCCGTTTTGGCAGAGCTGGCAGGCGATGAGGGCGGCGAGATTTTTCTCGACGTGCCGCAGCCCAACCGCGATGCTGTCGGCCTCGCGCAATCGCTCGCGCTGACGCCGGTGTTCCAGACGGCGCGGATGTATCGCGGGCCGGTCCGGCCGGTCGCCCTGCACAAGGTGTTCGGGGTGACGACGTTCGAACTGGGCTAGGGAGGCGGACATGAGCTGGGAGTTCCTCGTCACCTCGCTGATCGTGATCGTGTCGCCCGGCACCGGCGTGCTGTACACGCTGGTGGCCGGCCTTTCGCGCGGCGCAAAGGCGAGCGTGGTCGCGGCGTTCGGCTGCACGCTCGGCATCGTGCCGCATATGGCCGCGGCGATCCTCGGCCTTGCGGCGCTGCTGCACACCAGCGCGCTGGCGTTCGAGACCTTCAAATGGCTCGGCGTCGCCTATCTTCTCTACATGGCGTGGAGCGCGCTCCGCGAAAAAGGCGCGC
The DNA here is from genome assembly GCA_963830015.1 of uncultured Alphaproteobacteria bacterium. Lineage (GTDB taxonomy): Bacteria > Pseudomonadota > Alphaproteobacteria > Rhizobiales > Xanthobacteraceae > Z2-YC6860. Next base: position 88,985 of record CAWHLG010000016.1, read on the forward strand.
TGCGGGTCGAGGCCGGCGAAACGATGGGCGCGCGCTCGGCGCTGGCGGTGACGGTCGAAGGCATTCTCATCAACATCCTCAATCCAAAGCTGTCGATTTTCTTTTTCGCGTTCCTGCCGCAGTTCGTGTCAGGCAACGAAGCGCACCCGCTGGCGCATATGCTACTGCTGAGCGCGGTGTTCATGGGACTCACGTTCCTGGTGTTCGTCGGATACGGTCTGTTTGCCGCCAAGGTGCGCGCGCATGTCATTTCGCGGCCGAAGGTGCTGACCTGGATGCGCCGCACGTTCGCCGCGGCGTTCGTGGCGCTGGGCGCGAAGCTGGCAATGGCGGAGAGGTAAAAAAGATGGCCGGGCAATTGCAGGGAAAAGTCGCGATCGTCACCGGCGCCAGCAACGGCATCGGCCGCGGCATCGCCGAGGTGTTCGCTGCCGAGGGCGCGAAGACCGTGCTGGTGGCGCGGCGCGCCGAACTGCTCGACGAGGTCGCGGCCGGCATCAAGGCGAAGGGCGGCGAGGCCCTGTCGATCCCGGCGGATCTCACCAAGGAAGACCCGATCGTCGCGCTGTTCAGGAAGACCGTGCAGACCTTCGGCCGGCTCGACGTGCTGGTAAACAATGCCGGCATCGCCACCCACAAGAACACCGAGGACATCACGCTCGACTACTGGAACGAGGCGCTCGCCATCAACATCACCGCGCCGTTTCTCTGCGCGCGCGAGGCGATCCGCATCATGAAGGAGCAGAAGCCGCAGGGCGGGCGCATCATCAACATCGGCAGCGTGTCGGCAAAGACGCCGCGGGCGGATTCGCTGCCCTACACGACGACCAAGTTCGGCCTGCAGGGCATGACGCACCAGCTCACCATGGACGGGCGCAAGCACAACATCGTCGCCTCGATCATCCATCCCGGCGCGACGCTGTCCTCGTTCTCGACGCGGCGCGGACGGACCAGGGCGGGCCACGGCGACAAGCCCGGCGACGACTACATCATGGCGGCCGAGGACGTGGCCAGGGTCGCGGTGCTGATGGCCGCCTTGCCGGGCGAGGTGAACCTCTACGAGGCGACGATCCTGCCCAACAACATGAAGTCGTTCATCGGGCGCGGCTGACGCCGATATTGATTGGAGGAATGTCATGCACACCCAGGGTCTGCGGTTCCTTGTTCTGCTCCTGCTTGGAATGTTCGGGGCCGCGCCGTCCGCCACCGCGCAGCTTGCGACCGACATGAAGCTCGAGGATGCGGGCTTCATCATGCGGCGCGCCGACACGCCGGAGCACATGGCGCAGCTCCGCAGGCTTCCGCCGCGGCAGTTTGCCACCCGCATGGGCAAGACCGGGCGGTATTTCATCTGGGCCGATCCCGACACATGCCGGTGCGCGTTGGTCGGCACCGAGAAGGCGATGCAGGCGTTCCGCGACATGCGGCGCGCGGGGGTGGCGCAATTCCACAACGTGCCGGGGCGGGACCGCGGCAACGCGCCGATGGAATTGATGCTTCACGACATGGACATGGACGCCGGCATCAACGTGCCGGACGGCGACGTGATCGACTACCAGTTCTGACGAGGCGTGGCCGTCAACCGGCCGGTTCTGCGCAAGGAGGCGGTGGCGCCGGTGCGCGCGTTGTGCTGAAACCATATCCGCCGCGATTCGTTTCGGAGGCGCGGACCGCCGAACGCCGATTGTTGCGGCATCCATTGCCCGCTGGGGCTGACAGGGAGAATGAGACCATGCGATTTCCGGCTGTATTCAAGGGCGCTCTCGCCGCGTTGACCGTTCTGATCGCCGCGGGGCTTTCACAGGCGCATGCCGACAGCGGCACCGTGACGCTGACCGTCTACAAGGGCGGCTGGATCATCGGCGGCTCGGCCGGCGGCGGCACGCTCAACTTCCGCGGCAAGCGCTACGGGCTGTCGGTCGGCGGGATCGACTACGGCCTGGTGTTCGGCGGCTCGAAGACCACGTTCCACGGCCGGGTCAGCAATATCAACCGGGCGTCGGACGTGGCGGGCGTCTACGGCGCGGCAGGTGCAGGCCTCGCGATCGGCGGCGGGGCGCGCGCGATCGTGCTGACCAACCAGAAGGGCGCGATCCTGGAGCTGTCCGGCCGGCAGATCGGCCTGATGGCGAACGCGGACCTGAGCGGGCTCGCCATCACGATGAGGTAGGCGGACTATTCCGACCTGAGACCGGAGCGAGTGTCGGCGCTGCCATAGCCGTGTTGGCCTTCGATCACCGGCGCGAACGTCCATTCCAGCCGGTCGAGCAATGCCTGCAGCGTCCGCCCGGGAAAGCGGCGGATGCGGGCGCCATCGTGCGGATTCAGGTGATGGATGACGTGCATGAGGATGGCGCGATGCACGCGCGCGGCGCGCTGACGCGTGCCGCGCCCGCGCGCGCCGGGCGGCACGGCTGCGATGACCTTCATCGCAGCGTCGAGCGCCCGGAACGCCGCGGTGTCGAACAGGTCGCGCTCATGCAGGGCATGCAGGAACGAGCCTTTGGCCGCGGCTTCGTTCGCGGCGAGCACGGCAAGGGCGCGGCGGAGGGACGTTGAAGCCATAGGCCATGCCGGCGACTGCCGCTCCCTGACGCTTCCTACCGTTCCTGCCCGTCGCGGAACTCGCGCTCGAAAATGTCGCCGAGCGTGACGTACTGGAAGCCGTTGAGGCGGCCGACCGGATCGAGCTTCTTCATGTCGATATAGGGGCCGGTCATGCAGGCCGGGTCGACGTGCATGTAGACCACCTCGCCGATCACCAGCGGATGGCGGTTGGGGCCGAGCTCGATCACCTGGTTGAGCTTGCACTCGAAGTGGATCGGCACCTCCTTCACCCGCGGCGGCTTGATCTTCACGCTGGGGATCGGCGTGAGGCCGGTCGCCGTGAACTCCAAGTCGTCCTCGGGAATGGCGTTGGCCGAGTCCACCATCTCCTTCCACACCGGCTGGGTCACCACGTTGAAGCAGAACTCGCCGTTCGCGCGCACGTTCTTCAGCGTGTGCTTCTCGCTGCGGTCGGGGTTGCGCGCGATGGTGAGCGAGATCATCGGCGGGATGACGCAGACCACGGTGAAGAACGAGAACGGCGCCAGGTTGGCGACGCCGTCCGCGTTCACCGTCGAGGCCCAGCCGATCGGCCGCGGCACCACCGCGCCGGTCAGGAGCCGGTAGATCTGGCGGGCCTCGGTGGTCTTGGGATCGTATTCGAGCATGGACGGACTCCGGCATGGACGCGCAAGCCTAGAGCACATCCCGGTTCAAATGAACCGGGATGCGCTCTAGCAGTTTGCTGAAAAACTCCGGGTCGTCATTCCGGGGCGCGCCGAAGGCGCGAACCCGGAATCCAGAACATCGGGATTTCTGGCGTTTCTGGATTCCGGGTCCGCCGCTTCGCGGCGTCCCGGAATGACCGCGGAGGGTTTTTCAGCAGACTGCTAAATTCGAGCGTTTGCGCATGTCCTTTTCGGAAAACCGGTACCCACTTTTCCGGGACATGCGCTAGCGTGGAACGATCGAGGGTGGAATGCGGGGCGCCGCCGGCTCAATCCGAAAACACGAGCAGGAGCCCGAACAGCGTGAACGGAATGCCGAACGCGACCGACAGCACGAGCACGCAATGCGCGAACTCGCTGTGCCGAAACACCAGCACCGTGCCCGACCACAGCAGCGCCAGCACGAAGAACAGCATCACCAGCAGGCCCCACGGCACCTGGTCGGTCGCAAGGTTGATCCAGTCCTGAATGAAGGCATACGCCAGCAACGCGATGGCGCACGTCGCAAACAGAGCGCCGAATGCCCCAAAGCACCGCAGCTTCCAGTGCGGCCGCGTCGGGGCCATTGGCGACGTCTGCAAGTGGTGGCTCGCCGGCGCTTCGTTTGTCATCACACCATCATGCCACGGTCTTGCGGTGCAAGGGAGCACGCCGCATCATGGCGGCAAAACGTGTGCTTGGGGAGGTTCACATGAAACGCATGATCGTAGCGGTCTGTACGCTCGCCTTGACCATGCTCTCGAACGGCGGCGCGCAGGCGCAGCAGAAAACTCTCAAGGAGCGCCTCCTGGGCACCTGGCACTTCGTCGTCGCCGAGGTGACCGCGCCGGACGGCACGAAGTCGTTTCCGTTCGGGCCCAAACCCCGCGGCATGGTGATCTTCACGCCGCAGGGCGACTTCATGCAGATCCATATCGCCGCCGAAGTGCCGAAGATCGCCAACGCCAACCGGCTCCAGGCTAGCCCTGAGGAATACGCCGGCATCATGCGCGGCACCATCGCGCAGTTCGGCACCTATACGGTGGACGAGGAGAAGAAGCAGTTCACCATGAAGTTCACGGCATCGACGTTCCCGAACTGGGAGGGCGTGTCGCAGACGCGCACGATCGACAAGCTGACGGACGACGAGTTCATCAACACCAACCCGCAGGTCGGGGCGGGACGGGGAAGCGCGTACAATCTCTACAAGCGGGCAAGGTGAGGGGACCGTCTGGACGCCACCGCCGCGGATGCGGTTGATTGGCCGCCATGCCCGACGCCGCAGGCCTCCTCGGATTGTTCTTGAGCGCGTTCCTGTCGGCGACGCTGCTGCCGGGGTCGTCCGAGGCGGCGCTCATCGCCTTGCTCGCGCTCGGCAAGCATGATCCGGCGCTGCTGGTCGCGGTCGCCACGCTGGGCAACGTGCTCGGCTCGGTCGTGAACTGGGCGCTCGGGCGGTGGTTCGCGCATTTTTCCGGCCGGCGCTGGTTTCCGGTCGGCGAGCGCGCCTATGCGCGGGCGGCCGGCTGGTACAACCGCTTCGGCGTCTGGTCGCTGCTGCTCGCCTGGGTGCCGGTGATCGGCGATCCGCTCACGGCGGTGGCCGGCGCGCTGCGCGTGCCGTTCCTGCGCTTCGTCGCGCTGGTCACGCTCGGCAAGGCCGCGCGCTACGTTTTCATCGCGCTCGCGGTCGCGGGCTGGATGGGCGGGTGAGCGCAGGCGGCATGGCACCCTTGTCCTCGTCCGGTTTCGATTGCGGCTGATCCGGGCTACGCTTGCCGGACTGCGCGAAGGCTTGCGCGTTGGTGGAGACGAAATGGCGAACGAAGCACCTGCCGGATATCTGCCGGGCGATCCGCGCTATGGACTGAGCGGGGAGGCGCTGAAGGACTACTACCGGAACAAGGCCGCGCAGTGGGCGATCTATTGCTGGGACAAGCCCGGCATGGCGGAGATCCGGCGCAGCCTGGTCCAGGACCAGAAGAGCTACGTCAAAAGTTTCGGCGAACGCGTGATCGGCTACGGCCATTTCCTGTCCGACGACGGCCGCGACACGCTGGGCACATCGTTCTTCATGCAGCTCGACGACCGCGCGGCGGCGGACGCATTCGTGGCCAACGATCCGCTGAACAAGGCCGGCGTCTACCAGCGCGTCGAGATCCACCGCTGGTCGAACAGCTTCCAGAAGCGCGCGGCCGACTACCGCCGCAAGGGCCTGCAGCAGTTCCTGTGCACCGGACCCAAGACCGGCACGCCGGAGTTTTTCCGGAAGCACCTGCACGACCACGAATCGTACTTCGCGTCGTACGCCGACAGCTTCATTTTCCGCGGGCCGATCCGCTCGGCCGACGGCGCCGACAACATCGGCACCGCGCTGCTGCTCGAGCTGCCGGACCGCGCGGCGGCGGACAAGTTCTGGAACGAGGAGCCGTTTTCCAGGAACGGCGGCTACGCGAACGACGCGCGGATCGTGCGCTGGGCGTTCGGCGACTGACATGCGAGGCGCGGCCTTGTGGCGAGGATGGCCATGACCCGCGGGATGCGCGTTGCGGTGGCGTTCGCACTGTCGCTGGTCGCCTGCGGCGTAGCCCAGTATGCGATTATCGTCGTCGGCGTCGGACGTGACGGTTATCCCCTCAAGGCGTTCTTCGAAATATTCCCGCCGCTCGTCGTACCAGTGCTGCTGGTCACGACGCTCTATGTGCTGGTCATCCAGTGCGGGCCGTACGCCGGTCGCCTCGCGCTGATATTGCTTCCGCTGATGGCGGCGGGGGGATATGCGCTCTATGTCTCCGGCGTCAACAGCAGGTCCCCGGGCATCGACGGCAACATCTTTTACGGCATCGCCATGATGGTCGTGTTCTTCTACGTCGCGCCATCCGCGCTTGCCGTCCCGATCCACTGGCTGATGCTGCGCAGGGAATGACGTTGCGCATCAGGCGCTGGTTGTTCGGCGATTCACGCGAGCGGGCCGCTTGCTCCGTTCACCTCTCCCATGGGGAGAGGTCGACGCGCCATAGCCCGAAGGGCGAAGGCGCGGCGGGTGAGGGGGTACGGTCTATCGATAGTCCGAACGCCCTCACCCCAACCCTCTCCCCACGGGAGAGGGAGTTCACCACCGATGCGGCGAGAGCTTCGATCTACAGCTAGATATTCGCGCCGCTATTGAAGGCGTCGATCAACTGGTTGTAGTCGCGCATCAGGCGCTGCGGCGAGCCTTCGACCATCCAACCGCTGCCGGCGTTGAGCATCATCCGGTCGCCCTGGCTGTAGGGCGTCTTGTCGCGCATGCGGCGCATCAGCTGCTTCGCCGAGGTGAGGAACGTCTTGGCGTTGCCGATGAACATCGAGCCGATCTTTGTATCGCCGTCCGCGCCGGACACCTGTTCGGTCGCCCTGACGATGGCTTCGTACTCGTTCAGCGCCTGCGTGAGAGCCGCGAGGTCGGGCTTCTCGGTGTCCTGCGCGCGCAGCACGCGCTTGGCGTGGATCATCACCGCCTGGACGTGATAGCGCGCCTTGCGGCCTTCCTTCTGTTCGATCTCGGCGAGGCGCTCGGCCGCGCGCCGGTCGTTGATGGCCTCGACGCCGTTGCGCAGCGCCTTGTCGGCGTTCGCGAACGCGTCCCACGCGGCGACGAGGCGGGGATGCAGCGCCCGGCCCTTGGCCATCCGGTCGTCCTTGTAGTCCTCCTGCTTGTAGTAGTCGTCGGCCTCCTGCAGCAGCGGCTCGAGCCTGCCGACGGCTTCCGCGTAGGCCGAGGCCGCGGCTTCCAGCGCCGCGTCGCGCGGCTCGAGCGCATTGGCCTTCTCGACGTTCTTCCTGCAGTCGGTGGTGTCGTAGATGGTGTAGGTGCCGTAGATGATCCGCTCCCTGCCGGTCGGGCCGCTCTGCGCCGCCCAGCTGAAATAGCGCTTGCGCGAACTCGTAGGAGCGCTCCGACAGCCGGTTGATGCAGCCGACATAGGCGTTGATTTTTTCGGTGAGCGACGAGGCCTGGGCGGCCGCGGTGCCGGCGAAGGCCGGTGCGAGGAGGGCGGCTGCGCCGGCAGCAAGGATAAACGTACGGACCGGATTCATGGTGGTGATCCCCATTCCAATCGCGGCGCGCCTCGCACCGGAGGAACCCGGCAGGTGCGACCGAGGCGCCGCGCGCTGAGCATTGGTCGCGCGAAGCCCGCCATGGGTTCGAGTTCCGCAAGCATTGGGTGTGGGCTCAGTCCTCTCCGCGGTCATTGCCGGGCCGGCGCTTGTGCGCTTCCAGGCATCCGCACACTCCGCCGTCATCGCCGGGCTTGACCCGGCGATCCATGACCCGGTTGCCAAATCGGAAGCCGTAAGTAAGACCGTTCTCGGAACAGCGCGCTCATGGACCCCCGCGTCAAGCGCGGGGGTGACACCACCCGAGTTGCGAATGTTTGCGATTACTGATGCATGCGCACAGCACCGCCCGGATGGCTGGCGCGGTCCGTCGCGAATTCCCGCGGGTGACACCATCGGGCAGCGGGCGCGTGCGTCCGGACGCAACGCGGGTGTCGCCGCCCGATGCTGGGCGCGGATTGTCCGCAACGGATCCACGCGAGCGCCACCCGAACGGTGCCCATGCACGTGCATCGCTTCTTCACTTGTCAAACAGCACAGCGGGCAAGCCTGATCGCTCCGGGAAAAGCTCGGCTCCCGGCCGCCGTTCAGTTCTTGTCCGCCTCGAAAAGTTCGAGGAGGGTGAAGCGCCGCCAGGCGCTGGTGCGGAACGCCGCACCCGTGGCCGCCTTGCGGTTGGGCCGGTCCCTTCATCGGAAGGGACTGCCGGCCCATGACGCGGGCCGGCGCGCCTTGCGGCGCTTCACCACGGTGTTTCATGAGGCTGGGCCTCACTAACTCTCGGGCCGCGCTTTCCTCGCCGGGTTACTGGCGTGTTCACCCGGTAGTCCAGCAGGCTCCCTGCACACGGGTCTCTAGTGCCCGTAGGGCGGGGTCCGAGGCACCCCGGGAGCCCGGCTGACGAGGCCGGACGCGCAGGGACACCGTTCCCCGCTCCGCCAATCGACGTCACCGGTTGACGTCCTCGATGAGCGGGGATGTGGTCCTAGATAATGGGAATTTAAGCTGTGTCAACCCCGCGGCCAGAACGCCTAAAAAAGCGAGGGACCGGTCCGGGTGGGCAGCGCCGGACCGCGTTGCCTCGCTCGCGCCGCTGCTGCAGCATGGTCGCGCGGTGAACATGAGGACATGACGTGACGGCCGCCGCTGCCGGGGAATACGACTATGTGGTGGTCGGCGGCGGCGCGGCGGGCTGTCCGCTGGCGGCGCGATTGTCCGAGCGTGCGTCCGCCCGCGTGCTGCTGATCGAAGCGGGCACCGATTATCCGCCCGGTGAGGAGCCGCCGGAAATTCTCGACATCTTCGCGGCGACCGCCTACGCGGACCAGCGCTTCATCTGGAGCGGGCTCAAGGCCGCCTACGGGCCGAAGCCCGGCAACGCGCCCGACCGGCGGCGGCGCGTGCGCTATGTCGCCGGCCGGGTGATCGGCGGCGGCTCCTCGATCAACGGCATGGCGGCCAATCGCGGCCTGCCGTCCGACTACGACGGCTGGGCCGCGGCCGGCGCCGCCGGCTGGGACTGGCAGGGCGTGCTGCCGTTCTTCAAAAAGCTCGAAACCGACAGCGACTTCGACGGGCCGCTGCACGGCAGGGACGGGCCGATCCGCCTGCAGCGCTATGCGCGCGAGCGCTGGCCGGGCTTCACGCGCGGCGTGATGACAGGCGATCGAGGAGGCGGGCTGGTCCAACATCGCCGACCAGAACGGCCGCTTCGACGACGGCTTCTTTCCGGTCGCCTACAGCCACACCGACACGATGCGGATGGGCGCGGCCTGGCGCTATCTCACCGCCGAGGTGCGGCGGCGGCCCAACCTGACGGTGATGGGCGGAACGAGCGTCGACAAGCTGGTGTTCGACGGCACCCGCTGCACCGGCGTCCGCGTGCGCGGGCCGGATGGCGAGCGCGAGATCCGCGCGCGCGAGGTGATCGTGTCGTCCGGCGCGATCCATTCCCCGGTGCTGCTGATGCGAAGCGGCATCGGCGCGGCGCACGAGTTGCGCGCGCACGGCATCGGCGTGGTGGCCGACCGCCGCGGCGTCGGCAAGCACCTGATGGAGCATCCGGGCGTCAACTTCGGCTGTTACCTGAAGCGTTCCGCCCGCCTGCCGGCCGGGCTGCGGCGCCAGATGTTCGCGGGCCTGCGCTGGTCGTCCGGCCTCGATGGCTGTCCGCCAGGCGACATGTACGTGATCCCGAACAACAAGGGGCAGTGGCACGCCATCGGGGAGCGGCTGGGCATCATGATGATGTGGGTCAACCGCTCGTTCTCGACCGGCGAGATCAGGCTGACGTCGGCGCAAGCGGGCGCGCCGCCGGACATCGACTTCAACATGTGCTCGGACGAGCGCGACATGGCGCGCATCATGCAGGGCGTGAAGCTTCTGGCGAAGCTGCGGGCCCATCCGGCCGTGCAGGACACGGTCGAGGAGGTGTTCCCGATCAGCTTCTCCGACTATGCGTACCGGCTCGCGATGCATAGCCGCTGGAATGCGCTGCAGACCTTCATCGGCGCGCAGGCGATGGATGCATCCGCCACGTGTGCGGCGCGCGATGATCCGCGCGATCATTGCGGATGCGCCCTCGATCGACGACCTGGTCAACGACGAGGCGACCTGCCGCGACTGGATCCGCTCGGCGGTGGTGGGTCACTGGCATGCGTCGTGCACCTGCCGGATGGGACCGGCGGACGATCCGCTCGCCGTCACCGACGCGTCGGCGCGGGTCTACGGTGTTGCAGGGCCTGCGCGTCGCCGACGCCTCGATCATGCCGAGCGTGCCTTGCGCCAACACCAACCTGCCGACCATCATGATCGGCGAGAAGGTGGCGGCGATGGTGTTGAATGAACGATAGGTGGTGCTGAACGGAAACAGTTTTGGCGGGAGGAAGCGATGTTGGGATTTCTGGGAATGCTTTAGCAAGCTGCCGAAAAACTCTCCCGCGGTCATTCCGGGACGGCCCGAAGGGCCGGGCCCGGAATCCAGAACATCGGGATTTCCTGCTTTGCTGGATTCCGGGCTCGCGCCTTCGGCGCGCCCCGGAATGACGCCGCGGCTTTTTCAGCGGCCTGCTGGAGGCTGTCGTGGTTGGGCGATCGCGTTGTGCCTGGCTTTCACGTTGCTGCGTCCCGGCGCGGCGTCCGCGCAATCCGACCCCGCGGCTGGATGGCCCAGGCAGCCGGTCCGCATGATCGTCGGCCTCGCGCCCGGCGGCGCCAACGACATCATGGCGCGCATCGTCGCGCAGAAGCTCACCGAACGGCTCGGCCAGCCCGTGATCGTCGAGAACAAGGCGGGGGCGGGCGGCACGATCGCGGCCGACTATGGTCGCCCGCGCCACGCCCGACGGAACCACGCTGCTGGTCTGTCCGTCCGGCTCGATGGTGATCAACCCGTCGGTCTATTCGAAGCTGCCCTACGATCCGCTGACGAGCTACGAGCTGATCGCCAACATGGTGATCTACCATCTCGTCCTGTCGGTGAGCGCGACGCAGCCGATCAGGTCGGTGGGCGAGCTCGTCGCCTGGGGCAAGGCCAACCCGGACAAGGCCAACTATGCCAGCACGTCCGCGGTGTTCCAGCTGACGTCGGAGCTGTTCAACCAGAAGACCGGCACGAAATTCCAGCACATCCCGTTCAAGAGCGGGGCCGAGCTCGTCTCCGCGGTGCTGACCGGGCAGACGGTGATGACGTTTGCCGACGCGGCTTCCGCGATGCCGCAGTTCAAGGCCGGTGGCCTGCGGCCGCTCGCCTCGACCGGCGCGACGCGCCTGCCGGAGCTTCCCAATGTGCCGACGCTCGCCGAGGCCGGCATCGACGGCGTGGTGGTGGAGGGCTTCATCGGGCTCGCCGCGCCGAAGGGCACGCCCGCGGCGATCGTGAAGAAGCTCGAGACCGAGGTGATGGCGATCGTGCGGCTTCCCGACGTGCAGGCGCGCATCAGGGATCTGGGCCTGATCGCCGACTCCAGCAGCGGAGCGGCGTTCCGCGAGCGGATCGCGCGGGATATTCCGAAGTACACGGCGGTGGCGAGGGCCGCGGGGATCAAGTTCGATTGAGGGTCGTGGGATCAGGCTTCGCTTGTTCCGGGCGATGCCGGTTCCGCGAGCAACATCGCCTCGACATCCGATGGCACGATGCCGCGGCGGATCACAGCGGGCCAGAGGTCGAGGGGCGGTGCGGCGATCAAGCGCGTAGGGCGGGTTAATCTTACTGCGTCAGAAAATTGCGCACCCCTCATCCTGAGGAGGCCGGCGAAGCCGGCCGTCTCGAAGGATGGCCGCAATCTCCGTCGTGCGGCCATCCTTCGAGACGCGTCGCTTCGCGACGCTCCTCAGGATGAGGACGGAATTTGTGACGCAGTAGGATTAACCGCCCGTTGTGCATGCTGCGCCCAGGTTCTCCCGCCTGCGCGATATTGCTCGCGATACTGCCTGGGTTGCCGAGCCCGGCTCCGGCCGCTTTCCTGGCTGCAAGCGCCGCCTTCCTCCGTTCCGGGATTGGCCGGCGCTCGTTCCCGGCAAGGGCGGCATACAGTTAAGCGCGCCTTACAACCGCGCGTGGCTCGGCATCGCGTACTATTTTTTAACATGGTTTTTCAAGGCTTGGTTATTTGTAGATTCAAAAGCGAACAGCCATTCAGCACCTTGAAAGAGCCTCGCCGCATGCTGGCCCCAAATGGGGGGTGCGCACATGCGGAAATCTGTGACGAGGCAAACGAATTTGATCGGCGTCGCGGCGGCATTGGTCTTCTCGCTGCATTGGGTTGCCGTTCCAGGTCCGGCGCTGGCCGATGACTTCAATGACGCGGATTTTGCAGCAGCCGAATCGAACGTCGTATTTCCCACGGAGGAAAATGACCTGAAACGGGAAGCAGGACCCGGTTGCGACACCAACCCGGTCGCCGCGAGCATCGCGGATCTGGACCGGCCACGTTTGAAGGTGATCGTGGGCACGGCTTCCTTCTATGACTATCCCAGCGATACGGCGTCGGGAGAGCCCTACGATCCAGATGCTTTCACGGCTGCCGTTCAATTGTCCATTCGAAACAAGTTCGGAGGAATTCGATACGGCAGAAAGTACCAGCCGGCTTATGGCATTGCCGAGTATGGCGGGAAGAAGCTCGTGCTGAAATTCAATGACGTGGGACCGTTGCGGCGAGGGCGCAAGTTCGATCTAAGCCGCGCCGCGATGGCTTATTTCGGTGGCCTTGAGATCGGACTGCTGGCACGCGTCAGGGTGACCCGCCTGCCGGTTGGCCAGACCTATCCAACAGGTCCCCTGGAGGACCAGACGTGCCTCCGTGCCGCCTCGTCAACCACACCGGCCACATAGTGAGACTGGCGCTGGTTGGATGCAGCGCCATACCTGTCAGTGGCAGGCGAGGGCGCTTGTTGTTGTGCCCTCTCCTTTTGGGAGAGGGCACCACCAAACGTACAGCGGGCTGGGTCGGGTGAGGGGTTACGGTCTATCGATGGACCGTAACCCCTCACCCATTCGAATGTATTGCTCAGTTCATGGTGCCCTCTCCCAAAAGGAGAGGGCGCAGTAACGACCGCCGGCGTTTTTTGACGCAGTAGTATCAGCCGAAGGCGTAACCCGCCGCCGTTGCGTGGATGGAATGGCGGATTACGCTTCCGCCAATCCGCCCTTGTAATTGCGAAACCGAATATCGTCTGAACGTTCTGAAAGGAATGCTCTGCCGCGGACGGCTATCCGCGGCCGAGCGGCTGCGGGCCGATCAGTTCGCGGCGGCTTCGGAATATCGCGCGTAAAACTGGGTCACGCGCTGCTGCCACATCTCGACAAAGGCGGCCGAGGTGACCTTGTTGACGTTTTTCCAGGTCTTCTTGAGCGCCGGAAGCGTGTTGCCCCAGATCGCGAGCTTGCACCACTTCTCGCCCTTCTGCTTGCCTTCCTCGGTCGCGCACATGGCTCGCCACGCGAGCCGGTTGGGTTTGCTCAGGTGTTCGGTCGCGCCTTCGATCCCCTGCTGGTGAACGAGGTAGTAGTCATGCAAGGTCGGCTTCCTGCGATTGAACATCTCGAACAGGACAGCTTCGGTCGACATCTTCAAGGCAGCCGCGACAGTGTTGTCCCGCGGATCAAAAATGTCGCCGGATCCGTACTTTCTGAATTCACGATTGCTGAGTTGGAACAAGCCCATATACGAGCCCGTACGCTGCTTGGGATCGAAGCCGGACTCGATCTTGGCGATCGCCTTCAGGAAGGTGAAGTCCAATCCCAGGATGTCGGCCACCCGCCTGATTTCCTCGACCGGCGTCCCGGGCGGGATGTCCTTCATAGCTTCGAGAACGGTATCCGCCGGTCTGGTCTCGGGGGGCAGCTCCGAATAGGCGTACCAGGCCAGCCACGAGAGATTTTGCTTTGGTTGGTTCGGCGCGGAGCGCTCGATGGCCGTGGAGCCGGCAGCGTCCTCGAGGCGCGCTTCCTTCTGCGCATGGGGCAACCGGTCAGCAGGGGCCGGATCAACGTCCGGCGGCCGGCTCTCGTCCTTGGAAGCGAGTGGCTGCTCCGGTTTTTGATCGGGTGCATGCCGTTCAGACGGCGCGGACGCTCCCGGCGACGCGGTTGGCGGCGACGGCTGACCGAAGTGCAGATAGGCCGCTGTCGAGCAGGCCAGGACGCCCGCGCATATGCAGGCCCACCAGGAAATTCGCATTCCCGATCCCCCCAGCGCCGGTCAGGTTCCAGCGCGATTCACCGCCGTCCGGGATGCATTATAGCCTGAAGGGGGGACGTGTAACCTGCCGGACAATAATACCGGCAGAGAAAATGGCGGATTACGCTTCGCCATTCGCCCTACGGGCTCGTCGCCTGGAGCAGGCCAACCCGGAAAAGGCCAACACCGCCAGCGCGTCCGCGCCCTTCCAGCTCGCATCGGAGCTGTTCAACCAAGAGCGGCTACCGCGGGCGATACGGTGTTGTGGAAGATGGGCATTTAGCGTGTTGGGCTATTCGACCTTGGCCCCGGAAATCTTGACCGCCACCGCGTAGCGCTCCAGGTCTTCCTTGAGGTACTTCCACATTTCCTCGGGCGTCGTCGTCCAGGGATCTGCACCGGCATTCTGCAATGCCGTGACGATTTCGGGCTCCCGGGAGACTTGCAGGATAGCCTCACGCAATTTGTCGATGACGGCCTGAGGCGTGCCCTTTGGCGCAACAAAACCGGCCCAACCGCTGGAGGCGAAACCGGCCACTCCGCTTTCGGCAATGGTCGGCGCGTCCGGGTAGGTGCGATTGCGCGTCTCGGCGCCGATCGCGATCAGCCGCAGCCGGCCGCTCTTGATGTGCGAGGCGGCCGCCGGCATGGGATTGAGCGTGAGCTGGTTCTCGTTGGCGACGACGGCAATGATCGACGCCGCCCCTCTGTAGGGAACATGCAGGACCTCGATACCGGCCATGTGCGTGAAAAGCGCGCTGGCCAAATGGCTTTGCGAGCCGGGGCCCGCGTTGGCCATATTGAGCTTGCCGGGATTGGCCTTCGCGAAGTCGATGATGTCCTTGACTGTGTTGAAAGGCTGGACGGCCGGAACGACAAGGGCGTTCTCTGTGCGCGCGATCATCGTGATCGGCACGAAATCGTCGAGTGGCTTGTACTTGGCCTGCGGATAGAGGTGCGGCGAGATCGCGAGCGCCTGCGGGCTTCCCACCTTGATCGTGTAGCCGTCGGGAGCCGAGCGCGCGGCCATCTCGGTGGCGATCGTGCCGCCTGCACCGGGCTGATTGAGAATCACAATCTGCTGTCCCAGCACCTTCGCGAGCGAGCCGGAGTATATCCGCGCCAGCGTATCGGTCGAAGAGCCGGCGACATTGCCGATGACCAGCCTGATCGCCCGGTTCGGATAAGGCGCCTGCGCTGTCGCCGTCGACTGAAAGGACAGCATGACCGTAAGCAGCCCGATCGCGCCTATCGAATACTTGCGCATTGGCGTGTTCTCCCTTGTGCGGATACCTGGCTTGACTGGCCTGCACCCGGTTCCGGAGACACCCGCCTAAGCTAATCCCGCCTGCCGTTCGAACTCCATTGGACTCATATAACCGATCGTAGAGTGCCGGCGCTTGGGATTGTAGAAGCGCTCGATGTAATCGAACACGTCGGCCTTGGCTTGGTCTCGCGTTCGATACATTTTACGCGCTGTCCGTTCAGTCTTCAGCGAAGAGAAGAAGCTCTCCATCGCCGCGTTGTCCCAGACGTTGCCCGAGCGGCTCATCGAGCAGACGACGCCGTGATCGGCCATCAGCCGCTGGAACTGCTCGCTGGTGTATTGGCTGCCGCGATCGGAGTGATGCAGCAGCGCATCCGGCCTGCCACGCCGCCAGATCGCCATGACCAGGGCATCGGTGACGAACTGCGCCGTCATGCTCGCGCTCATCGACCAGCCGACGACACGTCGGGAGAAGAGATCGAGCACGGCCGCCACATAGAGCCAGCCCTCGGCCGTCCAGAGATAGGTGAAGTCGGCGATCCATTTGCGATTGGGCGCGGGCGCTTCGAAGCTGCGATCGAGCACGTTGGGAGCGATCGCGGTCGCTTGCCGCTCACCCAAGTCGGGCGGCAGGCGCCGCCGTCGCGGACGCGCCCGCAGCGCTTAAATCCGCATCAATCGCTCGATCCGATGCAAGCCGCACGAGATGCCTTCCGCCAGCATGTCGTGCCACACGCGCCTGGCGCCGTAGGTCCGTCCGCTCGAAAGGAAGCTCATGCGAACCTTCGCGCCCAGTTCCTCATTGCAGCGGATGCGCCGACTGCGCGGTCGTGTCAGCCAGGCATAGAAGCCACCCCGCGAGACACCGAGCGTCCCGCACAACCATCCGACCGGCCAGATCCCCCGGTGCTTCGCGATGAAGGAGAACTTCACTTGCTCTCCTTCGCGAAGTAGGCCGCGGCTTTTTTTAGGATGTCCCGCTCGGCTTTGAGCTTGCGCACTTCACGCCGCAGCCGCTCGATCTCGAGCTGCTCCGGCTTCATGCGGCCCTGGCCCGGAAATGCATCCACCGGATCGGCCTCAAAAGCCTTTGTCCAGTTGCGTAGCAGATTCGGATGAATGCCGAGATCGCGCGCAGCTTGCGCGACCGTCACGCCTCGCTCGCGAACCAGCCGTACCGCCTCCAGCTTGAACTCTCGCCCGTGCCGTCTTCGCTCCATCTCCCACCTCCGGTCCCATCAAAACACCTAACTTGGTGTCTCCGGAACCGGGTGCAGGCCATCGTTAAAGTTCATGACGTTCAAGTCTCCTCTACTTGTTGAGACTGCAGTTCTCAAGGAAAAGTGGGTTCGGGCTCTGTTGCGCGATCCTCTAATCGGTTTGGTCGGACTGCCTAGTACCGGCGAAATCGTAGGGGCCGTTACTTTCCGGCAATCCCTCAAAGAGGGGTTGGCTTTCGCGCCGCACGGCGACTTGGCTCCAATCTCGTCGGCAATTGTGCCAGGCACCGTGGCCTTCGTTAGTTCGGCTGAAGGCGATTTATACGTGCTATTTCCCACTGGTGCGGCTTTTGTGAAGTCGCAGGGCCGCTGGCGGTATTTCAACTACGCGTCGCTTGCTGAACTCATCGGTCGGTTGGTGCCGGCAGATGTAGCGCCGGGACTTATCAGAATGATTCTTGACCTCAGTTTTGAACGTAGAGGTGGGCTAATCGCGATTTTGCGCGATGGAGAGGCTGTCTCAAAAATCGTACCTGATCACGCGACTAAGGGGCGTGCGAACCAATCGTTACGGGATTTCGCAAGGCGACTTAAAATTACCGACGAAGATCAAAGACGAGTAATAAGAAGCGGCGCGGCCATTGATGGGGCAATTGTCCTTTCAAATCGGGGTCGGGTGTTGGATACAGCCTGCATGATTGGTGAGCCATCGCTGGCCGCTTGTGAAGCAGTCGGTCATGCGAATCTCAAAAGATTTCCGGGCTCCCGCACTACGGCCGCATGGAATGCGAGCATTTTTGGCGTCGCAATAAAAATTTCTGAGGATGGGCCTATAACAGTTTTTGAAAATGGTGAAGTCATCTTACAATTTGGATGATTTGGATTGAATAAAAAAGGCCGGGCTTTCGCCCGGCCTTTTCATTTTCTGACGGATGCCCGGGTCAAGCTTGGGCATGACGCGGGGCAAGCGAGCGGGGACGCTAGAAGGCCTTATTGCTCTCCTTCACCGCCGTCTCCGCATCCACATAAACCTCGCCACCCATCTGCTTGAACTTCTCGCTCATCGCCTTCATCCCCGCCTGCGCGGCCTCCGGATAAAGCGCGGCCTTCTCGTTGTCGCCGAGGCTTGCCGCATAATCCCGCACGTCCTGCGTGATCTTCATCGAGCAGAACTTCGGGCCGCACATCGAGCAGAAGTGCGCGACCTTGTGCGCGTCCTTGGGCAGCGTCTCGTCGTGGTATTCGCGCGCGGTGTCCGGATCGAGGCCCAGGTTGAACTGGTCCTCCCAGCGGAAGTCGAAGCGCGCGCGGGACAGCGCGTCGTCGCGGAGCTGCGCCGCCGGGTGCCCCTTGGCGAGGTCGGCCGCGTGCGCCGCGATCTTGTAGGTGATGACGCCTTCCTTGACGTCGTCGCGGTTGGGCAGGCCGAGATGCTCCTTCGGCGTGACGTAGCAGAGCATGGCGCAGCCGAACCAGCCGATCATCGCGGCGCCAATGCCCGAGGTGATGTGGTCGTAGCCCGGCGCGATGTCGGTGGTCAGCGGGCCGAGCGTGTAGAACGGCGCCTCGCCGCACTCCTTGAGCTGCTTGTCCATGTTGATCTTGATCTTGTGCATCGGCACGTGGCCGGGGCCCTCGATCATCACCTGGCAGCCCTTCTTCCAGGCGATCTGGGTGAGCTCGCCCAGGGTCTCGAGCTCGGCGAACTGGGCGCGGTCGTTGGCGTCGGCGATCGAGCCGGGACGCAGCCCGTCGCCCAGCGAGAAGCTGACGTCATACTTCCGCATCAGGTCGCAGATCTCGTCGAAGTGCGTGTAGAGGAAGCTCTCCTTGTGGTGGGCGAGGCACCACTTGGCCATGATCGAGCCGCCGCGCGACACGATGCCGGTGACGCGGTTCGCGGTCAGCGGCACATAGGCGAGGCGGACGCCGGCGTGGATGGTGAAATAGTCGACGCCCTGTTCGGCCTGCTCGATCAGGGTGTCCTTGTAGAGCTCCCAGGTGAGCTTCACAGGGTCGCCGTCGCACTTCTCCAGCGCCTGGTAGATCGGCACCGTTCCAATGGGGACGGGCGAGTTGCGCAGGATCCATTCGCGGGTGTTGTGGATGTTGCGGCCGGTGGAGAGGTCCATCACGGTGTCGGCGCCCCAGCGGATCGCCCACACCATCTTGTCGACTTCCTCTTCCACCGAGGAGGTGACGGCGGAGTTGCCGATGTTGGCGTTGATCTTGACCAGGAAGTTGCGGCCGATCGCCATCGGCTCGAGCTCGGCGTGGTTGATGTTGGCCGGGATGATGGCGCGGCCGCGCGCCACCTCGTCGCGCACGAATTCAGGCGTGATGAAGGGCGGCACCGAGGCGCCGAAGCTCTCGCCGTCGGCGAGCGCAGCTTCGGCGCGCTCCAGCATCGTCTTGCGGCCGAGGTTTTCGCGCTCGGCGACGTAGATCATTTCCTTGGTGACGACGCCGAGCCTGGCCCACTCGTACTGGGTGACCGGCTTGCCGTCGAGCGCCCGGAACGGTTTGGGCGTGTTGGGGAAGTTGCGGGCGAGGTGCTTGCCGCTGACATTGCCGTTGTCGACCGGCTTGATCGGGCGGCCGTCGTATTCCTCGACGCCGCCGCGCTCCTTCACCCATTCGATGCGGGTGCGTTTGAGGCCGTTCTCGACGTCGATGACGACGTCGTTGTCGGTGTAGGGGCCCGAGGTGTCGTAGACGGGCAGCGGCGCCTCGCCCAACTCCTTCGACAGCACGATCTCGCGGACCGGCACGCGCAGGTCCGGCGCGCGCTCCGGCGTGACGTGAGCCTTGCGCGAGCCGATCAGCGGTCCGGTGGTGACCTTCGGCGTCGCGAGTTCGGAAGCGGAGACGGGCTTGTTCATGCGGTCCTCCTGTAAGGGGTCTTGGCGGCGCTTGCGGGCCGCGCTGCGAGTTCGAGCCAGGCGCGCACGCGCGCGTCCGGGTTGGGGTTTTGCGTAACGTCGCTGACGACGGCGATGGAGTCGGCGCCGGCTGCGTAGATTTCTGCGGCCTGTTCGAGCCTGATGCCGCCGATCGCGACCAGCGGGATGTTGCCGACGCGCTTTTTCCATTCGGCGATGCGAGGGGTGCCCTGCGGGGCAAACCGCATGGCCTTCAGCGTGGTCGGGTAGATCGGGCCGAGCGCCACGTAATCGGGGGCGTGCCGCAGCGCGGTCTCGAGCTCGGTCTCGTCATGGGTGGAGAGGCCGAGGGTGAGGCCCGCGGCGCGGATCGCCTTTACGTCGGCTTCGGCGAGGTCTTCCTGGCCGAGATGGACGTGCTGCGCCTTTGCCTCGATCGCGGCCTGCCAGTGGTCGTTGACCACGAGCTTCGTTGCGGTGCCTTGGGTCGCGGCCAGCGCCTCGCGCACCAGCGCCAGCGCATCGGCGGGGGCTAGGTCCTTGGCGCGAAGCTGCACGGTGCCGACGCCGAGGCCGGCGAGGCGCTTCAGCCACGCCACCGAGTCCACCACGGGATAGAAGCGGTCAGGATACGGCATGCCAGAACGGTGTCCCAACCACAGGCGTTGAAGGAGAGGCGAAATCGCGCGGGCCCATCAGGCCGGCATCATAGCCGTTGCGGCCGGCCTCGACAGCCAGCCGGAACGCATGGGCCATGGCGACCGGATCGGCGGCCCTGGCGACGGCGGTGTTGAGCAGGACTGCGTCGTAGCCGAGTTCGAGCGCCTCGGCGGCATGCGAGGGGGCGCCGAGGCCGGCGTCGACCACCAGCGCGATGTCGGGCAGCCGCTCGCGCAGGAGCTTCAGGGCAGGGCGGTTGACGATGCCGCGCGCGCTGCCGATCGGGGCGGCCCACGGCATCACCACGCGGCAGCCGGCGTCGACCAGGCGCATCGCCACGCCGAGGTCCTCGGTGCAATAGGGGAACACCTCGAAGCCGTCCCTGACGAGGATCGCGGCTGCTTCGACGAGGCCGATCACGTCGGGCTGCAGCGTCTCGTCGTCGGCGATCACTTCGAGCTTGATGCGCGCGGTGCCGAACAGCTCGCGGGCGAGCTTCGCGGTGGTGACCGCCTCGCGCACGCTCTTGCAGCCGGCGGTGTTGGGCAGGACGGTGAGCCCGAGCTCGTGGATCAGCGACCAGAACGCGTCGCCCGTTTTGCCGCCGGCGGTCTCGCGGCGCACCGAGACGGTGACGAGCTGCGCGCCGGAGGCGCGGATCGCCTGCTGCATGACCGCGGGCGAGGGATAGAGCGCGGTGCCGATCAGCAGCCGCGAGGAGAATTCGGTGTCGTAGAATTTCACGTTTGTGTTGCTCATCGCGCCAATCCAACAACAGAGGCGGTGCCCACCCTCCCCTGGAGGGGGAGGGTCGACGCCTCGCGCCAGCGAGGCGGCGGGGTGGGGTGAGCTTTGTTGCACGAAGGTTCACCCCACCCCGCGCGCTTCGCGCGCGACCCTCCCCCTCCAGGGGAGGGTGAAGAGAGACCGCCCGCGTTGCCGTCGTTTGCAAATCGCTGGAGCATGCTCAGCCGCCCTGCCGCGGGGTGAGGATTTCGATGTGGTCGCCGTCGTTCAGGGTGGTGTCGGCCCAGCGCGTGCGCGGGACGACCTCGTAGTTGATCGCGATGGCGAGATGGGTGCCGGAATAGTCCAGCTCGTCGAGCAGCGCGCGGACCCGCGTGGCCGAGGTTTCCCTGTGCTCGCCGTTGACGGTCAGGCGCATCGCATCACCTGGTTGTCGATCGCGCCGCGCGTGACGTAGGCCGTGGTGAGTTCGGCGAGCGCGGGGGCGAGCAGGAAGCCGTGGCGGTAGAGCCCGTTGACGGCGATGCGCCGGCCTTCGACGTCGATGCGCGGCAGGTTGTCGGGGAAGGCGGGGCGCAGGCCCGCGCCGATCTCGACGATGCGCGCCTCGCCGAACGCCGGGTGCACCGCGTAGGCGGCGCTGAGCAGTTCCAGCGCGGAGCGGACGCTGACGCCGCGGTCCTCGCTCTCGATCGAGGTGGCGCCGATCATGAAGCGGTTGTCGTCGCGCGGGATGATGTAGAGCGGCCAGCGCGGATGCAGCAGCCGCACCGGGCGCGACAGCGCGATCTCGGTGGTCTCGACCACGATCATCTCGCCCTTGACGCCGCGCAGGTCTGGTGCGTTGCCTTGCGCATTCCTTGGCGCGTCGTCGCGCGCGGCAAGGCCGCGGCAGTCGACGGTGAGGCGGGTGTCGTCGCTGGTTTTGTGTTCGGTTTCGAAGCGGACCGCGACGCCGAGCGCGGCCAGCCGCGCGTGCAGTTGCGGCAGAACGCGGCGCGGCTCGACATGGCCTTCGTCCGGAAAGAACAGCGCGTCGCCGAACCGGCCTTCGAGCGCGGGTTCAAGTTGTGCGATGCCGGGAGCATCGAGCCGCCGGTGGCCGGCGGTCAGCTTCGCGAAGCGGTCGAAGTCGGCGCGGTCGCGCGGATGCGCCACCACGAGCGAGCCGTTGAACGGGGTGTCGGGCAGTTCCGCGCGCCAGAGCTCGAGCGAGCGGGCGCCGAGCCGGGTGATGACCGGTTCCGACGCTTCGCCCTCGCACCACGGCGCCAGCATGCCGCCGGCGACGTGGCTCACCGCCTGCGTCATCGCGGCGTCGTCGCGCTCGTAGACGGTGACGTCGAGGCCCGCCTTCGCCAGCGCGAGCGCCTGCCACGTGCCGGCGATGCCGGCGCCGATGACGTCGGCGCGCAAAGAAATTTGGGCGCGCGAAGAAATTCGGGCGGCCGCGATATCGCGTATCGGTTGGTCCTGAAGCATCCCTGTCCCTTCGCCGGCATGACCCGGATCAGGTTCAAAGGGTCGCCGCATTCGCGGCCTCTCAGCTCCGTTCGGAGCACCCCTCGGAACGCCTCTAATCTATGCCTGCGTGCGGGGGTGTCAACGGACCTTCCACGGCAATCGGCTGCGCGTTCGGCGCATCAGAACTGCCGATATCACGGGGTTTCTGCCACGCGCGGAGCTCTCACCGGAGGAATAGGTGGCGGGCTGCTGCAGTTTGATCCGGCGCGATTGAATCGCCTGCGTCACGTTGTTGTGCCCTCTCCCAAGGGGAGAGGGCTACGCAAGACGAGCAAACACCACGGTTGGGTGAGGGGGTACGGTCTATCGATCTATCGATGACCGTACGCCCTCACCCCAACCCTCTCCCCACGGGAGAGGGAGTTCACCACCATCGGTGCAACAGTTTCGATCCGGCAGGACCAGCCTCTAGATCACCGCGCCCCGGTGCTCGCCGCCTGCTTGTCGAGCAGCGGCGTGATGCGGCGCACGGCGACGCGGCGGTTCAATTCCTCGGGGCCTTGCGTGTCGACCTTGAGGTACTGCTCGCCGTAGCCCTGCGTCACCAGGTTCTCCGGCGGGACCTGGAACTGCTCGGTGAGCGCGACCGCCACCGACTCGGCGCGGCGGTCGGACAGCGAGAGATTGTCTTCCTCGGCGCCGGTCGCGTCGGTGTAGCCCTCGACCATGAACACCTCTTTCGGGTTTCGCTGGATCGCCTGCTTGAGGCCTTCCGCGATCACCGAAAGCTTGTCGACCTGCTCGGGCAGAAGCTGCCAGGAGCCGGTGTCGAAGGTGACGTCGAGATCGACGCGCGGCATGCGGTCGCGCAGCGGCGCGCTGAAGCGCACCTGCTCGAGCGTGTAGGGCTCGGCGATCGCCTCGACCGGCGGGGCGAGGAACACCTCGTACACCGCCTCGCGGCGCGCGCCGCGCATCTCGACGATGTAGCGCTCGCGCGGAATGCGGATCACCGGCGGCGGAAGCTGGACGAACACGACCGAAGCGCGGGGCCCGGTATACCGGTTGTCGATGATGATCACCTCGCGGCCGCGCTCGTCGCGGCGCACGCGGCGCAGCAGCCGGCCGCTGGCGTCGCTGACGGTGACGATGCTGTAGCCGCCGCGCTGGACGATGGTCTCGGTGTTGGCGCCGCGGCGCTCGGTGCGGACGTTGCGCGCATTGATGCTGAAGCGGCTGGATTCGTTGTGGCGGATGATGGTGCGGTTGCCCTCGCGGATGATGGTGCGGTCGCCCTCGCGGATGATGGTGCGGTCGCCGTCGCGCGATTCCTGGCGCTGCTGGCGCACCTCGTTGATGCTGCGGCTCGGGCCCTGGCCGTCGCGGCGGATGAATTCGCGGGCGTCGCGGGTCTGGGTCGGCGGTGCGACGGTGGCTGCGGCAGCAGGAGCCTGCGGCGCGGCCGGCTGCTGGGCCGTGGCGGGCGCGGTCTGCGGCGCGGGCTGTTGCGTCGCGGCGGGCGCCGGTTGCGGCTGGCGCTGGTTGGCGCGCTCCTGCTGGCGCTGCTCGCGGCGCTGCTGTTGCGTGGTGGGAGCGGTTTGCGTCGCGGGCTGCTGCGCCGTTGCAGGCGCGGTCGACGGCGCGGTCGATGGCGAATTCTGGGGCTGCTGGGCGGTGGCGGGAGCCGGCTGCGGCGGGCGCGTTCGGCGATCCTGTGCGGTGGGAGGCGTCTGCGCGGCGGGCGGTGTGGCCGGCTGCGACTGCTGCGCGGCGGGGGCCGGCGGCTGCTGACGCTGGTTGGCGCGCTCTTCGCGCCGCTGCTGGCGCTCCTCGCGGCGTTCCTCGCGGCGCTCCTGGGCCGCGGGCCGCGGCTGTGCGGCCGGGGCCTGCTGGGCCGGAGCCTGCTGCGCCGCCGGAGCGGGAGGCTTCGGCGCTTCGCGGCCGCGCTGCGGCTGGGCGGGCTTCGGCTGCTCGGGCTTCGCCTCGGGCTTTTCCTCCGGCTTGGCCTGCGCGACGGTGAACGCGCCGGGCTGTGCGGCAACCGCAAGCGACGGCAGAGCGGCGACGGTCAGAAGCGCGGTGCCTGCGAGCAGGAAGGAGGCGGCGCTGGGACGAATGCGAGCGATCATGGATGTCTTGGCTCCGGATGAATTTTCGGTGCGGATTAGCGGGACCGATTGAATCGATTTTGTGTTCGGTCCCGGGCGCGGGGACGACAGTGCGGATCGGTGCACACGGGACGGAGAGCAACCGCGTATAACCGGGGATCCGCGAAACGGTTCCCGTTAACGGATCGAATTGTTCAACCGGCGCCGCGTTTCTGAACGCCTGTTTATGACGCGGCTTCTTGCGGGCGCCGGAAATGCTGTAGAACTGGCGTCGTGGCCCCGCCTGACGATCCGAGCGCACAGTTCAGGCTTGCCGTTCGCCTGCAGACGGACGGCAGGCTGAAGGAGGCGTTCGAGGCCTACCAGCCGCTGCTTCACGTCGACGCACACAAGGCGGACGTGGCGTCCAATCTGTCGATCCTCTGCCTGCAGGTCGGCGACCGCGACGGCGCCGAGCGATACGCCCGCTCGGCGGTGGCGACCGATGCCAATCATGCCAACGGCTGGAATCACCTGGCGCTGGCGCTCAATGCGCGCGGGGCGAAGCCGGAAGCCCTGGCCGCATTCGAACGCACGGTCGCGCTCGACCCGAGCGCATGCGCCGGCCTGGTTCAACATCGGCGAGGCGCGCACCGGGCAGTCCGACATGACGGGCGCGATCGAAGCCTATGGCCGCGCGATCGCGCTCGATCCGGCCTACACCTCGGCGCTGGTCGGGCTGGTTCACCGCAAGCAGCAGATCGCCGACTGGGAGGGGCTGGACGACGCGCTGATCCGGCTGTCGCGCCGGGTCGCGGCCGGCGACGAGAAGGTCGATCCTTTCGCGCTCTTGTTCTGCTGCACCAATCCGGCCGAGCTGCTGAAGGCCGCGCAGAACAACGCCGCGGCGCGGCGGCGCGCCGCCGGTCTGCTGTGGGGCGAGGGGCTTTTTCCGCATGCGCCGCGCCGGCGCGAGAAGATCCGCATCGGCTACGTCTCGGCGAACTTCAACGATCACCCGGTCGGCGTGCTGATCTGCAAGTGCCTGGAGTCGCACGACCGCACGCGCTTCGAGGTGCATGGCTACTGCCACACGGCGGTCAGGACCGGCGAGCGGCACGCGCGCATCAGGCGCGCCGCCGACCACTTCATCGAAATCGAGGCGATGAACGACCACGCCGTGGCCGAAATGATCCACCGCGACGGCATCGACATCCTGGTCGACCTGATGGGCTACACCAACGGCCAGCGGCTGCGGATCTTTGCGCTGCGGCCGGCGCCGGTGCAGGTGAGCTGGCTGGGCTTCGCCGGAACGGTCGGCGGCGAGATGGACTATCTGGTTGCCGACAAGGTGCTGATCCCGGAGGGCGCCGAGCGCTTCTACCTGGAGCAGGTGGTGCGGATGCCGGCCTGCTATCAGCCCAACGAGGACGGCTACCCGGTTTCCGAACGACCGATGACGCGCGCCGAATTCGGATTGCCGGAGACGGCGACCGTGTTCTGCTGCTTCAACCAGACCGCCAAGATCACGCCGCCGATCGTCGAGCTGTGGTGCCGGATCCTGCAGGCGGTGCCCGGCAGCGTGCTGTGGCTGCGGAGCTTCTACCCCGTTGCCGACAACCATCTGCGCGCGGCGTTCCGCGCCCGCGGGATCGATCCGGCCCGGCTGCGGTTTGCAGGCCCGATGCCCGAGCCGGAATACCTGAAGCGCTACGGCCTGTGCGACCTGTTCCTCGATACGTTTCCGTTCAGCGCGCACGCCACCGGCAGCCACGCGCTGTTCGGCGGCTGCCCGCTGCTCGCGCTGCCGGGGCAGACGTTCGCGTCGCGGGTGTCGGCGAGCCTGCTGATGGCGCTGGGGCTGCCGGAGCTGATCGCGTCGTCACCGCAGGACTATGTTGCGAAGGCGGTGAAGATCGGCGGCGATGCGGAGCTTCGGTCGAGCCTCAAGCAGCGCCTCGCCGCGGCGCAGAAAAACGCGCCGCTGTTCGATGCGGCGCGCTTCGCGCGCGACATCGAGCGCGCTTATGCGACGATGTTCGATCGCTTCAACGCCGGCGAGAAGCCAACGCCCATCGCGCTCGGCTGAGGATTGGCTCTGGAGTTTGATTCGGCGAGACTGAACCTTTTGCGCCACTTGCTCCGTTCACCTCTCCCATCGGGGAGAGGTCGCCGCACGAAGTGCGGCGGGTGAGGGGGTACGGTCTATCGATGACCGTACGCCCTCACCCCAACCCTCTCCCCACGGGAGAGGGAGTTCACCGCCACCGCTGCAACAGTTCTAATCCTGCTGGATCAGAATTCGGCCGCCTACTGCAGCGCGATCTTGCGCACCAGTGCGCGGGCGGTGCCGTCGGCTTCGGCGGTCACGCGCAGCGTGGTTTCGTCGAAATCGATGCCGACCAGGCGGAGCTCCCTGACGCCGGCCTCGATCTCGACGCCGTCGACCGGCGTCTGGAAATCGGCGATCGCCGCCTCGATGCTCTTTTTCGCATTCGCGGCGAACGGCTTGAGATCGACCACGGCGTTGTCGGCGAGAGCTTTCTGCAGATAGGGAATTGCCGCGCGCGCGGTGGTGCCGAGGATGCCGAAGGCCGCGTTGGACTCCACGTCGAGCGAAATGTCGGTGAGCCGCATGATCTGGTTCTGGCGGTCGAGCGCGGGCTTGCCCCAGACGTGAACGGTGGCTTCCGCGCCGAGGCCGAACCAGCTCTTGGTCTCCTTCGCCTTCACCCGCAGCGAGATCAGCAGGCGATCGCCGGTCGCCGCGATGCTGGAGGCGAGCACCGTGACCTGGCCGGGTACACTCGCTTGGGCGCTGCCGGTCTCCGGGAAGGTCTTGCCCTTGAGCTGCGCCTCCATCACGCGATTCAATTCGGTGAACGGCACGTCGATCGGCACCGCGATCTTGACCTCGCCCTGGTCGAGCTGCTGCGCCACCAGGTCGAGCCGCGCCGGGAACGGGCATTCCGGTTTCGTGGCCGTCGGCACGATGCGCGTCTCGGCCTGCACGCCGACGGTGAGGATCACCCAGTCCGGAATAATACGCGGCTGCGCGGCAAACGCCCGCGTCGGCCGCATCTCGAGCCACAGCGAAGGCGCGCCGGCGGCCGCCTGGCCGAGCGGGATCGAGCGGCACATCTGCGTCCACTGCTTGCGCGCGGCAAGCTCCAGCGTGCGGTCGTTGCGCAGCCGCCCGCCGAGATGGCCGATCTGCTCGTTCACGGTCCGGTCGAGCAGCGGCTTCACCTGGTCGCCGATGTTGATCTTGATGCCGGCGATGCTGAGCCCGCCGTCGCTCAGCGCGACGCTGCCGGTGAGGTTCGGCTCGATCCGCCAGTTCTGCAGCAGCGCCGGCCGCGCGGTGACCGCGACGGTGCCGCGGATGTCGGCGCGCTGGTCCAGCACGCGGTTGGTGAGCTGGCCGACGTTGCGCCCGAGGCTGTTGCCGAGAATGCCGGCGATCGTGCCGGCGGCGTTGCCGCCCTGGTTGGCGATCTGTCCGGTGGCGCGCAGCGAGCCGTTCAGCGCGGTCGAGATGTTGAGGCCGCCATTGGTGCCGTTCACCGTCATGGGCCCGCGCGCAACGTTCCAGCCGATGTCGGCCTTGCCCAGCAGGTCCGCCAGCGGGTTCTCGTTCTTCCCGCTCAGCCCGCGCGGCGCATTGGCATCCAGCACGTCGCGGATCGCCACCGCCGCGACCGCGACCGGAGCCACGACCACCGAGGTCCGGGTGACCGGCGCCATCGGGTGCAGCGCCGTCATCGCGGGCCTGCTCTCGTGCATCGGATTGGACGGGAAAGAAGGCGTTGAGCGCCCAGAGCGTGCCGCTGAAGAACAGCACGACGATCAGCGCGCCGCCGATGACCGCGCGCCAGGAGAGCCCCAACCGGGCCGGACCGAAGGGCAGCTGTTTCTTCATCGGTTGCGAATGGTAATCGGCGTGCGGCTCCGGCGCCAGCAGTCCCGCTGCGCCATAATTTATCGGAGCGGAATTTTCACACCGTTAACGGGTGGCCGGCCGGTAACGGTCAGCCCGATTTGCCTTATTCGTGCCGTGCGGCCGCTTTCGGCCGTTGCCTGGGCGCTTGCCGTATAGGACAGTCGTCAGGCTGCGGAAGGTATCGCGGGCTGCCGGAGCGAGCTGAATGGCCGACTATTTCTCGGTGATCCACGGTGCCGTCCAGAATCTCGATCCGAACACGGTCGGGGCTCGCCGCGAAACCTATGAACGCGCCCGCAAGGCGATGCTCGGCCGGCTGCGATCGGCCGAGCCGGTCCTGCCGATCGCCGTGATCGACGCCGAGCTTGCGACGCTGAACGAGGCGATCGAGCGGGTCGAGGCGCTGTTTGCCGAGTCCGGCGCGCCCGCGCGGGAGGGGGTGCGCAAACGAATCCTGGCGCCGCTTCTGGCGGCGGTCATCGGACTGGCGCTGGCGATCGTGGTGACGCTCGGCGTCCTGATCTGGTGGCCGAAGATGAGCCGCGACGCGCGGCGGGAGCCGGCGCAGACCGGCGCCAGCTATGTCTATCTGCGGCAGCCGGTGTTCTACCGCACGACGCATCCGGTGGGTAGCATCCTGATCGACAAGGCGCAGCGGTTTCTCTACGTCGTGCTGCCCAATGTGGTGGCGCTGCGATACGGCATCGCGGTCGGGCCCGAATGCGCCACCGCGGCGGGGCTCTATCGCGTCGTGCGCAAGGAGGAGTGGCCGGGCCGGGCGCCGGACTCGGGCTTCGGAAAAGTCCGCAACCTGTTCTCCGGCAACCGTGATGCCAATCCGCTCGGCGCCCGCGCGCTCTATTTCGGCAACGAGTACCGGCTGCACGGCACCAGCACGCCGGCGAACATCGGCGGCGTGCTGCCGATCGGCTGCATCGCCGTGCTCAACGACGTCATCATCGATTTCTACGACAGGGCGCCGATCGAGACGCGCGTGGTGGTGATGGATTAGCGCACTCCCACTTGAGGGGAATACGCCGGTGCAACACGCACACTGTCACCCGCGGGCTTGACCCGCGGGTCCATGCGATGTTGCGACAAAGCACACACTTCGTCTGCCGTCCGGGCACGCGCTCATGGATTGCCGGGTCATGGCCATAGCGCGTCGGAGACGCGCGTGAACGCGCTGGTGCGCGCCGGCCCGGCAATGACACCGCCGTTGTGGTGCGCTGTGTCCGAACTGCCGCTACTGCTTGCCCATGCGATGCAGCTTCACCGCGGCGTAGACCGCCTCGCTGCCCGGCGTCGGAACGCCGAGCTCCTTGCCGAGCGCGAGGATCTTTCCCGTCAGCCAGTCGAGCTCGAGGCGGTTGCCGGCTTCGAGGTCGTGCAGCATCGACGCCTTCATGCCGGGCGGGGCGTTGTCGGAAAACGTCATGCGGTCGTCGACCCAGCTCGACGGCACCTTGGCGCCGGACTTCTGGCCGACCGCGAGGCATTCTTCCATCAGCTTGCGGTAGAACGCGCGGGTGTCGGGATCGGCGAGCACTTTTCCGATCGGTTGGCGCATCATGCAGTTCACGCCGGCCATCGACGACAGGAAGATGAATTTCTGCCAGCGCTCGCGGTTCATGTCGTCCTGCGGCTGGATGTCGATGCCGGCGGCCTTGGCGGCTGCGACGAACGCATCGAGCTTTTCATCCTTGGAGCCGTCGATGCGGCCGCAGCGCATGGTCGCGAACTTCGAAGTGTGCAGCATCAGCCCCGGACCGCCGAGCACGGCGGCGATGTAGGCGGTGCCGGGAATGGTGTGATCTTTGCCGAGGATCGCCGAGACGCGCTCGTAGCTGTCGACGCCGTTCTGCAGGGTGATGACGCGGGTGTCGGGGCCGACCAACGGCTTCGCCAACTCTGCGGCGATCTCGGTGTCCCACAGCTTGACGGCGAACAGCACGATGTCGACCGGGCCGACCTGCCTGGGATCGTCGGTGGCGTTGACCTTCGGCAGGTGCAGGTCGCCGTGCACGCTCTGGATCTTCAGGCCGTCGTTGCGCAGCGCGTCGAGATGGGCGCGGCGCGCGATGTAGGCCACGTCGTGGCCCGCCGCTTGCATGCGTCCGCCGAAATAAGAACCGACCGCGCCGGCCGCCATCGCTGCGATTTTCATGTCGCTTGTCTCCCGATTGCGCGGCACCATAGCGGCTCAAACTCAACGATGCCAAGGCGGCACTCTCTCCCGGCCTCATGGTGAGGAGCAACGCGAAGCGTTGCGTCTCGAACCATGGGGCCGCCCTCGTCCTTCGAGACGCGGGCTTCGCCCGCTCCTCAGGATGAGGGCGGAGAAGGATTGCGGGTGGTTGCCGAAAAGCGAATGGGCGAGGCCAGTGCCTCGCCCATTTCGCGTTCCGGCGTCGAACGCCGGATCAGTAGAGGTACGAGGCCGACGCGCCGGTGAACAGCGACGAGCGGGTGTATTGCGGCATGTATTGCGGACGCGGCGGCTCGCTCACGGTTGCAGCCTGCGCGGCTGCGGCCTGCGCGGGCGAAGCCTGGGCGCGCGCATCGCGGTAGTTCGCGCGCTGCGGCACCTGAAGCTGTCCTTGCATGCGCTCGCGCGGCTCTGCGCTGGCGACCGGATGGCGGCGGCCGCTGTCCGGCAGCACCACGACCTTGGCGCCGACCGACACGCGGTTGGCGAGATCGATCACGTTCTCGTTGGTGAGCCGGATGCAGCCCGACGAGACGCGCTGGCCGATGGTGTTCGGCGCGTTGGTGCCGTGGATGCGATAGAGCGAATTGCCGAGATAGAGGGCGCGCGCGCCGAGCGGGTTGCCCGGACCGCCGGCCATGAAGCGCGGCAGGTAGGGCTGGCGGGCGATCATCTCGGGCGGCGGATTCCAGTCGGGCCATTCCTGCTTGCGCGAGATGCTCTGCGTGCCCGCCCAGGTGAAGCCGTCGCGGCCGACGCCGATACCGTAGCGGATCGCGCGGCCGCCGCCGAGCACGTAGTAGAGATAGGTGTTCGGCGTATCGATGATGACGGTGCCGGGCGCCTCGCCGGTGTTGTAGGCGACGGTCTGTTTGCGGAATCGCTCCGGCGTTGGAGCCGACGGGCCGGCGTCTTCCTCGATTTGCACTGAAGGCGCGGGCTCGCGCACGACGTCGCGGAAGATGAAGCCGAACGGGTTGGGATCGTTCATCGCCAGCGGCTGGGCCGTGGCGGTTGCGGACCAAAGAAAGGCTGCCGCCAGCGCCGGAACGGCGAGGCGCAACTGTGTGGCAGGAAACATGAGACCCTCCCTCCACATCACAGGATGCTGATGCTGGGGGTCTTAACTTGCGAAGCCCGCACTGGTTCCGTGCCGGTCGGGTTCCGTCCTGGCCGCGGCGATCGGCTTCAAGGACAAGCGATGAGGACTTGAAAGAATTGGCGCCGGCCGCGGGGGGCAGCCGGCGCCATACGCACGTCGCCAGAAGTCTGAAAGCAATCCTCAAATACAGGGAAATGAATTCGTGCTGAAACCGTTACCGGCTCGCGGTCCGGCTGCCGCTCATCGGCAGGACCACGACCTTGGCGCCGACCTTCACGCGGTTGTAGAGGTCGATCACGTCCTCGTTCTTGAGGCGGAAGCAGCCCGACGACACGCGCTGGCCGATGGTCGAGGGCGCGTTGGTGCCGTGGATGCGATAGACCGAGCCCGAGAGATACATGGCGCGCGCACCGAGCGGGTTTTCCGGGCCACCGGCCATGAAGCGCGGCAGGTAGGGCTGGCGCTCGAGCATCTCCTGCGGCGGACGCCAGTCCGGCCACTCGGCCTTCTTCTCGACGGTCTTGGTGCCGGCCCAGGTGAAGCCGTCGCGGCCGACGCCGATGCCGTAGCGCATCGCCTGGCCGTTGCCGAGGACGAGATAGAGATAGGTGTTCGGGGTGTCGACCACGATGGTGCCCGGCGCCTCGTTCGTCGGGTAGCTGACGACCTGGCGCTTGAAGCGGGACGGCGCGGCGACGACGGGCGGGGGCGCGGCCTGTTCGGTCTCGACCGGGGCATAGGCCGCGGCGCGCGGCGTGTAGGCGGCCATGGGCTGCGGGTCGAACGGGAAAAACGGCAGCGGGCCGGCGAATGCCTGGGTGGAAACGGCCGCGGCGAGGGCCACGGCGGCGAAGCTGGTGCGGAGCGCGGTGCGGAACATGACGACCCCCTTGAGGTTCTGCGCGTTGGTCGGGGGTAGCGCACCAAAGGTTCAAATTCCGCGGGAACTCGTGCCCGAGTTTCGCCCATCCCATTGATAAATCGCTAAATGTTTCGAACAGCCGCTGGCGAAAACCCCCGCCGTTGCTGGCTTTTCGAAAGGTTTGCCGGGACGCGCCCGCGGACGGTCCGCAAGCCTTCGGCCGCACGGCAGACGCAGTTGTGCTGAACGGAAAATTGCGCCGGTCGCGGAAAGGCCCTTAAGAGCCGGTCACCGCATCGGGGATCGAGTTGGTCGAGGCGTAGTACGGCTTGATGTCGAGAAGCGGCGTGCCGTCGAGGCAGTCGAGTGCCACCACCTCGACCCGGTTGCCGTCGACCTTCACCAGCCTGACCACGCTCATGGCGATCGGGTTCGGCCGCACCGGCGAGCGCAGCGCAAAGGTGCCGCGGCCCTTGCCGAGATGGCCCGGCACCTGGACGGCGAGGTCGCGCCGCGCCTGGTCCATCCAGTAGAAGACGACGAGGTGGGAGCAGCGCTCGATGTCCTTCAGCGCCGGCACCCAGCGCGGATCGAGCTCAAGGGTGCAGACCGCGCCGGTCTCGCGCGCCGCCCGCGCGTTCTTCGGGCATTCGTTCCGGCCCTTCCACGGGGTGCGGATGCGGCCGATGAAATAGACCGAGGCGTCGAAACGCTCGGGCAGGGGGACGGCGATCTCGCCGTCCCGCACGTTGCTTTGGGTGGTGCCTGGGCTGGTGCCTGGGGTGGTGTCGGAAGCCGAACTCATGAGCGGTTATGGCCTTTCGGGCCGTTCAGAAGGGTTTGCCTCTTATACGGCCCGGCAGGGTCGGGTGCACCGGGGTAACCATCGCGTTTCGCCGACCTTGATTTCGTCCATTTCAACGCATAAAGATATCTTTATATGGTGGGATACTTCCCATAGCCTGAGCATCCATGACCGAGGCACGCCTTCCGTTCGACGCCCTCAACGCAGCCCTCAAGGCGGCCGGTGAGGACACGCGGCTGCGCGTGCTGGTGCTGCTGTCGGAGGCCGAGCTGACGGTGTCCGACCTGACGCAGATCCTCCGCCAGTCGCAGCCGCGCATCTCGCGCCATCTGAAGCTGCTGGTCGAGGCGGGCCTGATCGAGCGCTTCCGCGAGGGCGCCTGGGCGTTCTTCCGGCTGGCCGAGCAGGGCGGCGGCGCGAAGCTGGCGCGCACGCTGATTGCCCAGCTGGATCCCAAGGACTCGATGATCGCCCGCGACCGCGACCGGCTGACCGCGGTCCGTTCGCAGCGCGCCGCCGCGGCGCAAGACTATTTCCGGGCGCATGCCGCGCAGTGGGACCGCATCCGCAAGCTGCATGTGCCGGACGAGGCGGTGGAAGCGGCGATCCGCGACGCGCTCGCCGACAAGCCGTTCCGCTCGCTGCTCGACCTCGGCACCGGCACCGGCCGCATCCTGGAAATGTTCGGCACGGACCTCGAGCGCGGGCTCGGCATCGATCTCTCGCTCGACATGCTGCTGCTGGCGCGCGCCCGCATCGAGCGCGCGGGGCTTCGCCATTGCAGCGTGCGGCAGGGCGACATCTACGACCTCGCGGTGCCGGCGGGCTCGTTCGACGTCGTCATCATCCATCAGGTGCTGCACTTCCTCGACGACGGCGGCCGCGCGATCCGTGAGGCGGCGCGCGTGCTGGCGCCGGGCGGACGCCTGCTGGTGGTCGATTTCGCGCCGCATGACCTGGAATTCCTGCGCGAGGAGCATGCGCACCGGCGGCTCGGCTTCGCCGAGGAGACGGTGGCGCAGTGGATGAGCGCCGCAGGCCTCGACATGACCATGCACCGGAGCCTTGCGCCCGAGCCCGGCTCCGACGGCAAGGTGGCGGTGTCGCTCTGGCTTGCGCGCGATCCGCGCGTCCGGCTCGCCCAAGTGCGTGAGGTGGCGTGATGCAGAAGCCGATTCGCGTGTCGTTCGAGTTCTTCCCGCCGAAGACCGAGGAGATGGAGAAGTCTCTCTGGGAGGCGATCGGCC
Source organism: uncultured Alphaproteobacteria bacterium (assembly GCA_963830015.1). GTDB lineage: Bacteria > Pseudomonadota > Alphaproteobacteria > Rhizobiales > Xanthobacteraceae > Z2-YC6860. The sequence continues at coordinate 123,515 of CAWHLG010000016.1, forward strand.
GGCTTGCGCCGCTGTCTCCGAATTTCGTTTCGGTGACCTATGGCGCGGGCGGCTCGACCCGCGAGCGCACCCATTCGACGGTGAAGCGGATCATCAACGAGACGGCGCTGACGCCGGCCGCGCATCTGACCTGCGTCGCGGCGACCCGGTCCGAGATCGACGCGGTGATCGAGGCCTACAGGGCAGCGGGCGTGCGCCACATCGTGGCGCTGCGCGGCGATCCGACCGGCGGGATCGGCGAAAAATATGCGCCGCACCCCGGCGGCTACCAGAACGGCGCCGACCTGGTTGCGGGGATCAAGCGGATCGCCGACATCGAGGTGTCGGTGTCAGCCTATCCGGAGAAGCACCCGGACAGCGCAAGCGTGCAGGCCGACATCGACATGCTGAAGGCCAAGGTCGATGCCGGCGCGACGCGGGCGATGACGCAGTTCTTCTTCGAGAACGACCGCTATTTCGACTATCTCGACAAGGTCCGGGCGCGCGGCATCTACATCCCGATCGTGCCGGGCATCCTGCCGGTGCAGAACTTCAAGCAGATGAAGGGCTTTGCCGAGCGCTGCGGCACCAGCGTGCCGCGCTGGCTCGCCGAGCGCTTCGAGGGGCTCGACGACGACGTCGCGACGCGGAAGCTGATCGCGGCTGCGGTCGCGGCCGAGCAGGTGCTCGACCTGGTCGAGCGCGGCGTCACCGACTTCCACTTCTACACCATGAACCGCGCCGACCTGGTGTACGCGATCTGTCATCTGCTGGGTCTAAGACCCGACAAGGTGGCTGCGGCTCCTGCTTCCCTCTCCCGTGGGGAGAGGGTGCCCGCGCGAAGCGCGGGCGGGTGAGGGGGTACGGTGTCTCAGGTTGCCACAGCAAGACGATTGCGGCGCGATCAGACCGATGTCGAGCGCAAGCTCTGGTTTCGTCTGCGCGACCGGCGTCTCGACGGCTGGAAATTCCGTCGGCAGGTCACGATCGGCCCGTACATCGCGGACTTCTGTTGTGAGTCTGCGCGCCTGATTATCGAACTCGACGGCGGCCAACACGTTGAGCGCAGTGCAGACGATGCGAAACGGACAGCGGCGCTCGAAGCGCAAGGCTATCTGGTGTTGCGCTTCTGGAACAACGACGTGCTTCAGAACATGGATGGTGTTCTGAAGACCATCCTCGAAACACTAAGAGCTGTTCCCCCTCACCCTAACCCTCTCCCCGATGGGGAGAGGGAACAGACCTGAGCAAGTGGCGCGTGCAATGCCCAACGTACCCGCGAGCAAGACCCGCAAGCTGATCCAGAAGCTCGCTTCCGAGCGCATCCTGGTGCTCGACGGCGCGATGGGCACGATGATCCAGTCACTCGGGCTCGACGAAGAGGGCTATCGCGGCGCGCGCTTCGATGCCTGGAACCGGGAGGTCCGCGGCAACAACGATCTGCTGAATCTCACGCGGCCCAATTCGATCCGCGACATTCACTATGCCTACTACAAGGCGGGCGCCGACATCGTCTCGACCAACACCTTCTCCTCGACGACCATTGCGCAGGCCGACTACGGCATGTCCGACATCGCCTACGAACTGAACGTCGAGGGCGCGCGGCTGGCGCGCGAGGCCGCGAACCAGGCCGCGGAAGAGGACGGCCGGCCGCGCTTTGTCGCGGGCGCGCTCGGCCCGACCAACCGCACCGCGTCGATCTCTCCTGACGTCGCCAATCCGGGCTATCGCGCGGTGACGTTCGACGATCTGCGCAAGGCCTATGGCGAGCAGGTGCGGGGCCTGCTGTCGGGCGGCGCCGACGTGCTGCTGATCGAGACCATCTTCGACACGCTCAACGCCAAGGCCGCGATCTACGCGATCATGGAGCAGTGCGAGATCCGCGGCGTCGACGTGCCGATCATGATCTCCGGCACCATCACCGACCGCTCGGGGCGGCTGCTGTCCGGCCAGACGCCGGAGGCGTTCTGGAACGCGGTGCGGCACGCCGATCCGATCTCGGTCGGGCTCAACTGCGCGCTCGGCGCCGAGGAGATGCGCGCCCACATCGCCGACATGTCGCGGGTCAGCGACACGCTGATCTGCGCCTATCCGAATGCCGGCCTGCCCAATGAATTCGGCCACTATCACGAAAGCCCGGACGACATGGCGCGGCATCTCGGCGAGTTCGCCGAGACCGGACTGATCAACATCGTCGGCGGCTGCTGCGGCACGACGCCGGAGCACATCAGCGCGATTGCCGAAGCGGTGCGGACCAAGGCGCCGCGCACGGTGACCGAGGCGAAGCCGTTCCTGCGGCTGTCGGGGCTCGAGCCGTTCACGCTCACGCCGGAAATCCCGTTTGTGAACGTCGGCGAGCGCACCAACGTCACCGGCTCGGCCAAGTTCCGCAAGCTCGTCACCGCGGGCGACTACACCGCGGCGCTGGCGGTCGCCCGCGAGCAGGTGGAGAGCGGCGCGCAGATCATCGACGTCAACATGGACGAGGGCCTTCTCGACTCGGCGGAGGCGATGAAGACCTTCCTCAATCTCATTGCAGCGGAGCCCGACATCGCCCGGGTGCCGGTGATGGTCGACTCATCGAAATTCTCGGTGATCGAGACCGGCCTGAAATGCATCCAGGGCAAGCCGGTGGTGAACTCGATCTCGCTCAAGGAGGGCGAGGCGGAGTTCGTCAAGCACGCGCAGACCGTGCGCCGCTACGGCGCGGCGGTGGTGGTGATGGCGTTCGACGAGCAGGGCCAGGCCGACACCATCGAGCGCAAGGTCGCGATCTGCGGGCGCGCCTATGACATCCTGGTCAACAAGGTCGGCTTCCCGCCGCAGGACATCATCTTCGATCCGAACATCTTCGCGGTCGCGACCGGCATCGAGGAGCACAACGGTTACGGCGTGGCCTTCATCGAGGGCGCGCGGAAAATCCGCGAGACCTGCGCGTGCAGCCACGTGTCGGGCGGCGTGTCGAACCTGTCGTTTGCGTTCCGCGGCAACGAGCGGGTGCGCGAGGCGATGCACTCGGTGTTCCTCTATCACGCCATCAAGGCCGGCATGGACATGGGCATCGTCAATGCCGGGCAGATCGCGGTCTATGACGATCTCGAGCCGGAGCTGCGCGAGGCCTGCGAGGACGTGGTCCTCAACAGGCGGGCCGATGCGTCCGAGCGGCTGTTGACGATTGCCGGGCGCTTCCATGGCGCCGGCAAGGAGAAGGAGCAGGCCGACCTCGCCTGGCGCGAATGGCCGGTGGAGAAGCGGCTGTCGCATGCGCTGGTGCACGGCATCACCGACTTCATCAACGAGGACACCGAGGAGGCGCGGCTCGCCGCCGATCGCCCGCTGTCCGTCATCGAAGGCCCGCTGATGGCCGGCATGAACGTGGTCGGCGACCTGTTCGGCTCGGGCAAGATGTTCCTGCCGCAGGTGGTGAAGTCGGCCCGCGTGATGAAGCAGGCGGTCGCGCACCTGATGCCGTTCATGGAAAAGGAAAAGGCCGAGCGCGGCGGCACCGGCCGGAGCTCCGCCGGCAAGGTGCTGATGGCCACCGTGAAGGGCGACGTGCACGACATCGGCAAGAACATCGTCGGCGTCGTGCTTCAGTGCAACAACTACGAGGTGATCGACCTCGGCGTGATGGTGCCGGCGGCGAAGATCCTGGAGACCGCGAAGAAAGAGAACTGCGACATCGTCGGTCTTTCCGGGCTGATCACGCCGTCGCTCGACGAGATGTGCCATGTGGCGGCCGAGATGGAGCGGCAGAACTTCGACGTGCCGCTCCTGATCGGCGGCGCGACCACCAGCCGCGTGCACACGGCGGTGAAGATCCATCCGAACTACCGGAAGGGCCAGACCGTCTACGTGACGGACGCGAGCCGCGCGGTCGGCGTCGCCGGCGCGCTGATGGGCACGGGCAGCCGCGAGAAATATGTCGGCGAGGTGCGCGAGGAGTACGCGCGGATTGCCGCCAATCACGCGCGCGCGCAGGAGGACAAGCTGCGGCTGCCGCTCGCAACCGCCCGGGCCAACGCCTTCAAGCCGGACTGGTCGAAATTCGAGTCCGTAAAGCCGCAGTTCCTCGGCACCCGCGTGCTGGAGGACTATTCGATCGAGGAACTGATCGCCACCATCGACTGGTCGCCGTTCTTCTCGACCTGGGAATTGGCCGGAAAATTCCCGGCGATCCTCGACGACAAGATCGTCGGCGAGGCGGCGCGCTCGCTGTTCGCCGACGCCGAGAAGATGCTGAAGCAGATCGTCGACCAGCGCTGGTTCAAGGCGGCGGCGGTGTGCGGTTTCTGGCCGGCCAACGCCATGGGCGACGACATCGAGGTGTTTGCCGACCAAGCGCGCGGCGAGAAGCTCGCGACCTTGCGCACGCTGCGCCAGCAGCTCACCCGCCGCGAGGGCCGCGCCAACGTGGCGCTGGCCGATTTCGTCGCGCCAAAGGGCCACGAGGACTACGTCGGCGCGTTCGTCGTCACCGCCGGCATCGGCGAGGATGCGGTCGCCGACCGCTTCAAGAACGCAAACGACGACTACTCGTCGATCATGGTCAAGGCGCTGGCGGATCGGCTGGCGGAATCCTTCGCCGAACGGCTGCACCAGCGGGTGCGGAAGGAGTTCTGGGGCTATGCCGCGGGCGAGACGCTGAGCAATGCCGACCTGATCGCCGAAAAGTATCGCGGCATCCGCCCGGCGCCGGGCTATCCGGCGCAGCCCGACCACACCGAGAAGGGCACGCTGTTCAGCCTGCTGGACGGCGAGCGGATCGGCGTGAAGCTGACCGAGAGCTTCGCCATGTGGCCGGGCGCCTCGGTCTGCGGCCTCTACTTCGGCCACCCGGAGAGCCATTACTTCGGGGTCGGCAAGATCGAGCGCGACCAGGTCGAGGACTACGCCAAGCGGAAGGGCTGGAGCCTCGCCGAAGCCGAGCGCTGGCTCGCGCCGATCCTCAATTACGATCCGAATGCGCGAGCCCGCGAGGCCGCGGCCTAAAGAGCACCGGTGACCCAAAATAAGACACCGGAGGGTGAGGCCCTCCGGTGTGCACCTTGATGCCGTTTGATTGACGGGTTCGGTCTTAGGGTTGTCCCAACTCAGAAAGCGCCAAACAGCACAGCGCCGACGAAAGCGATCGCGGCGAAGACTGCGATGACGTTCAGTCGTAAAGCCAGGTCCACCTATCGGCCTCCTCGTTGAAGTGGGGAGAGTCTAGCAGACCGCCGGTCCGGCCTAAAATGACAAACGTGTTGCACCGCGACACCGTTCCGGACGCCACCGAATTTCGATAAGTATTTGCAGATAAATGGTGATTTTCTCGGCGGGGCAGGGGATAACTGGTTCGCCGCACCTGCACGCACATGACAAATGTTTGGGCAATTGCAACCGCGTGGTGGCCCCGTACCGGGTCGCCTATCCGCGGCGGGCCAGCGCCAACTCAACGAACAGGGCCGCCTCAAGCGTCGCCCGGTCGGCGCCGAACCGGCCGATCACCTGCACGCCGAGTGGCAGGCCGTTGGGGTCGGCGAGGCCCGGCACGTTCACGCAAGGCGTCCCCATCAGGGTCCAGAGCCGGTTGAAGGTCGAACTTCCGGTGGTGGCATATCCCTTCGGCGGCGCGCCCGGTGCCGATGGCGACAGGATCACGTCGAACTCGTTCATGAAATCGGCGACGGCCTTGCGGGCCTGGCTGGCGGTGCGGCGGGCGTCGTCATAGAGGTCGGGCGTCACCTTCATGCCCTGCTCGATCAGTTCGCGGGTGCCTTTGCAGATCGGGTCCTGCGCCTTATTGGCCGATGCCAGAACCTCCTGGGCGCGGTCGTATTCCGGCGCGAGCGCGCGGGCGGCCTCGTAGGCGTGGATCGTGGCATGCGCCCGGAACGCGGCCGACAGCACCGGCGGGAGCAGCACGTCCTTGACGCGGGCCATCGCGGCGGACGCGGCACGGGCCGCCATGTCGAGGGCCGCCGTCATATCCGTCGAGGCCGAGGGCCAGGGCTGCTGCCGCAGGACGCCGATCCGCGGTGACACCGGCGCGCGCTGGTCGACCCGCAGGTCGCGCCCGGCGATGACCGATGCGGCAAACGCCACGTCCGCGACCGACGCGGCGAACAAGCCCGCGGTATCGAGCGCCCACGAGACGCACTTGATGCCGACGGTCGGCAGGAGCCCATAGGAGGGCTTGAAGCCGGCCACGCCGCAGAAGGCCGCCGGCCGGATCACCGAACCGCCGGTCTGGGTCCCGGTCGCGAGCGGCACGAAGCCCGCGGCGACGGCGGCAGCCGAGCCCGACGACGAGCCGCCCGGCGTATAGGCCAGGTTCCGCGGGTTCTTGGTCTTGCCCGGATCGGTGTGGGCGAATTCGGTGGTGACGGTCTTGCCGAGCAGGATGCCGCCAGCGCGGCGGATCGTCGTCACCAGCGTGGCGTCGGTCTTCGGCCGGTGACCCGCATAGAGCCTCGAGCCGTATTCGGTCGGCATGTCCGCGGTGTCGAAGATGTCCTTCAGCGCCACCGGCAGCCCGTGCAGCGGCCTGGCCTTCAGTCCTTCGGCGGTGGCGGCCTTGCGCGCGCCGTCCAGATCGAGCGTGACGAAGGCGCCGACCTCGGCCTCGCGCTTGGCGATGGCGTTGGCGCAAAGTTCCACCGCCAGCGCGGGCGTCAGTTCGCCGCTTTCCAGGCGGCGGGCGAAGTCGAGCGCGGACAGCATCAGACGGTGCCGTCGATCAGGTTGACGATCCGCATGGTGAAGCGCCGCGCCGCCGGCATCACGAAGTAGCCGGTGATCGCCGCGATCGGCCAGCCGATCAGGTAGGCCTTGATCCACTGGGACACGAAATCGGCGCGCAGGCCGATATTGATGAAGGTGGCGATCAGCGTGACCATCAGCACCATGATTGCCGTCATGGTGGTGACCAGAATAAGCCGTGCCTTGCCGTCCATCGCCGACCCCCCGGAAGCCTCGAGGTCTTGCCCTCGAGGCTTCGCCCCATGAGGGTTTTGGCCCGAAACGCCGCGGCGGATCAAGGCCGCATCAACCAATGGTTCACCATAAGCGGGTTCGCCAAGCGGTTTTGCATCGCTAAAGAGTCCTTAAGAAAATTCTTCGCATTGTCCGGGCATGTCGCGTGGCGTGCGTTGGGTCTTCGGTGGCAGCGTCATTCTGGTCGCGCTCGCGGGCTGCGGCCGGAGCTTTTTGAGCTACGAAGTGCGCGCGCCGTGGCGCAAGGACGCGGAAGTCGCCTGCCTCAATTCCGGAACGGTGAAGGAAGGCGCAGGCGTCGTGCGCATCTCGCCCATCGATGGGCCGGGCATGTGCGGCGCGGATTTTCCGCTGAAGGTTGCGGCGCTCGGCGAAAGCGCGGCGATGGGCTACGGCGAGGAGCTGCGGCCGCCGGGCTCCATCCCGGGTGCGAATCCTGGCGCGTCGCGGCCGGCCGCCGAGCCGCGCTGGCCGATCCAGCAGCAGCCGTATAACGCGCCGGTGGCCCAACCGCGCTACGCCCCGCCGCAACAAGCCGGTGTACCGATGTCGATTGAAGCGCCAGGCGTACTGCAAGGCAATGTGCAGCAGGGCTATCAACAACTCGGCGCGCCGCCGTCGAACCTGCGCGCACCCGCGGACTGGCAGCGCGCGCAGCCGCAACCGAATTATCAGGCACAGCCAAATTATCAGCCGCAGCCGACCTATCAGCAGCAACCGGCTTACAATCCGTCGCAAGCGAATGATCCACCGCCGCAGCAGACGTATCAGAACTACCCGCCGCGGCAGCAGACCTACCAACAGTCGCAGACGCGCCGCGCGCCTTCGCATGCGCAGAACGACGATGACGAACTGCCGCCATATGCGCGTCCCGGCGCAGCACCTTCGTCGATCCCGGCGCAACGCGCGCGGCCTTTGCCTGCGCTCGGCCCGCAGCGTCAGCCGGTCATGGCTTCGATGCCGGTGGAGGTGAAACCCAACGCGACACTCGCCTGTCCGATCGTCTCGGCGCTCGACCGCTGGATCGTCGGCTCGGTGCAGCCCGCGGCGCTGAAGTGGTTTCGCCAGCCGGTCGCCGAGATCAAGCAGATCTCGGCCTATTCCTGCCGCGGCATGAACGGGCAGGTGGGCGCGCCGATCTCCGAGCACGCGTTCGGCAACGCGCTCGACATCGCGGCTTTCGTGCTTGCCGACGGCAAGCGCGTCACCGTGAAGAATGGCTGGCGCGGCTCGCCGGAGGAGCAGGGCTTCCTGCGCGACATCCAGGGCGCCGCCTGCGACCAGTTCACCACGGTGCTGGCGCCGGGCTCCAACCGGTTTCACTACGACCACATCCATGTCGACCTGATGCGGCGCCCGAGCGGGCGGCGCATCTGCAATCCGGGCGCGGTGGACGGCGATCTGGTCGCGGCGCAGGCGCGGCGCAATCCGGCCTATGCGTCGCGGCGGATCGAGCCGGAGCCGACGCGGCGCTACGACCCGGTGCTGCCGCCCGGCGACGATCCGTTCGGCTGGCGCGGCGACCGCCGCGATCCGGCCACGACAGGCTCGGTGGTGGCGCAGCGGCCGGGGGCCAGGAGTCCGGCGGCCGAAGACAACGACTGGGTCGAGGATCCGGGCCCGCGGCCCGCCATAGATTGGACCGTAAACCGGCACAAGGTTCACTGAGCGACCCTCAGGCGGAGATGAGCCTGGGGTGCAGGAGCTTGGGGCGGAGGGCGAGGGGGCGGCCGGGGGGCCGCCCCCTTCGTTTTTGCTCGCGCTGGCGAGCGAAGCGAGCGGCCAGCGCGAGCGCTTTATAGTGGCCGCGCCGGACCCTCGTGTCGCTCTCGCTCCACTCGGCGGCGCGGCATGTGAAATTTGTATCGCCTGTATTGGCGCCCTGAACCCCGCGGGCCGCCTTTGCGTCTGATGCGTATCAAGGGGGAGTTAACCATGATCCGCTCAGCTCTCATCGCTCTCGCCGTCCTCGCCACGACCGTGATTGCCACCGAGGCGGCAGCCCAGGGCGGTGCGCCGGTCCGCAGGCTCGACGCCGCCCCGCAGGGCCCCTGGACCGTGGTCCGCGCCGGCGGGGAGACGGTCAGCCACTGCATGATGGGCGTCCGCTCGAACGCCGCGAACCCCGAGCCCGGCAAGCCGCAATTCATGATCAGCGCCGACCACCAGTTCGCCGTGCTGCGCGTGCGCGCCGCCGAATGGTCGTTCACGGGCGCCCGCGACATCGCCGTGACGCTCGTCACCGCCGACGGCACCGAGCGTGAGCCGGCGGCGGCGGTGCATGGCAAGGACCTGATCGACATCGCGTTAGGCACCGCGCCGGAGCGGATGGCCGAACTGGCTGGTTCGAACCATCTTGAGATTCGCACCGAAGGAACCGCGGTCCGCCTGCCGCTCGTGGGCCTTTCCGCGGTTCTGCCAGCCTTCCGCCATTGCCTTGCCGGCATCGGCCAGGCGGCCAAGCTGCAAATCCCGCCGCAAATCCATGCTGCAGTGCGTTAATCGGCGTGAAACCAGCCTGTTAACAGGCCTGCGGCTTTATGCGGCGGCCCTACCGATTTCTCACGCCAATCACAATATAGTGCTGCGATAGTGTTTATAGTGCTGTCATAACGGTCTCATAATCGGGACCAGAGGCTGCTGAGAGGGAACACCATGCTTCGCACCAAACGCGGTCCGTTGTTTGTACTCGCGGCGCTTGCCGCCGCGCTTGCGTTCACGGTCGTCACTGCCGATGCGCGCCCGAAGGGCGGTTTCGGTAGCCGCGGCTCAAAAACCTATTCGACACCGGCCCCGACGGCGACCGCGCCGAACGCGGCGCGTCCGATGGATCGCACCATGACGCAGCCGAGCCAGGCGCGGCCTGGCACGCCCGCGACCGCGGGCCAGGCATCATCGGCTGCGCGGCCGGGCGGCCTGTTCGGCGGCGGGATGCTCGGCGGCTTGGCCGCGGGCTTCATCGGCGCCGGCCTGTTCGGCATGCTGTTCGGCCACGGCTTCGGCGGCGGCCTCGGCGGCATCGCTTCGATGTTTGGCCTGCTGCTGCAGGTCGGCCTCGTCGTGATCGTCGGCATGCTGCTGTGGCGCTGGTGGCAGCGCCGCAACGGCGTCGAACCCGCGACCGCAACCGGCCCGTCGCTGCGTCAGGGATTGAACGGGGGCGGCCACGATCAGCGGCCGTCGCCGATGCTCGGCGGCCTGTTCGGTGGCGGCTCGTCGGCGCAAACCGCGCCGCCCGTCCAGACCATCGAACTGGCGCCGGAAGACTTCACCACCTTCGAGAAGCTGCTCGGCGACGTCCAGACCGCCTATGGCAAGGAAGACCTCGGCGCGCTGCGCTCACACGTCACGCCGGAGATGCTGTCGTACTACTCCGACGAGCTCGCCCACAATGCGAGCAACGGCGACGTCAACCAGATCAGCGACGTGAAGCTGTTGCAGGGCGATCTGTCGGAAGCCTGGCGCGAAGGCAACGACGAATACGCCACGGTGGCGATGCGCTACTCGCTCAACGACCGCATCGTCGCCCGCGACGACGGCAAGCTGATCGAGCAGTTGCCGTCGGAGGCGACCGAGCTGTGGACCTTCCGCCGCGCCCGCGGCGGGCAATGGCTGCTGTCTGCGATCCAGCAGACCGAGTAGTTTGTAAAGTAGCGTTCAGGCGATGCGACGGCCGGACCGAAAGGTCCGGCCGTTTCGTTTGTTTATGGTGCTGCGACGCGGGTGGTGCGCTCCCTCCCCCTGAAAGGGGGAGGGTCAGGGTGGGGGTCAGCAACTCGACGTGGCCTTTGCGAGTTCACGCGCGCCTGAACTGCATCGTCGAAAGGATTGTCGGAGATCAATCCCGGTCCAGTCCGTCAGGAATCCTCCAAGTCTGTACTCGCGGCTGACCCCCACCCCAACCCTCCCCCTTTCAGGGGGAGGGGGCGCACCGCCCGCGGCGCATCACAGGCGACTACGGCAGGCTCTTGATGAACTCGAAGTGCTCGGCCTCGTCCCAGGCCCGCATCGTCGTCGTCCGCACGTTGCCCTTCGAGTTCACGCTCAGCACGTATCTGGCGACGGCTTCTTCGTTCGGCGCTTCGATCACCTGCACGAAGTCATAGGGCCCGAGCGTCATGTAGACGTTCTTACGCACGATACCGAGCTTCCTTGCAGTTTCGCGCGAGGCTTCCTGGCGGTCGGGGATTTCCTTGACGCCCTTGGCGCCGTGATCGGTGGAATTCACCAGCAGGATGTAGGTGCCCATGCTGCGTCCCTCCAAATTTTCTATTCGGGCTTGCCGTAGCCGCCCGCGGTCGGCGTCTGGATGATGATGGCTTCGCCGGCGTCGACCACGGTCGCGTCGGCGCCCTTGAGGCGGTCCATGCGGCCGTCGTTGCGCCGCACCCAGTTCTCGCCGATCTGGCCGTCCTCGCCACCTGCCAAGGCAAAGGGCCTGATGCGGCGGTGGCCGGACAGGATGGTGTATTCCATCTTCTCCAGGAACCGCATGGTGCGGCGGATGCCGTCGCCCGCGCTCCACTTGCCCTTGCCGCCCGAGCCCTTGCGGATGTGGAAGTCCTCCAGCAGCACCGGATAGCGGAATTCGAGGATCTCCGGATCGGTGAGCCGGGTGTTGGTCATGTGCGTGTGCACCGCGTCGGTGCCGGGAAAGCCTGGGCCCGCCGGTGAGCCCGAGCAGATCGTCTCGTAGTACTGATACTTGTCGTTGCCGAAGTTGACGTTGTTCATGGTGCCCTGCGCACCGGACATCGCGCCGAGCGCGCCGAGCAGCGTGTCGGTCACCATCTGCGACACCTCGACATTGCCGGCGACGACGGCGGCCGGATAGTGCGGCTTCAGCATCGAGTGGTCGGGCACGATGATGTTGATCGGGCGCAGGCACCCTGCGTTCATCGGGATGTCGTCGTCGACCATGACGCGGAACACGTAGAGCACGGCCGCACGCGTCACCGGCTCCGGCGCGTTGAAGTTGGTGCCCTGCTGCGGCGAGGTGCCGGTGAAGTCGACGGTCGCCTCGCGCTTGTTCTTGTCGACCGTGATCCTGACCTTGATGACGTTGCCCTGGTCGGCCTCGTAGCTGAACTGGCTGTCGTGCAGGCGGTCGATCACGCGGCGCACGCTTTCGTCGGCGTTGTCCTGCACGTGCTTCATGTAGGCATGCACGACGTTGAGGCCGAACAGCCCGACCATCTTGTGCAACTCCTGCACGCCCTTCTCGTTGGCGGCGATCTGCGCCTTGAGATCGTTGACGTTCTGCAGTGGATTGCGCGCCGGGTACTTCGCCTTGGTCAGCAGGTCGTAAAGCTCGCGCTCGCAGAAGCGGCCGCGATCCACCAGCTTGAAGTTGTCGATGTAGATGCCTTCCTCTTCGATCGAGGTGGCGATCGGCGACATCGAGCCCGGCGCAATGCCGCCGATATCGGCGTGATGGCCGCGGCTCGCGACCCAGAACAGGATCTTCTTCTTCGCGCCGTCGAACACCGGGGTGCAGACGGTGAGATCGGGGATGTGCGTGCCGCCGTTATAGGGCGCGTTGATCAGGTAGGAGTCACCGGGTTTTATCTTGCCCTTGTTCTCGCGGATGATCGTCTCCACCGCGCGGTCCATCGAGCCGAGATGCACCGGCATGTGCGGCGCGTTGGCGACCAGCGAGGCGTCGGCGGCAAACACCGCGCAGGAGAAGTCGAGCCGCTCCTTGATGTTGACCGAGTACGCGGTGTTCTGCAACGACACGCCCATCTGCTCGGCGATCGACATGAACAGGTTGTTGAACACCTCGAGCATGATCGGATCGGCCTTGGTGCCGATCGCCCGGGCGCGGGCGAGTGGAATGTAGCGCTCCAGCACCAGATGGTTCTTCGCGGTGACGACGGCGCGCCAGCCGTCCTCGACCACCACGGTCTGGTGCGGCTCCATGACGATGGCCGGGCCGTTGACCTTCTGGCCGTGCGTGAGCTGGTCGCGGGTGAAGACCGCGGCCTTGTGCCATTTTCCGTTGGAGAAGAATTCGGTCTTGCGGACGGGCGAGGGGAGCCGGGCGCGCGAGGTCTTGTGCGTGCGCTCGCGGAACCTGGCGCCGCCGCCGACCGCCTCGACCGACACGGCCTCGACCACGAGCTCCTTGCTGCGGTCGATGAAGCCGAACCGGGCCTTGTGCGCCTTCTCGAACGCGCTTTTCATTTTGGCGAGCGTGCCCGCCTCGACGATCAGCGGCGTGTCGGTGCCGGCGTAGCGGATGTGGGCGCGGACGATCACCTTGATCTTGCCGGCCGGCACGCCCTGACCCGCGACCTCGGCTTTGGCGTCCTTGCCAAGCCGTCCGCCTTCGCGTTTGAGGGTGGCCAGCGATTTGGCGCCAAGCGTCTCCTCGATGGCCTGCTGGCGGGTGGCGCGGATGTCTGCGAGCCCCATGCCGTAGGCGGAAAGCAGCGACGAGAACGGGTGGATCAGCACCTCGGTCATGCCGAGCGCGTCGGCGACCAGGCAGGCGTGCTGGCCGCCGGCGCCGCCGAAGCAGTTGAGCGCGTAGCGCGTGACGTCATAGCCGCGCTGCACGGAGATCTTCTTGATCGCGTTCGCCATGTTCTCGACGGCGATCTTGATGAAGCCGTCGGCGATCTCTTCGGGGGATTTGCCGCCGACCTCGTTGGCGAGCTCGGCAAACGCCTGCTTCACAGCCTTGGCGTCGAGCGGCTGGTTCTGCTCCGGTCCGAAAATCTTCGGGAAGAAATCGGGGATCAGCTTGCCGACCAGCACGTTGGCATCCGTGACCGCAAGCGGCCCGCCGCGGCGGTAGCATTTCGGGCCCGGATTGGCGCCGGCCGAGTCGGGGCCGACGCGGAAGCGCGCGCCGTCGAAGTGCAGGATCGATCCGCCGCCGGCCGCGACTGTGTGAATGAGCATCATCGGCGCGCGCATGCGCACGCCCGCGACCTCGGTCTCGAACGCGCGCTCGTATTCGCCGTCGTAGTGCGACACGTCGGTGGAGGTACCGCCCATGTCGAAGCCGATCAGCTTCCTGAAGCCTGCCTCGCGGCCGGTTTCCGCCATGCCGACCACGCCGCCGGCCGGACCGGACAGGATCGCGTCCTTGCCCTGGAACAGCTCGGCTGCTGTGAGGCCGCCCGACGACATCATGAACATCAGACGTGCGCCGGATTTCCTGGCATCGAGCTCGGAGTTCGACGGTCGCCACATATCGGCGCAGGATCGGCGACAGATAAGCGTCCACCACCGTGGTGTCGCCGCGCCCCACCAGCTTGATCAGCGGCGAGATCTCATGGCTGACCGAGACCTGCGGGAAGCCCATGTCGCGGGCGAGCCTGGCGACCGCCTTCTCATGCTCCGGATAGCGATAGGCATGCATGAACACGATGGCGACCGCGTTGATGCCGTCGGCCCTGGCGCGCTCGAGCTCGTTCCGCGCGCCGGCAAGCTCGAGCTTCGTCTCGATGGTGCCGTCGGCGCGGACGCGCTCGCCGATCTCGGCGACGCGCTCGAACAGCATCTCGGGCTTGATGATGTGCTTGGCGAAAATCTTCGGCCGTGCCTGATAGCCGATGCGCAGCGCGTCGCGGAAGCCCTTTGTGGTGAGAAGGAGTGTGCGGTCGCCCTTGCGCTCGAGCAGCGCATTGGTCGCGACCGTGGTACCCATCTTCACCGCGCCGACCCGGCCGGCCGGGATTGGCTCGCCTCTTGCAAGGCCGAGCAGGTCGCGGATGCCCTGGACGGCGGCGTCGCGATAGGCTTCCGGGTTCTCCGACAGGAGCTTGTGGGCCATCAGGCTGCCGTCGGGTTTCCGGCCCACAATATCGGTGAAGGTGCCGCCACGATCGATCCAGAAATCCCAGCTTTTCGCGGCGGACTTGGTTGCAGACTTGGCTGCGGTTCTGGCGGCGACGCTGGCGGGGGTTTTGGTCGCGGCCTTGTTGCGGGGTTTCGCTTGCTTCATACCAGTCTCAAACGCCATCATCGGGAAGCCGTTGTTCCGGCCACCGTGCATAGCACGGCGTCCCGGAATTCAGGGATGCATTCCGGATGCGACGGGACCGCGAGCCGGAATGGCGAGTGACGGGGGATCATGCGGGTTTTTCTTGACCGGCTCTATCTCTATTCCGGCTATCTCGCCGGCGCGTTCATGGTGGCGATCTTCCTGCTGATGATGGCGCTGTCGGCTGGCCGGCCGCTTGGCCTGAACATTCCGGCGGCGGACGATTTCGTGTCCTGGTGCATGGCGGCGATGGCGTTCCTCGGTCTCGCCCACACCTTCCGCAACGGCGAGATGATCCGCGTCGGTCTCCTGATCGACAAGCTGCCGGAAAAAAGCCGGCACTGGACCGAACTTGGATGCCTCGTGATCGGCATCGGCTTCATCGCCTTCTTCGCCATCTACGCCATCCAGCTGGTTCGCGATTCCTGGCGCTTCCATGAGATGTCGCAGGGCGTGATCGCCATCCCGATGTGGATTCCGCAGATCGGCTACGCGACGGGGCTGGTCATCCTGTTGATCGCCTTCGTCGACGAGTTCGTGCATGTCGTGCGCGGAAACCTGCCGCGCTACGAGAAGCCCGCGCCGCAGACCGCCGAAGAGGTCGTCGAGCGCGCCGTGCAGAGCGGGGTGTGATGCACGTTCTTGCGACAGGCACCGGCCTTCACCTCTCCCCAGCATCAGGGCGTTCACGCCCGTCTTCGACGGGCTATGCGGGGAGAGGTCGACCGCCTGCGCGAAGCGAAGGCGGGCGGGTGAGGGGGACTCTCAGTAGCACTCCGACTCGTTGCGGCTCCCCCTCACCCCGACCCTCTCCCCGGCATCAGGGCGTTCACGCCCGTCTTCGACGGGCTATGCGGGGAGAGGGAGGGAGAGACTGCCTCGGCCCCGCGAAAACGAGCGGGGTCTGACGTGGCGCTGCTCGAGATCGCGCTGCTTCTGTTGCTGCTGCTGACCGCGCTGCTCGCGGGCGGCGTGTGGATCGCCATTGCGCTGATGGCCTGCGGCTTTGCCGGCATGATGTTCGTCGGCGGCGCGGTGCCGCCCGGCGCGGTGCTGGCGACGACGGTCTGGGGCAACAGCGCGTCCTGGACGCTGGCGGCGCTCCCGCTGTTCATCTGGATGGGCGAGATCCTGTTCCGCACGCGGCTGTCGGAGGAAATGTTTCGCGGCCTGGCGCCCTGGCTCAATCGCATTCCCGGCCGGCTGATGCACGTGAACGTGCTGGCCTGCGGCATCTTCGGCTCGGTGTCGGGCTCATCGGCCGCGACCACGGCGACGGTCGCCAAGATCGCGCTGCCGGAGTTGAAGAAGCGCGGCTACGACGAGAAGGTGAGCCTCGGCTCGCTCGCGGGCGCGGGCACGCTCGGCATCCTCATTCCGCCGTCGATCATGATGGTGATCTACGCGGTGCAGGCCAATGTCTCGATCATCCAGGTGTTCCTGGCGGGCTTTCTGCCGGGCCTGCTGGTGATGTTCCTGTACTCCGGGTACATCGCGCTGTGGTCGCTGTTCAATCCGGCGAAGACGCCGCCGGCGGAGCCGTCGCTGTCGTTCCGGGAAAAGCTGAGGCAGTCGGCGCAGCTCATTCCGATGATGTTGCTGATCATCCTGGTGTTCGTGGCACTGCTGTTCGGGCTC
The DNA here is from genome assembly GCA_963830015.1 of uncultured Alphaproteobacteria bacterium. Lineage (GTDB taxonomy): Bacteria > Pseudomonadota > Alphaproteobacteria > Rhizobiales > Xanthobacteraceae > Z2-YC6860. Next base: position 140,106 of record CAWHLG010000016.1, read on the forward strand.
GCGACCGCGACCGAATGCGCGGCCTGGGGGGTGATGGGCTCGCTCGCGATTGCCTGGTGGCACGGCATGCTGAGCTGGCCGTCGTTCTTCCAGAGCGTCATGGGGGCGACCCGCGTGACGTGCATGATCATGCTGATCCTGGCCGGCGCCTCCTACATGTCCACCTCGATGGCCTATACCGGCGTGCCGCAGGCGCTGGCCACCTGGGTCGGCGAGATGGGGCTCAGCCCCTATGCGCTGATCGCCGCGCTCACCGTGATGTACATTCTGCTCGGCACGGCGCTGGACGGCATTTCCATGATCGTGCTGACGACCGCCGTGGTCATCCCGATGGTCAAGGCCGCGGGCTTCGACCTCGTCTGGTTCGGCATCTTCGTGGTGCTGGTGGTCGAGATGGCCGAGGTGTCGCCGCCGGTCGGCTTCAACCTGTTCGTGCTGCAGACCATGAGCGGCAAGGACTCGAATTTTGTCGCGCGAGCCTCGCTGCCGTTCTTCTTTCTTCTCGTCCTGGCGGTTGTCATCATCACGGTATTCCCTAGTATCGTGATGGTGCTCCCAAGGATGGCTTTCCCAGCTTGACCTTCAACCGAAAGGGGCGATGAGCCATGAGTGCGAACATGAGTTACCGAATGAGAACACTGACCCTGGCGGGTGCCGCGCTGGCACTGGCCATGACGCAGGCTTCCGCGCAGACCAAATGGAACCTGCCGAGCGCCTACCCGCAAGACAACCCGCATGTCGAGAACCTGAACCTGTTCGCCAAGGACGTGGCGGAAGCGACCGGCGGCAAGCTGCAGATCGCGGTCCATCCCGGTGCGTCGCTGTTCAAGGGCCCGGAGATCAAGCGCGCGGTTGCGACCGGCCAGGCGCAGACCGGCGAGATCCTGATCTCGATCCTGGAGAACGAGAACCCGATCTTCGGCATCGACGTGGTGCCGTTCCTGGCGACGAGCTTCCCCGAGGCGAAGAAGCTCTGGATCGCGTCGAAGCCCCTGATCGAGCAGAAGCTCGGCGCGCAGGGCATGCAGGTGCTGTTCACCGTGCCGTGGGGGCCGCAGGGCATCTACGCCAAGAAGGACATCAACATCTATCGACGACATGAAGGGCCTCAAGTGGCGCGCCTACAACGTCGGCACCGCGCGCATCGGCGAGATGGTCGGCGCACAGGCGGTGACCGTGCAGGCGGCCGAACTGCCGCAGGCGCTGGCGACCGGCGTGGTCAATTCGTTCATGTCGTCGGGCGCGACCGGCTACGACTCCAAGGTCTGGGAGACGCTGACGCACTTCTACGACACCCGGGCCTGGATCCCCCGCAACGTCACCTTCATCAACAAGGCGGCGCTCGACTCGCTCGACAAGCCGGCCCGGGAGGCGGTGCTGAAAGCCGCCGCGGTCGCCGAGGAGCGCGGCTGGAAGATGTGGGAGAACAAGACCGAGTGGTACCACGACGAGATCAAGAAGAAGGGCATGAAGGTGCAGAAGCCGAGCCCCGAGCTTGCCGCGGGCTTCAGGAAGATCGGCGACCAGCTCACCGTCGACTGGCTCAAGCGCGCCGGCGCCGAAGGGCAGGCGGTGGTCGACGCCTACAAGAAGAGCCTCTAGGGCTTGCGCTTTTCTCCACGCGGCGGCTGCCGCGTGAGCACCAGGACGATAGATACGGATGCCCGGCCGATAGCCGCCCGTAAAGGACGGCGTCGCTTCGCTCGCCTATATGCCGGGCATCTGTTTTTGGCAGTGCTCCAGGCTCGCAGGCACGCAACCCGCTACCCACGCCCGCGCGGCCCGTGCTATGGACTTGCGGCCGCGTCTGGCGGCCCGTTCCATGCGATGCCTCGCGATGCGTCGGGAACGACAATTCAGCCTGATCCAAAGGATAGATGAGTTATGGCGAACGTTTTGGCGATTTGCGGCTCCCTGCGTAAGGGCTCCTTCAACCGGCAACTGATGAACGCTTCGATCGGGCTCGCGCCTGCCGGCATGACCATCAAGGAGGGGCCGTCGTTCGCGAAGATTCCGCTCTACAATTTCGACGACCAGCAGGCGACCGGTTTCCCCAAGGACGCGGACGCGCTGAACGAAGCGGTCAAGGCCGCCGACGGCGTATTGATCGTTTCGGCGGAGTACAACTGGTCGGTGCCGGCGGGCCTGAAGAACGCGATCGACTGGCTGTCGCGCTACAAGGAGGTCTCGTTCAAGGACAAGCCGGTGTGCATCCAGTCGGCGGCGCCGGGGCTCTTGGGCGGTTCGCGCATGCAGTATCACCTGCGCATGGTGATGCAGAGCATCGACGCGCAGCTGTTCGGCAAGCCGGAGGTGATCGTCAACATGGCGGCCTCGAAGTTCGCCGACGGCCAGCTCAAGGATCAGGCTGCGATCGACCTGATCAAGCAGCAGCTTGCGGCGTTCGGCAAGTTCATCGACCGGGTCAAGGTCTGAGCCAACAATAACCAGCCAGGGAGCAACGCCATGTATGCGGTCGTAGGCGCAACCGGTAATACCGGACGTGCGGTCGTCAAGGAATTGAAGGCGCTCGGCGAGAATCCGGTCTGCGTGGTCCGCAACGCGGACAAGGCGAAGGAGGTGCTCGGCGCCGAGACCAAGACCGCGATCGCCGAGCTCGACGATCGCGCCGGCCTGGAGAAGGCGCTGGCCGGCGTCAAGCGCGTGTTCATCGTCACCGGGCACAATCCGAAATCGGACGTGCAGCAGATCAACGTGATCGACGCCGCCAAGGCCGCGGGCGCCGAATACGTGGTCAAGGTGTCCGGCGGCCGCGACGTGATCGGCCCGGACGTGGAGTCGGTCAACGGCCAGGCGCACTACAAGATCGAGGAGCACCTGAAGAAGACCGGGCTGCAATGGTGCATCCTCAGCCCCGGCCTGTTCATGCAGAACATCATGGGGCAGGCCGCCAACATCAAGAACGACGGCAAGATCATCCAGCCGTGGCCGAAGGATCTGCCGGTTGCGCTGATCGACGTGCGCGACACCGGCGCGCTCGGCGCGCGCGTGCTGCGGGAGCCCGGCAAGCACAACGGCAAGCTTTACACGTTCAGCGGCGTGAGCACGACGTTCGGCGAGTTCGCCAAGGTGATCGGCGAGACGATCGGCAAGCCGATCACCTATGTGGAGATCACGCTGGAGCAGGCGGAAGCCGGGATGAAGTCGCGCAACATGCCGGACTGGCTGGTCGCGCACCTGGTGTCGATTGCGCGCGCCGGTGGCAAGGGCGCGTTCTCGAAGGAGAACACGGGGCCGATCCGCGACATCGTCGGCCGCGCGCCGATCACGACCAAGCAGTTCGCGCAGGATTTCAAGGGCGCGTTCGGTTGATCTGAACCGACGCGTTTGCCGCGCAAGCGGTGTCCCGCGGGCGGGGTCAAGCTCGTGGGTGGCGGCCATCTGGCCGGCACTTTCAAAAAATGTGTCGCGATCAACATTGCTTGATCGCGTGCAGCGCGTGATCCGCATCGCCCCCATACTATGTTCGGGGCAGATATCGGGGTCGACACATGTCACGGCAAAGGAATTTGCAAAGGATTCTATCGATTGTACTTTTGCTGACGGGCCTTTCGGCCGCAGCTGCGGAGCAATCGTTTTCCGAGCGGATGGGCATCAATTCTTTCCTTGGTATAAGCCCCTCGACGCAGGACTTCGTGAACCGGGTCACGCTCAACGAGATGTTCGGGCAGGAGCTGGCGCGACTTGCCGACGAGCGGGGCGGAGAAAAAATCAAGGCCTTCGCCGGACAGGTCTTGAAGGATCACAAGGCGACGTCGGCGCACATGCGAACGCTGGTGCAAAGCGGCAGCGTCAAGGTTTCGCTTCCGACTGAGCTCACAGAAGTTCACTTGAAGGAGCTGGCCCGGCTGAAAAACCTGCGCGCGGCCGAGTTCGACAAGGAGTTCGAGTGGCTGCAGGCCGAACTGCACGAGGACGCGATTTCGCTGTTCGAGCGGTATGGGGTGGGCGGCGAGCATCCGGACCTGAAGCGGTTCGCCTTCAGGCATTTGCCGGATCTGCGAGAGCATTGGCGGCTGGCGAAAAATTTGCGCCGATGAGCCTGCCGTGACCCGCCGTGCTGAACCTGCGCGCGGGCGCGATCAGCCCACCGGTTCCTCGAACTTGAACCCGATGGTCTGCAGTCCCTCCAGCGCCTTCTTGCCGTATTCGTCCTCGATCTCCTTGCCGAGGCTCGACGCATAGAGGATCGGATCGACCTGCTGGTCGGTCTCCGGCACGATCATCACCAGAAGCCGCCCGACCTCGTCGGAGATGTTGAAGAACATCCGGTTCTCGCCGCGCGGGATCGAGATCATGTCGTTCGGCTCCAGCACGGTCTTGTGCTCGCCGTTGTCGCCCCAGGAAATCTCGAAGCGGCCGGTGAGGCAGAAGAAGTTCTCCACCGTGTTGAGATGGCGGTGCAGGCCGGGCCCGTTGTGCGGCGGGCACTCGGCGATGCTGACGATCAGCCCGCGCGGGCCTTTCACCGGGGCGCCGGCGCTGCGGCCCTGATAATCAGCCGGTGCCATGACCGGATAGACGCGGCGCGCGGTGACCTTCTCGACCGCGCCCGGCGGGATGTTGTGGGCGTCAAAGTTCTGCTTCTGATAGCTTTCCAGCTTGTTGAAGCGCGCGACGCGCTTTTCCATCTGCTCGGGAGTGAGGGGTTTCTGGGCCACGGCGTTCCTCCACGTCCTTGTTCCGTTGGGACCATTCTTCCTTATTTCGAGCAAGGCTGCCAGCCATCGCCCACCGGCGTCATTCCGGGGCACGCGCGTAAGCGCGTGAACCCGGAATCCAGTCGCGAAGAAGGTCCCTGAGGTACGGGATTCCGGGTTCGCCGCCATAGCGCGTCGAAGACGCGCGTGAACGCGCTGATGGCGGCGCCCCGGAATGACGGCGGAGAATTCAGCGCGCCACGTTGGAAATGTGCACCGGCACGCCGAACTCGCGGTGGCAGACTTCGGCCAGTTTCGCGATGCCCTGGCGGATTTCGTCGTGCGTCGGGCTTGCGAAGCAGAGCCGCATCCGGCTCCTGCTGTGCGCCTTGTTCACCGACCATTCCGGGCCGGGATTGATCGCGACGCCCGCCTGCAGGGCCGGCTGGTAGAGCTTCTGGGTGTCGACATTGTCGGGCAGCTTCACCCACAGGAAGATGCCGCCCTTCGGCTCCTCGAACTCGGCCGCGGTGCCGAACTGCTCGTTGAGCGATTCCATCAGCGTATCGAGCTTCTTGCGCAAGCCCCGCGTCAGCACCGGCACGTGCTCGGTGAAGTGCGGCGCGCAGTATTCGGCGAGCACCATCTGCTCCAGCGCGCCGGAGCCTGCGTCGTACTTGGTCGCGAGCATGCGCGACAGGATGCTCCAGGGCGCGACGATGTAGCCGACGCGGAGGGCAGGGGCGATCGACTTGGAGAACGAGCCGATGTGAATGACGTTGGCGCTTTTGCTCATTGCATGGAGCGCGGGCGGCCGCTTGTGGTCCCAGATCAGGTCGCAATAGCAGTCGTCCTCGAAGATCGGCACGCCGTGCGCCTCGGCGAGACGCAGCATTTCGGCGCGGCGGGCTTCAGGCAGGATGGTGCCGGTCGGGTTCTGCACGGTCGGGATGGTGTAGATGTATTTCGGGCGGATGCCGCGGCGCTTGAGATCGTCGAGCGCATCGGCGAGCGCGTCCATCTTCATGCCGTCGCTGTCGAGCGGAACACCGACCGGGGTGACGCCAAGCCGGGTGAGACGGTTGATCGAGCCCTGGTAGCACTCCTGCTCGATGATGACGGTGTCGCCACGCGCCAGCATCACGCCGTTGACCAGGTCGAGCGCCTGGAGCGAGCCGGAGGTGACGAGGATATCGTCGGCGGTGCAGATCATGCCGGCGTCGCGCTTGAGCTTTCCGACCAGGAAATCGCGCAGCGCCCGATAGCCCTGCGGCCCGCTTGCGAGGCCGTAGGTGGCCAGCGTCCGGCCCTCGCGCTTGAGCACCGAATGGGCGGAGGCGATCAGGCCGTCGAGCGGCAATTCGTCGGAATCGTTGTTGCCGCCGGTGAAGTTGTATTTCGGCAAGCCGGTCCATTTGGCCGCGCCGGCGGGGATCCCGGCCGGGACCAGCGGCGTGAAGTCGAACGCGGTGCTCATGCAAACTTGTTCCTCATTCCTGATTTTTTTGCCTGGTTCTTGTTGCCGATGCATTCTAGGCGGCGGAGACGGTGACGGGATAGCGCAGGAACCCGCGAAAGCGGGCGCGGCCGCCCCGAACGGGTTCGCCGGCGCGCTCGATGGTGCGGAACCTGCGGACCAGCTTGCCGATCGCGACCTGCGCCTCCATGCGGGCGAGTGAATTGCCGGCGCAGGTATGGATGCCGAACCCGAACGCCAGATGGCGGTTCGGCTCGCGGCGGATGTCGAGCCGGTTGGGATCGGAGAACTGCCCCGGATCGCGATTGGCCGCGCCGATGCACAGGTGAACATAGGTGCCGGCCGGCATGGCGATGTCGCCGATGCGGGTGTCGGCGATGGCGCGGCGGTTGCCAAGCTGGTTCGAGCTTTCCAAGCGCAGGAACTCCTCGACCGCGGTTTCGATCGCCTCCGGGTGGGCGGCGAGATCGTCCAGCGCATTGGTGTGGCGAAGCAGCAGGTCCACGCCGTTGCCGATCAGGTTGGTGGTGGTCTCGTGGCCGGCGTTGAGCAGGAAGATGCAGTTGTGCAGAAGCTCCAGCTCCGAAAGCCTGTCGCCGCCGCGGTCTGAGCCTCCGCCGAGATCGGTCGCGCCGATCAACGTGGAGAGGATTTCGCCGGGATCGAGCGCGCCCTCGCGCTGGCGTCGCACCACGAGATCGCGCAAATAGGTCTTGAAATCGTCGACCGCGGTGACACCGCCGGAAAACTGCTCGGGCGACAGCACCGGCTCGAGCGCGCCGAGGATCTTCAGCGACCAGTCGCGCAGCGGTCCGCGCTCGTCCTGCGGGATGCCGAGCATGTCGCCAATCAGCTGCACCGGGATCGCCGCGGCGAAGTCCTCGATCAGGTCGATGCGGCCGCGCCTTTCGGCATCATCGAGCAGGCGGTCCACCAGCGCCTCGATGCGCGGCTGCAGTGCGCGCAGCGCCCGCGGCGTGAACGCGGGGGCGAGCAGCTTGCGCACGCGGGTGTGGATCGGCGGATCGTTGAAAACAAGACTGGTGGTGTGGTGTTCGTAGAGCGGGCTGTCGCCGAATTTCGGCTTGAACTGGACGGTCTTGTCCGAGCTCCAGGTCCTGGCGTCGCGATAGACCTCGACCAGATCGTCATAACGGGTGAGGAAATACGAGCCGTCCGGCATGCGATGCACCGGCTCGCGTTCCTGCAATGCGCGATAGGTCGGGTAGGGGTCGTCAAGAAAGGCGCGGTCGAGCCGGTTCAGATCGAACGCCGCTGCAAGCGCCGCCTGTTCCATCATCGGCCTGCGGGCTTAAGCGAGCCCGCTCGCGCGCGCCTGCTCGAGCGCCATCACCGCCCAGTCCTTGTCGCCGTCGCCGTGCGCGACCGCACCGATCAGACGGTCGCGCCAGACGTTTCCGCTGGGCAAGGGCACTGCTGCGATATGGCCGGCCTCCAGCGCGAGGTTGGCGTCCTTCAAACCCAGCACGGCCATCTGCCCGACCTTGGAATAGCTTTCGTCGACCATGATCTTGCCGTAGACCTTGTAGGCCGAGCAGTTGAACAGCCCGTCGGTCATCACGTCGTAGAACACGCTGGTGTCGACGCCGTACTTGCGGGTGAGCGCGAAGCCTTCGCCCATCGCCTCCATGGCGCAGCCGAGCACGAAGTTGTTGGCGATCTTCATGGCGGTGGCGGCCTCCGGATCGGCGCCGCCTTCGAAGGTCTTGCGTCCCAGCGCCTCGAACAGCGGCTTGCACTTGGTCATCGCGGCGGCGGGGCCGGAGGCGAACACGCCCGCGGTGCCGGCCGTCACCAGCTCCGGCCGGCCCATCATGGGGGCCGCGACCAGCGCGTGCCCCTTGTCGGCATGCGCGCCCTTGATCTTTCGAATGACCGGAATGCCATGGGTGCCGGCGCAGACGTGAATGCCGCCCTTGGGCAGTGCGTCAAGCAGCCCTTGCCGGAACACGACGTCTTCCAGCGCTGTGTCGTCGGCGAGCATGGTGTAGATGACGTCGCCGTAACGCGCGGCGTCGGCGATGGAGCCGACGATCTTCGCGCCCGCCTCGGCCAGCGGCTTCAGCTTGTCCGGCGTGCGGTTATAGACGCCGACGTCGTGCTTGGCGGCCAGCAGACGGGCGACCATGGCCCCGCCCATGCGGCCTGTCCCGATGAAACCGACCTTCATGGCGTTTTCCTCACTTGCTCAAATGTTCGTCCCGTCATCCTGAGGCGCGAGCGAAAGCGAGCCTCGAAGGATGAACGGCCCCGACGTTGCAGCATCCGGGCAGTCGCCCTTCGAGGCCCGCCTCCGGCGGGCACCTCAGGGTGACGGGGATAGATTAGCGTGTGCAGCGGACTATTGAAGCTGCCCGCGCACCCATTCCAGCTCGCGGCAGACGTAGTCGACGATGTCGCCGGTCTTCAGATGGTCCGGCAGAACGTCCCAGGTGTAGGTCTCGATCTCGAGCTGGCGCGACAGCGGCTTCTGCTTGTGGAACTTGAGCGCGTCCTCGATGGCGAAGCGCGTGGTGCCGAACTCGCCGAGATCGTCGAGGAACACCGGCACGTGGAAGTGGGTGCGCCACTCGCGCGGGCCGGGGTCGCTCTCCCAGGCCTTGAAGGCGTCTTCGAGATTGAGGAAGCGGTTGAGCTTGCCGTCCTTCTTCTCGACGGTCTGCGTCAAATAGATCGTCTTGGCATAGCGCTTGAGCGTATCGACGATCTTCTGCGTCACGTTCGGAACCCGCATCGCCGCGGCTTCCTGCAATTTGAAGATCGGAATGCCGGCGTCGACCAGCTTCTGCAGCGAGGTCGGAATGTCCTCGTACACCACGGCCTGATGGCAGATGTCGAACACCGTGCCGACGAACTTGCGCTGGGCGAGGATCGCGTCCGCAATCGGGATACCGGCGAACTTCGCCAGCATCTCGGCGGATTTGCCGGTGTAGAGGTGGTTGGTGAAGTAATCCACCGTTTCGTCGGTGGTCTCCAGGAAGCAGAACGGCTCGGGCTCGAGCGCCAGCGTGACGGTGCGGCCGGTGCGCTCCTCGAGCTTGATGAGGTGCGACGCCACCCGCATCACATGCTCGGTGTAGCTGTCGACCACGGCCTTGCCGGTGACGTTCGGCTTGAAGCCGAGCGGCGCGCTCTGGATCGACGGCTGGATGCTTTCCGGCACCACGTCGGCGAGGATCTCGGCGACATTGATGGTGTATTGCGTGCGTTCTTCCGAGCGCCAGTCCGGCTCGTACACCTGCTCCTTGACGATGGTGTTCTTGAACGGCCCGTAGGGAAACGCGTTCACGGTGTAGAGGTACATGTTGTTGTCGGCGAGGAACTTCTTGAGCTTGTCGCGCTCGGGCTTGCTCTTCACCAGGGTCGTCGCGGAAGAGTTCGACAGCCGCAGTGACACGCCGAACGGGTCTTTCGGGCAAACGCGCTTCTGCACCTGCGGCACATAGGTCGTCAGCGACGTCCACATGTCCTCCCAGGTGTCGCCGGGATGCACCAGCGTGGAATAGGTGAGGTGGCCGAGGCCCTTGCCGAGGTCCATTTTTGGTTTTCTCTCTCTTTAAGAAACATTTTCGACTTTGCCGCTGGCCGCCGAGCGGATCACCGCCTCGGTCACCGACGCGCCGTGAAGGATCTGCTCCGGCGGGATCGGGAAGGGCGCCTTGCCGTCGATCGCGCGTGCGAACGCCTCGAAGGTGGCGCGCACGATGTCGAGCTTCTCGGCCTCCCAGGTTTCCGCGGGTCCCTTCACCGGCTGGAACTTGCAGGCGCCGAACTGCCGTGTCCGCCGCTCCTCGGAGGGAGCGCCTGCGACGTGCGTCACGCCCTCGATGCGGTGCCAGCCCTTGGAGCCGAACACCTGGAAGCTGAAACCCGCGCCGGTCGCCGTCATGGTGCCGAGATAGCCCGACATGCCGCCCTTCATGCGGAACAGCATCGAGGTGGTGTCGTCGGTGCCGTTCTGCACGGTGCGGGCGAAGCTCTGGCAATAGACCGTGTCGATCTCGCCGCAGAGATAGATCATCGCGTCGATCGCGTGCACGCCCATCGGCGCGAGCCCGCCGAGCGGCGCTTCGTTCTTGTTGGAGCGCCACGCCGTCGGCGGCAGGAACAGCGCGTTCGGATAGGTCATGCTGGCTTCGATGTGCTGGATGGTGCCGAGATCGCCCGCCTTGATGCGGTCGTGCAGCTTGATCATCTCGGGATGGAAGCGGCGGTTGTAGCCGATGCCGGTCACGCGCCTGGCCTTGCTCAGCGCCGCCAGCGCCTGCTCGGCCTCCTTCCTGGAAAACGTGAAAGGCTTCTCGCAATAGACGTGCTTGCCAGCCGCCGCGGCCGCCTCGATCTGCTGCACATGGCCGGACACCGGGGTCGCGAGCACCACGGCGTCGATCTTGGGATCGGCGAGCACGTCCGTGTAGCCTTTTGCGATGGCGAGCGAGTGCTGCTTGGCGAAGGCTTCGACGTCGGGCGTCACGGTGCGGGTCTGCAGGGTGGTGAAGCGCATCAGGTCGCTGCCGGAGGCGAGCGACTCCACCATGGTCTTGCCCCAGGTGCCCAATCCGATAACCGCCGCGTTGATCATTCCTCGGTTCCTCGACGTTTGTTTCTGCTTATTTAGGCCAGGTGAGCATCGCGAGGACGATGCAGCACATCATCCAGAACACGCAATACTCGATGCCGCCGATCACCCAGATCCATTTCCTGGTGACCTTGTAGGTCGCGGCGGCCGCGACGAACAGGTGGAAGGCGGCGATGAGCGCGACATAGGGCGTGTAGAAATCGAGCACCAGCGCGATGGTCAGCACCGTCTCGATCGCGCCTGCGACATACATCCAGGTCGCCGGCGGATTGAACTTGGCGGCCTTGAAGAATCCAAGTGTCGCTGGCTCGGTGAACTTGCCCACCACGTGGGGAATGAAGAACAGCGCGCAGGTCAGGCGCAGCAGAACGATCCCGTTGAGCAGGTTGAATTTATCGGCCCACGACATGCTTTCCCCCGTGACGTGATTTGCGGTTCATTTCAATGGATTGTGCTGGATGGTGCAAGGGCGGTGGTCTCCCCCCGCCTCAACCTGAGGAGCGGGCCATAGCAGACGTAGCCTGCGTACACTTGGCTACGGGCCCGCGTCTCGAAGGATGGGGCGGCCCCCATGGCTGCGACAGCCGGGCGGCCTCGTGCTTCGAGACGCCGCGCTTTGCGCGGCCCTCAGCATGAGGCCGGGAGAGGTTGGTATTCGCGGAAAAACTCACCACCCGATCTTCTTGACGCTGACGCCCTTGAGCCAGTTCGCCCCCAGCGCGTAAAGCGCGTCGGTCGCGGGTCCATCGACGCCCGGCATGTCGTCCTTCACCTTGTAGCCCACCTTGGTCTGCAGGTAGGCGAGGTGGCGGTAGCCCACCGGGAAGCGCGCCAGAAGCCCGGGGTCGAGCTTGGGCGCCTTGGCGGGATCGACCGGAACGATCTGGTCCTTCTCATAGGTGAGGCGGCGCCAGACGAGGCCCCACTTGCCCCTGCGCTTTTCCAGAAAATCGTAGAACCGGCCGATGCACAGCACGTCGCATTCCACGCCTTCGAGTGGCGCGCGCTGCGAGATCGACATCTTGGTCTGGGCGATGGCGCGGGTGCCCTTGATGTCGATCGAGGAGCCGCCGAGGAAGTGATAGATGCGCACGCCCTTGGCGTAGCCCTGCCGGTTGGCTTCGATGAATTCCTCGTAGGTGCCCTGGAACCAGGTCGCCCACATGCGGCCCTCGGGGTGCCACACGGTGCGGAAGCGGTCCCACTGGAAGCTGTCGCGCCACACCGCCCAGTTGTCGATCAGCTCGCGGATCGCGAGCTTGTCCTCCATATCCTTTTTCATTTTTTGCCTCCCCGGAGCCCGCTGGCGCCGGCCGCAACACTGCCCTAACGTCCCGCCGGACGCCAGCAGGAGCGCAAAAATGGCAAGGCTTTCGGGACGCACCGCGATCGTCACCGGCGGCGCGGTCGGCATCGGGCGGCACTATTCGCAGGCGCTCGCGGCCGAAGGCGCGCAGGTGATGATCGCCGACATCAAGGACGGCGCAAGACTTGCCGGCGAGATCGCGGCGAAGCACGGCCGCAACTCGACCGACAGCATGCAGTTCGACGTGAGCGACGAGGCGCAGTGCAAGGCGCTGGTGGCCAGGACCATGGAGCGGTTCGGCAAGATCGACATCCTGATCAACAACGCCGCGCTCTATGCGCCGCTGCCGACGCTCAAGGTCACCGAGATGGACGTCGACCTGTGGGACAAGGTGATGGCGGTGAACATCCGCGGCCCGTTCCTGATGACCAAGCACGTCGCACCGCACATGATCGCGAAGAAATACGGCAAGATCGTCAACATCGGCTCGGGCACGGTCGCCCGCGGCATCCCGGACTTTTCCCACTACGTCACCTCCAAGGGCGCGGTGACGGCGTTCACCCGCTGCATGTCGCGCGAGCTCGGTGCGCACGGCATTTGCGTCAACACGCTGGCGCCGGGCTATACGCTGTCCGACACCGGCCTCACCAACACGGTGCATGTCGAGCAGTCCAAGGCCGCGGCGATCCAGCGGCGGGCGCTGAAACGCGACGAACTGCCCGAGGATCTGCTGGGAACGCCGATTTTCCTGTGCTCGGCCGACAGCGATTTCATGACCGGACAGGTCGTGACCGTCGACGGCGGGGCCAACAACACCGCCTGATTTCACGGCAATCCGGTTTTTTGGGCCTGCAAGCGCCGCAGGGTCCCCAGCCCCGCGAATGGCGAATACCGCCTGCGGCGGCGGCGGCGCTACCAATTCGCGCCAAAATCACTATGTTCAGGTTAAATCAGCTCAGGCTTTGCCCCTGTTTTCAGGGGAGAGGATTCCAAGGAGGACTGCATGTCCGTCGCCGCCGTCGATCCCAAGCACAACGTGACGGGAAACCGTCAGGCCTATTACGACAAGATCAGCAAGAAGGACATGGCGCCGCTGTGGGAGGTGCTCCGCAACGTCGTCACCAAGGAGCCGAAGTCCAAGTGCTCGCCGAACATCTGGAAGTTCGACGAGGTCAAGAAGCTGATGCTGGAAGCCGGCGACGTGATCTCCGCCGAGGAGGCCGAGCGCCGCGTGCTGGTTCTTGAAAACCCCTCACTGCGCGGCCAGTCGCGCATCACCAACAGCCTGTTCGCCGGCATTCAGCTCATCATGCCTGGCGAGATCGCCGAGGCGCACCAGCACGTGTCGTCAGCGATTCGGCTCGTGCTCGACGGCGAGGGCGCCTACACGGCGGTCGAGGGCGAGAAGGCCACCATGTCGCGCGGCGATTTCATCCTGACACCGAACTGGGCGCCGCACGACCACGGCAACCCCGGCAAGCAGCCGGTGATGTGGCTCGACGTGCTCGACATGCCGACGGTCAACCACTTCGAGACCTCGTTCATGACGCACTTCGACGAGAAGGCGCAGAACACCGCGCGCCAGGACGGCGACTCGCTCGACCGCTACGGCTCCGGCGTGCTGCCCGATGGGACGCTCGACACGTTCAAGCACCGCAGCCCGGTGATCAACTACACCTATGCCCGCACCAGGCCGATCATCGAGCGGATGCTGAAGGCCGGCGACATCGACCCGATCCACGGGGCGCGCGTGCGCTACTCCAACCCGGTGACCGGCGGCCACGTCATGGTGACCATGGGCGCCTACCTCGCGCTGTTCCCCAAGGGCTTCAAGGGCAAGGACTACCAGTCGACCGACGGCACCATCTTCGTCTGCATCGAAGGCCACGGCTCGACCAAGGTCGGCGACAAGGAGCTGAACTGGGGCCCGAACGACGTGTTCGTCATCCCGCCGTGGCAGCGCTATTCGCACAATGTGGGCGACGAGTCGGTGCTGTTCTCGATCTCCGACAAGCCCGCGCAGGAAGCGCTCGGGATCTGGCGCGAGAAGAAGTAAGCAGCCCTGCTGCTTCGATTGACGTTTTTTTGCCCCGCCGAAAGGCGGGGCATTTTCTTTAGGGCGTCGTCTGCGCCGTCGAGACCATCCGGGCCGTCCGGCTTCGCATCAGGTCGAAGCCCGCAAGAACCAAGGCCGCCCCGAGGCCGGCCCAGTCCAGCATTTCCGCGCCCGGGAAGGCGTTGGCCGGAATCAGAATTGCTATGGCCGAAATGCCGAGCGCGATGCGAAACGGCAACGACAGCGGCGTGAAGGCATAGCCGACGATTGCGGCGGTGCCGACATAGATGCCGAGGATGTTCCTCGCGAGGTTCCAGGCGATCAGCGCGGGACTGCCGCTCATCAGGAGTGTGGGTTCGAACACGAACAGGAAAGGAATGAAGAACGTGCTCCAGCCGACGACGACGGAGACCCAGCCGGTGGTCCAGCCGGAGACGCGCGCGATGTTGGCCGCAGCATAGGCCGCGATCGCAACCGGAGGCGTGATCATCGACAACATGCCGAAATACATCACGTACATGTGCGCGGCCATCGGCGTAACGCCGAGCTTGACCAGCGAAGGCGCCAGCAGCGTTGCCGTGAGCACATAGACGCTCACGGTCGGCATGCCCATGCCCAGGATGATGCTGATGACCGCCGTGAGGATCAGAAGGATGATGAGGTTGTCGCCGCTGAGCGCGATCAGCTGCAGCGTCAACCCGAACGAGATGCCCGAGATGCTCAGGATGCCCACCACGAGGCCGGCCGCCGCGCCGATCAGGACGATATCGAGCGAGGCGCGCCCGCTTTCCAGGATCGCGCGCACCATTTGTGCGACCGTGACCTTGCGGCCCCGATAGCCGAAAATGAAGCACAGCACGATCAGGATCCCGGTCGAGTAGATTGCCGCCCGCTCGATCGGGATCTGGAAGAATTCGGGCCAGATCAGGGTCGCGATCAGAAACCCGATCGGCACCCCGAAGTGCCAGCCGTCTTTCAGCACCGCACCGAAGGTCGGCGCGTTATCGACCTGCGCCGCGCCGATCTTGTGCTTGGCGGCTTCGAGATCGACGTGCATGAACAGCGCCGCGTAGTACAGCACCGAGGGAATCAGCGCCGCGATGCAGACCGCGCCATAGGACACTTGCAGGAATTCGGCCATGATGAAGGCGGCGGCGCCCATCACCGGCGGCATCAGCTGGCCGCCGGTCGACCCGACCGACTCGATGGCCGCGGCGCGATAGGGCGAGAAACCCGAGCGCACCATCAGCGGGATGGTCACGATGCCGACCGCCACGACGTTGCTGACCGCAGCCCCGGAGATCATGCCGAACAGGGCAGAGCCCACCACGGCGATCTTGGCCGCGCCGCCGCGGAAATGGCCCATGGCCGACATTGCGAGATCGGCGAAGAATTCCGCGCCGCCGGTGCGGGACAGCACCTGGCCCATCAGCGTGAACGGAATGACGATCAGGACGGCGACGCCGAGCAGCGGACCGATCATCGAATTGACATCGAGGCCGAGATAGACGACGAGGCGTTGCGGCGTGACGTAGCGGGTGGCGAAATCACCCGGCATGTGCGGCCCGATGAAGATGTAAACCGCCAGCACCAGGATGATTCCGACCAGAACGCCGCCTGCGGTGCGGCGCGTCGCCTCGAGCACCAGCAAAATCAGGATTGCGCTGCCAACGATGCCTTCCATCGGCAGCATGGCAAGCTCATAAGTCAGCGGCTCGTAACGGATGGTGATGTAAAGGCAGATGCCGATCGAAAGCGCGGCATCCGATCGCAGTTCTGCGACCGGGGCTGCGCGTATCCGGTGAGGAAAGCAAGCGCAAGGCTCAGAGCCCAGGCAGACCGCAAGAAGCTGCTCGGTGTAGAACGCCAGAACCGAACAGCCGGCGCGGCAGGTCGAGCACCCAGACCACCACGCAGAACAGCAGCAGCCCCTGCAGGATATCGGTGGAGATTGCGACAGCCCTGGAAGCGGTGGCGGGCTCCTGGCCCGCCGCGCCGGGAGCGTGGATTTCCGTCACTGCTCAGAATGCCTTGGCCGCGATGCTCTTGTCCTTGAAGTATTTCAGGGCGCCGGGATGAATCGGGAATTTGTAGTCCTTGTAGAGGTTGGCCGCCGCGAACTCGCGCAGGTTCGGGGCGATTGCGATCATGTCGGCTTTGTTCTTTTCCATGGTGTCGATCAGCTTGTACACGACGTCGTCGGGCATCTTGGCATGGGTGAACAGGATATTGTCGATCGTGTAGGTCTTCATCGGCTTTTCGACGCCGACAAAAATCGGGCCGGGCGCGATGTCGCTCAGATAGCCGTACGAAGAAATTGCACGCGCCGCCGGCAATCCGGGTGTCTCGTTGAATTCGAGAAAGCGCGTGCCGCCGACGTTGGCGTCGACCTCGCGGACCTTGGGCGCGCCGAAGGCGAACATAAACATGTCGGCTGCGCCTGCCACGAAATCGTCCGCCGAGCGCATCACGTTCGGGACCAGCACCGGCTTGATATCCTTCTCGGTGAGGCCGCCGGCCGCGAGGATCGCGCGCGACATCGGATCAAGCGCGCGCATGGCGGAATATCCCATGGTCACGCGCTTGCCGCGCAGGTCCGAGACCATCTTCATGCCGGAGTCCTTGCGCACCCAGAATCCGGTCTTCAGCGAGTAGACCGGGCCGATCATCCGCAGCTGTGGATTGCCGGCGATTAGCGCGCCGAGTTCAGGCGCGTTCGCCATCGCGAAATCCGCCTCGCCGCGGTTGACGATGGCGATCATCACGGTTTCGCCAGCGGTGGCTTGGACCAGCGTGTTGAGGCCGCCCTTTTCCTTCAGCGTCTTGGAGATCGCGGAACTGGTCGTGTGATTGATCGTTCCGGCCTGCATCGCAGCGAAGCCGTAGGTCTGAGCCTCGGCCGGTTGATCGTCGAAGCCCGCGAGCGCAAGGCCCAATGCCGCGGCAAGCGATACGCGCCGCAGCGCCGTTGTCATGCTGCCGTCCATGCAACCCTCCCCGAAAAAGTCACAGAATGAGGTCGAAGCTTTCTGCCGGTCAGCCGAGCGGCTGCTTGGTCAGGTTCCTTTCCTTGAAGAACTTTTCCGCGCCCGGATGATACGGCACGCCGTATTGCTTGTAGCCGAAGGCCGGGGTCCATTCGCGCAGCACCGGCTGCACGGCGACCAGCTCGTCCTTGTTCTTTTCCATGATCTCGAGAATTTTCGGTGATGAAGGCGTCCGGAACCTTGGACGAGGCGATCATCACGTTGTCGAAGCTGTAGACCTTCATCGGCTTGTCGACGCCGGTGAAGATCGGGCCGGGGCCGATCTGGGTGAGGTACGCCCAGGGCATGATCTTCTTCGCCGCTTCCCAGTTGTCGCCGATCTCCAGCGCGCGGATGCCGCCGACCGTGGCGTCGGCCTCGCGCACCTTCGGCCCGCCGAACGCGAACGAGAACATGTCGGCATTGCCGGCCATGAACTCGTCGGCGCTGCGCACCACGTTTGGCACCAGCACCGGCTTCACGTCGTTCTCGGTGAGACCCGCGGTCGCAAGCTGCGCGCGCATCGTCTTGTCGATGTTGCGCATCGCCGAATAGCCGAGCGACACCCGCTTGCCCTTGATGTCGGCCATCTTGACCATGCCGGAGTCCTTGCGGACGAAGAACGGCGTGCGCAGCGCGTGCACCGCCGTGATGATGCGCATGTTCTTGAACTGGCCCTCGATGCGCGTCCTGCGCTTCCATGATGTTGGTGATGCCGATCTCGACCTCGCCGCGGCCGACCATCGGATTGATCACCTGGTCGCCGGCGCTGGGCTGCACCAGCATGTTGATGCCGCCCTTCTCCTTGAGCACCTTGGAGATCGCCGACGCCGTGGTGTGGTTGAGCGTGCCGGGCGGCAGCGTGGCGAAGCCGTAGGTCTGCGCTGTGGCGGCGGTGGCGGTGAGTGCGAGGCCTGCAAGGGCCGCGGTAAGCGACGAAGCTGTCGCGCGAACGAACATGAGCATGAGTCTGCTCCCTCCCGAAAGCTGCAAGGTCCGGCCTGTATTGGCTCGATGTTGTTATTGGCGAAGCTGTCCCGCGCGCCGATCATTGCACAGCGCAACGGGCATTGGCGAGCCTTGGCGAGGCGCGGCAGATCGCCCAAGGTCGTGCTTTAAGCCGGCACGTCGATGCCGCGCGGCGGCGCCTCGACCCGGAACCCCCCGCCCGCCTCCGGCACAACCCGGCCTGACGCGGCGGCCATAGCCCAACGCGCGGTTGCGGCGGCGTCTGCGGCCGGAAAGAAATGCGCGGCAACCCGCCCGAGCGCGCCTTTGCACGCAGCTTCAGCGAACGGCCGAATGATGCGGTCCGGCGTACCGGCCGCGAGCAGATGCTTGGTCAATCCGGCGTGGCGCGTCAGCGTTTGCGCGGTGGCGCGCACGCCGCAGCAGCGCGCCAGGCGAATCAGCGAGGTGATATCCGCCGGCCCGGCCATGCCGATGCGGACCGGATTCTCGATGCCGAGATGGCGCAGCCGCCTCACCCAGCCAAGGACGGCTTCGGCATCGAAGCAAAGCTGCGTGACGATGCTGACGCCGAGGCCGGTCTGCATGCCAGCTTCGATCTTGGCGGCGAGCGCGCGGTCGAGCGTTTCGCTGCGGCAATTTCGGATGGCCTTCCGGGTAAGCCCGCAACGGCGATCTCGCGAAGCCCTGCGCGTTGCAGGAGCCCGCTTTCGATCAGCTCGAGCGCGCTGCCGAACGGGCCTTTCGAGTGGCGAGTGTCGCCGCCGACGATGAGCATGCGCTGCACGCCTGCCCAGCGCGTCAGGCGCGGACAGCACGTCATCGAGCGCGGCATGGCTTTCGATGTCGCGGGCGAGAAAGATGCGGGACCGGCTCGAACCCCTGCGCCCGCACGCGGGCCGCGGCCTCGATGGTTTCGCCATACGGACGGCCCGCGACGTGCGGCAAGATGGATTTTGCTGCGCGGCGGCACGGCCGATCTCAGCGCGGCGATTTCGGCAATGGCCGGCGCCGCCGCGCCGACCGAGAAGCCGCGCATGAACGGCTGCGATCTGACGCGCGGCCGATGGCGGCGCATCCGGGACGCCGGAGCGCGGTGACGGGCATGGCCGTGATGGGCATGGTTGTGACGGGCATGCTCCCGCCTGCCCGCTATTCGCGTCTCCGCGAGATCACGTAGGACTTGTCGATGAACCAGAGTCCGCCGTGCTTCTGCAGCACTTCGGCCGTGGCGTCGAGATAGCGACCGTCCGCCGCCGCCTCCGCGACGCGATGGTCCTCGACCTGCGACACGTAGATCGCCGCGTTCCAGGCCGCGAACAGCGTCGAGGTGCCGATCGAGGATTCCTGCGTGATCTCGCTCGGCAGCGTGTGCATGTCGTAGCGGAACAGCGAGCGGTTGTCGGCATAGGCGTTGAAGTTGAGATCGCGGCCGGCCTGGCCGAGCTCGTGCTTCACCGCCTTCATGATCTGGTGGCGGTCGTGCAGGAACGGATTGTCGCCGGGCCAGACCCTCTGCACGATCTCATGGCCGGGATCATTGCCGTGCGAATGGATCGCGATCAGGCGGCCGCCCGGCCCGAGCGCGCGCGCGAGCGGCGCGATCACGCGCTTGGCCTTGAAGTCGAGCGAGGCGCGGGCGCGGTAGGGCTGCGAGGCGATCACGAGGTCGTAGTTGGCGACCGTGCCGCCGGGGCGCGGCAGGATCGGATCGAGCAGGAACTTGTGGTCCTCGCGGTAGATCACCAGCACCACGGGGCGCTCGTAGACCGGATTGCCGGTCTTCGGGCTCACCCCCGCCTTCCAGTTCTCGTTGAGGAACGGTACCAGGTCGGTGATCTGCTGCTCGAACTGGTGCGCCGAACTGCCGGTCAGCGCCATCTCGTGCCACACCATGCTGGAGGCCGCCGACAGCGACTTCACGTGCAGCCACGGCGCGTCGGCATAAGCGAGGTTGGTCAGCACCAGAACAGTCGCCGGATGCTCGGTGAAGCGGTCCGACATCTTCTGCGTCGCCAGCCGCACGTCCTCGAGGCTGATCTCCTTGCCGACGATGTAGAACGGCGTGTGCGGGAAACGGTCGTGCATCGCGCGCATCGTCCGCAGCAGCACGGTGCCGTCGCCGACGCCGGCGTCGAACACCCGCAGCGCCGGCGGGCGCGGATGGATGTTGGCGAGCTCCATCGAGACGCGGTGCGCCACCACCCACTTTTCCGAGCAGGTGTTGACGAACAGCAGGTACTTCTGCCGGTTGTCGAAGAAGCGGAAGTTGCGCTGCGGATCGGCGCCGCCGTTGCCGCCCTGTGAAAGCCCCGGGCCGCCGACCGGCATCGGCATGGGCACGACCGAAGGCGCGGGGCGGGCGGCGGCCAGCGAAGCCACCGGCGCGACGGCGCTTTCGAAGCCGCGGTCGAGCGAACGCGGGATGATCGACGGCCGCGCCACCACGTTGCGGTTGGTCGTCATGAAATTGCGGATGCGGTCGAGCGTTTCGGTGGTGATGCGGCCGCCGTGACGCAGCCGGCTGGCAAGCTTGCCGTCGTTCACCGCGCGGCGGCCGAAGGTGGATTTGGCGAGGCCGGTCTGACGGCAGTATTCGGAAATTTCCTGCAACAGTTCCTGGGCATTCATGGCGCCGCTCCCGTTTCACTCCGGGCCCGCGCCATGCCGGTTGTTGCCGGCTTGGATGTTGCGGCGTCCGGCCCGGGCAAAGCCAGGACCGGCGCGGCTTTTCGCTTCTCAGCGATCGGCACGGGCCTTAGGGTAAATGCGACCAATTCCTGGGCAGCGGGTCAACCACAAATCATCCCACTCGCCCAGTGGGATATTATATGGGCAATTGCCCAATTTTGTAAGCGGTTGGGAATGTTGAAATTTATAGAGGTACCGCGATGCGGTACACCCTTTTTCTCGGTGGGTGGGCCGAAGAGCGCGCCCATCGGAGCGTTTTGCCCACTCAAAGTGGGCAGAAAATTCGCCAGAATTTCAAAGACTTAAACTGCACTGATGGCCGCTGCGGCAGGGACCGGCGTCGCGGGTGCCGGTTTGCCAAAAGTGCGCTAAGCGATATCGCGCACCCATTCTCACGCAGGTTTGACTTCATGCCCCGCTTCGCAGCCAACCTCGCCTATCTGTTCACCGAGCGGACGCTGCTCGAGCGGTTCGGCGCAGCCGCCGCGGCAGGCTTCAAGGCGGTCGAGCTGCAATTCCCCTATGACCACGCGCCGTCGGCGGTCCGGGCCGAGCTGGAAAAGCACGGCCTGACACAGCTCGGCGTCAACACCTCGGTCGGCGGGCGCGAGGGCGATTCGGGCCTCGCCGCCGTGCCGGGCCGCGAAAGCGAGTGGGAGGCGGTGTTCAGGCAGGCGCTCGGGTACACGGTCGCGATCGGCGGCAAGGCGATCCACTGCATGGCCGGCAAGGTGCCGACGGAGCAGCGGCCCGCGGCGGAGAAGACCTTCATCGCCAACATCGCGCGCGCGGCCGACCTCGCCCAGGAAAAGAACGTCACGCTGCTGCTTGAACCGCTCAATCCGCGGGACCGGCCGAACTACTTCCTCAACCGCATCGAGCAGGCCGCCGACATCATCGCCAAGGTCGGCCGGCCGAACGTGAAGATCCAGTACGATTTCTATCACGTGCAGATCATCAGCGGCGACCTGATCAGGCGCTTCGAGGGCTACCAGTCGCTGATCGGCCACGTGCAGATTGCGGCGGTGCCGTCGCGCGCGGAACCCGACGAGGGCGAGATCCACTATCCGGGCGTATTCGAGGCGCTCGACCGGCTCGGCTGGGCGGGCTGGACCGCCTGTGAATACAAGCCCCGGGCGCGGACCGAGGACGGGCTCGGCTGGGGCCGGAAATACGGCATCGGCGGGTAGGGAAATACCCTCGCTGTTAACCATAAAAGCCTATGATTTGCCTTAGTTTGCGCCGGGGGAGACCCCTGCTAGATTAACCATATGGCTTGGATCAGACGGCGCCCGAAGCCCGAGGATGCGGCGGTTTCGGACCCGCAGCCGGGAGCGCTCAAGCAGGCGGTCCGGCAAACCCGCATCGATATGGCCGAGCGGTCGGCCGTGGTGGTCGACCTGCGCGACGCCGAACTTGCGCGGCTCGAACTGCTCGCCGAGGCGCTCGAGCCGGTGTTCAAGGACGTGCCCTCCGAGATCGACCTGTTCGACCGCGGCATCAGCCGGGGTGACGTGCCGCGGCTCTGGATCGACGCCATCGCCCATGTGGTGATGGGCCGCGACAAGCGGCGCTATCGTTTCGTGCAGGACACCCGCTATGGCCGCAAGGTGCTGGCGGAGTCGAACGAGATCGCCGAGATCGTAAAGGCGGTCACGCACTATGTCGCGCTTCGCCTGATCGAGCGCGAGCGTGCGCTCGCCGCGGATCCCGCGCCGGCCCTGGCGGCCGACCGCTCCAGCGGCCACGGATGGCGCACGGTCCAGATCTTCCTGCTCGGCCTGATCGTCGGCAGTTGCGCGGTGTTCGCGGTGCTGTGGGCGGCGGCGTCACGGATCGCAAACTAGGCCGGGGACTTCCGCGGACTTTCCCGTTCAGTTGCGCCGCGGAGCAAACGACTGGTTCGGAAAGGCGGAGCCGGACGGCCGCTGAATGACGATGAAGGGCCGGTTGGCGGACTGGTGGCAGGTGTTGCAGGCCGCCGTCAGCTTGTCGTAGGCGGCCACGAACCGGACGCGGTCCTTGGCCTTGATCGTCTTTTCAACTTCCTCGATCGGCGCCGCCGCCAGCGACTCGATCATCTTGCCCACGGGAATCCCCTTGTAGTCGGGCACATGTTTTGCGGCGTTCTGCAGCACCTCGTTCAACTCGTCGATCTCGTATTCGGCCAGCTCCCAGTTTCCGGCATTGCCGGCAAGCCAGAGCTTGGCGTGCCGGATCTGAGTGAAAACCATGAACTCGATCAGTTCCGGCTTGTAAGCGGGCGGGGCCGGCTGCTGGCCCGAGACGGGCGCGGGCTGGAGCAGCGCAAGCGCGAACAGGGCAGACAGCGCCGAAAGTTTTTTCATGACGGTCTCGTTGCGGCTTTGATTTGCGTCAGTTCGTTGCGCCGCCGGTCCACATCCGGCGAAGCACGTCGTTGCGTTTGACGAAGTGGTGCCGCAGCGCCCCGGCGACGTGCACCAGGAGCAGCGCGACGATTGGAATTATTCTAAACAAAGGTCAACGCCTGCGCCACCGGCTTTTGCCGCTTCGGCGTCAGACGGAAGCTGCGCTGCTGGAAGATGCCGGGCTCAGCCGATCAGCGGCTGACGCTGCTTCTCGATGATCCGGCCGGCGTCCTTGTCGAAGCCACGGACGACCAGCGTGCAGCGCCAGTCGCCGGGCGCGCCGTCGACCTCATAGAGATGATAGCCGGCCGGATCGTCGTGGTGCCGCCCCGGCGCGACCGAGGCCGACGGCACGCCCGCCACCGGAATGCGGAATTCCGGCCCCGGCAGCCAGGCGAGCGACGAGGTGTGATGATGGCCGTGCAGCACCAACTCCGCGCCGTGCTGCCGCAGCACGTTGCGCAAGGCCTCAGCGTCGCGCAGGCGGCGAAAATAATGTGCGCCTTCGACCGGCGGATGATGGATCAGCACCGCGCGAAATGCCTTCTCGCGGCGCAGTTCCGCCAACACGCCGCCGAGCCGCTCGATCTGTCCGCCGTGCAGGTTGCCGGTGGCGGCGAGCGGCGGCGTCGGCAGCGAGGTCGAAAGCCCGATCAGGGCAAGCGGCCCGCGGCGGCGGACGAACGGAAAGTTGCCGTTGTCGTCGCCCTGCATGTATGGCGCCCAGTGCTGCAGGGCCAAGGTGGAGGCCGCGCGCACATAGCAATCGTGATTGCCCGGCACCACCGTGACGGTGGACGGATCGCCGAGTTTTTCCAGCCAGGCGCGCGCCGGTCCGAACTCGCTCGCGAGCGAGAGATTGACGAGATCGCCGGTGACCGCGACGTGGTCGGGTGCGCGGGCTTTGAGATCGGCTACCACCTTGGCCAGCATGTCCGCGCGGTGGATCCGGCGCCGCTTGCGCAGCCAGTTGAGATAGCCGAGCCCGCGCTTGGACAGCAGTTCCAGCGGATTGGGCCTTGGCAGCGGCGCGAGATGGACGTCCGACAAATGCGCCAGAATGAACATCAGGAGTTGCCGATCAATATTCCGGCGAGGAAGACCAACGTGCCACCGACCATGACCTGAAACGCTGCAGAGAGAAAAGGCGTGTCCATGTAACGATGGCGTATCCACGAAATGACGGCAAGCTCGACCACCACGACGGCGATCGCCACCATCGTCGCGATCCAGAAATCGGGAATGAGGTAGGGCAGGGTATGGCCGATGCCGCCGATCGTCGTCATGACGCCGCACACCGAGCCGCGCAGCCACGGCGTACCGCGGCCGGTCAGCGATCCGTCGTCGGACAGCGCCTCGGCGAATCCCATCGAGATGCCCGCGCCGACCGACGCCGCGAGCCCGACCAGAAACGTCTCCCAGGTGTTGTGGGTGGCGAAGGCTGCCGCAAACAGCGGCGCAAGCGTCGACACCGAGCCGTCCATCAGACCGGCGAGCCCCGGCTGGACGTATTGCAGCACGAACATGCGGCGCTGGGTTTCGTCTTCCTTGGCCCGTGCATCGGTGGTGAGGATGGTTGCTCCGAGCTTGTGCGCGAGGCTCTCGTGCTCGGCTTCGATCTCGGCAAGCTCGGTCAGGAGCTTCCGGACGGAGGCATCGCGGGTGGTTTCCGAAGCCCGGCGATAGAAGCGCTCCGCCTCGAACTCCATGTTCTCGGCAAACTTGCGCACCTCCTCGAGGCCGAGCGGCCGCATCAGCCAGAGCGGCCTGGCGTGCCGGATGAAGCCCTTGACGTCCTGGCGGCGGATCAGCGGCAGGTAGTCGCCGAACCTGGCCCGGTACATGTCGAACAGCATGCTCCGGTGCCGCACCTCTTCGTCGGCCATTTCGTCGAATACCTTGGCGGACGCGGGAAACGCTTCGCGCAACCCCTCGGCAAAGCCGCGATAGATTCGGCTGTCCTCGTCCTCGTTGGAAATGGCGAGAGCCAGGATTTCCTGCTCGGAAAGTTCGGCGAAGCGTTTCACAATGGCCTCATGGACCGGGAATCGGCTGACTTATTAGACTAATTCTAAACAATGAAGGGCTGGCGGAATAGCGATTTTGCCGGGCTTTCGGGGCAGGGCGATGCTCGACAGTTTGCGCCGGCGGTTTTCGTTCAACCGGATGATGCATGTCTATTGGCGGTTTTCCCGCGGGCTCACGCTCGGGGTGCGCGGGCTGGTGCTCGACGGCGAAGGGCGGGTTTTCCTGATCCGGCACACCTATACCGGCGGCTGGCATCTCCCGGGCGGCGGGGTGGAGGCGGGCGAGACGCTGCTTGAGGCACTGGCGCGCGAACTCCGCGAGGAGGGCAATATCGAGTTGAACGGGCCGCCGGAATTGCACGGCATCTACTTCCATCCGCGCTATTCGGTGCGCGATCACATCACGCTCTATGTGGTGCGGCAATTCCGGCAGACGGCTGTGCCGGTCCCCAACCACGAGATCGCCGAGCACGGATTTTTCCCGCTCGATGCGCTGCCGGCCGACACCACGTCGGGCACCCGCGCCCGCATCGCCGAGGCGCTGCACGGGCAGGCTGCGACAGAGCGGTGGTAGTGAGCGGAGTGTCCCGGATGCGGTGCAGCGTGAGCGCCAGCGAACGGTGCACCGCTGATCCGGGACCGTACCGACGGCGGTGTTCGCGACGGTCCCGGGTCTGCCATAGCGCGTCGAAGACGCGCGTGAGCGCGCTTGTGGTGCTGCGCTGCGCCCGGGACACGAGTGGAGGGTTCAGCTCACGAACCGGTCGCGGTCGTGGTGCGCGCCGAAGTCGAGCTCCGGGCCGAGCGGCACGATGCCGGTCGGGTTCACCTTGTGCTGGCTGCCGTAGTAGTGCCGCTTGATGTGGTCGATGCTCACGGTCTCGGCGATGCCCGGCGTCTGGTAGAGATCGCGCAGGTAGTTTGAGAGGTTGGGATAATCGGCGATGCGGCGCAGGTTGCACTTGAAGTGGCTGTAGTAGACGGCGTCGAACCGCACCAGCGTCGGAAACAGCCGCCAGTCGGCTTCGGTCATGCGTGTGCCAGCGACGTAACGTTTGCGCGCCAGCCGTCGCTCGAGCTCGCCGAGCGCCGCGAACACGTTGCGGAACGCCTCTTCATAGCCCGCCTGCTTGGTGGCGAAGCCCGAGCGGTAGACGCCGTTATTGATGTTGGCATAGACCAGCTCGTTGACTGCGTCGATCTCGTTGCGCAGGTCCGCCGGATAGTAGTCGGTGTGCTCGTTGGTGAAGGCGTCGAACGCCGAATTCAGCATCCGGATGATCTCGGACGACTCGTTGCTGACGATGGTCTTGCGCTTCTTGTCCCAGAGTACCGGCACGCTGACGCGGCCGGTGTATTTCGGATCAGCGACCAGATAGATCTCCGACAGCCGCTCCTTGCCGTTGACACTGTCGCCGCTGGAGCCACCGGCGGGGTCGAAGGTCCAGCCGTTCGAACCCATGTGCCACGAGGTCACCGACATCGAGATGATGCTCGTGAGCTGCTTGAGCTGGCGGAAGATGATGGTGCGGTGCGCCCACGGGCAGGCGAGCGAGACGTAGAGGTGATAGCGGCCGGGCTCGGCCGGGAAGTCGCCGATGCCGGAGGGGCCCGCGCTGCCGTCGGGGGTGATCCAGTTGCGGAATTTGGTGGTCGGCCGGTTGAAGCGGCCATCCTTCATGCGGGCGGTGTCGTAGCTGTCGTCGCGCCACACGCCTTCGACCAGCAGTCCCATCATGCGCTCCCGTTTGTTCCGGTAATGTAGAGCTTTGCGGGGCCGCGCGACAGCGCTGGACCGGGGGCAGGGCGGGTGCTAAGCGGCCGATGTCACTTCGATGACGGAACGATGACCGACCTCGATTTCACGATCCTGTCCGAGAGCCCGGACGACGCAGCCGCGATCGAGCGGCTGACCGCCCGCACCTTCGGGCCGGGCCGGTTCGCGAAATCGGCCTACCGGCTGCGCGAGGAGGTCGAGCACATCCCCGAACTGTCGTTCACCGCCCGCGTCGGCACCCTGATGGTCGGATCGGTGCGGCTGTCGCAGATCCTGATCGGGGAGGCCAAGGCGTTGCTGCTCGGCCCACTGACCATCGAGCCGCCGTTCCGCGGGCGCGGCATCGGTCAGAAGCTGATCGCCCGGGCACTCGAGGAGGCCAGGCGGAAGGGCCATCGCCTGGTGGTGCTGGTCGGCGACGAGCCGTACTACGCCCGCTCCGGATTCAAGGCGGCGGCCAAGGGCCGGATCGAGATGCCCGGCCCGGCCGATCCGGCGCGCATCCTGGTGGCGGAACTGGTGCCCGGAGCGTTCGACGGGGTGTCGGGCGCGATCCGCGCCGACTGGCCGGCGGCCTGAATTTATTTTTCCGGCGCGGGCTTGCGCCACTTCATCCGGCTCGCCAAGGTCCGGCGCCTTCACGACATCAGGGAATCAAGAAACGAAATCGCCGCTGACGTTTGTTGCCGTTCTTGCCGCAGCGCTGTGCGCGGCAACGCCCGTTCAGGCGCAACGGCTCGATCTGTCGACCATCAAGTGCAAGGACTTCGGGAGCAGCGCCAAGGAGAACATCGGGCTGATCCTGATGTGGCTCACCGGCTACTACAGCGAACAGGATGCGCCGCCGGTCGTCGATTTCGACAAGATGAAGACCGACGGCCAGCAGCTCGGTGAATATTGCGCCAAGCATCCGGACGACAGCATCATCACTGCCGCTGAAGAGGTGATCGCCCAGTAGACGCTGCCGGACTCTTCGTTAGTTTGCGTTGAAGAATTGAGGGCCGCGCGAGCGGCCCTCACGGTTCTGAGAACTGAAACTTTATCGACAGGGACGTTTCTCACCCGGCCTCATCCTGAGGAGCATTGCGAAGCAATGCGGCTCGAAGGACGAGGGCGGAGTGAGAGGGCCGGCCCTGCCGAAGCGTGGCCTAACGCCCTTCGCGCGCCCAGGTCAGCGCCAGCACACCGACCAGCAGCAGCAGTCCGAGCAGCCCCGCAAACATCGGCAGCACGCCGATGCCGCGCACGACGCTGGCGTCGCGCATCTTGAGCCCGATCCAGTCTTCGCCGCGATAGGTGTCGCCGGAGCGCAGCGCCGCGACCCGCGGCAGCACCAGATTGCCCGACGCGTCGGCAAGCCGCCGCGCGTCGCCGCCGGTCTGGCCGACGAACGGCGCGAGCGTCCCGGTGGTCGACGTCACCTCGGCGAACTCGCGCGGGTTGGGCGGGCCGACATTGACCAGCGCGTTGAGCTGGCCGTCGGTTGCGCGCCACAGGCCCAGCTCGGTGGCGCGGACCGCGCCGCGCCAGAGCCCGGGCTCGCCGGCCGCGAGCGTCACGCTGCGCGTCGCTCCCGATGGGAGCGTCAAGGTCACTTCGCCGACGTTGTCGGCCATGGTCTGCCGCTCGATCAGGAGATCGCGGCCGCGCACGATCAGCCGAAGGGCCTCTTCCTCGAGGTCGGGCTGCTTCATCAGCCAGTGCGACAGCCGCCGCATCAGGTCGAGATGCGGGCCGCCGCCTTCGAAGCCGCGCGCCCACAGCCAGATGTGGTCGGAGAGCAGGAGGCCGACGCGGCCTTCGCCCTCGCGCGACAGAACCAGCAGCGGCTTGCTGTCGGGGCCGTCCATGATGGTGGTGCCGGAGGCTGCGCGCGCGTCGACCAGGCGGAACCAGCGGCTCCATTGCGGCGGGCTCGCGTCCGAGCCGAGCAGTCCGCGCGTCACCGGATGGCGCTTGCCCGCGCCGGTAAGCTGGGCGTGATAGGGGATTTCGACGGTGCGGCCGCTCGGCTCGGCCGGAAGGATCTGCTCGAGCGGGGTGCGCCAGATGCTGGTTGGGCTCGCATAGTCGGGGCCGGCCGCGACCAGCACCGCGCCGCCTTCGCGCACGTAGCGCGCGATGTTGTCGAAATAGATGATCGGCAGCACGCCCTGGCGTGCATAGCGGTCGAAGATGATCAGGTGGAAGTCCTTGATCTTCTGCTGGAACAGCTCGCGGGTCGGGAATGCGATCAGCGACAGCTCGTTGATCGGCGTGCCGTCCTGTTTTTCCGGCGGGCGCAAAATCGTGAAGTGGACCAGATCGACGCTGGCGTCGGACTTCAGAAGATTGCGCCAGGTGCGCTCGCCGGCATGCGGCTCGCCGGACACCAGCAGCACGCGGAGCTTGTCGCGGACGCCGTCGATCGACACCACGGCGCGGTTGTTCACGGTGGTGAGCTCGTTCTCGATCGGAGCCGCTTCGATCTCGACGATGTTCGGTCCGGCATGCGGGATCGGGATCTGCGCGTTGACGGCATTGCCCGGCCGCACCACGCGGCGGTCGAGCACCTCGCCGTCGCGGCGGATCGTCACCTCGGCAGGGGAGGCGGGCGCGCCCTGGTCCTCGACGCGATAGACGATGGTCTGCGACTGGCCGACGATGCCGAAGCGCGG
The DNA here is from genome assembly GCA_963830015.1 of uncultured Alphaproteobacteria bacterium. Lineage (GTDB taxonomy): Bacteria > Pseudomonadota > Alphaproteobacteria > Rhizobiales > Xanthobacteraceae > Z2-YC6860. The sequence goes on from CAWHLG010000016.1 coordinate 169,743, forward strand.
CGCGGTCACCAGCACGACGCGGCGGTCGCGCTCGTCGCGGCGTCCGGTGATCAGCCCGTGCACCGGCGCGTTGAAGCCCAGTGCCGCGACCTCGGCCGGAATGTCGTGCACCCGGCCGTCGGTGATCATGATGGCGCCGGCCACGCGGTCGGGCGGCACGTCGGCGAGCGCCGCGCTCAAGGCCGCGAACAGCCGCGTGCCGTCGGTCTCGCCGTCGGCTTCGCCGGCCTCGACGAAGCGCACGTCGAGGCCCTGGATGCGGCCGAGCCGCTCGGCGAGCTGCGCGCGCGCGTCCTCGGTCTGCTTCAGCCGGTCGCCGAAGCCTTGGCTCGGGCTCTTGTCGACGACCACCGCAACCACCGAGGTAAGCGGCTCGCGGTCCTCGCGGGTGAACGACGGATTGGCGAGCGCGAGCACCATCATCGCCAGCGCCAGCGCCCGTACTGCCCAGCCGCGGCTTCGCACGAACACCAGCAGCAAGGCGAGGAACACGGCGAGCGCCACCGCGCCCCACAGCAGGTAGGGCGGAACCAGCGGCGCGAATGTGATGCCGTAACCCATGCGGTTATTGTCCCAGCCGCTCAAGCAGCGCCGGCACGTGCACCTGGTCGGCCTTGTAGTTGCCGGTCAGCGTGTACATCACGATGTTGACGCCGGCGCGGAACGCGAAGTCACGCTGCCGCGGTTCGCCGGGCACCATCGGCAGCATCGACTGGCCGTCGCTGCGGGTCGCCCAGGCGCCGGCAAAATCGTTCGAGGTGATGATGATCGAGGACACGCCGTCGCCGGCGCGCGCCGGGCGCTTGCTTTCGTCCTCGCCGTCCTTGGCGGTCGGCAGCGCCTCGACCCAGAGCTGGCCACTGTTGAAGCGGCCGGGGAAGTCGCGCAGCAGGAAGAACGTCTTGGTCAGCACGTGATCGCGCGACACCGGCTCGAGCTCGGGGATGTCGAGCGAGCCCAGAATGTTGCGGAGCGCCACCATGCCGGGCGCGCGGCTCGCGCCGCCGGGGCCGGGCGGCGCCATGATCGCGTCGCGGGTGTCGAACAGGACGGTGCCGCCGTTCTTCATATAGGCTTCGATGCGGGCGAGCGCCGCGGGTGAGGGCCGGGCCGCGTTCGGCAGCACCGGCCAGTAGATCAGCGGGAAGAACGAAAGCTCGTCGCGCGCGATGTCGAGGCCGATCGGATCGCCGCCCTCGAGCGCGGTGCGCTGTGCGAGATAGAGCGTCAGGCCCTGCAGCCCGGACTTGCTGATGTTGTCCACCTCGGCGTCGCCGGTGATGACGTAAGCGAGCCGGGTCTCGGTGGTCACCTTCATCGCAAAATCGAGATTCGTCGGCACGTCGGTGGCCGGACGGACGGTGGAGGGGGCCGGAATCGACGGCGGCGATCCCTGCTGAATCAGCATTCGGACCGGCGGCCGGGTTTGCTGCCGGGGCGCGCCGTCCTGCGTCGAAGCCTGCGCCCAGGCCTGCGATCCGAAAGCCAGCACGCTTCCGGCAAACAATCCGATCGCGAGCACAGTCGTGGCCGCGCGCGGGCGCCGGCGCATGATCTGGCCGATCCCGCCGGCCAAAAGGAACACGACCAGCGCGTCGAGCGCGAGCAGGCCGAGGGCTGCCATCAGCACCGGGCCGCGCAGGTCCTGCGGCTCGCCGACCTGATAGGCCTCGAGCCGGGCGCGCAGCGGCGCGTAATCGATGGCGGCCAGCTTGTCGGTGGGGGCGAGAGTATTCACAGCGAGCAATCCTTCCGGCGGGCCGTAAAAGCCCGGTGGGTGATCCGCAATGGCACGCGCAACATAGCCGACAGGGACAGGGCGTGTCGTTGCGGTGGGCGGGCCGAACGCACCGAAGCCGTCGAGAATGCGGGTCGGCGGCACCACCTCGCGCTCGGCCTTGTTCTTGTCGGAGGCCTCGTTGGTGGCGGTGGTGCCGGCAAGTCCCACGATCCGGCGCAGCATGTCGACGAACGAGCCGGACAGCGGCAGGTCGGACCAGCGGGTGTCGGCGGTCACGTGAAACAGCACGATCATTCCCTTGCCGCGCTTGACGGCGGTGACGAGCGGGGTGCCGTCGGCCAACGTCGCCCAGGTGCGCTCGACGAGCCCCGCCTCGGGTTCGGCCAGCACCTGGCGCGAGACGGTGACGTCCTTGGGCACCGGCATGTTGTTGAACGGGCCTTCGCGGGAGAACGCGGCCAGCGGCTGCGGCTGGTCCCAGCTGAGACTCCCGCCGAGCGTGCGGCCGCCGCGACGCAGTTTGACCGGCACCAGATCGTCGTCGGCGGCGGCAAGCCGCGGACCCGCAAAACGCACCAGCATTCCGCCATCGTCGATCCAGGCGGCGAGCCGGTCGCGCGCCTCGCCCGAAACGTTGCCGACATCCGCCAGCATGATCATCGGCACGTTCTGTTCGATAAAGCGGCGCACCGCTTCGGCAGGCGCCGCAACCTCGGACAGCCGCACGTCGGCGAACGGATTGAGCGCGCGGGAGAGATAGTAGGTCGAGGCAAGCAGCGGCTGCGCGGTGTCGGCGGTCGCGCCGGAGATCACGCCGATGGTGCGGCGGCGCCAGCGCTTGTCGAGCAACTGGACCGTGCCGGCCGACCGCTCGGCCGGGATTTCGAGGCGGGCGATGTCGTTCCTGATCTCGACCGGCAGGTTGATCTCGGCGTCGGTTTCGAGGTCCCCCTGCTTGAAGGTGAAGCGCGCTTCGCCGAGCGGCAAGCCTTTCAGGTCGAGCGCGCGGATGATGCCGCCCTCGCTGCCGTCGGTGGTGGCGCGCAGCACCTTCACCGAGAGGCCGCCCGCCGCATTGTCGGCGGCGGCCAGAGCATGCGGCGTCGGCAAGCCCCCGCTGACCACCGAAACGGTACGGCCTTCGGTGATGCGGCCGAGGCCTGCCACGAATTCCGATCCGCGGCCGAGGTCGACCCCGTCGGAGAGCCAGACCACTTCCATATCGGGGGAGGCCGCGAGCAGCCGGCTGATCGTGGGCAGCGCATCGGTCCGCTCGACCGCGTGTGGCTTCGGCTTCAACTGCGTGAGCCGCACGCGGGCCGCGGCCGGCGGCTGGACCGAGATGTCGCGGGTTGCGTCGCCGAGGGTGACCAGCGCCACGCCGCGGTTGTCGGCTTCGGCGCGGGCGAGGATGTCGTCGGCGGTGCGAAGCCGCAAATCCCAGCTTGCCGCGGCGCTGAAGCCGTCGTCGATCAGGAGTGCGAGGGGCGTCGAGCCGCTCGACGTTGCGAGCGGCGGATTCCACAGCGGACCGGCCGCGGCGATGATGACCAGCGTTGCCAGAACCAGCCGCAACAGCGTCAGCCACCACGGCGTGCGCGACGGCGTGTCTTCCTTCGGCTTGATGTCGAACAGCAGCCGGGTCGGCGGAAATTCGACGCGCAGCGGGCGCGGCGGAATGAGCCGCAACAGCCACCACAGGACAGGAAGGCTGAGCAGGCCCAGAAGAATGAGCGGCTGCGCGAAGCCGAGCGGCAGGCCCATCATGCGGGCCTCCCGAGCTGTATTCCGCCGCGTGGCCGCCGGTTGCTCATCGCCGCTTCGTTGCCTTCGCCGATGCGGCTGTGCAGCGCCAGCAGGAGCTCATTGGGCGCGCGGTCGGTACGGTGGATGGTGAAGCTCCAGTTGAGCCGCTTGGTCTCGGCGATGAGTTCCTCGCGGTGCCGCTTCAGTCGCGCCTCGTAGTCGGCGCGCCAGTTCTCGGCGCGGCCGGCGGTGATCATCTGGCCGGTTTCGGGTTCGGAGAATTCCACGCGCCCGGAATAGGGGAAGGTTTCCTCCGCCGGGTCCACGATCTGGACAAGGTGGCCTTGCGAGCCGTTGGCGGAAAGCTGGGTTAGCGTATCGCGGATTTCCTCGATCGGGCTCCAGAGATCGGACAGCACGACGATCTCCGAAAGTGCAGCAGGCGCGAAGCCTGTCGGCAGGCTCGGGCGCTCGCGCGGATCGTGGATGATGGCTTCCGCGATGCGGTCGATCACGGCGCGGCTGCCGGTCGGCCGGGTCAGGCCGGGGAGACCGACACGCTCGCCGGCCTCGACCAGCACTTCGGCGAGCGCGAACGCAATCGTCAGCGTGCGGTCGAGCTTGCTTTCGCGCGCGAGCTTGGACGCGAACGCCATCGACGGCGAACGGTCCGGCCAGATCCAGATGGTGTGCGCGGCTTCCCATTCCCGCTCGCGGACGTAGAGATTGTCATCGCGGGCGGAGCGGCGCCAGTCGATCCGGCGGGCTTCCTCGCCGGACACATAGCGGCGGAATTGCCAGAAGTTCTCGCCGGAGCCCGCGCGCCTGCGGCCGTGCAGGCCGTGGATCACGGTCGCGGCGATCTTGCGCGATTCCAGGATGAGCCGCGGCATCGCAGCAGCGAGCGTCCGGCCGGCGCCGGTCGCCAGTCTTGTCGCCCGCAGTTCATCCCGTCCCGCGCTTGCCTCGGCCATCGATTACCCGATGCGAGACGTAAGCTTGCGAATGACGCCGCCGATGGTTTCGCCTTCGGCACGGGCTGCAAAGGTCAGCGCCATGCGGTGCTTGAGCACGGGCTCGGCCATCGCGATCACGTCGTCGATCGAGGGCACGAGGCGGCCGTCAAGCAGTGCGCGGGCGCGCGCCACCAGCATCAGCGACTGCGATGCGCGCGGGCTCGGTCCCCAGGCGATCAGCTTGCCGAGATCGCCGGCGTCGGGCCCCGGGCGCGCCGAGCGCACCAGCGTGAGGATCGCGTTGACCACGGACTCGCCGACCGGCAGGCGGCGCACCAGGCGCTGCGCCGCGATCAACTCGTCGCTTGTCATGGCGGGCTGGGCCTTGGCTTCATCGACGCCGGTGGTGGCGAAGACGATCTTCCGCTCCGCTTCGCGGTCGGGATATTCGACGTCGATCTGCATCAGGAAGCGGTCGAGTTGGGCTTCGGGCAGGGGATAGGTGCCCTCCTGCTCGATCGGGTTTTGCGTGGCGAGCACATGGAACGGCTTCGGCACGTCGTGGCGGGCGCCGGCGACGGTGACGTGCTGCTCCTGCATCGCCTGCAGCAGCGCCGACTGGGTGCGCGGGCTGGCGCGGTTGATCTCATCGGCCATCAGAAGCTGGCCGAAGATCGGACCGGGGATGAAGCGGAATGCGCGCTTGCCGCCCTGGCCTTCCTCCAGCACTTCGCTGCCGACGATGTCGGACGGCATCAGGTCGGGGGTGAACTGGATTCGGCGGGCGTCGAGACCGAGCACGGTGCCGAGCGCCTCGACCAGCTTGGTCTTGGCGAGGCCGGGAACGCCGACCAGCATGCCGTGGCCGCCGCAGAGAACCGTGATCAAGCGTCTGCTCGACCACCTGCTCCTGTCCGAAGATCACCGCTCCGATGGCGTTCTTGGCTGCAGCAACGTGCTGCGAGGTCGTTTCCGCCGCCCGGACGATCATGTCCTCGAGCTTTTCGACCCCTTCTCCGCTGGCTGCGGCCATTCTCGAAACTCCTGTTGATGGTGTTGTGTTGTTGGTTCTATGCACAAACAATAATCATGCCAGCGCGATACTAACCCCGATTCCTGGCTGGCGTTCTCACATTTCAGGCAAAAACACCGCTATTTTTCAGCGTTTGGCATGGCTGCTGCGCGACAAATGGCTGCTGCGCGACAAACGGCTACTGCGCGACAAACGGCTGCTTCGCGGCAAACCTGCTGCTTCGCGGTACAGTGCTAAGGTAGGGTCAACAATGGCGAACGAAAGGCAATCGGGGTCATTGGACGGGCTGGCCAGCAATGCGCGCCAGGCGGGCGGCAAGGGCCCGCCGCCGGTGCATCTGTGGAACCCGCCGTTTTGTGGCGATCTCGACATGCGGATCGCCACCGACGGCACCTGGTTTTACCTCAAAACGCCGATAGGCCGGCCTGCGCTGGTCAAGCTGTTCGCCTCCGTGCTCAAGCGCGAGGGCGACCAGTACTTTCTGGTGACGCCGGTCGAGAAGGTCGGAATCACCGTCGACGATGCGCCATTCCTGGCGGTGGAAATGCGGGCCGAGGACGGCGAGGGCGGCCGCGTGCTGCATTTCAGGACGAACGTCGACGACTGGGTGGCCTGCGGGCCGGGCCATGCGCTGCGTTTCGAGCCGGAACCGGGTACCGGCGGGCTGAAGCCCTATCTCCATGTCCGCCGCGAACTGTGGGCCAAGGTCACGCGAAGCGTTTTTTTCGAGCTGGTCGACCTCGGCGAAGAGCGAAATGTCGCGGGCGCCGAGATGTTCGGGGTCGTTTCCGGCGGCGAATTCTATGCAATGGCTCCGGCGGACGATTTGAGGGAATTCGCTTAATGCAATCAGGAGAAACGCAACGGGGTGTGCCGCTCGACGAGGTGAAGGCGCCGACGCATGAGTTCTTCGAACGCGCCCGCGCGCGGCTCACCCGCGAGGTGCCGCCAGCGCTGACCGATCTCGACGCCAGTGTACGCATCCGCGGCGATCTCGATCTCGATCCGGAGCTTTGGGACAAAGCCGGCGTGAAGGCAACCAAGCCCGCGGCCGTGCTGGTGCCGGTGGTGGCGCGCGCCGAACCGATGGTGCTGCTGACCCAGCGCACGCCGGAGCTGAAGAGCCATTCCGGCCAGGTCGCGTTTCCCGGCGGGCGCATCGATCCGGGCGACGAAAGCCCGCTGGCGGCGGCGCTGCGCGAGGCGGAGGAGGAGATCGGCCTCGACGCAAAGTACATCGATCCGATCGGCTATCTCGACCTGTACCTCACGTTCTCCGGCTTCCGCATCCTGCCGCTGGTCGCCCATGTCGATCCCGGCTACGCGATGAAGATCAATCCGGGCGAGGTCGCCGATGCCTTCGAGGTGCCGCTGGAATTCCTGATGACGCCCGGAAACCACCAGCGCCTCAAGCGCGACTGGAAGGGCATCGAGCGCCAGTATTATGCGATGCCGTTCGGCGACCGCTACATCTGGGGCGTCACCGCGGGTATCCTGCGCAACCTGTACGAGCGGATCTACGCCGGATGATTGTCGGGCAGTTAATCAACGGGTCATTCCGGGACCGCGTGAAACGCGGGACCCGGAATCCAGAGCCAAACAGAGACCGTTTACCGGAGCTCTGGATTCCGGGTTCGCGCCTCTGGCGCGCCCCGGAATGACGGAGAGTTGGGATGATCCGCCCCGTCCTCACCGAACTCGCGCTGTTCGTCGCGCCGTTCATCGTCTACGCGGTGTTTCTCTGGTTCACCAAGACGTCGGTGCTCGACCGCGTGCATTGGCCGGCGAAAATGCTGCTCACGCTCACCATCGTTGCGCTGATCTTGATGATCGGCAGCTTCCTCTACCTCGGGCATTTCACCGGTATGCCGCACGACGGAGTCTACGTGCCCGCCCATGTCGACGAGCAGGGCAATTTCGTCCCTGGACGGGTGGTGCGGTGAGCGACGCGCCGCTGCTGCTCAAGGACGCGCCCTGGCTGCGCGAGGGGACGCTGGCGCGGCTCATTGCGGTGCTCGATACGCAAGGCGAGGAGGCGCGCGTGGTCGGCGGCGCGGTGCGCAACGCGCTGCTCGGCGAGCCGATCGGCGATATCGACCTTGCGACCACCGCCGTCCCCGACGAGGTGATCCGCCGCGTCACCGCAGCGGGCTTCAAGCCGGTGCCGACCGGCATCGAGCACGGCACCGTCACCGTGGTGATCGACGGCCGGCCGTTCGAGGTGACGACGCTGCGCGAGGACGTCGAGACGTTCGGCCGCCACGCCAACGTGCGGTTCGGCCGCGACTGGCGCAAAGACGCCGAACGCCGCGACTTCACCATGAACGCGCTGTCGGCGACGGCAGCGGGCGCGGTGCACGACACTGTCGGCGGGCTCGACGACCTCAAGATGCGGCGCGTGCGCTTCATCGGTGAGGCGGCTGCGCGGATCGCCGAAGACTACCTGCGTATTCTCCGCTTCTTCCGCTTTCACGCCGCCTACGGGCACGGCGCACCGGACCGCGCGGGCGTGCAGGCCTGCATCGCCGGCCGCGCCGGGCTTGCGCAATTGTCGCGCGAGCGGGTGCGGATGGAGACGCTCAAGCTTCTGCTGGCGAAATACGCGGGTGCGGCGCTGGCGACCATGTCGGACGCAGGCCTCCTGTTGCAGGTGCTGGGCGGCGTTGCCGACCTGGCGGCTTTCGAACGCATGGTGAAAATCGATGCGGCGCAGCGCCGTTCGCCCGACCCGGTGCGCCGGTTCGGCGCGCTTGCGGTGCGGATCCCCGAGGACGCCGATCGGCTGCAGCAGCGGCTCAGGCTTTCCAATGTCGAACACGAGCGGCTGCAGTCCATGAGCGAGGGCTGGTGGCGGATTTCGCCGGCGCGCGAGCGCGACGCGCGCGTGCAGCTCTACCGGATCGGGCCGCAGCGCTATCTCGACCGCGTGCTGATGGCGTGGGCGCATTCGCCCGACGATGCATGGGACAAGGCCTGGGCCGCGCTCTGCGCGCTGCCGGAGCACTGGATCGTGCCGGTATTTCCGATCAAGGCGGCCGAGTTCATCGCCCGCGGCGTGCCGCACGGACCGGCGCTCGGCGTGGCGCTGCGGCTGGCGGAAGACGCATGGATCGAGGCGGATTTCCCGAGCGATCCGAAGGCGGTGGCGGGGATTGCGGCTGCGGCGACGGTGGCGGCGAAGGCGTAGTAGCTTTGTCCGTTCAGGGCTTGCCCGCATTCGACTTTGCGTGAGAAGCGATCATCAGACCGAGCTTTGCCGTTTCGCCGTTGGCTTCTAGACGACCAGCGGCGTTTCCGAGCGGACCACGTCCACGCCCCGGCCGACGACGTCACGCGCGATTTCGGCGTTGCGCTTCTGATCGCGCGCGGGGCCGACTATGACCCTGGCGATGGGCAACGCGCCGCGATCCGGCCCGAACAGGCGGATGTGGTGCTTGATCCGGGCGTTGATGTCGCATGGGAACGAGCTCTTGACCGGCATCGACCGATAGCCGGGAGCGTTCTTCATCTTCTCATCCCCCAGAAGCGAAAGCGGCATCGCGATGAGGCGCACTTCGCTTTCTTCTTCAAACCCCGGATGCTTGGTGGTCGCGGCTGCGGCGACGAAAGGCTCGATCATTGCGTCCACGGAAAACTCCGGGCCGGCCAGTGCCGGCGCGAGCACATCGGAGGCTTTCGCCGCAAGCTCATCGAACGAAGGTAGCGTCGACGTCCGGTCCTTGAAATAGTGAGCGACGCCGAGGCGCATGAAAAGATACTGATAAGCGCGCTGTTCTTCCTCGATCAGGGATTCCAGCCTCTCGGTGTCGAACACAAGGCAGAAACCGCCGTCACCGCCGTAACCGCGCCATTGGCTGAGCAGTCCGTTCTGTTCCGCGTAGCTGTCCGGCGCGTGCGAGCAGAACGAGGCGACGAAGCAGGTGTGCAGGCGTTCCCTGGCCGGAATGCCGAACGCCGCCTTGTACAGGGCGTCCATGACGCGCTTGCCGGCCTTGCGGGCGCCCGGCTCTACGCCACCCTGCCGGCGCACCGCATCGGTTTCCCACTGGCCTCGACCGGAAAATGCCTCGACCGCCGGAACAAATCGTTCTCCCAGCTTTTCGGCGAGAGGAGCACGCATGCGCCGGAATTCAGTCGAGTCGTTCAGATCTTCGAAAGACGTCGTCCAGAGCGTGTTGTTCAGGACGATGCTGCGGAACGCGTGTTCGCGCGTGTAGTGATAGAGCAGTGGGTGTGATGCGGCGATGCTCTGTGGTGCGGCGATGTCTGCTGTGGAAGCTTCAGTCATCCGCCGTGTCTATCGCGGGACCGGCGCAGGGCTCAAGCCGTTAAAGATGCTGCGCGGCCGAGCCGGCGCGGCGGGATGCGCCCTAGCCCCGCCACTCCGCGAACCACTTCGGCACGGTCCTGACCGGCACCAGCATGTTGAACGCGCCGATCAGCCTGCCGTTGATGTCGGTCAGCGGCGTCGGACACGACATGAACGGCACGCGGATGCCGTTGGGGCGCTCGGCGACGCTGCGCACGTTGCGAAAGGCTTTGCCGCTCTTGATGGTCAGCGCCATCGGGGACTCGTCGTGCGGCAGGACGTCGCCGCTCCAGGCATACAGCTTCCAGCATACGCACCACTGGTCCCGGCCGATGCTCGGAAGCCTTCCGGAAAACTCGATCGCGGCGGTGTTGAAGTAGGTCAGGTAGCCCGCGGCGTCGGTCATGGTGACCGCGAAGGGCAGGCTGTCGAAGATCTGTCTGGAGGCGGCCTGGATGACGCCAAGCGGAAGCTGCAGCGTTTCGGCGGCCGCAGACCGCTCGTCCGGCGTATCGTCCAACTCGACGATCTCGACCGGATCGATAGGGTCGTCGGCCAGACCGTGCAGGATGTCGTTCTCGGGTCGCATTTCGGCGGCGGTTCCGAATCACTGGGCCAGGCGCCATTGTAACCCGCCCGATCCTAAGCGTCGGTGAAGGCGGGCCGTGGAACCGCCGGTCGAGACGCGGAACGGGAATTCCGCATTCCCCTCAAGGTCATGTGAAATGTGCCGATGTGCAAAAGCGGACGGAAGCGTTCGGGTCTCGCGCTTCCGATTTTGGCTTCAGACCTTGGGCTTCAGATACCGGTCCTCGATCGCGGCCCAGTCCTGGAAGCCGACGATGGTCTTGTACTCCTCGAAACCGACCCCCTTGCCGATGAAGCTCAGGTCGCCCTGGGAGAGCTTTCCCAGCAGGTCCTGCATGGTGCGGACCGTGTGCATCAGCAGCGAGATGCCGTAGATCGCGATCTCGAAGCCCATCTCGGCGAGTTCCGCGGGCTTGAGGATCGGCGTCTTCCCGCCCTCCAGCATGTTCGCCATCTGCGGCACGTCGAATTGCCGGCCAATGATCTCGAGCTCTTTCACGTCATGCGGCAACTCGATGAAGATGCCGTCGGCGCCGTTTCGCAGATAGAGTTCGGCGCGGCGGAACGCCTCGTCGAGACCCAGCACGTCGCGTGCGTCGGTGCGGGCGAGGATGAAGGTGTCGCGGTTGAGCCTGCTTTCGGAAGCCGCGCGGATCTTCGCCGCCATCTCGGCCGCCGGGATCACGTCCTTGCCGGCGATATGCCCGCAGCGCTTGGGCGCGACCTGGTCCTCGAACATGATCGCCGAGACGCCGAGCCGCTCGTAGGTGTGCAGCACGTGCACCACGTTCTTGACGTCGCCGTAGCCGTTGTCGCCGTCCACCATCACCGGCAGGTCGCTTGCCTTGACGATGTCGGTGACCGCGGAGGCGATCTCGCCGAGCGCCACGAGCCCGATGTCGGGCAGTCCCCAGCGCGCGCCGATGGTCGGGAAGCCGCCGGTGAAATAGGCCTTGAAGCCCGCCTGCTTGATCAGCCGCGCGCTGAGCGCGTCGAACGCGCCCGGCAGGACCAGCGGGCGTTCGGATTTGCAGAGCGCAAGGAAACTCACGGGCAAGCTCATTGCAGCTTGATCTTTCCTTCCGCGAAGATCGCCTTCCAGCGCGCGGTGTCCTCGGTGAGCAGCGCGCGGTAGCCGGCCGGTCCCCGGGCGGTAGGCGGCTCGCCGCCGGTCGCTGCCATTTTCGCGACAACGTCAGGCTCGGCGAGGATCGTATCGAGTGCGGTGTTGAGCCGCGCGATCACCGGCTCCGGCGTCTTGGCCGGGGCGACGAGCCCCAGCCATGAGATGCCCTCGAAGCCCGGCAGACCCTGCTCGACGACCGTCGGAATGCCGGGCGCCAGCGGCGAGCGCTGTTTGGTGGTGACGGCTAGACCCTTCAGCTTGCCGTCGCGGATCATCGGCAGCGACCAGATGATGTTGTCGAACTGATAGTGGATGCGCCCCTCCATCACGTCGGGCGCGGCCTGCACGCCGGTGCGATAGGGCACGTGCAGCGCCGTGATGCCGGCGCGGGCGTTGAACAGTTCGCCGATCAGGTGGGTAATCGCGCCAGTGCCGCTGGATGCGAACGACAGTTGCCCGGGGCGTTCCTTGGCGTAGGCGATGAACTCGGCGACGTTGCCCGCCGGCACCTTGGGGCTGACGATCAGCACATTGGGCAAAATCGAGGTCAGGCCGATCGGGGCGAAGTCGCCGCTCGCATAGGTGAGCGAGCCCGGCGGCTGGATCAGCGGCAGGATGACCTGGGCGCTGTTGGTGGTCATCAGGAGCGTGTAGCCGTCGGGTTCCGCCTTTGCGGCATAGGACGTGCCGATCGCGCTCGCGGCGCCGGCTTTGTTCTCGACCACGATGGGCTGGCCGAGGCGCACCGCGAGTTTCTCGCTGATGATGCGGGTGATGGTATCGGTGCCCGAACCCGCAACGAATGGCACCACAATGGTGACGGGGCGGGAAGGCCAAGTTTGCGCTGAGGCCGGTACACCAGCCAGCAACGCGGCGGCGAGCATCGCTGCGCGAAATGTCATGAATTCCTCCCGGCCTGTTCTGTTTGTTGGCCGGCATTCCATCGGCCGCACCGGCGCGCGTCAATTGCGCAAGACCGCGCGCAGCGCCGGGCGGCGATGCGGAATTGGGTTGCGCACCGGTTGGGCATGCGCCCTCGCGACGGCGGCCCAACGAAAAAGCCCCGGGCATCACCCGGGGCTTTTTTGTTGATTGGTCCGCGATCAGTTGAAGCGATAGACCAGCGCGGAGCGGAACATGTGGAACTGGTAATCCGGCGTGAGCGTGAAGCCCGTGCCGACGCCCGTGAGCGTGTCGCCGTTGCCGAGGTCGACGAACAGATACTCGTTCTTGCTCGACCAGTTGCTGCCCAGCGCGATTTCAATGCCGCCGCCGCCGGTCCAGCCGCCGAGCGTCTTGTCCGTCGTCGCCGTGCCGCCGGTCGAGGTCAGGCTCTGCTCAATGCTCATCCACGCGCCGCCGCCGGTGACATAGAGCAGCGCCGGGCCAGTGTTGTAGCCGAGACGCCCGCGGGCGGTCGCAAACCACGTCGTGTCGACCTTGAAGTGCGAGGTCGCGTTGTCGGCGAAGTTGTGGCTGGTGTGGTCGATGCCGAGATAGCTGATGTCGCCCTCGAGGCCGACGACGATGCGCGGCGCGACCATCCAGTTCCAGCCGACCTGCCCGCCGGCCATCAGGCCCGCGCCGTTGTTGCCGAGTTCGCCGACGACATTGCCGGTGCCCCGCGTGCTCGAAAGCCCGACGCCGTACAGTCCGCCGACATAGAAGCCGTTCCAGTTGGTCTGCGGCAGCGGGCCGCGATTGCCCGCACCGAACAGGTAGTTCACGCCGAAGCGCTGGCTGTGATAGCGGAGCGTCTCGGTCTGCAGCGAGACGCCGCCGTTGACCAGCGTGTCGCCGTCGCCGAAGCTCGTGAACATGTATTCGGATTTCGCGGTCCAGCCGCCGCCGAGCATGGTCTCGAGGCCGCTGCCGAGCGCATAGCCGCTCCGGAGCTTGCTGGTGGAGACGGTCACGCCCGCGGCGGTGAACCGGTCGTCGAGGTCGAGCGCGGCGTAGCCGCCGGTGAAGTAGGTGAGGTTCGGGCCGATCGCGAGACCGGCGCGGCCGCGGGCGGTGCCCGTCCACGACGTGTCGTGATCGTAGGCGCCGCCAATGTTCCAATCCGTGGCGCTCCGGCCCGCGTTGAAATAGCCAATGTCGCCTTCGAGGCCGACGACAACCGCGCCGCCCATCATGTTCCAGCTGGTCTGCCAGTTGTAGCCGAGCGTGCCGCCGGCGCTGAGCCCGTAGCCGGTGTGCTCGATCACGCCGGCGACCGCGCCGGTCGGATCGAAGCTGCGGCTGCGCGAGGCGGCGATGCCTGCATAGACACCCAGGTACGGGCCGGTCCAATCCCAGGACACGATCTGGACGGGCGCCTTATAGGCCGGACGCGCCGGAAGATCCGCCGCGCTCGCGCTTTGCGCGGTGACGACGGCCGCCGAAATAAGCAAAAGTGACGAGAACTTGGACCGCATTTTCATGCCCCAGCTGAGATTTCTTCAATATCATTGGATTTTATGAGCGCGTGGCCACATCCGGCAACCGCCGCGGCTCGGAAACCCAAGGAAAATGACGGTGTCCGGTAAGATCGTTGGCGGCTGTCGCTTTCCGGCCACAACAAAGGGTCGCCCGTTAAGTTGCTGTTAACCCAAGCGTTTTTGGGAATGCGGCGGAATCCAAGGAACAGCGGCAGTCCGTGGCCAATTTGGCGTGCCTGGGTGGGTCCTTTGCCGGGTTCGCGGGGGTGGAACCCGTTCGGGCTTTCTTGCGCTAGAATAGGGTGTTGTGGAGTTGGCGTGATGTCGCGTTACGGACGCCCGCGGGATATTGCCAGAAGCTTCGCGCAGGACAGCACCCGGCGCGTCCGCAGTGACAGCTACCGGCGCGAGACGTTTTCGCTGCCGCGCGCGGCCGCCCGCGAAAAGGCGCGCGAGATGTTCCGCCGCTTTCCCAAGGCGGCCTACATGACCGAGATCGAAAGCTGGCGCGAGCTTCCCGGTGGCGCCATCGAGTTCACGATGCGGCGGCTGCCGAGTGCGGACTGACTTGTACAGACCGACTTGCCGGTTAACGGCTTGTGATGCGCGCGGCCTGACTTGTGATCATCGCAACGGGCTATCGCGGATATAGCTGACAGGTGCGGCGCCGTCCGGCTATTGAGGCGCGGTCAAAGCGGGGCGTGTGGCGACCGATGCGGCGATTTCGGCGCGGGCTTTTCATCTTCATGCTGGGCGCAGCCTTCGGCACTGCGTTCGGCATCGCGGTGGGCTTCTTCATCTTTCCGTTCGTGTTTCCGCCGCCGGTCGCGGCCGAGCAACTTACCGAGGCCGACCGCTCGCCGCTGGCCGCCACCGGCACGTTCGTTCACGCCAACCCGTCCGATCCGATCCACTGGGGCAGGGGCAAGGTCAGCGTCTACGAGCGCACGGTGTTCCTCGAAGCGGACTTCGAAGTCGGGCCCGGCCCCGCCTATCACGTCTTTCTGGTGCCGCGTGCGGGCGTCCGCACAGAGACCGACGTGGACGTGAAGGGCGCGAATTTCGTCGATCTCGGCGGGCTTCGTTCGTTCAAGGGCAGCCAGCGTTACCCGATCCCGGCCGGCACCGACCTCAAGAAATATCCGAGCGTGGTGATCTGGTGCGTGCGCTTCGGCGTGCTGATCTCGCCGGCCGATCTGAAAACGGTGAATTAGCGCCGCGGCCCTGTTCGCGGTGCGCCGCGGCGTCTAGTTTGCGCCGCCGTGCTGTCCGCCTTCGCCGACGTTTCGACCTATCAGCTCCTGCTGGTCGCAGGGGTGGCGCTGTTTGCTTCCGTGCTGGGCGGCGTCGCGGGCTACGGCACCGGCGCGCTGATGCCGCTCATTCTCGTGCCGATGGTGGGCGCGGAGAACGTGGTGCCGATCATCGCGCTCGCCGGCATGCTGACCAATGCCGGGCGCACCATCGCGTTCTGGAAGCACGTCGAATGGCACCGCGCGCTGATCGTGCTGGCCGGCGCGGTGCCGCCCTGCGTCATCACCGCCTACGGCTATACGATGCTGACCGGCAAGGGCGCGCAGCTGGTGATCGGCACGATGCTGATGCTCACCGTGCCGCTGCGCTATGCGCTGCGCCGCCGGGCCATCGTGCTGAGCGACCGCGGCCTGCTGTACGGCTCGATCGGCTACGGCACTGCCGTCGGCGGCACGGTCGGGGCGGGCGTGATCCTGCTGTCGCTGCTGATGGCGGCAGGGCTGATGGGCCCGGCGGTGATCGCGACCGACGCGATGCTGTCGATCGCGATAGGCATCTCGCGGCTGATGGTGTTCGGATTTGCCGGCGCGCTGACGCCAAAGGTGATCGCCTATGCGCTCCTGATCGGGGTCATCGCGTTTCCCGGCGCGTTTCTCGCCCGCGCCTTCGTCAAGCGCATGCCGCTGCACGTGCACACCGCGATCCTCGACGCGGTGGTGCTGATCGGCGGCGCAGTGATGGTGTTCGGGGCGCTCGCGAAGTGAGGGCTTAAGGCCACTTCACCACCGGCGGCATCGACGACAGGATCGAGTCCACATTGCCGCCGGTGCGCAGGCCGAAGATCGTGCCGCGGTCGTAGAGCAGGTTGAACTCGACATAGCGGCCGCGACGGACGAGTTGCTCTTCGCGCTCGGACTCGCTCCAGGGTTTGGCGAAGTTGGCGCGAACCAGTTCCGGATAAATCTTCAGGAACGCGCGGCCGACATCCTGGGTGAACGCGAACGCCTTGTCCCAGTCGGTTTCGAGGTAGTCGTAGAAGATGCCGCCGATGCCGCGCATCTCCTTGCGGTGCTTGAGATAAAAGTAATCGTCGCACCACGTCTTGTATTTGTCGTAGGGCGCGACCGCGGCATGCGCGTCGCAGGCGCTTTGCATCGCGGCGTGGAACGCGCGGGTGTCGGGATCGTGCTGGGTGCGGCGGGCATCGAGCACCGGGGTGAGGTCGGCGCCGCCGCCGAACCACGCCTTGGTGGTGACGACGAAGCGCGTGTTCATGTGCACGGCCGGCACGTGCGGGTTGTGCATGTGCGCGATCAGCGAGATGCCGGAGGCCCAGAAGCGGGGATCGCTGTCGGCGCCGGGAATATCCTTGCGGAATTCGGGTGCGAACTCGCCGTGCACCGTCGAGCAGTGCACGCCGACCTTCTCGAACACCCGGCCGTGCATCATAGCCATCACGCCACCGCCGCCCGGGCCGGCTATAGCCGGCCCGGCGCTTGGAGTGCCGATCTCGGGCAAGCCCGAGATCGGTTGGCCGGCGGTGTGACCGGTCCGCGCCCACGGCGTGCGCCTGAAGCGGCCGGCCGGGCGATCGGCGAACGGCGCGCCGGCGGGCAATCCGTCTTCCAGCGCCTCGAACGCCGCGCAGATGTCGTTGCGGAGATGCTCGAACCAGCCGCGGGCGGTGGCCTTGCGGTGCTCCAGCGTTGGCGGGTCGGGGAGAGTGTCGGACATGGTCACGATCTTATTCATGTTGCGGTCTTATTGGGGAAAGCCGTTCGTCTGCCGCATCGCCTCACCCAGTGCCATGGCGGCCGCCATCGCCACGTTGATCGAGCGCAAACCCGGCCGCATCGGGACCTTGAGTCTCGCGTCGGCGGCCCGGTGGACGGCTTCGGGCACGCCGGCCGACTCCCGGCCGAACATCAGGATGTCGTCCGGGCGATAGGCGTGGTCGAGATAGGAGGCGCCGGCCGCCGTGCTGAACAGCACGAGCCGCGCGCCAGCGGTCCGCCGCCAGTCCTCGAAGGCCGGGAACGAGGCGTGACGGACGATCGCGACCTGATCGAGATAGTCCATGCCGGCCCGGCGAAAGGCGCGGTCGGTGGTCGGGAACCCCGCCGGCTCGACGATGTGGGCCTCGACGCCGAGGCATGCGGCGAGACGGAGAATCGTGCCGGTGTTCTGGGGGATATCGGGCTCGTAAAGGGCGATCCGCATGGCCTTCGTTTCGGCCGCGCCTGGCGCTGCGTCAATGCCCGAAACATCCGATGGACAAAGGATTTGTGCGACTCTTGGTCATTCGCGCGAAGGCGGGCTTGCGCTCTGTTTATAAGGGTGCCAATAAACGCCGCCGGATTGCCGCTTTTTGTCCTTCCCCAGGGCCTGGAGCGGCCGGCCTAACCGCCACCGCGTTGTCTGTATCTGCGGTATCCCGCGCGGAAGGGCTGACCGGCTAACTAACGAGGGATTTGAAAACCGTGGCAACAATTTCGGCCGAGCCGACTCGACGCGATTTCCTTTACATTGCAACCGGCGCCGTGGGCGCGGTTGGCGCGGCGGCGGTCGCGGTGCCCCTGATCTCGCAGATGAACCCCGACGCTTCGACCATCGCCGCAGGCGCCCCGGTCGAAGTCGAAATCGGCGCGATCGCCGAAGGGCAGGTCATCAAGGTGTTCTGGCGCGGCAAGCCGATCTTCATCAACCACCGCACCAAGAAAGAAATCGAAGAGGCCAAGAACGTCAATCTGGCGAGCCTGCCGGATCCGCAGCCCGACAGTGCGCGCGTGAAGGCCGGCAAGGAGCAGTGGCAGGTGCTGGTCGGCATCTGCACGCATCTCGGCTGCATCCCGCTGTCCCACCAGGGGCAGTATGATGGCTACTTCTGCCCGTGCCACGGCTCGGTCTACGACACCTCGGGCCGCATCCGCAGCGGCCCGGCGCCGTCCAACCTGCCGGTGCCGCCCTACGAATTCCTCTCCGACACCAAGATCCGGATCGGCTGATCCGCCGCTGAATACACCCTTTCAAGGTTTGCCCAAGGTTAGCCAATGAGCGGACACTCCACCTACCAGCCGCAAAGCGCGTTCATGAAGTGGATGGAGCGCCGCCTGCCGATCGCGGGCCTGGTGTACTCCTCGTTCGTGGCTTACCCCACGCCGCGCAATCTCAATTACTGGTGGACGTTCGGCGGCATCCTGAGCTTCCTGCTCGGCGCGCAGATCATCACCGGCATCGTGCTGGTGATGCACTACACCCCGCACGCCGACCACGCATTCAATTCCGTCGAGCACATCATGCGCGACGTGAACTACGGCTGGCTGATCCGCTACCTGCATTCCAACGGCGCCTCGATGTTCTTCGTCGCGGTCTACATCCACATGTTCCGCGGCATGTATTACGGCTCCTACAAGGAGCCACGCGAGGTGCTCTGGATCCTCGGTGTCATTCTTTATCTCCTCATGATGGCGACCGGCTTCCTCGGCTACACGCTGCCATGGGGCCAGATGAGCTTCTGGGGTGCGACCGTCATCACCAACTTCTTCTCCGCCATTCCCATCGTCGGGGAATCCGTGGTGACCTGGCTGTGGGGCGGCTACGCCGTCGGCAATCCGACGCTGCAGCGCTTCTTCTCGCTGCACTACCTGCTGCCGTTCGTGATCGCCGGCGTCGTGGTGCTGCACGTCTGGGCGCTGCACGTGGTCGGCCAGAACAATCCGACCGGTGTCGAGCCCAAGACCGAGAAGGACACAGTCGCGTTCACGCCATATGCCACCGTCAAGGACGGCTTCATGATGGTGTGCTTCTGCGTGGTGCTCGCCTGGTTCGTGTTCTACATGCCCAACTACCTGGGTCATGCCGACAACTACATCCCGGCCAATCCCGCGGTGACGCCGCAGCACATCGTGCCGGAGTGGTACTACCTGCCGTTCTACGCGATCCTGCGCGCCATCCCGAACAAGCTGATGGGCGTCATCGCGCTGTTCGGCTCGATCGGCATTCTTGCCTTCCTGCCGTGGCTCGACACATCCAAGGTGCGTTCGGCCAACTACCGGCCGCTGTACCGGCAGTTCTTCTGGATCTTCGTCGCGGTGTGCCTGGGGCTCGGCTGGCTCGGCGGCAAGCCCGCGGAAGGCGGCTATGTGGTCGCCGCCCGCATCCTGACCTTCTACTACTTCGCGCACTTCTTCATCATCCTGCCGGTGCTCGGCTGGGTCGAGAAGACCAAGCCGCTGCCGAACTCGATATCGGAATCGATATTGGCTTCGACCAAGGCACGTGGCTGAGGGCTGAGGAGAACATCATGTCGCGAATCATCCTCGCCCTCGCGCTCGCGGGCTCCTTGCTCGGGTTTGGCACCGCCAGTTCGTCTGCCGCGGAAGACGCGCCCGTGCCTCCGAAGCAGAAGTGGTCGTTCGCCGGTCCGTTCGGCAAATACGACAAGGGCCAGCTGCAGCGCGGCTTCAAGGTCTACCGTGAGGTCTGCGGTGTCTGCCACGGCCTCAACCTTCTGTCGTTCCGCCATCTGACCGAGATCGGCTTCTCCGAAGGCCAGGTGAAGACCATCGCCGCCGAGTACAAGGTGCAGGACGGCCCGAACGACGCCGGCGACATGTTCGAGCGCGCCGGCCGCCCGGCCGATCGCTTCCCGCCGCCGTGGCCGAACGAGAACGCCGCGCGCGCGCGCTACAACGGCGTGCCGCCGGATTTCTCGGTGCTCGCCAAGGCGCGCAGCTACGAGCGCGGCTTTCCCTGGTTCATCGTCGACGTGTTCACCCAGTTCCAGGAGCAGGGCGTCGACTACATCCACGCGCTGCTGGTGGGCTACGAGGAGAAGCCGCCGCAGGGCTTCAACCTGCCGGCGGGCGCGTTCTACAACAAATACTTCCCCGGCCATTCCATCTCGATGCCGCCGCCGCTCTCCGACAAGCGTGTCGACTACACCGACGGCGCGCCGGCCACGGTCGATCAGTACGCCAAGGACGTCACCGCTTTCATGATGTGGGCCGCCGAGCCCACTCTGGAGAAGCGCAAGCGCATCGGCTTCCAGGTGATGGTGTTCCTTCTGGTGTTCGCGGGACTTCTGTACTTCACCAAGAAGAAAGTATGGGCGGACGCTCACTGAGCTTCTGCTGACTTGACGAAGGGCCCCCTGGCTTAAAGGCTGCGGGGCCCTTTCATTTTTTGTGCGTGAATACCTGGCTGTGAGGAGCGGGACATGACCAAAGCCGTGCTCGGCGTGATCGGCGGCTCCGGCATTTACGACCTGCCGGGGCTGGAGAACGTGCGGGAGGTGCAGATCCCGAGTCCCTGGGGCGAGCCCTCCGGCGCGGTTCGGGCCGGCACGATCGCCGGGCTGCCGGTGATGTTCCTGCCGCGCCACGACAAGGGACACAGGCTTTCGCCGTCCGACATCAACTACCGGGCCAATATCGACGTGCTCAAGCGCGCCGGCGTCACCGATCTGGTGTCGCTGTCGGCCTGCGGCTCGTTCAAGGAAGAACTGCCGCCCGGCACCTTCGTGCTGGTGGACCAGTTCGTCGACCGCACGCACAAGCGCGAGAACTCGTTCTTCGGCAAGGGGCTGGTCGCGCATGTGTCGATGGCGCATCCGGTGTCGCCCAGGCTTCGCATCCATCTTGCGAACGCGGCGATGGCCGAGGGCATCACGGTCGTCCGCGACGGCACGTACGTGTGCATGGAGGGGCCGCAGTTCTCCACGCTCGCCGAAAGCCTCACCTACAAGAACCTCGGCTATTCGGTGATCGGCATGACCAACATGCCGGAAGCGAAGCTCGCCCGCGAGGCGGAGATCTGCTACGCGACGGTCGCGATGGTCACCGACTTCGACTGCTGGCATCCCGACCACGACGCGGTGACGGTCGCCGACATCATCAAGGTGCTGACCGCCAACGCCGAAAAGGCGAAGCGGCTGGTCGGGCGGCTCGCCAAGGACTTTCCGCGCGAGCACGAGCCGTGCCCGATCGGCTCCGACCGCGCGCTCGACTCTGCGCTGATCACCGCGCCCGAGGCGCGCGATCCGGAATTGATCAGGAAGCTCGACGCGGTTGCAGGGCGCGTGCTGAAGGGCTGAACCGCGTAGGGTGGGCAAAGCCGCGAAGCGGCGTGCCCACCTCTTCGCGCCGAGCAAGAAGTTGGTGGGCCCGGCGCTTCGCGCCTTGGCCCACCCTACGCACTACGTACTGGAGGAGCACCACGATGCAAGTCATCGATCTCAACAAGCAGCCGCGCGACGAGTGGCGGCAGGGCGTGCTGACCCGGATGCAGACCTCCGCGGTCAACGGTGCGGGCCAGCTTTGCATCTTCGAGCAGTGGTGCGAAGTCGGCCACGGCGCGCCGACGCATCTGCATGCGGTCGAGGAGGTTCTGCACGTTCTCGACGGGCAGGCCGAGGTCTGGATCGGCGACGCCCGGGCGACGCTCACCGGCGGCCAGCTCGTCATCGTGCCGGCCGGTCGCAAGCACGGCTTCTCCAACACCGGCGCTTCCACCCTGCATATCCGCTCGACGCTGGCGTCGCCCGTGTTCGAAGCGGCCTACGACGACAAGCGCGAAACGCCGCGCCGCTGGCTGCCGGGCAATTGCGCCAATCAGAGGGGCTGAGACGGATGGAGATCGTCTATCCTGATCCCCATCAACGAGTAGACCAGCATGACCTCAAGGTGGACTTTGCCTTGTTTCTCGATCAGGCTCACGGAACACCCTTCTGTGCTAGCCATATATCGGCTCGCGTTCACCTCGCCCGGCGCGGCCGCAACGGACTTCGCTCCGTCCCAGCGAACCCATGGCATCTGAGTAATACGCTGCAAAGACGTCCCCACGGCGACTTGATCCGAATTCGGGCAAAAGACCTGCTGGATCGCGGGAAAGTCCAGCCAGTCCAGCGGGGCCGATTGATGGACAGCGCGTTCCGCCTCCGGAATGGACGCATTCACGGTCACTGACCACACACGACCGATTTCCGTGTTCCAGGAGACCCGAACTGAAGTCTTTCCGAAAACAAACGAGCAGGCTGCCGTTGGCGGAGACTGGAGCGTCGCTCTGCGAGGGCGCTTGCAGTCGTTCGTCGGAGTCAGGCCTTGGAAGGACGGGATAGACGCCAGGCGCGCGATTAGTTTGTGAACCTCCGCGGGAGGATCAGCGGCGCGGGTCGGAGAGGGACGTGCAGTGAGAGACAAGACCCACGCGTTGAACGCCCAGATCAAGCCCCCGGCCACGATGACCATGAACAGAACCAGTCCGGCGGCGACCTTGGCGAGGGTGCTGACCGGAGTCAGCAGGACCTGAAGAGCCCGGAAGAAGCCTGGCTGTGTGGTGGACGATCGCGGCATGCCGGTAATCTATCACATGCCGGCCAGCCCGCGGTGGGTCGCCATCGTGGCCGATCTCCTCGCACATCCGTTCGTGGCCGCGCTTTTTTGGATGGCATTCGGCCGGAGAGGTCGCGGTTGCCACCGTCCGTTTGCTTCGCCAAAGTGCGCTCGGCCGGTCATCCTTCCGGAGCTTTCCAGGATTTTTCATGCCGTCAGACACGCTCGACTTCGACCTCCGCTCCTCGATCCGCACCATTCCGGACTATCCGAAGCCGGGGATCATGTTCCGCGATATCACCACGCTGCTTGGCAACGCGCGCGCGTTTCGCCGCGCGGTGGACGAACTGGTGCAGCCCTGGGCCGGATCCAAGATCGACAAGGTCGCGGGCATGGAGGCCCGCGGCTTCATCCTCGGCGGCGCGGTGGCGCACCAGGTGTCGGCGGGCTTCATCCCGATCCGCAAGAAGGGCAAGCTGCCGCACAAGCGCGTCAGCATCGCGTATTCCCTTGAGTACGGTCTCGACGAGATGGAGATGCATGAGGACGCCGTGGCCAAGGGCGACAAGGTCATCCTGGTGGATGACCTGATCGCGACCGGCGGCACCGCCGAAGGCGCGGTGAAGCTCCTGAAGCAGCAGGGCGCCGACGTGCTCGCCGCCTGCTTCATCATCGACCTGCCGGCGCTCGGCGGCGCCGACAAGATCAGGAAGCTCGACGTCCCGGTGCGCACGCTGATCGCGTTCGACGGGCATTGAGCCGCGCGCGGCCCGCTGCCCGCGGTCATCTTGGGAGCCCGGTCCGGCCTTCTTCATACTCGCGATGATAGTATTATTTTTGTATGCATCCTAAGATAGCAGGTTGGCAGAACAAACCCATTTTGAATTGATGAGTGTTTTCAATGGAGCAGCCCAAGGCGCGACTGCGCGCGGCCATGATCAGCGCCGCCCGCGCAGAAAGCCCAGCCGCTCCGGACCGCCGAACAAGCTGGCGACGCTGTCGTCCCTGGCGATGGCCGGAATCGTCGGCGCGCGGGGAAGCTTCGGCATCTCGCCGAGCAGGAGCCGCACTTCCAATTCGCGGAACGTCACGAAGGTGCGGCGGATCCAGCCATACAACTCGGTGGTGCCGTCCATCGTCTTGGCCGCATAGGCGAGAAACGAGAACTCGCGCTTTTCGATCACCGAACGCAGCACAAGCGACAGCGACGGGATGGTGACCGGCGGGCCGCCGCGCCGCGTCGCCGGAAAGTTGCCGCCGTACCTCTCGATCTGCCCGATCGCCTCGTTCAGCACCGGCACCAGCGGCAGGTCGGGAAACCGATCCATCAGCATCTTGTAGCCCTGGCGGGCGCGGTCGTCGGGGTCGCCGACGAACAGCACCATCGGCGACACGCCGCGGCGCTGCGCCTCGCGGGCGAAGTCGAGCTTCGCAAACAGCGTGAAAAACTTGTCGAGCAGCGTGTGGCTGAGATCGACGATTTTCGGCACCCGGTCGGGCAGCACGAGCTGGTCGAACAGCGCCATCTCGCCGCGGATGTCGTTGATGCTCGCGGCCGCGGTATAGGCCGGCAGATAGTCGATCAGCTTGAACTCGTCGGGATTGACGTCGAAGGCGGTGACCGGCCGGTTGAGCGCGCAGAAATATTCGATGAGTGCGCGCGCGATCAGCGTCTTGCCGACGCGCGGTCGCGACGACGTGACGATGAAGACAGGCGTCTGCCGCTGCATGGCACCGCTCGGGGCCTATTCAACTTCGTTGAATCAGCCCCGTCGCTCCTTCTCCTGCCTGGGCACGATCTTTTCCGACCTTGCTTCGCCCGCCGAAGCGGGCTTCGCGAAGGCGGGAAACCGCTTCACGTTTTTCGGGATCATGCTCCGGATCACGCCTGCTGGCGAGCCGCTCCCTTGCGCTGCTGCTGCTGCTCGATCTCGACCATCTCGGTCAGCTTCACCCGATCGAACTCGGCCCAGACATTGCCGAGCCAGTGGCGCACATAGCCGCGCAGCACGAACGAGAACGCCGCGCTTTGCCCGTCGGCCGTCTTGTTGGCGACGAACGACACGTAGGGCACGGAGGCCAGCTCCACCTGCTCGCAGGCCATCTCGTTGAGCTTCGGGATGGTGATCTCGTGGGCGTCCTTGATCTTCTTGAAGTAGGTGTTGTAGGTCGCCGGGTCCCACTCGAAGAACGTGGTGTTGTTGATGAAGTTCTTCACCAGGATGTAGTGCGCATCTTCCATGAAGGACGCGGTGTCGCGGATTTCCTCCAGCGAAGCGATCGAGGGACCGAGCACGTGAAACACCGTGAACGTGATCTGGGTCTTCGCCGCGGCGTCCAGGAAGCCGATGTCGCGCAGCGCCTCCAGCGTCTTGGACAACTGTCCGGCGCGGATATCGATGACGGTGATCTTGGCGTCGGCGCTGGCGAGCGTATCGAAGATTTTCATCTGGTCCGCGGTCGAGGTGATGTCGACCACGTCGGTGATGTCGGGATGAAAGCGCTTCAGCGAGCCCTTCGGCGCCTCGGTGTCGAAGGCGCGGGTCGGGACGTTGTGGGCGACGAAATAGTCGAGCAGCACTCGTGCGACAGTGGTCTTGCCGACGCCGCCCTTGTCCGCTCCCACCAAAACGACTGCCGGTTTTGCCATAAATCCCTCCGCGCCCCGCGAATCAGCGCGATAGCAGGGTAACGATGGCGGGCAGGGTGGCAAATCGGGCAGCCGATTCGTTTGCGCGCTGGGGATATCCCTCAGGTTCCGGCGCCCGGAACTTGACGAGCCGAATCAGCCGGTGCGGCTCCAGGGCCCCGGCGCCGGCGCGCCGGCCTCGGGTTGTCCTGCCGGGGCGCCACCGCCGAGAACCACCGGTGGCTGCGAGGGCAGGAAGGGTTTGGGCGGCGCGTTGCCCTGTTGATGGGCGTCGCCTTGCGCCTCAGCGGTATCCTGCTGCTGCGATTCGCCAGCTTGATCGCCATCCGCCGGCAGGTCGAGCGGGCCGGGATCGCGGCCGCCGGCAAACTCGATCAGCGCCTTGATGCGGCGCTCGATCGACGGATGCGTCGCAAACAGATCCGCGAAGCCCTCGCGCGGATTGTCGACGCACATCTCCATGACCGCTGAGGTTGCGCCCTCCAGCTCGCCGCGGCCCTCGATCTTGCGCAGCGCCATGATCATGGCGTCCGGGTTCTTGGTGAGTTCGACTGAGCCGGCGTCGGCGAGAAATTCGCGCCGCCGCGACAGCGCGAAGCGGATCGCGGTGGAAAGCAGCCACGCCACCGCGATCATCGCGATGGCGATGATGATCGCCATGCCGCCGCTACCCTTGCCGCGGTCGCTGCTGCCGCCGGAGCTTGAACTCGACCGGCCGCTGCTCCAGCGGAAGCCGTTCTGGAACACCATGCGGAATACCAGTTCAGCGAAGAAGCCGATGACGCCGGCGATGATCACGGCGATCACCAGCATCCGCACGTCGCCGTTGCGGATGTGGGTCAATTCGTGGCCGAGGACGGCCTCGACCTCCTGATCGTTGAGATGACCGAGCAGGCCGGTCGTCACCGTGATCGAATATTGCTTCTGGTTGAGACCGCTGGCGAAGGCGTTGAGCGCACGGATCGTCCATCACCTTGAGCTTCGGCATCGGAATGCCGCGCGAGATGCAGAGGTTTTCCAGGAGATTGTAGAGGCGGGGCTGTTCCTTGCGCGTCACTTCATCGGCGCCGGTGACGGCGTCGATCATCGACTGGTTGAACCAATACGCGATCGCCATCCAGGCCGCGGTGGCGAGCGTGGCCCAGGGCGCGGCCCAGAGCAGGTCGCGCCAGGCGGCGCGCAGCAGGTAAGGCAGCCCGGCGTCCTGGATCACCGCCTCAGCGATGAGTGCGCCGGCATAGACCATGACGTAGACGAGGAAGAACAGCCCGAGCAGCAGCGCGATCGAGCGCCGCCGGTTCGACTGGATGTGGGTGTAAAGTCCGAAGGCGGCAGCCATGCTCCGCTCCCGCCGTTGCCTCGGGCGTTAGAACTTCACTTGCGGCGTCTTTTCCACCACGGCGCGCTCCTCGCCGACGTCGAAGAAGGTGCGCGGATGGAAGCCCAGCGAGCCTGCGAACAGGGCGGCCGGGAACTGCTGGATGCCGGTGTTGTACTCCTGCACCGCGTTGTTGAAGAAGCGCCGCGCCGCCGCGAGCTTGTTCTCGATGTCGCCGAGCTCGGTCTGCAGCTGCTGGAAGTTCTGGTTGGCCTTGAGGTCCGGATAGGCCTCGGCGAGGGCAAACAGCTTGCCGAGCGCGCCGGTCAGCATGTTCTCGGCGGCGGCCTGCTGGGCCGGGCCCTGCGCTGTCATCGCCGAGTTGCGGAGCTTGACCACTTCCTCGAGCGTGCCGCGCTCGTGCGCGGCGTAGCCTTTGACGGTCTCGACCAGGTTCGGGATCAGGTCGTGGCGCTGCTTGAGCTGCACGTCGATGTCGGCGAACGACTGGCTGACCCGCTGCCGCATCGCGACGAGCTGGTTGTAGATCATGATGATCCACAGCACGAGGACGACGATCACTCCGAGTACGATCCAGCCGGTCGTGGACATCGAAAGCGCTCCTGAGACGGGGACGGACAAGGGCCGGCGCGCGGAATGCGGGCCGGACGCGGCACTGCCGCTCCAAGGCTCTGCCCTTGGGGCATTGCCGTTGGTCGCCGCCATCATGCCTTAGGTTCGAAGTTCCACAAAAGACAGCCTGTATAAGACAGGCTTGAAAAGACAATAAAAAACCCGGGCCTGGGGATATCAGGCCCGGGTTTTGTTACCGGTCGGCGGTCGGGGGGAGGGGGCGCCGGCCGGTCGTTACGGGCAGATAACCGGGGCGCCCGGCATCCGTTCCGCGGGTTCGTAAAAAATGTGGCGCGACAATTTGTGCCGGTGCAGCCGGTTCCGGTTCGTTGCCGCGGAAACTGCCGCAACCCGGTACCAGGCGGCGACGGCAGCCGTCAGGCCGCCGAATCCCTGATCTTCACCGCCGCCTCGAGATCGACCGACACGAGCTGCGACACGCCGCGCTCGGCCATGGTGACGCCGAACAGCCGGTTCATGCGCGCCATGGTGATCGGGTTGTGGGTGATGATGACGAAGCGGGTGTCGGTCGAGCGGCACATCTCGTCGAGCAGGTCGCAGAACCGTTCGACGTTGTGATCGTCGAGCGGCGCGTCGACTTCGTCCAGCACGCAGATCGGCGCCGGGTTGGTGAGGAACACCGCGAAGATCAGCGCCAGCGCCGTCAGCGCCTGCTCGCCGCCTGACAGCAGCGACAGCGTGGCGGGCTTTTTGCCGGGCGGCTTCGCCATGATCTCCAGGCCCGCTTCCAGCGGATCGTCGGCCTCGATCAGCTGAAGCTCGGCGGTGCCGCCGCCGAACAGCTCGGTGAACAGCCGCTGGAACTGGGTGTTGACGGTGGCGAACGAGGTGAGCAGCCGCTCGCGCGCCTCCTTGTTGAGGCTGATGATGCCCTGTCGCAGCCGCTTGATCGCCTCGACCAGATCGTCGCGCTCGGCGGTCAGCGTGTTGTGCTGGGTCTCGATCTCGCCGAGCTCTTCCTCGGCGCGCAGGTTCACCGCGCCGAGCCGCTCGCGGTCGCGGCGCAGCCGCTCCAGATCCTGCTCGATGGTCGCGACATCCGGCAGTTCGGCGTTCGGCTCGATGCCGGCCAGCGCCGCGACCCCGTCGGGCTCGACTTCGAGCATTTCGTGGATCTCGTGGGCGACGTCAGTGAGCCTGCGCTTGGCGCCCTCGACGCGCTCCTCGGCGCGCGCGGCCTCCTCGCGGGCCGAGCCCAGCGCTTCCAGCGCTGTACGGACGGCGCGGTCGCGGGCCGCCAGCGCGTTCTCGGCTTCGGCCAGGCGGTCGCCCGCTTCGCGGCGCGCCGCCTCGGCAGCCTCGACCTCGGTGATCAGCGCCTTGCGCTTCTCCTCGAAGGCGGCCGGCGCGTCGGCAAGCGACGCGCGCTCCTGGTTGGCCTCGGCGCTGCGGGTGTCGAGCGTGGCGATCTGTGCGACCGCGCGGTCGCGGCGTTCGTTCCAGGCCTGACGGTCGGACCCGATGGCGACGAGCCGCCGGTCGGCAAGCTCCGCCTCGCGGGCCAGCGCCTGCGCCTCGGCGCGGATTTCGGCCAGTTCAGTGCGCTTGCCTTCGATCTCCGAGCGCACGGTGGTGAGCTTGCTCTCCAGTTCGGCGGAAGGCGGCAGTTCCGCGAGGCCTGCTTCGGCCACGTCCGACGCGGCCCTGGCCTCGTCGCGGGTGCCGACCAGTCGCGACTTGGCTTCGGTCAGCGCCGAGATGCGCGCGGCATTGCGGGCCATCTCGCGCTCGGCCATCGCCTGCAGCTCGCGGGCATTGTCTGCGTCGCGCTGGGCTGCGCGCCAGGCTTCGCGGGCGGCGGCTTCGGCGGCGCCGGCCGCGGTGAGATCGGCCTGGGCGGCTTCGGCGGTCTTGCGCTTGTCGTCGACCGCGGTGCGCGCGGTGACGAGTTCGCCGTCGATGTCGGCGAGGCGGCTTCGTTGCGCCAGGCGCCGCGCCGCGCCGGTCGGGGCGTGGGCGTCGGCGGCAAAGCCGTCCCAGCGCCACAGGTCGCCGTCGCGCGAGACCAGCCGCTGGCCGGGCTTCAGCAGCGCCGCGAGGCGGGCGCCGTCGGCGCGCTCGACGACGCCGATCTGGTTGAGGCGACGGGCGAGTTCGGCCGGCGCCTGCACGTGCTTGGCCAGCGACTGCGCGCCCTCCGGCAGCGACGGATCGGACGCATCGACGGTTGCGCCAGCCCAGCGCATCGCGTGGCTCTGATCGACCGGCGCGTCGAGATCGTCGCCGAGCGCTGCTCCAAGCGCGATTTCGTAGCCCTTCTCGACGGTGATGCTGTCGATCACCGGCGGCCACATGCTCTGGGTCTCGACCGCGAGCAGCTTCATCAAGGTCTTGGCTTCGGTGTCGAGCCGCTGCACCGCGCGCTCGGCGTCGGCGAGCGGGAGGCGGGCGGCGTCGAGATGCTTGCGCGCCGCGACGTGGGCGGCTTCGGCCGCGACCGTGTTCTGTTCGGCCCGGCCGACCGCGGCCTGCGCGCTCTCGACCGCGGTTGCGAGAGCGGCGACATCCGGGCGGCTTTCGCTCGCGGCGGCAAGGCCTGCCTCGATGTTGGCGATCTCGCCGTCCATCCGCGCGATGCGCTCGCCCTGCTCGCGGGCGGTCTGTGTCAGCTGGTTGCGGCGGGCGGTGAGATCGGCCAGTTGGCCGGTGAGCTCGCCGAAGGTCTTTTCGGCCTCGGTGACGACCGCGTCGGCGGCGGCAACGCGGGCGTCGACGCCGGTGCGCCGCTCGGCGCTGGTCCGGGCCTCCTGCCGCAGCGTCTCTTCTTCCTGCGCGAGCTGCGCCAGCGCCGCTTCGGCGTCCGCGACCAGCGCGCGTTCGCGGGTGACGTCCTCGCCGAACTGCGCCAGCCGCCGGTCGAGCTCGGCGAGCCGCTCGCGGGCGCGGGTCTCTTCGGCGTCGAGCGTGTCGCGGGCGATCAGCAGGCGCTGCAGCGCGGCGGCCGTCCGGGCCTCGACCTCGCGGAGCGGCGGCACGCCGGCGGCTGCTTCCTCGCGGCCCTTGCCGGCTTCGCTCTGCGCGATGGTGGCGTCGGCGACCGCGCGGACGCTCAGGTCCTTGGCCTTGCCGGACTCGTCCACCTCGGCATTGGCGCCGAGCCAGCGCAGATAATAAAGCGTCGCCTCGACCTTGCGCACCTCGGCCGAGACGTTGCGGTAGCGGATCGCCTGCCGGGCCTGGCGCTTGAGGCCGTCGATCTGGCCGGCCAGTTGCTTCACCACGTCTTCGACGCGCAGAAGATTGGATTCGGCGGCCTTGAGCCGCAGTTCGGCCTCGTGGCGGCGGGCGTGCAGGCCGGAAATGCCGGCGGCCTCTTCGAGAACGCGGCGGCGCTGCTCGGGCTTGGCCTGGATGATCTCGCCGATGCGGCCCTGATGCACCAGCGCCGGCGAGCGCGACCCGGTCGAAGCGTCGGCGAACAGCGTCATCACGTCGCGGGCGCGCACCTCGCGGCCGTTGATGCGGTACTGCGAGCCTTTTTCGCGTTCGATCCGGCGCGAGATGTCGAGCTGGTCGTGTTCGTTGAACTGGGTCGGGGCTTCGTGCTTCTCGTTGTCGATCTGGATCGCGACTTCGGCGGTGTTGCGCGGCGGCCGGTTGTTGTTGCCGGCGAAGATCACGTCGTCCATCTCGGCGGCGCGCATCGACTTGTGCGACGTCTCGCCCATCACCCAGCGCAGCGCCTCGACCAGGTTCGACTTGCCGCAACCGTTCGGACCGACCACGCCGGTGAGGCCTGGCTCAATCAGAAAATCGGTTGGCTCGACGAAGGACTTGAATCCGATCAGGCGCAGACGCGTCAGCTTCATTTCAATTCTTTTCCAGTTGCCGCCCAGTTATCGCGCGTTAGCGCGGTTTGCCCCGCCGCCCCGGCGGCCACAGGCATGCACGGCGTCATCCGCGCAACACCAGCGGCCATGCGGGCGACGAAGGGGTACCGCATTGGCGCGGAGAATGTGTCGACGGCCCCGATACAGCAAACGGAAAGCCCGACTTATCCCCGTCTCAGTCGCTCGCGAGGCGGAAAAAACCTGTGAAAATCAATGGAATACGGCCAAATGACGACAGTGCAATATTGACCGGCGGCAGGCCGGTTTGCGGGCTGTTGAAAGGCGCGGAATTGGTCCGGTTTGAGCCGGCCGGGCCGTGTGATTCGCGAGTTTTAGGCTCAGGTCTTCAGCAACGGATCGATCACCTTGGCAAGGTCGTCGATGGTTGCACCGCCCTTTTGCATCTTGCCGTTGATGAACAGCGTCGGCGTCGAACTGACCTTGAACCTGTCGGTGGCGCGCTTCTGCTCGGCCTGCAGCGCTTCGAGCATCTTCTGGTCGGACAGGCAGGCGTTGAAGCTCTGCTCGGAGAAACCGGCCTGCTTGGCGATCGCCATCAGCGGCGGGATCGGCTTGTCGACCGCCCAGGTGCGCTGCATCTGGAACAGCGTTTCGATCAGCGGGAAGAACTTCTCCTTGTCGGCGCAGCGCGCCAGCATCGAGGCGCCGGCGGCGAGCGGATCGAGCGGGAACTCGCGGAAGATAAAGCGCACCTTGCCGGTGTCGATGTAGCGCTTCTTCAGTTCCGGATAGGTGGTCTCGTGGAAGTGCGCGCAGTGCGGGCAGGTCATCGAGGCGTATTCGATGATGGTTACCGGCGCGTCGTCCTTGCCGAGCGAGCGGTCGCCGAGCCCTGGCGGCACCAGGAGTTCGGCCATGGGAATGGACTGGGCGTCGGCCGGCTGCGCCTCGATCAGGGCTCCGAAGCTTCCGAGCGCGGCCAGCATGGCAAACGTGCTGCCGCCGATGAGCAGGTTCCGACGGGTGATCACCTTGAAACTCCGTAACGTTTCTAAATCCGGCCCGATCGGGCCTCTCGATTGCGGCGCAATGTGGCACTGACCGGCCGCTTCGCCAAGGCCGCCGGGTCACGTTCCGTTGATTGGCAGCCGGTCTTGGTTAGCCCTGTTTAACGGCGGCGCCGAGCCGCGCCAGCGCCATGCGCAGGTCGTCGTCGGCGATGTCGGACAACGTGGCGGCGACCTTTTCGGTTTCCGCCGGATCGATCTTGGGCGGGACGGGACGCTGCTTCGGCCGGGACAGCGGGGCCTGCCGCAGCGCGATCCGCCCGACCGCCTGCCAGCCGAAGAAGCGGTTGACCCGCTCCAGGATCACGCCGGTCTGATGCTGGATTTCCAGCGCGGTCGGGCCCTCGACGCGGAGCACCAGCGTGGCGGGCTCGGGCTGTTCGCCATCGGGGGTGCGCGGCCATTGCAACTTCACCGGCTGGGAACAGGCCGCGATCTCGGCGCCGGCGATGTCCTTCCAGCGGGTGACGAGTTCAGTGGACGCGAAACCCTGCTTCTTGAACGCGTCCGCCATGAACTCCGCGGTGAGTTCGGCAAGCTTGCGGGTGGGGCGGGGCTTGTTCACGGCTTTGGGCTCTGCCAGATCGGACGGGATGAAGGTATCAGCAGCGGCGGTCCGGAAAAAGCCGAAGGCGCAATCCCGTGTGGATGCGCCGGACCCGGCCGCGCTGCTGGCCTGGTACGACCGGCACCGGCGGCACCTGCCGTGGCGCGCGCCGCCCGGCAAGCGCGCCGATCCCTATCACGTGTGGCTGTCGGAGATCATGCTGCAGCAGACGACGGTGAAGGCGGTCGGTCCATATTACATGAAGTTCCTGGCGCGCTGGCCGGACATTGCGGCGCTGGCCTCAGCCCCGCTCGACGACGTGCTGAAGGCCTGGGCCGGCCTTGGTTACTACGCGCGGGCGCGCAACCTGCACGCCTGCGCGGTTGCGGTCGCGGGCCTGCATGGCGGCCAGTTCCCGGACGCCGAAGACGGCTTGCGCGCGCTGCCCGGCGTCGGCGGCTATACGTCGGCTGCGATCGCGGCGATCGCGTTCGACCGGCGGGCGGTGGCGATCGACGGCAATATCGAGCGGGTGATCGCGCGGCTTTACGCCATCGAGACGGCGCTGCCGGCGGCCAAGGCCGAAATCCGCGCGCGAGCCGATGCGCTGCTGCCGCTGCGGCGGTTCGGCGACTTCACCCAGGCGATGATGGATCTCGGCGCCACCATCTGCACGCCGAAGAAACCCGCCTGCGGCATCTGCCCCTGGATGGGATCCTGCGCAGCGCAGGCGCGCGGCGACGCCGAGACGTTTCCGCGGAAGGCGCCGAAGGTCGAGGGCAAGCTCAGACGGGGCGCCTCGTTCGTGGTGAGGCGCGCCGACGATTTCGTGCTGGTGCGCACGCGGCCGTCGAAGGGATTGCTCGGCGGCATGACCGAGGTGCCGTCGACGGCGTGGTCGGAAGCCTTCGACGAAGACGACGCGCTGAAGGCCGCGCCGCTGAAGGCGAAGTGGCGAAAGCTTCCCGGCGCGGTCGAGCACGGCTTCACGCATTTTCCGTTGCGGCAATCGGTCTACGTCGCGAGCGTTCCGGCAAAAACCAAGGCCCCGGAGGGAATGCGCTGGGTCGCGCTCGCGGAGTTGTCCGGCGAGGCGCTTCCGAACGTGTTCCGCAAGGTGGCCGTCCATGCCGGGCTGCTCGGCGCGCCGGCAAGGAGATCATGATGGCGACGGCGAATGATCTGCGGCGTCTTGCGCTTGCGCTCGAAGGCACGACAGAAGCGCCGCATTTCGACCGCGCGGCGTTCAAGGTCGCTCGCATCTATGTGACGCTTGCGTCCGACGGGAAGACGGCGAACTTCAAGTTCAGGCCGGACGAGCAGGAGTTCAAATGCATGATGGCGCCGGAGGCCTTCGCGCCGGTGCCGAACGCGTGGGGCAAGCAGGGCTGGACCACGGCGACGCTGGCGAAGATGAAGGTCGCGGAATTGAAAGCCGCGCTTGAGGTCGCGTACCAGCACGCGCTGCCGACTAAAAAGAGGAAGCGGCGGTAGAGCGTTTGAACCCGCGCAGGCGGGAAATGCACTAAAGCGGTATGATGTCGCAAACGTCACGGCGGGTGGCTTGAGCCATGTCCTACCAGCGCGGCTTTGATCCGGATCGGTATCCCGACCCTGATTCCCCCTTGGTGTACCTCAAGCGTGACATTGAGGAGAGCGGCCGGGTCATGAAATTCGGCGCGTCCGCGAGCGGGCCGGATCCGGAACGGCCGTCGCTGATACGCAGGCTGTTGGCGATCTTGTTTCGCAAGTGATCGCGCGGCTTGAGCGACAGCTCTAGCAGATTTCTGAAAAACTCCGGGCCGTCATTCCGGGGCGCGCCCGTCAGCGCGTTCACGCGCGTCTTCGACGCGCTATGGGCGCGAACCCGGAATCCAGAACATCGGGATTTTCTGCTTTTCTGGATTCCCGGTCCGCCGCTTCGCGGCGTCCCGGAATGACCGCGGAGGGCTTTTCAGCAGACTGCTAGGAGCCCGTCCAGATAGTTCTGGGACTAGGCTGCTCGATGAATGCTAGCCGGCTCATACGGCTGTTGCGAGCTTGGTGAGATTGTGGGCGGTGCAGATCAAAGCCCATTCTGCCGTCACTTTCTCGATCCCGCGCAACAGGAACTGTCTGAACCCCCTTGCCTGCTTGATCTGTCCGAACACCGGCTCCACGACTTGCTTTCGCAATCGGTACCTGCTGCGCCATCCCGCGCGCTTCAGCTTGTCCCGCATGGCCTTGGTGAGCGGCCCTGTGATCTTTCGCTTGACGTCGCTGGGATGCTTGGCGCGTCCGGTCGCGATGTAACCGCGGATGTCGCGCGCGGCCAAGGCGGCAAGGTTCGCCTCGCTGCAGTAGCCGGCATCGGCGGAAGCCTCCCTGGGCTTGCGGTCGAGATTGTCCTCGGTCGTATCCAGCAGCGGCACGAATTGGTCTTGATCGCTCATGCTCGGCGTCAGGCCATGGGCGACGATGATCTGGGCCTCGGCATCGACCGCAGCCTGGGCGTTGTAGCCCTGGATATAACCGTCCTTGGTCTTCAGGATACGGCTTTCCGGATCGGTGAAGTTGCGCTGCGCCTTGCCGTCGGGCTCCTGTTTCGGCGGCGCGGGCGTCTTGCCGTTCTTCTTGCGGCCTTCGGCGATCCGTCGTTCCTCTGCCGCGGCCCGGCGACGCATCTCCTCGGCAGCGGCGGCCTTGGCTTCCGCCTCCAGTTCGGCCTTGGCCGCGCGGATCTTGGCCAGCCGCTTCTGCTTGTCGGCCACCCAATCCGGCATCTCGTCGCCACGCCTGCTGCCGTAGAGCTTGTCCTCCTCGGCATCGGCCGCCTCGGCGGCTTTGAGCCAGCGGTCGACCTCAGCCGCAAGCTCCACTTCCCGCTTCTTCATGCGCTCATAGCTCATCGCTTTGTGCTTGGACGCGTTCGCCTTGATCTTGGTGCCATCGAGCGCAACATGCCCGAGCTTCACCAGCCCGGCCTTCTCGGCCAGCTTCAACACCTGTACGAACAGCCCGGCCAGCGCCGTAAGGTGCCGCTTGCGGAACTCCGAGATCGTGCGGAAGTCCGGAGGGTCGCCCGCCACGAGCATCATGAAGTCCGCGCGTTCCACCGCCGCCTTGGCGATCCGCCGCGACGAATAGATGCCGCTCGCATAGCCATGCAGAAGCAGCGCCGTCATCATCCACGGGTCAAACGGCGGCTGACCCAGCCCGCTCGTGTAGCGGCCGGCAATCGCGGAAAGGTCAAGCTCTTCCCGGACCAGCGCCACAATCAGCCGCGACAGGTGGTCCCGCGGCACATAGTCCTGCACGCTCGGCGGCAGAAGCAGGACCTCATCGATCTTCCAGGGGCGAAAATTCT
Source organism: uncultured Alphaproteobacteria bacterium (assembly GCA_963830015.1). GTDB lineage: Bacteria > Pseudomonadota > Alphaproteobacteria > Rhizobiales > Xanthobacteraceae > Z2-YC6860. Next base: position 205,623 of record CAWHLG010000016.1, read on the forward strand.
TGCTCATGGGCCCGCAAAGAATCAGACTTGACCCCACTTGACCAGTCACTACTCAGACAGGCTCCTAGAACCCGTAAAGCTTGTTCGCGTTCTGCGACAGGATGCGGTTGCGCACGGCGGCGTCCGGCACCCATTCCAGCATCAGGTCGAGGAGATCGCCGTCGTTCGGCATCTCGCGGCCGTCGAGATTGACGTGCGGCCAGTCCGAGCCCCAAACCATTCGTTCGGGAGCATGCTTCACAAAGAGATGCGCGAGCGGCGTGACCGACGAATAGGGCACGTTCTGCTGCGTGCAGCGCATCGGCCCGGAGAGTTTCAGCCAGACCTTGCCGGAGTCGAGCATTCTCAGCACGGCCTTCACGGCGGGCTGATCGGTGCCGCCCTCCGCCGGAATGCTGGCGAAATGGTCGAGCACGATCTGGTTTTTGAGCTCCAGCAGCTTGTCGGCATATTCCGTGATGTCGGTGCCGTGCGGATAGAACTGGATGTGCCAGCCGTGCTCGTGCACGCGCGCGGCGATCTCCTTGGAATAGTTCGGCACGTGCTGGCCGCGCGCGTGGCTCATCATCCGCATGCCGCGGACGCCGAGCGAGGTCAGCCGCGTGAGTTCTGCCTTGGGAATGTCGTCGCGCACCAGCGCGATGCCGCGAAACCGCTTCGGGTATTTCGCCAGCACGTCGGCGAGCATCGCGTGGTTGCGGCCGTAGCCGCCCGGGCTGACGATGACGCCGGTGCTCATGCCGAGCTTGTCCTGCAAGCGCGAAGAAATGTCTCCGGCAGCGCGTCATGCGCGATGTAGGGGCTGTCCGGCGCGAACGGATATTTCGCCGCCGGGCCGAACAGATGGATGTGGGTGTCGCAGGCGTTGGGTGGGGCTTTGAGCTTCGGCTTCTTCGGATTGGGATCCGGGCCTGTGGTCAGTTTCGGCATTCCGGCGTCCTTTGGCGGAAAACAGGCAAGGCTTATTGCAGCTTGATATTGGCGGCTTTGGCAAGCTCGCGCCACTGGGGCAGTTCGCGCGCGATCATCGCGCCGAGCGCCTGCGGCATGCCGCCGATCGGATCGACGCCGTCGCGCACAAGCTTCTCGGCGACATCGGGTGCGCGGGCGGCCCTGGCGCTCGCTGCCGCAAGCCGGTCGATCACGGCTGCCGGCGTTCCGGCCGGCGCCATCAGCGCGATCCAGAGAATGCCTTCGTAGCCCGGCAGGCCCATCTCGGCGATGGTCGGCACCTCGGGCATCAGTTTCGAGCGCTCGCGGCTCGCGATGCCGAGCATGCGAAGCTTGCCGGCCACCACCTGCGGGTTCGACGTCGTGTAGGTGTCGAGCTTGAGTTGCACCACGCCGGCCAGAAGGTCGGTCATGGCAGGCGCCGCGCCGCGATAGGGAATGTGCGCCACCTCGATGCCGGTCCGGCGCAACAGCAGTCGAAGGTGATATGTGGCAATGTGCCGATGCCGGCCGACGAGTAGTTGAGCTTGCCGGGATTTTGCTGGCCGACCAGCCGCATGGTGATGTCGGCAAATCCGCCGGGCCCGAACGGGATGACGATGCGGATCGGGCGGTTGGGGTAGGGGGCCTGGGCGCGGGCGGCATCCGGCATGGCGGAGCTTGCGACAAGCGCGGCGAGCATAGCCAGCATCCGGAGCACGCGGGACCTCCCTTGATATTGTTGCCGTTGTGCTTTCTGCTTCATGCCTCGAAGGGCGGGCAACGCCCTTATCCTACCTCGCGCGGGTCCTGCTGCAATGACGGCCCCGCAACCAACGGAGATCGTGATGGCAATTCAGCGTTTCGAGAACGGCCCGCGCATGTCGCGCGTGGTGGTGCACAACGACACGGTCTATCTCGCGGGCCTCACCGCGGATGCGACGGTGGGCAAGAGCGTGGGCGAGCAGACCAGGGAAATCCTCGACAAGATCGACGGGCTCCTTAAGCAGGGCGGCACCGACAAGTCGAAGCTGCTGCAGGCGGTGATCTGGCTGCAGGACATCCGGGTGGTCGACGAGTTCAACAAGGTGTGGGACGCCTGGGTGGTGCCGGGCCAGACGCCGGCGCGGGCCTGCATCGAGGCGCGGCTGCAATCGCCGGCCAAGATGATCGAGATCCAGGTCACCGCGGCGAAGTGACGGCGGGCCAGGTAAGCACGAACAAATGAAAAGAAGGAGCGTTGCCATGCTCGACCGGCGAACCGCGCTATCGATGCTGCTGGCGTTGCCAATGGCGGGGCCGGCGCTGGCCCAGTCCTATCCGGCGCGTCCGGTCAGGTTGATCCTGCCGTTCGCGCCGGGCGGCGTCACCGACGTTTCGGCGCGATACGTCGCCCAGCTCATGTCGGGACCGCTGGGGCAGAACCTCATCATCGAGAACCGCTCCGGCGGCGGCGGCGCGATTGGCGCCACCGCCGCGGCGCGCGCGGAACCCGACGGCTATACGATCCTGGTCGCAAGCTCGGCGACGCATTCGATCCTGCCGGCGATGTCCGACAAGCTCGACTACGATCCGATCAAGAGCTTTGCGCCGATCTCCGGCATGTCGAACGCGCCCTACCTGCTGGTCGTCAATGCCGAAGTGCCGGTGAAGAACACCAAGGAGCTCGCCGACTATGCCAAGGCCAATGTCGGCAAGTTCAACTTCGCGGCGGCCACCGGCACGCCGCCGCATATCCTGGCTCATGTCTTCAAGGAGCTGACCGGCGCGGATTTTCCGGTGGCGCTGTACCGGGGCGGAGGGCCGGCGATGGCCGACCTGTTCGCCAACCAGGTGCATGCGATTTTCCAGCCGACCACCATCATCATTCCGCTGCTCGACGACAAGCGCATCAAGGTTCTCGGCGTCGCGACCGAGCAGCGCTCGAGCCTGTTTCCCGGCGTGCCGACGCTGGCCGAGCAGGGGTTCCCGCAGCTCATCGCCAATTCCTGGAACGGCCTCTGCGCGCCGGCCGGAACGCCCGCCGCGATCGTCAGCCGGCTCAACCAGGCAGCGGTCGAGGCGCTGAATTCGGCGGAGCTGAAAGCCAAGTTCGGCAGCCTCGGCATCACCATCATCGCCGGAAGCCCGGAGCAGTTCGGTGCGTTCATGCGGGACGAGGCGGTGCGCTGGGACGGTCTCGTGAAAGCTGCGAAGATGCCGAAGACGTAGCGGCCGACAAATCCCGGAACCCGACATGAAAACCTATGCGATTGCGGCAATTCCCGGCGACGGCATCGGCACGGAGGTCGTCGCCGCCGGCGTCGAGGTGCTGGCCGCAATCGCCAAACGCGACGGGGCCTTAAGCTTCAAGGTCGATCATTTCGACTGGGGCGGCGAGTACTACAAGAAGCACGGGCGCATGATGCCGGAGAACGGCCGCGACCAGATCCGGAAGCACGACGCGATCCTGTTCGGCTCGGCAGGCCACCCGGACATTCCCGATCACATCACGCTCTGGGGCCTGCGGCTCGCGATCTGCCAGCCGTTCGACCAGTACGCCAATGTGCGCCCGACGCGGGTGCTGCCAGGGATCACCTCGCCGTTGCGCAACGTGAACGGAGGCGAACTCGACTGGGTGATCGTGCGCGAGAACTCCGAAGGGGAATACGCCGGCGTCGGCGGCCGGGTGCATCAGGGCTCGCCGCTCGAGGCCGCAACCGACGTCGCGATGTTCACGCGCGCCGGGGTGGAACGGATCATGCGCTTTGCCTTCCGGCTCGCGCAATCACGCCCGCGAAAGCTCCTGACGGTGGTGACCAAGTCGAACGCGCAGCGCCACGCCATGGTGATGTGGGACGAGATCGCCGTGCAGATCGCGGCCGAGTTCAAGGACGTGACCTGGGACAAGATGCTGGTCGATGCCATGACCATGCGCATGGTGATGCGGCCGGAGTCGATCGACACGGTGGTGGCGACCAACCTGCACGCCGACATCCTGTCGGATCTCGCGGCCGCGCTCGCGGGATCGCTGGGCATCGCGCCGACCGCGAACCTCAACCCCGAGCGCGCCTTCCCCTCGATGTTCGAGCCGATCCACGGCTCGGCCTTCGACATCATGGGCAAGGGCATGGCCAACCCGATCGGCACGTTCTGGTCCGCCGTGATGATGCTGGAGCATCTGGGCGAGAAGGGCGCGGCCGATCGCCTGATGAAGGCGATCGAGCGGGTGACGGCCGACAAGCGCTTTCACACTCCCGATCTGGGCGGCAAGGCGCGGACGGTGGACGTGACGGCTGCGGTGGTGGATGCGATCCACGGCGCGAACGCCTGAGTCGGAAGCTCACGCCGGAAACGGTCCCCACGCGCGCTGAATCGCCGGGCGTGCCTCGATCGCATCGTGCCAGCGCTTGAGGTTGGGATATTCGGCGAGGCCGATGTCCTTCACGCCGTGCAGGTGCACGTCGGAATACATCGTCATGTCGGCGATCGAGTAGGCGCCGCCGAAATATTCGTTCGACGCGAGATGCCGGTTCAGCGTGTCGAGCATGTCGCGCAGCACGGCGGTGTAGTGCGCCTGCGGCTGCGGCACCTTCTCGGGATTGCGCACCACCCAGTGGCCGAACTGCTGCGACAGCGTGGTGAAGGTCGCCGAGCCGTAGAACAGCCACTGGTCCACTTTCACGCGTGTGGCGGGGTCGGCTGGGTAGAACTTGCCGGACTTCTCGCCGAGATATTTGAAGATCGCGCCGGACTCGCACAGCGTCACCGTCGCGCCGCCGGGGCCGTCGTGGTCGACGATCGCCGGAATCTTGTGGCCCGGGCTGATCTTCAGGAACTCCGGCGTCATCTGCTGCTTCTCGCGGATGTTGACCGGGATGATCTTGTGCGGAAGCCCGGTCTCTTCGAGCATCATCCGCGGCTTGTAGCCGTTGTCGGTGGTCCAGGTGTAGCAGTCGATCATGCGTTCCCCCTGCAAGAGTTTCCGGCCCCTCCCGGCCTCATGCTGAGGAGCGGGCGAAGCCCGCGTCTCGAAGCATGGGGCCGCCTCGATCCTTCGAGACGCCGCGCTGCGCGCGGCTCCTCAGGATGAGGCGGGGAGAGAGTCGAGCTTGTCGCGCTACTGCTGCTGCATCCTTCGCCGCAGTTGCTGGTCGTCGAAGTGCGCCGGCTCCATCGCCCAGGGCGACTGGTCGTAGCCGTTCGCGTAGTTGCGCGCGGTCTGCGTCGGATTGCGGTTGACCAGCGGCCGGAAGAACATCGGATGCGTGAGGCTTCGCACCTCGTGCTCGATGGTGAACAGGTGCTTGCCGGTGTCGAGATCGACGATGTCGCGGAAGCGGTACTGGTACGGATTGTCCTCGCGGCTGACCAGGCCGCGCTCGCCGAGCCGCTGGTGCGGGCCGGAGAAGCTCGACACGTAGATCTGCACGTGATGCTCGTCGTATTCGGGCAGCGGCTGGTCGGTCTCGCGGAACAGCAGGTACTGGTTGCGGCCGACCCGCACCTTCGCGGTGGTGCCGTCGCCGTTCACGACCTCGGTCGGAACGTCGATCATGTGCTGATAGAACTTCGCGATGCCTTTCGCAGTGCCGACCGGCACGTCGAACTCGACATAGGGAATGCCGAGCGCGATGCGTCCGAAGCGCTCCGCGTCGGGCTCATGCAGGCGGATGGTGTTGCCCCAGGGGCAGGTGGCCTGGACGTAATCGTTGTGCTCGGAGAAAGCGAATTTGGTGCCTTCGAGCCGCGGCTTGACGTTGGCAAGCCGCGTCAGCAGTGCCTCGCGGCCTTCGATGACGATGCCGGTCTTGCCGCGCAGCACCTGCGGCGCGCCGGTCGGCAGGTGAAACTGGCTGCGGCCGACATTCATCCACATGTTGTCGTCCATCACCATCAGATACGGATCGCGGGTGAGGCCGAGGCCGGCGCCGTAGAACAGTTGCGCGATCCGCTGATCCGGGATCGTGACGTTCACGTGCTCGAGGTGGATCGAATTGCCGAGGTCCTCGGCGGCGCGGTCGAAGGTCTTCTGCATCGGGTCCATGGGGCCATCCCGGAAAGGCATTGAAGCCAAGACGTTGGATGACCGCACTATAGCACAGGGCGGAATGCGCGCATGAGGGCTTCACGAAACGGCAGCCCTGCTATGCTGCCCGCAGAAAAGATAGGGAGGACTTATGTATCCGACGACGACCCCGCCGCTGGTCCTGAACGAACGCCTGCCCGATCCGGCGGTGAAGGTGCTCGACAAGAGCTTCGAGAAATACCGCGTGCTGCTCGCGAGCGTCGAGCGGCTGTCGCAGGGCTATTCGTGGGCGGAGGGCCCGGTCTGGTTCGGCGATGCGCGGTGCCTGCTCTGGAGCGACATCCCCAACAACCGCATCATGCGGTGGGATGCCGAGACTGGGGCGACCAGCGTCTACCGGCAGCCCTCGAACTACGCGAACGGCAACACCCGCGACCGCCAGGGCCGGCTGGTCACCGCCGAGCACGGACGGCGCGTCACCCGCACCGAATATGACGGCCGCATCACCGTGCTGTGCGACCGCATCGACGGCAAGCGCCTGAGCTCGCCCAACGACGTGGTGGTGAAGTCCGACAACTCGATCTGGTTCACCGACATGACCGCGGGCATCGACGGCAACTGGAACGGTGAGACCGGCGAGCAGGAACTGCCGCAGCGGGTCTACCGGATCGACGGCAAGTCCGGGCAGGTCACGGTGGTGAGCGACGGCCTGGTGAAGCGGCCGAACGGGCTCGCGTTTTCGCCCGACGAGAAGAAGCTCTACGTGATCGAGAGCCAGCCGCTGGAGCGCGCATTCTACGTGTTCGACGTGGACGGGGCGAAGTTGTCGAACGGCAAGATGCTGATCAAGTGCACGAAGGACGAGACGCCGGACGGCTTCCGGGTCGATGTCGACGGCAACCTGTGGTGCGGCTGGGGGATGGGTTCGGCGGAGCTCGACGGCGTGCGCGTCTTCAGCCCGCAGGGCGCGCCGATCGGCCATATCCAGTTGCCGGAGCGCTGCGCCAATGTCTGCTTCGGTGGGTCCAAGGGCAACCGCCTGTTCATGGCGGCGAGCCATTCGCTCTATGCGCTCTATGTGAACACGCAGGGTGCGCCGGGCGGGTAATATTTGACGGTGAGTTCGCTCCCCGGACGGTGCTAGGCTTCGCTCAAGGCGAGGCCGGCCAACGGCCCGCTCAACCTTGGGGAGCGACATCATGAACATCAGCAAGCGAGACATGCTGGCCGGCGCGGGCGCTGCCGTGGCGGCCGTGACCTTTAGCCGGACCGCGCTCGGCCAGTGGACGCCGAGCGAGCGCTATCCCGATCCGTCCGTCAAGGTGCTCGATCCGAGCTTCAACAAATACCGGCTGGGGCTTGCGGGCGTGGAGCGCATCGCCCACGGCACGCGCTGGAACGAGGGCCCGGTCTATTTCGGCGACGGGCGGTATCTGCTGTGGAGCGACATCCCGAACAACCGCATCATGCGCTGGGACGAGGAGACCGGACGGGTGAGTGTGTTCCGCAGACCCTCCAACAACGCCAACGGCAACACCCGCGACCGCCAGGGCCGTCTCGTCACCTGCGAGCACGACACCCGCCGCCTGACCCGCACCGAATACGACGGCACCATCACCGTGCTCGCCGACAAGTTCGACGGCAAGCCGCTGAACTCGCCGAACGACGTGGTGGTGAAGTCGGATGACTCGATCTGGTTCACCGATCCGCCGTTCGGCATCCTCGGCAATTACGAGGGCCATACCGCGACGCCGGAACTGCCGACCAACGTGTACCGTATCGACCGGACCGGCCGGCTGACGGTCGCGACCGGCGAGATCAACCGGCCCAACGGGCTCGCGTTCTCGCCCGACGAGAGCAAGCTCTACGTGGTCGAGGCCGCGCTCAATCCGCGGGTCATCCAGGTGTTCGACGTGACCGACAATGGCACCAGGCTCGCCAACAAACGGCCGTTCATCAACGCCGAGCCGGGCGGCACGCCGGACGGCTTCCGGCTCGACGTCGACGGCAATCTCTGGTGCGGATGGGGCATGGGCACAGCCGAGCAGGACGGCGTGAAGGTGTTCGATCCGTCCGGCAAGCCGATCGGCTTCATCGCGCTGCCCGAGCGCTGCGCCAATGTCTGCTTCGGCGGGCCGAAACGAAACCGCCTGTTCATGGCGGCGAGCCACTCGGTCTATTCGCTTTATGTGAACACGCAGGGCGTCAAGGGCGGATGACAGACACAAAAGGCATTCTTGCGATCTGGAACAGTGTCGCGCCGGGCCTCGAGGGCGATTTCGAGGAGTGGTACCAGCACGAGCACTTCCATGAACGGATCGGCGTGCCGGGGTTTCTCACCGGCCGCCGCTACGAGGCGGTGCGCGGCACGCCGCCGTATTTCTGCATCTACCTCACGCAGTCGCCGGCCGTGCTCAAATCGCCGGCTTATATCGAACGGCTGAACAATCCGACGCCGCAGACGCGCAAAATCATGTCGGGGCCGTTCCGCGACATGGTCCGCACGGTGTGCGGGCTCACCGCGCGGTTCGGCGCGATGCGGGGCTCGGTCGCGGTGACCGCGCGGTTCACCGTGCCACCGGCGAACAGTGCGCTGGAAGCCGTGGCGCGAGAGCTTTCCGCCGACAAGGCAGTGGCCTGCGCGGAAGTCTGGACCGCGCAGAGCAAAGCGGATTTTCCGGTGTCCGAGGAGGAGCGCCTGCGCGGCGGCGATGCCCGCATCGAAGCCTGCCTGATGGTGGAGACGTTGCGCGTTCCCGATGCCGAGACGGTCGCGGCATCGCTGTCGCAGCGTTTTCCCGGGACGACGGTCGGAATCTACCGCCTGCTCTGCGAGATCAGGGCGGGCGGCTAAAGAAAACGCAGCGTCACCACCACAGTCCGCGGGACGGCGGCGCCGCGCCCTGGTTGATTCAGGTCAATGTATCGTCGCGCAAACGCGCGTCAGGTGTTACATGGTTGATTCGGAGCGCTCGATGCAGAAACAGTTTCAACGCGCGATTGTCGTCCTTCTGGCGCTGTGGGTGGGGCCGGTATGGGCAGAGACCCCGCAACAGCGCGGTGAGGTCATTGCGCGCGGCCTCTGCAGCCCGTGTCATGCCATCGGCAAGACGGGCAAGAGCAAACTTCCGGCCGCGCCGGCATTCCGCAACCTCGACAAGCAAACCAACCTGTCGAAACTTTCGCGGCGGATCCAGGAAGGACTTCTGACAGGGCACGAAGACATGCCGTTGTTTCGCTCCGGGCGCGACGATGCGGACGCGATGGTCGCCTATATCCGCTCCGTCCAGGGCCGGTGAGCCCCTCCCGATCGGCCTCTCTTAACCATGAAGCGCCTCACGCGCGTCATTTGCGGCAGATCAACCCGGGCCTATATCGGATGCGACACGCTTGAACGTGACCTGCGGCTTTGAACCGCAACTGCGCCGTAACCGGGGCAGCGACAGGACGAATGCCGTGCAGAATCCGCCGAAATTGACATGGACAACCAGCGGCGATGCCGCGCGCCTGCAAGCGACCGGCGCGTGGACCGCAGTTTCCGCGTCATCGATCGAAGTTCTGGCTGAACGGGCGCGAGGAGATGCAACCGGGCATCTCGCGATCGACCTCGACATCGGCGGGGTCGAGGAGCTCGACACCTACGGCGCATGGCTGATCGAGCGCTTTACGCGAAGCTGCCGCGCCGGCGGCATTCAGGCCGAGCTCACCAATGTTGCGGAACGCTTCAGGGGCTTGCTTGAAACCGTGAGCCACACGTCCGCCGAGGCGGCGCCTCTCGGGCGCAAGCCCAATGCCTTCATGGCTTTTCTGGAAACCATCGGCCGCACCTTTCCCCGGTTGGGCTCTGACGTCACGGCATTTGCGGAGATGCTGGGCGCACTAACCGCCGCGACGATCCGCGTGCTGCTGAAGCCCAGGCGCTTCAGGCTGACCTCGGCGGTGCATCATCTCGACCGTGTCGCCTGGCAGGCCATGCCGATCATGCTGCTGATCAGTTTTCTGATCGGCGCGATCATCGCGCAGCAGGGAATTTTCCATTTCCGCAAATTCGGCGCCGACGTCTACGTCGTCGATCTCGTCGGCATCCTCGTGCTGCGTGAAATCGGCGTGCTGCTCATCGCCATCATGGCGGCCGGCCGGTCGGGAAGTTCATACACCGCCGAGCTCGGATCGATGAAGATGCGCGAAGAGATCGATGCGCTCCGCACCATGGGCCTCGATCCGGTCGAAGTCCTGATGGTGCCGCGCGTGCTGGCGCTTGTTGTCGCGCTGCCGATCCTGGCGTTTTTCGGCTCGCTCGCGGCGCTCTATGGCGGCGGCCTGATCGCCTGGCTCTATGGAGGGATGAGCCCGGACGTCTACATCGCGCGGCTGCAGGAAGCCGTATCGATCACCCATTTCAAGGTCGGCATCATCAAGGCGCCATTCATGGCGCTGGTGATCGGGGTTGTGGCCTGCAGCGAGGGGCTTCGGGTCAAAGGCAGCGCCGAGTCGCTCGGCTTGCAGACCACGACCTCGGTCGTGAAGGCCATTTTCCTCGTCATCGTGCTCGACGGGTTGTTCGCCGTGTTCTTTGCGTCGATCGGAATGTAGCCATGAACGCCTATGAACGGCCTTTGGCGATCAGCGTCCGCGACCTCGTGGTCGGCTTCGGGACGCAGACCGTGCTCGATCACCTTTCGCTGGACGTCTACCGGGGCGAGATCGTCGGGCTGGTCGGCGCATCGGGCGGCGGCAAGTCGGTCCTGCTGCGCACGATTATCGGTCTTCTGCCGCGGCGGTCGGGCGCGATCGGCGTACTTGGCGAAGATGTTGGCGAAGATATCGGCCACTCGCCGGCCGACGAAAGCCACGCCATCGGACGGCGCTGGGGAGTTCTGTTTCAGCAAGGCGCGCTGTTCTCGTCGTTGACTGTGCTCCAGAACGTGCAGTTTCCCATGCGCGAGCATCTCGGCCTTTCGCAAAAGCTGATGGACGAGGTGGCGCTCGCCAAGCTGGAGATGGTCGGACTTCGCAATACCGACGCCGGCAAGTTTCCATCCGAACTGTCGGGCGGCATGACCAAGCGCGTGGCGCTTGCGCGCGCGCTGTCGCTGGACCCCGAGATCGTGTTCCTCGACGAGCCCACCTCCGGGCTCGACCCGATCGCGGCCAGTGAATTCGACACGCTGATCAAGACACTGCAACAGACGCTGGGCCTGACCGTGTTCATGGTCACCCACGATCTCGACAGCCTTCACACCGTCTGCAACCGCGTTGCGGCGCTCGCGGCGGGCCGGATCGTGGCGGTCGGACCGATGGCGGACATTCTCGCCTCGCCCCATCCCTGGGTGCAGGCCTATTTCCGCGGCGCGCGCGGGGTCCGGCGCGCGCAGCCACAGCTTGACCGGGGTTAAAACACCATGGAAACGACGGCAAAATACCGGCTGATGGGAGCCTTCACGCTCGCCACCGTGATCGGCCTGTTCGGCTTCGTGTACTGGCTCAACAACGTCGCCGGTCTGACGGAGCGCCGCATCTACCAGATCAGGTTTCAGGGCGCCGTGCCGGGATTGCGGCCGGGCGCGGCCGTACAATTCAACGGGATTCGCGTCGGCGAGGTGACCGACCTGCGGCTCGACGCGCAGATGCCGCAGCGCGTCACGGCGACGATCGCGATCGATTCCACGACGCCGGTCCGGGTGGATACGCAAGTCGGTCTCGATTTCCAGGGCCTGATGGGCGTCACGTCGGTCACGCTTAAAGGGGGGGCATCCGAGGCTCCCCGTCTTGTCGCAGCCGAGGGCGGCCTGCCGCTGCTGATCGCGGACGCGTCGGCAGGCGCCGACCTGTCGACGACCGCCCGGGAGGCGCTCCGCCGTCTTGATGGCATGCTCGCCGACAATGCCGATGCCTTGCGCGGCACGATGTCGAATTTCAACACCTTCACCGGCGCGCTTGCGCGCAACTCGGATCGCATCGACGGCATCGTTGCCGGACTCGAGCGCATGACGGGCGGCGGCGACAGCAAGAGCCCGGCACAATCTTTCGATCTGACGGCGCCGCGCCTGGCGGCTCAGGTCGACAGACCCCGGGCAGGGCCGCTGGCGGTCGGCGATCCCACCGCCCTGATCATGTACGACTCGCAAAAACTGGTGGTCCGCAATGCTTCGGGGACACGGGCGACGATGGCCGGCGCGCAATGGGCCGACACGCTGCCGAAGCTCGTACAGGCCCGGATCGTCCAGACGCTCGAGAACGCGATGTCGCCTGCCGCAGTCGTGCGCGGCATCGACAACCTCGCCTCGGAGCGTCAATTGCTGCTCGACATCCGCGCCTTTGAGGTCGTGGACTCCGATACGCCCACGGCGACCGTCGAGCTTGCCGCAAAGATCGCCGGAAACGGCAATCAGGTGATCGATGCGAAGGTCTTTGCGGCGACGGTGCCGGCATCCTCGACCGGCGCGAGTGACGCGGCAGCGGCATTGGACCGGGCCTTTGGCAAGGTCGCCGCGGAAATTGCGGTCTGGGCGCAAAGCATCCCGTGATTTTTGGCAACCCCTGATCTTTGGCATCTTTGCGGCAAATCAAACCGAGCATCGTCCGCAACAGTATGATTAGATATCGTTATTCAGCCCGCGGGGAATGCCATGTCGCCAGCTCCTTCAACCCAACCGCAACCGGGATACGCCAGTATCATGGTCCCGATGGACCCCGGCCCAGACGCGCAAAGCCGGGTCAAATTGGCGACCGCTCTCGCTGACCGCTTTTCGGGCCGGCTGATCGGCATCGCCGCCCATCCAATTTCGGTCCCGCTGTATTTCGAGGCATCCGTGGCGGGCGTTGCAAGCGCCATCGAACTCCAGGAAAAAGCCGCGACGCGCGAAATTGCCTCGGCTGAAGCAATCTTTCGCAAGATCGTCGCCACGCGCAATCGCACCGAATGGCGGCACGCGCACAGCCTTCCAGCGGACTTCATCCTCCAACAGGCGCGCGCGGCCGATCTCATCGTTGCAAGCCGGCCCCGCGCCGACGAAGACACACTCGCTCCCATGACCGTCGATGCCGGCGATCTCGTCATGAATGCCGGGCGTCCGGTGCTTTTCGTCCCGCCCAACGTGGAATATCTCGCGGCCAAGACCGTCCTGATCGGATGGAAAGACACCAGGGAATCACGGCGCGCCGTCGCCAACTCGTTGCCGTTCCTCAAAGGAGCTCAGCATGTTGTCGTTGTGTCGGTCGACAGCGGTGACCATGCCGTGAAGGACGTGATCGCGTATCTTGGCTGCCATGGCGTTGACGCCAGTCATGTCGTGCAGCCGCCCGGGTCAGGCTCCGTCGCCGACGACTTGCTTCGGATCGCGGACCAGGAAATCGCGGATCTGATTGTGTCCGGGGCCTATGGGCATAGCCGCGCGCGCGAATGGATACTGGGCGGCGTGACACGCGACCTGCTCGATCACGCAGGTGTCTGCTGCCTGATGGCTCACTAAGGTTCGGCGCACTGGGGTTCGGCGCACCAGGATCGTGCAACAATCGTCATCGTCCGTGACTTAGGCCTGCGGGCGCAACCACCGGCTGATATTGTCGCCACCATGAGCACTTATCGGCTGGACCGGCTTTTTTCGCCACGTTCGGTGGCGCTGGTGGGTGCAAGTCCTCGACAACATTCGGTCGGGCGCACCATTCTCGAAAACCTGAAAGCGGCAGGTTTCGCCGGTCCGCTCCGCCTGGTCAATCCGCGTCATGCCGAAATCGGCGGGGTCGCTGCAGTCAAGTCGGTTTCGGATTTGCCCGAAACAGATCTTGTGATCGTCGCTTCGCCTCCCGCGACTGTGCCTGGCGTCATCGCGGAGGCCGGCGCACGCGGATGTGCGTCAGCCATCATCGTGACCGCGGGTCTCGGGCAGGGTCGGGACTCGCTCGCAGACAAAACACTGCAGGCGGCGCGCCTGCACGGTATGCGCCTGCTTGGGCCGAATTGCCTGGGCGTCCAGGCAACGGGAGCCAGGCTGAACGCAAGCTTCGCCGCACACATGCCGCATCCGGGCGACCTTGCGCTGATTTCGCAGTCCGGCGCGATTGCCGCGGGCCTGGTCGAGTGGGCCGCGCGGCGCACCCTGGGATTTTCCGCGGTCGTATCTCTCGGAAATCAGATCGACGTCGATTTCGGCGATCTGCTCGACTACTTTGCGACCGACCGCGCGACCCGATCGATCCTGCTTTACATCGAATCCGTTCAGGACGCCGCGAAATTCATGTCCGCGGCCCGCGCCGCGGCCCGGACAAAACCGGTCATCGTCATCAAGTCCGGCCGGCACGCGCAGGGCGCATCCGCCGCGCGCACCCATACCGGAGCGCTCGCCGGCTCCGACGCCGTTTATGATGCGGCGTTTCGGCGGGCCGGTCTCGTGCGTGTGATGGATATGGACGAACTGTTCGATGCCGCCGAGACACTCGGGCATGTCCATCCCTTTGCGGGCAATCGGCTCGCGATCCTGACCAACGGCGGCGGTATCGGCGTCCTTGCGGTCGACCGCCTGGTCGATCTCGGCGGTCAGCTCGCATCGCTCTCGCCGGCCACCAGGACTTTGCTCGATGAGAAACTTCCACCGATCTGGTCGGGGGAAAATCCGGTCGATATCGCGGGCGATGCGGACGCGTCGCGCTATGGCATCGCGCTGGAGGCGCTGATCGAAGATCCATGCAATGACGCCGTGCTGGTCATGAATGTGCCGACGGCTCTGGCATCCGCGAAAGACGCCGCGATATCCGCCGCTTCGGTTGTCCGCGCGCATCGCGACCGTTTCTACCCGGGAAAGCCGGTCTTCGCCGTATGGGTCGGCGACAGCGGCGAGGCCGATGCGGAGCTCGAGAGCGCAGGCATTCCGCACTTTCAATCGGAAACCGACGCCGTGCGCGGGTTCATGCATCTCGTCCGTTATCGCGACGGACAGGATGCGCTGATGGCGGTCCCGCCGAGTTTGCCGGAGGCATTCCGGCCCGACGTGAGCGCCGCGCGCGATATTGTTCAGCGCGCCATCGAAGCCGGCCGCACATGGCTCGATCCATTGGAAATCGCCGGCTTGATGCAGGCCTACGCGATCCCGATCCCTCCGGTCCTTCTGGCCCGCGACCCCGATGCAGCGGCTGCCGCGGCCGGAACTTTTCTCGAAACGGGCGCGGTGGCCGTCAAGATTTTTCGCCCGACATCGTGCACAAGTCGGACATCGGCGGAGTGCGCCTCGGCCTGACCAGCCGGGACGCGGTCCGCGAAGCGACGTCCGGCATTCTCGCGCGAGCGCGCGCAGCCAGGCCCGATGCGCGCATCTCCGGTGTGACGGTCCATCCCATGATCGTCAGGCCGGGAGCGCGCGAATTGATCGCGGGCCTCGCAGACGACGCAACCTTCGGGCCGGTGGTGGTGTTCGGCCGCGGCGGCACTGCGGTCGAGGTCATCAACGACAAGGCGCTGGCCTTGCCGCCGCTCGATCTGGGGCTCGCTCAGGATCTGATCAAGCGGACCAGGGTATCGCGTATCCTGAAAAGCTATCGCGACGTCCCCGAGGCGGACGGAGAGGCGATAGCGCTTGTTCTTGTCAAGCTTGCCCAGCTCGCAGCCGACGTCCCCGAGGTGCGCGAACTCGATCTGAATCCTCTGCTGGCCGATGAAGCCGGCGTGATCGCGCTCGATGCGAGGGTCGCCGTGGCGCGGCCGGACATGCCAGCGGACAAGTCACGCTTGGCGACCCGGTCACGTCTGTCGATACGGCCCTATCCCAAGCAATGGGAGCGGCCGGCAAAGCTTCGGGATGGGACGGCGCTCCTTCTGCGGCCGGTGCGCCCCGAAGACGAGCCGCTTTACCCGCCGTTTCTCCAGCGGGTCACTCCGGAAGACATGCGCTTGCGCTTCTTCGCCCCGGTCAAGACTTTCACCCATGCGATGATCGCGCGCTTCACCCAGATCGACTACGCGCGGGCCATGGCGTTCGTGGCGATCGAGCAGCCGTCGGGCGACATGCTCGGCGTGGCGCGCGTGCACCGCTTTACCCACAGCGACAAGGCCGAATATGCAGTCCTGGTCCGCTCCGACCTGAAGGGGCGCGGGCTGGGATGGCTGTTGATGCGCACCCTGATCGAATATGCGCAAAGCGAGGGGATTGGCGCGCTCGAAGGCGAAGTTCTGTCCGACAACGCGGCGATGCTGCGGATGTGCGCCGACCTCGGTTTCGACATCGCGGCAAGCCCCGACGATGAAAACATCCGCATCGTCAGGCTTGGGCTTAGTCAAACCCGATGATGGGTCCCGCTCAGCGCTCCAGTGTCTTCAGATAGGAAATCACCGCATTGATCCGGTCGGGCTCGAGCCGGAACTCCGGCATCGACGGATGGCCGGTCACGATGCCTTCGGCAAACGACTCAGCCAACGACTCGACCGGATATTTCTGATGAAGCGTGCGAAACGGCGGCGCGATCGAAAGCGGACTCGCTCCCTCCCGGCCGATGGCATGGCACTGCGCGCAATTCGTCCGCACGAACACCAGCCCGCGTTGCGCCGAAGGCGAAAGGGGCTCGGCGGCGGCAGTCGACGGCGAGCCGGCGATCAACGCGGCTGCGGCGGCGATCCCAATCCCAAGCATTCGATGGCGCATGATTTGAGGTCCTGTCTGTATTGAACCGGGTTCGCAATCGTCTCTGCCGTCGGCGCTTTGTCCTTGCCGTTCGGCGGGAGGGTGAGGGACGCGACAGCATTATGGCGTGGAAGATTGCTTGGCAACTCGGGCCAGCGGCCCGGACGGGTTTTGGGCGCCGTTTCGTTGCCCGGAGCGGGTAAGCCGGAACCCTCTTGCGGAAGCGAATTCGGCGTCGCCGCGGTTTGGGCCAAGCCGACGCAACGCTGCCACACGCGCGCGATCAGGCTCGCGGCAGGCCGGGGCGCTCGATCGGTGGCGATTTTCATGGGAACGTGCCTTGCAACTGGCCGGAAGGGATCAGCCGTTCAACTGTCCGAGCTTTGCACGGTTGCGGAGCACGACACGACGCGAACTCGGCAGTTCGATTGCGGCCGTGCTTTCAAGCTGGGTCATGGTGCGCGACACCGTCTCGATGGTGAGGCCGAGGTAGTCGGCGATGTCCTGGCGCGACATCGGCAACTCGAACTGGTTGCTGCCGGAGACCCGGGACGCCATGTCGAGCAAAAAGCCCACCACGCGTTCCTCGGCGGTCTTGATCAGCGCCAGAAAGTGCTGCTGGGCGCGCTCAAGCTCCCGCGCGGTCAGCGTCCAGAGCTGCCGGGCCACCTCGGTATCGCGGGCGGCGAGCGCCACGAGCGAACTCCGCTTGACGACCAGCACCTTGCTTTCGGTCATCGCCTCTGCGGAAAAGTGGTGCAGCTCCCCGGTTTCGAGCCCGAACACATCGCCCGGGACATAAAACGCGCCGATCTGGCGGCGGCCGTCGGCCAGAACCTTGTAGGTCCGCACAGCGCCCGAAACCACCTGGTAGAGGTATTCGGCCGGTTCGTTCTCGCCGTAAATCTCCACATTCCGCTTGAAGGTCATCGGCGCCCCCATCATCGCGATGGCGTCGCCCTGCGCGGCGGCTCCGGCCGACAAGTTCGGGTTAAAGCCGAGCTTGAGAGAATGGGATTGAACGGCGCGTTGCGTGTGCATGACATGACCCCTCGGTTGTGGGGTCATGGATACGGGCCGCGCGGGCATCTGAAAATTCAGATATCATCCCTAAGGGATATCCCTTAGTCGGCGGCCGGCCCCGTGCCCCGTAGGCGGGTCACAAGCGCGAGTGAAGGTTGATGGCCGATATCGTGAACGGGGCTGAACGCCAGGCCTTGCAGCAGCACCTCCGGACCGGCTTCGCGATGCCGCCGGTGGCGGCCTATGCGCTCGGTCTCGGGCTTGTCACGCTGGTCTTTCTGGCGCGCGCGTGGCTGGCTCCGACGCTCGGCAACCAGTCACTTTACCTGTTTCTGGTGCCGCCCGTGCTGATCGCGGGCATCGTTGGCGGATTGGGGCCGGGCGTGACGGCCACCGCTTACGCGACCGTGCTGCAGATTTTTGCAAGCGGCGACTACCGCGCCTTGCTCGATATTCAAAGTCCGCTGTTCGCCGTCGACATGGCGCGGGGCGTTACCTTTGTTGTCGTCGGCGTCGGCGTTGCCTGGTTCGGCAACCACCTCAAACGCGCCCGTCTCGAAGCCGCGACAAGCACCCAGTCGGCGCTGGCCCGGCAGGCGCATGTCCAGTCGATCCTGGACACCATTCCGGAAGCGATGATCGTCATTGACGTTCGGGGATGATCCAATCCTTCAGCGCGGCGGCCGAGCGCCTGTTCGGATACGCGGCGAGCGAGGCGATCGGCCAGAACATCAAGATCATGATGCCACAGCCCTACCGTGACGAACACGACGGCTACCTCGCGCGCTATCTGCGCACCAACGAAGCCCGCATCATCGGGATCGGGCGCGTGGTGGTCGGCCAGCGCAAGGATGGCTCGACCTTCCCGATGGAGCTCGCGGTCGGCGAGATGCGCGCCAACAACCAGCGTTTTTTCACCGGCTTCATCCGGGATCTCACCGAACGGCAGAGCGCCGAGGCGCGATTGCAGGAGCTGCAATCCGAGCTTGTCCATATCTCGCGGCTGACGGCGATGGGCGAGATGGCCTCGACGCTAGCTCATGAGCTCAATCAGCCCCTGTCGGCCATCACGAACTACATGAGAGGCTCGCGGCGCCTGCTGGCGGATCGCGCTGACGAAGAGTCCGCCCTGATCCGCGAGGCCGTCGAGAAATCCGCGGAGCAGGCGCTCCGCGCAGGCCAGATCATCCGGCGTCTGCGCGACTTTGTCGCGCGGGGGGAGAGCGAGCGGCGCATCGAGAGCATTGCCAAGATCGCCGAGGAAGCAAGCGCGCTGGCGCTGGTCGGCGCCAAGGATCAGGGTGTCCGGACCCAGTTCCAATTCGATCGCGGCAAGGACATGGTGCTTGCCGACAAGGTTCAGGTGCAGCAGGTGTTGCTCAACCTGATCCGCAACGGGATCGAAGCCATGCATAACTCCGAGACCCGCAACCTGACCATTTCGGCCACGAGCAAGGATTCCATCGTGACGATCAGCGTGGCCGACACCGGCACCGGGATCGGGCCGGACATGGCCAAGCAGCTGTTCCAGCCGTTCGTAACCACCAAGCGCGAAGGCATGGGCGTCGGACTGTCGATCTGCCGCACGATCGTGGAAGCGCATGGCGGACGCATCTGGGCCGAACCGAACCCGGGTGGGGGGACCGTTTTCCGTTTCACTCTGCGCAGCGTGACCCAAGAGGAGATCAGCGATGCCGAATGATGGCATTGTCCATGTGATCGATGACGACGCCGCGATGCGCGAGTCACTGGCATTTCTGCTCAAGAGCGCCAAGGTGAAGGTCGCCACCTATGAAAGCGCGAGCGAATTCCTCGCCAGGTTGCCCCAGATCAACGCCGGCTGTGTCGTCACCGACGTTCGAATGCCCGGCATGAGCGGCATTGAGCTTCTGAAGCATCTTCGCGATCTGAAGAATATGGTGCCTGTGATTGTCATCACCGGTCACGGCGATGTTCCGCTCGCCGTAGAGGCCATGAAATTCGGTGCTTCCGACTTTCTCGAAAAGCCGTTTGACGACGACCTGCTGCTGGCAGCCGTACAATCGGCGCTGTCGGATCAGGCCGCCGTTCACGAAGACAACGCGCTGAAAGCCGCCATCATGCAGCGTCTCGAGCACCTGAGCGCCCGCGAGCGGCAGGTTCTTGACGGGCTGGTCGCGGGTCATCCCAACAAGACCATCGCCTACGATCTCGGCATCAGTCCACGAACCATCGAGATTTACCGGGCCAATGTCATGACCAAAATGGAGGCTTCGAGCCTGTCCGAGCTGGTCCGCATGGCGCTGACGGCAGGGGTGTTGGGCAAGGCTCAGCCCGCGGGACAGTGAAGCCCGACGGACCGCTTTGCCGTGGTTTGAGCTAGGTCAAAGCCGGCCTGGACGGCCGATGTCATGGTTCCGCTATCGCTGCCATCCGGCAGCCACAAGCGGGGTAGCGCCATGATCAAGGATATCGTCGTCAACCTGTCGGTTGGGAAGCCGCGCGACATCGCGGGCGAATTCGCGGTTTCCGCCGCCAGGCTGTTCGACGCGCATCTCGCCGCGGTGGCATTTGCCCACGAGCCGCCGATCACGACGGTTTCGGACAGTGTCAGCCGCGGAGTTCTCGCT
The DNA here is from genome assembly GCA_963830015.1 of uncultured Alphaproteobacteria bacterium. Taxonomy (GTDB): domain Bacteria; phylum Pseudomonadota; class Alphaproteobacteria; order Rhizobiales; family Xanthobacteraceae; genus Z2-YC6860. Next base: position 225,803 of record CAWHLG010000016.1, read on the forward strand.
ACCTACCGCGCCGAGCAGCTGGCTGACGCCAAAACGGCCGAGCAGACGATTCTCAACCAGGCGCGGCTCAATGGCGTCAACTGCGATACGCGCATCCTCACGAACGCGGTGACGGACGCCGCCAAGGTTTTCGGCGTCATCGCCCGCGACTACGATCTGTCGGTGGTCGCCCAGGGGCAGCCCGACGACGACATGGCCGAGACCCTCACCATCGAAGCGGCCCTGTTCGATTCGGGCAGGCCGGTCCTGGTGGTTCCCTATATCCATGCGAGCGGGCTGAAGCTCGACCGCGTCATGGTCTGCTGGGACGGCAGCCGGAGCGCCGCGCGCGCCGTGGGCGATGCGCTTCCCCTGTTGCGCAAGGCCGGCAAGATCGACGTCGTCACCATCGAGGAGAAGGACCGGCGCAACGAGTTGCGCGGCGCCCAGATCGCCGAACATCTCGCGCGTCACAAGCTCAAGGTCGAGCTCAAGCCGGTGGTCGCTCCGGGCAGCGGCGCAGCCAACGTCATCCTCTCCCAGGCGGCGGACAGTTCGACCGATCTCGTCGTCATGGGCGGCTACGGGCACTCGCGATTCCGTGAGTTCGTCCTCGGCGGCGTCACCCGGGGGATGATCGGCTCCATGACGGTGCCGGTGCTGATGTCGCACTGAACTTTCTTCCAGACGCTTTGCAATGAAAGGAAAACGACCATGCCGATGATCAGCATCCTCGTCCTCGCCGGAATTGTCGCGGCTTTCGCAACCTTCGGTATCGTGCTGGCCTGGGGCGAGCGCCAGACGCGCGATCTCAATCGTCAAGGGATCGAACAGGCTCAGGCCCGCAAGGACGACCTGAAGAAGGCAGCGTAGCGCACAGGTTTCGGAAACCGGCGGTGGCGAAGACATGCCCGCCTTGTCCTTCGCCTCCGTCGCTCGCTACGAACGAACGCGCGTGAAACCGTGGCTCCTGTGCGCTGTCGCTTGCATCGCCGTTTGGTGGTCCGCGCACTTTGTCTCGGGTGAGACGATCGGCCCATCCCACATGACGCCGGGTGAGTTTGCCTTGGCGCCCATCCAATTTACGGTCTTTTGCGTCAGGAAGCCCGAGCGCTGCGTTTCGAGCGAAGACATCCAGAAGATCGCTTACGACGACGAAAGCCGGCGCAAAATCAACTCGGTGCACCGCGGCGTCAATCGTTCGATCGCGCCATTTGCCCATTCGCCCGGTGTGCCGTGGCAAGACGATGCCACGATCGGCGATTGCAACGAATACGCACTGGCAAAGCGTTCGCAATTGCTGGACTTGAAATTTCCTGCGAGCGCGCTGCTTCTGGCCGTGGCCGTCGTACCCAGCGGAGAAGCCCACCTTGTTCTGGTCGTCGTGACCGACCAGGGCGACTTTGTCCTGGATAGCTTGAGACGCCATGTCGTGCGCTGGGACAGGTTGCCCTATCGCTGGATCAAGCGGAGCTCACCGAAAGATCCGAAGCTTTGGCAATTCATACACTCCCCCGAAGAATTTCCGCCGACGGCACAATTTGACGACGGCGAGCTGATTGTCGGGTCCGTGCGAGGGGGCCGGGGGCTCGACAGCCCATAACCTGGCAACAGCCTGCACTGCTTTTGGTCGGCCGGGCGGCACGTCCAAGCCGGCGAATGCCGCATGGCATCCGCTGGCTCGTGTAGCGGGAGAAATATCGATCAGGCCGCGTTTTCGACCGACACGATCTTGAAGGTGTGATCGGTGTGCTGGTCGCGCAGCGTGAGGTATTCGCCAACCTGGATGCGGTGCGCTCCAAAACGGTATCCCGCCTCGTCGTCATCGGAACTGGTCCGGTCGTAGTCGAAGACCCAGCGGGCATGCTCGCTGCCGCCGGGCTTGTGAACCAGCAGGCCGGCCTGGTCGTCCTCGCCTCTCCAGAAGCGGTGCACCCGGCACTGCTCGCGGTGCGATTTCCACAGCTCGGTATCGATGTGTCCCTGCGGGTCGAGCGGCGCCACGAATTCATAGCCGTGCGCGGCCGAGCCGGTGGGAAACTCCTTCGAACGCGCGAGCTGCAGGCGAATGCGTTTGAAGGTATGGGGAAGCGACATAGGTTCATCTCCTCGGTTCGATGTGTCAGTTTGCTCAAACATCGGCCGGCGATGTTTGATTCTGATCAACAAACCGCCATGCCGATGAATTTCTATGGTTCGACCCTCTCCGCCGGCGGAGCAACACGATGGATGCCGCCTCGAAGGAATACGCAGGTTCGCAGGACGCGGTTTTCGCGTTCCTGGGCAGGTCGTCGACCCACGGCGGAGCCGAGGTGCGCCGCTGCGACACGCACGCCGCCGCGGTCTTCCTGGCCGGCGAACGGGCGTTCAAGGTCAAACGCGCCGTGCGCTTCCCGTTCCTCGATTACTCGACGCTCGAGAAGCGCAAGGCCGCCTGCTCAGCCGAACTGGAGGTAAACCGGCGTTTTGCCCCGCAGATCTATCATCGCATCGTGCCGATCACCCGGGAGGGCGATGGAAGCCTGTCGCTGGGCGGAAACGGCGAGGCCGTCGAGTGGGCTGTCGAGATGATGCGTTTCGACGAGAACCAGACGCTCGACCGCATTGCAGACCGTGGCGGTCTCGAAGCCGCCTTGCCCGGAAAGCTCGCAAAGGCGGTGGCGGCCATGCATTCACGGGCCGAGCCGGTCGATGCGGGACCGTGGCTTGCGGCGATGGAGTCCTACGTCGGCCAGAACACCGACGCATTTCGCGAAGCCCAGTCTCTTTTCCCCGGACAGGACATCTCGTCGCTCGACCAGAGATCGCGCTCCGCGCTCGCCGGATTGCGCCCCCTTCTTCTGGCGCGGGGACAACGCGGGCTGGTCCGGCGCTGTCACGGCGACCTCCATCTCGGAAACATCGCCCTGCTCGACGGCGAGCCGGTCGCCTTCGATGCGATCGAGTTCGATCCGCTGGTCGCATCGGGGGATGTGCTTTACGACCTTGCCTTCCTGCTGATGGATCTGGTCGAGCGGGGCCTGCCGGAAGCCGCGAACGGCGTCCTGAACGGATACTTCGCGGCGGCGCGGCGGGACGAGGATTGCGAAGGTCTCGCGGCACTGCCTTTGTTCATGTCACTTCGCGCCGCAATCCGCGCGAAGGTGACCGCCGCGCGCTTGTCCCAATCGGCGGACCACAGCCGCACGCCGATCGTCCGGGCCGCGCGGCGGTATTTCGATTTCGCTCTCGCGATGCTGGCGTCCGAAACGCCGCTCGTTGTCTGCACCGGAGGCCTGTCCGGCACCGGCAAATCCGTGCTGGCGCGAGGGCTTGCGCCGGTCCTGGGCCAGCCGCCCGGTGCGCTGGTTTTGCGTTCGGATGCCGAGCGCAAGGCGATGTTCGGGCTTGGCGAGACCGAACGGCTGCCGGCCGAGGCGTATCGCCCCGAGATCTCGGCGAAGCTCTATGCCGCGCTCTACGACAAGGCCGGCCGTATCGCGCGTGCCGGATATTCCGTGATCGTCGACGCGGTGTTCGCAAAGCCCTCCGAACGCGCCGCGATCGAGGCCGCGGCACAAGAGGCCGGCGCAAAATTTCTCGGCTTGTTTCTCACCGCCGATCTCGCGACGCGCCTCAGGCGGATTGGCGGGCGCGGACCCGACGCATCGGACGCCGACGCGGCCGTGGCGCATATGCAGGAAGATTTTGCGATCGGTGATTTGAACTGGACGTCCGTCGACGCGTCCGGAACGCCGGATGCGACGCTTGCCAGGGCCCGCGCCATTCTTCCGGGCAATTCCCCGGACGAAGGCCGTGGCGCCTAAACAGCATCACGCCATTCGCGCCAATGCGTCGGATTCACGTCGATGAGCTTGCCGGTGGCGGCGTTGACCCAGCCCTGCGGTGAACGCCGGCAACTGACGACGAGCGTATGCACGTCGCTTCCTTCCATCACTGCTACCTCCAGATCGCGGTCGAACGGCGCCGTCGTGATCGGGTGCCAGGGCGTGTGGGGCATGTCGGGGCCAGAGATCTGCGGTTTGCTGACTCGCATCACAAGTCTGTGGCCGCCCCTTCACCCCGGCTTTGAGCTAAATCAAATCGCCCGCGAAAAGCACCTGTTTGCAGCTACGGAGCCGGTGCCCTATCGGGCTTTTTCCTGCGCATCGCAAAAAGTGGCGTCTCTTTGACCTGCCTCAATCCGCTCCGGGCCCGCCCGATGATGATGAAGCATGCAAAAGGAGGCTGCCATGCAAGCTCAGGACGTCATGACCCAATACGTCGTTTCGGTCGGGCCGGACGACACCATCGCGCGGGCGGTGCACGCCATGCTGCAAAACGATATCAGCGGGCTGCCGGTGCTGGATGCGAACGGGACGCTGGTCGGCATGATCACCGAAGGCGATCTTCTCCGCCGCGCCGAGACCGGGACCGAGCGCAAGCGTCCTCGCTGGGTGGAATACTTTGTCGGCTTCGGCCGGCTGGCCGAAGAATATGTTCACACTCACGGCCGCAAGGTGAGCGAGATCATGACGGCCGAGCCGGCGACGGTGACCGAAGAGACTCCGCTCGACGAAGTGGTCACGCTCATGGAAAAGCGTCACATCAAGCGCGTGCCCGTGGTCAGGGGCGGCAAGGTCGTGGGCATCGTCAGCCGCGCCAACCTGCTGCACGCGTTGGCGCGTCTCGCGGGCGAGACCAAGCCCACCACCGCCGACGATCAGATCATTCGCGAGCGCCTGATGGCGGAGATCGGCAAGCAACGATGGGCGCCCGCCGGCGCGATCGACATCATCGTACGCGACGGCGTGGTGGATCTGTGGGGGTCGATTACCGAGGAGCGTACACGTGCCGCGCTGATCGTTGCGGCGGAGAACACTCCAGGGGTCAAGGGCGTCAAAGACCATCTGGCCTGGATCGATCCGATGTCCGGAATGTACTTCCTCGCGCCGGACGATGTCGCTGAACTTCCGAAAGCAAGTTGACCGCCGACCGTTGAAGGCGCGATTTGTGAATCTGGCCCCGCCGGTCTCCGATCGGCGGGGCTGAATTTTCAGCCCTCTTTGTTTCGAGCCGGTTTGTTGCTCCAGATCAACGCCCCGAAGGCTCGCTCCGCTATGGTTGGCGGCATCACGGAGCGAAGCCATGCGCAAGATCATGATTGTCGTGGGACATCCCGAAACCAGCACGTTCTGCGAGGCGTTGGGCAAAGCCTACAAGGAAGCGGCCGATGCCGCGGGCCACCAGGCACAACTCTTTCCGCTCGCCGCGCTCACCTTCGATCCGATCCTTCATCACGGCTATCGCATGGTGCAGCCGCTCGAACCCGACCTGCAAAAGGCCTATGAGGCGCTCGCGGCCTGCGATCATCTGGTGCTGATCTTTCCGTTGTGGTGCGGCGACATGCCGGCCCTGCTGAAGGGCTTTATCGAACGCATTCTTCAGCCCGACCTGATTGCACGGGCCGATACGGAAAACGCGATGAACTGGTCGATCTTCTCGAACAAGTCGGCCCGGATCATCATGACCATGGGCATGCCCGTCTCGATCTACCGCTGGTGGTATCGCGGACATGCCCTCAAGCTGCTCACGCGCAATATCCTCAATTTCATCGGCATCAAGCCGGTGACGCACACGCTGTTCGGCATGCTCGGGACGTCCAAACCGGAGACGCGGAACCGCTGGGTCGATCAAATTCGGGATCTGGGCAGGCTCGCTTCATAACGAAGTTCTTGCCGCCGGAGGCTGGCCGGAAGAGGCGGTCGACCGCCGCATCGACATCGCCACCATGATGATTGAAAAACCCATCATCAGAAGGTTGATGCCGACCAGCAGGCCCAGCACCCACACCGCCGTGCCCGGCAATCCCATCATGATGATGAGCGAGAGCGCGATGTCGACGATGCCGCTGATCAGCACCCAGATCCAGGCACCGGGAATTTGTGCGCGGTAGCCGACCGCGAGGAAGATCCGCATCACGCCGCCGGCCAGCAGATAGGCCGCGAGAATGATGGTCAGCGTCAGCACGCCCGCGACCGGCCGCGTCAGCACCGCGAGCCCTGCGAGGATGTAGACAATTGCGGTGAACAGGTTCCACCAGAAGCCGGGCGCGCTGGCGCCGCCGGAGATCACCGCGAACAGTCCGAAGCCGCCGCCGAGCAGCAGCAGCCAGCCGACCATCAGCGTGACGGTGAGCGTCGCGACGTTTGGTGCTGCGATCGCGAACAGCCCCAGCAGGGCCATGACCGCGCCATAGACGATAAACCAGGTGCTGTGCTTGCGGAGCGTGTCCGCATCGGCGGGAAGTCCGATCGGCATGTGAGCCTCCGTGGCGTCCGGCCGGACATGCGGCCGTCACTTGCGCACGTAGGCATTATACGTCGCGGAGGTAAGGTCCGGAAGTTGGCCCTTGGGCCTAATCTTGGCCGGCTTAAGCCTCGGGCTCAGGCCATCTCGGCGCGGATTTCCGCGCGTAGCGCGTCGATCGACACCAGCCCCTTCGGCGTCTCGAGATGCCAGAAGGTCCAGCCGTTGCAGGCGTCGAGGCCCTGCGCCAGCGCGCCGATGCGGTGGATCGAGCCGACCTGATCGCCCAGCGAAACCGCGCCGTCGGCGCGCACCAGCACCTTGTGCCGCTTCTTGACGTCGACGAGCTTGGCGCCCGCCGTCACCAGCCCGCGTTCGAGCAGCGCCGCGAACGGCACGCGCGGCGCCTCGCGCGCGGTCATGAACGGCGCCAGCGTCGGCGCTTCGAGCGGCGTGACCGATGCGATGCGCTTTTCCGCCGCGGCGGCATAGCTGGGATCGCGCTCGATGCCGATGTAGCGGCGGCCGAGATGCTTGGCCACCGCGCCGGTGGTGCCGGTGCCGTTGAACGGATCGAGCACCAGGTCGTCCGGTCGCGAGCTGGAAAGGATGACGCGCGCGAGCAGCGCCTGCGGCTTCTGCGTCGGATGCAGCTTCTTGCCGTCGAGGCCCTTGAGCCGCTCCTCGCCGGTGCACAGCGGCAGCGTCCAGTCGGAGCGGACCTGGATGTCCTCGTTGCCGGCCTTCAGCGCCTCGTAGTTGAAGGTGTAGCGCGCGCCCTGGTCGCGCGTTGCCCAAATCATCGTCTCGTGCGCGTTGGTGAAGCGCCGGCCGCGGAAGTTCGGCATCGGGTTCGACTTCCGCCACACGACGTCGTTGAGGATCCAGAAGCCGAGATCCTGCAGGATCGAGCCGACGCGAAAGATGTTGTGGTAGGAGCCGATCACCCAGAGCGTGCCGGAGGGCTTCAGCACGCGCTTGCAGGCGGAGAGCCAGGCGCGGGTGAATTCGTCATAGGCCGCAAAGCTCGCGAACTGATCCCAGTCGTCGTCGACGGCGTCGACCCTGGAATCGTCGGGGCGCTTGAGGTCGCCCTGAAGCTGCAGGTTGTAGGGCGGATCGGCGAACACAAGATCGACGCAATCCGCGGGGAGCTTATGCATCTCGGCGACGCAATCGCCGACGATAACGCGGGCGGATTGCTGCGTGGATGACGGGCGCTCTGAATGACCGCGGGGCGCCCTTCCGGACGCCCCGCGACGCGACACAACCATGACTCAGAACTCTGACTCAGGCGACGCAGCCGGCGACGCGGGACCTACAAACCGACGCCGCGAAGGATGCCCGCTCACGGTAAAAATCGACTTAACAGTGCGAATGGGTCTTCCGCTCAAATCGCTGCGGAACCATATTGTTTTGTGAGAATTTGTGTTTGGCGGCGGTATTACAATCAGCCGCGACAGAACTTCACGAGGAGCACTCGGCAACTATTGCCTAGTGCGGGCGACGGAGAATCGAACATGCGCTGGGAAGATCTGCCGCAAAGCGACAACGTCGAGGATCGCCGCGGCGATGGCGGCTACGGCGGCGGTGGTGGCGGCGGCTTCCCGATGGGAGGCGGCGGGCTCGGCATCGGCACCATCGTGGTGCTCGGCATCGTCGGCTACGCGCTCGGCATCGATCCGCGGCTGCTGATCGGTGGCGCGGAGATTCTCACCGGCGGTCAACAGCAACAGCAGCAACCGTCGCGTCCGTCGTCGGCGCCGATCAACGACGAGACGTCGCGCTTCGTGCGCGGCGTGCTCGGCAGCACCGAGGTGCAGTGGAAGGACCTGTTCGCCAAGGACGGCGAGACCTATCGCGCGCCCAAGCTCGTGATGTTCGCGGGCTCGACGCGCTCGGCTTGCGGAGCTGCGCAAAGCGCGATGGGGCCGTTCTATTGTCCGCGCGACAAGGAGGTCTATCTCGATGCGTCGTTCTTCAAGGACCTGGAGCGGCGCTTTCGAGGATGCAGCGGCGAAGCCTGCAAGTTTTCCAGCGCCTACGTGATCGCGCACGAGGTCGGCCATCACGTGCAGAACCTGCTCGGCATTTTGCCGAAGGTGCAGCAGGCGCAGCAGGCCTCGGGCGATCGCGTGGCGTCGAACCGGCTTCAGGTGCGCGTCGAGCTGCAGGCCGACTGCTTTGCCGGCGTCTGGGCGCACCACGCCGAGCAGCGCTGGAAGCTGCTGCAGCCCGGCGATATCGAGGCGGCATTGCAGACCGCGGCGGCGATCGGCGATGACATGCTGCAGAAGCGCTCGCAGGGCCATGTCGTGCCCGACAGCTTTACCCATGGCTCGTCCGAGCAGCGCAAGCGCTGGTTCATGACCGGCTTCAAGGAGGGTACGGTGAAGGCTTGCAACACGTTTGCGGCCGCTTCGCTGTAGTTTTCTTCGCTCCAGATTCGGGAAACCGCCGCCATGCCAGGGATCGACGACAAGCGTCCGTTCGTGCCGCTGAACATTGCGGTGCTGACGATTTCCGACACACGCAAGCTCGAGGACGACAAGTCGGGCGGCACGCTCGCCGAACGGATCGAGAAGGCGGGGCACACGGTTGCCGCGCGCGCGATCGTCACCGACGACGTGGAAAAGATCCGCGCGCAGATGCGCGCCTTTATCGCCGATCCCGGAATCGACGTGGTGATCTCGACCGGAGGCACCGGCTTGACCGGCCGCGACGTCACGCCGGAAGCCGCCGAGCCGCTGTTCGAGAAGCGAATGGACGGCTTCTCGACCGCGTTTCACATGGTGAGCCACGCCAAGATCGGGTCCTCGACGGTCCAGTCGCGCGCGACCGCGGGGCTGGCCAACTCGACCTTCATCTTCTGCCTGCCAGGCTCGCCCGGCGCCTGCCGCGACGCCTGGGACGAAATCCTCGTCCACCAGCTCGACTACCGCTACCGGCCATGCAATTTCGTCGAGCTGATGCCGCGGCTCGACGAGGGCATGCGCCGCGCCAAGGCGCAGGGCGCGACGGCGTGATCGCCGCTAGCGCATGTCCGGAAAAGTGGGCATCGGTTTTCCGAAAAGGACATGCGCAAACGCAGGAATTTAGAGCTTCAGATCCCAGATCTCGCTGACCACCGGCTTGCCGAAGCTCTTGCGCCTCTCGCTCGAGGTCAGCGCGAAGCCGCACTTGCTGTAGATGTGACGCGCGGCGGTGAGCACGCTGTGGGTCCACAGCGTAACGCTGCGATAGCCGCAGGCCTTGGCAAAGCGCAGGCATTCCTCGGTCAGCCGCATGCCGACGCCGCGGCCGCGCGCCACCGGATCGACCAGCAGCAGGCGAATCCGCGCGACCTTGTCGGAATCCTTCACCAGAAACACCGAGCCGACATTCTCGCCGTCCATCTCGGCGATCCAGCAGCGTTCGCGCGCCGGGTCGCGCTTAGCGACGAAATCGGCGACGATCTGGGCGCACAGGCCTTCGAAGTTTCCGCCCCAGCCGTATTCTTCGGCGTAGAGGGTCGCGTGGCGGGCGACCACCCAGCCGAGATCGCCCGGCCGGGGCTGGCGGAGGACGATCTCGGGCTTTGCCGCGGGTTCGGCTGCGATCATCCGCTCGACCGTCCGCATCGCGGTGACCAGACGGTCCTGCTCGGGGTCGCTGAGGCGATGAAGCACGTCGCCGACCTGCCGCACGGTGCGCCGTTCCAGAAGCTCCATCGCCTTGCGGCCCACCGCGGTGATCGAAAGGAAGCTCTGCCGGCCGTCCGACGGCGAACGCTCCTTGCGGATCAGGCCGGACTTTTCGAAGTGCCCGAGAATCCGGCTGAGATAACCGGCGTCGAGGCCGAGGTCGCGGCCGATCTCGGTTGCCGTCGTGTTGCCGCGCTGGCGGACCTCAAAGAGCACACGCGCTTCGGTCAGCGAGAACGGGCTGTCGAGGTAACCGTCGCGCAACACGCCGACATGCTGCGTGTAGAAGCGGTTGAACCGCCGCACCGCGGCGATCCGCCCCGCATCGGGTGCCAATGCAGTCATGGCGGAAGCGTCGGTCAACTACTTGACTAAGTCAAGTATCTGTCCGAAGCAAAAGCGGCCTCCGGGTGAGCCCCGGAAGCCGCCTTCAGGTGCCGGTTGCCGTCGCCGGCGGAGCTTTGCGCTTAGCGATAGCGCCGGTTGAAGTAGTGCTCGCTGCGGTCGTCGGAGACGCCCCAGTGGCCTCCCTGCCACTGGTTCTGCACGCAGAACGAACGGGACTCGCCGGCGATGTAGGCGCGGCAGGTCGCAAAAGTCGGGAAATCGCAACGCTCGCCGAGCGAACTGCCGCCCTGGTCGATCTTCGCACACCAGTTGCCGCGGAAATACGCTTCGCTCGGCTGCGCCTGAAGGAGGGCGGTGGTGGCCAGCGCCGCAATCAAAAGAATTTTCTTCATCTAAGCTCTCCCGGCCTCGCGGCCCTTGATCGGTTGCACGCCGCATGCGGGGCATGGACGCTCTGAGCATTGGTCGCCGGGAGGGGCGGGAAAGTTCGAGGCGGGGTGTGCGTGTTGTCACACCGTCGCCGAAAAGCTCAGTAATTCCGCGACTTGCGCTTCTTCTTGATGCGGCGGGGCTGATCGGGCGCCCAATACGCCGGTACCGCGTATCCGCTCACCCGGCAGAACGCCGTCGATCCGAAGGTATGTGCGTAGGCCCGGCACGTTTCAAAAGTCGGAAACGAGCAGTTCTCGTGGATTACGCCCGCGCCAAGATTGGCTACTAGGCACCAGCCGCCGCGATAGCTCGGGCTGGCATGAGATGGCACCGCAAAGGCGCACAGCAGAACGCCGCACATCAGCATTTTGCGCATGAAAGTCTTTTCCATCGGGCAGCGCCGCGCCCCGCGCAGATGGAACAAGTCCAGAATTCCCGACTTGTTTCAATGTGTTCGGTGGCGTTTGAAAAACTTGTCAGTTTGTTCTTGTTTTGTTCACATGCGATCCTTAAGTTGTTGGCCATGGCACGAGCATCAGCAACAGTTCGTCATAGCCCGTCGGCGTCGGTGCCCTCCGCGCCGGCGGGCGGCGTGGCAGACATCGCAGACATCAGCGTCGCTTTCGAGCGAAGGCGTGGCCGCAGCACACTGTCCAATGTCTCCGGCCGCTATGAGCCGATCGCGCGGATCGCGTTCGACGACGGCTGGCAGAGCCTGGAAGCACTGCCGCCGTTTGCGACGACGGTGTCGGTCGACACGACGCGGCGGATCATCACCCGCAACGAGTCACCCGACATCTCGTTCGACCGCTCGATCAATCCCTATCGTGGCTGCGAGCACGGCTGCGTCTACTGCTTCGCGCGGCCGACGCACGCCTATCTCGGGCTTTCGCCCGGCCTCGATTTCGAGTCAAAGCTGTTCGTGAAGCCGGATGCGCCGGCGCTGCTGGAAAAGGAACTGTCGGCGCCGGGCTATGTGCCGCGCACCATGGCGATCGGCACCAACACCGATCCGTACCAGCCGATCGAGCGCAAGTACCAGGTGATGCGCGGTATCCTCGAGGTGCTGGAGCGGGCAGGGCATCCGGTCGGCATCGTCACCAAGTCGGCGTTGATTCTGCGCGATCTGGACATCCTGGCGCGGATGGCGGAGCGCAATCTCGCCAAGGTCGCGATTTCAGTGACGACGCTCGATGCGAAGCTTGCGCGCACCATGGAGCCGCGCGCCGCGACCCCGTCGCGAAGGCTCGAGGCGCTGCGGCAGCTTTCGGCCGCAGGCGTGCCGACCTCGGTGATGGTCGCACCGGTGATCCCGGCGATCAATGATGCCGATATCGAGCGCATTCTCGATGCGGCCTCGATCGCCGGCGTGAAAGGCGCAGGTTATGTGATGCTGAGGCTGCCGCTCGAAGTCCGCGACCTGTTCGTGGAATGGCTGCGCGCCAATTATCCCGACCGCGAGAAGCACGTCATGACGCTCGTCCGCGAGATGCGCGGCGGCAAGGACTACGATTCGACTTACGGGCAGCGCATGACCGGCGCCGGTCCCTACGCCTGGATGATCGGCCGCCGCTTCGAGAACGCCTGCGCCAAGCTTGGGCTCAACCAGCACAAGCGGCCGCTCAGCACCGAACATTTCCGTTCGCCGCATCCGCGGGCCGAGCAGCTCAGCCTGTTCGGCTGAGGGCGCTTTCCACACACGACGGGAATTCAGTAACAGGGAGTTCGTCATGGGGCCGACATTGACCGCTGTGACCCTCGGCGTCGCCGACGTGCCCAAGAGCGCGCGGTTCTACGAGGCGCTGGGCTTCAAGCGCAAGGTTCGCGCGACCGGCGACGAGGTTGCGTTCTACCAGGCCGGCGGCGTGGTGCTGGCTCTGTGGGACTGGAACAAGCTCGCCGACGATGCCGCGCTTCGGCCGGAGCCGTCGCCGCCGGCATTTCGTGGCTCGACGCTGGCATGGAACTGCGCGACGGTCGATGAGGTCGACGAAGTGTTCACGCACGCCTTGAAGGTGGGCGGACGTCTTCTGCGCAAGCCCGAGAAGACGGAGTATGGGGGCTATCGCGGCTACTTTGCCGATCCGGACGGCCATCCCTGGGAAGTCGTGCAGGCGCCGGGTTTCACCCTGACCGCCGATGGACGGCTGATCGTACCTGATTGAGTTTGACGATCGAAACTGCTGCGACGCGGGCGGTCTCATTCCTCCCCTCGCGGGGAGGGATGAGACCGGAAGAAGTTTTCCCCGCCATTCCCAGACAACCAAGCGGCAGTATTTGACTTCGACGCCTCGCGAGGCAGATTCGCCGGCGATGAGTTCGAAAATCCGCTGCCATTGCCAAACCGCGTGAACCCGAACGCCTGCCGCTCGGCGACCCGGCGGTGCGGCCGACGTTCCGCCGCGAGCGTAGCGCACTCAACAAGGGCATCTGGCCAGTCGCGGGTTGCGACGAGGCGGGGCGGGGGCCGCTTGCAGGTCCGGTGGTGGCCGCGGCCGTCATCCTCGACCCCAAGCGCATTCCGCGTGGGCTCAACGATTCCAAGAAGCTTTCGCCCGAGGAGCGCGAGACGCTGTACGAAAAGATCTGCGCCAGTGCCGAGGTGTCGGTCGCGTTCGGCTCGACCGAGCGGATCGACCGCGACAACATTCTGCGCGCGTCGCTGTGGGCGCTGGCAAGCGCCGTCAAGGCACTGCCGGTGCGGCCCAGGCTCGTGTTCGTCGACGGCCGCGACAAGATCGACTGCGGTTGCGACTGCCAGGCGGTGATCTCGGGCGACGCGCTGGTGCTGTCGATTGCCGCGGCCTCGATCGTCGCCAAGGTCACCCGCGACCGGCTGATGAAGCGGCTCGGTGCGGAACATCCGGGCTATGGCTTCGAGCGCCATATGGGCTACAGCGTCCCGGAACACGTCCGGGCGCTCGACCGGCTCGGGCCGACGATCCATCATCGCCGGTCGTTTGCGCCGGTCACGGCACGAATCGAAATGACGTTCTCGGTCACCACGGTGACCGCTGTCACGGCCGAGGCCGACCTGCCGTTTTCCGCCCCAAGCGCCTGATCCGCCAACAGAGTTCACCCCGTCCCGGTTCTTGTATATTGACAGAACGAGGTGGGCCGAACTTCTGGCGCGGACGATCACACTCGCGACAGCGGTGGCGGAAGGTCTTGTGCGCGCCAATATTGCGGGCAACTAGTCTTGCCGCTTGCAGACTTGCCGCTTGGCAAGTTCTGCCCGCTTGAAAGGGGTGCTGGGGGCTCCCGGGGAATGGTTTCGATTTCGCTGTTCGTCGAGCTGCTGCGGACCCGGCCGCTCACGCTGTTCTGGACCATGGCGGGGCTCCAGATCGTCCTTTGGACGCTAGTGCCGCTTGTCTTCTATTCCGCGCCGCCCGGACAGTTGCCGCTGGTGCTGGCGATCGGTCATGAGTTCCAGCTCGGAACCGACTTCGGGCCGCCACTCGCGTTTTGGCTTGCCGAACTCGCCTACCGCGCGGCGGGGATGTTCGGCGTCTATCTCCTCTCGCAGGTCTGCATCGTCGTCACCTACTGGGCAGTGCTGAATCTCGGACGGCACGTGGTCGGCGAAATCCATGCCGTGATGGCGGTGCTCCTGATGGCGGGCGTCGCGGTGTTCTCGGTGCCGACGCCCGAGTTCGGTCCGGCGATTCTCGCAACGCCGCTCTGGGCGCTGCTGCTGTTTCACTACTGGCGCGCCGCGCATCACGGCGACTTTGTCTACTGGCTCGCCGTCGGCATCGAAGCCGGGCTGCTTCTGCTCACGACTTATGGCGGATTGATCCTGATCGGCCTTGTTGTGCTGTTCATGATGTCGAGCAAGGTCGGACGCTCGCATCTGGAGAGCGTGGGGCCCTGGGTCGCGGGTCTCGTCACCGTCAGTATTCTGTTTCCCTATCTGGTCTGGCTCGATCTCGGCGGCGGCACCAGGCTGATTGGCCTTGCACAGGTGGTGCAGAACCTCCGCATGTGGGGCTGGATGCTCGCGGCCCTGCTGGTCGGCCATCTCGGCCTCGCCATCCTGGTCGTGCTCGGGCGCGGCTACATCTTTCCCTCGCGCAGCAAGCCGCCGGAGGTGATGCGCGAGGGCGTCGACCCGGGAGCGCGCGTGTTCGTTTATTTCTTCGCGCTCGCGCCGGTGCTCGCGATGGGCCTGTTCTCGTTGCTCAGCCCGCGGCCGGAGAACTTCATGGCGGCGCCGCTTGCGGCGATGTCGGGGCTTGCGGTGATCGTTGCGGCCGGCGACCGCATCCGGATCGAGCATCAATACGTGATCGGCTACGCCTGGGCCGCACTGATGATCCTGCCGCCGGTGCTGGTCGCGCTCGCGGTGACGGTCCAGCCCTGGATTTTCGCCGTCGATCTGCGGGTCGGGCGTCCGGCGAAGGACATCGGACAGTTTTTCGCCGAGAGCTTCCAGCGGCGCACCGGCAAGCCCTTGGAGATCGTCGGTGGCGCTCTGCCGATCGCGGCGCTGATTTCGCTGACCGCGCCGACGCGGCCGAGCCTCTATCTGGAAGCGGCGGCGGAGTATCTGCCGAGGGTCACTCGCCGGGAAATCGAGGAGAAGGGGGCGGTGGTTGTGTGGGCCGCGACCGACACCACCGGCCGCCCGCCGGCCGAAATCCTTCGCCAGTTCCCCGACCTGGTGGCGGAGGTGCCGCGCGCATTCACGCGGCGCTTCCAGGGGCGCATGCCGCTGCATCGGCTCGGCTGGGGCATGATCCGGCCGCACACGCCGGGCGTCACGCCAGAGCCGCAGCCCGAGCCGCCGCCGGTGTCGATCCCGGCGCCGCCGCCCGAGCCGCAATGGCAGATGCCGCAATTCCCGCAAACCCCGCCGCAGGCCCAGCAGCCTGCCGCGCCCGCTCCTGCTCCCGCGCCGGCACCGACGACCCGTGAGCAGCCGCAACGGCAGCCGCGCACGGTGCCGCAACTCGAGCGTCACGCGCCGCAGTGATGGCTCGTGTCTTTGGCTCGATGATTGAGCCGCGTGATACGGGCTGAATCAGAACGCGGTTGCCAAGAGCTAACTCTCTTTTCAAGCGGGCTAGTGCCACGCGCGAGTTGAACCGTTCGCGGCGGCATGACTACCTCAACGCGCCGCTGGCTGCGTTTGCTTTGCTCTGTCGAAGCTTGCGGCGTTTCCCCAGAACAGAAGGAGCGAACGATGACCAAGCAAGTCTCTTGGGTTAAGGCGAGCCTCCAGAACGTGAAAGTCGCGAGCTTGATCAAGAAGATCGCGCAGAGCGACAAGGCGATCGAGACGGGCGGCTGCGGGTGCGGCTGCGGCGACGATGCACCGGCTGCGAGCCAGCGGTCCGAATAGAGATCACGCGCCTGGATGAGTAGGCGCCAACGCGCCTACTCATCCAGTGCATTCCAATTGTGAAGGCGAGCGCGAGATGGAAAATCTGACAGCCGATCACATCCAGCGGAGTTACGTTCCGAATCCGGAACCGGCCAATCTCATCACCGACGCGGAGCTGCTTGGTCAATTCACCACGCCGCAGATCATGCAGTATTTTTTCTTGAAGATGCCGGCGGTCGAAACCCGGACGCTTACACTCTGGGCGGCGGAACTGCTGAAGTACCTGATCCTCGTCCAGTTTTCGCCGGGTCGCATTCTGTTCGGCAAGGACATCGACAATCTCTGGCACTTTTGGATCCTGCAAACCCGCGAATATGCGCAGCTCTGCAAGAACCTGCCGGGAGGCTTTTTCCGGCATCACTCGTCCAATGACTACAAGGAGACGGACTCTCCGCGGGAAACGCCGCTCGATGAAGCGGTGGAGCGCGTGCTGTCGTTCTTCATCAGCTACTACTTGAACTTCGGGCCGCTGACCGCCGAGCGGCTTGGCTGCTGGCCGCCGTTGCGCATGGTCATGGACGAGACCGGCTGGAGTCTCGAAGAGCTCAATGATTTTCTGAATGACGGCGCACGTTCGACGGCGCTGACTGCCTGATCTCGACCCATGTACGACCCCGAGACTTGATGGCCGAGCCGAAATGAAAATAGGCATCTTTGGGAAATTTCCGCCGATCCAGGGCGGAGTGAGCGCGCGGACGTACTGGACCGCTCACGCACTGGCGGGACTGGGACACGAGGTGTTTGTCGTCACCGACGCTCGCGAAGCGACGGCCCCTTACAGGATGCACATGCGTCCGGAGGATTGGGTTCGCTGCGATGCGCAGTATGGGTCGGGTTCGGTCAAGGTCCATTGGACCGAGTCGTACGGAAAACAGGAATGGCGGATTCCAAACAGCACATCGCATGTCACCAAGCTGGCCTCGATTGGTCTGCGCGTCGCGCGCGAGCATCGGCTTGACCTGATCTATTCGCACTACCTGGAGCCTTATTCGGTCGCTGCACACCTGGTGGCCCAGACCATGGGGCTTCCGCATATCGTCAGGACGGCCGGCAGCGACGCCGGGCGTCTTTGGCTGTTGCCCCAGTACCAAGGTCTTTACGACGAGATACTGGCGGCAGCGGAAGCAATCATTTGCAGCCCGGGCGTGGCCAGCAAGATGGCTGCGGTTGCGGGCCCGGCCGCGCAAGTCATATCCACGCCGGGGAAGCACGAGAACCTCAGCGATCTTTTCAGCCCCGGCGGGCCGGTTCTCGACATCGAAAGTTTAGAGCAGGAAGCGACCGCACATTGCGGTACGGAATTTCACCAGCAGTTTTACGGAACGTTCGACCCCTCACGGCAGTATGTCGGCGTTTACGGGAAGCTTGGCAAAGACAAGGGCACTTTTGCCTTGCTTGCTGCGCTGAAAAGCATGAAGAGCGCCGGCCGGCGCGTGGGGCTTCTCGTCATGGCACACGAACGGCCATCGGCCCAGCACCGGTTCCGGGATCTCGTGCAGGACTACGGTCTGCAGGACGCGATCGTGCAAATTCCATTTCTTCCGCACTGGAGGGTGCCCGATTTCATCAGAGCCTGCATTGCGGTCTGCTGTCTGGAGCAGAACTTCCCCATCAAGTTTCACGATCCCGTGGTGGCCCGGGAGGTCATGCTGTGCGGCGGTTGCCTGATCGCATCCGCCGAACTCATTGGAAAAATGCCGGACTCAAGCCGCCTGGTCGATCGGCGCAACTGCATGATCCTGGACGACGCCCGCGATGTGCAAAGTCTGGAAGCGGGTCTGGCCTGGGTGTTTGAGAATCCTGCTCTCGCGAGGCATATCGGCGGCGAAGCACGCCGATATGCCGTTGATGTCACTCCGGCGCACGGCTTTGCGCGCGAGCTTGCCGGCGTTGTTGCGGGCATTGTGGCGCGGCGGCGCGGTTTGTCGGTCGAAGCCGCAGCGCCGTCCGTTTCCCACGCGCGCTATGCGCATTAGCCAAGGGTCTTGTGACCACGTTGTCTATTTTTCGCTGTCGCCGGACGGTGTTGCATCTTCGAGATACGAAAGCCATCGGGCCTGCAGTTGTGGCAACGACTCGCCGTAGACGTCGGTCCATCGATCAGGGTCCCCACAATCCCGTTCGAACGGGATCAAAGGCGTCAAGGCATAGAGCTCCCGGAATTTTTCGATCGGGTACTGGTGGAGCAGAAATCTCACGAAAGAGCCCGACACGACATAGGTCAGTTCTTCCTTGAGCTTCTGCCGGCCCACGCGCAGCAGCAGGTTCATGGGAGTGGTGATCTGATCGAGCTTGGCGAGTTGAAGCTGTCCAAGCAGCGAACCGAACTCTTCCTTGAGGATCAGGTCGAGATCGGTGCCGAAATCCGGATAGGCGATGGATGTGCCGTGTTCGTGCTGCATATAGACGGCTATTCCCTCGGCCAGGAAACGATTGCTGTTGGGGAAGTAGACGTGCGTGAGTTCATGCAGCACCGGCGCTTCCTCGACCGCCACCCGGTAGGCCGGAAATTCCATTCGCCCACGGTCGTTTTCCCAGTGAAGGACCAGCGAACGAGCCAGCCGGTAAATTCCTGAAACGTGAATGTGAATAGTCGGCAAATCGGACGCGAGCGGCCATCCGACAAATTCCGCCCAGGTCTCGATGTTCTCGATCTCTTTGTAGAACAGCTGCTCAAACGCCCGCCGTTGGGAATCCGTGACGCTGGGCGCGTACCGTCCTATGCCGTCGAGTTCGTCTTCAAAATCAAACGAAATGGTGCGGCCGCGAACGATGTGTGTGACGGTCGGCCGGAACGTGCGTACTTTTGCGGATTTTGGGTTCCAGGCCATTCTGATCAAAGAGCCATGCCGTGGGCCTTTCGGCGAGCGTACTACCAGAGTGCCGCTGAATCCATCTGCCTGTAAATGCAGGTTTCCTGCCGGCGTGCCTGCGGGAAACGGTCACTCAACGCAATGGCGACCAGAAATCGATTCGGAGACCATGAGCAACACGCATCCGGCCCATGGTCGAAGCGCTGGACGAGTTGCAGCAACGGAAAAACTCGTCGGGCTGTCGCGGACAAGACGAAAAGAACTTGCGTCGCAGGTAGTCGATTGCCGTTCTCGAATCTACAGATGAAAAACGAGTGATAAAGTCAAGCGCCGTTCGTGAATTCACTTGCTGGCGCTCCGGTCCAAGTTATTGTTCATTTGTCAATGTGATTGTGTGCTTGGCCGTAGTTTTGTCTTTGATGCGCAGCGTTGAGCAGTCGGCCACACGTAACGTCGCGTTGCATCAGTAACCTCTAAATCTTTATCAGGCCCGTCGAGCGAGTTCGCTCGGCGATGGCGAAGACCCAATGCGTCGGGCCTCGACGCGTTGCGGGGATGCTTTTGTGCCGTTCCACGTGTTGTTTGAAACAGTGGGGTGAGATCTCGGTCGTGTCGGATTTGGTCGAAACAAATCCATATTCGGTCCTGGTGGTCTCGTCGCAATGCACGTTGCGACTTGGCATTGCCAGTCTCCTGACACGCATCCGCACAAACGTCTCGATCGTCGAAGTGGCCGGCTGGCAGCGCGCCATCGAGATGTTGGCCCGTGGCGATTTTTCCGCGGCCTTTTTTGCATTGGCCGATGGCGGCGCCGACGCGGTCAAATTCATCACCCTGATCCGCGACAGTCATCCGCGGCTTTTGCTCGGCGTGTTCTCGGATTGTGAAATCGCGGACTCAGCCGTCGCGTATTTGAGTGCCGGCGCTCATGGCTACATCCATCTGTGCGACGGGGAAACGGAGACTGAAACCGGCGTCAAAAGGATTCTCGAGGGACGGATTCACATATCGGCCAACATCCGGTCCCAGCCGGTTGTTGTCGATGATATCGCTGCTTCCCGTTCCCGCGCGCAGGTCAGGTTGACCGAACGGCAGCGCACCGTGTTGAGCCTCATACGTGCCGGGCGGTCAAACAAGGAAATCGCGCAGGAGCTCGATTTGTCTCCGTACACGGTGAAGATCCACGTGGCGGCGCTCCTTCGTTTTTTTGCCGTCTGCCGCCGCGAAGACCTGGATGAAGCGGCATTGCGAATGCCGTATTTCGACGTGGCGTCGTCGGCAGCGTTCAACAAGAGGGATGTGGTCGAGTCATGAAAAGTGCTGCCGTGCAACTCAAGCCCGATCCGGCCCGGGACCTGATGGACGCGTACTGGTTGCCGTTCACCCCGAACCGCGCATTCAAGAAAATGCCGCGCGTCGTCGTCGCGGCAAAAGACATGCACTATTACACGGCGGACGGACGCGCCATTGTCGATGCGACGTCCGGCCTATGGTGCACGAACGCGGGTCACAATCGGGAACCCATTGTTCAGGCCATCCAGCAGCAGGCGGCCCGGCTGGACTATGCTCCGTCGTTCCAGTTCACGCATCCGGCTGCATTCGAGATCGCCGATCGTGTTGCGCGGCTGGCGCCGGACCCGCTCAATCACGTTTTCTTCTGCAATTCGGGCTCCGAGGCCGTCGATACGGCACTCAAGGTCGCGATCGGATTTCACCACGTGCGGGGTGCCGCCTCGCGGACCCGTTTGATCGGCCGTGACCGCGGTTACCACGGCGTGGGCTTTGGCGGCCTCTCGGTGGGCGGCATCGCACAGAACCGCAAGATGTTCGGTCCGTTGCTTGCCGGCAGCGGTCATCTGCGCAGCACATACAGCCGTGAGCATCAGGCCTTCACCCAGGGAGAACCGTCGTGGGGGGCTCACCTGGCGGACGATCTTGCCGATCTTGTCAGGCTGCATGATGCTTCCACGATCGCCGCGGTCATCGTGGAGCCGATGGCCGGATCGACCGGGGTTTTGCCGGCGCCTCAGGGCTATCTCCAGCGGCTGCGCGCAATCTGCGACCGGCACGGGATATTGCTGATCTTTGACGAGGTGATTACGGGCTTCGGACGGTTGGGGCATGCCTTCGCGGCAGAGCGGTACGGCGTCGTGCCCGACATGATCGTATTCGCCAAAGGCATCACCTCCGGGACGGTCCCGATGGGCGGTGTGATCGTCAGCGACAACGTACACGCCGCGTTTATGAACGGTCCCGAGCACGTGATCGAGCTGTTTCACGGCTACACGTACTCGGCTCATCCGCTCGCCTGCGCCGCAGCGCTTGCGACGGTTCAGCTCTACGAGGACGAAGGTTTGTTTGAGCGGGCGAAGAAGCTTGAGCCGCTCTGGGCCGAACGGGCCGGCGAGCTCAGGAACTGCCCCGCGGTCGCCGATATCCGATCGGTTGGACTTGCCGCAGGGATCGATCTGTCGGTGGTGCCCGCCGCTGCGGCCCGGATCGGACACGAGATCATGCATCGGGCGTTCGCCGACGAGAGCATGATGGTGCGGGGCGTGGGAAACACACTGATCGTCGCCCCGCCTCTGATCGTGAGCGAACCGCAGATCGATCAGATATTCACGGCGCTCGATCGCTCGATCCGTGCAACCGTGGGGGCGACAAAGTGACGGCGAACGACAGCGCCATGTTCGTGGAAGAGGCCATCCGCCGGACACCGGTCCACGGAGAGTACGACGTTGTCGTCGTAGGCGGGGGGCCCTCGGGGATTGCCGCTGCCGCCGCGGCAGCCTCGCATGGCTGTCGAACGCTTCTGATCGAGCGCTATGGCTTTCTTGGCGGAATGGGAACGGCCGCCGGCGTCACGAATTTCTTCGGGCTATACGCCAATGTCTACGGAGAGATACGCCAGGTCGTGCATGGCATCTGCGACGAGCTGCTCGAGCGGATCGACCGGCTTGGCGGGCTGAACGAGCCGCATATCGTCTTCAACAAGACCAAGGCGCGAGCCTATGACACCGCCATCTACAAATGTGCGGCCGACCAGTTGCTGCTCGCCAAGGGCGTTGACGTCCTGTTTCATGCATTGGCCGTCGGCGTCGTCATGAAGCCCGATGGTGAGATCGGCTCGCTCCTTGTCGAAACCAAGTCCGGACGGCGGGCGGTTCTCGGCAAGATCTTTATCGACTGTTCAGGCGATGCCGACCTTGCGAAGTGGGCCGGCGCGCCATTTGCGATGGGCGACGACGCCGGAAATCTGCTTTACCCGACCATGACCTTTCGCGTGAACGGGGTCGCGCCGGCAGCGGCGGGAGACGCCTGGCGCACGATCAGGCCGTTGATGGCGAGGGCAATGGAGCGCGGCAGATCGCTTCCGGGAACCCATGCCGTGCTGCGGCCGCAACGAAATCCGATTGAATGGCGCGTGAACGTCACGAAGGTGAAAAATCCGGACGGCCGAGCCGTGAATGGTTGCGACGCGCTTGAGCTCAGCGCCGGCGAAATCGAAGGCCGCCGGCAAGCGATCGAGTTTTTTGACTTCCTGCGCCAGGACGTTCCTGGCTTTCGCGACGCATATATCGTCGATATTCCGCCGCAGTTGGGTGTGCGGGAGACGCGCCGGATTGTCGGCGAATATCAGGTCTCGGGCGACGACATCATGTCGTTCAGGCAATTTGACGACAGTATCGGCGTCAACGGCTTGCCGATCGACAACTACATCGCTGAAAGCACGGGATGGGAATGGCCAGACCCGTCCAGTTCGATCGGCACGTTCGATTTGCCGTACCGGATGCTCCTGCCGATGGCCGTTTCGAATCTGCTCGTGGCGGGACGCTGTGCATCGACCACCCACGAAGGACAGTCGGCAACGCGGGCCAGCGGGGCCTGCTTTGTCATGGGACAGGCCGCCGGGACGGCGGCGTCTCTTGCAGTCGCGAACAACATTTCTCCGGCCAGGATCGCGGCTGCAACGCTTCGTCCGATCCTGGAAAGGGACGGTGTGTATTTTTGCGAAGTGCCGGCCGTGCAAAAGCGCGCCGTACAGCGTGAACCCGCGGCGTCATTCTTCGATAGCGGTCCGGCGATCGCATCAGGAGCCGATGCGCGCATTTTCGATCGGGCGGCGCAATGAAGCGGGGTTCGTCAAGGTACGAAGACGTTCGCCGGCGGGTTTCGCCAATGTTGCAGATGATATGTCCATGGAGCGGTCCAATGAAAATACGGAGCATGATCACCACGCTGCTGGTCTCGGTATTGTCGTTTGCGGTTCTGTGTTCGCCGCCGTCCGGGCGCTCGGCCGCCGCGGAGGACTTCAAGATAAGAATGACAACCGGACTCAATGCGACCAGCCATTCGGTGGCATGGATCGGCACTCAGGCGGGAATTTCAAGAAATACGGACTGGACGTGAGCTTTCCGAAGCTGGCGGTCGGAGGTCCTGAAACCGCGGCCGGCCTGATGCGCGGCGACTGGCACTTCGTGCAAACCGGCGTCATTCCGATCGCGGAAAACGTGCTCAACGGAGGCGACGCGGTGATCCTGCTCAGGAACACCGTTCCAAATCAGGTCGGCGTGTTCCTGGTTGCGCGGAGCGAGTTCAAGAGCCTGCAGCAGCTCGCCGGCAAGCGCGTCGGAGTGCCTGCCGATGTGCATTCCGGACAAACGAGCATACTGGGCCGTTTGACGCTGGAAAAAGCGGGTGTAACCGCCGAGTACGTGGTGCTCGGGTCATACCAGCGGATATTCGATGCGCTCGCGGCGGGCGAGATCGATGCAGGCACTTTGCCGATCGATTTCCGCTTTCTTGGAGACAGCAGGCACGGGTGGAACTCGTTTGAAACCCGCGCTTTCGGAGCGCCTTCGATCTTCGGCACGACGCGGAGAATGATCGCGGAGAATCGCCCTGTGGTGAACCGCGTCGTCCAGGCGATGGTCGAGTCGATACAGCTTTTCAAGACCAGGCCGGATGTTGTCGTTCCGATCCTGGAGCAATACCTGAACTTCACCGATCGCGCCGCCGTCGAGCGCTTGCGTGCATTCTATGCGCCGCTCCTGCCGGAAAATCCCCGGCCCGCACTGGGAGATATGACGGACGTTCGGCGTGCGATGATCGCCAAGTATCCGGCGGCCCGGTCGCTGCTGGAGACGGACATTGCCGACACGTCGATTATTGATGGCTTGGAGAAGGAGGGGGTCATCAAGAAACTCGTTCTCAATTCGCGGCTGAACTGAAATGCAGGTGCTGTCGTTGAGTCGTGTTTGACGGCCGGCCCTGTTGATTTGCGGCCGGCCGGAGAGCAGCGCGGTTCGCGCGCGCACTCTAATGATAACTCTCTCCGGGCCGCACCTTGCCGCGGAACAGGTAGTACACCAGCGCCGTGTAGGTGAGCGCGAGCGGCAGGAACACCAGCGTGCCGATCAGCATGAAGATCTGGCTCGCCGGCACCGCGGCGGCCTGCCAGACCGTCATCGACGGCGGCACGAGATAGGGAAACCAGGAGATCACCAGGCCGAGATAGCCCAGAAGAAACATCGCAATCGACGCGAAGAAGGGACGTACCTCGCGGCCCTTGTCGAGGGCGCGCCACGCGCCGAACGCGATCAGTGCGGTGACCACGGGCACCGGCCACAGATAGAGAATGTTCGGCAGCGAGAACCAGCGCGCGGCGATCACGGGCTGCACATAGGGCGTCCACAGGCTCACCACGCCCATGAATCCCAGCACCGCGACCAGCAGCGTCTTCGCCTGGCCGCGGGCACGCTCGCGCGACCGGGCCTTCGGTTTTCATCACCAGCCATGTCGCGCCGAGCAGCGCATAGCCTGCGACCACGCCGAGCCCGCACAGCACCGCAAACGGCGTCGCCCAGTCGAACGCGCCGCCGGCGAATGCGCCGTTCCTGACGTCGATACCCTGGATCAATCCCGCAAGGATCACCCCTTGCGAGAACGCAGCGAGCGTCGAGCCCGCGGTGAACGCGAGATTCCACCAGGTCTTGCTGCGTGACACGTGGCGGAATTCAAATGCGACGCCGCGAAATACCAGCGCCAGCAGCATCACGATCACCGGCAGGTACAGCGCCGGCATGATCACCGCATAGGCGTGCGGGAATGCCACCCACAATCCGCCGCCGCCCAGCACCAGCCAGGTTTCGTTGCCGTCCCAGAACGGCGCGATCGAGCGCATCATCTGGTCGCGCTCGCCCTCCGATTTCGTGGTCGGAAACAGGATGCCGATGCCGAGATCGAAGCCGTCGAGAATGACGTAGAGCGCAACCGCGGTGCCGATCACGGCGGCCCAGATCACCGGCAGATACCATTCCATGGCAGTGCCTCCTGTCGGTGCTACCTGCGTAGCGCCTCGCGCCCGGCGCCGTGCGCCGCGGCGATCGGCCGGTTCGGCAGCGTCTCTTCGTCGGCGGACGGGGCATGGTCCTGCGGGCCCTTATTGATCAGCCGGTTCATGTAGTAGATGCCCATCGCGAACACGATGCCGTAGACCACGACAAACAGAACCAGCGTCGTCGAGCACCTGCGCGGCCGACACCGGCGAGATGGCGTCGGCGGTGCGAAGGATGCCGGTCGCGATCCACGGCTGGCGTCCGCTTTCGGTGACCACCCAGCCCGCGATCACGGCGACGAAGCCGATCCACCACGACTGCGACATCACCCGGAGATACCAGCGCGTCTCGAACAGCCTGCCGCGCCACCACAGGAACGCACCGTAGAGCGCGGCCGCCACCATGAAGAAGCCTATCGCCAGCATGATGCGGAAGGCGAAGAACACCGGCAGCACCGGCGGGCGTTCCGAGGCCGGCACGTCCTTGAGGCCGGGGAACAGCCCGTTCCAGTCATGGGTGAGGATGAGCGAGGAGCCGCGCGGGATCGAAATCTCGAAATGGTTCTTTTCGGCCTTCTGGTCGGGCCAGGCGAAGATGTGGAAGTCGCCTGGCCTGGAGCCGTCCCAGTGCCCCTCCATGGCCGCGATTTTCGTGGGCTGATGCTTGAGCGTGTTCAGCCCGTGCTGGTCGCCGATCAACACCTGGAGTGGAGCCAGGATGGCAAGAAGCCCGATCGCCATCCGCATCATGGTGCGCGAATCCTCGACATGGCGGCCGGCGAGCAGGAAGCGGCAGCCGACCGCGAGCACGACGAAGCCGGTGGTGAGATAGGCGGCGTTCAGCATGTGGGCGAGGCGATAGGGAAACGTCGGATTGAACACCACGGCCGATCCAGTCCAGCGGATAGGCGATGCCGTCGCGGACCTCGTGGCCGGTCGGGTGCTGCATCCAGCTGTTGGCGGACAGAATCCAGAAGGCGGAGGTGGCGGTGCCGACCGCGACCACGGCAGCCGACAGCACGTAAAGCCACGGCGGCACGCGGTTGAAGCCGAACAGCAGGATGCCGAGGAACGTGGCCTCGAGGAAGAACGCGGTCAGCACCTCGTAGCCGATCAGCGGGCCGATCACGTTGCCGACCACCACCGAGAAGCGGCTCCAGTTGGTGCCGAACTGGTAGCTCAGCACGATGCCGGATACGACGCCCATCGCGAACGACACGGCGAAGATCCTGGTCCAGAACCGCATGATCCGGTGATAGCGCTCCTCGCCGGAGCGCAGCCAAAGCACGCCGAGCGTCGCGATATAGGCCGACAGCCCGATCGTGAATGTCGGAAAAATAATGTGAAACGTGATGGTGAAGGCGAATTGCAGGCGGGCCAGCAGGACGGGATCGAGGTCCATCGTGTCGTGCTCCGCGAGGCTCCGGGCTGCGACGCCTTGGCGCCGTGCCTTGGCAACGCAATCGGAACGCTCACCGTTCCCTATGTCATCCTCGCTGTTGAATTCCGCAAGAGGCAGGTGTGCCGGGCATGGCAGCCCGCTATGCTGTACGAGAGCCGGATTTTCGGGGGGCTGACGATGAGCGACGCATCCACCAGATCTGCGGGGCCTGAGCCTGCGGGCTTTCTCGAGCGAACCTTCAAACTTTCCGAGAACGGCACCAATGTGCGCACCGAGTTCATCGCCGGCGCCACCACGTTCCTGACGATGGCCTATATCCTGTTCGTCAATCCGTCGATCCTCGCCAAGGCCGGCATGGACCAAGGCGCTGTGTTCGTCGCGACCTGCATCGCATCCGCGGTATCGACCCTGGTGATGGCGTTCTACGCCAACTATCCGATCGCGCTCGCGCCCGGCATGGGGCTCAACGCGTTCTTCGCCTTCACGGTGGTGCTCGGCTACAAATATTCGTGGCAGCAGGCGCTGGCGGCGGTGTTCTGCTCGGGCGCGCTGTTCTTCGCGCTGTCGCTGTTCCGGGTGCGCGAATACATCATCGATGCGATCCCGAGAAACCTGAAGCTTGCGATCTCGGCCGGCGTCGGCCTGTTCCTGGCGATCATCGCACTGGAGGAGGCCAAGCTCGTGGTGGCGCATCCGGCGACGCTGGTGACACTCGGCGACCTCAAGAGCTGGCCGCCGGTGCTGTGCCTGCTCGGCTTCGTGCTGATCGTCGCGCTGAACTTCCGCAAGGTGATCGGCGGCACCGTGATCGGCATTCTGATCGTGGCCGCGATCGGCATTCCGCTCGGCCTTTCCAAGTTCACCGGCGTGGTCGCACCACCGCCGTCGATCGCGCCGACGCTGTTCCAGCTCGATTTCTCGCGCATTCTCGAGCACACCTTCCTGATCGTGGTGTTCAGCTTCCTGCTGGTCGACATCTTCGATAACGCCGGCACGCTGATCGGCGTGGCGCACCGCGCGGGGCTGCTCGACAAGGACGGAAAGCTGCCGCGGATGAAACAGGCGCTGCTGGCCGACAGCTTTGCCGCGATGTTCGGCTCGCTGATCGGCACCTCGACCACGACGAGCTACATCGAAAGCGCGTCGGGCGTCGCGGCCGGCGGGCGGACCGGGCTCACCGCGGCCTTCGTGGCGATGTTCTTCATTCTCGCGCTGTTCTTCTCGCCGCTCGCCGGAATGGTGCCGGCCTATGCCACGGCGGCGGCATTGCTTTATGTCGCCTGCGTCATGACGCAAGGGCTCGCCGACATGGCCTGGGACGATCTCACCGAAACCGCGCCGGCGGTGGTCACCGCGGTGACGATGCCGTTCACCTATTCGATCGCGACCGGCATCGGGCTCGGCTTCATCACCTACGTGCTCTGCAAGCTCATTGCCGGCAAGATTACGGAGGCGAAGCCCGCGGTGGTGATCCTGGCGCTGATTTTCGCCGCGAAATTCGCCATAGCAGGATGAGGAAAATGCAAAGAGTGAAGTTTGCCGGCCCAGCATTCGCCGCGGGTGTCCTGCTGGTCCTTTGCGGGAATGCGCAGGCCGCCGAGCTGAAAGTGTTGGCCCCCCTGCCGGCCGCGATCAATTCCATTGTGATGTTCACCGCCGGCGTGTCGGCGGTCTCGCCCAACCAGCAGGCGGCACGCGAGTTGATCAAGCTGATGAAGAGCCCGGAGGCGAAGCCGATCATCTAGGCCAAGGGCAACGACCCGGTTTAAGGGCAATCTGAGCTGAGGACTGTCATGAATTCCGAATGTCTATTGGGAGGCGGATACCATGTGTCTTTTTTTGGAAGACGTGTGCGACGCTGGAGCCAGCCGGCACGCGTCTCATTCCGCGTCGCGCGATTCAGCGCGCCCATGCTTTCACACGTTCTGCGCCGGGCTGGCTTCATGAGAGCAATCGCGGCGATTTTGATCGGATTGTCGATGACCACGGGCGGTCTTGCACGCGAGGGAGAAAGCGTTGCGCGCGACAAGGAATCGCGAATGCAGCGCCGTCGCAAGCAAGTTCAAGCAGCGGACCTGGGGTGCGTGGGAGCATCACCAGTACCGCTCCTGCATGAAAAGGCATGATCAGAAGGAATAGCAGCGTGCAGCGAACCCGGCATCGCACCGGACCCGGCACCAGGGGCACTGAAATCCGGAAGAAGAAATAAGCCCAATTCTCCGTGCAGGCGCGGTTACGGCTTCAGCCCGTAGCGCGCGAACTCTTCGGCGATGCCGGCCTTCATGCCCTTGGCTGCATTGATGTCGGCCGCGCCATTGCGGTCACCCTTGCGCAGCTTGGCGAGGCCGCGGCCGTACAGCGAACCGACCTGCTTGGCGTCGAGCTTGAGCGCCGCGTCGTAGTCCTTGATCGCGTTGTCGAACTGGTTGAGCTTCAGATTGACGAAGCCGCGCGTGTCGAGCACGTCGGGCACGTCGGCCTTGATCTTGAGCGCCTGGTCGCAATCCGACAGCGCCTGCTGCGCCTGGCCGGGCGTCATCGCGCGCACCCAGCAGCGCGCGCTCCAGGCGTCGATGTTGTTCGGCTGCAGCCTGGTCACCTCGCCGTAGTCGGCGGCGGCGCGCGCGTAGTCGCCCTTGCGCTGATAGGTGGCGCCGCGGTTGTTGTAGGCGTAGATCGACTTCGGGTTGACCTTGAGCGACTGGTTGTAGTCGGCGAGCGCCTTGTCGAGATCGTTCTTGGCCTCGTAGGCGGCGGCGCGGCTGTTGAGATAGTCGGGGTCCTGCGGATCGAACTTCAGCGCCTGGCTGTAGTCGCCGATCGCGCCGTCGAAATCGTTCTTGTCGGCCTTGGCCATGCCGCGGAAGTAATAGCCGTTGGCGAGGTTCTTCATCGTCTCGTCGATGACGGCGTCGCAGCTCTTGATTGCGACATCGGGATTGGCCGATTTGCGCTCGTTCATGCAGGCCGCGGCGGCCTGGGCCGAGACCGACGCCTGAGCGCGGCGCGGGGCTTGCGCCTGGGCATCGGCCGCGGCCGGCTGCGCGGCGCGCTGCGGCTGAGCGGGGGCGGGCGAGGTCGCCGGCTGGGCCTGAGCGGGCTGTGAAGGCTGGACCGGCCGATAGGACGAAGACGGCGGCTGGCTGGTGGTGGCCGGCTGACCGGGCCCGGTCGAGCGCGTGGTGCCGGGTGTGGTGTAGCTGGGGCCCGGCTGGTTGCTCGGCACCGGCCGGTATGGTCCCGCCGTCTGCGCGCTTGCCGCTGAAACGAATACGATCGAAGCGCCGAAGGCGATGAGATGCGGGAAAGGAAAGCTGCGGCGGTCGCTGCACATGGTTAATCTCCAGACGCCCGAACGGACGCACACCGGCGCCGCACCCCGGTGGCGAACTGGCCGTAAGCGTGCGAGCATCATTGCGTCCCGGCAGTGAAACGCAATGCGACGCGCGCTCTTTCTGTTGCTCAGGTTAATTTGCTACCCGGCGCTCGCGGTCATGCTGGCGGCGGGTCTCGCGCTCGGCATGGTTTGGGTTAACGGCCAATGCCCGCCGTTCGACGCGATCGGCGTCACCTGCGCGATCAGGTTCGCGCAGGCATTGGCCGACTTCGGGCTCGCGGTCGCGCTGTTTTCGGCGACCACCGGAATTCCGGCAATTCGGGCGTTGGGTGGCGTCGTGCGGATGGTGCTGGATTTGAAACGGTGGCAGCGGGGCCGCGCTGTACCGGCATGAAAGCGGTGGACTGACGCACCGGCAGGGCCTGCGGGTTGACAGGCATCTTTTCCTTGGGATAGAAGTCCGCATCCTGCTTGTTGAGGGGCGGGCGCAACGCGCCGCGGCAACGCGCGAATACGCCACGGCACGGGGAAGCATTCTTGAACGACGAGGTATTCAGCTCCGTATGCGAGTGAGCGAAACGAACAAAAGAGCTCCGCATCGGTCATGCATTAAGTTGCAAACATGAATTATAAAACTGATAATTGCAAAAAGACCAAACGAACCCATTTGCTAGCCCAGCGCCTTCTTGATCGCCAGCAGATCGCGCCAGGCGAGCCGCTTGCCGATCGGCGAGCGCAGCAGATAGGCCGGGTGCAGCATCGGCATCGCCCGGATCTCGCGCGTGCCGGTCTGGTAGCTGAACCAGCGCCCGCGATTCTTCATGATGCCCTGGATGCCGAGCAGCGCGCCGGTCGACGGCTGGCCGACGGTCACGAGGATATCGGGATTGGCAAGCTCGATCTGCCGCTGCACGAACGGCAGGCAGATCTGCGTCTCCACCGGCGTCGGCGTACGGTTGCCGGGCGGCCGCCACGGCACGATGTTGGCGATGTACACCGCTTTCCGCTCGAGCCCGATCGCGTGCAACATCCGGTCGAGCAATTGCCCCGAGCGGCCGACGAAGGGCAGGCCCTGGCGGTCTTCCTCCGCGCCGGGGGCCTCGCCGACGAACATCAGCCGCGCGCCCGGCGTGCCGTCGGCGAACACCAGACGGCTCGCCGAGCTTTTCAGCGCGCAGCCCTCGAAGCGGTCGAGGATCGCGCGAAGCTCGTCGAGGCTTGCCGCGTTGCGCGCGGCCTCGCGCGCGGCCATCACGGCGGCGTCCGGCGGCGGCGGGGCTGCGACCGGTGGCGGCAGTGGCGTGGTGACGAGGGGCTTTCGCACGGCGGGCGCGCTGGGGGCTTCGCCTGGTGGCTGCGCCTCGGGTTGCAGGTCCGGAGTTGCGGGCGGCGCGGGCCGGTCCGACAGCCAGTCGTTCGGTGCTTCGCCCACCGCGGTGTCGACGCCGGCTTCGGCGTAGAAGGCGAGAAGCTCGCGGCTCGTCCTGGTGCGGTCGGAGATCATTGTCAGTCGAACAGCCGGTGCGAATGCGGGCTTTGCAGGAGACTCAGCAGCAGAACGATGATGCCGCCGGTAACGGTGCCTACCGCTGCGCCGATGATGGCCATCAAAAGCGGCGGAAATTTATCCGGGCCTCGCTGCGCCTCGACCTCCTTGGCATGCAGCCCGATCGCGGTGTTGATCAGCACCTGGAGCTGGTCGGCGGACAGCGGCTTGGTCGGGCGCGGTTCGCTCTCGTCGGTGCTGACGGCTGCGTCATTGGCCCCGTTTTTGAGCGTGTCGGCATAGCGCCAGCGCAGCAGCACCCGCAGGTCGCCCCGCAGCGTGTAGGTCTTGAAGAATTCCGGATGTTGTTCGAAGACCGTCTGCCACTTCTTGCGTTCGGCGAACTTGATCGGAGCCTGGTCGAGCTGTTGGGATGTCAGTTCTTCGCTGGCTTCAAGCTCGGCAATCCAGCGATTGAGGGTGCCGGAGGGGCGGTCGGCGAGGCCCATGATCTGGATGGCCGCGATGACGTTCGCCAGGCGGTCTTTTTCCAGATAGTGGCCGTTCGCCATTACGTGTTCCTCGACGGCATTCCCCTCAATGCCCCGGCTCAGGGTATCATGTTATGGAGTATGTCCATGTGCAACAAACGGTTGCGAGAGCGCTATGGCCGATGAAACGCCTGCCCGGGAAGCGATGGAGTTCGACGTCGTCATCGTCGGCGCGGGACCCGCGGGGCTCGCCGCCGCGATCCATCTCAAGCAGCGGTCGCCCGATCTCGGCGTTGTGGTGGTCGAGAAGGGCTCGGAGGTGGGCGCACACATCCTGTCGGGCGCGGTGATCGATCCGATCGGCCTCGACCGGCTGCTGCCGGAATGGCGCTCCGAGGACACGCCGATCAAGACTGCGGTCACCGACGACCGCTTCTACTTCCTCGGCCAGTCCTCGGCGCTGCGGCTGCCGAATTTCATGATGCCGCCCTTGATGTCGAACCACGGCAACTACATCGTTTCGCTGGGGAATGTGTGCCGCTGGCTTGCGACCAAGGCCGAGGCGCTCGGCGTGGAAATCTATCCGGGCTTTGCCGCGAGCGAGGTCCTGTTCGACAACGACGCGGTGGTCGGCATCGCCACCGGCGACATGGGCATCGCCAAGGACGGTACGCCGCGCGGCGACTTCACCCGCGGCATGGAGCTTCGCGCCAAGTACACACTGTTTGCCGAAGGTGCGCGCGGCAGCCTGTCGAAGATGCTGATCGCGAAGTACGGACTGGATAGCGGCCGGCAGCCGCAGAAGTACGGCCTCGGGTTGAAAGAGCTGTGGCAGGTTGCGCCGGACAAGCACAAGCCCGGACTGGTGCAGCACAGCTTCGGCTGGCCGCTCGACAATTCCACCGGCGGCGGCTCGTTCCTCTACCACTTCGACGACAACCTGGTGGCCGTGGGCTTCGTGGTCCACCTCAACTACAGCAACCCCTATGTGTCGCCGTTCGAGGAATTCCAGCGCTTCAAGACGCATCCGGACATCCGCGGCACGTTCGAGGGAGGCAAGCGGCTGTCCTACGGCGCCCGCGCGATCACCGAGGGTGGTTATCAGTCGGTGCCCAGGCTGACGTTTGCGGGCGGCGCACTGATCGGTTGCGCCGCGGGCTTCGTCAACGTGCCGCGCATCAAGGGCAGCCACAACGCGATCTTGTCCGGAATGCTGGCGGCCGAGCACGTCGCCGAGGCTTTGGCTTCGGGACGCGCCCATGACGAGATCGCGGGCTACGAGGATGCCTGGCGCAAGGGCGAGATCGGCAAGGATCTTTGGAAGGTGCGCAACGCCAAGCCCTTGTGGTCGAAGCTCGGCACGCTCTTCGGCATCGCCGTCGGCGGCTTCGACATGTGGTGCAATACGCTCGGCTTCTCGCTGTTCGGCACGGTGGCCCACGGCAAGCCCGACTCCGAAACGCTCCGCCCCGCGATCGAGTGCCGGCCGGTCGCCTATCAGAAGCCGGACGGCAAGCTCACCTTCGACCGGTTGTCATCGGTGTTCCTTTCCAACACCAATCACGAAGAGGACCAGCCGCCGCATCTGCATGTCGGCGACATGGCGCTTCAGCAGGCATCCGAGCACGATGTCTATGCAGGGCCGTCAAGTCGTTATTGCCCGGCCGGCGTCTACGAATGGGTCGAGGAGGGCGGAAAACCGCGATTTGTGATTAACGCGCAGAACTGCGTCCACTGCAAAACCTGCGATATCAAGGACCCCAACCGGAACATCACCTGGGTGCCGCCGGAAGGCGGCGGAGGGCCCAAATATTCGTCTATGTGAAGCAGGTTCCGGCCATCGGTCACGATGCCGCCACATCGCGGTTAGCAAGGTGTTTCGCGAGACTGACGCCGAGAGGTCGCACAGTTCCCTGATCCTTGCGGGCGGCTTGCAAAAAGTCCATTCTGCGGGCGACTCGGAGGGCTGGCGCTTCGCCGCCCGTGGAGGCATTTGCCCGTGACCGTTTCGATGAAAATTCGCCGTTTGGCTGGGGTTTTGCTTGGCGCCGTGACGCTCTGTCTGCCCGCGACCCTGTCAGCCCAAGGCACCTCGCAGAACCCGCCGCAGAGCCAGGCCTTCGTGCCGTCGGCGAGCGAACTGGCCCGGCTGTCGATGTCGGGGAGTTATCTCGCGGCGCGCCACGCCGGCACGCAGCGCGACGCAGGCGCCGCCGCCGCCTACTACCGCGCGGCGCTTCGCAACGATCCGCGCAACAGCGAACTTCTGCAGCGCGCGTTCCTGTCGGTGCTGGCGGAAGGCGACGTCGAGGAGGCCACGCGGCTCGCCGAGCAGGTGGTCGTGCTCGACAAGAACGACCGGATCGCCCGCCTGGTGATCGGCGTGAAGGCGTTGAAGCAGAAGAAATACGCAGCCGCGAAGCAGAACCTGACCCAGTCGGTGCGCGGCCCGATCACCGATCTCGCCGCAACTCTTCTCGCCGCCTGGGCAAGCTACGGCGCGGGCGAATCCAAACTCGCGATCGAGTCGATCGACAAGCTGCAGGGCGCCGACTGGTACGCGCTGTTCAAGGACCTGCACGCGGGCCTGATCCTCGATCTTTCCGGCTCGAAGAAGGAAGCCGGCAAGCGCTTCGACCGCGCCCACAAGCTCGACGGCACGGCGCTGCGCATCGTCGAGTCCTACGGCACCTGGCAGTCGCGCAACGGCTCCAAGGAAGAGGCGCTGAAGATCTACAAGGCGTTCGACGCGCAACTGCCGCGCCATCCGCTGATCGTCGAGGCGATGGACAATCTCAACAAGGGCAGGTCGCTGCCGCAGATCGTCGACAGCGCGCAGGCCGGAGCCGCCGAAGTGCTCTATGGGCTGGGCGCGGCGCTCGGCCGCCGCGGCGGCGAGGACCTGGGCCTGGTTTATCTCCAGCTTGCGCTCTATCTCGCGCCGAACCAGCCGCTGGCGCTGCTCTCGCTTGCCGACCTGTACGAGCAGGTGAAGAACCCGCAGGCCGCGATCCGGATGTATGAGCGCGTGCCGGCGAATTCGCCGCTCCGCCGCAACGCCGAGATCCAGCTCGCCAGCAATCTCGATACGCTGGATCGCACCGACGAGGCGAAGCAGCGCCTCAACAAGCTGATCGCCGACAACGGCAGCGATCAGGAAGCCATCATGGCGCTCGGCAACATCCTGCGCGCCCGCAAGGCGTTCAATGAGTGCTCCACGGTCTACAGCAAGGGCGTTGCCAATATCGCCAATCCGGAGCGGCCGAACTGGCTGATCTTCTATTTCCGCGGCATCTGCTATGAGCGCGACAAGAAATGGGATCTCGCCGAGGCGGACCTGAAGCAGGCGCTGAAGCTGTTCCCCGACCAGCCGCACGTTCTCAACTACCTCGGCTATTCCTGGATCGACCAGGGCAACAATCTCGACGAAGGCATGAAGATGATCCGCCGCGCGGTCGAGCAGCGGCCCGACGACGGCTACATCGTCGACTCGCTCGGCTGGGCCTATTACCGGGTCGGCAACTACGAGGAAGCCGTGAAGCACCTGGAGCGGGCCGTCGAATTGAAGCCCGAGGACCCGACTATCAACGACCATCTCGGCGACGCCTACTGGAAGACCGGCCGGACGCTGGAGGCGAATTTCCAGTGGTCGCACGCCCGCGACCTCAAGCCCGAGCCCGAAGAACTGGTGAAGATCAAGCAGAAGCTCGTGTCGGGCCTGCAGGAGGACACCTCCGCGGCCAATGCGCAGAAGAAGCCGGACGGCGGCTGAGCCGGGCTTTTCGTTTGCAAGCTGACCCAATGCCCGGCCTGTGCCGGGCATTGTGCGTCTGGGGATACGGTGGCGACAACCGCCGCGGCGGCGGTTATGAAGCTTGCCGATGGCAGTCCTCGTCGAACCCGCCCCCGCCAAGATCAATCTGACGCTCGCCGTGCTGGGCCGCAGGGCCGACGGCTATCATATGCTCGACAGCCTCGTGGTGTTCGCCGGCATCGCCGACCGGCTGACGCTTTCGCCCGGACCGGCTTTGTCGCTCGCGGTGCGCGGCGCGACGGCCGAACAGGCCGGGCCGCTCGACGACAACCTGGTTCTGAAGGCCGCGCGAGCGCTCGCGGCCGCAGTGCCGGACCTCAAGCTCGGCCGCTTCACGCTCGACAAGCGCCTGCCGGTCGCGGCGGGGCTGGGCGGCGGCTCGTCGGATGCGGCAGCGGCACTCCGGCTTCTCGCCAGGGCCAACCGGCGCAAGCCCGGCAGCCTGCCGCTTCAGAAGATCGCCCCGATGATCGGTGCCGACGTGCCGGTCTGCGTCGACCCGCGTCCGCGGCGGATGCGCGGCATCGGCGAAGCGCTATCGGCGCCATTGAAAATGCCGAAGCTTGCCGCGGTGATGATCAATCCGGGCGTCGCGGTGCCCACCAAAGACGTGTTCATGCGGCTCGGGCTGAAGCCCGGCGGGCCGGTGCGAAGGGCCGCGCCATCGCGCGCCTTGCCGCGCGGTGTCGAGGCCTTCGTCGAATACCTTTTCCGGCACGGCAACGATCTCGAAGCCCCGGCCGTTGAAATGGAGCCGGTGATCGCCCGCGTGCTGGACAGTTTTCGCGGGACGAAGGATTGCCTGCTCGCGCGCATGTCGGGGTCGGGCGCGACCTGCTTCGGGATCTACGGGTCGCCGCGCGCGGCCAATGCCGCGGCGCGCAGCCTCGCGGCCGCAGAGCCGAAATGGTGGGTGAGGGCGACGACGTTCGGCTAGTCAGTGCGTGCGCGCGGTGCAGAATTCCACCGCCTCTTCCAGCGCCTGCTTCATCTCCGACGCCGGGAACAGCGCCAGCGCGTCGCGGGCGATCGCGCCATAATGCTGCGCGCGTTTGATGGTGTCTTCCAGCGCCCGGTGCTTGATCATCAGGCCGACCGCGGTGTCGAGATCGTTGTCGGCAATCTCGCCCTGCTCCAGTGCGCGGGTCCAGAAGGTACGCTCGCTTTCCGAGCCCCGGCGGAACGACAGCACCACCGGCAGCGTAATCTTGCCCTCGCGGAAGTCGTCGCCGATGTTCTTGCCGAGCTTGGCGGACTTGCCGCCGTAGTCGAGCGCGTCGTCGACCAGCTGGAAGGCGATGCCGAGGTTCATGCCGAACGAGCGGCAGGCGGCGGCCTCGGCCTTCGGGCGCTGGGTCAGGACCGGGCCGACCTCGCAGGCCGCGGCGAACAGCTCGGCGGTCTTGGCGCGGATCACCGCGAGATATTCGTCCTCGGTGGTGGCGGTGTTCTTGGCGGCCCCGAGTTGCATCACCTCGCCCTCGGCGATCACGGCCGCGGCGGAGGACAGGATTTCGAGTGCGCGGAGCGAGCCGACCTCGACCATCATCTTGAACGCCTGGCCGAGCAGAAAGTCGCCTACCAGAACGCTCGCCTCATTGCCCCAGACCTTGCGCGCGGCAGGCCTGCCCCGCCGCATCTCGCTCTGGTCGACGACGTCGTCGTGCAGCAATGTCGCGGTGTGCATGAATTCGACCGCGGCGGCGAGCTTGATATGGGCGTCACCGGTGTAGCCGGTCAGGCTCGCCATCGCGAGCGTCAGCATCGGCCGCAGCCGCTTGCCGCCGGAGGAAATCAGGTGATTGGCGACCTCCGGGATCATGGTCACCTCGGAGCCGGTGCGCGACAGGATCTCGGCATTGACCCGGGCCATATCCCCGTTGGTCAGCTCGACGAGCCGGTCGATTGTGGCATCTGCCGGACTGAATGGGATAACGACGGCCAAGGCGCTCTCCAGAACCTCTGAAAGGCAACGACCCGCTGCAATTAGCACGAGAACAGATAGAAACGCTATGATAAGCGGACAAGTGCGCCGGCCACTGGTGCGACAGGATATCTCCTCAGATATTTCCTGAGCCTTGGGCCGCCGGTGGGAGAGGCCCCATGCTCCTGAGCGACTCCAGTGAACCCGCAGCCGCGATCTCCGCCGGGATTTCGGGCCGCGGCCGGGTTGCGGTGCTGGTGCCCTGCTACAACGAGGAAGCCGCGATCGGCCAGGTTGTGGCGGATTTCCGCGCCGCTCTGCCGGACGCGGCGATCTACGTCTACGACAACAATTCGACCGACCGCACCGTCGAGGCCGCGGCCAAGGCCGGCGCAACCGTCCGGCGCGAAACGCACCAGGGCAAGGGACACGTGGTGCGCCGCATGTTCACCGACGTGGATGCCGACATCTACGTGCTGGTCGACGGCGACGCCACCTACGATGCGCCGAGTGCCCCTCAAATGATCGGCATGCTGGTGGCCGAGCGGCTCGACATGGTCTGCGCGGTGCGGGTCGACCGGGAGGAGGCGGCCTATCGGCTGGGCCACCGTGCCGGCAACCGCCTGCTGACCGGCTTCGTTGCCCACGTGTTCGGCCGGTCCTTCACCGACATGCTGTCCGGCTACCGGGTGTTCACGCGGCGCTTCGT
Organism: uncultured Alphaproteobacteria bacterium; assembly: GCA_963830015.1. Classification (GTDB taxonomy): domain Bacteria; phylum Pseudomonadota; class Alphaproteobacteria; order Rhizobiales; family Xanthobacteraceae; genus Z2-YC6860. The sequence goes on from CAWHLG010000016.1 coordinate 264,235, forward strand.
CAAGTCGTTTCCGGTGCTGTCCGGCGGTTTCGAGATCGAGACCGAATTGACCGTTCACGCACTCGAACTCGAATTGCCGGTGGGCGAGATGCCCACGCCCTATTATTCGCGGCCGCTTGGCTCGGCGTCCAAGCTCAACACCTGGCGCGACGGCGTGCGCATCCTCAAGACCGTGCTGCGGCTCTACCGCGCCGAGCGGCCGCTGGCTTTGTTCACCGGCATCGGCATCTCTCTCGCAATTGCCGCGGTTGGCCTCGCGATCCCGATTTTCGTCACTTATTTCCACGACGGCATCGTGCCGCGGCTGCCGACGGCGGTGCTGTCCACCGGGCTGATGGTGCTGGCGTTTCTGTCCATCGCCTGCGGCGTGATCCTCGACACGGTGACGCGCGGCCGGCGCGAACTGAAACTCCTGGCCTATCTGGCGCAGCGCGCGCCGGCCGAAGAACGGCGACGGAGTTGAATTCACGTGCACGAGCTTGTGCGCACCAACAATGCGGTGCTGATCACGGCGATCGAGGCGCTGCTCAAGGGCGCCGACATTCCGCATGTGGTGCTCGACCGGCACATGAGCGTGCTGGAAGGCTCGCTCGGCATCCTGCCGCGGCGCATTCTGGTCGATGCGGAAAACTGGGAAACCGCGCGGCAACTGCTGGAGGACGCGGGCCTGGCGCATGAGTTGCGCCCGGACAAGGCGGGGCCGAAGCCGGTGCCCAGCTCCGAGGCCTCATCCGGCTTCACCGACGACGCGGTTCTTGGCGGACGGCTGCGGCTCAGGCAGAAGCGCAGCGGCCATCGCGTCGGCCACGACGCGATTTTGCTGGCGGCTGCGACACAGGCGCATTCCGGCGACCGGGTGGTCGAGTTCGGCTCGGGTATCGGCGCCGCGGGGCTCGCCCTGGCATTGCGTGCGCCGGATATCGAAGTGACGCTGGTTGAAATCGATCCGGAGCTTTCAGGCCTTGCCGCGGACAATATCGCGCGCAACGGGATGAGCGAGCGGGTGAGGGCGGTCAATTTTGACGTGACGGGCGCGGCGGGCGAGTTTGCCGCGCACGGAATTGCGCCGGGCACGGCCGACCGCGTGCTGATGAACCCACCGTTTCACGACCCGTCGCGGCAGAACGAGTCTCCCGATCCCGAAAAAAGGCTGGCGCATGCGGCGCCCGAAGGCACGCTGACGTCGTGGGTGGATGCCGCGTCCCGCGTGCTGCACTCCGCGGGTGTGTTGACCTTGATCTGGCGCGCCGACGGTCTCGGCGACGTGCTGGCGGCGCTCGGGCGCAGTTTCGGCGGCGTCGCGGTGCTGCCGGTGCATGGTCGCGCCGGACAGCCGGCCATCCGCATTCTGGTCAGCGCGCGAAAGGGCAGCCGCGCGCCGCTTGCGCTGCTGCCGGGACTGACGCTCAACGATGAAGACGGGAAGCCGACCGCCGAGGCGGAAGCTATCCTACGCGGCGCGGAACCGCTGCCGATGGGGCCGGACTAGGAGGGGATCCTGGAGCCGCGGCGCCAGGTTGACGGGATCAGCGGCGCTGGACGCGACGCCAGTAGGATCGACAGCATGAGAGTGAACAGGAACAGGAGCTTCATACTTGCATCCGCGATATCCGGACGAAAACGCGCCGGCAATTCTTTGGTTCAATTAAACTGCCAACGGTGTGTTAACAATGAATGACTGGTAAATTGGTGAACGCCCGCCCCATGCCTCAGCCATCTTCACTCGATCGTGTCCGCGCCGTGATCGGCCCGCTGGTTCCGGCGCGGTTTCGCGGCGACATTCCGCTGGTCCCGGTGGTGCGGCTGGCCGGCGTGATCGGGGTTTCCAGCCCGCTGCGGCCCGGGCTGACCATCGCCAGCGTGGCGCGCTCGCTCGATCGCGCCTTCGGCATGAGCAACATCCGGGCGGTTGCGCTTTCGATCAACTCTCCGGGCGGGGCCGCGGTTCAATCGCATCTGATCTTCAAGCGCATCCGGGCGCTGGCCGACGAGAAGAAGGTTCCGGTGCTGGCATTCGTCGAGGACGTGGCGGCGTCCGGCGGCTACATGATCGCCTGTGCGGCCGACGAAATCGTCTGCGATGCGTCCTCGATCGTCGGCTCGATCGGCGTGGTCGGCGCCTCGTTCGGTTTCGACAGGCTGATCGAGAAGATCGGCGTCGAGCGGCGGGTCTATACGGCGGGCGATCGCAAGGTGATGCTCGATCCGTTCCAGCCGGAGAAGCCGGAGGATGTCGAACGGCTTCACGCGATCCAGCGCGATATTCACGTTAGCTTTATCGAACTGGTGAAATCCCGTCGGGGGACCAAGCTCGACAGCCGCGAATCGGCCTTGTTTTCCGGCGAGTATTGGGCCGGTCAAAAAGGCCGCGAACTCGGCCTGGTCGATGCCATCGGCGATCTGCGCGGCGTGCTGCGCGAGCGCTATGGCGACAAGGTGCGCACCCCGCTGATTGCCGAGCGCGGATTTTTCGGCCGGAACAAGCCGGGGGTGATCGGGGGAGGGTTGGCTTCCTGGTGGAGCGGCCCGAAGCCTCGCGGAAGATGTGGTTGCGACGCTCGAAGCGCGGGCGCTTTGGGCGCGATACGGACTGTAGACGTTACAGACCTCAGGAGAGAACCATGCCTGCGTTGCCATCCCTTGTCGCCTGGACGCTCGGTGCGCATCGGCGCCGTCGTGGTGATGAAGCTGATCAATCGCGAATGGCAGCGCATCAACGCCGAGCTCGATCAGGCACGGCCGGTGCGGGTCACCGACCCGAGCGCGCCCGCTTGCCGACGCTGCGCCGCGATCCCGCGACCGGCGAATTCCGGCCGTATCGCTGAAAAGTGTTCCGCGCCGGCGGCTAATTCGTTTCCTTGATCCCCTTGTCGCGCACCACCTTGCCCCAGCGGTCAAGCTCGGCCTTGAGGGTCGCGCCGAACGCCTCCGGCTTGTCGGCGACCGGCACCGCGCCGGAATCGACCAGCTTCTGCTTCACCGCCGGATCGTTGATCGCCTTGACGAACGCGTCGTTGATTTTCGCGACGATCGCGGGCGGCGTCTTGGCCGGGGCCAGCAGGCCGTACCAGTTGTCCGACGCGGTGTCGGCATAGCCTTCTTCGGCGAGCGTCGGCACGTCCGGCAGCTTCGGATTGCGCTTGCCGGACGCAGCCGCGAGCGGCCGCACCTTGCCGGCGAGGATCTGCGGCATCAGCACCGGCACGTCGGCGAAGAACGCGACGACCTGGCCGCCGAGGAGATCAGTCAGCGCTGGTGCGGCACCGCGATAAGGTACGTGCACGAACTTGATCCCCGCTGCGGTCTGGTAGAGCTCCATCGCCAGGTGCGTGGTGGAGCCGACGCCGGTCGAGGCGAAGGCAAGCTGTCCGGGCTTCTCCTTTGCGGCCGCGGTCAGCTCCTTGGCCGACTTGATCGGACTGTCGGCCCGCACCACCAGCACGGTGGTATTGCCCACCACCATGGTCACCGGCGCGAAGTCGCGCAGCACGTCATAGGGCAGGTCGGTCCGCATGTGCGGCGTGATCGCGACCGCGCCCACGGTGGAGAGAAACAGCGTGTAGCCATCGGGCGCGGCCTTGGCCACGCTGTCGGCACCGAGCGCGCCGTTCGCGCCGGGCTTGTTCTCGATGATGACCGGCTGGCCGAGGATGTCCTTCACCTTGTCGGCCACGAGGCGGCCGACGAAATCGGTCGGCCCGCCGGGCGGGAAGGCGATCACCATGCGGATCGGCCGGTTGGGGAAGTCCTGCGCCGGTGCGGTTGTCGGGGCGGCGGCGAGCGCCAGGAGTGTGCTGACGAAGACGGCAAGGCGTGGCGGCACGGAAATCCTCCCTGGGACGGCCCAATTTTTGGAGGGCTTTGGCGGCACCCTAACGGTTCGATCGGGGCGTGGGGAGAGGTCGCGGCCGCGCCTTGACCCTCGAAAGGCCCCCCGTTACGTCTCACCCGCCGCCCGCGCTCCGATCCGCGCCTCTACCTGGGCTTGGACTCTTCATGGCCGATGAACTTCCCGCCCATATGCGCCCGGAACGCTCGTTTCAGGGGCTGATTCTTCAGCTTCAGCGGTTCTGGGCCGACCGGGGCTGCGTGATTCTGCAGCCTTACGACATGGAGGTCGGCGCCGGCACCTTCCATCCGGCCACCACGCTGCGGGCGCTGGGGCCGAAGCGCTGGAACGCCGCCTACGTGCAGCCGTCGCGGCGGCCGAAGGACGGCCGCTACGGCGAGAACCCGAACCGGCTGCAGCACTACTATCAGTTCCAGGTGATCCTGAAGCCGTCGCCGCCGGACATCCAGGAGCTATACCTGAAGTCGCTCGCGGCGATCGGGGTCGACTCGAGCCTGCACGACATCCGCTTCGTCGAGGACGACTGGGAGAGCCCGACGCTCGGCGCCTGGGGGCTCGGCTGGGAGTGCTGGTGCGACGGCATGGAGGTCTCGCAGTTCACGTATTTCCAGCAGGTGGCGGGCTTCGAATGCGCGCCGGTCGCGGGCGAGCTCACCTACGGGCTCGAGCGTCTGGCGATGTACGTGCAGGGCGTCGACCGGGTCTACGATCTCAACTTCAACGGCCGCGAGGGCGCCGAGAAGGTCACTTACGGTGACGTGTTCCTGCAGGCCGAGCAGGAATATTCGCGGCACAACTTCGAACATTCCGACACGGATATGCTGTTCGAGCAGTTCCGGATGGCCGAGGGTGCGTGCAGGAGCTATCTCGACGCCGGCTGGTCGGAGGACGGCAACCGGCATCTGATGGTGCTGCCCGCCTACGACCAGTGCATCAAGGCGAGCCATGTGTTCAATCTGCTGGACGCGCGCGGCGTGATCTCGGTGACCGAGCGGCAGAGCTACATCCTGCGGGTTCGCGAACTCGCGAAGGCCTGCGGCGAAGCCTGGCTGAAGACCGAAGCAGGAGGTGCGACATGAGTGCGACTCCCGAAATTGGCGGCAACCGGCCGATCCCGGTGAATGTGGAAGGCGGCAAGAGCTACTGGTGGTGCGCCTGCGGGCGCTCGAAGAAGCAGCCGTTCTGCGACGGCTCGCACAAGGGCACGGAATTCTCGCCGCGCGAGTTCAAGGCGGAAAAATCCGAGGAAGCCTGGTTCTGCGCCTGCAAGCGCACGGGCAAGCAGCCGATGTGCGACGGAAGCCACAAGAAGCTGACGTAATGCCTGATCTTTTGCTCGAATTCTTCTCCGAGGAAATCCCGGCCCGCATGCAGGCGCGGGCGGCGGAGGATTTGAAGAAGCTTGTCACCGATCGGATGGTTGAGGCGGGCCTCACCTATGAAGGCGCCACCGCCTATGCGACGCCGCGCAGGCTCGCGCTTGCGGTCGCGGGCGTGCCGGTGCGCCAGCCCGACATCAAGGAGGAGCGCAAGGGGCCGCGCGTCGATGCGAACGAGAAGGCCGTCGCGGGCTTCCTCAAGGCCGCGGGCCTCGCGTCGGTCGAGCAGGCGAAGATCGAGAAGGACCCGAAGAAGGGCGACTTCTACGTCGCCGTGATCGAGAAGGCGGGACGGCCTGCGATTGAGGTGATCGGTGAGATCGTGCCGGACGTCGCGAAGTCGTTTCCGTGGCCGAAGGCGATGCGGTGGGGCGAGGCGTCGGCGCATCCGGGCGCGCTCAACTGGGTGCGGCCGCTGCATTCCATCGTCGCGATGTTCGGGCCGGAGACCGAGGAGCCCGAGGTCGTGAAATTCGACGTCGGCGGGATCGCAGCCGGCGACACCACGCGCGGTCATCGTTTTCTCGCGCCCGACCCGATCAAGGTGAAGCGGTTCGACGACTACATGGCAAAGCTGGAAAAGGCCAAGGTCGTGGTCGATCCGGCGCGGCGCGCGCAGATCATCCTGACCGACGCGAAGAATCTCGCGTTTGCCCAAGGCTTCGAACTGATCGAGGACGAGGGCCTGCTCGCCGAAGCCGCGGGCCTCGTTGAATGGCCGGTCGTGCTGATGGGCTCGTTCGACCAAGAGTTCCTGTCGATCCCCGAAGAGGTGATCCGCGCCACCATCCGCAACAACCAGAAATGCTTCGTGGTGCGCGACGCCAACACCGCGAAGCTCGCCAACAAGTTCATCCTCGTCTCCAACATCGAGGCGACCGACGGCGGCAAGGCCATCGTCGCGGGGTGCGAGCGCGTCATCCGCGCGCGGCTCTCCGACGCCAAGTTTTTCTACGATACCGATCTGCGGATGCGGCTCGAAGACCGCCTGCCGAAGTTCGAGCATATCGTGTTCCACGAGAAGCTCGGGACACAGGCCGAACGCATCAACCGGATCGTGGCGCTCGCAGGACATCTTGCGCCGGCGGTCAACGCCGATATCGCGCTCGCCGAGCGCGCGGCCTGGCTTTGCAAGGCGGACCTGCAGACCGAGGTGGTCGGCGAATTTCCCGAGGTGCAGGGCCTGATGGGCCGCTACTACGCGGAGGCGCAGGGCGAGGACGCAGCCGTCGCCCATGCCATCGAGGACCACTACAAGCCGAAGGGCCCGGACGATCTGGTGCCGGCCGAGCCGGTGTCGGTCGCGGTCGCGCTCGCCGACAAGATCGACATTCTCGCGGGCTTCTGGGCGATCGACGAGAAGCCCACCGGCTCGAAGGACCCGTATGCGTTGCGGCGGGCTGCGCTCGGCGTGATCCGTCTCATCCTCGACAACCAGATCCGCATGCCGCTGCTTACGGTCTTCGCGCAGGCGCGCGCTGATGTGGACGGCCACGATCTCCTTTCATTTTTCGGCGACCGTCTGAAGGTCCAGCTCCGCGAGCAGGGCGCGCGGCACGATCTGGTTGATGCGGTGTTTGCGCTTCCCGGCCAGGACGATCTGGTGATGATCGTCCGCCTTATCGAGGTTCTCGCCAAATTCCTCGATACCGATGACGGCAAGAACCTGCTCGCCGGCACCAAGCGCGCGGCGAACATCCTTCGCATCGAGGAGCGCAAGGATAAGCTGCAATACACCGAGCCGCCGGACCCCGCGATGTTCCAGCAGGCCGAAGAAAAGGACCTGGCCTCGGCGATCAACGGCACCAGGCTGGAAGCCGACCTGGCGATCGTGCGCGAGGATTTTTCGGCAGCGATGGCGGCAATCGCCAAGCTGCGCCCGTTCGTGGATGCCTTCTTCGACAAGGTCACGGTCAATGTCGACGACGTGGTTTTGCGCTCCAACCGACTGCGGCTTTTGAACGAAATCCGGGTGGCGACGTTGTCGGTGGCGGATTTTTCGAAGATCGAAGGGTAACGCCTCCACGTCTTCGCCTAAAGTAAGACGTGGATGGTCGGGACAAGCCCGGCCATGACGTGGCAAAGATTGCGCACTAATAAGAAACGATATGAGGAAGCGTCGGGGATGGGCCAATAGAGAATCCCGATTGATACAGCGAGATTTCTGATGGCACGCCGTCCTGCATCCCGGAAGAAAGCCAAAGCCGCGCCGGCCAAGAAGCCCGCGAAAGGCAAGGCTGCGAAGAAGCCCGCCAAGTCCGCGGCCAAGACCGCCGCAAAACCCACCGCCAAATCCGGCCAGTGGGTCTACACCTTCGGCGGCGGCAAGGCGCAGGGCCGCTCCGGCATGAAGGACCTGCTCGGCGGCAAGGGCGCGAACCTCGCCGAGATGGCGAACCTGGGGCTTCCGGTGCCGCCGGGCTTCACCATCACCACCGCGGTCTGCACCCACTATTACGGCCACGACAAGAAATACCCGAAGGAGCTCGAGAAGCAGGTCGACGCAGGCCTCGCCCATATCGCCAGGATCACCGGGCGGCTGTTCGGCGACGTGGCCAACCCGCTGCTGGTTTCGGTGCGCTCCGGCGCGCGGGCCTCGATGCCCGGCATGATGGACACCGTGCTCAACCTCGGCCTCAACGACGACACCGTCGAGGCGCTGGCGAAGCAGTCCGGCGACCGGCGCTTCGCGTTCGATTCCTATCGCCGCTTCATCCAGATGTATTCCAACGTGGTGCTCGACATCGAGCACCACAACTTCGAGGACATTCTGGAGGAGCACAAGTCGCGCACCGGCTACACGCTCGACACCGAGATGACTGCCGACGACTGGCTTCTCGTCGTGGCGCGCTACAAGGAGCGCGTCGAGGAGGAAAGCGGCAAGCCGTTCCCGCAGGATCCGCGCGAGCAGTTGTGGGGCGCGGTCGGCGCGGTGTTCGGCTCGTGGATGAACGCGCGCGCCATCACCTATCGCAGGCTGCACAACATTCCGGAAAGCTGGGGCACCGCGGTCAACGTGCAGGCGATGGTGTTCGGCAACATGGGCGACACCTCCGCGACCGGCGTCGCCTTCACGCGCAATCCTTCGACCGGCGAGAAGAAGCTCTACGGCGAATTCCTGATCAACGCTCAGGGCGAGGACGTGGTCGCGGGCATCCGCACGCCGCAGGAGATCACGGAAGCGGCGCGCAAGGAATCCGGCTCCGACAAGCCGTCGATGGAAAAGGCGATGCCCGCGGCGTTCAAGGAATTGACCCGCATCTATGGCGCGCTCGAGAAGCACTACCGCGACATGCAGGATCTCGAGTTCACGGTGGAGCAGGGCAAGCTCTGGATGCTGCAGACGCGAAACGGCAAGCGCACCGCGAAGGCCGCGCTGCGGATCGCGGTCGAGCTTGCGAATGAGAAGCTGATCACCAGGGAAGAGGCGGTGGCGCGGATCGAGCCGATGTCGCTCGACCAGTTGCTGCATCCGACCATCGATCCGAAGGCCGAGCGCAACATCATCGCCACGGGATTGCCCGCGTCGCCCGGCGCGGCGTCGGGCGAGATCGTGTTCAATTCCGACGAAGCCGCAAGGCTCAAGGCCGACGGCAAGAAGGTCATTCTGGTGCGCGTCGAGACCTCGCCGGAGGATATCCACGGCATGCATGCCGCCGAAGGCATCCTCACCACGCGCGGCGGCATGACTTCGCACGCCGCCGTGGTCGCGCGCGGCATGGGCAAGCCCTGCGTCTCGGGCGCGGGCTCGCTGCGCGTCGACTACAGCGCGCAGACGCTTGCCGTCGGCAACACGGTACTCAAGCGCGGCGAGGTGGTCACCATCGACGGCTCGACCGGCCAGGTTCTGGCCGGCAAGGTGCCGATGACGGAGCCGGCGCTGTCCGGCGAGTTCGGCACGCTGATGGGCTGGGCCGACAAGGTGCGAGTGCTCGGCGTGCGCGCCAATGCCGACACGCCGGCCGACGCGCGGCTCGCGGTGAAGTTCGGCGCGCAGGGCATCGGGCTCTGCCGCACCGAGCACATGTTCTTCGACGAGGACCGCATCCAGGCGGTGCGCGAGATGATCCTGTCGGATCAGCTCGATCAGCGGAAGAAGGCGCTGGCCAAGCTCCTGCCGATGCAGCGCGGCGACTTCGTCGAGCTGTTCGAGATCATGCAGGGGCTGCCGGTGACGATCCGGCTGCTCGATCCGCCGCTGCACGAGTTCCTGCCGCACACCGAGGAGGACATCGCCGAGGTGGCCGCTGCGATGGGCGTCGATCCGAAGAAGCTCGACCACCGCGCAAAGGAGCTGCACGAGTTCAACCCGATGCTGGGCTTCAGAGGTTGCCGCATAGCCATCGCCTATCCCGAGGTGGCGGAGATGCAGGCGCGGGCGATCTTCGAGGCCGCGGTCGAGGCCGGCAAGCGCACCGGCAAGCCGGTGGTGCCGGAGGTTATGGTGCCGCTGATCGCCACCAAGGCCGAGCTCGACATCGTCAAGGCGCGAATCGATGCGATGGCGGAAGAGGTCCGCAAGGAGACCGGCGCGAAGCTGAATTATCAGGTCGGCACCATGATCGAGCTTCCGCGCGCAGCCCTGATGGCCGACGAGATCGCGCAGAGCGCCGAGTTCTTTTCGTTCGGCACCAATGACCTGACGCAAACCACCTTCGGTATCAGCCGCGACGACGCGGCCTCGTTTCTGGGCATCTACACGCAGCGCGGCATACTGCCGGGCGATCCGTTCGTGTCGATCGACCAGGAGGGCGTCGGCGCGCTGGTGCGGATCGGCGTCGAGCGCGGCCGCAAGGTGCGCAAGCAGCTCAAGGTCGGCATCTGCGGCGAGCACGGCGGCGACCCGGCGTCGGTCGCGTTCTGCCACGAGGTCGGCCTCGACTACGTGTCGTGCTCGCCGTTCCGCGTGCCGATCGCCCGCCTGGCCGCCGCACAGGCCGCGCTCGGCAAGAAGGCCGCGGGCGAGGCCTAGGCGACCCGCCCAGTCTTATCCCGAGCAGAGCGGCCGGGTGGGGAAGCCGATGCACCGCGCCCGGATCAGCGCATGACCTTCCATGCAACAAGCAGCCCAAAGACAGCCAGAATCAATATGACTTCGAACATGGTCGAAGCTTAGGGGAAGAATTGCGCTGGCCTGTGTGAGGTAGCGCACTTGCCGCAGCCTGCGCGCTCGATCTCCCGCCCGCCAACGAAACAGCCCGCAAATTCAATCCGCCTGCGCGCCGGCGCGGCCACCAGCCGCGTCCCCGAAACCGCTCCACGTCGCAACGGCACTTGCGCGCAATCTCGTGAGCTTGTTCGACAGCCTGGCCATCCGGCTAGCCGGAACGGTCAAAGGTTGCGCTGCCATCCGGCGGTTGTTGAACGGATATGCGCCATAGAGAGTCACGGAGGTTTGATAAGCATCCGTGATCCGAATGCGCATTATCAAATGACTTAGTTCGCGACCTTATCGAACATTATCAATGGCAATTGGCCGCGCGACAAATCTGCAACGGCGTGTTGTCGCCGTCGGACATATTCAGAAAATCATATTTGCCAATCGGCAGCGTCGAGTAGAGTGAATCGAATCGCGGCGTGAGCCGTAGCAGCACGGCGGAGACAAAAACCGGATGAGTGAATCTGCGCGATACCGGACATGCGCGGCGGTCTGCGTTGAACTGGCCGACGAGAATCCGGACAAGCGGACCCAGCTGTTGCAGATCGCGGAGGGGCTGCTCTCGCTGGCTTCGACGCCGATGAGCGCCAAGCCGCCGCGTCGCGCCGCTGACGCCTCGCACACGATGCTTCACTGAGGCTGCGCGCGGTCCTTTGACTGCGCGGTTTTGGCTCCCCGGGAGTGGGCTCGAACCACCGACCTGACGGTTAACAGCCGTCCGCTCTACCAACTGAGCTACCGGGGAATGGAGCGGGCGGATGGATTCGAACCACCGTCGTCATCTGGGTAAGGTGCTGCTCTGCCGCTGAGCTACGCCCGCAACAATTGCGTTGTGTAACAGCGACCTGATAAGCGGCGCTTAAAACGAACGTCAAAATGTCGAGAAACGTTTTAGAAAAAAGCAACCACGTCGGGCCCTTCGAGGTTAACAGGAGGGAAGCGTTTGCCGCTTCGTTTCGTTCAAAGTTGAGAGAATTTGTTTAAAGGCGCGATCTTAAGCTTTTGCGTCGTCGCAGGAGCCGAAGATGATCGAGCCGGGCACTCAAGGATCGTCGAACCCGAAATGCCGGAGGTGTTTGCGGCCGATGCGTCTGGCCGACCAGATGCCGAGAACGACGAATCTTCCGGGCATCTACACCTATCGCTGCGATCCATGCGACGAGATCGCCGTGTTTGACGACAGGCAGCCGGGCGCATGACGAAGCGTGGGCCTGGAGAAGTGACGGAGGCCGGGCGGAAGTCCCCGGATCGGGACGACGAAGCCCGGCGCGCGCTATTGTCCAGCCTGATTTTTGGGCTCGGACTTTTTCTCACGGTTGCCGGAACAGGGATGCTGACCGCAGCCGTTGCTGCTTTTTTCTGGTCGCTGTTGTGACAGTCTGGCGCAATGCCCGGGCATTGAAGCCGCGCGGTTGCGTGTGACACTCAAGATCGTCGCATGCCGAACTGGAATTGCGGCGCGAGCTGCTTCACCAAAGCCGAGAAAACAGAGCAACGAGCGCGAACAGCACGCCGGCGACGACCAACCACGCCCGCGAAAACCGGATGGCGCAAATTCGTCAGCGGCTGATTTGCCCCGCACGTCGGGCACTGGCCGTGGTTGAGCCACCGGCCATCGTGAGCCTGCAAAGGCAGCGGTGTTTTGCACGACCAGCACGTGTGAAGCATTGGATTAGCTTAGCGACGGGTTCCTAACTGGCCTTGCATTGACGCTGCAAAACATCCGGTCGGAGCTCTTACATGCTCCCGGAGGGATAGCGCAACTACGATCGCCAAACCGATCGCGCGCTAGATCGTTTCGTCTCCCGCAAGCGTGGTCTGCCAGGACTCGCCCGAACCGATCATGCAGCTCATGCCGTTCGGCGACGTGGCAATGATCGTCCAGGTGCCCTTTGGACTGGTGAAGATCTCGGCGACCGCGCCGGTGTGGGCGAGGCCGTGCGCCATCGCCCGCTCGCCGTATTGCTCCTTCAACATCTTCTCGACGTCGGCGCGCTTTCCGCAGGCAAGCGGCGGCAAGCCGTGCCGCGGCGGCTCGCGCGAGATCGATTGTTGGCTTGCGGCGAGTGTCGGGAGCGCGACACACAAGCCGGCGGCGATGAACGCCAGGCGGCGCGCGGAAACGGGCATGGTCACCTCCTCGAATTCACAAGGCGACCCGCGGCGTCCCTCCGAGGACCGTGAACCGCAATTTCATCTCTATAAGCGCTTGGGTGGGCGGGCAGTTCCGCACGATTTTTGAGCGGCAAACGCAAGACCTTGGTCGGGTGGTCGCCGGCGGTGGGGCCTGCTAGCCTCGGGCTCGAGGGACGGAGGCTAAGCCGGAGACACGGCGGGCAGAGGGGGAACATGGCTCAGGGAAACCAGGCGGCCGCGGCCGCGCCGTCGGGCGTGTCCGAGGAGGCGCTGAAGAAGGCCGAGCAGTTCATCGAGGCCGACGAAGGGGTGCAGAACCGGCTGTCCGGCTTTGCCGGCAATGCCGCGATGTCGGTCGCGGTGGCGATGTCGGTGTTCCATCTCTACGCAGCCATCGCCGGAGCTTGGCCGTTCCAGAATTTCCCGATCATCGCGACGCAGCCGTTGCGCTATGCGCATGTGGCATTCGTGCTGATCCTGAGCTTTCTCCTGTTCCCGGTGGCGTTGCGGTTTCGCAACCGCATCCGCTGGTGGGACGTGGTGCTGGGCTGCGCGGGCGCCGCGATCCTGGCCTACGCCATCCACGGCGGTGAGGATTTCACCGACCGCGCCACGTCGCCGACGCAGCTGGACACCGTTCTCGGCGTCATCTTCATCGTGCTGCTGCTGGAGGCGACACGCCGCACCACCGGCTGGATCGTGCCGGCCGTCGCGATAGCCTTCATCGCCTACTCCTATTACGGACCGTACCTGCCGCAACCGTGGACGCATCGCGGCTTTGACGTCAGTCAGCTCGTCGGCCACCTGTTCATCACGCTCGAAGGCATCTTCGGCATCCCGGTCGACGTGTCGTCGTCACTGATCATTCTGTTCACCATCTACGGCGCGTTCCTGCACCACTCCGGCGCGGGAAAATTCTTCATCGATTTCTCGATGGCGCTGATGGGTAACAAGGCCAACAGCGCGGGCCGCACCGTGGTGCTGTCGTCGTTCCTGCTCGGCGGGCCGTCGGGCTCGGGCGTCGCCACCACCGTCACCATCGGCGCGGTCGCCTATCCGATGATGGAAAAGGCGGGCTTCGAGAAGAACGCCGCGGGCGGCCTGCTCGCGGCCGGCGGGCTCGGCGCGATCATCTCGCCGCCGGTGCTCGGCGCCGCAGCCTTCCTGATCGCCGAGTTTCTCAAGATCAGCTATCTCGACGTGATCTGGATGGCGACCATCCCGACCTGTCTCTATTATCTCGCGCTTCTCTTCATGGTCGAACTCGATGCCAAGCGCTTCGGTGCGATGACGGTCGACACCAGCCAAAACCTGTCGCTGTGGCAATTGACGCGGCGCTACGGCTTCCATTTCATCTCGCTGATCTCGATCATCGTGTTCATGCTGTGGGGATATTCGCCGACGCTGTCGGTGTTCTGGTCTACGGTTCTGACCTTCGGCATGAGCTTCCTCACCCGCGAGACCGCGCTGACGCCGAAGCGGCTCATTCGCACGCTGTCGGACGGCTCGACCGGCGTGCTGACGGCGGCGACCACCTGCGCCACCGCAGGCATCATCGTCGGCGTCGTCACGCTCACCGGACTCGGGCTGAAATTCTCGGCGATCGTCATCGCTTACGCGGGCGGAAGCCTCCTCCTCACCGCGATCTACACCGCGCTGATCGTCTGGATCATTGGCCTCGCCGTGCCGGTGACGGCGTCCTACATCATCTGCGCGGTGATCGCGGCGCCGGCGATGATCAAGCTCGGCGTGCCCGACGTCGCGGCCCACATGTTCATCTTCTATTACTCGGTGCTCTCAGAGGTGTCGCCGCCGACCGCGCTGTCGCCGTTCGCGGCCGCTGCCGTCACCGGCGGCGATCCGTACAAGACGACGTTGCAGGCGTGGAAATACACGCTGCCGGCGTTTCTGGTGCCCTTCGTGTTCGTGCTCGATCCGCAGGGGGTGGGCCTCCTGCTCAAGCTGCCGGCGGGCGGCTCCTGGGTCGACATTGTCGAGATCACTCTGAAGACCGCGGCGGGGCTCGCCGCGCTTGCCGCCGCCGCCCAGGGCTGGGCGCTGCGCCGCACAACGGGCGTGGAGCGCGGACTGCTCATGTTGGCCGGCCTGCTGCTGGTGTTCCCGAGCCTGCTCGAAGCGTTCATGGAAACTTTGATCGGCCGCGATATCAGCTACACCGCGACATTTGGCTTGGCCATTGCCGCTGCCGTCCTGCTAAAACAACGCATGCAACCGGCGCCGCCAGAAGTGCCGGCCGCTCGCGGATAACGATCTGGGTCGAAAAAGGCGTTCGAAAGGGAGAATGGACATGAAACGCAGAGGATTGGTTTTGGGCGCGCTGGTGACGGGCGCGGCGCTGTTTGGCGGTGTCGCCTTGGCGCAGCAACTCAACATCGCAATCGCAACCGGCGGCACCGGCGGCGTCTACTATCCGCTCGGTGGCGGCATGGCCAACGTGCTGACCAAATATGTACCGGGCGCAGCCGCGACCGCGCGCGTCACTGGCGGCTCGGTTGACAATCTCAAGCTGATCGGCAGCAAACAGAGCGAAGTGGCACTGGTGATGGTCGACGCCGCGCTCGACGCGCTCAAGGGCGAAGACAAGTTCAAGGGTAACAAGGTCGAAGTCCGCACCCTGATGGTGCTCTACCCGAACCGCATGCATGTGGTGACGGTCGAGGGCAAGGGCATCGAGAAGATGTCCGACCTGAAGGGCAAGCGCGTGTCTACCGGTTCGCCGGGCAGCGCCACTGAAGTGATGGCGTTCCGCGTCATCGAAGGCGCGGGCCTCGACAAGGACAAGGACATGCGGCGCGAGCGGCTTGGTGTCGCCGAGTCCACCAACGCGATCAAGGACGGCAAGATCGACGCCTACTTCTGGGTCGGCGGCTTGCCGACCGCGGCGGTGACCGATCTCGCCGCCTCCCCGGGCATCAAGATCAAGCTGATCGATCATACCGAGGTGGTCGACAAGATGAACGCCAAGTATGGCGGCCTCTACAGCAGCGGCATCATTCCGGCCAAGACCTATCCGGGCCAGGAGAAGGATAACGCGATCTCGGTGGTGCAGAACATCCTGGTGGCGAACGCCGACATGCCGGACAAGGTCGCCTACGACATCGTCAAGACCTTCATCGAGAAGCGGGACGAGCTGGTCGCGGTGCACGGCGAGGCCAAGAGCATCACGCTCGACAATCAGGCCCCGAAGAACTCGCCGATCCCGTGGCACCCGGGCGCGACGAAGTACTTCACCGAAAAGGGCGTGAAGATGTAGTCACGCGGCATTCGCCGCGTCGCGGCGGCCGGTCTGCGGATGCGCAGGCCGGCCGTTTTGTTTGTGCATCACCAGCCATCGCCGCGGATCCGGAGACGACGATTGATCTTTGCAGGTCGACTGTTTAGTCGATTTTGTGAGTTCGGACGTGAATCTACCAGCGGGGGATGGGTCGATGACAATTCCAGTGAATGTGATCGACCATCCGCTGATCAAGCACAAGCTGTCCCTGGTTCGATCGCGCAGCACGGCCCCGGACAGCTTTCGCCGTCTCATCCGCGAGATCAGCTGGCTCATGGCCTATGAGTTGACCAGGGATCTGCCGCTCGAACAGGTCACGGTCGATACGCCGGTTGCCTCGGCCGCCGTTCCGATGTTGAGCGGAAAGGCTCCCTGCATCGTCTCGGTCCTTCGCGCCGGAAACGGAATGCTGGATGGTTTTCTGGAGGTGTTGCCGTCAGCAGCCGTGGGGCATATCGGACTCGTCCGCGATCCGTCGACGCTGGCTGTGTCGGAATACTATTTCAAGATGCCGGCCGATATTGCAGAACGCCGGGCGATCATCGTCGATCCCATGCTCGCAACCGGTCATTCCGCCGTGGCCGCTGTCCGGCGGGTCCTGGAATGCAGCGTTGGCAAATTGAAATATGCCTGTTTGCTCGCCGCCCCGGAGGGGATCGCCGCTTTGCAAGTGGCCTATCCCGAGGTCGAAATTCATACTGCGTCGATCGACGATAGATTGAACGAGTACGGATACATCGTCCCCGGCCTGGGCGATGCCGGCGATCGTCTGTTCGGGACGACGTAGCGGCGCAACGCATTTCACACCGCGCGACTGTGCAGTGTTGACGAAGCGTTTACCATAAGCGCGCCCGCGCACCGCATGCCTTAACGGCTTCGCAAGGTTAATCGGAGCATAAAGAAACCTGTCGCATTGGAGCCACCGTGGCGCCAACAGCCGACGCTTGTGTCGATCCGTGTTGCGTATCCGTTGCGTACCGTTTCGTTGCGTCAGTGGCGTGAGCGTTTGAATGGTCGTGTCGCGTAGAAGGCCGAGAGGCGCGCGAAGCTATGCGTCTCTCGGCCTCGGCGTCCTGGTGATGGGACTGTTGCCGAGGACGATCGGCTATCAGGACCTGGCCTCGTTGATGGCGCGCCAGCCGGACGTGTCGCAGCGCGCGCGCGCCCACATGATGACCTCGCCGTTCGGCACCATCCACGCCGCGACCTTCAGCTTTCCGCAGCCGGTCGGCACCCAGATACCGGAGCCGCCGCTCGCCCGCCTCGCCAGCATCACCGTCGATCCGGCGATCACCGGATCGATCCAGTTCGAACTCCGGCATGCCGATGCAGTTGCACCGGCCACATCTCGAGTTCCCTTCCGTCAACCGCACGCTCAAGGGCGATCTGCTGGTGTCGCGGCGGCGCGAGGAGCCTGCGCCCAGGCGCGACCTCACCCCCGGGCGGGTGAAAACGGTGTCGTTCCCGCGGCCGGCCGACATGCTGCCGGTCGAGTTGCCGCCGGTCGAACTGCCGAAGGTTTCGGTTGCGCCGCCGCCAAAGGCTGAGCCCAAAAGCGAGCCGAAGGTCGAGGCGAGAACTGAACCGAAGAGCGGTCCAAGGCTCGAAGCGAAAAGCGAACCCGGTGCGCTGACGCCGTCGGACCTCGCGCTGAAGCCGGACGCCGGTCCCGCGGCGAAGAACGGCGCGCGGCTCGAGCCCGGGACCGAAAGCCCGAGCGAAACCAAACCCGCCGCCTTCGCGCTCGCGTCCGTATCGTCCGAGCCGCGCGACCTGCCGTCGCGGATCGCGCCGCTGCAGGGGCCGATCGACGACAGCAATGCCGCGGTGCGGCTCGGCCGGCTCTATTTCGGCAACAATCCGGTCGGCGACGAGGTCGGCCCGATCCAGCCCTGGCCAATGGACGAGGAATGGCAGGTCGAGGTGCCGCGTTCGCGCGATCCCGATCTCAAACAGTCGCTGACGATCTCCGCCCCGGACTTCAACTACGAGACGCCGGGCGCGGCCCCGGTCGAAACGAGCGGGGGCGAGACGATCGCGCCGAAGGGCGAGATGACCGGTCCGCTGAAGCGTCCGAAAACGCCGGCCGAGCGGCTCGGCCTCGACATCAAGCAGCGCGCCAAGTCCGAGAAGTGCCTGGCCGACGCGGTCTATTTCGAGTCGCGCGGCGAGGCCAAGCGCGGACAGATTGCGGTCGCGCAGGTGGTAATGAACCGCGTGTTCTCCGGCTTCTATCCCAACAATGTCTGCGGCGTGGTCTACCAGAACTCGCACCGCAAGCTCGCCTGCCAGTTCACCTTCGCCTGCGACGGCATCCCCGACGTGGTGAAGGAGCCCGAGATGTGGAAGCAGGCGACCGAAATCGCCCGCGACATGCTCGACGGCAAGCTGTGGCTGCCCGAGGTCGGGCACTCCACGCACTACCACGCCTACTGGGTCCATCCGGCCTGGGTCCGCGAAATGCGCCGCACCCAGAAGATCGGCGTGCACAGCTTCTACCGTCCGCGCGCCTGGGGCGACGGCTCCGAGGTGGGTCCGCTCAATCAGTCGCAGACCGCGCCGCAGGCGCCGGCAGCGGACGACGCGGCGAAGGCCAAGCTCTGACGGCTCGCGAGTCCCGCGTGTCCGGCGCGCAGCGCGGCACCCTAAACACTTCAACGCGCGACGGCCGCCGTCTTGTGCGAAGGCCGGAAAGGGCCGATTATTCTCGCCCGATTTCAGCAATCATGGTCAGGGGATACAAGCGATGATTACACGTCGGCTGTTTTGTGGATGCATGGCGGCAGCAGGGCTTACCTTCGCCGCCTCGGCCGTTCACGCGCAATCGACCGACTGCGCGGTTTTCACCCCCGATCGTCAGAAGTCGACAACGCCGGACGAGGCGATTGCCCGGTTGAAGGACGGCAATGGGCGGTTCACGGCAGGCAAGTCCATCCATTGCGATATGATGGCGCAGGTCAAACAGACGGCCACCAACCAGTCACCCTACGCGGCGATCGTGGGATGCATCGATTCTCGCGTTCCGCCGGAACTTGTTTTCGATCAGCGCATCGGTGACGTGTTCTGCGGGCGCGTTGCCGGCAACTTCGTCAATACGGACATGATCGGCAGCCTTGAATTTGCAACCAAGGTTGCGGGCGCCAAGGCCATTGTTATCCTCGGGCATAACTCCTGCGGCGCGATCAAGGGCGCGGTCGATGGTGTCAAGCTTGGCAATCTCACGGCCCTGCTCAAGAATTTCCAGCCGGCGCTCGCGACGTTGAAAAAGGCCGATGGTCCTCGGGACTCGCACAACGACGCCATGGTTCAAAAGGTCGCCGAAGCGAACGCGCTCCTGACCGCAGCGAGCCTCACCAAGCGCAGCGCGATCATCAAGGGCCTGGTTGACGCCAAGCAACTGAAAATCGCCGCCGCGATGCACGATATCAAGACCGGCACGGTGAGCTGGCTTTCTTGATTGAACAATACGGTCCTTCCCCTCGCGGAGGGAGAGACCGCTTCACATCTCGATATCGAGTCCCACATCCAGCGCCGGCGCGGAATGCGTCAGCGCGCCGGACGAGGCGTAGTCCACACCGGTCGCCGCGATCTCGGCAATCGTGTCGAGCGTGATGCCGCCGGAGGCCTCGACCACCAGCCGGCCGTTCACCATCGCCATGGCCTGCTTCATCGAGGCGATGTCGAAGTTGTCGATCAGCACCACGTCGGCGAGGCCGCAATCCAGAACTTCCTGGAGTTGATCGAGTGAATCCACTTCGATCTCGATCTTCATCAGGTGCCCGGCATGAGTGCGCGCGCGCTCCAGCACGGCGCGGATGCCGCCGGCGACCGCGATGTGGTTGTCCTTGATCAGGATCGCGTCGTCGAGCCCGAAGCGGTGGTTGAAGCCGCCGCCGCAGCGCACCGCGTATTTCTCGAGCGAGCGAAGTCCCGGCGTGGTCTTGCGCGTGCAGCAGATGCGGGTCTTGCCGCCACCGGCCTTGCGCACATAGGCGCTGGTGGCGGTGGCGATGCCCGACAAGTGCTGGACGAAATTCAGCGCCACGCGCTCGGCGGACAGCACCGCGCGCGCATCGCCGTTGATGTGCATCAGCGCGGTCTTGGCTTCGACGATTGCGCCGTCGCGCATCACGGGCACGATCTCGATCTCGGGGGAGAGCTTGCGGAAGCAGGCGACCGCGAGCGGCAGGCCCGCGATGGTGCCGGCCTTGCGCGCGGCCAGCACCGTGCGGCTCGGCGTGCCGACCGGAACGGTGGCGATCGAGGTGACGTCGCCGGCGCGGCCGAGGTCTTCGGCGAGCGCCCGCGTCACCGCATCCTCGATCTCCAGCGGCGAGACGAACCCGCCGGGGTAGGTGAGGGTCTCGATCAGGCTTTCCGTCGCCCGTGTCAGCATGACTCGTACCTCAATTGTGTTCGTCTCTTCGTCGCCGCGATCTCGGTTCACCTCTCCCATGGGGAGAGGTCGACGCGCGGAGCGCGGCGGGTGAGGGGGTAAGCTCTATCGATGCTCCGTAACCCCTCACCCCAACCCTCTCCCTATGGGAGAGGGAGTTCACCGCCCGTGCGTGAAAGCGTCGGTCCTCAGCTCTTCAGATAAATCATCCGCTCCACCGCCCGCCGCGCCTTCGCGGCGATCGCCGGATCGATCACGACCTCCTCCTTCATGTGAAGCAGGCTGTCGAGGATCTTCGGCAGCGTGATGCGCTTCATGTGCGGGCAGAGGTTGCACGGCCGGGTGAACTCCACGTCCGGCAATTCGGCCTGCACGTTGTCGGCCATCGAGCATTCGGTGACCAGCACCACGCGCTTCGGCCTGTTCTTGCGCACATAATCGATCATGTGCGCGGTCGAGCCGGTGAAGTCGGATGCCGCGATAACGTCGGGCGGGCACTCCGGATGCGCGACGATCTGCACGTCGGGATCGCTGGCGCGGATCAGCGCCAGCTCGTCACCCGTAAAGCGCTCGTGCACCTCGCAGGCGCCCTTCCAGGCGATGATCTTCACCTTGCTCTGCGAGGCGACGTATTTGGCGAGATACTGGTCTGGCACAAAAATGACCTTGTCCACGCCGAGGCTCTCGACCACCTGCAGCGCGTTCGACGACGTGCAGGTGATATCGCTCTCGGCCTTCACTTCGGCCGAAGTGTTCACGTAAGTGACCACCGGCACGCCCGGGAAGCGCTCGCGCAGCAGCCGCACGTCCTCGCCGGTGATGGCGGAGGCGAGCGAGCAGCCGGCCTTGAGGTCGGGGATCAGCACGGTCTTCTCGGGGTTCAGCACCTTGGCGGTCTCGGCCATGAAGTGCACGCCGCACTGCACGATCACGTCGGCCTTCACCTTGGTGGCCTCGCGCGCGAGCTGCAGCGAGTCGCCGACGAAATCGGCGACGCAGTTGTAGATCTCCGGAGTTTGGTAATTGTGCGCCAGGATGACGGCGTTGCGCTCCTTCTTCAGCGCGTTGATCGCGCGCACATAGGGCGCGAAGAACGGCCACTCGACCGACGGCACGACGTTCCTGATGCGCTCGTAGAGATGCGCGGTCTCGCGCTCGACCTCGGCGTTCCATTCGAGCGACGGCGCAGGCAGCGCGCCGAACTTGCGAAGGGCGGAATTTCCGGCCGAAGCGGGCGGCGGCAACGGCTGCCGCGCGATCAGCGGCCCCACTGTTTCCACAACCGGCATGGCAATCTCCTCACTCCTCGCAAGTATATGCTCATTGTGAGCATATACGGGGACGAAAACATCCGGCCTGCAGCCGGCATTTCCACCCCATTATTCTCATTTCGAGCAAAACATATAGCACTTCAGGGAGGGTCTCGCCAGTCCCTTCACAGGTGTTTGTTCGAGGTGTCCTGGCGGTGTCTGCGGGTCAGCCATGCACCCATGTGCCGGGGAAATCGAAACCATCACGAAGTTTCGCTTTGGGCTTCAGGCACCTGTGACTAAATGATCGCGACCGACGCGCTGTTTCGGCGCGCCGATTCTCTCACGCAATTGTCCGGGGAATTTCATGTCGACTGCCGCCGCGCCCGCGCCATCGAAGCTTGCCCCGTGGCGGACGCCGATGGTGCTGATCGCCGCCGGCTGCGTCATCGCGCTGATCGCGTTCGGGCCGCGCTCCGCACTCGGCCAGTTCCTGGCGCCGCTGTCGTTCGATCGCGGCTGGGGCCGCGAGGCGTTCTCGCTTGCGATCGCGATCCAGAACCTGCTGTGGGGCGCGGCGCAACCGTTCGCCGGTGCGTTTGCCGACCGCTTCGGCCCGGTGCGCGTGCTGTGCGCCGGCGCGATCCTCTATGCCGCGGGCCTCGTCGGCATGGCCACCTCGACCTCGGTGATCGGCCTTGATCTCACGGCGGGCGTGATGATCGGCTTCGGCCTTGCCGGCTGCTCGTTCCCGATGGTGATCGGCGCGCTCGGCAAGCTCGTGCCGGACAATTGGCGAGGCTTTGCGTTCGGCGCCGGCACCGCAGCAGGATCATTCGGCCAGTTCCTCTACTCGCCGCTCGCGCATTCGCTGATCCAGGCGTTCTCCTGGCAGACCGCGCTGCTTATCTTCGCCGGCACGCTCATGCTGGTGCTGCCGCTCTCGCTGATGCTGGCGACGCCGTCGGCGGCTCCCGTGGCAGGCGCGGTGAAGCCGCAATCGTCGCGTCAGGCGCTGGTCGAGGCATTCGGGCATCGCAGTTACGTTCTGCTGGTGCTGGGCTTCTTCACCTGCGGCTTCCAACTGGCCTTCGTCACCGTGCACCTGCCGTCCTATCTGGTGGACCGCGGGCTCGGCGCCGAGGCCGGCGCCTGGACTATCGGGCTGATCGGCCTGTTCAACATCGTGGGCTCGCTCTCGGCGGGCTGGCTCTCCGGCAAGATGCCCAAGCGCTATCTGCTGTCGATCATCTATTTCGGCCGGGCGGCTGCGATCGTCGGCCTGATCACCCTGCCGCCGAGTACGGCTTCCGTGCTGGTGTTCGGCGCGGTGACCGGCCTGCTCTGGCTTTCGACCGTGCCGCCGACCTCGGGGCTCGTCGCGCTGATGTTCGGCACGCGCTGGCTCACCATGCTGTTCGGCTTCGCCTTCTTCAGTCATCAGGTCGGCGGCTTCCTCGGCGTCTGGCTCGGCGGCTGGGCGTTCGAGGCGACCGGCTCCTACGACGTGATCTGGTGGCTGTCAGTGTTCTTCGGCGTCGCCTCGGCGGTGATCAACCTGCCGATCGTCGAGAAGCCGGTGGCGCGCCCGGTCGCGGCCGCTGCATAATCGCGGGATGTCCGACAGCTTTGCCGATCGTCTCAACGCCTGGCGCACGCCGCTCGTCATTCTGGTCTGCGGCTGCCTGATCGGCCTGATCGGCTTTGGCCCGCGCTCGACTTTCGGTTTCTTTCTGTCGCCGATGACCGCGGCCAACGGCTGGGGCCGCGACGTGTTCGCGCTGGCGATGGCGATCGAGATGCTGCTGTGGGGCGCGAGCCAGCCGTTCGCAGGCGCACTCGCCGACCGCTTCGGCGCGGTCTTCGTGCTGATCGGCGGCGCGATCCTCTATGTCATCGGCACTGTCTGGATGGCCTATGCGACGTCGCCGCTGGAGTTTCACCTCTCGGCCGGCGTGATGATCGGCTTCGGCCTCGGCGGCTGTTCGTTCGGGCTGGTGATGGGGGCGTTCGGCAAGCTTCTGCCGGAGAGCTGGCGCACCATCGGCTTTGGCGCCGGCACCGCGGCGGGCTCGTTCGGCCAGTTTCTGTTCTCGCCGCTTGCGGTCGTCCTGATCGACAGCGTCGGCTGGCGCAACACGCTGCTCATCTTCGCCGTGATATTGCTGACGATCATCCCGCTCGCCACCATGCTGGCCGCACCGCGCCGCGGCCCGGGCAGCGGCATGTCGATGCTGGCCGGCCAGAGCGTGAAGCAGGCGCTCGCCGAGGCGTTCGGGCATCGAAGTTACGTGCTGCTGACGCTCGGCTATTTCACCTGCGGCTTTCAGCTCTTCTTCATCACCATGCACCTGCCGGCCTATCTGGTGGATCGCGGCCTGTCGTCCTCGATCGGCGGCTGGACGCTGGGGGTGATCGGCCTGTTCAACATCATCGGCTCCATCTCCGCGGGCTACATCGCCAACGCGATGCCCAAGCGCTATCTGCTCGCGGCGATCTACTTCGCCCGCTCGATTGCGATCCTGGTCTTCATCCTGCTGCCGCCGAGCCCGGCGGCGACGCTGGCGTTCGGCGCCGCCATGGGGCTGCTCTGGCTCTCGACCATTCCGCCGACCTCGGCGCTGGTCGCGATCATGTTCGGTCCGCGCTGGCTGACCATGCTGCTCGGCGTCGCCTTCTTCAGCCACCAGGTCGGTGGCTTCCTCGGCGTCTGGCTCGGCGGGCTTCTGTACGAGCGCACCGGCTCCTACGACGTGATCTGGTGGGGCTCGATCATCCTGGGCGTCGCCTCCGCGGTGATCAACCTGCCGATCGTCGAGAAGCCGGTGGCGCGGCCGCAAACCGCTTCCGCCGCGGCTTGATTTGCCCGGTGGCGCCCGGCACAAGTCCGTGAAGACGAAGCCGGGAGGCCGCCGTGGCGAAGTTCAAGGCAATCGTGATCGAGAAGGCCGACAAGGGCCAGACCGTCAGCCTGACCGAATTCGACGAAGCGGGTTTCATGGACGGCGACGTCACCGTCCGCGTCGGCTGGTCGACCATCAACTACAAGGACGGGCTCGCGGTTACCGGCAAGGCGCCGGTGGTGCGGCGCTTTCCGATGATCCCCGGCATCGATTTCGCGGGCGAGGTCGAGGCCTCGTCGAACCCGGACTGGAAGCCGGGCGACAAGGTGATCCTCAACGGCTGGGGCACCGGCGAAACCCATCTCGGCGCTTACGGGCAGAGGTCGCGTGTCAAAGGCCAGTGGCTGGTGCGATTGCCCGCGGGCCTGAGCGAACGCGACGCCATGGCGATCGGGACCGCGGGCTACACCGCGATGCTCGCGGTGATGGCGCTGGAGCGGCACGGACTCAAACCCGCCTCGGGCCCGGTGCTGGTGACGGGCGCAGCCGGCGGTGTCGGTTCCGTCGCGGTGGCGCTGCTGGCGAAACTCGGCTTTGCCGTTATCGCGTCCACCGGCCGGCCGGAGGAGGCGGACTATCTGAAATCACTCGGCGCGAGCGAGATCATTCCCCGCCCGGAACTCACGGTGCCGCCGAAACCGCTGGCGAAAGAGCGCTGGGCGGGGGCCGTCGATTTGGTCGGTTCCACCACGCTCGCCAACGCGCTGTCGATGACCAGGTACGGCGGCGCGGTCGCCGCCTGCGGTCTCGCCGGCGGCATGGACCTGCCCGGTAGTGTGGCACCGTTCATTTTGCGCGGGGTGTCACTTTTGGGCATCGATTCCGTGCAATGTCCGCTTCCGCAGCGGATAGAGGCCTGGCGGCGCTTGGCATCCGACCTCGACCGCGGCAAACTTGCGCAGATGACCCGCGAAATCGGACTGGATGAGGTGATTCCGGCCGCCGGAACCCTCCTCGAAGGCCGGGTCCGGGGCCGGATTGTGGTCAAGATCGGGTAACGACGTTCAGGATTTGGCTACGAACGTCGGGCATGATCGATGAATCTTATGGTAAGCCCGAGGTTAACGCCCCTAAAGGCGTCCGGGCATCGGAAGTGGAGTGGGGGAATGTTCGCCAAAAACATGCGGTTGGCTGTCGTTTTCGCGGCTTTTGCCTGCGCTGCTGCCCCGGCTCAGGCCGAGGAGCTGCGGGCCGAGGCGGCGAAGCACTTCATCGCCGGCAAGTTTTTTTCCTATAGCTGCTTCGACGGCACGACCGGCAACGGCCGGATCTACCCCGACGGCTCGGTCGCAGGCTACATCCAGCCCGGCGGCTCGGGACCACGCCGCTTTGTGGTGCTGCCGGCCAACACCCTGCAGGTGAAGGGCGACCGCTTCTGCGCCGCGGTGCGCGGCTTGCCGTTCGAACCCTGCTTCAACGTCAGCCGCACCAGCCAGGTGAGCTTCCGCGGTGCGATCTCGGGGCTGAGCTTCGCCTATTGCGACTTCCACCGCCGCAGCACCCGCGCCGACCTGGTGCGTCCGGCACGGCGTGACGTGCGCGCCGAGGCGGTCCAGCGGGATTGATCGGGTTTAGATTCCAAGGTTCCGGCGCGCCGCGAAAGCGGCGCGTTTTGTTTTGGCACGCTTTTACCTGGACGGTTTACTTGGACGGCTGGCCCGCATCGGCCGGAAAAATCATGCACGTCGTCGTTGCGTGGGCGTAAAGCTTCCCGGCGAGGTCCTTCACCGTGCCGTCGGAGGTCGCGACCGTGCGGCCGCGATGGATGAGGCGGCCCTCGGCGCGGAGGAGGCCGGTGTCCTGCGTGATCGGCCGCACCATGTTGAGCTTGAGTTCCAGCGTGGTCCAGGCTTCGCCCGGGGCAAGCGTCGAGAAGATCGCGCAGCCCAGTGCCGAATTGAGCAGGGTCGCGGCGAGCCCGCCATGCACCGTGCCGATCGGATTGTAGTGCCGCTGTTCCGGCAGCCCTTCGAAGCAGGCATAGCCTTCCTTCACTTCAGCGAGATAAAAGCCGAGCGTCTCGCACATCGGCGGCTGCGGCAGATTCCCCGCGGCCATGTCGGTCAGGAACGAAAGCCCGCCGCGCGCCATGATCTCGTCGCGCGGCACCAGCCCGTAAGTGAACGTCTTGGTCATCGTGGAACTCTTGGGTTTGATTCTTGGGTTTTGATTCATCGCCCGGAGCGGCGGTTGCCACATTCGTGAGGGCTTACCGAACACGGTTGATTGGTTAATCGGACCGCCGTTTGCGTACGAGAGTCACATCGCGGCAACATTCACCATGATCCCATACGGCGTCTGCGTTTGCGCGGGATCGCGAATTAACCGTCGGAGCAGAACTGACGCGACGGCAGCGCACAAATAGGAGATGGTCGCCCGCATAGGGGAGGCCCTGAAATGAATCCGTTCGGTGCGGGTATGAGTATGACAAGCGTTCGGCAGTTTGTCTGCGCGAGCTTTGCTTTTGCGATCACGATTGCGGCGACGCTTCCGGCGGAAGCGGGACGCCAGGTTCACGGCGGCGACGTGGCGCGTCTCCTGATGGGGCGCGCGTTCAAGATCGAATGTGTCGACGGCACGCAGGGCCGCGGCCAGATCACCCAGGCGGGCGTGATCAACGTGCTCTATCGCCGTCCGCAGGGACAGCAGGAAGAAACCGACCGCGCGGCGATGCGTGTGAAGGGCGTGGAAATCTGCCTCGCCTGGAAACAGTTCAACGGCGGCGGCGATGGCTGCTACCCGGTCTCGGAAGAGGCCGCGGGCCGTTACCGGCTCTCGACCGGGCCGGCCTGGTGCGACATCAGCGCGAAGTAACTTCAAGAGCGCGATTATGGGTTTGGCGGCGGCGCTTCGGGTACACCGGGCGCCGCCGTTGCGTTTGGGTGCGGCGGGAACAAGAGGCGCTGGTACAGCCAGCCGGTGCTGACCAGCACGAGGCCGAGTCCCAGGAAGGACAGGACGCGATACATGCCACCCAGTGCGCCTATGTCGAGCAGGAAGACCTTGCCGATGGTGAGCATCGTGATCAATGCGGAGGCAAACCGCGCCGGTTGCGAGCGGAACACAATGCCGAACGCCAGCAGCGCGACCCCGTAACCGAGCCACACCACCGAATAGGTGTATTGCTCGGCGTTCGACATGCCGCCGCGCGACAGGACCGGCCCCTGGAACAGCGTGCGCACCTCGAGCGTGAGATAGCTCAGCATCAGCAGCACCGCGAACCCCGCGGCGAGGACGCGATAGCTCTCCGGCCGTACGCCGCGCGTGGCCATCGCCAGCCAGATGGCGAGCACGGCGGGCAGGCCGTAGCCCAGCAGGATCAGATTGAAGAATGCGCCGCCGACCGGCTCGCCGCTGATCCACGGATTGAGCGTCATCCACAGTCCGAGCACGACGCCTGACGCGGTCAGAGCCCCTACGATCAGCGCGCCCATGTCGTGCACCATGCTCCGGGTGCGGTGGCGGACGTGCTCAAGCCCGATGGTGGTCGCAAGCCCGGCGCAGACCTGCAGCGCGAGTTCGCCCAGGCGGCTGCCCTGCCGGTAGATGTCGCCGCCATGCATGTAGTGGCGGATTTCCAGGACCAGCGTCAGCACGGTGAACAGGATCGCCGCGCTTTCGACCATGCGGGTGGGCGTGTCGTCGGCGCCTTTGCGCAGAAGATGTCCGGCGACCCAGAACGCCACCGCGGGAATCCCGTAGCCATAAAGGATCCAGTTGAAAATGGGCGTGGTGCCGACGTCGGAGCCGACGATGCGCGGCTCCCAGCCGATGCGCGCCACCACCAGTAGGGTCGCAGCCGCGGCGAGCGCGCGCAGGATCGGCACCGGCCGTTCGTTGGCGATCCAGGCGATGCCCGGCACCATCAGGGCGAGCGCAACGGTGAGCCAGCCTTTTTCCAGCGACATGGTCAGCGCCAGCGCCAGCGCCGCGACGGTCGCGACCGCGTGCAGCGCGCCGGCGGTGACGATGGTCTTGGTCTGCTCGCGCTTCGACAGTTGCTCGGCGGCGATGCCGTTCAGCGCGGCCAGCAGCAGCGCCACGCCGGCAAACGGGATCGAGCGTTCGAAGCCTGCGATGCGATAGTAGAGCGCAACCAGCATCAGGAGCGGCACGGCGACGCCGAACCCGCTCCAGAGAACGGCCGTGGCCTGGCAGCGCTGCGCTGCGCCTTCCCGGATCTGCGCGAGATAGCCCGCCGCGCCGAACAGGATTGCAAAGCCGGCACCGAGCATAAGATGCGGCCCGGTGTCGAACTCCGAGGGTTGCGGCGCGCCCGAGCCTGCGGGGCCGGCCGGCGCGATGAGATGGCCGAGCTCCGGCGCCAGCGCCCAGCGCAGCACCACAACGGCGGAGAACACCGCGGCGACCGGGATGGTGCCGCCCGCGGCATCGGTGCGCCAGGCGATGGCGAGCGTCGCGACGATCATCAGGGTGAAGACGATCAGCGCCGCGGCATCGTGCCGGGTCGCGAGCGTGAGCAGCAGCGCGCCGAGGAGATAGGCCGACAGCGTGGCCGACGACACGGGGTCGATCTCGCCGGGTGTCGCGTCGGGACCCCAGAACAGGCCCGACACGATCAGCGCCGCGACCAGCGCAAAGCCCGCGATCACGTGGAAGAGATGCGCCGCAAGCCCGTCGACATGGGTATTCTCCATGCCCGGCAGCGTCCAGAAAAATCCGAAGGCCACCGCGGTCACCGCGAGCCACAGCCACATCCGCATGCGCGCGAGCGTAAAGGCCGCGCCGGTCACGACGGCGATGTAGATGTAGAGCGCCCAGTAGTTCGGCTGGCCGGTCGAAATCAACAGCGGCGTGACGAAGGCGCCGACCAGGCCGAGCGCGGCCAAGGCAGGGCCGTGCAGCAGCGCCGCGGCGAGCGTCGCCAGCGCCACCGCGCCGAGCAGCACGAAGGCGAAGGCGGGATTGAGGAAGCCGTAAAGGCCGTAGGCCGAATAGACGGTGGCAAAGGCGCAGGTGGTGCCGGCCGCGGTGAGGATGCCCGGCACGTGCGCGCTCGGCACGCCGGCAAATCCGCTGGCCAGTTCGTTGCGGCGGGTCCATTCGCCGGCTGCCACGAGGGCGGTCGCGAGCAGCCCGCCGAAGAACAGCCGCATGCCGGGCCCGATCAGGCCGGCCTCGATCGAATATTTGACCAGGAAAATGCCGCCGAGCGCGAGCGCCACGCCGCCGATCCAGACGGTCCAGCGCGTGCCGAACTTTTCTTCGAAGCTCTGGACGGGGTCCTGGTCTGCCGCGGGCGGGGGAGGAGGCAGTGGCGGTGGAGGCGGAGCCGCCGCGGCGGCGCGCGCGGGTTCGGGTGAAGGCTCCGGCGCGCGCGGCGGCTCGGATTTGATCGCTTCGACGGGCGCTGCGGCAGGTGTCGTGACTGGAGCGGCAGGCCGTTCAGCAGGCCTGGGTTCTGGAGGCCTGGGTTCGACCGGCTTTGGTGCAGTTGCGGGAATGGGCGCCGCACCCGGCGCGCCCGCGGCCTTCGCTTCCAGTGCTTCGAAGCGGGCTTCCATCGCCCGCAAGCGGTCGCCGAGATTGACGGCCTTGACCAGCGCCACGATGGCGATGATCGGGAACGACAGCACCAGCAGTCCGAGCAGGACGAATTCCATGGGCGCCCCCGGAGCGCAAACTAGTCCAGCCGGGCCGGCGTCGAAAGCGCGCCCGGGCGCGACGCACAGGGCCGCGCGGGCATTGGTCGTGCCGTCCCCAACAAAAGTTCAAGGATTGGAGGGGTCAGCACGCGATCGCCGGGGCTCAATCTACAGTCACGCGGCGCTGATATCCGTCTTCCATAGCCCGTCAAGGACGGGCGTAACGCCCTTCTGTCAGTCCCTCGAAGACGGGCGCGGACGCTTTTTTGTCGGGGAGGGATGAGACCGCCTGTGTCGCGGAAATTCCAGCTGAAGCGATCGCGCTCTAGGACCTTCCGCCCACTCGCAGCCCCGGCGCGGGCCGCTCCTGCACGACGTCGCGGCGGAAGCGGAACAGCGCCGCGGGCCGCCCGCCGGTGGCGGTCGATGTCTCGCCGGTCGGCTCGACCAGCGCCGCGCTCTCGACGAGGCGCCGGAAGTTCTGCTTGTGCAGATGCCGGCCGGAGATCGCCTCGACGGTGCGCTGCAATTCGGTGAGCGTGAATTCGTCGGCCAGCAGCTCGAACACCACCGGGCGGTATTTCAGCTTGGCGCGAAGGCGCGCGATCGCGGTCGCGACGATGCGGCGGTGGTCGAAGCGCATCGGCTCGCCGAGCTTGGGGAGTTTCGCGCGCGGCACTGCGGTTTCGCGGCCGTCGCGGCGCGCCTCCTCGACCAGCCCCGCCTCGTAGAGCAGCTCGTAGCGGTCGAGCACTTTCTCCTCGTCCCACGGCGAGCCGCCGGCCGCAAAGCAGTGCCGTACACGCTCACGCCTGCCGAGCGGCCGCACGGCTTCGCTCTTGCCGCTCTTCGCCCATTGTTCGAGCAGCGGCACGATCACCGCATCGAGAATCTCCGGCCGCCCGTCGCGCCAGTCCTCCCACGGGAAAAACCGGTACCACGGCTCGAAGGTCGCGCCGGCAGCCCGCAGCGCGGCTGCGTTGTCGGACATTCGCGTCAGCGCGAGATAGCCGACCGAGATCATGTGCGGACCGGTGTCGCCCGGCCGCGCATGGCGGCCGCGGTCGCCGAACGTATAGAGTTGTTCGACATAGCCGACGGTGAGCGCGGTCTGCTGCTGCACCCATTCGCGCAGGCCGATCTCGAAGGTGCGGTGCGACAGCGGGTCGAACGGGCCGAACGGCAGGCCGGCGCGGGTGTCGCTCTTCGGATCGGCGGCGACCAGGATGCGCGGCTCCTCGGCCTCCACCGCGACGATCGCCGCGGTGAGGCCGACTTCGATCGGCGTGAGATGCGCCTCGGCCATTTTGGCCCCTGTTTTCAACAGCGAGGGCCAGAATGGCTCATTCGAGATCGAGCCGGAAGGGTTCGCCCTCGAGCGCGGGCCTTCCGGGACCGAGCGCCTCGACCGCGGCGATCATCCGCCCCTTGCGGCCGAGGATGCGGTCGGCGTGCCCGACCAGCATCACGTTCGGCATGGCGGTCGCCGACGAGCCGCGGATCGCGCGCGCAATGCCTGCTTCGTCGCGCGCAGGGTTGAGCGCGCAGGCGGTGATGAACGCGCCCGCGGTGGAGCGGCTGATGCCGGCGTAGCAATGCATCACGATCGGCGCGCGGCGGTCCCAGCCCTGCACGAACCGGATGAGGTCGTGGACGTGCTCCTCGGCGGGGTGCGTGTAGCCGTCCATCGGGGATGCGATGTCGTCCATGCCGAGGATGAGGTGGTTGGTTTCGACGACGCTCGCCGGCCGCTGCACGCGGTCGATCAGCCGCAACAAAGTGACGATGTGGGTCGCGCCGATTTCGGCAACGGTGTCGTGCAGGCGGGCGAGGGAACAGACGTGAATCATTGTCGGTCTTCATAGGCGTTGCGCAATTTCAGCGGACGATGAATTTCACCGTTTGATTATACCACCGTCATGGCCGGGCTTGTCGCGGGCATGACGCAGAGCGGCAATTGCTTGGCGAGCAAGGAAACCGTTCGAGAAACCGCTTTTCCGCGGTGCCGGCGGGCCAAGGCGTCAGATAATCGCGCTCCACCGCGGGCGACAGCTTCGGCGGCGGTCCGAAAAACCGCTGCGCCTCCGCGGCGCTGAAGCCGGCGAGCCGCGTCGCTTCGAGGAACGCCGCGCCGCGGTCGGCGGCCTTGACGATTTTCAGGATTTCCTCGGGGTGCTTCGGCGGCAGTCCGAACCGCAGATGGATCGCCGCGAGCAGCCGCGCCTCGACCACTTTATAGGACCCGCCGATCACCGCCTTGAACGGCGAGATCATGTCGCCGATCACGTATTCCGGCGCGTCGTGCAGCATGACCATCAGCCGCGCCCGCCGGTCGAGGCTCGGCCACTTCGCCCGCGCCACCGTCTCGACCAGCAGCGTGTGCTGCGCGACCGAGAAGATATGCGCGCCGTGGGTCTGGCCGTTCCAGCGCGCGACGCGTGCGAGCCCGTGCGCGATGTCCTCGATCTCGACATCGAGCGGCGAGGGGTCGAGCAGGTCGAGCCGCCGCCCTGACAGCATGCGCTGCCAGGCGCGGGTTGAGGTTTTGCCGGATCGTTTCGCGGGCGCTTGCGGCACGGTTACTTGCGCCTGCGAAGCTTCTGCACGGACTCGTGGCAGTGGCACGTCACCAGATGGTCGTTGACCATGCCGACCGCCTGCATGAAGGCATAGACGATGGTCGGTCCGACGAACTTGAAGCCGCGCGCCGCAAGGTCCTTGGAAATCTTCTTCGACAGTTCGGTCTCGGCCGGCACCTGCTTGGTGTCGCGGAACTTATTCAGCTTCGGCTTGCCGTCGAGATAGTCCCACAGCAGCGCGGAAAATCCCGGGCCTTTCTCCATCACGTCGAGATACGCGCGCGCCGACAGCACCGCGCCTTCGATCTTGAGCCGGTTGCGGACGATGCCGGCGTCCTGCATCAGCTTGGCCTTCCGTCGCGCATCGTAACGGGCGATCTTTTCCGGCTCGAAGCCGTCGAACGCTTTGCGGAAGTTGTCGCGCTTGCGCAGGATCGTGATCCACGACAGGCCCGCCTGGAAGCCGTCGAGCATCAGCTTTTCGTAGAGCGCGCGGTCGTCGTATTCCGGTACGCCCCATTCGGTGTCGTGATAGGCGACATAGACCGCGTCGTCCTTGCCCGGCCACGGGCAGCGGTGCAGGCCGTCGGTGTGCAGCAGTGCTCCCGGCCATCAGGCTTTCTCTCCCGGCCATGCGAACGTCGCCCAGTCCGGCTTCTGCGGCGTCAGCGTCACGCCGCCCGCGGTGAGCGGCAGGCCCGACGCGCGCGCATCCGCCATGCGATCGAGGCGCAGCATCGCAAGTCCCACGCCGCCGGCCGACGATCCGGTGGTGCCGACCACCTTGTCGCCCGCCATCACCGCAAGGCCTGCGTCGGGGGCGAAGCCGTCGACCGCGACCGGCACGATGCGGGTGCGGGCGTTGCCGCGGTGCTCCATGCGCGAGACGACCTCCTGGCCGACATAGCAGCCCTTGTCGAAGTCGACGCCGGCCAACTGGTCCATGTCGGTCTCGTGCGGAAACGCATCGCCGTAGACGAAATCGAGCCCGCCGCGCGGCACGCCGAGCGCAATGCGATGCGCCTCGTAGTCGTGCGCCTCCGCAAGCTCCGCGCCGAGATCGGCCGCGGCCTCTTTGGCGAGATGCGGCGGCAGCATGATGCGTTGGCCCAGGCCGGGCAGCCGCGGATCGGCATAGACCAGCCCGTATTCGGTGTCCCCTGTGCCGTCCCACACCGCCATGACGCCGAGCACCTCGGAGAGATCCTCGCAGATCGCCTTAGCCCGCAGCTTGTAGAAATTCAGCTTCTGCACGAACTCCGGCGCCAGCGCGCGCGGCACGTCGAGGAAGAAACCGCCGCCGTCTTCGGCCGGGGCTTCGGCGACAATGCCATCGACAACGATCTTGCCCTGCGGGGTGAGCAGCGCGCCGAAACGTGCCTGTTCCGGCGCGACTTTGGTGACATCGGCGGTGAGGAGCCCGTTGAGAAAGGCGCGGGCGTCCGCGCCCGCCACCTTGACCACGCCCCGGTCGGGGAGAAGTGCTGCTTTCATGCGATTCCTTGTTGCCACCGGGAACGTAAGCCGCTGATGTGGACGCCTCAAGGGCAAGGCTTGGAATTGGTGCAAAGGCGAGTGAGGCGGCGATGGCGGGCGGTTACGACCTGATCTTAAAGGGCGGCACGGTCGTCAATCAGGACGGCGAGGGGGTGCGGGACCTCGCGGTTTCCGGCGGAAAGATCGCGGCGATCGGCGACGTCGGGGCCAGCGCCGCTGACACGGTCGACTGCCGGGGCCTGCACATCCTGCCCGGCGTGATCGACAGCCATGTGCATTTCCGCGAGCCGGGCCTCACCCACAAGGAGGACCTGGAAGCAGGCTCGCGCGGCGCGGTGCTGGGCGGCGTCACGGCCATATTCGAGATGCCCAACACCGATCCGACCACCACCGACGCTGCAGCGCTCGCCGACAAGGTCAAGCGCGGGCATCACCGCATGCATTGCGACTTCGCCTTCTATATCGGCGCGACGCGCGAGAACACGCATGAGCTTGGCGACGCTCGAGCGGCTGCCTGGCGCGTGCGGCGTCAAGGTGTTCATGGGTTCGTCCACCGGCTCGCTCTTGATCGAAGACGACGAGGGCGTGCGCAACGTGCTCAAAGCGATCCGCCGTCGCGCCTCGTTTCATTCGGAGGACGAATACCGGCTGCGCGAGCGGATGAACCTGCGCGTCGAGGGCGATCCGTCGTCGCATCCGGTGTGGCGGGATGCCACCACGGCGCTGATGTGCACGCAACGGCTCGTTCGCCTAGCGCGCGAAACGGGGAAGCGCGTGCACGTGCTGCACGTCACCACGCGGGAGGAGGCGGAGTATCTCGGAGGCCACAAGGACGTCGCATCGTGCGAGGCGACCCCCGCCCATCTGACGCTCGCCGCGCCCGACTGCTATGCGCGGCTCGGCACGCTCGCCCAGCTCAACCCGCCGGTGCGGGACGCGTCCCATCGCGATGGTATCTGGGGAGGGCTGGCCTAGGGCGTCATCGACACCATCGGTTCGGACCATTCGCCGCACACCCGCGAGGAGAAAGCGCATCCTTATCCGAAAACGCATTCCGGCATGACCGGCGTGCAGACATTGGTGCCGATTATGCTCGATCACGTCAGCGCTGGGCGGCTCACGCTCGCGCGCTTCGTCGATCTCACCAGCGCCGGGCCGGCCCGGGTTTACGGCATCTCGCAAAAGGGCCGGATTGCCGCGGGTTACGACGCAGACCTGACCGTGGTCGATCTCAAGCGCCGCGAAACCATCACCGACCGCTGGATCGCGTCGCGCTCCGCCTGGACGCCTTATGACGGTGTGACCGTCACCGGCTGGCCGGTCGGAACTTTTGTCCGCGGCCGCAGGGTGATGTGGCAGGGCGAACTGACCGGACCATCGACGGGCGAGGCGGTGAAATTCCAAGAGGCCTTGCCGCCGGCGTGAGCGCCGCTTTGGCGTGAATTCCACAAAAATTCCGGTTGATTTATCGCGCCGCGAACTACAACCTGCGCCTGCGCGAGTCCACGGGGACGCGATTTAATCCAAGAAAGGTGGGGGCATTGCCCGTCCGGGGCGAGGCCTTAAGTGCATGCAGCAGCATCGCACTGTGGTTGAATGACTGACGAATTCGTTTCACTCAAAGCGATGATTGTGTCGGGGGTCGCGGGCGACTGCGAACTGATCCGGCGCGCCATGGCCGGTGCGTCGATCCCGGTGCTCGTCACCGAAATCGACGCGGCGGGCGACGCTACGGCGGCGCTGAAGGCGATCGCCTCCGACACCTACGATGCCGTGCTGTTCAATTCCGCGATGCCCGCGCAGGCGATGCAGGCGCTCGTTGCCGCGGTTCGCGGCGAGCCCGGCCGGCCGCTCGCGGTCGCGATCGGCGAAGTGTCTGACCTCGATGTCGATTGCACGCTGTCACGGCCGATCGAGCAGCAGCAGGCCGCAGGCCTGATCGAGAACTGCATCGCCGCGCGGCTGCCCAAGCGCGTGCTGGTGGTCGACGATTCCGCCGCGGTGCGTTCGGTGATCCAGAAGGTGCTGAAAGCGAGCCGCTTTCGCATCACCGCAGACGAAGCCGACGGGCACGCCTCGGCGGTCGAGCAGATGAGGGGCGGCGCGTTCGACGTGGTGATCCTGGATTGCCACATGTCCGGCAAGGACGGTTTCGAGACGCTGGCCGAGCTTCGAAAAATCCGTCCCGATGCCAGGATCCTGATGATCACCGAAAAGCAGGATCGGGCGATGGCGGAGCGCGCGCGGGGCGAAGGCGCCGCCGATCTCCTGTTCAAGCCGTTTTTCGCCAACGACATCGACGCAGCCTTCTGCCGGCTGTTCGGGCTCGGGCATCTGCGCTGGAGTTGAGCGAAGGGTGTCTGGTGACCGGCCGCTGTTCAATTGAACAGCATCGGGGCAAAGCGCCCAGTCCTGCACAATTCGATTGCGTGAGGTTGAAAAGCGGCGGGGCTGTGCGCCGCGCCGTGGCCGCTATTGCTGCGTGCGGTCGAGAGTGAATTCGCCGTTGCGGATGCGCTTGGAGAGGCTGTCGGCGTATGTCGCCGCGGCTTCCTCGCCGTAGGCGGCGACGAGCTCGGCAAACGCCGCGAACAGGCAGGTCATCGCCATGCAGTCGTCATCGACGCCGTCGAGCCGCGCTTCCGCCCAGGCTTCCTGGACATAATTCAGCGCCGCCATCTTCTGCTCGCGCTCAGGCGCGGCGTCCTGGCCGGGGTCGGTCGGTCCCACGTTCTGCATACTCGAAATAATGGCGAGAACGCGCCACCCGCTGCCACATCCATGAAGACGCTAGCACGCGGATCCGCCGCGCATAGAGCGGAAGTGGGCGAAGGGTTAACCGGCGCGGTTAATAGCGGGGATTAGGCGCGTGGCCTGCGAATCCGCTTGTGCGATGCCGCGCATTCACCCGAGCCATCGGAGGCACGTGGCCTCGCATTTCGACAGCGCATTGTTCGACTTCAGAACATCCCGATGCCGGCGGCCCAGCGCCGCGGCGCGCTCGGCCAGGGCCCGATCTTCTGCTGCCGCGGCGCGGCCTAGTTCGTGTAGCGCGCGGTGATCTCGCGGGAAATCTTCGCGCCCTCGTCGAGATAGCGGCGCACCGCGACGTTGGCGGCCGGCGTGCAGGTGCGGTAGGCCTGCTGGAAGCTGCGATAGCCGCGGTTGAAGTTCGCCGTCATGCGGTTGCGGCGGTCGGGTGTCTGCGCTTCGGCTTCGAGCAGCGCCTGCATCTCGTCGCGCCACTTCTGCCCCTCGTTGGCGCCGCACAGCGCGCGCAGGTATTGCAGCGCGCCGAGGATCTCCGAAAGCCGCATCAGGTCGGCGTCGAACGGCGCGGGGCCGCCCTGGATTGCGGGTGCGGGCGGCGGCTCGGCCCCGCGCTGGGCCTGCGCCGAGGTCGGGGCCAGGATCGGGGCAAAGATTGCCAGCCCGATCGCCAGGATGCTGAGAGTTCGCCGGGTCATGGTGCGGAGATATGCGCTGCGGCGCGGCCGTTCGCAAGCCGGGGCCAAGTGGGCCCGGCGCGGGTATCAGCCTGCCGCTTCGATCCGCTCGAACGCGGCCGCGACGATTTCGGCGAGGCCTTCGGTGGTCTTCAGGCCCTTCAGCTCAGACGGCATCAGCCACCGCGCATCCGAAAGCTCCTCGTTGAGCCGCGGCTCGCCGGCGATCCAGCGCGAGGCAAAGCACATGATGACGAAATGGCGCGACACCTTGCCGGCGACATCGCGCATGACCACTTCGCGATGTCCCGCGAGCGCCACCGGCTCGATGGTGATATGGGTCTCCTCGAGGATTTCGCGCTTGAGCGCGTCGGTCAGCGTTTCGCCGGCTTCGACCACGCCGCCCGGCATGGTCCAGATGCCGAGCGCGGGCCCCTGCGCGCGCTGCGTTACCAGCACCCTGCCGTCGCGGATGATGGCGGCGCTGACGGCGAGATAGGGCCGGTCGGGATAGATGCGGGGATCGGGGGCGGTGCTGTTCCTGGAAGCCGTGGTCATTTCGGGAACATAGCATCGATTGCGGCTTGTGAACGCTTCCATTCGGCCGGGCCGTTCGCGCCGCCGTTGATCAGCGCAATCATGTGCGCGATCAGCGGCCGGATATAGACGGTGGCATGCTCGGGTGCGAAATCCGGCGCGCCCTTCTCCGCATGGCGCACGGCGCTGTCGCGCGCTTCCGCAAGTCTCGCGTTGAGCACGTCCGAAAGCCCGTCGAGCGTCTGCCGCAATTCCGGCGCGGCGGACTCATACATGCGGACGATCGCGTCGCGGTTGCTGAGCCGCGATCCTGCGAAATGCTCGGCGTAGGTCTTGGGCGTCCAGGCGCGAAGGTCCTCGATGCATTCCGGCATGTCGCGCACCATCTCCAGCGCCATCAGCGCTTCGGAGAAGTGGTTGAGGTAATCGGTGGAAAGCCCGGTCGCCGGGTTGATATTGGGCATGCCGGGACCGGATGCTTCCGGCAACGGCGCGGCAATCGCTGGCGCAGGCATCGCAGATTCGGGTCCCGGTTCGCGCGGCAGTGTTGTCGCACCGGGTTAATGTCCGACTAAGATATGTGGAATTGTTTATGATGCGGGAGTACGAGCGGTTATGTGCGGGCGCTACAACATCACCAGTGCGCCGGAGCAGGTCCGGGCGCTGTTTCGCTATCCGGAGCAGCCGAACTTTCCGCCGCGCTACAACGTGGCGCCGACCCAGCCGATCCCGATCGTGCGGATGACGGACGGAAAGCGGCAGTTCGCGCTGGTGCGCTGGGGGCTGATCCCGCCCTGGGTCAAGGACCCGCGGACCTTCACGCTGCTGATCAATGCGCGCGCCGAATCGGTGAACGAGAAGCCCGCGTTCAAAAACGCCATGAAGCGGCGGCGCTGCCTGATTCCCGCCGACGGCTTCTACGAATGGAAGACCGAGGACGGCCGGAAGCGGCCGTTCGTGGCGCGGCCCAAAGGCGACAGCACGCTGATGGCCTTCGCGGGCTTGTGGGAAAACTGGATCGGCCCGAACGGCGAGGAGCTGGAGACCGCGGCGATCGTCACCACCGACGCCAACGCCGAGATGGGCGCGGTGCATCACCGCGCGCCGGTGATCGTGCCGCCGGAGCAGTTCGACTTCTGGCTCGACTGCGCGAATGTGAACGAGGAAGAGGCGGCGTCGCTGTTTGGGCGCGCGCCAGACGGCTCGATGGAGGTCTACGAGATTTCCACCGCGGTGAACCGGGTGGCGAACGATGCGCCGCAACTGCTGGAACGATACGACTCCGGCGCCGAGCCGGAACCGACCGGAAAAACCGAAGCCCGCGCGCAAACCGCGTGTCATAGCCGACAGTGGGCAGGGGTCATTGTTCTGACCCGTATCGCTGCCGTTCGGCCCCACTGGCGCGCAGCTAGGCAATCCGCGTCAGCTATGCACCCGGCGCTTTTGGCGCGGCTTTGCGGGCGCCGCCCCGTCCGGAGTGAATCCGCCCGGCAGGGCATTCACCCGCCCGCGCCGCAGCAGCTCGGTGACGGATTTCGCGGTGAGCGGCGGGCTGAACAGATAGCCCTGCGCATATTCGCATTCGGCCGCCATCAGGAAGCGAGCCTGAGCCTCGGACTCGACCCCCTCGGCGATGACCTCGGTGCCGAGCTCGTGCGCGAGCCGGATCGCGGCCTTGACCACCAGCTCGTGCCGCAGATTTTCTGGCACGCCGAATACGAGCTCCTGGGCGATCTTCAGCCGGTCGACGGGATATTCCGCGAGATAGTTGAGCGACGAATATCCGGTGCCGAAATCGTCGATCGCAATCTTCAGGCCCATAGCCTTGAGCCGCTCGATGACATCGCGCTGCTGCATGAAGGTGTCCATCAGCACCGACTCGGTCAGCTCGACCTCCAGATGATCGGGCGGGATGTCGTAACGCGCCATGATGTCGCGAAAGTCGCTCTCGAGGCCCGCGTGCCTGCACTGGATGGCCGAGAGGTTCACCGCCAGCGTCGGCGGAGCGATGCCCTCCGCGCGCCATTCGCTGAACTGCCGGCAGGCTTCCTCGAACACCCACTTGCCGAGCGGAATGATCGCGCCGGTGCGCTCCGCGATCGGGATGAACACCGCCGGCGGAACGACGCCGCGCGCCGGGTGATACCAGCGGACCACCGCTTCGAGGCCGGTCAGGTTTCCGGATGCGATTTCGACCTGCGGCTGATAGTGCAGCCGAAGCTCCCCATGATCGATGGCCCGGCGGATGCCGTCGCTGATGATCACCCGTTCGCGGAATTTCTCGTCGAGATGCTGGTCGTACAGGCGGAAGCAGTTGCGCCCGTCTTCCTTGGCCCGATAGAGCGCGATGTCGGCCTGCATCATGAGCGCTTCGGGCTCGCTCGCCTTCTTCGAGGAGGACGTCAGGCCGATGGTTGCGGTGGTGGTGATGTCGTTGCCGTCGATGTGGTAAGGCTCCGCGAGCGTCACGGCGAGCCTCGCCGCAAAAGCGCCGAGACCGGCGGCATCGGCCGCTCCCGCCAGCAGGACCGCAAATTCGTCGCCGCCGAATCGCGCAACCATATCCTGCTCGCGGATCGCCCGCTTGAGGCGCTCGGCGGCGAGTTGCAGGAGCCTGTCGCCGATCGAGTGACCGAGCGTATCGTTGATGTCCTTGAAATGATCGAGGTCGATATAGACCACCGAGACGGGCTGCCTGGCCTGGCAGACGGCCGTCAGGTACTCGACGAAGGCGCGCCGGTTGGGAATGGCGGTCAGCGCGTCGCTGCGGGCGAGTTCGGACACCTTCTCGTGGGCGGAGAGCAGCCGCATGGATTGGCGCGCCGAGAACCAGACGAAGGCCGAGCCGACCGCCGTGAGCAACAGGCCGGCGCCGAGCAGGACCAGCGAGCTCATGAAGGGGATGGCCGAGTGCGGGAGCGACGGCATGGCGGCGAGCTTCCACCGCAGGTCCGCGACCTTCACCTCGCCTGACCAGCGCCGGTCCGCCGTCGCGAAGGTGGCAAGGTCGGGCGCGACCGGCGTGCGGGCGAACCGGACCAGCAGCGGCTCGGTCGTCAGCTCGATCGAGGACGGATAGATCACGAAATCGATCGGCGCCTTGATGCCGCTCAGAATCGTATCCACCAGCAGGTCGATCTTGAACACGCCCTGCACGAAGCCGATGAGATTGGCGCGGCGCTCCTCGACGGTCCCGTGCGGCGCGTGCGGCCTGTAGATCGGCAGAACGACAAAGAACCCGCGGCGGCTGCCTGTGGCGGTTTGCAGTGCGAGGCTTTTCGAGGCGGCAAGCTGATTGGAATCGCGGGCCCGCTCGAGCGTGTT
The DNA here is from genome assembly GCA_963830015.1 of uncultured Alphaproteobacteria bacterium. GTDB lineage: Bacteria > Pseudomonadota > Alphaproteobacteria > Rhizobiales > Xanthobacteraceae > Z2-YC6860. Next base: position 305,591 of record CAWHLG010000016.1, read on the forward strand.
CTCGCGCATTCCGCCGTCGCCCAGGTCGAAGCCGTAGATCGCCTTGGAATTCTGCTCGCTCGCGTAGGTCACCGGGAAGTATTCGTCCTTCTCGGGAGCGATGCCGACCTTTCCATCGGAGCCGATGCCGCGGATGCGGTAGTTGGTGATGCCGCCCTTCACCGCCTGCTGTTCATGCGCAGTTCGCTCCTCGCGCGACACGCGCGGAATCCATGCCGCGCCGAGAATGGCGGGCTGGTTCTCCAGAAGGCGATCGGCAAAGATCTGGAATTCGGCCCGGGTGACCTGATCCGACGCCTCGAACAGGGCCCGCAACGCAACGATCTTGGAAAGGTTTTCGTTCAGTCCCGTCTGCAGTGTCGTGGCGACGTTGTTGGCTCGGCCGACGAACGCGAGTTCGGCAACCTTGCCTTCCCAATGGGCGACAATGAGCGCTGTGCCGACCGAAAGGGTCAGGCCGGCGACTGCCACGGCCAACGTGCGCCGCAGGCCTGTGTCGTAGTCGCGCCCGGGCGCGGCGGGCGGTTCGGTGGCCTGGCCGTGCGCGGCCTTGAAGCCGCTGTCGCTCATCAGCTTCGAAATTTGTGCGCGCATCCCTTGTAATTGGGCGGGACGACACGCGCGTTACAATCCGCAGGCGCATCGGGCGCCAAGCCAATTGGCGATCATAGTTGCCAAATCGGTAACCACGGCATCCGTGGCGCGCGGTATCCGGATCGGGCCGCGGGTTCCGTCGGGATTTGGGTCTGAAGCTGTTGCGACGCGGGTGGTCTCATCCCCTCCCGCGAAGGGAGAAAGCCGCCCGAGCCGTTATCGCTCGGCCTGCGGCAGTCGCGCGCTACAGCACCTTGCCGGGATTCAGGATCCCCTTCGGATCGAGCGTGCGCTTGAGCGTCTTCATCAGATCGTACGCCACCGGGTCCTTGATCTTCGGCAGATAGTCGCGCTTGACGATGCCGACGCCGTGCTCGGCCGACACCGAGCCGCCGTGCTTGAGTACGATCTTGTAGACCACGTCGTTCATGTCGTCCCATCGCTTGAGATACGCGGCCTTGTCGGCGCCGGCCGGCTGGGTGATGTTGTAGTGGATGTTGCCGTCGCCGACGTGGCCGAACGGCATCGGCCGGCAGCCGGGAATGAGCTTCACCGCGGCCGCGTTCGCCTCCTCGATGAAGGCCGGGATTTTTGCGACCGGCACGGAAACGTCGTGCTTGATCGAGCCGCCCTCGCGGCCCTGCATCTCGCCGAACAGTTCGCGGATGCGCCAGAACGCCTTGGCCTGCTCCATGCTCTCGCAGATCGTCGCGTCGAGCACGAGGCCCTTTTCCAGCCCTTCGGCGAGGATCTGCTCCATCAACTCGCGAAGGCCTTCGGGACGCTGCGACGACAATTCGATCAGCACCGAGTAGGGCGACTTCGTCTCCAGCGGCTCGCGGGTGCCCTGCGAATGCCGCACCACGATCTCGATGCCCTCGCGCGACATGATCTCGAAGCTCGTCACGCCGCCCGCGGTGCGCTCGGCGGCGAGGCCGAGCAGGTCGACCGAGGCCTGCACGTTCGGAATCGCCGCCCATGCGGTCTCCACCGACCTGGGCCGCGGCACGAGGCGCAGCACCGCCGCGGTGATGACGCCGAGCGTGCCCTCCGCGCCGATGAACAGGTCGCGCAGGTCGTAGCCGGTGTTGTCCTTCTTGAGCTTGTTGAGGTTGTTCATGATGCGGCCGTCGGCCAGCACCACCTCGAGCCCCAATGCATGAGATCGCGCGATGCCGTGCGCCAGCGCCGCGGTGCCGCCCGCGTTGGTCGAGAGATTGCCGCCGATGGTGCAGCTTCCCTCCGACGGCAGGAGCTGCGGATAGAGTCGGTCGACATTGGCAGCCGCCTCGCGCGCGCGCTGCAGCGTCACGCCGGCCTCGCAGGTGATGGTGTTGGACACGGGATCGATCTCGCGGATCCTGTCCATCTGGTTCATCGACAGCACCACTTCGCCGTTGTGCGGGATTTGTCCGCCGACCAGACCGGTGTTGCCGCCCTGCGGGATGATCGCGGTCGATGTCTCGTTCGCGATCTTCATGATCTCGGACACTTCGGCCGTGGAGCCCGGCCGCAACACCACTGGCGTATGCCCGGTCCACAGCGCGCGGAACTCGACGAGATAGGGGACCTGCTTCTCCTTGTCGGTGATCGCGTTCTTCTCGCCAACGACGGCGATCAGCCGCTGCAGCGTCTGGGGTGACACCGCGGTGAGGGGCTTGGTCATCTCGTTCATGAGAACTCCCGTATTTTCGCTTTATTGTTACCGCGGCGCCTGGAGCACGACGAAGGGGCTTTGCCTGTCGAAGTCCATCGGGGCGCCGTGGCAATCCAACGTTGCGCGATCATACCCGTCGCGGCTTTTGCTGTCGCTTACTTGATGTCTTTTGGCGCGGCCGCACGCGTCAGGCGGTCGTTGATCGCCTCGCCGAGCCCGTCCATTGGAACCCGCATCACGGCGATCGCCTTGACGTCGTCGCCGTCGAGCGTGCGCAGGTCCGAGAACAGATTGGCCGCGGCCTCGACCAGGTCGCCGGCGGGCGACAGGTTGAGCACGCGGATCGCCCGCTCGGAGCCGGGCGGCAGATGCGGGCCGAACGCCAGCACCAACTCCCCCGGCTCGACCGAGGTGGCGTTGAGGCGGAGCTTCGCCCGCGGCGCGTAGTGCGACGCCATCATGCCAGGCGCGATCAGCGCTTCGGGATCCATGCCGCCGAGCGGCACGTCGTCGATCTCGGTGTCGAGCACGCGCCGCAGTTCGTCGCGCGGCAGGCCGCCGGGGCGCAGCAGGAGAGGGCGGTCGAGCAGCGCCACGATGGTGGACTCGACACCGACATGGGTCGGGCCCCCGTCGAGAATGAGATCGATGCGGCCGCCGAGATCGTCCAGCACGTGCTGCGCGGTGGTCGGCGAGACGAACCCCGAGCGGTTGGCCGACGGCGCGACCACCGGGCGGCCGAGCTTGCGGATGATGTCGCGGGCGATCTCGTGGCTCGGCACCCGCACGGCGATGCTGTCGAGACCCGCGGTCGCAAGCTCCGCCACCGCGCAGCCGGCGCGCTTCTTCAGCACCAGCGTCAGCGGTCCCGGCCAGAATTTCGCGGCAAGGCGCCTGGCCGCCGCATCGAACACCGCAAGCCGTTCGGCGGCCAGCAGGTCGACCACATGGGCGATCAGCGGGTTGAACGAGGGGCGGCCCTTAGCGGCGTAGAGCCGCGCGACCGCCTGGGCGTTGGTCGCATCCGCGCCGAGCCCGTAGACCGTCTCGGTCGGAAACGCCACCAGCCCGCCGGCGGCAAGGCACGCGGCTGCGTCGGTGGCGGCGCCGACCTGCGCCGGGATCAGGCGCGTCGGGATTTTGGTCGGGGTGTCGGCGCTCATGTTGGCTGGCCCGTGCGCCCGGCCCGAATGAACCGCCCGCGCAGCCCGCCGGGTCTTCCGTCCGCTCTAGGAATTTGTACCATCCCCGCCCGCCGTCCGTCGGTCCCGAAAAGGGTTCCGCACCCGCTCTATAGCCAATAAGTGCCTATGCTTGCGAGGGGATGGACCCGCCGCTATAAGACCCGCCTTCTGTGTCGGAGTGTAGCGCAGCCTGGTAGCGCACTTCGTTCGGGACGAAGGGGTCGCAGGTTCAAATCCTGCCACTCCGACCAGAACTTTGCTGAGCATTCCCGATGCTTTAGCCCTTCTTCAGCCCTTCAGCGCCAAACCCAAGCTGTGCTACCCAGCATGCACGCATTTGCTCCACGCCGTGAGCAAGGAGAAGCTGCATGCCGTTCTTTGAAAAAGGCGCCGTTCGCATTCGCTACGAGGAGGCGGGCGCAGGCTTCCCCCTGCTGGTCATCCCCGGCGGCGGATTGAATTCCACGATCGCGGGCCTCCGTGACAGTCACTCGCCGTTCGACCCGATGGCGGAGTTCAACGACGAGTACCGCTGCATCGCGGCCGATCTGCGCAACGCCAATGGCGGCCAGTCGAACGGGCCGCTGGAAGTGGAGCGGCCGTGGGACGCCTTCACCGACGACCATCTCGGGGTGATGGATCATCTCGGCATCGACAAATTCGTGGTGCTGGGCTTCTGCATCGGCGGCCCGTTCATCTGGAACCTGCTGAAGCGGGCGCCCAACCGGGTCGTCGCCGCCGTGCTGGCGCAGCCCAGCGGTTCGCGCCCCGAAGCGCGCGACCTGTTCTATGACAACAACATGAAAGGCTGGGGGCCGGCGCTGACCGCGCGTCGGCCCGAGATCGCGATGGCGACGGTCGATCAGTTCCTGACCCGGATGTATCGCACCAATCCTGACTTCGTCTTCACGGTGACGCACGATTTCGTGCGCAACTGCCGGACGCCGGTGCTGATCCTGCCGGACGATATCCCGCCGCATCCCTACGAGGTCGCGGTCGAGTCGGCGATGCTCGCGCCCAGGGGCGAGATGAGCATGTTTCCCTGGAAGGAGCCGAGGGAGCGCATTCCGCTCGCGGTTCGGCAGATGCGATCCTTCCTGCGGGCGCATCGGTCGGTCCTGCCCGGGGCGTGAACGCATCGATGCGGCGCGTCGAAGACGCGCGTAAGCGCGCTGATGGCGCGCCGGCGCGGGTGTCGCTTTGGTTCGGACGTCCGCTTCGGAGTAAGCTGAGAACGCAGGCGAGCTTCCGAACCGCGACACCAGCTGGCTTTGCCTGGACCGCCTGCCGGCAGGCTTGCGAGATCGTTGAGCCGGGTTGCCGTCAGCCGCGCTTGACGCCGTTGGCGGAGTCGGTGAGCAGGCCGCCGTCGATCAGGATCGAGCTGCCGCTGATGTAGGAGCAGTGGTCCGAGGCGAGGAACGTCACCATGCCCGACACCTCGTCGGTGGTGGCCGCGCGCTTCATCGGCAGCCCCGCCATCACGTCGCGCCAGCGGTTCTCGTCGCCGAACTTTTCCCTGGCGAGCCGCTTGGTGTCGTTGACGTGCTTTTCGGTTTCGACCGGCCCGGGATTGACCGCCAGCACCCGCACGCCGTGCCGGATGCTATCGCCGCCGAGCGAGCGCGAGAACATGATCAGCGCCGCGTTGGCGCAGCTTCCCGCGATGTAGAACGCGTCCGGACGCTCGCCCGCAAGCCCCGCGATGTTGATAATCACGCCGCGTCCGCGCTCGCACATCGGGCCATAGATTTCGCGGGTGAGATTGATGGCGCCGAACAGCTTGAGGTCCCAGGCCTTGCGCCAGCGGTCTTCGTCGATCTCGAGCAGGCCACCGCGCGGGATGGCGCCCGCGGAGTTGACCAGGATGTCGACGTCGCCGGCCTGCTTCGCGAGCTGCCTGGCGCTTCCGCTGTCGCTGAGGTCGACCGCGTGACCGACCGCTTCCACGCCGTGCTTGCCCCGGATGTCCGCGGTGGCCTTGTCGAGGTCCGACTTGGTTCGTGCAACGAGCTGCACCTTGCAGCCTTCGGCGGCGAGCGAATGCGCGATGGCGAGGCCGATGCCCTTGGACGATCCGGTCACCAGCGCGCTGCGTCCGTTCAGTTTGAGATCCATCCCGCCGTTTCCCTGACGTTTGCGTTGCCGGAAGCGTTATATTGCACCGGCGCCGATCTCAAGATATTCGCATATCTTGCAGCCTGGCGAATTTGAACAGACCAAAGCGACGCTCGAACGTCGGTCCGGGGAGGGGAGTGAAGATGGCGAGGCGATCGGCACGTCCGCGATCGGCGGTTTTTGGATTTTCGGCTCTCGCTCTTGTTTCCTTGCCCGCGATGTTCGGCGGGCCAGCACAGGCGCAGGACTTTCCGGCGAAACCGGTCAGGATCGTGGTCGGTTTCCCGCCGGGCGGCGGCGTGGACACGACGGCGCGCGTCATTGGTCAGGCAATGTCGCAGGACCTCGGCCAATCCGTCATCGTCGAGAACAAGCCTGGCGCCGCCGGCACCATTGGCGCGGCCGAAGTCGCCCGCAGCACGCCGGACGGATATTCGCTTCTCGTCACGCCGGCCGGCCATTCGATATACGGTGCGATGTTCAAGTCGCTGCCGTTCGAGCCGGTGAAGAGCTTCGACTGGATTTCCAACGTCGTCACCGTTCCGTTTTTTGTGGTGGTGCCGGGAAACTCCGAATTCAAGACGGTCGCCGACATCGTCGCCAAGGCGAAAGCCGCGCCGGGGACGGTGTCGTTCGGCAGCGCGGGGCAAGGCACCACGCATCATCTCGGCATCGAACTGCTCGGCACGCGTGCCGGCGCGAAATTTCTTCACGTGCCCTACCGCGGCGACGCCCCGCTGGTGACCGCGTTGCTGGCCGGCGAAGTCCAGTTTGGTCTGGCGACGCCGACCCTGATGCTCGAAAACGTCAGGACCGGAAAACTGCGGGCGCTCGCCGTCACCACGCACGCGCGATCGGCGAAGCTGCCGGACGTGCCGACCGTTGGGCAGGCGCTGGGACAGACCGCGGGCAATTACGATGTCGGCACCTGGTTCGGCATCGCGGGGCCGGCCGGGATGCCGCCTTCCGTGGTCGCGCGGCTGAACGGCGCGGTGAAGAAGGCCGTCGCGCTCCCGGAAGTCCAGGCGCGCCTCGCCGGGATCGGTGGCGAGATTGCCGCGACGACGCCGGATGAGATGCGCGACCGGGTCGCCCGCGAGCTGCAGAACTGGACGGAAACCGTGCGCGACGCGCAGATCGAGAGGCAATAGTGGCCAATCGGGCCCCGCGAAGGCCGCTGTTAGCAACGCGGTACCATTGAATGTTCCTGAAGAAGAACGAACAGGAACAATTCGAGGAACGACAATCTAATCGCCTTCGGTCTTTTGCGCGCTTGGATTTCTTGATGTCTTAAGGCTGCCGCGGCCTGAAAAACTGGCGTGGTCTTGTTCCTGAAAATTCAAACGTGGCAGGGCGGCAGTCAGAGCTCGTCCAGGTTCTCGGAAACGAGTCCAAACGTCCGCAGAATCGTCGGCTCTCCGAATGTGCCCTGGTTGGGCTCTCCGGTCCGCTTGAACGCAAGCGCTCCGATGATCCCTTCCTTCCGGGATAATGCTGCGGCTCTGAGAAGCGCGGAGCCCTCGTTGGGACATTCCATCGCTTCGCCGGGAACCGGCCCTTCCTCGGAATCAACGAAGGGCAGGGCGACAAAATAGGTAATGCTCATGTGTCATCCTCGATCTCTTTCGTCATACGCCGTTGATGACAGTCTCGCGGGGCATCGCATTGGGTGAGCGGGCGGGCTGAACAGACGGGTCTCATTTCTTTCGCTGAAAGCCGCGAGACACCTGAACCCTGAGCCGCTTGTTCTCGTCCATGAGAAAGGCGTTGGCGATCAGCGTGCACCGGAGCGCGGAGGCGACATCGCCTCCGCACGCCTCGATGGCCTGCCGAAGGTCGTCATCCGCGGCCTGGGCCTGCTCGTTCAAATAGACTTTGAGCTGTTGGTTCATGGGCTGGTTTGGGCACCCCGGGGTCGTGCCGTATGTGAACGAAACAAGAACATGAAGTCAAGAACCAAGTCAAACGGCTGCAGAAACTGCGGTATTCCGGGGTGTGACCTAACGCACTTCAATTTCCCCTCGCGCGGGGGCATCTTCATGGCCACTTCTTTCTGTTCCTCCCCTTAGCCAACTTCGCCGCCGCCCTCCGGGCGGCGGCCTTTTCTTTCCGAACAGGTGTCGAACTTCAGCGTGCCTTGGCGCGAAGCGTTCTGCTCGTCGTCGCGATGACCAGCGCGCCGGCCATCAGCGCCCCCCGCAACCGCGAACGTGATCCGCATACCGGTGGCCACCGCCTCGGGCTGCGCCGTCGCGATGTCGGCCGCGCCAGAGGCCAGCGCGAACACGGCCCCCATGACGGATGCGCCGGTGATGAGGCCCAGATTGCGCGACAGGTTGAGCATGCCGGAGATGACGCCGCGCCGGTCGCCGGAACGTCCGTCATGACGCCGGTGTTATTGGCGGTCTGGAACAGCGCATAGCCCGCCGTGATGACGGCAAGCGGCGCGACGTAGCCTGGGATGCCGAGCGCCGCCGGCATCGCCGACAGCATGACCGAGCCGATCGCCAGTGCGATCAACCCCGCGACGGTCATGTGCTGCGCGCCGAAGCGATCGGTCATAATGACGTCGCGGCTACGACTCATAGCCTTGTGAAGCTCGATCCGCCGCCCATTTGACGGTGCCCTTGGTCCACTTGCCCTTGGGCTTGTCGGCCTTGTCCAGAATGTCGTCGATCAGCGAGATCGGCTTCCGGTTCGGGTTCCTGGCGCAGAACGATTGGATCGCCGGCAGGATGACCTTCTCGTCGTACTTGGAAAGATCGACATATTCGCCGTCGCCTTCGAGCAACGCGATATTGGCGGCGCTCATGTAGCCCTGAACCCAGTAATAGACCAGCGCGTTGGGCATATGGTTGAAGCCCTGCTCCGGCTTGAGATCACGCGCGAGCTTTTCGCAACTGGCCAAACCGACGCCCGCGGTCGCCAGCGGCTCGGCCTGCACGGTTCCAATGGTGGCCATGAGACCCAAGGCAATGCCCGTAACATATTTGCGCATGTGAATCCTCCCGCCGCGTTCCTAGAGCTTGTGCGCCGCTTCGATGGTTTGTAGACCACGGCAAAGCGCACCAGGAAGGACGGGTGATGCCCTTCCGCGACGTCAAGAATATCGATGACGAGACGCGGCGGAGCATGACGCAGGCGTTCGAGGCGGCCTGCGACCGTCTCCGGCTCGAACCCGACGACCCGGAGCGCGGCGAACTGGCCTCGGCGATCATCGAACTGGTTGCTGCCGGTGAACGGGACCCCGCCAGGCTGTTCGCACTGGCAATCGAAGCCATGGATTCCGAAGCGACGGATTCCGGCGAGTAAAGCCTCCCCGGCAGGGGCCATCGTGCCCCTGCCGGAGAGCATGGTGCGTTAGTTTTGCTTCGCCAGAAGCGGCGCGGCCTCCTCGGCCGTTGTAATGAAGTCCTTCATGGCTTCGTTGAACCAGGCCTTGCTCTCGTCGACGGACTTGAGCTTGGGGCCCCACATCTCGGCCTTGGCGAACAGGGCCTGCATGCGCTCCCCGAGCATCGCCTTCTGGATCGCTTCGAACAGCGTCTTGGTGACCGCGGGCGGCGTTCCGGCCGGCGTCCAGATCGCATGGAACAGCGTGTTGCCGACCCCCTTGATGCCGACATCCCGGAGCGTCGGGACATTCGGGTAGGCCTTGATGCGCTCCTTGGCGGTGGTCACGACGCCGACCACCTCGTCGTTCTTGAGCAGCGGCGCCGCGACCGCGATGTTCAGCAATCCGGTGTTCGCGTCCGCGTTGGACAGCGCCTTGAGAATGCCGCCGCCACCCTTCTGGGGCATGTGCGTCCAGTCCACGCCGAGCCGGTTGGCGACAAGCATCATGTCGAGATGCGGACCCGTCAGCGCGCCTGGACTCGCATAGCGGATCTTGCCGGGGTTGGCCTTGGAGTAGGCGACAAACGATGCCCAGTCCTTGAGGTTGAGCTCCTTGCGCAGCAGGATCATCGAGGGCGGGCCTTCTCCCACGGGAGAGACGATCGTGAACTTGTCGTCGAAGTTGAAGCTGAGCTTCTGCTTCATCGTCAGGAGCCCGCTCGACATCGAGCTCGGGCCGCCGAGCAGCGTGTAGCCGTCGGCCGGTTTGCGCGACACATCCTCGATCGCGATGATGCCGCCGGCGCCGGGTTTGTTCTCGACGATGACATTGACGCCGAGGATGTCGCGCAGCTCCTCCGCCGCGGTGCGCAGCGTGATATCGGTCGCTCCGCCGGCCGCGAATGCGTTGATGATCCGGATCGGCTGCGACGGCCATTTGTCCTGCGCGAGTGCCGCGCCGGTGCTGGCGGCGAGCGCGAGCAAGAAGAGCAAAGATCGTTTCATGGGCCTTCTTTCCTCCCTCACAGGCCGATCCGACGGCGCCCTCAACGGCGCTCGCCTCGGCACATGAAGATTATACGGCTTGCGCCGCTCAGGCGCGCCCCGCCAGGCGACGATCGGGCAGGGGCCTAACGTCGCAAGCCGGGCGGGTTGCTTGACAACCGGCTTGCCCCGCCCGGACATTGGCTGACTTGGACATTGCTGTCTGGGGCGGCCATCAGCGGCTGGAAAAGCCGCGGCGGGAGGAACGTATGGATAGCGAGGGGGACCCGGCGCGGGCCTCGTACCTGTCGCGTGCGCTTGCCAGCGAATGGATTCCGCCGGGCCTGTTTTTCATCGTCCTGGGCGCCGCGGCGCTGTGGGTGTCGCGCGACTATCCGCTCGGCAACCTCAACCGCATGGGGCCCGGATATTTTCCGCGCATGCTCAGCGTCGGGATGATCTGTCTCGGCGTGCTGATCGTGCGCCAGGGCCTGACCGGGCTCGCCGGCGGAAAGGGGCTGCGTGCCGGGCCTGACCGCAGCTTCTGGCTCATTCCGCTGTCGCTCGCCGTGTTCGGGCTTTCCGTCGAGCCGCTGGGTGTCGTTGTTGCACTGGCGCTGACGCTGGCGGTTGCCGGCGCTGCCCATCGCGAGGCCCGGATCAAGGAGGTTGCGATCTCGATCGTGACGCTGATCGTGCTCTCGCGTGCTGATCTTCGTCGTCGCGCTGAAGCTGCCGCTCCGCCTGTGGCCGGGATTCTAGAGAACGATGGATCTTTGGAACCACCTTTACCTGGGCTTCAGTGTCGCGCTGTCGCCGACCAATCTGCTGGTCTGCCTGATCGGCTGCCTCGGCGGCACGCTGATCGGCGTGTTGCCGGGCATCGGCCCGGTCACCACCATCGCGGTGATGCTGCCGGTGACGTTCTATCTGGAGCCGGTGTCCGGCCTCATCATGCTGGCCGGCATCTTCTACGGCGCGCAGTACGGCGGCTCGACCACCGCGATCCTGGTCAACATGCCGGGTGAAACGTCGGCGGTGGTCACCGCGCTCGACGGCTATGCGATGGCGCAGCAGGGCCGCGCCGGGCCCGCGCTGACCACGGCGGCGCTGGTCTCGCTGTTTGCCGGCGTGGTGTCCACGCTCGTCATCTGCCTTGCCGCCCCGCCGCTGGCGCTGGTCGGAAAATCCTTCGGCGCGCCCGAATATTGCGCCTTGATGACGCTCGGCCTGATCGGCGTCGTCGTGATCGCCAGCGGCTCGATCCTCAAGGCGCTGGCGATGGCGCTGGTCGGCCTGCTGCTCGGGATCGTCGGCATCGACGTCAACACCGGCGACGGCCGCTTCACCTTCGACTGGCCGACGCTGATGGACGGCATCGACTTCGTGCCGATCTCGGTCGGCATCTTCGGCCTCGGCGAGATCATCAAGAACCTGCGGCATGCCGACCACCGTCCGGTTTCGACCGCAAAGCTGAAGCTGTGGCCGTCGGCCGAGGACGTGCGGCGCGCGACGCCGGCAGCGCTGCGGGGGACCGGCGCTCGGCTGCGTCATCGGCATCCTGCCGGGCGGCGGCGCGGCGCTCTCGGCGTTCATGGCCTACATCCTCGAAAAGCGGGTGGCGCGGGACCCGTCGATTTTCGGCAAGGGCGCGATCGAGGGCGTGGCGGCGCCGGAGTCCGCGAACAACGCCGGCGCCCAGACCTCGTTCATCCCGATGCTGACACTGGGCATCCCGGGCAATGCCGTGATGGCCGTCATGGTCGCGGCCCTGATGATCCACGGCATCAATCCGGGCCCGGGCGTGATCACCGAGAAGCCGGATCTGTTCTGGGGCCTGATCGCCAGCATGTTCATCGGCAATGTCATGCTGGTCATCATCAACCTGCCGCTGATCGGCATCTGGGTCAGGCTGCTGCGCATCCCCTATCGCCATCTTTACCTGGCGATCATCGCCTTCTGCGCCATCGGGGTTTTCGCGTTCCGCGGCAACCCGAACGACGTCCTGCTTGCGGCGGTGTTCGGCGTCGCGGGCTACTTCTTCATCGCCTACGGGTGTGAGCCGGCGCCGCTGCTGCTCGGCTTCGTGCTGGGACCCCGGCTCGAGGAGAACCTCATCAGCGCGATGCTGATGGGAGGCGGCAGATCCGATGATTTTCGTCAACCGTCCGATCAGTCTCGGGCTGTTCCTGGCGGCGCTCGCCCTGCTGCTGCTGGTCGTGCTGCCGTCCGTCCGCCGGACGCGGGAAGAGGCGTTGTAGCCGCCCCCGCCGGACATGTGGACTTCAGCCGGTCACGACTTGAAGCCGGTGCCGCCGCACCGCTGGCACTTCATTTTCTTGTCACCCTGTTTGACAAGGCCTTTGCCTTCGCAATTCTTGCATTTTACCTTCGGTTTGCCCGCATTCTTCTGCATGTTTGCTCCGATCCAGTAGGGATTGCCTGCCGGCAACCCGTCGAATGGAATGAAATCCATCTTATTCGATTGCCGCGCTGCCAAATGTACTGATTCGGGCCCGGAAAATCGCACCTCCTCATACCGGCCGCAAAGGCTTCATCCGGGCTTTTTTATTTGCCCGCAGGGGAGTATTGTGCGGGCACGGGGGAGGTCCCCAAGGAGACGGCAAGGTGGCGACAGGCACTGTGAAGTGGTTCAACCCGACCAAAGGCTACGGGTTCATTCAACCGCAAGGCGGCGGCAAGGACGTGTTCGTTCACATCTCGGCGGTCGAACGCGCGGGACTGAGCAGCCTCAATGAGGGTGCGACAGTCGAGTTCGAAGTGGTCGCGAATCGCGGCAAAGAGTTGGCCGAGAATTTGAAAGTCCGGTAGATTTTACGATCCTCTGTGCTCTTGAAAGCCCCGCCGAAATGCGGGGCTTTTTCCTTGTTTAGTGCGTCACGTGCGTGTCCGACTGTGCCGCGCGGCGGAGCAGTTCTTCGGCCATCTCGCGCCACAAGGCGCGTTCGGTTTCGCTGGTCGCCTGCTCCGCGTTTGCACGGCAGCGCGCTGCTTTTTGCTCCAGAAAAAGGCGGTCGCATTTGTTCATGGCAAAGTGCCCGGGTGTGGCCATGCCTGCCGAACACCGGGGAAACAGGAAAATTCCAGAGGCGGCGCAGAGAGCTCAAAAAAATGGGCGGGGACCAGGCCGGCGACGCCCACGCGCGCCTGCCCGAAACGCGCAAATAGACCTCAGTGGTGATATTCGCTCAGGAACAGGCTGAGCGCTTTCTTTCCCGCGCGATTGGCCTCGGTCATGGTGCTGAAAGTGTCCACGGACTGCTTGACCGGACTGTTCCTGCCGGCGCGGTAGATTTCCCATTTCCACGGGCTCGGCGGACGGCCCCGGTTTTTCACGACGACTGAAAAATCGTCGTATGGAGACTCGATGGGTGTTGCTTGCGGCCCGCGCATGGTCGGGAGCCTTTTCGAACCTGTTTCGGTGCGGCGGACTATGATCGCAAGGCTGCGCCAATGCTACTTTAATCGCCAAAGCGCCGGCTCGTGCCGGGAATCCCTTGTTTCCTCGACTTTGCGCCAACAAGCGCGTAGCGTTGCGTTTAGGCTTTAAAACCTGAGAAGCGCCAAAGCTTGAGAAGCACAAACCCGGCAGGGCGCCCATCCGTGGCGCGTTGACGCGCGGTCCGATCCGCTCGGAAGACAGGGATCGGCAATTCGCACAACATGGACGCCGCGTCATGATGAAGCGGGAGTCGTTTGCGGTCGCCAATATCTACGTTCCGGTGAAGCGCCGGGCGACGCTCAACCCCAAGACCGTTCAGGAGATTGCCGAGAGCATTCTCCAGTCCGGCCAGAAAACGCCGATCCTGCTGCGGCGCGACGGGGACCGGTTTGTGCTGGTGGAAGGCCTGCACCGGCTCGAGGCCTGCAAGACGTTGGGCGAGACGACGATCTTTGGATATCTCGTGGACGCGCGAAAGCATTGAGACAGACACGCGGCCGCTGGCGTGAAGCCGGTTCTGGTCGTTCTCCGACAACATGAGGCTAAAGATGCAGGCGCCCAAAAAAATAAAGCGCGGAGACGCGTTCGCGCGCGCGATCAGGGAAGCGTTCGGCGAGAGCGCAACGCTGGCAAAGATCGAGCAGGCGCGGAAGCTTTATGCCCGCTACAGGACCGACGATGTTCTCGACCGCCTGAAAAACGAAGCGTCCGACAAGAGCGGCAAGCCTCAGCCGTGGGAGTGAGCATGGATGCCGGTCAGTCTTCCGGCGAGGTGGACAGGCGCGTGAAATCTTCCAGGACCCTCGCAATCAGCATTTGCCGCCGCGGATCCTGTCCCCCGAGCGAACTGGCAAACAGTGAGAGCAGATAGCGCGCCTTGTCGGCGGCCTCCTCCCAGCTCAGCGCAGGCGAGGCGAGGAGCTGATCTTCCAGCTCCTTCTGGCGGTTGCGCAACGTCTCTTCATTGGCGGAGACCTCGGACAGCAGCCGGCGCAGCTCGGTCGCCTTCTGGGCCATCATGCCGCGGCGCTTGTCGAGTTCGATCGTGTCCCTGGTCATCGCAGTCCGGGTTCTCCCGGCGGGGCATGCCGGAACTCAAGGGCCAAACTCAATAGGCCAAAACGCAAGGAGCGAGGTCGTTTCGGCCAACCGGCGGCGCACGAATCTGCCATCCGATCCCACCGTGCGCCGGTTGGCCGGATAAGTCGACGACAATCGCCCGAAAGACGATCGGGAAACGGTGCCGCCACCAGCAGACGTTGTTAACCCCCGGCCGCTACGGTCGATCATCCAGTCCCGCATTGTCCAATGTGCCGCGCCTGCGCCGACGCTGAACCGTCGCGCAGCGGAGGATGCGGCGTGCGGATGGAAAGCGGTTTGGAATCGAAAGCGCTCGAAGATCGAAGCGCTCGGAAATCGAAAATCGAAACGGGAGTCCTGCCGATGAAAAAGGCATTGCCGGAAAAGATGTTTGCCGACGATCAGACCAGAATGACCGTGCTGCGCATGTGGGTGCTCGAGCAGGGTGTCAGCGAGATCCAGATGAGCGAACGGCAGTTCTGGAACTTCGCCGCGCTGCAACCGGTCTCGGAGAAGCCGTGGGTGACGTTCATGGGCCGCCAGTTGCGCGTGCCCGACATGCCCGAAGACGCCCAGAGATGCCTGGGTATTCACGACCCGCAGCGCCCGGGCTCCATCTAGGGGCTGATTCATTGAAACACAGAAACTACCTGAACGGCGACGGGCAGACCCAAAAGAAACCAGGCGGCAGGAAACCCGGCAAAGCTTTGGCGAGTTGATGCCGCTTGAGGGGCCCGCCTGGCGAGCATGGCAGCACGAGCAAAGCAGGATGCGCGAACGCCGCTTGCGGCCGGGACGGAAACTCGCCGCGCGGCTCGGCTGACGCTTGCGCTTCTCCTGACGATCCTCGCGCTGTGGGTGGCGGGCGATTTCCTGCACTCGATCGGCTGGGCGGTGGTGGCGACGCTCGCCGCGTGGCCGGCCTATCGAAGGTTCGCCCGGCGCCTGCCGGCCGGGCATGCGCAGATCGTGGCGCCGGTGGTGTTCACGGAACTCCTCGGAATCGTGGTGTTCATTCCGGTGGTGCTCGCCATCCGCGAGGCGGCGGCCGAGAGCCGCGAACTGCTGCGGCTGCTGGCCGATGTCCGGGAGAACGGCCTGCCGGCTCCCGCCTGGCTTCCGAGCCTGCCGCTCGGAGAACCCGCAATGCGCTGGTGGAGCGCGAACCTGGCCGATCCGAAAGGCGCGAGCGAACTGCTCGGCAGCGGGACCGACAAGGCCGCCAACGCGGCATGGGCCCGCTTCTTCGGCGGTGAACTCGCCCATCAGACATTCCATTTTGTCGTCTGCCTGATCGCGACGTATTCCCTGCTGCGCGGCGGGCCTGCCCTGGGCAACCGCATCCTCGATGCCGCAGATCGATTCTTCGGCGATCCCGGCGAGCGGCTGGCACGGAAGCTGGTGGAGACCGGCGCGGCACGGTGAACGGGACGGTGCTGGTCGCCATCGGCGAAGGCGTCGTCATTGGCGCGGGCTATGTGGTCGCGGGCGTGCCGAAGCCGTATCTGTTCGCGATCCTGACGGCCGCCTTCGCAATGGTTCCGCTGGGCGCGTGGGTCGTGTTCACCTCGGCGGCGCTGGTCCTCGCGGCGCAGGGCGGGGCGCCTGCGGCGGCCTTCGGGGTGTTCGCGTTCGGGGCGCTGGTGATGATCGTGGGCGACATCTGGATCTGGCCTGCGCTGGTCGGAAACCAGGCACGGCTGCCGTTCCTGATTGCGCTGGTCGGGATCCTGGGCGGCGTGCAGACGTTCGGGCTGATCGGCTTGTTTGTCGGGCTCGTCATCCTCGCGGGATTCTGGATTGTGGCCCGCGATTGGGTGTTGCGATCAGGACGGCAAGATCAGAGCTGACGGCGCCGGGCCTGCTGCACACACAGTTTGCTAGTGAATTGTTCCGTCTTGAAGCGGCTCATGACGATCTTGATGGAAATGCAATTCTGCGGGATCGAGAATTCGCTCGCCAGCGCGCCGATCATCACGCTCGCCAGATCGAACGTCGCCGCTATTTCTTCGCCCCAGGCGCTCTCGTCTTTCTTGAGATGATTGAGCATCCGGACGCGAACGGTGAATGCGCCGTCTTCCTCGACGATGTGCGCGTGCAGGCGGGTGAAGCTGCACTTGGAAACGTGCTTGGAAAAATTCATGGATGTGCGGGCTTCATGGGTCGAAGTCCTTTGCGCCCGAGCCGGGCTGCGCCGTTCACGCCAGGCGGAACGCCAGAAACGCCAGGCAGATGGCCACGGCGACGAGGCCAACGATCCACAAGGGTTGCGGGGGCTTGGTCATCGGGGCGCTCATCGGGCCGCACCATGAACATGAGGCGCCGAAGTCCCGGCGCTTGGCGCCGCTTCGGCCGCCTCTTTTTCGGTCTGGTCCTTCAACCACATCATCAGAAGCTGATGCTTGATCTGCGCGGTCGAAGGGATTCTCATTTTGCGTCCGAATCTCGTGGCGCTCACCATCGGGGCACCAGCCACGGCCGTATTCGATCGAAGCGTGTCATCGGCGTCTCCCCTGAACAAAGAAGCCCGGCACGATGCCGGGCTTCCCATCGGCCCAAACGGGCAGGTTACTTCTGCTGGGCAGGCTTCTCGGCGTCCTGCTTGCCGTCGCCCTGGTTCTGCTGCTGGCCCGGCTTGATCTCGGTCGGCGTGGCGGTCTTCGGAGCTTCCTGGGGGGCTGCGTTCGAGCCCTGCTGTTGATTGGACATAGTATTTCCCTCGCAAAACCTAAAAATTATTTTTCAGGTACTTCAGCGAAGTGGCGTCTATTCTTTGGAATACAATAGAGAACATACAGAATATTTGGCAGACACACCAGTCTTACCGCTGTTTATTTTGTCGCGGTCTATTGGCCATCGGAATTGCTTCCCACCCGCTCCCGGAATCCAACATCGGGCCTGCCGACCGCGTGCAAACGGCCAGCGCAGGGCTTCGCGTCGGGCGCTGGAATGAATCGTCATGGCTGCACTGGGCGCTCCGATCAGGAACGAGCCACGCGGCAACGGATGCCGTCGCGTCAAAGGCTCCCGATGCCTTGCAAGCGCCGCGGGCTTCGCTTCGGCCTGTGACCATTGTCACTTCCGCGTTGCCGCGGCCCCGCTAGTCTGACCGCGATTTCGAAACGCGAAGCTCGGCATGTTCATTGCTTTGTCGGGGGCTGGTTTTTCAGGATTCGATATTTTAGGGGAGGACGCCGTGTCGGCCCAGATCCGTTTGCAGCACATCCGCTATTTCCTGGCGCTGGCCGCCGAACGAAACTTCACCCGCGCGGCGACGCGTTGCGGCGTGACGCAGCCGTCGCTGACCAATGCGATCAAGGCGCTGGAGCGTGCGCTGGGCGGCCGCCTGTTCGAGAGGGGCCAGCACGGCTGCCGTCTCACCGCGCTCGGCGCGAGCCTGCGCCCGCACTTCGAGCAGTTGCAGGGCGGGCTCGAGCGGGTCATCCGCATTGCCGGAAATCTTCAGAGCGCCGGAAAGCCCGGCACTGGGGACCTTTCATCCGGCCGGAGCCGCTCGCTCGTCACGCTTTGCGTGGCCGGCATGCTGGCTTGCCTCGCGATCTCCGGTCCCGGCGCGGCGAGGGCGGACGGCCGCGACGTGGAGGCGGCGATCCGCGAGGCGCTTCCGGCGCCGGCCCGCTGCGGCAGGACGACAGAGCCATTGTTCTCCTGCCGCTACGAGAGTCCGCCCGAGCACAGTATGGTGCTGGATCTGTCGTCCGGACGGGATGGTCCGTCCGCCTCGCTCACTTACAACTACGATGACGCAAGGCATCAGCAACTGCTCGGCGTCATGCGCCGCTTTTTCGGCGCGCTCGGATTGCCCGCCGGCGTGTTCGATGCGTGCATTTCGCAGTCGCAATGGGTGCCGCTTCCGATCTCCGGCCGGGCGCCCGCCCTGACATGCTACCGGGTCGAGCTTGGCGACCGCGTCACCTATGAGGTGCTCGCGGCCGCTTCGGACGAGGCTCCGATTCTGGCCGATGTGGATCGCTGATCGGCTTGAACGGGGTCCGCGTCAGTGCAGCGTTTCCGCCGATCGCGTCAGGTCGTCCGCTGCGTCGGCGAGCCATCGCCATGTTTCGGCGACTTTCTTCAATTGGTCCCGCTCGTCGGGTTTTTTCTTCGCCAGCCGCTCACATTCCGCCGCGCGCTGCCGATACAATTCGCTGGGCTGCATGATCCATCTCCTCGCTCTGGGTAAAAAAACCAGCGAGGCTGTGACTGGTTCCCCAATCGGCAAAACGTTCCGTGTTCGGTACTCAACTCAGTGACTTTTTTTCGCCACGGCCGGAACGGGTCAATTCGATTGCTGTTGATGTGCTCGATAGTGGGGAGGCTTCGCGGTGACGCATCCGGACATTCCGCGCGTTCTGTGTCCTTCATGCGGATCGATCATGAAGCTCGGACGCATCGCTCCTGACCACGACGACCGCTCCGTGATGCAATTCACCTGCGAGTGCGGCTTCTATTACCAGATGTCCGCGCGCGCCCGCGGCGAGGCAGCGGATGCCTGCCAATTGAGGGGGCCACGGCTCCGCCCGACAAATCCGGACGCCGTCTCGTCGGTTGTCTGCCAAGTACCGGACATATAAAGAAAAATTACCTCTCGCTATCGGCATGACCAGCGCCTACCCTTCTCGGTATCACCGGACAATAACAGCAATGGGCGTCGGTGACTGAGAGCAGCGCGCGCTCCCGCCAGGAGGAGCGCGATGGCCGGTCGGAATCTCATTCTTCAATCGTTATCGGCAGGCGACCTGAGCCTGCTCGAAGCGCATCTGAAGCCGGTCGATCTTCAACAGACGAAAGTCCTGTACGAAGCCGGGGACACGGTGAACGCCGTGTATTTTCCGTACACCGCCGTGATTTCGCTGGTTGTCACGCTTTCAACCGGGGAACATATCGAGGCCGCGATGGTCGGCCGCGACGGCGTGGTGGCGGCGTCGGCGGCGATGGACGGGAAGGTGTCGTTGAGCCGCGCCATCGTTCAGATCGGCGGCAGCGGCGCAACCTGCTCACCGGATATTCTCAAAAAGGCCGCCCTGCAAAGCGAGACGCTTCACTCGCTGCTGATCCGTCACGAGCAGACCGTGTATGCGCAGGCGCAGCAGTCCGCGGCGTGCAACATCACCCACACGGTGGAAGCGCGGCTGTGCCGGTGGCTTTTGCGCGCGCGCGATCTGTCGCAGGACGACACGCTGCCTTTCACCCAGGAATTTCTCGGTGAAATGCTGGGCGTGCGGCGGACCAGCGTTTCGCTGGTGGCTCACACGCTGCAACAGGCCGGAATGATCAAGTACAGCCGCGGGCGCATTCAGATCGTTAATCTGGAGGCGCTGACGGAGACCGCTTGCGAGTGCTACGGCACGATCAAAAAGCACTACGCGTCTTTGCTGGGCGTCAAATAGATCCGGTGGATCTCGACACCGTCCGCGTTCTTGACCACGACGTGGCTGTCCGGAGCGCGCTGACGTCCCACCGCCAGTTCGCGCGCGACGGTTTCGCCGTAGCGGTGCGCGGCCGCATCGTCTGCGAGCTCCTCGGGATCATCGGCCGCGGCCGAACGTCATTTTCAAAACAGAAGCAATAGAGCGGCATGGCGTCACGTTTCGGCGAAAGGGTTCTGCTTTTTTTCTTCAGGCGCCAGCTCCTCAAGCGTGTTGAGCTCGAACAGTCCGCACGGCTGGCAGGAAAACGCAAAGCCTTCATCGGCTTTCCGCAATTCAAACAAGGGGGCGGTGGGGACGTCATGCGCTCCTCTCAATCGGGGAGCGCAGGAGCGTCTCTCGGTCACCGGCTCGGTGATGTCTCAAATGTAATGTACCGGGCATATAAGTCGAGAGGCCGTCGCGGGATTCATGCCAGATCCGCCGGCGGAACCGGGCTCTCCGGAGCGAACCGCGCTGTCCAAGCCGTGTCCCGTCGGTGTCCCTTGCGCAGCAGAATTTCCGGCGACATCAGGCAACTCGTCATAGCGGAACTTCCCCGTTTCCCATCGCTTTTACCGGCAAACCAGTGCCGGAGGACATCGAAATGGCTACCGCTCGTGACCGCTTTGCAAAGGCCGCTCAACAGACCGCTTCCGCCGAACGGACGATCCAGAAGCGCATCGATCAAAAGGAGCGCCGCAAGCCGTCCCGGAAGAATTCCAAAGCCATGCAAGCCGGATCGCGGCGCTATCCGGTGCCGCCGCTTCCCAGGCAGCATCTCGCCAAGCCGGGCCGCGAAGCGGATCTCGAGCTCGCGCCGATGTTCGACAATCCCGACTACAAGGGATCCGAGAAACTGAAGGGCAAGGTCGCGCTGGTGACCGGCGGCAACTCCGGGATCGGGCGGGCGGTTGCGGTTTTCTACGCGCGGGAGGGAGCCGATGTCGCCGTTGCCTACCTGAGCGAACACAACGATGCGGCCGACACCAGGGCGGCTGTCGAGCGGGAAGGGCGCCGCTGCATTACGATATCCGGCGACGTCGCGGACCCCGACTTTTGCCGCGAGGCCGTGGCCCGGACCATGAAAGAGCTTGGCCGGCTGGATGTGCTGGTCAACAACGCCGCGTTTCAGGAACACGTCACCGCGTTCGAAGACCTCACCGACGAGCACTTTGATCGCACGCTGAAGACCAACCTGTACGGCTATTTCTACATGGCCAAGGCCGCGGTGCCGCACATGAAGCCGGGGAGTTCTATTGTGATGACCGGATCGGTCACGGGATTGCTCGGAAATTCCAGGCTGCTGGACTATTCGATGACCAAGGGCGGTATCCACGCCTTCGTCCGCTCGCTCGCCACCCATCTGGTCGACCGGGGCATTCGCGTCAACGCTGTCGCGCCGGGGCCGGTGTGGACGCCATTGAACCCAGCGGACCGCAATGCCGAAGGTGTGTCCAAGTTTGGCGAGCAGACACCGATGAAACGTCCTGCACAGCCGGAAGAGATCGCGCCGGCCTTCGTGTTTCTCGCAGCGCCAACCTGCTCGAGCTACATCACCGGGGAGGTGCTGCCGATCATCGGCGGTTACTCGGGCGGCTAGAGGT
Source organism: uncultured Alphaproteobacteria bacterium (assembly GCA_963830015.1). GTDB lineage: Bacteria > Pseudomonadota > Alphaproteobacteria > Rhizobiales > Xanthobacteraceae > Z2-YC6860. Next base: position 327,043 of record CAWHLG010000016.1, read on the forward strand.
CGCGCGGCGTTGACAGAAAGGCCCCGGCGATCAAGCCGGGGCCTTTCTGTCGTACCGATCGCAGACGATACCCGGCGAGCAGCACCTGAGCCGGGGATCGTTGCAGGCACACCAGGCGCAGTCGGAACAGTCCCTGCGCCAAGCTACATCTTCTTCATCTTCTTTTTCTTCCTCACGGCCTGACCCGGGCGGTTCGGGTTGCCCTTGTCCGCGGTGTCCATGTTCTGTCCGGTGGTGGCCATCGAGGGCTTGCCACCCGTCTGGGACGCGCCCGGCGCGCGATTGGGATTACCCTTGTTCGAGGTATCCATGCTCTGCTGAGCCATGGCTCCCGTGGTGAGAAGCGCAACGGCTGCAATCGTCGCGATCAAACGCATTTTGAGTCTCCTTTGGGGGCAAAATTGCCGACCGGAAAACCACGGCATGTCAAAACGGTTCCGAGGCTGAAGCGACGTCGCACGCGCAGACTGTCGCCGCTGGCCGGATGGAATGCGGGCCAAGCCGAATGCCAGCGGCGGGCATACCAATCGAGAGGACGAATGCGGGAACCAGACGAAGAACCCGGCCGGTGAAGGCCGGGCTCTCGGACGGGACCACGCGCGTCCAGGCTGTGTCCCGTCGTGTGCCGCCAGGTCGCGAACCGCACGGTGCAATTCAGGAGGGCGGCAATGGCGGTGCCCGCTTCAGACGCCGCCGGGTTGTTGGTCCGAAGCGGGCCTTGCGACCGCCAGACCATTGCGATCGCCAAGTCGCAAATTGAAAACGCGATATCGGAAACGACGTTCCGGTTGGATTCTTGCGTCGCACAAATGTCTGCGTTTCCAATCTGGAATGGCCGCTGAGTCGGCTACCGAATAGACGTCACCTCCGGGCAGCCGGACAATTACTGCTTGGGGAAGATGGGTGGACAAGCAGAAGACCATACCTGATGTCATGTGTCCCGGCTGCCTGAAGCCCATGCGGCTGATTGCGACGGAGCCGGCGCGTCTGCAAGGCCTGGAGACCGCCACCTTCCATTGCGATCAATGCCGGGCCGACACAAAGCGCGAGATCGGCTGCAGGAAATAGCACGTTTGATTTTTTCCGCCACGGCGCGCACCGCCTCCGATGCCCCCGCGCGCCGTGGCGGCGTTTTTCTCAGATCAGCGGAACCAAATTCCACACGATGATTTAAGCGTCACGCGACGAAGGCGGTCCTCATGGGTTTCGAGGAATTCTACCGGCTGTTTGAGCGTTGCCTGGACCTTGCGGAGCGGGTCGGTCCGGAGCATCGGGAGACGCTGCTTGAAATCGCCGAAGCCTGCCTTCGATTGACGCGCGATTGTGAAGTCGAGCGCGTGCCGGCTCAGAACGCACCGACGACCATGCTGCCGCAATAGCTGGGGCCTGAAACGCAACGTTGCCGAACCTGAACCGCGCCGGCACAGGAACGACGGCTGCGCCCCGGCGTTTCCGGATTGCCGCCGCGCGCTCCGCCGGTCCCTCCCCGCAAATCCACCCGCAGCGGGGCGATGCGGCGGCGTTTGCGAGTGTGTTATTTTGCGAGCGAGTCATGCGTAGCCCATCGATCGTTCCCGGCTTCGACTCCGACGTCTATCTGGTGCTCGACGATTTCGGGCCGATCGGCCGGGCTTACCGGGAGGTCGACGAGGAAGCGGCAGATCGCGAGCCCGTCCTCCGCGGCCTGATGCGCGGTGAATACAACAATCCCGTCCGCATCGTCGCCTTCAACACCGCCGAGGGCTGGGCTCGCGATGTCACCACGGATGTTGCGCGGGAGATCAGGGACCGGGGCGACGAGTTGTCCCCGGGTCTGCGGGATTTCATCGACAACGAGCTTGATCGGGCGAGGCGGCTTGCCGCTCTTTCCGCGCGGCTGTGATCGCTACCGTGCATCGCCTGCCGCGAAAGCGGAGACAGGCGGGACAGCGAACCTGGGTTCGAAAGCGGAAATTAGGAACATTGGCCCCCGCGTGGCGTTGGAAATTGAAACATCCACCCGGCAAAACACCGCCATCAGGGAGCACGCCATGGGCCTCTTCACCAAGGACATTAAATCGATGGACGACCTGTTCCTGCATATGATGCAGGACGTCTATTACGCCGAAAAGCAGATCGTGAAGGCGCTGCCCGATATGATCGAAAAGGCAACCAACCGCGAACTCACCACCGCCTTCAGAAATCACCTGGCTGAGACCGAGAAGCAGGTCAGCCGCCTCGAGCAGGCCTTCGAGCTGATCGGACAGACCCCGAAGGGCACGAGCTGCCCGGCGATCGACGGCATCATCAAGGAAGCCAATGAAATCGCCGGCGAGATCGCCGACAAGAAGGTGCTGGATGCGGCGCTGATCGCCGCGGCCCAGGCGGTCGAGCACTATGAGATCACCCGCTACGGCACGCTGATCGCATGGGCCGAGGAACTCGGCAAGCAACCGGTCGCGAAGCTTCTGACCACGACGCTCAACGAGGAAAAAGCCGCCGACAAGAAGCTCACCGGGATCGCCGAGAAGAAGGTGAACCTGAAGGCCGCGGGCTGACGATGAACGCCGACCGTGAGGCCACCCGATCGCTGTGGATGCACCAGGAGGTGGGAGAAGCGCCGCAGCTTGTGGGCAGCCAGCGCTGCGACACCGTGGTCGTGGGGGCCGGCATTGCCGGCCTCTCCGTCGCCTACGAACTGGCGATGGCCGGACGCCCGGTGATCGTCATCGACCGCGGCTCGATTTGCGGCGGAATGACCTCGCGAACCACCGCCCATCTCGCGCCGGTTTGCGACGACGGCGTGAGCTCGCTGGTCAAGATTCGCGGCGAGGAGACCGCACGCCTGTTCCAGCAGAGCCAGGAGGCCGCGGTCGACCGGATCGAGAAGATCGTCGGAGCCCACGACATCTCCTGCAATTTCCGGCGGCTGGATGCGTTCCTGTTTCCGGCGCTCGGAATGGACCCGAAGGAGGCGCGCGATCAGCAGGACAAGGAATATGAAGCGGTGCGCAAGGCCGGCGGGGCGGTGGAGCGGCAAAAGGGCGTTCCGCTGAAGGGGTTCGAGGATGCGCCGGCGCTGCGCTATCCGCGGCAGGCGACGTTTCATCCGCTGCGATATCTGCGCGAGCTGGTCACCGTCATCCGGGCGCGCGGCGGGCTTTTCTTCGCCGACAGTCCCGTGACGCAGGTCGAGGAGCTGGAGAACAGCGTTCGTGTCGTCACCGGCAACGGCAACATCACGGCAGCGCACGCCGTGTTCGCCACCAACTCGCCGATCAACGATTGGGTGGCACTGCACAGCAAGATGGCGCCGTACCGGACCTACGCGATGGCCTTCACGCTGCCGCAGGGCTCGCTTCCCGACGCGCTCTATTGGGACATGGCCGACCCCTATCACTACGTGCGGCTCAATCCCGGCCCCGGCACCATCGACTATCTGATCGCGGGCGGCGGCGACCACAAATCCGGCGAGGCCGACGACGGCGGCGTGCGCTTCGAGGCGATCGAAGCCTGGATCCGCTCGCTGGTGCCGCAACTCGGCAAGGAAGTGACCCGCTGGTCGGGCCAGGTGCTCGACACCATCGACTATTGCGGGTTGATCGGGCGCAATCCCGGAAATGAGCGCGTCTATGTTGCCTGCGGCAACTCGGGCCAGGGCATGACGCATGGCGCGCTCGCCGGTCTCCTGATCAAGGACCTGATCACTGACGGGCAAGAGCCCGTGGCAGGCGGTGTACGACCCGGACCGCAAGCCGCCGTCGGGCATCGTCAACTACGTCAACGAGAACGTCACGGCGATCAAGAATTTCGCCGAATACCTGATGCCGTCCGAGATCGATAGCGTCGATGCGCTGAAGCCGGGCGAGGGCGGGATCATCCGCGACGGCATGAGCAAGGTCGCGGCCTGCCGCGACCGGACGGGCAAGCTTCATACGTGCTCGGCGATATGCACGCATCTCGGCTGCCACGTGCACTGGAATTCGACCGAGCAGTGCTGGGACTGCCCGTGCCACGGATCGCATTTTGCGCCCGACGGATCGGTGCTCAACGGCCCGGCGCTGGCGCCTCTGGAGCGCGTGACCATGGGCGTGAAGGAACGCACCACCTGACCACGGAGGACGAGGCTGATGGCCAAGAAGAGACGCAAGCGGCGCTACAGCAAGAGCGCCGGCAACGAGGTGAAAAGCGAGATGCGGCGCTACAAGCGCGGCACGGCGAAGAGCGGCCGCGGCGGCAAGGGCGGCAGGGTCAAGAGCCGCAAGCAAGCCATCGCAATCGGCCTCTCCAAAGCGAGAAAGAAGGGCAAGAAGGTGCCGCGCAAGAAGCGCTGACCGGAAATGCCGCCGCTTCCGGCACGTCACCGCGGACATTCTTTTGATTTTCAGGGAGATAAGCCATGGGCCTTGCGGCATACGACATCGTTAAAGGCGACAACGGCTGGAGCGTGGCCCACGAAGGAAAGGCCGCCGGCTCCTATGCAACGAAGGAAGCTGCGTTCGAGGCGGCGGCGGCAGCGGCGTCGAACGCCATCAAGCAGGGACACGAGGTCAGGATCTGCGTTCCAGGTGCCCGCGGCGCCGAGCCCACCCTCGGCAGTTCGTGACGCCGGCGCAAATGCCAAGAGGCGCAGGCTCAATCTTTCAATCCAGCAGGAGTCCGCGATGACCGCAGCCAAGGAAGACGCCCAGCGGCCGGGAGCGCCGTGGACCACTCCGGGAACCGAGCAGCCGGAAAAACGTCCAGGGCCTTTCGCGCAGGATCCCTCGCGCACGCCGCCGACCCGGGAGCAGCGCGAGCGCGACTATGAAAAGGGCAAAGACGACAAGATGGATGACGTTGTCCGCGACGCGCCGCTCTAGCGTTCCTGCTGCGAGACATCGTTCGTGGCCAGCCGCCTGCGTGACATTCCGTTGACCGCGAAGACGGTGCATCTGTGCATCGACATTCAGCGCATCTTTGCGCCCGGCGCACCGTGGGCAACGCCGTGGATGGAACGGGTCCTTCCGGTCGTTGCGGAGATCGCCGGCCGCTTTCCCGAGCGCACGGTTTTCACCCGCTTCATCCCGCCGGCACGGCCGGCCGAGATGCCGGGCATGTGGCAGCGGTACTACGAGCGCTGGCGCGAAACCACGCGCGAACGCGTCGATCCGGAATTGCTCGAACTGATGCCGCCGCTGGCGCGGCTTGTCCCGCCGGCGGCGGTCATCGACAAGACGCGCTATTCGGCCTTCGCCGAACCGCATCTGCTCGCGCACCTGCACGATCGCGGCGCCGACGGGCTGGTCGTGACCGGCTCCGAGACCGACGTCTGTGTGCTGGCCACCGTGTTGGGCGCCGTCGATCTGGGCTATCGCGTCATCGTTATCCGTGACGCGATTTGCAGTTCCTCCGATGAGGGCCATGACGCGCTGCTCCGCGTCTATCACGGGCGCTATACCGAACAGATCGAAACCGCCGATGCCGAGGAGGTGCTTCGCCGGTGGGCCTGATCGACCCTGACAGAACTCCTGCCGGAACGGCCGCCTGCTCGATGCATTGACACCGGGGGAGCGAAACTCTGACGGAGACCGGTCAATGCCAAAGAAAAAGAAGTGGTCGAAAAAGGTCACGGAGACGAGCGACGCGATGACCCTGGACAAGGGCGTGTTCAGGAAATCGCCGCACGCGATTGCTGCCTCTCTCAAGCGCTCCGCCGATCGAAGCCGGCGGAGAAAATCGACGCCGTTCCGCTCTGCCATGTCCATGCTGACGTTCTATGAAAACCGCGGCGGGAAGAACCTCTCGGCCGGCACCAAGAAAAAGCTCGACAAGGCCAAGGACGAGCTCCGCGCGCTCTACAAAAAATAGCGCGAGTGAGGAAACCCGGAATCGCCTGAAATCTGCATTGCGGCGCAGAGCCGCAATCGCGAGTGAACCGGCACGAACAGGCCAGTTGCGACCAACACGATCCCCGGCCACCTAAGTTGAAAAAAAAGACCCCACTCTGAAGTGGGGCCGTGCGTGAAGGATCTAGGTCAACTGCGGGTCTAGCGAACCTGCGGATTGGCCATCGGATTGGCCGGCTGGCCGGCCGCATTGGTTGCGCCGCTGTTGATACTTCCGGGGTCTGAGGTATTGGCCCGCCCCGCAGCGTCGAACATGCCGAAGCCGGTTGTCGCCCGGCCGGCCGTGGTCGCCGCGCTGTTCGGGTCTGTGGTGTTCGCGCGCGCCGCCGCGTCGTTCGCCGGGCGTGTCACGACCGGATCGCGCATCAGCGGGGCACTGCCGGGATCGGCCGTATTGGCGCGCGCCGCGGGATCTGCAACGGCCGCAGTCGACATCAGCGCCGTCATGGCGAGAGCAGTTCCCAGTTTCATGGCATCTCCTGTTTCATGCTTTGCGATTTTCTTTGCTCACGGTTCTTATGCGGGGCCAACAAGCCCCGGCAGCCCGGCGTTCCGCCCGAACTGGTTCGTTGTTCTGTTCTTTTCAGGGAGAAAATCTGGCGGGAAAAGTTGTATAAAAAATATCACTGGCTCGCGCCGTTGTTGCGCCATTCTGGAACCGGCCGTCACGGATGCGGGCGTTGACAAACGGGCGGCAAGCCGCCCGTTGTCGTTCGTCGGCGCTGATGGGGAGATCGAGCCTAGCGACTGTTGTCATCCGGCGAACCGCGGCCGGTGGTCTCCTTTTCCGGTGGCAGATGAAGTCGAATCGCAGACATCGACAGTGTATCGACGACCAACACCACCGGATTGTCGGACTTGTCCCTGGCCTGAATCAAAATGGCCTGTGGCACAATCTGCAGATCCTTAAACCCAGCATCCTCGAGTTTTTTCGAGAACTCCTGAAATCGCAGCGCCGCTTCCAGTTGGGCATTCATTTCCATTTCCGCATTCGGCGTTCCTGCAGCGTCGCCCTTGATCTTTTCTTCTGCAGCCCCGGCCTCTCACCGCGGGGCCGGTGATGGCCAAGGCCGAGACGTCCAAATACACGGTGCTGCTCGCCCCGCGCCGACAAGGTGATCGAATGAGGCGGCGGCGCGGGGAGGGTTCGCGGGCACCGAGTCCGGCCCGTTCACCGGCGCGGTTCGTGCGGCTCCAGCACCTCGATCGCGCGATGGCACAGCGCAACGCTGGCGCGCGAATAAGGCGGCGGCAGCGTGTCGAGCGAAAGCAATTCGTCGCCCGCGCTCTCGCGCTCGGCGACGTACTGCAGCAGAGCCAGCAGGCCGTCGATGCTGCCCGGCGTCGTCACAAACAGGTCGCGTGTCGCATCGGCGACGGCGTGCCATTGCCGTTCGGCGAGCGCCGACTTGCGTTCGTCTCCCGACGTGCCGGTTGCTGCGGTGTTGGCGTCGTCCTGCAGCTGAAGCCAGAGCGCATGCGCGGCGCGATGACGCCCGATCGCGGCCAGAATCGGATCGGGTTTCGCCGCAGCGTTTCTGGGCTCTCCCATTTTTTCAGTCCCTTCCAAGTCCGGCGCTTTCAAGCGCTTCTCTTGGAGCAATTCTAAGCTTCTCTTGGAGCAATTCTAAGGAGCCGCCATCGGGCGGGCAACCGGCGTCATTGCCGCGGCCGCTGGCGTGGTTGATGCACTGCGGGATGCGACTGAAGAATCAGGACAACTCTTGACGGTGTGCCGATTTGCGCCAAGCCCGCCGGCGGCATTGACGGCTCGACCGCGCTCCGCGACGTGTTGCCGATGACTCCCTTGCCGATTCCCTCACGGTTAACGCGGTGCCGGTTTCTGCCGTGTCGTCCGTCTCTCTTTCACGTGCGCGGATCATCCTCTGGCTCTGTGACAGCGGCATGAACGATGAAAATCAAACCGCAGGACAGCGATCAAACAACTCCGCGCGCCGGCGATCGGAGATCCTGACGCGCCGGCGTCGTGCGCCGGGGACGCTCCGCGCTGTGGACGAGACGCAGATAACGTCGGGTGCCGTTCCCTGCCGGCGACGCGGACTCAAACCGGGATTGCGAAAAATCATCCAAGGTATCGACATGCCGCGCGGTGGGATCGGTCGCGGACTCGATGTGAACGAGGGTGGCAAGCGGCACGGCCGCAAAGGCTGCGGCCAGCAACAAAAACAATATAACGGCTTCGACGCCCATTCCCTATTTCTCTTTGTGCATTCGCCGAACGCTCCCGCATGCGATCCGTTCCCTTGAGGCCTCGTCATTCGGGAAAAAAATGTGCGCGGCGCGTACCGTGTGCACGGCACAGCCGTCGAAACCTGCAAGCGAACCTCAGGGTGAGTTGACCAACAAGCGCGTCGTCGCGACCACTGCAATTCTATGCCCCATCCGATATGGAGCGAAGGATCAGTTTCGACGTACTCGGTTGCGAGAGGTCACACGATCTTGCCGTTTGACCGTTACCAGCGCGGGTCCCAGCCTTGCCGTATTCCGTAGCGATCGCTGTGGCGCCGCTCCGGTCCGGTGTAGAAGCTGTTCTGACGGCAGAAGCCGCCGTTCCCGGAAACGGCTGCACGGCACTGCTGAAGGGTGACGAAATAGCAGTTCGTGCCGCCGCCGCGCCCGCCGCCATACTCCGCACACCATCGGTAGGGATCAGCCTTCGCCGGTGGAGCGAAGGACGTGCCCAGCAAAAGGCCCAGCAAAAGAACCGTCTTGCGCATTGCTTCTGTCCTGATCAGATCGCCCGTTGCTTCAGTAACTGCGTTCCCTGGTGCACGTTCCGGGGCATTCGAAAAGGCGGAAGGCCGCGCAAGCGAGCCGGGCCTGTTGCCGGCCAAGTGCTGTAACGACCAAGCGCTCTATTCCGCCGGAATCTGCGTGATGGAACGCCGGCCGAGCACATTCCACCGTCCGCTTCCCGTGGTGTCATCGCGGTGCTGACCACCGATCGCGGCGGCAAACCAGGCGGCGACGGCGCCGAGCAAGGCGGCTGCGCCGGCCATAAAGGCCAGAATCGTGGTGCTGCGGCGCGCCTTGGCGATGTTGTTTTTTGCGTTGGCGATGGCGGTGTCGACCCGGCGCTCCGCCTCAGGTGCGGTGAGGCCGGTTCGCAGGCCGACGAGACGCACAAGATAACCGCGGTCTTCCGCGGCGACGCCGGAATGACCGGACGACGTAAGCAGAATTCTTGCGACCTCGGCGCGGGTGGCCGTCACGTCACCGGCGTCCGCGGCACGCCGATCGCCGCGAAGCAGACGGTCGACATCATAGGCGATGATATTTTCCCCTGCGACCGATGTTGCCGGGCCGGCGCCGCCACCGGAGGGCGCTGCGAGCCTCGTGCTCGCCGATGCCGCGGCCAGAAGCAGAAAAGCCGTGATCAAGGTGGCGACCGCCCACACCAGCAGGCCATGGATATTGTCGCGAAGCTCGATCTCGTGGGCTCGCGCGGTGGTTGCGAACCGCTCCCTGAGCAGGCCGGCGATATATCCGCCGAGGCCATACGAAGCGAGCGCCACCAGGATGAGGTAAACGCCGGAGAGGATCCAAAGGCCCGTCGATGCATCGCGCCAGGTCGGCGCTGTCGAGCTGACGGCGAGGCCGACCGCGCCCGCGAACGCGTGCAGGACGGTGGCCAGAGCCGCGGCGCTGACGGCTCCCGCGAAGACAGGACCCCACTGTACGTATGGGACGGTGAACAGCGGGGCAGGGCGCTCGAAGGTGTCGGCCATGGGGCGCGCTCAGCGCAGGCCGAAGAACGAAAGGATGGCCATGATCACCACGATCAGGCCGACAAGATAAATGATTCCGTGCATGCGTCGTCTCCAACAGACCAGTCCGATGCGGTCTTTGCGGACGAGAATGCTTGTTGATTGGAAAAGTTCCAGAAGGGAGGAAGGCGGCGCTTGAATTCGCCGCAGCGTCCAATCCCGAAGCGTGCATCTGCACTGCCGCACCCGCGGTCGCGGTGTGCGCCAGCGGGCCTCATGGCGGGCGAACCCGTGCCTTCAGTCGTTGCTGGTTGCCTTGCGCCTGGTCTGCCCCTGCGGGAGCTTGGGCAGTCCCGCCGCACGCTCCAAAGCGCTCCGTTTATTTCCGGCGACCGGCGGGCGATATTTGATCTCGCCGGGTGGGCCGTACTTGCCCAGAGACCTTTTCGTCGCTCGCTTCTTCGGTTTATTTGTCATCATTCCTCTATGCTTCACTTGAGCCGGAAATTCAATTTTTCGCAGGCTGGCGTTTCATTGCTCGGCTGCGACAACGACGAACCAGACCCTCGGGAACGTGGCGGGCCGGCCGGAGCTGGGGGACGGCCCCGTGGATCGGGCTCATCGGATCGGGCTCATCGTCCTCTCACTGGCAATCGTTGCAACGGCGACGTCGGTGTGTTGCCGGAGGCGCTCCCGCCCATCGAGCCACTCGCGGCGGGCGAGCTCGAAGGGGCACTGGATGGCAAGGAAGAAGAAGCGGAACCCGCACTCGACGGGTTCGACGCGCTCTTGAGCCTGGGCTGGCCGTTCGAATCTCTGCAATGTGTCGAGACAGAGATGGTGCTGTTGTTGCTCGCGCCGGCGGCAGGAGACGAGGCCGACTGCGCTGACGCGGAAACCGCGCCGAAGCACAGCAGAGTTGTTGCAAGCGTCAGGGACTTTTGCGATTGTTCCCCGCACCAGCGCAATTCTGACGGCGTCCTGTCGAAATTTTCAAACTTTCAGCAGAAACCAACGCGCACGCATGCAAGCTGTGCCGACAACCATGCTGACCCAATGAACGAGAGTTGGTTCTGCTCTGGACACTATGTCCGGTGCATAACATAATAAGAGATCACCGACGAGGTGACTGAGAGCCGGTCGTGCTCCCCGATTCGCGGAGGAGACCGTGGCCAGATTTTATTTCAACATCCAAGACGGCGAGACCTTGCTGGACGACGAAGGCATGGAGCTTCCCGACCTGAACGCGGTCAGGCACGAGGCGGTTCAATCAAGCGCGGAAATGCTCAAGGACATGGAAGGCCGGAAGTTCTGGACCGGTGAACCGTGGAAGCTCTGGGTCACGGACCGGCCGGACGGGCACGGCAATGTTGTTCTGACGCTCGAATTCGCTGCAAAGTATTCCAGCTGATTTAAACCGCGAGGGGCAAAGCATCCGCTCGTCATGCGATGCGCGACACCGGCGCCAACCCAAGCCCGAGCAAACCACTTAATTCGGAGTGACGGTGCTCGACGCGATGTTGGTGGAGCCCGGCTCGGCCGGTACGCGTCCCTGCGGCGTCAATTTGTCGACCGCATCCGGAAGCTCGCGGCTCAATCCTTCCAGCAGTTCTTCGCGAGACAGGCCGGTCTGTTGCATCAGCCAGGCTATGCGTTCTTCGCCGAGAGCATTCTCAAGTTCATCGGGCTGGATCGGCTGGTTCTGTCCGGTCGATACCCACGACTGCGCCTTGTCGCCTTGTCCGTTGTTCTGGAATTGCTTCAGCAGGTCGTTGAGGCCGCCGCTCAGGATGCCGCCTCCGCCAAGCAGTCCGCCCAGGCCTCCTTGCAGCAGGCCGCCGAGTCCACCTTGACCGAATCCACCTTGAGCGGGTCCTTGACCGGGCGCAGCTTGTCCACCCGCGCCTCCGCCGAACATGTCGGACAGGTTTTTGCCTTTCATTGTTTTGTAGGCAAGGAGCCCGAGCAGAGCCATGGTCAGAGGCGACATGCCGCCGCGCCGCATTCCGCCACCGAGAAGTCCGTCGAGCAAACCCATGTCAGGCTCCCTGCGATAAGAGTGTGGTTCGCCGCCTCGCGCGCCGGGATCGCGTTTCGTAAGAGTGCGCGCCATCCATATCGTGTTCGCGCCGGCAGCATGCACAGGCCACCGAGAACCGCATCACCTGCACGAAGTGTTCATCGCCCGGATCCACCAGGACGTGACTGATCAGCGGCGTGCCGGTGGCCGGGCATTTGAAGATGAGCGGGTAGGTTTTCGACGCCATTCGAATGGATCTCCGTGCCGTTATGTAAAACGGCGCCAGGGGGTTGGCGTTCCACGGACCCCCGTATGCCGGGGGCGTGTCATTTTACATATCGGCTAAAAATCGATCCGTTCCTGTCATCTGACAGAGCGGAGTTGTGCCGCCGGACCTAAAGTGCGTCGCGAGCGAACTGCGATGCTACCGTGCGGCCCGCCAGCGTCTCGTCCTCCGTGAGACGCGCGGCGACGCCGATTGCCTCCTGACGCGGATCGCCCGGAAGCGAAATGCGTTGCGTGTCGGCGCGTACCAACACGGCAGACGGTGCAGCTTGCCGGGAACCCGGCGCCTTCAAGGGCCGGGTTCTTCATTGCTGGCCTCGCAGTGAGGCCGGGGGCCTTGCTGCAAGGCGAAGACTTTCCTCTGTAAATTAAGGCAGGAACCAACGGGGGCGCCGGACATTTCCCGGGCACTGCAACTCTTGCGTTGAGGTTCACGTGTCGCACCTGACGGATCATCCGATGTCCAGGCTTCACCGCCTGCTGCTGTTTGCCGTCTGCCTGGGCGTGATCGGACTGATGGTCGCGATGATGGCGCGGACGATCGAGATTTACGGCGCCAAGCCCAATGCCGTCGTCACGGAAACCGAAGAGGACGAGCGGCCTCGCGTTCCGCTTCCCGCCGGGCCGCGGCGTTTTCAATAGAGTCCAGCGTCCTGGGCATCTGGAGGAACATTTTACCTGCCTCCGCTGTTGATCAGCTACTCCAGGAGGCGAACATGCGAGCATCCGCGCTGATCGGCGTGATGTGTTGCGTACCCCTGTTTTGCGTAACCATTGGTTCCGCTACAGCGACATCGGACGTGCCGCCCAAGTTGCTGCGCGCTGAAGTCGCGCAAGATAGCGCTCAGGACGGCGGCGATGACAGATGGGAAGGCCGGCGACATTACCTCTACGATGAACAATACCGGCCGCAGACCGACGGCACCGGCCCTGTCATCAAGGGCTGCACGGAAGAGCGTGTGCGGGTCCGCCGCAGCGACGGCGTGACGGCCATCAAGCGAATCAACAAGTGCGAATAGGCTGATCAACGCGCGCTGGAGGCTTGCTGCTTCAGACGCGCGAATCCGAATCGCGAGAGGATGTCCGGCTGGGCCACCAGAACAGGTGGCTGGCCAGTGCAACCGCTCCGACGATAATCAGCGCTATTTCGTGTTTCGACATGGTTCGACCTGTTGCGCCGCGTCACCCGTGCAGCCTCACCCGTGCAGTCTTGGATCGGCGGCAACCGGCACTTCGTGCCGAATGTGCGGTGCGTCGCACTCCACCGAGATCGCGTCGCCGCAATAGCGGCATTCGTAGGAGCGTACCTCCGGGAATACCCAAGTTCTGGGATGCACGCGACGCAGCGTCATCGGAACCGAGCAGAGGTCGCAGGTCGGTACGGCGAGGGACATGGCTGTGTTTCCACCGTTGCTGCCACAGACAACCGGGCCGCCCTGGAACCGTTCCAGGGCGTCAGGCCGAAAGGTTTCATAAGGAACCGATTGTCCGCACGGGGACTATGCCGGAGGGGCTTGGCTATCTCGCCGCGGGGGCCGCAAAGGTCATCGTTCGCATCTTTCGGCGCAGCACTTCGGCTTCGAGCGCCAGGTCGGCCGCGAGCAGCCGCAGCATCTTGCGCACGTGCGGGGCTTGGCAAAGCTCCGCCAGCGCAACGCAATGCGCCGAGTGCCACTCGAGAAGATGCGGATGGTCGCTCCGCTCAACCTGCATGATCCGTCCCCCGTGCGCGGTCATGATGGAAGGCAAGCAATACGGCGGAAGTATTTTCGTTCCGGAAACCGCACAGGATTGTCGCGATGCTTACCGGAGTAGGGATGCGGGCGAACGGTTCCGGCAGGCGACCGTTAACGCATGAGCTCCGTCTCCAGCTCCCGGTCGATCCGCTCAAGCTCGGCGTCGTAGTCCTTCGCGACCATGCGGATGAACCACTCGCGGCTGTCGACCAGCAGCCAGATCTCGTTTCTCTGCGCCTCGGTCAGCGTTCTGTTGCAGCTGAGCCTGAGCCGCGCCGCGGCGACGTCGCTGCGGCAAGCCGCGATGAGACGCTTCGTGGCGGGAAGTTCGCAATACTCTTCCTGCCGGAGCTGTTCTGTCACGCGAAGTTTTCTCGCTCGCAGATTTTTCACGCCCAGATTTTTCACGCGGATGTCCTCGGCAAATGTTCCGGTCACGTCCCCACGCGCAATGCTCCCTCAATTTTCCGTACGTCCCGTGAACGGTGAAGGGACATTTGCAGCGACTTTCCTAACCCTTGTGGCTGCGGATGGAACCGCAACGCGTGCCGGTGGTGCTTACGTACCGGAGCCAGGCGCGGCACCCGGTGCTCGCGCGGTCGTGCCGCTCCACGACCGGGCGCGGCCGTCGCCCTTCGAGGCTAGGCGCTGTGCGCCGAGCCTTGAAGGGTGACGGGGATGGTTTTCGGTGGGAGCCGCACCGATGCTCGTCAGCGGACCCGTCTTCGCCATCGCGCCAATGCGCGCCAGCACCATCGCACCGGCCCGGCGCAACAACTCCTCGCGGACCTGTTCGGCGGTCATGCGCCCACCTTCCAGGCGTTCGGCACGCCGTTCGAAGTCGCGGTAGGCGACGACCACCTCGCGCCGCGCGATGATCACGCGGGCCTGGTCGTCGGTGAGTTCGACATTTCGGCGTGATGAAGAACGAAAACCGCCGGCCGTCGCGGTGGCTGAGCTTGAGCAGCCGCGCGCCCTTGAGGCGCAGCACGTCGAGTTTCCGGTGCAGCAACCGGTGCTCGGTCCCGGTCATCGCGCGAGTCCCAGGATCAGGTCCGCCTGGCGGCAGCCGAGCACCCCGTGCAGCCAGTCGCGCCGCTCCCAGCTGGGCTCGGTCTGCTCGGTGAAGTGCAGCCCCGCGACCTCGCGGGCGATCTCGACGGTGACGTCGCGGCTGGTGCCGCACGCCGGGTTGAACACGAAGACCTTGGCGACGTCCGCGATCTGGCCCTCGTAGATGTCGCGCACGGTCCGCTCGCGCGAGACGAGGTCGGCCTCGTCGCGCTCGGGCGCGTAGTTGCCGGAGCGATGCGCGGCGATCACCAGGTAGTGGTCGCGGGCGGAATGCGCGGAGGCGGGCAAAGGGGCGGAGAGCTCGGGATGCTGCGAAGGGACCAGCGGCGCCGGCCGGGCATCGGCGGTGGGGAGGGAGGCATATGCGTTCATGGACCTGCTCTGCAAAGGCATTGCGTAGGCTTTAATGCCTATCTGATATATCAGATGCTGTCAAATGCAAGTGGCCTGTGTTGTGGACGGCGTTGGACCGAAGCTGTTGCTGTGTGGGCGGTCTTATCCCTCCCCGCGACCAGGGCGTTCACGCCCGTCTTCGACGGGTATGGGGAGGGAAGGGTGGCGCCGAAGGCGCCGGGTGGGGAGTAGGCGTGAGGCGGTACGAGGCGTACGGCGATCTGCCTGGCTTTGGCAACTCCCCGCCTCCGCGCTTGCGCGAGCGGGGAGGGATGGCACCGCCCGTGTGGACGGCGCGTTCTACTCCAGCGACGCGTAGGTCCCGTAGACCAGCCCGATCGCTTCCACCATGGTGCCGTCGAAGTCCTCGTCCTTGCCGCGCTTCACCGTGATGGCGGTGTGCGCCGGATTGGTGCTCTCCGGCCGCAGCTCGATGCGGTCGCGGAACACGAACGCGCGCTTCACCGTCATCTCGTAGGTCTGCCCGCCGTCGCGGGTTCGCCGCACCACGTAGACCCGGCCGTCGGTGATCTCGAGGCCGGCGTCGGCCATGTCGACGCACAGAATGACCTGCCCGTCGGCGATTGGCGGGCGCGCCGCGTTCATGCTGTCGCCCTGCACGCGCAGCGCAAAGTGCTTGAACGAGCGGTAGTTGCGCGAGCGCTGCGGCGACACGCTCTCGCTCACGTCGGCGGCCTGCGCCGACACGGCGCGCCAGGCGCCGGCCTCGGCGATGCCGATCAGCGGAATCGCGCCGAAGTCCGCGCGGCCGTGCGGCCCGTCCCCCGCCGTGCGGTCGGCGGCTTCCCGCCGCGTCAGATATTCGACGCTGACGTTCAGCACGGTCGCGAGCTTTTCCACCGCGCGGTTGCTCGGTGACTGGTTGCGCCCGCTCATGATGTCGTTCACCGCGGTCTGGCCGAGATTGGCCTTGCGCGACAGCTCGGCGTGGCTGAGCTGATGGCGCTGCATCAATTCGCGCAGCCGCGCCTGCAGGATGCTTTCGGCCGGATGTTTCGCCACGGTGCTGCTCCGCAGATTTGCTCCGCCCGGTTCACACGGCCGCGCTGGCCGGTCAAGCGGCCCGGGTTGACATGATTTGATATATCAAATAATCGGAAGGGCGTGCAACTGAAAAATCCGACATTTTCGGGTGGGGCTGAGATGAGCGCGCGTTCCTGGATGCCGCTCTGCGTCGCGGACCATCTCGCCGGCACCGCGCATCCGTGCGCGCTGCAGAGCGGGGCGCATCTGCACCTCGTCATGCGCTGCTGGCGGAATTTCCAAGGACGCCTGGGACGCAGTCCCGAATGCGGGCGTCTGACGATGTCGATCAAGAACCACGCGCTGGCGGCATCGGCGAGAGGTGGCCGGTGCGTGTGTCGGCGAATGAATCACTCTGAGACGAAAGCCGAAATGATGTCGACTTACCCACCACTGAAAAACCACCCCATCAACGTCGACTGGCAGAGCCCGACCTTGCGCGCGATGAAGCGCATGCTGCGCGTCGAGGCGCGCAAGTCGCCGCATGGCGGCACGCCGGAGACGACCATCAAGCTCAGGCTGCGCGGCGGGCCGCCGGTCGAGCGGCTGCGCGCGGCGCGCCGCATCGGCCCGCTCGAGCTTGCCGCCGCCGAGGAGATCGAGCGCGCGGTGACCGCGATCAGCGCCGGGCTCGACCTCAAGACCGTGAACCTCGAACGCATCGATCGCGGCTCGGGCCGCCGCGAGCCCGCGGCGCTGGTCGACGCGGTCGCGCGCTACATGCGCTGGGCCAGGCTGTGGGCGCAGCGCGCCACGTCGGGCGATCAGACGTTTCGCGTGGTGCGCTCCGCGGTGATCGAGCAGCAAAGCTTCGCATCGCTCGACCGCGACATCGGCGTGCGCGAGGGCACCGCCGCCAAGGCCACCGTCTGGGGGCTTCGCAGCTATTGCGCGATGGCCGGATGGCTCGATCGCAAAACCGCAAAAGCATGGGAGGAGGAGGCCGAGCATGGCTGGAAGAACCGCTGGAGCGCCGCGGGTTGACACCCCGGCGGAATGCAGTAGAGCAATTGGCTACCGGCAAGAATTTCGTCTGAACAAATTTTGTTTGAACGGATTTCGTTCGGACCTTCCTCGGCCAATCCGTCACCGGCAATTCCGCTTTGACCGTGGAGGTATCCATGGCTGACCGCGGATATTTCGCGCAGCTCGATACCTGGATCGACGCCGTGTTCAGCTATGGCGAAAGCCGGAGGATTCCCGTGGTGGTCGCGCGCGACGGCGCCGACATCGTGGCGATCGCCAGTCTCGGGCAGGACTTCGACGCGACGCTGACCTACAGCCGGCCGATTGTCGAAGGCCGCGGCCGGACGCTGTACCGCGAGAGCCCCGCGGCATATGCCGAGCGCATTCGCGAAACCTTCGAGCGCGCGGTGATCGAGGCGCGCAAGTCGCGGATGGCGCGGTTCACGCGGCGCGTGCCCGCGGCGGCGAGGGCGTGACGATGGCGCAGGGTTTTTGGCGTCACCCGCACGAGCGTCATGCGATCCGGCGGGCGCGCGAACGCCTCGGCCTCGAACTCACGCACGGCATGCTGGTGCAGATGGCCGGCGCCGTGCGGACCGGACGCACGCGCTGCCTCGGCTCGCTGGTCAGCGGCAAGCAGCAGCACATGATCCTGGTCGACGGGCGGCCGGTCTAGTTCGTGTTCGATCCGGCCGGCTGCCGCGTCTGCACCATCACCAACGGCCCGACGGACGGCTTCACCGAGCGCCTGCGCAGGAAGGCCACGCTCACCGCCCGCCGCGCCGCGGGCCGGCACGGCGCGCGCAAGGGACGGAGTTTTCGCACTGATCCGCTCCGCCGGTTTGCGATGCGGCTTGACGACACTTCGATCGCCCGAGTCGCATAATATGCGATAGCGGGAGGGATGGCGCCGCTGTTGCCGGCCGAGGCCCTACCTCACCTGCTCGATTTCATTGTGGCCGTTGCCGAACTCCCAGCTCCAGGGCGGGGCGCTCGGATGGTCGGCCGGCAGCGTCATCGCGCGCGTGAAGGCTTCGCCGCCGACCGAGACCGAAAACCGGCTGCGCCATCGCACCCGGAACGCGTCGTCGTATTCGATGTGGCCCCAGCAATGGACGCGGGCTTCGTTGCGGGACACCGCTTCGATCTGCTGCGCCGTGAAGGGGGCTGTGGCGTTGCAAAGCGACACCGTCTCGTCCTTGGGCAGCAGCGCGGATGCGGCGGCGACCTCGTGCGACGGCTGGTCGAACCTGTGCCGCGCCGGCAGCGGATGCGGCAGCACCGCCCATTCATACCGGTGGCTGACCTTCTGCGCCGGCGTCTGGCCGAGGTTCCTGACGGTCCACTGGATGCTGCCGGTCGCGTTCGCCCGGAAGGCGCCGAACGTTTTCGGAAAGGCTGCGAGATAGGCGCGCAGCTGTCGCTCGGAGCTGAGCTCGGCGTTGCGGACAAGCCTTCGGGTGGCAAGCCACAGCTGCCATGTGGCGAAGAACAGCAATGCCATGAAGGCGGCGATCAGCGTGTCGGTGATCTTCAGCCGATAGCCGCGGACCGACGGCCAATACTCGGTGGCGTCTTCGCCGGCATGACGCGGTTCGCAGGGGCAGGGCGCGGGCGCAGCAGGCGGCGCGGGCGCGGGCGTCGCGGCGGGCTCAGTGCCGCGCTCCGGGGTTTGCGGGGGGCGTTCGGGCTGCTGCTGGGGCGCAACCTGCGGCGCCTGCGGCGCGTCCTGCGCGAACGCAGCCGAAGCCATCGCGGCCGAAGCCACGCAGGCCGAAACAACCAGGATGAGTATCCGCACCATCGCGCTCCAATCGAATAAATATCCGCAAGTGTGCCCGCCTGCGCGCCGATTGCAACGGGATTGACGACCGCCTCGCGGAGGGAAAGTCGTCGGCGCCGCGCGATTCGCGATGCGAGAGCCGCGGGGTTGACGCCCCGGCGGAAAGCGCTACACAGATTGGCTACCGGACCGAATTTTGCTTGAACGAAATTCGCTCGCGGCTTTCCCGAAATTAAATCGTCTTCGGCGCGCTGACGTCCTGTCGCAGCACAGGCCCCGCGAGGGGATGGTGGCGGGCAAGCGAGCCGGGTGGGGAGATCTCTCGATCTGCTTCGCCATTCGAAACGTCTTCTGGCTCGTTCCGCGATTTCCCTGTCGGAGGCGACTCCAGAATTTCCATAAGCGATAGCCCTGCCCTCGCGGGGAGGGATGACACCGTCTGTGTTGCTCCAGCTTTTTGGCCGCCTTCACGCGCCGCCACGGGCGCCGTGCATGTGCCCTTTGCGGATAATCCGGCGATCGAGCGCGCACCTCTCGCCGGGAAGGCCACCCGTCGTTCCCCATGAGGTTTGTCCGATGCTGTTGCTCGAGCCGCATGCCGGGCGCTGCTGTGCGACGCGGCCGACCACGACTTCGATCTCGCGCGCTTCACGCGCATCGCGCGCGCCGACCGCCACGCCGAAACCGAGACGTAGCGCCCCGTCAGGCGCCGAAGCCGGACGCCACCGCGCTCAGCCGCTTGACCAGCAGCAGCAGCAGGAGCGCCAGGAACAC
Organism: uncultured Alphaproteobacteria bacterium; assembly: GCA_963830015.1. Classification (GTDB taxonomy): domain Bacteria; phylum Pseudomonadota; class Alphaproteobacteria; order Rhizobiales; family Xanthobacteraceae; genus Z2-YC6860. Next base: position 346,713 of record CAWHLG010000016.1, read on the forward strand.
GGCGCCGATGGCGAGCAGCCATTTCTGGTGGCGGGGCCGCCCGGTCAACGGCTGAAACGGATTCGTCGGTGCACGCGGCGAAGACTCGCGCAGCGCGCGCGACACCACGAACACGGCGATGCCGATCATGACGGCGCCGAGCAGCACGTTCTCCAGCCAGGCGTTCACCCGGAAATCGCCGCTCCCCAGAAACGCGATCACCGCCCAGAGGGCGGTGAGCACCAGTCCGATCAGCCACCCGTTGAATGCCATTCCCGGCCCCGGCCTGTGGCGGCCATTTTGCAAACCGGTTGCGGGCCCGCAAGCTTGCGCCCGTGCGACAAATCGACGGCGTCACGTCCCGTGACACCTGAACATTCCAGATTTGGTCATTCCAGAATTTCGACATTCCGGAATTGGAGGTTACGCCATGCCGGACGGAAGTGAGCCCGACATTGCCGCCGCGCCGGCCGCCGCGCCTGCGCCCGCCGTGCCACGCGTCCTGACCAAGGAGGCCGTGCTTGGCGAGCTGATGCGGCTCGGCTTCGCCAACATGCGCGACTACATCCGCATCGAGAAAGGTCACGCGCAGGTCGATCTCGACAACCTCACGCGCGACCAGGCCGCGGCGATCGTCGAGGTCACCACCTCGACGCGGACCACCAAGGGCCGCGGCGAGGACGGCGAGGGCGCGGCCACCACCGTCGACGTGCGCTTCAAGCTCGCCGACAAGCGCCAGGCGCTGGTCGAGCTCGGCAGGCATCTCGGCCTGTTCAGCGAACCGCCGGCGCCTGAGCCCGAACCCGATCAGCCGGACTTCAACGATCCGAAGGCGCGGCAGGAGCTCGCGCGCCAGATCATGTTCGTGCTCGCCGAGGCGAAGCAGACGGAGCACCCGCTTTAGAATGTCTGGGCGCTCCCCCGCGCCGGGCGAAAAGCGGTGAGCCGGAAGTGCAACAGTCTCGCGGCCGCGGATCGTTTCAGAACATTTCAGGCCGGGTGTCGCGCCTGCCTTGCTATGTTCGCCGAAGTCCCGGAGCGCACCAGGCCGATTGCGAGAATCAAACCTGCCGGAACAACGCACGACGAAATATTCGATCCATGATTGACAGCAAAAAAAGCCGGGCGACTGAATCCACGGTGCGGCCGAAGCGTCCGGAATCCGGTTCCAACGTTCGCCGCGTGTACATCAATCAGCGCATCCCTCGCGTCCGCGAGGAAATGAAAGGCCTGCAAAAAGAATTGCAGGAAGCCGGCGCGGGGCCGGGGCCGAAGGATGCCAAGGCGAACCGCGCGAGAATCTATGCGCGCGAGCGCATGGTTGCCCTGCGGGACGAACTCAAGGCCCTGGTCGCGGAACGAAGGGCGATGCCGAAAAAACCCGGCTCGCCTGCCGATCCCGCCATCAATTGAACGCCCGGCCTGACGTTGAGGGTGACGCGGGTCCTTGAAGTTACAGGGGATTTTCGTTCTCCCCCGGTGTGTGGCCACCGCCCGGCGGGCTGGTTAACCAATGGTTAAAGCTTCGATTCCCCGAAGCGGCCGATCGTGGAATAAGTCGCGGCCGGGTTGGGAGAGAGGCACATGGTTATCGATCAATCGGTGGAAGACTATCTCATGCTCACGCTCATCGGGTGGAGCGTGATGATCGTGGTCACCTACGTGGCGCTCGCCATCCGGCTGGGCATCTGATCGCGACCCGGCCGTCGGCCAGTCCCGGACGTTCCACAACTGTGTGAGGGCGGGCTTCGGCCCGGCCGTTCATTCGATCACTTCGTCGGCGGGCCAGCAGTTTGCCGGGACTTCGAGGCCGGGCGTCTTGGCGGTCGTGCGGTTGATCAACAATTCGAAATGGTCGCCTGAGTGCCATTGGCCGACGTGGGTCAGCTGCTCGACAACCTCGTCGGCTGCAAACGAGAGCTCCATACTCCAACGCGGACCGGCCGGCGACCGGCTAGCAGGCCACGCCGGGAAGCTGCTAGCCTGTGGGTCGCAGTTTTGCTCAGTGCACAAACGCTTAAGTTTTGTCGTTTTCAGCAAACGCGGGGGACGAATATGCCTGACAAAATCGGCTTCCTGGTCGCAACCAAACAGGGTGACTGGTCCAGGTACATCCAATGGTTCGAAGACAAACTGAAGCACAAGAATATGCCCATCGAAAAAAAGCCGGGAGGCGGCGCGGGTGGAGATACTCAAAAGATCATTGACGCGGCCGTCGAACTCGCGAACGACCCCGACGTCAAAGTGATCGTTACGGCCGGCACCGGGGCGGCACTGGCCTTGAAGGCCGCAACGCAAATGAATCGCAAACCGTTCGTCTTTGCTTCGGTCGGAGATCCAACGCTCAGCAATCTGGTCCCGGTCCCAGGGTCCACGGACAATTTCACCGGGGGCAACAACCGGCAGGCTCAGGAACGGGTTGTGAAACTGCGCGTGGATTACATGCTCAGCAACCCGGCTTTCCAGGGGCCGTTTGCGATCCTCGGCAACCACAACATCGACCCGTCCAAAACCGCCATGGACATTGCTCATGACTATCTGACCAGGTTCCATGGAAAGACCGCCCGGCTGTTCAGCGTCACGCCGGCGGACGACATCGCGACGAAAATCGGCGAGATCAAAAACGACGCCGCCCAATACCAGGCTCTTTACGTTTGCAGTGACCTCTTCCTGACCGTCAATTCAACAGATCTGAACAGGCTGGCGCAGAGACGACCAAATCCGATGGTGACCATGTTCGAGTTCGAAGAACACAAGCAAGCCCACGGCGCGGACGATTTTTATGGATCCGACTTCAAGGAGATGTTCGAAAAAGCCGCCGTTTACGTGGACGAAATATTGGACAACGCACATCCGAGCGACCTGCCGATCTACATTGCCTCTCTCAGCGGACAGCGGCCGTGGCCGATCATTGCGAAGAAACCAAAGGGAAAGGGGCCAAGGAAGAAGAAATAACGATCTCCGGCGAAGCGGGCGTCAAGAAACCCTGCTCAATCACCTCCGCGCGCGTGAGCAGCTTCGTCGGCACTTCGAGGCCGAGCGCGCGGGGCCCGGTGGATAGGCGACATCGCGCCGCCTCATTCGCGACCGAACAGCGGGCATCGCCGGATGTCCGAACAGTGACAACAGGCGACATCATTCCGTTCCGGCAGGCGCACCTCGCGGTCCGGTCAGCGCCGGGAAACGACATGCGCCCCCTCCACGCAGACACGGCCGTGGGATAGTCTGTCGACCGAGCGGCCGACGAGGGCATGCCGAAGCCCTGCTCGTTTTGCGGCTGCGCCAGTGCCATCGGCAGGCGAAACTCGGAAAATCAGAACTTCGTCGACTGGGAGCGATCAACCCCGCGTTGTCATTGTCCGTGCAGAATTGGGAGGACGCCATGAAACTTCCTCGCCGTCGATTTCTGCAACTTGCGGCCGGCGGCCTCACGCTGCCCACGACCTCGCGCATGGCGCGGGCGCAGGCCTATCCGTCAAAGCCGCTGCGCTGGCTCATCGGCTTCCCCGCGGGCGGCGGCGCCGACACGGTCGCGCGCATCATGGAGCCGTGGCTCACCAAGCGCCTCGGCCAACCTGTCATCATAGAGAACCGGCCGGGCGCCTCGACCAACATCGCGGTGCAGACCGTCGTCAACGCGCCGCCCGACGGATACACGCTGCTGTGGCACGGGCTCTCGTCGGTGGTCAATGCCAGCCTGTTCGTCAATTTGCCGTTCGACATCCAGCGCGACATCGCGCCGGTTGCCGGCATCGTCAGTTATCCGATGATCATGGTGGCGCACCCTTCCGTGCCGGCGAAAAATGCCGCCGAGCTGATCGCGCTCGCCAAGGCCAATCCGGGCAAGGTCACGATGGCGTCGTTCGGCACCGGCTCGGCGTCGCATCTGGCGGGCGAGCTGTTCAAGCACATGGCCGGCATCAACATGCAGCACGTGCCGTATCGCGGCGGCGCGCCGATGACGAACGATCTGGTCGGCGGCCAGGTCAATGTCGGCTTCGACGTGATGGTCACGGCGCTGCCGCAGGTCCGCAGCGGCAGGCTGCGCGCGCTTGGCGTGCTGGGTCGCCGCGATTTGACGCGTTGCCGGATGTGGCGGCCGTTGCCGAGACGTTGCCGGGCTACGAGGCGAGCACCTGGGCGGGGATCGGCGTGCCGCAAGGAACGCCGCCCGAGATCGTCGAGCGGCTCAACCGCGAGGTCAACGAAGTGCTGGCGCAGCCGGAAATCAAGGCCCGGTTCGCCGACGTCGGCACCGTTCCCATGGTGCTCAGTGCGGCGGAGTTCAGGGCTTACATCGCCGCCGAATTCGAAAAATGGGACAAGGTGGTGAGGGTCGCAGGCATCAAGCCCGATTGACCGGACCTCACCTCGTTGGCGCGGGCGATCGGCGCCGAGGGGACCTGGATCAGGGGGACCTGGATCAGGGGGACCTGGATCAGGGGCCTGGATCGAGGGGGCTTGGATATCGGGTGCCTTCGCCATTGTGACCCGACGTCCGCATCGGGTGTGCGCCGTGGAAAGGCGGCGTTTTTCCAGTGGGTGCAAGGCCCACCCGGCAACCGCTCCAGCCGGAAGCAACCGGAGCAGCCATGGAGGTAACGAAATGGCTGAAGCCTTCGGATAGCGGGTCACGAATTGGTGACCGCGCGAGTGTGCAGGCCGCAACGTGAGTGAACGCCGAGCAATCCTCGAAACGGACGATGCGCAGGCCGACCCGACAACCCTTTCGGGGAAGGCTGATACGGCTGGGTGAATGAGCGAAGCAGTACGCCCAGACGCTGCGCCGGGGTAGTGGCGGCAGCATGTACACAAGGAAAACGCGCGCAACACGGGAAGCCCCAAGGCGCGGTCAGCGGATGACCAACCGGACGCCCGCGAGGGACAGGCCGGGCGCCCTGGGGTGGCGGAGAGGTTCGTAGTACCGCCGAAGCCGGGTAATGCCGGTGGAGGGAAGGGACCTCAGTTCAAGACAGACGCAAGACGTGGTGAGGGACCTGGAGATTGGGCAACCTATCAACTCCGACGAGTGTTCAGAAACTGCAGATGGCGTTGCACGCGAAAGCGAAGGCAGAAACCGGCTATCGCTTCTACGCCCTGTACGACAAGATCAGCCGTGAGGACATCCTGGTGCATGCCTATGCCCAGTGCCGCTCCAACAAGGGCGCACCGGGGGTGGACGGTCAGGATTTTGCGGACATCGACGCGTATGGGGTGCAGCGGTGGCTCGGCGAACTGGCGCTTGCGCTCAGGCAGCAGACTTACCGACCGGACCCCATCAGAAGAGTGTTCATACCGAAGGCCAACGGCAAACTCAGGCCGCTGGGCATCTCGACCGTACGGGATCGGGTCTGCATGACAGCAGCGATGCTGGTGCTGGAACCGATCTTCGAAGCTGATCTTCCACCAGAGCAGTACGCCTACCGCCCCGGGCGAAACGCCCAACAGGCGGTGGTCGAGGTGGAAGGGCTGCTGTTCCGCGGCCACCCGGAAGTTGTTGACGCCGACCTCGCGGACTACTTCGGGAGCATCCCCCATGCCGAACTACTAAAGTCGGCAGCGCGTCGGATTGTTGATCGGCGCGTGTTGCATCTGATCAAGATGTGGCTGGAATGCCCCGTGGAAGAAACCGATGATCGAGGACGGAAGACACGCACGACCGAGGCCCGGGACAAGCGGAGAGGCATCCCGCAGGGTTCACCCATCTCACCATTGCTGGCAAATCTGTACATGCGCCGGTTCGTGCTGGGATGGAAGATGCTCGGGCTGGAGCGAAGCCTCGGCACTCGCCTCGTGACCTACGCCGACGATCTCGTGATCCTGTGCAAGAAGGGCAAAGCCGAAGAGGCGTTGCAACGACTGCGCGAGGTCATGGGAAAGCTGAAGCTCACGGTCAACGAGGAGAAGACACGCATCTGCAGGGTACCGGAAGAGGAGTTCGACTTCCTGGGGTACACGTTTGGGCGGATGTATTCAGCGAGAACCGGCCAGGCGCGCCTGGGGTACCGGCCATCGAGGAAGAGCATCAAGCACGCGGTCGAGAAAGTCCACGCGCTGACCGCCCGATCGGGGACCTGGCAAGAGACCACGGAGCTGGTGAAGAAGCTGAACCGCACGCTGCGCGGATGGGCGAACTACTTCCAAGTAGGCACCGTCAACAAAGCGTACCGTGCACTCGACAACTACACCGCTGTGCGGTTGCGCCGGTGGTTGCGCACCAAGCATAAAGTCAGACGGCGCAAGGGCGGAACCTATCCACTCTCGCACCTGTACGGGCACTTCGGGCTCGTACGCCTGAGCCGGCTTGGGCACGACGTGCCGTGGGTGAAGGCGTGAAGTCTTGTCCGTGAGCCGGATGCGGTAGCGCCGCATGTCCGGTTCGATGAGCGGGGTGTGGAAACGGAGCCATGGTCGAACCATTGAGGCACCGCCAGACGAAAGAGGCGGCAACAGATATGTTCGAACCTAAAGCCACCGCGTCACACCTCGACTTTACCCTCCGGCCTCGGGTTTGAGGCCGCGGCAATTTCCTTGTCGCATCAGCGGCGCATCGGCAGACGCTGCTACAGCTGCGGCCCCGAAAGACGCAGCTCGCGCTCGGCGCGAAATACGTTGCTGTGGAGGCATGCGATCCACTGACGCCCGCTCGAGGTGACGTTGAGGTAGCGGATCGCAGCCTGGATGTGCGGAGAGATGCTGTTCCAGTAGAACTGGGGATATTTCTCGACGAGGTCCGCCGGCGATTCATAGCCGAGCTGCCGGTTCAGACCGATCTCTTCGAATTCGTGGTAAAGCGCATTGGTTTTTCGCAAATAGTGAGGATCGCCGAGCTGACCGATCAGATCCGCGGCCCGCAGGAGTGCCGCTTCCTCGTCGATGTCCGTCTCGCCGGCGGGCGACGAGTATGGGAATTGCGTGAACCCGATCGCGCGTGCGATGCGTGCGCCATCGAGCTCCTCGATGGCCGCAACACGATCCAGCACGAACAGCTGCGACCGCTCGACGTGATAGGGCGCAAGCGCGGCATCGGAGGATCCGCGCGGCAACGAAACCTTCCGGCCGGTCGCATCGACGACATAGCCATCATCGCCATCGCCTTCGAAGATGCCACGGACGTAGCCGATATCGTGCGTCAGGCAGGCGACGATGAAGTGCGAATAGTCGTCCGGCGTCGAAGGCATCAACAGCGCACGGCCCTTGAAGATGTCGTGGCCGGCCAGGGTGACGAGCATCGTATGCTCGACGTTATGGTAGAGGGCATCGCTGTTGCCGATGCATTCGAGCGCCAGGCGGGCGGCATACGGGATGAGCTCGGCCAGGCGGGTATGCGAAGACCCGAACCGATCCTTCATGTCGGAGGCGAGGAACGAACCGAGCGCGTCTGCCGCCAGCTCCGGTAGCGTGATCATGTGTCGAGGCCTGAATGCTTGTTGCTCCATGACAGTCATGGATCGGTGACGGCAGGTCGCCCCCCAGGCCCAGAGAGCAACAGCGTACGGAATTGACCGGCGTCCCGAAAGGGGTGGGGCATCCGAGCCGGCGAACACCCCGGCGTGATGTCGCCTTCGGGGTCATTTGCCGGCATTTTCCGGGCCTTAAGGCCATGTCCGCGATCCATGTCCGCGATCCACCCCATCGCGACCAGAGGGCGGACATCGCTGGATGTCCGCTTGGTGCCAATTGCGACCAACGGCACATATAGAAAGACCGCCTTGCGGCGGTCCTTGCTATTCGAATGCAGTACGTGATTAGGCGGCTTGTTTCCGTCTACGCTGCGCGAGCCAGCTTAAGCCAGCGAGGCCGGTGACGAGCCGCCGCGCCTTGACCTTTCGGTGACCGTCAATGGATCAATCTGGCTGGATGCCGGCGTCCTTTATGATCCTGTCCCACTTGCCCAGTTGAACTTTGATGAAGCCCCCGGCTCGTCGGGAGAGCTTGAGAAAGCCTCGAAGCCAACTCGGGCAAGCGTGGTCTTGATTTGCGGGCTGTCGAGGATCGGCCGCAGAGCCTTGTTGTTCGCCTAAGACGGCGTACACCGGCTATTTTTTCTGGAGTTGCAAAGCCACCTGCTCCAGTGCTGGCTTCCATAGCTCCTGCTGGCTCCGCACAAACGCCTCGGCTTCGGTGGGGTTGGCCGGATGCACATAGCCGCCACGTGCCGCAAGCTTGTCCTTGATCTCGGGTTTGACCAACATCGCGCGCAGGTCGTCGCTGATCTTGCGCACGATCTCTTGCGGCGTTCCGATCGGCGCCACCACGCATTGCCAGCCGACGGCGACAAAGCCTGGAATTGTTTCCGCCACGGTCGGCAAGTTGGGGAGGTGAGGCAGACGCTTCGCCGATGCGACCGCCAGCGCCTTGAGTTGGCCTGACTGGTAAGCCCCGGCCAATCCTGCATAGCCTTCAATCACCAGCGAAACGCGGCCAGCGATGATGTCGGCGAGTGCCTGCGCGGAGCCGCCGGTGTAAGGCACCATTTGCAGCTTGATGTTGCTGCGAATTTGCAGCAACTCGCCGGTCAGGTGGGTCAACCTTCCGACGCCCGTAACTGCAAAGGAAACGCTGCCGGGTTGTTTCTTCGCCTGCGCGATCAGCTCAGGCAGCGTATTGATGCCGAGCTTGGGATTGATCCCGATGGACATCGGTTGTTCCGCCGTGAGCCCGATGGCCGTGAAATCGCGCGGCAGGTGGACCGGAAGATTGGGCGCTTTGCCGGGGACTGTCAGAAAGATCGACAAGGCCGGTGCGTAGATCGTGTAGCCGTCGGGAGCGGCCTCCGCCGCGACCGTCGCCGAAATGGCACCGCCGGCACCCGGCCGGTTCTCAATCACAACCTGCTGACCCCAGTGCTCGCTCAGACCGTCGGCGATGATTCGCAGGTTCGTGTCTATGGCGCTGCCCGGAGCCGAATCCGAAATGATTCTCACTGCTTGGTTGGAAAGCTTTGCGCCAGGGCCTGCGGGGTACCGCAGATCAAGGCGGCACCTAGCACAACCGATGCCAACCGGATTGACACTGGAACCTGTCGGGTCATGGCTTCCTCCCAATCGACACTCGGCGGAGGTGGGCGGTGTCGGCTCAACGCCGTTGGGAGTATGTCCCCCAAGCGGCGGCTTCGGCCGGTCCCGCTCCACGCAAGCGTTCGAGATGCCTCCGCACTTTGAGCTATTGCGTCTTGATGCCGGCCGCCTTGATGATCGGCCACCATTTGACAGTCTCGGCCTTGTGGAAGTCGTAGAGCGCCTTGGGCGTCAGTTGCTCTTTCGGCGGAATCATCTGGCCCAGATCGGCAATCCGCTTTTCCACGGTTCCCCCGGCTCGATGTGTCGTGTCGCCCCCACGCAACGATGCCTGGGAGTGGCAGAAACAAATAGTCAGCAATGTTGTCCCGACGGCCAGTTTAGCCCCGGACACAGCGCCGCACCTCTGCTGCGTCATCACTGACGCTGTCACATCGTCGAGAGGCCGCCGATGTCCGTTAGGGGGCATTCGCGTCGATTTCTGCCGATCCGCATGACGTTCGCTTTACCCCCGAAAGCCGACATCTGGCGGCCGTTCTTGGATGCCCGCTGTGTGTCATGTGCGGACATCCCCCGCATTGGGTACGCGCTCGCGTTGTGTCAGAATTGGCCGATGGTATTTCGGACGGGCAGGCGCATGTTGCATCGGCTGGTCATCGTTGCGACGACGCTTGTTTCTGTGTTCGCCAGCGAGCGGATCGCGGCGCAGGAGGCGATCGGTACGGTCAGCCGCATACAGGGAGAGGCAAGCGAAACGCGTGGCAACACGACACGGCCGCTCGGCCTCAACGCGTCGCTCATTCTCAACGAGACCGTGTCGACCGGTGCAGCGGCGCGGCTGGAAGTCACCTTCAAGGACAACACACGGCTGACGCTCGGCGAGAACACGAAGCTGACACTCGATCGGTATGTTTTCGATCCGGCCGCGGGACGGCGGACGATCAGGTTCAGGGTGGTCGGCGCATTCCGGATTGTCTCCGGCCAGGTATCGAAGCTGGCGCGCTCCGACATCGTTGTGACGACGCCCGTTGCGACCATCGGCGTCCGTGGGACGGAATTCTGGGCCGGGCCGATCGACGATCAGGCGCTCGGCGTGTTGCTTGTCGAAGGTGCCGTGCGCGTGTCGAACCGGGCGGGCGTGCGGATCCTGAACCGGGCCGGCCAGGGCACCAATATCGCCAGGCCGGGCGCAGCGCCTGGGCGCGTCACGTCCTGGCCGCAGGACAAGGTGAACCGCGCGCTCGCGACCGTGACGTTCCCATAGCGACTGACAGTCATTGCCCGTCCCATCTTGAAACGGCTTGATGAGGCTCGGGCCGATGATCCTGCAGAAGTCCAATATTCCGCCACAAGATCATCCCATTCTGTGTCTCACGCAAACCTGGTTGGAATTTGCGACAGGGACAGGTGGCGGCGTTGACGGTGCATCAGCGTTTCAGGCGACGATTTTCGATCTGGCTGCTGGCCGCCGTGCTGCTCGGCACCCCTGCGCTGTCGTCCGCGCAAGACAAAACCGACGATGCGTCCCCGAACACCGGCGATGCATCCCCTAATACCGACGATGCATCCCCGAATACCGGCGATGCATCCCCGAAAACCGGCGATGCGTCCCCGGCAATCGACCCGGTCGAAGCCTATGTCCAGGCCCGCATCGCCTTTCACAACGAGACCGAGGTGTACTGGCAATCGATCGCCGAAAAGCGCGGCGTGCGCATCGCCAAACGCAGGAACGGCGAGCCGGTCGTCCTCGGCGACTACGTGCTGGAGCAACCGCCGGTCTACAGCGGGCCGCCGCGCCCGCCGGGTTACGTGCCGCGCCCCAGTCTCAAGCGGTCGCCGGCGTCGTTTCCGACAGTCCCCGAGTTCCTCGCCGCGGCGGAGCGGCAATACAACTTCGTGCCCGACCGGCCGAAATCCGAGGCGGAATTCCAGCAAGCCTACGCCAAGGTAGCGACGGAGGCCGGCCTCACCCGCGAGCAGGCGGTTCGCATCTACGCCTTCGAGACCGGCGGCAACGGCGAATACGACACGCAGGCGGGGCTCACCTCGAACAGGAACGCGAAGCCGATCTCGACCGCCATCGGCTACAACCAGCTTCTCAGCGCCAACTCGGTGAATCTGCTCGCAGGTCACGGCGACAAATTCCTCGCCGCGCTGAACGCGGCCGCGGCCGGCCTGGTCGCGGCCGACCGCGAGGCCATGGACCGCAAGATCGAAGCGCTGCAGAAGATGATCGCCGTCAGCCGTTCGGTGCCGAACTCCTGGAACGCGCACGGCAAGCTCGCCAGGACCGATGGCGGCAAAGGCATTCACGCCGCCACCCTCGACCGCGACATCGGCCCGCTGCTGCAAACGCAGAAGCTGCTCGAACTCGGTTGTCTACGCCAAGGAGCGAGGCTTACCAGGGCCGCTCGCTGCGGTCGAACTCGAGCTGATGAACTTCACCGGCGACGTCAACGGCTTCGACATGGTGACCATGCCGCAGGAACTGCGCGACAAGGTGCCGACCTCGAATCTCTTCCGGCGCGGCGGCTACGAGGTCAACCCGCTCGCGCGGCGCACCGGCACGGTCGCGGCGCTGTTTCAGTCGATCGACGGCAAGATGGACCGCGCCTCGCAATTGCCGGGCGCCAGGGCGCTGGCGGGGGCGTTTTCGGACCCGTCGTCCAGCCAATAAACGGTCCCTGTCCCTGGAAGCGCTGCCTGGGTCAAAACCGCGGGAGGCGGGGCCGTTCCTGGGGCGCGAGACAACTTTAAGAATTCGATAATCGTGTTGGTCTATTTTTACGCGCATGAGTCGCGAAAATCGAAAATCCGCGCGGCACGACATCAAGAAATACGCGCACGTCGAGGTCCAGATGCCGTGCGTGCTGTCCGACATCTCGATCCAGGGCGCACGACTGGAAATGCCCAATGCCGAGTCGTTGCCGGACCGGTTCGTGATCGCGCTCGGGCCCGACCTTCGCCGGTGGTGCGAGGTCAAATGGCGGGACGGCGAAAAAATCGGCATCGAGTTTATCGACGACCCGACGACCATCGCCACCACCACCGCCTGGCTGGACTGACACGCGCCATCCTCGGCAGGATAACGCCAAGGCGCGGGGGCCTGCGCCATGTTCACGGCTGGCGAATGCAAGAAATCCAGGCGGAGAGCTCGCCGTGACTACCGCGTTTCGTCGGGCTTCGGTTTTTTCTGCGGCTGCCGTTGTTGCTGCTGCTGCTGCTGAGCCACATGCCAGGTCGACCAGGTGTAGCGTCTGCAGGACTCGCAGAAATGAACCCGGTGGCCGGGCGCGCTTCCAAGCGGTGCAATCTCGGTGATGAATGTGGTCGGCCCTGCGCAACTCTGGCAGGCGATGACGTCCAACATGGGCGCTGCACCATTTCGACTTCCAGTCGCAATGACCGGCCGATGACATCGTTCCGGAAAACTCGACACGTCGCGGAAATTTTCTTCGTTGCAGGTTTTCCGTGAAACCGGACAACGTGGCCCGCCATGCGGTCACTGTGGCTCCCGGCCACTGTCGTCGCTCCACCGCATCGAGCAATCGCTCGGCCAACCGGTTCAATCGCCCGCGCGGCGGTTCGTCAGCAATGACAGAAGCGCCAGGTGGCGCAATGACGGGCGAACACCATGACAAAAGACCCCGGCGCCGGTTCCGCGCCGGGGTCCTTGTCGGTCCCACCAGTACATCCGTGGTTGGGACAATCTCTAAGCGGCCGTGTCATCCGCGATGGATGGAGACCCAACCCGCAACAGCGCGCAGGTGCGCAGCCTGACCGGATCGCGCTCGCCCGCGGCGGCGGCCCGCAGCATTCTCGAGGCCAGTGAGCTCTTCAAGGTGTTTGCCTGCTCAATGGGGCCGAGTTGTGCCCAGGCCTCGTCGAGGCAGGTCCTGAGCAGCCGGATCGTCGCAGGATCGAACACCGCACCGTAATCCGTACTCTGACGCATGACCCCATTTTGGAGGCGGATTGGGTTCATTGTCTGCCTGCTACCGCGCACAAAATGCAGATGAGCCGCGGCGGGACATATGTCGCACCGCAACGCCGGAATAGTGCTCGCTACCGGGCAGATGAGTTCCTATATCTCTTTGCATCACTGACCGCGACCATCGGGCGTCAGTGGCAGAGAGACCGATCGTGCTCCCGCCTCAAGGCAGGGAGCACCTTTATGTCTCAATCCCCCAACCGGATTCTCAATTCGCTGCCGCAGAACATCTTCGCGGCGGTCCAGCCGCATTTGAAAATCGCCAACCTCGCGTTCGGCGAAACGATCGCGGAAACCGATCGCGAGGTGTCCGCGGTTTACTTCCCGCATAGCGGCATCATCTCGCTGGTCGTCGAGTTGCAGGTCGGCGACATGATCGAGACTGCGATGGTCGGCCGCGACGGCGCGGCCAACGCGACGGCGGCGCTTGACGGGAAGATGGCTCTCCACAAGGGGCTTGTGCAGGTCGAAGGCGCGGCATCGGTCATCAACCCCGATGCGCTGCGCGGCCTTGCGGACGAGTTCGCGCCGTTTCGCTCGAAGCTCATTCGGCATGAGCAGGTGCTTTTCGCGCAAGCCCAGCAGTCGGCGGCATGCAATGCCAGTCATTCCGTGGAGGCGCGAATGTGCCGGTGGCTTCTGCGCATCCGCGATCTCACCCAATCGGACGAAATGAATCTTACCCAGGAATTCCTCGCGCAGATGCTGGGGGTGCGGCGGACCAGCGTTTCTCTCGTGGCGAGCACGCTGCAGAAGGCGGGATGGCTCAGTTATCGCCGGGGCCACATCAGGATCACCGATGTCGAGGGCCTGCGGAGCGGAGCATGCGAGTGCTACGAAAGGGTGCGCACACACTATGACAGCCTGCTTGCGGATTGATGCCCGGGCCGTCAGGCGTCAACTGCGCTATTCGGTCTTGAAGCAAATGCGGCGGCAATTCCGGGGCTGACGTTTTCTCCTTGCCGAACGCGAAAAGGGCTGTCGAAAAATTTTATCACTGAGCGGAACGCGCTGGTGGCTCGCCCATAGCGCGTCAAAGACGCGCGTGAACCCGCTGAGATCGATCCAAGATCGACCCAGGATCGGTCCGGACTCGGTCATCGCCTCCAGAAGTTTCCGCCTTGTCCGGACGTGCTTGGCCCGGGCGTTCTTTGGTCTGACCACCCGTTCGGGCTGCCGAACCAGCTCCAGGAACGCTCGTGGTCGTGGCTGTGCGCCGACGCAAAGCTGTCCCGGAAGTTTTCACGGGGCCTCGCCTGTTGGCTCGGTTGCGAGACCAGCGCGTAGCGCTTGTCGCTGACCTTTCCCTTGGCGTCCTTGCGCAGATATTCCACGATCTCGAAGCTTTTTGTCCCGGACCTGGTGCCGGACTTGTGGTCGGGGTCGGACGCCGCGCTCAACTGCGCGGCGGCATCGCGCGGAGCGCGGAGCGCGGTTCGAGGCGCGTAGTCCTGCCAGACCGCTTCCATGATGGGAGCGAAGATCGGCACCGCGACGTTTCCGCCGGTGCGGCCCTTTCCGAGCGTCTGCTTCTTTTTGGCGTTGTCGTAGCCGACCCACACCGCGATCGTCACGTCGTTGCTGAAGCCGACGAACCAGGCATCGGTTTCCTCATCGGTGGTGCCGGTCTTGCCCGCCATATAGGGAGCCCAGGCGGACAGTCGCGCTGCGGTGCCGCGCAGCACCACGCCCTGCAGAATGGACTTGAGCTGATAGAACGCGGCCGCATCCGCCGATTTGATCTGCCTGGTCCGCGGCGGCCCGTAGTCGAACCGGTCTCCGCCCCGGCTGGAGATTTTCTCGATCAGGTGCGGCTCCGGCAGCACGCCTTCGTTGGCGACCGCCGCGTAATAGCGCGCGATGTCGAGCGGCCGCACCGGCTGGGCGCCCAGCACGAACGGGTAGTAGTGAACGCAGTTGGCATAGACCTCCATCTCGCGGGCAAGCCCGCAGACCTCCTTGAGGCCGGCTTCCGGCGTCGATCCGATACCCTTGGCCATCACGTGCACGGTCGGGAGATTTCGCGAGTTCTCGAGCGCCTTGCGCAGCGTCAGGGTCGATCCCGATCGTCCGTCATAGTTTCCGGGCGACCAGTAGTCTTCCGCTTTCGCACGCTTGCTGTTGCCGATCGGCGGCAGCGTGATCGGGGAATCGTTCACCAGGGTGTTCGGCTGCAGGCCCTTGCCGAGCGCGGCGAGATAAGTCAGCGGCTTCAACGCGGAGCCGGGCTGGCGCGCGGACTGCGTGGCGCGGTTGAGCTGGCTCAGCGGATAGGAAAACCCGCCGCTCATCGCCAGGATGTTGCCGGTGCTGTTTTCAAGCACCACCACGGCGCCCTGGACCTGCGGACGCGTGCGCAGCTCTGCGGCGGTGCCCTTCTTTGTCTCGGACAGCCGCACGTACACGACGTCATAAGGCTTCAGCTTCTGGCGGACGGCGCTGGTGGTTTGCAGCGGCGCGATGCTGCCGTCGGCGAGGCCAACCCACAGGCCGGCTGGCCGCGGCGTGGTGTCGGTCTTGTCCAGCACCACCGCGGCCGGCCATTGAACGTCATAGAGCGGCAGGCGGACCGACTTCAGCGCCTGTTGCCATCGCGGCAGATCGCTTGCGGAGGAGGAGGGGGCACCGATGCGGTCGCCGAGGTTCGCTTCGGCCGCGTCGAACCGGGCCCGCCCGGTCGAGCGCTCGTAGCTGGCAAGCCCTTCCTGCAGCGAGCTTTCGACCGCCTGCTGAATCCGCGCGTCGAGCGTCGAGCGGATCACATAGGCGTCTTCGGTCAGGAGCCTGATGTCGGCGACGCGGCGGGCTTCACGGCGGATATGGTCGACGACGTGATAGCCGGTCGACCGCCTGAGATTCTGATGTGCAACCAGTGTCGTCTGCTCGCCCATCGCCGCGTCGTACTGCGCGGTGTCGATGACGCCTTCCTCGCGCATCCGGTTGAGCACATAGGCGGTGCGCTCGCGCGAGCGACCCGGATGGCGATCCGGGCCGTAATATCCCGGGCCCTTGACCAGGCCGGCGAGCAGCGCTGCCTCGCGCGCATTCAGCGACGCCGCGTCCTTGCCGAAATAGCTCTGCGCCGCCGTCTGCACGCCCCACGATCCGCGCCCGAAGTAGATGGCGTTGAGGTAGAGCTCGAGGATCGCGTCCTTGCTCATGACCGCCTCGATGCGGGAAGCCAGCACCATCTCGCGCATCTTGCGCACGTAGCTGTTTTCCGATCCGACCAGCAGGTTCTTGGCAAGCTGCTGGGTGATCGTCGATCCGCCCTGCGGGTCGCCGGCGATGCTGGCGACGAAGGCGCGGATGATGGAGCGCTCGTCGACGCCTTTGTGTTCGCGGAACCGCTTGTCTTCGGTGGCGATGAAGGCGCCCTGCAGCAGCGGCGAGACGGCGTCGAGGCCGACCGGAACCCGCCGGTTCGCGGGCTCGTAGATCTCGGCAAACCTCCGGCCGTTGCGGTCAAGCACCGTCGTGGTGGCCGGCAGCTTCAGGTCGAGCAGGCGTGTGTGATCGGGAAGGTCCGCGAGCGCCCGGTTGTGGAACTCGATCACCGCGGACAGGTCGACGGGCAGCGTGCCCGTCTCGTCGCGGCAGATCGTTTTGTATGCGCCGTGGATCTCGGTGAAGCTCAGACCCTGGAATTTGACGGAACCGGCGTCGGGATCCTCCATCGCGGTTGCGACGAGATCGTCGAGGTTCAGGTCTTCGACCTCGAAGGCCCGCCGCATGTGGGTGCAGCCTTGCCGCAGCATGCTGACGACGGCCTGCTGGTCTTTCGCGGGATCGAATGCGGTCCTGAGATCCTGCGGATGGAGGAGCACCTGGCTCAACGTGAGGAGAGTGGCAAAGACCTGGACCAGCGTTGTTTCCATCCGCGTTCACGCCTCTGCCCGAGCAAGAGATGAAGACACCGTAACCCGCGGCCGGGGCGATGGTTCCGGACGCGCTGTTGGTTTGCAGGCAACCGGCGCGTCGACTCGCGAATTCAAGTCACGCGCGCGTACGCATCGCGGCTGATGCGCGTGATGTTCCATGACGAAGCGTGATGAAGCGGGGCACGCCCGTTGTTGCACCTTGTCTTGCCCGGCGTGCGGTGAATCGCGCGTCCGGAATTTTGGTTGGAAGTGAAACTCGCGCTGCGTTTGAACCGCGGTGCGTCGCGAGTCAGTGCGGCAGAATCTTCCAGCGGAAGGACGGCGTCGCACATATCCGGCTTGCAGGTTCATCTTCTGGGTTCGCGGCGGGGCGGAACCAAGGTCTTCTTTGTACGTTTTGGTCCTGTGGAACCAAGAGGAGACGCCTGATGAAGAAGCTCATGGGCGCGGCGCTCGCCGTCGCGTTCGTCACCCCGGCTCTCGCCGCGGAGTTCTATGTGGTGCAGGACGTGAAGACCAAGAAGTGCACCATCGTCGACAAGAAACCCGTCGCGACCGAAACGACGATCGTCGGGGACGGCAAGGTCTATACCACCCGGGCCGAAGCCGAGACGGGCATGAAGACTGTGAAGGTCTGCACGACCAACTAAAAGCAAACGGCACTTCCTTCCAGATGAGAAGCCCGGCGGCTGATGGCGCCGGGTTTTTCATTGCGCCGAAACGCCGGGTGCGCCGGCAACGAAAAAAGCCCCGGCGGCAACCGGGGCTTTTCGTTGTGCCAGTTTCGTGTGTCAGGTCAGGTCATCGCGTGTTGACCGTACCTCGAACGCTGGCGCCGCCGGATTCGCCGCTGCCCGACGCGCTGCCGGTCGTGGAGCGGGTGGTCGTTCGGGTGGTGGAGTTGGTCCGCGTCGTCACGCCGACGCTCGCGCCGCTGCGCCGCTCGCTGACCTCGCGGGTGCGGTCGACGCCGGTCGTCACGACGCCGCCCGTGCGCCGCCGCTCGACGATCGTGGTACGCGACGGCTGCGACGCATAGACATAGGTGCGCTTCTTTTTCTTGTTCTTGGCGTATTTCTTCTTCTTCACCACCGTCACCTGCGAAGGCCGGCTGTCGGAGGCGATAACGTGGCGGGTCCGCGAGGTCCGATATGCCACCGACGGGCTGTCGGTGCGGCTGCGCACCGTGGTGCGGGTGCCGCTGTCGATGTTGGCGCGGACCTTCACGGACTTGGAGCCCGACGCGCCGGACTGCGAGACGGCCGGGGCGCCCTCATTTTTCGATGATGTGCCAGGGTTGCTTTGGGCGACGGCGCCAAAGGCGACTGCGCTCGAAGCCGCGAGTGCGAGCAGCAAACGCTTCATGGGATGTTCCTCCGGGAGTGGGTTTCTTCCGGATATACAAGCGTTTCGGGATCACCGAAGTTTCAAGGAATATGCGCCTGAAACTTGAACGCGCGTTCATTGATCGCGGTGTGCAACGATCGTCGCTGCAGATGTGCTCCGGTCGTGCGGGCGCGGCGCTTCCTGTTGCAGCGCCGGTGCGGACCTCGCTTGAACAGCTACGCATGTTCGCGGCCAGGCGGCTGCTGCACTTCGCATCGTTATCGTGGATGAAATGTGCGGTGTCGGATACCGGTCTGTTGCAATCCGCATTCATGCCGGAACATTCGGCGTCCGGCACTGTTGGACCATCATGCGCGCAATCCTCGCGGCCACCATGATCGTGATGCTCGGCGCGGCCGAGGCCATGGCCTCGCCGCGATCGCTGGTGCCGGAGGGCTGGCGCGAGGTCGATGCGCCGGGCTCGGGCAACAAGGCCAGAACATTCGTCTCGCCGGACGGCGCGGCGCGTTTGCGTCTGGGGCATGTCGAAGCGCGTCGTGAAAATCTGCGGCGCGATATGGACGCGCTCACCTATCGCGACGGCGAGATCATCACCTATGAACGCCGCGGCGGTTCCTGGCTCGCGGTGTCCGGCTATCGCGAGGGTGAGATCTTTTACCGCAAAAGCAATCTTGCCTGTCGCGGCACGCGCTGGCACACCATCGAACTCCGATATCCGCGCGAAGCCAAGAGGCGGCTCGATCCTGTCGTGACATCCATCGCCAGGAGTATGGGCGCTTACGGGTCGGATTGCGGGTAGCTCTCGCGGTGCCTGCAACAATGGAACGTCGTACGGCCTGCTTCCGGGCGGCCATCCTTCATCGCTAGTTGAAAGAAGACGCTGCAAAGGAGCTTCTGCGACCTTTTCCTCGTCATGGGTTGGGAACGTCCGGATCAATGCACCGTTGTCGCGCAAGGAAACAACAAGGAACTGTCCCATGCGCGAGGATCCCAATATGCCCGGCCGCCCCAATATACCCGGCCGCCCCATGCCGCCGGCCGACGCCAGGCCCGGAGAGGACCGCAGCTACACCGGCTGGGTCTTCGGCGGTCTTGCCGCACTTGCGATAGCCGCTGTGCTGATGTTCGCCTTCAGCGACAACCCCTCCACAACGGCCACGAACAACACCAACCGACCCACGGCCACTCAGCCTGCTTCGCCGCCGGCCAACCCTCCGTCCACCACCGGCTCCGGCGCGACCACGCCGGCTCCCGCAGCTCGTTAACGGAGGAGCGCGATGAAAAACTCCCGAAGCAGCGGCAACAATTATTGGGCTATGGGGTGGGGAATTGCTTTGGGCCTCGCCTTCCTGACTGCCGCGACACTGAGTTTCGCGCTGGATGACCGGGGAACGCGAATGGCCTCTGCGGTCGGTTACGCTATCCCGCAGGAACCCGTCGCCAGGTAAGACGCTCAACTGTCGTGCACAAGAAAACCCGGGTGCGCCTGCAAGCACGGCGTCCCGGGTTTCTTGTTTCAGGCCCGGATGGATGTGATTTCGGCTTCGCCGGTTCCGGCCGGCACGGTGTCGCCAACCCGCTTGCCGAACAGCGCCCGCGCCAGCGGTGACGCGTGCGATATGCTCCCGCTGCCGGGACTGGCTTCGTCCTCCCCGACAATCCGGAAACTCTGCTCGCGGCCATCGTTGCGCAGGACTGTCACGGTGTGACCAAAGCGCACTTCGGAGGTGTCGCCGGAAGAACGCACGACCTGCGCCGTGGAAAGGCGCGCCGCCCAGTAGCGAAGATCGCGGCCATGGCGCGCCAGCGCCGCCCGGTCGCCTTCGGCCTGGGCCCGCGCGTAGCCCGCGCGCGCTTCCTCCGCGGCCGCCTTGATCTGTGCGAGGCCTGCTTCGGTGACGTCGTTGGGATGCGTGGAAACAGGACGATCCGGAAGATCGTCGACAACATCATCCTCTTTGACAAAAGCCCTGCTCATGTTGCGAAGATGGGCACGACGAAGGCCTTTCTCAATGGTTTCGGTCACTTCGGAGTGCGCGCGCCGCCCGCATAGCGCGTCGAAGACGCGCGTGAACGCGCTGATGGCGCGGGGTTGACGTCCCGGCGGAATGTTGTACATGCATTGGCTACCGGGCCGAATTTTGCCCTCAATTTATCGAAAACGCCCGCGTATTTCTCGTCATCAAGAACATTGAGCGTATCTTGTGTACTTAGAACGTATCCATCACAGATTGAAGCGCTTGTAAGTTGCCGCTCTAGGCGTCGCAGCTTTCCGAAAACCTCTATTGTGCGTGTGTGGACGGCTGCGCTCTCGATGGCGGCCGCACTGAATAATGTCCCCGCAGTAAATGCAGGTGCGCCGACTATTAAGCCAAATACAAATCCGATGAATTGGCCGCGCAGGCGAAATATCATCCGTTTGAAAACCAAAAGATCGTCGTAATCTAAAGATTTTGACTGCACGGCTCTTAATTAGAGGAAGGACTGGCCATCCGCTTTGTTAGTTGAAGACAAAATGTTGTTTAAGGCAGCCAGCACTCGCTACAGGTCAAACGCTTGTCCAAGCGTGACATCTAGGCTGTTGCAGGGGCCGTCATTTGGTGTTCGTCAGCGCGCGCCATGCCCAGCGCCGAAAGTCGACAACGGCGCGAGGCACTTAGCGTTGCGCTTGACTTCGGACACATAGACCCGTCGCAGCGCCCGTACATTTCGCGCCGTCATTCGGACCCGTCGCGCATAGAACCGAGACCAGCACTTCGCCGTCGCTGCACGCCACGGTGTCGGTTCCTGTGACGACCCGGAAGTCGGACGGGGCGCCTGCGGCGGAGGAAGCCGCGGCAGGACCTGGAGGTCCTGCAGGTCCTGCAGGTCCTGCAGGTCCTGCGGGTCCCGGAGGACCGGCCTCGCCTTTTGGGCCGGCAGCGCCTGGCGGACCGGCTTCGCCCCGCTCGCCCGCGGGCCCCTGCGCACCAACCGGGCCTTGGGGACCGGCTATGCCCTGAGGCCCCTGCGCGCCGACCGGCCCCTGCGCGCCGACCGTACCTTGAGGACCGGCAGGGCCCTGAGCACCCTGTTTCGGAGCTTCGCCGCACGCCGCCAGGGCAAGCAATGCTGCAATCGCCAGTGAACCGAGGAATTTGGGCACCGGGTCACCCCTGAAGTTTGGATCGAGCCCCCAGCAACAACGCGGCAGAAGCCCGTTCGTTGCTCGCGGTCTGTTCAAATCGACGAAGTGGTACGGGAGGGCCGGATGTGCGTGATGGTTGACCGGAATGACCGGGTTCGCCGGCGCCGTTCAGCCGGCAACTGTGCGGATGCGGATGGATGTGTCGCTATTGAGCGGTGACGTAGTGTCTCAGGGACGCAACGATCTGCGGCGACTTCATCCAGGGATGGTCATGAAAAACGCAGGCCAGCGTCACGGCTCCGAGTGCCGCGATGGCGAGAGCGATGCTGGCGGGACTGCGCATCGCCCGCAGGTTCTCTTCCCGCTGCGTGCTGTGTTGGCTCGCCGTGCTGCCCATGAATATTCGATGCCCTCGGATTGACGGCGCCTGCGGTCGCGGCTCGTCAAATTCTGAAGCTCGCGGCGTGGTGCCGGAAAGATATCCCCGCCACACGGCGCAGTCGTGTCTGGCCGTATGGCGGGGAAGCGCTCCGTCAGCGAGCTGAAGGAGAAGTTGGAATATTGCCTGCCGGGTTGGCCGGCTGGACCGGCTCGCTGCGCTGGCCTGTCGTCGTCGGCGGATTGGTCGACGGCTGCGTGATGGCAGGCCTGTTCGTGTTGCCGGCGGTGCTGGTGGTCCCGTCATCGCGGCCGAACATGAAGAACATGCCCAGGATCAACGCCAGGGCAGCGAACCCGCCGAGGATCCAGCCCGTGTAGCTGGTTTCGTCCCGGTCCACCCGGCGGTAGCTCGCTTCATCCTGTGGCATGGGACGGCGCGGCATGTTGGGATCGTCTTGATACGTCATTGTATGAGTTCCTTGTTGTTTTCCCTTCCCGACAACCCTGTGCATGGCGCGGGCGTTCCGTATTCATTTGTCAGCGCGCCGGAACCGGATCCAGGCGTGTTGTGCGTTGCAACCAAAACGGAGTGCGGCGCGTTGCTCCCGGGTTCTGATCCCGGAGGTAAATCCCGATGACGGCACCGCTTCTTCTCGATGCCTTGCAGATCGCGTGGGTGCGGCTGCTTCAGTGCGATGCGATCACGGACGAAAACATCCGGACCGCACCATTGAAGCTGGTGGCTGCTGTCCTGCAGGCAGCGGCGCGTGGCGAGGATGATGCAATCAGGCTGGCTGAAGCGGCGGTTCGCGAGTGGGACGCGACGCCACCGGCGACTCTCAACTGATCACGCGAAAAGCCGCGGAACATTTTCTACAGTTCAGAATTGCAGATATTGGCAGCCGGCCAGACGCCGGGCTTTTGTTCTCACGAGCATGACAGAGACCGATCACTATCTTCTCATCGGCATCATGTTGGCCACGGGCGCCTACCTCATCTGGCTGGCGATGCTCGGCGCAGGAATTTAGTGCGGCTGCGGCGTTTGCTGAAAGGCGCGAGGCCGAACCAAGCCGCCTGGCGTCGAGCCTGGTCCCGACACACAGACATGGCGGCGCTGTCTTTATCTGCTGGAAGAGCCGCTGCCCGTGGTGCTCGATCCCTCGTCGCCGGTGTCGATCTTCACGTTCAGCAGGGTTTCGGGATCGACCAGAAGAACGATGGCCTGGTCGGATTCATCCTTCGCGCGCACCACCAGCACATCCTGCGCCAGCTGGAGATCCTTGTAGCCCAGCGCTTCGAGGCGTTGCTGCACCCGCTGCTGGAGCACCGGTTCGGCACTCACGGGCGAAACCGAGTCCGCCACCTGAATTTCCTGGGCCTGAACGCTCGAGGCCGCTGTCGATACCAGCATCGCGATGAGAAGTGAGCGCATGGTATGCCTCTTCAATGGCGCCCCATTCCTGAATCGCCCCATTCTTAAATCGCTCCATGAGTAACAACGACCTTCGGTGCCGGGTTCCGGCCGCCATGAGAAACGGCCCCACCTCCGGGGACAGAGGCGGGGCCTGTTCGGAGCAAGCTTGGGGCTGGGGGGCTGACGTGCCTGCTCCTGATTGCGAATGCAGGACGGGAGCGGTCGTTCCGAAAAAGAAACGGCCTCCCACCGACTCGCAGGGAAGGCCGTTTCCCGGGCGCGAACGCCCATGGAGGAACAACAAAATCCTAGCCACGTCCGGGGCGGGAACAAGCGCAAATTGTCGGCGTTGGGAACCTATGCCGCGCTACTATTTCGACATTGCCGATGGCGACAAGTTTCCCGACCGGCGCGGGCAGGAATTCGCCAATGACGAAGCAGCCCGGAGAGAAGGGCTGGAGATGGCCGTGGCGCTTGAAGAGAGCCGGGTGGGCGACACGCACTGGCGCGTTCTGGTGAAACGCGAGGACGGCCAGTGTGTCGCCGAGTTCAAGCTGAACTGATCCGCAAGGAAGCTAGCGGTTGGTTCTCTGGACCGGGAACAGCGTGGTCTTGATGAGGGGCACCGCACCGATCGCGATCGTTCCCAACATCAGCACTGTCGCAAACCACCTGAACCACCTTCGTTCGACTTGTTCTTGTGTTTCTGCCGCCACTTTTTGCATGCTTCCTCCAAAGGAAGACCCTTAGCAGAGCAATTCGGTCGAGTCTTGCTTGCCTGCCATGCGTATTCCGGCATCCGCAGATGCCCGACTTCCCAATTCATCCGGACAGCGCTTCAGCCTGAATTGGTTGCGACACGCGCGGTGCGCTCGCCCGCGAGGCCAGGGCTGTCGCATTTGGTGCAACCCGGGCGCGGTCTGCTCCCCCTGACCCACGCAAAGCCATGGCGAAAAGTGCGGGCCTCTCCACCGATCAAGCCAAGACCATGCTGCGCATCGTCAACGTGCGGTCACATCAGCCGCAGCCCCGCAACCGGCCTCGACCTCGATCTGCTGGCATGTCTCCTATTGGGGGCATAGCCGAAATGGCCGGAGCCACTACTGGCCTCGCCCCGGTCGCGAATGACCCCAAAGCGGACATTTGCGCAGATCTCGCCATGGCGCCGATAGCTGCGAACCTGTTCGTCAATCGAGCCCAGCGCTGCCTGATTGCCGTACCGGCGTCACGCTGGCGGGCGCTGTCGTTTGCTTCGAAACCTTGCCGGCCCGGTTCGCCACATTGGCCGGAGCGCGCGGCTGGCGTGTCTTGCAGAACGCCGTGACAGCATCCGCCACGGCGGCGCTTGTCAGCGCTTGATGCTCGGCGGAGCCCATTCGCAGCTCCTCCTCGCGGTTGATGATCGAGCCCGCTTCGAGCAGGACCGCGGGCATGCCGGTGTTTCGGAGCACGATCAGCTGGTCGTAGCGATAGACGCCCGTAAGCGCGTCGACCAGCCGCCGTTGGCGATTGCCCATGATTGGATCCGTGTAATGGGGCGTGTACTTCAATCCGCGCCCTTGCAATTGGTCGCCAAGCAACCTGGCAAACAGCAGGCTGACGGCATACTCGCTGCTGTCCTGTGAGATGAAAATAGAATGGCCGCTGAAGCGGTCGCTGAATCTGCGCTCTACGCCCTCGACCTCCCACTGTTCCAGGAAACGGGTGGGGACGGAATCGTGATGGATCGACAGGAAGAGATCTGCTGCGAGCGCTTTGGCGCGCTTGACGCGCTCCGCCAGTGCCTGTCTTGACGGACCTTCGGTGATCAGGAGCACGCTGCGCTCGTAGCCGGCGGCAAGCAGTTGCTCCTCGATACGCCTGGCAAGATTCAAATTGAAAACAAACTCCCGGACGCCGCGTGCGCTGATCGCGCCCGGCGCCTTCTCCGTATGCCCGACATCGATGATGACGCGGAATGCTGCCGCGCGCTTGCAGCCTTCAGCGGGCTGGGGCTCCGCATGCGCTGGTACGCGCAGCCGCACAGGTAAGCGCCGTCGCAACGAGCAATCCCATGACGCGCAGCCGCAGCATCATGCTCATCCTTTTTGCTGCGCTTTGACCTCGTCATATTTGGTCAGCGCTCGCACCCACACATCGTTGAAGAGCCACATCGAATCCAGAATTTCGCGCATGGTCGCAGATGTTCTCGCTCGATCGGCCTTGCCAAAGGCAAACATGCTGTTGTTGCGCAAGTATCCCATGATACGCGGTTCGGAAATCCTGTAATTCAGCAAGTCGCCTGAGTTGAGCGCGGATCTGGCCGGACTGGGAATGATCTGAATGAGCTGAAAAAATCTCATTTGATCGGTCGGGTTCGGCAGGGCTTTCATGATTGCCGGGATTCTCGGGAAGAGCTCCGCATGCGCGTTCATGAGGCCGTTTCTCACGGCCGTCCAGTGATTGTAGCGTTGATCTGAATTGCCAACCCGCGCTTCTTCCTTGTCGTCGCGAGCGTTCAGTTCGGGGTCGAGCGCTGCGACGGACTTCTTGATTGCCACCCACTTCTTCCGGCCGTTTTTGTCCTCGGACACCCCGGTTTGGAAGCTTCCTTTGTAAGTGTTCGAGCGCGCATTGCCGATGTTCTGATTGCCGCCTGTCTCGGCAAAGAAGATGGCCAGACTGATACGGCCTGCGACCTCGGCATGTGCCGCATCGAGGCCCTTGATCCGCGCAATCGCATTCCCCAGATCGACAACGTCCTTGAACGGCGTGTCGGACTTCTGCGCATTGGCGGGAGCCGCGTGCATAATGGCGAAAAGATTTCGATACTCGTCGATGAGCGGTTCGTTGTCGGCATCGAAGTATGCCGGAGGAATTCCAAATTTATTGGGCCTCCCGATCTTGGACGGCAGCGCGTCGGTGAGGTCTTTGTACGCGCTCATCATGGCGACGCGAGTTAGATAGAGTGCCTGTCCCGGTCGTTCAGGCAGCATTTGCTTCGAATTGATCTGTGCGCGCCGCTCGCTCAAGACCGATCTGAAGTCCTGGACTGTTTTGTTGTAGGCATTGAGCGCGTCCGACTGTGATTTGGTGAGCGTTGCGGACTGCCCCATCGCGAAGGAAACGAAACTGAACTTGTCGATGTTGGCCGGGAGCCCGAACTCATATGCGAAGCCGCAAAGTCCAATGACCGCTAGGAGGCGAGGATACGTCCGCTTTCTTCGCGTCACCGTGGCGGATTGCGTCATCGCAAGTCGACTTTCCATGTCGTTCCCGGTCGAAAAGCCTATCAGCGGTTGGGTCGATCAGTGTAAGTGACCGACGAGACGTCCGCTATTGGCACTTAACGTACATGGCATCACGTCCGCTCTGTGGTCGCTATCGGGGGTAAAGCGGACGTGACGCGGACAGGCCCCAGATCGACGCGAATGACCCAGAACGAACATCGGTCAGCCACTGGTGTCGCGGCTGCGAAGTTGTTCATTCGGCATGATTCCCGTCGCCAGGCTGGCAGGTTGCCACCCGAATTGCCACCGGACATGCCGGAATAAACCGCGACGGCAACTGATGCTGCGATTTGAAACTAGGTTTTTTAAACGCGCCGGTACCGACGTAACGGCAAAGCGTTCGACGACTCAGCTACGCATTTCATATCTTGGGAGCGGCCCCAGGGCAGGATTCCCATCCCCCGCGAACTCTGGGGCCGCAACAAATTCAGAAGCGAGCGCGCATGCAGGGGCATCGAGCTCGTGAGCGGCTCCAGTCGTTATCGCTGGCGACTGGAGCCGCCGCAAATCAATAAGGTCAGGAGAGTGCCAAGCTACATCTTGCGGAGGTACAGTGATGCAAGAGCAGGAGACCGATTTCAGCTTGGCGGACTGGCCTGCACCCGGTTCCGGAGACACCCGCCTA
Organism: uncultured Alphaproteobacteria bacterium; assembly: GCA_963830015.1. Classification (GTDB taxonomy): domain Bacteria; phylum Pseudomonadota; class Alphaproteobacteria; order Rhizobiales; family Xanthobacteraceae; genus Z2-YC6860. The sequence goes on from CAWHLG010000016.1 coordinate 373,747, forward strand.
AGCTAATCCCGCCTGCCGTTCGAACTCCATTGGACTCATATAACCGATCGTAGAGTGCCGGCGCTTGGGATTGTAGAAGCGCTCGATGTAATCGAACACGTCGGCCTTGGCTTGGTCTCGCGTTCGATACATTTTACGCGCTGTCCGTTCGGTCTTCAGCGAAGAGAAGAAGCTCTCCATCGCCGCGTTGTCCCAGACGTTGCCCGAGCGGCTCATCGAGCAGACGACGCCGTGATCGGCCATCAGCCGCTGGAACTGCTCGCTGGTGTATTGGCTGCCGCGATCGGAGTGATGCAGCAGCGCATCCGGCCTGCCACGCCGCCAGATCGCCATGACCAGGGCATCGGTGACGAACTGCGCCGTCATGCTCGCGCTCATCGACCAGCCGACGACACGTCGGGAGAAGAGATCGAGCACGGCCGCCACATAGAGCCAGCCCTCGGCCGTCCAGAGATAGGTGAAGTCGGCGATCCATTTGCGATTGGGCGCGGGCGCTTCGAAGCTGCGATCGAGCACGTTGGGAGCGATCGCGGTCGCTTGCCGCTCACCCAAGTCGGGCGGCAGGCGCCGCCGTCGCGGACGCGCCCGCAGCGCTTGAATCCGCATCAATCGCTCGATCCGATGCAAGCCGCACGAGATGCCTTCCGCCAGCATGTCGTGCCACACGCGCCTGGCGCCGTAGGTCCGGTCCGCTCGAAAGGAAGCTCATGCGAACCTTCGCGCCCAGTTCCTCATTGCAGCGGATGCGCCGACTGCGCGGTCGTGTCAGCCAGGCATAGAAGCCACCCCGCGAGACACCGAGCGTCCCGCACAACCATCCGACCGGCCAGATCCCCCGGTGCTTCGCGATGAAGGAGAACTTCACTTGCTCTCCTTCGCGAAGTAGGCCGCGGCTTTTTTTAGGATGTCCCGCTCGGCTTTGAGCTTGCGCACTTCACGCCGCAGCCGCTCGATCTCGAGCTGCTCCGGCTTCATGCTGGCCCTGGCCCGGAAATGCATCCACCGGATCGGCCTCAAAAGCCTTTGTCCAGTTGCGTAGCAGATTTGGATGAATGCCGAGATCGCGCGCAGCTTGCGCGACCGTCACGCCTCGCTCGCGAACCAGCCGTACCGCCTCCAGCTTGAACTCTCGCCCGTGCCGTCTTCGCTCCATCTCCCACCTCCGGTCCCATCAAAACACCTAACTTGGTGTCTCCGGAACCGGGTGCAGGCCAGACGCTGTTAAAATCCACATTCTGCAAACTTTGACCTATTGCAATGGCAATCGAACTCTCGCCGCGAAGCGGCTGGGCATTTCAATCCGATGTCTGCGAAATAAGCTGCGGCGCTATTCAGAACACGGAATTGAGATACCTGTACCTTCGCCTTTCTCAAGTGATAGAGGACTGCGCAGGCCGGATGACGGTTGCTGATGCGCGACGAGACTTCTCTACGTGCATCTAAGCATCACTGAAGATGCTTTGCGTACTGAACGTATTCGGATCGACGATCAACTAAAACTAATCAGAACAATGAGACTGGAAGGTCGTAACCTAAGCACGGCCAAGGAGTTGCTGCGGGCCATGACAGACGAGCTGTACTCGCTGGAACGCCACCGCGCTCTGCTGCTAGAACAGCTGAGCCTCTTCGTAACGTCGCGGTCACCGACACACTTTGGTCGGCACACAGCGAAAGAATCCGATTAAAACGTATACCCGATTGCCGAGGACGCCACGCCTGATGAGAAAAGAGATGAGAGGTACCGAATGTGGTACTCGTGAACAAAAATTGGCAAACACTGCACGTGTGTCGGCATTCTCCATACCGCATTACCGTTGGTCGCCCGTGAGTTTGGTTTGGCCGCTGGGCGCGGTACGCTCGCAGAATGCTCGTTAGAGTTCGATTAACCATAGCTGAGCGACCTTGACGACACCCGAGTTGGTGTGGAGTCCGGGCCATGAGCATGTTCAGTGTATTCAATGATCCGATCTGTTTGGTTCTGACAGGCACGTTGTTGATCTGTTTAGTGCAGGTCGCAGGGCTGCTTCAGTAGGATCGCAGGTCGTATAGTTGCAACGGGGGTCCAGTCGGGCCCCCGTTCGCATTTGTGCTGCCTTACAGCAAACACACGGGCATGCGCTGCGGCGGCGATGTCGCCTTCTGGCACATCGCGTCATTGCGCGGCGGCGCAGCAACTCGATCGCTTTCGGAGCGAAGCGGACATCGCAGCGAGCCAATGATCCGCGACGGGCTGCATGACTCCCACCCCCAACCCCTTTCGGGGGAGGGGCGCACCTTCCGAGTTGCGCCGTTAGCCCGTCGAAGACGGGCGTGTACGCCTTCTTGTCGGGGCGGGACAAGACCGCCGGCGTCGCTGGCGAAGACGATCATCTCCAAAAGGATCTACGATCATGACGAACACCGACCGCCGCTACGGCGTGAGCGATGCATTGGCGTGGAAGGCGCCGGTTCGCGCAGCGACCACCGCAAACATTGCGCTGTCCGGCGAGCAGACCATCGACGGCGTCGCCATCGCCGATGGCGACCGCGTGCTGGTGAAGGACCAGGGCGCGGGTGCCGGCAACGGCATCTACATCGCGAGCTCCGGCAATTGGCAGCGGGCGCCGGACGCCGACGGCGCGCGCGACCTCGTGACCGGCACCTCGGTGCTGGTGAACGCAGGCGCCGTGAATGCGCTCTCGCTCTTCACGCTGACGACCGCCGGCGCGATTGCGGTCGGCACCACGGCGCAGGCCTGGGCGGCGCAGCCGCTGATCCCGGCCGGAAATTTCCGCGCCACGTCGGCGACCGGCACGGCGATCGGCACCGGTCCCAGGACATTTTCGACGCAGCCCGGCAAGGGCTTCGTCGCGGGCGACTTCGTGACGATCTTCTCGGACGCCGGCAACGCCAACTTCATGGGCGGCCAGGTCACGTCGTATGGCGGCACCTCGCTCACGGTCGACGTCACCAGCACGGGCGGGGCCGGCACGTTCGCCGACTGGACGATCCGCATCTCGGGCCCGCCGGGGCCCACCGGCGCGACCGGCACCGGCGCAGGCATCGCCGATCTCGTCAGCGCCACGCATCTCCACGACCGGTTCATCTGACAGGAGAACACATCCATGGCTGTTTCCAACCTTCCGATCTTCGAGCAGACGCCGAAGATCGGCGGCCTCGCCACGCAGGTCTCGACCGCGAACGTCAAGCGCGACGGCACCGACACCATCGAGGACATCATCACCGGTGGCACGAACGGCACCCGCATCGATCACATCGACATCGTTGCGACGGTGACCACGACGGACGGCGTGATCCGCCTGTTCATCTCCAGCGGCGCGGGTACGCCGCGCCTGTGGAAGGAAATCCTCGTGCAGGCCGTCACGCCGGGCGCTGCGGTGCAGGTGTGGTCCGCCTCCATCGACTGCTCGCTGCCCGGCAACCGGCTGGTGCTGCCGGGCGGCACCAAGCTGATGGCCTCGACGCACAACGCGCAGGCGTTCAACGTCATCGTCTTCGCGGGGGATCTGTAATGAACCCCGGCATGCTCGGGCTGCCGGGCTTCAGCCCGGAGGTCGCTGCGGGGCCGTGGGGCAACGCCGCGATTCCGATCCGCGCGGTGTGCAACGGCACGCAACTCGTCATCAGCGCCCGCTCGCGCGATGGCGGCATGCTCGGCAGCAACGGCCCGGCCGTCGTCATGTTCCCGAACGCCGATCCCTCGATCGGCGACTATAAGCCGAAGACGATCGTGCAGCCGGTGCCGCCCATCGTCATTGCGTCAGGCTCGACGATGGGCTTCAGCAACAACGTCACCGGCCGTCTCTGGGTCCTGCTGGTGGACGGCCTGTCCGGCCCGTGCCTCGCGGTCGTCAACTGTCTGAGCGGCACCACGGCGACCTATCCGCTCAGAGCCGACGGTCTGATCTCGACGCTGGCGCTGAGCGGCGGGGCGAGCGCCGCGCTTCAGCCGTACGCGGCAGCGGCGACCACAGGCCGGCCCTGCATCATACTGGGCTACTTCACGTGGGAGACCGCGCTCGCGACCGCCGGGACATGGAACGCCAACCCCGGCATCTGCCGCCTCTACGGCCCCGGCGTCCCGCTCCCCGGCACGCGCGTGCAGCTCGTCCCCGACTACAGGCGGCTGACCGCGAACGGGACGACGACCATGGGGGCAACGTCGACGCTCCCGACAATTTCCACCGGGACCGGGTTCTTCAGCGCGGCCATCACCCCTACGTCAAAGGCCAGCGTTCTGGAGCACGATGCGTTTGCGATGTTCTCCACCAATGGCGGCAACGACTACGTATCGATGGCGCTGTTTCAGGACAGCACCACCAACGCCCTTGCCGCCAGCGCCACCGGCCTTGCCTCGGCGACCGGTTCGACCAACGCCTTCCTTCAGCACCGGATGCAGTCGAACACTCTGGCCTCGACAACCTTCAGCGTCAGGGCGGGGACGACAGGGGCTGCGACTACCAGCCTGAACTGGTCGGTCGGCTCGGCCGCGCAGGCGTTCGGCGGCGTCGCCTCGTCGCTCTACACGGTGACCGAGATCATGGGCTGACGGCGCAACCGCGCCCGACAGATGAAGACCCCGCCGCCCTCGGGCGGCTTTTTCTTTTCCGGAAACGAGGTGAACCATGAGCGCACGCATCGTCCATGCGGACGATCCGAAATACCTGAAGGCCGCATTCTCCGTGCTCGGCCTGTCCGAGATCGCGGGCGAGCGCGACGAGCCGCAGATTCTCGCGATGTACAAGGCCTGCGGCCATCCCGGGATCGCCGACGACGAGGTGCCGTGGTGCGCGGCCTACGTCGGCTGGTGCCTGCACAAGGGCGGCCTGAAAAACACCGGATCGCTGCTGGCGATTTCCTACGCGAAATATCCCGGCCGCAAATTCACCCGCGACGACGCCATCCCGCGCGGCGCGATCTGCGTGTGGCCGCGCACCGGCGGCAACCACGTCAACTTCGCGCTCGCAGACCTCGGCGATACGCTTCTGTGCATCGGCGGCAACCAGGGCAACGGCCGGGGCGGCGGCGTCACCATCACCCGGACGCCGAAGCATCTGCTGAAGACCGCGGTGCTGCCGGAGGGCACGGCGCTTCCGCGGCCCAGGCCTAAACCGCCGCTCGAAGCGCCCGAGCCGGAGAAACCGAAGAAGACCGGCGTTTCCGAGGGCGCGACGATCGGCGCGGGCTTAGGCGTCGCCGGCATTCTCTCGCAGGTCTGGGAGGCGCTGACGCAGGCGCCGGAGCAGCTGCTCGACGTGCTGGTCCGCGCGGCGCAGAAGCCGCCGTTCTGGCTGTTCGTCGCGGTGGCGGGCCTCGGCGCTGTCATCTGGTGGCGGCGCAGCCTGATGAAGCGGGAGGCGTGAGCCATGCTGGCCCTCCTCGATCTCTGGCACCAGGTGCAAAGCCTGCTGCCGATCGTCCGCGACTACGCCGTTGCGCTGGCCCTCATCGCGGCAGCCCTCGGCGCAGCCTTCATCGCACCCGGCGTGCGCAGCAAGCTCGCGGCAGTGCTCGCCGCCTGCGCCGTCATCGCCACCACCATCGCCTACAGCGTAGGCCTGAAAAGAGGAGCGGATCGTGTCAAGGCTGACTGGGACTGGACGCTGGAGGTCGAACACCGCGAGGGGGAGGCTGCGCGCAGCGATGCTGAGCGCGCTGTGCGTGTTGAGCCTCCTGACGGCGGCGTGCTCGCAAACGACCCGTGGAACCGCGACGCGAAGCCTGCTCGCCTCCGCTGAGCGCAAGGCGCTGGAGCGCAGCGCGCGCTGCGCCGGCTGGCGCGGCATCGAATATTCGGCGAAGGGCGACACGCCGGAGACGGTGGCGGGCATCCGGGTTCACAACGAGACCGGACGGCGCAAGGGCTGCAGACAGTTCGTGCGGCCGGGGGCCGGGACAGGCGCGGCGCGATGATCGAAAGCTTCAGCTGGGCGCAGCTCGGCACGCTGGCGAGCCTGGTGACCGGCATCCTCGGGCTCGCCTTCGGCATCTGGAAGCAGCGCAGCGCCGACCTTCGGCTGCTCTACGCAAAGATCGAGGATGCCAAGGACACGCTCACGCAGGCGCTCAACGACTTCAAGGTCGAGGTGGCGCGCACGCATCCCACCGGCAAGGAGCTTGCGGCGAGCGAGGAGCGGCTGACGTTTGCGATCAACAAGCTGACGGAACGGATCGACCGGTGGCTCGAGCGGTATCCGTGAGACGCGCTCGCCCAAGTCGGGCGAAAGGACATCAAGAAACCCGCCCCGGCTTTCGCCGGGGCGGGCTTTTTTCGTTTCAGCGGGCAGCGCGGCTTCGGCCCGAAGCGCGCGACGCCTGGTCCGGCGCTTACCAGAACACCGGCGTGAACGCGCTGCCGAGCGAGGGCGGCAGATCGCCGCCGAGGTTGGCGTCGCCATGGGCGTTGTTTTGGGCGCGCTCGTGGGCGGCAGTCACGAAGTTCGCGACGGATTCGCGGTGCTGGATGACCAAGGCTGCGCCAATCAGAAGGACGAGAACGGCTCCGGCGACGATGACCTTTCGGCTGCGGAAATTATGGGTCGACATGACAATGCTCCTCATTTCAATGGGCCGACGTCCCGTGGTTGCCCACGCGGCGCCGCCCGGCCTGCAAAAGAAGGACAGCGGGAAATCCCGGCCGGCCGTAACTAGTGCTTCATTGTGCGTCGCACAAGTCTGGACGGAGGTTCACGGTAAATATCTGGGGGCGTTCACGAAATTGTTAGCGGCGGGAATGCCGCCGAGGCCTTTTCGGGGCGTTTTTTGGGCCCCAGGCGCGTTTGGCCACCTCAGGCGATGCTGGGCCGGTGCACGGCCGGGATCGCCGCCTTGCCGCTCCGCGGTTTGCGCGGCTTGCGAGCGTGCGCCGGGCTGGACACTCGCTTGGACTGCTTCTTGGACGCTGCTTTGGGCTTCAGCTCCGCGACCAGCCGGGTGTCGAGCCAGAGTTCGACCACCTCGCAGCCAGGTGTCAGCTTCTGGGCCTGCGCCATGGCCGAGCTGTCGCTGCTCGCCATGATCCGCTCGATATCGCCGATCAGCCGTCGCTTCGTGAGCCTGAACGCCATGTACTCATGCATATGTTTTCGCTCCGGCCGTGGCACCTGCGGGCACAGTTTTTTTGCTTGCGAATGAGCTGTTGATCCAATGCTTGTCGGAATTCTTGTAGCTGAGCTGACAATGTACGGCGACCGCGCGCGCGAACACGCTTCCGTCGAGGACGACGACGCGCTGCAGCCGTTCGGGCAAGCCGCCGGTCCTGTCGCCGGTCAAGCCGCGCGGCTCGGACAGGAAATGCGCCAGCGTGCGTGAGAGCAGACCCGGACCGGTGGAAAGCCAGGGGACATCCCGGTCGCCGCGGTTGATCGAATTCGACCGCCACGTCGAGCGCCTGCTTGATGACCGGATGTCCGGCGCATGCGCCGATGAAATTGTTGCCGATCGTGCCGTAGCTCTCCCGATATACGACAAGCTCGCTGTCCGGCGGCACGATGGTATCCAGAGGGGCAAGGCAGCGGTCGTCCGCGTCGGCATAGAAGCCGCCTTCGCAAAACAGGTAAGCGAGCCGGAACAGATCGGCTTTCTGCGCGGGATGCGATGCACGAAGATAAGCCTGCAAGGTCGCGCCGGGCAGTTTAGACCGCAGGAACTCGCGCGCGGCCTTGTCGCTGAACCGAAGATAGCTCCAGTCCTGGTGAGCGTGGGTCCAGCTCTTCATCACGCCCGCAACGGCGGCCGGCGGACGCGCCGCATCCCAGTACTGGACGATGCGCTGCGGAATCCGGCCGGTGGGGCTGGTCTGTGCGTTTTGCGGAGCACGCGCGAAAGCGCTTGTCTGCCGCAACGCGATCAGCAATGCGATCGCGACCGCGATATTGTCCGGTGCGCTCTGCGCAAGATCCTTAAGGACGCCCAGCCGCCGGTCCGAAGGCAACGCATCCGCGTCGCGAAGCTGCTGCACGGTATCGGGATCGAGCGCGAATTCGTTCAGGATCTGGCCGAGATAGTTTTGCGAGAGGTTCAGCGATTCGCCGCCCAGGACCCGCCGCGATGCGCTGAGCCTGATCGCCCGGGTCAGGTCCCGGCGCGCGGCTTCGACGTCGAACGTCAGCAGATGGGCGCGGGCGAGCTCCAGCGCAAACGTCGCGTCCGACGGATTCTGCTCAACCGCGAGCCGATACTCGGTGGCGGCGCGCGCGAAATCCCATTTCGCCTCGGCGAGGTTGCCGCGCAGCTCGTGCACGCGCGCGATGTCGAGCGGCGTCCGGGCAGGGGGCTCACGCAGGGTTTCTTCGAGAGCGGCAAGGTCGCCCATGACAAGCTGCAGCGCCGCAAGCTGATGCCAGAGCAGGAAATCGCGCCGGCAGGCCTCGATCGAGGCTTCGAGGATGGCGCGCGCCTTCGGCCATTCGCCCGCCAGCCGCAGCAGATAGACGCGCCGGGCGACGATCGTGTTGTCGGGGCCCGCCAACTGTTCGGCCCGGTCCAGATACCGGAACGCCTCGGTGTCGCGGCCGATCTTCGCGGCGGCCCGGCTGGCGCCGAGATAGGCCTTGAGGCTGTCGGGGCTCGCCGCAATTGCGCGCTCGTACAGCGCCAGCGCCTTGCCTTCGTCCTTGGTCATGGACGCATGCTCGGCCGCCTGCGCCAGCGCATTCGCGTGGGCCGGGTCGATCGACAGCGCAAGCGCCAGCGTCTGTTCCGATTCAAACGGCCGGCCGAGCGCACGCTCCTCGATGGCGCGCTCGACCAGGGCCTGCACCAGTTGCGGAGCGATCTCGATGGCCTTGCCGAAGGCGGCCAGCGCCGCGGCGCGGTCGCCGCGCATGCGCTCCAGCCGGCCGACCTGCATCCAGGCGCCGGTGTGCTTCGGATTTTGCGCGATCGCCTTGTCGAGATGTCGGCGCGCCGGTTCGAACTCGCCCTGGTCGCGAAACGCCGCGGCCACGGCGAGCCGCGTTCCGGTGTGGCCCCGATTGGCGATGGCCGCCCTGTTCAAAAGCCTGGCGGACTTTTCCCTGTCGCCCGCGATGCGGACGACCCTGGCAAGCCCGATCAGGGCCCTGGCATTGTCCGGCTCGCGCGCGATGGCGGCGCGAAACGGGCGGCCCGCCTCGCCGGCCCGGCCCTGCTCGATCAGGGTCTCGCCCAACTCGATCAGCTTCGCGACCGAGCCTGCATCGTCCGCGACGATGACAGGCGGGTTCGGATTCCCGGACCGGGCCGCGCGCGGCGATGCTGGATGGCCTCGGACCATGAAAGCGGTTGAACTCTCCGTGACAGTAAAGCAGTTGCGGCGGCGCCCTGGCAGGCGCCGCGCGCTCGTGCGTGTTGCCTCAGGCCGCCGACTCGCTGGCCTCTCCGAACAGCGCCGCGGCGCGCGCCGCGAGCCGCTCGCGGACGGCGCGCGGCACCTGCCGGTGCGACTGCGCGCGCGGATAGGCCATTTCGACGATCGACTTGCCTTCGGGATAGAGCGCCACGTGCTCGTCCCAGTTGTCGAAGGCGAGCCGGTCCACGTTGTCGACGAAGGTCTCGGACGGCACGTTGTCGGCCAGGATCAGCGAGTGGTCGTCCACCTCGACGTGATAGAGCGTGTAGGTGGTCGGCACATCGGTCTCGCGCACGATCGACGTGCCGTTCACCAGTGCGCCGGCCTGTACCAGCATCGCATCGATCAGGATCGCATGATCGGCCGAGATCAGGAGGTCGCGCGATGGGACGTTCTCCGCGAGCGCGCCGGCCTTGATGCGGATCGGCAGAACGCGCATCGGATCGGCGAAGATCCGCGACACGGTCTGGCGGCCGAGCCAGCTCACCGGCACGTGACGTCCGTCGGTGGTGGTGACGAGATCGCCCTTCCTGAGCGTCTCGACGCTGACTTCGCCGGCCGGGGTCAGCACTTGGGTGCCCGGCATGAAGCAGACCGTCGAATTCGACATTGAAATCGTGGTCGACGGTGCCGGTGTTGCCGGCGACGTCGGTGACCGACGCGTGAATGGAGTATTGGTCCCCGCTCGAACCGTCGATCGGCAGATTGCCATCGAAATTCACGGTCCAGGCGCCGCCTGTCACGGTGGCGGTTTCAGTGGCGATGATCGTGTTGGTCGTTTCATCCCAGAGCTCGACCGTGATGGTCTGACCGTCAGCGCCGGTCGCCGTGCCCGACACGCTGTAGCCCGCCTGCGACTCGCCCTGGCTCAGGGTGTCGTCACCGGTCACCTGGTTGACCGTGATCACCGGCGCCGACGTATCGACCGTAAAGGTCCCAATCGACGTCAAGCTGGTCCCGCCGCTTGCGGCGTTGACCTGGCCGGCGTTGACGCCGGTCTTGAACGACACGGTGTAGGCCGCGGGATCGAGCGTCGTTCCCCCGCCGGGAATGGTGAAACTCCAGTTGAAGGTTCCGTTGCCCTGGTCCACCAACATTCCGACGAAGAACGGCGTGACACCGAATTCGCCGCCGGTGAGCCAGATGGAAAAGCTGTCTGTGCCGCCGCCGGAGGTAACGGTGTAGCTGCCCGAGAGCGTAAGCGACGTGTCGTTGGTGATCAGATCGGTGCTGCTGCTTCCGGTATCGGTCGTGATCCCGGTGAATGTGGCGGTAACTGTCATTTTCGACTTCCCTGTTTCAAAGCGCCATTGGCGAGCACGCGATCGCAAATGCACGAGGCCTGCGATTCCTGTCGGGCGGGAGTGCTTGCAGAATTCAGATGGAACGTGCGCGTAACGCGCGGCCCAGGCCCGATGACTAATGAATGGCAAAAACCGTTCGACCAAATCTATAGAACTGCGGATATAGAATGACTCTTGTAGTGGCTAGAGGTTGCTGTACGTATATCTCCGGATATACAGACCGTTCTCCACGCGACACATATATCGCTCGATGTCAGGTCCGCGGATTTGAAGCTCGCCTCTGAATGCGAGTGCATCACACCGGACGGGATTCCAACGGTCGATGCAGGGAGCGACGAACTTCGTCAGCAATCTCGTTGCGATTTCGCGCGATCGCCTGATCGCGTCGACGCGGCTGGTGCTGGCTCTTGGGGGAATCGCGGCGGTTTACCTGGATACCGGCGAGCCGCGACGGTCTGGATCGCTTGCCGTTTTCGTGTTGCTGGGCCTCTACGTTGCGCTCGCGCTGGTTTGCCTGTTGCTGGTCAAGCGCACCCTGAACGTGCGCGCGGTTTATGCCATTCATATCGCCGAAGCCGCATTGATCGCCGTGCTCGCGGCGACCACCGAGGGCGCAGCAAGTCCGTTCTTCGTCCTGTTCACCTTCGTCATGTTCGTCGGAACCCTGCGGTGGGATGTGCGCGGCGCGATTGCAACCGGGCTGTTTCTTTGCGCCGTGCTGTTTGTGATGAGCACGGCCTCGGTGCTGACCGGTTCCGCGCCACTTGAGGTTGATCGCATCATCCTGCGGAACATCTGGTTGCCGGTGGCTGCGATCCTGTTCGCCTATGTCGGCGCCTATTTCGCATATTCGCGAAAGCGTCTGGCGGAATTGGCCGCATGGCCTTACGTGGCGGCCGCGAGCGGCGAATATCCGCCGCTCGAGCCGCTGCTGGAGCATGCCGCCAAGGTGCTGGGCACCCGGCGCGCGGTGGCAGTCTGGTCCCTGGCCGACGAGCCGTTCACGTATTTCTGCTGCTGGGCGAACGGACAAGGTGAGTGCGGCCAGTTCCCGCCGGGTTTTGCCGATGAGTTGCTGCCGGGGGCCGGACGCGCAGACAGTTTTTTCTGGCCGGAAGACGGCGACAAGGCAACGCGCGGATTTGGCGACGCCTACCGGCGGCTGGCCGAGCGTTTCGGCATCGAGCGGGCGGTTACGTCCGCATTTCACCAGACCCACTGCGAGGGGCGCTGCTTCTTTCTCGACATGCAGGCGGGTTCCGAAGAGGACCTGCGGCTCAGCGAAATCGCGGCGTTTCGCATCGGCACCGAGATCGATTCACATTACCTGCAAAAGCAGCATGCCAGGGACATTCGCTACAAGGAGCGTCTGCGCCTTTCGCACGACCTGCACGACAATGTTCTGCAAAGCCTCACCGCCGTCGCCATGAAGCTCGATGACGTGACCGGCAGCGTTCCGCAAGGCGCAAAGCAGTCTCTGTCCTCGCTGCATGAGATCGTCACCGCCGAACATCAGCGCATCAGGAGCTTTGTCGATCAGGCGCGGGAATCCGAAGCCGCGCAGTCTTTCGTGCGCTTGCTCGCGACACTGAACGAACTGGCCGACAGCCAGAAACGGCTCTGGAATTGCGAAATCGAAGTCGAGGTGTCGCCCCCGGATATCGTACTGGACCGTCATTCCTACGAGCAGGTGCGGCTTATTCTTCAGGAGAGCCTGGCCAACGCCGTGCGCCATGGCGGCGCTTCACGGCTGCGCTGGATCGTGAGCTTCCTGCCTTTTGAAATGCAGATTTGTGTCGTCAACAACGGCAGGAAAATCCCGGATTCGTACAAGGAGTCGGCCAAGCCGCGATCGCTGAGCCGAAGGGTGGCTCAATTCGACGGTCGTTTCATCATTTCGAACTCTTCCGACGGCGTTGCGATCGAGATCGCGTTTCCCGCGGGAGCATCGGGGATGCAATGGCAACGCCCGGCGTAACCAGCGTTGTCCTGGTCGACGACCATCCGGTCGTGCTCGACGGCGTGGTCGAATTTCTGCGCAAGGCCCCCGAGTTCGACGTGGTGGCCGAATGCAGAAACGGGCAGCATGGGCTTGAGGCGCTTCGGCAGTTCCGGCCGGCGATTGCCGTGCTGGACTTTTCGTTACCCGATATGGACGGCCTCGAGCTCCTCGACGTCATCGCCGCCGAAAATCTTGCGACCAGGACGCTGTTCTTCTCGGCAGCACCAACGGATGGACAGGTCGCCAAGGCGCTTGCGGGCGGAGCGTTCGGCGTCGTTCTCAAGGATGTGCGGCTGGACGAGCTTCGTCACGCCCTGAACGAGGTATCGGAGGGCCGGTCGCTTCCTTTATCCGGCTTCGTGCGCGCAGCGATTGAGCGCGAGCGGCAACGCGTTGCTCGCGCCAATATGATCCACCAGCTTCTCACCGAACGCGAAAGGCAAATCCTGATGCTGGCCGCCTCGGCGCTGAGCAACAAGGAAATCGGCAACAAGCTCGAGCTGGTCGAGGGGACCGTCAAGATTCACGTTCACAATATCTATCGCAAGCTCGGCATCGGCAGCCGGACGGCACTGATCGACCTCGTCGATGAATGCCGCGAGAAATTGAAGAATGAGGCGCAAGCGTAACTGCTGACCAGGCACGTCGGGCAGGAGGATGGTTAAGGAGATATTGGTCACCTCCCTCGGAATTTAGCGGATGAGATTTACACGGACTTTATAGCAGCCGTCCAATTGTCCCTTTCGGAAAGCCTTTCAATCCGGGGACCTCCGTCATGGACCTGCGCTCTCTTCTGGCTCGCATTCGCCGCCACGCTGCTGCATTGCGCACGGCTACGGCCGCCAATGTCACCGTGACATTCGCCTTTGCGGTGATCCCGATCGTTGGTCTGGTCGGCGCCGCCGTCGACTACAGCCACGCCAACGCCGTCAAGGCCTCTCTGCAAGCGGCCGCCGATGGCACCGCCCTCATGCTTTCGAAATCCGCAGCGTCCATGACGCAGTCCGACATCCAGACCAAGGGTACCGACTACTTCAAGGCCCTGTTCAACAAGCCGGAGGCGACCGGCCTCATCGTGACCACGACCTACACGACGACTGGCGGAAGCAAGATCGTCGTCGGCGCGACGGCCAACGTGAAGGCGAGTTTCATGGGCCTGATGGGCGTCACGCAGATGCAGGTCGGTGCGCAATCGACCTCGAAGTGGGGCAACACAAAGCTTCGCGTTGCCCTGGCGCTCGATACCACAGGGTCCATGTGGGAGGATGACAAGATCGGCGCGCTCAAGACCGCGACGAAAGGTCTTTTGAAGCAGCTCAAGGCGGCCGCCGCCCAGGACGGCGACGTCTATGTGGCCATCATTCCGTTCAGCAAAGACGTCAACTTCGGCAAGAGCGCCTACCAGGCAACCTGGATCCGATGGGATCTCTGGGATGCAAAAAACGGAAGCTGCAGCAGGAACGATTGGGCGGTGAGCGACAAGAGCGAGTGTCTTTCCCAATGGGGCAATCCGCAGTGGACGCCGGACAATCACAACAAGTGGAACGGCTGCATCACCGACCGCGACCAGGATTACGACACCAAGAATACCGCGCCCAACATCAACACGCAGGCGACGTTGTTCCCGGCGGAGCAGTATGGCTCATGCCCGGCCCAGTTGCTGCCTCTGACCTATAACTGGGCTGCGCTCGACGACAAGGTCGACGATCTTTATCCCAATGGCAACACCAACCAGGGCATCGGTATCGCCTGGGCGTTCCAGGCGTTGACGGCCTCGCCTTTTACGATCCCGGCGAAAGATCCGAACTTCAAGTACAACGAAGTGATCATTCTGATGTCGGACGGCTTGAACACGCAGAACCGGTTTACGACCAACCAGTGGACCATCGATGCACGGGAGCTCACGACGTGCACCAATGCAAAAAATGCCGGCATTACGGTTTATACCGTGCAGGTGAACACCGGCGGCGACCCGACCCAGAGCGTCATGAAGAGCTGCGCGAGCACCGCCGATAAGTTCACCGAGATCAAACAGGCGAACCAGCTGGTCAGCGCCTTCAACTCGATCGGCGTCGCGCTGTCCAACCTTCGGATCTCGCAATAGCGACGCCCGGTTTGAACACCGATGAGGCCGGGTCAATCCCAGCTTTCGACGCCCGGCACGTCGCGGTTTTCGACCATGCGGGCGTGATGGGGAGCTGCGGCCCACACGAGAAGCAGGACCGCGGCCGAGATGCCAAGCCAGATCAAGATTTCCATCGGATACACCCACGCGACGGTGGTAGCTGCAATGCCAGGCGGCATGGCGCGCCCGTTGCGTCATTTCTCTATCGCGCCGACGCGGCCAAAAGGTCAACCGCGTCACTAAAATTGCAATGGTCGCCGGCGCAACCGGCTGGAGCATTCGCGGTATTCAGGTCTGGTCCCGCATGCGACCCGCGACGACCTCAGTCCAGCGCGACCACGCGCCCGGGTGCCTTCTGCTCGGCCTGCTGCAGCAGGCGTTCCAGCGCTGCCTCCGCGCGCAGGCGGAGCGCCTCGGTGCCCGCATCGGCGGCGGCCGTATCCTGCTGCACCAGCACCGGCCAGTTGCCGAGCCAGATCTCGTCCCACGGCTCGTTGGCCTCGCCCGACTGCACCGAGACGACGATCGGCGCCGCGAGCACCAGCACGACGGCGATGATGAATTCGATCCAGCCGCGCCGGGCCGAGCGCTTGCGCTCCGGCTGCGCGATTTCAGGCTGTCCGTTCTCGATGCTCATGGTGCAATCCGCTCGCCGTGTCCGAACTTCCGACACGGTTACACCACGGGAATGGAAATCCGCTTGCGCATTGGACTCAAAGTCCGGCGTCCGGATTCACTGATCGTTCACCGCGCCGGTCTGCGGGAGGCTTGGCGGCCGTTGCGCGCAGAGAATCGGGCAAGGAATGCAGTGCGGCCATGCGCGCCGTGCGTCGTCATGGCGGCGGATATCCCTGCATGCGCGTGTTTTCAGGCTTGGTAAAAGCCTGCTAACCTTGCCGCATTCTCAACGCGTTGCTTGCTGCGTTGTCCACGCACAGGGCTCAAGCAGTGCCCAAACAGTTTTTGGCCGGGAGACTGACATGCTGCCAACCCGACGCCGCGCGCTCGCACTCACCGCGGCCCTTGCTGCGGGCTCAGCCTTGCCGGCGCGCTTTGCTCCCGCTCTCGCGCAGTCCGACTGGCCTAACCGGCCGCTGCGGCTTCTGATCGGCACCACGCCGGGCGGCAGCCCCGACATCGTCGGCCGCCTGCTCGCCGACAAGATGACCGGCCCGCTCGGCCAGCCCATCTCGGTGGAGAACAACACCGGCGGCGGCGGCGGCATCGCCGCCGGCATCGTGATGAACGCACAGCCCGACGGCACCTCGATGACGCTGCTCACCGCGGGCTATGCGAGCGGCGCCGCGGTCGGAAAATTCCCGTTCGACGGCGACAACACCTTCGGCTTCGTCACCATGGTGTGCTCGTACCCGTTCGCCTACATCGTGCCGAAGGATTCGCCGATCAAGTCGTTCCCCGACATGATCGCCCGCGCCAAGGCCAGTCCGGGGAAGATGTCCTACGTCATCACCTCGATCGGCGCGGTCTACCACCTGATCGGCACCTGGGTCGGCAACAAGGCCGGGATCGACATGGTGCCGATCTCGTATCGCGGGTCTTCGGCGGCGGTCACCGACGTGCTGGCGGGGCGGGTCGACGTGATGCTCGAGCCCGCGACGTCGGCGTTCCCGCGCGTTGCCAGCGGCCAGTTCCGCATGCTCGCGGTGACGTCGCCGGCGCGCTTCGCACTGATGCCCGAGGCGCCGACGGTCGCCGAGACGCTGCCCGGCATCCATTACATGTCGTGGCTCGGCATGGCGACCTCGCCGAAGACGCCGAAGCCGATCATCGCCCGCCTCAACAAGGAGATCCACACCGCGCTGGCGCTGCCCGACGTGCAGGCCAAGCTTCGGGATGGCGGCAATATCGCGACGCCGAGCACGCCCGACGAGATGCGCAAGCAGATCGCCGACGAGATCGCGGTCTGGAAGGAGATCGTTGCCAAGAACGACATCAAGGTGAACTAGGGCGCGTACTCGTAAAAAAGACAGGTGACGGATGAAACGGCCCTGGATCTTGTGTGCGGCGATGCTGCTGCCGATCGTCGCGCCCGGACATGCAAAAGCAGAAACCAATTGCCGATTGATGCAGCAACTGGCGCAGCAGCACTCGAACGACATGGCCCGCCGCGACAGGATGGATCATGCCGGCTTCCATAACCGGGCAAAGAAGGGCGCACGCGCCGAGAACGTCGCGATGGGCAGCACCACCAGGGCAGGCGCGATGGCCCAGTGGTGGGCTTCACCCGGGCATGCCGTGAACATGATGTTGCCGGGGTGCAAAGCCGTGGCGCATGCCGTCTCGAAGAAGTCGGGCCGGACCTACTGGACCATGTTGATCGGGCGGTAGGGCCGCCGGGCCCGAGGCAACCGCGATCGCGAGTGACTTTCAATCTTCGCGCTTCAACGCCTGCGCGCGGCTGCCATCGGCCAGTCCGCACACGTAACCCAATTCGCGGAGCTGTTGCACCAGACGTTCGGCGGTCCTCTGTCGACCCTCCAATTCCTGATCGTGCAGCGATGGAGATTTGCGGTGGGAACGTGACTTGCGCGGTAGCCCGGTTCCGGTCTTCTGGCTGCGGTACATACTCAACACTCCCCCGCAAAACACCCACATATCGAACCATACCACGGAGGCCATCTGTACGATATCGCTCCGATCGTGTGACAGCTCAGCATTCCTCGCATGCGGGAGGTAAGATGCTGGGTGTTCGGGAACCCGGAACCACGCAGGCGTTCAAGTCATTTTACATATCGAAGCAAGCAAATCTGCAGACGAACGTGTCAAACAAAAAGCCCATGATCGCGATCGTCGATGACGAGAGGTCCGTGCGCGAAGCAACAGGACGGCTCATGCGATCCCTGGGCTACAACGCCGTCATGTTTGCCTCGGCAGAGGAATTTCTGAAATCGGCAAAGCTCCACGATACATCCTGCCTGATCACCGACGTGCACATGCCGCGCTTGAGCGGCATCGACTTGCACGACCGCCTGACTGCCAAGGGACATCGCATTCCGATTATTTTCATCACGGGCGATCCTGCCGGCACCCGGGCACACGCGATGAAGGATGGGGTGATCTGCTTCCTGGGCAAGCCATTCAGATCCGATCACCTGCACAGCTGTATTGAGACGGCTTTGCGAGCTGCCTGACCGGCGGCGCCGATCCAGCCACGGCAACCGCGCGTCCCAAGCCCGCGAACGTGGCCGCCGGCGCGCAACGATTTCAATCCGGCGTCGCAGGCGGGCTGCGCATGAGGGCGGCGGACGAGGCATGCCTGCGATGTCCGGCTAGGCCTTGTGCATCGTTCCGGTGATGCTGTTTCGAAGCCCGATCGGGCTGGCGATGGTGTGGAGCGTCTCGAAGCCTTCGCCGGTGCCAAGGATCATCACGTTGCCATAGTTGAGAATGCGCCCCAGGATCGATTGGTCGATCTGGACACTCTCGACCTTGTCCATGTTCATCTCGTTGGTCTGCCGCCGGATCAGACCTTTCTTGTAGATGATCCGCCGGTTGGTGACTGCGATCTCGGTGATCCACCACTGGAACCATTGCTGGATCAGGAGACCGACCGCAACGAGCGCAAGGGCGTAGGCCGTATATCGCCAGAATCCCGTCAGGTACATCGTTTCGCTGAGCCAGCAGGCGATCACCGCCAGGACTGCAACCGCAACGCCGGACCAGTACCCGATCCAGTGAATGGACGCGACGTGGCGGACCTGCTCGCCGGGCTGCAGGACACGCTGAAGGTAGCTCATGTCGTCACTCTCTGCCGCCCGCGTGCCAACAGGGCCGGTGCGCGCCTGCTTTCAGATCGAGCCTGCGGGCATGCTCACGAGCGCCCGCCCGGACCGGATCAGCCGGCCTCCCGGTCGAGACGGTGTTGCCCGGAAAAGATGACCGACACCTGATGGGTGTTGAAGCATCGCTGGCACTCGAAGTTGCGCACATCGCTCCCGGGACAGTCCGCCGGTTCGATGCTCAACAGCCACATTGTCGTGCCGCACGCACAGAGCGGATGTCCGATGACGTCTGTGCCGGCCAATTGTTGATCAAGCTGCATCGTGCGCCTCCCTCCTATGAAAACTCCCGACTACGGCGTTCCGATTTCAGCCCCATACGCATTCATTGATCTGCCGGCAGGGCATCGCAGTCGATTGTCTGAAGGTGTAATGTCACTAGACTTACGCGTATGCCGACCGAGGTAATCGGCTCCGCCCGTTCGTTGCTGCGGGTCCGCGCGCGTTTGCCGGCTCGGGCAATGTCGCGGGCGCCAACTTCAGACGTTGGCCACGCTATTCGATCACCCCGCCGGCCGGCGCGAGCAAATTGGCCGGCACGCTCAGGCCGAGAACTGGTGGTCTTCACGCTGTCCTGCGGCAGCGGCATGTCTCAAACCTGCCGCAAGCGACATCCCTCATGCTCTCATTCTTAGCGCCTCAACGACCGCGCGTGACCGTCATCGACCAGTCGGCACGCGTAACCTGCCTCGCGGAGTACCTTGAACCAGTCGTTTGGCGATCTGCCGCCGGTCCGCGAATTGCTGATCGCACGGCGATCGGGATTTGCGACCGGACGACGGCTTGCGCGGTGGAGCGGCTACGGCCTTCCGATGGCAGCGCATTGGCTTTTCCCCTTGCAAGGCCGCCCCTTTCCACCCCGCGGCGAATGTTATCACTCCTGGTGTCTGCTGGGTACCGACTTATACGAGCCCCGATCGCCGGAACTCATTCCCGTAGGAATTGTTGAACGTTCGCCGAAGTATTGAGATGCTGGCCGGCCAGGCTAGAAAATTTGATGATTGGTTTCCCAATTTGGAACCAGCCCGATGATCGCGATTGTCGATGACGACAGAAGCGCGCGCGAGGCGTTGGAAAGGCTCGTAAGGTCTCTGGGCCACAAGGCCTCCACGTTTGGTTCGGCCGAGGAGTTTCTCAAGTCCGGGAAGCTTAACGACACGTCGTGTCTCATCACCGATCTGCAGATGCCGGGCTTGACCGGTATCGACCTGCAGGACCGCCTGATCGCCGACGGGCATCGCATTCCCGTCATTTTTGTCACGGGTCGTCCTGACGACAACGCCCGGGCACGCGCGATGCAGGCCGGGGCGGTTGGCTTCCTGGGCAAGCCCCACGATCCCCGCCACTTGATCGGATGTATCGAGAAAGCCTTGCAGGCCAGGTACCAAAGCTCCAGCTGACCAAAGCTGCAGATGGCCAAGCCGCCTGTTCGGGCCTTCCACGACGCGCGCGGCAAAGCGGCTTTCCGGTCACTGCCACGCGCGCTGCCCCGTATATAAGGTGTCGATCCGTTGCGCTGTCGGGGCGCGTGCTCAGGAGAATTCAACCATGCCCAGTACCGTTCGATTGCACCGCGTTCTGGCAACCAAGCCCGACAAGGTCTATCGCGCCTTCATCGAAGCAGACGCGATGGCGAAGTGGCTGCCGCCCAACGGCTTTACCTGCACGGTCCATCATCTCGACGCGAAGGTCGGCGGCACCTTCAGGATGTCGTTCCGCAACTTCACCACGGGCGCGAGCCATTTTTTCGGCGGAAAATATCAGGAGCTCGTGCCCGGTGAGCGTCTGCGCTACACGGACAAATTCGAGGATCCCAATTTGCCGGGTGAGATGCAGGTGACTGTGACGCTTAAGCCGGTCTCCGTCGGCACCGAGGTGAACATCGTGCAGGAGGGCATTCCCGACGTCATTCCGGCGGAAGCGTGCTATCTCGGCTGGCAGGAGTCGTTGCGAAATCTCGCCAGGCTTGTCGAGCCCGAAATCAATCAATAGTCAAAAGGGCCCCACTACTCGTTCGGTTTCTTCGGGACGAGTGTAAGCTGCCTTGCCATCTGTCGCCGTGGTTTGCGGTGATCAATGCTCTGAACACCGGATCGGGCGAGCGGGCTGCTTTAACGTGCACCTGAAGGGGATGAGACAATGAATCGGACTCGGGCCATTCTCGCTGCGACCGCCTGCGTGCTCGCCGGTATCGCTATGCCCGTGCAGGCGGCGGACATGGCGCTCACGCGCCTCGACTGTGGCACGCCGCAGGCGCCCACCGCCGTCAACCAGCGCTTCTCGGACACCTATGCCTACGGCGACCTGAAGCTTCAGTTCGTCTTCAGCTGCTACCTGATCAAGCACGACAACGAATACATGCTGTGGGACACCGGCCACTCCATGACGGCGCCCAACGTGGCGCCGAAGGTGAGCGTGGTCGACCAGCTGGCACAGCTCGGCGTGAAGCCCGAGCAGATCAAATATATCGGCATCAGCCACTATCACGCCGACCACACCGGCCAAGTTGCCTCGTTTCCGAAGTCGACGATTGCTGATCGGCGAGAAGGAATGGGAGGCGATCTCCGCCCCGAAGCCTGCCACGGGCGTGAACTTCAGGCCGTTCGAGAGCTGGATCAAGGGCGAGGGCAAGGTCGAGCCGCTCGCGCTCGACAAGGATGTTTTCGGGGACGGAAGTGTGATCGTACTGCGCACGCCTGGACACACGCCGGGCCATCAAGTCCTGCTCGTGAAGCTGCCGCAGACCGGGGCCGTGATCCTCAGCGGCGACGCGATGCATTTCCGCGAGAACTACGATGCGTTCGGCGTGCCCGTGTTCAACTACGACCGCGCGCAGTCTGTAGCGTCGATGGAGCGCATCAAGAGCATCGCATCGAACCTAAAGGCCAAGGTCATCATCCAGCACGACGCGCGCGACGTCGAGAAATTGCCGGTGTTTCCCGCGTCGCGAAGTAGTCGCTGAGAGCTGGGGTCGAACGCGCCAGTTCAACAGCGGCTGGTCACTGTCACGAGCGCTGCCCGGTCTTGGGGCAGCGCTCTACGCCTGCCTGGTCCCAACAGGTGATGAGTTTCACGCAGACCGCGCGATTAGCCCGCGGTGGGCCATTGTTATTTTTCTGTCATCGACGCGGCGCCTAATCGGCAAGCGCAGCCGCCAACCAGCCCCTTTCGCTCGCACACGACCGGTTAGTAACTTGCCTGAATGACCGGAGGCTCACGTGGGACGAATTTGTTGTGCCTTTGCAATACTATTGTTGCTGTCGACATCCTCTGCTTTTGCCCAGTACGCCCGGGTCATCCAGGCTTGCAGCCGGGACGTGGTGAAGTTTGCGGCGCTGATCGGCCGGAAGGAAAACGCTTTGTCGAATGCACGGAGGCGCACTTCAATGAATTCGCAGAGCCGTGTAGGTCAGCGCTTGTGAAGATCGCTACGGTGCGTGAGGCCTGCAGGGCGGACATCCGGGAGCAATGTCCGAACGTCAAGCCCAGCGCAGGTCGCGTATTGCTGTGCGTCAAGGCGCACTTCGCCGCTCTGAGCAGGCCATGCAAGGACGAAGTTGGTAGTGCCGCGGAACGCAAAGTGCGCGCGGATTGAACGCGATTGCCTTTGAAAGCGACGCCGCATCTGGTCCAGGCTGTATTTGACAGCGTCGATCGCGAGCGAGGTAATCGAATAGGCGGCTTGTCTCGCCCGTAGAGGAAATCGCGGCACATGCAATAATCTGATTTAAGTCCACTTTCAGCAGCGGGATGGCGGACATGGTGAGGCCGGATGACGGCTTCGCCTCGTTCGGAAACGATTCAAAGCGATTATACGTACGTACAATGTTGTTTGCGGCCGTGTTCGAACAACCTTGAACTGGAAGAAATCGACTGCGATTCGGTCGGGTGCCTCCGCTGGTCGGCGGCGTGACGATCGGCGCAACAAGAAGAAAAAGAAGAAGTGGTCGTTTCCGTATCCGCTCGACAGCCGGGCAGGATATATTGGACCAGTTTGCTGCCGCTGCGTGTTATTCCGTGTCCACGTGGCAGCGTGCGCCGTGTGGTTGTCCTACCCAGCCTTGCTACCCGGCGTATTTGTGACTGATCAAGCGGATATGCAGGCAGTGGACGAACGCGTACGGGAGTTCAGGCAAGTACGTTGCAACGATCCGAGCTGAAGGATTTCGTGGGCGAACAGCAGCGCTTCCAACTCGTTCTCATCAAGCCATCGCACTATGACGACGATGGTTACGTAATACGTTGGTGGCGGGCGATGATTCCTTCAAATTCGCTTGCCGCCATCTACGGCATCGCGGCGGATTGCGTCGAGCGGCAGGTGCTTGGACCGGACGTCGGCATCGACATCACGGTCATCGACGAAACCAATACGTACGTTGACGTGCCGGCGATTCTCGCGCGGATTCAGCGGCATTCCGGCTTTGGGCTGGTTGCACTTGTCGGCGTGCAGTCGAATCAATATCCCCGCGCACTCGATATTGCGCGGCCGTTCCGCAACGCGCTCATCCCTGTCGTCATCGGCGGCTTCCACGTGTCCGGCTCTCTGGCGATGTTGGACGGCCATGCGGTCGAACTCGATGCCTGCCGCGAGATGGGCATTTCGATTTTCGCCGGTGAGGCCGAAGGGCGGTTTGCAGGACTGTTGCAGGACGCGGCGGCCGGGCGCCTGGCGCCGCTCTACGACTTCATGAAAGACCTGCCCGGCATGGAGGGAACGCCCGTGCCGTTCCTGCCCAAAGCCTACGTCGAGCGGACGCTGGGCCTGAGCACGAGCTTCGATGCAGGGCGTGGCTGCCCGTATCAATGCTCGTTTTGCACCATCATCAACGTCCAGGGACGCAAATCACGCTTCCGGACCGCCGACGACGTAGAGCATCTGGTCCGGCTGAATTGGGCGCAGGGCATCCACAAGTTCTTCATCACCGATGACAATTTCGCGCGCAACAAGGAATGGGAATTGATCTTCGAGCGCCTGATCGAATTGCGCGAAAATCACGGCATCCCGCTCGGTTTGATGATCCAGGTCGATACGCTGTGTAACAAGATTCCCAATTTCATCGAGAAGGCGAAACGCGCCGGCGTGACCCGCGTGTTCATCGGTCTCGAAAACGTCAACCCGGACAATCTTGCGAGCGCCAAGAAACGCCAGAACAAGATCACGGAATATCGCACCATGCTGCTGGCCTGGAAGGCACAGGGCATCATCACCCTGGCAGGCTATATCCTGGGATTCCCGGCGGACACGCCGCAGACCATCCGGCGCGACATCGCGATCATTCAGGAGGAGTTGCCGCTCGATATCATTGAGTTTTTCTGCCTCACGCCATTGCCGGGCTCGGAGGATCACCAGGTTCTGTGGCGGAAGGGCATTGCCATGGACCCTGACCTCAACAAATACGATGTGGAGCACGTCTGTACCGCGCATCCGCAAATGAGCCGGGAACAGTGGGAGTTGATCTATCGCGAGGCATGGTCGATCTATTATACGCCGAAGCACATGGAGACGCTGCTGCGCCGTGCGGTGGCGACCGGAGTACCGGTCAACAGCCTGATCAAAGTCCTCGTCAATTTCGCGACCACGGTACGACTGGAGAACGTTCATCCGCTCCAGGGCGGCATTCTTCGGCTCAAACATCCTTCAGAGCGGCGCCCGGGGATGCCGCGCGAGTCCGCTTTTATTTTCTGGCCGCGATTTATCTGGGAAACACTCAGCAAGCATGCGGCGCTAGTCGCCACAATCTCTCGCCTGATCTGGATCAGGATCGCTATCGCCCGCGATCCTGCCGCCCGAAACTACATGGATACCGCGCTTACGCCGGTGCATGACGATGACGACACGAAGCTCGATCTTCTCACGAAGACCACGGGCGCCCGCAGCACCGTGGCGCATATCAGGAAGGTCGCTCGAATAACTGCTGCCGGCTAGTCCGGTGGGGCCGTCTCTTCGACAAAAGCACCGGTGAGGCAGCCTGCATGTACGCTGTGGGCGCGGCGCGGCATTTCGGAACACGCAGATGGCGCCAGGTGTCGTGATCAGGAGCGTCCGGCTGGGGGAGGAGAGGGACTGCAGCCAAAGACAGGTCACGCCGTGACTTTAGTGGGCGTGGCCTCTCGACATCGGGGAGGTTTTACTTTTGATCTCCTCCGCGTCCGGTACAAATACCGGCGGCGAACCCGTATTGATCTCCTGCAGCGCCGGTATGAATCCAGTCGACAGGTTAAGTCCCTCGGGTACGCGCAACCCGACGGCTCCTGCCAATTCACCGACGAAATGATTGCAGTTGTAGGCGAACGCATTCCAATGGCGTGGGTTCGCCTTGTGGCGTTCCAATGCGGCCAACAGGCTGTTGTACTGACTGTCGTTTAGTTTGACTCGATATTTGTAGCTGACCGGCAGCGTCAGCACCTCGGGATCCCATTCCGTATTTGCCGGGACCGGCATGAAATGGCCAGAGTCATGACCGCATAATTTCCCATTGGATGCAGGTCCGCGTAGCTTGTGCTTTCCGGATTCCCCCGGCGATCAAGGCGGCCAAAGGCTACATAACTGTGCCCATAGCCGCCGATCTTGGCCGCGCGAAATTCTATGAAATAGTCCCCGGAGGATTTGGGACTCTGTCGTGCTGGTTTTGCAGCCTTGCCGGGCGGGACGGACGCAGCCGGATCTGAACCCTGGGCGAATGCCGGCATCGACAACTGGCTCGAAACCGTCCCGATGGCGGCAATCACGATCGTGATTATTGCCGCAAACCGTCGCTTGACACGCACGTCGGCCATGAGGATTGCCTCACTGCAGCACAGGTTCTCTCATTGCGGTTCGGTTGGCCATGTTGCGCTCAGGGATGGGAGCCCGCGTTTCCAGGAATATGCTTTGCTCGCCACTGATCAGGCGCATCTTGGGCGAGGTCATACGTGGAGACCCCGAGAAGAGTGGCGTGATGAATCAGAACGGACGCAAGCACGCTCGCCATGGACCCTCGCCAAAGGCGACGCCCACTGCGTTGTGCACGTCCATGACGCCAAACTCACGGCGACCGCCCACCTGGGGCAACGACATTGTTGCCACGCCCCTTCGCACAATCGGAAGCTCGAAACGGCCAGCCAGGCTAGCCGTCCCGGAACGTTGTCGGATCAGCCTTTGGTGATGACCGGGGCCGGAGCCTTGCCTTTGCCGACAAAGCAACCACCCAGGCTGAGTGCGGTAACAACCAACGCCAATGCCAGTGCAACTTTCTTCATAGAACGCTCCTTTGCCAACGGGCCTTTTTTGGCTCCGCTGTCCCCATGTTGACCCCACATAGCAGGCATAAGCGGCGGCAGGCGCTAGTGCCGAAAAGCCACAATTCACATGGAATTCGAAGGCGGAGGAAATTGGCTGCCGGCTTGGCGCACCGCTGCCCAAATCTCCGTGTTTGCCGCAACGTATTGTCCGAATTATTGAAATGGTCCGCGCCTGACGTGCCGCGGCCGGATCTGCCGGGCGCTTCAGCGTGACTGCGAACGTCGCCACTGCTCCTGTCCGCATCGTCTGTTGCACCGGTGGCTGCAGTTCTTGTTGCTGAAGCCGCCGCTGTTCGACGGAATCCTCTGCAGACAGGAATTGTAGCATCGCTCGAAACACGCCGGCTGCGCCTGTGCGGCGGTCCCTTGGCTCAGGACCACAGCGAAAATCACCGCCAATGCGATCGCAATCCGCTTCGGCAAAAATCCGCTCATCGCACGCGCTCCTCTGTGCGGCCGTCGGGTTGCGCTGATGCTTCGATGTCCCCGGCGAAAGCGGTCAATCATAGGTTGCATCGCCGCGGATGCAAATCGGGCATCAGGCCTTCAGCACCTGCGTGATCAGGAACGCGTATTCCTCCGCGGCCTCCTCGAGCGCGACATAGCGGCCCGACTTGCCGCCATGGCCGGCGCCCATGTTGGTCTTGAGCAGCAGCAGGTTGCCGTCGGTTTTGCTGGCGCGCAGCTTCGCCACCCACTTGGCCGGCTCCCAGTAGGTCACCCGCGGATCGCTGAGGCCGGCCGTCACCAGCATCGGCGGATAGGCCTGCGCGGTCACGTTGTCGTAGGGGCTGTAGCTCCGGATGAATTCGAACGCCGCCTTGTCCTCGATCGGATTGCCCCATTCGGACCACTCGCCGGGCGTCAGCGGCAGCGTGCCGTCGAGCATGGTGTTGAGCACGTCGACGAACGGAACGTGGGCGGCAACCGCCCCGTAAAGCTCCGGCGCCTGGTTGACGATCGCGCCCATCAGCTCGCCGCCGGCGGAGCCGCCCGCCGCGGTGACGCGGCCGGGCGCCGAAAAACCCTGGGCAATGAGAAAGCGCGTGACGTCGACGAAATCGTTGAAGGTGTTGGTGCGTTTCTCGAGCTTGCCGTCGAGATACCAGCCATAGCCGAGATCGTCGCCGCCGCGAATGTGTGCGATCGCGCAGGCGAAGCCGCGGTCGAGCAGCGACAGGCGGTTCGCCGAGAAGCCGGGCGGATAGGCATAGCCGTAGGCGCCATAGCCCTGGATGTGCAGCGGCCCGGAGCCGTCCTTGACGAAATCCCTGCGGGTGACGACTGAAACCGGAATGAGCCTGCCGTCGCGCGACGGAGCCATCAGGCGCTCGGTCGCATACTTCGACGGGTCGTAGCCGCTGGGAATTTCCCGGACCTTCAGCGTCTCCAGCCGGTCGCCGGCCATGTGGTAGTCGTAGACCGTGTTGGGCGTCACCATCAACTCGTAGCCGATGCGCAGTCGCTCGACTTGATATTCCGGATTGCCCGCCAGCGCGGCGACGAAGCTCGCCTCCGGGAACGCGACATAGCGCTCCGCGCCGCTCGCATAGTCGCGCAAGCGGATCTGCGACAGGCCGTCGACGCGCTCCTCGACCACCAGCACGTTCTCGAAGCTGGTGACCGACTGGATGTAGTGGCGGCCGCTGCCGGCGATCAGCTCGGTCCACTCGCCGGGCTGTGACGCGGGCGCCGTCACCACCCGGAAATTGACATGCGTGTCGTTGGCGCGGATGTAGAGCGTGCCCTCGCGCTCGTCGACGTCGTACTGCCGGTCCGTCTTGCGGGGCGACACCAGCACGGGCTCTGCTTCGAAGTCGGCCAGCGGCAGCAGGCGGACCTCGTTGGTCGCGTGGTCGCCGGTGGAGATGATGGCGAACGCCCGCGACTGCGAGCGGGCGATCGACACGCCGAATTTTTCATCCGGCTCGCGATAGATGGCGCGGTCCGCCGATTGCGGATCGCCGAGCCGGTGGTGCCAGGCGGTCTTTGACCGCCAGTGCTCGTCGGAGTCGGTGTAGAGGAAGCTCTTTGAGTCCGCCGCCCACACCAGGCTGTAGCGCCAGTTCTCGATGACGTCGGGGAGCTCCGCGCCGGTCTCGAGATCGCGCACCTTCAGAACGAAGCGTTCGGAGCCGTTGGTGTCGACCGCATAGGCGAGCAGGCGGCCATCCGGGCTCACGGCATGACCGCCGAGCCGGAAATACTCGTGGCCTTGCGCGAGCGCCGGCTCGTCCAGAATGACCGCATCGGCGCCGCCTGCGGCCGGCCGCCGGTACCACTTGCGATATTCCGCGCCGGGGTCGAAGGCATGCCAATAGACGAATGCGCCGTCCTTTTGCGGCACGCTCGCATCGTCGTCCTTCACCCGGCCCTTCATCTCGGCGAACAGCGTGTCGATCAGCTCCCGATGCGGTTTCATCGCCGCTTCGAAGCAGGCGTTCTCCGCTTCGAGATAGCCGAGAACGTTGCGGTCGTTGACCTCCGGATAAGCGGGATCGCGGAGCCAGGCATAAGGGTCTTCGATCGTCACGCCATGATGCGTGACGGTGCGTGCGATACGCGGCGCGACGGGGATGTCCGGACGATCGGCTGACATGAAGATTGGCTGATATGGGCCTGCTGGCAGGGGGCTGGTGCGTGCGTCACCATACCCGCCGCGCTTGCGAAGTCGAGACGGCCACACTGGTTAACGCGCGTTAACCAAAAAGTTCGGAACGCCCGGCATGCGATGACGTTGAGAGGACAGACACGGGAGACGCCCCCACATGCTTCTTCATATCCTGACTCTGCTGCCTTACGTGGCGATCGGCTCAACACTTCTGCTCGCCGGCACTGTTGCAGCGATCCTCTACAGCCAGCCTGCTCGCAGCCGTGCAGCGGGCTTTGCCGCGCAAGAATAAGAAATCGCGGCCGCGGTGATGACCGCAACGGCCAAAGCCCAGGGGCCTTTTTCGAATTCACGCGGTGGGCAACTTTGAAAGTGTTCCTTTCGGAACAGACTTAGATGGCAGGCCAATCCGAGCATTCTGGATCACCGGACCGGCTTTCGGGTCTCGGTGACCGAGACTTGCGCTCCCGCCGTTGCGGAGGAGGCCATGGCTTCTGGACCCGGCTGCTTTGACGACGCCGCGCTTGCGGCCATGATCGCCGCGTACGATCTGACCTGCAATTTTTTGTCGCTCGGGATCGCGCCAATGGCGCGAGAGGTCGTCGGAAAACAGATCATCGAGGCCGCCAAGCAAGGCGAGCGCGATCCGACCGTTCTGCATCAGCTGGCCCTGAAGGCTCTTGGCATCAAGGAAACGTCCAACATGCTTGCAGTGTAGGTTCGTCCCCGCACCTGCGCTGTGGTCCCGCCGATTGGCGCGGATCAAGGAAGGCCCAGCCACAGCCCCGGCTGGGCCTTCCTGTCAGGCCGCCTCGGCTCCACTCAAGCCTGCATACCCACCGAACGCGAGCCTGTATCAAATTACTCAGTATTGGGCTCAGCGAGATGTCGGCTTCGGGCAAAAAGCTGGCGTCACCACGCTTAGCGAATCTCGCGTGAAAAGCCCCGGAATCGCTGCTCGGTCGGTGCCATCGCCTTGCAACTCACTCCTTTTAGCTTCCTGCCACCGTCATCGCTTAGAAACTGCACCGCCGTCAGATCGCCGGGATAGACAAACATCGCTTCGAGATTGAGTCCGTCGAATTGAACCTCGCGTATCACCTCCGCCGCGTCGGATGGCTTCCCGGACCAGTCAAATAGCGAAACATGTCCGCCGTCGTTGTGGGGTCCGGCAGCAATCAAATACCTGGCCTGACTTTCCCGGTACTCAATGCTTCTGATTCCAAGCCCGTTCAATGAAAGCTCGATCGGCGTACCCAGCGTTGCTCGCTCCCCATCGACAACCTGTTCCGGATTATCGAGCGAAACGATCAAGGCTTTGCCTTCGGGTATCGGATTACGGAACCCGATCATAAGCGTGCCTTGCGGAGTTGCGGCGAGCCCCTCGATGTTCAGACCGCCCGTATCCTCCGGAGCTTTTTTCGAGGCGCTATCAAGATCGTATTTTCGAAGGGCGGGAGCCTGTGCCAGGTCTTCGAGCAGTCTTGTGTAGGGCCGGCCCACGGGGGTTACCGTCACGTTGTTGCCCTCGACGGTTACTCTTGTCGCAAACAGCCGATGACGGCTCGGTCGCAGCTTTCCCTCTGCGTTCCGGCCGTGAGAAGCAATCCAAAAAATGCGGTCGCCAATCCGCGCGCCGCCTTCAATGTCTGCTTCCGGATGATCGTCAGGTCTCAGAAATGAATTGAGGTCAAACCTTTGCGGCGCGTCCGAAGTCCCGCGTTTGTAGACCCGCAGGACGTTGTCCTCATCACTGGCAACAATGAACAAAGTATCGGTGATTGCCACCGCCGCAGAGGGGTCGCACATCCCGGGGTATTCAATAAAATCGGCACTCGGCGGAGTGGTTGCCGATGGGAAAATGAGAGCTATGCCGGACTCAACGAATGCCTTCAGGCTTGTCACGATGCGATCCAACTCTTGCCGAAGAAGTTGCGACCCGTGCACATCGCATCATCAGATATCATTCGGTGGTAGAAATCTGTTCAAAACCGCACACTTGCGGGGGCTCATTTGAGTTCGTGAAGCTTGCCGAGCACCGGATCAATTCAGACTTTGTTGGCTTTGAATGAGGTCATGGCCTGCGCTGAAAAGTGTGCTGTTCGATACAGAATGGATGCCGGCTTGCGCCGTACGCTGCTCTCCCACGAACGGAGCGTACGGCGTGACAAGCAACCGCACCTGCATCAATTGCGGACAACCTTTGATCGTCGTGTCAGCCACTGCATTCATATGCAGTTCGTGCAGGATGGTTGAGTTTGGTCCGACAAACCAGGTTCAGCAGCAGCAACAGCCGCAGGAGCCTGAAAAAGGCGAGAAGCAATAGGCCGTCTCAAACCTGTGTACGATGCTCGCATGCGGGATGCGTACCACCGGAGCGGAGCGATGCAATTTCTGGGCAGACTTGTCGCCGCATGTTGGCTTTTGGGCATCGCCGCCGGTCCCGGAGAGCTTGCAGCCCAGCAGCCAATTCATGTGACCAAAGACCAACTGCTCGGCACCTGGAAATTGGTGTCATGGGAGCAATTTGAACCGAATGGCAGCGCTTCGCCCGCATTGGGAGGAACCAATATCGCCGGCATTCTGATGTTTGACGCTGCCGGAAATTTCTCCATGCAAATGATCTCAGAGCGGCCAAAATGGGCCGCCGATGGCCGAATGAGCGGAACGCCCGAAGAAAATACGGCAGCGGCGCAGGGAGTCCTTTCGTATTTTGGTATGTATTCGGCAGAGAAAGACAGTCTGGTCTTCCACATACAACGAAGCTCTTTTCCGAATCTGGGCGGAGCCCATGTGCGACGGGTTCTGATGTCGTTTACCGGCGATGTGATGAAGTATCAAAATGCCGCCACCGGGCGGGGTGGTCAGGCCCATGTTGAGTGGAAGCGCGTCCAATAGAGCGCGGCTCCCTGGATTCAAGCGGACTTTCTCCGGCAGTGGAATGAACTTGCACGATGCCGGCCTGGTGCCAATATCCGGCGGATCGGTTCGTGTTAGCGACAAACAACTTTTGCTGAATAACCGGAGTGACCGACTTGGAAGACAGGCCACCTCCCGCGGTCGGAGCTTATTGGATTCAAGAGGAAGATTACCCGGCGTTGCTGAAAATTCTCGCCGATGGCAACACGCTGCCACGCACCTGGAAGGAGTGGCTGAAGATTGCCGAGGAAATGGAAAGTGGACTCAAAGCCTACGGACATGTCGTCATGCGCGTCCGCATCGATCCCAATACGTTTTCGGACTGGTGCGCTGCCCATGGCACGAGCACTGGCCGCGACGGACGCAAAAAGTTCGTTGCGGCCGCCGTGACCGAGAGATACGGCGATCAAAACTGACGAGTTGTCTGCTCCGGGTCAAAGCGGACAGGACGACGCGCCGACGAACGTGTGCAAAATTGACCACTCATTCTTCGAGCGATCGACGGTTTTGCAGGAACACCATTGGCCGAGGGCCGTTGTTCCAGGTGGCAAACCCGGACAACTTAGCAGCAAGAACTGACCGCGTCAGTTCACCAGGCACAATATGAATTTCCGAAGGATCCTTCTCGCCGCGGTCTTCCTCGGCGCGGCCGGCACGGCCGCCATGGCCGAGTGTCAGATCGCCGACGCCAAACTGGAAGAAGCGATCCTGAGCAATCCCGCTCTCCGAGGGCCGGCCAACCGCCAGTCGGTGCGCGATTTGCGCAGTCTCAGAGACGCCGCCTTCACCCTGTGGTCCTACGGCCGTCACGACGATTGCGAGCGGCTGGTGGCGAACATCCGCGAACTCATCGCAGGGCCGAATATGAGTACGCTCGGAGGCAACGACGAGGAAGAGGCCGACAAGCAGATCGAAGCCCGTGAGCCAAAGGTGCGCGGTGCGGTGCGGGGCCATCGTCACGACAAAGACGCCAGGCCGCTCGTGAGGATCGACGAACTGTCCCCCGGCCTCCGGGCAGACGAGATCATCGGCACGCAGGTCCGAAGCTCGGACGACAAGATCGTCGGTGAAGTCAGAAATATCGTCTTCGGAACGAAAGACCGCCGGGACTATGCGATCGTCGCGTCCGGAGGATTCTTTACGCCCGGAAAGGACAGCATCGTCGTGCCGATCCAGTCCCTCAAGGTGTCGCAGGAGCGGGAGAGCTTCTTTCTTCCGATCACCAAGGACGCGATGCAAAATGTCCCGTTGATGCCGGATCAGGACTATGCGTGGCTGTCGAACCAGAAATGGCGCGCCCGCAACGACGCCATGTTTCTGAACCGGTGAGTGGGCAGACCAGCCGGAGGGCATGATCGAAATAGCGCTCGCCGAAGGTGCTTCCTCCAGCGAGCGCTTACCCAGCTTCGAGGCTGGATATGCAATTTCCAAAACTCGCACCGAATTCAGGCGGCGGCTGGTCTGAATAGCTCAGTTATGCGGATGTCTTCCGCCTTTTTGGCCGCTCAGCCACAAAAGAAACAATCGGTGCAACTCTGCGCAATGACAGTTGCGATGTGTCGTTGCGGGCCGAAGTCGTCATGGTGAAGTCGCACAGGTAAAGTCCTGGCTTGGGCTAGCGAATCCACGAACGCTCGGAACTGGGTGATCGGGCGACCTTCGAAAAAGACAGTCCCAGTCTCTTGGCTCGCAATTCGACGCTGGATCGCGGTCTTCGCAAGCGGGTTGCGATACTCCGCACGGAGACTCCTCTCGCAATGGCCTCGCAGAGAGTGGCTTCTTCCGCCGCCGTCCAAAGGTGCTTCCCCAGTGTCATGCCCGATAGTCCTTGGTTAGATTGGGCGGGCCGAAAGTGTGCTGTTTCGCACAGACTTGCCGCGTCTCCGAACTATACCCTTGAATCACCGAAACAGCTTCGGTCTCTCAGAAGAAATGTCGAGGTCCCGCCCGCAATCGCGGTGAGGTGGTTAAGCATGGTGGACAGTCGAGGACGCGGACCAGATGAACAATGATCGCGAGCTGCAAGCCATTAAGCGCCGCGAACTTCGTATTGACGAGGCCCTCAGTGAGTCGTTTCCGGCCAGCGATCCGCCGTACTTTGTCGGTTCCGGTGCAGTGAATCCGCCCGAGAAGCCCATTGCAGCAAAGCGTCGCAACCGGTCAGCCGAGATGGCGAGCGACGTCATCGACCAGTCCGCCGATTTAACCGCGTCATCCGAACAGCAGAAGAGCCGGAAGCGACGGCTGCTCAAGGGACCGAAAGAGTTTCGCGATTTTCGCCGCGATCATTTAGCCCACAAGGGCTGACCGGCAACCGGGCGCAACGGATATCGCGCACTGTCGGTCCATCCATTAATTCGGGAATCCCACAGTTGGGAATGACGCCAGCACCGGGTTACTTCAGTGCGAGCGCGCTGGTCGAGGGATGCCACACCCAGTCACTCGCCCAGTCGAGCCGTCGGCACAAGCGCCCGGTCATCTCATCACCGCCGTTTGCTTTACGATAGACGACAATCACGCCGACGCTGAAGTCCTCCGCGCACGGAATTCGGGTGTTCTTGATATGGAACCAGTAGAGTCCACTGGTCTGCAGATGCCGCTGAGCGCTCGATGCAACCGTCACGCGGATTGTCCACGCGATCGCGACAGCGGCGACGCAGGCCACCCCCAGCAACACGTAGAGCCCGTAGCGACGAAAGACACCCACGCAACGCCCCAATAGGCCCGCAAAATCCGGAGCATGACCCTTGCAGGCACACTCCAAAGCTGTTCGGTGATCGGAGTTTATGCCGGACTGTCGCGATACGACTGTTCAAAAAAGAACACTTTTCAAATTTCGTTCGGGATGGCGCTATCTGGAATGGTGACGAACGCATTCTCGCAGGCGATCGGACACCGACAGCCTCGGTTCCGCGAGATACACGGCATTTACCAGACCTATCACTTCGGCGGTCCCACGGACCGCGACTGATCTGCCAGCAGCACGCCCAGCAAGGAGTTGTGGACCTCAACATGTCCATTGTAGGCAATGAAACCCAGCTCACGAAACTTGTTCATGAAGTGACTTACACGCGAGCGCGTCGTGCCGATCATCTCGGCAAGAGTTTCCTGGCTGATCTTCGCAAGGATCGGCTCCGGCCTTCCTTCCTTTCCGAAATTGGCCAGCAGCAACAGCAGCCTCGCCAGCCGTTTTTCGGTTGAGTTGAAAAGCTGATCGACCAGGTCTTCTTCGATCCGGGCGTTTCGCATCAGAACGTGCGAGATGAACATTTGCGAAAACGCGGGCTCTTCGTGGAGCACGCGTTGAACCTCGGCCTTGTCCACCCGCATCGTCTCGCAGTCCGTCATGGCGGATGCCGTTGCCAGGCGTTTGGGCTGTCCGATCAGGCATCCTTCACCGACAAACTCATCGGGCCCGAGCAGCGCGACCACGGCTTCCTTGCCCTGGCGGGATATGACGGCGACTTTGACCTTGCCCCTCCGGATATAGAAAATGGAATCCGCATCGTCGCCCTGCGAAAAGATCACGTCCTTCCTTGAATGCGTGGAAATGACCCGGCCATTGGCGTTGGTTTCCAGAAAATTCGCCGGATCGAACACCGCGCCTGTCGCCGGTTTGCGGCCGGTTCTTCGCTTGACGGATTTCGATCGAGGCTTTGGTCCAGGTTTTGAACCAGGCGCAGAAGACGTCATGGCTTCCCCTCCATTCCGGCGGGAGCACGACTGTCTCTCAGTCACCAAGGCCTGCCATCGGGCCGCATGAGGTGATGCCCCCCAATGTAAGCTTCCGGACATACAACGCCATGCGACAATCCGCGTTGGAACCCGTCAAATTGACGTGAATCGCACCTGATCGCGGGAATATCAGCCCGGGAGGCGGTCCGCCGTCGAATAAGCCAGGGCAGTCGGTCTGTTTTGAACAGTCTTGGTCCGGTGACAAGCCTAGCCTTGCTCTTCGCTGAAACAGCCCAGAGCGTCGGAGCCCGAGAGAACAGTGCCGGCTCCCAGCCGTGCTGGGATGGGAAAAGTCTATGATTTGCAATGCAATCCAAACTGGTTCGTTCGACGATGACGTAACCCGCGCCATCGGTGCGGCGTTCGAACTTTCATGCAAGTCGCTCCCGCACCCTTGCCACAGCGAAGTCGTGCGTGACCTCATCGCCAAGCACATCGTTGAGGCAGCCAGCACGGGCGAGCGAGACCCTGCCAAGCTCAGTGAGAAAGCGCTGCGATCTGTCAGTGTCGATGACATGTCAAAGCCTCTTGTCAGCGGCCGCGTTCATCCAGCGCAGACCTATGCCTGATCACCCGCAAACGTAGTCAGCGGGTCCTATGGTCAGGCTCGCACTTGCGGAGGTGCCTGAGGAACTCGATGAGGTCGCCGGCTCAAATAAAGGGACGCCGCGTGAAATCTGAACCGAGAACGCCGGGATGGAATGAGAAGCATCTCCGCCTCGCCATCCAGGCTGCGGGCGTCGCCCTTTGGTCGTGGAATGTCGATAATGACGACCTGACGATGGATGAGCGGGCCTATCAACTGTGGGGGTTGCCGCCGAGCTCGCACGTCAGTTTCGAAGACCTCTCTGCCCACATTCATCCTGCCGACCGCGACCGGGTGAGGGCGGCGTTTGCCGCAACGCGCGCCATTGTCGGACCGTATGAAATCGACTTCCGGATCATGGTCGCGGACCAGGTTCGTTGGGTCTCTGCCAGAGGTCAAGGCGACGACGCCGACATCGTTGGGCGTGTCATGTTCGGCATCTTCCTCGACGTCACTGGCCGCAAGCAGGCCGAGGAAGGACATGAGTTGCTGGCGGGCGAGATGAGTCACCGGGTGAAGAACCTCCTGGCCATTGCCACCAGCCTCACCACCATCACCTCCCGTTCTGCCAAGACAACAGCCGACATGGCAAGGGAGCTCACGGAGCGGATGGCGGCTCTGGGGCGTGCCCACGATCTGGTCCGGCCACTTCCCGGCAAAGAGGGGAAGGCCGCGCTTCTGGGAGATCTGCTTGCCATACTTCTCGCCCCCTACGACGACCTTGGAGCGTTTAGCGGACGCGTGCGCGTCGCTGTCCCGCGGATGGGCGTAGGCGTGACGGCAGCGACAACCTTGGCCCTCGTCATTCATGAACTGGCGACAAACTCCCTCAAGTACGGTGCGCTCTCGTCGGCGACCGGCACACTCGATGTGGCTTGCGATACTCCTGAAAAAGAAATCACCGTTGTCTGGACCGAACGGGGCGGCCCTCCGGTCGAGGCTCCCAGCGGGCAGGGTGGCTTTGGCAGCAGACTTGTCATGAGGGGCATGGAGCAGCTTGGCGGTTCGATTGAATTTGAATGGTCCGCCGAGGGTGCGATCGCCAGGCTTCGGATGAGCGAGCAGTGTCTCGCCAGATAGCGGCGCGCCAAGTGGCGGTTCGCGAGGCTGCGACGCGCCAATTTGGGCCGGTTTCGATCGCAAAACGCCATCCGCGTTGGTCGACCCGATGTTGCCGGCCCGCGTGACGAGCCCCGTCCGGTCGCGATGGGCGACGAGATCAGGATCGCAAATTAATCGGTGCGGATGTTCCGTTTGGAACAGTTTTCGTCTGTTCGACCGGCCTAGGAGCCCGTCCAGATAGTTCTGGGACTAGGCTGCTCGATGAATGCTAGCCGGCTCATACGGCTGTTGCGAGCTTGGTGAGATTGTGGGCGGTGCAGATCAAAGCCCATTCTGCCGTCACTTTCTCGATCCCGCGCAACAGGAACTGTCTGAACCCCCTTGCCTGCTTGATCTGTCCGAACACCGGCTCCACGACTTGCTTTCGCAATCGGTACCTGCTGCGCCATCCCGCGCGCTTCAGCTTGTCCCGCATGGCCTTGGTGAGCGGCCCTGTGATCTTTCGCTTGACGTCGCTGGGATGCTTGGCGCGTCCGGTCGCGATGTAACCGCGGATGTCGCGCGCGGCCAAGGCGGCAAGGTTCGCCTCGCTGCAGTAGCCGGCATCGGCGGAAGCCTCCCTGGGCTTGCGGTCGAGATTGTCCTCGGTCGTATCCAGCAGCGGCACGAATTGGTCTTGATCGCTCATGCTCGGCGTCAGGCCATGGGCGACGATGATCTGGGCCTCGGCATCGACCGCAGCCTGGGCGTTGTAGCCCTGGATATAACCGTCCTTGGTCTTCAGGATACGGCTTTCCGGATCGGTGAAGTTGCGCTGCGCCTTGCCGTCGGGCTCCTGTTTCGGCGGCGCGGGCGTCTTGCCGTTCTTCTTGCGGCCTTCGGCGATCCGTCGTTCCTCTGCCGCGGCCCGGCGACGCATCTCCTCGGCAGCGGCGGCCTTGGCTTCCGCCTCCAGTTCGGCCTTGGCCGCGCGGATCTTGGCCAGCCGCTTCTGCTTGTCGGCCACCCAATCCGGCATCTCGTCGCCACGCCTGCTGCCGTAGAGCTTGTCCTCCTCGGCATCGGCCGCCTCGGCGGCTTTGAGCCAGCGGTCGACCTCAGCCGCAAGCTCCACTTCCCGCTTCTTCATGCGCTCATAGCTCATCGCTTTGTGCTTGGACGCGTTCGCCTTGATCTTGGTGCCATCGAGCGCAACATGCCCGAGCTTCACCAGCCCGGCCTTCTCGGCCAGCTTCAACACCTGTACGAACAGCCCGGCCAGCGCCGTAAGGTGCCGCTTGCGGAACTCCGAGATCGTGCGGAAGTCCGGAGGGTCGCCCGCCACGAGCATCATGAAGTCCGCGCGTTCCACCGCCGCCTTGGCGATCCGCCGCGACGAATAGATGCCGCTCGCATAGCCATGCAGAAGCAGCGCCGTCATCATCCACGGGTCAAACGGCGGCTGACCCAGCCCGCTCGTGTAGCGGCCGGCAATCGCGGAAAGGTCAAGCTCTTCCCGGACCAGCGCCACAATCAGCCGCGACAGGTGGTCCCGCGGCACATAGTCCTGCACGCTCGGCGGCAGAAGCAGGACCTCATCGATCTTCCAGGGGCGAAAATTCTTGCTCATGGGCCCGCAAAGAATCGAACTCGACCCCACTTGACCAGTCACTACTCAGACAGGCTCCTAGCCTTGCCCATCACCGAAACAGCTTCGGGCTCCGGTGACTGAGAGACAGTGCAGGGCTCCCGCCCCATCTCATGGGAGGTGATCATGGCTGTTAGTCCGGACTCAAACGGCTGCTTTGACGAGGCCGCGATCTCGGCGATGGGACTTGCGTTCGACCGGGCCTGCGCCTCTCTTCGGGCCTTCGGCACCGCCTCGACGGTTCGAGAGATCATCGCGACGCGAATTCTCGAGGCCGCCGCGCAAGGCGAGCGTGACCCGGTGCAGCTTCACTACCAAGCCTTGAAGGCATTCGATATCGCGGAAATGCCAATCGAATCGGCAGCGTAGGTCACGATCCCCGGAAGTTTTTTGACCTATGCGTGATCCTGCGTTTCGCGCGGATCACTTGAGGCTCAGCCCTCCCCAGAGCTGGGCCTCAACGCTAACCGGCACCTGTTCAAACTCATTCGCATGGCGCGCGGCGCGCGTCATTCCCGAACGATGGGTTGGGAATAAACCTGCGGAGCGAACCCCAGGCTGGGGGACGTTTTCAATTCTTCATTCTTCGCGGAAGCGATTTCGGCCGCCTGGATCTTCCTGGCTGCTTCGATCAAGGCAATCTGCCGGTTGCGCTCGGCATTCTTCCGCTGTTCTGCTCTTGCGACCTTTCGCTGCTCCGCTGCGTCCTTGCGGGCGGCGGCGGCCTTGATGGCCTTGGCTTGCAGCGGCGAGGGCCTGTTCGTCAGGGGGCGGCGGTTGCGACACGGTTTGGACGAGCGGGATCTCCCGAACCGATGCGATCACACGGTATTCGTTTGGTGGTGCCGCGGGCGTACGCTCGATGCCGCCCCACGAACTTCCCACCAGCGCGCCGCCTGCAAAGCCTGCGCCCAGCGCGATCACCACGGTTGCAATGCCGGCAAAGTATGAGCCGAGGGAGCT
Organism: uncultured Alphaproteobacteria bacterium; assembly: GCA_963830015.1. Taxonomy (GTDB): domain Bacteria; phylum Pseudomonadota; class Alphaproteobacteria; order Rhizobiales; family Xanthobacteraceae; genus Z2-YC6860. The sequence continues at coordinate 413,093 of CAWHLG010000016.1, forward strand.
GAGCCTGAACACGAGGAGGCCTTTGGGACCGATTGTTGTCCCGCTTCTTACGCAGGCACCGCCGGATCGGGCCGAGCTACATCCGGACCACCGAGGCTACGCCTTGGTTTAGCAACGCTTGGGCTTACCAACGCTTGGGCTTACCAACGCTTGGGCTTACCAACGCCTGCCCCAGCCCCAGCCGCCGAAACCACCGCGGCCGCGCAGCAGACTGAGGACAAACAGCAGGATGATCGCGCCGATCGTGGCGTTGGCGATCGCGGCGACCATGCCGGCTCCCAGCCGGATGCCGAGCTGAGGCAACAGCCAGCTGCCGATGAAGGCGCCGATGATGCCGATGATGAGATCGCCGACCAGGCCGAAGCCCGCGCCGCGCATGATCTGGCCGGCGAGCCACCCGGCGATGATTCCAACAAGGATAACGATCAGCAGACTTTCACCGGACATATGCATTTGCTTCCCTTATACGGCGCGCAACCCAGGCTGTGACATCTCGGGATGTGAAGCCTTGCCGGACGGGCGTGTTTCAATCGCAGGATCAACGCGCAGACGATCATTTCAGTTGCGACGCCGCGGAACTTTATTGATGGTCAATTTTGTACAGTCGCGCATCGACAGGAACTCCGCGCCGCAACGTGCGCCCAAAAAGAAAGGGCCGCCCCGAGAGGCGGCCCTCCAAGTAACCGTCCGGCGGGTACTGAGCCGGACGTGTCTCTCAAACGCCAGCCATCAGCACGGATGGCGAAGGCCGTCGTAACCGAGATAGGTGCCGGAGGCCGGGTCGTAGGAGCGGTAGCGCTGCTGGCAGTAGCCAACATCGCCGCCGGCGGCGACTGCGCCCTGACGATAGGCGGGCCCGCGTCCGTAGCCAGGTCCGTAGCCTTGCCCGTAGCCGTAGCGCGGCGCTTCGACATATTCCGGCTCGTAACCGGCGGCATAGCCCTGGTCGTAGCCGTAGGCTTGGTAGCCGTTGTTGTAGCCGCCGTAGCCGTATCCGTAGCGGGGTTGCGTCGCGCTCAGGATCGCTCCGCCGATGATCGCACCGGCGGCAAGGCCGATGCCCGCGCCGACATAGCCGCGACCGCGATACCCCACGGCCTCGAACGGCGACGGAACCGCGCTGTGAAGCGCCAGCGGCGACGAGATCGGCAGCGCCGTGGCGGGCGAGGCTAGCCAGGGCGCTGCGGCGGCCATCAGCGCGACGGCAATGATTTTTGACGGCATGTTCATATGAATTCTCCAAATGTTGTTCTGAAAAGAGCGCCGCGACGGTTTGCGTCGCGGCGCTCGGTGTATGACAATCCCCTCGGGAACAGTTCGTTCCAGGGTATCCTTTTGCCCGCCACGCGGCGGGAGTGCGCCAGCACCACGCCAAGGCACCGCGTCAGACGCCGCGAATTGTCAGGCAGCAGCCTTCGCCGGGAGCGTGGCGTGAGTGATCGTAACGGTCGTGCCCAGGGGGCCCGTCAAAGTATCAACCTGGGCATCGAGCTGGGTCGAGAGCGCTCTGACGATACCTGTGCCCAGCCCGGATTTTTCGTAAGCCAATACCCCGTCCGACTTGCCAGCCCCGTTGTCGGAAATCGTAAGTTTCCAGTTCGTGCCGGCTCTTTCGTACGCGACTGTGATCTGACCGTCCGCCTTGTCGTCGGGAAACGCATGCTTGAGCGCATTCATGACGACTTCGGTCACGATCAGGCCGAGACTTTCCGCATCACGGGATGAAGCACTGCCCACTTCACCAACCACTTTCAGGAAAATGGGGCGGGTGTCGCCAATCATCGAGGTTGCGAGGCTCTCGCACAGTTTTGTGAGGTAAGGCGCAATCTCGACAGATCCGGTCGCGCCGGATGCATGAAGTTGTTTCTGCACGGCGGCAACCGAGAGCACGCGCTTGTGTGCGTCCTGCAGGTGAAATTTGGTTTCCTCCGACTGCACCACGCGCGCCTTCATCAGCAGGATGCTGGCGATGATTTGCAGGCTGTTGGCCACGCGATGCTGCAGTTCCGCGAACAGCACGTCCTTGTCTATCAGCAGCTCATCCTTTTCGCGCTCCAGGATGCGTTGCGCGGTGACATCCTCGATGCCGAGCAGAATGGTGGTGTTGGCGCCGCCCTCGGTGAAAACCTGCCGGGCGTTCAAACGCATGGTGCGGTGTCCGAGGCCCGGAAATTCGTGCTCGACCTCATAGCCTTCCATCACGCCCTTCTCGGGGATGATTTTCTCCAGCAGCACGCGAAGTTTTGGAATGTCCCATTGGGCATCGCCCAGCGCGTAAAGCAGCCTGCCCTGGGTATCGTTGGGCGCAACCTTGAATGCGGAATAGAAGGAACGGCTTGCGGCGATCACCCGAAGCTCGCTGTCGAGCACCAGAACTGGCTCGCGGACCGTGTCGACGATGCCCTGGGCGAGGGCCCACGCATCTGCGATGCCGGTAAACTGTTCTCTGAAACCTGTCGGCTGCACGAAGCCTCCTCAAGGGATGTCCGTGCGCCAAAGAGGCCTCCGGTTGGATGGCGGCGTAGGAGCATGGTTCAGGGGAGACACAAAGCGTACGCCACTCTTGGCGGCTTGTCTGTATAATTCGGACCAATGCGCCGCCCTTTGGGATCATGCCTGACAATTCAGTAGGGAACGATGGTTGTACGTGCTAGTTGGCTTTTGTGATCCCTTTACCTCCCCAGGCCCTCATTCTTGTCGTCGATGACGACGTGCTGGAACGCATGGGGGCGTCCTATATGTTCTCGGATGCGGGGTACCAGGTGCTCGAAGCCGGAAATGCCGACGTGGCGCTCCAATTCTTCGAAACAAACGCGGATATCAGGCTGTTGTTCACGGACGTGAGCATGCCGGGCGCGATAAACGGGGCAGAGTTGGCCCGTCAGGTCGCCGAGCGGTGGCCGAGGGTCGGAATCATGATGACGTCGGGCCGGCCATTCCCCGACAACCTTCCTGCGAGCGTGCGTTTTCATGCCAAACCCTATGCGCCCAAAGAGGTGCTTCGGGACGCGGGCGAAATGGCGCTTCCGCCCGGTTGAGCCATTCATAGGTTCATTTAGCGACGCAGTTTTTGGCGCTCACCTGGTGTTCGAACGGCGGCACCGGCGCGCGGACATCACGTCGAGACGGCCATGATTTGCCGAATGTACAAAGACACGTCGCGACCTGCACATGGTCGGCTGCACAACTGGGTATCGCCGCACTTTTCGCCCTTCACAAAGAATCCACCTCTTACGGCGCCTCTGTATGCCTGTGGACAAGCCGAAGGCGGCGGGCCAAGGTTCTTGTCGAAGCTCTTCGTTTCGATCACCCAGTTCGCAGCGTATGGCCTCTTGGCGACACCGTTTCACAGTAGCCGCGGCTTTTCTGGCTGCATCGTTTGCCTGTTCGGCGGCCTTGGCGGCTGACGCCAAGCGGGTGTTGCTGCTTCATTCCTTCGGCCGCGATTTCAAACCGTGGAGCGAATACGCCAAGTCCATTCGCACGGAACTCGATCGGCAATCGCCATGGAAGGTGGAGTTCCTTGAACACTCGCTTTCGAGCGCGCTTTCCGACGATGAGAATCCGGAGGGCCCCTTTGTCGAATACCTCCGGACTCTGTTCGTCAGGCGCCCTCCCGATCTGATTGTGAGCTTCGGTGCTCCCGCGGCAGCCTTCGTGCAGCGGCGCCGGCGGCAACTCTTTGCTGCAGACTCCCATGGTGTTTACCGCCGTGGAGCAGCGTCGAATTCAGTCTTCCAGTCTCACGGACAATGATGCCGTCGTTGCGGTCGCGCACGATTTTCCGGCCATCATCGAGAATATCCTGCGCGTATTGCCCGACACCAGGACGATAGCCGTGGTGATCGGAGAGTCTCCCAATGAAAAGTTCTGGTCTGGAGAAATGCGCAGAGAGTTCGCGCCGTTTGCCGATCGAGTTTCTTTCATTTGGTCCAATGACCGGCCGTTCGCGGAAATATTGAAACATGCCGGTGCTCTGCCGCCGCATTCCGCGATCTACTGGCATGGGATGAGCCTCGATGCGGCAGGTGTCGTGCATGAGGGGGAAACTGCGTTGTCGAGACTCTATGCAACCGCGAACGCTCCGATTTTCACTTTTGACGGCAGCTTCTTCGGCCGGGAGATCGTTGGCGGTCCAATGCATTCCGTTCTCAATCTCAGCCGGCAGACGGCCGCTGCTGCTGTTCGCATTCTCGGTGGTGAGAAAGCGGGCGACCTTAAAATCCCGGCCAGCAATTTTGCGACGCCGACATTCGACTGGCGGCAACTTCAGCGCTGGGGGATCAGCGAAAGCCGCCTGCCGCCGGGAAGCGAGGTGCTGTTTCGCGAGCCCTCCGTCTGGCAGAAACACCAAATCGAAATCTCATCGGTCGCCGCGGCATTGTTGCTGCAGACAGGGCTCATCTGCTGGCTCGTGCTGGAGCACCGTCGCCGCCACAAGGCCGAGATCGCTGCGCGGGAAGCGATGTCCGAGTTGGCCCAGATGAACCGCCTTGCGGGAGCGGGCGAACTGTCGGCCTCGATCGCGCACGAAGTCAATCAACCGCTGGCGGCGATTGCGGCAAGCGCCAGTGCCGCGCTGAACTGGCTCAAGGCGAAGACGCCCGATATCGAAGAAGCGCGCGCCGCATTGACCCACGTCGAGAGCGAAAGTCATCGCGCAGGCGACATCATCGCCAATCTCCGCGCCGTCTTCAAAAAAGACACACAGCCACAAGGGCCGGTCGATCTCAACAAAGTCATTCTGTCCGTTCTGGGCCTCGTCAGGAGCGAATTGCTGAAGCACGACATCGATGTGCGAACGCGGCTTGAAGATGGCCTGCCGGCCGTCATCGGCAGCGAAGTGCAATTGCAGCAGGTCGTTCTCAATCTTGTCGTGAATGCCAAAGATGCCATGGAGTCGGCTTCCCGGCGCGAGTTGCTGATAAGCTCTGAAACGAGCGAGCCGGGTCAACTGCAGGTTTCGATCGAGGATTCAGGACCCGGAATTCCTCCGTCCCAGCTGGACAAAGTGTTCCAGCCCATGTTCACGACCAAGTCTCAGGGTATGGGAATGGGTCTCTTGATCTGCCGGTCAATCGTCCAGGCCCACGGCGGTCGAAATCTGGGTCAACAGCAACGAGTTGGGCACCGCCTTCCGGTTTTCGGTACGGGCCAGTGCCTCAGGCCAGGCATAAGGCGTCCCTCTACCCAGGGAAGCGGACTTCGCAACCGTGCGTCCCGCCGGACAACATGCCTAGACCTAAGGATAGGTGACGGCGGGCCTGCCTCGTGCAGAAATCGTCACTGCCGCCGACGGAGGATTGCTCGATGCGCAAGCTGATTTGCGGACTGGCCCTTGCCGCGACCCTGGTGCCGGGCGCAGCCCACGCGCAGATGACGCTCGACATGAGCCGCATCAACTGCGCCGAATATCTCGCCATGCCGGCCGACCGCTCGGAGATTTTCTCTGCGTGGATGAGCGGCTGGTTCAACCAGCGGTTCGGCTACGTCTCGGTCGGCTTTGACGACTTCGCGAGGAACGTCGCGAGCGTCAAGCAGTGGTGCACCATGAATCCGCAGCGGACCGTCATGGCGTCGCTGGAGCAGTCGCCAATTCAGCCCTCGGCAGGCGGCCAAATCAAGGTCGACATGTCGCTGATCACCTGCAGGCAGTATCTGAGCTCGGACGCGGCGCGGCAGCAGATGATCGGCTACTGGATGAGCGGCTATTTCCACGCGTCGCGCAGTCAGCCGGTGTTCGACTTCCAGCGGTTCGCCAACAACAAGCGTGCCCTCGTCAGACAATGCAAGAAGAGCGGCGGCGAGTTGGTGATGAGCGCGATCCGGAAGACCGCGCGCTAGGACCCGATCCGGCAGCGATAGAGGCCGGGCGCGATGGCGGCACGGGTGCTCGTTACACTTGTTGCTCTTGTACCTTAAAGCACCTTGGCCAGGCGGCCGATGGCGGCCGCAAGCGGCTGGCCTGCGCGATCGTAATCGGCCCAGGCCTTGCTCCGCTTCAGGAGAGCCGGCGCGGAGCGCAACGTGAACCGCAGCGGATCGAGCCCGTCTTTCACCTCCGTCCACGTCATCGGCATCGAGACGGGCGCATGGGCCCGCAGCCGCGGCGACAGCGGCGCGACCGCCGTCGCGATGCGGTCATTGCGCAGGTAGTCGAGGAAGATGCGTCCCTGCCGCTTGCCCTTCGCCATGTTCAGGACGAACCGCCGGGGGTCGTCGCGCACCAGCGCCGCGCAGACGTCGTGCGCGAATGTCTTGGCTGCCGCCCAATCCGGACTGGTCTTCGATGGCTTGAGCGGCGTGACCACATGCAGCCCCTTGCCGCCGGTCGTCTTGCAGAAGGCCGCAAGCCCGAGCAGCTGGAGCACCTCGCGCATCCGGTGCGCGGCCTCGACGACGGCGGAAAACGGCACGTCCGGCGCGGGATCGAGGTCGAACACCAGGCGGCCGGGCAGCTCCGGCCGGCCGGGCTGGCCGTTCCAGGGATGCAGCTCCTGGCCCGCGATCTGCGCAACCGCGATCAGCGCCTCGACCCGGTCGAGCTGGATGTAGGGCCTGCGATCGTCGAACGCCTTCACCAGCGTGATCAGGCCGGACAGTCCCGGCATGTCGTGACGCTGGAAGAACTGCTCGCCGGGAAAGCCGTGCGGCGCGCGCACGACGGAGCAGGGCCGGCCTTCGAGGTGCCGGATCATCCAGGGCCCGACGGCTTCGAAGTAGTGCGCAAGATCGAGCTTGGTGACCGGCCGGCCGTCGCCGCCGTCGGGCCACAGCGGCTTGTCGGCGTTGCTGACGGCAACGCCCATCACCTCGGCGGTGTCGCGGCCCCTGCCGGCGGCGCTGACGATGATCGCGCTCTTATATGGTTCCTTGCCCCCGACCGGCTTCTCGATCTCCACCTCGGCCGCGGGCTTGTCGTCGCGAAGCCCCTTGAATGCGGCCTCGCGCAGATGCCCGTCGCCCGTCCATCCGGCGAACTCGATTTCGGCAACGAGCTCGGGCCGCGTCCAGTGCACGTCGCGGGTGAGGCGCGGCGCGTCCCGGCCCGAGAACGGCGATTTCGCCGCTTCCACCTTGCGAAGGCGCGGCAGAAGCTGCGCAATCGTGTCGCGCCCGTAACCCGTCCCGACACGGCCCACATATACGAACTCGCCGTCGCGATAGACGCCCGCCAGCAGCGAGCGGAACTGCGACCGGTTGGTGGTCCAGCCGCCGATCACCACTTCATGGCCGGGCCGGCACTTGGCCTTCACCCAGCTCGCGGCGCGGCCGGAGACGATAGGGCGCGTCGAGCTTCTTGGAGATGATGCCTTCGAGACCGAGACGCTCGGCGGAATGCAGGACATCGGCGCCGTTGCTTTCGAGGTGCTCGACGTAGCGGATGGACGCTTCGTCAACATCCTTCAGGAGCTTCTTCAGGCGCGCCTTTCGCTCGCGCAACGGCGCGCCGCGCAGATCGTCCGTTGCTTCGAACAGCAGATCGAAGGCGAAATACACCAGGTCCTGGCTGCGGCCCTCGGACAGCGCGGCCTGCAGCGCGGGAAATCGCGGCACGCCATTGGTGTCGAGCGCGACAACCTCGCCGTCGATGATGCAATCGGGAAGGGCGGCCACAGCTTTCGCCGTCGCCTTGAACCGGGCGGTCCAGTCGAGGCCCTTGCGGGTGCGCAGGATCGCGCGCCCGTTGCGGACCTGGATCTGCGTGCGATAGCCGTCGAGCTTGACCTCATGCACCCAGCCCTTTTGCGAGGGCGGCTGCGCGACGCTTTCGCAAAGCTGCGGCGCGATGAAGTCCGGGACCGCCGGTTTGGATTTTGCCGCGACGGCTTTCTTGCCGGATCGCTTGCTTCCTTTCGATGCACCATCCTTCAGAGCGATCCAGACCGGCGCATGATCGCTTGCACCTTCCTGGCCGCGGACGTCGCGGTCGACGCCGGCCGCTTCAAGACGGTCCGCCAGGGCAGGGCTCAGCAGCAGGTGATCGAGGCGCAGCCCGGCATCGCGCTCCCAGCGGTGACGCATGTAGTGCCAGAACGTGTAGACGCGCTCGCCGGGATGCAGCGTGCGCAAGGCGTCGGTCCAGCCCTGCTTGACCAGGCGCGCATACTCGGCGCGGCTCTCCGGCTGCACCAGGGCGTCGTCATCCCACGATTTGGTCGGGTAGATGTCGATTTCGGTCGGGGCGACATTGTAGTCGCCGGCGAGAACCACCGGCGCTTTCGAGCGCAGCAGCGAACGCGCATGGGCCTGCAGGCGCTTGAACCACGCGAGCTTGTAGTCGAATTTCGGACCCGGCTGCGGATTGCCGTTCGGCAGATAGATGCAGGCGACCAGGATGCCGTTCACCGCGGCTTCGATGTAGCGCGCTTCCGCGTCGGCATCGTCGCCGGGCAGCGCGGTTCGCGTCACGACCGGCTCGCGCGCCGCGCGACAGGATCGCGACGCCGTTCCAGGTTCGCTGACCGCGCCACACCGCGCGATAGCCGGAGCGTGCAATCGCGCGTTCGGGAAATTCCGCGTCGGCGGCTTTCAACTCCTGCAGGCAGGCAATGTCCGGCTGCGCGGTCTCGAGCCATTGCAGCAGGTTCGGCAGCCGGCGGTTGATGTTGTTGATGTTGAAGGTCGCGATCTTCACGGGAACCGCATCTCGCGTCGGACAAACCAAGAACCTGTTCGCCACTCACTAAGGTTAGTGGCTGACCGTTGGCAAGGTCGCGGCCTTTGGGCTCGTCAGAAAGTCAGTCTCGTTTATACTTGCCGGCAGCATCCAGAGTTCTGTGCAGGAGTAACCGATGGCCCCGCGTCCCAATTGGAAGGGCTACCTCAAACTGTCGCTGGTGTCATGCTCGATCGCCTTGTACCCCGCGACCTCGGAGCGTGAACGGGTCTCGTTCAACCAGCTCAACAAGAACACCGGCAACCGCATCCGCTACAAGAAGGTGGACGCCGAGACCGAAGAAGAGGTCGGCAGCGCCGACATCATCAAGGGCTATCAGGTCGACAAGAACGTCTACGTCACCGTCGAGGACGAGGAGATCGAGGCGCTTCAGGTGGAGGCGAGCCACACGATCGAGATCGACAGCTTCGTGCCGATGAACGAGATCGACGCGCGCTTTCTCGACTCGCCTTATTACATCGTCCCCAACGACAAGGTGGGCCTCGATGCCTTCGCGGTGATCCGCGAGGCGATGCGCGCCCGTAAGATGGTCGGCATCGGCCGCGTCGTCATCTCAAAGCGCGAGCGCCCGATCATTCTCGAGCCGATGGGCAAGGGCCTGCGCGGCATCACGCTGCGTTACCCTTACGAAGTCCGGGACGAGAAGGAGTATTTCGGCGACATTCCCGACGTGAAGGTCGCGGGCGACATGGTGAAGCTCGCCGAGCACATCGTCGACACCAAGACGGCGTCGTTCGAGCCGGCCGCGTTCGTCGATCACTACGAGGAGGCCGTCGTCGACCTGCTCAAGAGCAAGCAGGCGGGCCGGCCGGTGGCGAAGGGCCGCGCCGCGGAGCCGCCGTCCAACGTCATCAATCTGATGGACGCGCTGAAGCGGAGCATCTCGTCCGAGAAGGAATCCGGCAAAGAAACCGCGAAGGCGCAGAAGACCAAGGCCAGGAAGGCCGACGATCTGCGGAAGCAGCCGCAGTTCAGGTTCCCGATCGAAGGCGGACAGGCCAAGCAGGGTAAGGCAAAGCCCGAAGCGAAGCCGGCGGCAAAGCCTGCGCCGGCGGCGAAGCCGAAGCGGAAGTCGGCTTGAGGAGCGTTGCCGCCTGCACGGGCGTAGCGCGTCTGATATCGCGCTGCCGTTTCCGCGCCGGCATTTCATGCGACCGGACAAGCGCCGCTGCAACGCTTCGCCGCAGCGCAGCGCGCCGTTCTCCAATGCCTTGCGGCTTGTGCCGGGCCGGAAAAGCCGCGTAACCTTACTTTACGGGCATAACAAGAATGCAATCGCCCGGGGCTGTCACCAGCACCGCCGCCGGAGCCGATCCGCCGGTCATATGGAGAGGAACGCCATGAATACGCGATGGAAGACTATTGGCCTGGCAATGGGCCTTGCGCTTGCGGCCGCAACGCCGGCCGTTGCCGCCGACTTCAGGATGATGACCGGCCCGCAGGGCGGCTCGTGGATCCCGCTCGGCGGCCAGCTCAAGGACATGTGGGAGAAGGCGATCCCCGGCACCAACATCCAGTCGATGCCCGGCGCGGGCATCGCCAATGTGCGCGGCATCGAGGAGGACAAGGCCGAGCTCGGCTTCGGCAACTCGATCTCGACGGTCGACGCCATGGCCGGCAAGCCGCCGTTCAACAAGCCGCACGACAAGGTGTGCAACGTAGCGACCCTCTATCCGCAGTACTTCCACTTCGTCGTGCTGGCGAGCGCCGGCATCAACAAGGTGTCGGACCTGAAGGGCAAGAGCGTCACGACCCAACAGCGCGGCAACACCGGCGAACTGATCACGCGGCAGTTCCTCGAGGTCAACGGCGTCAAGTACAGCGACATCAAGATCAGCATGGTCGGCTACACCAACTCGGTGACGCAGATGCAGGACGGCCACGCGGTGGCGTTCGGGCTCTCCACCCAGGTGCCGGCCGGCGCGGTGATGGACCTCGCGTCGGCGCGCGAGATCAAGCTGCTCGACCAGTCGGAGTCGCTCGCCAAGATGAAGGAGCTCAATCCGGGCTACGACCTGATCACCATCCCGAAGGGCTCCTATCCGAAGCAGGACCAGGACGTGAAGGTGATCGGCTTCCACACCCATGTGGTGGCGGCCTGCAAGCTGCCCGAGCAGGTGGTCTACACCATGACCAAGTCGATCGCCGAAAACACCAAGACGCTGGCGACGGTGGCGAAGGACATCGGCGCGCTGACGCCGAAGGGCATGGCGGTGGACATCGGCGTGCCGTTCCACGCGGGCGCCGCGAAGTTCTACAAGGAAGCCGGCGTGACGGTGAAGACGCGGTGAGTTGGGGGAGAGGGGCGGGCGACGCGGGCAGTGCCATCCCTCCCCGCCAGGGGAGGGTCCGCGCCACGAGCGCGTTTACGCGCGTCTTCGACGCGCTATGGCGCGGGGGTGGGGAGAACTCACCGCGATACGCTGGCTTCTCCCCACCCGGCTCGCTTCGCCCGCCACCCTCCCCTCGCGGGGAGGGATGAGACCACCCGTGTTCGCATAACCGTCCTGGGGAGGCGGCTGCCATGAAGCTGGACCTGAGCCACGCCGGAATCTTCCGGCTTGCGGTCATCGTCATTTCCATCGCCATGGCGCTCTACCACATGTGGGCGATCGCCTTCGGCTCGCCGGAGGCGTTCTACTATCGCGGCACGCACCTGATGTTCGCGATGGTGCTGGTGTTCCTGCTGTTCCGCTTCCGCTCCAAGACCGAGGACGCGGTCCTGATCGAAGCGGCGGCGCACATGCCTGCCATACAAACGCCCGGAGCACCGGCCCCCGTGGTGTCCGTGCCTGTGGTGCCTGCGACCCGCACGCCGACCGTGTTCGACTATGCGCTGCTGGTGATCGGCATCGCGCCGATCCTGCACCTCTTCATCAACTACGAATACATCACCAACCGCATCTTCTACGTCGACGACCTCACGCCGACCGACATGATCATGGGCACGCATCATGACCGTGATGGTGCTGGAGGCGACGCGGCGCGTGATCGGCTGGGCGCTGCCGCTCACGGCCATCGTGTTCCTGATCTACGGGCTGTTCATCGCCCGGCTCGAGCCGATGCGGATGCTCGACCAGCTCTACATGACCACGGAAGGCATCTTCGGCATCCCGCTCTCGGTCTCGGCGTCCTACGTGCTGATTTTCGTGCTGTTCGGCTCGTTCATGGAGCGCACCGGCACCGGGCAGCTGTTCATGGACTTTGCGCTGTCGATCACCGGCCACACCGCCGGCGGGCCCGGCAAGGTGTCGGTGGTGAGCTCGAGCCTGTTCGGCACCATCTCGGGCAGCGCCGTCGCCAACGTGATGGTCGACGGGCCGATCTCCATTCCGCTGATGAAGCGCACGGGATTTCCGCCGCATTTCGCCGCGGGCGTCGAAGCCACCGCCTCGACCGGCGGCCAGATCATGCCGCCGATCATGGGCGCGGCCGCCTTCGTGATGGCCGAGTTCCTGGCGGTGTCTTACGCGCAGGTGGTGATCTGGGCGGTCATTCCGGCCATTCTCTATTATGTGTCCTGCTTCGCGGCCGTGCATTTCGAGGCCAAGCGCCGCGGCCTCATGGGCCTGCCACGCTCGGAACTGCCCAACATCGGCCGGGTGTTTCGCGAGCGCGGCCACCTGTTCATTCCGATCCTCACGATCCTCACCGTGATGTATTCCGGCTACAGCGCGCCGATGGCGGCGCTGATCGGCACGCTGGCCTGCTTCCCGGTCGCGGCGCTGCGGCGCTCGACGCGCGGCTATCTCAACTGGGAAAACTTCATCGACGCCTTCGTCGACGGCGCGCGCAACTCGCTTGCGGTCGCCACCGCCTGTGCCTGCGCCGGCATCGTCATCGCGGTGGTGACGCTGTCCGGGCTCGGCATCGTGTTCACCCAATTCGTCATCGGCCTTTCCAAGGACACGCTGCTGCTGGCGCTGGTGCTCACCATGGTGGCCGGCATCGTGCTCGGCATGGGCATGCCGACCACGCCGGCCTATATCATCATGACGGCGCTCCTGGTGCCCGCGATCATCAAGCTCGGCGTGATCGCGCCGGCGGCGCACATGTTCGCGTTCTACTTCGCGGTGCTGTCGGCGATCACGCCGCCGGTGGCGCTGGCGGTGTTCGCCGCGGCTGGCCTTGCGAAGGCCGATCTGTGGGCGAGCGGCTGGGCCGCGGTGAAAATCGGCGCAGCCGGCTTCATCGTGCCGTTCATGCTCGTCTACGAGCCGGCGCTGATGATGATCGGCACCTGGCCGCAGATCATCGGCGCGTTCTGCACCGCGAGCTTCGGCATCCTGCTGTTTGCCGCGGGCCTGCACGGCTATTTCCTCACCGCGACCAGCAACTGGCAGCGGGCGGCGCTGATCTGCGGCGGGCTGTTGCTGATCGATCCGGGGCTCGTCACGGACCTGATCGGCGCTGGTATCGTCGCGGTGGTGATCGCCGTGCAGTGGCCGGAACATCAAAAAGCCCGGCGGCTTGCGGCGGAGCGAAAGCCCGCGTAGGGGCAGCTATTCCCGACTCCCGCCTCAGTCTTTGGTCGAACGAAAACCGCCTTTCGGGCGGCCTCAGCCTTGCGTAGTCTGCCGCTCCTTCAAGTTTGGGAGTGAAATGAAATGAAACTGCGGAATGGGTTTGGCCTGCTGGCGGCGGCGCTGGCGGGTTTTGTTTTTGCCAATAGCAGCGCATCGGCGGCCGGATACCCGGACAAGCAAGTGAAGTGGGTGGTCGGCTATCCGGCCGGCGGCACCACCGACATTCTGGCGCGTATCATCGGCAACGCGCTGTCGGAGAAGCTCGGCCAGCAGTTCATCATCGAGAACAAGCCCGGCGCGGGCAACAACATCGCGACCGAGTTCGTCATCAACTCAGCCCCCGACGGCTACACCGTCTATCTCGTCAATCCGGCGAACGGCATCAACGCCTCGCTCTACAAGAAGCTGCCGTTCAACTTCATCCGCGACATGGCCCCGGTCGGCGGCCTGATGCGGGTGCCGAACGTGATGACGGTGCACCCGAGCGTGCCGGCGAAGACGGTGCAGGAGTTCATCGACCATGCCAAGGCCAATCCCGGCAAGGTCAATCTTGCCTCGTCCGGTAACGGCACCTCGGTGCATCTGTCGGCCGAGCTGTTCATGGCGATGACCGGCGTGAAGATGACGCACGTGCCTTATCGCGGCTCCAACCCGGCGCTCACCGACATGCTGAGCGGCCAGGTGCAGATCATGTTCGACAACATGCCGTCGATCCTGCCGCACGTCAAAGCCGGCAAGCTGCGCGCGCTCGCGGTGACCACCGAGGCGCGCTCGGCGCAACTGCCGGACGTGCCGACGGTCGGCGACACCGTGAAGGGCTACGAGGCCAGCGCATGGTTCGGCATGGGCGTGCCGGCCAAGACGCCGCCTGAGGTCATCGCCACGCTGAACAAGGCGATCACCGAAGTGCTGGCCGACCCGAAGATGAAGGCGCGGCTGGCAGAGCTCGGCGGCACCGAGATGGGCGGCACGCCTGCCGACTTCGGCAAGATCGTCGCTTCGGAAACCGAGAAGTGGCGCAAGGTGGTCGAGTTCTCCGGCGCGAGCGTGGAGTAGGGCGCTTTCAATTCGAATCGAAGCGGCCGGGCGCGAAAGCGTCCGGCCGCTTTTCGTTTCTGTATCCACATCGGCGGTGCCATCCCTCCCCGCGAGGGCTGTCGTATTCACACATCTTCTGGAGTCTATTCAACGAGTTGCCGGAAAAGTGCGGAGAACGAAGTCACCTGCACTACTTTTCCGGACTCGCGTACCGGCTAAGTCATTGATCATGATTCCGTTTCCAACCTCGAAGAGATGTGTGAATCAGACAGCCCTCGCGGGGAGGGATGGCACCGCCCGATTCGCGACTTACTCCGCCTTGATCCCCATCTCGTTGATCAGCCGGCCGTAGGTCGCGGCGAAATCGTCGATGTGCTTCTTCAGATGCGCCGGCGTGTTCTGCGGTGCCTGCGTCACCTCGAGCCCGAAGCCGGTCAGGCGGTCGCGCACGTCCTTGTTGTCCAGCGCCGTGATGAACTCCTTGTTCAACAGCGCCGCGATCGGCTCCGAGATCCCCTTCGGCCCGATCACGAAGATCCGCACGTCGGTGGAATAGTCGATGCCGGATTCCTTCACGGTCGGCACGTCGGGAAACTTCGCCATCCGCCGCTCGCCGGTCACCGCCAGCGCCGCGAGCCTGCCGTCGGCGATGTGCGGCGAGGCGAGCGTCGGCGTGTCGAAGGTGAGCTGCACGTCGTTCTGCAGCAGCGCCTGCAGCATCGGCCCGTTCCCGCGATAGGGCACATGCACCATGTCGATGTTCGCGGTCTTCATGAACTGCGCGCCGGCGAGGTGCTGCGGCCCGGCCGTGCCCGAGGAGCCCCAGTTGACCTTGCCGGGATTGGCCCGCACGTACGCGAGGAATTCTGGGAATGTCCTGAACCGCGCCGTGCTCGCGGCGTTGGTCGGCATCACGAACGTCGTCGAGTAGATGTTGGCGACCATGGTGAAGTCGTTGCTCGGATGCCAGGTGAGCTTCGACAGCAGCGGCAGCGTGGCGTGCGAGCTGGTCGTGGCCAGCAACGTCGTGCCGTCGGCGTCGGCGCGCATCAACTCGTTGACCGCGAGCGCACCGCCCGCGCCGGGTTTTGATTCCACCAGCACCGGCTGGCCGATCTGCTCGCTGAGCTTCTGGCCGACGACGCGCGCCACCACATCGACGCCGCCGCCGGGCGCGAATGGCACCAGCAGCCGGATCGGGCGGTTGGGAAGCTTGGTTTGGGCGAGGGCGTGTGGAACGATCGCTCCCAACATCAAACCGGCGAGCAGCGCGCGCGGCAGCCACTTCAAGCCCGGCATCTGGTTCCTCCCGACATTGTCTTGTGACGCGCAACCTGGTGGGCACGCTTTGCGACAGTCTAGTGCTTCCTCTCCAGATTGGAACAAGCCTATGATGCCGCACGCACACGCCACCATGAGGATGCAATGACCCGCAAGAAGCCCGAAGACCTTCGCAGCCACCGCTGGCTCGGCGTCAGCGACATGCGCTCGTTCGGGCACAAGTCGCGGCTGCGCCAGATCGGCTACGACGCCGAGGATTGGACCGGCAAGCCGGTGATCGGCATCATCAACACCTGGAGCGAGATCAACTCCTGCCATGCGCACCTGCGCGCGCGTGCAGAGAACGTCAAACGCGGCGTGCTGCAGGCCGGCGGCTTCCCGATCGAATTGCCGGCGATGTCGCTGTCGGAAACCATGGTGAAGCCTTCGACCATGCTCTATCGCAACTTCCTGGCGATGGAGACCGAGGAACTGCTGCGCTCCCATCCGCTCGACGGCGCGGTGCTGATGGGCGGATGCGACAAGACCACGCCCGGCCTGGTCATGGGCGCGATCAGCATGGGCATCCCCGCAATCTACATTCCGGCCGGTCCGATGCTGCGGGGCAACTGGAAGGGCGAGTATCTCGGCTCCGGCTCCGACACGTGGAAATACTGGACCGAGAAGCGCGCCGGCAACATCAGCGACGACGAATGGAACGAGATCGAGGGCGGCATCGCCCGCTCGTTCGGCACCTGCATGGTGATGGGCACCGCAGCCACCATGATGGCGATCACCGAGGCGCTGGGCCTTGCGCTCCCCGGCTCGTCGTCGATCCCGGCCGCCGACTCCGGTCACCCGCGGATGTGCGGCGTCGCAGGCCGCCGCATCGTCGATATGGTGTGGGAGGATCTTACGCCCGACAAGATCCTCACGCCCGCTGCCTTCGACAACGCCATCAAGGTGCACATGGCGATGGGCGGCTCGACCAACGCGATCATCCACGTGGTGGCGATGGCGCGGCGCGCCGGCATTCCGGTCGACATGGAGACATTCGACCGGCTGTCGCGGCAGATCCCGGTGCTGGCAAACGTCCGGCCTTCGGGTAAATTCCTGATGGAGGATTTCTATTACGCAGGCGGCTTGCGCGCCATGATGCAGAACATGCGCGAGAAGCTCGACCTCTCCTGCCTCACCGTCACCGGCAAGAGCATCGGCGAGAACATCGAGGGCGCCAAGGTGCACATCCCCGACGTGATCCACTCGCTCAACGATCCGATCTATGCCGAGGGCGCGACCGCGGTGCTCAAGGGCAACCTTGCGCCGAACGGCTGCGTCATCAAGCCGGCGGCGGCCGATCCCAAATTTCTCAAGCATCGCGGCAAGGCGATCGCGTTCGAGGACTACAACCACATGATGCGCGAGATCGAGCGCGACGATCTCGACGTCACTGCCGACCACATCCTGGTGCTGAAGAACGCGGGTCCCAAGGGCGGCCCCGGCATGCCGGAATGGGGCATGCTGCCGATCCCGAAACGGCTTCTGGGGCAGGGGGTGCGCGACATGATCCGCATCTCCGACGGCCGCATGAGCGGCACGAGCTACGGCGCGTGCATCCTGCATGTGGCCCCCGAAAGCTTCGTCGGCGGGCCGCTGGCGTTCGTGCAGACCGGCGACGAGATCGAGATCGACGTCGACAAGCGGATGATCCATCTGCATGTCAGCGACGCCGAGCTCGCGCGCCGCAAGGCCGCCTGGACGCCGCCGCCGCCGAAATATCCGCGCGGCTACGGCGCGATGTTCTCCGACCACATCAACCAGGCCGACCAGGGCTGCGATCTCGATTTCCTGCAGGGCAAGGCCGCGATGCCCGAGCCGGAGATTCACTAGAGTCCGGTTCATTCACATTGAAAGATCGGCCGTTGGGGTCCCGCTTCCGCGGGGCCGGTTCCTTGCTTCCTGTGCCTGCGCTGTCGATTAAAGCACGCCACAATTCGCGCGCTTAACGAAACAAGCTGCGGCTGCCATTGGCCTTTTCCGGGGCTCCATCGGAAACCCGTTAACGCAAATCGTCCGAATCCCATTATGGGATCGGTAAGTCGGCCGGGCATATATTTGCGTCACAAACGGAGACACTTTCACGGATGGCGGCCAAGCCAGCCAACGCAGCCAGGCCAGCAAGACCAGCCAGGGCCATGGTCGAGGACGACGAGGCGCCCGAAGAGTCGGCCAAGACGGGGCGGTTCGGCGCGCTAGGGCGTATGTTCGCCCGGCACCCCTACATCCACGTCCTCGCGCTCTCCGCGATGTTCGCGGCCGTGATCGGCGCGGGCGCCTACGCCACCAGGGACGGGCTCTTTGAGGGGATGATGGGCGGCACGGGTTCCGGCACCAAGGGTGCCGGCATCAGCAATGGCGCGCGGCCCGACCTGCCGACCGGGGCTGCAAGCATGCCGGACGACGACCCGGTGAAGCAGTTCCACAGGACCGGCATCGGCCATGTGCTGTTCACCGGTCCGAGCAGCGACAACTGCAGGCGCACGCTGTTCGACAACCGCACCGGCGGACACCGCGAGATGGGCGAAGTGTTCTGCGGCCAGAACCCCGATCAGGTCACCGAATCCCAGAGCGGCGACCGGCTGAACTCGATGGGCAAGGGCTTCAAGAAATAGCGCTCGCGCGCTACTCCCCCTTGATGTTCGCTTCCTTGATCACCTTGCCCCACTTGTCGGACTCCGCCTGCATGAAGGCGCGCGCCTCCGCGGCGGTGCTGCCGACCGGCCGCGCGCCCTGATCGGCGAGCCTCTTCTGCATCTCCGGCGACTTCACGATCCTGACGATATCGGCGTTGATCTTCTGCGTGAGCGCGGGCGGCAGCCCGGCCGGCGCGATGACCACGTACCAGAGTTCGGCCTCGTAATCCTTCAGCCCGGCTTCCGCGAGCGCGGGCACGCCCGGCAGGATGTCGGTTGCCTTCGCCGAGGTCACCGCGAGCGGCTTGATGGTCTTGGCCTGAAGATGCGGCAGCGCCTGCAGCACGCTGAGCACGGACAGGGGAACATGGCCGGCGAGCGTGTCGTTCAGAGCGAGCGCGCCGGAGCGATAGGGCACATGCGTGAGCTTGACGCCCGCGAGATAGGCCAGAAGCTCCATCGACAGATGCTGGATCGAGCCGGTGCCGGGTGACGAATAGGAGAACGCGCCGGGCTTTTCCTTCGCCAAAGCGAGCATCGTCTTCACGTCGTTCGCCGGAAAGTTCGGATGCGCGAAGATCAGGAGCGGCGAGGAGGCGATTTCGACGATCGGCGTGAAATCCTTCATCGCATCGAACGGCTGCTGCTTGTTGAGATGGCCGTTGGTCACATGGCCGGAGACGATCATCATCAGGGTCTGCCCGTCGGCCGGAAGCTTTGCCAGTTGCCCCGCCGCGATCGCGCCGTTGGCGCCGGCGCGGTTCTCGATGATCACCGGCTGGCCCCACATCTTCTCCAGCTCGCGGCCGATGTCGCGCGCGATGATGTCGGTCGAGCCGCCGGCGCCGAAGCCCACGAACATCTTGACCGGGCCGTTGGGCCAGTTCTGCGCGTGGGCAGCGGATGCGCCCCAGCACGTCATCGCCGCCGCCAAAACGAGGCCCACCCACCGAGTCATCGCATTCTCCCTGTCATTCCGTTCCTGCAGTCGCCCCGCACCGTTTAGTCGGTTGCCCGCGCCCCGCCAAGCGGGCACATTGCGGCGCATGGCAGCCGGCAGGGAAACGCGATGAAGCTTGTGACCTTCGTGAAATCGGGCGAGGAGCGGCTGGGCCTGCTCGCGGGCGACACGGTGATCGACCCGCTGCTCGCAGGCAACCACCCCCCGGTGTTCGCAAACGCGCTGGCCTTCATCAAGTCGGGCGCGGCGGGCCTCGACGCCGCGAAAGCGATCCTCGCCAATCCGCCGAAAGGGTCGACTGATGCCGCTGAAGGACGTGCGGCTCGCCGCGCCGATCCGCCCGCCGACCATCCTGTGCAGCGGCAGCAACTACCGCGACCACAATGCCGAGAAGGCCAACACGCCGATCAGCGGCAAGGAGCCGGAGTTCTTCGTCAAGACCGCCGATTGCGTGGTCGGCCCGGACGAGCCGATCGCCTTCGACGAGCGCTTCTCCAAAAAGATCGACTGCGAGACTGAACTGGCCATCGTCATCGGCAAAGCCGGGCGTTTCATCGAAGCCTCGCGCGCGCTCGAGCACGTGTTCGGCTACACCATCGTCAACGACGTCACCGCGCGCGACCGCCAGGTGCGGCGAACGCCCGAGGGCATGACCTGGTACGAGCTCGGCTCCGGCAAGGCGTTCGACTCCGGCGCGCCGCTCGGCCCCTGCATCGTCACCGCCGACGAAATTCCCGATCCGCAGAATCTGAAGGTGATGTCGCGCATCAACGGCGAGCTTCGCCAGTCGTCCAACACGTCGAACATGATCTGGAGCTGCGCCGAGCTCATTCACTTCTTCTCGCGCAACTTCACGCTCAAGCCCGGCATGGTGATCATCACCGGCACGCCGGCCGGCACCGCCTGGTCGGCGGACAAGGAGCTGGGCGGCAAGGGCGTGACGCAGCCGGGGCTGGTTCCCGCGACGCGCTACTGCCTGCCGGGCGACAGGGTCGAATGCGAGGTGGAGAAGATCGGGATCCTGCGCAATCCGGTGGCGCAGGCCGGGGCGCAGGCTTCAAGCATCGCGGCCGAATAATTTCTGCTCTGAAAAAACCTGCCAGAGGCGGACCAACCGCCCGGTTCGGGGAAACGCTGAACTTCACGCCAGGGAGAGTTGAAATGCATCGCCGCAGATTCCTGCAGGGCGCGCTCGCAGCGCCCATGATCGGTACATTCGCCATGGAAGCCGGTGCGCAAGCCTGGCCGTCGCGCAACATCACCATGATCGTCGCATTCCCGCCGGGCGGACAGGCCGATCTCGCGGCGCGGCCGGTGGCGCAGGCGCTGGAGAAGACGCTGGGCAAGTCGGTGGTGGTCGACAACCGCTCCGGCGCGGGCGGCATGGTCGGCAATGCGTTTGCGGCGCGTGCCGAGCCGGACGGCCATACGCTGCTGATGGCGCTGTCGTCGATGACGTTCCTGCCGGAGGCGGAGCGGCTCTATGACCGGAAGCCCTCCTACGAGCTCGACCAGTTCGTGCCGATCGCCCGCGTGCTCGCCGATCCGGGCGTGCTGTGCGTGCGCGCCGACGCGCCGTGGAAGACGGTGGCCGATCTGGTCGCCGACGCCAAGGCGCGGCCCGGCCAGATCTCGTTCAGCTCGTCCGGAAATTACGGCGCGGCGCATGTGCCGTTCGAGATGTTCCAGCAGGCCGCCGGCATCAAGCTCCTGCACGTGCCTTACCGCGGCGGCGGACCGGCGCTGACGGCCTTCCTCGGCAAGCAGGTCGATATCACGGCGCAGGCGCCGGGCCCGATCACGCCGCACGTGCAGAGCGGCGCGGCGCGCCTGCTCGCCAACTGGGGCCCGAAGCGCACGGCCGACTATCCCAACGTGCCGACCTTCATCGAGCTCGGCTACAAGGACGTGGAATATTACATCTGGGCCGGGCTGTTCGCGCCGAAGGGCACGCCGGCGCCGGTGATCACGCGGCTGCGCGAAGCCATGCGCGAGGCGATGGCGAACCCGCAGGTGACCGACGTGTTCGTCAAGGCGGCGAGCCCGCCGGCCTACATGGACCAGCCGGAATTCGAGAAGTTCGTCGAGGCTGACGCCAAGAGACTGATCCCCGTCATCAGGAAAATCGGAAGACTGGACGAGAAATGAAAGTTGGACTGTTCGACCACATCGAGTACGGCGACCGCCCCATAGCGCAGCTTTTCGACGAGCGGCTGGAATTCATCAAGGCAGCGGACGATGCGGGCTTCTACTGCCTGCATCTCGCCGAGCACCATCAGACGCCGCTCAACATGGTGCCGGTGCCGGGCGTGTTCATGGGTGCGGTCGCGCGCATGACCAGGCGGATCAAGATGGGTCCGCTGGTCTATCTCCTGCCGGTGGTGTCGCCGCTTCGCATGATCGACGAGATCTGCATGCTCGATCACCTGAGCCACGGCCGCGCCGAGATCGGCGTCGGCCGCGGCGTCTCGCCGTTCGAGCTCAAGTACAACAAGGTCGACCCGGAAAAGTCGCGCGACATCTTCATCGACGCCTATCGCTGCATCTCCAGGGGCCTGACCACCGACGCGCTCACCTACAAAGGCCCGTACTACGAATACGAGAACGTGCCGATCGCGCTCAGCCCCTACCAGAAGCCGTTTCCGCCGTTCTGGTACGGCTCGTCCGGCGACGAGGGCTCCGCCTGGGCGGGCGAGGAGGGGCTGCATTTCGTCACCCTCGGCCCAAACGCCTCGGCCAGGGCCAACATCGACACCTTCAAGAAGGCGCTGGGCAAGCGTGGCGGCAAGCCGGCGCAGCCGAAGCCCGAGTTTTCCGGCGGCGTGGCGCTCGGCGTGCAGCGGCACATCTTCGTCGATGAGACCGACGAGAAGGCGCATGCCTGGGCGCGGCCCGCCATGAACAAGCACCTCGAGCACATCAACTGGATCAGGACGCGGCACGGCGTGACGGCCACGCAGGCGCGCATCCGTTCCACGCGCGGCGCGAACTACGACGAGTGCCTGGAGGAGGGAACCGTGATCGCGGGCTCGCCTGACACCGTGCTGAAGGGCATCGAGCGGCACGCGAAGGAAATCGGCTTCAACTATCTGCTGGCCTATCTCTTCCTCGGCAACATGCCGTTCGACATCGCCATGCGCTCGCTCAAGCTGTTCATCAAGGACGTGATGCCGGCGGTGGAGAGGATGTGACGCCATGAACAAAGAGCCGAAGACGTTCGCAGCCGCGTTTCAAAGCATCTTCACCACAAGAGTGCTGATCGCCATTGCCGGCGCTCTGTTGGGCATCATCGTCGGCCGCCTCATCACGCAGTAGAAAAGAACCGCGCAGTTGCGCGGGCTCAAGGCACGGCAGTCACCACGCCACGCTTAGCCAAGCGGCGTCCGCCATTCCACCTGATAGATCAGAACAGGCTTCTCAAACCCTTTCATGTTGCGTGAGCCGAGCTCTCGCAAATCGAACCGGCCGTGAACACCGTCACGGACCGCCTGCGATATCAGGATCGACTCGGCGTCCGCGGCCTGGCACAGCCGGGCGGCCATCTGCACGGTCGTGCCGAACAGATCGTTGCTGTCGGCGACCGGTTCTCCCACGTCGATACCAATCTTGACCTTGAGCTTCTCGTTGCTGACCGAATTGAAGCTCTCGAACGCCTGCTGAATGGCGGCGGAGCTTCGCACCGCCGCGGTGACGTCATCGAACGAGGCCATGATCCCGTCGCCCGTATGCTTGACGACACGTCCCTTGTGGTCGCCCAGCGAGCGGCGGACCATCGCGTCATGCGCACGCACCATCTCGACTGCGCGCTCGTTGCCGAGCCTTGAGGTGAGGCCGGTGGAGTCGACGATGTCGGTGAACATGATGGCCCTGAGCGCCTTGTCGACGGCTGCGCTCTCCGATGGCGAAGCCGGCTCCGGGTCCGAAATCCTGCCAAGAAAGGCCTGGACTGCCGAAAGATCGACCTCGATCACGTGCTTGGCGACGTCGCCGTGAGCTTCGTCGTGTACCTTCATGGCGGTTTCGATGTCGGGCGCGTCGATCAGGCAAAACCCGGTTCCGCGCGTTGCGTCAAACCAGTAAGTCAGGAACTTGACGCCGTATCGGCTCTGTACCTCAAGGTCCTTGCGGTGCGCTTCGGCAATATCGGCCGCAGTCAGGCCCGACAGGTCGTGACGATCGAGAAAAATGGGCACGATGCGATCCCTCTCATGCGCGGCGAAGACTTTTCGCCGCTCTCATTCGCGATGCAATTCGCCTTCGAGTGTCGCTCAGGAGCTGCCGGGGAGCAGGGTGGAATATTACCGCGGCTGCGTCGAGGGCGGTCCGATGCGACGGGTCAGCGCGGTTGCGCCCTGGGGGCGCGTGAGGCAGGCTCTAGCAGGCCGCTGAAAAACCCGATCTTTGAGGCCTGACATCCCACCGCAAATATGATTCCTGTTGTTCTGAGAGAATGGCGGGAGGGATTGATGCGCGGTTCGGATATGCGGACGGGCGAACTGTTCTCGTATGTGGACCTGGAAGAGCGAGTGCCCAGGAATCATCCGCTGCGAGTGATCCGTCGTATCGTCAACGAGGTTCTTGCCGAGCTGGATGGCGAGTTTGAGAAGCTGTACGCGGCGGAAGGGCGGCCTTCGATTGCGCCTGAGCGCCTGCTGCGGGCACTTTTGTTGCAGGCGTTCTACACCATCCGCTCCGAGCGGCAGTTGATGGAACAATTGCATTACAATCTGCTCTACCGCTGGTTCGTCGGCCTGGGCGTGGATGATCCGGTGTGGGTGCCGACGGTGTTCACGAAGAACCGCGACCGGCTGCTGGAGGCCGAGGTGGCGCGCAAGTTTCTGGCCGAGCTTCTCGCCCATAAAGAGGTGCGAGCACTGCTCTCGGACGAGCATTTTTCCGTCGACGGCACCCAGGTTGCGGCTTGGGCTTCTTTGAAGAGCTTCGAGGCGAAGGATGGTTCTGATGAACCACCGTCCGCTGGCCGCAATGGCGAGCGGGATTTTCACGGCGAGCGGCGCAGCAATGAGACGCACGCCTCGACAACGGACCCCGAGGCCAAGCTCTACAAGAAGGGCAAAGGCAAGGAGGCCAAGCTCTCCTACATCGGCAATGTCATGACGGAGAACCGCAACGGCTTCGTCGTCGAGGCGGAACTGCGACAGGTGTCGGGCACGGTTGAACGCCAGACAGCGAAGGACATGGTCGTGCGCTATTCTCCGGGTGCCAAGCGCATCACCGTCGGTGCCGACAAGGGCTTCGACACGGCCGACTTCGTAGCCGACATGCGTGAGTTCAACGTGACGCCGCACGTGGCTCAGAACACGACCAATCGTCGCTCCGCCATCGACCGCCGAACGACCAGTCATTCCGGGTACGAGATCAGCCAGCAAAAGCGAAAACGGGTTGAGGAGCCATTCGGCTGGGGCAAGACCATCGGCGGATTGGCTCGGCCGATGCTACGTGGCGTGAAGAAACTCGACTTCAAGTTTACGCTGACAATGGCTGCCTACGATCTCATCAAGTTGCCGAGGTTGATCCGAGCGGCGGCCTAAATGACAACAAGTCGCTTGAGAAGCGCAACAGCGGCACCGCTCAAGATTCCAAGATCAGGCTGCTCTTCTCCAAAAACCGGGACGGCGTTAGATTCCCATGAGCCGCAACGCGTTTGCAGCCACTTCCTTGCGGTAGTGATCAATGATGTGGGAGCAGTTGCCGCCGCGGGCGAGGATGGTCGCCGCCTCGAGGCCGGCCGCGATCTTCTCCGTCACCATCAGCCGGCTCTCGAAGGCGCCATCGGTGCCGCCCATCCAGATCCGGCCAAGTCGCTGATTGAACACGCCCCCGGCCTCGATCGCCAACATCATCGCCGGATACCAGATGAACATGCGTGAGCTAACCTTGGGCTGTGGAAAAGGTTCAATCCGGGATCGGATAGCACCGCTTCGCAACAGGAGTGACGCATGAGCGCCAGACGGGAGCGCATACAGCCGGAAAAGCTTCACGTCCGCAAGGACGGCGACAAAGTCCTCTATTCCCAGGTGATGGTCGTCGAGGTGGGCGGCACGCGGCAGATCTTCGTCGCCGGCCAGACGCCGCGCGACCGCGATGGCAACTGCGTCGGCGTGGGCGACATGCGGGCGCAGATCGAGCAGGTCGGGCGCAATATCAAGGACGCGCTGGAGGCGGCCGGCGCCACGCTCGCCGACATCGTGAAGACGACGACCTACGTCACCGACATGGACGCGTATTTCAAGCACCAGGACATGCGCATGCGCTTCTTCGCCGACGCGTTGCCGACCAGCACCACGGTTCAGGTGGCGCGGCTGTCGCGACCGGAGTTCATGGTCGAGATCGAGGCCTTCGCGATCGTCTGACCGGGCCCGGCTCTCGCGGCTATTCCGGCCCGCGACTCGCGCACGCAATTGCGGCGCGAACTGCGCTGTCTATTTCAAATGACACAGCGCTTCACGATTTGTTTGTCCCGCGAACCGGAACGTTCCGTTCCGCACCGCATTGGTTCGCATGAGCAGGGCAATCAACCCGGGTCTGTTGTCGGGATGTTGCTCCTGATCTTCACCGCGAGTGTCTGCGTCTATTTCGCCGCCAACAAGTTTGGCGCGGAGGAGACCGCCGACGAGCAGCGTATCCCGCTGCCGGCCGGACCTCGCCGTTTCCCATGATGGAGGACTTGAAAAATGGCAGAACGTGAAACTCACTCGCTGATCGGCAGCGACAAGGTGGACGGTACCGCAGTCTACGGCGCCGACCAGCAGAAAATCGGCTCCGTCGAGCGCGTGATGATCGACAAGCTGTCCGGCAAGGTCGCCTACGCGGTCATCAGCTATGGCGGCTTCCTGGGGCTCGGCGAGGATCACTATCCGACGCCGTGGTCCAACCTGAAGTACGACACCAACCTCGGCGGCTATCTGGTCAATCTCACCAAGGACCAGCTCGAGAAGGCGCCGAAGTATGCCAACGAGAACGACTGGCAGTGGTCGCGAGAAAACGACAAGCGCATCTACCAGTACTATCGCGCCGAGCCGTTCTGGGCGGCGTAGTTCGGAGCCGGCCGGCGAAGTCCGCCGGCCCGTCCGGACGTGAAAAAAGACAGGCCCCGCCCGATCCCGGCGGGGCCTGTCTTATCTGAGCGCCACAATCCCGTCGGACGAGCGCAAGGAACGGTCTAGGGAACGGTCTGAGGCACGATCGTAGACCGCGCCGCCGATCATGAGAACGAAGAGAAGCAGCCAGGCGATGGCTGCGCCGTTTTCGCGACAGAACATGGGCCGACCTCCGGACTCCCCTTGGCAGTTTGTCGCGGCCCGTCCGGCTGAGGTTCAACGCGGCGCGACCCACCCCGCAACTCCGGCGATCCGTGGAAGGTCGACGGGAACCAGACCCTGAACGCCGCGAAGGAACCGCCGCCGGACGCAACGGTTAGCAGCCATGGATATTTCGACCATGATCGGCGGCTGCGCCGCATTTTGCACAACCGTTTCCTACTTTCCTCAACTCAAGAAGTGCTGGGAAACCGGAGAGAGCGGTGACTTGTCGCTCCTGATGTTTTCGGTTCTGACGATCGGGATCGCGCTCTGGATTTTCTACGGATTTCTCAAGTCCGACCCCGTGATTATCATCGCCAATTCGATCAGCTTCACGCTGTTGCTGGGAATCCTTTACTTCAAGCTCCGCGAACTCATGGGTCCCAAAGCGAAACCCAGGCCGGCCCACGGCTCATAAATGAGGCGGTGCCGCGAGCTCGGATGCCTGTTGAACCGGGATGATCAGGCCGCCGCCGCTGCCTGCGTGTGAGTCGTCCCGGCCTGGGCCAGACCGGTTTTTTTACCAGGCTGGAACAGTTTCCCGCTCAACGCTGTTGGAGGCGCATGACATCCAGAAAACAAATCGTGGCGCGCGTCGAGGCAGCACTGGCCGAAGGCGAGAAGTTGGTCAAACGAGAAAAGAAAGAACTCAAAAGGGCCAAAGGCAAGCTCGCCAAAGACAACAAGAAGCGGGCGCTGCAGGTCATGGAAAAGGCGGTCGATGCGCTGGCCCAGCAGAAGAGCCTGATTGAGGACGGGGTGCCGGTCCCGATCTAGCGCGTCAGGAGGCAGCAGGCGCCAACGGCGCCTCGGCCTGGTCGTCCGCCGCGTCTGTTCTTGGGCCCGCCGCGGCACGCTCGAGGCACAGCGCCAGTCCATCGCGCAGGGTCGTCACGACGGCGTCGGCCTTGACCGTATCCAGCATGTCCTTGGTATCGGCGTCCGACATCCAGCAACCCAGCACGATGGGAACGTCGGGAAGCCTGCGTCGCAAACGGCGGATCGTATAGCGAATATGCGCCGGGCTCCGGGAGTCCAGGAACGAAACGCAGGCAAGAGCCACTCCGGTGGTGTCGAGGCGCGCCGTGCTTGCAGTCGACAGCACATCCGCGTCTTCGGCACGGGCGACGATGCCGTGCTTTGACAACAACTGGGCAAAAATCAAGGCGACCGTGCCGTCGAGCGCGGTTCGGCCTCCGATACACAGAACCGGATGCTCGCTTCGGAAATCCGGTTTAAGCTGATCGCGGGTCAAGACGGGCAATTCAGGCAAGCGGATGGACGCGTCCTGCGTGTCATCCGCGGCGTCCCGCTCCGGCGTCTTGGCCTCCGTAGCCTCCTTGGCCGGTGTTTTCGGCTCCGGCCGCCGATCCTCATGATCCTCGAACTCGTCGACAAGCTCGGTGACGGCGTTGCGGATTTTCGCAAGACTTGCGGAATCGAGCAGGCCCCGATCGAGATCCGTCTGGGCGAGCTTGAGGCCCTTCAACGCGACGTCGTCGTAGTAGGAGGTGAGGGGCTTTTCGTCGAGATACTCTTCGGCCTTGTCGATGACCTCGGCGGGATCGTCGGCAAGCATGCGTTGGTAAAACACCTCCGATGGCGACAGCGCGGGCCGGTTTCCGAACATCACGTCGATGAACTTCAAACTATCGACGTGGCGGCCGAGCACGACGAGGCACACGGTCAGCGGTGTCGAGAGCACGAGACCGATCGGACCCCAAAGCGTGGTCCAGAACGTCGCCGACAGCACGACCGCAAGCGGCGAAAGCCCGGTGCTTTTCCCGTAGAGCAACGGCTCGAACAGATGGCCTGCTATCGGCTCCAGGATGAAGAATACGCTCGCGGTCCATAGCAGCGTGGTCCAGCCCGGATCGATCGCAACCGCCAGGGCGAGCGGAAAAATTGCGGAAATGAAGGTGCCGATGTACGGGACGAAGCGAAGGATTGCCGCGAGAATGCCCCACAGCACCGCGCTTGGAATTCCGATCAGCCAGAGCGCCACGCCAACCAGGATTCCGATCCCCGCGTTGAGCGCGAGTTGAGCGAGGAAAAATCGGCTGAGCCTGCGGGCCGCGTCGTCGAGAGCGCCGGTGGTCTTTTGCAGGTCGTGCGTCCCCGCCAGCTTGATCAGGCGATTGCGCAACTCTTCACGCTGCATCAGCGTAAAAATGACGAAGATGAGCACGATGCCGGTCGTGGTCAGGGGATGCAGCAGCGGCGCAATCAATGTCGCGATGCTTTCCAGCGCCGTCGGTGGCGGCTGGCGCACTTCCACCGGGATCGGCTTGGCGTCGGTGGCCGGCGTCGCCGCCGATGGCGATGCTCCGGCCGGTTTGTCCTTCGGCTTGTTCAACTCCTTGCCCAGGTCCTGAAGGACGTCGGCGGCGCGCTCCAGCGTGCTTGTGGTGGCCGCCGTGCCTCGAAACGATTGAATCTTGGACCGCATATTGGCTTCGTAGCGGGGCAGCTCGCTCGCCAGTTGTGCGACCTGCGTGGCGATCACCCCGCCAACGGCAAAGATTGTCAGAAACGCGAGTGCAGCGACGCCGATGACCGCTCCGGCCCGCGGCACGCGCCAGCCTTCGAGGCGCCGGACAACGGGGGCCAGCACGAAGCTCAACAGAACGGCGAGCGCGATCGGGACGAACACATCGCGGCCAAAATACAGCGCCGCCACGATGAGCGCCGTCAGCAGCGCCGCGGCCACGCCTTTGTCCAGCTTGAATACGCCGGCGTCAGGCCGTGCCAGTCCTGCTGTTTCAAGCATCCAAGATGTCCATGGGATGAAGGGCTTAACGCGCCAGGTTCCCGATGGTTTCATTCCGGCGTGCAGCGCGGTCCGGCGCCGGCGCCCGCGCCCGCGCTCCGAGGTTCATGATGGCCAAAGCAGCAGGGGGCGCGGTCGCCGCCGGTTCGGCCGGCGGGCCTTTACGTGCCGTCCAGTGCGAAACGAAATCGCCGGCTGCGGTCTGCTGCCGTCGGCCATAGCGTGCCCGGCTGCGTCGTCCACGACGATCAAGCGTTCGGGCTCGGCTTCCCTTGCGGCGATGGCAGGAACCAGCGGGAACTTCGACCGTTTGGCTTTGGGCGGGTGCGCGTCGCGGACTTGCCAGAATTCAAACGGAGTGGTCGATGAACAGGCCGGCATCTTTCGGGTTGCGAATTCCAAGCGGACCGACGACCTGGGTCTTGCTTTGCGCGGTGATGGCGCTTGCCGGTTGCGGCGACTCGGCGAAGATCCCGGAAGACCAGACCGTCGGGGCCAATCCCACCCTGCCGCCGCCGACATCGACGCTGATCCCTACCGTCAACATCGCGCCTGCGAAGGGATGGCAGGCCAACGAGATGCCCGGGCCGGCGTCCGGATTGAGCATCACGGCGCTGGCGCGGGACCTCGATCATCCGCGCTGGCTCCACGTCCTGCCGAACGGAGATGTGCTGGTTGCGGAAACCAACGCGCCGGAGCGCCCGGAGCGGTCCGGTCCCAGGACATTCGTCATGAACCAGGTGATGAAGCGTGCCGGCGCTGCCGTTCCAAGCGCCAACCGCATCACGCTCCTCCGCGATGCCGACGGCGATGGCGTCGCCGAAGTCCGCACCGAGTTTCTGGCGGGTCTCAACTCGCCGTTCGGAATGGCGCTTGTCGGTAACGACCTGTTCGTTGCGAACACCGACGCGGTCGTGCGCTTTCCCTATTCCGCGGGGCAGACCCGGATCGAGCAGGCCGGGGTGAAGGTCGCAGACCTTCCGGGCGGGCCGCTCAATCATCATTGGACCAAGGGACTCGTCGCCAGCCGCGACGGCACGAAGCTTTATGCATCGGTCGGATCGAACAGCAACGTCGCCGAAAACGGTATTGAGAAAGAGGAAAACCGCGCCACCATTATCGAGATCGATGTGAAGGGCGGGCAATCCCGCGTCTTCGCCAGCGGGCTGCGAAACCCGGTCGGGATGGCGTGGAATCCGCAGAACGGCGAACTCTGGGCGGTGGTCAACGAACGCGACGAGATCGGCAGCGATCTCGTTCCGGACTATCTCACGTCGGTGAAAGATGGCGGCTTCTACGGCTGGCCGTACAGCTATTTCGGCAAGCACGTCGACACGCGGGTGAAGCCCCCGCGTCCGGATCTGGTCGCGAAGGCGATCGTTCCCGAATACGCGCTGGGCAACCATGTGGCGCCACTTGGTCTGACCTTCGCGTCGGGCGACACGCTGCCCGAACAATTCCGCAGCGGAGCCCTGGTCGGTCTGCACGGCTCCTGGAACAGGAAGCCTCACAGCGGGTACAAGGTGGTGTTCGTTCCGTTCGAGAACGGGCGTCCGTCAGGAAAGCCCGTCGACGTACTCACCGGTTTCCTGACCGCAGAGGGCGATGCACGGGGCCGGCCGGTTGGCGTCGAAATCGATCGGCGTGGCGCGATCCTGGTGGCCGACGACGTGGGCAACGTGGTGTGGCGGCTGTCCGGCCAGGTTCGCGCGTCGTCCAGCCGATGAGTGCGACGCGGACGATTTGCCCTATGTGTTGCCGGCCGCCTGGCTGATAGACCGCGCCATGCCTCTCGCGAGCCCGCACACGATCAACGACCGCGAGGCGTTGGCTGCGATCGTCAGCGCCGCCGCGGTGACGGCGTCCGGATTGCTCGTGCTGCTGGCCTACGACCTTGGCCCGCATTCCACCCACATGGCGCTGCATATCGCGGCGATGAGCGTGCTCGCGCCGGTGACAGCCGCCTTGGCCGCAGACCGGATTCCGCGTTCGCTCTGCAACACCTCCGCGCTCTGGTCTTCCGCAGCCGTACAACTGGCGCTTCTCTGGGCGTGGCATGTGCCGGCGGTCCAGCGCGTCGCCTCGGAATCGCACGCGCTTCATGTCGGAGCGCTCGCACTGCTGTTTGCCTGTTCGTTCGTGTTCTGGAGCGCCGTCATCCGCGCGGCATCTGCGGCCCGCTGGCACGCCATCGCTGCGCTGCTGGTGACCGGCAAGCTGACGTGCCTGATCAGCGTCCTGCTGATCTTTTCGCCCCGCGCGCTGTACGCCGCCGGCGGGCATGCCGGTCATGGTCTCGACGATCAGCAACTGGCCGGCCTGCTGATGGTCACGGCCTGTCCGCTCAGCTACCTGATCGCGGCCGTGGTCATCGTGGCGCGGTTCCTCAACAGCCCATCACCGCTCCGGCATCGCGGCCCACTGGGTATGGGGTGACACAATGCGGCTGTTCGCCCGCGCGCGGACGCGAAAAGCCGCAGGCATCGCTGCCGCGGGGGTGGTCGCGATCGCCATGGGTGCCGTTCTGTTCGCAGGCTCCGGCGTCTACAACATCGCCGCAAGCAGCGGACACTGGACTGTCGTCGAGTGGTTTCTCGAATTCGGCATGCGCAACTCGGTGAAGCGGCGCGCCTGGGCGATCGAAGTGCCGCCGCTCGGCGATCCGGACCTCGCCGTGCTCGGCGCCGCGCACTTCCACCGGGCCTGCGTGCACTGTCACGGCGCACCCGGCATCAGAGCAGATCTCACGGCGCAGCGTGCGCTGCCGCCGCCGCCGGACCTGACCCGTGTCTCCCGCGAGTGGGAGCCGAACGAGTTGTTCTGGATCGTCAAGCACGGCATCAAGTACACCGGGATGCCGGCATGGGTGGCCCTCGATCGCGACGACGAAGTCTGGGCCGTCGTCGCGTTTCTGCGGAAGCTCCCCGGTCTTGACGAGGCCGCATACCGCAAGCTGGCGCTCGGTTCGGAGGAAGCCCCGCAGCAGAGCGGACGCAATATTGCCGAGGTCGGGCTCGTTGCAGACGTCGTGGGGGCCTGCGCGCGCTGCCATGGCGCAGACCAGCGCGGGCCTGCGAGCGGTCTGGTCCCCGTGCTGCACGGTCAGCCAAGGGAGTTTCTGCTCGGTGCGCTTCAATCCTACGCCGACGGCACACGGTCCAGCGGAATGATGCAACCGGTCGCGCAGGAACTGCGGGGCGACTCGATCGAAAAGCTCGCAACCTATTATTCCTCCCTGCCGGCGCCGGCACCGAACAGGCCGCGCGGCGAGAAAGCGGAAAGCGCGGCGGCGCTCGCTACGGCGGGCGATTCCGCCGCGGGAGTTCCCGCCTGCATCGGATGTCATGGCCGCACGGCGCTGGCCGCTCTATCCGAGGCTTGCCGGCCAGAATGCGCCCTACATGGCCAACCGGCTTCGGCGCTGGAAAAGCGGCTTGCCGCCGTCGTCGAACCCCGAAGCGATCATGGCGCCGATTGCGCGTCGCCTGAGCGATGCGCAGATTGGTGAGTTGTCGAATTATTTCGCGTCATTGACGCCGGGCGGCGAAATCGGTCGTAGCCCATGAAAAAGCTGCTGGCAGGACTGAGCGCCGCGCTGGCTTTGGCTGGCTGCCGCGAAGGGCAACCGGTCCTCTTTGCGCACAGCCTCGAAGCGGAAGCGATCGCGCGCCTTGCATGGGTGCTGTTCCTCGGCGGAGGCGCGATACTTCTTCTTGTTGTTGCTGCCGTCTGGACTGCCATTCGTGGGCCTTCGGCCATGCGGCGGTATCTTGCAACGCCCCGGATGGTGATCGCGGGCGGTGTTGCATTCCCGGCGGTGGTCCTCACAGCGCTTCTGTTTCTCAATGTGACGCTGATGCATTCGGCGGCGCGCGCGCCGTCGGACAAGCCGGGTATCGTGCCGATCACGGTATCGGGAGAACAATGGTGGTGGCGTGTCGCTTACGCCGCGCCGGGCGGCGCAGCGTTCGAGAGCGCCAACGAAATTCGTATTCCTGTCGGCCGCGACATCGTGTTCACGCTGCGCTCGGCCGATGTCATCCACAGCTTCTGGATTCCGAGTCTCGGCGGCAAGGTCGACATGGTGCCGGGACGGGATACCCGGCTGCGCGTCCACGCCACGCGGCCTGGCGTCTTCCGCGGTCCATGCGCGGAATACTGCGGCGGCGCGCATGCGCTGATGGCGCTGCAGGTCACGGCGATCCAGCCGCACGAATTCGACGCGTGGCTGTCGGGGGAGGGGGCCGATGCGGCTCCGGTGCAGAGCGAATCCGCGCGCGAAGGACAGCGGCTGTTTCTCGCGTCCGGCTGCGGCACCTGTCACGCGGTGCGCGGAACGCCGGCAGCGGGCACCATCGGGCCGGACTTGACTCATTTCGCATCGCGCCGGTCGATCGGCGCGGACACGTTGCCGATCGACCGCGGCAATCTTTTGCGATTCATCGCCGAAGGACAGAAGGTCAAGCCCGGCAACCGGATGCCGGAATTTCGCATCTTTTCGCCCGGGCAGCACGATGCGCTCGCCACTTATCTTCTCGGGTTGAGGTGAGCCGGATGACAGCGTCCACCGCTCCGACCGGCCTGCCCAACTCCGCGCCGCGGCCTGCCGGCGAGCTGGAAGACCTCAAACGCATCTGGGCTTCACCGAAGGGGTGGCGGATCGTCAGCGATGTCAACAACACGGTGATCGGCGGCTTTTACGTCGGCACTGCGCTGCTGTTCTTTGTCCTGGCAGGCATTCTCGCGCTCCTGATGCGCCTGCAGCTCGCGGTGCCGAGCAACACCTTCCTGAGCCAGGAAACCTACAACCAGATCTTCACCATGCACGGCACGGTGATGATGTTCCTGTTCGCCGTTCCGGTCGTGGAGGCGATGGGCATCCTGCTGCTGCCGCAGATGCTGGGCGCGCGCGACCAGCCGTTTCCCCGGCTCGGCGCGTTCGCGTTCTGGGCGTACTTTGTCGGCGGGATCGTGTTCTTCGGCACGTTGTTCTTCGATCTCGCGCCGAACGGCGGCTGGTTCATGTATCCGCCGCTGACCAGCACACAGTTCTCTCCAGGCGTGGGCGCGGACTTCTGGCTGCTCGGCATCGGGTTCATCGAGATCTCCGCGATCGCGGGCGCGATTGAGATCATCGTCGGCGTGCTTCGCACTCGTGCCCCCGGCATGACGCTCGACAAGCTGCCGATGTTCGCCTGGACCATGCTGATTTTTGCGGGAATGATTGTGTTCGCATTCCCCGCCGTAATCCTCGCCACCATGCTGCTGGAGCTTGAGCGGGCTTTCGGCTGGCCGTTCTTTGTCGCCGCGAAGGGGGGCGATCCGCTGCTCTGGCAGCATCTGTTCTGGTTCTTCGGCCATCCGGAGGTTTACATCATCTTCCTGCCGGCGGCCGGGATGGTGTCGATGATCGTGCCGGCCATGGCCCGTGCGCCGCTCGTCGCTTACAACCTGATCGTGGTCGCGTTGATCGCGACGGGCTTTTTCAGCTTCGGCCTGTGGGTGCACCACATGTTCACCACCGGCATTCCGGCGCTGTCGCTGAGCTTCTTCTCGGCGGCGAGCATGGCGGTGTCGCTGCCGAGCGGCATTCAGGTATTTGCCTGGATTGCCACCATTGCCTCCGGCAGGATGACGTTCTCGACGCCGTCGCTTTTCGTGCTCGGCTTTCTTTTTATTTTCACGCTTGGCGGGCTCACCGGCGTGATGGTCGCGATGGTGCCGTTCGACTGGCAGGCGCACGACACGTATTTCGTGGTTGCGCACCTGCACTACGTGCTGGTCGGCGGCATGGTTTTCCCGTTGTTCGCGGCGATCTATTACTGGACCCCGGCGTTCAGCCGCCGTGCGCTGTCCGAGCGGCTGGGGCGCTGGACGTTCGCGCTGATGTTCATCGGATTCAACGTCACCTTTTTCCCGATGCACATGGCCGGTCTCGGCGGCATGCCCCGGCGCGTCTACACGTATCCGGACCTGCCCGGCTGGAACCTGCTCAACCTCATTTCGACGGTGGGTGCATTCATGTTTGCGGCGGGCGTCATGGTCTTTCTCGTGGACCTTGTCCGCAACTTCCGACCGGGACAGTCGGGTCATGTCGGCAATCTCTGGCGTGCCGGTTCGCTCGAATGGATGCCCGCTCACCCGTTTGGAATGCGCAGCATCCCGGTCGTAGCCAGCCGCGATCCGCTGTGGGACGAGCCCGGCCTGGAGAAGGCGGTGGAAGCCGGATGCTGGTATCTCCCCGGCAGCGCCACGGGGCGGCGTGAAACCATCGTCACGTCGCCGATCGAAGCGCTACCGCAATATGTGCTGCGTCTGCCGGGCCCGGGCTGGCCGCCGTTCTTTGCCGCGATCTTTACATCGGCGTTCTTCCTGTTGCTGACGGTCAAAGCCGTTACGCTTGCCGCACTCTGTGGCGCGGCCGCGCTCGTGATGTTCGTTTGGTGGATGTGGGGCGCCGATCCGAAACCGGTGATGAAAGTGGATATCGGAGGCGGGATCACCTTGCCGGCCTATGCGTCTGGTCCGCTGTCGCACTCCTGGTGGGCCATGGTCGTCCTGCTGCTGGTGACGGGCTCGCTTTATCTCGCTTACGTGTTCTCGTACCTCTATCTGTGGGTCGTCTCGCCGCAGGTCTGGCCCGCGCCGGACTCGCTGCCGCCTGCGCTGTGGCCTTTCGCATCGGCCTTGCTCCTCCTCGTGAGCGGGGGCGCAGCGAACGTCGTTTCCCGCAAGGTGCCCACGCAAAACGGATCGCGGACAGGCTTTAGCGCTGCGGCGGGTCTGGGAATACTTGCGCTTCTCGCCGCGTTGTTCGTCGAGCTATGGGGACACCTGAGCACGGGCCTCGATC
Source organism: uncultured Alphaproteobacteria bacterium (assembly GCA_963830015.1). Taxonomy (GTDB): domain Bacteria; phylum Pseudomonadota; class Alphaproteobacteria; order Rhizobiales; family Xanthobacteraceae; genus Z2-YC6860. The sequence continues at coordinate 449,196 of CAWHLG010000016.1, forward strand.
CTGCGTCCAACGCACACGCCGCCATGGTGGCGATGGGCCTGTTTCTGCAGTTGCAGATCATCACGACGGTCGCGGTCGTCGGCTGCTTCATGCTGGCTAAGCTGTTTACCGGTCATATCGATACGCGGCGGCGGGCGGTGATCGATAATCTGACGCTTCTCTGGCTTTATGCGGTTGGCCAGGGGCTCGCCGGCCTGCTGCTGCTGCACGGCTTTCCGCGGGTCATCGCATGACGTCCGGAGCCCGCCCGTTCGGCGAGTTTGTCGCCTGCCTGAGCGGCCCGCTCATCTGGGCGGCGCATTTCTTCGTGGTCTATGGCGCGGAAAGCGTCGTTTGCATCGGCGCAACGTCACCGGCCGGCGCGATGCGCTTGACGGTATTTGCGGCGACGGCGATCGCTCTCGTTGCCATGGCCGCGCCGTACGTCCGACCGGTCCGAGGCGGCCGCTCCGGCGATCCGGAAGCGCAGCGCTTTCTCAGCAGCGTGGCACGCTGGCTCGCCATTCTCTCGGCGGCCGCAATCATTGCCGTCGCGGCGGCCGCCGTGCGCCTGACGGCCTGCGCGTCACCCGCCGGTTAGACGCGCCGGAATTGCAATCGAGGCTTTTCGGAACATTGCTTTCCCGTTGTCGCGTGCGCGGCCAATGCGCCGGCCGCCTGCCGGTTTCGGGGCGGAACGTCCGGAGGCGCGTCGCAGGGCTGTTGGCCATCGCGGTTTTATTTCCTTCCGATGCCCCCGCCCAAGGAACAGGCAGTTCCTTTGGCGGTTAGGAGTCCGATCCAATTCGGATACCAGGAGCTGAAGAAATGACGACCATGATCGCAGACGTCGATCAGAATGAGACATCCACCCTGGCATGGGGCGCCGTGATCGCCGGCGGCGCCGTGTCGGCCGCGGTGACGCTGCTGCTGCTCGCCCTCGGCGTGGGCCTGGGACTGGCCGCGGTGTCGCCCTGGAGCGACGAGGGCGTATCGGCGACCACGTTCCATGTCGGCGCAGGCCTTTATCTCATCGCCATCGCGATGCTTTCGGGCACCGTCGGCGGCTATCTCGCCGGGCGGCTGCGGACGAAGTGGGTGGGCCTGCACGACGACGAGATCTATTTCCGCGACACCGCGCACGGCCTCGCCACCTGGGCGCTGGCGACGCTGCTCGGCGCGTCTGTGCTGGGCGCGGCCACCACACACATTCTCTCGGGCGCAGCGACCGGGGTGGGCGCCGCCGCCAGCACCGCCGCGGCGAGCCCGGTCGAGTCCTATGTCGACCTGCTGCTGCGTGCAGAGCCGGCGCAGGGCGCTCCTGCACCCATCGGAGCCTCGGGCGCGCAGGCTCCGGTGCGTGACGAGCTTGGACGGCTGTTCACGCCGGTTCTGCGCAAGGGCGGCGATCTTGCGGCCGCCGACCGAACCTACGCAGCGCGTGTCGTCTCCGCACGCACGGGCCTGCCGCAGGCCGAGGCCGAGCGGCGCGTCAATGACGTGATCGTGCAGGCCAAGAAGACCGCCGACGAGACGCGCAAGGCGACCATGAAGCTGTCGCTGTGGCTCGCGGCATCGATGCTGGCCGGTGCATTGGCGGCGATGCTGGGCGCCCTCGAAGGCGGGATCCTGCGCGACGCGAAGTGGTACGAGCCGGGCTGGCGGGCGACCGTCGTCCGGACCCATTGAGCCGAACCAAAGACAACAAAAGGAGCGAACCATGCCTGTGATCCTGTGGCTTCTCGGAATGCCGCTGAGCATCATCCTGCTGCTGATGCTGCTCGGCGGGCTTTGACCGTCAGCGTGAGATGCGCCGGCCGTGCTCCAGCTTGAGAGCGCGGCCGGCGCAGCGCGTTCGGGACGCCGGCTGCATGAATTCGGCGCACAAGTCCGCGCGCGAGGGAACCGGTTCCATTCTTCCCGGTTCTCCTGTCGATCGTCTGGGAGGCCACCATGCAGGTCAGTGAAATCTACCGCCAACGGGCTGCCGAGTGCGAACGGCTGGCGCTCAAGAATCCGAATGAAAGCGATCACCTGAAAGAGGTGGCGAAGACCTGGCGGTGGCTCGCGGCCGCGGCAGACGATCTCGCCGAAGCGGCCAAGACACTTCATTAAGTCAAACGACACACGGCAGAAGCCGGCGCGCGCAAGTCTTCGTGCATGTCATCGCGCACATGTCTTCGCTCACATGTCTTGCGGCGACGGCCTTTGCTCCTATCTAGCGCCGATGAACAACCGCTCTTATCCAGGTCTGGCTTTTGACATCGCGCGCCCGCAGAGCCGCGCGGAGCGTATTGCGCGCATCGAGTGGCTGTCCACGCTGCTCGACACCGCCATCGTCGTTCCCGGCACCAACATCCGGTTCGGGCTCGATGCGCTGATCGGCCTGGTGCCGGGCATCGGCGACGCCGTCTCGACGCTGCTCTCGCTCTACATCGTTCGCGAAGCCCGCGCGCTCGGCGCGCCGCGGATCCTGATCGCCCGGATGCTCGCCAACGTGGCGCTCGACGGCGTCGTCGGCGCAGTGCCGGTCGCGGGCGACCTGTTCGACGTGGCGTTCCGCGCCAACCGCCGCAATGTCGCGCTGCTTCGTCAGCATCTCGACCGCGCGGAACGCAGGCGTGAACGAGCCGGGCCATGAGCGCGCCGCTCGTCGTGTCGATCCCGCATCGTCTGGGAAAGGATGAGGCGTTGCGTCGGCTGAAGTCGGGGCTTGTACGAGCGCGGACGAATTACAGCCACATCATCGCAGTGGATGAGGAAACCTGGAGCGGCGACCGGCTGGCTCTGCGGGTTCGCGCGCTCGGACAGTCGGCTGCGGGGACCATCGACGTGCTCGACGACTGCCTTCGGCTCGAAGTGACCTTGCCCTGGCTGCTCGCAAAGCTGACCGAGCGTTTCGTGCCGGCGATCCGCAAGGAGGCGACGCTGCTCCTCGAGAAGAAATAGCCAGCCTGGAAACCGGCAGCCGCCACGTCGTCCCGCCGGATAGACGGCAAGGGCTTCGGTGTCATGACGGTTCGCGCCCACGACGCCTGAACTTTCCGGCCATTGCGGTGTTGTTCGCGAGGAACTCAGGAGAGTCGCATGGAAGACGCAGGGATGGGCTGGATTGCAAGCATCATCATCGGCGGCATCGCCGGATGGGTGGCCGAGAAACTGACCCGCAGCAACATGGGCCTGATCATCAACATCGTGCTGGGAATGATCGGGGCCGGCTTGGCCGCCTGGCTGTTCAACCTCGCCGGCATCCCGCTTGCGGCGGGATGGCTGGGCTATCTCATCGCCGGGATCGTAGGGGCGTGCTTGCTCATCGTCGCCACGCGACTGCTTGCGCCTGATCGCTGGCGGGCCTAGCGACCCTCTGACAGGGATGCTGTCGCGAAAGCAAAACGCAAAAGGAAAGGCCCCGCCGAAGCGGGGCCTGACTTCCATGCGCTTGCGGCGCGCTTACTTCTGGTTCTGCTGGCCCGGCTTGTCCTGCTGCCCGCCCTGCTGGCCGCCCTGACCGGGCTTCTGAGTCTGCTGACCCGGCTTGTCCTGTTGGCCGCCCTGCTGGCCACCCTGGTTCGGATTGCCCTGGTCCTGTTGTCCGCCCTGATTTTGGTTAGCCATTTGTAACTCTCTTCCTGTTGGTTGAAGCATTCAACTCAAGTCACATGGGAAGCCGTCTGCGGCCCCGCCATCGATTTCTTTTTTATTCGGCGGCTTCCGCCTGAGCCTGCTGATTGACCACGCTTTCGGCCAGTTCCGACAGCGCTTCGTCGGTGGTTTCCTCTTCATCGAGGTTTTCACCGAGCAGCTTGACCGACTGCTCGTGGCCGAGCTGTTCCGCCCACGTGCAGAGAGTTCCATAGCGGGAGATTTCGTAGTGCTCGACCGCCTGGGCGGCCGCCAGGAGGCCGGCGTCGAGGGCGGGCAAATCCTTGTACTCGTCCATGATTTCCTTGCCTTCGTCGAGAATGCCCATGATGGCGGCGCAGGTCTTGCCCTGCGGCTTCTCGCCGATCTCCTCGAAAACCTGCTCGAGCCGCTCGATCTGGCCCTCGGTTTCCGAATGGTGCTTCTTGAACGCGGCGCTGAGCTGTTCGTTCTGCGCTGCCTTCGCCATCTTCGGCAGGGATGCGAGAATTTTCTTCTCGGCGAAGTAGATGTCTTTCAACGTATCGTGGAACAGGTCGGCAAGCTGCTTGGGCTCTTTGGCCATGGGAATCTCCGCGGTTAAATTGTCAGGTGGGTCTCTTGTCCGAACCGCGCTGTACGTGAGTTCGTTCCGAAACTTATTTTTCAAAGGCTCTGTCAATTGCGCTAGCGCAATTGGAAGCGTGCTCGACACAGTAACGTGAGTGGAATGCTCGGCAGAGTGACGTGAGTGGAATGAGCCTTGCGCTCCACGGCCTCGCGCCTGCATTGATGCGCAATCTTCGCGCGGTCCTGGTTGGCCTTGAGCCGTGCAATAATAGACAGGCTCATGTGGAAGCTCGGCTTTGCATTCATGGCGGTTGGTCTTGTCGCGGCAACATCGATTGCCGGGCAGATCGCGACCTATCCCAATCTCGCACCCTGGTACGCAGGGCTCGCAAAACCCGTGTTCAATCCACCCAATTGGGTGTTCGGACCGGTATGGACGGCCCTCTACGCGCTGATGGCGTTTTCGGTCTGGCGGATTTTGCTGCTGCCTCCGGAAATCGCCGGACGCAGGGTCGCGCTCGGTCTCTTCCTCGTGCAACTCGCCATGAACGCCGCGTGGTCGTGGATGTTTTTTGGCGCCAGGAGCGTTGCCCTGGGCCTGATCAACATCGTCCCTCAATTGATCGTCATCCTTGCCACGATCGTTTCTTTCCAACGGCTCGATCGGCTGGCCGCGTGGTGCCTGATCCCGCTTGCTGCATGGGTCGGATTTGCAAGCGTTCTCAACTTTGCGCTCTGGCGCCTGAACCCGTGAGCAAAACGGAGGCCAGAGCGTTGATGGCCACGCGGTCGGCTCGGTCTGATTTTCGCGGCGGCAAGGTTGTTGCGGTGAGCAGCGACGACAAGCATCGCTTCAGCAAGCCGGTTCGGCCGTCGATCCGGCTTCTCGAAGGTTTCGGCATCGAAGGCGACGCGCATGCCGGCCGTTTCGTCAAGCACCGTTGGCTGGCCAGGCGCAACCGGCAGATGGAAAATCTCCGTCAGGTCCATCTGATGCATGAAGAGTTGTTCGAGCAACTCCGCGAGGAGGGCTTCAAGGTCGGGCCGGGCGATCTGGGCGAGAACATCACAACGCGTGGAATTGAACTGCTTTCGCTCCCCTTGGGATGCCTGATCCACGTTGGTGAAACGGCGGTGCTGCAAGCGACCGGTGTGCGGGTGCCGTGCAGTTATATCGATCGATTTCAGAAGGGTTTGAAGCGGCTGATGATTTCGAAAACGCCCAAAGGCACGCCGGTCTACAAGTCAGGCATCATGGCAATCGTGCAATCGGGCGGTACCGTGGCGGCTGGCGACCCGGTCAGGATCGTGCTCCCTTCGGAACCTTGGGCACTGTTGCCGCCACTATAGGCGGGCCTGTGTCAGCTTAGTTAATGGTTGATGATCGCGAGACGGGTTGCCCGCATGGGCCGCGGTGTTTGACCGGAAAATACCGGACTTAAATGTTGTTTAAGCCCCGCCCTGTAAACCGGGGAAGACACCTTGCTCCCGTCGTTCCCGGGATCACGCATCATACACCCGCGTTGGGAACCCGAGCACGCCACCATGCAAACGACATCGCTGGCCAGCAATCTCACCACGCGCGACACGTCCAGCGCCGCGCGCCAGACCGAGATGGTCAGCTTCGCCATCGGCGACGAACAGTATGGCGTCGACATCATGGCGGTGCGCGAGATCAAGGAGTGGTCGACCGTAACCCGCCTGCCGGAGCAGCCGGACTATGTGCGCGGTGTGCTCAATTTGCGCGGCGCGATCATCCCGATCATCGATCTGCGCTGCGGCTTCGGGCTGGGCCACACCGACGCCACGCCGACGCACATCATCATCATCGTGCAGATCGAGGACCGTCAGGTCGGCCTGCTGGCCGACCGGGTGCTCGACATCGTCGCATTCGAGCCGGGCAAGGTCCAAAAGGTGCCCACGGTTGCCAACGACGGGCGCTCGGGCGCGCTGTCAGGCCTCGTCACTGTCGAAGGCGCGATGATCGGACTGATCGATCTTGCCAATCTGCTGTCCGCGTTTGAAGCGGCCGGAAACCGCTCGGCCGTGCCCGCCGACATCGTCGCGGAGTAGAGGGCGCGTCAGTTCGTCGCGATCCCCGCGTCCTTCACCACCTTCGACCATTTCGCCCATTCGCCGGCGATGTCCTTCACATATTCCTCCGGCGTGCTCGGCAACGGCTCGGCGCCCTCGGCGTCGATCCGCGTCTTCACCTCGTCGGAGGTGAGCGCCTCGCGCAGCGCCGCGGAAAGCTTTGCGGTGACGGCAGGCGGCAGGCCCGCCGGTGCAATGAGCCCGTAGCGCTGCGCCGCCTCGAAGCCGGGGAGGCCGCCTTCGGACGCGGTCGGAAGGTCGGGCAGCGCAGCGATCCGCTTGAGGCTCGTCACCGCGAGCGGCCGCAGCACGCCGCTCTTGATATTGCCCATCACCGACGGCAGGCCCGCGAACATCGCCGCCACGTGGTTGCCGACCAGCGCCGCGACCGCAGGCCCCGAGCCGCGGAACGGCACGTGGATCATCGACACGTTGGCGGCGCTTGAGAACATCACGCCGACCAGGTGATTGGGCGTTCCCGCGCCGCCCGAGCCGTAGCCGAGCTTGCCGGGCTCGCGTTTCGCGAGCGCAACGAACTCCTGCAGCGATTTCGCCGGCACGTCGGGATGCACCACCATCACCACCGGCGCGTTGGCAATCAGGCCGATCGCCGTGAAGTCCGTGGTCGGGTCATAGCCCGCATTGGTGTAGAACGCCGGGCCCTGCGCCAGGGTGCCGGTGTTGCCGAGGCCGAGCGTGTAGCCGTCCGGCGCGCTTTTGGCGATCTGCCGCGTCGCGGTGGTGCCGCCCGCGCCGGGCCGGTTCTCGACCACGATCTGCTGGCCGAGCGTCCGGCTCATCCGCTCGCCGATCACGCGGGCCATGATGTCGTTGCCGCCGCCGGCCGCGGTCGAAACCACGATGGTGATCGGCCGCGACGGATAGTCCTGCGCGACGGCGGCCGGGGCGGTGAGAGACAGGAGAGCAGGGCGGCAATGAATGCCCACGGTGCCATGGTTCCCCCTCCCGGCCTCATTCGATGACGTCGTCCGCGCGGGCGAGCAGGGGACCGGGCACGGTCACTCCGATCTCGCGCGCGGTCTTGAGGTTGATCACAAGCTCGAACTTGGTGGCCTGCTCCAGCGGAATGTCCGCGGGCTTCTGGCCCTGCAGGATCTTCTGCACGAACTTCGCCGCCTGCCGGAACAGGACCGGGCCGTGCGAGCCGTACGACATCAGCCCGCCGATCTCGGCGAAAGCGCGGATGCTGGTGCCGGCGGGCAGGCGGTTGGCCAGCGCCAGTTCCGCCACCCGTTTGGTCGGCAGGCTTGCCTGGAACACGACGGCGTCCGACGTGCCGCGCGCGGCGGCAAACGCCGCCTCCAGCTCCTGCACGTTGTTCACGCTGACGATCGGCACATCGAGGCCGATACCCGCCCGGACTCGCTCGACGTGCTCGATGAACGACTTTGCGAACAGCGGGTCGGCCGCGTTTGCGAACACCGAAATGCGCCGCGGCGACGGCAGCATGTCGCGAAAGATCTCGATGCACTTGCTGTGCGTTTCGGCGGCGACCTGGGATATGCCGGTGAGGTTGCCGCCGGGCCGCGCCAGGCTCTCCACCAGGCCCGTGCCGACCGGATCGCCCGCCAGGATGACGATCGGGATGTCGCGGGTCGCGCCCTTGGCGGCGAAGGCGCAGGGCGTGAACAGCGCGACGATCACGTCGACCCGGGCGCTGACCAGCTCGCGCGCGAGTTCGGGGAGACGGGCGAGTTGTCCTTCGGCGGAGCGAAGCTCGAGCACGTAGTTGCGTCCCTCGTCGAAACCGAGTTCCGCCAGTCCTTCCTGAAGCTGTTTCGAGAACGACGCCGCGTCCGCGTTGCCGATCACCAGCGCGCCGATCCGCCTGATGCGCGCCGGTTGGGCGAAGCCGGATGCCGGCCACAGGGCCGCGCTGCCGGCCATTCCTGCAATAAAACGTCGTCGGTCCAACTTGAGCCCCCACGGTGCGTTTTTCGACGCGCGATCATAGCACGGGGCCGCAACGCCGGGGGAGCGGCTGCGCCAGGGGGACGCAACCAATCCGGGGCGATTGCGTTGATCCTGCGCCATGAAAGACCATGTTGTTGCGCTGCTGGAGGCGGTCCGGCGCTCGCAGGACGAACTCGCGGCCTATATCGACGACGAGAAAGAGGGTGCCGCGTCGCCGCGCGAAACCGTGCGCCGGCTTTGCGGCATTTTGGGCGATCAGGCGGTGATCGACGCCATGATCGAGCTCACCGGCGCGCTGGACGTGCCGCTTGTCGATCCCGACGCTCCCGTAGTTCCATCGCGCGCAAGACATTGAGCCAAGACAGTGAGCTATGAGGCACTGAGTGATGGAGCACACCATGCCCTATGACGCCAACCTCGAACGATGCATTCGCGAGCGCGCCTTCCAGATCTGGATCGAGGAAGGCCAGCCCGTCGGCCGCGATCGGGAGCACTGGCTGATGGCCGAAGCCGAACTCGTGCCGCGGACGTCGCCGCCGCTGCAGCCTGACGAGCCGATCGGGGAAATTGCGGCGGCGCAGCAGCAGGCACAGCAGACCGGCGCCTATCGGCAAGCGCCGTCGATCGAGGGCGGGATGAATCCCGACGATGTGACGCGCTGACGCACGGCGCTCGACGGCGGCATTCAGCACCGGCCCTTTTTGGCTTGGCCATCGGCGCATCGGCGCGTGCATGGTTGCTCAAATCTTGTGGCCCATAAGCGCGGACGTGGGCGGCATAACGGGACATAGCGGAAAACGGCAGCGGCGGACGCTCGCGGAGCCGGCTCGTACAATTCGCCAGCAATTTGAAATGATCGGCTTCACGCCTCTTTAGCTGGCGCAACGACATTCGCTGGACCGCTCTCCGGGACATCCGCATAGGAGGTCCCATGAGCAGTACAGCGTTCGTCTGGTTGCGAAGGTTCGCGCGGCATGCGTGGCAGGCCAATGGTGCAAACGTCACGGTGACATTTGCGCTGGCCACGGTGCCTCTGGTCGGCTTCGTCGGAGCCGCCGTCGATTTCAGCCACGCAAGCTCGGTCAGGGTTGCCATGCAGGCGGCGGTCGACGGCACCGCGCTCATGCTGTCGAAGCAGGCAGCGTCGCTCAACCAGACCGATCTTCAGCCCAAGGCCGATGCCTACTTCAAGTCGCTGTTCAACCGCCCCGAAGCCACCGGCGTCACCGTCAGCGCCAATTATACGACGGAGGGGGGCAGCAAGGTCGTCATCGCGGCCACCGCGACCGTGAAGGCGGATTTCATGGGTTTGATGGGTGTCAAGCAGGTGACGCTGGGCGCCCAGTCGATCGCGAAGTGGGGCAACACCCGGCTCCGCGTCGCGCTCGCCCTCGATACCACAGGGTCGATGTGGGACGACGGCAAGATGGAAGCGCTCAAGCCCGCGACCAAAAGCCTGCTGAAGCAGCTCAAGGCCGCTGCGGCGAAGGACGGCGACGTCTACGTCTCGATCATTCCGTTCAGCAAGGACGTCAAATTCGGCAAGAGCCACTATCAGTCCGACTGGATCCGCTGGGACCTCTGGGACGAGAAAAACGGCTCGTGCAGCAATGACGACTACGACACGAAATCCCAATGCGAGAACAAAGGAAAGACGTGGACGGTCCGCGACCACAAGGACTGGAACGGCTGCGTCACCGATCGCGACCAGGACTACGACACCAAGAACACGGCGCCGGACATCAACCTGAAAGCCACCCTGTTTCCGGCGGAGCAATACGGCTCATGCCCGGCTCAACTGCTGCCCTTGTCCTACGACTGGACCGCGCTCGACGAGAAGGTCGACGGTCTCTATCCCAACGGCAACACCAACCAGGGCATCGGCATCGCCTGGGCCTACCAGTCGCTGACGGCGTTGCCGTTCACGATTCCCGCCAAGGAAGCGAATTTCAAATACACCGAGGTCATCATCCTGATGTCCGACGGCTTGAACACGCAGAACCGGTTCTCGCACAACCAGGCGGACATCGACGCGCGGGAATTGATCACCTGCACCAATGCGAAGAATGCGGGGATCGTCATTTACACGGTGCAGGTCAACACCGGAGGCGATCCGACGCAGGACGTCATGAAAAAGTGCGCGAGCTCGCCGGACAAGTTCACCGAGATCAAGAAGGCGAACCAGCTGGTCAGCACCTTCTCGTCGATCGGCACGGCGCTGTCCAACCTGCGGCTGGCGCAATAAACAGCAGCCCGATAAACAGCCGCCTGCGTCGCATCTCATGGCGGCTGCACCTGGCCCCGGCGCGCGTCGCCGGGGCTTTTTTGGCGTTTGCCGCCGTGAGATACTCGGTTGTCTGGAGTCGGTGCTCGTCCGCCCCGGGGATCGGGAGGTGACGGATGCGTGATTTCGAGTTTCCGCTGGTGGCCACCGAGATCATCGGACACCCCCCGTGCTCCGAATGCCGCACCCCGATGTGGCTCGCGGCCATCGAGCCTGCCACAAAGCCCGACCACGACCTGCGCCTGTTCGAGTGCCCGCGCTGCCAGCACTCCGTCCGTGTCGAGGTCAGGTTCCGCTAGCCCGTGGCGTGTTCCGCAGGCTGTCAACTTCGTGCCGCTCGGCAAGCTCACGCCAGGCCTGTGCCATCTGCAAAAGGCGGGCGCGGTCTTCGGTGGTCCGGGCCTTCTGCGCCAGCGCCACGCATTCGGCGGCATGGGTCCGATACATCTCGGCGAGAGTCATGCGAAGTCGTTCCCCCGATTGAGCCTAAACCCACAACTTCCCTCCGGGTTCCAGCGCGCATGTCGCGCCTGCGCTTCGCAACCAGAGTTCCGATTCGGCGGTTAGCTGTCCCAGAACGGATGACGTTGAGGACGGCCATGAACAGCGCCAGGCAATATCGGCAGAACGCGGCAGATTGCCGCCGCATCGCCGAGACCATGAAAGACGAGGACAGGCAAACGCTGCTCAAGATCGCCGAGGCCTGGGAGAAACAGGCGCAGGAAGCCGAGCGGCGCGAGCGGAAGGGGGTCAAACCACAACTTAACTAGAGCCATGCTCGTTTTGGATTGAATCAACTCGCGCCGCGTCAACGTCAATTCATCTGGAACCCGGTCTTCTGCACGATCGGAACCCAGACCTTCATGTCGTCGGTGATGAGCGCTGCGAAATCCTCCGGTGCGCCGCCATGCGGCTCGAAGCCGATGCGCCGGATCGCCGCGGCGATGTCGGCGGCCTTCAGGCTTTCGTTAATGGCGGCATTGATGCGGCGCACCGCGCCGTCCGGCGTGCCGCCGGGCGCGAACAGGCCGTAGTAGGTCACCGACGCGACCTCGGGCAGTCCGCCCTCCGCCATGGTCGGCACGTCCGGCAGCTCCGGATTGCGTTTTGCGCTGGTGACGGCGAGCGCGCGCAGCTTTCCTTCGCGAACCAGCGGCGCGAGCGTCGAGATGGTGCCGATGTTCATCTGCACCCGGCCGCCGAGCATGTCGGTCACCGCCTGCGCGCCGCCCTTGTAGGGAATGTTGGCGATCTGCGCGCCGGTCGCGTGCTTGAACATCTCGCCGACCAGCTGCGGCAGCGTGCCCTGGCCGAAGCCGAAGTTGAGCTTGCCGGGATTGGCTTTGGCATAGGCGACGAATTCCTGGAGCGTTGTCGCCGGCACCTGCGGCGCGATCACCAGCATCAGCCCGCCGCTCGCAATCGTGCCGACCGGCGTAAAATCCTTCAGCGGATCGTAGGTGAAGGTCTTGTTGACCAGCGGCGCGATAAAATGCGTCGGGCTGTTGGAGACGAGCAGCGTCAGGCCGTCCGGCTCCGCGGTCATCGCGGCCTTGACGCCGATGCTGGTGCCGCCGCCCGGCCGGTTGTCGACCACGACCGATTGCCCGAGACGCATGCCGAGCGGTGTCGCGATCAGGCGGGCGACCACGTCGTTGGGCGAGCCCGGCGTAAACGGCGCGATGATGCGGATCGTGCGGTCGGGCGTGGGCTGGGCGAGGGCCGGCAGCGCGGACGCGAACACGCCAAGGCATGCGAGCCAGACGGCCGTCATTCGCAGTTGGGTGTTTCGTTCTGTCATCGTCGGTTACTTCGACGGCTCCGCCATCTGCTTCGCCACCATCTCGGCGACCGGCCGCCAGGTGCGCTGCTGCTCCTGGCTGAAGGCGGTGACCTCCTCGGGCGTCATATCACGAAGATAAGAGCCCAACGACGCGAGCCGGTCGCGCAGGGCGGCATCGTCGAGAGCCTTGCGCAAATCGGCATTGGCCTTGCGGATGATTGCGTCGGGGGTGCCGATCGGTGCCAGCAGCACGTTCCATCCGCCGGCGAGGAAGCCGGGCAAAGTCTCAGCCACGGTCGGCAGGTAATTGTGGCCCGGCAGCCGTTCATGCGCCGCGATCGCAATGCCCTTGATGGTCCCGCTGGTGACCGCGCCGGCAAGACCCGAATAGCCTTCGACCACGATCTGCACGCGGCCGGTCGCGAGGTCTCCCATCGCCGCGTGCGGTCCGCCGCTATAGGGAATCATTTGCAGTTTGATTCCGGCGCGGCTTTGCAGAAGCTCCATGGTGAGGTGGGTGATGCGCCCGCGTCCGGTGGTGGCATAAGAGAGCTCGCCGGGCTTTTGCTTCGCAAGCGCGATCAATTCCGGCAGCGTGCTCACCCCGAGCGAAGGAGCGACTGCGATATACATCGGCTGCTGCGTCATGAAGCCGATCGAGGTGAAGTCGCGGGGAAGCTCGATCGGAAAATTCGGCGCGACACCCGGCGCGCCCTTGACCGCGGTAAACACCGACGCGGCGCCCACATAGAGTGTATAGCCGTCCGGCTCTGCCTGCGACGCCGCGCGCGCGGCGATCGAGCCGCCGGCACCGGGGCGGTTGTCGACGATCGCCTGCTGGTTCCACACCCGCGACAGCCGCTCGGCCATCAGCCGCGCCGCGACGTCGGTCGCGCTGCCCGGCGCGGAGTCGACGATGATCCTGACCGGCTTGTTCGGATAGGGTTCGGTCTGCGCTTGCGCGTCCGAACCAGCTATTCCCAGCGCAATGACACCCAGTGCGATTGTGGCCGGCCATTTCACCATCGCGCCCTCCCGGTCTTCTAGGTCGTCACGTCAGATGCACGGCACTTCCCTTCGACGCCCGCGGTCGCGAGCCGATCACGCAATCTTGCCGGTCAGCGTAACATCATTGGCGTCGGCGCGGGAGCGGCTCACGGGCTTGTTCACCGGCCACCAGGAATCGACGGTGCCCGCCAGGATGGCAGCGCTCGTTCCGGAATTGCCATGAAATGTCGCCTATGATGTCGTCGGACGCTTGCCACTCCAATGGGAGGAACCATGGGACGATCTTTGCGCTGTGCGGCGATGCTGCTCCTGGCCCTGATGTCGTCGCGCGCGACTGCACAGGACGTGCCTGGTCTCGAAACCTGCACCGCCGAAAGGCAGATGGAGCGCCGCACCGGGTGCCTTCAAAGCAATGACGATTTTCTCGCGCAAACGATAGCGAAGCTGGCGCGCGAGACGCGGGCCAGCATTGCCGCCTCGGGCCGCGAACTGGCCGCCGCGAGAGCCGAAATTACGGCCCTCAAGTCGATGGTCGAAAAATTGAATGGCGAGTTGGCGCAAATGAAGGAGAAGGTTGCATCCACCGGCAAGAAGTAAAGACAACGGAACGCCCTGATGACGTCGCGCCGTCTTGTTCGTCGCTGTCCGGGCGAGCGGTCAGCATCGGCGGAATTTCGATCCCGAACGCCTTGCGAACGCTCGGAGCAAAAAAGCCGGTTCCGCTTGAACCTGGCGCGCGACGCGGTCGCACCGTCCGGAACATCCTCAGGCCGATCCTGGTTGTGTTCCCCAGAGAGGAACCGCCAGGAGATCTCGCCATGACAAACCTGGAAAATCCCAACATGCCGCCGCGTCCGGTTCCGGCGGATCAAAACAACGATAAGCGCTGGGTCCTGTGGTCCTTCGTGGCGCTTGTCGCCGTCTTCGGCTTTTTCCTCGCGGCCGGGCGCGTCGACTTCTCGGCGCTCACTGCAAGCGACAAATCGAGCCCGCAAGCCGAGACGACCGGTCAAGCCAGAAGTGGCGGCTCGGCAACTCTGCCGAAGGGTCCCGAGAGCCGTTAGGCGGCGTTGGTGCCCGCATTGAACGAAGTGTAGTGCGAGGGCATCTTAACGAGGCAGTTCCGGATCGCTTCATCCGGCGGCGCGCGTCACTCGCTCTTGATGCCCGCGGCCTTCACCACCGGCCACCACCGATCGATTTCCGCCTGTTGCTGCGCCGCGAGCGCCGCCGGGTTCTGCTGCGCCGCCGGCCAGATTTCCTGACCGATGTCGGCGAGCCGTTTCTTCACCGCGTCATCGGCGAGCGTCTCGACCAAGGCGGCGTTGAGCCTCGCGATAATTTCCTTCGGCGTGCCCTTCGGCACCCACAGTCCGTGCCAGAACGACGAGTAAAGCCCGGTCACGCCGGCTTCGTCCATGGTCGGCACGTTGGGAGCGGCCCACCATCGCTTCTGCGACAGCACCGCAAAGGGCTTGAGCTGGCCGCTGCGGGCCTGGCCGAGATAATTCGCCGCCTGCCCGAAGGTGAAGTCGATCTGGCCGGCCAGCATGTCCTGGATGAGCGGCGCTCCGCCACGATAGGGCGCGAGCTGGAAGCTGGTTCCGGTCGCCTTCTGGAAATAGGCCGCGGCGAGATCGGTCGGGCCGCCGACCCCGACCGCGCCGCCGGTGGCCTTGCCGTCCTGCGCCTTGAGCCAGGCGATGAAGCCTTTCACGTCGCTGGCCGGAATGCTTGGCCGCCCGATCAGCCATTGCGGCGTGTCGGCGATCAGGCTCACCGGCTCGAAGTCCTTCACCACGTCGTATTGCAGATTTTGCGTCGCGGCATTGATGACGTGCGTCTGCACGTGTCCCAGCGCCAGCGTGTAGCCGTCGGGCGCCGCGCGGGCGACGCGCCCGGTGCCGATGCTGCCGCCGGCGCCGGTGACGTTCTCGATGATGACGGTCTGGCCGAGCGCGGTCTTCATCCGCTCGGCGATCACGCGGGCCAGCGTGTCGGACGGACCGCCCGCGGGGTAGGGGACCACCATCGTGATCGAACGGGCCGGATAGGTTTGCGCGGTTGCGCTGCCCACACCGGCAACGGCGTGCAACAAAATGAGAATGGCGATGCTGACGATCGCCGCCTTTGCGGATCGCATCCCGTTCCTCCGACGCACCTTGGTGCCGGTTCTTCTGGAGACGCCGGTTCAGCCTTCCGCCGCATCCTAATTGGTATAAGATCGTCCCGACAACGGGGTAGCAGCCGTAAAAACAACAACCCCAGATTTTATGGGCCGGAATTCACAGGGAGGACGACCGATGAACCTCAAACAGGTTCTCTATTCCACAGTGGCGGTTGCTGGAATTGCTGCGCTGAGCGCTGCGGTGCTCGCGCCGGCGAACGCGCAGCCGAAGCCGCGCACCGCTTCGATCACCGCGGCGGTCGCGATCGACGCCGACGACATCGGCGGCGTGGTCAAGGCGCCGAACGGCAAGCCGGAAGCCGGCGTCTGGGTGATCGCCGAGACCACCGATCTGCCGACCCGCTTCACCCGCAGCGTCGTCACCGACGACCAGGGCCGTTATGTCATTCCGGACCTGCCGGTCGCGAACTATCAGGTCTGGGTGCGCGGCTATGGCCTGGTCAACTCGCCGAAGATGCGCGCCAAGCCCGGCCAGCAGCTCAACCACACCTCTGTGCCCGCGCCGAACGCGGCCGCGGCCGCGCATTATTATCCGGCGATCTACTGGTACGTGATGATGAAGCTTCCGCCGGAGAAGGACTTCGGCGGCTCGACCGACATTCCGAAGAACATCACGCGCGACACCTGGCGTCAGCGCATGAACAACGTCGACTGCATCGGCTGCCATCAGCTCGGCCAGGAAGTCGACGCGCACCATCCCGGCGCAGTTCGGCAAGTTCGAATCGAGTGCTGAGGCATGGCAGCGCCGCATCCAGGCCGGCCAGTCGGGCGAGATGATGACCAACCGCATCGCCGGCCAGCTCGGCGGCGCGCCCTACAAATATTTCGGCGACTGGACCGACCGCGTCGCCAAGGGCGAGCTGCCGAAGAACAAACCGGCGCGTCCCACGGGCCTCGAGCGCAATCTCGTCGTTACCACCTGGGACTGGTCGAAGCCCGACAAGTACCTGCACGATCTGATTTCGTCGGACCGGAGGAAACCCACGGTGAATGCCGGCGGTCCGCTCTATGGCGCGCCGGAATATTCCACCGACGAGATGCCGATCCTTGACCCCAAGACCCACAAGGTCTCGACCTTCAAGATGCCGGTCGCCGATCCCAGCATGCCGGTGTCGCTCGGACCGGGCCATGCCGGCGCGGTGAAGCCCACGACGCCGTCGGCTTACTGGGGCGACGCCGATTCTTTGGGACACCAAGGCGAACCAGCACAACGCCATGTTCGACGACAAGGGCCGCGTCTGGCTCGCCGCGAACATCCGCGGCCTCGACAATCCGGCCTGGTGCAAGAAGGGCTCCGAGCATCCGTCGGCGAAGGTCGTCCCGATCGACCGCTCGTCGCGGCAGGCGGCGGTCTATGACCCCAAGACCAAGGAGTACAAGTTCATCGACACCTGCTTCGGCACCCACCATCCGCAGTTCGGCTACGACGCCGACAACACGCTGTGGATGTCGGGCACCGGGCCGGTGGCCGGCTGGATCAACACCAAGGTGTTCGACGAGACCGGCAGCTCCGAGAAGGCGGTCGGCTGGTTCCCGTTCGTGCTCGACACCAACGGCAACGGCAAGCTCGACGAGTTCGGCGACAAGCCGGAGGAGGGTAAGGACACCCGCTATAATCCGGGCTCCGGGCCTTACGCCGTGATGCCGCATCCGACCGACGGGTCGATCTGGTACACCTCGGGCGTGTTCGGCGGACGGCCGGGCTTCCTGCGCTTCGATCCGAAGACCAAGCTCAGCGAGTTCTATGAAGTCCCGAAGGAAGCGATCGGTCTGCGCGGCGGAGACATCGGCAAGGACGGCGTGCTGTACGGCTCGGGCTCGGCCGGTCACCTGATCGCGTTCGACCGCAGCAAGTGCAAGCAGCCGCTCAACGGGCCGAACGCCAACGGCCAGCACTGCCCGGAGGGCTTCACGCTGCACAAGTATCCGGGTCCCGGCTTCGACGACGTGCCGAATTCGAGCGCGGAGGCGAGCTACTACACCTGGGTCGATCACCACAACGCGGTGGGGCTCGGCGAGAACGTGCCGATCTCGACCGCGAATCTGCAGGACGGCTTTGCCGCCCTCGTCAACGGCAAGATGGTCCTGATGCGCGTGCCGTACCCGATGGGCTACTACGCCAAGGGTCTGGATGCGCGGATCGACGATCCGAACGCCGGCTGGAAGGGCCGCGGGCTGTGGAGCGCCACCGGCGACCGCACGCCCTGGCTCAACGAACTCGGCAAGGGCGCCTATCCGATGGCCGTGCACATCCAGGTGCGGCCCGATCCGCTGGCGAAGTAGCAGGAAGCAATAAGAAGCAAGGAGACTGATACCTGCAAAAGTTTCATTGGGGCTGTGCTCACGCACGGCCCCAATGCGCACCACCCCGACTGAGTTTGGCGACGGCAGGAGGGCGATATGGCGTTGCGAAGCGGTCTCTTGGACGGCGCGGCCGCGCTTGCTCTTTCTTGCATTCTTGCGCTTTCGACGCCGGCTTTGCTTCCGGCAAGCGCGCAGCAGGCTGCAGTTCAGGTCGGCGCAAGCGACATCGGCGGCACGGTGTCCGGCCCCAACGGGCCCGAGGCCGGCGTCTGGGTGATCGCCGAGACGACTGACCTTCCGACCCGCTTCATCAAGAGCGTCGTCACCGACGAGCAGGGCCGCTACCTGATCCCCGAACTGCCGAAGGCGAGCTACCAGGTGTTCGCGCGCGGCTACGGCCTCGTCAATTCCGCGAAACTCGCAGGCGAGCCCGGCAAGACCGTGAACATCACCGCGGTGGCCGCGCCGTCGCCCAAGGCCGCCGCCGAGTACTATCCGGCGATCTACTGGTACGCGATGCTGAAGACGCCGGCGGCGAGCGAATTTCCGGTCGGCAACGTCAAGAGCCAGGCCGAATGGCTCAACGTCACCAAGACCAACGGCTGCTTCACCTGCCACGCGCTCGGCAACAAGGCGACGCGCACCATCCCGCCGATGTTCTCCGACATGAAGCCGGAGGATGCCTGGGCGCGGCGCATTCTCTCCGGGCAGGCCATGACCAGCATGGCGAACTCGATCGGCCGGATCGAGACGCCGCGGGCGCTGAAGCTGTTCGCCGACTGGACCGATCGGATCGCCGCGGGCGAGCTTCCCGCCGCAAAGCCGCGGCGCCCGCAAGGGCGCGAGCGCAACGTCGTCATCACGCAATGGGACTTTTCCGATCCCAGGCACTACCTGCATGACGTGACCTCGACCGACAAGCGCAAACCAACGGTCAACGCCAACGGCAAGATCTACGGCGCGGTGGAAAATTCCACCGACAAGATCCCGGTGCTTGATCCGGTGAAGCACGTGGCCTCGTCGTTCACGATGCCGGTACGCGACCCGAAGACGCACAATTTCAAGAACGATCCGATGTCGCCGTCGCCCTATTGGGGCGATGAGGTGCTGTGGGACGGCCAGTCCACCACGCACAATCCGATGTTCGATGAGAAGGGCCGCGTCTGGTACACCTCGCGCGTCGGCCCGCCGCCCAATCCGGACTTCTGCAAGAAGGGTTCGAGCCATCCGTCCGCGAAGGTGTTCCCGCTGGAAACCTCGACGCGGCATCTGGCGATGTTCGATCCGGCGACCGAGAAGGTCACGCTGCTTCGCACCTGCTATCCGACCCACCATCTCGTGTTCGCCGAAGACGCCAACAACACGCTGTGGATGAGCGCCGGCGGGCCGGGCTCGGGCGTGCTCGGCTGGCTCGACCGGAACGTGTTCGAGGAGACCGGCGACGAGGCCAAGGCGCAGGGCTGGACGCCGATCGTTCTCGACACCAACGGCAACGGCAAGCGCGATGACTACACCGAGCCGAACCAGCCGCTCGATCCGGCCAAGGACCGCCGCGTGACAGGCGCGCTCTACGGCATCGGCGTCAATCCCAAGGACGGCTCGGTCTGGGGCTCGGTGCTGACGTTTCCGGGCTACGTGATCCGCGTCGAGCCGGGCGGCAATCCGTCGGAGACCGCGCTTGCGGAAATCTACGAGCCGCCGCTGCCGGGCTACGGACCGCGCGGGTTCGACATCGACCGCGAGGGGATCGCCTGGGTGCCGCTCGCAAGCGGCCATATGGGCAAGTTCGACCGCAGCAAGTGCAAGGTGCTCAAGGGGCCACAGACCGCGAACGGCAAGCACTGCCCGGAGGGCTGGACGCTCTATCCGTTCCCCGGCCCGCAGCTTGCGGGCATCGAGGGAAGCGGCAGCGCGGAGGCGAGCTACTACACGTGGGTCGATCAGTTCGACACGTTCGGGCTGGGCCGGAACGTGCCATGGGCGACCGGCAACGCCAACGAGTCGCTGATGGCGCTGGTGGACGGCCAATGGCTCAATTTCGTCGTGCCTTATCCGCTCGGCTTCTACGCCAAGTGGATGGACGGACGCATCGACGATCCGAACGCCGGCTGGAAGGGCAGGGGTGTCTGGGCGACCTATGGCACCCGCACGCCGTTCCATCTGGAGACCGGCAAGGGCACCCGGCCGAAGGTGGTGAAATTCCAGCTTCGGCCCGATCCGCTGGCGAGGTAGACTGAGGCAAACAACAAGAGAAGAGGGCGGAACGTACCTTCAAGGTTTCGTTGGGGCGGTGCTCAAGCAGGGCCCCAACGGCTACCCAGAAAAAAGCTTGGCGACTGCAGGAGGATCCCATGAAATTGCGAAGATTGCTTTTGGCGAGTGCGGCGGCCATCGGGCTTGCCGCGATCGGTATCGGCGCGCCCAACGTCGTGAGCGCGCAGCAGGCGGCCGCGGTCGCCATCGACAATGATGACATCGGCGGCGTGGTGCGCGGACCGGGCGGGCCGGAAGCGGGCGTCTGGGTGATCGCGGAAACCCGCGACCTGCCGGTGCGCTTCATCAGAAGCGTCGTCACCGACGATCAGGGCCGCTACGTGATCCCCGACCTGCCGAAGGCCAATTACGACATCTGGGTGCGCGGCTACGGTCTCGTCGACTCGCCGAAGGTGAAGAGCGAGCCCGGCAAGCAGCTCAATCTCACCGCGGTGCCGGCCCCGAACGACAAGGAGGCCGCGAAGTATTATCCGGCGATCTACTGGTTCGCGATGATGAAGCTGCCGGATGCCGAGTTCTTCGGCAGCAAGGACGCGCCGCCGAACCTGAAGATGACCGGCTATCTCAACGGCATGAAGAACAACGGCTGCGTCGGCTGCCATCAGCTCGGCCAGGAATCGACCCGCACCATCCCCGAGTTTCACCTGAAGGCGTCGAAGAACCATGAGGAGGCCTGGGTGAAGCGCGTCCAGGCGGGGCAGGCCGGCGAGAATATGGTCAACATCATCGCGGGCCAGCTCGGCGGCGTGCCGTTCAAGTATCTCGCCGACTGGACCGAACGCGTCCAGAAGGGCGAGTTGCCGTTCGCCAAGCCCACGCGTCCGGAAGGCGTCGAGCGCAACATCGTCGTGACGTTGCGCGACTGGCACAACGACAAGCAGTACCTGCACGACCTGATCGCCAGCGACCGCCGCTATCCGACGGTCAATGCCTACGGGCCGGTGTACGGGCAGTGCGAGCACGCCTGCGACGACATGCCGATCCTCGATCCGGTGAAGAACGTCGCGACCAACTTCGTGCTGCCGACCACGCCGGACATGCCGCTCGCGCTCGGGCCCGGCAACGCGGGCTCGGTCAAGATCCTCGGGCCTTCGGCCTATTGGGGCGAGGAGAACATCTGGAACAGCCGGGCGAACAATCACAACTCGATGCTCGACCGGAAGGGCCGCGTCTGGCTCGCCGCGACCGGCCACGTGCCGGACAATCCGGCGTTCTGCAAGAAGGGCTCGAGCCATCCGTCGGCCGTCGAGTTTCCGCTCGACCGCACCAACCGCCGGGTGACGATGTACGATCCCAAGACCAAAAAATACACCGCATACCAGACCTGCTTCGGCTCGCATCATCTGCAGTTCGGCTACGACGCCAACGAGACGGTGTGGATGTCGACCGGCGGCGGCGGCGGCAATGTCGGCTGGATCAACACCAAGATGCTCGATGAAACGGGAGACATTGAAAAGTCGCAGGGCTGGACCGCACTGGTGCTCGACACCAACGGCAACGGCCAGCGCGACGAATACACCGAGCCCGGCAAGCCGCAGGAGCCGGGCAAGGACATGCGGATCGGCCCGACGTTCTACTCCGTGATGCCGAGCCCGACCGACGGCTCGGTGTGGGGAACGCTGCGCGGCAATCCGGGCGCGATCGTGCGCGTCGATCCGGGCAAGAATCCGCATCGCGCCTTGTCGGAAATGTACAACGTGCCGCTTCCGGGCTTCGGCCCGCGCGGCGGCGACATCGACAAGCAGGGCCGCGTGTGGGTTTCGCTCGCGAGCGGCCACATGGGCGTGTTCGACCGCCGCCTGTGCAAGGGTCCGCTCAACGGCCCGAAGGCGACCGGCGACCACTGCCCGGAGGGCTGGGCGTTCCACCAGTATCCCGGCCCGGGCTTCAAGGGCATCGGCGAGAACAGCGCGGAGTCGAGCTACTACTCGTGGGTCGATCAGCACAACACCTTCGGGCTCGGTGAAGACATCCCGATGTCGACAGCGAACCTGGAGGACGGCCTCGTCGCGCTGAAGGACGGCAAGATGATCCGGATCCGTGTGCCGTATCCGCTCGGCTTCTATGCCAAGGGGTTCGACGGACGCATCGACGATCCGAATGCCGGCTGGAAGGGCCGCGGCCTGTGGGCCGCCAACGGCGATCGCACGCCGTGGCTGATCGAAGGCGGCAAGGGCACCAAGCCGCTCGCGGCGCACTTCCAGCTCCGGCCGGATCCGCTGGCAAAGTGATGGTGAAATAAGAAACGACTGATGACATGCGGGCGGTGATCTCCCTCTCCCTGTGGGAGAGGGAGAACTGCCCGTGCTGCTAGGTTGGAGGAATCGATGGGCCTGGTACCTGACTTCATCCTGGATTTTATCGACGTCAGCACCTTCTGGACGATCCTGTTCACCTTCCACGCGCTGCTCGCCGTCGCGCTGCTCGGCGCGCTGACGCATCAGGCGGCTTCAGTGCTGATGCCGGTGCGGCAGGTTGTGGGCGCCGGCGGTGCGGGCTTCGTCACGCGCTTCCGCGCCGTGCACGGGCCGGGCTATGCGGTCGCGGTCTGCGTGCTGTGGATCATCACCTTCTTCTTCGGCGCGTGGATCTACACCAAGTACCGGATGTATGTGCGCATCCCGATCGAGCAGCAGGGGTTCTGGAAGACGCAAGGCGTGTTCGAACTGAAGGAGCACCTTGCCGTGATCGGGCTGGGTCTCCTGCCGATCTACTGGCTGTTCTGGAAGGACGCGCGCAATCCGGACTACGAAAGCGCGCGCAAATGGCTGACCGTCCTGCTGGCCGCGATGGTCTGGTTCATGTTCCTGGCCGGCCACATCGTCAACAACGTCCGGGGGTTCGGGTCATGAGCACCACAGTTCAGGACGCGCCGCGCGCGCAATCCGCCGCAACCTCCACCACCTTCCGCACCTTCGCGACCGTGTTCGCGATCGCGACGCCGGTGATCTACACCGCCTGCGAGATGCAGAACTGGCCCCTGTTCACCTACCATCCAGGCACCAACGACGTGAACCTCGGCTGGGCTCCCGCGGTGCGCAACCAGGGCCCGGCGATGCACTGGTATGGCTGGACCGCGACGACGTTGCTCGCCTCGGGCGTGCTCGGCATCCTCGCCACGCTCCTGCCGCAGCACGTGGTGCGGAAAATCCCGCTGGCGCTTGTCTGGATCGTGCCGCTCGCGGTGATCCCGATCCTGATCTATGCGCTGCGGTTCTTCTGGCGCTGGTGAGGGCGGCGGTTCCGCCGCTTCAAGATGCCATCCGCTTGCGCTAGAGTGGGAAGGCTTGAATTGGAGGCTTCCATGTCCATCCTGATCCGGACCCTTGCAAGCGCAGCCGCGGCTCTGGCGCTCGGCGCAACCGCCTTCGCCGGAGGCGACGACTACGATGCGATGAACGACACCGAGGGCGCAGGTCCCGCCTATTTCGGTTTCGTGCGCGATCATCGCGGCTCGCCGGTGTCGGAAGCGCAGGTGTTCCTGCGCCCCAAGTCGGGTGAGCCGGTGGCGCTCAAGACCAATGTGCTTGGCCTCTACCGCAGCCACATCAACAAGGATGTGAAGCCCGAAGACGTGACGATCTCGTGTGAGAAGTCCGGCTATCGGCAGGAGAGGGTGTTCCGCCGCACCGAGCCCGGCGCGATGTTCATCGAGACCGATTGCACGCTCCGGCGGCTGTAACACCGCCGTGTCCCGGGCGCAGCGCAGCATGCAGCGCAGCGGAATGATGCGCTGCAGACCCGGTACCGTACCAGACACCGCCTTTGCAACGGTCTCGGATCAGCAGCGCACCGTTTCGCGCTTCGCGCTCACGCTGCGCCGCATCCGGGACACGAGCCTTGCGCTTGTTGCGCTGGCAGCAATTTCTATTTGGCCAGCCAACGCCCAATCCGCCGACACCCTTCTGCTCAACGGCAAGATCGTCGTTTACGACGCCGCCCCGGCGCAGGCGCTCGCGGTGCGTGACGGAAAGATCGCCGCGATCGGCAGCACGGCGGAAATCCGAGCGCTGGCAGGTGCTTCGACCCGCATCGTCGACCTCGGTGGCCGAACCGTCATTCCCGGCCTGATCGATTCCCACATCCACGCCATCCGCGCAGGCCTGACCTACACCACCGAGGTGCACTGGACCGGCGTCCGCACGCTCGCGGCCGCCCTCGATCGCATCCGCGCCGCGGCCAAGACCGCGCCGAAGGGAAGCTGGCTGATCGTCGCCGGCGGCTGGACCGAGCGGCAGTTCGCCGAAGACCGCCGCCCGACCCAGACCGAGCTGGCGGCCGCCGCGCCGGATCATCTGGTCTATGTGCAGCTGCTTTACAGCCGCGTGCTGCTCAGCCCCGGCGGATACGCGGCGCTGGGCCTCGGCCGCGACGAGGCGCGGGAGCCGCGGATCGTCATCGAATACGACAAGGACGCGAAACCGACCGGCTGGGTCACCGGCGACAACCGTGCGATCAGCGAGCTGTTCGATCTCCTGCCGCGGCCGACATTCGCGCAGAAGGTCGAAGGCACGCGCGCCTTCTTTCGCGCGCTCAATGCGCTGGGCCTCACCGGGGTGATGGATCCCGGCGGCTATAATCTTCCGATCGACGACTACCAGCCGCTGCTCGCGCTGTGGCGTCAAGGCGGCATGACACTTCGTGTGCGCTACAGCCTCTCCGCGCCGCGCCGCGATCGCGAGCTGGAGGACTTCAAGGAATTGACGCAGGTCCTGCCGATGGGCTTTGGCGACGGGCTCCTGCGCTTCAACGGTATCGGCGAGAACGCCGCCTGGGGCCTCTACAACAACGACAATCCGACGCCGGCGCAGAAAGAGACGCTCACTGAGGTGCTGCGCTGGGCCGTCTCGCACGGCATGACCGCGACGTTCCACTGGCACAACGACCGCGCGGTGCATCACCTGCTCGAAGTTCTGGAGCGGGTCAACGCCGAGACGCCGGTCGCGAAACTGCGCTGGTCGATCGCGCACCTCAACGACGCCTCGCCGGAAAGCTTGCGCCGCATGAATGCGATGGGACTCGGCTGGCTGATGCAGAACGCGTTCTACTTCCGCGGCGAGGCGTTCCTGGGCCAGCGCGGCGCGGACGTGGCTCGCGTCTCGCCGCCGATTGCCAGCGCACTCCGCATGGGCATTGCGCTCGGCGGCGGCACCGACGCGCACCGCGTGATGGGGCCGAGCCCGTTCGTCTCGCTGCAATGGATGCTCGACGGCAAGACGGTCAGCCGGGTGGCGATGCGCGGGCCGGAGGAGAGTCCCTCGCGGCTCGAAGCCTTGCGGCTCTATACGCAAGGCAGCGCCTGGTTCAGCTTCGAAGAGGGCGAGCGCGGCGCGCTGGCACCGGGCCTGCTCGCGGACCTGGCGGTGCTGAGCAAGGACTATCTGACCGTGCCCGTCGAGGAGATCGGTTCCACCGTCTCGCTGCTCACCATGGTCGGCGGGCGCATCGTCTATGCCGACGGGCCGTTCGCGGGTTACGAGGACAAAATCTCCACGCGGTAAAATGGCGGCTGTATGGCCTGGCAGCGGTCTGCGCGGCCCTCGGGGCCGAAAGAAAGTCACGCGCAGCTAGGCTGCAGCGGAATCCTGCGGCGGAGCGGCGTCCACGGCCGGTGACAGGAACTTTCGCTCGAAATAGCCGGCGGGCATGGGTTTGCCGTAAAGATAACCTTGGCCTTCGTCGCAGCCCATCTCGTGCAGGATGGATGCGGTTTCGCCATCTTCGATGCCTTCGGCAATCACCGAGAGCCTGAATTGTTTGCCTAGGCTGATCGTGGCGGCAACGATCGCGGCGTCGTCCCGCTTCTGGCGCAACTCGGCGATGAATGAACGGTCGATCTTCAAAATGTCCAGGGGGAATTTCTTGAGATAGCTCAGACTGGCATAGCCGGTTCCGAAATCGTCGAACGCGATCAGGACGCCGAGCTGCTGGATCTCCCTGAAGGTGCTGAGCGCCCGCTCTTCGTCCACGAGAACGATGTCTTCCGTGACTTCGAGCTCGAGCAGGGATGGCGAAAGCCCGATGTCCTGCAGCAATCGGCGGACGGCTTGCGGCAATTCTCCGGAGTGGATGAGCGAGGGTGACAGGTTCAAGCTGACGCGAATGGACGCGCCGCCGATCTGCCACGTCCTGGCCTGGGTTGCGGCCGTCTTCAAAACCCACAACGCGACTTGATTGGATATGGATGATGTGTTGACGACCTGGATGAACTCGGCAGGCGGCAGGAGCCCGCGCTCCGGATGATTCCAGCGGATCAGCGCCTCTGCGCCGACAACGGCTCCGCTGCCGAGCGCGACCTTCGGCTGGTAGAACAATTCGAATTCGTTCTTCTCCAGGGCGCGCTTCAGCTCCGATTCGAGCAGCACCCGCTTCTCCAGCGATTCGCGGAACTTGGGATCGAAGCAGACGTAGCGTTGGCGGCCTTCGGCCTTGGCGCGATAGAGCGCAAGGTCCGCGTTGCTGAGCAGCCCCTGGGGGTTGCCGGCATGCTCCGGATACAGTGCAATCCCGATGCTGCCGCGGATGGCGACGTCGCGTCCTTCGAGCTCCAGTGGGGCATGCGTGAACGCGGACAGAATCTGCCCGGCAATGTCTTCGGCTTTGCTCCGGATGCCGTTGCCGTCACCCGAAATCACGACGGCGAATTCATCGCCGCCGATTCTGGCCACGAGATCGGTCTGGCTTGCAAATTTGTTCAGGCGGCTCGCCGTTTCAAAAAGAACCTGGTCGCCTGCGGCGTGGCCCAGGGTGTCGTTGACCTCCTTGAACGTATCCAGGTCGATCAACAGAAGACCGATAGCGCGCTCTTTCGCCCCGGCCGATCCTAGCTCGCGTTCCAGGCGGGCGTTCAGCGTGTGCCGGTTTGCCAGGCCGGTGAGCGTATCGTATTCGGCGAGGTGGCGAATTTTTTCCGCCTCGCGCTTGCGGGCAGAGATGTCGCGCACCACGATTTCGTACTGAATCCCCTCGGTGCCGTGCCAGGCCGAGAAGCAGGCTTCGGCCGCAAACGTGCCGCCATTCTTGCGGCGGCCCGTCACTTCGATCATCGTGCCGCCGGGCGCCAGAAGCTCGGATTGTGCCAGCGACTCGAGCCTGATCGGGCCCGCGCCGTCCCGAACCAGGAAGTCGATCGGTTTTCCCAGGACATCGGCGGAGTCGAGCCCGAAGATCGCCGCCGCTCCCCGGTTCCAGACCGTGACGAGGCCCCTGGAGTCGGTGCAGACCACGCCGTCGCCCAGCGCCATCGTGATGTGGTTGAAGCGGCTGTCCGCGATCTGGCTGACAAGGCGTCGGATGTCGAGTTCGTCGAAGGCGCTTGCGGCCAGATAGAGCGCCGTGGCGACGAGGAACGGCGATGTGTCGACGATGATGGGGGCCTTGGCCTGCAAGAGTGTGGCGCCTGCTTCCAGCGAGAGCGCGAGCAGGATCAGAACCGACAGGCGCGTGGCAAGACTGCGCCGCCACAGCAGGATCATCAGTCCGGCCAATCCTGCGACCAGCGCCAGGCTCAGCGCGTGTGCCGATGGGCGCAGCTCCCGGCCTTGCAGGATCGATTCTGCCGCAAGAACCTGAAGGATGGGACCCGAGACAATGCGGCCCCCCGGAACCGTAAAGCGATCGCCCAGTTCGATCGCAGTGCCGCCCACCAGCACCCGCTTGTCGCGCAACAGCGCCAGTGCGGATGCGTCGCCGGCAATGACATCCGAATAGGAGACGATCGGTATCGTTTCAGACCGGATGCTGAAGTCGATATGGAATGGGGCGCGTTGTCCCTCGGAACTGCGCGCAAGCATCGCTCCCATGGACGGCAGGAAGACGCCGTCGATGAAGCCGCCATACGGGTAGTGCCGGACGATGCCGTCGCTGTCGGCTCCGACATTGACCAGAGCCATCCAGCTCACGTCGCGCAATATCTCGATCGGGCGGTTGATGTGAAGCTGGTCGCGCTCGCCCGCACGGGTCCGCTGCTTGAATGCCGGGAGGATGACCGAACCGCCGCCGCGGTGCAGGGCTTCGGCAAATATCCTGTCGGCCGCGTCGTTCGACATCGAACTGAAGTCCACGTCGAAAGCGACTTCGCCCGCGCCCGCGCTTTCCAGCTTTTCAAGCAGGTCGGCATGCACGTCTCGCGGCCACGGCCAGAAGCCGAATTTCTGAATCGACGGCGTGTCGATCGCGACGACAACTATTTCGCCGCTTGCGCTCCGCGGGAACCAGCCGGACCGAAGGTCGAGCAGGTCAGTGCGGAACGCATGGTGTGCGCCGCTCAGAACAACAGCGGCGAGGACGCACAACACCAGTAAATGCGGACGCGCCCACTTCACGTTCGTTGCCCCACAGTCCCCGCGGCTGGCAGTGGCACAGCCGTTGTTTTCAGCCCTTATTTTTTCTTGCCGAGCCCCAGTCCCAGCCCGTTGGCTACGCCATTGACGAGCCCAACGGTCCCGCCAACCAAGCCGGCTCCGTTGCCGTTGCCGTTGCCGCCTGCATTGCTGCCGCCGTTGCCGCCACCATTGCCGCCACCATTGCCGCCACCGTTGCCGTTGCCGCCTCCGCTGCCGTTTGCAGCGCCGGCCGAGTTGCCGCCGTTGCCGCGGCCGACACCGCCAAGGCTCGGGCCGTCGCCGTCGGGCCCGCTCATCGCGCTCAGGCTCGACAATGATTTCTCGCCGCTCTCGCTGCCGCGTCCGCGCCGATCCGAAGCGCCGCCCGCGGCGGCGTTGGCGTCGGACGTTCCGCGGGCCAGCCCGTTCGTCACCTTGTGAAAGTCCAGCTTCACCTCGCCGAGCGTCGAGCCGATGCGGAGCCCGCCCTTGTTGTTTCTGCTGATGCCCTGCTCGAGACCGGGAGAGGCCGAAGCCAGCGCCAGCGAGGCCGCCCGCGACGCGCGGGCATCGTTGCGCGCTTCTTGACGCGCTTCCCGGCCGGTACGGGTGTCCTGGCCGGCGCGCATATCCCGCCGCGCGTCCGGGCCGCGGCTGGCCGGCGCCCGCAAACCTCCGGCCGGAACACTGATGGCG
Source organism: uncultured Alphaproteobacteria bacterium (assembly GCA_963830015.1). Taxonomy (GTDB): domain Bacteria; phylum Pseudomonadota; class Alphaproteobacteria; order Rhizobiales; family Xanthobacteraceae; genus Z2-YC6860. Next base: position 478,256 of record CAWHLG010000016.1, read on the forward strand.
CGGACGGTGGACTGTCTCGGCGTGCCTTGTTCGATTGCGTTGAAGCGGCCCTTGCCGCTCATTTGCAGTCCGCCGGCACCGTTGGCTGATGTTCTCGCGGCCTGTCCGGGCAGGAGCAGCACGTTCTGACCCGACTTGAAATCGGCGACCTGGACTTGCCCGCGAAGAACTTCGACGCGCGAGCGGCCCTTTTCAACCGTGACGCGGAATTGGGTTCCTTTCACGACGGCGGCCAGATAAGGCGTCTCGACCTCGAAGTGCCGGACATTTTTCTTTTCAACGTCGAGCAGGATCGAGCCGGCCTGCTGCGTGATGGTGGTCGGCAGGTCGCCTTTCTTCTCGGATGGGACACCGATCGCGCTATTGGGGGAGAGAAAGATTCGCTCCTCACCGCGTGTCAGCAGCACCCGGCCGTTTCGTCCGGTGCGGACGTTGTCGCCCGGCATGAGCTTCGTGTCCGCACCGAGCGACACCTGCTGGGCGCCGGAGGTCGTGACCCACACCTCGCCGGAGGACTTGGCGACTTGCCATGCCGCGTTCTCCGCGTTCGCCATGCCTGCCTGCGCCATTCCGATTCCGGCGAAGGCCAACAAGCAGGCGAGGAGCCTGGAAACCGTCTGGGTGCCGTTCCGCATGGGTCGCCTCGTGTTGCGCCCATCACTGGTTCCACGCGTGCTTCGATGGGCGGCGCGGGGTCTACTAGACAACAAAAGTATGTGAAATTGACTTCAAACCATGCCTAGAATTGCAGGTGCCGATTTACCGTCCATTCACCATACCGACCTAGGTTATGGCTGGATTCGTAGCGGTCGCCTTTAACAAAGAGCCATCGGATGCGCGCGGTCCGCGGCCGGCAGGAGGGCCGTGTGCGGATGTGGACGGCATGGTCGCGCGCGTTGCTCCCGGTGCTCGGGCTGTTCTGCGCCGGTGCGGCCTATGGCCAGCAACAGTCCCGCCCCGCGCCGGTCGATCCCCGTCAGAGTGAGAGGACTTTCGACGCGCAGCGGGAGCGGCAGCGGATGGCCAGGCCCGCGGTCACCGTTCCGACCGTCGCGCGCCCGCAGCCGGAGGCCGACGCCCGGCCGATGTTCGTGCTGACGTCGCTGTCGATCGAAGGCGCCACCGCCATTCCGGAGCAGGCCTTCGCCGACCTCTATGCCCCGTTGATCGGCCGGAAGGTTTCGCAGGCCGACCTGCTGGGCGTCGCGAACGGAATCAGCGATCGATACAGGGCGGCCGGCTATCATCTCAGCCGCGCCGTCATACCGGTGCAGGACATCAAGGGTGGCCGGGTCCGCATCCAGGTGATCGAAGGCTCGTTCGCCGAGCTGGAAGTTTCGGGCGATCACAGGAATGCGTTCGGGGCGAGAGCGATCCTGAACGTCGTACTCCGCGAAAGCCCCTCCCGGCTTGCGACGCTCGAGCGCCAGTTGCTCATCGTCAACGACACGTCCGGCGTCAGGGTGACCGACACCGCGATCGACGAGATCGGAACCGCGACAGGCCGGTTTCGGCTGATCGTGAAACTGAAGACCTGGCACGTCTATGCCAGCCTGGGGATGGACAACGCCGGAACGCGCGCGGCGGGGCCATTGCAGGGCTACTCGACGACGGCGTTCAATTCCGCCATCGCGCCGGGGGATTCACTGGCGGTCAACCTGTCGACCGTGCCCGATGCAACGCGGGAGCTCCGCTACGGGCGGGTTTCTTATGATGCTCCCGTCGGAGTTCATGGCGTGAAGCTTGGCGGAAGCATTTCCCGCAGCGAGGTATGGCCCGGCGACGCCCGGCGGACGATCGAGGACCGCACCGTCAATCAAGGCTATGAATTGAGGGGCAGCATTGCGCCGCTGCAGACACGAAAAGCGGCGCTGGTTCTGAGCGTGGCCGGGAATTACAGCGACCCCTATGAAACGACGTCATTGGGCGACGTGTATCGCGACCACGTCCGCCAGGTGACCGCCGCGGCGGACCTCAAGTTTCAGGATCCGCTGAATGCGTGGAATTATGCGACTGTCGCGCTCCGCCAGGGTGTCGACGTCTGGGGCGCTACGCAACTCAACGATCCTGCCTCGTCGCGCGAGAGCGCATCGCCCAATTCGTCGGTTTTTGCCTATGGCTATGCCCGCTATCAGCCGCTGTTCGACGCGTGGTCCCTGAAGGCCGGGATAACCGGTCAGGTCGCTTCCGGGCCTCAGCTGACGTCGCAGGCGTTCTATCTGGGCGGCGCCGCGTTCGGGCCGGGCTATGTCAGCGGGGACAACGGCTTTTCCGGTTCCGTCGAACTTCGCTTCGATCAGACGCCGCAGTCGACGCTGTTCAAGGGATACCAGCTCTACGCGTTCATCGACGGAGGACGCGTCTGGGACATGGACGGAGAAAAGCTGTCGCTTGCTTCCGCGGGCGCCGGCTTGCGGATGCTGCTGATCGAAGAATTGACGGCAAGCATCGCGGTGGCGGTGCCGGTCCATTACACGTTCAGGACCGATGAGATCGGCAAGGCGCGCTTGCTGTTTTCGATCTCGAACACATTCAAAGTGTGTCCCAACCGGTCCGGGTTGAATTGCGCCTAGCGCAGGTCCCGGAAAATTAGGCACCGGTTTTCCGAAACGGACATGCGCAAACGCTGGAATTTAGAGCGCATCCGGTTCATTTGAACCGGGATGCGTCTGGCGGCGGACCTGGCGCAACGCCGCGGTGCGCGGCCGGCGGGCGCAGGGCGGTTTTGTGCCCGATCGGCGGCGGAAAAATGCTCCGCGGGCAGCCGGAAATAGCAGTCGTATCCGGCGGCCAATCCGGCTAAACAGGCCCGCATGGCGGAAGACATTCCATACGACAAGAAGTTCGAGCTCGTCCCCGGCCTGGTGGACGAGCCGATGCCGGGCGTGCGACGCATCCTGTGCAACAATCCGAGCCCGTTCACCTTCAGGGGAACGGTCAGCTACATCGTCGGCCGCGGCAAGGTCGCGATCGTCGATCCAGGCCCCGGCGATCCGGCGCACAATGCGGCGCTGCTCGAGGCGGTGCGCGGCGAGACCGTGACGCACATTTTCGTCACTCACACCCATCGCGATCATTCGCCGGGCGTGCCGGCGATCAAGCAGGCGACCGGCGCGACGGTGATGGCCGAAGGCCCGCACCGCGTGTCCCGGCCGCTGCATGTCGGCGACGGGCCGCGGCTCGAATCCTCCAACGACACCGACTTTCGGCCGGACCGCGTACTCGCCGACGGTGAGGTGGTGCAAGGCGCCGGTTGGACCATCGAAGCGATCACCACGCCGGGCCACACCGCCAACCACATGGCCTTCGCGTTCCGGGAAGCCAACATCGTGTTCTCCGGCGATCACGTGATGGCGTGGTCGACTCCCGTCGTGTCGCCGCCGGACGGCTCGATGGGCGACTACATGGCTTCCCTGCAGAAGCTCGCCAAGCGCACCGAACCGGTCTACTTCCCCGGCCACGGCGGCGCGGTGAACAACGCGCCGCGTTTCGTCGCGGCCTATATCCTGCATCGCAAGGCGCGCGAGGCCTCGATCCTCAACCGGCTCGGCCAGGGCGAGACCGACATTCCGAATATTGTCGGCTCGATCTACGCCAATCTCGATCCGCGGCTGGTGAAGGCCGCCGGCATGTCGGTGCTGGCGCATCTGGAGGACCTGGTGGCGCGCGGCGAGGCCGCGACCAACGGGCCGCCGTCGATCCAAGGGCGTTATCGGCTGGCGTAAGCGCGTTCAGCCGGCGGGCGCGTCATCCCGGCCATCGGCGCGGGAAGGGCGCTACAACCACTACCGCCTTTGCGCCGTCCCCGGCCGTTGCGGCTGCGGCTGCTGTTGCCGCGGGCGGTCGCGTTTGTCGTCGGCCTGGGCGCGCGCGTCGATCTCTTCCAGAAGGCCGCGGATGCGCGAGGCGTTGGCGCCGAGATCGTGCCGGCCGTAGCGCGAGGCCGAGCGCACGTCGATCCGCGCGCCGTCGTCCTCGGGCCGGATCCGAATCGCCACGTCGTCGCGGAAGCCCATGATCGGCGTGCGCGCCACCGCCTCGATCTGGCCGTCTCTCCGGCCCGGCTGCGGCGGGCGGTCGACCACCACGCGCCATTTGCGCTTGGTGATGACGGAGATCGCCGCGTCATAGGCGGCCCTGGGCGGCACGCTGACGGAGAGTGGCTCGATGTCGGGATAGGCCCTGCGCTGCAGCTCGGCCGCGTAAAGGCCGGCATATTCCACGGTGCCGCGCGGACGCAGCCGCGCCAGCACGTCGAAGCGCGGCGGATCGATCGGATCGGTGGTGATGTCGTTGATCATCGGCAACCGGTAGGCGCGATAGCCGAGATAGGCCGGATAGGCGAGCAGGAAGACGCCGATGGCGATCGCCGCGAATGCATAGCCGACGCCGTCGATGCCGTCGGTCCACACCACGATGAAGGCGCCGAAGGCCAGCACGATGCCGAGCACCGCGAACATCAGCGCGCCGCCGAAGGTCGCCAGCGCCGGGATCGGTTCGAGGATTCCCGACCGCACGATGACGATCGACAGGATGGTCGCCGTGAGCGAGAAGAACGCGCAGCGGCGGGCCCAGATGGCCAGCCGCGAAGTCGGCTCGTCGGCGATGCGTCGGCGCGCCATGGTCTATCCGCAAACCCGTTTCAGCGCGGCCCATTCCGCGGGCGTGAGCAGCGGCATGATCCGCGACGGCGAGGCGTCGGCCGCCGCGTTGATCGCGACGATGCGGTCTTTGGTTTGCGGATGGTCGAGCAGGATCTTCGAGCCGGGCTCGACCTTGCCGGCGATGCGGTCGAGGATCGCGCCAAGCGCCTTGGGGTCGCCGCCGATGCCCGCCATCAGGCTCACGCCATAGAGATCGGCCGCTGCCTCCACCTCGCGGGAGTAGGCCGACTGCACCACCGTCCTTGCCGCAATCACCACCAAGCCGCCTCCGGTGAAATCGCCCAACAGCATGCCGAACAGAAACGACAGGCCCGCGGCCTGCAACAACGAGCGGGTGCCGTCGCGGTGCGCCACGTGGCCGATCTCATGCGCAATAACACCGGCCAGTTCGTCGGGGCTTCGCGATTGCCTGATCAGCCCGTCGAAGACGTAGATGTGTCCGCCCGGCAATGCAATGGCATTGGCGTCGTCCTTGCGGACCACCGCGGTTTTCAGCGGAATCGGCAGCCCCGCCGCGCGCTCCATCCGGCCCATCAGCTTGTCGAACGCGGCGCGGCCGGCCTTTTCCGTATCCGTCGTGCCGCATTCGAACGGCTGGCCGGACTTGCCGTCGTCGAGCATCGCCCGCACCTGGGCGTCCATCACGCCGCCGAAGCGCTGCTCGAGCGGGAACGGGATCAGCGGGGCAAGCCGGTCCGCGAGCGCCGGCAGGCCGTAGACCGCGACCAGAACCAGCGAGGCTGCGGCCGCCACCGTCCAGACGATGACGCGCTTGCGCAGCCGCCGCTCCGCCGAGCCGGTGCGGTCGAGGCTGTCGGCATAGTGGTCGATCAGCGCAATCAGCGCGGGGTCGCGGATTTCCAGACGCGCCAGCTCCGGGCCGCCCGAGCGGCGGAGCCGCATCAGGTGCTCGGGCGCGGTCTGCTGGCGGAGGTCGCCGTAAGGCCAGGCCGCGACCAGTTCGCCGTCGTTGCGCAGAATGCGCAGAACGTCGGGCACGGCCTCGACGGTGACCTCGTGGCGCGCGCTCGACGTGCCGTCGAAGTAATGGGCGCTGCCTTTGAGCACTTGGCCCGTAAGCACCTGGCCCGACGTGATCGCGCTGCTCGTCATCTGGATGCTGGCCAATCAAATACCGCCGATGTTGAGCGCGTCGGCCAGGCCTTCGCCGACCGCGGAGCTTGCCGCGCCCTGTGCCTTCACCCGGTCCAGCACTTCGCTGCCCTCGAGCGCAATCGATTCCATGCCGACCCGCCAGAGCGCGAGCTTCACGGTCGCCTGATAGATCGCCGAGAACCCGAGCATGACGATGACGTAGAATCCGATGAGGATCACGGCCTGGATGATTTCCGCGGCCTCGTTCGACACCAGCGCCAGCACGAAGCTTAAAACCACCGCCACGACAAGGCCCGCGACCGCGACGCCGAGCAGGAACAATAGCCCAAAGCCGAGGAAACGCAGATAAGCGCCGTAGATCGGCCCGGTGCGCAGTTGGGCGCGGACGGTGAGGGGGCCAAGCCGCAATCCGCCGATCCACCAGCGCAGCACCATGGCCTGAAACACCGGATAGAACACCGCGGCCGCCACGATGCTCGCAACGATCGCAGAGACGATAAGAATGACCGCCGTATAGAGATTGGTCGGCAGGCCTTCGATGGCGCTCAGGAACTCGCCGAAGCTCGCCGAGATCGATGCCGCAGCGACGATGGCGCCCCACTGCACCTCGAAGGTGGTGTAGGCGGCGGCGCCCGCGAGCGGGCCGATCGCGAGACACCACATCGGAAAGCCGCGCAGCAACAGCCGGAATCCCGAGCCCTCGAACCGGCCCTGGAGATCGCCAAAGTAGGTGTGGCGGAGCTTGAACCGTTCCAGCCGCGACTGCGCGAACGGGTAAGCGAGCCCGAGCGTCAGCACGACCAGGCTCCACCAGAACACAGCGCAGACCGCATAGCGCAGCGCCGAGCCGTCCTGATGGCAGCGCACGCCGCGATAGACCGTGCGGGTCAGGCGATAGCGGCGCGCGCGGTAGATCGCGAACTGGCCGAGAAAGAACAGGATCGGCAGGGCGAGCATGCTGACCAGCGTGCCGAGTTCGCCCGCGCCCATGGCGGCGATCGCGCCCGCGACGTTGAGCGGCACCAGCAGCGCAATGGCGACCAGAAAGCCGACGAGGAGCTCGGTCGGTGTGCCGGTATATTCCAGCGACTGGCCTTCGATCTCGGTGTTGGCCCAGAGAAACCGCCGCATGTCGGTGGCAAGCCAGAAGCGGTAGATGCCGAGCGTGACGGCGAGCAGCGCCGAGCCGCGGATCAAGAGCCGCCAGTAGGCGCGGGGGTTGCCGGTGAAGCGGACGGCTGCCACCGCGGGAACGGAGGCTGAAATACCGGGCGTCGGTGCGGCGCTCGGTTCGGCGAACGACATGCAAGGTCCTGCGGCGGGAAATCGAACGGAGTTTCTAGCAGATCGGTGCGGTTTTCTCGACTGTCTTTCCGGGCGCTCCGGAATGACGGCCGTCGTATGTCGCCTGCAATTGTGGTGGGTTCACGCCGCAGCGGCGGCAGCCGCCAAGGCATGAACGGTTAGCTTGCCAGATCAGAACTGGAAATCGGCCTGATGCGCGTCGAGCGTGGCGATGGTTGTATTCCATATCGTCACGCTATGGCCGCCGCCGAAATTGATCAGGACATCGGCGCCCGACACCGACATCAGGCCATGCAGGGCGGCGTAATTGGCAACCGTCGAGATGCCGGACAAATCGATGTGGTCTTCGCCCGCGACGTAGTCGCGTATGGAGTCCTTGCCGCCGTTGTTGGCATCGATGGCGAAGACAAACGTGTCGCTTCCGGCGCCGCCGAACAGACGATCGTTTCCGAGGCCTCCTGTCAGCACGTCGACGCCTTTGAAACCTTTGATGAGGTCGTTGCCCGCGCCGCCGCTCATGACGTTGTCGCCGTTGGAGCCGTACAAGGTATCCGCGTAGGACGAGCCGACAATGTTTTCTAGCCGCGACAGCGCATCGATGCCGGCCCCGCCGGTGTCCTGCGGACCGGAGTCGGCCATGTCGATCGCGACGCCGGCGCCGGCATGCGCGTAGCTCACGGTATCGACGCCGTCGCCGCCGTTCAGCGTATCGTCGCCGTTCAACCCTTCGAGAAGGTCGTCGCCCGCCCCGCCTGAAATGACGTTGGCGCCGTCGTTGCCGGTCAGCACGTCGCCATAGGCCGATCCGGAAAGGCTCTCGATATCGACCATGACGTCGCCCGGGGCGTGGCCGCCGGACGAAAGCCCGGACATCAGGCTGACCGACACCGGTCCGGTCGAGCCTGCATAGCTCGCCGTGTCGATGCCGTTGCCTCCGTCGAGGAGATCGCTGCCGGGTCCTCCGATCAGCGTGTCGTCGCCTTCGCCGCCATGCAGAGCGTCGCTGCTCGGGCCTCCGTTCAACAGGTCGTCGCCGCCCTCGCCGGACAACGTGTCGCTGCCGCCGCGCCCGTAGATCGCGTTGTCCATGCCGTTGCCGGCGAGCGTGTCATCCGCCGCGGTGCCGTCCAGGTTCACCGGAGCAAGCAGGCTTCCGCTCGCGAAGTCGGAAGCCGCCAGCGATTTGTTGCCGGTGAGGTCGATGGCAAAGTCTGCCGCGCCGTCGCCGTTGACATCGGCTTCGACCACGGTGACGTTTCGCGCCGCGTCATAGCTGATGCGCAAGGCGGCCGCCTGGCCGTCGAATCCAGCGGTGCCGAGAAACCGGAAATCCTGATTGCCGGTCTGGTTGATGTCGGCGTCCACCCAAAAGAGGTCGAGCCAGTCGGTGCCAGGTGTAAAGTCGGTGATGAGGTCGCGCTCGGCGTAGGCTATTACGCTGTCGCCGTCGCCATAGGCAAAGGTGTCTGCGCCGCCGCCGCCGGTGAGGATGTCGGCCCCTTCATTGCCGGCAATACGGTTGGCGCTCTCGTTGCCGACAATGACGTTCGCGCCTGCGTTGCCGGTGCCGTCGACCGGCCCGGCGCCGGAAACCAGCGTCAGGTTGTCGGCGACCTCCGGCAGGATATAGCTGATGGAGGCTTCCACGGTGTCGGTGCCGCCGTTGACCACCGGCAGGGGTAGCAGCGGGTCGGCGACCCGGTAGCTGATCCCGCCTCCACCGGTCTGCACCACGCCGTTGAGATAGATCGCGTTCTGCCACTGCGCGGTGAGCGTGGTGTGCTGGTAAATCAGATCCTTGTCGCCATCACCGTCGAGATCTGCGATTCCGGCGATGTACCAGTCTGCCCATCCGTCGGTCCCCGAACCGGGAAAGCTGTGCGTCGAAGTGACCGTGCTGCCGTTCAGCAGCCAGATCTCGCCGACCGCGCTGTTCGTCACCACCACGTCGAGCCGGCCGTCGTTGTTGAAATCGGCGGTGCCGCGCAGCGTCCAGCCGGCCGGCAGCACGAACGACGTCGGCTCGGTGATCGTGTCCCCGGCGTTGTCGACGACGTAAGTGTCGTCGCCGGTGCCGCCGCTCATCGCGTCCGCGCCGGTTCCCCCGTTCAGGCGGTCGTTGCCGTCAAGCCCGCTCAGCGTGTCGTCGCCATCGAGTCCGCTCAGCGTGTCGCCGAGCGAGGCGCCGGTCAAAGCATCCGGGCCGGCCGTTCCCACGAGATTCAGAGGCTCGATGAGCCGGATGCTGGCGGCGGTGAAATTGGCTGACGTCAGGACCAGGTTGCCGTTGAAGTCGATGGCGAAGTCGGCGGCCTTGTCGCCGTTCACGTCGCCCTGAACCACGGTGACGTTTCGCCCGGCGTCGAAGACATAATCCAGCGCGCCGGCAAGACCGTCGAACACGTTCGTGCCGATAAACCGGAAGGCGTCGATCACGCCGGTGGACACGTCGGCATCGATGCCCGCAAGGTCGATCAGATCGGTGCCGGTGGTGAAGTCGGTCACCCGGTCATGCGTGCCGGTCGCGGCCGTGCTGTGGCCGGTGGCGAACTGGAAGATGTCGGCACCGCCGTTGCCGGTCAGGACGTCGGTACCGGTGCCGCCGATCAGCCGGTCGGCGGCTGAGCCACCGGTCAGCGTGTCGTTGCCGGCCCTGCCGTCCAGCGTCCCGCCGGCATCGTTGCCGGTGATGGTGTCGGCAAATGCGCTGCCGATGGCGTTTTCGATCCATGCGCCGAACGCGATGGCGATGTTGTTGCTGCCGGCAATCGAGCTGAAGCGTCCGGGACGCAGATCGAGGACGACGGCTTGCGTCTGGTTCGACAGGTCGAACGTGTCGGTTCCCCCGCCGTCCCAGATGGTCTTGATCTGCAGCGACGTCGCGAACGCATAGGTGTCGTTGCCCGAGCGCGTCGCGCTGTTGACGCCGTAGAGATGCTGAACCGCAGCGATGTCATAGAGCTGCGGAGTGATGGGCTCGGTGCTGCCGTAGCTCGGCCCGGAATAGTAGGACATCACCGTGTACTGATGGCTGTCCTCCGACGTGGGCAAATAGGGACCGCCAGTGCCGCCGCCGCCGGCGTTGTAGTTGCCCGGATGCTTCAGGCCGATCGCGTGGCCGATCTCGTGAATGATGGTCAGGTATTCCCAGCTGCCCTTGGTCGGGTTGCTGTAGCTGGCATATCGGTTGGTGATCCAGACGTCGCCCATCACCGTCTGATCGCCCGGACCGGAATAGCCCGGATACGGGTAATAGGCCCAGCCGCCGATGCCGGCTCCGAGATTGGCGGTTGCGAGGTTGATCGAAGCGGTCCCCGGGGCCACCTCGACAAAGGTGATGTTGGCGGCTTCGGCGAACAGCGCGAAGGTGTCCCGCGTGACCTGCTTCTGCGTGGCGTTCATCGCCGCGAATTGATTGCGCTCGCCGGCGTTGGCGGCGTAATAGCCTGGAACGCTGGTCAGGAAGCTGTAGGTGACGGTCGTCGCCGTGCCGGGCGTATAGCTGCCCCACTGGTAGTGGTACTCGTTGACCACCCCGTTGATGGCATAGGTCGGCGCCTGTGAAACCGGCAAGGCGGCTGGCTCGCTGCTTCCGCCAGCGACCAGGGTGTCGACCTCGGCCCTGGGCTCGAGCGTACCCGCGCAGGCCGGGCAGCCACACAGCAGGGCGTGATCCGAATCATAAGCCATGGGGGCCATGATCCGTGAAAGAAGTTACTCCGCCGTGAGCGGAGTCATCTTCGACGTAGTCCCAGGACGAACGGTCCGTCGAGACGGACAAGTCCTTGGGGCGCCCCATCGATTTGGCCATCTAGCGGAAGGGTCCGGCGTGCGGAATTTTCAAATTCGGCAACGCGTAATTGTCTGGCTGATTCCTGCTGCATGCAAGGCGATTCCGGCAATTCGGCGGCAGGACTCACCGTTGGGTGGTTCCGCACGCGGAACCGGTGGTGGGTTGTACACTGCTGGCGCGGGCGATGCCTCCCTGCGCCCTTTGCTTGGAAAGTGATGAGGCCGCCGTGCCGCAACTGCATCGCAGCAAATGACGATAGGCCGGAACCGGCTCAATTCCGAACCAGCGCCGGACGCTTGCCGTCAAACGTCCAGCCCGGAATGAGAAACTGCATGGCGGCGGCGTCGTCCCGCGCGCCGTTTCCCAGGCTCTTGTAACGCTGATGCGCCCGCTCGACCTGCGCCATGTCGACATCGACGCCGAGGCCGGGGCGCTCGGGGACGGCGATAAATCCGTTGACGATCTGCAGCGGCTCTTTGGTGAGGCGCTGGCCGTCCTGCCAGATCCAGTGGGTGTCGATGGCGGTGATGCGCCCGGGAGCCGCCGCTGCGGCGTGGGTGAACATCGCCAACGAAATGTCGAAGTGATTGTTCGAATGCGAGCCCCAGGTCAGGCCCCAGTCGCGGCACATCTGCGCCACCCGGACCGAGCCCTGCAGTGTCCAGAAGTGCGGATCGGCGAGCGGAATATCGACCGAGTGAAGCTGGATCGCGTGACCCATCTCGCGCCAATCGGTGGCGATCATGTTGGTGGCGGTCGGCAGTCTCGTCGCGCGGCGGAACTCGGCCAGGATCTCCCGGCCGGAATAGCCCTTCTCCGCGCCGCAGGGATCTTCCGCATAGGCCAGCACGCCATGCTGGCCGCGGCACAGCCGGACGGCTTCGTCGAGTGACCATGCTCCGTTGGGATCGAGCGTGATCCGTGCGTCCGGAAAGCGCTGCGCGAGCGCCGTGACGGCGAGCATTTCGTCATCGCCGCGCAGGACGCCGCCCTTGAGCTTGAAATCCTGAAAGCCGTAGCGCGCCTGCGCGGCCTCAGCGAGGCGGACGACCGCGGCCGGCGTCAGCGCCTCCTCGTCGCGCAGGCGAAGCCAGTCGTCTTTCGCGCCGGATGACTGCGCGCCGGATGCATGGCGATAGGGCAGGGGCGTCTTGTTGCGGTCGCCGATGTAGAACAGATAGCCCAGCATCTGCACCGCGCTGCGCTGCTGGCCCTCGCCGAGCAGCGCGCAAAGCGGCACGCCGAGAAACTGCCCGAGCAGGTCCAGCAGCGCCGCCTCGACCGCCGTCACGGCGTGAATCGCAATCCGCAGGTCGAAGGTCTGCTGGCCGCGTCCGCCGGCGTCGCGGCCGGCAAACCTTTCGCGCATGGCGTTGAGGATCGCGTTCCAGGAGGCGACGGATTGTCCGACGATCAGAGGCTTCGCATCTTCCAGCGTGTGCCGGATGGCTTCGCCGCCCGGCACTTCGCCGACCCCGGTGTGCCCTGCGCTGTCTCGCAGAATGACGATGTTGCGCGTGAACAGCGGACCGTGCGCGCCGCTGAGATTGAGCAGCATGCTGTCGTCGCCCGCCACCGGGACGACGAGTATCTCGGCGACCGTTGGCGCGCCGCGGGCAGCGTGCGCCATCTCAGCGCCTTGCAAACCTGGAGTCCCGTTCACGATCGTGCGGCTTATTGATCGGGTGTGATCTTTCCGGTCTCGATCACCGTTTTCCAGCGGGAGATTTCGTCGGCCGCAAACGCCGCGAACTGGCTGCCATTGCTGGCGATCACGTCGAAGCCGATGGCCTCGAACTTCGCCTTGACATCGGGCGATTGCGCCGAAGCCGCAAGCTCCGCTTCGAGCCTGGCTTTGACCGCGGCCGGCAGGCCCTTGGGCGCCGCGGCGGCCTGCCAGGAATAGACCTCGAGGGCCGCCACGCCCGCTTCGGCCATGGTGGGAACATTCGGCAGGGTTTTGACGCGCGCGCTGCTGGTGACGGCCAGCGCCTTCAGCCGCCCGGCCTTCACGTGCTCGGCGATCGCGCCGAGATTCTGGAACGACACGTTGGCGTGGCCGGCGATCAGGTCGTTGATGGCCGGGCCGCCGCCGCGATAGGGCACGTGGATGCCGGTGGTGCCGGTCTTCTGCCAGAACAGCGCGGCGGTCAGATGATCCGACGAGCCGGTGCCGGAGGACGCAAAGGTGATCTTGCCGGGCGTGCTCTTCAACTGCTCGATCAGCTCGCGAACGCTGTTGGCCGGATAGGCGGGGTTCGCCACCAGGACGTTCGGCGTTCGCACCGCGAGGCTGAGCAGGTCGAAATCCTTCTGCGGATCGTAACGCAGTTCCTTGAACAGCGCGGGATTGATCGCGAACACGCCGATCGACCCGATCAGCAGCGTGTAGCCGTCGGGGGCCGCCTGCTTGAGCGCCACCGAGCCGACCGCGCCGTTGGCGCCGGCCCGGTTGTCGACCACGACGGTCTGCTTCACCCGCTCGGCGAGCTTTCCGGTGATCAGGCGCGCCGTAATATCGGACGCGCCGCCGGCCGGAAACGGCACGATGACGGTGATGTTGCGCTCGGGATATTCCGCCTGGGCGGGTGTCGTTGCGGCCGCGCAGACGGCGAATGCCGAAAACGTGCCGAGAGCCGCAAGCGCGCACCGTGTGACGAATTTCATGAAAGCCTCCCTGACGATCCTGGGACGGGCCGGTTGAGCCCGGCCCGGCATCGCGCCCTTTATGAGGCGTCTGTCGGAAGAACTAATGCACTAATGCATTAGTTGTCAAACTCGGCTATATTGGCGGCGCTAACCCCTGCGATTCACGGCTGTCCCAGCCGCAAAGCGAGAGCGTCATGGTGGCATTGACCAATCCGCAGGCCCGCGTCCGGTCGCAGCAGGCGGCGGCCCAGGTGTTCGACCAACTGCGCGACCTGATCCTGTCGCTGACGCTTGCGCCGGGGACGGCGCTGTCGCGGTTGCGGCTGCAGGCGCAGTTCGGCGTGAGTTCGACGCCGGTCCGCGACGCCCTGATGCGGCTCGAAGAGGCGGGACTGGTCGAGGTGTTTCCGCAAAGCGGCACGATCGTCAGCCTGATCGACGTGGCGCTGGCGCGCCAGGCGCAATTCCTGCGCCGGGCGCTCGAGCAGGAGGTGGTGCGCACGCTAGCGGCCGCGCCCGATTCCGCGCTGGTCGAAAGGCTCAAGGTCGTTGTCGACGAGCAGAAGGGGCACGCGAGGAAGCAGGACCTCGAGCGCTTCAACGAAGCGGATCTCGCCTTTCACCACATGCTGTTCGATGCGGCGGGCGTGTCCCATCTCTGGATGCTGATCCGCAATCGCAGCGGACACATCGATCGCATCCGCCGCCTGCATCTGCCGATTGGCGACAAAGCGAAGCAGATCGTCCGCGATCATTCCGCGATCGTGAATGCCATCGCCGATGGCCTGCCCGACCGTGCGCAAACGGAGATGCGCGATCACCTGTCGCGATCGCTGGCGTTCAGCGACGAGCTGCGGGCCAGGTTCCCCGGCTATTTCAAGGACGGCTCGCGCTGACGAACAGCCAACGCGTTCACGCGTGTCTTCGACGCGCTATGGCGAGTGGCCAGCGCGCGCACGTTAAGTGCCGCGCCGTCTCACGCTGCCGCGGTCGGCAGCCGGTAGTCCTTGAACTGCTCGCGCAGCGCGGTCTTCTGGATTTTCCCGGTCGCCGTGTGGGGGATCTCATCCACGAACGCCACGTCGTCGGGCATCCACCATTTGGCGATCTTGTCCTGCATGAAGCTCAGGATTTCGTCCTTGCCGGCCTTCTGGTCCTTCTTCAGCACGATCACCAGCAGCGGCCGCTCGTCCCATTTCGGATGCCGCACGCCGATCACGGCCGCTTCCGCAACCTTGGGATGGCCGACCGCGAGGTTCTCGAGGTCGATCGAGGAGATCCATTCCCCGCCGGACTTGATCACGTCCTTGGACCGGTCCGTGATCTGCATGTAGCCGTAGCGGTCCATGGTGGCGACGTCGCCGGTGTCGAAGAAGCCTTCCTTGTCGAGGATCTCGGTGTCGTCCTTGAAATAGCGCCGCGCCACCGCCGGCCCGCGCACTTTCAATCGGCCGAAGGTCTTGCCGTCCCACGGCAGCGGCTTGCCGTTGTCGTCGGTGATCTTCATCTCCACGCCGAATGGCGGATGGCCCTGCTTCATCTGGACATCGAGCCTGGCGTCGCCGGCAAGCTCGGCATAGTCGGGCTTGATGGTGCAGAGCGAGCCGAGCGGGCTCATCTCGGTCATGCCCCAGGCGTGGATCACTTCAACGTCGTATTTCTCCTGGAAACTTTGCGTCATCGCACGCGGGCAGGCAGAACCGCCGATCACGACGCGCTTCAGGTGCGGCAGCATGCTGCCGGTCTTTTCCAGGTCCTGGAGCAGCATCAGCCACACCGTCGGCACCGCCGCGGTGAATGTGACCTTGCAGCGGTCGAGCAATTCGTAGACCGAGGGACCGTCGAGCTTGGCACCGGGCATCACCATGCTTGCGCCCACCATGGGGCAGGTCAGCGCCAGGCCCCAGCAGTTGGCGTGGAACATCGGCACCACCGGCATCACGGTGTCGCGCGCGGAGCAACCCATGGCGTCGGGCATGGCCGCCATCATGGAGTGCATCACATTGGAGCGGTGCGAGTAGAGTACGCCCTTGGGATGGCCGGTGGTCCCTGACGTGTAGCACATGCCGGCGGCGGTGTTTTCGTCGAAGCTCTTCCAGGCGAAATCGCCGTCCACCTCGCCGATCCATTCTTCGTAGGCGATTGCGTTCTTCAGCGACGTGTTCGGCATATGCGCCGCATCCGTCAGCACCACGAACCGCTCGATGGATTTGAGCCCATGCGCGTGCTTCTCCAGCAACGGCAGAAACGTCAGGTCGACGAACATGAGCCGGTCTTCGGCGTGGTTGACGATCCAGCAGATCTGATCGGGAAACAGCCGCGGATTGACCGTATGGTAGACCGCGCCGATGCCGAGGATACCGTACCAGGCTTCCAGATGCCGCCAGGTGTTCCAGGCCATGGTGGCCACCCGGTCGCCGAGCTTGATGCCGTCGCGCTCGAGCCGCTGCGCCACCTTTAACGCGCGGCGTCTGATCTCGGCATAATTTGTCGTGTGGATCGGCCCTTCGACCGAGCGGGTGACGACCGGGCGGGCGCCGTGCTGGATCGCGGCGTGGTCGATGATGCGATGGCACAGCAGCGGCCAATCCTGCATCAGGCCTTGCATGGGAATTCCTCCGGGACGCGTGCGTTTTTTGTCTACTCGGCCATGCGGCCGATTGGATGCAGCCTAAACCATGATTGCCTGGGACAGAAGCGACGCGGGCGGTTTCCGTCCCGGCCGGAAATGCATTAGCCTTCTCCGACTGGCGAAACGCCAAAAGCAAAAAACGACCGAGGAAACCCGCATGCTCAAATTCTGCACTGCAGCCGCGCTGGCTCTTCTGGCCGGCGTTTCGGCGGCGAACGGCCAGGCCTATCCCTCGCGGCCGATCACCATGATCGTCGCCTTGCCGGCAGGCGGCGGGGTCGATGCGCTCGCCCGCATCCTCGCCGAGCATATGCGCGGGACGCTGGGCCAGCCGATCGTGGTGGAGAACATGGGCGGGGCGGGCGGCACGCTGTCGATCGCCCGCGTCGTGCGCTCGGCGCCGGACGGCTACACCATCGGCATGGGCACGCTCGGCCAGTATGTGGTGTCAGGCGCGGTCTACACGCTCGGCTTCGACATGCTCGCGGACCTTGCGCCGGTGGCGCTCCTGCCGGACGTGCCGTACTGGATGATCGCCCGCAAGACCTTGCCGCCGAACACGCTGCCGGAACTGGTCGCCCATCTCAAGGTCAATCCGGACAAGCTCTCGGCAACTTCGGTCGGCACCGCGAGCGTCGCGCGCTTTTGCGGGATGTTTTTCCAGAAGCAGACCGGAACGGCCTTCCAGTTCGTGCCCTATCGCGGCGGCGCGCCGGCCTTGCAGGACCTGGTCGCGGGCCAGGTCGATCTGTCCTGCGATCTCGCCGCCAATTCGCTGGGCCAGTTCAAGAACGGCAACGTCAAGGCCTATGCGGTGATGTCGAAGTCGCGCTGGTTCGCGGCGCCCACCGTGCCGAGCGCGGACGAGGCGGGGGTACCGGGGCTTTATGTCGGAACATGGCACGGGCTGTGGATGCCGAAGGGCACGCCGGATGACGTGATCGCGCGCGTCAATGCGGCGGCCCGGGCCGCGATGAACGATCCCGGGGTGAAGCAGCGCATCGCTGACCTGGGCATGAATCTGCCGCCGCGCGAGATCGAGACGCCTGCGGCTTTCGCCGCCTTCCACAAGTCTGAGGTCGAGAAGTGGTATCCGATAGTCAAGGCTTCGGGTGTGAAGGCGGAGTGACGCGCCGCCGTATTTGCGTTCGCGCGGGCTGAACGAATATCAACAACAGACAACCAAGAACACTTGGGGACGCGTATGACCGTAAAATTTCGCTTCGCTCTCGCGCTGTTGCTGATCTCCCTCCTGCCGGTCAAAGCCGGCGCGCAGCCGCAAGGCCGGCCGGCAAAGATCGGTGTGGTCAGCCTGCATGCGAAAGAGCTTGAGAGCCATGTCGATGGCATCCGGCACGAACTGCAAAAGCTGGGCTACGTCGAGGGCCGCACCATCACGATCGTGTCGCATTTCACCGATGGCGACAGGCAGCGGGCGAGAGGGACGTCGTCAAGTCCTTCGTCGCAGATCAGATGGACGTGATCGTTCCCTGGACCACGCCGACCGTGCAGCTTGCCAAGGAAACGACGCAAACGGTTCCGCTTGTCATGATTGCCTCCGACCCGGTGGCGGCGGGACTGGTCCAAAGCCTCTCGCGGCCCGGCGGCAACATCACTGGCGTTTCGATGTCGGGACCGGACCTGGCCGGCAAGCGGCTCGAGCTCCTTCGGGAAATCAAACCCGGCATCAAGACGGTTGCGTTCCTGGGCTATGCGCCGAGCCGCGGCGCGACGGCGTTCGTTCAGGAAAGCCAGGTCAATGCCGAAAAGCTCGGGATCAAGATCCTGGTCCGTCTTGTCCAGCGTGTCGAGGATCTGAACGACGCACTGTTCGCCCAAATGAAAGCGGACGGCGCGGAGGCTGTGATTGTGCAGCCGTTCTTCACCGGCCATGCGGCCGAGATTGCAGCCTACGGGCTGAAGGCCGCCCTGCCGGTCATTTCCGACTATCCGTCATTTACCAAGGCGGGGGCGTTCGCAAGCCTTGGTGTCGACCTCGGCGCGCAGGTGAGACGGACGGCCTATTTCATCGATCGCATCCTGAATGGGAGCAAGCCTGCCGATCTGCCGGTTGAGCAGCCGACCAAGTTCGAACTGGTCATCAATGCCAGAACGGCACGGGCCCTTCGCCTGACCATCCCGCCGATGCTGCTCGCGCGCGCCGACGAAGTTGTCGAGTGAGAGCGGCGACCCGGGCGGTGCGCCTCCTGGCCCAGAGCCGGATCAACGAAAGCGCTGATTGATCACGCCGGCCAGGCGAACGCCCGCCAGCATCAGCCGCTCGTTCATGACGGGCAAAAAAGTATCGATATAGCTCTGGTCGATGTCCGCGCCGTTGCCGACCAGCGCCCTCATGCCGATCTCCCGCGACGTCATCGCCCAATCGACGGACACGCCCCAGGCTGCGGTTCCGTCGCGGTCGCGTTCCCGTTTCCACTTCGCAACCAGGCTGGCCGCATAGTCCTCCGGAGTGATCCCGGTGCGCTTGATCATGTCCAGGTCCCACACGCGGTGCAGGTTGCTGGGTGTGCCGAAGAAGCTCACGCGGATATCGTTGCCGCCGCGCGCTTCGGTGACCGCGTGGAACGGCTGGTGGGCGTCGGCCACAAAATGGATCAGGTACTTGAGCTCCAGCGCGCGTTGCTCTTCCGGAACGCCTGGATTGCCGAGCACGTCCAGCGCGCGATTGATCGCCGCGATCACGCAATCGCCCTGACCCTGAATCTCCCGGCAATCGCGCTCGCGCGAGTAGTGCCGCTCGCCCGGCGCGACATTGACGAAATGCCAGCGCGCGGTCTGCGGCTGGAACGGACGGATGTCGTCGGCGTAGTTCGCGACGCCGCGCATCCGCGCGCCGTTCAGCAGGCGATCGACCTTGCTGCGCGCCGCGGGCGTGAGCAGGGCTTCCGCGACATCGGCAACGATCTTGTGACCGTCGTCCTCCCAGCCGAGCGCGGCCGACGGCGGCAGAACAGCCAGCAGGGCAACGGCGAGCAGGCGACCGAGCAGCATGCAGGCGGCACCGTTCGGATTTGTGACAGGACGCATCGCACGGCTAGCATATTCCGCGGGCTGCTCTGCTATGCCCGGCGGGTCTTCAATCTGAACACGTTCGAATACCCATTGGGAGTATGGCTCATTCGTCCTGGCTGTGTTGGCCAGGCAACAGTGCGGTGTTATGAGCGATTCCTGTGTATTCCCCGGATGACATTTATTTTCGCGCTGGGCTAATGGCAGCCGCTATGATTCGAGGCTGACTGATTCGTTTTGTCCGGCCCGATGTCCTGTTCAGTTGCGTGCGGATGTTCGTCAAAAGCGTGACGCGCCGCGCACCACCGCGAAGACAACAAAAGACGTGGTCTGAAACAGAGAGGCTGGGCCATCGCCATGGCGAATTTCCATTCTACGACACTGTGGTTTGCAATTTCCGCGCTGACGCTTGCCGCGCTGACCGCTGCCGCAATCGCGATGACCGCGTCAGCCGCGTCCGCGGGCGATGCCGGAAGCGCGTGGGGCTCGGGCATGATCACGTCGAGCGGATATTTGCGGTAGCGCGCAAGACGCCGCCGAAGCGGGCGGCCGCATCCTGCGAGACGCATTGCTGCGCAATGCCCGGGATGACGCCGGACTCCTACAAACCGAACAGCTTCTCGGCGTTCCCGTGCGCGATGCGCTCCCGATCGGCGTCGCTGACCGGGACCTGGTCGAGAAACTTCCGCGCCTCCGCCATCGAACCCCACGGATGATCGGCGGAGAACATGATCCGTTCCACGCCGACCTCCGCCACGAGATTCTGGAACGTCGCGGGAAAATTGAAGCCGCCGAACGTGTAGTGGACGTTTTCGCGCAAGTAAGCGCCAACCGGTCGATCGAGTTTGGTCAGTTGCGTCGCAAAGTTCTTGTTCATCCTCGGCAGCATGAACGGAATGCCTTCGCCCAGATGGCCAATGACGATCTGCAGCTTGGGATAACGGTCGAACACACCGCCAAGGACCATGCGAATGACGTGAACCGCGGTTTCGATGTGCCAGCCCCAGCCCGCGCTCGCGAACAGGCCGCTCACCACCGGTGAAAACCCGCCAAAATACGCCTCGGTCACGGCCTTCGGCGGGACGGTCGGATGCAGGTAGATCGGTGCGTTGAGCGCTTGCGCGCGCTCCAGGATCGGTGAAAAGAACTTGTCGTCGAGATAGCGCCCGCGCGAGTGGCCGTTGATCAGCGCGCCCTTGAAGCCTTGCTTCCGGACCGTCCGGTCCAATTCCTCCGCCGCCTTTTCGGGCGTGCCGGTGGGGAGCGACGCAAAGCCCGCGAAGCGTTTCGGGTGCTTCTTTACGGCTTCGGCGAGGGCATCGTTGGCTTCGACGGAGACCGGGAGTTGCTCCGCAGGTTCGGCCTGTTCAACACCCGGTGCGTTCAGCGACAGGACCTGCATATCGATGCCGGCCGCGTCCATCTCGGCGACGCGTTGGTCGCCGATGTTCGAAAGCTGCTCAAAAATCTTCTCCGGTGCACGGGCGCGAAGCTGGGCGATGAATTCCTTGCCCGGCCCCGCAACAAATCCCGGGCAAACGAAATGTTCTTCAAGGGTAATGGTCCGCATGATCGCTCCCAGCCTTTTCTATGTGCACTGCATGTTAGCGGGACGGAGGAATAAGGGGAGGGATAAATTGCATCGCAGGCGCGCGCTAAAACCGCGACAGCCTGAATCGCCCGATGTCGCGATCGGTCGCGCCCCTGGTCGCGAGATCGGCCAGAACCTCGCCCAGCACCGGCGCGAACTTGAAGCCGTGGCCCGAGCAGGCCGACGCCACCACGATGTTCGGCGCGTCCGGCAGCCGGTCGACGATGAAATCGTGGTCCGGCGTCACGGTGTAGAGGCAGGTCTTGGCCGCGGCGAGCGGGCCGTCCGCCGCCGGGATGAATGCGGTCAGCGCGGCGCGGATCGCGGCCTCGTCGGCCGGCGAAATCTTGCGTTCGACGCGGTCCGGATCGACGGTCTCGTCGAAATGGTGATGCTTGGCGATCTTGACGCTGCGCCCGTCGAGCGAAGGGAAAGCCGTAGTGGTTGCCGTGCCGGCTTGCGAGCAGGAACACCGGAAAGCGGCCTATCGGCGAACAGTGCCGGGCTGCAGGGCTTCGAACCAGGTCATCACCTGCCGGGTGACGCGAAGCGGCAGCCCGCGCACGAGTTGCCTCATCCACGGTCCGGCCGCGACGACGACGGCCTTCGCCTCGATATCGCCGCGGCTGGTTGCGACACGCACGCCGCCGATTCGCTGGATTTCACCGACTGCACTTCGGCATGGGTCAGGATCTCCGCGCCATGCGCCTTGGCCTGCGCGGCCAACGTCGCCATGGCGGCTTCCGCCGCGACAAAGCCGCCGTCCGGCTGAACCACGCAGACGAAATCGCGCGGCAGGCGAAACGCCGGAAACCGCCGCATCGCCTCCGCAGCGGCCAGGACCTCGTGCGGCAGCCCGTGCAGCCGCGAGGCCGCGAGCGTGCCGGCAACGATGTCGCTGTCGGGCAAGCCGATCTCGGCGATGCCGGTGACGTGCAGGAGCTTGGTGTTGTCGCGGCTTCCAGCCCGCGCCACAGTTCGTAGGTGCGGCGCAGTAGAGGCACATAGGACGGATGCTCGAAATAGCCGAGCCGGATCATCCGCGTCTCGCCGTGCGAGGAGCCGAGATCGTGCCCGACCGCGTGCCGCTCGATGCCGAGCGCGCGCACGCCGCGCCGCGCCAGCTCGGCGAGGGTGGCCGGCCGGTGATGCCAAGGCCCACCACGATGACGTCGTATTGCGGCATGTCCCCGGGACCGGATTGAGCGGGAGTGCGTCCCTGTTTAAGTTGCATGCGCGCCGCATTCAATGCGGCGGGGCCTCATTCATGACGCTTCCCAGTCTGTTTCTCCCGTTCATGGCGCTGCTGGCACTGGGCCCCGCTCGCGCTGGCGAGCCATCAGCGCATTTACGCGCGTCTTCGACGCACTATGGCGAGCGGTCAGCGCGAGCACTTTCGATGACCGCGGCTGCGCAGGACGCTGACTTCACCAGGGTCGCGCGCGCTGCCGGCACGCCGCAAATCCCCGGATTGAACATCGTCTATCTCAGCCCGCTCGGCGATCCCGCCGAAGCGCCGTGGAAGAACATCATCCTGCATCAGACCGAGGGGCCGGCAGGCTCGGCTGCGGCGCTGGCGCGCCAGCAGGCCGCCAATCCGAAGAAGCGCGGTGTCACGCTCTGGGTCGAGACCGACGGCACGGCGTACTGGGCGACACCGGAGACCGTTGTCACCACCCATGGCGACGGCGGCAACCGCAACGACAACAAGTACATTCCGAATCTTGCGACCTACCGCCAGGTGGTCGGGGCGAACTCGATCGGCGTCGAGTTCGTGGGAAATTATCCCGACGTGCGCAAAGCCCCGACTGCGGAACAATTCGCCGCGTCAATCGTTCTGGTGCGTTTCCTTCAGGAGCGTTACGGGATACCGCCCGAGCGCGTGTTCGCCCACAACTGGATCGACTACAAGGACCACCGCTATTGCGAGGGCTGCGAGCTCGCCGAGCGCGCCCGTGCACAGGACTACCGGCCGTCGCCCCGCTGACAAACTCTTTGCGAACTTCTGCCGGGTTCCCGCGTTATGTCCCCGGTGCCTGCCCTCGCACCAACTCATGCGCCGGCAGGATGTGTTTTTGCGGGGACCGTGCTGTGGCAAAATTGAGCCGAATCGGGCTGCTGTCGGCTGTTGCTCTGCCGATGGCGATATGTGTGGGCGACGGGCGGGCGAATCCCTGGCTCCAGCAGACACATGTGATCGAGCAGCCGTGGGACCTTCCTTTCGTCGCGTCGCCGCGGCGCGCCCAGCCGAACCCTGCCCAGCAAAAGCAGAAGCGCTCGCGCGTTCCCGAGGCGCAGGCCGAACACCCGCGCGAGCTGAATCGCGTGCCGGATCCGCACACGGCGTCCGAATATGCGCCTGCCGCGGCGAACGTGTTCCCGCCGCCGCGTCCGCCTATGGTCGCGCCTCCGCCTGCGGCCGATTCCGATCCGGTCGTGACCGTACAGAAGCGCGCCCCGCAACCGGTCGTCCCGCGGGACCGCAATCGGCAGGCTCAGCCTGCGCAGGAGCGTGCGCCACAACCGGTCGCCGCGAGCAGCAATCGCAACCAGCGGGCCGTGCCCATGCCCACCCCCGCACCTGCGCGCAACCAGCAGACCGCGGCGGTGCGTGATGTGGATCGCAACACGGAGCGCAATCTGGAGCGCCAGTTGAAACGCGAGCTGCCGCGGCTTCAGGCGCCCGTGACCGGCGTGCCACCGGTGCCCGAACAACTGGCTTGTGGCGAGCGTCTTGCAAAGATCGCGCGCTACGCGCCGCTGCCGGCGCGCACCGGGCCGAAAGGCTGCGGCGCGCCCGATCTCGTCAAGCTCGACAGCGTCCTGATGGCCGACAAGAGTGTCGTCACGATCAGCCCGTCGCCGCAGATCCGCTGCAGCATGGCCGAGCAGCTCGCCACGTGGGTGCGCGACGAGGTGGGGCCGGCCGCGGTGACCGAACTCGGCTCGCCGCTCGCCTCGATCACCGGCAACGACGCCTATGAGTGCCGCCCGCGCAACAACATCAAGGGCGCGAAGATTTCCGAGCACGGTCGCGGCAATGCGTTCGATCTCGCGACCTTTCGGCTGAAGAACGGCGGCGTGTTCAATTTTACCGATCCGTTGGTGCACAAGCCGTTCCGAGACAGCGTCCGCACGGCGGCTTGCGGGCGCTTCATGACCGTGCTCGGACCGGGCTCGGACGGCTATCATTCGGGCCACATCCATCTCGATCTTGCCGAGCGTTCGCGCAACACCAGGGTCTGTCAGTGGGACGTGCGCGAGGTGACGGTGGCGGCGCGGACCGACGCGTCGCTGGCCACGGATCAAATCCAGACTGCGCCGTCGCTCGCCGCCGCGCCCAAAGGTGCCTTCGAGCCTGCGCCGATACCGCCGGCCGACCCGGTGCCGGCCGCGGCTCCTCCGGAGAAGAATGTCGCAGCGGCGTCCCCCGCGGCTCCTGCCGGAAAGTCTGCTGCGGCTCCGGTCAAGACACTTCCCGAGATGCCTCCCGGAGATTCCTGCCGAGATTCCTGCCGAGATTCCTGCCGAGACGCCTGCCTCGGGTCTTCCCGAGAAGAATGTCGCAGCGGCTCCGCCCGAAACACGTTCCGAGACTCATTCTGAGAAGACGCCTGCCGAGGAAACTCCCGCCGCGGCTCCGGAGGAGACGCGCGTTGCGACGTCCGAGACCACTTCTCCTGAGATATCTCCTGAGACGAAACTTGCCGCGGCGCCTCCTGAGGCGGTTGTCGCGGCTCCAGTCGCGCCTGCCGCCACCCGGGCGGAGCGTTCGATCGCCGCCGCGTCGCCGCCATTGCCGATGCGCAAGCCCGAGGCACTTCAGGCACGTCAGGTGCTTGCCCAGGCTCAACGGTCAAAGCCGCACACAGAACGGCGTGGCTCGTATCGCTACTACAACTATAACTATCGCAACCTCAACATGTTGTTGCGCCACCTGTTGCGCTAGCCGTGGTTGCGTGAGCCTAACGACTAAACCCGGGCGGTGCCGAAAACTAAGACGGCGCGGCTCGAAGTGCCGCGCCGCCTGAAGCCGATAACGATTGCGCTAGTTCGCGACCAGTCCGCCGCCCAGCGCCATGCGCGGGTTGTACGGCGAGTCGCCCTGCGACGGCGCCAGCACCACCACCGGCGTGCCGAGCTTGACGCGGCTGTACAGGTCGATGACGTCCTCGTTCGTCATGCGGATGCAGCCCGAGGAAATCGCCGAGCCGATGTATTCCGGCTGGTTGGTGCCGTGAATGCGGTACAGCGTGTCCTTGTTGCCGCTGAAGAGGTAGAGGCCGCGTGCGCCGAGCGGATTGTGCGGGCCGGGGCCGACGAAATCCGGAATGCCGGTGAGCCGCTTCTTGATCGCGGCGGTCGGCGTCCACGACGGCCACTCCTCGCGGCGGCCGACCTTGGCAACGCCGGAGAACACGAGAGCTTCTTCGCCGACGGTCACGCCGTAGCGGATCGCCTTGCCCTTCTCGAGCACGTAGTAGAGATAGCGCGCATCCGGATCGACGACGATCGTGCCGGGCGCTTCCCTGCGGTGGAAGTTGACGATGTGGCGCAGGTACGGTTCGGGAATCTGCGCCTGCGCGTAGGGCGGGTTGGCGAGAAGCTTCTTGTCGCGCGGCGTGAAGTTCGCCTCGGAGGACGGCTCCACGGTCTGGCTCATGCAGCCTGAAAGCAGCGCGCCCATGCCCAGCACGAGCAGAGCCATCGCCTTCCTGCCGGCGCCTTGACGAATTCCCATGCCGCTCACCCGTTCAATTCGTGACCATACATAAGCGATGTTGCCCATCAGTTTCCACAAGACACCGCATCGTTGTCCAAGCCGCTGTGGAACTGTTGCAGGAATGCCGCATCGCACCAGGGGCCGATTGCGCCCATTTCGTGGACCCTCGGGACCCGGCTCTGCGTCACGCTAGGCCCAAGCCGTTAAGGGAGGGTTTACCATACCGATCGTTTAATGGGTTCGACGGCTTTTTGCGGAGTTGCCGCGAAGACCCTGATTCTTGGGAAGTTTTTCGGTCTCGCATGGCGATTGCCCCGATACGACACGATTTGGCGCCCAATTTCGCCGCACCAGCCGCGTATCACCGTCCGCAAGGGACGAAACGAGTGGAGAGAGCGATGATCGACAAGAACACGAGGGTCGAAGCCCCGAAGCCGACCCCGAGCCAGCGGCAGACGTCGCCGGAAACCCCGCGCGACAATGCCGGACTGCAATACCGCTACGGCACCATTGGCATCGAGGCCGTGGCCGCCGCGGCCCGCTATTGCGGCCCCGCCAAGAAGGCCACCGAGCCTGCGACGCGCATCGACCAGCAATTCGAGCAGGCGGGTTGACCGCGCGCTAGCGCCGTTCCCTTACCCATCCGCCGATCGAAACGGCCGCGGGCAACTGCGGCCGTTTTCATTTTGCCGTCACGTCGCGGGCGCTTATCGCAAAGCACTTGTCACCAGCGTGCAAGCTCCGGCCTTTTTTGTTGCGGCAGAGCCGCGATCTGTCCAAGAGTGCGTTTTGGGGGCGATATTCATCAGGTGCATTGAAGCGGACGGCCTCAACTGCGGCTTCCACGCCGTCCCGGCCGGGGCAGGAAACTGGATCTCGCATGCTTGCTGTGTACGTGCCGCACGGTTCTTCGCTTGAGCGCCGCGTCGTGGTGTCGGGCGAGGAAGTCCCCGACAACGCGATCTGGTTCGATCTGGTCAATCCCGCGCCGGGCGAGGACAAGCTGATCGAAGGCCGGCTCGGTATTGCCGTGCCGACCCGCGAGGAGATGCTGGAGATCGAGGTTTCGAGCCGGCTCTACACGGAGCATCATGCGCGCTTCATGACCGCGACGCTGATGTGCAACTCCGACACGGTGGTGCCGAAGACCACCGCCGTCACCTTCATTCTCGCCAAGCACTGCCTCGTCACCGTGCGCTATGACGAGCCGCGGCCGTTCCTCCTCGTCGGCAACAAGCTCACGCGCACCTGTCCACAGTCGGCGACCGGCGAAACCGTGCTGATGGAATTGCTCGACGCGGTGATCGACCGGGAAGCCGATCTCCTGGAGCGTATCGGCCTCGACGTCGACCAGGTGTCGCATGACATTTTCGATCCGGGCAGCCGGGGTGCCGCGGGCAACACCTATATTGACACGCTCAAGGTCATCGGCAGCAAGGGCGACCTCACCTCGAAGGTCCGCGAAAGCCTGGTGTCGCTCGGCCGGTTGCTGTTGTTCCTCGCCAACGAGGCGGAGGGCATGCGCTGGAGCAAGGACGTGCGGCTGCAGTTGCAGGCGATGCAGCGCGACGTTCTCTCGCTCTCCGACCACGCGACCTATCTCGCCAACAAGATCACCTTCCTGCTCGATGCGCTGCTGGGCGTCGTCACCCTCGAACAGAACAACGTCATCAAGATATTCTCGATCGCCGCGGTGGTGCTGCTGCCGCCGACCCTGGTCGCCACCGTCTACGGCATGAATTTCAAGGGCATGCCGGAACTGGAATGGCAGTACGGCTACCCGATGGCGCTGATGCTGATGCTGATCGCGGCGGTCGTGCCGTACTACGTTTTCAAATGGAAGAAGTGGCTGTAGGCGGCAGCGCGCCGCGGTCACCGCCCATTTACCTTTCGTTAATCTGGCAAATTTGCGACCACAGCGCGTTCACGCGCGTCTTTTGTGCGCCAACAGCGCGTTCACGCGCGTCTTAGTGCAAAACGAATAACGCGAAGCAACAAACTGTCACGAGAATCAGCTATACTGATTCCTGCATGACGGTTCGTATTGTCGCGATCCGATGAAAAGACCTCGATATCCCGATACCGGATATCCTTGTCTCACCTCGCTCGCCCTGCCGTCTGCCGAACGTCCCCTGACATCCCGCACCACTGCAGCGACCCCGCGCCGCGGCCACTACGCCGTGGCTTGGGGCCGCACATCAATCTTTCTCCGGGTCCGGCAAAAGGAGTCCCCGCCTTGGGCAAGCACGCCAGCAGCAAGCACTTCACCAAAAAGCAGCGCCGCCATGTTCGCGCGTTCGGCACGGCTGAAATCATCCAGCTTCAGGCCTCGAAGTTCGAGGACGAGCGTGCGCTTCCGCCGATCCGGGCGCTGAGCCCGACGCAGGCGGTCTACCTCGATGCGCTGCGCAGTTGTCCCCAGGTGATCGTGCTGGGGCCCGCCGGCACCGGAAAGACCTGGATGGCCGCGACCTATGCCGCCGATCTCTTCCGCAACCGGCAGATCGACAAGATCATTCTCACCCGCCCGAACGTTCCGTGCGGGCGCTCGCTCGGCTATTTCCCCGGCACGCTGGAGGCCAAGTTCGCGCCCTGGGCCGCGCCGGTGATCGAGGCGATCAAGGAGCGTATCGGCGTTGCCGCCTACGAGATCGCGCTCAAGCACGGCGACATCGAGCTGGTGCCGTTCGAGGTGATGCGCGGCCGCTCCTGGAAGAACGCGTTCGTGCTGCTCGACGAGGCACAGAACACCACGCCGGCCGAGATCAAGACCTTCCTGACGCGCATCGGCAACGACTGCACCGTGGTCATCAATGGCGATGTCAGCCAGTGCGATCTTGCCGACGCGAGCGGGCTACGCACGGTGATCCACCTGATCAAGTCACAGATGCTTGCGGTGCCGGTGATCGAGTTCGGCAAGGAGGACATCGTTCGTTCCGGCGTCTGCGCCATGTGGGTGCGGGCGTTCGACGAGGCAAAGCTTTAGCGAAGCCTGAGGCATCGGCAGTCTTCACGCTCCCCTCCATGCTGTCGCATAGGGTGCAGCCCGGGTGGTGCGCTCCCTCCCCCTGAAAGGGGGAGGGTCGGGGTGGGGGTCCCTTTGGGCGAAGACGCGTGTTGGAAAAACTACGCGCGCTCTGCAACCGGCAGCGCGCCGATATAAATCCCGCATTCGGTCTTGCCGCGGCCGCGCCAGCGGCCGGCGCGCGGTGCTTCGCCCGGCGCGCTTGCGCTCGTGCACGGCATGCAGCCGACCGACGTGAAGCCGTGATGCTCGAGCGGATGGCGGTGCAGGCCCGCCTCGCCGAACGCGGCGGCCAACTCGGCAGGGCTCGCCTGCGCGAGCGGATTGAACTTCAACCGCGAGCCTTCGACCTCGACCGGCGGCAGCGCGCTGCGGTTGCCGCCCTGGAAGCGTTTGCGGCCGTTGATCCAGCCATCGAAGCCGGAGAGCTCGGCTGCAAGCGGCGCGACCTTGCGCAGGTTGCAGCAGGCGTCGGGGTTGCGCGACCACAGGTCCGCGTCGGGATCCTGCTCCGCGACCGCGCTGTTTTCCGGCCTGATGGTGCGGACGTCGGTGAGGCCGAGCCGCGCCGCCAGCGTGTCACGGTAGGCGAGCGTTTCGGGAAACAGCCAGCCGGTGTCGAGGAACAGCACCGGCAGCGAGCGGTCCACGTCGGCGACGTTCTTGAGCAGCATCGCGGATTCCGTGCCGAACGACGACACCACCGCAAGCCTGCCGCGCGGCACCGAATGCACCGCGGCGTCGATGATCTCGGCGGGGGATGCCGCGTCGAGCGCGCGGTTGAGCGCCGAGGTCACGATCCGCAGCAGGCCCGCTTCGGTCGCGGGCGCGATGTTGCCGATGCCGTGGTGGGAGCAGGGATGCATAAGCCGCAAAACCAATGCGAAGAACCAGCGCGAAACGGGAAACCTGAAGCGTCCGACCTATATGCGAAGCGGTGTCTGCGCCGTAAAGAGAACGGGATTGCAAAGATGCGCGCTTTGGAGTGCGAGCGTCCTTCCCTCGCGCGCCGCATAGAAGGCCTGCGCTGCGCTTCTCTGTTCGGCGGGTTTTTGCGAATTTTTTGCTACGGCCGCCGCGCCAGAACCAGCGCGCCGTTCTCCAGTCCGAACAGGACCGCAGGATGGCCCGCGACGTCCGTCATCAGCGCGAAGTCGGTTATGGCCGGGGAGGGTAGAGCGAAGCTGCCGATTTCGCGGACGCTCGGCGCGAACGCGATCAGCCGGAGTCTCCGCCGGTCGAACGAGGGGATCGCAAGGTCGACGCGCTTGTCGCCGTCGAAGTCGGCGACCGCGCTCATGCGCAAGGCCCGCGAGCCGCTCACATGGTTGCACACATCGCCAAGCTCCAGCGTCTTGTGCAGCGCGCCGTTGCGCCAGCTCCAGAGCTCGAGCCTCCCGACCGCATGCGGCATCCGCACCAGCGCGATGTTGGCCTCGCCGTCGCCGTTGAAATCGGCGATGCCTGCGGGATTGAGCCAGCGATGCGGCGCGCCGATCGGCGGCGTCTCGGCGACGATCTCATACCGGCCGTTGCGCTCGCCGATCACGGCCAATGCTGAGCCGCGGGCCAGGTAGGATTTCACCGCCAGGATCTTGTCCGAGCCGCCAAGCTGCGCGATGCGCGGCCGCAGGTCCTCGAACACCGCGTCGTCGGGAAGCCTGACCACGTCGCGCCGTCCGTCGCGCCGCTCGACGACGAGGCTTTCAGCCTCGATTGCGTCGCCCAGCACGCCGTGGTCGTAACGTTTGGTCGGATCGGCGAGCCAGGCGCGGGCGATTTCGCGCGGGCCCTCGGCGATGGTGGCGTCGGGCAGCGCGTTCGGCGGCAGCGGCCGCTGCGAGGGGCCCGCTGTCGCGACCAGCCGGTAGCGGTTGCCGTCGGCGTGAATGCGGAACCAGCCGGCGCCGATCAGCACCGCCGGCCCGTCGGGCAGCGTCTCGATGACCTTGATCGGGCCCGCCGCGGGGATCGTCTGAAGCACCCAGTCCGCGGCGAGGGCCGGGCTGGCAAAGGCTGCGACAACAATCGCGACGAGGGCGCGGATCACACGTGCTGGCCGCCGTTGATGTGGATCTCCGCGCCGTTCACATAGGACGAGGTTTCGGTGCAGAGCACATAGATGATCTTGGCGACCTCGTCGGTGGTGCCGAGCCGGTGCAGCGGGATATGCGGGATGATGGTCTCGGTGCCGGGCGAAAGAATCGCGGTGTCGATCTCGCCCGGCGCGATCGCGTTGACGCGGATGCCCAGCGGGCCGAAGTCGGCGGCCATCTCGCGGGTGAGCGCTGCCAGGGCTGCCTTCGATGTGCCGTAGGCGGAACCCGCGAACGGATGCACGCGCGAGCCTGCGATCGAGGTGACATTCACCACCGATCCTTTGGTTGCCTTCAACTCCTCGACCAGGCCGCGCGCCAGCATGATCGGCGCCAGGAAATTGACCTGAAACACGTGCTGCCAGACTTCGAGGGTCGTATCGAGCGACGACAGCCGCTTGCCGCCTTCGGCCTTGGGCGAGATCGCGGCGTTGTTGACCAGCGCGTGCAATTCGCCGTCGGTGAGCCGCTGCTTGATCTCGTCGATGGCGTGCCGCGTGTTGTCCGGATCGGCGAGGTCGACCTGGATGTGATCCTCGGGGCCCATCTCCCACGGGCAGTTTTCTGGAAACGGATGGCGCGAGCAGGTGATGACGCGCCAGCCCGCCGCGGAGAAGCGCTTCACCGTCGCATGCCCGATGCCGCGGCTTGCTCCGGTGAGCAGCAGCGTGCGGCGGGGGGTGTTGGTTTGCGGCGCGGTTGTCATGGCGATGTGCGGGACACTAGCTCACGGATAGAGCCGCGTCTTGCTCCAGGGGCCGCCCGGTGTCTCGCGGCGGAACTCGACGCGCTCGTGCAGGCGGAACGGCCGATCCTCCCAGAACTCGATGCTCATTGGAATGACTCGAAAGCCCGACCAGTGCGGCGGCCGCGGCACCGTGCCGATCGCGTATTTGGCGGTGTAGCGCGCGATCGCCTTTTCGAAGGCGAGGCGGCTTTCCAGCGGGGCGGATTGCTTGCTGGCCCAGGCGCCGATCTGGGCAAGCCTCGCGCGGCTCGCAAAATAGGTATCGGCCTCGGTTTCGGAAACCTGCTCGACCGGCCCGCGCAACCGCACCTGCCGCCGCAGCGACTTCCAGTGGAACAGGAGCGCCGCCTTGGGCGTGGCGTTGAGCTCCCGGCCCTTCTGGCTTTCCATGTTGGTGTAGAAAACCGCGCCATGGTCGTCGAAGCCCTTGAGCAGCACCATCCGCACGTCCGGCAGGCCGTCGGCATCGACGGTCGCGACCGACATGGCGTTCGGATCGTTCGGTTCGGACTTGGTGGCCTGCTCCAGCCATTCCGCGAAAAGCCGCAACGGCTCGTCGGACGCGGTGAAATCACCAACCGTTAACCCCGCCGTGCGATCTATCGGAGCTGCATCGGACATGTGTGTGCTGGAGTATCCTATGGCCGGCCCGGTGGCAGAACGCTCGTACCGGCTGCCCCTATATAGTGGAACCACGGTGCCAAGCCTACGTCTGGGGGCAACCCAGGCGGCGACCCGGGCGGCAACTTGGGCAGCGCTCGTGGCATGCGGGCTGGTGGCCTCCGGCTGCGCGGTATCCGGCGGCCTGGGCAACATGTTCGCCAAGGGCCAGAAGGCGGACGCGCCGGTGCAGGCCAATGCTCAGGCCAGCGTACAAACCGGCGCCCAAATCGGCACTCCAGCCGGCGCGCAAGCGACCGCCCTCGCCAGCGAAGAGGTGACCGGCTCGGCCCAGACGCCGACGCTGCGGGCCTCGGCTGCGGCCGCGACCAGCGGCCTGCCGTCCGACACCGACCTGGTGTTCGCCCGCATGGCCATCGTCGAGGTGCTCAAGCGCAACAGCAAGGAAGTGAGCGCCCCCTGGGAGAACCCGAGCAGCGGCGCGCGCGGCACGGTGACGCCGATCGCCAGCGCCTATGCCCGCGACGGCATGACCTGCCACGATTTCCTCGCGAGCTACGTCCGCCGCGGCAGCCCGGAAAGCTGGTTGCAAGGCCAGGCCTGCCGCGCCAACAAGCGGGAAGCCTGGGAGGTCAAAAGCCTCCGGCCCTGGACCCGCTCTTAGTAAAATCCCGTTCCTGAGACGCATTCTGAGCGTTGTTGCGTCCTGACGGAATCGACACCACATAGAGGCAGGATTTAGGCTGGAACGGCCGCGTTGCCGCGCGGCTTTGGGACTTTTCTGGAGCTTTCAGGATGCGCGACCCCTACGACGTCCTGGGGGTGCAGAAGAATGCGAGCCCGGCGTCGATCAAAAGCGCCTTTCGGAAGCTCGCCAAGAAACTGCATCCGGACGCCAACAAGAACGATCAGAAGTCGGCGGCGAAGTTCGCCGAGTTGAACGCTGCCTACGAGATCGTCGGCGACGAGGACAAGCGCAAGGCATTCGACCGCGGCGAGATCGACGCCGAAGGCAAGCCGCGCTTTCAGGGCTTCCCCGGCGGCGGCCGCGGGCCATGGGGCCAGCCCGGGGGCAGGCTGGGGTCATGCCGGCGGCGCGCAGGACGGGCATTTCGAAAGCTTCACCTGGGGACCCGGCGGCTTCCAGCGGCACAGCGGCGGGCCGGGCGGGCGCGCGGCGGCTTCGGCGGCGGCGGCTTCGACGACATCCTGAAGGAGATGTTCGGCGGTGCAGCCGGTGCGGGCCCGCGGAGTGGCCGGCGCACGCAATTCGAGCCGGGTGATTTCGGCGGCGGCGCGGCGGGCCAGGATGTTTCCGGCACGGTGACGATCACGCTCGAGGAGGTCGCGACCGGCACCACCCGCCGCGTGCATCTGCCGAGCGGCAAGGAGATCGAAGCGAAAGTGCCCGCGGGTCTTTCCGACGGGCAGACCATCCGGCTGAAGGGGCAGGGGCTCCCCGGCCCCGGCGGATCGGCGGGCGACGCGCTGATCACCGTCAATATTGCGCCGCATGCCACGTTCGAGCGCGACGGCGCGAACCTGCGGCTCGAACTGCCGGTGACGCTCTACGAGGCGGTGCTCGGCGGGCGGGTGCGGGTGCCGACGCTCGACGGCGCGGTCGAGCTTTCGATTCCGCGCGGCACCAGTTCGGGCCGCACCATGCGCGTGAAGGGCAAGGGCCTGCCTTCAAAGGACGGCGCCGGCGATCTCTACGCGACCGTGCGTATCGTGCTTCCCGACGAGCCCGATCCCGAGCTCGAGGCGCTGATGAAGAAGTGGCGCGACGGCAAGCCCTACGATCCGCGGCGCGACAAGAGCTGAGTGGACGAGCTGCGCTGCGGCCCGCGATCGATCTGCTCGTAGGCCGCGCCGGCGATCGCCTTCAGCCGCTCGCGATCCTTCGGGCCGCTCAGCGCCCAGCCGTAATTGCCTTCGACCCAGTGCACCGAGCCGAAGTTGTTCTTGTCGTCGTAGCGGAATGCGCTGCGCGGCGCTTCGAGCTTGGAGCAATAGATGGTGAAGCGCTCGCCGTTCGCACCTTCATACATGAACAGCGCCGCCGGGCTGCTCAATCCGGGCAATAGCCTTCCACCGAGCAGCTTCAGGCCGAACGAATTCAAGTCCGGCGCCCGCAGCGTGGTGCCGAGCCGCCGCGACAGCCAGGGCATCAGATGGGATTCCTCGGCCTTCACCTCGATCGGATGCCGCACCTCGCCGATGTAAAGACGATGCGCGCCGAGCGCGTCGCTGGTGAACACCTGAATCTGGTCCGGCGCCGCGGCCGATGCGCCGCGCGCCATCCAGCCGGCGAAACCGCCGACGATAAAGGCCGCGACTGCCGCCGCCGCCGCGACCGCGCCCCAGGAGCGGCGGGTGCGCAGGATGGTCTGCAGCTTCAGCCGGTCCGGAACCGGCTCGTCGGCCACGTGGCCGAAGCGGGTCCGGATCACCTCGGCCTGTTCGCGCCAGGCGGCGACGCGGGCGGCGTCGTCCGGATGATTGGCCAGCCATGCCTCCACCGCGTCACGGCGTCCGGCCGGCAATTCGCCGTCGACGTGCAGGTGAAGCTCGTACTCCGTCACAGGGGTCTGTTCGACCATCGTGGTACCTTTCTTTTTATTTGATGCGGCGGAGCGCCGGGCGCTCGCCATCGAGATAAGCTTTGATCTGCACGCGCGCTCGCGCCAGACGCGACATCACTGTGCCGATCGGCACGCCTTGGATCTCTGCAACCTCGCGATAGGTCAGGCCCTCGAGCACGACCAGCAGCAGCGCGGTGCGCTGCTCGTCGACCAGCAGCGCCAGCGCCCGCTCGATATCGCGTCCGCCGGCCTCGGGCCCCGCCGCGTCGGCCGCGTCGTGATCCTCGATCGGCGTCAGCGTCGGCCGCCGCGCCAGCGACCGCAGGCGATTGCGGTTGAGATTGGTCAAAATCGTGTAGAGCCAGCTCCGGACGTCGCCGCCGTGGAACAGATGCTCGGAGCGCAGCGCCCGCACCAGCGTGTCCTGCACCAGGTCGTCGGCGGTCTCGACGTCGCGCGTCAGCGCGCGGGCGTAGCGCCGCAGGGCGGGAATGGCCGCCTCGACATCGTGGTGGAACGTGCTCAAACCGTGCTCCGCAATGACCGTGATTTCGCCCGGAACAACACCGCCGGCCGGCCACATATTCCATTCAATGCAGGTGAATTGAAGCTGAAGGCGATTTGCGCGCCGGCCCTGCCGCGCGATTCGCATATTAACGCTGGCGCGGGAGGTTGGGCAGCCGTGCTTGAAGGCCCCGGAGCCCTATGTCATACGGACCCGTTGTTCATGCATGGCCTTTTCCGAAAGCTTCGCTTCCGCCGCGACTAACGTTTAGTGTGGCTCTTTTGGGATCGCGCCCCGCGGACGCCGGCAAGGTGGGCAGATCATGGCGGAATTCGCAGGTCTGATGCGCGGCAAGCGCGGCCTGATTCTGGGCGTCGCCAACAACCGGTCGCTTGCCTGGGGCATCGCCAGGTCCTGCCGCGCGCAGGGCGCCGAGATCGGCCTCACCTATCAGGGCGACGCGCTGAAGAAGCGCGTGGAGCCTCTGGCGCAGGAGATCGGCGCAATCGTGTTCGGTCACTGTGACGTGCAGGACGCGGCGAGCATCGACGCGGTGTTCTCGGCCGCCGGGAAGGCCTGGGGCACGCTCGATTTCGTGGTGCACGCGATTGCGTTTTCCGACAAGCACGAGCTCGACGGCCGTTACGTCGACACCACGCCGGACAACTTCAGCAAGACGCTGGCGATCTCGTGCTACTCGTTCGTCGCCGTCGCCCAGCGCGCCGAGAAGCTGATGCCGAACGGCGGCTCGCTGCTCACGCTCACCTACTATGGCGCCGAGAAATGGATCCCGCACTACAACGTGATGGGCGTGGCGAAAGCGGCGCTGGAAACCTCGGTGCGCTATCTCGCGGCCGATCTCGGTGGCAAGAAGATCCGCGTCAACGCCATCTCGTCCGGCCCGATCAAGACGCTCGCGGCCTCGGGCATCGGCGACTTCCGCTATATCCTGGGCTGGACCGAGCACAACGCGCCGCTGCGGCGCACGGTGACGACCGAGGAGGTGGGCGACGCCGCGGTGTATCTTCTGTCCGACATGTCGCGCGGCGTCACGGCGGAAATCCTGCACGTCGATGCGGGCTATAATATCGTCGGCATGAAGCACCCCGACGCCCCCGACATCGATATTACCATGGGCAAGGAATAGGCGGCGCACCGGTCATGCCGCAGCCCATCCTGTATTTTGTCCGCCACGGCGAGACGGACTGGAATCGTGAGCGAAGGCTTCAGGGCCAGCACGACATCCCGCTCAATGCGCTCGGCCGGACACAAGCGGTGCGCTGCGGAGCGCTGATGCGCGAGCTTCTCGCGAAGGGCAATCTTCCGGTACCGGACTACGACTACGTGTCGAGCCCGCTCGGGCGCGCCCGCGAGACGATGGAGCTGATGCGCGGCGCGATGGGGCTTGAGCCGGCGAGCTACCGGACCGATGCGCGGCTGATGGAAATGTCGTTCGGCCGCTGGGAGGGCTTCACCTATGCCGACCTGCAGACGCGGGAGGCGGAAGCGCTCGCTGCACGCGAGCGCGACAAATGGGATTTCGTCCTGCCCGGCGGTGAAAGCTATGCCCAGCTCGAGAAGCGGGTGCAGGTCTGGTACGAGAGCATCGCGCGCGCGACCGTGGCGTCGGCGCATGGCGGCGTGTGCCGCGCATTGATGGCGCTGCTCGAGGTGGTGCAGCCGTCCGAAGCGTCGATGGGTGATATCGGGCAGGGCGTGGTCTATGTGTTCGACGGCAACACGATGACGCGCCACGAGTGATTGTTTGCGGCATGAGCCGGCTCGGCAAAAAAAGCGGCCCGCCGGTCGGTTCTATTTCGGACAGCACCTCGCGCACGTGCCTTTGGAAAAGTCTTCGTGTTTGCAGCACCATTGGTTGGAGCCGCACGTCACTGCGGCCGTTCGTGTGTTGCCGATCGCTGTTGCGTTTTCGGGCCGGCACATCGGATTGGATGGGTTGGCTTCGCTGACGCGCCCGCAGGAGGCGCTCGACGACAGGCTGGCCATGATCCAGCCGTGCGCCTTCGTGCCGTCGCCGGCCAACGATTGGCCGTTTGAAAAGAGAGCCGCG
Source organism: uncultured Alphaproteobacteria bacterium (assembly GCA_963830015.1). Taxonomy (GTDB): domain Bacteria; phylum Pseudomonadota; class Alphaproteobacteria; order Rhizobiales; family Xanthobacteraceae; genus Z2-YC6860. The sequence continues at coordinate 515,410 of CAWHLG010000016.1, forward strand.
GCCAAAGCGCAAACGGCGATCAGTCTCGCACCGATTCTTCTTGCCATTTTCATTCCCCCCGTTCTTGAGAAACTGAAAATCGACCGAGTCAACGCAACGTCGGACAACGATATGAAATGCGACCGCTCCGGTGAAGTGCAACGCAACGATCGAAAAGGTCAACGGCATTGACCCGTGCTGCAACCTGCCTTCGATATCCGAAAATTCTTCGCCGAATCGAATGCGCGGTTTCTGTGGTTCGGTGCGAAGCGGAGCTACCTGAATATGAGTTGCTTGAGCGTCTCACAAATCATGCCGCCCACGATGAGGCCAACAGCGGATGCGCAGGCCAACGTCAACGCATTCCAGAACACTCCGCTTTCGAGCCAATGGATCACGAGCCAGTAGATCGTGCTTAAGACGGGAAAGAAGAACGTGACAAACACCCAGGAACAGCGCCCGGCTGGCCTTCCAGGCATAAACGTAGTGATAAGCGAGAACCGTCGCATAAACGTGCGCAACCGCAAGAAGCGCGAAGCCGATCCAATAAAATGTCAGTGCCGCACCGTCCAATATTGCGGAGATCTGTCGTTTCACAGGACGTTTCCCCCTGCAGAGCGGATATCCTCCGCATGACGACGTCGACAAAAAAACATGCCAAATGCAGGCGACGACCGCCTTTGACGGTCTCGACCTGCAATCGGAACCGCTTCTGTTATCGCGTGCCCGGCTTCTTGTATGTGTCGATGCCTTTTTGCACGGCCTTGTCCCCGGTCGGATTCAAATTGCGTGGGGGAGGCGGCGGAGCGTTGGTGCGCATCGGCGGTGGCGCAGGCTTGTACCCCGGGTTGCTCGCGGTCGACCGTATCGGTTGGCCGACCGGATTTGGCTTCGGCGCGGGGTTGGCTCGAACGGTCCCAGGGTCCCGTCGGCCATCGTAGACTTGGCCGCGTTGCTTCTCCCCTTCATTGGCCTTTTGCAATTTGTTGCGCCGCCGAAGGCTTGGTCTGCGCAAAAGAAGCTTGCGAGAGCAGGACAGTCGCTATCAGCGCACCCCAAAGTGTCATTCCCAACCTGAAATGTTCTTTTCATTATCTATTTCCTCCCGGGGAATGCCCACAGCCATGGTTCGCACTCGGCGACGGCGCGTCAATCATCCTGCGATGCATGCGCTCGTCGGGCGTCCGATCGCGCCGGCCCGGGATTAATTCAAGCCGCGAGAAAGCCAACCGTTTCTCAATTGTTGCAGTGCAAGCGCTGCTTTCGATTGATTGCAGCCGGAATGCGGGATTTGATCGGTATCCATGACGATGTGAAAAGGAGGCTCGCGATGTCACGTCTTGTATGTCTTTCGATTGTCCTGCTTTCGTCGCTGGCCTCATGGAGCGCTCACGCTGATCCTTGGAGCGGAAACGCATCGAGCAGTTTAACGGCGCCAAATTTTACGCCAGCCGGTTTTTCGACTGGCGATGATGTCGGTATGCGGACGGTCATGGGTGACAGCGGAAGCATCAGGATTCCGCGCGCGGTCCATTCGAAGCCACATTTAATTCGTGTCGCAGGACGATGCGGATCGTCCAATCAGTACTGCAGCAATCCGACTCCCTACTGCTGCGGCACCGGGCCTTACTATTGTGCGAAAGACGTCAAGGGTTGCACGAGGTAGTTCGCAAATCTCCGGGGTGACGTAGGCGACCGTCGTGCGGCGGACGTATTTCTCGAGGTCAATCCGGCCGGCCAGTACCTTTGGGTTGAAACCGTCACCAGGATACCCATCACCGCCGCGCTCGCCGAGTTGATTGGCAGCACCTGCTGCTGAACGGGGCCCCGCGTGACTTTTTTCCGCTCGGGTCGCGAATGCAGCGGGCTGCCGTCGCTTCCTTGGCAAAAGCGAGATCGTGTCGCGCGGATCACGCCAAATCCCGCGCTCAAAAGCAAAACGGCCGGACTTTCGTCCAGCCGCTTCGGCGAAACACCCTGAGGCATCTCGCGAATTCTGAAGGTGATGACATCTCATTCGAGATGGCATCGGAAAAGAAGAATTACTTCTTCTTCTTGCCCTTCTTCTTCTTCTTCATCGCCATGGTCATTTCCTTTGGGTGAGTATTAAACCGCCGGCAGGTGAGTTAGCCCCTGACCGTGAATTGACGATGGCACACCGGTTCTTTGCACGCAACTGATAAATGGAAAAAGTGCTTATATTTCCGTAGCTTAACGGTCATTCAGCTTGCCATTAACCGCTGTTCAGGCTCCTGAATGGTCGTTCATCCTCTACCTCCGCTTTGACCACGAAACAGGCGCGGGCTACGACACGGCCGCAACCGGAACTGCCATGTCGTTCAATACCTTCGGCCATCTGTTTCGCGTGACGACCTTCGGCGAGAGCCACGGGCCGGCGATCGGCTGCGTGGTCGATGGTTGCCCGCCGGGCATCCCGCTGACCGAGGCCGATATCCAGCCCTGGCTCGACAAGCGCCGCCCCGGCCAGTCGCGCTTCACCACCCAGCGGCAGGAGCCCGACACGGTGAAGATCCTGTCCGGCGTGTTCGCGGATGCGGACACCGGCGGCCAGGTGACCACCGGCACGCCGATCGCGCTCCTGATCGAGAATGTCGACCAGCGCTCCAAGGACTATTCGGCGATCAAGGACATCTATCGCCCCGGCCACGCGGGCTACACCTACGACGTCAAATACGGGCTGCAGGATTATCGCGGCGGCGGCCGCGCCTCGGCGCGCGAGACCGCCATGCGTGTGGCGGCCGGCGCGATCGCACGAAAGATCGTGCCGGGGCTCAGCGTGCGCGGCGCGCTGATCCAGATGGGCAGCCGGACGATCGACCGCGCCGCCTGGGACTGGGCCGAAGTCGAGCGCAATCCGTTTTTCTGTCCCGACGCCAAGGCTGCCGCGGGCTTCGCCGACTATCTCGACGGTGTCCGCAAAAAAGGTTCGTCGGTCGGGGCGGTGATCGAGGTGATCGCCGACGGCGTGCCGCCGGGCCTTGGCGCGCCGATCTATTCCAAGCTCGACGGCGACCTCGCCGGCGCGATCATGGGCATCAACGCGGTCAAGGGCGTGGAGATCGGCGCGGGCTTCGGCGCGGCGTCACTGTCGGGCGAGGACAATGCCGACGAGATGCGCATGGGCAATGACGGCAAGCCGCGGTTTCTGTCCAACCATGCGGGCGGCATTCTGGGCGGCATTTCCACCGGCCAGCCGGTGGTCGTGCGTTTCGCCGTCAAGCCGACGTCGTCGATCCTCACGCCGCGCAAGACGGTCGACCGCTACGGCAACGAGACCGAGGTCTCCACCAAAGGCCGCCACGATCCGTGCGTGGGGCTGCGCGCCGTGCCGATCGGCGAGGCGATGGTGGCGTGCGTGATTGCGGACCATTATCTGCGTCATCGGGGCCAGGTCGGCGAACCGCCGGCATGGCCGTTCAAGAAATGAGCCGGGTGAGGAATGTCGGTGTTTGAAACTCAAGAGCGTGTCGAAGCCGCGGTCGCGGCCTTTGCCCGGGGCGAACTCGTGGTCGTCACCGACGATGACGACCGCGAGAACGAGGGCGACCTGTTCGTCGCCGCCTCGCTCTGCACGCCGGAGAAGATGGCGTTCATCATCCGCCACACGTCCGGCATCGTCTGCGCGCCGCTGTCGGCCGCGGAAGCGCGGCGGCTGCATCTCGATCCGATGGTGGCAGCCAACGACGCGCCGCTCGGCACGGCGTTCACGATCACGGTGGACGTGCGCCACGGGCTGACCACCGGCATTTCCGCCGAGGAGCGCACCAACACGGTGCGCGCGCTCGCCAACGGCAACAGCGGCGCCAACGATTTCGTGCGCCCCGGCCACGTGTTTCCGCTGGTCGCCAAGGAAGGCGGCGTGCTGATGCGCTCGGGTCACACCGAAGCCTGCATCGATCTGTGCAAGCTCGCGGGCCTTCCGCCGGTCGGCGTGCTCTCGGAACTGATGAACGACGACGGCACCGTGATGCGGGGGCCGGCCGTCGCGGCGTTTGCCCAGAACCACAAGCTCACGCAAATCTCGATCGCCGATATCATCGCCTACCGGCAGGTGCGCGAGAAGCTGGTCAAGCGCGTCGCCGAGTTTCCGGTGAAAAGCGAGATCGGCACGCTCGCGGGCTTCGCCTATCTGACGCCGTTCGACTCGGTCAATCACATGGCGGTGGTGTACGGCAAGATCGGCGACGGCAAGAACGTGCTGGCGCGCCTGCACCGGGCCGACCTGATCCGCGACGTGTTCGGCGGCGCCAATCCGGTGCACGCGGCGCTGCAGCGCATCAAGCAGGAAGGCCGCGGTGTGGTGGTGATCCTGCGCGACGGCACCGCCGGCGTGCCGTCGCATTCGATTCCCTCGCAGGACACTGGCTCCGAGGCCGCTCGCACCCGGCAGTGGCGCGAGGTCGGGCTTGGCGCGCAGATTCTCAAAGACCTGGGGATTTCCTCGATCCGGCTACTGGCGTCCGCCCGCTTCACCTATGTGGGCCTGGGCGGTTTCGGCATCGAAATCACCGATACCGAAACGACAGACGTCTAAACCCGCCGGTGAGGCGATCCCCTCGCGGGAAAGGATAGCCGCCGTCCGGCGCAACCGCCTGAAGCGATGTCGCTCTGGTTGTGTGGGCATGCCCCGCCGCGGCTTCCCCTTGTTCTTGACGCATGTCACCATTGCGCCTGCCGGTCACAGCAGGAGACTCGCATGCGAGGACGTATCGCAGGCTCGGTCGCGGCCCTGTCCCTCATTGCGGGCGCTGTCGGCGTGCTCTGCGCCGCCATCCTCTCCGGAATCGCCGCGCCGACCGGACCGCAGAACTTTGCGCAGCGCGGAGCGCCAGGCGCCGCTCCGGTCGATGCCGAGCTCGTGCTCGCGGTCGATGTATCCTACTCGATGGACCCGGAGGAGCAGCAGCTCCAGCGCGAAGGCTATATGGCCGCCATCACGTCGCGCGAATTCCTGCAGGCGCTGAAGACCGGCATGCACGGCCGCATCGCCATGACCTATTTCGAGTGGGCGGGCTCGCATCATCAGCAGATCATCGTGCCGTGGCGGATGGTCGACGGGCCGGAGTCGGCGGACAGCTTTTCCGCCGACATCGGCCGGGCCCGCTATACGCGGGCCTCGCGGACCTCGATCTCGACGGCGCTGCTGTTCGGCGCGCCGCTGTTCGACGGCAGCGGCTATCGCGGCATCCGGCGGGTGATCGACGTGTCGGGCGACGGCGTCAACAACAACGGGCCGCTGGTCACGGTGGCACGCGACGAGGTGCTGGCCAAGGGCATAACCATCAACGGCCTGCCGATCCTGCTGAAGCGGCCGAATTCCAGCACCATGGATATCGACCGGCTCGACATCTATTTCGAGGATTGCGTGATCGGCGGGCCGGGTGCGTTCGTGATCCCGATCCGGGACCGCAATCAGTTCAAGGAGGCGATCCGCACCAAGCTGGTGCTGGAGATCGCCGGCCGGACGCCGAAGGAGCGCGTGGTGCCGGTCCAGGCGCGCGCCCCGCGCGTCTCCTGCACCATCGGCGAGCGGCTGTGGCAGGAGCGCTGGGGCAACTAGCGCCCGCCTGCCGGCCGGATCGTTGCGAAACTCATGACAAGCGTCAATCGCGTCCTGATCGTCGGCGGCGGCATCGCCGGAATGTCGCTTGCGATTGCGTTGTCGCGATCCGGGATCGCCAGCGAAATCGTCGAGGCCGATCCGGAATGGCGCATCTACGGGGCCGGCATCACCATCACCGGACCGACGCTGCGTGCGTTTCATCAGCTCGGCCTGCTCGAACGGATCGAGGCCGAGGGTTACTGCTACAACGCGACCCGCATCTGCGACACCGACGGCCGCATCATCGTGCCGTCGCGGGTGAGCGGCCGGCCGCTTGGCGAGCACATTCCCAACGGCGGCGGCATCATGCGTCCGGTCCTGCACCGGATTCTTTCCGACGCCACGCGGGCCTCGGGCGCAAAAGTGCGCCTCGGCGTGACCGTGACGGCGATCCGTCAGGACGGCGCAGGCGTGTCCGCGACGCTGACCGACGGCACCGAATGCACCGCCGATCTTCTGGTCGGCGCGGACGGCATTCACTCGTCGGTGCGGGCCATGCTGTTTCCGGATGCGCCCCGGCCCATGCTGACCGGGCAGGGCTGCTGGCGCGCGGTGCTGCCGCGGCCGCCGCAGATCGACGGCGCGCACGTGTTTGTCGGCGCGGTGAAGGCCGGCATCGTGCCGGTCTCGCGGGAGGAGATGTATCTCTTCCTGCTGCAGCATGTGCCGGACAATCCGCGCATGCCGGAGGACCGGTTTCCCGAGCTTCTGGCGGCGCAACTCCGCAATTTCGGCGGCGTGCTGGGGGCGATCCGCGACGGGCTCGGGCCTGCGTCGCGGATCAACTACCGGCCGCTCGAGAAAGTGCTCCAGCCGCGACCCTGGCATCGCGGGCGGGCGATCCTGGTCGGCGACGCCGCGCATGCCACCACGCCGCATCTGGCCTCGGGCGCGGGGCTTGCGGTCGAGGACGCGCTGATCCTCGCGGAATTTCTGGCGTCCGGAATTGCGGTGGAACAGGCGCTCACCCGTTTCACCGTGCGTCGCCATGAGCGCTGCCGCATGGTGGTGGAGAACTCGGTGCGGCTCGGCGAGTTGGAAATGCGCCACGCGCCGGGTGAGGAGCAGGCGGCCTTGCAGCGGGAGTCCATGCTCGCGCTGAACGCGGAAATCTGACCGCGGGGGCGGTGTAGCCCTCCTCGCGACGGTTCTGTCTGATTCACACATCTCTTCGAGGTTGGAAACGGAATCATGATCAATGACTTAGCCGGTACGCGAGTCCGGAAAAGTGTAGTGCAGGTGACTTCGTTCTCCGCACTTTTCCGGCAACTCGTTGAATAGAACTCCAGAAGATGTGTGAATACGACAGTCGCGACGGTTGAGGGGGGGCGCATGTCGCGCAATGTCCCGGCCTTGCGCTTTCAGTGGGCGACGCCCGCTCGGCCGGAAAAATTATTTCCTGCGGGGTTGACTGCAATTCTATAGGAATTTATGTATGTTCTATCTTTGTTCTATCCCGGTCCCCGTCGATCGCGGCGTCCGGAAAGAGAGCAGGGATGCGGTGCCCGACAACTGGCATCGCGTTGGAGCGCCGGGAGGCGCCGGGCCCCTCGCAAGGGCCCGCACGCCCCGGGACCCCCACCCCCCTCAAAGCCTATGGGTCCCGGAATCTTGGCGTGCGACCGGCCTTCGCAAGCCCGGTCGGGGAGTCCCGCAAACTCCCCGGCGCCTCTCGGCGCTCCAACCCTCTTTTCGGAGGGACGGAAAAAGAGAGAACGGCGGGCCGGCCCGGGCGCCCGAATACAAAGCCAGGGTTCGCGGACTGCTGGCCGGTCAGGCCCGGCCATCCAGCTCAGGGAGATGGGGCCGCGCGAACGGCATCAGCGACGCGACAGCCGGGCCACGATTTCGACATGCGCCGAATATTTGAACTGATCGACCGGCGTCACGCCGGTGAGCTTGTAACCGCCCTCGGTCAGAATCTTCACGTCGCGCGCAAACGTTGCCGCATTGCAGGACACCGCGATCACGAGCGGCACGGCGCTCTTGGCAAGCTCGCGCGATTGCGCCTCCGCGCCCTGACGCGGCGGATCGAAGACCACGGCGTCCACCCGCTTGAGTTCCGGGCCGACCAGCGGCCGCCGGAACAGGTCGCGCGCCTCGGCTTCGATCGGCTTCAGCCCCTGCGTGGCGGCGGTTGCGGCTTTCAGCGCGGCGACCGCGCCCGCATCGGCATCGAAGGCTGTAACGCGGGCGCGCTCCGCAAGCCTGAGCGCGAAGGGGCCGAGCCCGCAAAACAGATCGGCCACGATTTTGGCCTTGTCGACGTGGCCGCAGACGAGTTCCGCAAGCGTTTGTTCTCCTGCCGCGGTCGCCTGCAGGAACGACCCCGGCGGCAGAGCGATCCGCGCCTTTCCCATTGTCACCGTCGGCGTTGCCCGCTGTGCGATCAGCTCGCCATGCCGGGTGAGCCGCGCGAGGCGATGCGTGTCCGCGATTTTCGCCAGCGCGCTCATCCGCGCGGCGTTGAGCGGGCCGGAGCCGCGCACGTCCATGTCGATGCCCGCTTCCGACGCGGTGACCTGGATGTCGAGCGGCTTTCCCTCGGCCGCGAGCGCTTCGGCCACCGCCCACGCGGCCTTGATCGCGCCGTCGAGCGAGCGCGCCAGCACCGGGCAGCGGTCGATGCCGACGATGTGATGGGCGCGCAACGCTGCGAAGCCCACTTCGAGAACGTCGCGCCCGCTGCGTCGCGCGTGAAACACCGCCCGGCGGCGGCCTTCACCATGCGCGTCGATCAGTTCGCCGACCGGGACGTCGAGGCTTGCTTGCCGGAGTGCGGTGACGACCAGATCGCGTTTCCATCCGCGGTAAAGTGCTTCCGTCCAGTGCTGGATCGCGCAGCCGCCGCAGACGCCGAAATGCGGACAGACCGGCTCGATCCGCTCGGGGCTCGGTGTCTCGACCCGCAGCAGATGCCGGCGATCCGGATGACCGGGAACGCGCTCGGCCTCGACCGTCTCCCCCGGCAGCGTATAGGGCACGAACACCGGCCCGTCAGGCGTGTCGGCGACGCCGTCGCCGCGGTGGGCGAGGCGGTCGATGAGCAGGCGTTCGGTCATCGCGCTGGTACGCGCCCTTCAGGTCGGGGTGGCGATGTCCGGAAGATAGCCGCGCTTGGTCAGCCGATGGAAGCGCCGGATCAGCAGCAATGCATAGAGCGCAAGCCCGATAGACAGCCCGACCCAGATGCCGGGCGCGCCATAACGGAGCGGAAAGCCGAGCGCATAGCAGATGCTGAAGCCGATCACCCAGAAGCAGATCGCGGCATAGACCAGCGTCATGCGGGTGTCGTTCAGCCCGCGCAGCGCGCCGGCCGCCACGGTCTGGATGCCATCGGCGATGAAGAAGCTCGCGCCGACCAGCAGCAGCATTGCGGCAAGCTGAAGCGTCGCGTTCGCGGCCGGTGTGTCGAAGCCCAGGAACACCAGCGGAATGACATGGCGGCCGAGCGCCGCGAGCAACGTCATCGCCGCCATGAAGCCCGCGCCGAGCGCAATCGCCGCCATCCCGGCGCGCCGCGTGGCCTCGGCGTCGCGCCGGCCGACCGCATGGCCGACCCGCACGGTGGCCGCCATCGAGACGCCGAACGGGACCATGAACATGATCGAGGCGGTGGTGATGGCGATCTGGTGGGCCGCGAGCGCCGCGGTGCCGAGCCAGCCCATCAGCAGCGCCGCCGCGGCGAACACGCCGTATTCGAGCAGCATGGTGGCCGAGATCGGCGCGCCGATCGCGAACAGGCGGCCGAACAACGCCCAGTCGGGCACCCAGAAGCGGCCGAGCACCCGGTATTTCTTGAACGGCCGGCACGCATAGCAGACCCAGACGCAGGCGATGCACATGCCGAGATTGACGATGGTGGTGGCAAGGCCCGCGCCGAACATCTCCAGTCTTGGCAGCCCGAATTCGCCGTAGATCAGCGCATAGGCGAGCACGCCGTTCGCCGGGATCGCGGCAAGGGTGATCCAGAGTGCCGGTTCGGGCCGGTTCACCGACTGCATGAAGCCGCGCAGCGCGATGAACCACCACGCCGGCACCATGCACCAAGCGAGTCCCTTGAGGTAGTCGGCCGCCAGCGCCGCCTCGACCGGGGTCTGGCCGAGGGCGAGCAGCAGCCGTTCGCCCTCGAGCTGGGCGGCGCTCAGGGGGATGCCGAGCAGCGTCGCGGCCCAGAGGCCGACGCGAAGCGCCCGCCGCACCATGCGCGGCTGCCGCGCGCCGAACGCCTGCGCGGCAAGCGGCGAGACGGCGGACACCAGGCCCATGCCGATGACGAAGGCCGCGAACAGCACGGTGTGCGCCAGCGCCGACGCCGCCACGATCTCGTAGCCGAGCCGGCCGAGGAGGGCGAGGTCGCTGGTCATCATCGCGACCTGGCCGAGCTGTGTGAGCGCAATCGGCAGCGCGAGCTTGATCGTCTCGATCAGCTCATCGCGCCAGTCCGTTCGGCTCGCGGGGGACGGCGCCACGCCCGCGAGGATCTGCCCCGGCATTGTCATGGGAGAATGTTCGATTCAAATGCGCCTCGGTCCGAAGCGCGCTCCACTAGCGCATGTCCCGGAAAAGTGGATACCGGTTTTCCGAAAAGGACATGCGCCAACGCAAGAATTTAGAGGTGGATCATGGGCAAAATGAGAAGGCCGCGCGTCGATATCGCGCGGCCCCGATGGTTTGTTTTGATGAGCGGATCAACCGCGCTGATGATTGGGCGCCGATGATTGTACCGGCAATGAGGTCACGCCAGCCGGCCCGTCTCCACCTTGGCGACGTCCTTGCCGAGCGCCTCGAACACCTTCTTGACGATGCCCTTGGTGTCGAGACCGGCCTTGGCGTACATCGCGTTGGGCGAGTCCTGGTCGATGAAGACATCGGGCAGCACCATCGCGCGGATCTTGAGGCCGCGGTCGAGCGCGCCATTGTCGGACAGCGTCTGGAACACCTGCGCGGCAAAGCCGCCGATCGCGCCTTCCTCGATGGTGATCAGCACCTCGTGCTCGGCGGCAAGCCGCAGCACCAGGTCGGTGTCGAGCGGCTTGGCGAAGCGCGCATCGGCCACGGTGGTCGACAGGCCGAAGGAGGCAAGCTCCTCGGCGGCCTTCAGCGCTTCCGAAAGCCGGGTGCCGAGCGACAGGATCGCGATCTTGCTGCCCTCGCGGACGATGCGGCCCTTGCCGATCTCGAGCGGCTTGCCTTCGGCGGGCATCTCGACGCCGACGCCTTCGCCGCGCGGATAGCGCAGCGCCGACGGGCAGTCATTGAGGGCGACCTGGGTCGCAACCATGTGCACCAGGTCGGCCTCGTCGCCGGCCGCCATGATGACGAAGCCCGGCAGGCAGCCGAGATAGGCGAGATCGAACGAGCCGGCGTGGGTGGGGCCGTCGGCGCCGACCAGGCCCGCGCGGTCCATCGCAAACCGCACCGGCAGCTTCTGGATGGCGACGTCGTGCACCACCTGATCGTAGCCGCGCTGCAGGAAGGTCGAGTAGATCGCGCAGAACGGCTTGTAGCCTTCGGTGGCAAGCCCCGCCGCGAAGGTCACCGCGTGCTGCTCGGCGATACCGACGTCGAAGGTGCGCTCGGGGAATACCTTCTCGAACAGGTCGATGCCGGTGCCCGATGGCATGGCGGCGGTGATGCCGACGATCTTGTTGTCTTTCCTGGCCTCCTTGATGAGGCTCTCGCCGAACACCTTCTGGTAGGCCGGCGCGTTGGACTTGGCCTTGGCCTGGATGCCGGTCGCGACGTCGAACTTGACCACGCCGTGATACTTGTCCGCGGATTTCTCCGCCGGCTCGTAGCCTTTGCCCTTTTGCGTACGGCAATGAACGATGATCGGGCCGGTCTTGCTGTCGCGCACGTTTTTCAGGACGGGCAGCAACTGATCCATGTTGTGGCCGTCGATCGGGCCGACATAGTAGAAGCCGAGCTCCTCGAACAGCGTGCCGCCGGTGACCATGCCGCGGCTGAACTCCTCGGCGCGCAGCGCGCCGATCTCCAGCGCCTTCGGCAGCTTGGTCGCCAGCTGCTTGCCGATCTCGCGCAGCGAACGATAGGTCTTGCCGGAGAACAGCCGCGCCAGATAGCCCGCCATCGCGCCGACCGGCGGCGCAATCGACATGTCGTTGTCGTTCAGGATGACGATCAGCCGCAATTCCATCGCGCCGGCATTGTTCATCGCCTCATAGGCCATGCCGGCGGTCATCGCGCCGTCGCCGATCACGGCGATGGTGTTGTTCTTGCCCCCGAGAGGTCGCGCGCCACGGCCATGCCGAGCGCCGCGGAGATCGAGGTGGACGAGTGCGCCGCGCCGAACGGGTCGTATTCGCTCTCGGCGCGCTTGGTGAAGCCGGACAGGCCGTTGCCCGTGCGCAGCGTGCGGATGCGGTCGCGGCGGCCGGTGAGGATCTTGTGGGGATAGGCCTGGTGGCCGACGTCCCAGACCAGCCGGTCTTCCGGCGTGTTGAAGACGTAATGCAGGGCAACCGTCAGCTCGACGACACCCAGGCCCGCGCCCAAATGACCGCCGGTGACTGCCACCGCATCAATCGTCTCGGTGCGCAATTCGTCGGCAACCTGCCGCAACTGGCTTTCGCTCAGCTTGCGCAGGTCAGCGGGTATTTTGATCCGGTCAAGGAGGGGAGTCTTAGAGGGCTGGGACACCAAATTCTCCACGACAAACTATTGATACGACGCGAGTTCCGGCCGCTTCCCCAACCGGCCAAGACCCACATTCCAAGGGACTTACACTAGATTGGAACCATGGTTCGTTCAACCAATCCTTTGGAAATACATCGGGTTCCCCCGATCCCAGGGACGTCAAGAAAAGTCCTTATGCGTGGCCGCAAGGGCACACGTTGGGCGGCGTGCCGCCGCAAAAGGCAGGCTAATTCACGTCCAGCGGCTCGGTGCCGGCCGGTTTGGCGGACGAATCCAGTGTGATCTTCTCGACCCGGGCCTCCGCCTGGCGCAGGAGTTCCTCGCAGCGGCGCTTCAGCGCCTCGCCCCGCTCATAGATGGCGACCAATTCCTCCAGCGGAACTTTGCCTTCCTCGAGCCGTTTGACGATGGTTTCGAGCTCCTCGATGGCCCGCTCGAACGTCAGCTTCTTGATGTCGGCGTTGTTGGTTTCGGCCATCGGCGGCTCTTTTGGTGCGAGAGGTAATGGGCGGGAGCGGTAAATTAAGGTGCTTCGCAGGCGTTACCCTAGTGGCACCCTGGCAGTTCTTTCGACAGGAACTTCAGATCAGGCGTTCGGATTGGCTACGACTGATTACGTTTCGAGCGACCATCAATTCATGCGCACATGTCCCGGCGTCATCCCCGCATCAACGCGATCACATGGGCGGCGGTGGATTGCGACAGGCCCTGCAGGTCGTAGCCGCCCTCCAGCACCGAAATCATGCGGCCTTGTGCGGTTTTGTCGGCGATCTCCATGATCTTGCGGGTGGCCCAGCCGAAGTCGTCCTCGGTGAATTGCAGGTTGGCGAGCGGGTCGCGCGCATGCGCGTCGAAGCCCGCCGAGACGATGATCAGGTCCGGCCCGAACGCGGCAAGCCGCGGCAGGATGCGGCTCTCCATCGCGGCCTTGAACTGCGCGCCCGCCGTCACCGGCGCGCAACGGTGCGTTGACGATGTTGTCGTGGTCGCCGCGCTCGGAAACCGCGCCGGTGCCGGGATAAAGCGGCATCTGGTGCGTCGAGCAGTACATCAGCGTCGGATCGGACCAGAAGATTTCCTGCGTGCCGTTGCCGTGGTGCACGTCGAAGTCGACCACCGCGACGCGGTTGAGCCCGTGCTTCCTCTGCGCGTGGCGCGCAGCGATCGCGGCCTGGTTGAAGATGCAGAAGCCCATCGGCCGCACCGTTTCGGCGTGATGGCCGGGCGGGCGGTGGCAGACGAAGGCGTTGTCGGCTTTTTTGGTGACGACCTCGTCGACGGCGAGCATCGCACCGCCGACGGCGCGCAGCGCCGCCTCGAAGCTGCCGGGCGACATCGAGGTGTCGGCGTCGAGCTGGACCAGGCCCTCCTTGGGCGACGCGTTGCGGATCGCCTCGACGTAGTCCAGCGGATGACAGAGCGCGATCGTATCGAGCGGGGCGGCTTCCGGCTGGACGCGAACAAGATGCTGGAACATCTCCTGCTCCAGCACGCTGTCAATCGCCCGCAGCCGGTCCGGGCGCTCGGGATGTCCCGGCCCGTTGCTGTGATTGAGCGATGCGGGATGCGAGATGAGGAGGGTGGTCATGCTGCGGTCCGGACTATTTGGTGCTTCAAGACTTATGCCTTTGACCCGTTCGAATAAAGGCGGTCATTCCCACCTTTTCCCGGAAACGCTGACGCCGGGCGGCGCGGCCGGGCTGTCCGGCACGAAGAAGGTGCCGGCCAGCGGCTCGCCCGGCATCGCGCGGTACTTCTCGAAATCGGTGATGCCTTCGCCGGAGAGGAACGTGTCGTCGATCAGGAAATGCCCGGTGAAGCTCTTCGCAGGCTTGTGGAAAATCGCGTAGGCCGCGTCCGCCATGATGTCGGGCGTGCGCGACATGCGCATCACGCGGTCGCCGCCCAGCAGGTTCTTGATCGCCGCGGTCGCAATCGTCACGCGCGGCCAGATCGCGTTCACCGCGATGCCCTTCTCCCGCAATTCTCCTGCAAGCCCAAGCGCGACCAGGCTCATGCCGAACTTGGCGATGGAATAGCCGGTGGAGCCTGAAAACCACTTCTCCTGCATGTCGAGCGGCGGCGAGTTCATCAGGATGTGCGGATTGTCGGCCTTCTCCAGATGCGGGATGGCGTATTTCGACACCATGAAGGTGCCTCGTGTGTTGATCGCCTGCATCAGGTCGTAGCGCTTCATGTCGGTCTCGGCGACCGGCGTGCGCGATACGGCACTGGCATTGTTGACGACGATGTCGATGCCGCCGAATTTTTCCGCGGTCTTGTCGATGGCGTTCTTCACCGCGTCCTCGTCGCGCACATCGACCACCAGGGGCAGGGCACGCCCGCCGGCCTTCACGATCTCGTTGGCGGCGCTGTAGATCGTGCCTTCGAGCTTGGGATGCGGCGTCTCGGTCTTGGCCGCGATGGCGATATTGGCGCCGTCGCGCGCAGCTCTCAGTGCAATGGCGAGCCCGATGCCGCGCGATGCGCCGGTGACGAACAGCGTCTTTCCCTTGAGTGACATCGATGAACCTCTCCGGCGTCAGCGCTTGCGCGTCAGGAATGCGTCGAAGGCGCCGCGGGCTTCCGCCGATTGCAGCCGTTCGCGGAACAGCAGCGCCTCTTGATCGATACGGGCTACGATATCATCAGGCGCCGCCCGCATCAGCCGGCGGGAGGCGGCCACGGCGTCTGCCGGAAGGGCCGCGATGTCGCGCGCGGCCTTCATGGCCCAGGCCTCGACGTCGCCCGGCGCGACCACCGCGTTGACCAGCCCGCAGGCCTGTGCGGCGGCGGGGTCAAGCGGACGGCCCATCACGAGAAGCTCGAACGCGCGCCGATGCCCCATCAGGCGCGGGGCCAGCAGACTGGAGGCGGCTTCCGGCACCAGGCCGAGGTTGACGAAGGGCGTCGAGAAACGGGCATCGGTGCCGGCGACGACATAGTCGCAATGCAGCAGCATGGTTGTGCCGACGCCGACGGCGAGGCCTTGCACCGCCGCCACCAGCGGCCGCTCGGATCGAGCCAGCGCGTGGAGAAAACGGATCACCGGCGTCCCCAGACCTTCGCCGGAGCGGGCGGCCTGCGCAAACTCCGCGAGATCGTTGCCCGCCGAGAACGCGCCGGGGGAGCCGGCGATCACCACGCAACAAATGTCCTTGTCGACGTTGGCGCTTTCCAGAGCGATCGCCATCGTCTGGTACATCGCGGCGGTCAGCGCGTTCTTCTTGTCCGGGCGGTTCATCCGCACGGTGCGGATCGGCCCCTCGTCGATGACGCTGACATGATTGCTCACGCCGTCAACGCAGCGTCGGCAGCGTTCACGCTATCCGCGCCCTCGGTCACCGCGCGTTCGAGCCCCGACGCCTGCACCGCGATGTTCTCGGCAAAGAAGCGCGCGATGGCGACGCGCGAGGCGGGCTCGCCGCCCGAGACCCGGAGCGCAGCGAGCGCTTCGTCGGCCAGCATGCAGCCGCCCGCGGCATTGCCGAACAGGCGAAGATAAGGTGTCGCGCCGGCCTGCGCCGCCTGCGGCGCCTCATTGACCTTGCTCAGGAGCCACGCGGTGGCGCGCTCGAGGCTGTCGACCGCTTCGGAAAGCTTTGCGCCCGTTGCGCCGAACGCCGGATCGTTCTTTTCCCGCACCGCCTTCACGGTGTTGCGCAGTTCGCCGATATAGGCGTGCACCACCGCGCCGCCTTCGAGCGGCACCTTGCGCATCGCCAGATCGAGCGCCTGAATGCCGTTGGTGCCTTCGTAGATCGCGGCAATTCGTGAATCGCGCAGATGCTGCGCCGCGCCGGTCTCCTCGATGTAGCCCATGCCGCCGTGCACCTGCACGCCCAGCGAAGCCACCTCGATGCCGATGTCGGTGGAGAAGGCCTTGGCGACCGGGGTGAGGAGGGCGGCGCGGTCGTCGGCGGCTTTGGCTTTGTCCTTGTCGCCCGAGTCCTTGTCGCCCAGTCCGTGGCTTGCGTCGATCGCGCCGGCGGTGGCGTAGCAGATGCAGCGCGCCGCCCGTGTCAGCGCCCGCATCGTCATCAGCATGCGCTTGACGTCGGGATGCTCGATGATCGCGCTCGATCCTGCGGACGCGCCGGCCGCGCGGCCCTGCTTGCGCTCGCGCGCATAGGCGATGGCCTGCTGCGTCGCGCGCTCGGCGATGCCGACGCCCTGCAGGCCGACCGCAAGCCGCGCCAGGTTCATCATGGTGAACATGCAGGCAAGCCCGCGGTTCTCCTCGCCGACGAGGTAACCCACCGCGCCGCCGTGATCGCCATAGACCATGGTGCAGGTCGGCGAGGCGTGGATGCCGAGCTTGTGCTCGATGGAATGCGCGCGCAGGTCGTTGCGCGCGCCGACCGTGCCGTCCTTGCCGACCAGGAGCTTGGGCACCAGAAACAGCGAGATGCCCCGGTTGCCGGCCGGCGCATCGGGCAACCGCGCCAGCACGAAGTGAATGATGTTGTCGGTGAGGTCGTGCTCGCCGTAAGTGATGAAGATTTTCTGTCCGGTGATACGGTAGGTGCCGTCGGCTGCGCGCTCGGCCTTGGTGCGCAGCGCGCCGACGTCGGTGCCCGCCTGCGGCTCGGTGAGCTGCATGGTGCCCATCCATTCGCCGGACACGAGCTTGCCGAGATAGATGCGCTTGAGCTCGTCGGAGCCATAGGCGGCGAGCGCCTCGGCCGCGCCCATGGTCAGCACCGGCCCGATGCCGAAGGCCATCGAGGCCGAATTCCACATTTCGATGCAGGCGGCGTTGAGCGCATGCGGCAGCGCCTGGCCGCCAAAGGTGTCGGGTAGCGCGACCGCGTTCCATCCGGCCGCGGCCCAGGAGCGATAGGCGTCTTTCCAGCCGGGCGGCATGGTGATGTTGCCGTCCTTGAGCGGGGTGCCGTGCTTGTCGCCGACCGTGTTGAGCGGGGCGATGACTTCCGTGGCGAACCTTCCGGCCTCTTCCAGCACCGCGTCGACATCGTCGGCGCCGAGCGCGCCGTTTTGCGCAAGCGTGGGTGCGAGCCCCGCACCGTGCTTGAGCGTGAAGGCGATGTCGGCGACCGGCGCACGGTATGTCATGACATGATCCTAGTCCTGAGGCATGCTGCGTCAACGTGCCGAAACAACGTGCCGATCTTTGGCGAAGGTACAACACATGATTGCTGCGCGTTTAGCGACTTTGATCGTCTGTCTCGTATTGGTCGTCGGCGCGGCGGCGCAGGCGCAGGACTACCCGAGCCGTCCGGTGACCGTCGTGGTCCCGACCGGGCCCGGTGGCGGCATGGAGATGGTCGCGCGCCTTCTCGCTCCACGGCTGGAGCAGCGGTTGGGCAAGCCGTTCGTCATCGAGAACCGGCCGGGGGCGGGCACCAACATCGGCGCAACCGCGGTCGCCCGTTCCGCGCCGGACGGCCATACCTTGCTGATGGCAACGTCGTCCACCATGGCGATCAACGCCACGATCTACAAAACCCTGCCATTCGACCCGCAGAAGGATCTCGTGCCTGTCGTGCTCTACGCGCGCGTGCCGTTTGTGCTGGTTGTCAATCCGTCATCGCCCGCGCGGACCGCCGCCGATCTGGTGAAGCTCGCGAAGGAAAAGCCCGGCACGCTGAGCTTCGGCAGTTCGGGCACCGGCACGGCGTCACATCTGTTCGCCGAACTGTTCAAGATGCAGACCGGCATCGATGTCGCGCACGTGCCGTACAAGAGCATGGCGCAGCCGCTGAACGATATCCTCGGTGGCCATCTCAATTATATGTTCAGCGACCTGTCTCCCGCGCTGCCCCTGGTGCGCGACGGAAAGCTGCGCGCGCTTGGCGTCACGTCGGCCACGCGCGTCGCGACCGCGGACGAGATCCCTACGCTCGCCGAGGCCGGTGTGCCGGGCTACGAGGCCGTGGCCTGGCTGATGGTTGTCACGCGCGCGGGAACGCCGCCCGACATTCTCGGAAAATTGCATGGCGAGATGAAAGCAGTCCTCGCTCTGCCCGAGGTTCGCGGCACCATCGCGCGCTACGGCATGATCCCGCAGGACAGCGCGTCGCCTGAGGAATTGTCCCGCTATGTCGCCACCGAGACGGTTCGCTGGGGCGATATCGTGCGCAAGGCCGGCGCTGCCGGGACTGAATAGCCTCAACCCGCGCAAACGAGATGACATCGCCCGCACGCACGCCGCCGTTTGCGCCGACCATGTCGGCAGCCTGCTGCGGCCGGCGCGTCGTAAAGGACGGCGGCATCAAGCCGGCATAGCCCCGGTCACTTCTGTTGCGGCAGCGTTTTCAGGAGATCTTTCCACTTGTTGGATTCGGCATTGAGGATCTGTGCCCACCGCGTCTCGGTCTCATAGGCCGGCTCGACCGAAAGCAGCGCGATTTTTGCCTGTACCTCGGGCTTCGCCATCACCACCGCGACCGCCTGAGACAGTTCCTTCACCTTCGCGGCCGGGGTTGCGGCCGGTGCGAGCAGCCCGATGAATCCCGCCGAGCCGTCGTAGCCCGACACGCCGCCTTCGGCGACGGTCGGGATTTCCGGCGCGGTCTTGGCGCGCCTGCCACTGGTGACGCCGAGCGCGACGACGGTGCCGGCCTTGATGTGCTGGTGCGCCGAAGTCAGATCGACCGAGGCCATCGGGATCTGCCCGCCGAGCACGTCGGTCACCGCCGGCGCGCTGCCGCGATAGGGGACATGGACGAAGTTCGCGCCGGTCATTTTCTTGAGCAATTCCACCGCGAGGTGTTGGCTGGAATTGACGCCGGTGGTGCCGTAGGTGACTCCGCCGGGCGACGACTTGGCGCGTTCGATCACGGCCTTGATGGTTTTGAGATCGCCGGTGGCGCTCGCGACCATGACGATCGGAATGTCGATCAGCTTGGCGACCGGGGTGAGCTCCCTCAGCGTATCGAAGGCATTGGAGGTGGGCAGATGCGGGTTGATCACCAGCGCGCCGGTCGCGGCAATCGCCAGCGTGTCGCCATCGGGGGCGGCTTTCGATGCGGTGATCAGCCCGAACGTGCCGCCGGCGCCCGGCTGGTTGATGACTACGATCTGGCGGTTGAGGCTGGTGCCGAGCTCCGCTGCAAGAATGCGCGCGATGCCGTCGGCCGAGCCGCCCGGAGCGAACGGCACGTAGATCTGCACGGGTTTGGTGGCGGTCTGCGCCGACCCCGCGCCCGGCAGCATCGGCAGCATGAATGCGGCGAGCAGCACGGCGTGTCTGAAGCGCATTTTGATCCTCCCGGCGGTTTTTGTGGCAACAGCGTAGCCGCAGCGCCCGTGCCGATAAAGGCGGCCTCGACGGCTATTCCAACGGCGTCGCCGCGGATGCTGTTCGAGGCTGATGTGAAGACGGACAAGGCCGAGGTCCGAACGTCCACATCTCCGGCCGGATGATGAACCCAGCACCCGGCGGCAACTTGGCCGCGGCCACGGCAAAGATGCAGCCGGGCCGGATGGTGCCGGTTGGAACGCGCCGGTTGCGCAGGGCTTCGTTGCCTGGGGGCGATGCCGCCGCTATACGGTGCGGACCGAGCAGGACCCAAACCGGTCGGCATTGGGGCGTAGCCAAGTGGTAAGGCAGCGGATTTTGATTCCGCCATCCCCTGGTTCGAATCCAGGCGCCCCAGCCAGCTCCATCCTGCTGAGATATCACGTCTTTATCCGACTTTGCGTGCGCTGTTCTTAGCCTCGTTCTGCAAAGCTTTCTGCTGCCCATTCTGTGGCCTGCCTGTTCGCGAGCAGATGTGCGTGGCGCTTGCGCGTGGCGGGCAGGGCGCGCTCCAGCGTCTTCTTGGCGTAGCCGGCGTAGGGCCCTGCCTCGTCTTGTGACCGGAGAGCGCATGGCCTTGCCCCGCGGTGAGCACGGCGACCTCGAGCTCGGTCACGCCGCCATGGCGGCATGCGGACGAATTTGGATGTGACCTTGGCAAAGCGTTTGCTGCCCCACCTGCCAGCGCACACGTCCAAGCGTCACAGTTCTTGGCGTATGAGCTCCGCGAGATG
The DNA here is from genome assembly GCA_963830015.1 of uncultured Alphaproteobacteria bacterium. GTDB lineage: Bacteria > Pseudomonadota > Alphaproteobacteria > Rhizobiales > Xanthobacteraceae > Z2-YC6860. The sequence continues at coordinate 535,670 of CAWHLG010000016.1, forward strand.
CTGGGTCACTTTCTCCAAATCAACTTCGGCGAGATTGGCGAGAGCGATGGTTGTCAGTTGTTCTTCGATGTACCGCGTCAGGATCGCTTCGAAGCCCTGAAACGAACCGTCGTGACCGTGTACCGTCTGGCCCCTTTTCCGTTCGATCTCCCATGCGAATCCGTAGGGATGCGCCTTGCCGCTGTTGAGGACGACAGGTGTAAAGATTTGCGACCAGCTTTCGGGTTTCAAGAGTGCGCGCGTTCGTACGCCTCTCTCCCAGGCCAAAAGATCGTCGAGTGAGAGGTGGAAACATCCGTCCGCCGTTTGCTTGAATGTGGACGACACCCAATCTTGCTTCAAAATCCGACCCTTGCTCATGCGATAGCCGTCAACGCGATTTGGGACGATGTCCGCGTCGCTCGCAACACGAGCCGTCTTCATGCCCAGCGGTTCAAAGATGTTCCTGCGAATGTAATCCGCATGGAACTCTCCTGTTATCGTGCGGATAATGACGCCAAGCAGCAAGTAACCGCTATTGCTGTATTCGAATTTGTGACCGGGTGCCGATCTGCGCCGCAGCAGTCCCACGAGTTCCGTGAGCTGCCGCTCGGAATAATCGCGACGCATGTCGATCTCATCTTCATACTCCGGTATCCCCGACGTGTGCGTCAGCAGATGACGCACCGTGATCGATCCCCATCGTGCCTTCGTGCGCGGCAGGTAGCGAGCTATGTGATCGTCGAGGCGGAGCTTTCCGTGCTCTACGATGTGCACGATAGCAGCAGCGGTGAATTGCTTGCCGACAGATCCGGAATTGAAGATGCTGTGCGTGGTCACGGGCACCTGGTGTTCGAGGTTTGCAAAGCCGTATCCCTTTGCCAGCACGACCTCGCCGTTTTTGACAACAGCGACAGCCATGCCGGGAATTTTTTGCCGCGACATCTCCGCAGAGACAAATCGGTCGATCGTGGTTTCGACCACGTGCCGCATCCTCCCGCCCTGCTGCGCGTGCACGGCGAACGGCCATGCGACTGAGGACACCGCCATGCCGCCGAGCAGCATGACGAACTCGCGGCGGCGCTTTCGTTGATCGAATTGCACTCGGTCCCCCTATCAACCAGGGCCGTTGCAGGATATCGAACTGGTGACAGTCAGTCAGGCTGCGTTGCAGCCGCGAGGCCGGAGTACGGTCTTGCACCAATGTATCATGCCTGTCTTTGGAGCACATGCTCCGGGCCATGACGGAAACTCAAGGATCGCTCTTGATCACAGGGGCACGAACTCAGCCGCCGCCCGTTACGCCGGCGCCCGACGACGCGCGGCGCATTCGCCGGTTGATGCTCTATTTTGGCATGGTCTACGCGGTCGAAGGCATCGGCCAGACCGACGGCATCATCGCGCAACCGCTCACCTACTACTTCAAGGAGGTCCATTCCTGGACGCCGGTGCAGGTCACCGCGGCGCTCACGGCGTTCAACTTGCCCTGGATCATCAAGCCAGTTTACGGCCTGGTCTCAGATTTCGTGCCGTTGTTCGGCTATCGCCGCAAGAGCTATCTCATTCTCGCAGGCATTCTCGCGACCGGCGCCTATCTTCTCGCCGCGCAGATGGAGGCGCCAAGCCGGCTGTTGTTCGTTCTGGTACTGACCGCCTACGCGATGGCGATCGCGAGCACGCTATGCGGCGCGCTCCTGGTCGAGAACGGCCAGCGATACGGCACGAGCGGGACGTTCGTGAACCAGCAGTGGCTATGGTTTCACATCGCAGCGATGAGCTCGGCGCTGGTCGGCGGCCTGCTGGTGCAAAATCTGTCGCCGGCCGGCGCCCTGCATGGCGCGGCGCTGATCGCCGGGATCGCGCCGCTGATGATCGTGCTCGGCACATGGTTTCTGGTCGACGAAGAGAAACGGCCGATCGATCTCCCCGAACTCAAGCTCGCGGCACGCAGCCTGCTCGCCGCCTTTCGCATGCGCCCGCTCTGGATCGTCGCGCTGTTTCTCTTTCTCTATTGGTTCAGTCCCGGGTTCCATACGCCGCTCTACTACCACATGACCGACAACATGCATTTCTCCCAGGGCTATATTGGCACCCTCGGCGCGATCTCGTCGGCCGGCTCGATCTGTGGCGCGCTGGTTTATCGGCTCTGCCTCGCCGAGCTCACATCGAAGCGCCTGCTGCAATTGAGCATCGTGATCGGCACCGCAACCACCGCCGCGTTCGTGCTGCTCTTTAACGAAGCGACCGCAGCGGCGCTCCATTTCTGCGGCGGCGTGTCGGCGATGATCGCGCTGGTCGCGACTTTCACGCTCGCCGCAGACTACTGCCCCAAGCACTCGGAAGGCTTTATGTTCGCAGTGTTCATGTCGATCACCAACCTCGCCTCGGCGCTCGGGGACAATGTCGGCGCGTTCCTCTATCAGCACGCGTTCGGCAGCTGGCTCACGCCGCTCATCCTCGTGTCGGCGGCGTTCACCGCTCTCGCGTGGGTCCTGATCCCGCTGCTGCGGCTCGGCGACAAGCCGCAGGGGGGTGTCATCGCGCATTGATCGCGTCGAGCGTCGCCGGTCCAACCGTCAGAGCGTAATCGGCGTTTTCGATGCACACAGTCAACGATCGCACACGCGGTCGTGCAATTCAAAGCTCGGTTCCCGCGCGCAGAACTTCAAGTGCGCGGGTAATCAGCGGATCGACACCGCGTTCGATGTCAGCCTTCCGGTTGAGCATCTTGATGTCGACGGGAACGCCCTTGCCTTCGTAGCACACCATGTCAGCCGAAAAGTACGTCTGGTACGACAAACGATATTCCCAGCCATTGGGGAGTTCCTTCTCAAGCTGATATGAAAAGATACCGTTGGTGTGGTCCCCGATGATCGTAACGTGAGGCAGTTCCCTGATTGCAAGGGCAAAGGCCTCGCCGCCGCTAAAAACAGAATCACAGGTCAGGAGCGCGATCGGCCGGGTGAATTGTGTCCGATCTTGCGGTTCGAGATACCAGGTCTTCAGCCGCGTATAATCACGTTCGCCCGGGCCGGTCTTCGTCCGCCTGCGAAAGGCTATTCGCTTGCGGTCGCAAAATCGATTGATGATCGCGATTGCAATACTATCCTCTCCGCCCGGGCAATTGCGGATATCGATGATAAAGCCGTCGAGACGATCGAAGTCAGCGGCAATCGTGTCCAGAGCGGCTTTCAAGTCCGGCTTTTTAACGCCGTCCAGTTCGAGAATCCGGATGTAGCCAATGGTGCGAGAACGGCAATAGAGAAGCATCCAGGCCTGGTTTTCCTTGGGCCGGCCGAAGCCATTGCGGACCAAAGTTTTTTCGGTCGTTTTGAAGAGTTTCTTGATCTCCGGCTTGGTGAACTCCTGCCAGAATCGTGGCTTTTTCTCGGGATTGAAATATCGTTTCTTGCCACTCAATTTGGCTTTCAGCTCGATATGTCCGTCGTTCAACGGGGCGAGCATCCGGCAGACAATATTGAAGAGAACGTCGTCACTGGTCTTACCGGTCACTTTTGGCCGGTAGTTTCGATACTGCTTGTTCCAATCGACCTTTCTCAATTTAAAAAAGGGGTACCGCTTGTTGAAGGTCTTCCATAAGGCCTCAAAATTCCTTTCTGGATCGCGTTTGCTCATATCGCTGTCCACCCTTGCGCGGCAACATCGCCGGTTTCAATCCGTCACGGGGGCGAGATTCTCCACGAACATGATCAGGAGTTCTGATCCGGCAAGCTGGATGGCGTAAATTTCAAGCGTGTGCCGGCCGATGAACCGCAGGGTACAAGCTATCGGTTCTGGCGGCTGGAAGCGGCTCGGGCCGCGCCGGAACAAACACAGGCTCGCGGACAGAATTCCGATGCCGAGAACAAAGACCGCGAAATGGATCGGCGGAAAGGAATATTCCGCTTGTTCTTGCCAGAAGTACGGGAGCACCGCGGCGATGCAGGCCAGCAAGCGCATCCGGCTCGCGTTGATTGCAGCCGCATGCGCGGGCGGCGCCGGGCTCCCGGCTTCGCTCTGTCCGCCGGCCGGCGACGTGCCGTCGACATAGATGCGTTGGCATAAACCAAACAGGGCCCACAGCCATCCCCCGGCGCCGTAGTCGGCAACCTTTCCCGTTACCGGCACGAGCGCAATCAGGGCGCAAACAAGGATCGCAAGGGCGATCCAGCCGTAGCGTTGCAGGAAGACGAGTGCGTAGGGGCGCACGGCGCGCAGGACCGCGAAGCTCAGGAGAATGTTCGGCGACACCCAGGTCCAGTCAGCGTTCAAGCTTTCGAGAACAGTCAGGATGATGCCTAGCCAGATCCAATAGAAGGGGACCGACCGGGCGCGCGCGTATCCGATGAGGAAGAAGAACGTCGGCGCCGCCAGGCGCCCGATGACGGCCCACCACTGGTCGTCCCTGATAAAAAAGAATCCAATATGACCAACCGCGACAGCGATGATGGCGACAGTCTTCAGCCAGTCCGCGTCGTCAACGACCTGAGACGTGTGAGGACTTCGAGAAGTGTTCGCTGGATGTATCGTGGTCATTTCCGCGCCCACATGTGCCGGTTGGCGGTTCAAGCAGTAAGCCGTCCACCCAATCCCTGGTCGATACCCGTTGTCTCGGGAGCGCTCCGCGCGCTCAGCGTCCTTTCGTTGGAAAGCGATAGCGGCGGGAGTGAAGCGATCACAGGCTCTGCCGGGCTTCCTTCATAAACTGCCGTAACCATGTGCATCTCTTTGAGGACCAGCGACAACGGCAGGAGGGTCGTGTCCCGCTCTATGACCGAGCCGCCCATCACCGTCGCGCCAAACGCCACGGTGCTGCCGTCCTGGATGTGCGTTCGCTTCACCGTCAGCGTCATGTTTTCCAGGGAGTGAAACTGCAGAAAGCCGTCGACGACACAGTCGTTGCCGAAATTGACCGCGTTCCAGTCGGAGCACTGCATCGGTTGGGTCACGATTGTCCCGCCGCCAATATGACACCCCATCCAACGCAGGATGAAATTTGCGAGAACAGTACCGGCGCACAGCATCAGCAGTCCCCGGCACCAGGCGAAGAAGCAGTCCTGCGCGAAGAAGTAGGCGAAGTGGCGCCAGGACCAGAACGGGGTCGCGTGATCGGTTCCCCATTCGCCGACAAGGCCTTTTTTAATCGCGACACTGAGCAGAACCAGTGTCGCTTCCACGAGGATCAACGCAATCACCGCGCTGGCGATCGGGTGGCCGCCGAGTCGCAGCAGACAAGTGGACAGGATCGCGAAGACCATCACCTCGGCAATGCGCAGTACGCCAATACTGAAGAAGTCAAACAGGAAGAGGCGCGTCAGGAAGAGCGGGAAGCTTGGCGGTGTGTCATTCTCCAACTCGAATGATGCGCTCGCAAATTTCACCGGCGGGTTGCCGGCCACCGTGATTGGCTCACCAAGCCGCGACCGCATCTGTCGCCGGAATTGGATGTCGCTGCCGGGCGTCGAGACGCCCAGCAGAAAATTGGACGGAAAGTTTCCGTACTCCGCCACGCAATTGTTTCCACTGAAGAAATTCCGGGGCATGTCGAGGCGTCGCAACGTGAAGTGCTCGGCGCCCCGATCGAGCATGTTGGTGAAGCAGCCATTGGAGAAGAACACCCGGCTGTCGGCGAAAGCGACATCGGGAACCAGGTTGACCATGATGTCGCATTCGGAGGCACCCATGCGCGGGAAGCGCATGCCGGCAAGCGCGCGCAGGTATTGCCCCGTGACCGTCCAAGTCCACCACCGCTGGATGGCGTTCATCCTGTTGATTCGGTAGAGGAGGAGAGCACCCTTCAGGCCGCGCGACGGGTACAGCCCCGGCGAAGCGGCCGTCCAGCGGATGAACAGGCAACTCAGCACAGACGTCACGACCACGGCGACCCAGGTCGTGACGAACGCATAGAGCGTCGTACGCCACACGATCTCGAACAGTGGCGTCATCCTGGCAAGTTCGCCGGCAGGGTGAGCGTTTTCAGCAGAGATGATGTCCTGGGCGAACCACAGGATTGCGGCAGTGGGGGCCGCAATGAGACAGAAGGACAAGAAAGCCTGCATGAACACATTGAGCGCCTCCAACAGCCAGATGGGATGCGCGTACTGGCAAGCGATCGCCGTGCGCTTCAACTGCGTACAGCGGCCGCTCCAGCGCGCGGGAGCGCCTTCCCAGATCTCCTGCGCGCCCACGTCGGTGAGGATGGGGGTGAACGGCGTGATCCAAGTGCCGCGGCCCACGGTCACATCGTGGGAAATGGCGGCCCGCATCCCGATCTTGCAACCGCTCTCGAGGCGAACAGGGCCGACGTGGAGATGCTGCCCCGACCATCTGGTCGTTTGGATATAGGCGCCGGTCTGAACGGCGACATGATCGCCGATGGAGATCAAATCCAGCGGCCCGGCCAGCGCGGCATCGTGCGCGCACTGAAGGTTCTCGCCGACGGTTGCGCCGAGCTGTCGCAACGCGAATGCCATCAGCGGCGCACTGCGATACATGGTCGCCAATGGCCGGAGCGCCAACTGCTCCAGCCGGGCGATGCACCAGATTCGCAGATGCATCTTGCTCCATTTGGGGTACACGCCCGGCGTCACGTTGTTCCTGTAAACGTGTCCCCCCAGGAAAAACTTGATCGCCATGACCCAGAACAGGTTGGCGAAGGGTATGAGGAGGCCAGTGACGTACAGGCAGAGGGCAGCGAGGACGAACTCCAGAAAGTTGCCGGTCGCGAAGAATGCCTCCACGTCGATCAGGGCGAACGCGCCGGCAAAGGTCAAGACGAGCGGGAAATACAAGAGAGTCGCGAAGAGGACCTGCAGGGAAGTGAAGTATCGGATGGAGAGCACGTCTGCCGGGCCTTCGCCGCGCCCGGCGGTGGTCTCCCCGGTTCTCACAGATGCGGTGGAAGCCCCGGAGGCCTGCTGGAGCGTGCGCGGGCGGTTGGCGATTTTCCGCACCGTGTTGCAGTCACCGAGCAGCGCCCGGACCGGCACCATCCATCCCGCAGTTCGCAGCTTCTGCGACAGGCGAGCGATGAGAATCGAGTGCGCGCCGGCCTCGGCGAATCCATCATCCAATCCGATCGGCATGTCGAACACGGCGCGGCAAATCGCAAGCACCTCCTCACACTCAGGGCTCGTGCCCTCCGAAGCGGGCAGCCTGGCCACCTCTTGCCCATTGTCCGGCGGGTCCTGGGGACCGTTTTTCGCATGCGGCCCGGCGCTTCGCAGGAGAGGAGCCAGACGTGGCAGGCGCTCCCTGTCGATCTTCCCCGAAACGGGCTTCATCACGAATTTCTCGACCAGGAAAATCCTCGTCGGGACCGAAGGCGCCGGAAGCTTCTGCGCGAGGGTCGCCGTCACTCGTGCAGCCCACTCCACCGGCGCTGAAGCAACCGCCGAAATCCCGCCCTCGACGACCGAAGGCGCCACGACAAATGCAACGAGCGTCTCGTTCTGGTAATCCAGAACGGCGGCTTCGATCTCGCCGAACTGGGCCTGCAGGATATCCTCCACGGCCTGAGCCTCGACGCGATGGCCGCGCACCTTGAGCTGCGCATCGATCCGGCCGAGGAAGTGGACGCGCTGCGTCTGGACGTCGATCTTGCACTTGTCCCCGGTACGGTAGAGGCGGCCGAACCGAGGGTGTGTGATGAACTTCTCGGCGGTCTGCTCCGGCAAGTTGCGGTAGCCGCGCGCAACGTGCACGCCGCCGATACAGAGTTCGCCAATTTCCCCGTGGGGCAGCGGCTGGAGCTGATCGATCTCAAGGATCACATAGGTGACGTTGGCGAACGGCGAGCCGATGGTGATGGGCTCGCCCGGCCGCAAGCTCTGGCGGCTCGTGTCGGTGCTCGCCTCGGTAGGACCGTAGGTGTTGATGATCTGCCGTCGGCCCCTGGTCCAGGGTTCCACCAGCGCGCTCGGGAAGGCCTCGCCCGCCGGAACGATGTAGCGGCACAGCGGGTAGGGAAGATCCACCTCCGGGGTCGACGTCAGGGTGGTGAGCAGCACCGGCGGACAAAAGAGGACCGTAACCTCCGCATCGCGGAGGACGGGGACGAGGTCCGGGCCGGACCGGGCCTGCTCCTTGGTCAACATGACCACTGCGCAGCCCGAAACCCAGGCGCTGTACATCTCGGAGATGCAACCATCGTAGCCCAGCGACGACGTGAGCGAAGTCGCGTCCATGCCCGAAACGAGATCGAAATAATCGGCGTAGCTCAGCGCCAGGTTGACGTAGCCTGCGTGCGGACACTCCACCCCCTTGGGCATCCCGGTGGTTCCACTGGTGTAAAAGATGGTTGCAAGGCGCTGTGCGGGGTCGTCGAGCCAGGTCGGCGCCACCCTTCGCTGCGTCTTTTCCGGCAATGTCAGGACGTCGAGCGTCGGCAAGTCGCGGAACCTGTCCTGCCCCCGCGTGAGAATGACGACCGGCTTTGCATCATTGAGCATGTGGGTGATCAGGGCGTCGGGCAATGTGGTGTCGAGAACCATCACCGTGCCGCCGGCCCTGAGAATGCCGAGGTGACAGGCGACGATCTGCCAGTTGTCCTGCGACATCGCCACGGCCACGACCTGGTCGGGGCCGTTGAGGAAGGGAGCAAGGGCCGCGGCCACGGCTTCCGCCCGCGCGTCAAGCTCAGCAAAGGTCAGGGATTCCCCGGTGTGAGGAATCTGTAGCGCCGTGCGATGCGGATATTTCTCAGCGGAGCGGCTGAAAATCTCCGTGAGCCACCGCACTCCTCTCTGATGCGGCACGTTAACGAACGGTCGGTCGCCGAAGACATCCGTCAGGCTATATGGACAGGTATCCGCCTGCGGGACCTTCTCGGCCGCCCAAAGGTATTGCCTCCAAGCCAGAAACGTCAGCGCAAGGAAGCCAGCGACGACGGCAAGAGTGGTTGCCAAGACCCTTCCTCACATCCTTGCAAGCCCGGACCATCACATTCTCAAAGGCGCCCGAAACTCGACCCCAGCGTCACGAGTGCCCGCTTTGAGCATGCTGAAGGAGCGAACTTTAGTCGAAATAACGCTGGAGCGCTCCCTTTCTGCGGACGTCCAAAGTCACACAATGGGGCCCGCCGCCAAGAAGTTTGGAGTGCCGCAATTTGAGCGGGATGACATCGAGGCCTTCCTTTTCCAGAAGTCGCATGAGTGACGGCTGATTTCGATCGACGACAACCAGATTCGGATTGACGCTGAACGCATTCATGTCGATCCAGTCACTGCCAATGCACTTGGACAAATAATCGGCGTCATATCTGTTGGTGTTCTCCATCGGCGGGCTGTAGATGACTTTCCACTGCTTCAAAATCTTGGGCAGGGTGTCATCGTTGAGACGTCCCGGATTGGCGAGAACCAAACCGGGTCGCAGAGCCACCAGGGTCGAGTCGATATGGCTTCCGAAATAGACGTCCTTGAGGAAATGGACACGATACTGCTCGCCCAAAATCGACTGCAGCCAATGCCCGCCCAGTTCGTTGCCCGTGGCACTGACCAGATAGATCAAGTCCCGGCCGAACCGCAGGACGTTTGCCGCATCAAAGGCCGGTTCGTCGTTGCGGGGCGTGGGCTTGTCGAGGTCGACGCCCTCAAACAGCGAGTCCAAAAGCATGGGCTTGGGGGCACCATACCACTTTGCGCCTGACTTCATGTACTCCATCAGCAACTTGCGATAGCTGAATGTCTCCTGCGAGCGGCTGCGGATGACGTTTGGCGTCTCGATGATCTGGTCGCCGATGACCAGCAGAATATCGCGGGGACAATAGTTGTAATATCCTTGAGACTGCCAATTGATCGTTGAGAACGTGGCTTCGTGCGGCCATGTCTGCGGACGTTTGACGGCGACGCCCAAGCCTTCCAGGATTCTGGAAAATTCGTTCAGATCTTCTTCCGTCTCTTCGATCACCTGTTGCGGAAAAGGGCCACGGGGGATTTCGGCCAGCGAACGGTCAGGAAATTCCGCGACCTGGGTGCTTCGGTCCGGCGTTGGAAAGCGCGCGTTCAGCGGATTGCCGATGATGACTTCTTCCAGTTGATCCCACTCATTGCAACTCCACACCCTCGACATCTAGAACACGCCTCCTCGCCGCTCTGAACTGGAAATGAGTTGACCTGTTGCACTTCGGGCCACGCTTGGCTTGAGCTCTTCTCGCTCGAACTTGACGCGGCTCGATTGGACAACCCTACATCGCCTTCACCATCGCGCGGAATTGCTGAAGAAGTCGGGCAATGCCATTGCCGTGCCGGACGCCTTTGCGGCCACCAGGACAAAGTTGCCGACCGCAACATCAAGAACGCCAAGACCAAAGGGCGAAAAGATGCGGGGCCTGTTGTGGTCGAGCTTAAACTTCCTCTCCAGCACGTCGACCAAAGTCCCTGAGACAAAGTTTCTGTTTCCCGTCGCCGTTTCCGCCAAATGCAGCGATGTTCCTGCCTTCAGGCAATGGTCCACATCATCGACGATGTTTTGTGATGCGAGAACCACATTTACGCAGATGTCGCGTAGCGATAAATGGAGGACAGTCGGGGCGTGCTTGAGCAGAGCTTCATCGGCCAGATAGGGCTTGCTTGCTGTTGTGGTGAAAAGGATCAGGGAAGAATCGGAGAGCGCGTCTTCCAAACGATCCTGGACGTCTGCCTGCAGGTTGTGTTGCTCGCGGAGCCACCTGCTGAATTGCTCCGCCTCCTTGCGGTCAGCGTCGAACAGGCTGATCTTGCGGAACTTCCAATTCCGAAAGAGCAGCCACTCGAAGGTGGTGCGGGCGATGACTCCTGTTCCGACGATGCCGAGGGTTCCTTCGAACGGATTGGGAGAAATACGCTCTGCCGCCAACGCCGCAGAGGCGCCGGTGCGCGTGGCACTGATCAGCGACGCCTCGATACAGGCGACGGGGTAACCTGTGTTGGCATCATTCAGGATCAGGACGGCCGACGCGCGAGCGAGGTTGCTGGCCCTGTTTTCGGGAAAACTCGATATCCATTTGATGCCGCTGACTTGAACCGCGCCGCCGAGATGGGCTGGCAACGCGATGATGCGCGCGCTCGGCTTGTCAGGATAGCGGAGGAAGTAGCTGTCTGGATTGACGGTATTCCCCGAGGCGTGAAGACGGTATGCCGCCTCCACTGCGTCGAAAACGTCCTTCTTGTGGCTTTCAATGGCTGTCTTTACTGCCGAGCCAGGAATAACGCAGAACGTCGGAGCGGATGGCACGTTTACTGTTCTCCTACGACACCCAATTCAGGAATTGCCTTCGGCTGATCGCTTCAGCGCGCCGCACAACGGCGTCGCCGGCCAAGCTAGCAATTCCAGGGGCGGGGTGCGAGTACCGCGATCGATCGGATTTTTTGCGGGTCACTCAGCGGCGACGGGCGCATGGGTCTGATCGTCGGGCATGACGACCTTGCTGACCCACTCCCGATCATAGATCGTATCGAGGTACTTGTCGCCGAGATCAGGGGATATGGCGACGATGGTGTCGCCGCTCCTGAACTCCGGCGCCATCTGTTGCACAGCGCTCAGGACCGAGCCGGTGCTTCCTCCAACAAGCAGGTGATGATCGCGAGCGAAAGCAAGGCAGGCGTCAACGGTTCTTTCTTCACTTACGGTCAGGATTTTGTCCGGCTTGGCGAAGTCGGCGAGCGCTGGCCTCACGCTCGTGCCGATGCCGGGAATGTTTCGTTTCCCGGGTGCGCCGCCAAATGTGACAGAGCCGAGCGGCTCAACGGCCACAACCTTGATCCTGGGGAATTCCTGATGGAGTTTCTCTGATACCCCGCCGAGTGTGCCAGTCGTTCCGGATCCGACAAAGACCCAATCGACTTTGTCGAATTCACGCACGATCTCGGCCGCCGTCTGCTCCGCATGAGCGTTTTTGTTCGCGATGTTGGCATATTGATTGAGCCAGATCGCGTTCGGGTCCGATTGCAGGATTTGCTCGATAGTTTTCAGCCTGGTTCCAAGGTATCCTCCGACGGAATCGCGGTTCTCCACGACGATGACCTGTGCTCCGTAGAGCTCGATCCCTTTGATGGTGGCGCGATTGGCGTTTGGATCAGTGACGCAAATGAATTTGTATCCCTTGGTGGCACAGACTAAGCTCAACGCCAGACCGAGATTTCCCGACGACGATTCGACAATGACGCTTTCGTGCGGCTTGATGATGCCGCGTTGTTCCAGGTCTTCGATGAGCGCGATTGCGGTCTTGATCTTGATCGAGCCGGTGACGTTGAAGCCTTCCAATTTCAGAAAAACATCGTGGCCGCCGGCAAATTCTGGAAGGCGATAGAACAAGTCACGAAAGATCAAGTCCAAAGGCGAGTTGATGATCATGGCACAACCTTCCCCGGACAGGTTCACTGTCCCGTTTTTCAAACCGCGTGGCTTGAGTGTTCCCTCTTCGTTAGCACGTTCCAACTCGAGTGAGGCGCAGGCGAACCCGACCAGCCATGCACCAAAGCAAGATGACGCGACGTGCCGGCAATGGACTCATGCACCACGGCGAGTTGAGCATCCAAAAGGGGACCCGATTTATCCAAAGCGGTTAGAACCCGGCGTTCCTGGCAGGCATGCCCAGTAGATCAGTACAAGCGTGCCGATGACTGTAGGCCCAATCAAGATCCACCAGCCTGTGCGATCGATATCATGCAATCGTCGAACCGAAACGGCCAGGCTGGGCAGAAACAAAGCCAACCCGACCGCCATGTTGACGTAGCTGAAGGGGCCCATCGCCAGCGGTCCCGGATAAAGCGATCTATCGATTGCACCAAACACAAACAAAACAATGGCTGCGAAAAGGCACCAGTACCAGTACTCCGAGCGAACCGCTCGACCCGAGAAGCTGGCATAGTTGCGGAAGCATGAACTGATCGCTTCTACAAAACTCATGGGGCGCCTCCTTGATTTGGCTGCGGCTCGCGTCGGCTGCGGACTTCCGATTGCTGTTTTACTTCCAGCATTGCACAAGGCCTTGTCATCTGCAGGAATGCTGGCGCGATCCTCCTTGATGCTCCAGACCGTTGCCCGCTTGCCTGTTACTTCTCACGAGTGACAACGGCCGCTATTGCGGCCTTGCATTCGTCTCCCAAATTGGTGACGGCATCCTTGACGCAAGCCACTTTCTGGGTGCGCCGGGTTTTGGTGCCGCATTGCTTCTCTACGTCCGCGCGGCATGTTGTTCTGGCCGCGGCGAGCTCGGCCATCCTTGCCTTGCACACGTCGGAAAGATCTGCGAGACGCTCCTTCATGCAAGTGGCAATGCGGCGGCCTCCAGGTTCGATGCTGCCGCAGACTTTTTTGATATCCGCCACGCAGGCACCGGCACCACCCGATTGCGCCATGGCGCCGGACACGAAAAGGAACGACAAAGCAGCGCTGACCGACAAGATTTTCAGCATTTGACTTTCTCCTGTTCCGAGCCCAATTCAGAACGCTACCAAATATATGACCCAAAGCGACTATACGTACGTACAATGTATTTTACGGCGCGCTTGCGATGGTGTTCAGGTCGGTCCAGGGCGTCCAAAAAAGCTGGCGCCGGCTCGATGGTCGCAGCTAGCTGATGCTTGCCGATGGCATTGAGGCCGTCAGGCAGGATGACCAAACCGTTGCCGCCTGACCCCGTTCGCCACCAAAATTCGGCGTTGGCTCATCCGTTGTCAGACTTGCCCAGCAATCCTAGGCGTTGTGCGGCGTTGCAGTGATGCTGTTTCGAAGCTCCATGGGGCTGGCGATGGTGTGGAGCGTCTCGAAGCCTTCGCCGGTGCCAAGGATCGTCACGTTGCCAAAGTCGAGCATGCGCCCGAGGATTGATTGATCGATCTGGACGCTCTCGACCTTGTCCATGTTCATCTCGTTGGTCTGCCGCCGAACGAGGCCTTTCTTGTAGATGACCCTTCGGTTGGTGACTGCGATCTCGGTGACCCACCACTGGAACCATTGCTGGACCAGGAGAACAACCGCAACGACCGCGAGGGCGTATGCCGTGTACCGCCAAAATCCCGTCAGGCGCATCGTTTCGCTGAGCCACCAAGCGATCACCGCCATGAGTGCAAACCCGACGCCGGGCCAGTACAGGATCCAATGAGTGGACGAGATGTGCCGGACCTGCTCGCCGGGCTGCAAGACACGCTGAACGTAGCTCATGACATCACCCCTCACTGCCGCGAGCTGATAGGGCACATCGCTCCCGGGCCAATCCGCCGGTTCAACGCTCACCAGCCACATTGTTGCACCGCACGCACAGTGCGGGTGTCCGATAACGTCCGTGCCGACCAATTGGGGTCCAAGCTGCATCGTGCGCGTCACACATTGCTGCAAGGATTGCCCAGCCTACTCAAATGTAGACCAGGTTTCAACGCAGAGCAGCCCGCCGGATCAAGGACGGTCCATCGGGACAACAAATTCGACGGGATCGTCTTGCGCCGCACCGGACGGGACGATTGCACCGCCGATTTGCAGGTCCCGCCATCGCAGCGGGCCTTGGACACCGTTGAGTTTGAAAATCACACGCTTGCTCGACCGTTCGACATGCACCTCCATGAAGCTCTGGAAGAACGGCGCGCGGTTAAAATCGAAGATGCCAGAAAAGGCCTCAACACTGAACGGCCAGGCGTTGAACCACGTGATCCAATACCAGAACGGCCGCTTCCAAAACGGCGTCTCGAGATCCATTTTGCTGCGAAGGCGGTCCGTTCTCGGATAGAACGCCCAGTCGCTGGTGACAGGGTGCTTCGGAAAGTCGAGGGCGGTGCCAATGCTGAGATAGGCGCCGCCGCCGCCATTGACGAAATGATGGATCGTGCGTCCGCCGTCGTCACCGGTCATGCTTTCCCGATAGTATTCAAAATCGTGTGTATCACCGGCCATGACGACCTGAACGCCGTGCTTCGCCAGCAGCCGATAGAGGTCGGCCAGCCCACCTTCGTCTCCTGCGGTGTCATGGCCGCCCGCAAAGCGAGGATGGCCGACGATGGCCATCGTGAACTTGCCGCGGCTGCGTTCGAGCGCGCGTTCGAGCCATGCCCGTTGTCGCTCGTCGACGGAGCGTTGAATCCCGGTGTCGATGGCGAGCAGCGCGAAATCATTCGTCTGGAGTTCGAAAAAGGGGGCGCGCTGCGTCCCGATATCGACGCCGTAGGTGGTGCGCAGGCGTGCGGCCGTCGCCAAAAGCGCGTCGATGCGGCGCGCGTTGGTGCCAGTCAGTCCGAGATCGGCATCGGCGCGGGCCGCGATGGCGGCGCGAGCCGCCTTGGGTTCAAGAAAATTCGCGTTGAAACCTTCAAGTGCATCGAACCAGTCGTGATTGCCCGGGATGGCATAAATCGGCTTCGCGAAGCCTTGGAATGGCAGGTAGAACTTGGCCTCGTAATCGTCGATCGAGCCGGCCGGATAGATCACGTCGGAAGTGACCACGAGAAATTTGACGCCGTCGTTCTGTCCCAGCTTCAGATACCGCGAGGTCAGCGAGAATTGTGAAGCATCGCCTTCACCCGGATCCCCGATTACGAGGAAGCTGAAGTCGCCGGTTCCCGCAACGCCTTTGGGATCGACTTGAAAGAGATCGTCGCCACCGCCATACGCGCGCGTTACCGCACCGACCATCCCGGCGCGCCACGGATCGACCCGCAGTTCCGTGAGTTTCTGGTAGATGCCGGTCGCCCAACTCTCGGTGTTGAAGTACCAACTGAATCCCCAGACGGGATTGAAGGCGACGAAGAATGCGGTCACCGGCAAGCCGAGCCGCAGGAATAAGGCCAGCGCAATGGGCAGGGAGACGCGGCTTTGGCGCAGACGAAGACTGAAATTGAAGCGGCCCTCCAACCACAGTCCGGTCAGCCAGTCGGCCGCCGGGTTCATCTGTGGCGCGCCGTCTTTTGCGCCGAGACGAATGGTCCATGCCAGACGTTCGACGGGTCTTGTAGCGCGGCGCCAGGCCAGCCGTGCCGGAAGCATGAGCACCATGGCAAAGATGAGCGTCATCAGGATATCGCCCGCGATGGCGACAATCGGAGAAATGCGGCCGAGCAGATCGTCGGATAACGGCATCCGTCCAGCATGGATTGCCAGAAACACGATCCCGAGCGTTGACATCCAGAAGAGGTCGGCTGCGCGCACAAACTGTGCCCCTCCGTCGGCGTCGGCTCGCAGGCGCGCAAAGGTTTCATTCCCTGGGATGTGGAGCCCGGCGTCTGGGTGAACGTTACGTGCTACCGCCGCAACGCTGGACGCTGTTAAATCGTTCGACGCCATCAGCAGCCGCCAGCCCGTCGCGACGATATAAACGCCCACGACGATGCCAATGGCCTGAACGGTGCCGATGAAATGGCTCAGCTTCCAAATCAGTGCGGCACACGCGAAATCGACGATTCCATTGATCGCCAAGAGGAGCCGGTCCGGAGGTTGGCTTCGCCATGCGTCGACTAATTTTCCGAATCCATCGATCACTAGAATTGCAATCAGCAGAATCATCAACCCGCTGAGTACAAAGCTGGAACTGAACAAGAGAACGTTTCCGGCGAGGAACGCCAGCAGGCCGGGCCAATATGCGCTCGGCTCGCTGCCTCGCTCCGATGAGAATGCGGCATAGGCTTCTGCAAGCCCCATCGCAATTAAGGGGAGCCCGAGAAGCGCGAGCGACCATCGGCCCACGATGAGAGGCATCGACGAGGCGACGATTCCCAATACAATCAGTGCAAAGCCGGCGGCGCGCTTGCTGACATCTTGAAACGACCACGACATCGCTAGCGTTCCAGATCTTGGGCGCTCGGGTTACCGGACGAGGCCGCCACTGAGGTCGCAAAAGAGTACCCGCCACGGCGCGGGGCATTGGGGGATCGGTAGCGCCGTGATGTCTGATCTGCCCTGTAAAGCAGACATCGATCACCGTAAATCGGACGTCCGCTGGTGCCACAAGCAAGCGTTCAGCCGCCCTCGCGCTCCCTGATCCAGGCGACCAGCAATTCCCAGATCACGGCTAGAACGATCGGCCCCAGAAACAGCCCGGTGATCCCGTAGGAAAGGACGCCGCCGATCACCCCGATCAGAATGACAAGCATCGGCGTATCCAGTCCTCGTCCCATCACGAGCGGCCGCAGGATGTTGTCCATCAGGCTGACTGGGATCATGTACACGGTGAACAGAAGGGCGGACGTCGTCTCCATCGCGATCCAGCTCCAGATGATCAGCGGGACGATGACGATCAAGAGGGGCGCCTGGACGATGCCGAGAATGAGGACGGCCGATGTGAGCAGGCTCGCGCCGGGAACCCCGGCCACCATAAGCCCGATCCCCACCAAGAAGGCCTGCAGGGCCGAAATGCCGATCACGCCGCGCGCGACATTACGGATTGTTGCGCCTGCGAGATCGACGAATTCTTCGCCGCGGTCCGCGGCGAGCTTGCGCGAGAAGCTTCGGATCGTCCCGGCGAGCCATGGCGCCGGCGAAAACAGAAAACCCGCAACAACGATTGCAATGAAGAATTTGATCGTGCCCGTGCCGGCCCCTGTGGCGATCTGGAGCAGGGCGCTGCCGACCGGTTTCAGATGTGGCGCGACCCTGGCCAGCGCCTCGCGAAGGTTCGTCGCTGCGAGATTCCAGAACTGATAGATCGGCTCGCCGACCAATGGCCACGCTTTGATCGCTTCGGGCGGTGGCGGCAGAACCAGCGTCGAGAAGTCGAGACGCGCGGAGAGCGTGCCGATGCTGTCGATCAGACCCAGCACCAGCCACGTCGCGGGTCCGATGACGATCAGGAGGCTGATGAGCGTGAGCAGCGCGGCTGCGAGCCGCCGCCGTCCGCCCATACGCTGCACCATCCAGTCGTAGACTGGATAAAGCGCAACGGTGAGCACAATGCTCCATATGGCAATCGAGATGAATGGACGGATCAGGGTGAAGGACCAGTAGAGGAGCAGAGCGAGGACGGCGAGCCGGATGGCCACCTCGATCCAGGTCGCCGTCAGATCGTGCCGGCCGTTCGGAGCGTCGCTGGCGCTTGGCATGGACTGGTCCCCCCACTGTCGCGCGGTGCTCTGGAAACGACGAAACTGTAGCAGGCCGCAAAAGCTTGCCTACTGAACTTCGGTTTAGTTGAAGGTTTCCAATGTTCGAGATGGGTCACATTCGACCGAGACGAGCAGGGCGTCAGGTCCTGCCAGGTCTGTTATCCCTCCAAGAGCGACCATTTGGGGCATCATTCCAAATTGTCGCGATGTGCCGTGAACAGACATTGGCCGGGATAAACCTTGCCCGGCTTAATCCGGATGACCCGCATGCTGGTGATCGAATGGGCGCCGCACAACATCCGCGTTAACGCGGTCGCGCCGGCCACGGTGATGACGGAATCGCGTCAGCAGATGCTGAGCCACCCAAAAGTGCGGGCAAACGCCCTGTCGGGCATTCCTTGCGGGTGGTTTGCGACACCTGATGAAATTGCCGCCGCAGTGGTCTGTCTCGCGAGTTCCGCGGCCGGTTCGGTCACCGGCCGTACGCTCGCGTTGGACGGCGGACCCGACCGCGCAGTGACGGCCGCTAGCGGCGTCTCTTCGGCCGTGTGTCCACCGGCAACAGCCAGCGCCGCTGCAGCCTGCTCGCAAGCTTTTTGTCGACGGACGGCGTGATCAGCCGGTCGAACGCAAACTCGACCTGGGCATATTCGTCTTCGCAGCCCTCAGCGCGCTCCTTGGGAAGAATTCCACTGGAGACGAAATCGGCAAACAATTCCTTGTCTGCGCCGTAAGCCAGACACAGCACATTGAAGTAGCGCTGCGACGGTGTGCCATGCTCGTCGGCAAATTTCCTCAGCGGCATGGATACGATCGGGGACTCGACGTCACCGTTGTATTGATAGGCGTTACCCATGATCAGGCGTCGCGCTTCGTCCTTCTCCATTTTCAGCATGATGTAGACCGAGAACTGGTCGGCGGCGGCCTCCTCGCGCCCAAACAGCGGCACCTGCAGGATGTCGAACACCGCGTGGCCAGCCTCGTGCAGAAACACGTCCATCACCGGGCCGATCAGCGCATCGATCGGCGCGACACCGGCCGGCGTTATCTCTTCGGGGACATTTTTCCAGACGTCGTCCAGATATTCGTAGCAGACCGTGACGGTCCCGTCGGCGTACCGTGCGTTCGACACGCCATCGCAGCCCTCGGTCTTGATCAGCAGCCGGCGCGGCAGGCGCAGCGGGCTGAGCAATTGCTTGATCTTCTCCAGCGTGCGGTGCTCTTTGACGAGTTCCAGCACCGGCTGGTGTTCCGGCAATTTCGGAGCGACATACTCGATGTCGATCCGGTCAGCTTTCGCGCCTTTTACGGCCTTCGCATCGGCCGAAGTTGCGGCTGATAGCGCGAGCGCCAGAGCCAGAGCGCGCAGCAGTATCCATGCCATGATGGCTGCTCCGTATAGCGCCAACAGTGGCGACAAAGAGGCTGGTGTCGCGGTTTCGGAAATTCGCCTGGGTTCCCGGCTTGGTCCGGCGCGAGCTTCCAGGCCAGAGCGATACGAGCAACTCAATTGGAGCGGATATGCCTTGAGGTCCGCCAAGTGCCACAGCCCGCCCTCAGGCTCGGAGGCTTAAACGGGCGGGTCAACGCACTTTCCGAGTACGGCATCCGGGCCGGGGAAGGATGCGATCATCCGCAGTATTCCGTTACCGGAGTTCTTTTATCCGTGTGGCGTGCGCGGAGGGACGACAACACTCACATCCGGGTGCCGGGATGGACTGGCCCGCAACCGTCACGATCGCTTCGCCAGCAATGATGGTAAAATTTTCCTCGCATTTGGTGTGATAGCATCCCGGGGCTGGTCCTCAGTTCTGGCACTCGTATGAGGCGGCGCAGTTCGCTCGGTGGCCTGATTTGGAAAAATGGCAAGCTCCATGACAAGTCCAGGCAGCAGACCAGAGTTCATCCGCCTAATCGTGTTCAGCCGAAGGAGCAGCAGGTTGCGGGCTTTTCGCACGCGACGCCGCACGCATGGAATGCCACCTTGCTGAGCAATTTGATCCGAAATCTCCCGCTGGTGTGGAAGTTTCCGCGTTGGCGACGGGCTCTTCTGGCTGCGGTGCTGTCCGATGCACTGGGTTTTGGAGTAGCGCTGTTTCCACCGGGGCAATGGCTGTTAGATGCGGTCACCGCCATTGTGCTCTTCGCCGTGCTGGGTTTCCGCTGGCCGCTTTTCGTTGCCCTGGCCGTGGAAGCAGTGCCGGGCCTGCAGCTGTTCCCGGCTTGGACGCTGGTGGTGCTGGCCTTGGCGGCGACGGAAACTGAAAGTTCGCTAGCCGACAAGCAAGCTCCTGCGCGGCGTCCGAGTAACGCAAAACATGATGACGCATGAGGAGGAACGAACGCGATCAGCTGGTCTTAAACTGAGCGTGTGCCCCTTACCATCCGCACGATCCAGATCAGCAAGGCCGCGCCGATGAACCCGGCAACCAGGTAGCCGATCCATCCTCCCAGGTGAATTCCAAAGAAGCTCAAAATGGCGCTGGCAACCGCCGCCCCGACGATACCGAGCACGATATTCATCAGGAGCCCCATGTCACTCTTCATGAATTGCTCTGCCAGCCAGCCCGCAACTCCGCCGATGATGATGGCTGCAATCCAGCCCACTTGTGGGTCTTTCATGGCTCGATCTCCTCAAAAGGCGCATCCTGCGCCCATGTAGCATTGACTATCTATCCGCTGGCGCAATTGGACCGTAGTCCAAGTCCTGCCCCCTTCTGACGGAGCCAAGGGTAAACTTGGCATTGCCGATCTGAAGGAGGGATGTCATGCCGCGGAAGAGGCCTTCGGCTGAAGAGATTGTCGCAAGCTGCGCCAAGCGGATGTGTTGCTTGCGCAGGGATAAACGAGCGCAGAACCGATGATTGAATTGCGCTGGCTACATTCTGCAATGCTCTCTAACCCATTGAACTCTTTGGAGCGGTTTTGACGTTGTTTTGCAGAATGCGGCTTAGGAATTTCTCATCATTCTTCCGGATTTTGATTCCGCCATCCCTGGTTCGAATCCAGGCGCCCCAGCCAACTTCTTTGCAGGACATTCGCTCGACCTCGTCGAGCCACACTTTCAGACCGGCCTCGCGCGCACGGCGTTCGCATGTTCGTCATAGACGTGATGAAGCCGCGCGTAGACGTGGAACTGGTCGCGCGTTGACGCCTGTGTCCAGAAGCATACGATGGGGGATGCGACCCGTTTGGTGAAAACCGAATGACAAACAACGGGGGCGAGGGAGGGGATCTTGAAGCGAACGTCCATTCTGGCCGCGCTTGCGTCCATCGGGCTTGTGGCGGGCGTGCTGCCGGCGGCGGCCCAGGACTATCCGGCACGGCCGGTCCGCATGGTGGTCCCGTTTGCGGCAGGCGGCGGAACCGATCTCGTGGGGCGCATCGTGGCCCAGGAGCTGAGCAAGGGGCTCAATCAGCAGTTCTATATCGAGAACAAGGCCGGCGCCGCAGGCCAGGTGGGCACCGATCTCGTCGCGAAATCGCCGCCCGACGGCTATACGCTGCTTTGGACCGTGACCGACGGCTTGTCGGTCCTCCCTGCCGTGAAGGCCTCGCTCCCGTACAAGGTTCCGGATGATTTCGCTTTCATTGCCGGCATCCTGCAACTGCCGTTCGCGGTGTCGGTCAACGCCAAGGTGCCTCTGAAGTCGATGGCGGAACTGGTGGCCCATGCGAAGGCCAACCCGGGCAAGCTCAATTTCGGCAGCGCTGGCATCGGCAGCGCGCCGCATCTGGGAATCGCGCTGATCAATGTCGCGGCTGGTATCGACATGGTGCACGTGCCGTTTGCCGGCCTGGGACCGGCGACCAATGCCCTGATCGCGGGCACAGTGGACATCGGCCTCGTGACGCCGCCACAGGCGAAGCCCCATGCGGCCTCGGGCACGATCCGCGTCCTCGCGGTGACTGGCAACAAACGCTATGCAGCGATGCCCGACGTGCCGACGTTGAAGGAAGCGGGCCTGAACGTTTCCACTATCGTTGGTTACGGCTTGAGCGCACCGGCGGGTACGCCGGAGCCTGTTCTGACGAAGCTCAAGCAGGGCATTTCCAACATGATGAAGGACAAGGCCTTGATCGCACGCCTGAGCGAGCTGGGTTACGAAACCGATCTTCAGCTCGGCGATGCCTATCGGGACTTCATCTTGAAGGACCTCGAGCAGTGGCGCGGAGTTGCGAAGGCCGCAAATATCAGCATCGACAAATAGACCTCAGCCCGGTTGGCCGCTGCATCGCGCCAATCGCGTATCAAGACATCACGCGCAGTGCCGATCCCTGCGTGGTCACTATCCAACGAAAACACTGGGAGCTTGGTTTGATCAAGGTCGAACAGTAGCGGCGCGATAGACTGACGCCATGAGCCAACTCCCGATCACCGTCGCCACCTGGGATTACGACCGCATCCGCGCTCTGACGGACGGGCGGGTGTCCATCGAGGGCTGCGATGTCAACTATCTCACGATGCCGGTCGAGGAATGCTTCGAACGCGCCTACTTCCACGGCGAGTTCGAGGTCGCCGAGATCGGGTTCAGCCCTTATCTGATCGCGCTCTCGCGCGGCGTGTGCCCCTACATCGCGGTGCCGGCCTTCCTGTCGCGGATGTTTCGCCATTCGGCGGTCTATATCCGCACCGACCGCGGGATTTCCGGCCCGGCCGATCTGCGCGGCAAGCGAATTGGCGTCCCCGAATACCAGATGTCGGCGGTGATGTGGTTCCGCGGCTACCTGCAGGACGAATTCGGCATCGCCGCAAAGGACATCGACTGGGTGCAGGGCGGCCTCGAGAATCCGGGCCGCCGCGAGAAATTCCCGCTCAACCTGCCGCCCGGCTTTCCGCTTGCGTCCGCGCCCGACGGCCAGACGCTGTCGGGGATGCTGGCGGCCGGCGCGCTCGATGCCGTGATGGCGGCGCGGCGGCCGTCGTGTTTCGTTTCCGGCCACCCTCAGGTGTCGCGCCTGTTTCCGGACTACCGCGCCGCCGAGCGCGACTACTACCGCAAAACCGGCATATTTCCGATCATGCATGCGGTTGGCGTGCGCCGCGACGTGCATGACAAGCACCCCTGGCTTGCCGCCAGCATCTACAAGGCTTTTGTGCAGGCCAAGCGGCTCGCCGACGCCGAGTTCGCCGAAACCACCGCGCTGAAAATCGGGCTGCCCTGGGTCAATGCCGAATACGACGAAACGCGCGCGCTGATGGGCGACGACTACTGGTCCTACGGACTGAACGAACAGAACCGCAGGACGCTCGCCGCCATGGCGCGCTATTCATTTGAGCAGGGCCTCGCGGTACGGTCGCTGTCGGTCGACGAGATGTTCGCCGACAGCACCCTTGGCGGGGACACGCGGGTCTAGGAGGAAGTCATGCCGGTTCAACTGATCTGCTGCTCGCACAGTCCGCTGATGACAACCGACATCGAGGAGTCGGAGCAGGGCGTGCAGGCGCAGTTCTTCCGCGAGCTCGATCAGTGCGCCGACGCCTTGCACAAATTCAATCCCGACCTCGTCGTGGTGTTCGGCCCCGACCATTTCAACGGCCTGTTCTACGACCTGATGCCCGCCTTCTGCATCGGCACCGCCGCCGAAAGCACCAAGGACTGGCACCTGGAGCCCGGGCCGCTGCGCGTGCCGCGCGATCTCGCGTTGCAGTGCGTGCGCACCCTTCAGGGGCGCGACTTCGACGTGGCGCTGTCGCATGCCATGAAGGTCGACCACGGCGTCACCATCCCGCTCTACAAGCTCACCGGCGCGCTCGCGCGCTACAGCGTGCTGCCGATCGTGATCAATTGCGCGGCCGATCCGCGCCCCTCGTTCCGCCGCGTCCGGAATTTCGGCGCGGCGATCGGCGATTTTCTGGCCGACCTGGACATGCGCATCACCGTCGTCGGTTCGGGTGGCCTGTCGCACGATCCGCCCACGCCGCGGCTCGAGATGAGTCCGCCGAGCGTGGTGCAACGGCTGATCGTGCGCCACACGCCGACCCAGGACGAGCTCGATGCACGCGAGAAGCGTGTCATCCGGGCGGCGCGCGACCTCGTCGCCGGCAAAGGCCCTTGCCTGCCGCCCGACGAGCAATGGGACCGGGAATTCCTGACGCGTTTCGTCGAAGGCCGGCTCGAGACCTTCGACACCATGAGCGACGCGGAGATCGACCGGGTCGCGGGCTTCGGCGCCCACGAGGTGCGGACCTGGGTGGCGGCCGCGGCCGCCGTGCAGCGCATGGGGCAGGCTCGGCCGGAGCTGCGCTACTACCATCTGGTGCCGGAATGGATCACCGGCATGGGCATCGTGGTCGGCCAGGCGTAATGACGGCCGGCGAGGTGCAATCCGGATCCGTCCGGTCCGGCGACGTCGACATCTTTTGCCGCCGCTTCGGCAAGTCTGGCCCTAAGTCTGGCCGCACGCCGGTGCTGATCGTGCATGGCCTGTCCTACTTCTCCTACGACTGGATCGGCCCGGCCTCGGCGCTCGCAAGCGATCGCGAGGTGGCCGCCATCGACATGCGCGGCTTCGGCCAGTCGGGCTGGAGCCCGTCGCGGAACTACAAGCTCGAAACGCTTGTCGGCGATGTGTTGAACGTCCTGGACGCGCTCGGCTGGCGGCAAGCCGTCCTGATCGGTCATTCGTTCGGCGGGCGCGTGGCGCTCGCCACCGCCGGCTGGAACGCGGATCGTGCGGCGGCGGTGGTGCTGGTCGACTTCGCGCCCGACATTGCCGCTGCGGGGCGGCGCGCCACCGCCGAGCGGATCGGCCGGCAGCCGGATGTGTTCGTCTCGGTCGGCGAAGCCCTTGCATTCCACGAGGAGGACGATACGCCGGCCGTGCGCGCGCGCTACGAGGCGTTCCTCAAGCCGGTGGAGGGCGGCTTTCAGCTCAGGCGCGATCTGCATTTCCGTGACAATTTCAGGAAGGCGATTGACACGGGCCAGTCGGCCCCGGTCCCGGATTTTTTCTGGCCGATGCTCGGGGCGCTCAGCGCACCCGCCCTGGTAATCCGTGGCTCGGAGTCGAACATGTTCGACGCGGCAACGCTCACCAAAGTGAAGGATGTTGCGCCGCGTGCGCAGGCGATTGAGCTTCAGGGCAGTCACGATCTCGCCGGCGACAATCCGGACGGCTTGGTCAAATCGGTCAGTCAGTTTCTCGCCGGCGCGGGTCTATAAGCGACAATTCCGATGGATCGCCGCCCCGCCGCGCATGCGTCCCACAGGCGTGAGCGCAGCAGCTACGATACCTGGATCAAACCCGGCGAGGACGGGAGCCGAACGGCAGGCGTTCAATATCCAGTTCGGCGCTCATGATTTTCCGATGCGCAAGGTCGAGCCAGGGCTGGAGCTTGGCGACGCGCGCTGAGATCGCATCGAAATCATGCCGGAAGACGGGCATCACGGCCTCGATCGCGTCGTAGATGGTGGCCTCGTCGAGTGTCGTCAGCTTGCGGTCGCGAACCACGACGTTTCCGTCGACGATCACATGGCGCACGCCGCGTCCGGCCTCGACATGGACCAGCTGACGCACCGCGCTGTTCATCGGCGACCAGCTCGGATCCTGCATGTCGATCAAGGTGATATCGGCCTTGTAGCCCGGCGCGATGCGGCCGAGCTCGTGGCCGCGCCGCGCGCCGTCGGCGCCTGCCTCGGTCGCGGCTTTCAGCGCGGCGACGGTCTGCGGCGGTCCGGGATTCGGATCGCTCACCGCCGCGAGCAGCGCGAACAGCTTCATCGCCACGAACATGTTCTGCGCATCCGAGCAGCTGCAGTTGTCGCAGCCGAGACCGATGCGCACGCCTGCGTCCTGCAGCGTCCGGATCGGCGGGATGCCGCATTTCATTTTCAGGTTGCCCTGCGGGTTGAGCACCACGCCCGCGCCGTGCTTCGCGAGCAGTTCGATCTCCGGCTCTGCCAGCCAGACGCTGTGCGCGAGATTGAGCCGCGGGTCGAGCACGCCTTCTTTCGCCAGACGTTCGATCAGCAGCCCGCTGTATTCGGGCACCGACAGCCGCGCCTGCAGCGCCATGCCGCGGAACTCGTAGATGTGCGAGTAGACCGGAATGTCGTAGCGGCGGGCGAGCTCCATGGTCCGCTGCATCAGCACGGTCGAGCAGCGCTCCGGCGCCGATGGCCCCAGCGCCCAGGACACGCGCGGCCGCGCCGCACCCTTGAGCCGCGTGGTCTCGAAATGGCCGAGCAGGTCGAGATTGCGCTCCGGCTCCGCGGCGGTGGACAGCAGCGGATGAAACTCGGGCGGGAAAGTGTCCTTCCAGAACGGGATGGTTTCGAGGCCCTTGCGGTCGGCGTATTGCAGCGCGAACACGACGCGCACGCCGACCTTGGCATAGGCCTCCATGACCGCGTCCATGTGGCGGTCCTCGTAAGGATAGAGCGTCAGCATGTCCTGCACGGTGGTCATGCCCGAGCGCAGGCACTCCAGCGCGCCGAGCAACGTCCGGGCGTAGACCTCTTCGGCCGATCGCGGCGGGTATTGTGGCGGCAAGGCGTAGAGCCGCCAGCTTTCCAGCGGAACCTCTTCGAGCGTGCCCTTCGCCAGCACGTCGTGCGAATGATAGTGGGCGTTGATGAAGCCCGGCAGAACGAGATGACCGCGCGCATCGATGGTTTCAACGCCCGCCGGGACAGCGCCGGTAAAGCCCGGCGCGACGGCGGCGATCCGGTCACCCGCGACGGCAACGTCAAGCCGCGGCGGCTTGTGCCAGTCGGCGTCCGGTGTGAGGACCTGGCCGCCCTTGAGCAGCAGCGTCGTGCTGGCGGGGAGGGATTGTTCGGTCATCGTCCTGGTCTCGTTCCGTTTGCACCACCCGTGAGCTGATTTTTGAAAAGCATGAACCATGCCCAACTCGCTGGCACGGTGATTGCCTGAGAACAGGTCCGTCAAGCCGGGATCGCGACCATATGCTCACAAAGCTTGTCATCAGGGATGTCCTGCTGCTGGATCCGGCAACAGCGGGGCCGGCGCGGCGTGCCGATGTCGTCGTGGAGAACGCGTCGATTGCAGCCGTGACCCAGCCGGGCAAGGCCGACATGTCCGGGGCGCGCGTGATCGAGGGCCGCGACCGTCTGTTGTTGCCTGGCCTGATCAACGCGCACACGCATTCGCCGACCAATGTGCTGAAAGGCACCGGCGACATCCTCAGCCATCCCGCGTTCATGTGGCGCAATCAGGCGGACACGGCAGGGCGTACGCCGGACGAGATCCGTCTGTCGGCGCTGCTGGGCTGTATCGAGCATCTGCTCGGCGGCACCACCGCCATCGTCGACCATTTTCCCGAACAAGGCTTCTCCGATGCCGATGTGGACGCGGTGGTGGACGCCTATCGTACCGCTGGAATCCGTGCGCTGGTCGCGCTGCGAATCTTTGATGAGGCCTATACCGATATCGAGCCGCCGGGCGGCTATCCGGACGGTTTCGCAATCGAAAATCCGCTGGTCCCTCCGCCGCTTGCCGACAGCATGGCGCTGGTGGAAACCGCCATTGCCCGCCATCACAACTCGGCCGGCGGGCGCATCGGAATTTGCCCGGCGCCGTCCAATCCCATGCGTTGCAGCGACGCGCTGCTGTCGGCGGTTGTCGATGTGGCCCGGCGCCACGACACCGCAATCCACATGCATCTGCTTGAAACCGCGATCCAGGCCAAAATCGCCAAAGGCAAGTACGGGCGCACCATGGTCGAACAGCTCGACAAGCTCGGGGTGCTGAACGAGCGCTTGTCCACCGCGCACACGATCTGGCTGGAAGAGTCCGACATCGAGCTGTTTGCGGAACGCCGCGCCATGCCGGTGCATAATCCCGAAAGCAATCTCAAGCTTGGAACCGGTATCTCCCCGATCGCCAAAATGCTGCGGGCCGGTGTCACGGTCGCGCTCGGAACCGACGGCGCCAGCACCAACGATAATCTCGACATGCACGAGGTCATGCGGCTTGCGCTGATGTTGCAGCGGCCCGGCGAGCCCGACCGCAGCCGCTGGCCGACCGCCGCGCAAGGACTTGCGATGGCGACGGTTTCCGGCGGCAAAGTGCTGCGGCGTCCGGGCCTCGGCACGCTCGGCGTGGGCGCGCCGGCCGACCTCGTGCTGCACGACCTCTCCGCGCCGTCATGGATCCCGCTCAACGATCCCCTGGCGCAGATCGTGTTCGGTGCGTCGGGCGCAACCGTCGACACGGTCATCGTGGACGGCAAGATCCTCGTCGAGGGAGGCCGGATCACGGCCTTCGACATGCAGCCGATCCTTTCCGAGGTGCGCGATCTGGTCCGGCGGCAGCGCGCCCGCAACGGTCCGCTGCAGGATTGGGCGGCGCGCATGGAGGAACTGGTGCCATGATCCTAGAATTTCGAAATTTTATCGCCTTTGCATAAATTATGACGGTCTGCATAAAATTTAGCCTGCGGGGGCCGCGCTGCGCCGTGCGAGCCTGCGCGCCGAAAAGGAGATCTTCCGTCCATGGATGAATCCCGGACATTCGCGCAGGCGGTCCAGGCCAGGCTCGCGACGGACATCCTCAACGGCCGGCTTCCACCCGGCAGCCGCCTGCGGCTTCAGTCGCTTTGCGACGATTACCAGGTCAGCATGAGTCCGCTGCGCGAGGCGCTGGCAGGTCTGGCCGGCCGCGGCCTCGTCGTTCAGGAGGGCCAGAAGGGCTTCCGCGTGGCGCGCGCCTCGGCGCAGGATTTGCGCGACGTGACGGAGACCCGGGTGCAACTGGAAACCACCGCATTGCGGCTTTCGATCGAGCAAGGGGGCGACGCCTGGGAGGCCGGTGTTCTTGCGGCCCACCATAGGCTTAGCCGCAGTCCGCGGCGCGAATCCCTGCTGGTGGACGAGAACTGGGAGGCGCTGCATCGCGGCTATCACACCTCGCTGATCGAGGCTTGCGGCCTGCCGCGCCTGATCGGCTTCTGCACGATGCTGCACGATCATTTCGATCGATACCGGCGCCTCGCGGTGCTGCGGGGTGGCCGCCATCCCGCGATCAAGTCGAATCACGGCACCATCGTCAAAGCCGCGCTGTCCAAGGACGTGCCGCGCGCCGAGCGTCTGCTCGCCGCGCACATCCGCGAAAGCACGGCACAATTTGTCGCATTGCTCGACGAAGAGGGATTGGCCGGATTGTCGGCATCCGCCGACTGAGTGGCATACCGCTTGCTACCCCGTCTTGAGGCGCTTTCGGATCTTAAAGCCGCTTCAGGACGGAGAAACGCGATGTCACACCAATTCGATCCTTCCCGCCGCCGCCTGCTCAAGGCCGGCGCATCCGGCGCGGCGCTTGCCGCGCTGTCATCGCTGCCCGGGATCGGCATTGCTTATGCGCAGGCGAAGCCGCTCTCGTTCCAGCTCTCCTGGATCAAGAGCATCCAGTATGGCGGCTATTTCGCCGGGATCGAGAACGGCAACTTCAAGAAATACGGCGTCGAGCCGACTTTCGTTTCGGGCGGACCAAACATGGATCCGGTCGCCAATGTCGCGAGCGGCCAATCGCAGATCGGCGACCGGCCGATCGGTCCGCTGATCGTCGCGAAGGAAAAGGGGATTCCGATCAAGGTGATCGGCAACGTGTTCCAGAAGAGTCCCTACGGCGTCTTGAGCCTGGCGAAGTCGCCGATCAAGACGCCGAAGGACATGAAGGGCAAGACCATCGCGGTGTCGACCTCGGGCCGCCCGCTGATGATCAACCTGATACTCGATGCCGGTCTCAAGACCGAGGATGTCAACATCGTGCCGTCGTCGCCCGACCCGGCCGCGCTGGTCAGCGGGCAGATCGACGGTTACTGCGGTTACGTGACCAACCAGGGCGTGATGCTGAAAGCGCGGGGCGTCGACATCTACGCGATGAACGCCCAGGAGTTCGGCCTGCCCGAGACCACCGGAACGATCTACGGCCGCGAGGACTTCCTGGCGGCCAACAAGGACCTGGTCATCGCGTTCCTCAAGGGCGCGGCCGAGTCGCTGCGGTGGGCGTTGGACAATCCGGAGCCCACGGCCAAGCTGATGGTCGAAAAGTATGGTGCGCCGGGCCTCAACTATCAGGCCCAGTTGACCGAGATCAAAGAGAGCAAGCCTTACATCGAATATGGACCCGCGTCGGCCAAGGGCCTGCTGGCGATCGATCTTCCGCTCTATCAGAACATCATCGAAATCTACCGCAAGGTCGGAATGGTCAAGACGACCATGACCGCGCAGGACCTTTGCGACTCGAGCTACATCGATGCGGCACTGGCCGGCCTGAAAGCCTGACCGACAGCGGCGCCGGGCCAATGTCGCGGGACATTCAGATCGATCAGGTCTCCATGGTCTTTTACGGCCGTGGCGAACCGGTGATCGCGCTCGACAAGGTGGACATGCACATCCCCGCGGGCCAGTTCGCCGCGATCATCGGTCCGAGCGGTTGCGGCAAGTCCACGCTGCTGCGTCTGGTCGCCGACGTGATGCAGCCCTTTGCCGGCACCATCGCGCTCGGCGGCGAAACGCCTGCGGCGGCGCGACACGCGCATTCGCTGGGCTTCGTGTTCCAGGCGCCGACGCTGCTGCCCTGGCGTTCTGTCACCCAGAATATCGAGCTTCCGCTCGATGTGGTCGGCCGCAGAGAGCGCCAGGCGCTCGGCCCGCACCACGGCCGATCTGATCGAGCTCGTCGGCCTGCGCGGATTTGAAGACGCGTTGCCGCACACGCTGTCGGGCGGCATGCAGCAGCGCGTTGCGATTGCGCGCGCGCTGATGCTGACACCCGACATCCTTCTGCTCGACGAGCCGTTCGGCGCGCTCGACGAGATCACCCGGCAACGAATGAATCTGGAACTGCTGCGGATCTGGTCCGAGTCCGGCACCTCCGCCTTGCTGGTCACCCATTCGATCGCCGAAGCGGTGTTCATGTCGGACCGCGTTTATGTCATGAGCGCGCGGCCGGGCCGTATCACCTCCATCATCGACGTCCCGCTGGAGCGCCCGCGCAGGCTCGAGATGATGCGGACGCCGGTGTTCTTCGATTGCGTCAACGCCGTGCGCGACGGGCTGTTCGGTCATGAAATGACGCAGGCGGCGGGCCAAGGCCAACCGGTCGAGGCCTACTGATGGTCGCCGCCTCGGCCATGCCGCAAGCGTTGTCTGCGGTGTGGCGGCCGCTGCTGACCGGCATAGTCCTGATCGGGCTCATCGAGGCCGCCAAGCGCGGCCATCTGCTTCCGGTGTTCGTTCCGGCTCCCTCGGAAGTCGTGATGGAGGTCTGGAATGTGCCCCGGCTGGTGACCGCCAATCTCGGCCCCACCGCCTGGAAGGCGTTCGTCGGCTATTGCATTGCGGCGGCGATCGCGATCTGCGCCGGCTCGATCGCGGTGTCGCTCCGCGTCCTCTACGGACCGATCTACAATTTCGGCGTAATGATCCACAGCGTTCCGATCATCGCCACCGCGCCGCTGCTTGCGTTGTGGCTCGGCACCGGACCGCAGGTTCAGATCGCGATCGCAGCGCTCGCCAGCCAGTTCCCGATGCTGGTCGGCACCATCCAGGGCCTTCAAGCCGCGGACGCCCGCCAGCGCGAGCTGATGCACGTGCTGGCGGCGTCGCGCTGGCAGATGCTGCGTTATCTCCTGATCCCCAGCGCGCTCCCGTATCTGTTCGCAGGGCTGAAGATCGCGGCGCCGTCGGCGGTGCTGGGCGCGATCACGGCCGAATGGGCGGGCGCCGAGCGTGGCGTCGGCGCGATGATGCTTTATGCGCTGTTCTCCTACGACACGCCAAAGGTCTGGCTGTCGGTGGTGCTGACCTGCCTGCTTGCCGGCGGAGGCTTCGGCTTGTGGGCGCTGGTCGAGCGTTTCGCGATCTACTGGCAGCGCGACGTGGAAATCGCGGATTGATGCCGTGACCGCAGTCGCCGGGCATATCGCAATCAGGCGCATGATGCAGGTCATGCTCGGCGCCGCATTCGTGCTGGCAGCCTGGCACATGGCGGTGCGCGGCTTCGGAATCCCGAAATATCTCGTGCCGGTGCCGCTGGAGGTGGCCGGCGCGGTTCAACTGCACTGGCGGACCATCGCCTCGCAGGCCGGATTTACGCTATCGGCCGCGGCCTGCGGCCTCACGCTCAGTATGGTGCTGGCGACCAGCCTCGCGATCTCCTTCACCATGAGCCGGAAGTTCGCGCAGACGACGCTGCCGGTTGTTCTGGTGTTTCGCTCGACGCCGGTCGCGGCCGTAGCGCCGATCATGATGTTGATCTTCGGCCGCGGCATCAGCACCAGCATGGCCGTGGTCACCATCGTTTCGTTCTTTCCGATGCTGGTGAACATGATGCGAGGGTTGCAGAGCGCCGATCGCAATGCAGCCGAACTGCTCTACGTCTATGGCGCGTCGCGCTGGCAGCAGCTTCGGATGGTGCGGATTCCCTATGCGCTACCATACCTGTTCACCGGACTGCGTGTTGCGGGATCGAGCGCGATCCTCGGTGCGATGCTCTCGGAATGGATCACCGGCACCAAGGGGCTCGGCAACCTCATTCTCGAAATCGGGGGAGCTTCGCGAGACGGAATTGCTTTGGGCCGCGGTGCTCACCTCGGTCATCGTTGCCTTGACCGTGTTCTGGTCCACGTCGGCGGCCGAAAAGCGGCTGCTGCGCTGGACCCAGCGTTGAGGATGCCGATGCGCATCCTGTGCGAAGCCGACGTCGAGCGCCTGATCGAGCCTGCAGCGGCCGTCGCCGCGATGCGCGAGGCCTATCGCCGTCATGCGGCGGGCGTCATGCCCGCGCCCGGACGGCTGGACCTCGGACGCAGCACGCCCAAGGGCAGCGTGCTGGTCCTCGCCGGGCACGGCGACGGAGCGTCGTTCGCGATGAAGGCGAACATGCACGTCTACCAGGACCCGGGATCGCGGCAACGGCTGGCGGCGAGCATGATGCTGCTTTGGGACGCGGTGCGATGCGTGCCGAAGGCGATGATCGCGACCACGATGTTCAACAATCACCGGACCGCGGCGGGACTGGCCGCGGCAGCCGATGTGCTTGCGCCGGTGCGCGTCCACCGGCTTGCGGTGTTCGGTGCGGGCAAGATCGCGCCGGCGGTCATCCGCTATCTCGGCTCGGTGCGAAGCTTCGATCGCATCGATATCGTCGGCAGGGGATCGGCGCGTGCGGTAGCGCTTGCCGAATTCGATGCGGCTGCTGCCGCAGTTGTCCGGCGTCGATATCCGGGCTTCGGCCGACCCCGACGCGACAGCCGGCAAAGCCGACGTGATCGTGACGGTGACGACCTCCGACACGCCGGTGTTCCCTGGCCGTGCGGTTCGCGACGGCACGCTGGTCATTCTGGCGGGCGCCAACCGGCCGCAGGCCCGCGAAGCCGACGATGACCTGATCGCCCGGGCCACCGTATTCGCCGACCATCGCGAGGGCTGCGTGGAACGGGCGGGCGACCTTCGCATCCCGCTGCAATCCGGCGCGCTGACCGCGGACCGGATCGCAGGCGAGATCGGCAGCCTCTGGCAGGCCGCGGCGCCGCCGCGTCCCGGCGGCGTCATTGTGTTCAAGTCGATGGGCGTGATCGCCCAGGACATTGCGCTCGCGGAGCTGGTGCTGGCGCGGGCCGAAGAATCCGGAATTGGCATCGAGTTCGACCCCGCGACCGGGCACTGCCTGACATCTCAGGCCGCTCAGCCACCCGCGGCGGGCGTCATCATGGCAGGTGCGACATGACCTTGAAGCTTCTTCACGACGCGCTGATCCTGACGCTCGATCCGGCGAACCCGCAGATCGGGCACGGTCATGTGCTGGTCCGCGACACGCGCATCGAGACGGTCGCACCCGGCGAGTATCGCGGGGCAGAGGCGCCCGACCGGCGCATCGATTGCAGCAACCGGCTGATCGCGCCCGGCCTGATCAACGCGCACACGCATTCCCAGTCGAGCACGATGGCGGGCTTCGGCGACCGGCTCAATCACCCGGCCTTCATGTGGCTGACCCAGGCGCACACCTCGCGCCGCACCGCTGACGAAATCCGCCTCAGCGTCCTGCTGACTGCTTACGGGTTGCTGACCTGCGGCACCACCGGCGCGATCGATCATTTCCCCGGCCAGCGCTTCACGCAGGACGACATGAACGCCGTGCTGTCCGCATGGAGCGAGACCGGCATGCGCATTGCGCTCGGCATGCGGTTCTTCGACGGACCGTTCAGCGACATCTTTCCGTCAACTCCGCTGCCGGACGACCTGAAGTTGCGGATGGGCGCGGTCGAGATCCTGAAACCCCAGCCGGTCGAGGAATTGTCGGGACTGATGGAAACCACCATCAAGGCCTGGCACCGCAAGCCGCGCCTGTCGGTGTTTCCGGCGCCGTCAAATCCCGAGCGCTGCACCGACCGCGCATTGACGCTGTGCGCCGAGCTTGCGGAGCGTTACGACACCGGCATTCACACGCATCTGCTGGAAACCAGAAAGCAGGCCGATCTGGCCCAGGCTCGGCTCGGCAAGACCGTGGTTGCGCATCTCGACGGGCTTGGCGTTCTCTCGGACCGCTGGTCCTGTGCGCACAGCATCTGGCTCACCGACGACGACATCGGAGTCATGGCGGAGCGCGGAATGACGGCGGTGCTCAATCCGGAAAGCAACGACCGGCTGGGCACCGGGCTCGCCCGTGCCCCTGAAATGCTGCGACGTGGCGTGCGGCTGGCGCTCGGCACCGACGGTTCGAGTGCAAACGACAACCTGGTGCTGCACGAGACCATGCGGGCGGTGGCGCTGGCGCATCGCTCGCGCGAGCCCGACCGCTCGCGCTGGATTACGACCGGCGACGTGCTGAACATGGCGACCGCCGGCGGCGCGGGCGCCATGCGCCAGGACAAGCTCGGGCGGATCGCGCCGGGCTTTGCCGCCGATCTCGCGGTGTACCGGCTCGACGCGCCGTGGTGGGTGCCGGTCAACGACGTGGTCAATCAGCTGGTGTTTGCGGAAACCGGCGCGAGCGTCGAAACCGTCATGGTGGACGGTCGTATCCTGGTTGAAAACCGCAAGGTCGTGACCTTCGACGTGGACGCGATGCTGCGCGAAGTGAAGGCGATGACCAGGAGCCTGCGCAAGCGCAACGACGACCTGTTCAAGGTCGCCGGGGAACTGGCCGAGCTCGTCCTATGAGCCCAATGAAACAAGCCGATCTCGTCATCTCCGGGGGCATGCTGGTCGACCCGGAGCGAATTCTCGCAAATTCAATTGCGGTGGAGGGCGGCAAGATCGCAGCCATCGGCCCCGCGGAAGCGATGCCGCCGGCCAGGGAGCGCATCGACGCGAGCGGCCTCCACGTTCTGCCGGGTGCCATCGACGTGCACGTGCACTTCCGCGAGCCAGGCTTCTCCCACAAGGAAACCTGGACCAGCGCGACGCAGGCCGCGGCGGTCGGCGGCGTCACCACGGTGTTCGATATGCCGAACACCAACCCGCCGACCTCGACTCCCGAAGCGGTGCTGCAGAAGCTCCAAATCGCGCAGCGGCAGGCCGTGGTCGACTTCGGCGTCTACGGCAACATCGGCGAGCACAACACCGGCCAGCTCAAGGCCATGGCCGAGGCCGGCGCGGTGTCGTTCAAGCTCTACATGGGCAGCGAGAATCCCCTGGTGCCGTGCCCGCCGGACGGCGCGATCCTCGATGCGTTCGAAATCCTGGCCGGGCTCGGCATCCGTTGCACCGTTCACGCCGAGAGCACGCCGATCCTGACCTGGCGCGGCGAGCGGCTGATCAAGTCCGGCCGCATCGATGCAGCGGCGCATCTGGAGCACCACAGCGATATCGCAACCATCGAGGCCGTGAGCCGTACGGGGATCTTCGCCGAATGGACCGGATGCAAGGTCCACATCGCCCACGAAAGCACCCGGCATTCGCTGCCGCACATCCGCTTTGCAAAGGAGCGCGGCGTCGATCTCACGGTGGAGACCTGCCCGCATTATCTGTTTCTCACGACCGACGACGGCGCGCGCCTCGGACCGAACTACCTGCGCGTCAAACCTCCCGTGCGGGAGCCCGGGCATCGCGAGGATCTCTGGAATGCGCTGGTCGATGGCACGATCGACATCCTGTCGACCGACCACGCGCCGCATCTGCCGGCCGAGAAGCGGCGCGCGTCGATCTGGGATTGTGCGCCCGGATTTCCGGGTGTCGAGACGTCGATGCTGCTGATGCTGGCGCAGGTTTCGCAGGGCCGGCTCACGCTGCCGCAATATGTCCGCATGGCCTGCGCCATGCCGGCCAAGGCATTCGGGCTTTATCCGCGCAAGGGCGCTCTGGCCGTGGGCGCCGATGCGGACATCGTGCTCGTCGACATGAACCGGCGGGGCTCGATTGCCGCCGACGCGCTGCACTCGATCGGCAACGCCACGCCTTTCGAAGGCTTTCCCGTCCTCGGCGCTCCGGTCCGCACAATGGTCCGGGGACGAACGGTTGCGCTCGACGGCGTTCCGGTCGAAGCCCCGGGATGGGGACGAAACGTGGCGGCCTCGCGCTGAGACGTGATCGGGCAAGGCTTGTCCTGCGGTCCCGCCTGCGCGAACATAGGTCAAGCGGCGACACGAACGGCCGGCCCCGCGAGTCATCCCTTGTTGAGGAGGATCCGATGCACGCGATTGGAAGAACCACGGGTTTGTGGGCCCTTGTTGCCTTTGCTTTGGCCCTCGGAGCGGCGCCCTCAGGCGCCAAGGATAAGGTCAAGGTCGGTTTCATCGGGCCGCTCACGGGCGGGGTGTCGGTCAACGGTCTGGGTGGCCGCAACTCGGCCGATCTTGCCGTCAAGCTGCGAAATGCCGACGCCAAGACAAAGTACCAATA
Source organism: uncultured Alphaproteobacteria bacterium (assembly GCA_963830015.1). Classification (GTDB taxonomy): domain Bacteria; phylum Pseudomonadota; class Alphaproteobacteria; order Rhizobiales; family Xanthobacteraceae; genus Z2-YC6860. Next base: position 572,463 of record CAWHLG010000016.1, read on the forward strand.
CGAGCTGGTCGTGCTTGACGATGAGTGCAAGCCGAACGTCGCGGTCCAGGTCGCGACCAAGATGGCGGCCGACAAGGACGTCATCGCCGGCGCCACGCATTATTGCTCCGCCGCGGCGATCGCGACGGTCGACACCTATCACAAGTTCGGCTTCCCGGTGATCGTCTGGGGCGCGGTGCTGCCGGACATCACCTATCGCAACAAGTACGCGGAAATTCATCGCGTCAACGGCACGATGATCAACCAGAACGACGCCAACGCCGCGCTCATTTCCAAGCTCGGCTACAAGACCGTGGCGGTGATCCACGACACCACCGATTACGGCAAAGGGCATAACGAATATTTCCGCAAGGCGCTCGACAAGATCGGCAGCGCCAAGATCGTCGGAACCTTCGGCGTCACCGCCGATCAGCAGGACTTCACCTCCGAGCTCACCCAGATTAAATCGCTCAATCCCGAAGTGATCTATTTCGGCGGGCTGACGCCGATCGGTGTGCGCGTCCGCTCGCAGATGGACAAGCTCGGCATCAAGGCGGTGTTCGACGGCACGTCCGGCATCGTCTCGGACGCCTTCATTCAGGGTCTTGGACCGCTCGCGGAAGGGGCGCTGGCGTTCCGCGAGGGCGCGCCGGTCGAGAAGCTGCCCGGCGGCAAGTTCTTCATGGAGAACTACGCGAAGCAGAAATACGACAATCCGCCGGAGGCCTATGGCGCGTTCGCCTATGCTGCGATGGACATGATCATCGACACCATCGAGAAGGTTGGTCCCGACCGCAAGAAGGTCATCGCCGAACTCGCCAAGGTCAAGGATCGCGATTCCATCGTCGGCAAGATCACCTTCGACGACCACGGCCAGAACACCGTTCCGGTCATCACCAAATACGTGATTCAGGACGGCAAGTTCGTCGAATGGGACGACAGCGAATACGCCAGCGGCAAGCGCAAGCTGCCCGGTCAGAAATAGGTGCCGGCGGAACAGGGGGGCCGGCCCGTGCCGTTGCTGCCGCTGCCGGGCCCTGAGCCATGAACGCGGGGCTGTTCGCCCAATACGTCATGAACGGGCTGATGCTCGGCATGATGTATGCGCTCGTCGCCGTCGGCTTCACGCTGTTTTTCGGCGTGCTGGACGTCATCAAGTTCTCGCACGGCGACGTTCTGACCGTCGGCGCCTTCACGGCGCTGGCGGCGTTCGTCGGCCTGCAGGCGGTCGGTCTCAAGTCGAACTGGCTCGATCTCGCGGTGATCCTGGTCGTGTCGACGCTCGCGATGGCGTTTCTCGGCATGCTGATCGCGCGATATCTGGTCATGCCGCTGCGGTCCGCGCCGCCGCTCAACACGCTGCTGATCACGCTGATGCTCGGGACGGTTCTGCGTGAAGGCGTGCGGCTGTTTTATCCGCAGGGCGCCAACCCAAAGCCGTTTCCGGCGCTGCTGCCGAAAAACTCGATCGACCTGGGTGCCTTCAATCTGCGGCTCGACAACATGATGATGCTGGGAGCCGGCGTCGCGGTGATCGTCGGCCTCCAGGTGCTGCTCAACCGCACCAAGCTCGGCCTTGCCATCCGCGCAGTGGCGCAGGACGAGGAAACCGCCCGCACCATGGGCGTGAATTTCACCGCGATCGTGCTGATCACCTTCGCGATCGGCTCAGGCCTGGCCGCCTTCGCCGGCGTCATGAACGGGCTCTACTACAACGAGATCAATTTCGGTATCGGGCTCTATCTTGGCGTCATCGGGTTTTCCGCCGCGATCATCGGCGGGCTCGGCAGCGTCTATGGCGCGATCCTCGGCGGCTTCCTGTTCGCCGCGCTGCAGATCATCGGCACCGTTCTTCTGCCGTTCGCCAGCGCCTACAAGGACGTGTTCGCCTTTGCGGTCGTGATCGCCATCATGGCGTGGCGGCCGACCGGCTTGATCCGGGAAAAGATCAGCGAGCGCGTATGAGCGTCCTCACCCAACCGGCGTCGCGCGCGACCCTCTTCCCCGGCCTGGTCGCGCTCGCGGTCCTGACCGGTTACATGATCGCGTTGCTCGCGGTGGAGAAGCAACCGATCATTATCGCCGTGCTGGCGGCCGGCATCGCCGCAGCTCTGGCCGCAGGCTTTCTCGGGTGGCTGACCCGGGTCAACCGGTCGTTTTCCGAGCACGAGGATGCGCTCGGCGGCGTTGCCGTGTTCGCCGCCCTGGTGCTGGGCGTCTATTTCCATGAGGACCATTTCGTCCTCCTCCTCGTCATCACGGTGCTGCTCACCACCGTTGCGACGCTCGGCCTGAACATCCAGTTCGGCTATGCCGGCGTGCTGAATTTCGCCGGCGCGTCGTTTTTTGGCATCGGGGCCTACACCTCGGCGGTCCTGAATACGCACACGGCGCTGCCGCATCTGCTGGTGCTGCTGATCGGCGGGCTGCTCGCGGCGCTGATCGGCTCGCTCCTCCTGCTGCCGGTGCTGCGCACGCGCGGGCACTATGCGGCCGTCATCACCATCGCCTTTGCCTTGCTGCTGAAGACCTTTCTGGAGGTGAATGACATCCTCGGCGGCCCGCAGGGCATGCAGGTGCCCGGCATGAAAATCTTTGGCTGGTCGTTCAACAACAATATCGAGATCGCAGGCCTGACGCTGTCGTTCTACATGAACTATTTCGTCGTCGCGTTGCTGCTGCTCATCCTCGCGTTTGTCCTGGTGCGCAGGCTGGAGCGCTCATGGATTGGTCTCAACTTCGATGCGATGCGTCTCGACGAGACCGCGGCGTCGTGCTTCGGCCTCGATATCGTGCGCTGGAAGGTGACGGCCTTTCTGCTGGGGAATTTCCTGATCGGCATCGCCGGTGCGCTGTTCGGCATGGTCGGCAGCTTCGTCGCGCCGAACAATTACACCTTTGCCGACTCGCTGATCCTGGTTTCCATCCTGCTGCTGGGCGGCATCGGCAATCCCTGGGGCCTGATCGTCGCGACCATCATCGTCGTCGTGGTGCCGGAGAAGCTGCAGACCATCCAGGAGTATCGTTTCCTGCTTTATGCCTCCCTGGTGATCGCCGTGCTGCTGTTCCGGCCGGAAGGCCTGCTGCCGCGGCCGGTGCGGCGGTATTTTGCGGGGCCGCCGCGATGACGGCCTTGCTGGAAGCCAGAGGCCTGACACGGCGGTTCGGCGGCGTGGTCGCCCTGGATCATCTCGACCTCGACGTGATGCCGAACGAGATCGTCGGCCTGATCGGGCCGAACGGCTCCGGCAAGACCACGTTCTTCAACGTCATGACCGGGATCTACGGCGCCGACGAGGGGAGCGTGCTGTTCGACGGCCGCGACATCACCCGCGCCTCGCCGCGCGCGGTCTACCATGCCGGCATCGCCCGCACGTTCCAACGCTCGCGGTTGTCGTTGCCGCTGTCGATCTTCGACAACATCATGGTCGGCAATCACAAGAAGCTGACGCAAGGATTGTGGTTCAACCTGATGCGGCGCGCGGCGTTCCGGCGCGAGTACGAACTGAACTGCGCTGCGGCGCGCGCCTTGCTCGAGGTCTTCGAGCCGCAACTGGCGGACCGGATGTTCGAGCCGGTTGCCGGCCTGCCGATGATCGACCGTCGCCGCATCGAAATCTGTCGCGCCCTGATCGGCGAGCCGAAGCTTCTGCTGCTCGACGAGCCGTCGGCCGGCATGACACACGACGAAACCCGGGAATTGATGGACGACATCCTGCTGGTGCGCGACCGCAACCGGAACCTCACCATCGTCATCGTCGAACATGAGATGGCCGTGATCGAGCGCATCACCGACCGTTGCGTCGTCCTCAATTTCGGCCGCAAGATCGCCGAGGGCCCGTACCGCGCGGTTGCGGCGGACCGACAGGTGCAGGAAGCCTATCTCGGAGTGGCGTCATGAGCGGCCGGCTCGAGATCGAGGGCCTGGTCGCGGCCTACGACAAGGCCAACGTGCTGGAGGGCGTTTCGCTCACCATCGAGCCTGGGCGCATCACCTGCCTGCTGGGCTCCAACGGCTCGGGCAAGACCACGCTGATCCGGTCGATCCTTGGGCTGACGCCGCCGCGTTCCGGCCGTGTTCTGTTCGACGGCGCCGACATCACCGGGCTCGCCACCCACAAGGTGATTGCTGCCGGCATCGCCTGCATCCCCGAAGGCCGCAAGGTGTTTCCCAAGTTCACCGTCGAGGAAAATCTGCGGCTCGGCGCCTACCAGGAATCGTCCGATGCCGTCACGCAATCGCGTATGGCGGATATCTTCCGGATCTTTCCGCGGCTTGCGGAGCGGCGCGAGCAACTGGCCGGCACCATGTCCGGCGGTGAGCAGGCGATGCTGTCGATCGGCCGCGGGCTGATGTGCGCCCCCAAGCTCCTGCTGATAGACGAACCCTCATTGGGACTGTCGCCGCTCTTGGTGAAGGAGAACTTCCAGATCATCCGCGAGATCAGCCGGCGCGGCATCACGGTGTTTCTGGTCGAACAGAACGTGCATCAGACGCTGGCCATCTCGCATTTCGGCTATGTGCTGTCCAAGGGCCGCGTTGCCGCCGCCGGCACGCCGGCCGAGCTTGCCGAGAGCGAAGAGGTGCGGGACGCCTATTTCTCATGATGCACGCATCGATCTTTGAATAGCTGGTTTGTTGAGATTGATTGTCGGGTGGCATCCTGCTGCTATATTCCTTCTTCGTGGACCCGCGCCGCTGCAGCTCGAGCATGACCTGATCGACGAACTCGCGGATGCCCCGGCCGATGCATAAGCACAATGGTTCAGTCGTCCATGCCGCGGGTCCATCATGAAGCCAGCGCGATTTGAGTATCATTCGCCGTCCACGCTCGAGCAGGCCGTGGCGCTGCTTGCGGCCGGCGGTCCCGACGCCCGCGTGCTGGCTGGCGGCCAGAGCCTGATCCCGATGATGAACTTCCGGCTCGCTGCGCCCTCGGCCCTGATCGACCTCAACGGTGTGTCCGAGCTCGCCTATATCAGGGAGGAGGGCGGCGTGGTTGTGATCGGCGCGATGACGCGGCAGCGCGCGATCGAATTCTCTCCGGTCGTTGCCGCGAAGCTGCCGTTGCTCAATGAAGCGATCAAGCTCGTGGGCCACCTGCCGACCCGCACGCGCGGCACCATCGGCGGATCGATCGCCAATGCCGATCCGGCCGCCGAAATCCCGATGGTGCTGCAGGCGCTGGACGGCAGCGTCGTGGTGTGCGGCCCCACGGGACGCCGCACCATCGCCGTGTCAGAACTGTTCCGCGACGCCATGACCACCGCGCTTGCGGCCGACGAGATCCTGATCGAAGTGCGGCTTCCCGCCGTGGCGGCCGGCACGGCCTGCGCGATCGAGGAGTTTGCCCGGCGGCGCGGTGACTTTGCCATCGCCGCCATCGCGGTGGTCATCCGCCGCAACGGGCGGGACTGCGAAACGGCCCGCATCGCGACCGCCGGCATCACCAGTCATTCGCAGCGCCTGCGCGCAGCGGAGCAGAACCTCGAACGGCAGGGCCTCGGCGACGCGGCCATTGCGGCAGCGGCGGAGGCTGCGGCAGCCGGCGTCGAGCCGCTGTCCGACCGCAATGCGTCCGCGGACTATCGCCGGCAGTTGACGCGGGTTCTGACCGAGCGCGCGGTGCGGCGCGCAGCGGCAAAGTAAAGCGGTGAGCGAGATGGCGCAAATGTCGGATGTCCGCCTGACCGTCAATGGTAAGGCCCGCGAAGGGCGCTGCGAGCCGCGCACGTTGCTGGTCGACTTCCTGCGGGAGGACCTGTCGCTGACCGGCACACATGTCGGATGCGAGCACGGCGTGTGCGGCGCCTGCACCATCATGCTCAACGGGGAGGCGGCGCGCTCCTGCATCATGTTCGCGGTTCAGGCGAACGGCGCCGACATCGTCACCGTCGAAGGTCTCGCGCAGGGCGATACGCTGCATCCGATCCAGCAGGCCTTCCACGAGCATCATGGCCTGCAGTGCGGCTTCTGCACGCCCGGCATGTTGATCGCGGCGCTGGACTTCCTGCGGGTCAATCCGCAGCCGACCGAGGACGAGGTGCGCGAAGCCCTGTCCGCGGTGCTGTGCCGCTGCACCGGATACCAGAACATCGTCACGGCCGTCATGGCCGCCGCCGAAGCGATGCGGCGGATAAATGCCGGGAGATCGGCCGATGGCTGAGGCGAAGAGCAACGGCTATGTCGGGCAATCGATCCTGCGCCGCGAGGATCGCCGCCTGCTGACCGGCCGCGGCCAGTTCGTCGCCGATCTCAAGCTTCCCGACACGCTGCACGCCGTCTTCATCCGCAGCCAGGTCGCGCATGCCCGCATCCGGTCGGTCGATCTGTCGCGCGCGGCGGCGATGCCCGGCGTGGCCTACGTGCTGACCGGCGCGGAACTGGCCAGGATCCTGCCGCCGGTTCCCGACACGCAGCTGTCGCTGCCGCGCAAATGGACCACGCAGGTCCAGCACACCTTCCTCAACCCGCAGCAGCCGCTGCTGGCGCACGACAAGGTGCGGCATGTCGGCGAGGCGTTCGCGGTGATCCTTGCCGAAAGCCGCTATATCGCCGAGGACGCAGCCGAACTGGTCACCGTCGAGCTCGAGCCGTTGCCGGCGCTGGTCGACGCCGAGGCGGCGCTGAGGCCTGGCGCCCCCGTGCTGCACGACAAGCACGGCACCAACCTGATCGGCGAATTCCGTGTCGCCAAAGGCAATGTCGAAGCCGCGCTGGCGAAGGCGCCGCACCGCATCAAGCGCCGCTTTCACCACCATCGCTATGCGGCGATTCCGATGGAGTGCCGCGGCGTCATCAGCGCCTATGACGAGCGGTCCGATTCCATCACCATCTGGTCGTCATGCCAGGTGGTGCACTGGCTGCGCCGCGAGGCTTCGACGGTGCTGAATTTGCCGGAAGCGCGCATCCGCGCTGTCGCGCTCGACGTCGGCGGCGGCTTCGGCGTCAAGGGCCACGTCTATCCGGAAGAGCTGCTGATTCCGTTTCTCGCCCGTGCGGTGAAGCGGCCGGTGCGCTGGATCGAGGACCGGCACGAGCATTTCATGTCGGCGTGCCACTCGCGCGACCAGATCCACGATGTGGAAGCGGGCTTTGACGGCGAGGGCCGGCTGCTGGCGTTTCGCGACAGCTTCATCGCCGATTGCGGCGCATGGAATCCGATCGGTGCGGGCATCGCCTACAATACCGCGGTGCATCTGCCCGGGCCGTACAAGTTCGACAACTTCGCGGTCCACGCCCGGATTGCCGCGACCACCAAGGTTCCGAACGCGCCTTATCGCGGCGCCGGCCGGCCGGAAGCGACCTTCGCGATGGAGCGAACGATCGACCTGATTGCCGCCGAGCTTGGCCTCGATCCGGCCGACGTGCGGATACGCAACATGATCCCGGGCGCCGAGATGCCCTATCGCCTCGGCATCCCATACCGGGACGGCGAGACGATCGTGTACGACAGCGGCGACTATCCGAAGGCGCTGCAAAAGGCGCTGGACGAGATCGGCGGTGTGGCGGCGTTTCGCGAGCGCCAGCGCAAGGCCCGCGCGGAGGGCCGCTATCTCGGCCTGGGACTCGGTTGCTACGTCGAAGGCACCGGCGTCGGCCCGTTCGAAAGCGCAACCGTGCGCATCGATCCAACCGGCAAGGTCTACGTCGCCTCGGGCGCGTGCCCGCAGGGGCAGGGGATGGAAACCATCTTCTCGCAGGTGGCCGCCGACGCCTGGAAGGTCAAACCCGACGATGTGGTGATGGCGCTGGCCGACACCTCGGCGATCTCGATCGGCTTTGGCACCATCGCGAGCCGCAGCACGGTCACGCTGTCGTCGGCGATCCACTACGCGAGCGAAATCCTGCGCGAAAAGGCGTTCGCCATCGCCGCCAACATGCTGGAATGCGCGCCGGGCGATCTCGAATTGCGCAACGGCACGATCGGTGTCGTGGGCGTTCCCGGCAACGAACTCACGCTCGCGAGCGTCGCCAAGGCCGCCCGGCCCGGATGGGACCACGGTCGGCCGCAGAACATGCAGGCCGGGCTCGAAGAGACTTACTACTATGAGCCGCCGACCGTGACCTGGTCCTATGCCTCGCACGCCGCCATTGTCGAGGTCGATATCAAGACCGGCCGCCTGCAGATCGAGAAATACGTCATCGTTCATGACTGCGGGACGGTGGTGAATCCGATGCTGGTCGAGGGCCAGGTTCTCGGCGGTACCGTGCAGGGTTTGGGCGGCGCACTGCTGGAGGAATTCGACTATGACGCCGAGGGGCAGCTTCTCACCGGGTCGTTCATGGACTACCTCATGCCGACGGCGAGCGATGTCCCGCATGTCGATCTGTTCCACCAGCATTCGCCGTCGCCGCTCAATCCGCTCGGCGTGAAGGGTGTCGGCGAAGGCAGCGCGATCTCGCCGCCCGTCGTGATCGCCAATGCGGTGTCGGACGCGCTCGCGCCGTTCAAGATGGAATTCAATTCGACGCCGGTCAGGCCCGAGCAGATCGCGGCGGCGGGCCGGCAAGCCGCGCGGTAAGTCAGGCGATCCGTCTTCCATCACCGGCCATCGCGCGGCGCGGTGCGGTCAATCTCACGAGGACCTGCTCACGAGGACTTGCTCACAAGGACCTGGCCAGCAGGAGTGCAATGGCCGTCCCCCATGCGCCGATAACCCGCCGGGCGACCGGCACGACGTCTTCCAGCTGCGGAAATGTCCGGGCGTATCGCAGGCTTTTGGCCGTCCATCCGGAAATCACGATGACCATTGCGCCGAGACCGAGCGCGGCGTCCCAATGCTGCATGCCGGCGTTCGAGGCCGTTGCTGCCACGGCGCCTGTCGCCAGTCCCAGAAGCAAAGCTAACCACGCCGGAGGGGTCCAGCCCAATATCGATACGATCCCCGCAATCGCGATAACCGCCACCGACGGAGATCCACCAAATGCCGTCGCGTCGACGACGGCAATTGTGAACGCGCCCAAACCGGCGGCGCAGATCGACAGCCACGCCGCGGTCGCGCTTGCAAATGCCACCGTCACCCCCAGCCCAATGGATGCGGCCAGCGGAAGCGGCGCGACCACCAAAAGCAGCGCTCCTGTCCAAAAGCGCGGCAGCGCTTCGGCGGTGCCGTAGGCCCGCGCCACGAGAGGCCCAAGGAGGCAGACCACGGTGATGACGACCAGGCCGGCGGTGCTACGCAAAGACACCAAACCCCATCAGAATGTAGGCACATCCAGCCAGCGCCGTCATCGCTCCGGCGGCGCGCAAAATGATCGTGCCGCGCGGAAAATCAGTCGCCCATCCGACCGCGATCCCGGCGATGTGAAGCATGCCGGTGCTCAGCACGAATCCGACAGCATATGCATCCCGGGCTTCCGGTTTTAGATATTCCCTGCCATGGGCATAGCCGTGGAAAATGGCGAATACCGAGACAACAGCGATCGCCACCGGGACCGGCGCTTCCCAGTCACACGCGACGGCAAGGCCCAGTATCAGTACGGAGAGCGCGATCACCAGTTGCTCCACCGACGGATTCGGGAACGGCATATGACTCATGCCCATGATGCCGCCAATCGCCATGACGAGGGGAAAAGCCACCGGCAGCGCCCAGATCAGGGGCCGGCCCAACGACACCCCCCACATGCCGACGGCAACCATCGCCAGCCGATGATCGATGCCCTGGATGGGATGGAGAAAACCGGCGACGAAACCGTCGGGTTTGTCCGGATGGTCACCCGGGGCGCCCGGAAAGAACGCCGTGAATGCAAAGATAAGCGCGACCGCGGCAAGCCTCAGCAGCAGAAGAACGCCTGGTGGACCGGCATTCGACGAACCAAGGCCTGGCGAACTCGAATTTCGCGGTTCGGAATCGTGCATCGTCGTGGCTGCCGTGCTGGTCGCCTACCGGCGCTGAGCGGTGCGAAGCGCCCGCCGGGGATTGTGCACCACCGTCCTCGGATCGTTCCGGTCGTTTCGCCACGGCGGATGGTGAAAATGAACGACAAAGTCGCCATTGTAGGACGCCACCGCCTCGTCGAACACGATCCTGCCGATGCGCCGCCAATTGCTGATGGTGCGGCGCTGTGCCAGCAGGCCCGCGGTCCTGCCGTCGTCGGATACTTCGATGTGAAAGGTCAGCGTCCGCTTCGGGGCCGGATCGCCACGGTCATACATCCTGCCGAGAATTTCGTCGCGGAAGTCGAGATCGTCATCGTCGTCGGGGACCGACGGCGGATCGACCGTCAGCCGCATGAACTCCGGGCACCGGGTCGGTTCGGCCGACGGCTTTCCGAGTTCGGCAATCTCATAAAGCTGGCGGATCGTGGTGTTGCGGTCGGTTCGTGCAAGGACCAACCCCGTGACCAGAAGCACCGGCAATGCCGTACCCCGGCGCCACGGCGTGACATTGGGAGCATTCCGGATTTCGATCTCGCTGATGTCGCGTGATCGCGAGCCGCCCAGATCGTCCTGGGCTATGAAGTTCGCGGTCGCAAGCTTCTCGGTATGATTTTTGTCTGTGGTCGGGTAGAGCTTCCCCACCAGCGAGAGCGATCGCAATCGTCCGCGACGCGTCTCGGTGCAGCATGCCGAGTACCGGGACACGATCCGGGCACGGCTTCCGGCCTTGAAGTAGCCGGTGTATCCGGTATCGCCGTTGGAATCGATTTCCCACATTCCCGTGAGGCAGACGCCGTTCGGATGCAGGATGCGCCTGAAGCCGCGTCCGTCGGGCCCCCACCGCAGATCCGCACGGGAATCCACCGTTCGATCGGACGCCTGCTGGAACCACCAGGGCTTTTTGCGCGACAGCAGGCCGGCAAGACTGCGCGCGAGGGTGACTTCGTAAACCGGCAGCGGCGGCTCGTCGGGGCCTCCCCAGACCAGATAGTAGGCGTTGGCGAACAGCGCCGCCCGAACCTCGGCGAAGGTGGAGCCGCGATAGCCCGCATCTTCGGCGGTGAAGCGCTGGGGTCCGATGTAGTTAGAGTCAAACTCCATGACGAATCACAGATAGCGGCGCCGCTGCCGCTTGCGGTCGATCCACAATGCCAGCAGCCACGCGGTTACGAACCAGAGCAGAATAAAGCCAAGCACGATGAGACCGATCTTCATGACGGTCGACATCCGCAGCGCGAGCTTTGGGGCCGGGAGGCGAGCCTCGGGTGCGACCCACGGCTCCGCCAGATAGGGAAAGCGTGCGTCGAAGATCATCTCGTCCGGGTTTTGCTGACCCTGGAACAGCTTGTCGTTCACCGTACGCCGCGGCCAGCTGGCGCTCCGGCACTCGGGCTTCGAAGGGGGAGACGAATCCTGGCACGGCGGCACAAGGTGTGACAATTCCTTCAAAGCCGTGTCGCCGTAACGCGCCAACCGGTCGCCCACATCGTCCGTCAGAAAGCGGCCGTTCGGAAAGCTTGCCAGGCCGTCCGACTTGTTCACGACAATGCCTAATTTGCCGTCCGGTCCCTTGGTTTCGAATTCGCCGAATTCAATGCCGGGGGTGCGGGTGAACAACATGACGTCCGGCACGAAGTCCCAGGAGCGGTAGCCGAACAGCTGGTTGATGCCGAGCCTGAGAAATATGTCGCGCATGACGCTCGGCTTTGCTTGCTCGGCCCTGATTGCCGCGACGTGGTCTTTCGGGTGCAAGGTGTTCAGCAGTTCAAACCGCGGGTTTTGCGTCCGCAGCGACCGGCCCACATGATCGATCTGCTTTCCGCCCTTGCTCGATGTCGCCCAGACGATCCAATTCATTTGGCCTTCCGGGAAGTATTTCATCGGAATGCGGGCGACCATGGCCACGACATTCGTTCTGAAGAAGTTCGGGAAGATGAATGGATCGTCGCTGATCCCGGTCCAGATGTTCACTTTCGTGTCGTCGACGGCGGTGTCCGCGCTGTATTCATTTTTCTCAAGCATGCCGTTGGCATCCATGCCGGTCTTGATGGTCTGGACCTTGCGAGGCTGCCGGGGGTCTTCCCCGCCCCAGGCCTGGATATCGCCCGGTCGCACCGGGGCCGTGTCGCCCGTGATGGACGGATGCTCGCGGATTTCTCCATCGCCTTTGAGGCGATAGGTGATCTTCGTCGTCTCCTTGATGTCTTCCGGTTTTACGACCGTGCCGCCGTAGCGCGCATTGAAGTGTGCATTGTCATGGCTGACCGTGCCTTTCAGATCCATATGGACGACATACTCGAACTGATCGAGCTTCGCCGGTTTTCCGGTCAGGGAACGCCGCACGCTCAGAACAACGACCAGCTGTTGGTTGTCCCTGGTCGGGAAAACGAACAGATCGGTGATGCCGCCCTCGAGCGGCGTGGTTTTCCAGAACATCAACGGGTTGTCGATCGGATCCGCATGGTCCGACGCCAAAGCGGAGGTCGCCTGCAACGCGAGCAACGATCCGGCGGCTGCGAGGTGCGCTAGGCGGTTCATCGTGTGAATCCCCTCAGAGCTAAATCTTCCAGAACCAGAAATCCCGGTCGCACAGCGACGTCATGATGTGTTCGCCGAGACGGCGATAGCTTTCCCACTGCTCCTCGTCGAAGAACTGGTCCTCGGTCGGCTCGTTGGGGAAGTCCGGGTGGGTGCGCTGATACTGGAGGATGTCCGCGCTCTCATCGCCGGTGACGTTGGCCTTGAGATAAAGCATGACCGATCTTTGCGCCGGAGCCTTGGCGTAACGGACCCAGAACAGCGTGGCGCACTTCACCGGGCGCGAAGCGCCCGGCTGGCCCGCGCGCGGTTTGATCTGGTCGAGCGTGCCGAGACACGCCTGCGCCAACTCCGGGAGCTTGGCGTAGTCGGCCGGTTCGAACGGCACGATTTCCGCGGCGAAATCGATCCGCGCCTTGCGGATGAGATTTGCGATTCCGCTCATCTGATAGTCCGGATCGGCGCTGCCGTCGCAGACGATGATCCGCGGGACCCGGCGGCGGACCAACTCGTACGCGCCGAGAACCTCGAAGTGGCCGCCGTCCGAGAGATACCAGTACCGGTCCCAGGGGCCGGGAAAACGCGCGATCCACTCCGACAGCAGCAAGGCGTGCGTCTGGAACAGGAAGTGCGTCAGATAGAAGCTTCGCCGCAGCACGGTGAGCGCCGGGTATCCGTCGCGGCCGACCTCGCCGATCCCGCTGTTCCACCAGTAGCCCGTGCGCAGGTTGGCCAGCCCGAACATCAGTGCGCTGCCGAGCGACGTGGATTGCCCGCGGGCCGGTCCAAACGCCGCACCGGAGATGGCCATCCATTGGCGCAGCGACAGCATTTCGGCGCGCTGGGTGGGCGTGCCCGCCTCGTCGACCAGCGGATGGTCGGTTCCGGGGACATACCCGAGCGGCGTGACGGCCGTCGGTTGTTTTCGCGCCAGGTCGCCGTCCTTCGGGTCGCTCCAGGCGGCATGCGATGTCTTTCCGATCGACATGCCGATCGAACTGACACACACGCTCTCGCCCTTGCGGTCGCGGTTGCCGCGCTGGGATGTGAAGTCGACCGTCTGGTTTACCGTCAGATTGATGAGGTGGAGCGGTCCGCCGGCAACGTGGGGCGTATAGTTGCGGATCGACGCGACGTCGTCCCCGGCCGCGACTTCCGAGATGTTCGCTGCCTCGGGCCGGTGCCGCAGCGGATTGGTTGCACCGAGATAGGCTCGCGCAAGCTTGGCAGCATAGGTTTGCGTCAAGGACGACCGATTGACGAAGACCAGCGCCGCGGGATGGGTGAAAATCACGGACAGGATGAAGGCCACCGCAGTGGCCATCAGGCCGTAACAAAGGGCCAGGCCGCCCTGATAGGCCGCATGAGCCGTGAACGACACGAACACCAGAGGGATCAGGAACAATGCCGCCGCGAGGAGGCCGGCGAGAACCTGCTTCCTGGCGTATCGAACGATCGCCGAAAGAGACCCCGGCCCCTTGTCGCCGGCCATCAGCGTTGCGATCCACCTGACGACGGGCATGAGGCCCGCAAGAGCGACGCCGAACGCCGCGAAAGCTTTGAGGTAGGTTTGGTTTTTCGCCGCATATTGCTGGAGACCGTGCCCGGCCGTATCGACCACGGCAAACGCCAGCGCGCCGCCGGCCAGAACCAGCGCCGTTCCGAGGTCGTCGGTCAGATAGTTGCGGGTGCGCAGCCGCTGGGTTTCCACATTGCCGCGTCCGATTGCTTCCTCGCGCACCCGTCCGCGCCGCCATGCCATTGAGACATGGAACAGTGCGATCAGGGGGGCAAGACCGATCAGCAGCAGCGGAAGGCTGAACGTCTCGCCGACCGCGGCGTACAGCACCGCGCCGGACCCGACCAGCATCGCGCACAGCGGCACCGGGTCGAAGCGCTTGTGATGGTCCTGGGATACGATCCAGTAGGCGATGATCCGCGGTACCACCATGAACAGGAGGATCATCTCGAACGCGATGAACCATGGACTGTAGAAGACGCCGAGCACCGCCTCGAGCAGGTGGCCGATCGGGAAGTCCGTTGGGCTGATCCCGAGGAAGCCGGCAACAGCCGTCCCCGGCTCGAGAAGTCCGTAACGAACCCCGTTGATCGCTCCGAATATAGAGAACAGCAAAAGCCCGACGACGAAGTGGACGCTCAGGAAGCCGCGCAGAAACGATGCGGTGTTGTATGCGGCGTCGCCGACGCCGCCGGCAGCGAGGTAATTGCCGTTCTTTCGCAGCCAGGACACTGCCGGTGAATCCGGATCCGTCAGCTCGCGTTCAACGCGGACCGGGGCAGGTTCGCTCGCCTGCGCTTGCCGACGAAGCCGGTCATACCAGCGTCCGAGGAAGGCGCCGATGTAACCGCCGCCGGACACCGTGGACAGGATGTCGACGCGCCGCAGCCACTGCGCGCGCGCCATCGCCTGCAGGACGCCGAGATTGAACGTTGCACTGCGGACGCCGCCGCCCGACAATGCCAGCCCCACAACGTCGTCCGGCCAAGCCTCTTCGCGGCTGCGATCGGACGGCGCAATCGCGGACGCCTGTGCGTCCGCCGCCTTGCGCCGGAGCGCGACGGCCTCGGCTTCGCGCTCCCGCAGCGCCCGGGGATAGGCCGCGGTATCCGGTCCGCCGTATCGCTCATCTTCGAGAATGACGTCGGCGGCCTTTTCGCTCGCCATATAGATGTTGGTGACGATGAAGTAGCCGGGTATGCGCGTAAAGATCGAGGCATCGACGACCCGCAGACCGTCGACCCCGCGCACCCGGAATCGGCTGTCGAGGACGGCCCCCTTGTCGTTCGACGGTCCCATCCGGCAGGTGCCGCAGGCGTGATGTCCCCAGGCCTCGCGGCGAATCCAGTCCTTGATCTCTTGCTCGTCGTCGGTCACCGCCGGTAGAGGCGGGAGGCTCTTGTCGGGATGCGGGCGCTCCTTGGCGGGATAGTGCTCCTCGACCTTGGTGAACCAGTTGGTGTGCCTGGCGATTCCGCGGACGAACTTCACGCCGTCGACCAGTGCCACGAGATCGCGATCGTTGGCGCTTTCGCCTGGACGAGTGACCTCGTTGAAGTAGTGAAAATTGATCTCCGGCGTGTCGAGAGGGTTGGTCGACCGCAACTCCACGGTGCCGTCGTTGTTGCGGGTATGCGCCTTCAGGATCGTCCAGGTGAATTGATTGTGGTGCTCGACCACTGAGTAACGCGGCGCGTAGCCGTAGAACGGCAGGGGGATGCCGAAGATGAACAGGTCGGGCTGCGGCAGATCGGGGTTCGACCGCTTGAGCAATCCGATGACGGCGCCGTTGCTTGTATAAAGGCCCGTGCCCTCGGCCCTCCATTGCCGCAGATGCCGGTCCGAGATTGCGTTGCCGGCCTTGTCCCTGAGAGCGAAGTTCGCGGCGTTGAGGATGGGAAAGTCGCGCCGCATCTCGCTGATGACGGTTACTTCGTAGCGGTCCTGCAGGTTGCGGCCGACTCCCGGCAGATCGATGCGGCGTGGCTTGCCATCGCCGTCCGTCAAAGGTTTTCCGTTGCGATCGGTCAGCGTGCAGGCGTCGGCGTCGTCCTTCGCAATTTTTTCGAGATGGGACACATCGCCGATGCCGGAGAGCATCAGGGTCTGGGGCGTGTTGAACGCGCCTCCGCTGAGGATGACTTCCCCGCCTGGCTTGACGAAAACGTCGAGGGGCGTGTCCGGCGGAGCATTCGGATTTTCATGCGCCCTGTAGAGGCGCTTTCCTGCCAGATATCTCACACCCACGGCGCGGGGCGGTTTGCTGTCGTCGAACAGAACCTTTGTGACGAAGGCGTCCGTCCGGATGACAAGCTTGTCGGGAAACTTGCGTTGGGTTTCGTGCAGAAACTCGCGAGGACTCGAGCGCCGGCCGCGCATGACGAACGGCGTTTCGCCGTTCTGGTGGATCGTCGTCCGTTCGCCGCACACCGCGAGCGGCACCATCATGAGGCCTTCGGGATGCCCGGCCTGGGTTCGGCTGTGGTTCGGATCCAGATCCTGGGCGATGCGCTTCTTGAGGACGCCGCGCGCGAAGAGCCGGCCGCGGTTGAGGCCGGAACGCCACGCCTGAAACACGGCGCCGCCGATCATCTTCAGGAGCTGCTTGTCCCGCAGCGCCAGATTGACGTCGGCAACGCTCGTGTGCAGCCAGCCGTTGAAGCCGTGACGGCCCCGCGTGTGATCCGGGTCGCGTCCGAACACCCATTTCACGAGATCGAACAGGCGGCCCCACCATCCGCGCGGCGACGGCGTTGGAAGCGGGTGATAGTCGTTGTGCTCCATGCGCTGGAAGTAGGCCCGCATGGCGTTGGCGCGCCAGGAATCGTCGGCGAGAAAATCGGCCAGGTCTTCCCAGTCCGAGTCGGGACCGGCCATGGTGATCATGGCGTTGTGGACGGTGCAGCCGCCGACGCCCGACGATCGCGGATAGAAAATCCCCTCAGGCGTTGTCTTGGGATCCGTCCCGGTGGGCGGCTTGCTGTAGTGCTTGACGTAGAACGGCCATTTCAGAGCGTCATGCTCGGTCGAGACGGCGTGAAGTCCCGGGACAAGACTGATGTCGCGGGCGTCTCCGGAATGTTCGGTGTGATCCGGACCCGCCTCAAGCACCAGCACCCGGCGGCCGGCCTGTGCAAGACGGGCGGCGAGCGGGCCGCCACCGGCTCCCGAACCGACCACAATGTAGTCGAACGGAGCACCGCCTGCGGAAGGTTGATTGGATGTCATAGCATCACCGCGCCGCCCCGGCTCTCAGAAGGTTTTCAACAGCTCGATCAGCGCCTCTTTGTCGGAATCGGAAATCCTGTCGAACCACGGAAAGTAGTGTCCCCGATCCATGACAAGGTCCGGACACTTGTTGATCTTCAGCAGCGCCGGCGCGACCTTCGTTTTCATGATCTCGTCCAGGCGCTTTTTGTTCTCGTCCTTGTCCGCGCCAGTCGACTGGATTTCGTTGAAAGCGTCGCGGAGGGTCGCGAGCGTCTGCTTCAGAACTTGCCGATCTGCGGCCGGATTGATGTTTGCCAGCAAGCCGACCGGAGTGCCTTTGGGAATGGGCCCGACCTGGATTCCGCCAAGGCCGCCGTTGAGGAAGTAAATGACGGCGCCGACGCCGAGGGCGAGAACGATGCTCGTATAGCCGGCGAAGCGGAGCCAGAAACCGCGAGCCCACCAGAGGAATACAAATGCAACGGCCAGCAACACGGCCGTCGGCAGCGGCCGGTACAGTTCGGGCACTCCGCGCAACTCGGGATAGCGGTCGATGAAATCGCGCACCAGCTTGGAGCGGCCGCCCAGAATCTCGGGGAGATAGATGCCGGCGACGGTCAGGTAGGAGACTTCGGTCGTCCGCCAGATCAGACCGCGATCGTCCTTGAGCACCTCGGGCGGCACGCCATAGCTTGCGGTCTCCGCCCGCTTTTCCTTCCAAAGCAGCTTTCGAATGGCGTCGTTGAAGGCATCGACCCGTCCCTGGACGTGGGGATTGGCGTTGTATTTGCCGAGGCTGTTGTTGTGCAGAAACGGCGCCGTAGCCCAGATCGAAACCAGCGTTGGGACGCGATAGTAACCCGGACCGCCACCACCTCTGGGGGCACTCCCGGACGTCTTGTGGCGCGGCGAATAGGCTTCATTGTTCCGGTCGCTGTCCTGATCCGCCGGCTCCTGGCTGCCGTACGGGTTGTAGAAACGGATGTCGCCGATCGCCGGCAGGCTGCGATAGCTGTCCGAAGCGAAGTCGTGCCACATGTTTCCGTTCAGCGCGTTGGTCGCCACGGCGCGGCACGAATTGGTCTTCACGTAGTTGACCGCAATCCGATAGTCGGTCGACAGGTAGTTGGCCCGCCAGAATTCCGGCATCTCGACCGCGGCCTTCGCCCAATCCTGGTAGTCCTTGTGTTGCGGGCTCGTCATCCATCGGCCCGGCTCATGGTCGTAAAATGCATTGCCGGTCTGCGCGGCGTCCTTCGCCATCTGCTCATGACGCATCGGAGGCTGAATGCTGGAGTGACAGGCGATGCAGTTCTCGGCGAAGATCTGACGCCCTCTCGCGAGCTTCGTGTGGTCCACGAGACGCCGGGCCGCCGCCATATCGCGAATACTTTCCGGCGGCGCGCTTTCGACAGGTGTCGCGGCCGCAACCAGCGGCATGGACGGAGAGACCTTCAGGAAATAGTCGCGCAACGGCCCCACGCGCAGCTTGGTCGCCGCCCAGTAGCCGGAGTGACGCTCCACATTGTCGATCGTGAACGACTTTTGCGGCGTGAGGCCGACGACCGGGTCATGCAGCGTGTTCCACTGCTCATAGTTCGTCCCGATGTTGAGATAGACGCGAGCCAGGGCGCCCCAGGCACCGATCGAATCGGCACCGTCGAGCAGGATGCGCGGCACCCGCCGAAGCCGATCGTTCGTTTTGCTCAGCTCTTCACGGACCGCTTTGTCGAGCACCTCATCCGGAGGCGCGCCGCCGGTTGCGTAGACCGCTTTCCAGTACTCCGTGATCAGTGTTTTCAGCGAATTCGCCGGTGGGCTGTCGGGATAGTCCTTCGGGGCGTCCTTCCAAATCGATGGCAGTTGCGCGCTCTGATTGGACTGCTGTTCGTTCGGGTTGCGCAGCCCAACCAGCACGCGCTGCGCCAGATTGAACACCGAATTCATCGTGTTCGGATTGTTGATGTTGTCGGACGCGACGAGGGACGTATCGACGGTGCCTGGCGGCTGACTTTCGAGAATGTGAAAGACGAAATTGTTCTTCGAGAGCAGGTTGCCGAACACACCGCTGATCCGCAGGTATTGGGCGCCGATGTTGCCGGAGATGTTCTCCCACTTCGGGTTGCGCGTGTCTGCCGGCGGATTCAATGGATGGAAAGAGGCATGACAGAACGCGCAGCTCATGCCGACACGGAACGGCCGGATGAGACTGGGGTCGCCGACCGGATCCGACGCGTACTTGCCCTTGACCTTCAGCCACCGCTCCAGCGCCTTCCTGTCGAAGTTCGGATTGGGAAACAACCGGAGGCCGACGACGCCGCTCGACAGACCGTAGATCTCCGGCGGCGGAATGCGCGGATCGTACGATTTTCCGTTGGGATACCCGGCGGCGGCTCCCGGAAGGACGCCGCCATAGGCCGCCGAGCCGCCGTACGGCGCCGATCCCGCGGGTGCGGAGCCGGCGCCATCCAGACGCAGCGCCATGCGCACGTATTTGCGGCGCCACTCGCGGACTTCTTTGTCCGTGGGCTCGTCGAGACGAAGTCCAAGCACCCGTTCGATGACGTTGTCGGGCTCGTCGAGCGACGGCCCCATCTCCGGTTCGTTGATCAGGCCTGCGCGCTCGAACCGGCTGTCGCGATCCTTGCTCTTGGACGCTTTGGGATCGCTCCTGGATGCTATGGATTCGTCAATTTCCTTGGTGTCGAGCAGCTTGAGAAAATCGAGAATGCCAAATCGCCGGCCGAGCCAGTCCCAGAATCCCTCGTTTCCCCCGGGCCACATCATCCATGTGTTGCGGCCCAGCACTTCGCAGACGTCTTGTCCGATGTCTTCGCAGTGCTTGTTGTTTTGTTTGTCGATCCGCACGCTCCGGAGACGCTGAGGACCCTCGCCCGGCAGACGGATCGGGTCGAGCTTTTCGACCGGCCCCGGTACCTGCTTGTCCATGAGCTGATAGACCGGCGTGTCGAATTGATCGACCGGGCCATCCTTGCGAGATTCCGCCGGCCGCAGCACGGCGATCGCGTCCATGTCGGCGAAGTAGTTGTCGATATATGCGGGGTAGTAATATTTGTACGCGGCTTCCTGCGCGCTGATCCCTTCCTTTTTTGCCCGCAGCATCGCTTCATCGTCGCGAGTGTCGTCCGCGGCGAACGCAACGCCGCAGGTCGATAGCGCGATCGCAATGCCGAACAACACAAGCCGAATATTGCGCCGGACCCTTCGCACGAGTGCCCCCTGCAATTGCGCAACGTTCGAAGCGCCGGCCAAAATCCGAGCGTTTCAATCGCGAAGCTTAAACGGACTCCGTTCGCGAACACAACCCAAAATAGAATCGGTCATTGTGCCTGACATAAAAACATAGTCACTCGTGTTTATCTCAAGCTTTGCCAGACGGCTCGCGGCGATTTAACTAACCGTCTTCGCGCCCTCATCCGATCGGGGGAGGGCCACCGGAATTCGCGGCGTTGCGTAGCGAGTTACCGTTGCTGGTCGCTTCTCGTGGTGCGCAAGGGGGCGATATGGCTGATCTGCTTGGTGGAAACCTTGCAGATATTGTCCGACGTTCCGGCTTCCGCAACTGGCATCCGGCATCACGCGGCCGTCTGCCTGAGCCGTCCGAGCTCCGATCTGATCAGCCGGCGATAGGGGCCGTCGCGGCTGAGTAGGCTCTCAGGCGATCCGTCTTCCATCACCCGGCCGTCCTGCAGCAGCACGATGCGATCGAAACCGCGGACGGTGGAAAGCCGGTGCGCAATCGCGATCACCGTGCGACCCTGCATCAGCCGGGCGAGAGACTCGCGGATCGCTTCCTCGGATTCGCTGTCGAGCGACGAGGTCGCCTCATCGAGCAGCAGCAACGGCGCGTCCCGGAGAAACGCCCGCGCGATCGCGATCCGCTGCCGCTGGCCTCCCGACAGCCTGATGCCGTGGGAGCCGACGACGGTGTCGAACCCGCTCGGCAGGTTTTCGATGAAATCGCATCGCGCGGCGAGCGCGGCGGCCAGAACCATGTCGTCGGTCGCGTCCGGCCGCCCGTAGCGGATGTTTTCCATCACGGTGCGATGGAACAGCGAGACATCCTGCGGCACGAACGCAATCGCCTCCCGCAGGCTGTCCTGGGTGATGTGCGCGATGTCCTGCCCGTCGACCAGGATGCGGCCGCCCTGCACGGGATAGAAACGCTGCATCAGCGCAAACAGGGTCGATTTTCCGGCGCCCGACTCGCCCAACAGGCCGACGCGCTGGCCGGGCTCGACCTTGAGACTGAAGTTGGAAAACACGCCGTGCCCGCCGGGATAGCGGAATGAAACCCGCTCGAAGTTCAGCCTGGCGCCGTTTTGGACGAGCGGCTTCGCCTGCGGATGGTCGAGCATGTCGTGCGGCACCAGCAGCGCCGGCAGCGCTTCGGCGAGACGCGCAAGATGCTGGGTGGCATCCACCAGGGCCACGGCGAGATCGCGCGTTGCGTGAAGAATGGTCAGTCCCAGCGTGCAGGCCAGAACGACGTCGCCGGTGGTGGCCGCGCCGCGTTGCCACAGCACGATGGCCCAGGCGAGCAGCCCGATCGTCACCAGGATCGTGAAGGCCGCATGGATCAGCCGCAGCTTCTCCAGATAACGCAGGCTGCGCCGCCGCGCATTCAGCTCCAGGTCCACCACATCGTCAAAGCGCCGGTGCTCGCGCCGCCTGCCGCCGAACGCCCGCACCAGCGACATGTTGCTGATGACATCCACCACCTCGCCGTCGATCGCGGCGGCCTTGTTCGCGAAATCGTGATGCAGCGGCTGTCCGGCCGCGGCCAGCCGGAACATGAAGAACACCATCACGCCGGCGAGCACCGACAGCCCAAGGGCCATCGGCACGCTGACGATCGCGACCAGGAAAATTGAGGCCGCCGTCGCCACGCAGGGCGGCAGCACGTTCCAGATGAACAGGTTTTCCAATGTGAAAATCGCATTGGACGCCGCCGTGATGCGGCTGCTCAGCGTGCCGGGCCTGCGGTCGGAGAAATAAGCGAGCGAATGGCCGGTCAGATGACGAAACAGGTCGCGCCGGAAATCTCCGGTCACACCGACAAAGGCCGAACTGCTGATCCAGCCCGCGACGCGCCACAACAGATTGTCCGCGGTGATCAAGGACACCAGCAATGCGAATGCGACCCATATGCCCCATGACTGCGGTGTGCCGGAAAGCGCGTCGACCAGGCTCTTCACGCCGTATTGGGTTCCGGTCGAACATGCGACCGCAAGGAGCACCGCGGAGACGATCAGGAAATGTGACACCGGCCTTCGCCGCACATACAGCAAAATGAAGGCGAGAGGGTGGCTCGCGAGGCGCTGCGTTTCATGCATTCGATTTTGAACTCGCGGGGTTGGAATGAGTGTCCACCTGTTGGGCATCAGACCAATTGATGTGCAGCTCGGTGCGGGAGCCCGACCTCCGCGAAGTTAGAAGTCGACTCCAAACCGCGAGCAAAGTTCCTGCGCCGCATGAAAATTTTTTTCTGAAAGATTTTTGCTTTCGAGCCTTAATAGGCTGGCTGGGAGGCTGACATTCATCGGGAGAATTTGATGCGCATTGCTCAAGTCGCGCCGCTGACGGAGGCGGTCCCGCCGAAGCTGTATGGAGGTACCGAACGCGTCGTGTATTGGCTGACGGAGGAACTCGTCGCGCTCGGCCATGACGTCACGTTGTACGCCAGCGGGGATTTACAAACTTCGGCGAAGCTGAACGCGTTCTGGCCGCGCGCGCTTCGGCTGGACGGCTCGATCCGCGATCCCAATGCCTTGCACATCATGATGCTCGAGCATGTTCGCCAGAAGGCGGACGACTTCGACATGCTGCACTTTCACCTCGACTACTATCCGTTCTCCCTTTTTTCGCGGCAGCACACGCCATTCATTACAACACTGCATGGCAGGCTTGATCTTCCGGAACATCAACCGCTGTTTGCCACGTTCCCGACGCTGCCGGTGATCTCGATTTCCAACGCGCAGCGGCGGCCGGTTCCCCATGCGGGCTGGGTCCGGACCATTCATCACGGCCTGCCGGACAAACTTCTCACGCCACAGCCGGTCAAGCCGAGCTATTTCGCATTCCTCGGCCGTATCGCACCGGAAAAGCGCGTCGATCGCGCCATCCATATCGCGCGAGAGACCGGGGTCCCGCTCAAGATCGCGGCGAAGGTCGACAGGGCGGATCGCGATTATTTCGAGGAGAACATCAAAGCGCTGATCGATGGAACCCATGTCGAATACATCGGTGAGATCGCAGATGCCGAAAAATCGGCGTTCCTGAGCGGCGCGCATGCGCTGCTGGTTCCGATCGACTGGCCCGAGCCGTTCGGCCTGGTGATGATCGAAGCCTTGGCCTGTG
The DNA here is from genome assembly GCA_963830015.1 of uncultured Alphaproteobacteria bacterium. Lineage (GTDB taxonomy): Bacteria > Pseudomonadota > Alphaproteobacteria > Rhizobiales > Xanthobacteraceae > Z2-YC6860. The sequence continues at coordinate 595,974 of CAWHLG010000016.1, forward strand.
GCACTCCGGTCATTGCATATAATCGGGGTTCGGTTCCGGAGGTGATCGAAGACGGGGTGACCGGATTCATCGTTGAAGACGAGCAGGGCGCCATCGGCGCGACATACCGGCTGCATGAGCTGTCGCGTGCGCGGATCCGCGCGCGGTTCGAGGAGCGCTTCACGGCGCGCCGCATGGCACTGGACTATCTTGCAGCCTATCGCGGTCTGATGGATCGCGAACGTCCGCACCTGAAGCTGGTGGTGGACGGCAAGTCCCCGGCGCTCGCGGTGGCTGACTAGAACGTCCGTTCGAGCGAACTGACGATCATCTCCCGGTCCGGTGGAAGCCGGGCCGGTGCTTTTACTGATCGTCTCGGCGCTCGTCCTGCGGACGGGTTTCCGGCACGAACGTCAGCACGGCGAGGAAGGCCAGCACGGCAATCAGTCCAAGGCCGAAAAACGCAAACTGGCTGCCGAAATAATCCGTCATGGCGCCGGCCAGCGTCGTGCTCACGGCGGCGCCGACGCCCGCGATCATCCCGACAACACCAAGGGCCGAGTTGAACCGGCCGGTTCCTCGCGTGACGTCGGCGACGATCAACGGAACCATGACACCCAGCGCCGCCGCGCTTATTCCGTCCAGCAACTGCACCGCGACGACCATGGCGGGATCGCTCACCACGGCGAACAGCATGCCGCGGATGACCAGTGCGCCGAAGCCCAGCAGCAGCAGCGGCTTGCGGCCCCAACTCGTGGCCCGCCGCCCCGCCCACGGCGCGATCAAGGCGACGACGATCTGCGGCACGACGATGCAGGTCGCGATCAGGACCGTGGCCCAGTCGCTGGAACGGCTGGTCAGCGCGCTTCCCATCAATGGAAGCATGGCGGCATTGGCCATATGGAACAGCGCGACGCAGCACGCCAGCCTCAGCAAGGAGCGTTGCCGCAGCAGGCTGCGGATCGAGGCGGGCTCGTGCCGGGGGGCGGTCGGACCGCCATGCGCCTGCACCGGGTTGATCTCGCGCGTTGCGATCATGCGGAGCGCCAGCAGCGTAGGCACGAGCAGAAGCGCCGTGACGATGAAAACCGACCGCGCCGCAAAAAAATAGCCACACGCCCCCATCAATGCGGCGGCGAAGCCGTTGCCGATCGAGGCAAAGCGGGCATTGCGGCCCAGCCGCTCGCCAATTCCGGAATGGCCGACGAGGCCGAGGCTGATCGCGGCGATCGCCGGACCCAGCACGCAACTCGCGGCCGCATGAAAGGTCGCGGCCGTGAGGATCGCGGGAAAAATCGGCCACGCGGCGTAGGTCAGCGCGCTGAGCGCGATCACCGTGATGGCGATCCCGGCCACCCGCCGTTCGGAGCGCGCCGCATCGACCAGCATTCCGCCCGGAACCTGCGCGAAGAGCGCCACCAGGCCCGCAACGCTCAACACGAGTCCGATATCGAACTGCGTCCACTTTTGCGTGGTCAGATAGACCGAAACGAACGGGCCGAATCCGGTCTGGACGTCGGCCACGCAGAACACAAACCAGTCGAGCCCGTGCAACGATCGCCGCGATGGAGCGGGAGGCGGATCGCTCGGCGCCGGAACGACCTGAAAGCTTTGCCCGCGGGGTAGCAGCGATGGCCGCGCCCCCTCAAAAGTCCCCTCGACAGGTCTCTGGCCATCCCCCCGGGAGGGCTCCGCCGACAGGTTATTTCTCCGGCATCCTTGTGGTGACGCGCGCTCGGGCGAATTCAGGCGACGCACTCAGCACCATGATCGGCTTGCCATCCTGGTACTGGGGTGCGGATTTCACCTGATCCCGCGTCAGATCGATGGTGACGCCGTTCTCTGCGGTAAACCGCATCGCGTTCCAGTCGACGGCAATCTTCCGGCTGCCGACGCCGAGAAAGCCGCCGAAATCGATGACGGCGGCGCGTGCGGTTCCGGCCCGGTCGACGACGACATCGACAATCCGTCCCATGTTCTCATTTGTGGCGCTGCGCACCGCGCTGCCAAGAATGCCCCGGCCGTCCCGGTTGTCGAGAAGCGTGGCCGAGGGTGTTCCGGGACGGTCCGTTTGGGCCGATTCGGCACCCGGAGCCGCTTCGTCTGCAGCGGCAAGAAGCGTGCCCGCCGGTTGGACCGAACTCTGACTGTGATTGGGCTGTGGCGTTTCCGCCGCGACCGGGATGGCCGCGGCCAAAATCAGCAGCAGACAACAGGATGATGAGGTGAGGGCTGCGGGTATCCAGGAACGGTGACGCATGAAGACCTCCCGACTCCGGCGAATAGGCAACCGCAGGAGACGGATCTTGTTCCGAATCCAGATGCGAACGTCTGATCGAAATCAGACCGAAAGAAGGACGGAGACCTGCATCTTCCCCCGCGACCGGACGATGTCGAGCGTGACCTTGTCTTTCACGCGCCGGACTCGCAGATCGACGCTGGCTTCGCCCAGTCGAAGGTTGCGCAACAGAACGTCATCGATGAACTCCGGAAGTCGCGGGTTCCGCAACCGGATTTCGCTGTTGGCCGGATCGAACTCCAGGCCGAGCGATGCTTCCAGCAGTGTAAAAGGCGTGGCGCTGGCCCAGGCCTGCGGCGAGCAGGCGACCGGATAGAGCGTCGGCCCGCGGTTCGCCTGGCGCTTGAAGCCGCAGAACAGCTCCGGCAGCCGCCGCAGTTCCATGTAGGTCGCCGCGTCGAACAGGCCCTTGAAGAGCTGTGTCACCGCGGACTTCAGCCCATACCGCGCGAAGCCCAGTGCGATCAGGGCATTGTCGTGGGGCCAGACCGAACCGTTGTGATAGGACATCGGATTGTAGCGGGCCGCGCCCCTTGCCAAGGTGCGGATGCCCCAGCCGGAAAAGAACTGCGGCCCGAGCAGCGTGTCGGCGACCTTTGCGGCATGCTCGGGACTGGCGATGCCGCTGAACAGCACTTGTCCGGCATTGGAGGCCTGGACGCGGCATGGCTCCTTATTGCCGTCGAGCGCCAGCGCGTAGCTGTTGAGTTCCGGACACCAGAAGGCTCTTTCGAAACGTTCGGCGAGTTGGGTGGCCTGCTGTTCCAGCGCCGCCGCGCGTTCGTCGCGGCCGATCTGCCTCGCGCAGCGGGCTGCGGCGCGCTTGGCCGCAAAAACGTAGCCCTGGACCTCGGCCAGCGCGACATCGCCCTCCACCAGGCTGCCGTCGGCACGAAAGATCGCGTCGAACGAGTCCTTCCAGCCCTGATTGGCCAATCCCTGTTCGGTTGCGCGCCGGTATTCGACGAAACCGTCGCCGTCGGCATCGCCATACCGGTCGATCCACGACAGCGCCGCTTCGATCGCAGGCCACAGCTCGACGATGGTTTGCCGGTCGCCCGTGCGGTCGAGATAGGCGCCTGCCAGCAGCACGAACAAGGGCGTCGCATCGACAGTGCCGTAATAGAGACGGAACGGCACCTCGCCGAGCATCGCCATCTCTCCGGCCCGGGTCTCGTGCAGAATCTTGCCGGGCTGGGCGTCCGCCGCAGGATCGACGGTCTTCGCCTGAAGAAACGCCAGCCGCCGCAGCACGCCGCGCGCGATGTCTGGGTCGAGCCACAGCATCTGCAGCGCGGTGATGATGCCGTCGCGCCCGAACGTCGTCGAATACCAGGGAATGCCCGCATAGGGATAGCGTCCATGCGGCGTCTCGGTCATCAGCATGGCAAGGTCCGCCGACGAGCGGCACAGCACTTCATTGAGCAGCGCGTTGGAGCTTTCGACGCTCGCACCGCCGGACGCCGCGGCGCGGCGCTCGCGATGCGCGCGGATCAATGCGCGCGCAAACGAGATCGTGCCGCCCTCCGTCGTGTCGCAGCCGATCGCGATGAAGATCCGGGTGATGTCGTGAGGCGGCAGTATGCACTGGTAGTGCGCCTCGCCTTCCGAAAGCCTCGCGGGCGGCGGATCGAATGAAATGGCGGTGCGGCGCGTCGTGCCGTCAAGTCCGTGATAGTTCAACAGGATCTGATGGCCCGTGATCGAAGGTCTGCGCGTCATCCCGCGCCGCTCGCGTTTGAGGCCGCGGACCTCGAACAGGTCCGCAAAGTCGCTGCCGAACCGGAACGCGATCCGCAGGTCGACCGGCAGGCTGCCGTGGTTGCGGATGCCGATCCGCTGATAGGCGGTTCCCCGCCAGAGAAATGTGGTTCGGACGATGTGCAGCGTGTCCTTGTGCAGGACCAGCCGCTTGTCATGAAACTTGTCTTGAAAGATATCCGGATTGGTCAGGTCCACCGTGAGGACGGAGTTGTCGTCGCGGACCGTCGATCCGAGCAGAAGCGGCTGCAGTTCATTGACGGTGAGCTCGAGGCGCGACAGAAACCGCGTGTCGTTGTGAAAGAGCCCGTCCGGGCCACCCTCGGCCGCGCCGACGTCTCCGTAGTTGTCCATCACCAGGAAGGTATCGCCGTACTTCAGCGAGCACTGCCGCCGGTTGCCGATGCCGGCCGCGGCGACATAAAACGGCGTTTCCTGAATGGTTTCGCGTGGTTGGGCGGCGACAGACATGGGTGGCGGAACCGCGTTGCGACGGCAGGATCAGTCTAACGCCGGAGCCGCCAAGAAGTTCGGGCCGGCCGAACCGCTCCGTGGCATACGGCCGGCATGCAGTCGCCGCAGCAAAGCCGGTGGCCGGCAAAAGATATGAACGGGCACGGGCTAATTGACGGGAATGTTCGCGTCTTTCATCACCTTGCCCCAGACCGCGATGTCGTTCCTGATCTGCGCGTCGTATTCCGACGGCGTGCTCGCCACCGGCTGGAAGCTGATCTTCTCCAGCAACGACTTCACGTCGGGCAGCGCGACGATTTCGCCGATCTGCTTTTGCAGGGCCGACACCACATCCGCGGGCGTGCCGGCCGCGGCGACGACGCCGATGACGAGTTCGGATTCCTGATCCGGAACGCCGGATTCGCGCAGCGTCGGAATCTGCGGAAACGCTTTCGACCGTTCGGACGAAGTCACCGCAACGGCGCGCAATTTTTCCGAGGTCAGGTGCGGCGCAACCGGAGGCAGCCCGAGAAACAGGATCTGCGTGTGTCCCGCCAGTGTCGAGTTGAGCGCAGGCGCCGCGCCGTTGAACGGAATCCGCGCCATCTTGTCGAGCTTGAGGCCGAGCTTGAACAATCGTTCTGCGGACAACTGCCCGAAGCCGATGCCGAGGCCGGCATAGTTGTATTTCTCGGGGGTCGAGCGGATGAGCTCTGCGAGCTCCTTGATGTCCTTCGCCGGAACCGATGGATGGACCGCGACCACCTGCGGCGAACTGGCAACGATGGTGACCGCCGCGAAATTCTTGACCGGGTCATAGGGCAGGTTGGCGTTGGTCACCGAGGCCACCGCGAAATCGTTGGTCACCACCAGAAGCGTGTGACCGTCCGGCGCGGACTGCGCGACTTGTCCCGCGCCGACGGCGCCGCTCGCGCCGGCGACGTTTTCGACGACGAACGTCTGCCCGAGACGCTCACCGAGCTTTTGCGAAAGCAGGCGCGCGATCAGGTCGGTCGGACCGCCGGCCGGATAGGGCACGACGACGCGCACCTGCTTGGTCGGATAGCTGCGCTGCGCCGGCTGGGCGGATGACGGTCCCGAAACCTGCAGCGCGGCACCGACCAGAGCAATGAACCATTCCCGTCTCATGCCGTCCTCCCACAAAGCGTTTCATTGCTTCTACGCAGCGTGCTTCTGATGCTGCTTGCTTCGCGACCGCGGCCATGCCGCGGGCCTGGCCATGGTGCCCGCAATTGTGTTCTGCACCAAGAGGTGAGAGCGGAAATGTTGACCCGCAACGATGCGGTTTCCTATGCTTGGAAAAAGGTACCGGGTGTGCGTCCAACCAAGTCTCTATCCCGCCTTGCCCGCAATCCGTACGGTGGCGTTCCGATGGCTCTGACCTGCGGCGATCTGATCAAGCGGGGCCGGACGCTTTACGGCGGGCAGACCGCATTGATCTTCGAAGACCGGAGATACACGTTTGCGGAGCAGGCGGCGCGCATCTTTCGGCTCGCGAACGGGCTTCTCGCCGGCGGGCTGCGACGCCAGGAGCGGGTTGCGATCCTGGCGCGCAATTGCAGCGAGTACATCGAGAGTTTCGGCGCCTGCGAAGTCGCAGGCTTCGTCGCCATCAATCTCAACAGCCGGCTTGCGGAGGCCGAGCTTGGCGCGATCTGCCAGGACAGCCAGCCGTCGGTGCTGATTTACGCGAAGGAGTTCGCCGCGATAGCGAAGACGCTTGCCGCGCAGGTGCCGGGCATCCGGATCCGGATCGGAATCGACTCGGAAAATCCCGGCGATCTCAACTATGAGGACCTGATCGCCAGATCCTCCGCCGGCGAGCCGCCGCAAGAGCCCGGCCCCGGCGATATCGGCTATCTGATGTACACCAGCGGTACCACCGGCGGGGCCAAAGGCGTGATGATCAGCCATGCGGCGATGGCGGAGGCTACGCGGATGCTTTCGCACGAGAGCGTCATCCTGCCGACCGACCGGGCGCTGATCGTGATGCCGCTGTTTCATCTCGGCGGCAAGATCGAACAGATGAATTTCAGCCTGATGGGCGCGCCGGTGGTTCTGAAGACCGCGTTCGACCCTGACGACATTCTGCAGACCATCCAGGACGAGAAGATCACCGCGGCGCATTTCGCGCCCTTGATGATCCAGCGGATGCTCGACGTGCTCGACACCAAAACCTACGACGTCAGCACGCTGCGCTGCGTCCATTACGCCTCCGCGCCGATGCCGGTGCCGCTGCTGCGCCGCGCGCTCGACCGGATGGGGCCGATCTTTGTCCAGGTCTACGGCATGACCGAGTGTATTTTCGGAACCATTCTCAAGCCGCACCACCACGTTCTCGACGGCAGCGAAGCCGACCGGCGCCGGCTTGCCTCGGCCGGCCAGCTTCCGCTGGGAAACGAGGTGAAGATCGTCCGCAACGACGGCTCGGTGTGCGACGTGGGCGAGATCGGCGAAATCCTGTTCCGCTCGCCGACGGTGATGAACGGCTATTGGAACAAGAACGTGCTCACCGCGGAGGTCACCCGCGACGGCTGGTTTCACACCCAGGATCTCGGCTTTGTCGACGAGGGGGAGTTCGTCTATGTGGTCGACCGCAAGAAGGACATGATCATCTCGGGCGGCGAAAACATCTATTCCTGGGAGGTCGAAGAGGCGTTGCGCGCCCACCCGGACGTTGCCGAGGTCGCCGTCATCGCGATCCCCGACCAGGTCTGGGGTGAATCGGTCAAGGCCTGCGTGCAACTGCGTCAGGGACGCATGGCAACGGAAAATGATCTGATCGAATACACGCGCGCCAGGATCGCCAGCTACAAAAAGCCGCGAAGCATCGACTTTGTGGAAAGCCTGCCCCGCCTGTTCAACGGCAAGATCGACAAGAAGGCGTTGCGCGCGCCTTATTGGCAGGGCCGCGAACGCCAGGTTTCGTAGGCCGGCCCGGTCTGGATTTGGAACGGATTGCGGGGCGAGAAGCCGATTTACTGATTCGACGCGCCGGTGGCGGGATGGTGGCACGCCGGCATTGCCGGGCGCCGGTGGCCGCGCGAGGCGGCCGCGGCGGGTTGACAAAATCTTAACTCCGGACCGCCTGCCGGGAGCCGTCCGCGGCCCTGCTCAGCCAAAGACCGAGAAATACTGCGCCGGGCGCGAGGTTTGCGCTCGCATTCGGCCATTGGCCGAGTAACGGCTCGCTAGGCTTATCGGCTCAAACGACTCTCATTTGATTCAAATTGGACGAATTGCCCGCGTTTCAGCCGCAGCCGTTAGAGCAAATTAACTTCTGAATGTGAATCTCCGAGACGGCTGGGTCTATGCCCGGCTTCGCGCTGAACGGGACCGCATGACAGCAAGTCATGGGCTCGGTGGACAGTAAGTCGAACTCGGAGTGCGCTAGATGCCCTCAATAATTACGTCGCTGACTCCCAGTCAGGTCGCACAGCTCTCTACGACTGCGATCCAGAGTCTGCAGACCACCGACATCGCGGCGCTGAGCACCTCGCAGGCGGCTGCGTTGACCTCGACGCAGGTCAACGCGATGGAGACGGTTGATCTTCAGTACCTGGCGGGCACCCAGGTCGCCTCGCTCTCGACGGCCGTGGTTTCGGCGCTTCTGACGCTGCAGTTCGACAACTTCACCACCACCCAGCTCACCCAGCTTACCTCCACCCAGGTTTCGGTCCTCACCGCCGGCGAATTCGGCACGCTGAACACCACCGAGCTGCAGGCCTTCTCGACCACCCAGGCCAATGCGATCAGCGCGACCCAGCTTGGCGGCATTACCTCCACCTCGCTGAACAATTTCTCGACCACGCAAATCGCCGCGTTCTCGACCACCCAGGCCCGGGGCCTGACGACCACCCAGCTCAACAACCTGACCGCGGGAAACCTGCGCGCAGTCACGCTTAGCGACCTGACCACGGCGCAGACGGCCGGGCTCAACACCACCGCGATCGGCAACCTGACCACGACACAAGTCAGCACGCTGGCCTCGACCCAGGTCGCGGTCCTGACCACGGCGCAGCTCGGTACGCTGACCACGACCGAGGTGCAGGCGTTCTCGACCACCCAGGCCAACGCGATCACGGCCACCCAGCTCGGCGGTCTCACCACCACGGCGGTCGGCAATTTCTCGACCACGCAGCTCGACGCGCTCAGCACCACGCAGACGCGAGGCCTGACCACGACGCAGCTCAACGCGCTGTCGGCCACCAACCTGAACGCGCTCGACCTCGACGAGTTCTCGACCAGCCAGGTCTCCGGCCTCAACACCACGGCGGTCGGCAACCTGACCACCACGCAGGTCAGCACGCTGACGTCGACCCAGGTCGCGGTCGCTGACCACGGCGCAGATCGGCACGCTCACCACCACCGAGGTGCAGGCGTTCTCGACCACGCAGGCCAACGCGCTCACCGCCGCCCAGCTTGGCGGGCTCACCACCACGGCGGTCGGCAACTTCTCGACCACCCAGCTCGATGCGCTGACGACCGACGCAGACGCGCGGTCTGACCACCACGCAGCTCAACGCGCTGTCGTCCGGCAACCTGAACGCGCTCGATCTCGACGAGTTCTCGACCACGCAGGTCGCGGGCCTCAACACCACCGCGATCGGCAACCTGACCACCACCGAGGTTGACCACCATCACTTCGACCCAGGTGGCGGCGCTGACCACGGCGCAGATCAGCACGCTGACCTCGACCGAAATCCAGGCCTTCAGCACCACCCAGGCCAACGCGCTCACCGCCACCCAGCTCGGCGGTCTCACCACCACGGCGGTCGGCAACTTCTCGACCACCCAGCTCGACGCGCTGACCACGACGCAGACTCGCGGTCTGACCACGACGCAGCTCAACGCGCTGTCGTCCGGCAACCTGAACGCGCTCGATCTCGACGAGTTCTCGACCAGCCAGGTCTCCGGCCTCAACACCACCGCGATCGGCAACCTGACCACCACGCAGGTCAGCACGCTGACGTCGACCCAGGTCGCGGTGCTGACCACGGCGCAGATCGGCACGCTGACCACGACCGAGGTGCAGGCCTTCTCGACCACCCAGGCCAACGCGATCACCGGCGACGCAGCTCGGCGGCCTCACCACCACGGCGGTCGGCAACTTCTCGACCACCCAGCTCGATGCGCTGACGCACCACGCAGACGCGCGGTCTGACCACCACCCAGCTCAACGCGCTGTCGTCCGGCAACCTGAACGCGCTCGATCTCGACGAGTTCTCGACCAGCCAGGTCTCCGGCCTCAACACCACCGCGATCGGCAACCTGACCACCACGCAGGTCAGCACGCTGACGTCGACCCAGGTCGCGGTCCTGACCACGGCGCAGATCGGCACGCTCACCACCGACCGAGGTGCAGGCGTTCTCGACCACCCAGGCCAACGCGATCACGGCGACGCAACTCGCCGGCATCACCACCACGGCGGTCGGCAACTTCTCGACCACCCAGCTCGATGCGCTGACCACGACCCAGACGCGCGGTCTGACCACCACGCAGCTCAACGCGCTGTCGTCCGGCAACCTGAACGCGCTCGATCTCGACGAGTTCTCGACCAGCCAGGTCGCGGGCCTCAACACCACTGCGATCGGCAACCTGACCACCACCGAGGTCGCGACCATCACTTCGACCCAGGTCGCAGCGCTCACCACGGCGCAGATCGGCACGCTGACCACGACCGAGATCCAGGCCTTCACGCACCACCCAGGCCAACGCGATCACCGCCACCCAGCTCGGCGGTCTGACCACCACGGCGGTCGGCAACTTCTCGACCACCCAGCTCGATGCGCTGACCACCACGCAGACTCGCGGTCTGACGACCACCCAGCTCAACGCGCTGTCGGCCGGCAACCTGAACGCGCTCGACCTCGACGAGTTCTCGACCACGCAGGTCTCGGGCCTCAACACCACGGCGGTCGGCAACCTGACCACCACGCAGGTCAGCACGCTGACGTCGACCCAGGTCGCGGTCCTGACCACGGCGCAGATCGGCACGCTCACCACGACCGAGGTGCAGGCGTTCTCGACCACCCAGGCCAACGCGCTCACCGCCACCCAGCTTGGCGGTCTCACCACCACGGCGGTCGGCAACTTCTCGACCACCCAGCTCGATGCGCTGACCACGACCCAAACTCGCGGTCTGACCACCACCCAGCTCAACGCGCTGTCGGCCGAGCAACCTGAACGCGCTCGATCTCGACGAGTTCTCGACCACGCCAGGTCGCCGGCCTCAACACCACCGCGATCGGCAACCTGACCACCACCGAGGTTGCAACGCTGACCTCGACGCAGATCGCGGTCGTTCACCACGAGCCAGATCGGCTCGCTCACCTCGACCGAGATCCAGGCGTTCACCACGACGCTCGCCAATTCGCTCACCGCGTCGCAGCTGGGCGGCTCACCACCACGGCGCTGGAACAACTTCTCGACCACGCAGATCGACGCTTTCTCGACGACCCAGACGCAGGGTCTGACGACGACGCAGCTCAACAACGCTGACGACGGCGAACCTCGAACTCGGTCGACGCTCGACCAAGCTGACGACCGCGCAGGACGTCCGGCCTCAACACCACGGCGGTCGGCAACCTGACCACCACGCAGGTCAGCACGCTGACGTCGACCCAGGTCGCGGTCCTGACCACGGCGCAGATCGGCACGCTCACCACCACCGAGGTGCAGGCGTTCTCGACCACGCAGGCCAACGCGATCACCGCCACCCAGCTCGGCGGCCTCACCACCACGGCGGTCGGCAACTTCTCGACCACCCAGCTCGATGCGCTGACCACCACGCAGACGCGCGGTCTGACCACCACGCAGCTCAACGCGCTGTCGTCCGCCAACCTGAACGCGCTCGATCTCGACGAGTTCTCGACCAGCGCAGGTCGCCGGCCTCAACACCACTGCGATCGGCAACCTGACCACCACCGAGGTCGCGACCATCACTTCGACCCAGGTCGCAGCGCTCACCACGGCGCAGATCGGCACGCTCACCACGACCGAAATCCAGGCCTTCAGCACCACCCAGGCCAACGCGCATCACCGCCACCCAGCTCGGCGGCCTGACCACCACGGCGGTCGGCAACTTCTCGACCACCCAGCTCGATGCGCTGACGCACGACCCAGACTCGCGGTCTGACCACCACCCAGCTCAACGCGCTGTCGGCCACCAACCTGAACGCGCTCGACCTCGACGAGTTCTCGACCAGCCAGGTCTCGGGCCTCAACACCACGGCGGTCGGCAACCTGACCACCACGCAGGTCAGCACGCTGACGTCGACCCAGGTCGCGGTCCTGACCACGGCGCAGATCGGCACGCTGACCACGACCGAGGTGCAGGCGTTCTCGACCACCCAGGCCAACGCGATCACGGCGACGCAGCTTGCCGGCCTCACCACCACGGCGGTCGGCAACTTCTCGACCACCCAGCTCGATGCGCTGACCACCACGCAGACGCGCGGTCTGACCACCACGCAGCTCAACGCGCTGTCGTCCGCCAACCTGAACGCGCTCGATCTCGACGAGTTCTCGACCACGCAGGTCGCGGGCCTCAACACCACCGCGATCGGCAACCTGACCACCACCGAGGTCGCGACCATCACCTCGACCCAGGTGGCGGCGCTGACCACGGCGCAGATCGGCACGCTGACCTCGACCGAGGTGCAGGCATTCTCGACCACGCAGGCCAACGCGATCACCGCCACGCAGCTTGCTGGGCTCACCACCACGGCGGTCGGCAACTTCTCGACCACCCAGCTCGATGCGCTGACGCACCACGCAGACGCGCGGTCTGACCACCACGCAGCTCAACGCGCTGTCGTCCGCCAACCTGAACGCGCTCGACCTCGACGAGTTCTCGACCGGCCAGGTCTCGGGCCTCAACACCACGGCGGTCGGCAACCTGACCACCACGCAGGTCAGCACGCTGACCTCGACCCAGGTCGCGGTCCTGACCACGGCGCAGATCGGCACGCTCACCACGACCGAGGTGCAGGCGTTCTCGACCACGCAGGCCAACGCGATCACGGCGACGCAGCTTGGCCGGCATCACCACCACGGCGGTCGGCAACTTCTCGACCACCCAGCTCGATGCGCTGACCACGACCCAGACTCGCGGTCTGACCACGACGCAGCTCAACGCGCTGTCGGCCGCCAACCTGAACGCGCTCGACCTCGACGAGTTCTCGACCGCGCAGGTCGCGGGCCTCAACACCACCGCGATCGGCAACCTGACCACCACGGAGGTCGACCACGCTGACTTCGACCCAGGTCGCGGTCGCTGACCACGGCGCAGATCGGCACGCTGACCTCGACCGAGGTGCAGGCGTTCATCGACCACGCAGGCCAATGCGATCACGGCGACGCAACTTGCCGGGCTGACCACCACGGCGGTCGGCAACTTCTCGACCACGCAGCTCGACGCCTGACCACGACGCAGACGCAGCGGTCTGACGCACGACGCAGCTCAACAACGCTGTCGGACGGCGAACCTCGAACGCGCTCGACGCTGGACCAAGCTGACGACCGCGCAGGTCGCAGGCCTCGACCACCACGTGCGATCGGCAACCTGACCACCACGCAGGTCAGCACGCTGCACTCGACCCAGGTGGCGGCGCTCGACCACGGCGCAGATCGGCACGCTGACCACGACCGAGGTGCAGGCGTTCTCGACCACGCAGGCCAACGCGATCACGTCAACGCAGATTGGCGGGCTCACCACCACGGCGGTCGGCAACTTCTCGACCACCCAGCTCGACGCGCTGACGCACCACGCAGACGCGCGGTCTGACCACGACGCAGCTCAACGCGCTGTCGGCCGACCAACCTGAACGCGCTCGATCTCGACGAGTTCTCGACCACGCCAGGTCGCGGGCCTCAACACCACCGCGATCGGCAACCTGACCACCACCGCAGGTCACGCACGCTGACGTCGACCCAGGTCGCGGTCGCTGACCACGGCGCAGATCGGCACGCTGACCACGACCGAGGTGCAGGCCTTCTCGACCACGCAGGCCAACGCGATCACGGCGACGCAACTTGGCGGCATCACCACCACGGCGGTCGGCAACTTCTCGACCACCCAGCTCGATGCGCTGACCACGACCCAGACGCGTGGTCTGACGACCACCCAACTCAACGCGATCTCGGCCGCCAACCTGAACGCGATCGACCTCGACGAGTTCTCGACCACGCAGGTCGCGGGCCTCAACACCACGGCGATCGGCAACCTGACCACCACGCAGGTCAGCACGCTGACCTCGACCCAGGTCGCGGTCCTGACCACGGCGCAGATCGGCACGCTGACCACGACCGAGGTGCAGGCGTTCTCGACCACGCAGGCCAACGCGATCACGGCCACTCAGCTCGGCGGCCTGACCAGCACGGCGGTCGGCAACTTCTCGACCACGCAGCTCGACGCGCTGTCCACCACGCAGGCGCAGGGCCTGAGCACGACCCAGCTCAACAACCTGTCGGCGACGAACCTGAACGCGCTCGACCTCAACGAGTTCTCGACCGGCCAGATCTCCGGCCTCAACACCACGGCGGTCGGCAACCTGACGACCACGCAGGTCAGCACGCTGACGTCGACCCAGGTCGCGGTCCTGACCACGGCGCAGATCGGCACGCTGACCACCACCGAGGTGCAGGCGTTCTCGACCACCCAGGCCAACGCGATCACCGCCACGCAACTCGGTGGTCTGACCACCACGGCGATCGGCAACTTCTCGACCACGCAGCTTGACGCGCTGTCGACCACGCAGACGCAGGGCCTGAGCACGACCCAGCTCAACAACCTGTCGGCGGCGAATCTGAACGCGCTCGATCTCGACGAGTTCTCGACCGGCCAGGTCTCGGGCCTCTCGACCACGTCGATCACCAACCTGACCACCACCGAGGTCACGACCATCACCTCGACGCAGGTCGCGGCCCTGACCGCGGCTCAGATCGGCGCGCTGACCACGACCGAGGTGCAAGCCTTCAGCACCACGCAAGCCAACGCGCTGACCTCGACGCAGCTCGGCAGTCTCACCACCACGGCGGTGAACAACCTGTCGACCACACAGGTCGACGCGCTCTCGACCACGCAGGTCCAGGGTCTGAGCTGGACCCAGATCAACAACCTGACCACCGCAAACCTCAACGCGGTGGCGCTCAACAACCTTGCGACCTTCCAGGTCGCAGGCCTCAACACCACGACGATCACCACCCTGACCACCACGCAGGTCAGCACGCTGACGTCGACCCAGGTTCCGTACCTCAGCACGTCGAGCATCGGCGCGCTGACCACGACGGAGATCCAGGCCTTCTCGACCACGCAGGCCAATGCGCTGACGGCAACGCAGCTCGGCGGCCTGACCACCACCGCGGTCGGCAACTTCTCGACCACGCAGGTCAACGCCCTGAACACGACCCAGTCCCAGGGCCTGACCACGACGCAGCTCAACGCGCTGTCGCAGAGCTACCTCAACGCGCTCGACATCAACGAGCTGTCGACGACGCAGGCGGCGGGCCTGACCACGACGGGGGTCACCAACCTGACGACGACGCAGGTCTCGACCTTCACGTCGTCGCAGATCAATGCCCTGACGTCGGCCCAGGTGGCGGTGTTCACCACCACCGAGCTCGCGGCGCTGACCACGACGCAGTCCGGTGCGCTGACCTCCTCGCAGGTCGACGCGCTCGGCTCCGCCAAGTTCGCCTCGCTCACGAGCACGACCGGCATCCCCGGCCTGAGCACGCAAGCGATCGCGGGCATCTCGACGCAGGATATCGCCGCCCTGACGACGACACAGGGCAACGCGTTCACCCAGGCGCATCTCGGGGTCATGACCTCCGAGCAGCTCAGCGCCCTGGTGGATCTGTTGACAGGGTAGCCGGCGCCGCTGCGCCGGCCGGTTGCGGCCGCCTGACGTACCGCCCAAGCAACGGTGCAGGCGGCGGCCGAATCGGGAGGGTGTGGTAAGCGTGCTGAAGCGTACCCGGCGCCGGGACATCCGGCTCCCGGGGGTTGTTGCGTTCACAACATCAACGCCGAAGAGACGCTTTCATGAATCAGCCCGTCGAGATCAACGCCGCCACCGAACTGTATGCCCGCCTGACACAGCAGGCGGCGCTGCGCCAGCTTTCCATCATGGACCTGTTCCACGGCGCAACCACGCTGCATTCGATGCAGCAGCGGCCGCTGGTGGCCGAATTGTACAAGATCTGGATCGCGTTCAACGGCGAGCATGAACTGCTGCACGCGGTCTATTTCAACTACGGCGTGACCCTGGTCGAATTGCGCGATTTCATGGGGGGCATCAATGCCTTCCGAGACAGCATCCGCCTCAAGCCGGATTTCGAGCCGCCCTATATCAATCTCGGCCGCGCGCTCGAGGATGTCGGTCATACCGGCCCGGCGATCGGCGAATGGATGAAGCTGATCAACAAGCTGTCCGGGGTGACCGGCGACACCGTGTCCCACAAGCTCACGGTCATGCACCAGACAGCCCGCGTGCTGGAGAGCCTCGGCAACGACGTGATGGCCGAGGAAGTCCTGCGCCAGAGCCTCGACATCGACCGCCGCCAGTCCGAGGCCATGCAGCATTGGGTTTCGCTCAGGCAGCGACAGTGCAAATGGCCGGTGCTGCTGGAGTCGGACCGGGTCAAGCGCAAGGACCTGCTGAACGGCATTTCGACGCTCTCGCTCGCCAATCTCACCGACGATCCGATGTTCCAGCTTGCCAAGGCCTATCATTACGCAAAGCATTCCATCGGGATGCCGAAACCCGTGCGCCAGCATGTCCAGCCGGGGGCGGGGCGGCGCGATCCGCTGCGGCTTCGGATCGGCTATGTGTCGTCCGATATGCGCGATCATGCGGTAGGCTTTGCGATGACCGACGTCGTCGAGCAGCACGACCGCCAGAACTTCGAGATTTTAGCCTATTACTGCGGGATCAACCGGCCGGACGCGACGCAGGCCCGCACCAAGGCCGGCGTCGATCAATGGACCGACATCACCGGCATGACCGACGATCAGGCCGCGGCGAAGATCGCGGCCGACGGCGTCGACATCCTGGTCGATCTCAACGGCTATACCAAGGATGCGCGCACCAAGGTGTTCGCCCGCAGGCCCGCCCCGGTGAACGTCAACTGGTTCGGCTATCCCAGCACCATGGGCACGCCGTACCACCATTATCTCATCGCCGACGACGTCGTCGTTCCGCCCGAGCACGAGATCTATTACTCGGAGAAGATCGTGCGGCTGCCGTGCTACCAGCCCAACGACCGCAAGCGGGTGGTCTCGACGCGCCGCCCGACCCGGCAGGAGGTGGGGCTGCCGGAGAACACGTTCGTATTCTGCAGCCTCAACGGCATGCAGAAGACCACGCCGATCACCTATGACCGCTGGATCGCGATCCTCAACCGCGTGCCGAACAGCGTGCTGTGGCTGCTCACCAGCACGCCCGAGACCAACGAACGCCTGCGCAAATACGCCTCCGACCGCGGCATCCGCCCGGACCGCGTGGTGTTCGCGGAAAAGGCGGCCAATCCGGACCATCTCGCGCGCTACCCGCTGGCCGACCTGTTCCTCGACAACTTCCCGTATGGCGCGCACACCACAGCGTCGGATTCAATGTGGATGGGCGTGCCGATCCTCACTTTGTCGGGCCGCTCGTTCGCCTCGCGGGTCTGCTCCAGCCTGGTGACTGCGGCCGGCATCGGCGAGATGCACTGCACGACGCCGGAGCAGTTCGTCGAGCTGGCGGTGGAGTTCGGCAACGATCCGGCGAAGCTTGCGCCGATCAAGGCGAAGCTAATCGCCGGCCGCGACACCTGCGTGCTGTTCGACACACCCAATCTGGTCCGCCATCTCGAAGATCTTTACCGGCAGATGTGGGCCGATCTGATCCGCGGCGCGACGCCGGTTCCGGATCTGCGCAACCTCGACATCTATCACGAGATCGGCAGCGGCCTCGATCTCGAGGGGATCGAGATGCAGAGCGACGACGCCTATGTCGCGCTGTACCAGGAAAAGCTCGCGGAGTGGCACGAAATGTATCCGATCAGCCCGGACAGCCGGTTCTGGCGCGGCGGTGCGCCGCGGGTCCAGTCGATCGGCGACGCGCGCGCGGTGGCCTGACGCGATCAGGCCATCAGCGCGTTTACGCGCGTCTTTTTTAGCATCGGCAAAGCGGCCCGGTCTGGCGCATCGCCACCGGCGCGGGCAGTATCGCGCCGTGACTGAAGGATTCGCATTTTGGCCGGTGATGGCCGGTCTTTTTCGCCGCCGGCTGTTGTTGCCTGCGCTGCTTGCGGCGGGCCTTGCCGGCTGCAACGCCGAATGGATGCGCAGCTACGAGCGCATCACCGCGGCCACCACCACGCCGCCGGCCAGCTACCGCGCCGACATCACCGCGTTCATGCGCACCTATCTCAACGATCCGTCCCGCATCCGCGATGCCGCGGTCTCCGAGCCCGAACTGAAAACATTCGACGGCGTCAGCCGCTACGTGGTTTGCGTGCGCTACAACGCCCGCCGCGGCAGCGGTCAGTATGCCGGCGTGAAGGACAGTCTGGTGCTGTTTCTCGACGGCCGGCTCGACCGCATCGTCGATAACGCCCGCGAGACCTGCAAGGACGCGACCTATCAGCCGTTTCCGGAGCTCGAGCGGTTGACGCGGTAAAGCGCATCCGTCTCAGGCGAAGAGCTGCCGCAGCATCGCCACCAGCGCGACGAAGCCATCGCCGATCGCGGCCCAGAACCGGCCGATCCAGGAATTGTCGTGCGGAGCATCGTCGCGGGGCGCATCGTCGCGCGTTGGAGGAGTTCTGAGCGCGCTCCTGGCCGCACTCTTGGGAGCGTCCTCTCGAACCTCGCCGGCATCGGCCAGCTTCACCGGCGTGCCTTCACCGGGTTCGGCGCGGGGCGCCGCGCCGACCGTTTCCGAAGGCGTCCGGACCATTGCCAGATCGATGACGTTGAGCTGATCGCCGGTGACCACCTGCACGTCCTGGGACACTGCGGCATAGGCCGCGGCCGCCGCAGCCGGGAGCGAGGCCGGCTGCGTCTGCGGCGCAGAGTTGGGAACGCCGCCCGCGTGCGCCGTCGATCGGCCGACATGCCGGCTTTTAGGTGACTGTGTCGCGGTTTTGGCCGCGGTCTGTCTGCCGGTCCCGTTGTTTGCTTTGGCGCGCCCGCGCATGAAGCTCATCAGGTCGAGCGGGCGGGACTTTTCCGTCGCGCGGCAGGCGGCGCCGGTGCAGGCGGCCGCGGATTGCGCCGTTGCGCTCAAGGCCGCGAGCAATCCCAGGACCAGGGCCGTGCAGCAGATGAGCGCGCGAACCACCATGACGCCGTCCAAATGAACTCTAAGCCGAAACCGGCCAGCGGCGCATTCCGCCCCGGCGGCGTGACGCGAACTTGTCGCGACCTTGACGCAATTGCGGAATTGCCCGCCCCAACCATGGCTGGAACCCGGGAACATGCGTTGAAATTGCAGGCTCATTCATGCTTTTTGACGGTTCCGGGGCAGGGCGTTCCCCGCCTGCAGGGTCACGCTCTCCAGATTCACTCCCAAGGGTTCACTCCCAAAGGGTTCCTGCGATCAGGGGTTGCCGCCAATGCCGGCCTTTGTTGGATTGTGGTGCGTGGCGGCGTTGCTGGGTATTTCGGCCGCGGGCGTCGTGCTGAGCCGCTGGTCCTGGAGCTTCGTTCCGGTCTATTTCGCGAGCCTTCTGGTCTGCCTTGCCGGCCTTGCCGCGGCGTTCTGGCACCTTTGGATGGGCCTGCCGCCGGAGACGCTCGGCCTCCAGATCGGCCTGCCGGGAACCGGCGCAAGGTTTCGCCTTGATCCGCTCGCCGCGTTTTTCCTGCTCGTCACCAACCTCGGCGGCGCGCTGGCGAGCCTCTATGCGCTGGGCTACGGCCGCCACGAACAGTCGCAGGCGCGGGTCCTGCCGTTCTACCCGGCCTATCTTGCGGGAATGAATCTGGTCGTGCTGGCCGACGACGCCTTCTCGTTTCTGGTCGCCTGGGAGTTCATGTCGCTGTCGTCCTGGGCACTGGTGCTGTCGAACCATCGCCACCCGGAGAACGTCCGCGCCGGCTACGTGTATCTCCTGATGGCGACCTGCGGCACGCTCGCTTTGCTGCTGGCCTTTGGCCTGCTCGCGGGCGCGAACGGCGGCTACACCTTCGAAGCGATCCGCGCGAGCCGACCCGATGCCTTCGCGGCTGGACTGGTGTTTTTGCTGGTTCTCTCCGGCGCCGGATCGAAGGCCGGGCTGGTGCCGCTGCACATCTGGCTGCCGCTCGCCCATCCGGCCGCGCCGAGCCACGTCTCCGCGCTGATGAGCGGCGTGATGACCAAGATCGCGATCTACGGATTCATCCGCATCGTGTTCGACCTGCTCGGCACGCCGGTCTGGTGGTGGAGCCTGATCGCGCTGAGTCTCGGCGGCATCACTGCGGTTCTCGGCGTGCTCTACGCGCTGATGCAGCAGGATCTGAAGCGGCTGCTCGCCTATTCCACGGTCGAGAATGTCGGGATCATCTTCATCGGCCTGGGCCTTGCGATGGCGTTCCGGGCCAATGGCATGCAGCTTGCGGCGGCGCTGGCGATGACGGCCGCGCTGCTGCACGTGCTCAACCACGCGCTGTTCAAGAGCCTGCTGTTCTTCGGCGCGGGCGCGGTCGTGAGCGCGACCGGCGAGCGCAACATGGAAAAGCTGGGCGGCCTGATCCATCGCCTGCCGCGCACGGCGGTCGCGTTCCTGATCGGCTGCGCAGCGATTTCGGCGCTGCCGCCGCTGAACGGCTTCGTCTCGGAATGGCTGACGTTCCAGGCGATCCTGATCGGCACCGGGCTGCCGCAATGGGGCCTCCGCTTCATGATCCCCGCGGTGGGCGCGCTGCTCGCGCTCTCGGCGGCACTTGCGGCCGCCTGCTTCGTCAAGGCCTATGGCATTGCGTTTCTCGGGCGGCCGCGCAGCGCCGCGGCCCGGAACGCCAGCGAGGTCGACGGCTTTTCGGTGAGCGCCATGGTCATCGTTGCCATGCTGTGCTTTGCCGCGGGAATCCTGCCCGGGCCGATCGTCGATTTCCTGCAGCCGGTGGTGCAGGGTTTCGCCGGTGCGCGGCTGCCCGAGCAGACCTTCATGCCCTGGGCCTCGATCGTGCCGGTTGCGTCGAGCCGCAGCTCCTACAATGGACTGCTGATCCTGCTCTTCCTCGTCACGGCCGGCGTGCTGACGGCGCTGACGGTGCACCGTCTTGCGACGCGCGCCACGCGGCGGAGCGACATCTGGGATTGCGGCTATCCCGATGCGACGACGGCCACGCAATATTCCGGGTCGAGCTTCGCCATGCCGATCCGCCGGGTGTTCGGCACGACCGTGTTCCGCGTGCACGAGACCGTGGACATGCCGCGGCCGGGCGAGACGCGGGCAGGGCGGTTTCACGTCAAGGTCACCGATCCGGCCTGGCGGCTGTTCTACGGCCCGATCGCGCGCATGGCGTTGCGCGCCTCGAAGTCGCTCAACCGGCTCCAGTTCCTCACCATCCGGCGCTATCTCACTTTGGTGTTCGCCACGCTGGTGCTGCTGCTTCTGGTGGTGGCGGCATGGCGGTGACCCCGGCGATGACGATGATCTTCGAGCTCGCCGCGCAGGCGGGCCAGATGCTGCTGGTGCTGGCGATTGCGCCGCTGGTGCTGGGCGTCACGCGCAAGATCAAGGCCCGGCTGCTGCGCCGCGCGGGCCCGCCGACCTGGCAGCCCTACATCGATCTCTGGAAGCTCCTGCACAAGGAGGCGGTGCTGGCGCACAACGCGTCCTGGCTCTATCGCGTGGCGCCGTATCTCTTGTTCGCCACCACCTGGGTCGGAGCGGCGCTGGTGCCGACCTACGCAATCAACCTGATGTTTTCGTGGTCGGCCGACCTTATCGCGATCGTCGCGCTGCTGGCGACCGGCCGGTTCGCGCTGGCGCTGGCCGGGATGGACGCCGGCACCGCGTTCGGCGGGATCGGCTCCTCGCGCGAAATGATGATCGCGTCGCTGGCAGAGCCCGCGATGCTGCTGGTGGTGTTCAGCGTGGCGCTGATCGCGGGCACGACCCAGCTTTCCAGCGTCGCCTCGATCTTCATCACCGGCAGCATCGGCCTTCGCGTTTCGCTGGGCCTTGCGCTGCTCGCCTTCGTGTTCGTGGCGATCGCCGAGAACGCCCGCATCCCGGTCGACAATCCGGCTACCCATCTCGAACTGACCATGGTGCACGAGGCGATGGTGCTGGAATATTCCGGCCGCCACCTGGCGATGATCGAGGCCGCGGCGGCCCTCAAGCTGGTGCTGTATTTCTCGCTGTTCGCCTGCCTGTTCGTGCCGTTCGGCATGGCGACCGCGGACATGAACGTCGATACCGTGTTGACCGGGCTGATGACTTATCTCGCCAAGGTCCTGGTGCTGGCGACGCTGCTGCCGATCGGCGAGACCGCGGTCGCCAAGATGCGCGTCTTTCGTTATCCGATCTTCCTCGGCGGGGCCTTTGCCGCGGGCGCGCTCGCTGTATTCCTGCTGTTCGTGTCGCGGAGCTTCTGATGCAGAACATCAATTTCGATGTCGCGCATCTCTTGGCCGGCTCCATTCTGGTGCTGAGCTTCGTGCTCCTCTATCAGGACCGCATCACCGCGGTGCTGAACGTGTTTGCGCTGCAGGCCATCGCGCTGTCGCTGTCGGTCGCCTGGCAGGCGTTCATCCAGGACGCCCCGCATCTGTTCGTGACGGCGGCGATTGCGCTGGCGGTCAAGGGCGCGGTGATCCCGATGGCGTTGCACCGGATCGTGCGGCGGCTCGGCATCCATCGCGAGATCGAGCAGGTGATCGGCGCAGGCCCCACCATGCTGACCGGCCTTGGCCTGGTCGCGCTGTCGATCCTGCTGGTGCTGCCGGTCGGCGGCAATGTCAGCGTGCTGGCGCGCGAAGATCTCGCCTTTGCGCTCGCCGTCATCCTGATGGGCCTGCTGATGATGATCACGCGCCGCAACGCGGTGACGCAGATCGTCGGCTTCATGTCGCTGGAAAACGGGCTGGTGCTGGCCGCGACCGGCGCCAAGGGCATGCCGCTGGTGGTGGAGATCTCGGTGGCGTTCTCGGTGCTGATCGCCTTCGCGGTGTTCGGCGTCTTCGTGTTCCGCATCCGCGAGCGCTTCGACACCGTGGACGTCGAGGCGCTGGACCGGTTCCGCGGCGAGCGGAGGGACCACACATGATCCCGTCCGCCGCCTCCCTGCTGGAAGGGCTTCCGTCGCTTGCATCCTTGTGGGCCCAGCTTCCGGTCACGCCGCTGCAGGCCGTTGCGCTGGTTCCCGCGGCGGCGGTCGTGCTATTGGCGCTGATCCCCTGGTACCGCTTGGGTGCGGCGCTCAACGTTCTCGCCTCGGGGCTGACATTTCTCGCGGGCGCGTCGCTGCTGTTCGCTCCGCGTTACCGCAGTGACATTCTTATCGTCGACGATTTCAACGTCTACCTGGTGACGCTCACCACGTTTGTAGCCTTCACCACGTCGATCTTCAGCGCGAGCTATATCGGCCATGAGATCGAAACCGGCCGGCTGACCCCGACGTTCCTGCGCTACTACCACGCGCTCTACCAGGCCATGATCGGCGCGATGAACGTGGCGCTGGTCGCCAACAATGTCGGCCTGCTCTGGGTCGGCCTCGAGGTCGCGACGCTGACCACGGTGATGATGGTCGGCATCTACCGCACGCCGGAAGCGGTGGAGGCCGCGTGGAAGTACTTCATCCTCGGCTCGGTCGGCATTGCGCTGGCGTTCTTCGGCACCATCCTGGTCTACCTTTGCGCCCAGGAGGTGCTGGGCGAGGGGCTTCAGGCGATGGCGTGGGACACCATGCTCTACGCCGCCTCAGGCTTCGACCCGAAACTCCTGTCGCTCGCCTTCGTGTTCCTGCTGGTCGGCTACGGCACCAAGGTCGGCCTTGCGCCGTTCCATGCCTGGCTGCCGGATGCCCATGCCGAAGGCCCGACGCCGATCTCGGCGGTGCTGTCGGGGCTGCTGCTGAACGTCGCGCTTTACGCGCTGCTGCGCTTCAAGATGATCCTCGCCGCGAACGGCAGAACCATCGATGCGGGGCTGGTCCTGGTGGTGCTCGGCCTCGTCAGTCTCATTTTTGCGGCGTTCATGCTGTACCGCCGGCGCGACATCAAGCGGATGTTCGCCTATTCGTCGATCGAGCACATGGGCATCATCACCTTCGCATTCGGCATGGGGGGACCGCTGGCGAACTTTGCCGGTCTCCTGCATATGACCATGCATTCGCTGACCAAGTCGGCGATCTTCTTCGCGGTCGGTCACGTGGCGCAGGTCAAAGGCACGCAGCGCATCGCCGATATCAGGGGGCTGTCGGCGAGCCATCCTGCGCTCGCGGTCGGCCTCGGACTCGGTGTCATCGCCATTGCCGGGCTGCCGCCGTTCGGCGTGTTCACCTCGGAATTCATGCTGGTGTCGTCGACCTTCGCGCGGCAGCCGCTGCTGGCCGTGCTCCTGGTGTTCGGCCTGATCGTCGCCTTCGGCGCGCTGATCCTGCGGCTGCAGGACGTGCTGTTCGGCGAGCCGAGCGGTCCGGCCGGCGGGGTCAAGGCCAGCTATCTGCCGCTGTTCCTGCATCTGGCCCTGGTTCTGGCCGCGGGTCTCTGGCTGCCCGAGCCTGTCGTGCGCTGGTTCCGCGCGGTCGCGGCGCAATTGGGATAATGCCGATGAGCACGACCATCAGCGCGAACCAACGTCTTGCGAAGCTGCTGGCCGACCGCGCTCCAGTGGCCGGGCATCGCCCGTGGCCGCGCTACGAGATCGATCATGACGCGTGGGCCGCGGTGGGGCAGGCGCTGGGCGAGGGCGGCGGCGACCTGCTGAGCCTGTGGGGCGAGAAAGACAACGTGCACATGGCCTTGCGGGTCGCGGGCGAGCCCGTGCCGTGCGTCGTGTCGGTGCGGACCCGGACCTCGGACTTTCCTTCGGTCGGGCGCTTTCATCCGCCGGCGATCCGGCTGGAGCGCGCGGTGCGCGATCTGTACGACTTTGCTCCGCTCGGCATTCCGGATCGCAGGCCCTGGCTCGATCACGGGGCCTGGGGCGTGCGGGCGCCGCTCGGCTCGCGGCCGCCTGCGGCGCGTCGCGATCCCGCGGCTTACGAATTCCTGGCCGTGGCGGGCGAGGGGCTGCACCAGATTCCGGTCGGCCCGGTGCATGCCGGCATCATCGAGCCCGGCCATTTCCGTTTCACCGTCAACGGCGAGACCGTGGCGCGGCTGGAGGAGCGGCTCGGCTATGTCCACCGCGGCGTCGACGGGCTGCTCACCGACACCGATATCGATCCGGCCGGCCGCGTCATCGCCCGCATCTCCGGCGACTCCACCGTGGCCTACAGCTTTGCCTACGCGCGTGCGGTCGAGGAGGCGCTCGACGTCGATCCGCCGCCGCGCGCCAAAGTCCTGCGCGGCATCATGGCGGAACTCGAGCGGGTGGCCAATCACCTGGGCGACATTGGCGCGATCTGCAACGACGCGTCATTCTCCCTCATTCACGCGCATTGCGGCGTGTTTCGCGAGCGGGTGCTGGCCGCGACCGACCGCGCCTTCAATCACCGTTTGATGATGGACCGCATCGTGCCGGGCGGCACCGAGGACGCAGCTCCCGGCGCCGCGCGCTTTCTTCAGCAGATGATCGAGGAGATCGAAGCGCCGTTCGCCGAAATCGTGCAACTCTACGACTCGACGCCGTCCTTGCAGGATCGCACGTGCGCGACCGGCGTCGTCAGCCGGGCGCTGGTCGAGCGCTGGGCCGCCGGCGGCCATGTCGGCCGCGCCTCGGGGCGCAGCTTCGACACCCGCCGCGACCTGCCCTATGCGCCGTACAAGGACGCGAGCTTCGAGGTGCCGCTCCTCACCACCGGCGATGTCGACGCCCGCGTCTGGATCCGTATCCGCGAGATCGGGCAGAGCATCGCGCTGCTCAAGCGCTGGCTCGCCGACATTCCCGGCGGCGAAACCCGCGTGGCGCTGCCGAAGTTCGAAGGCACCCGCGAAGGAGTCGCCATGACCGAGGCGTTCCGCGGCGACGTGCTGGTCTGGGTGCGCATTCTCGACGGCCGCATCGCGCGCTGCCACGCCCGCGACGCGTCCTGGTTCCAGTGGCCGCTGCTCGAAGCCGCGATCGAGAACAACATCGTCGCTGACTTCCCGCTCTGCAACAAGTCGTTCAATTGCTCGTATGCGGGGCACGACCTCTGATGCGCGCGCGCCTCCTGCTCCGATCGCTGTTCGCAAGGCCGCTGACGACGCCGGCGCCGCGGCCGGACGCCGCGCCGCAGCCGGGTGACGATCCGCTTCTGGCCGAGCTTGGGCGAGCGCTGGAGATGAGCGCGCGCAAGCTGTACGGCCGCTCGATCACGATCCGCGAGGTCGATGCAGGCTCGTGCAACGGCTGCGAGCTCGAAATCCATGCGCTGAACAATCCGATCTACGACGTCGAGCGCTTCGGCATCAAATTCGCCGCCTCGCCGCGCCACGCCGACGTGCTGCTGGTGACCGGGCCGGTGACGCACAACATGCGGGTGGCGCTGGAGCGCACCTATGCGGCGACGCCCGGCCCGAAATGGGTGGTCGCGGTCGGCGACTGCGCCGCGGGTTGCGGCGTGTTCGCCGAGAGTTACGCGACGGTCGGCGCGGTGGACTCGGTCGTGCCGGTCGATCTGGTCATTTCCGGTTGTCCGCCGAAGCCGGTCGATCTGCTGAAGGGTCTCCTCACCCTGATGGAGAAGGCGACGGGGAAGGCGGTCCGGTGAGCGGTGGACGCCGGCACGCTGAAGTCGCGCCTGAGCCGGCCAGGGCACGGCCTGTGACGGTCCGGGATGCCCCGTGACGCCCGGCAGGCTCCGGGATCGCGGCGCACGCACTTGCCGGTGCGTTGTCGCAGCGAAGCTCAACGAGCGGAAGTTTCAGCGCCGGAGTTTGCACACGCGGCGCGGACCATTGGTCGGCTGAAAGGTGCAATCGGTTGCATCGAATGAGCGAAATGCGTCCGCGCACGCTTCTTTATTGCATTTCGGAGACTCCATTGCCTGGGAGCCGGTGGTTCTTGCGGCTTCGAGTGTGCTGGATCCGCTCATCTCCAAATCGTTCCTCGCAGGCGACTGGACCTCTTGCGGGTTGTTCTTTTCGGAAGCGGACTGCAGGGTCGGCGGTTCCATGGTTTCGCGGGCCGGCATCGGCGGAACCGCAGATTCTCGCGGCTTCGACAAAGCGGGCGAAGCGGCGGCGGAAGGCTGGGGCGGAGCGGATAAAGCAGGCGGAGTTGCGGGTTGCGCCTGCTGCTGGGTGACTGGCTCGCCATATTTCATCCCGAGATATCCAGCGAATGCCGCGCTCGCTCCGAAAAGAGAAACCAGCAGTGCCAGCGAACGAAGGTTCATGGGTTCGCTCCTCAAGTTGCCTGGTGCCGACCGCGAGCACGCAAGCCAAACTGTGACATTTCATCGATCGCCGGTCATCGATCGCCGGCGCGCGACAGGGAGCCAATAAGAGGACCGCGAAAACTTGTCCGTTTAAAGGAACGCGCGGCCGCACGGCGGGCGTGGTTAACGACGGCCACAGTTCCATTTCTGCGGAACCGGGACATGGCCTGTCCCTTCGCAATTGAGCAGCACCGTGCTGGCAACATAAGCTCGGCTGTTGGCTGGTCTGATCCCAAGCGGGTCAACGGGCTTCGGGGCCGGCGATCTCGCCGCGAGGCCCTTCCGGATCACCACCGTGACGTTCGGCATCTTGTTGTTCTGGTCGCCGAACAGTCCGTGCGGGAACAGAAGCTAACCGCGCAGGCCGGCCTGCACCAGCAGCGGATGGACCTTGTCGCGGAATGCGACCATGTCGTCGTGGAAGCGGGGGAAGGTCAGCACCACACCGTTGAAGCCGCAGCCCGAGAGCCTGCCCAGCATGTCGACGATCTGCTCCCGGGTGCCGACCAGCGGAAAGCCGCCCCAGCCCGCAATGAAATGCGCCTTCATCGCCTTGAGCTGCTCCGGCGTGAACGTCTTGGCATTGATGCCCATGGTGTCGATCAGCGCCGTCACCGCCTCCCAGTCGCCCTTGCGGTTGACGTACTCGTCGAGATAGTCGCGGGCCTCCGCTTCGGTCTCGCCTTGCACCACGTAGGCGTTGGTCCAGACCTCGATCGCGTTGTCGTATTCGTCGCGGGCGAGGTTGCGGTAGTCGTCCGCCATCTTCTTCAGCGCGCCGTATTCGCGTACCTTCGGCGCGAGGAAGGCGAGGTCGCAGTATTTCGCCACGAAATGCCGGCCGCGCTCCGAGCCGCCGGCGTTCATGATCGGCGGATAGGGCTTCTGAATCGGCTTCGGCTCGGCATAGCCCTTGTTGATCTTGTAGAAGCGCCCCTCGTAGTCGAAATCCGCGCCTTCGGTCCACAGCCGCTTGACGATCTCGAGCCATTCCACCGCCATGTCGTAGCGCGCGTCGTGCTCGCGCAACTCGATGCCGAACATCTCGATCTCCGGCCGGTTCCAGCCGGTGACGATGTTAAGCGCCGCGCGGCCGCCGCTGATGTGGTCGATGGTGATCATCTGCTTGGCGGCCATGATCGGATGCACCAGCGGCACGTGCGAGGTCGCGACCACCGCGGGGTAGCTGGTCTGGGCACCGACGCCGGCCGCGAACGTGTAGGTCTCGAAACCCGGCCCGGCGAAATTCGTCACCCCGCCGAAGCCGCGCCAGCGCGCCACCGGCACGACCGCCTCGAACTCCATGTCGTCATGCAGCTTCGCCAGCGCCTTGATGCTCGGCCAATGCGCCTTGTGGGTGCCGTCGATCGTGCTCGCCGCGCCGCCGTGCTCCAGGTTGATGCTGAACGATCCGAGCTTGAGCTTGCGGCCGTTGTAGAACGGATTGGTGTCGCGGATCTTGCTGTGCATGGCTCTGATGCGCCCCGTCATTCCCACGCAGTTTTGCCGGACGGTTTCGCCAGCGGCGATTTCTCCCGCGCGACATACGCGCCGCCGCCCGGCGCGCCGACCAGCGCCCCGTCGCGCACCACGAATTTCCCTCGCACCATGGTGGACACCGGCCAGCCCTTCACCGCAATGCCCTCGTAGGGCGTGTAGTCAGTGCCGCCGTGCATCAGCGACTGCGAGATGGTCAGTTCGCGCTCAGGATCCCAGATCGCGATATCGGCGTCGCTGCCGACCGCAATCGTGCCCTTTTTCGGATAGAGCCCGTAGGTCTTGGCGTGGTTGGTCGCGGTCAGCGCGACGAACTCGTTGAGCGTGATGCGGCCCTTGCCGACGCCCTCGGAAAACAGGATCGGCAGCCGCGTCTCGACGCCGGGAATGCCGTTCGGCACCCAGCGAAACGAGGTCCGGCCTTTCGGGGCGAGCTTGCCCTGCGGATCGTCGTAACGGAACGGGCAGTGGTCCGACGAGAACAGCGAGAACACCCGCTGCTGCAGGCCCTCCCAGCACGCCTGCTGGCTCGCTTTGTCGCGCGGCGGGGGAGAGCACACATATTTGGTGCCCTCCATGTTCAGGCCTTCGAGGTCCTTCTCGGTCAGCACCAGATATTGCGGGCAGGTCTCGCCGTAGATTTTCAGCCCCCGTTGCTGCGCGCGCCGGATTTCCTCCATGGCGTCGCGGTTGGACACGTGCACGATCATGATCGGCACGTCGACGATCTCCGACAGCGAAATCGCACGATGCGTCGCCTCGCGCTCGACCGGAATCGGCCGCGACGCCGCGTGATAGTGCGGCGCGGTCTTGCCGGCACGCTCCAGCCGGTCGGTGAGGAAGCGGATCGCGTCATAGTTCTCGGCGTGGATCATCACCAGCGCGCCGGTCTCGCGCGCCACGGTCATGACGTTGAGCATCTCCATGTCGGAGAGCGCGAGCCCCTCATAGGTCATGAACACCTTGAACGAGGTGTAGCCGTCGTCGACCAGGGCCGGCAGTTCCTGGCCCAGCACGCGGTCGGTGGCGTCGGCGATGATCAGGTGAAATGACACGTCGACATAGCACTGCCCGTCCGCCTTGGCGTGGTACTGCTTCACCACTTCGCGCAGGCTTTCACCCTTCTGCTGCATGGCGAACGGCAGCACCATGGTGTTGCCGCCGAAGGCTGCGGCGCGGGTGCCCGAGGCGAAGTCGTCCGCCATGACGATGCCGGGGCCCGACGGCTGGGCGAAGTGCACGTGGCTGTCGATGCCGCCGGGCAGGACGAGCTTGGCGCTCGCGTCGACGGTTTCCCTGGCGTCACCCAGGCTCTCGCCCAGCGCCGCGATCCGCCCGCCGGTGATGCCCACGTCACAGCGGAAGGTGTCGGACGCGGTCGCGACGGTCCCGCCTCGGATGATGGTGTCGAAGGTCATGCGCTACCTACTATGGTGGATAGCCGCCATTCGTCCAGCGGGAACGAAATCGCGCCTCGGGGACTTGCAAGACATGTCCGCCAAAGCCCGCCTCAATCGAGAACTGGACCGCCTGCAGCCGCATCTGCCGGAGTGGGGCTCACGGTGGCTGCGGCGGATCCGCAGCTCCGCCGCGACCATGGTGCGTATCCCGCTGGCCGTGGTGCTAATTGCGGCGGGCCTTGTCGGCTTCCTGCCGATCCTGGGCTTCTGGATGATACCGCTGGGTCTGGCCCTGATCGCGCTCGACGTGCCGTTCCTGCGCGGTCCGCTGGCGCGTGTGCTCGCGTGGGTCAATGCGAGGCTCGAGATGCGTGCCGCCCGCCTCGACGCTTAAACGGCTGCGTCGCCATCCCGGCCGCCGGTGCGTGGCCGGCCGGAATGACGGAATTGGTGTCGCGATCGCTACAGCGGCTTGACCGCCACCTTGCGGAACTTGATCACGCCTGAGCCGTATTGCAGCGTGAACGGGCCTTCTTCGAACATGCCGTTGTGCAAGTCGGCGGTCTTCTGGCCGTTGAGCATGACGGTGATATGCCTGCCCTTGGCGGTGATCTCGAACGTGTTCCACTTGCCGCCGGCCTTTGGCATCGGATTGACCTCGGTGAAGTAGACGATAGAGCCGGTGCCGTAAGTCGGGTCCTTGCGCTGATCGAAGATGTTGACCTCATAGCAGGTCTTGGCGCCCGGATTCTTGGGCTCGGTGCAGCGGATGAAGATGCCGCTGTTGGCATCGTCGCTCGCCCAGAACTCGGCGTAGATCTGGAAGTCCTTGTACTTGGCCTTGGTGACGAGATGCGCGGTGCCTTTTTCCGGCTTTTTGTCGGCGACGATCGCGCCGTCCTCGACCCGCCAGTTGGTCTCCCCGGTGCGGTCCCAGTCGCCGACGGTCTTGCCGTCAAACAGCGAAATCCAGCCGCTGCCAGACTGTCCGGTGGCACTACCGGCCATGGCAAACGCGGAAACGAGCAATGCAGACGTGAGTGTCGCCCAGCGTGTCATGACGTCCTCCCTGTGGTTTATGATTGTGGGAGAAGCGTAGCAAAGTCGGGTCCGGCGCGTCACCGGGCAAAGCCCGACGCGGATTGATTTTGTGCCGGTGGGCTTGCAGGATCGCGCCGCAAAAAGGGGAGTAACGCCGATGTTATCGGAAGCCGATCGCAACAAGGCCGCCGACATTCTGATGGAGGCGCACAAGACCAAGAAGCAGGCGGTCCAGCTTTCGACCACCTATCCGGGCATCACCATCGAGGACGCCTACAGCATCTCGACCATCGTGCATAAGCGGCAGGTCGCGGCGGGGCGCAGGCTGATCGGCCACAAGGTGGGGCTCACCTCGAAGGCGATGCAGCGTTCGTCGAACATCGACGAGCCCGATTTCGGCTATCTGCACGACGACATGATCATACCGGACGGCGCCAAGGTGCAGCATTCCAGCTACTGCCGGCCGCGCGTCGAGGTCGAGCTCGCATTCGTGCTCGGCAGGAAGCTGATGGGGCCGGGGGTCGGCCTGACCGACGTGCTGGCGGCGACCGATTACGTGGTGCCGGCGCTGGAGATCGTCGACGCCCGCGTACAGGACCCGCGCAAGATTTTCGACACCGTGTCGGACAACGGCGCGGCGGCCGGCATCGTCATGGGCGGCCGGCCGGTGCGGCCGATGGACGTCGACCTGCGCTGGGTCGGCGGCATCATGTACGTCAATTCGGAGATCGAGGAGACCGGGGTCGCCGCGGGCGTGCTGGGCCATCCGGCGATGGGCGTCGCCTGGCTCGCCAACAAGCTCGGCACGCTGGGTACGCCGATGGAGCCCGGCCATATCGTGCTCGCGGGCTCGTTCACCCGCGTGGTGTTCGCCAAGAAGGGCGACACGCTGCACGGCGACTTCGGCGCGCTGGGCGGCATCTCGGTGCAGTTTATATAAGGGACACTCTCCACACGTGTCCCGGATGCGGTGCAGCGTGAGCGCGAAGCGCGAAACGGTGTACCGCTGAGCCGGGTCCGTTCCAAAGACGGTGTTCGTAACGGTCCCGGGTCTGCAGCGCACCACTCCGCGCTAACGCGCTTCGTGCTGCGCTGCACCCGGGACGCAATCTGACAGGACAACTTCCATGGACATGCCGCGCAACGCCTTCAAGCACGCCATCGCCAAGGGCCAGCTGCAGATCGGGCTGTGGTGCAGCCTGTGCAGCCCGGTCGCGATCGAGGTCGTGTCACACTCGGGTTACGACTGGCTCCTGCTCGACACCGAGCATTCTCCGAACGATGTGCCGGACATCCTTTCGCACCTGCAGGCGGCGCAGTCCGGCACCGCGTCCTGCGTCGTGCGGCCGGCCTGGAACGACATGGTGCTGATCAAGCGCTATCTCGACATCGGCGCGCAGACCCTGCTGCTGCCGTTCGTGCAGAATCCGGAGGAGGCGAAACGCGCGGTCGAGTTCACGCGCTATCCGCCGAAGGGGGTGCGCGGTATCACCGGATCGGGACGCGCGAGCCGCTACGGGCGCGTGAAGGACTACCTCAAGAATGCATCCAGCGAGATCTGCGTGCTGGTGCAGGTCGAGACCCGCGAGGCGCTGAAGCAGATCGAGGCGATCGCCTCGGTGGACGGTATCGACGGCGTGTTCATCGGCCCCAACGACCTGTCGGCTTCGTTCGGCCATATCGGCAACTGGGGTCATGCCGAGGTGCAGGACGCGATCCAGGACGCGGCGGTCAAGGTCAAGAAGGCCGGCAAGGCCTCGGGCATCCTCACGCCCAACGAGGAGGAGGCCAAAAAATTCATCCAGTGGGGCTACACCTTCGTCGCGGTCGGCGCCGACCTTGGACTGCTCGCCAAGAACGCCGACGCCTTGGCGAAGCGGTTCAAAGCAGGCTAGCTAGAGGCTATGACAAGCACTCACTGGCAAGACGTTCCCCGCGCCAATTTCATGCTCCTGCACGCCGCGCGGCTGCAGGCGCATTACGCCGCGCAATGGCTGGCGCGGGCAGCGCGAGCCTACGTTCCGGCGCGGCCGCATGACGGCCACACCAATCTCGGCTGGGACGACCGCTTCGGCGGTCTCACGACGCATCCGCTGCCGGACGGCTCGCGGCTCGGCCTTCGCATTGCCGATCTCACGCTCGCCTTCCTCGACGTGCATCCTCATGCGCTGCCGCTCGACGGCCGCGCCGATGCCGAGGTGCGGACCTGGCTCGGCGGCCATGTCGCTGCGCGCAATCTCGCCTCGGGCAAGCTCGACGATCCGTCGCCTTACGCCATGCCGGACCATGTGCTGGCGCTCGGCGCGCGCTATACGCTCGACGAGTACGGCGACGCCTTCAAGGTGCTGTCCACCTGGGCCTCGAACGCCCACGCGGCGCTCGCCTCCGTGCAGGAGCGGCTCGCCGCGAAGAAGCTCAAAGCGCCGCAAGTGCGATGCTGGCCGCACCATTTCGATCTGGACACGCTGGTCGATCTCGGCCGCGGCCGCAGCATGGGCATCGGCTATTGCCCCGGCGACGAGTTCTGCGACGAGCCGTATTTCTACACCTCGATGTGGCCGGAGCCGTCGATCCCGAACCTGCCGCTGCTGCCGGCGATGGCGCACTGGCACACCTACAAGTTTCTCGCCGCGCTCGCGCCCGCGCACAAGATCGTCGCAGCGCACCATCAGGGCGACTATGTCCGCCAGTTTCTCGACGTGTCGGTCGCCGCGGCTTTTGATGCGCTGCGGTAAAGACGCGCCGCGTCAGGTGCGACACTAGGGCCAATCCCGCTTTGTCTCGGCATCCTCCTATCATCGGGTTCCTTCGGGGGAAGGGGCATGAAGAAGGGGAAGCGGACCGCAGCCTTTGGCTGCGAGGAAATGCATTTGTTTCCTCGCAGCCAAGCCGGCGATGTCTGAAACATCCGGCACGCGTGATGCTCATGAACGTGCGAGCGCCAGGCCCGGCGCGCGCTCGGAGAGCCATGCGCTTCGCAATCTTGCGGTGTCGGTCGGCGTGCTGTGGTCTGCGGCCTTCGTCGTGGTCGGGCTGCACACCGATCTGCAATTGTATGCCGACGGCTCGCTGTTTTCCTACGCGGTCGCGGCGCAGGACGCCTGGGCGTTTCATTGGCACAACATCCCGGGCCGGATGTTCGTCTATTTCTATGCCCATCTGCCGTCCGAGGCCTATGTCGGACTGTTCAACGACGCCCGCGGCGGCGTCGTGCTCTACGGCTTTCTGTTTTTCATCGCGCCCCTGCTGGGACTGATGGCGACCTGGGCGGCGGACCGTTCGAAGAACCGCGTCATTTTCGTCTATGCCTGCGCGTCCACGGCGAGCCTCTGCCCGCTGGTGTTCGGTTTCCCGACCGAGGTGTGGATCTCGCACGCCTTGTTCTGGCCGGCGCTGGCGCTGTGCTGCCACATACGCGCCAGCGTCGGCGGCGTCGTACTGGTGTTCGTGACGTTGCTTGCGCTGCTGCTGACGCATGCCGGGGCGCTGCTGTTCGCCGTCGGCATCCTGATGGCGCTCGCGCTGCGGGGAACGCGCGATCCGGCGTTCCTGCGGACCATTGGAATCTTTTTCCTGGCGATGGCGGTCTGGAGCGCGATCCGGCAGTCATTTCCTCCCGACGACCATATGGCGAGGGTTTTGAACCACGCGGCGTTGCACGTGTTCGACATCGCGATCCTGGGCGGCAGGCTGGTGCTGCTGCTCGCGGCGGCGATGGCGGGCTACGCGGCCGCGTTTTTCCTGTTCCACCGGCTGAGCGGCGACAACATCCCGGTGGAGAAGGTGCATGTCTATGCCGCGTCGGTCGTGGTCGCCGGCCTGGCCGCCTATTGGCTCTGGTTCGACCACGCGCTGCATGCCGAGAACCGGTATTACCTCAGGACCGCGCTGCTGATCGCGACGCCGGGCTTTGGCGTGCTGGCCGCCCTGACGATGCTCACCGCCGAGCGGCGCCTTGCGCTTCCGCTGCCGTTCCTGCCGCGGCTCACGGCGCTC
The DNA here is from genome assembly GCA_963830015.1 of uncultured Alphaproteobacteria bacterium. GTDB lineage: Bacteria > Pseudomonadota > Alphaproteobacteria > Rhizobiales > Xanthobacteraceae > Z2-YC6860. Next base: position 630,932 of record CAWHLG010000016.1, read on the forward strand.
CTGACGCACCGCGCGGCTGTTCGGCTGGCCGCCGGCGCGCTCGCCGTGGTGACGCTGATCCATGTGGTCGAGACCGGAAAGTTCGTGACCAGTTGGACGCAGTACACGGCGACGGTGCGCAAGTTGGCGCTCGGCGCCGCGTCGGATCCCGTGCTCGGCGACCAGCGCCTGGTGTCGTCGCGGCGGATCGGCGGCGAGTTGAACCGGGTGGCGTGGTTCTCGACCACGCCCTATCTCTCCGTGCTGCTGGCGCCGAACCTCAAGCCGCAGCGGCTGGTGGTCGATCCGAACTCCGCCTTCTTCTGGCTTTCGTGCCGGACCGCGACGGCCAACTTGCGGGCGGCGCGGGCGGTGCCGGTCGAGAGCCGCCGGCTGGTGCGGATGGAGGCCTGCCTGCACAGGCGCTAGGGCGTGTATTCATAAAACACGCAGCCGGCATGCCTGCTTGCCCGCCGAAGGCGGGCGTGGATCAACGCGCAATCGACGGCCGCAATGTGCCAAAGGCAAAAGCCAGCCGCCGCCGCGATCCTGATCGCATGAGAGGCCCCGGTGAAAGTCCTGTTCGGTCGGTCGCTGATCGGCTGTCATTTCTCGACAAGTCGATGCCCGCGCCGAAGATCGGTCACGACGGCGCTGATGCTGCGCGTACACTCGTCCAGAATGATCATCCCCATTCTCGGTTGCGCATGCGCGCCCCAGCCGCCTTCGTCGCCCTCCGGCACGACCTGCACGCGAGCGAGCGCCGCGCACGCAGGGTTCTCACGCAGTCGCTCCATGATCATCGTCTCCAGATCGGCGGCGCTCTTGCCGGCGGTCGTGCCCTCAATCGTCGTGCTTAACGCCCGCGCGCGACCGTCATCGACCAATCCACACGAGTAACCTGCATCGCGGAGGTCTTGCACGAGACGCCCGGCGATCTGCCGCCGGTCCCCGAATTGCTGATCTTTTTCACGCTCCGGCGCGCACTCTGCCGCCAGTCTGGCAAGTGTCTGTTCCATACGCGCCAGCCAAGCTCTCGCGTCGGCCAGCGGATCGACATGCTGAATTTGCGATCTGAATTCCGACATGGACAGCATCCCTTCATGAATGCCACTGCGTTTCCGTTTGCGTATAGACGCGCATGATGCCTACCGGCGGGTACGACGAGTTGATGCAGGTCAACGTCAGAACTCCGGGAAAGTACGTAGATGGAAATTGATGCTGATGCTTCGGGCGCAGCCATTGAAACCGTATCCAGTATGGGATCGGCAGCCCGGTCAGGCGCGAGGGTTGCAGCACGACACGGTCGCCGGTACCGGCGTTGCTTTTGGGCAACACGGTTTGGGAAAATGATGGTCCGGAAGCTTTCTCATGCGCAAAGCCGGCGTGATCCAACAATCGTCAAGATCGTGTGGAGGCTTTGCGGCGTGCCTTGAGCGGAGCGCGGGGGGACTGCCTGATGAGACGGCGGCAGCTTGTTCCGTTGGTATTATTGTCCGGAATGGTCGCTCTCGCCGGTTGGGGCGCTGCCGGGCTCGGTGTCGGTTCGTCGGGCATCGAGATTAGCGCGATCAGCGACCGCGAGGCGACAGGCAGCGCAATGACTTTGAGCGCTGACGCGGCGGGGCTCCTGGACGCACCATTGGCAAGCGCATTGGGCTCCGCGGCCGCCGCGGCGACGTCCCATCGCAAGCACCCCGAGCCTGCCGTCGCGCCCGCGACCATGTCCGTCGGCAAGGCGGCGACGGTTGATCCGGACCCGCCCGAAACCGCCTCCGGCCTCGCGGGCTTTTCGGCAGCCGACGCACCCGTCCTCGAGCCACCTTTGCGCGATTCCCGTCCGACGCCGCCACCCGAAACGCGCGTGCAACTCGCGTCCCTGTCCATGTTGAGAGACGTGAAGGAGTACCCGAAACCGCTCGCGCGCCCGGCTGAAACTCCAAACGAATGCCTCGTGGCTGAAATCTGCATCGACGAGTACCTCTGGTCGCTGTACGAGCGAACACCCAAGATCGACACGAACAAGGTGACGGAGAAAATCAAGACCACGGTCACGACGAAGGGCAAGACGCGGACCGTCATCAAAACTGTTACCAAGTACGTCCTCGGGGACTTCACGTGGAAGGATCCGATAGCGGCGCAAAGAGCCGGCATGTCGCTCAAGGACTACGTCATCGGCGGCATGGATCGTGGCTTCAAGCTGAAGCTCTACCACGCGCTTCGCGCGATGGACGACGCCGGGCTGATGCCGGGCATAACCAGCGCATTCCGCGACGATTACCGGCAATCGATCGCAAGCGGCACCAAGGCTGCGAGCGACAGCTCATACCACGGCGGGAGCCGCCGCGGCGGCTACGGTCACGCGCTTGCGGCCGATCTCGTGAGCGTCAAGGGCGAGACCCGTATGGAGCGATTTGCCTCAAGCGAAAAGCTGTGGACGTGGATCGATGCGCGCGAGAAGGAGCTTGGGATCGGGCGCCCGTATCGCGATCGAGACCCGCCGCACGTCGCGCCGATCGATGGCAAGGAATATGCCGACAAGCGCGGCCGGACCAAGGTGGCAAAAGGCGGGATTGCAAACAAAGAATGCGCAACAGGCGGAATTGGAACCAAAGAAGCGTCCGCTGGTCGTGCGCGACAATCCCGGCGCAACGAAACGGGCGGAGCCGGCAAAATCGTCGCAGGTGACCAGCCTTCCGGATTTGGACAGGCATTCAGCGTCGAAATGACCCGCGCGCAAGCTTCATGCGCCCGGCTCGACCCGCTCATCCGTCCTGTTTTCACTGTAATTCGTAGCTGCCGTCGCCGCGGATGATCTTCAGGTACCGCTCGGCGGAACGCTCCATCACGCCCTTGCCGTCCGTCCAGATGGTGCGGTCGGTGAACGCGCCGTGGATGCGGTCGAACCGGTAGGGCTTGAGCGATTTCACCACGCCCTCGACGCGCGGCGCCGACAGCGGGATGAAATTCGGGAAGCTCCACATGAAGCTCACCGACTTGTTGTCCTGCACCACCTGGATGATGTCGCCCGACAGAACCGCGCCCTTGCCGCCGGCGCCGCCGGCCCAGTGCAGCACCGTGCCGCCGGGATAGTGTCCGCCGGAACAGATCAGCGTCACGCCGGGCAGCAGCTCCTTGGTCTCGCCCTGCCACAGCGCGATGGCGGGATCGCTGCGCATGATCCATTTGCGGTCCGCGGCATGCAGGTGCACCGGCACGCCGCCGAACGCCTGGCTCCACTCCGCCATGCAGGAATAGTAATGCGGGTGCGAGATCGCGATGCCCTTGATCCCGCCTAGGCCCTTGATCAGTTCGACGGTCGCCGGGTCCACCAGCGAAATGCAGTCCCAAAGGATGTTGCCGTGCGGCGTGCGCAGCAGCTGCGCGCGCTGGCCGATGCCGAATTGCGGAAACGTCGTGATCGAGATCAGGTTGGGCTCGAGCTCGCGCCAGCCGTTGGTGGCGCGCTTCTGCAGGACGTCGAGGGTGGTCCAGGTCTGGCCCGGCGGCGGCACGTATTGCCGCTCGTCGTCGCAGATCGGGCAGGCGGCGGGCGGCTTGTCGCTCGGCTCGTACTGCGTGCCGCAGGTGTTGCAGATGAAGGCGGGCATGGCGGCTCCTGTGCGATCGGCAATCCTAGCGTCTTAAGAGCCGGGTGGGGGAGAGGGGCAGTATGCCTAAGCCGCCGCGACCGCGGGCGTCGGCGACCTTCGGCCGCCGCCGATGAACAACACGGCCACCGCGGCGATCAGGCACAGACAGGCCCGACAGCATGAACGCCTCCATGTAGCCGCCGAAGTTCACCCGCAGGAGTCCGCCGAAGAACGCCGCGGACGCGCCGCCGAGCTGGTGCGCGGTGAACACCCAGCCGTAGACCATGCCGGCCTTCTCGCGGCCGACCTTGTCGGTGATCAGCCGCACCGTCGGCGACACGGTTGCGAACCAGTCGAGGCCGTAGAACACCGCGAACAGGGTCATCGTGTAGAAGTCGACGAACGAGAACGGCAGGTAGAACAGCGAAAGCCCGCGCAGCCCGTAATAGATGGAAAGGAGCCGCCGGTTGTCGAAGCGGTCGGCGAGCCAGCCGGCGCTGGTGGTGCCAATGAAGTTGAACACGCCCATGGTGGCGAGCAGCGCCGCTCCGGTGATCTCGGAAAAGCCGTGGTCGATGCAGGCCGGGATGAGGTGCGTGCCGATCAGGCCGTTGGTCGAGGCGCCGCACACGAAATAGGTCGCGGCGAGAATCCAGATGTCGCGAATGCGCGAGGCGTCGCGCAGGGCGGCAAACGCAAGCGTGACCGGATTGCCCTTCGGCGCTGCCGTGGCGGCGGCCGGCGTGCCGGTCTCGCCATAGGGCATCAGGCCCACGTCCGCCGGCCGGTCGCGCATGAACAGCAGCACGATCGGAATGATCGCGCAGGCGACGGCCGCGATCGACAGCACGGTGGCGCGCCAGCCGAAGTTTGACGCGACCATCGCCATCGCCGGCAGGAACAGCAGTTGCCCGGTCGCGCCTCCGCCGCTCAGGAGCCCGACCACGAGGCCGCGCCGCGCCGTGAACCAGCGCGCCGCGACCATTGCCGAAAGCACGGTCGCGAGAAATCCGGTGCCCGTGCCGACGACAAAGCCCCACATCAGGATGAGCTGCCACGAATGGCGCATCATCGAGGTCGAGGCGACGCCGGCGGCGACCAGCGCCAGCGCATAGACCACCGAGCGGCGCACGCCGACGCGCTCCATGATCGCGGCGGCAAACGGCCCGATGCAGCCGTAGAGAATGAGGTTGATCGAAACCGCGAGCCCGATCGTGGCGCGCGACCAGCCGAATTCGTTTTCCAGCGGCACCATCAGGATGCCGGGCGACGAGCGCACGCCGGCGCCGGTCAGCACCACCAGGCAGGTGACGCCGACGACGATCCAGCCGTAGTGGAGTTTGTTCGAGACCGGCATGAACGACCCACGCCATTGGTGCCCCGGCGGACCTGACGGAGCAAGATCACCAGCGGACCGGGAGCTATGCGGCCGACGACGCAAGTGCGTTGTGCAACGCAAGGAAACGGCCGCGTGCGACCAGGCGCAGCGGCCGCTTCAGGACTTCAAATTCGCGCGCTGTCGCGTGCGGCTTACGCCGGGATCGGCACCTCGCCGACGTCCTTCGGCACCTTGTAGCCCTTCTGCGTGGCGGGCTTCTTGGCAATCGTGGTGTACCAGCGCAGCACGTTCGGATACTGCTTCATGTCGATGGTCTGCCACTCGTAGCGGCTGATCCACGGCCAGATCGCGATATCGGCAATCGAATAATCGTCGGCGACGTACTCGCGGCCGTCGAGCCGCTTGTTCAGCACGCCGTAGAGCCGGTGCGCTTCCTTCAGATACCGCTCCTCGGCATAGGGCGCCTTGCCGGGATTGTACTTCACGAAGTGATGCACCTGGCCGAGCATCGGGCCGGGGCCGCCCATCTGCCAGTTCAGCCACTCGATGACCTTCCAGCGTTTCTCGCCGGACTTCGGCAGGAGCTTCCCGGTCTTGTCGCCGAGATACTGCAGGATCGCGCCCGACTCCATCAGCGACAGCCCGTTGTCGCGGTCGACGATCGCAGGAATCCGGTTGTTCGGGCTGATCTTGAGAAACTCCGGCTTGAACTGCTCGTCCTTGCCGATGTCCACCGCGTGCACGGTGTAGGGCAGGCCCATCTCTTCCAGCGCGATGGAAATCTTGCGGCCGTTCGGCGTCGTCCAGGTGTAGAGGTCGATCACGGTACTTTTCCTCGGTTCTTGAATTGCGTTTCAGCTTCCGCGGTAAGTCGTATAGCTCCACGGCGTCGCGAGCAACGGCACGTGATAGTGCCCCTCGGGCTCGGCGATCGAAAAGCGGATCGGCACCACGTCGAGGAACGGCGGATCGGCGGCGAGCCGGTTCGTGGTCTTGGCGAAATAATCGCCGACGTGAAACGACAACTCGTAGGTGCCGGTGCGAAGCGGCTCGCCGCCGATCAGCGGCGCATCGGTGCGGCCGTCGGCATTGGTGACCGTCTCCTTGAGGAGCCCGCGGGCGCTGGCGCCGACCTCGTGCAGCTCGATCCTCACGCCGGGGGCGGGGCGTCCGCTCACGGTGTCGAGCACGTGGGTGGACAGGCGCCCCACCGTGTTCGGCTTGCCTGGCCCCTCGACCATGGCGACCACGCGCAGCCGGGTGATCAGGCCGATCTCGGTGAGCGCCGCGGCCTGCTCGGCCGCGGGATCGTTTTGCAGCCGCCGCTCGAACTGCCGCAGGATCGAATCCCGGGTGTGGCGGCGGACGCAAATGATGAAGGGAAAGCCGAACTTCTCCCGGTAGGCGGCATTGAGGGCGCTGAAGCGGTCGAACTCCTCCGGCGCTCAGGCGGTCGAGGCCGAGCCCGCCCTGTTCGGCCTGGGAGTGACCGGTCAGGTCCGCCCGCTTGACCCGGCTGCCCAGTTCCGGGTGGCCCGCCGATGAAGGCCTTGAGCCGGTCCGGCGGGGCGGTCCGGACCGCCTGCATCATGGCCCCATGCAGAGCCTCGACGGTGGGGTAGGGCCGGCCCCCCGCCGCCGCCTCCGCCACCCAGGCGGCATGTTCGAACGCTTCGCCGACTTCTGCGACAAAGGAGGAAGCGGGCATGGCGTTCAGGGCCTCGAGGCTCTGCGGCGTGCTTGTCATGGCCTCAGTTAACCATCCCAGGATGGGGTTTGCGACTGTTTTTGCTTGCAGATCAAAGGGTTTAAGAGGACATTGCGATGCGTTTGAACCTTACCGCCATTTCCCACGACAAACTCCACGAGAGCCGCGACTTGTCTGCGAACCCAGCCACTTCGGACGAAGTCCTGATTGGACGGATCGCAAACGGCGACCGGCTTGCGATGCAGGTGCTGTTTGCCCGGCATCACGTGCGGGTGTTCCGGTTCGTGCTGCGGCTGGTGCGTGAAGAAGCCACCGCGGAGGACCTGATCAGTGAGGTGTTCCTCGATGTCTGGCGTCAGGCCGGACGCTTCGAGGGAAGGTCGCAAGTCTCGACCTGGCTCCTCGCCATCGCACGCTTCAAGGCCTTGTCGGTTCTGCGCCGCAAACCGGAGCAGGAGCTGGACGAGGAGACGGCGGAGGCGATCGAGGACACCTCGGACACCCCTGACGTCACGCTCGAGAAGAAGCAGAAGGCGGATGTGATCCGGAAATGCCTCGGTGGCCTTTCCGCGGAACACCGGGAGATCATCGACCTGGTCTACTACCACGAGAAGTCAGTCGAGGAAGTGGCCGAGATCGTTGGAATTCCGGAAGCAACCGTCAAAACGCGAATGTTCTACGCGCGTAAGAAACTGGCAGAGCTGCTCAAGGCTCAGGGAATTGAAAGAGGTTGGCCATGAACGCGAATAAGAAAGAAGCGAACGAGCTTCCGCAGGACGTCGAGATGCTCCTGCCGTGGCATGCCGCAGGCACTTTGAGCCGCCGCGACGCCGCCCGCGTCGAGCAGGCGCTCGCCAACGACAACGAACTCGCCGCCCGCTACGATCTGGTGCGCGAAGAGCTGGGCGAGGCGATCCGCCTCAACGAGAACCTGGGTGCGCCGTCGGCGCGCGCGATGGAGGCGCTGTTCGCCAAGATCGACGCCGAGCCGGCCCGCAAGCCCAGGATGTCGTTCAATCTCACCGCCTGGATGACCAATTTCGTCGCCGGCTTCTCGCCGCGCACGCTGGCCTACGGCGCGTCCGCCGCGGCGCTCGCGATCGTGCTTCAGGCGGGCATCCTCGCCGGCGTGTTCGTGAAGGAAGGCTGCGGTCGGTCCGCAGCTTGCCTCTTACGAACAGGCGCACGACCGGCAGCTCTTATGTCCGCGTTCGCTTCAAGCCCGATGCGACCGCTGCCGCCATCACCGCCTTCCTGAACGACAACAAGGCGGTCATCGTCGAAGGTCGGCGCAGGCTGGTTTCTTCCGGGTTCGCGTTGCCGAAAAGCCGATGTCCAAGGAACAGCTTGGCGCGGTGGTCAAGAAGCTCGCGGCCAATCCGGTGGTCAGCTTCGCGGTCCCGGCGGCGCAGTAAGGCACCAGGTTGGAGCCGTCCCGGATTGAAGTCAGGGACGGACGAAATTCTCCGGTCAAAGGCCGGACACGGCCAAATCAGACTTAGCGAGGCCACAATGGCGTCGCTAAAACAGGGGCACAGCGGGAGTGACTACTTGCGCGGAGGCGATGCCATGCCCTCACTGAAGAAGCGCTCATCGAACAACCGTTCTGGTTTGATCGGCTTGCTGTCGATCTCGACTGCCTTGGCGGTGGTCGTGATCGCCGCGGCCACCACTGCGTCGCACGCGCAATTCCGTCCCAGCAGCATGTCGGTCGGCCCGCGCGGCGGCGGCGGCATAGGCAATATGGGCGGCTCGATGGGCAATTCGGGCTTCCGCAGCGAGCCGCGCTACCAGCGTTTCAATTCGGTGCCGACCAATCCGACGCTCGGTGGCACCCGCTATCCCGGCAAGGGCAAAGGCGACGGCGTCGTGATCAACAATCCTCCGGGCGGCGACGGCCGTCCCGGCCGCCGTCCGCCGGGCAAGCGTCCGCCGTGGATAGGCCCCGGCATCATCGGTCCGGCCGTCGTCACCGGCGTCGCGGTTGCGACGCCAGGGCTTGTCGGAGCAGGACCTGCCGGAGCAGGCCCCGCCGGCGCAGGTCCTTCCGGACCGCTCCCGCCGCGCACCGGCGGCACCAACGTTGCGCAGCGTGGCGGCGTCACCATTCCGCCGCCGAACGAGAATCGCTTCGTCAAGGACGAGGTGATCATCGAGGTCGTGGGCCAGATCTCGCCGCAGGCAACCAGCGCGATTGCCGCGCGCCATCGGCTGACGCGGCTCGAATCGTTCTACACGCCGCTGACCAACTCGACGATGTTCCGCTGGAAGATCAACGACGGCCGCCAGGTGCGCACGGTCCTTGGCCAGCTCGGCCGCGAACGGGTGTTCGCCGCGGTGCAGCCGAATTTCATCTTCACCGGCTCGCAAGGCGCAAGTCAGGGCGCGGCGGCGGGCGGCTCGTTTGCGCCGCTGCCGCAGGCCACTCCGCAGCCGACGCCCGCCGTTGCGACCGCGGCCGCACGGCCCGCGGCCGGCGATCCCGCGCAATATGCGCTCGCCAAGCTTCGCATCGGCGAGGCTCACGGCCTCGCCGATGGCGACAAGATCCTGGTCGCCGTGATCGACTCCGGCGTCGACCTCGGCCATCCCGAATTCAAGGGCGCGGTGGCCGGCTCGTTCGACGCGCTCGGCAAGCTCGAGCGGCCGCACTCGCACGGTACGGCGATTGCGGGAGCGATCGCCGCGCGCGCCCGCCTGATGGGCGCTGCGCCTGCCGCGCGCATTCTTGCGATCCGTGCGTTCGGTTCGTCGGGCACCAGCAGCGAGGCCACGACGATGGCGATCGTCAAGGGCATCAAGTACGCAACCGAGCAGAAGGCCCGCGTCATCAACATGAGCTTCGCCGGTCCGACCGATCCGGGGCTCGGGCGCTATCTCGCCGCCGCCAAGGCGAACGGCGCGGTGCTGATCGCGGCCGCCGGCAATTTCGGCCCGAAGTCGCCGCCGCAATATCCGGCCGCCGATCCGAACGTGATCGCGGTGTCGGCGACCGACTCCACCGACCAGATGTTCCGCGCGTCCAATATCGGTCCGCACGTTTCGGTCGCGGCGCCGGGCGTCGATATCCTCCTGCCGGCTCCGGACAACGACTATCAGCTGATCTCCGGCACCTCGTTCTCGGCCGCCTATGTGAGCGGGGTCGCGGCGCTGATGCTGCAGCGGGCGCCGGGGCTCACGCCGGACGGCGTGCGCAAGATCCTTCAGGACACCGCCAGGGACCTCGGCCCGACCGGCAAGGATCCCGAATTCGGCGCGGGCCTGGTCGATGCCTATCAGGCGATCCTGGCGGCGCAGCCGAGCGCGTCCGCCGGGCAGGCCGCGCCGCAGCCTCAAGGCCGGCCGCAAATCCAGCCCCAAATCCAGCCCCAAATCCAGCCCCAGGTCAGGACGCAATAGCGTCAGGGGCTTTAACCGAGCGCCGAGGGCCGGGGGTCACCCGGCCCTTCGGCTTTCCGGGGCTCGAAACCCTGTTTCCGGCACTTCCAGGCTCGCTGTACCAAAACCGGACGCTGTGACTTTTCGCACAGGCCGCGCGGGCCCGGCCCAGCCCGTCTGAACCTTTGCCTGACCGCCTCGACCAACGGACATGAGGGCCATATCGGTCCCCCGGAAATCCATTGGGAGAGAGCCATGAATATCAAGTCCAAGATTGCCGCCACCCTCGCCGCCGTGACTTTGGCGACCAGCCTCATCGTTCCGACCAGCGCCGCGAATGCGGGTCATCGTGGTTGGGGCATCGCCGCCGGCGTGATCGGTGGCGCCATCGTGGCCGGTGCGGTCGCGAACGCCTACGCCGAGCCGGTCTATGGCGGCCACTACGTCGACTATCGCCGCTGCCGCTTCGAGCGCCAGTACGACTCGTACGGCTACTACGTCGGTACGGCCCGGGTCTGCCGCTACTACTAATCGACAGAGCCTTGCGACCGGCGCGCACGCCCCCCGCCTTCCCCTCGCGTCGGTCTCACAGGGCCCGCCCGGATGGTTCGCCATCCGGGTGGGTTCTTTTTTGGACGCTGCTTGGACCTTGCGCATGTTCCGCGGCCGATTGGCGCTCCCGCATGAGACTTTTGGGGTCTGGACGGCCCTGACGAAGCCCTTCTAAATGACCGCGTTCTGGGAGCAGGTGCGCGGTCCGGACGGCTGAGAGGCTGTCCGGTCCGAAAAACGCATCCGGGATGCGTCGTATGGCCGAGTACATCCTCGAAACCGAGGAATTGACCAAGGACTTCGCCGGCTTCGTCGCCGTGAACGGCGTCAGCCTTCGCGTCGAGCGCGGCACCGTCCATGCGCTGATCGGGCCGAACGGCGCGGGCAAGACCACCTGCTTCAATCTGCTGACCAAGTTCCTGCAGCCCACCCGCGGGCGCATCGTCTACAAGGGCTCGGACATCACCGCGATGCAGCCGGCCGACGTGGCGCGGCTCGGCATGGTGCGCTCGTTCCAGATTTCCGCGGTGTTCCCGCATCTCACCGTGCTGGAGAACGTACGTATCGCGCTGCAGCGCCAGCGCGGCGGCTCGTTCGACTTCTGGCGCTCGCGCCGCGCCCTCAATCGCTACAACGAGCGGGCGCGTTCGCTGATCAACGACGTCGGCCTGTCGGATGTTGTCGAGACCGCCGCGGTGGAACTGCCGTACGGCCGCAAGCGGGCGCTCGAGATCGCCACCACGCTCGCGCTCGATCCCGAGATGATGCTGCTCGACGAGCCGACCGCCGGCATGGGCCACGAGGACATCGACCGGATCACCGCGCTGATCAAGCGCGTCTCCGCCGACCGCACCGTGCTGATGGTCGAGCACAATCTCAGCGTGGTGGAAAATCTCTGCCACCGCATCACCGTGCTGACGCGCGGCCGCGTGCTCGCCGAAGGCGACTATGCCTCGGTGTCGAACAATCCCGAGGTGCGCGAGGCCTACATGGGTACGGGTCATGCTTGACGTGCGCACACCGCTGCTCGCGGTGAAGGACCTGCACGCCTGGTACGGCGAGTCGCACATTCTTCACGGCGTCACGTTCGATGTGCATCAGGGCGAGGTGGTGACGCTGCTCGGCCGCAACGGCGCCGGCAAGACCACGACCATGAAGTCGATCATGGGCATCGTCGGCCAGCGCTCGGGCGCGGTGCGCTTCGAGGGCCGCGATCTCATTGGGGCCGCTTCGAACGAGATTGCGCGCGCGGGCATCGCTTTCTGCCCGGAGGAGCGCGGCATCTTCGCGAGCCTGACGGTCGAGGAAAACCTCATGCTGCCGCCGCAGGTCAAGAGCGGCGGTCTGTCGCTCGACACGATCTTCGATCTGTTTCCGAACCTGAAGGAGCGGCTCGGATCGAGCCAGGGCACCAAGCTGTCCGGCGGCGAGCAGCAGATGCTGGCGATCGCCCGCATCCTGCGCACCGGGGCAAGGCTGCTGCTGCTCGACGAGCCCACCGAGGGATTAGCGCCGGTTATCATCCAGCAGATCGGCAAGACCATCCGCACGCTGAAGCAGCAGGGCTTCACGATCCTTCTCGTCGAGCAGAACTTTCGGTTCGCCTCGACCGTCGCCGACCGCTACTATGTGATGGAGCACGGCCGGGTCGCCGAAAGCTTCGCGAGTTCCGAGCTGGAGGCCAACCTCGGCAAGCTGCACGACTATCTCGGAGTGTGAACGATCGCGCCGGTTCCCGGCGCGCTACTGACAGGAGGATGGGAATGAAGAGTCTTGTGAGTTTGACGGCGTTGGCCATCGCGCTCGCCGCATCGCCCGCGCAGGCGCAGCAGATCAGCGTGAAGATCGGCGTCATGAGCGACATGTCGAGCCTCTACGCCGACCTCGCCGGCCCGGGATCGACCGCGGCGGCCAAGCTTGCGATCGCCGATTTCATCAAGAGCAATCCGAACGTGAAGGTCGATCTGGTCAGCGCCGACCACCAGAACAAGGCCGACGTCGGCTCCGGCGTCGTCAACAAATGGTTCGACACCGAGAATGTCGACATGGTGATCGACGTTCCGAACTCGGGCGTCGCGCTTGCTGTCAGCCAGATCGCGGCCACCAAGAACAAGGTGTTCATCGTCTCCGGCGCTGCGAGCTCGGATCTCACCGGCTCGAAGTGCAACGCCAACACGGTGCACTGGACCTACGACACCTGGATGCTCGCCAACGGCACCGGCAAGGCGCTGGTGAAGACCGGCGGAGACTCGTGGTTCTTCCTCACCGCCGACTACGCATTCGGCCATGCGCTGGAGCGTGACACCAGCGCGGTGGTCGAGGCCAATGGCGGCAAGGTGCTGGGCAAGGTCCGTCATCCGCTCAACACCAACGACTTCTCGTCGTTCCTGCTGCAGGCGCAGACCTCGAAGGCCAAGATCGTCGGCCTCGCCAATGCCGGCGGCGACACCATCAACTCGATCAAGGCCGGTGCCGAGTTCGGCATCGTCAAGGGCGGGCAGAAGTTCGCAGGCCTCCTGGTGTTCGCGAGCGACGTCGCCGCGATGGGGCTTCCCACCGCGCAGGGCCTGACCTTGACCGAGACCTGGTACTGGGACGCCAACGACAACAACCGCGCCTGGACCAAGCGCTGGCAGGGCGAGCGTCCGGGCAAGTTCCCGACCATGATCCAGGCCGGCGTCTATGCGGGCGTCACGCACTACCTCAAGGCGGTGGTGGCGGCCAAGGGCGGGTCCGACGGCAAGGCGGTGGTGGCCGAGATGAAGAAGCAGCCGACCGACGATCCGCTGTTCGGCAAGGGCACGATCCGCGCCGACGGCCGCAAGGTGCACGACGCTTACCTGTTTGAGGTCAAGACGCCGGCGGAGTCCAAGCACCCCGGCGACTTCTACAAGTTGCGCGCGACGATCCCGGCGGCGGAAGCGTTCCGACCGGCCAAGGACGGCGGCTGCTCGCTGGTGAGCGGCTGACCTGAGCAGTTATCACCGGGCCCGCCGCGCTCCACGGCGCGGCGGAACCCGGTGATGTCATTTCGTCGAGGATCGTTGGCGTGTTCGAACTCTGCATCCCCGAATTTCTGGGCGGACGCTGCATCCCTTCGACGGCGCTGTTCGCACAGCTCCTGATCGGGTTGATCAACGGCTCGTTCTACGCGCTGCTGAGCCTCGGGCTTGCCGTGATCTTCGGCATGCTCAACATCATCAATTTCACCCACGGCGCCCAGTACATGATGGGCGCCTTCGCGGCGTTCCTGCTGCTGCAATGGACCGGGCTCGGCTACTGGTGGGCGCTGGTGGTCGCGCCCATTCTCGTCGGCATCACCGGCATGATCATCGAGCGTACGATGCTGCAGTGGCTCTACAAGCTCGACCATCTCTACGGCCTGCTGCTGACCTTCGGGATCGCGCTGATCATCGAGGGATTGGCCCGCAACCAGTACGGTTCCGCGGGCCTGCCTTACACGATGCCTGAGCAGCTTCAGGGCGGCCGCAATCTCGGCTTCATGTTCCTGCCGAACTACCGCGCCTGGGTGATCGTCGCCTCGCTCGGGGTCTGTCTCGCCACCTGGTTCGTCATCGAGCGCACCAGGCTCGGCGCCAATCTCCGCGCCGCGACCGAGAACCCGACGCTGGTGCGCGCCTTCGGCATCAACGTGCCGCGCATGATCACGCTGACCTACGGCTTCGGCGTGGCGCTCGCGGCCTTTGCCGGCGTGATGGCTGCGCCGATCTATAACGTCAGCCCGCAGATGGGCTCCTCGCTCATCATCGTCGTGTTCGCCGTCGTGGTGATCGGCGGCATGGGATCGATCATGGGCGCGGTCGTCACCGGCTTCGGCCTCGGCGTGGTCGAGGGCCTGACCAAGGTGTTCTTCCCCGAGGCCTCCAACACCGTGATCTTCGTCATCATGGCGATCGTGCTGCTGGTGCGGCCGGCCGGCCTGTTCGGGCGGAGGGCGTGATGGAGCAGCGCGTCGAAACCGCTTCCCCGCTCGCACCCGTCGACAGCGGCTCGGGCCGCAACTGGAGCGAGCCGGTCGCCTTCGTGATCATGGTCGCGGCGCTCGTCGTCGCGCCGATGTTCCTCTATCCGCTGTTCGTCATGCAGGCGCTTTGCTTTGCGCTGTTCGCCTGCGCCTTCAACCTGCTGATCGGCTATGGCGGGCTCCTGTCGTTCGGCCATGCGCTCTATTTCGGCTGGGCGAGCTATCTTGCGGCGCATTCCGCCAAGGTCTGGGGTTTCCCGCCCGAGCTTGCGATCCTCACCGGCACGTTGACGGCCTGCGGCCTCGGCATCGTCGCGGGATCGCTGGCGATCCGCCGCCAGGGCATCTATTTCGCGATGATCACGCTCGCACTTGCGCAGATGATGTTCTTCTTCGCGCTGCAGGCCAAGTTCACCGGCGGCGAGGACGGCATCCAGGCGGTGCCGCGCGGCCGGCTGTTCGGGACCATCGACCTTGCCGACCAGACCAACATGTACATTACGGTGGTCGCGATCTTCCTCGCGGGCTTCCTGCTGATCTACCGCATCATCCATTCGCCGTTCGGCGAGGTGCTCAAAGCGATCCGCGAGAACGAGGCGCGCGCCATCTCGCTCGGCTACAAGACCGACCGCTACAAGCTCGTGGCCTTCGTGCTGTCGGCGACGCTGGCGGGCCTTGCCGGCTCGACCAAGGCGATCGTCCTGCAGATCGCCTCGCTGACCGACGTCGACTGGCCGATGTCGGGCGAGGTGGTGCTGATGGCTCTGGTCGGCGGGCTCGGCACCGTGTTCGGCCCGGTCGCCGGCGCCTTCATCGTCATCGCCATGCAGAACTACCTCGCCCAGGTCGGGCAATGGGTCACGGTGATCCAGGGCGTGATCTTCGTCATCTGCGTGCTGGCCTTCCGCCGCGGCGTGATCGGCGAACTCGCGCACTATCTGCGGATCAAGCTGTAGTCCAGCATTCCAGTATCGTCGCGCGCGGGCTTGTCCCGACCGGCCGCGTCTTGAATAATTGGCCGGGCGAATTTGGTTCAAAGGAGTGGTCATGAGCGCAGAAGCCCGCCTGAAACAACTCGGCCTGGTGCTGCCGAACGTGCCGTCGCCGGTCGCGAACTATCTGCCGTACCGGATCGCCGGCAATCTCCTGTTCCTGGCCGGGCAGGGGCCGCGCGACGACAAGGGCAATACGCTGTCCGGCAAGGTCGGTGCCGAGATTTCGGTCGACGAGGGCTACAAGCGCGCGCGCAGCATCGGGCTGCAGCTTCTGTCCACCATGAAGATGGCGCTGGGCTCGCTCGACCGGGTCGACACCGTTCTCAAGATGCTGGTGATGGTCAACGCGGTGCCGGACTTCAAGGACCATCCCAAGGTCGCCAACGGCATGTCGGACCTGTTCGTCGAGGTGTTCGGCGAAAGCGGCAAGCACGCGCGCTCGGCGGTGGGCATGGGCTCGCTGCCGATGCAGATTTCGGTCGAGATCGAGGGCATCGTCTCGATCAAATCCTGACCCGACTTTGTGAATTGCAAGTCCGGCCCTGTGCATATGTGGCGCAGGCCGCCCACATTGTTGTGCATAAAGCCGCGGCCGCCGCCATCGCGGCCACCGTCGCGTTGTTCCTGCGCGAATCCGGACTAAGC
Source organism: uncultured Alphaproteobacteria bacterium (assembly GCA_963830015.1). Classification (GTDB taxonomy): domain Bacteria; phylum Pseudomonadota; class Alphaproteobacteria; order Rhizobiales; family Xanthobacteraceae; genus Z2-YC6860. The sequence goes on from CAWHLG010000016.1 coordinate 647,106, forward strand.
ATCGATCCGCCGTTCAAGCGGTGACAGGCGGATCGATCATGGCGCATCGTGAATTCGAGTGCCCTGTTCCGCGTAGCTCAGAAGTGCCAAAGACTATGGTCAAGGCCACGGTCAGGCTGGAGAACGTCGCACTGAAGTGGCGGGCGCTCGCCGAGCGTCGGCGCGACCATCATCTCGAGCTCTACAAGAGCGGCCGCTGGAAGCGCTACTACACCGAACAGCAATTTATCGCCGAGATGCGCAACGCCATCGCGCAGGCGCAGCGCTGGGCGAAGATCGCGCCGCGCCCGGAAGAGTTGGTGCTGCAGCAGCAGTCGCCGAAGATCAGGGCGGCCTGATCACGCCACGGCCGATTTCCTTTCGCCATCGACGCCTCTACGCTGTCGATCCCATGGGGTGTTCGACGGGTGAAGCATGGCGGCAGCGAACGGCAGCGAACGGAAAATCCTGGAATGGCTCGGCGGCCAGCACGACGCCATGGTGGCGCTGCTCGCGACGCTGGTGAACACCGACAGCGGCTCCTACGACAAGGCGGGCGTCGACGCCGTCGGCCAGCACATCCGGGATTTCCTGAAAAGCCACGGCATCGACGCCGAGGTGACGCCCGACGCGAAGTTCGGCGATGCCATCACCGCGACCGTGGGTCATGGCGGCAACCGGCCGATCATGCTGATGGGTCACCGCGACACGGTGTTTCCCAAGGGCGAGCCTGTGCGGCGGCCCTTCAAGATCGAAGGCGACCGCGCCTATGGTCCGGGCGTCGCCGACATGAAGGCGGGTCTGGTGATGAACTGCTTCGTGCTTGCCGCGATCAAGCAGTTCGGCGGCGCGCCGGCGCCGGTGATGGCGCTGTTCACCGGGGACGAGGAAATCGGCTCGCCGTTCTCGCGGCCGGTGATCGAGGCGCACGCGCGCGCCGCGCGGGTCTGCTTCAATTCGGAGCCGGGGAGGGCGCGCGGCGCTGCGGTGACCGGTCGGAAGGGCTGCATGTTCGTCCGCTTCGAGATCACCGGAAAGGCCGCGCATTCCGGCGTCAACTTCGAGGCCGGCATCAGCGCCATCAACGAGCTCGCCCACAAGACGCTGGCTCTGCACGGGCTGAGCGAGCCGAAGAGCGGCATCACGCTCAATGTCGGCGTCGTCTCCGGCGGCCAGACGGTCAACACCATCGCGCCCTGGGCGAAGGGCGAGGTCGACCTGCGCTTTATCACGCCGCAGCAGCGCGCGGCGACGTTGGCGAAGATCGAGGAGATCCTGGCGAAGAGCTACGTCCCGGGAACGCGCACGACATACGAGATCACCGCGGAATTCCTGCCGCTGGTCGAGACGCCGGACGGCAAGGCGTTGTACGAGCACTACGCGGCGGCGCTGCAATCGCTCGGCGTGACCGACACGGCGGCGCTGTTCACCGGCGGCGGCGCCGATTCCGGATTTACCTCCGCGACCGGCACGCCGACCATCTGCGCGGTCGGGCCGGTCGGAGGCCGGGCCCATTCGCCCGACGAGTACCTGGAGATCGACACGCTGGTGCCGCGCGCCAAGGCGCTGGCGCTGGCGGTGCTGCGGTTGACTTAGCCCGAAGCTGCTGCGGTTGACTTAGCCCGAAGCTACAGCGCCACTTTCATGAAATTGCGCTGTGGCAGGTCGGCCGGCGGGCGGGGCGGCGCGCCTTCGCTGAACCAGTCGGTAATCCGCGACGGGATCCGTTCGATGGCAGACATCGCGTCACGCAACGTGGACACGGCGGCATTCTCGCGCGGCGGCGCGGGCGGCATGGCCGGTGCGGCGATTTGCGGAGCCGGTGGGGGCGGCGCAGTGCTGGCCGCGGGATGCAGGTGCAGCGGCTCGCCGGGCGGAGACGGCGCGGGCTGCTGCACCGGCTGCCGGACGACGACCTTTCGCTCCGGCGCTTCGGTGCCGGCGCGGGCGGCAGCCAGCGCGCGCGCCTCCGCAGCCTTGGACTCGCGGAGCACCTGTGCCGCCGTCCGTTCCGCGGCCTTGAGCGTCTCGGCCTCGGGCACGGCGGCAACACCAGCGCCAGCGCGCTGGCGCGCTTCGGCGGTTTTCTTCAGATATTCGGCCAGCAATGCCTGCTGCTCACGCAGCAACAACACCAGTTCCGCGTTGGCGGCGGCCGTAGCCACCGGCCGTGGCGGCGGGTCGGTCGGCCGCGCGTATTTGTTGATCAGGAAGGCGCCCAGAATGCTGACGGCCGCCGCGGGCAGCAGCTCGTAAAACAGCTTGGAAAATACCCGGGATTGGAAAAACCGCCGCAGCATGAAAGCACGTCCCCTCGTCAGAGCCCCGGCTTGCGCTGGCGAGCGAAGCGAGCGGCCAGCGCGAGCACTCAATAGTGGCCGCGCCGGCTCCTCACGTTGCTTCGCTCCGCTCGGCGGCGCGGCTAGTAGTGACCAAGGGTTCGGGACCTGAGCGCGGCGCAATAAAGGAAAATGTTCGGCAGGCTGTGGCCGTAATCCGGCGATCCGCTTGCCGGGCCCCCCGCTGCCACTATGATCGCAGCCCGAAATCACACTCCGTTCTCATTCAAGGGTCCTCCATGTCCTCGCTGTTCTCCCCGATCAAGCTCGGCCAGCTCGAGCTTGCCAACCGCATCGTCGTCGCCCCGATGTGCCAGTACAGCGCCGACGACGGCAGCGCGACCGACTGGCATTGGGGGCATCTCGGCATGCTGGCCAATTGCGGCGCGGGCCTCGTCATCGTCGAGGCCACCCACGTCGAGCGCCACGGCCGTATCACCCACGGATGCCTCGGGCTCTACTCCGATCACAACGAGGCGGCGCTCAAGCGCGTGATTGATCATTGCCGGCGCGCCGGCACCGCCAAATGGGGGATCCAGATCGCGCATGCCGGCCGCAAGGCGTCGTCGCAGCGGCCGTGGGAGGGCGGCGGTGCGCTGAAACCCGGCCAGGACCCGTGGGAGACGCTCGGGCCCTCGCCGCTGCCGTTCGGCAAGGACTGGCACATGCCGCGCGGGGCGACCCTGGCCGACATCGCCCATGTCCGCGACTGCTTCGTCAATTCGGCAAAGCGCGCGGTGCGGATCGGCTTCGACGCGATCGAACTGCATTACGCCCACGGCTATCTCGCCCATTCGTTTCTCTCGCCGGTGTCGAATCATCGCACCGACCAGTACGGCGGCTCGCTGGAGAACCGCATGCGGCTCGCCCGCGAGATCGCGCGCGCGGTGCGCGAGGCCGTGCCGAAGTCGATCGCGCTCGGCGCGCGCATCACCGGCAGCGACTGGCGCGATGATGGATTGACGCCGGATGACGCCGTGACCTTCAGCAAGGCGCTGATGACCGACGGTCTCGACTACATCGACGTGTCGTCCGGCGGCGTCACCGCGGACACCCGCAACCCGGTCGGGCCGGGCTACAACGTGCCGATTGCCGAGCGGGTCAAGAAGGAGGCCGGCATCGCCACGCGGGTCGTGGGCTTGATCACCACGCCGTCGCAGGCCGAAGCCATCGTCGCCGAGGGCAAGGCCGACATGGTCGCCATGGCGCGCGCGATGCTCGACGATCCGCGCTGGGGCTGGCACGCCGGCGTGGAACTCGGCGCGGACGTGGCGCGCGTGCCGCAGTATCTGCGCGCCGGCCCGAAGCTCTGGGCGCCCGCCGCGCAGCGCGCCCGCGCATGAGACGTCGAGCATGACCTTGGCCGAAAACCGGTTCCCACTTTTCGGGGTCATGCTCTGATGCGCAATCTCGCAATCAACGCCGAGCGGCTGTGGGATGAGATCATGGAGACCGCCGCGATCGGCGGCACCGCCAAGGGCGGCATCTGCCGGCTCACGCTCACCGATCTGGACCGGCAGGTGCGCGACTGGTTCAAGGCGCGCGCCGAGGCGCTCGGCTGCCGCGTCACGGTCGACGACATGGGCGCGATGTTTGCGCGTCGCGCGGGCAGTGCGGACATTCCCCCGATCGCGTTCGGCAGCCATCTCGACACCCAGCCGACCGGCGGCAAGTTCGACGGCGTGCTCGGCGTGCTTTCGGCCCTCGAGGCGCTGCGCACGCTGGTCGAGGCCGGCTACGAGACCTATGCGCCGATCGAGGTGGTGAACTGGACCAACGAGGAGGGCTCGCGCTTTGCCCCCGCAATGGTCGCGTCCGGCGTTTTTGCCCGGGCGCTGGAAAAGGACAAGGCGCAGGCGCAGAAGGACCGCGACGGCGTGACCTTCGCCGCGGCGCTGGAGCAGATCGGCTACCGCGGCGCCGAGCGCTGCGGCGAGCATCCGCTCTCGGCCTTCTTCGAACTGCACATCGAGCAGGGGCCGATCCTCGAAGCCGAAGGCAAGGACATCGGCGTGGTCACCGGCGTGCAGGCGATGCGCTGGTACGAGGCAACGCTGACCGGACAGGACGCGCACACCGGCGCGACGCCCATGCACCTGCGCAAGAACGCGCTGCTCGGCGCCGCCCGCGTGATCGAGGCGGTGGACTGGATCGGCCGGAAGTATGCGCCCGGCGTCGCGACCGTGGGGCTGATCGAGAACCGGCCCAATTCGCGCAACGTCGTTCCGGGCGAGGTCTTCCTCACCGTCGATCTGCGCCATCCCGACGACGGCGTGCTCCACGACATGGAGGAGGAATTCTACGACCGCCTCAAGGTGATCGGCGACGATCTCGCGCTTGGCGCCGAGGGCAAGACGATCTGGGTGCAGCCCGCGGTGCGGTTCGACCCGGACTGCGTCACGGCCGTTCGCCGCGCCGCGGAGATTTCCGGCTTCAGCGCGCGCGACATCGTTTCCGGCGCGGGCCATGACGCGGCCTATATCTCGCGCGTCGCGCCGTCCGCCATGGTGTTCGTGCCGTGCCGCGGCGGCATCAGCCACAACGAGGCGGAGTTTTCTTCGCAACAGCAATGCGCGAAGGGCGCGCAGGTGCTGCTCCAGGCGGTGCTCGACTACGACCGGCAGCTCGCCGAGCGTGGCGGCAAGGATACACACAGGGGCGGGAGCTAGTGGACCTGTTCGTCTTCGCGGCGGTGCTGCTTGCCGCCTTCTGCCACGCCGGCTGGAACGCCGGCATCAAGCGCACGCTCGATCCGCTCGCCACCACCACGCTGGTCGCCGTCGGCGCGGGCCTCGTCGCGCTTCCGTTCGTGCCGTTCTACGGCTGGCCCGCACCCGCGTCCTGGCCATGGCTGATCGCCTCCATCATCATTCACCTGTTCTATTTTGCCGGATTGATCGAAAGCTATCGCACCGGCGACATGGGGCAGGTCTATCCGATCGCCCGCGGCGCGGCCCCGCTGATGACCGCGACCGTCACCACGCTGTTCGTCGGCGAGCGGCTCGGTCTCTACGGCTGGGGCGGGATTGTTCTGCTGGCGGTGGGCGTGCTGCTGCTGTCGCTGCGCGGCGGCCGCGATCTGGCGAAGCTCGACCGGCAGGCGGTCGGCTTCGCGCTGTTCACCGCGGTGACGATCTGCGTCTACTCGGTGGTCGATGGCATCGGCGCGCGGCTCGCCGGGCCGGGCAAGGCCAACGCCTATTCGGCGCTGTTGTTCATCGGCATCGCCCCGGTGGTCGTGGTCTATGCGCTGGTGCGGCGCGGACCTTCGGTGTTTGCCGCGATGGTGCCGCACTGGAAGACCGGGCTCGGCGGCGGCGCGCTCGCGGTGATCTCCTACAGCATCGCCATCTGGGCGATGACGCTCGCGCCGATCGCCATCGTCGCGGCGCTCCGCGAAACCAGCGTATTGTTCGGCGCAATCATCGCGGTCGTGGTCCTGAAGGAGCGGCTCCGGATGGCCCGCGTGGCGGCGGCGGGAATGATCGTGGTCGGGCTGGTGCTGCTGCGGCTTGCCTAGCCGTATGGTCGGTGCCGGAAACCTGGGCGGCCTCTAAAGCCGGGTCATCAGGCACATCACGTTGGTCAGGTTGGCAATCAGCAGTCCCAGGACCAGAAGTTTCACAGGCATGGCTCGCTCTCCGTCGAGCGGCACGTAACGGCGATTTTACCCGTCGAGTCCCAGGCGATGTTTTTCCGGCGGTTAACACCTCGGTAACGGACTCAAGGCGCGAACCGGTTGCCGGGCCGTCCCCATCGTCCCGAATCAGGCCCCGAATCGCGACCCTTGCAGCCGCGCGAGGTCGTCGGGCGAATCGACGTCCCAGAGCGGCGGCAGCTCGCGGCACGACAGCGCAAGCGCCTGCATCCTTCGCCGCGTTTCGTCCATGACCATGGCGGTGCTCCATTCCATGTCGGAAAACAATCCGGATTGCGGCCCGCGGAGCCCGATCAGCACGTAGCCGCCGTCCTCAGCCGGGATCACCACCGCGTCACGGTCGCGCAGCGCCTTGGCCGCCTCCCGCAGGTGGTCCGCGGTCATGGCCGGGCAGTCGGCGCCCACCACCAGCACAGGCCCGTTCGCAGCAGTCACCGCGGCGTGCATCCGCGCGCCGAGATCGCCGTCCGGCTGGCGGGCCAGCGTCACGCCGTGCCGGTCGCGCATCGCCGCAAACAGCGGATGGGTGTCGTCCGGCGCGGTCCACAGCGTCACCGGACCGGTCGCGGCCGCCGCGCAGATGCCGACCACGTGCCCGATCAGCCTTGCCGCGAGCGCCGCGGCGCCCTCGGGCCCCAGCACCGGAATCAGCCGCGTCTTGGCGAGGCCCGCCACCGGCGCCTTGGCCAGGATGGAGATGCTGGCGATGCTGGCGATCGCGGCCGGTTCAGCCATCGCGCGGAACGGGTCGGTAGCGGCGGGCCAGCGCGGCAGGCTCCGCACCGAAGAAGTACGCAAGCCGCAGCCGCCACATCAGCAGGATGGTGCGGATCGCGCCCTGCCGGTCCCAGCGGCGGCCGGACGTCGTGACCTTGACCGCGAGGCACAGCGGCCGGCCGATCCGCTTGAGGCGCTTGCTGAGCGCGATGTCTTCCATCAGCGGCACGTCGGGAAACCCGCCGGCCGCGGCGAACGCCTCGCGGGTGACGAATATGGCCTGGTCGCCGGTGGCAATTCCGGTCGCCAGCGAACGCCAGTTCATCATGAAGGCCACCAGCGGAAGGAGAACGCTCTGCCCGTCGATCCGCACGTCGAAACGGCCCCATGTCCAGGACGGATCGCGCAAGCTCTCCAGGATCATCACGTCGGCTTCCGGCGGCAGCGCCGTGTCGGCATGCAGGAACAGCAGCACGTCTCCCTCTGCGGCCGCCGCACCCGCGTTCATCTGCGCCGCGCGGCCGCGCGGCGCGGTGATCGTCTTGTCGGCAAGCGGCCGGGCCAGCTCCGCCGTACGGTCGCTGCTGCCGCCGTCGGCGACGATCACCTCCGCGCCGCGTTCGCGAAACGGCGCATAGCGCGTGGAGCGCGCGGCCGATGCCTTCGGCTTCGTCGAGCACCGGAACGATGATGGACAGGCGCGGCATGGTCCGCGGGTCAGCGTTCGCCGGGCGTGCGGGACTGCGCACCGGCCGTCATTCCGCGGCCTCTTTCAGCGCGCCGCCGCAGCTCGATCCCTGACCGGCCGTGCAGCCGAAACAGTGTCCGGAGACACGGACCGGATTGCCGTCGAGGGTTGCATCCATGAGTTCGGACAGATGCACGCGAGGCTTCTCGCCGAGCGCCATCGGCAGGCCGAGCATCTGGTTGAAGTCGCAGTCGTACACCTCGCCGCGCCAGTCCACCGAGATGAGGTTCCGGCACATCACGCCTTCGAGATTGGCGTCGAGATGCGCGTGCTGCAGCAGGCCGAGATAGCTGTCGAACTGATTCTTGGAGATCAGCGTCGAGCCGAAGCGCTGGATCGGCATGTTGGCCAGCGTATAGAGCCGGTTGAACACGACGCCGTGGTCGGCGCCCAGCACGCGCTTGTAGTCGGCCTCCAGCGCCGCCTGCGGCGGCGGCAGCGACGGCCCCTGCGGATTGTAGACGAGGTTGAGCACGAGCCCCGAGCCGTCGCGGCCGTAGCCCAGCGCGTTGAGCCGCTGCAATCCGCGGATCGAGCCGTCGAACACGCCCTTGCCGCGCTGGCGGTCCACGTTGTCCTCGAGATAGCACGGCATCGAGGCCACGATCTCGACCTGCTCGCGGGCGAGAAACTCCGGCAGGTCCTGCTGGCCTCCGACCTCCATGATGGTGAGGTTGCAGCGGTCCATCACATGCACGCCCATGCCGCGGGCGGTCGTGACGATGCGCCGGAAATGCGGGTTCAGCTCCGGCGCGCCGCCGGTGATGTCGAGCGCGGCGATGCGCCGCCGGTCGAGAAACTGAAGAACTGTGTCGGCGGTCTCGCCGCTCATCTCCTCGGTGCGGTGCGGGCTCGCGCCGACATGGCAATGCACGCAGGACTGGTTGCAGCGGTAGCCGACATTGATCTGCAGCGTGTCGAGCCGTCCACGGCGAATCGCCGGGAAGGGGATCTGTTCGAGCCGCGGCAGGCATTCGTGCATGCCGCCAATGTGGCAGAGGCCGATGGTGGCGTCACGTCGCCGGCGCGCAAATCGTTGTGAGGAGAATTGCTAGCGCCCGGCCGCCGTCGCCGTTTGCTGCGGCCAGCCGACATGACCGAAGGCCGGCACCTTGATGCCCGGATTGCGAACGTCGAGGCCTGCGACGAGGCCGAGCACGTTCATCTCGAGGCCTTCGATCCAGCCGATCTTGACGCCGAGCAGGCCCCAGAGGTTGGCCTCCACGCCGGTGCCGCTGTCGGTGAGGCCGAGATAGGGCCACGGCGCGGAAGTCGCGGCCGATCGCGTTCGGCGGAAGTGCCACCTCCGTCTCGGGGATGGCGCGCAGCACTGCGGCGACGAACGTGTTGCTGTTCGGGCCCGGCCAGATGCGATAGTCGCCGTAATTCGAGTACTGGTAGTTCTTGATCGCGGCGTCGACGCGCGGAATGAGCGCCTGCGCGCGCGGCCCGGTGATGTCGACAATCGCCTTGCCGCGTTCGCCGAACCACAGGTCCGGCGGCCACCAGTTCAGCCGCAGCGGACTGCCCCAGCCGGCCACGTCGTAGCGCCGCCAGTTCGGTTCGTTCTCGCCCTTGACCACGATCCAGCTGTGGACCGCGACCACGCCCTTCCAGCCGCGGGTGCGGCCGGACATCACCAGGATGCGCGCCTGCGGATACTCCGCCGCAGACGGCAACCGGCTCGTCACGTTGCGGTCCCAGTCGCTCCAGTGCGTCGGCCCGCCGCGATAGGCGAGCGCGCCTGCGCCCATCAGCACGGGAAGCAAAAATATGGCGAGAAAGGCCAGCATCAGGCGTTTGCGGCGGGATTTGCGGGGAAGCATGGATCTTGAACTATTGGATCTCGGAGTATCGGGAGCAGAATTATTGGGAGCAGGAGTATTGGCGGACGTCTGCATGATAATGCCAATATAAATCGGTTCGCGACGCAATCGTGGCAAGGGGCGCGCCTGCGACATTAAAGATGATTAATCCGGTTCTGGTCGAGGTGCTGCGCGGCGCCGCTGGTCGAGAGCCGGCATACCGGGTCGGTCGCGGCGCTGGACGCCGACGGGCGGGAGCTCCTGGCGCTGGGCGACGTCCGGCGGCCGGTGTTTCCGCGTTCGGCGATCAAGGCGATCCAGGCCTTGCCGCTGGTCGAAAGCGGGGCCGCCGACCGCTACGGCTTCGGCCTGGACGAGCTGGCGCTGGCCTGCTCGTCGCACAGCGGCGAGCCCGGCCATATCGCCACCGTCGAACGGATGCTGCAGCGCATCGGCCTCGACGCCTCGGCGCTCAAATGCGGCGCGCACTGGCCGATCCACCAGCCCTCGGCGCAAGCCCTGGCGCGCGCGGGAGGCTACGCCACCGCGGTCCATAACAATTGCTCGGGCAAGCATGCGGGCTTTCTCTGCGTCGCCTGCGCCACCGGAGCCGATGTCGCCCACTACGTGCAGCCGGCGCATCCGGTGCAGCGCGCGGTGAAGGACACGCTGGAGACCTTGAGCGAGGCGCCGCTCACCGCCGACCTCTGCGCGGTGGACGGATGCTCGGTGCCGACCTGGGCGCTGCCGCTCGACGCGCTGGCTTTGGCGTTTGCGCGGTTCGGCAGCGGCGCGCACATGCCGCCGCAGCGCGCGCGGGCCGCGGCGAGGCTGCGCGAAGCCTGCGCGGCGCGTCCGTGGCACGTCGCCGGCACCGGGCGGTTCTGCACCGAGGTCATGGAGAAGTTCGGCGCGCGGATCTTCCTGAAGACCGGCGCGGAGGGCGTCTATTGCGCGGCGCTGCCGGAGCTCGGCATCGGCATCGCGGTGAAATGCGACGACGGCGCGGGCCGCGCCGCCGAGGTGATGATGGCGGCGACGCTCGACCGGCTCCTCAACAACGACGCCGACAGCGCCGAACTGGCCGGGTTCGTGCGCCCGCCGCTGCGCAACTGGAATGGGGTTCCGGTCGGCCAATTGCGCCCAACCGACGCTTTCCGGCCCTAGTTCCACGGTCAATCCTGCCGATGATGGCCAATTACCCCCTGTGCGCGCCGTTGCGCCGCACTGTACATTTGCCGCAATCCCGCCCTATGTAGGCTAAGTGACATTTGGCCGTATGAGCCGGCCATTTCGCCCGCCGATCGCGGGCGCGCCAAAACTCTCTGATTTGCGGTTCGTCGAGAGTGCCAGCCGCTGTCCTCCCGTAGGACGGCCGGTCACTGCCGCGCATGACCTGCGAACCGCCCGAGGAGACGTCTGATTGGACAGTATGGAAAGCCCCGCCGCGCCTCACGAGGCCGCGGGGACCGTGCGCGCCTGGACCCCAATTCCGGCGCGCCACCGGGAGCCGGGCAACGCGGGCGGCATTGTCGAGGCCACCGCTACCGCAGCCGGATGGGCCATCACGTTCGTCCACTATCCGGCTCTGGTCTTTCTTGCAGTGACCCACCTGCTGGCGCTGGGCAGCATTCCGTTCCTGTATTTTCATGGAATACATATCGGCGAGGCGATCTTCTATTTTGCAACCTACCTTCTTGGCGGGTTTGGAATTACAGCGCTGTACCACCGCGCCTGGACGCACAATGCCGTGTGTTTCGCAAGGCCTGTGGAATACATCCTCGCGATCTTTGCGGTGTTCATGCTCCAGATGCCGGCAAGGCAGTGGATATCCACCCACGTCCTGCATCATCAGCACACGGATAGCGACGACGATCCGTACAATATTCAGCGCGGCTTCTGGTGGGCCCACTTCGAGTGGATCATATTTTCGCCGGTGCCGGCGATCGAGGTTCCGGCCCGCCTCAACGACAATCCCGTTGATCTTGTGGCAGGAGCGCTACTATTGGGTTCTCAGCGCGCTCTTGAATGTCGGCCTGCCGATTTGTTTGAGCGTCGCGATCGGCTCGCCCTGGTGGGGTGGAGTGCTGTTATCTGCTTTGCGGGTGGTGTTGTCGAACCACGTCATCTACGCCGTCAATTCAGTCTGTCATATGTGGGGTGTTCGTCCCTTCACCCGGGACGTATCGGCCCGCGATGTGTGGTGGTTCCCGTTTACGCTCGGCGAGCAGTACCACAATTATCATCATGCCTTTCCTCGCGACTACAGGCACGGTGTTGGACGATACGCTTTCGATCCGACCAAGTGGCTGATCAATATCCTGGCTCGCGTGGGCCTCGCGCGTAACCTGGTGGCGATGTCCGATTCACGAATTGCCGCGGCGAAGCAGTTGATGCTTTGAACAGGGGAAGCTGAGCGAGCTTTTGGCCATGGTTGGCAAAGGTCAGCAAGATAATAGCTCACGAGTAGATTGTCCGCGCAGTCGGGTCATGTACACTTACACCCCATAAATCGCTCGTCTCAATTTTGCTTTTTTGGGACATTTCCAAAGCTGTATGGGGGGTGCAATGAAGACCAGCGAAGGGGTAGAGACGTCGCTCTCGGCTCCAGTAAAAGTGCGCTTTACCGGGCTTTATGGCGGTCCTATTGCGAATACCGAAAATGAAGATCAGAAACGCACAGCGGAATTTCAGCTGGCGGAATATAGAGAGTCGGCGAACGCGTATTTCAAGGGTGTTGACATCGGTTATACCGGCATCAGAGGCTACATAACGATAAATGCTTTGTTCGCGACGGCGCTTGGTTTGTTGGCGAAAACAGAAGTTCAGCCCGATGCGACTTTGCCGGTCGTGCAGCATTTGGCGGCACTCAACGACATTATCCGGATTCTTCCTGTTTTCCCCTTGCTCGCCTCTTTGGCATTTTTCTCGACCTTCCCGCACTACTTCAAGCATCTACAAAACTGCCAACGTAGATGCGCCGAAATTGAGTTTGAGAGGGGAGGGGAAATGTTTAAGCGCTTGGGAAATATTGCTTACAATCGAAACAAGATCGGTGCAGTTGTTGGTGCGGTTCTAATTGTTATTCCAATCGTGATTTTTTGGGCGATCCTCTCGGCGCGATTGCGGTCTTTTGAATATCCTTTGGAAATAATGAAGTCGATTAAAATTATTTAACAACGAAATCGGTGCAGTCCGTTCGCAGTTGTGCGGGTGTTGTCGCCTCGACCGAGATAAATTCGCGCGGTTGTTTCTGCCTCAGCTTCTACTTTGCGCAATGTTTCCTTGTCGATTGTGAACCATCCGCACCACGTAGATTCCTTGGGTCGAACCAGAAAATCAGTTTCGACCGGCAAATCGCGAGCGGTCGTCCAATCTCGCCCGTCGGCCACGTGAGCGTTTAGATAAGCGAGCTTTAGATGGCGTCCATAGAGCAATCCCAGGGCTTGAGCCTCAATGTGATTTCGTGTGTTATCGGCTGTGTAGTCTTGTGTCCGCTGTGTGCCGACAACCAAGACATGCGTAGCCCCTGAGTCAATTGCCGAGGAGACTGAGATCGGGGCCACCAAGCCGCCGTCAAGGTGCCGCTTGCCGTCTATTTCGATCCCATATTCGAACGGGCCGGGTACGCGGAGCGTCGCCTTCAGTGCGCGAAGCAGCTGATCCTTGTTTTCGAAGCTGTTGTGAACTGCAGGCAGTCCGTCCAGAATCGACGTCGTCACGATATTCAGAACGCCGGGCGCCGAAATTATCTTGTCGGACTCCAGATTGCGTTTTTTGGAAATGATTTCGTCAACGATGTAGTCCGTATCCACCATGCAGGGTTGCGACAGAAATCGAAATGGATTTACTATTTTTCGCGTGCAAATGTCTTCGTGAAAAATTCTGACGCCCTGTTCTGACTGCTGGGTCATGAAAAAGGCGGCGGCGCAGGCGCCTGCAGAAGACCCGTGCAACGTGTCGAATGAATCTTGCAGTCTTGCTTCGGAGAGAACCTTCATGAATCCGCCGCCGGCTACCCCGCGCATGCCACCGCATTCGACCACCAACGCCAAGTGAAAGTTATCTGTCCGGCTTCCGCGCTTTGAATTGGATCGAGCGCGATCCATCATAAGCGTGCGGACTGAACAGTTGCTCGGCATTCGCTGTTCGCTTTTGTGTGGCTTTGTTCATGCCGAAGGAGCTTTTTTGCTCCCTCTCGTCAAGCCCGGATCACCGGTGCGGCTGCGCTTTCGATCATCACGTTGATGCAGGCCGGCTTGCCGCTTGCGAGTGCGCGCTCGATCGCGGCTGGCAGGTCGCCGGCCTTGTCGACATGCTCGCCGTGTCCGCCCAACGCCGTCACCACCTGGTCGTACCGTGACGGCAGCAGCTCGCAGCCGTGCATCCGGTTCGCGCCGTAGTCGCGGCGCTGAATTTCGCTCTCCGCGTTCCAGCGCGCGTCGTTGCCGAGGATCGCGACGAACGGCAGCCCGCGCCGCGCCGCGGTTTCGAATTCGGAAATGTGAAAGCCGATGGTGCCGTCGCCCAGGACCGCAAACACCGGCGCGCGCGGCTCGATCATTCGCGCCGCCAGCGCAAACGACAGCGACGAGCCGATCGAGCCGGTGACGCCGTTGATCAGGCGGCGGCGCAGCGGCAGCATGCCCTGGCCCCATTGCGCGAACTCGCCGCCGTCGCAGATCAGCACCGTGTCGGAATCGCGCTCGACATGGGGCCGCAGCGCGCGGAACACCTCGGCCGGATGCAACCGTCCCGGCGTTTGCGAAACCAGCGTGCGCCATTCCGCAGGCCGGCTGTCGAGCGCGGCCCGCGCCTCGGCGAGCCACGGGGAAGCCCCGTTCTTGCCGCGCGACGTGAGCGCTTCGGCGGCGGCATTCGCATCCGCCGTCACGCCGATCAGCAGGCGCTCGCCTTTCTCTTTGCCGGCACGCGCGACCAGCGCTTCGTCGGCATCGATGGCGATCACCCGGACATCCGGATCGAACGCCGGCCCGGTGGCCCATCGGGTGGTGAAGTCGAGTGCCTTGCCGAGCAGCACGATCAGGTCGGCTCGCCGGATCAGATCGGGAAATGCGCCGAGCGTGGCGTCGGCAATCCCGCGCGGGCTTTCCATGATCACCGCGGGCGCGCCGGTTGCGGCTTCGAGGCTGGCAAGCCGGGCGCGGCCCGCGAGATTCGACATCTGCGGGCCGGCGATGATCAGCGGCCGCTTCGCGCCGGCAATCGCTGCGATGATCTTGTCGGCCGCGGTCGCGCCAGGCGGCGTGCGTGCGGGCGCCTTGCGCTCGGGCCAGCCGACTGCGTTTTCGTCGACCCTCGCGTCGAGCAGATCGGACGGCAGGCTCACATGCACCGGGCCCGGGCGCCCCGATGTCGCGATGCGGACCGCTTCGGCGATGTCGCGGCCGAGCGAGACGGTGTCCCGTGCGGTCCACGACGCCTTGGTGACGGGAGCCGCCATCTCGGCCTGCCGCAATTCCTGAAATCCGCCGCGGCCCAGCTCCCACGTTGCGGCATGTCCCGACAGCAGCACCATCGGCGATTCCGCGCCGAGCGCCGTGAACAGCGCGCCGACCGCGTTGGCGTGGCCCGGGCCGCCGGTGACCAGCGCGATGCCGGGCTCGCCGGTGAGGCGTCCGTGCGCGTCGGCCATGTGGACTGCGGCCGCCTCATGGCGCACATGCACGAGATCGAGGCCTGCTTCGATCGCCGCGTCGAAGATCGACATGATGTGGTTGCCGGAGAGCGTGAACACCCGGCTGCAGCCGATCCGCGCGAGCGAGCGCGCAACGATATCCGCCCCGCGCAGCGTCTGCCCCATCGCAATACCTCCGGCTGTGCATTTCGCGCCGCGGCAATTTAAAGGCTGCGGCAGGTTACGCATAGGTGCTTGAATTCCAAAGCATATCCAGCACGGAACGAAGGCTCGGGGGAGCGGGTTTTCTTGCCAGCCTGCAACCAAGGGAGGTTTCGATGAACCACCTGAACGATCCCAATCTCCGTTACGGAAACGTGGAGGAGATGGGTCAGTACGACAAGCGCGTACAGTGGGCGGCGGTCGCGGTGCTGCTGCTGTTGTGCGGCGGCATCTTTGTCGCGGCAATGTACTCCGAGGGCAACGAGACGCAGACGGCGATGAAGATTCCGTCGGCGCAGACCACAGGCCAGGCGACGTCTGCACCGACGCCTGCTCCGAGCCCGACGCCGCAGCCGCTGCGGTAATTCCGATCCACCTGTGATTTGCCGCGTGTGATTTGAAAACGCCCCGGTTTCGGCCGGGGCGTTTTTGCACCCGGCGGCGTCAGTTGATCGTCATGCCGGTGGCAAGGATCATCTTGCGCCATGTCTCGATCGAGCCGGTCAGGAACGGCCCGGTCTCGGCGAGCGGCATCTGGTGCGGCTCGTAGCCCATCGTCCGCAGGCGGCTGTTGACCGCGGGCCTTGCGACCGCGGAGTTGATCGCGGCGTTCATCCTCAGCACACGTCGTCCGGCGTCTATGATGTCGACATGGCCGCCGAGCAGCGAGCGTGCCGACGCCGCCGCCCGGTGCAAACCCTACGACCATGGTGAGCTTGCGCGCGGACAGGTCCGGCGGTTGCGCCGCGGCGCTCGTCCAGGCGAACTGCACCATGAAACTGGAAGAGAGGCAACCGGAAGAGACGCCACTGGAAAAGCGGCCACTGGACGACAGAAGGGGATTCGCATGCTCCGTCCCCCAAACAGGCTTGTTAACCCGCGCCGGATCTGACCCGCATCAAATCTAACCCGCGCCGAACCTAGCCCGCACCAAGCGCGTCCTTGAACGCCTTGCGCACATGCGGCCCGTGCAGGCGGCTGTAGTCGCGCTCCTGATCGCCGCTCGAGACGATCTTCAGGCACACGAACACCGGGCCGGTCTCCGACAGGATCGCGCCCGCCTGCTGCTCGAAGATCTTCAGGTCGGAGAACTCGTAGACGTTCCGGTATCCCGCCGAGCGGGCGAGGCCGGCAAAGCTCACCGCGCCGCGTCCCGGGATCGGATGGCCGCCGTTCGCCTCGTAGGTGCCGTTCTCCATCACGAAATGGATCATGTTCTTCGGCGCGGCTTCCGCGGTCGAGACCAGCGTGCCGAGATTCATCAGAAGACTGCCGTCGCCGTCGAGCACGATCACCCGCTTGTCGGGCCGCCCGAGCGCGAGGCCCAGTGCGTGCGACGATGCAAGGCCCATCGCGCCGTGCGACAGGTAGTTCAGCGGGCTCGGCCGGATGTCGATCCAGTCGAACGCCGTCGAATAGACCGGCAGCACGATGTCGGCGTCGTCGACATGGCGCGCGATCGCCTTGAGGCACGCCTTGCGGTCCATCATGACGGCCTCTGTCCGATCAGGATCACGGTGGGCTTGCTGTCGCGGAACGCAGCGTCGATGGCCGGACGGATCTTGGCCACGTCGGCCTGCGCCTCGATGTTGTGATAGCCGACGCCCATCGCGTCGAGGATCGGCTCGACGATGCGCACGCCGTAGCGCTTCGACTGCCGCGGCATCACGCCGACCTCCTTTTCCAGCAGGCCGACCATCATGCAGATCGGCAGCGAATATTCGACCGCGACGCCGCGCACCGCGTTGATGGAGTCGAGCAGGCCGGTCTGCTGAATGAGAAGAAGCCCGCGCTGGCCGGTGTAGGCGAGGCCGGCGCAGATCGCGACGCCCTCGTCCTCCTTGCAGATCCGCACGAGTTTCGGACCCGCCCCCTTGGCGAGCGGCCGCAACAGGCCCTCGCTGGTGGTGATGTCGGGCACCGACACGACGAACCGGATGCCGCTTGCAACGATTTCCCGGATGATGCTGTCGCCCGACAGCCCGCCGGCGGCACTTTCGGCCGCCGCACTCGCACTCGCTGGCATTCCCGTCCCCTGCAATCTTTGGACGTGATGCTAGCAGGGGAACCGGGGGCGGGGCGAGGGCAGCGGCGCCCGTCTTGCCTGCCATGCGACAGCAAGGCCGCAGGTCCGGCCGGAACAAATTCCGCGTTCGGCGTTTTTTAGTTGGGCGCGTGTGTATCGCGGGCCCTCGATAGGTATATACTCAGTCAGAGACGCGGGACAGCAAGGAGAAGACAAAATGCCGGCAACTCAAACGGCGGGCGCCATCCGCAAGTTCGTGACGCGAACCATAGCGGCGGGCAGCCTTTTGGCCATGTATGCCGTCGGCACGGTCGTCGCGACCGGCGCGATGTTGACAGCCACCACCACCGCTGCGGACGCGCAGTACTATCGTGGCTATCGCGGTCGCGGATATCGCGGATATCGCGGGCGCGGGTATCGTGGCTATCGTGGCTATCGAGGGTACGGCGGTCTGGTGTGCGGCCACCGCTACTACAGCAGCCGGCGCGTTTGCTACCGGCGCTGGTAGAAGCTTCACGTCGATTTCAACATCGGTGCAGCCGGACCGCCAGAGGCAGTCCGGCTGCATTGCTGTTTGAAGCGGCTCTATGCGGTTTCTGCGCTACGTCTGAATTTCATAGGCGTGTCAGGTAGATTTCGTCCCACTCCGTGCCGCATTCAGCAAAGTTCCATTGCCGCAATTCAGTTGCCACAATTGCCTTGGGTTCCGTTTCCGGCGGAAGCACTGCACGTGCAGAGAGTTCCCCATTTCGCGACAGATTCCGTTGCACCTTGGCAACAACCTGTTTGAAAACGTGCGCGGCCTCTGGACCTTTTCCCGGGTCGTTAGTTAGGGCCTGTCTTCAGTTAGTCCGTGAGGACGGATTTAGCCCCGTAGAGGGCAACGGGATTCCCAAATCAGTTTTTCTGTGACTCATGGGCGGTCGGCTTGAGGAGGGCCGACCGATGCGACGCTATGCATTACGCGACGACCAGTGGGGCCGGATCAAGGATTTTCTACCCGGCCGCGAAGGCCATGTAGGAGGCACGGCGGCTGACAATCGGCTGTTCATCGAAGCAATCCTGTACCGATACCGAGCTGGTATCCCGTGGCGCGATTTGCCCGAGCGTTTCGGCGACTGGAAGATTGTCTATCAGCGCTTCAATCGGTGGGCGAAGAGCGGAGTTTTCGAGCGCATTTTCAAGCTGCTGGCGAGCGACCATGATAACGAATACATGATGATCGACGCCACCATCGTGCGCGCTCACCAGCACAGCGCCGGCGCACGAAAAAAAACGGCGAACAGGCGATCGGCCGCTCGCGCGGCGGGCTGACCACCAAAATCCACGCCCTGGTCGATGCGCTCGGCAATCCCGTCCAGGTGATGCTCACGCCCGGACAAGCGCACGATCTGACTTGCGCGGAGCCGCTGCTGGAATATGTCGATCCAGGGGCGGTGCTTGGCGACAAGGCCTTCGACGCCGACCCCTTCATTGACGCACTCGAACGGCGCGACATCGCGCCGGTGATTCCGCCCAAGGCCAACCGCAAGGTGCCGCGCAGTTGTGATTTCGTGCTCTATTGCGAGCGCAACCTCGTCGAGCGCTTCTTCAACAAACTCAAGCACTTTCGTGCCATCGCCACCCGCTATGACAAACTCGCCACAAATTTCCTCGCCGGCGTCCAGCTCGCCTGCGCCATGATCCTGCTCAACTGAAGACAGGCCCTAGTACGTCGCTTCAATCAGTCACGCGCCTGGGAGGGCCGAACAAAATGACATTCCGCAAATTCGCAATCGCTGCCGCACTGATCGGTGCGGCGCTGCTACCCGCCTCCGCCGCGGATCTGCCGCGCGGGCCGATCGCCAAGGCCCCGGTTATCGTGCCGTCGTTCAACTGGACCGGCTTCTATCTCGGTGGGTACGGCGGCTACGCTTGGGGCACCGGCGACTTCGACGGCTTCGACGGCGGAATGGTCGGCGGCACCATCGGCTACAACTGGCAGGCGCCGGGCTCCATGTGGGTGTTCGGCCTCGAGGGCGACGCCGGCTGGACCAATTTCGGTGACTCGCTCACCGTCACCTCCGGTGGCGTGACCGCCACCGCGTTCTCCGAGGCGGACGTCACCGCCACGATCCGGGCCCGCCTGGGCGCGGCGTGGGACCGTACGATGGTCTATGCGACCGGCGGCGCCGCGTGGGTTCGCAACGAGATCGGCATCAACGTCGCGGTCGCGGGCGTCGGTGCGGCCGGCATCTCCGACACGCAGAATCATTTCGGCTACGTGGTCGGCGCCGGTGTCGAGCACGCCTTCCTGCCGAACTGGTCGGCCAAGGTCGAATACCTGTATTTCGGCTTGGGCGATAAGACCTACTTCGGCGCGGTCAACAGCGGCGATATCGACTTTCACACCATCAAGTTCGGCCTGAACTACCGCTTCGGCCGCTACTAAGATCTGACGGCACTCTCTCGAGGAAACCCCCGCCGGTCCGGCGGGGGTTTTTCGTTGCGGCCATCGTGCGAGTGCGGCGGGCCGCGGTGGTTGTCGAGGCTGGATTGAGGCTGGCTTGGGCTACGGGCTGTGAGCCATCTCTTTGCCGAGCGCTTCGCCCGCGGCGTCGGCCGCGAACGTCATCAGCGCCGCATCCCAATCGGATTCATGCCGCGGTTCCCTGAAGGCAAGGACAAACGTGCCGCGCGGTTGTCCGTTCACGTAGACCGGGCGGGACTGCAGCGCGCGCAAGCCGTGATCGAGGCAGACCTGCCGCCAGCGCGGGTCGAAACAAATGTCGTTTGAGATATCTGCACAGGTGATCGGCTCGCCACGCGCGATGGCCTGCACGCATGAGCCGAAGTCCGCCGGCTGCAGCGGCACATGGGTGATGGCGGCGGAAAACGAAAACGGAAGGTTTGGGAACAGCGCGTTCTCGATGTGGGTGTGGCCGGCGTTGCAGATGGTCAATCCTGCAATGGAGCCCGGAGCCAACGCTTCGACGCGGGCGCAAAGAGACCGCAGGCTGTCCGACATCGCTCGATTCATCCAGTGAATTTAGCGGGTTCCGGATTTCGTGGCAAACACGTGGCAGGCCGCAATTTCTGCAATCTTGACCGGATTCACGACAAGCGGATCTCGGGAAAATTTCGACGGCGGGTTCGTGTGGAACGTCGTCGCGCGGCCTGCGTTTTTCCTCTGCAGCGTCACAATACAAGAGGAACGACGTTGCAGCGACGAAGCAGCCCGAAATGGCCAAATCGTCGTCAATGGCCCTGCTCGGACTCAACCCCGAGCGGGGCCTTTTATTGGAGGATTACCTCACGGAGGTCTGCCGCCCGTTCCGTCAGCGGCCCTTGCGGTCTTTCCGCTCGGCGGCGGACTCGCCGAAGCGCTGGTCGAACTTCCTCCAGGCGTAGGCGCAGCCGAGGGCGAGCACCGCCTCCGACGCTTCCGCAGCCCAGACCATGTGCGTCACCCCGAACACCAGGGCGGCTAGCGGAAACCCGACAAAAAAACGCCGAGCAGAGCGCCGGACGCCCAGGAGAACGCACGCGGATGCCGGCGCATGATCCGATCGAACGGGCGAAACAGTTCCGTCCCGGTTTGAGCGCTGTCGCCGGGGTCCGCGCTTACGCGCGGCTCATCGAGAAAGAACGCACGAGGGACGTCGGCCTGCCGGTGCGGTCCGCGGGCGCCCCGATGCGGCGCGAGGGCTTTCGCTCGACCACCACGGTGCGCGGCGCGGAGGCTGATCCGGTAAAGGCGAACGATTGGACCGCCTCCCTGGGCGCCGGACCCAGCTTGGCCAGCGCGGCGCGGACCTCGTCGAGCGGCAGCCCCATCAGGGCGGCCGCGATCTCGGCCTGTTCGCCGAGGTTGTCGGTGAGACCCTGCGCCGCGACGATCGCCTGATCGAGCGTCGGCGCATCATTGCGGACGCGCCGGGTTCCGTGCTTGGTGATCCAGGTGGTGCCATTGTTTTTGTTCATGAATTCCAGTCTTTCAGGGATGAATCTCGTGGCAATCATGCCTTATATGGTGCGTCGCAGCAAGAAAAAATGGTGCGTTGCAACAACAGAGTTCCGCCTGCTTGTGGTTGAAGGGAAACGGCTCGATCATGAACGGCTCATGCAGACCAAGTCCGTGACGACCACGCGCTGGAGCACCGTCGCCGCTCTGGTGCTGACCGGCATGGTCGCGGCGATGCAGGTCGGCAAGGCGTCGATCGCGCTGCCGCTGCTGCAGCGCGAGTTCGAGCTGTCGCTGTTCGTCGCGGCTTCCGCCGTCGGGGCCTACAGCCTGCTCGGCGCGGTGTTCGGCATGCCGGCGGGCGTGCTGTCCTCGCTGTTCGATCCGCGCCGCGCGGCGGTGACGGGCCTTGTCGTGTCGGCGCTCGGCAGCTTCATCGGAGCCGCGGCCGGCGGCGGGGGCTTGCTGATCGGCTCGCGCGTCATCGAAGGCTGCGGCTTTCTCGTGACTGTGCTCTCCATCCCGGCGCTGCTGCGTGCCGCGGCCGCACCGCGCGACCTCGACACCGTCTTGCCGCTGTGGGCGAGCTACTTGCCGATGGGAGCCGCGGCGATGATGCTGGTCGCGCCCGCGATCCTGCCGTTCGGCTGGCGTGCGCTGTGGATCGGCAACGGCACGTTGGCGCTCGTCGCGGCCGTTGCGTTGGCGCTCCTGCCGCTGCGGCAGGCGACGGCACGATCCTCCGCTCTCCGCATCGCCAACATCGGCGCAGGCATCGGCGCGGTGCTGCGTTCGAAGGGGGCGCTGTTGCTGGCGCTGATCTTCGGGCTTTACACCTTCCAGTTCATGGCGATGGCCGGACTGCTGCCGGTGCTGCTGATCGAGCGCGCAGGTCTGTCGGTGTCGGCGGCGGGCGTGATCGCGGCGCTGACCTGGGTCGCCAACGCCGTCGGCAACGCCTCGGCGGGCCTCCTGCTGCGCGCAGGCGCGCCGGTCTGGGCGGTCGTGGCCGGCGCCTTCTCGTTCATGGCGGTGGCCGCGTTCGGAATCTTCGGCACCGGCCTGCCGGTGTTCGCGGTGGTGCTGCTCGCTTCGGCAAGCCTCGGCCTCACCGGTCTCGTTCCCGGCTCGGTGTTCGGCGCAGCGGGACGGCTTGCGTCGGCGTCGGCGGGTCTCGTCATGACGCTCGGCCTGATCAACCAGGGCTCCAACGTCGGCAGCCTGCTCGGTCCCGCGGCGATGGGCTCACTGGTGCAGCACTTCGGCTGGGGCGGCGCGTGGTTATTGTTTGCCGCAGTGGCGGTGTGCGGGCTCGCCGCGGCGGCGGGATTGCGCGCCGTGTTGGAAGCGAAAAAATTGTAGGGTGGGCAAGAGCGCGCGAAGCGCCGTGCCCACGTGATGCACGGCGAGAAAGACGTGGGCACGCTTCGCTTTGCCCACCCTACGGTTTTGCGCGTTTGACAGCGGTCGGCTGCGCTTACCGCACCCTGTTGCCGCTCACCTGCAAATTCGCGTACCGCGTCGGCTCGCGCTCCAGATCGGTCACCGCCTTGGCGTGATCCATGCCGACGATCGCGCCGTTCTTCGCGCCCGAGATCAGATTGCCGGTGACGATCGCCATGCCGGCGCCGTTCGTCACCGAAAGCGTGATGCCGTGGCGCGCGCTGCGCACGACATTGCCGGTCACCGTCACGTCACGCATGAACGCGCCCCAGCCGACGCTGATGCCGGCGCCGGGCGCGCTCTCGACCACGTTGCCGGTGACCGCGGCGTCGGCCTCGACGCAGATGCCGACGCCCGCGCTGTCGCCCGGATCGGTGCCGGCCGGACGCTTGGCCTTGAGATTGCGGATCAGGTTTCCCTGCACGGTGGCAAGCCGTCCGCCCTCGTTGAAGTTCACCACTGAAATGCCGATGGCCGCGCCGTCCACGGTGTTGTTGGCGATCACCGCGCCCTCGAAGCCGAACTCGGAATAGATCGCGACCTCGCCTATGTCGGTCGCGAGGTTGTTGGCGATCTGGATGTTGGAGGCGGCGTTGCCGCGCACGGCTGAGAACGCGGCGCGCGCGATGCGGTTGCCGCGCACGATGACGTTGCCGGCGCGATAGACGTTGATGGCGTTGCCGAACTGGCCCGAGCCGCCCGCGACGTTGCGGATGTCTTCGATGCGGTTGTCGATAACGAGCGTGCCGTCGTCACCCTTCGCCGAGCGGTGCACCAGGATGCCGCCATTGCCCGCGCCGCGCACCGTGTTGTCGGCGATGGTGAGGCCGCGCGCGTCGAGCGAATAAAGCGCGACATCGGCCGCGTTGGCGATGACGTTGCCGGTCACTGCGCCGCGCACGCCTTCGAGCCGCAATGCGGCGCGGCCGGCGTTGAGAATCTCGCAGTCCTCGATGCGAAGCTCGTCGCAGTTTGCGAAATTCAGGAGTGCGCTGCGTTCCGGCATCGGCACGCCGCCGCCCTCGAAGGTGAGGCCGGACAGCGTCACGTGCCTGGCCGAGAAGGCAGCGATCAGGAATGAGTTCGCGGCGGCCGATCCCGGCAAGGCCGAGAAGACGAGCCTGGTCGAGCCGCGAACGCCGACGATCTGGGTGCCGCTCGACAGCTTGAGCCCGGCCACGCGGTAGTCGCCCGGGCCGAGCAGCAGCGGCACCTTTGCGCCGGCGGCCTGGTCGATCGCCGCCTGCAGCATCGCGGTCTGGTCGGCGCCGCCGCCGGCGCGAACGCCGAGCCTGATGGCGTCGATTCCGAATGTCGTGCTGGAGGCGGCGTTGGCCGGCGTCGCGAAGGCTGCCGGCACCACGCCGGTGAGGGCCGAGACGGCGATGAGGCGGCGGCGGCTGAGATCCATGGTCCGGCTCCGGTGACAGCTGTGCCAGCGCACGGATCAAGTTTCATGCCGTTGATTTTAAAGGGGTTTTGTACCGGAACGGCACGGATCGGGATTGGTCCGTCCCGTTCCGGGACCGCCGGCACAGGCCGCTAAGGTTCGAGCGCCGCCGCGATTTCGTCGACCGCAAGCGTCGCCGACAGCCGCCCTTCCGCGACGGCGGCCTCGATTTTCGGCAGCCGCGCCCGCAGCGAGGCGTCGGTGCGAAGCCGCTCGAACACCCGCTGCTCGAGCATCGACCACATCCATTTCACCTGCTGCTCGCGCCGGCGCAGCGCTTGCTCGCCGCTCGCCGACATGCGTTGCCGATGGTCGAGCACGTTCGCCCACAATTCCGCGATCCCGTCGCCGGTCAGCGCCGAATAGGTCAGCACCGGCGGCGTCCAGTTCGGCGACCGCGGCGTGAGGATGTGCAGCGCGGCGCGATATTCCGCCGCCGCCGCTTTGGCGCGCTGGACGTTGTCGCCATCCGCCTTGTTCACGGCGATCATGTCGGCGAGCTCGACCAGGCCCTTCTTGATGCCCTGCAATTCGTCGCCGGCGCCGGGCAGCATCAGCGCGAGGAACAAATCGGTCATGTCGGCCACGGCGGTTTCCGACTGGCCGATGCCGACGGTTTCCACCAGCACCACGTCGAAGCCCGCGGCCTCGCACAGCAGCATGGTCTCGCGGGTCTTCGCCGTGACGCCGCCGAGCGTACCGGACGACGGCGAGGGCCGGATGAAGGCGTTGTCGTCGGTGGCAAGACGCGGCATCCGCGTCTTGTCGCCGAGGATCGAGCCGCCGGTGCGGGTCGAGGATGGATCGACCGCCAGCACCGCGACGCTGCTTCCAGCGCCGGTCAGATAAGTTCCGAGCGCGTCGATGGTGGTCGATTTGCCGACGCCGGGCGCGCCGGTGATGCCGACCCGAACCGCCTTGCCGGTCGACGGCAGCAGCTCCTGCACCAGCGCATGCGCCTGCTTGCGATGGTCGGCGCGCTTGCTCTCGATCAGCGTGATGGCGCGCGCCAGCGACGCCCGGTCGCCGTCGCGAACGCGGCGGGCGAGGGTGGCGACGTCGGAAGCGGCGGGCCGGGTCGGAGGGATTCTACGGCTCCTTGTCTTCGTCTTTCTTGGGCCGAACGCCGGCGAAGATCGCGGCGCCCTCGGCCGACAGATACGGCTTCAGGTCGGTCCAGGGCACGAACATGGTATACGGCCCGGCCGCATAGGCGTCGACATCGTACGGCGAGAAGTGGAACGTCAGCCCGGAGCTCTTGCCCCCCGTCATCGACGGCGCGAGCGAGATCGGCCCGAGCTTCAGAAGTCTGGGCTGGATCGTGTTCCTGAGCTGCTCGTCCTTGGCGATCGTCTCGTCGAGCGTCGCGAGAAATTGTTTCCTTTCGCTTTCATTCCGGGGACCTTCCCGCCGCTCCTGCCGCTCGATCGCGACCGCGCGCCGCACCAATGTCGCGAGCGCGGTCATCGTCGGCCCGTTGTCGGCGGTTTCGTTGAAGAACGGCCGCACGCTGATGCGCTTGTTCTGCGTGCGGTCCCACAGGATCGTATCGGAGCGGCTGTTGGGATGCGCGCCGCCGGTGAAGGTGCCGTCGCTGCGCACGATGCCGAGGTAGCGGTTCGCGATCAGCGAGCGGAACTCGTAGACGCGTTCGTAGGTGTAGCGGCGGCCGCCGCGAAAATATGCAGGGTTGTCCTTGTGTTCCGCGTCAGCCTCGGCGCGCGACTTGGCGACAAAGCTTCGGCCCTCGGCCGTCAGATCGGCCACCAGCGCGGGATCGTTGTCGAGGCTCTTGTCGATGGTGACCGTGACGACGGCGGCGCGGGTTTTGGTCTCGATCGCGGGCGCCCCGCTCCGTTGTGCGTCGGCTGGCCACGCTCCGAGCATGGCCAGAAGAAAAGCGATAGCCGGGAGGTTCAGGCGCATGGAGAGGCTTCGATCCGCCGATCGTGTTCCGACGAGGCCGTGGACGCGTCAATCAGAACAGACGGATGCCGCCCGCGCAACGTCCCGCCCATCTCCCGCAGGCTTGCCCTGGGGCGATCATCTGCCGGTGGCGGCCATCACCAAGCCGTATTTTATCGTCGTAATCGATCGCGCCGATGCGGGAGTGTGAAGTCAGGAGGCTCGCATGAAGATTGGGGAGTTTCTCAAGCATTCACGTCAGAAGCTGGTGACGTGCCTGCCGGGCGATACCTTGGCCGCCGTGGCGAACCAGCTGTATACCCACGCCATTGGCGCGATGCCGGTCCTGGAGCTGGGTACTCGCATGGTCGGCATCATCTCCGAACGGGACCTGGTGCGGGCCTTTGTCAGAGTCGACTGGAGCGAACTGCAATATCTGCGGGCCCGGGATGTCATGACAACGCGGGTGGTGACCTGCGGACCGGATGACAGCATGCAAAGCGCGCAGGACCTGATGAAAGCCAACCACTTTCGTCATCTTCCGGTCGTTGAAAACGAACGCGTGCTGGGTGTGCTTTCCTTGCGGGATACGTTGGCGCTGCGCCTGCAGGAATCGGAGGACGAAGTGCACCTGCTCCGGGATATCGTGGTCGCCGCGCGTCAGCATTGACCCAGACCCGGCGGCACGGGAAAAGGCGCGTTACTCCGCCGCCTCGCTGGCGTGCCCAAGCCGCTTGTTCAGCGTCCGGATCAGCTTCTCCGCCGCATCCGCGATCACGGTGCCGGGCGGAAAGATCGCTTCGGCTCCGGATTTGTACAAAGCATCGTAGTCCTGCGGCGGCACCACGCCGCCCACCACGATCATGATGTCGGGCCGACCGAGTTTTCCGAGCTCGGCCTTGAGCTCCGGCACCAGCGTGAGATGGGCGGCGGCAAGCGACGACACGCCGAGGATGTGCACGTCGTTTTCGATCGCCTGCCGGGCGGCCTCGCCGGGTGTCGCAAACAGCGGCCCGATGTCGACATCGAAGCCGAGATCGGCAAACGCGGATGCGATCACCTTCTGGCCGCGGTCGTGGCCGTCCTGGCCGATTTTGGCGACCAGGATGCGCGGGCGGCGGCCTTCGTCGGCCTCGAAACCCGTGACCAGCTTCTGCACGCGCGCGACGTTGTCGGCCATTCCGACCTCCCGCTTGAACACGCCGGTGATCGACTTGATTTCGGCGCGGTGGCGGCCCCACGCCGTCTCCAGCGCGGCGGAGATCTCGCCGACCGTGGCCTTCGCGCGCGCGGCATCGACAGCGAGCGCCAGCAAGTTGCCGTTGCCGCCGCCGGCTGCGCGGGTGAGCGAGTCGAGGGCTGCCTGCAGCGCCGCGGGATCGCGCTCGCGCTTCAGCCGTGCGAGCTTGTCGAGCTGCATCTGCCGGACCGCGGAGTTGTCGACCTTGAGCACGTCGATCGGCGCCTCGTTCTCGGGCCGGTACTTGTTGACGCCGATCACCGACTGAAGACCGGCATCGATCCGCGCCTGGGTCTTGGCCGAGGCTTCCTCGATGCGGAGCTTCGGGATGCCGGCTTCGATGGCCTTGGCCATGCCGCCGAGCGCCTCGACCTCCTGGATATGGCCCCAGGCTTTTTTCGCGAGCTCCTCGGTCAGCCGCTCGACGTAATAGGAGCCGCCCCAGGGGTCGGCGATGCGGGTGATGCCGCTTTCCTGCTGCAGCACGATCTGGGTGTTGCGGGCGATGCGCGCCGAGAAATCGGTCGGCAGCGCGAGCGCCTCGTCGAGCGCGTTGGTGTGCAGCGACTGGGTGTGGCCCTGCGTCGCCGCCATCGCCTCGATGCAGGTGCGGGCGACGTTGTTGAACACGTCCTGCGCCGCGAGCGACCAGCCGGAGGTCTGCGAATGCGCGCGCAGCGAGAACGAGCGCGGGTCCTTCGGGTCGAACTCCTTCATCAGCTTGGCCCAGAGCAGGCGCGCGGCGCGGAGCTTCGCCACCTCCATGAAGAAGTTCATGCCGATCGCCCAGAAGAACGACAGCCGCGGGGCGAAGCGGTCGACGTCGAGGCCGGCCTTGATGCCGGCGCGGACATATTCGACGCCGTCGGCGAGCGTGTAGGCGAGCTCGAGGTCCTGCGTCGCGCCGGCCTCCTGCATGTGATAGCCGGAGATCGAGATCGAGTTGTACTTCGGCATGTTGGCCGAGGTGTAGGCGAAGATGTCGGAGATGATGCGGAGCGACGGTCCGGGCGGATAGATATAGGTGTTGCGGACCATGAACTCCTTGAGGATGTCGTTCTGGATCGTGCCGCCGAGCTGCGCGGGCTTCACGCCCTGTTCTTCGGCGGCGACGATATAGAGTGCCATGATCGGCAGCACCGCGCCGTTCATGGTCATCGACACGGTCATCTGGTCGAGCGGGATGCCCGAGAACAGCGTCCGCATGTCGTAGATGGAGTCGATCGCCACGCCCGCCATGCCGACGTCGCCCGCGACGCGCGGATGGTCGCTGTCGTAGCCGCGATGGGTGGCGAGATCGAAGGCGATGGACAGACCCTTCTGGCCGGCCGCGAGGTTGCGGCGGTAGAAGGCGTTGGAATCTTCGGCGGTGGAGAAGCCGGCATACTGCCGGATGGTCCACGGCTGGGCGGCATACATCGCCGGGTAGGGGCCGCGCAGATAGGGCGCGATGCCGGGCCAGGTGTCGAGGAAATCGAGGCCCGTGGTATCTTCGGGACCATAGGCTGGCTTTACGGCGATGCCTTCGGGCGTGAGCCAGTTGTCGCTTCCGCCGGCTGCGGCGGGCGGGGCGACGCGCTCGAACTCGACCTTGGCGAAATCCGGGAGCTTGCTCATCGGTCCATCATAGCATGAGCGGAGGAAGCAGGACGCCACCACCGCATGAGATAAGCAAAGGCCATGCCCGCCGCCAGCCCCGAGCCGCACCTCATGCGCGGAGTTCGAAAAGTGCCCGGCTAAAGAGACAGCCCGAAGCAAGGCCGAGCAACATTCCAACGAAGATCAAAATTTCGCCACTGCTGCTGCCGGGTGAAGGATTCCAGATGCGGTCCGCCACGAACAGCGTCAAGCCGCCGTTGGCAAAGCCAAGCAGAGGCAATACCAGAATCGCCCCAAACGGGTGTTGTCGCATTAGTCCGGCTGCGGCTGGCAGAATGACCAGCGTTGTCGGGCTCGCGAGCAGAAGCGCCAGCCAGAATGCCTGCAGCACGATGGGTGACATGAGCAGCGCGAACAGCGACATTGGGAGCGTCAGTGCGATGACCAATCCCACGGCCGCGAGCACCGAGAAAGCTGTTACAACACAGCCAACGAGCAGCAAAAATCCTGTGATGCCGGCAGCAGATTTCATGCGGGCAAGATCACGAATGCGGGTCATCGGTTTGCCGCCTTCGCTTTTTTGTCTCATGCGTCGCGCGGCGGCGTCCAGTCCCCCGGCGTGTCGCGATCGGGATGCTGGAACGAAACAACCGGACGCTTGTTGCGGTTCGCGTAATTCTGCTCCGTCGTCTTTGAGGGGAGCGACGTCACCCCGCCGATCCAGTGCAGCATGGCTTCGGTGCCTGTGGCCCGCGTCGGCACCGCGCGCGCCGGCTCGTCAAGGCTGCCGCTCGTCACTTCGAGCGCGCCGGTGTCGTCATCGGCATAGGCGAGTGGTGTACCGCAGTCGCGGCAGAACAGCCGCGTCGCGATCGAGGACGAGCGGAACTTGCCGGGCGTTCCGCGCGTCCAGGCGATCTGGTCAGGCTTGAGCTGTACGAGGGTGATGAACGGGCCGCCGACGGCTTTCTGGCACATGCGGCAATGGCACACTGTGACTTCGACAGACGCGCCGGAGAACGCATAGCGCACGCGCCCGCACTGGCAGCCGCCGGTGAGGTTGGTGTCGGTCATGGCGCTGTTCCCAAAACCCGATGCGCCTCGGTCAGCACGGCGAATACGTTTCCACCCGCGAAGATGAAGCTGCCGACGCCTGCGGCCTTGAGGGCATCCTGCTCCTTCGGTCGCCCGGCGAGATAGATGTGCGTTGCGCCCGCCGCCTTGAGTGCCCTGGCAGCGTCAACAGCTTCGCGTTCGTAAACGGCGTCCGATGAGCAGAGACAGGCAAGCCTGGCGCCTGACGACTTATAGGCCGCGATCATCTCCTCATGGCTCTTGAAGCCGTCGCTGCTGATCGCCTCAATGCCGCCGGCCTCGAAGAAGTTCTTGGTGAAGGTTGCGCGCGCGGTGAAGTCGGCGGCCGTGCCCAGATTGGCGAGAAAGATTTTTGGGCGCGCGCCGGACGATGCCAATGCCTTGTCGGAGGCGTCGCGCAAGCGCTCGAACGGCTCGGCGAGGCGGATGCGCGGCAGGGCAGGGAAGGTGATCGAGACAGATTGGGTCTTGGCCGCGGCCGGCGGCACGTCCAGCACCGCGACCGGCGTTTCGGCGAGATTGGGAAAATCGCTGGTGCCGGTCAGAGAATCCTTGCGTTGCGCCGCGGCGGCTTCGCGGTCGGCGCGGACCACGGCAATCCTCTGCTGGATGATGCCCGCTTCCAGCGCCGCCCCGGCGCCGCCGGAGGCGTCGATCTCCTGAAACTGCGTCCAGGCGGTGCGGCAAAGCTTTTCGGTGAGGTCTTCGATGGCGCCAGAGCCCGCTGTCGGGTCTCCGACTTTGGCGACATTGGACTCCTCGAGCAGCAGGAGCTGAATGTTGCGCGCGATGCGGCGGGCGAAGCGGTCGGGCAATCCGAGCGCGGCCGTGAACGGCAGCACCAGCACGGCGTCGGCGCCGCCGACGCCGGCCGAGAAGGTGGCGATGGTGGTGCGCAAGAGATTCACGTACGGGTCGCGTTTCGTCATCATGCGCCAGGCGGTTTCGGCCGATACATAGGCGGGCTTCGGCTGCAACCCGCAGGCCGCCTCGACGCGCGCCCACAGCAGCCGCACGGCACGAAATTTGGCGATGGTCAGGAACTGGTCGGCATCGGCGGCGAGCCGGAAATAGATCATGCCGCGTGCCGCATCGAGCGGGATGCCATGGGCGTCGAGGGCGCGCAGATAGGCGACCGCGCTGGCGATGACGAAGGCGAGCTCCTGCGCCTCCGAGCCACCGGCGTTGTGCACGATCCGCCCGTCGGCTGCGGCGAACGGACCGCGGAAGCCTTGCCCGGCAAGCTCGCCGATGAAGCCGGAAAACGTCCTGGCGAGTTCGCCCCAGCGCTGGTCGGTGCCGCCGGCCGCCGCCATGCCGCCAAGCGGGTTGATGCTGCCGAGCATGGACACCGATGACGCGTCGATGCCGAGAGTTTTGACCAGCGCGGCAAAATGGCGAACGATGTCCCGCGTTTCCGGGCTGACGTTGAAGTCGATGGTCACGCCGGCATCGAGATGGATGTCCTCCAGCACCCGCCTGAGGGTGTCCGCCGAACCGCCGATGCCGTAACCGTTGGCGTTGAGCGAGCCGGCGCAGATCAGCGTCAGGCCGGTCGCGCCGTTTTCCAGTTCGTGCAGGGCCTCGGCGTTGGCCACGGCGGGATCGGGATGGTCGACGCGGGCCTGCACGGCCCAGGGCCCCGAGCGTGTCGCCACCGGCCGGGCGCTGCCACGCGGGTAAAGCGGCTCGATCGGAATGCCGTCGTAGGTTTTGGCGATCAGCCGCTCGAACGGACGGTCTTTCAGGGCCGCGCGCACGAGCTTGAGCCAGTCCTCCCGGGTTGCGGGTGGAAACTCGGCGGCAAGCGGGAGTTGGTCGGTCATCGCCTCAAAATGCCACGGCGGGACGGCAGCGCCAATGCGACCTTCATCCGGCCAGGACCGGCCAAGCAAGAACCGCGCCTCCGTCGTCATTCCGGGGCGGCCCGAAGGGCCGAACCCGGAATCCAGACAAGCAGGCACTTTCTCCATAACTGGATTCCGGGTTCACGCCATGGCGTCGAAGACGCGCATAAACGCGCTTATGCGCGCGTGCCCCGGAACGACGGCGGCGTATGCTGTCAGAATGGCTCGTAGTCGCGCAGCGCCGGGATCACCTTGTCGCCGAACAGCCGGATCGAGCGCATCAGGTCGGCCTCGGGCAGGTCGGCGAAATTGAACTCGCCCATGAAGGTGTTGAACATGCCGGTCTCGGCGGCCTTGCGGAGCTTTTTGGCGACGGTCTCGGGCGAGCCCACGAACACCAGTTCGTGCTCCATGATGAAGTCGGGGTTGAACAGGTTGACCACGACATTGGAGGCGCCGATCTCGCCGCGGTCGATGAAGCGCTGCTTCTGCTTGGCGAGCCGGTCCTCGAAAGTCTCGCCGGGCGCGGCCAGCGGCAGAAGCCCCTCATAGGCGCGGCTCGCGCGAAACAGGCCGTTCTCGATCGCCGTCTTGTCGGTCTCGTCGACATAGACCACGGTGCTGTAGGCGATGTTCGGCTTGCGCGGATGCCCGGCCTTGGTCCAGTCGGCGAGGAATTGCTTGTAACGCGGGCCTGCCTCGTGGCGCGGGAAGTTGATGAAATAGCCGGTGTTGATGCCCTCCTTGGCGCAGAACTCCAGCGTCGGCGGATCGCGGCTCATCATCCAGAGCGGTGGATGCGGCTTCTGCACCGGCTGCACCGCGAGCAGCGCGCTGTCGGTCTTGTGGTTGTCGCCGTGAAACGAGAATGGCTGCTGGTCGCCATAGGCGGCGCGCAGGTAGTTCACGAACTCGAACGTGGGCGACTTCCTGAAATTGTAGTCGATGCCGAACGGCGTGAAGTAGCCGGGCGAAATGCCGGGCACCAGGCCGCATTCGAAACGGCCGCCGGACATCTGGTCGACGATGGCGATTTCTTCCGCGAGCCGCAGCGGATGATGCAGCGGCACGACGAAGCCCATCGCGCCGACGCGCAGCCTTTTGGTCCGCGCATTGCCGGCGACCGCGTAGAGCGCGGGCGACGACATCCAGCTTTCGTCGGGCCGGAAATGGTGCTCGACGCAGAACGCGTAGTCGAAGCCCGTCTGGTCGCAAAGCTCGAGTTCGCGCCAGAGCTGCTCGTAGCGTTGATGCGCGGTCATGCCGGGCTTGCCCCAGACATGGGAGAAGTGCGCGAATTTCATTCCGGCCCGGTCCTGTCGTGCGCTCTTGGTGGGAGCTTTTCTATGCCGGTTCGGTCGGTCCGGGCCAGCGCGTCGGCGATGCGCATACCTGCGATGCGCCGGTCGGGCGCGATCTCGGCGAGCGGCATCAGCACGAAGCCGCGATCGAGCGCGCGGGGATGCGGCAAAGTCAGTCCGGCGGTGTCGAGCGTCACCCCGTCATAGGCGATCAGGTCGATATCGAGCGTGCGCGGACCCCAGCGCTGCTCGCGGGTGCGGTCGCGCCCGAACGCCGTCTCGACCGTCTGGGCGCGGGCCAGCAGCGCCGGCGGCGCAAGCCCGGTCGCCGCGACGATCGCGCAATTGACGAACGGCGGCTGGGCGGTGTTGCCCCACGGCGGCGTGCGGTAGTCCGACGAGCGCGCGACGAGCTGCACGGCCGTTCCGTCGCACAGCGCCGCGATCGCGCGTTCAAGCGTTTCGCGCACATCCCCGACATTGCCGCCGAGCGCGATCAGCGCCTCAGCCATTGCGCCTAGCCTTGGCGCTTGCGGTGGATCGACACGCCGACGTCGTGGAACGTCGCGGCGATCGGGGCGTGCGGCTTGTGGATGGTGACGCGGATCGCCAGCACCTGCCTGAAGCGGTCGAGCACCGCTTCGGCGACCGCGCCGGCCGCCGCCTCCACCAGCCGGTAGCGTTTGCCGCGGAACGCCTCGGTCGCGACGTTCACCACCTGATCGTAGCCGACCGTGTGCGCAAGCTTGTCGGTGCGCGAGGCTTCGGTCAGATCGAGGTCCAGCACCATGTCGAGGGTGAAGGTCTGGCCGACCTTGGCCTCGTGCTGCATCACGCCGTGATAGGCGTGCAGCGCCAGTCCGTTGACGAACACCTGATCGGTCATTTGATGGCTCGCAGCGCCGCGTCCACCCGGATGGCCTGGATGGTTTCGGCGACGTCATGGGTGCGGATGATGGCGGCGCCGTTGCGCACCGCCATCAGGTGGGCGGCCAGCGAACCGCCGATGCGCTCCAGCGGCAGCGACGGCGACACCGTGTCGATGAAGCGCTTGCGCGAGGCGCCGATCAGGACCGGCAGGTTGAAGCGCTTGAAGGTTTCCAGCCTGGCGATGCATTCCATGCTCTGCTCCGGCGTCTTGCCGAAGCCGATGCCGGGATCGAGCACGATGCAGTCGCGAAGGATGCCGGCCTTTTCCGCAAGGTCGATGGAATGGGAGAAAAAGGCGTTGATGTCGGACATGATGTTGATCGACGCCTCGGCCTTGTAACGGTTGTGCATGACGATGACCGGCACGCCGGCCTCGGCAACCACGCGCGCCATGTTCGGATCGCGCTGCAGACCCCAGACGTCGTTGACGATGCTCACCCCGAGACTGAGCGCCCAGAGAGCAACCTCAGGCTTGATGGTGTCGATCGAGACCGGCGTTCCCATCTGCACCACCGTGGGCAGAACGTCCTTGAGCCGCGCCAGTTCCTCTTCGAGCGTCACGGGCTTCTGACCGCCATAGGGCCGGGTGGACTCCGCGCCGATGTCGATGATGTCGGCGCCCTCCTCGACCATCTTCTGGGCCTGCTGGAGGGCGGCCTGGCTTTCGTTGAACTGGCCGCCGTCGGAAAACAAGTCCGGCGTCACGTTGAGGATGCCCATGACCAGGGGCTGCTTCTGGGCAAGCAGCTGCGCGAGCGCGTTCGGCCGCTTGCCGAACAGGCTTCCCTCACCGAACGACTGGTCGATCCCCCCGCTCATATGGGTCGCTTTGCGCGCCGGCACCTATGGTGTCAAGCGGTCCCGCCTGTGGGCCGCCGGCACTCAACGATAGGTGATCTTGAGCGGAATCCGCTTGGCCTGCTCGACCCAGCGCTCGACCGCGCGGGGGGAGGGCATCACCCGGGCAAGCTTCCGCTTGGCGTTGATCTGCGCCATAGCCTCAACCAGCTTCTGCGGATTGCGGTATTTCAGCTCTTTCACCGTGTCGACGCCGGCGGCCTGCAAAAGATCGGCGTATTCGGAGCCGATCCCCTTGATCCGCATCCGGTCGGCGGTGTTGGCCCAGCTCAAGATGCGCTTTTCGGTGATGCCGGTTTTGCCGGCCAGGAGCTTGCGCCCCTTGGGGTTCTTGGCGGCATCGAGCAGCCGCCCGGTGGTGCGGATGCCGGCCGACTTCAGCAGCCCCGCGTCGTTCGGGCCGATGTCGGAAATCTCTTTGACAGGATAGGTCGCCATGATCGTTCAGTGATCGCTTGCTTTGCCTTGCCCGCTATCGCACCAAGCCGATCAGACGAATTGGCCGAGGCCGGGAATCGATCCGACGATTTCCCCGACCGTATCCTCGCCCGCCTTCTCGCGGGCAAACGCAATGAGTTCGCGGGTGACGCCCTGCATCTGATCCATGCCGAGGCCTGCCGCCATCAACTTCGTGCCGACGCCCATGATGCCGCCCATGCCGAAGCCACCGTCGCTCGACGCCGCTTGCACGGCGGCGTCCGCTCCGGGCATCGCGCTGATGAGCGCCTGTACTTTGTCCGATGGGCCTTCCTTCAAAAGAAAAGCCAGAATGATTCCGACCGCCTTCTCGGCCACGGCACGGTCTACGCCGATATTGGCGACGAGACGGTCGACAAGTTCGTCCATGACCCAACGCCCTCAACCGCACTGACGGCGGATTGCGCTTATTCAATAGCACCGGCTTATGGAACACAAGCCGCGAAGCCCTGCGAATGAAGCCGGGATCTGGATTTGCGAGGAATCAATTGCGATGCGTTGCGCGAAGGTCACAGCGCGAGGCTCACAGCGCGAGGATCATGGACATGACAAGAGGCTCATTGCACATCAAGCGCTTTCATGCGGGGCTGCACGCTTCGCTTCGGAAACTTTGCTGTGGAAGCAGGTCGACGCGCATGCGGCGTTTCGATCGTGCGCCGATCGCAAGAATTGAATCTTTTTGACGAAGCCGCAATCGGCAATGTGAAATGCGCCGGGAGCGTCGTCGCGACGGCGCACGATCGGATCGGCGAGCGATTGATAAAATTTTCTGCAGCACGAACTTTCCGAAGTCGGGTGCTCGTGTTCTGTGCGCTGCGTTCTTGCCCGGCAACCGGAAACCGGCAGCCGGTTCGGCAACGCCCGCTGAAGATTTTATCCATCGATTGACGGAAGGCCGCCGCGTCGGCGCGGCCTGACCGCAAAATGGCGCGCTGGCTTTGCGGCAGGCTGAAAAGCAAGCGGCCGCGGCGTTGGAACCGCCCGCGAGCGGCCTGATTTGTTCAATTTGGTCAAATACATATCAAACGGCCGCCGGGCTTGCTTTGCCGCCCCCCGGTTCTGCTATGAGTGAGGCCGGAAATTTCGCGCGGAGAGTTCGATGAGCCAAAT
The DNA here is from genome assembly GCA_963830015.1 of uncultured Alphaproteobacteria bacterium. Classification (GTDB taxonomy): domain Bacteria; phylum Pseudomonadota; class Alphaproteobacteria; order Rhizobiales; family Xanthobacteraceae; genus Z2-YC6860. The sequence goes on from CAWHLG010000016.1 coordinate 683,436, forward strand.
TCAGGCGGTGCTGGAGCGGATCGATCGCGATCTCGATGCGAGTGTCGAGCGGTTGTTTGCGCTGTTGCGCATTCAATCGGTTTCCACCGATCCCGCGTTCAAGGACTCGTGCCGCGCCGCTGCCGAACATGTTGCTGCCGATCTCAAGAGCATCGGTTTCGATTCCGAAGTGCGTCCGACCGGCGGTCATCCGATCGTCGTCGGCAAATCCGGCAACGGCAAAGCGAACGGCAAACCACGCGTTCTGTTCTACGGCCACTACGACGTGCAGCCGGTCGATCCGCTCAACGAGTGGACCCACCCGCCGTTCGAGCCCCGGATCGAGACGCTGCCCGACGGCCGCAGGACCATCGTCGCCCGCGGCGCCTGCGACGATAAGGGGCAGGCGATGACCTTCGTCGAAGCCTGCCGCGCCTATCAAGCGGTCACCGGATCGCTGCCGCTGCCCATCACCATGATGATCGAGGGCGAAGAGGAGTGCGGCTCCAAGCACTTGTTTGATTTCGTCCGCAACAATGCCGACGAGTTCAAGCTCGATCTGGCGCTGATCTGCGACACCAGCATGTGGGATCAGAAGACGCCGGCGATCACCACGTCGCTGCGTGGCCTGGTCTACGAGGAAGTCCGGCTGACCTGCGCCGACCGCGACCTGCATTCCGGGTTGTTCGGCGGCGCGGCGCAGAACCCCTTGCGCGTGCTCAGCAAAATTCTTGCTGCGATGCATGACGACAACGGCCGCGTCACCATCCCGGGATTTTACGACGGCGTCGCGGAATTGCCGGCCGACGTGAAGGCCGACCTCAAGGGGCTCGATCTCACCGCCGATAAATTCCTCGGCCAGGTCGGACTCAAGGTGCCGGCCGGCGAGAAGGACCGGATGCTGATCGAGCAGATCGCGACCAGGCCCACGGCCGAGATCAACGGCATCATCGGCGGCTACACCGGCGAGGGCGCCAAAACCGTCATCCCCGGCAAGGCCTCGGGCAAGGTGTCGTTCCGTCTGGTGGGGCAGCAGGACCCGAAAAAGGTCCGCGAGGCGTTCCGCGCCTTCGTCAAAGCCAGGCTCCCGGCCGATTGCACGGTCGAATTCGCCAATTTCGCGGATTCCCCCGCCATCCAGCTGCCGTTCGACAACCCCTCGCTCGACAAGGCGCGCGCCGCGCTTGCGGCCGAATGGGGCACGAAGACCATCATGATGGGGGCGGGCGGTTCGATCCCGATCGTCGGCGATTTCAAGAGCGTGCTCGGCATGGACTCGCTGATGGTCGGCTTTGCGCTCGACGACGACCGGGTGCATTCGCCGAACGAGAAGTTCGACATGACCTCGTTCCACAAGGGCATCCGGAGCTGGGCGCGGATTCTGGATGCGCTTTCGGCCTAAACCGGCCGTCAACGGTTTTGGCGTTTGATGGCGCGACTGGGGACAGAGACCCGAATGTTCAGACGGCTGACCATCCTGACCGGCATTCTTGCCCTGGGCCTCATGCTCGGCGGCTGCTCGAAATGCGGCTTCTGGTGGGACGAGGCCCGGCCCGGCGCCTGCAAGGGCGACTTCCCGAAATAGACGGGGCCGCTTATTTCACTGCAAGAATGCCGGTGAGGCTGTCGGTCACCGCGACCGGCGGGAAATCCGGATACTCGTCGGGCGCCTTGGCGCGGTTCACCCACATGGTGCGAAAACCGAACGCGGTCGCGCCCATCGCATCCCAGCGGTTCGACGATACGAACACCACGTCGGCCGGCTTGCAGGCGAAGTGCGCCGTGACCAGCGCATAGACCTCCGGCCGGGGCTTGAACATCTTCACGGCATCGACCGAAAGCACCGCATCGAGCGCACCCTTCAGGCCTGCCGCCTCCACCGCCGACGTCACCATCGCCGGCGAGCCGTTGGTCAGGATTGCGGTCGCATCGCCCCGTGCGCGCAGCTCCTGCAGGACCTTGAGCGCGTCCGGGTAAGCGTCAAGCTTGAGATAGGCGTCGAGCAGCGCGGGCCGGAGCGCGCGGTCGACCGACGGAAAGCGTTCGAAGCAGTAATCCAGCGCCCGCTGGGTGAGCGTCCAGAACTCGACATAACGGCCGGCCAGCGTGTGGGTCCAGGTGTATTCGATCTGCTTGATCCGCCAGACTTCGGCGAAGCGGTCGGCGTCCGGTCCGGCCGCCGCGCGGTGGCGGGCGACTGCGGCATTGAAGTCGAACAGCGTGCCGTAGGCGTCGAACACGTAGGGCATGGCCAAATCCTTGGGCATGAGCAAATCAGCATTTTTCATGGGCCGGGGATTGGCCGGCCTTGTATGGTCGCGCGAATTTTACGGGCCGCGGCCCGCCTTGTCGTGGCAATCCCGGTCCAAATGCAATGTCCTGCCGCTATAATCGACTTGTGACGTGGAGTGGAGTTCGCAATGGCCGACTGGTCGCAGACCTGGACCTTCTTTCAGGGCGAATGGCATGAGGGGAACCTGCCGCTCTGGAGCGTGCGAACCCACGCGATCTGGCTCGGATCCTCGGTGTTCGACGGCGCCCGCGTGTTCGAAGGGGTCGCGCCCGACCTCGACCTGCATTGCGCGCGGGTCAATGCGTCGGCGAAAACCATGTTCCTCAATCCCGGCGTCTCCAAAGAGCAGTGGATCGACCTGGTCCATGACGGGATGAAAAAGTTCGCGCCGGGCACGCCGCTCTACGTCCGGCCGATGGTCTGGGCCGAGCGCGCAGGTCCCCAGGCGCTGCCGCCCGATCCGGATTCGGCACGCTGGTGCCTCGCGCTCTACGACACGCCGATGCGCAAGCCCGAGGGCTTCTCCGTCACGCACTCGCCGTTCCGCCGCCCGACCATCGAGACCGCGCCGGTCGACGCCAAGGCGGGCTGCCTCTATCCCAACAATGCGCGCGCGATGCTCGAGGCGCGCTCGCGCGGCTTCGACAACTGCATCGTCTGCGACGTGCTGGGCAACGTCGCCGAGCTTGCCAATTCCAACGTGTTCATGGCGAAAGACGGGGTGGTGTTCACGCCGATGCCGAACGGCGCCTTCCTCAACGGCATCACCCGGCAGCGGGTGGTCAAGCTGATGCGGGCGGACGGCATTTCGGTGGTCGAGCAGACGCTCCGATACGCGGATTTCGAGGCGGCCGACGAGATCTTCGCGACCGGAAACGCCTCCAAGGTGATGCCGGTCACGCGGATCGGCGAGCGCGCGCTGCAGCCCGGCCCCATGTTCCGCAAGGCGCGGGAGCTCTACTGGGCCTTCGCCCACGACGGTCGTTCATGAGCGGGACGGTCATGCTCCGGGCGCTGGCGCTGGTGATCCTGGCCGTGGCGGCGAGCCCTGCTCGCGGCGAGGACGACGCGATGCGGACCATCTACGCATCGGTCGAGAACACTCTCCGCCGCGAGTATGACGAGCTGCTGCGCGACATTCTGTTCGGCAAGGGCGGCGCCGCCGCAAAATCGGAACAGGCCCAGCACACGCTGAAGGTGATCTACTACAACAAGGCCGTCATGTTTGCGATGTGCGCCGGCGAGGCCGAGCGGGTCCGCTCGCCGCAGGCCCCGCGTGTCCCCGCCCAGCGCAACCTGTTCCTCACCACCTGTGTGGAACAGAAATTCGGCGAGTTGCACCAGTTCAGCAGCGCGCTGAGCTACGCCGGCATCTTCTTTCCCGACAGGATCGAGCGGTGCGGCGACGCTTCGCGTCTGCACGAGCAGGAGAAGCTGTTTGCGCCCTATGGCTTCCTGCAACTGGCCGAGCCGAAGCTCTACGATTTCTCGCGCTACAATTCCTGCATGATCACCGGCAAGATCGACGGCGCGGCTATTTCACCGGCGGCACAGTGAAGATGTCGGAAACGGTACGGCCGCGCAGGTCGTAGGCCCGCGCGAAGCTCACGCCGTCGCGCACCACTTCGGAAAGGATGGGCGCATCGAGTCGCGCGCAGTAGAACGCGCCCAGCGCCAGCGCGAAATCCGCGCCCTTGGGATCCCAGGTCGGCTCGAATGTGGGCCCAAGCGCAATCTGCGCCGGCGGATGCGGGCCGCACACCGCGATCTTCCATTTCCGGCCGGCGGGAGGCGCGTCGCCGCGCGCGGCGAGCCGGTCACGCAGTGCGTTGCCCGCCTGCTTGAAGGCGAGGCCCCAGTAGTCGAGCATGTAGAGCGGCTCGGCGCCGCGGACGCCGCCGATCAACTGGTTGTAAGCGGCGTATTCGAAAGGATGCAGCCGCACCATGCCGATCACTGGCAGCGCCACGCCCGCGGCAAACACGACGGCGAGGACCCGGGACGCCAGAGGACCAACGCGTGCCGCGTGGCCGGCGATCCACGCACCCGCAAGCCCGCCGGTGACGGCGAGCGGCGGCAGCACGAACACGAAATGCCGGATGCCGTTGTACATCGCCGGCCGCGCCATCACCGTGACCGCGACCGGCAGCACGGCGGCAAGCGCGAGGGCGAGCAGCACCGCGCGGGTGCGCGGCGTGAGCGCGCTGCGGCACGCGGCGACGAGCGCGCCGGCTAAGCCCGCACCGGCGAGCAGCGAGAAAATCTCCGGCAGCTTCAACCCCATCAGCACCGGCACATAGCTGCGCGGCATGTCGGGCGGCGTGATCCGTTCGCCGCCGTAGAGCTCGTGCCACGGCTTCTCGAAGAAATGCGAGAACACCTCGATGGCGCGAAGCGGATTGAGCGGATGCGCGACGCCCCAGGGCCAGACCAGCCCCATCACCGCATAGGCGAGCACCGCCGCCGGCATCAGCGCGAGCAGAAGCCTGCGGAGCGAGACGAGCGCCGCGCGCGGCCCGCGGTACCGGCTCTCGATCAGCATGAGGAGGCCGATCGACAGGACGGCGACGATCACGCCGAAGCCCGCCATGATGCGCGAGCCGATGGAAAGGCCGAAGCCCAGTCCGACAATACCGAGCGTCGTGGCCGAGGGCCTCGGATATTCCTCGAGCAGGCGCACGAGGCCGAGCAGAAACACCGCCATGGCGACCGCGAACGGCGCGTCCTTCGGGTTGATGAACATGTGCCCGTAGTAGAGCGGGCAGGTTGCGAGCAGGATCAGCGCCAGCGCGCCGGCCTGCGGCCCGCCGGCGCGCCGTCCGATCCGCCAGGTCAAGAACAGCCCGATCAACCCGACCGCTGCGCCGGCAAGCCTGCGCGTCTCGAACAGATCGAACGGCAGGATCTTCGCCAGCAGGGCTGCGGCCATGTCGAAGCCGCCGCCATAGAGGTAGAGGTTGACGAAGGACAGCGCGCGGGTGTCACGCAAGCCCGACGTATAGAGCGCCAGCAGAAGTTCGCCGTACTGCGAATGCGTGTAGTCGTCCCAGCCGAGCCCGTAGTCGCGGAATGTGAGTGCGGCGACCACGGCCACGAGCGCAAGCACCGCCCAGGCCAGCCGGTCAGGCCAGCGGCTTTGCGGTTCGGCGTTGTATGGGGCGGTGGCCATCAAAGCGAAACTTCTGGATTAATTGCCTGCGACTATGGCCTGAGATTGAAACGATAGCGACACGGGCGGTCCCATCCCTCCCAGCGAGGGGAGGGTGGCGAGCGAAGCGAGCCGGGTGGGGAGATGGTGCGTTCATCGCTGGCTTCTCCCCACCCGACGCCGTCGGCGCCACCCTCCCCATAGCCCGTCGAAGCCGGGCGTGAACGCCCTTTTGTCGGGGAGGGATGGCACCACCGATGCAGCAAGTGATTCAATCAAAAGCAATTGCGCATGAGCCTGCAAAAAGCGAAGCGGGGCCCTTGAGGCCCCGCCTGCCGGTCCGTGCAAAGTTCGGTCGCGTTTACTTGCTCGCGGCCTGGAACATCTCGTTGACGTAGTCCCAGTTCACCAGGTTTTCCCAGAACGCCTTGAGGTAGTCCGGCCGGCGGTTGCGGTAGTCGATGTAATAGGAGTGCTCCCAGACGTCGCAGCCGAGGATGGGCTTCGCGCCGTGCACCAGCGGGCTCTCGCCGTTCGCGGTCTTCGAGACGATCAGCTTGCCGTCCTTCACGGCGAGCCAGGCCCAGCCGGAGCCGAACTGGGTGACGCCGGCCTGGATGAAGTCTTCCTTGGCCTTGGCGACACCGCCGAGATCGCTGTCGATCTTGGCCTTGAGCGCGCCCGGAATCTTGTCGCCGCCGCCGTTCGGCTTCATCCATTTCCAGAAGTGGAGGTGGTTGTAGTGCTGGCCGGCATTGTTGAAGAGGCCGGCGTTCTTGCCGAACGAGCCCTTGACGATCTCCTCCAGCGACTTGCCCTCCCACTCCGTGCCCTTGAGCAGGTTGTTGCCGTTGTTGACGTAGGCCAGGTGGTGCTTGTCGTGGTGGTACTCCAGCGTCTCCTTCGACATGTGCGGGCCAAGCGCGTCGTGGGAATACGGCAGGTCGGGCAGCGAAAATGACATTGGGGATTCTCCTCGGGATACAACCGGCTGGAACAACGAACCCTCAGGGTGCAACGGGGCACCGGGAAGGGATGTTCCTTAATTAGGCCCCGCCGCGGTCGAGAGCAACGGTTGGAACTCAGTCCGTTAACCATTCGGATCGCCGTTGGTGCGGCGCAATGACGGGCGCGGGTCCAATCCGGCGCCCAAAATCCAGGTTGGGGCCAAATCATTGGCTGCACTTCACAAGTCAATGGCTGCACTTCAAAGGCGAGTTAACAGCGTTAATCAAACGTAGATTTCGTGCGGCTATAGAAAGGCAAGTTCTTGCGGATGACCCGGAAGGCGGTCACAATTCTTTAATGAGTGTGGCTGCCGCCCGCGTCGTGGCAGGGGGACGGATATCTGATGACCATCGTCTTGTTGTTTATCGGCCTGGTGGCCATTGCTGTCGGCTTCGTGACGATCGGATTTGGTATTCCGACCAATCAGTTGAGCTTTGGCAACACGCTGATCGAAGTGGGCGCCATCTCGGTTGCCACCGGGCTCCTGCTGATCGCGCTGGCCGCGGTGCTCGGGCAACTGCGCCGGATCAACAAGGCGCTCCAGGGGAGCAACCTCGGCCGCGACCTGGGCCGCGCGTCGGGACGCACGGCTGAATCCGTGGAATCGCTTGTGCCGCCGACCGCTCGCATGACGCCGGCTGCGCCGCCGGCGCCGGCCCGTGCGCCTGCGCCGCCGAAGGCGGACATGGATGCACCGCCGCTGCCGTCAATCCTGATGCCGGAACCCTCGCAGGCCGCGGCACCCGCGCCGCGGATGCCCGAGCTGCCGCGGATGCCCGAGCCGCCGCGCGCGCCGGAGCCGCGTTTCCCGGCAACCGCAAGCGAGCCCGCAGCGGCATCCGCGCCCGGTCCGCTGGACTGGCTGCGCGCCAAGTCGAAGCCCGCGGCGCCGTCCATGCCGACCCCGCCGATGCCCGTGCCGATGGCAGCACCCATGCCCGCGCCTGCCATGCCGGCACCGCAGCCGGCAGCTGAGCCGCCGGAGATGGATGTGGCCGACGAAGCGCCCCTGTCGCCGCGTCCGCCGCAGCGCCCGATGGCGACGCCGGGCGCCGAGCAGCCCGTGTCGTCGCAGCCGATGCCGCAGCCTGAGCAGCCGCGTGACAAGGACGGCTTCGATCTCGTGTGGCCGGATCGCGGCGCGGCGCCTGGCGCGACGCCCGCGAGCGAAGCGGCCAGGCGCGAGCCGAGCTTCGGAATGCCGCTGCCGCCGATCCCGGCGCGCCCGCGCGAAAGCAAGCCTGTCGATCGGCGTCCGCCGGGACCCGCCGCCAAGGTCGGCGCCGAGCGCGGACCCGCGATCCTCAAGTCGGGCGTGATCGACGGCATGCCGTATACGCTCTACGCCGACGGTTCGATCGAAGCCGAGCTGCCGCAGGGCACGGTGAAATTCGCCTCCGTCGATGCGCTCCGCGCGCATCTGGAGAAGCAGACCTAGACCATCGCCCCTCGGCGACGATCCAACACGCCGGCCTTTCGAGCCGGCGTGTTCATTTGTCCGATCGGACAAAGACAGGCATCAAAGGTTTGCTGCGCCAATCCTCGGCCATTTCTTGGACTTTCCTGGAAAATCCAACAATTCGGCGGCCGCTATCCTGTCATAAGCGGCGCTCTACTTGCGGAACACTTGGAGCGCCGGTAGCTTTGCGGTGTTCAGGGCCACGGATTCGCGCCGCGCGCGGAACTCATGCGCAAGGACTGATGCGCAAGTGCTCATGCGCAAGACCTCATGGGCCCGGCCTGCGCTTCAAGCCATTGGGGATGACGGCATATGGCCAACGCTTCCGACGAAACCAACTACATCGGTCTGACTGCTGAAATCGTCTCGGCCTATGTCAGCAACAATACGGTGGCGTCGGCGGATATCCCGGCGCTGATCAACCAGGTGCACTCCGCGTTGCTGCGGGTATCGAGCGGCGAGGCGTCGTCGTCGTCGGAGCCGCTGAAGCCGGCGGTTCCGGTCAAGCGCTCGATCAATCCGGACTACATCGTCTGTCTGGAAGACGGAAAGAAGTTCAAGTCGCTCAAGCGCCATCTGCGCACGCAGTACGAGATGACGCCCGAGCAGTACCGGGAGAAATGGGGCCTGCCGCACGACTATCCGATGGTCGCGCCGAACTATGCCGCCGCGCGCTCGCATCTTGCGAAGCAGATGGGTCTCGGCCAGCAGCGCCGCCGCCGACGCTGATTGCGGTGTTTCAGGCTGCAGTTTGATCCAACAGGATCGACGCTGCTGCATCGTCGGTGGTGAACTCCCTCTCCCGTGGGGAGAGGGTTGGGGTGAGGGCGTACGGTCTGGTACAGACCGGGTAGATCCTCGACAGTTTAGACCGGGATGATTCCCGACAGTTTCTTGCAATCTGCATCGGAGGGAGGACCCACCGATGCCGTTCGAGGAGACCTGTCGGATGGAGCAGCGCATCCGGATGCTGTCGGAATACGAAACGGGGAACTGGAGAGTATCGGAGCTTTGCCGACGCTATGGGATTTGCCGGGATACGTTCTACGAATGGCGCAGCCGGAAGGCGTCCGGCGATCCGGAATGGTTCAAGGACCGCTCGCATGCGCCGCTGCATTGTTCGCAGACGACTGCCGGAGCGATCGCCGAGAAGGTGATCGCGGCGAGGCAACGTTTTCCCTATCTGGGCCCCCGCAAGCTGCTTGCGGTGCTCGAGCGCGAAGCGCCGGAGATGGCTTGGCCTGCGGCCTCGACCATAGGAGAGCTTCTCAAGCAAGCCGGTTTGGTGGCTCCCATCAAGCGTCGCCGCCGACCGCTTGATCAGCAGCGGCCATGCACGCCTGCAACGTCCGTCAACGACGAATGGGCTGCCGACTTTAAAGGCTGGTTCCGAACTCGTGACCACCAGCGGATTGATCCCCTGACGGTCACAGACAGCCACAGTCGGTTTCTGATCGAAGTGCGGATTACCGCTCCCACAATAGAGGGCGTCCGCCCATATTTTACAAAGGCCTTTCGCGAGTACGGATTGCCGCTTGCGATCCGCTGCGACAATGGGTCGCCGTTCGGCTCGCGCGGGCCAGGAGGGCTGACCAAGCTGTCGGCTTGGTGGCTCAAGCTCGGAATCGAACCGCACTTCATTCGTCCGGCCTCGCCGCAAGAGAATGGCCGGCATGAGCGCATGCATCGTACGCTCAAGGCGCAGACCTCGCGGCCTGCGGCACACAATGCTTCCGAGCAGCAGCTCCGCTTCGATGCGTTCCGTCGCCACTACAACGAGGAGCGGCCGCACGAAGCGCTCGATCAACGCCGGCCGGCCGAGCTCTATACCGCTTCGCCGCGTGCCATGCCGGAAAGTCTTAAAGACCCTTGGTATGACGCCGATCACCAAGTCCGCCGTGTGCGCAGCAACGGCGAGATCATGTGGCAGGGCGAACTTCTCTTCGTCAGCGAAACGCTGATAGGCGAGCTCGTCGGTATTGCCGAGTTGGAGACCGGCGACCATGTCGTTCGTTTCTGCGACCTGGATATCGGTTTGATTGATCGCCGGGGTCGGTTCGTCCGGTTCGCTCCGCCACGCGAGGGGCCTCGCGAACCGGACCCCACAAAACTGTCGGGGATCATGCCGGTCTGAAGTGTCGGGGATCATCCCGGTTGAACCTCTCTCGAGACCGTAAACCCTCTCACCCGCCGGCATCAACCGATTCAATTCACCGCGGCCAGCGCCGCATTGGCGTCGCGGCGGATGCGCTCCACCATCGAGCGAAAGCCGTTGGAGCGCTGCGGGGTGAGGTGCTCGCGCAGCCCGAGCTGCTCGAACAGCTTGACGGCATCGGCGGAGAGAATGTCGCGGGCGGCTTTGCCTGAATAGAGCTCGAACAGCACGGCGATCAGGCCGCGCACGATATGCGCGTCGCTGTCGCCCTCGAAGTTCAGCACCGGACCGGCCGCGCCGTTCGGCTTGATCGAGGTCGAAAGCCAGACCTGGCTGGCACAGCCCTGCACCTTGTTGGCGTCGTTGCGGGCGGCGTCGGGCAGCGGCGGCAGCGCGCGGCCGAGCTCGATCAGATAGCGGTAGCGGTCGTCCCACTCCTCCAGAAGCTCGAAGTTCTCGATGATCTCTTGAACCGACATGGTTGTTCCCGCGGCGAAATTCGCCGTTCCATAGCCGTCCGAAGGACGGCGTCGCTTCGCTGCGCCATAGCCGTCCGAAGGACGGCGTCGCTTCGCTCGCCTATGCCGCTTATATAGGGTCAAATCGCCGCCGGTCGAAGGAAAACCGAACGGGACTTGTCCCGTTCGTCCCCGCTCGCGCTGGCAAGCGAAGCGAGCGACCAGCGCGAGCACTTTAGAGGGGCCGCGCCGGTCCCTCACGTCGTTTCGCGACGCTCGGCGGCGCGGCAAGCGGGGACCCAGCCACAATTCCGAAAGACGATCAGGCCTTGCGGCGCGGATCCTTGCGCGGCATCGGCAGGAACTCGGCCTGCGCCGGCGGACCCTGCCAGGCGGGCACCAGATCGTCCGAGGACAGCGTGTTCTGCGAGACCGGCCAGTTGCGGCCCGAGCCGTTCGTCACCAGGCCCGCGTCGCGGATGCTGTGCTCGCTGAAGAAGTCGAACACCATCTTCGCGCCGGCCTGGGCGCGGTGACCGATCGCGACCGCGGCCTGGGCGCCGACCTCGCAGGCCTTCGGCTGGCGGTCGCACAGGTTGCTCATGTCGGAGACGGCGGCGCTGGCCGCAACGATCGCATCGGTTGCCCCGACATTGGCGGCGCCGGACTGCGAGCCGCCGCCGCTCGGCAGCAGCGCCAGCACGACCGTGAGCCAGAACGCGACCCGTACCAAGAAGAACATGACGCCTTCCCGTGTCCCTGTCTTTTCGCCGGCCGCCGTTTTCGGTGGTCCTGCGTGCGGCTGTTGTCATGACGCCGCAATGCATACGCTAGCAGACGGGGTTGAAGACGCTGTTCGCGTTTTTGCGCGCATTCAATGCGAATGCGCCGCGAATTTTCGGAAAATTCTAGGCGTTTGCTTAGGAATTCATTGACGCTGGAAATGCGCGATTTTCCTTGAGTTTTTTGCCGATGCGGGTGCACCGGAACGGGCCGCCACGGCCCGCTTCAACCGCTCGTTCACCATGACGGGCCGGAGCCGCGCGCCGATCCGGCGTATCCGCGGCCGGCGTTTAGCACTCGTTTAAGCCGGCTCTGACACGATCCGGATCAACGAAGGGAGCGCGTCCGGGCAATAAGGACGTGCATGGCAAAACGTGGCCCTGTTCAAGCCGATCCGTGACTATGTCGACACGCTGGTGCATCCGTCCGCGCAGCGCGACGCGCTGACGGCGTCGCGTCACCGCGCGTTCATCGCGCCGCGGCTGCTCGGCAGCATCGTCGCGCTGGCGGCTCTCCCGCTCTATATCGCGATGCGCGGCGCACCCGGCGTGCTCGAAGTGCTGGTATTCGCCTGGCTCGTGCTGCCGATGCTCATCGCCTACTACCTGTCGCGCACCGGACGGTACGAAAGCGCCCACGTGCTCTCGGCGCTGGCGCTGACCGGGCTGGTGACCGTGGTCGCCGCCGGCACCGGCGGCCTTTCCTCGTTCGTCGCGATCTGGCTGGTGATCGTGCCGCTCGAGGCTTCGCTGTCCGCGTCGCGCCGGGTCGTGGCGCTGGCTTCGACGTTTGCGCTGGTGGCCGTGGGCCTCCTGCATGTCCTCGGCCAGGCCGGGATGCTGCCGCCTGCGGGCACGACCGGCGAAGAGGCCGGCGCACTCGCGGCGCTGGGCGTGATTTCGGCGGCGCTCTATGCCACGGGTCTGGCGCTCGGCGCCGAGGCGCTGGCGCGCACGAGCTTCTGGCTGCTCTATGCGGAGGAAGACCGCTACCGGCTCCTCGCCCGCAACATGACGGACGTCATCACCCGGCACGGCCGCAACGGCGCGGTTCTGTTCGCTTCGCCCGCAGCCGAAGCGCTGTTCGGCGCCAGGGTGAGCGAGCTGCATGGCCACCGGCTGTTCGACCGCGTGCACGTCGGCGATCGCCCGGCCTATCTCACCGCGCTGGCGGACGCCGCAACGCTGGGCGAGGCCCGCTCGGTCGAATTCCGCGTGCGGCGCGAGCCGGATACCCCGGTGCAAGGCTCGGTACCAGCCGCCATCGACTACGTCTGGGTCGAGATGCGCTGCCGCAAGGTCGACCAGGCCAGTGCCGGCGTGACCACCGGCGAGCCCGAGGTGGTCGCGGTGATGCGCGACGTCAGCGAGCGCAAGAACCAGGAGGAGGCGCTGGAACGCGCCCGCGCCGAGGCCGACAACGCCAACGCCGCCAAGGTCAAGTTCCTCGCCAATATGAGCCACGAGCTGCGCACGCCGCTCAACGCCATCATCGGTTTCTCGGACATGCTGATCAACGAGGAGCGGATGCGGCTCGACGGTCCGCGCCGCCGCGAATACGCCCAGCTGATCAACGACTCCGGAAACCACCTGCTCGCGGTGGTGAACGGCATCCTCGACATGTCGAAGCTGGAGACCGGCGACTTCGAGATTTCGCCGGAGCCGTTCGTGCCGGCGCAGGTGCTCGGCAGCTGCTGCGATCTTCTGGCGCTGAAGGCGCGCGAGCAGGGCATCGAGCTTTCGATGAAGCTGCCCGAGAATCTTCCGGAAATCATCGCCGACAAGCGCTCGTTCAAGCAGATCATGCTGAACCTGATCTCCAACGCCGTGAAGTTCACCGAGCGCGGCGGCCGCGTGACGGTGACCGCCACGCCGGAAGGTTCGGGCCTGCTCGTGACGGTCGAGGACTCGGGCGTCGGCATCAGCCCCGAGGACATGCCGAAGATCGGCCGGCCGTTCTTCCAGGCCAAGGGCGCCTACGACCGTCGCCACGACGGCACGGGGCTCGGCCTCTCGATCGTGCAGGGCCTGGTGGCGCTGCATGGCGGGCAGTTCGATATTGCGAGCCGCGTCGGGCAGGGCACCACCGTTTCCATCCGTCTGCCCTGGAACTGCGAGACCGCGCCTGCGCTCGAAAAGCCGACCAATGTCGCGCGCCCGGCGTTCGATCGCGCGCAAGGACAGGCTCAGGAACAGGTTCCGGAACGGGCGCCGGCGACGTCGGACGCTTCAATCAAGAAAACTGCGTGAGTGGACCGTGCGAGCAGGGACAGCAAGAGCAAACGATCACGACTTCGGCGGCGCAAGCTTCGCGGTGAAGCTGCCGTTTCCGCTGCGGTGGATGCTGCTGCGGCCGCGCGATTCGCTGGCGTTCGCCGCGGCCGGCGGCGCGGTCATAGCCATCCTGGTCAATGCGCTGTTCATGCAGTCGGGGCCGCACCCGGCGCCGATTTTCGCCAACAAGCCGGTGCCGGTGGTGGCGCCGCAACCCGATCCGCTGGCTTCGCTGATGCCGCATCGCCGGCCGGCGGCGGCCAGGCCCGATGCGGCGGCCGCCGCGCCCAGGCCGCGGTCCGACACGGTCGCGGAAATCCAGCGCGAGCTGACCCGGCGCGGCTTCTACGACGGTCCGGCCGACGGCTTCTACGGTCCGAAGACCGATGCCGCGATCCGCGATTTCGAGCAGGCGGCGGGCCTGCGCGCCTCGGCCGAGCCGGGCGAGACGCTGCTCGCTGCGATCGTCCGCTCGAGCGTCAAGGCCAGGCCGGTCGAGACCGTCCGCGATCCGATTGCCGCGCTGCTCGCGCCGAGCGGCCGCACCATTGCGGTGCAGCGGGCGCTGATCGAGTTCGGCTACGGGCCGCTCACCGCCAACGGAACCTATGACGGGCCGACCCGCGCCGCGATCGAGCGGTTCGAGCGCGCGCGCAAACGCCCGGTGACCGGGCAGATCACCGACAACCTTGTGCGCGACCTGGCAAACCTGACCGGCCGGCCGCTGGAGTAGGCTCCCGCCCGTGATATGACGGGCGGCCATGCTCTTGGGCTGACATGCGTCTGAAATCGGGAATTTGGGTTGCTGCCTACATCCGGCGCGCGCAGATCGAAGGCGCGCAGGCGATGCTGCGCCGGCGCGGCGCCGACGAGGCCGGCGCCGTGTTCATCAAGGTGGCCCGGCTCGACGGCACCGCGGAGGTGTTCGGGCCCGCGCCGCAAAGCGCATTCGACGAGGCGCGGCCGTCCGACCGCGCATTCATCCGCACGCTGAAGGCCGGGCCCGCGACCGAAGCCGACGCCGAGGCCTACCTCGCGCGGCAGATCAAGTTCGATCCGGATATCTGGATCGTCGAGGTCGAGGACCGCGCCGGAAGGAATTTCCTGGACGCGGTGGTGAGCGTAGAGCTTGATTCAGTTGATTGATGCATGAGCCACGAAGGCGTAGCTCCGCTCCCCGCTTGCGGGGCGAGGTCGGCGTGAGCGGATTCACGGACATCGCGAGAGTCTCTCTCACCCGATTGCGTCGCAATCCGACCTCTCCCCGCAAGCGGGGAGAGGTGACGGCGCAATCGGTGCGATTCAATCTCGTAGGATAGGTCCGGCTCAAGCGTTATCCGCCTTGCGGGCCAGCTCGTCCCATCGGATTTTCGGGCGCGGCACGGGCACGAGCGGGCGGCTGTCCTCCGCCGCGCGCTGCGGAACGCGAGGCACCGAGGTGGGAATCGACGCAGCGGGCTTGTTCTCTTCGCGATCCGCCGCCTGCCAGATCGCAACCAGCCGGAGCGCGGACGCGGCCGTCAGGTCCTCGTGCAGCAGCGTCAGGTCATAGACGCGCTGGATCGAGCGGCTGATCGCCGGATTGAGGCACAGCAGAATCCGCTGCAGCACCGCGGCCGGCATTCCGAGCGCCAGTGCCGCGACCACGACCGGCTCGCCGCCCGGATCCTGGGCCAGGCGGAGCGCCTGGGTGGGCGAGATCGACAGCGCGCGTGCGAACTCGCGGACAAATTTCTCGCTCTGATGCGCGAGCGCCGAGGCTTCCAGCAACTGGATCGCCGCCTGGGCCGGGGCCGCGTCGAGCGGGGCGGCGGGCATGATCGGGGCATAGGGCAGGTTGAGCAGGATCAGCCGGCGTTCTTCGGCATTGCTGGTGACGAACAGCTCGCTCAGTTCGAGGGCCGTGGGCGGCGTCGCGGCGGCGGTATTCGTCGAAGGCTTTGCCGGATCGTTGGCGGGTCTCTGGATGGCGTCTTCGATCGCGGATTTCCCCGTGCCTTCGCCGGCGTCCGCTTCGGCGTTTCCGCCGGTACGTTCCTTGGCGCGTTCCTTGGCACGTTCCTTGGTTTCGCTTTCCTCGGCGCTTTCCTTCGCGCGTTCCTTGGCATGGTCCTGGGCCGGCTCCTCCGGCGCCTTCACGACAATAAGATCCTTGAGCAGCCGCTGGCGCACCGCGGCCGGCGCGTTCGGATAGCCCGCGATCTTGCCGGCGATCATGCTGCGGGTCTTGCCGTCGACATGATCGATCAGCTTGAGCGCCATCCGCGTGTATTCGGCTTCTTCCTCTACGGTGTGCGCCGGCTTCTGCAGATACAGATCGGTCATCACCCGGAGCAATGTCGGCCGGATGTCGGCGCCCGTCCGGTTGGACAACGCGACAAGGCCGCTGAGGGCGGGATTTTCGGACGGTTTGGTCATGACTGCACGAAGGCCACAGTGCGGGGAATGAGCATCGTTCCGCACCTTAGCGCGGCGGCCGTTAGCAGAGCGTTAACCATGCCGGCTCTTAATTGCGGGACCGAACCGCTGGTTCCGGCCGAATCGTCGGCTGGACCGCCGGGGGAGGAGGGGCATGGGAATCATCGTGCAGTTTCCGGAGGGGCATCGCCCGCTCGGCGGCGGCCGTTACGTGGACGCCGGTTCCGAGCCGGCCAGCGTGATCATTCTTCCGGTGGTGCGGATCGAGCGCCATCCGGACGAGCCGTCGGACGGCGTCTCGGGTGGCGACGGCGCCACGCCTGGCCGCAGGCGGCGGCGGCGCAATTCGCGTTCCTGAGCGCATTGCGCTCGAACGCAGGGAGTTTCGGATGCGATACCGGCCGGTCGCGATGGCGATCCCGATCCTGGCCGCGTTCGGGCTCCTTTCCGGCTGCGGCACCTACGGCGATTTCGGCCGGGTGCGCACGTCGCTGGTCAACGATGACGCGCATGCCTGGATGGGCGACGTCACGACGCGCGGGCAGGGCGCCATCACCTGGCGGCACCAGCTCACCGACGAGGAGCGCAGGCTTCGCGATCTCGCCTATCCGCTGATCGATCCGCCCTACGACCGCAACCAGTGGTACAGCGCGCTGGGCGAACTCGGCCTCGGCAGCCGGGTGTGGCCTTATCCGGACCGCAGCGAATACGCGACGCGGCTGTTCACCAAGGCCTTCCGCTCGCAGACCGCGCGCTACAACAAGCTGATCGAGGACATCCGCAACGACGTGGTCCGGCTCGATCCGTTTTTTGAAGTCGCGCGCTATGTGTCGGACATGGATGCCCGGCGCGCCAAGAGCCTGGCCTATGTCTCGCGGGTGAGCGCGGAAGAGCGCGCCAACACCGAATGGCGCATGGCCGAGAACCGCAACATCATCGAGTGGGTGCGCGGCTCGCTCGACGAGCGGCTGGTGTCCTACCGGATCGCGCTCGAGCGCATGGTGATCGCCGCACCGTCGCCGATCGCGGTCGAAGCCGAGCGGCAGCTGACGCTGCTGCGGCAGCGCGTCGCCGGTTACAGCGCTTAAGGCACTATCGTCTTCAGCTCGAAGAATTAACAACACCGGCTGAATCACCGCTCCGCCGGCATCGGCTGCTGCCGGCACGTCGCCGTGTTGAGCACCGCGCGCGCCGCCGGCATCAGGCCCGGCTCGGGCGCCAGCGCCCGCAGCATGATCAGCCCGGTGCTGGTCGGCGATTCCACGATCAGCCGGTCGGCCGCGGTGACGTCTTCCTCCTCGGGCAACCTGCCGCGCTGATCCGTCGTCATCAGCTCGAGCTCGATCAGGCGGCGGCCCGCGGAGCGGTCGTTGATCGCGTAATAGGCGACGCCGCGCCGGGTGTAGAACGACACCGACGTATAGGCGGCGCTGACCGGCACGCTGAGCTTGATCGGGCCTTCGGTCAGGTCGTAGCGGCAGACCGCCGAGGCGAAGGCCGGATCCATGAACGGCATCACCTCGCCTTGCGGCGCGGGCTGCGGCACCGCCGCAACCGTATTGACCGGCGCAATCGGCGTGAGCCGCGAATAGGCGTCCTGCGTGGCGGTGCGCGGCAGGACCAGCACCGCGACCAGATGCACGATGCCGCCGAGCAGCGCGCCGGCCAGGAGCCACAGCAGCCAGCGGATCATGGCGTGATCCTCATGGCGTGATCCTCATGGGTGCGACTACGGACATGACTGCACCGTCACCGCCGGCATCGGCGCCTCGCGGGCCGCCCGCGTTGCGACGCCGACGGGGGAGTCGTAGAGCCGCAGCACCAGCACGAAGCTGTCGACGCCGTTGGTCGGCAGCCAGTTGCCGGGACGGGTGCGCGGCGCGACCGCGATCTCGAAGCTGCCGTCCGCGCGCCGCACCACCTCCTGGCTGGTGAAGCCCTGGCGGTCGACCGAGTTGCCGATCAGCCGGCCCTGCGGATCGTACAGCGTCAGCGTCCAGAACCGCGCCTGCGGCGTGGTGCCGTTGATCCGCACGTCGCAGCGGCCGTCGAGCGCACGGCCGTTGTCGTCGGTGCGGGCGAAGAACGCGACGCCGTCGCCCGAGCCGACCGGCAGCTCGCCGGTGCGGGCGAACGTCGCGCGCGAGTAGGGGTCGATGTCGCGGGTTCCGGTCTTCGGCCACGCCACCCAGGCGCCGATCGGCACCGCACCGAACGCGGTGCCGCGCGTCAGCACCAGCCACGTGGTGCCGAGGCCGACCGCCGCGGCGATGAGGAGCGCAAACAATGAACCAAGCAGCAGGCGCACGATCGATCCAGTCGAATGGGACGATGATCGGAAACGAAGACGTTCTCGAAATCTGATTTTAGTTGCCGCGCACCGCCGCGCCACTGGCCGCGGATGCAAACGCCGGCGCGTCAGCCGGGCCGGTCGGCAGTTCGGACACCGGGGTGCCTGAAGCTGCGAGCTTGCGGCTTGCATCGTCCATCAGCTGCTCGATCCGGACCAGCGCTTCGGTGCCGCGCTTGGTGAGCAGGGTGGGGCGCAGCACCGGCGCGGTGCCCTGGGCCTGGTTCGCCGCCACCTGGTTGCGCGCCGGCGTCGGCGGCGCGGCCGCGGGCGGCAGGCCGGCCAGCGGCTTTATTTCGATGCCCTGGTGCGCATAGCTCATGACGGCCTGCCAGATCATCGCGGGCAGCGAGCCGCCGGTCATGCGGTTGGTCGAGCTGTAGTCGTCGTTGCCGACCCACACGCCGCCGACCATGTTGCCGGAATAGCCGACGAACCACGCGTCGCGGTAGGCGTTGGTGGTGCCGGTCTTGCCGGCGACGCGCACGCCCGGGATCAGGGCGCGGCGGGCGGTGCCTTCCTCGGTCACCTTGTTCATCATCATGTTCATGTCGAGCGCGACCTGCGGCGACATCACCCGCTTGGGCTTCGAGCCGTCGCGGTCGAACCGCCAGATCACCTCGCCGTTGCCGGTGCGCACTTCCAGCAGCGCGTGCGGTGCGGCTGCCATGCCGACGTTCGGGAACGCCGCATAGGCCACGGTGTGGTCGAGCACGGTGACTTCGCCCGCGCCGATCGGCAGCGACGGCGTGTCGAGCAGCGGCGTGCGCAGCCCCATGCTCTTGGCCAGCGCCACGATCTTGGCGCGGCCGGGCTTGGGATTGCCGTTGCCGATCGAGATCGACAGCTTCACCGCGATGGTGTTGATCGAGCGGGTCAGCGCCTGGGTGAGCGTCATCGAGCCGGCGTAGCCGCCGGAATAGTTGTGCGGGCACCAGTTGCCGATGCAGACCGGGCCGTCGACCACGATCGATCCGGGCTTCATGCCGGACTCGAGCGCCGCCGCGTAGACGTAGGGCTTGAACGAGGAGCCGGGCTGGCGAAGCGCGTCGGTGGCGCGGTTGAACTGGCTCGCGGTGTAGTCGCGGCCGCCGACCATGGCGCGCACCGAGCCGTCGAGATCGGCGATCACCACCGCGGCCTGGCTGGCGTGATAGTCGCGGCCGTACTGGCGCAGCAGGTTCTCGACCGAGGTGTCGGCGACGCGCTGCAGCCCTGAGTCGACCGAGGTGCGCACCAGGAACACGCGCTCGGTCATGGTCTTGGGGAAGCCGTTGACCAGCTTCTTCACCTCGTCGAAGGCGTAATCGAGGAAATAGTTGGGCGAGCGTTCGTCGCGGCGGTCGAGCGAGGTGGCGGGGTTGCGGCGGGCGCCGAACACCTGGCCTTCGGTCATGAAGCCGGCCTCGACCAGGTTGTCGAGCACGACGTTGGCGCGGGCGCGGGCGGCCGGCAGGTTGATGTGCGGCGCGAATTTGGTCGGCGCCTTGAACATGCCGGCGAGCATCGCGGCTTCCGACAGCGTGACGTCGCGCGCCGACTTGTTGAAGTAGAACTGCGCCGCGGCATCGACGCCGAACGCGCCGCCGCCGAGATAGGCGCGGTCGAGATAGAGCTTGAGGATCTCGTTCTTGGTCAGGCGGGATTCCAGCCAGATCGCCAGGAACGCTTCCTTGATCTTGCGCTCGATGGTGCGCTCGTTGGTGAGGAACAGGTTCTTCGCCAACTGCTGTGAAAGCGAAGAGCCGCCCTGCTGCACGCCGCCGGCGCGCACGTTGGTGAGCAGCGCGCGGAAGGTGCCCGGAACGTCGATGCCGAAATGCTCGTAGAAGCGGCGGTCTTCGGTCGCCAGCGTCGCCTTGATCAGCGCGTCGGGGAACTCGTCGAGCGGGATCGAGTCGTTGTGCTTGATGCCGCGGCTGCCGATTTCGTTGCCGAACCGGTCGAGGAAGGTCACCGCAAGCTCGGACTTCTTCAGCCAGTCGTCGTCCGAGGTCTCGCGGAACGCCGACTGCGCGAGCGCGAGCAGCACGATGAGGCCCGCGAGCCCCATGGTCGCGCCCTCCGACAGCGGCTCGATGAAGGTCCAGCGCCGCCAGCCGCCGATATGGAAGCGGTCCATGAACATGGAGAACCGCTCGTAGAGCTCCCGCGACCAGCGCCCGGCCTGGAACATGAAGTCGTCGAAACGCGAGTCGGTCTCCAGCAGAAATCGCTGGACCTTCGGTTTCCAGTCCTTCTCGGGATCGGGATAAAGCTCGCGCACTTTGCCGCCTCGGGACGAGCCCGCCTCAGGGTCATGAAAAAGCGCCCCCGGCCCCGGGGGAGTCCGCGCTTCACCATTCGGTAACTTTTAGACCATCGTAAGGCCGTCTTCCATGGCCCAACAGGCACAAGGTAAACGGAAAACTGGGGGAAATTCCGCTGCCCCCGCCATCATTTGACGCAAACCGGGGGCTTTGGGTTCAAAGCGGAATGGCGGTGCGCTCCCTCCCCCTGAAAGGGGGAGGGTTGGGGTGGGGGTCTTGTGGAGCGCCGGCGATTGCCGCTACCCCCCTCTGCTATTCCTGCGAGACGAAGAAGATGGGGCGCGAGCCCTTGCACCTATATGATCAGCGCCGGCAGCAGCAATTCTACCTGATGTTTCAGCCCGGGAAGCCACGATGACCTATCAGGACATCATCACCATCGAGGCCGGAAAGCGCGGCGGGCGACCCTGCGTCCGCGGTCTGCGAATTGCGGTCGCCGACGTGCTGGGCTGGCTCGCAGCCGGCATGTCGCATGATGAAATCCGCGCCGACTATCCGGAACTCACCGAGGACGACATCCGCGCTTGCCTCGCCTACGCGGCCGACCGCGAAAGGCGGCTTATCACCGCGAAATGAAGCTGCTGTTCGACCAGAATCTCAGCTTCAAGCTATGCCGGCCCTTGGCTGACCTGTTTCCGGCTTCATCGCACGCGCGGCTCGAAGGGCTTGAGAGGGCGAGCGACCGGACGCTGTGGGACCATACGGGCCGCAATGGCTTCGTGCTGGTGACGCTCGACGCCGATTTGGCGGAGTTGGCGACGCTGCTCGGGCCGCCGCCCAAGCTGGTCTGGCTACGGCACGGCAATCAGCCGACCGCGGCGATCGAGCGGCTCCTGCGCGAGCACGCCGAGGCGATTGCGGCGTTCGAGAAAGATGAGGCGGCGTGCATCGAGATTTACTAGAACGGGGCGGGGCGCGCCCTAGGCCTATTCCGGCGCGACGCCCTTGTCACAGAATCCGTGAATTCGCATGACCGCCGCCAAGCCCGCCCGCAAACCCGAAGCCCCCGCCGACGAACTGCCGTTCTGGCGGCGCAAGGCCATGAAGGACATGACCAAGGCCGAGTGGGAGAGCCTGTGCGACGGCTGCGGCCGCTGCTGCCTCAACAAGCTGCAGGAGGAGGGCACCGACCGCACCTATTACACCGACGTCGGCTGCCGCCTGCTCGACGGGCAGACCTGCCGCTGCACCGACTACGACAACCGCTCCGCGCAGGTGAAGGACTGCGTCACGCTCACCTCGCGCAACATCAACCGCATCTCCTGGCTGCCGCCGACCTGCGGCTACAAGCTCGTGGCGGCGGGGAAGGATTTGTACTGGTGGCACCCGCTGGTGTCCGGCGACCCGGACACGGTGCACCAGGCGGGCGTGTCGGTGCGCGGCAAGGTGGGAGCGAACGAGGTCAACGTGAAGGACGCGGATCTGGAGGATCACATCGTGAGCTGGCCGCTGAAGTGGCCGAAGGGCGCCAAGCGGTAGCGAGCCGCGGCTAATCGGGCGGATGGCCGAGTGATTTAAGGCACCGGTCTCGAAATTCGCGAACGCCCGTTACGTCATGCCAACGGGTTCTATTTTGACTGAAAAAAAACAGCGCGTTTCACTTAATCCGCCCAGCCGACTGCCGTCTCCTACAGCCCTATGCCGCTCCACTCTGGCGCATGATGCCGGCATACGGTCGAGCGTTGCCGCAATTGGTCATTCAAGACGAAACGCAGGCTACCAATACCAGGACACCTACAACCTGCCGAAACGCCCAAGACAGCTGTTTCGCGAGAAGCTGCCCGATCCTGACTTCACAATGCTGAGCGTCACGCCAACGCGCTGAAGCAGATTGGAACGCCACCAAGAACCACAGTGCGCACGCAACTTGGATAGCGCGGCTTCACCGTCCCGGAAGTTGGTGTTGCCGCCTGTGACCCTGAATGGGGGACCATTGGGGGAGGCAGGGTCTCACCGCGGCGTCGGCTTGAAGTCGACCGACCCGTGGTGGGGCCGCCGGCTACTGCTCGCCCGCGCCGGCGTGATCTTTGAGTCGTCGCGCGATGCATGGTTCCACGAAAACGCATCAGGAAGCATCCGGCGCTACCCACGTCCAGATACGATGGTGGATTGTCCGAGCGCAAACCTCAGCGGCCCGCCATTTGCACCGTTCGCGAAGTCATTGCGATACGCACCGCCGCGATTGCCGCGCGGTGATCAGGCGCCTGGTCACAAAAATTTTGCCCATCCCGGAAAGGTAAATTGTTGCCGGTTGCTGGTCGAGCAGACGCGGCGGGGACGTGGCCTCTTGTCTCGTTGCGATGGCCCAACCGAATGCCAAATGTAAGCTACCGACGTTTTTCAACCCTCACCAAAGGCCGGCTGATCAGTGCCTGGCTGCAAAATGTAACGACGTAAGAAACCATGACGTACCAAGACAGCTATCGTCAGCAAGCTGCGAAATTGAGGCGGCAGGCCCGTCGCGAGCAGAACGTGTCGACGCGCCGTGATCTGGAGATTCTCGCCAAAGGGTACGACCGACTGGCCAATCAGGCACAGGCACACCGCCCGGACCAAGGTCGTGTACGAGCAAGATCCCGAAGCCATTGAGACGGTTCTGGTTGCACCGCTGTGGGAAGTCTGCCGCAGTGTATGCTTGATCAGAAATCCTGGCCCAGAGGCATCGCCGGTTGCCGCCGCATCAGGCAGGCGTGTCGGTGCGCGGCAAGGTGGTGGCGAACGAGGTGAACGTGAAGGACGCGGAACTGGAGGATCACATCGTGAGCTGGCCACCGAAGTGGTCCAGCGGCGCCAAGCGGTAGCCAGGCGCCGTATCGCGAAGAGTGAACGGCTCCGCGAGAGCGCCGCGAACCGCTATCTGTTTTTTTCGCGCTTCGCGTCCACGTAGCTGCGCAACACCGCGCCCATGCGCGATTGATAGCCTTTGCCGGTCCGTTTGAAAAAACCAATGACCTCGGGATCGAGCCGCAGCGTGATCTGCTGCTTGGTCTGCGGCAGCAGCACCTCGGCATTGTCCCAGAAACCGGGCGGGATCACGCCCGCGTCGGGATCGGCCGCGGCGCGGCGCCGGGCTTCCGCGTCGCTCATGGCGATCAGCTTGCGATTGAGCGGCCGGACCGGAATGTCGTCGACGCTTTTATAGCGGACGGTCCGCGCGCGCTTGGGTGTACGTTTCGCGCTCATGTTTCGATGCCTTCCAGGCCGAAATGATCCGAATGATCTCGCCACGAACGGTGATGACGACATTGAGTGCAACACCATTGCTGTCGAGCCCGAGTGCGACGAACCGGGTCTCGCCATAGTCGCGTCGCAAGTCGGGCCGTTGCAGGCAAAAGCCGCGAAAGATCGAAGCCGCTTCTTCGAAGCTTACCGAGTGCTTGCGCTCGTTCGATCGCGCCTTTGCTGCATCCCAGTCGAAGTGCATATATTGTAACTACATTTTGGGATTTTTCAACGCGGTCCGCACATTGAAGCTTGAGAGGGCAGGCGCCGTCCGCAGGGTAAAACTGTCAACTTCCCCGGGGTTGACGCGGTCACTATAGGACTTTATGTGTGTTCTGTCTTTGTTCTCTCCAGGCGCCGTCGATCGCGGCGTCCGCAAAGAGAGCAGGGATGCGGTGCCCGACAACTGGCATCGCGTTGGGGCGCCGGGAGGCGCCGGGCCCCTCGCAAGGGCCCGCACGCCCCGGGACCCCCACCCCCCTCAAAGCCTATGGGTCCCGGAATCTTGGCGTGCGACCGGCCTTCGCAAGGCCGGTCGGGGAGTCCCGCAAACTCCCCGGCGCCTCTCGGCGCTCCAACCCTCTTTTCGGAGGGACGGAAAAAGAGAAACGGCGGGCCGGCCCGGGCGCCCGAATTCAAAGCCAAGGTTCGCACAGTGTTGGCTGAACGAAGTCGTGCGTCCATCCAGCAGCGAAGCCGACATGCAACCATAAGAGGAACGCCAGGAGGAAACGCTGCCGCAAATTGCGAAAAGACCAAACAAACCCATTTCGAGGGGTTTCCAATGGCACTTCAGTGACTTATCGCCATCCCAGTTGAATTTCCGCCCGTCTCCTGCATGGTGCTTCACCCATGCTGAACCCCGAAGTCCCGACCAAAGCGCAAGCCGCGCCGCTCGATCACGCGACCATCGTCGCGATCATGTGGGGCATCATGCTGTCGATGTTCCTCTCCGCGCTGGAGCAGACCATCGTCGCGCCCGCGCTGCCGACCATCGGGCGCACGCTCGGCGACGTCGAGAACCTGTCCTGGGTGGTCTCGGCGTATCTGCTGGCCAACACGGTCGCCGTCCCGCTGTTCGGCAAGCTCTCCGACATCTACGGGCGGCGGCGGATGATGCTGATCGCGACGCTGTTCTTTCTCGCGGGCTCGGTGGCCTGCGCGCTCGCGCCCAACATGCCGGTGCTGATCGCGGCGCGCGCGCTGCAGGGGATCGGCGGCGGCGGCATCCTGCCGATCGCGCACACCGTGATCGGCGACATGGTCTCGCCGCGCGAGCGGCCGCGCTACCAGAGCTACACCTCGATCATGTTCCTTGCCGCGAGCGTGCTCGGCCCGGTGCTGGGCGGCGTGCTGACCGACTACGTGCACTGGACCATGATCTTCTGGATCAACCTGCCGCTCGGCGCGCTGGCGCTGTGGATGACCGACCGGGCGCTGAAGAAGCTGCCGCGCAACGACCGGCCGCACCGGCTCGACATTCCGGGTGCTGCGCTGATGGTCGGCGCGGCGCTGGCGCTGATGCTGGCGATGAGTTGGGGCGGCACGCGCTACGGCTGGGCGTCGGGGCCGATTTTGGCATTGCTCGTCGGCAGTTCGCTGCTGTGGGGCCTGTTCGCGCTCCGCGTGATGACCGCGCCGGAGCCGTTCATTCCGCTGGCGATCCTGCGCGAGCCCATCGTGGCCACGATCGCCATTGCGGGCTTCTTCAGCGTCGGCGTGATCATCGGGCTATCGATCTTCCTGCCGCTCTATTTCGAGCTGGTGCTGGGGTTCACGCCGACGGGCTCGGGCATCGCGCTGATCGTGTTCCTGGCGGCCGCCACCATCGGCTCGTTCATCGCCGGCCGGCTGATGGTGCGGATGACCCGCTACAGGCGCGTGCCGCTCGTCGGCCTCGCGCTCGGCATCGCGATGCTGGTGGCGTTCGCGGCGAAGCCCGCGGGGCTGTCGCTCATGGAAGTGTGCGTGCTGCTGACGGTCGGCGGAGCAGGCCTCGGCCAGATGTATCCGGTGACGACGACGATCGTGCAGAACACGGTCGAGCCGCACCAGCTCGGCATTGCGACCGGCGCGCTGAACTTTGCCCGCCAGCTCGGCGGCGCGATCATCGTCGCGGCCTTCGGCGCGGTCGTGCTGGGCGGCATCGACACCGGTGGGCGCGGGCTCACGCTCGAGATGCTGCGCGGCGGGGCGAAGCTGGCCGGCGCGGACTTCGCAACCATGTTCGGCTGGCTGTTCGCCTCGGCCGCGGTGTTCCTGGCGGCGGGTTTCTTCGCGGTGCTGGCGACCGAGGAGCGGCCGCTGCGCGGGCCCAATGGACACGAGAGGCGCGCCGCGGCGGAGTAGGGCGGCCGCTCGCGTCATTCTCCACAAGTCCGGCCGCTCAAGTCGTTGCGCCAGTCATGGCTCAAGTCATGGCTGCCACGCACGGAACGCCGTTGAGATCGCGCAACCGAAACGCGATATTGCTATGCAGCATTTTAACTTCGAATCGCCGCGGCGAACGCATTCTTGCGGGGTTCGCGGCCGGATTGTCTGCTTGCGATGAATTTCTCGAAGGCCGCCGCCCGGGCCCGGGCGCGCGTGCGAATGAGCGTCCGGAAGCGGCGGCGCCCCCCGGCGGACCGCGTCATCTCGGGAAAACCCGGAACCGCGACGCCGGCGGAGGTCGCGGCCTCCGCGAGCCCGCCTCGCGCGGCGATGAGCCACGCCGAGGTCCGCACCGTCTTCTTCGGCCTGATGCTGGCGGCGTTCCTCTCGGCGCTGAACCAGACCATCATCGCCACCGCGCTGCCGACCATCGGCCGGTATTTCCACGACTTCGAGAACCTATCGTGGATCGTCACCGCCTATCTTCTGACATCGACCGCGGTCGCGCCGCTCTACGGCAAGCTGTCCGACATCTGGGGCAGGCGGGCGATGATCCTCGTCGCCATCGGCCTGTTCATGGCGGGCTCGGCGATGGCCGCGGCCGCGCCGAACATGACGATGCTCATTCTCGGCCGCGGGCTTCAGGGCATCGGCGGCGGCGGCATCCTGCCGCTCTGCCAGTCGGTGATCGCCGACGTGGTCGCGCCGCGCGAACGCGGCCGCTACCAGGCCTACATGGGCGTGGTGTGGGTGACGTCCGGCGTCTGCGGTCCGGTGTTCGGCGGCTTTATGGCGGAGCACCTGCACTGGTCGCTGATCTTCTGGATCAACGTGCCGCTGGCGCTCGGCGCCGCCGTGCTGACCCACGTCTATCTCAAGCGCATTCCGCGGCACGACCGCCGCCACAAGCTCGATGTGCTGGGCGCCGTGCTGATGATGGCGTCGTGCATCCCGATCCTGCTGGCGCTCACCTGGGGCGGCACGCTGTACGAATGGCTGTCGTGGCCGATCCTCGGGCTGATCGCGGCATCGCTGGTGCTGTCGCTGCTGTTCGGCCTGAGGCTTGCGACCGCGTCCGAGCCGTTCCTGCCGCTGACCGTGCTGAACAACCCGGTGATGCGGTTGGGCACCGCGTCGGCCTCGCTGGCGATGGGCGTGTCGATCGGCCTCACCATCGTGGTGCCGATGTATTTCGAGGTTGCGCACAAGCTCACCGCGACCGAGTCCGGCATCGCGCTCATTCCGCTGGCGCTGACGACGCCGGGCTCGCTGCTCGCGGGCCAGGCGATGCTGTACTGGAAGCACTACAAGCGCGCGCCGGTGATCGGGCTTGTCTTCGCGCTGGTGGCCCTGGTGTTCCTGATCTGGCGGCCGGACATGCCGCTCGCCTATTCGCTCGCGCTGATGAGCGTGGTCGGCACGGCGATCGGCGTCGTCTATCCGGTCACCACGGTGTCGATCCAGAACGCAGTGCCGCACCATCAGGTCGGCAGTGCGATGGGCGCGCTGAACTTCTTCCGCTCGCTGGCGTCGGCCTTCGTGGTCGCGGTGCTGGGCGCGATCCTGCTCGCGGGCCTCGGCGTATCGGCCGGGCGGGGAGGCCGCGCGGTCTCGGTGATCGAGACGGTGGCGACCGCGGGCCCGGGCGCGGCGCTGACGTTCCGCTGGGTGTTTCTCGCAGCCTTCGTGTTCCTGGCGCTGAGCCTGCTGTTCCTGATCCTGATGGAGGAGCGGCCGTTGCGCGGCAGCGTCGTTCCCGCCGAGACGACACCGCGGCCGGTGCCGGCGGAGTAGGCTCAGAATCTGTAGCTGGCGCCGAAGCGAAGCGCGTGGATATCAGTGTCGTTCCATGCAAAGCCCGTCCCAAGGGGGGGCGGAAAGGCACCGCTGCCAATGTTGAAAGTTGCGACTCCGTTGTCGGTGTTCAGGCGATAAAACAGGTACTCGGTTCTGAGCGACCACCTGCTCCAAAGCGCCCACTCGATGCCGCCACCCAATACATATCCGCCCACCGTTTTCTTGAACGATGTCGATGCAATATAGGTCGACGGCGGTTCATTCGTTGCAGAAGCCGAGTAGGCAACATCGGCGAGGGCGGCGCCTCCGGTGAAGTACAGCAACGCGGTCGGCGTAATCAGATAGCCAATTCGACCTCGTGCCGTGGCAAGCCAATCAAGGCCGATGCTCATGCTGGTGACAGTGCCCGGCCTCACGCCCACGCCAGCAACGATGGATACCCAAGGCCGATCAAAGCTGGCTTCCGCGTCAGTCCACGACCAGTCCGCTTCAATACCCACGACCCACGAGGGCGACACTTGCCAATTGTATCCGGCGTGCACGCCTCCGACGAACGCGGCGTCGTTCATATTTCCGGAGATCGGAAATATTCCGAAGAAAGGCACGTTGGGAAGCGGGTCCGACTGCCCGCTGCCGTTCGTGAATAAGCCGCCGACATGTCCACCCAAATAAAAACCGGTCCAGCTATAGACCGGCGTCACCGGCATGATCGGAGCCTTCACAGGAAGGTCTGCGGCCGAGGCGATTGACGCGATGCAGACAGCACCGACGATACCGAGTGTGGGACGACGCATCACAGTGCCCCTTCTCAATGTCAAATGTCAGTTGAACCGAATCAACTATTGCGCAAGTCGTTGAGCGTGGGAATCAGACGTCGGAAAGATCCTGCCACTGCGATATTTTGAACACGTGAAGTCGGTATCTGGATGCTTCTCACCACACCATGACACCGCGCGGCGAGATGGCTTGTCCACATCGAGGCCGTGGCCGGTTGTTCCCGTTGCAAATCCGGCGGTGAGTTCCGTCAACCGCAGTTGCTTCGCTGAACGCTTTAACGCGCGAGCGCGTGCCAAAAAAAGTTTTTGAGATCCAAAAAAGCGGAGGTTCGGTCGCAGCGTATTAACGTCAGATTTGAGTCAAAGCTGACATGGCCCCGGGGTTTCCGGGAGGCCGCTTTTGACCGCGACTGCAAACCGTTCGAAAGGGAACGCGCCGCTTATCGTGAAGCGTAGGCCTTGGCGTGGCCGCGCTTGGCGTGCCGCACCTTCTTCGACCGCTTCTTCTTCGCCTTCTGCAGCAGCTCCGCGTAGCGCCGGCAGGCTTCGGGATTGGTCTTGGCGAGCGTGGCGCGCTCCTCGGCCGAAGCTTCCCGGAAGAACTCATGCGTGCCGGCCTTGGTGACCCGCACGAACTGCTTTCTGAACGCGCAGACGTTCTTGAGTGCCGACAGTTCGGCATTCATGTAGTAGCGGATCGATGCATCCGGATCGTCGTTGCGGCCGGCGAGCGCGTCGACGGCGACCGCTTCCGATGCCTGCCAGAGCATGTTTTTCCGAGGCGTGCGGCGGGCGATCGGCAGGCAGGCGAAGGAAAACTGGCACACGCCTTTGCGCTTGTAGAAGACGACGCCGCAAATCGTTTTCCCGCCCCAGTAGGAGCGATCCGCCTTGGCCCGCTCGGTGATGACGCGCGCGATATGCCGCTGGCCGATTTCGGGTTCGTAGGTCGAGCCGCCCTCGAAGTAGATGGCAAGCGTCATGCAATAGAGGTCGGTTTCGGCGACAATGTCGCGGCTCTGGATCTGGATCGGTGCGCGGCCCGTTTCCGGGACCGAAGCCGGCTTGGCATAAGCGGCACAGGCGAAAGCACTGCTGAACGCCAACGCTGTCGTAATCGTGCGCATGTCGTCCCCCCATTCGCACGCCGTCCCCACGACGACTCAGAAATTAGACTGCATGGCCTCCGCCCAGACAAGTTGGAACTCGCAACAGTGCCGCGACACAATGCTCGCAGGTTCCCGGCCGCCGCGGCGCCGCGTTCAGATTCGGTTCAGATATTGGCGAGCCAGCCCTGCGCCGCGGCGTAGCGGACGAGTTCCGCGCGCGTCGTGAGGCCAAGCTTTTCCAGCCCGCGCGCCTTGTAGGTCTCGACCGACTTCACGCCGATGTCGAGCCGCCGCGCGGTTTCCTTGTTGGTGAAGCCCAGCGCCGTGAGCTTCAGCACCTCGTTCTCGCGCTCGGTCAGCGCCGGCATCAGCGACTTTTCGCCGTTGCGGCCCTGCCGCGGCGAACTGCTGACGAACGCGCGGTCGGCGATCGCCGGATCGACATAGATGCCGCCGGTGAGGACGGCGCGCGCCGCCTGGATCAGGTTTTCCGCGGCCGAGCGCTTGAGCAGGTAGCCGCGCACGCCGGCGTCCAGCGCCTGCTTGAGGAAGGCGCGGTCCTCGTACACGGTCAGCACCATCACCCGCACCGACGGCGCGTCCTGCGCGAGCCGCCGCGCCAGCGCGATGCCGTTCAACTCCGGCATGGAAATGTCGATCAGCGCGATGTCGGGCAGCTTGTCGACGATCAGCTTCAGCGCGCTCATGCCGTTGGTCGCGGTGCCGACCATCTCGAAGTCCGGCTCGGACGCGATCAGGTTGTGCAGGCCGGCGAGCACGATCGGGTGATCGTCGCAGAGTGCAATTCGCGATTTGTCCGTCACGCCGTGAGCCTCGCAATGTCGAGTGGGATGCGGGCGAACACGGCGGTGCCGACGCCCGTGGAGGATTCGATTTCAAGCTCGCCGCCGATCAGCGCCAGCCGCTCGCGCATGCCGGCGACGCCCAGCCCGCGGCGGCCGGGCAAGTTGCCATGCGTGCCGCCGGCGCCGCCGGGCGCAGCGACATCGTAGCCGCCGCCGTTGTCTTCGATGGTGAGCTGAAGCGTGGAGCCGGAGCGGCCGACCAGCACGCTGACCGAGGTCGCCCCGCGGGCGTGCTTCGCAACGTTGGTCAGCGCTTCCTGGACGATGCGGTAAATCGCGGTTCGCTTTTCGTCGGTCAGGGTGTCGAGGTCGATGTCGCCGCGATGGAAGTCGGCGGCGATGCCGAACTGCTGGCTCCACTCGGCCACGTAATTGGCAAGCGCGGAGTTGAGGCCGAGCTCGTCGATCGAGGCGGGCCGCAATTCACGGGCAATGCGATGCAGCGACTTG
Source organism: uncultured Alphaproteobacteria bacterium (assembly GCA_963830015.1). GTDB lineage: Bacteria > Pseudomonadota > Alphaproteobacteria > Rhizobiales > Xanthobacteraceae > Z2-YC6860. Next base: position 714,662 of record CAWHLG010000016.1, read on the forward strand.
CCGATCTCCTCCATCCGCTGGCGCAGCGTGCGGATGCGGGTGCGGCCCGCCTCGGTGTACTGGATTTCGAGCCCCTTCAGCTCGAGCATCGCGGCGGTCAGCGTCTGGCCGGTCTGGTCGTGCAACTCGCGGGCAAGCCTCACCCGCTCCTCTTCCTGGGCCTGCATCAGCCGGCGGCGAAGCTCGTCGCGCTCGGACACCGCCGCCGACAGCCGTTCGGCGGCCTGCACCCGCGGCGTCACGTCGATGATGGTGACGATGGCGAAGCGCCCGGCCCGCGTCGCGATCGGGTTGATCAGGATCTCGACCGGGAATTCGCCGCCGTCCTTGCGGCGGCAGCATGTGTGGCGGTCGTCCGCGGCCTGCGGCGGCTTGAGACTGACGATGGCATGGTTCGCGGCCTCGTTCGCTGCGTCCCAGAACCGCTCGGGGAACAGGATGCGGGCCGGCTTGCCGATCAGCTCGGCCCGCTCGTAGCCGAACTTCTGATCGAGCCTTTCGTTGGCCAGCACGATGCGCCGCTTCTCGTCCACCACCAGCACGCCGTTGGGCGCGGACTCGAACAGGATGCGGAATTCCTCCTTGGTCGGCGTGCGGTCGATGCCGAGCGCGCCGATCGAGTGGGGGAGATAGCCGGACAGCAAGTAGGTCAGCGCCAGCGAGAGCACGAACAGGGTGCTGCTCGCCGCAGCATAGGTGGCGAGCGCACTGTTTCGCGGCGCGTTGAGGACGCTGGTCGGCATGCCCACCGCCACGATCCAGCCGGTCATCGCCGAGCGGCGCCAGCTCCAGCGGTGCTCCTCGCCGAACCGGTTCGGCCCGACGTTCACGCCCTCGGATTGCGGCGCCTTGCCCATGAAGTCGAAATTCACGCGGGTGCCGGCATATTCGCTCTGGCGTTCCGAGCGCGCGATGATGCTGTTGACGCGATCGATCATCGCGACGATCCACTGCGCCGGCAGGCCGCTGTTCTTCAGCGAATCGGCGAAGGTATCGACCGGGATGGCGACCATCAGATAGTAGGCGATGCGGTTGCCGCGGCTCACCGGGATGCCTGCGGTGACGAAGAAGCTGTTGGCGTTGGCGCCGTAGAACACGTTGGAGATGGTCGCCTTGCCGGTCTTCAGCGCCTCCTGCATGGCATTGTACGATTCGGGGGCGATGTTTTGCGAAAGCGGCTCGCCCCAGTTGACCGAGGCGTTGACGATCTGCTGGCCGGTCTCGGCGTCGCGCAGCACGATGCGCACGTTGAGCTGCTGGCTCACTTCGACGGTCTGGCGGTGAAATCCCGCATAGTCGCCGGTCTGCAGGAAGTGCGAGCTTGCGAGCGCGGTCAGCATCGCGGTGGCGGTGGCGATCTCGTGCTCGATGTCGACCGTGATCTCCTTGACCTTGTTGTCGGCATTGCGCTCGATCAGCGCGCGCTCCGATTGCGCCGAGTGCAGCGTGAGCCAGCCGCCGAACAGCAGTGCCGGAATCAGCGCCGCGGCCACGAGACCGACGAGTCGCAGCCGGAGCGAGCGGCCCCTGGCGCGGAGCGCGGCAAATAAGGCGGCGAACTTCACGGCGCGTGAACCATCCGGACAGTGTTTCGATCGAGGCGTGACAGCATCGATCGCGCGGTTGAACCGTTGCTGAACGGCCGGTCGCTGGAATCTGATCAGTGTCCCATATCCCGTGCGGGCGTGCAGCGTCCAACCGGAGCCGGCGCGGCGTTCCCGGCCTGGAGTTCGATGGCCGTGGGAACAAGAAGCTCCGGCCCGAAGGCCGGAGCTTCCCAGTCAGCGCCGGGGCTCAGACCATGTCCCGGCCTTCGCGGGGTAGCGGACGACGATTGCCAAAGACTGAAAATGTCGGGGAATCCCCGACGCTTAGCCGCGTCTTCTGACGCAGGCATGGAGCGGATGCCTGCGGCACGGCGGCCGGACAATCCCGGTTCGGCTTGGCGGTGGAACCGGTATGCTTCGGGACGGCTTCGGTTCCTGCGGGGAGGACGAGGATGCGGTTTCTTCGTGCTGCGGCTTTCGCAATCCTGATGGTGTCGCAGTCCGGCACACCTTCGCCGGCGCAGAACTGGCCGGCGCGCGCGGTCACGATGGTGGTGCCGTTCGCGCCGGGCGGCGGCACCGACGTGCTCGGCCGCATCGTCGCGCGCAGGCTTTCGGAGACGCTCGGCCAGCAGGTGGTCGTCGAGAATGTCGGCGGCGCGGGCGGCATGATGGGCTCGGCGCGCGTGGCGAAGTCGCCGCCCGACGGCTACCAGTTCGTGCTCGGCAGCCGCGCCGACGCGATCAACCAGACGCTCTACAAGACGCCGCTCTACAATCTGATGACCGATCTCGAACCGGTGGTGCTGGTCGCCGATCAGCCGACCGTGATGGTGGCGCGCCCGAATCTGCCGGTGAACGGCCTGCAGGAGTTCATCGCCTACGCCAGGTCGAACCAGGGAAAAATGCAGTTCGGCTCGGCGGGGGCGGGCTCCACGGGCTTCATCGACTGCGCGCTGTTCAACGCGGCGATCGGCGTCAACATCACGCATGTGCCGTATCGCGGCGGGGGACCTGCGATGCAGGACCTGATCGGCGGGCGCATCGATTATTTCTGCACGCTGACCGGCACCGCGGTGCCGCAGATCGAGAGCGGCGTCATCAAGGCGGTGGCGGTGATGACCAAGGACCGCGCGCCGATGCTGCCGAACCTGCCGAGCACCTGGGAGCAGGGCTTCAGGGAGTTCGAGGCGTCGACCTGGTTCGGCTTCTTCGTGCCGAAGGGAACGCCTGCGCCGGTGATCAAGCGGCTGCGCGACGCAACCGTCGAGGCGATCGACACGCCGTCGGTGCAGGAGCAGCTTCTGAAGTCCGGCTCGCTGGTGGCCGCGCCCGACCGCCGCTCGACCGAGTATCTGCGCAAGTTCACCGAAACCGAGATCGCCAAGAACGGCGCACCGATCCGGGCGGCAGGAATTTCGATGGAGTAGGGCGGTCCCGGTTCGCCGCACTTCGATTAAAAAGTGTCGCAATGCCGGCGCGGCTGCCTTGAGCAATTCGTCATTTTCCGGCTGTAGTTTGGCTGCGCCCATGGATCTGTTTGCGCAGTCCTACTTCCTCGACCGGCGTTCCGAACCGCGCCAACGCGTCGTTAACTTCGTTCTGAAGCTCGATCCGTGCGACGGGCGCGCGCCGATCATCTGCGCGGTCTGGGACATCTCGGAAGGCGGCACCCGGCTCAAGCTGGCGCAGGATGTCGAGCTGCCAACGGTCGTTGACGTCGTGATCGGCAACGTCCGCAAGACGGCGCGGGTGGTGTGGCGGAAGGCAGACCACGTCGGTCTGCAATACATTTCCGACACCGCCCGGCCTTAGGCCATGACGTCTCTGCGGCCGGCCTATGGCGCGATGGGCCGCATCTAACGCACGGCCTCGATCGCCTGTTGATGGTCTTTCAGCACGCCCGGCAATTCCGCGGGCGGCACGCGGCCGAAGCCGCAATAGCCGGCCACCCCGAAGTCCGGCAGGAACTTGCGGGCGTGAGCGATGCGCTCCCTGAAGCCGCTCATGTGATGGACCACGCCGAGATAGACCCGCGCGCCCTTCGGCTTCAGGTTCTTCAGCGGCGCGAAGAAGGGTTCTCCGACGTCCGGCAGAACCGGAATGTGAATCCAGTCGACCCGGCGGCCGGAGGCATCGACGGTGGCGTTCGCGAGCTCGACCGTCGCGGAGAGATCGGCCGGCGCAAAGCGCGGCCAGCCGCCCAGCGTCCCGAAGCAGAAGTGATAGCCGAGCTGCACCGCTTCGGGGATGCGCGCCGACAGCGTGCGGAACTGCGCGATGTTGCGCTCGATTGCGCCATCGGCGGAAAAGCCCTGCACCGCGCCGTAAACGTCCTGCACCTCGGTCGAGCAGTCCCACTGGATGGCGAGATCGTCGTGCGGGATCTTCCGGCAGATCATGGCGGCTTCGGCGGCCATCGCCTCGGTGAAGCCCGGCCGGATTTTGGCGATGTCGGCGTGGTTCGGGAAGATCCGCGGCGGCAGGGCGCTGTTGACCGAGGCGAGCGACACCTGGAAGCGCAGATGCTTCGCGAGCGCACCCTTGTCGCGCAACGTCTTGAACACGAAGTACGAGTTGACCGCATCGCGCGCATAGCCGATGCGCCAGCCAGGATCGCCGAACCGCACGCGCTCCACGCCGTCCCTGACCTTGAACAGCCAGCTGTCGCCGGCATTGCGCGGGAACTGGCGCTCGACGCCACTCTCGTCGGGAGCGGGATGGCGCACCGCCTCAAGCTCGGGATGGCCGGCCAGCACCTGATAGTGGATGCGGCTGATCCAATGCCGCCGCGGGCCGACCTCGCCGTCGGGCATGGTCTTGAGCGACGCGCCGAGCGGGCCGCCGAAATCGCGAAACACCTCCTCGACGGTGTCGAGTGGAATGCTGCCGACCAGCAGGGCGTCCGTGCTCACGTTTCCTCCAAATTGTTCGTTCGGAGGACGCTACTTTATTCCGCCGCCACTTGCACAGTGGCGCGCCGCGGATGTCCCTGCCGGTGGGCTTAAGCGGATTTGCCCAATCCGCGTCCCATCAGCCGCGCGAGCCGCGCGGAAAACGCCTTGGCGTCGGCCGGGCGCTCGCCGTCGAGCACGCGGGCTTCGTCATAGAGAAGGTGCGCGGCGTCCTCCTTGAAGGAGTTGTCGCCGTCGCCGAGGCCCGCCAGCGACACGATCAGGTCGTGGCGCGCATTGATCTCCAGCACCGGTTTCGCGCTCGGCATGCCGCGGCCGGAGCCCGCCAGCAGCTTTTCCAGGGTGCGGTCCGGTCCGCCCTCGGGTGCGACCAGGCAGACCGCGCTGTCGGTGAGGCGGTCGGAGGCGCGCACGTCGGATACGGCGTCGCCCAGCGTGAGCTTCACAAAGGCGATGAAATTGGTGACCGCCTCGTTGCTTTCGGGCGTCTGTTCCTTTTTCTTGTCGTCGAGCAGCGGGATCAGCGCGAGGTCCGCCGCGCCCTGCGTCACCGAGCGGAACGGCTTGCCGTCGAACGACGGATTGTAGGTGACCCACAGGCTGTCGACGATGTCGGAAAGCAGCAGCACCTCGACGCCGCGGGCGCGGAAGCCTTCGAGATGCGGCGACGCCTCGATCTGGGCGAGGTTGTCGCCGGCGATGTAGTAGATCGCGGTCTGGTTGGGTTTCAGCGCCGCGACATAGTCCTTGAGGCTGCGCCGCACGTCCGAAGGCTGCGCGGTGGTGCGAAAGCGCGCCAGCGCCAGCAGCGCGTCCTTTCGCTCATAGTCCTCGTAGATGCCTTCCTTCAGCACCGGACCGAACACGTCCCAGATCTTGCCGTAGGCCTCGGCGTCGCTCCCGGCGAGCTTTTCAAGCTCGGCCAGCACCCGACCGGTGACGCTCTTCTTGATGGCGCCGAGGATCGGGCTGGTCTGGATCATCTCGCGCGAGAGGCTGAGCGGCAGGTCGGCGGAATCGACGATGCCGCGCACGAAGCGCAGGTAGTGCGGTACGATCTCGGCGTCGGCGGTGATGAACACGCGCTTGACGTAGAGCTTCATGCGGCTCTTGCGGCCGGGCTCGTACAGGTCGAACGGCTTGGCGGCCGGCACGAAGGCCAGCGTCGTGAACTCGTGGCGGCCCTCGGCGCGGAAATGGATCGTCATCGCCGGCTCGTCGAACTGGCCGGCGACGCTGCGGTAGAAGTCGGTGTATTCCTCGGGCTTGATCTCGGAGCGCGGGCGGGTCCAGAGCGCGACGCCGTCGGCAAGCTCGGCGGGCTCGGCGCCGGGCTTCTCGACAATGGAAATCGGCACCGGCACGTGGCCGGAATTCGCCCGCACGATGCGCTCGATATTGAAGCGCTCGGTGTATGACTTGGCGTCCTCCAGGAGATGCAGGGTGACGCGGGTGCCGCGCGCCGGCGCAGCCGAAGCGTCGGCCGGTTCCACCGTGTAGGTGCCCTTGCCGTCGGACGACCAGCGCCAGGCTTCGCTTTGGCCGGCGCGGCGGGAGACGACGTCGACGCGGTCGGCCACCATGAAGGCCGAGTAGAAGCCGACGCCGAACTGGCCGATCAGCGTGGCGTTCTCGCCGCCCTTGCTGGCCTCGAGCTTTTCCATGAACGCCCGGGTGCCGGACCGCGCGATGGTGCCGAGCGCATCGACCAGTTCGTCGCGGCTCATGCCGATACCGTTGTCCTCAAGGGCGAGTTCCCGCTTGTCGGGGTCGAGCGTGATGGTGATGCGCGACTTGGGATCGTCGGCGAGGAGGGCGGGCGTGGCGATGGCGTCGTAACGCAGCCGCTCGCAGGCGTCCGCGGCGTTGGAAATCAGCTCGCGGAGGAAGACGTCCTTGTCGGAATAGACCGAGTGCACCATCAGGTGCAGCAGGCGAGCGACGTCAGCCTCGAAGGCACGGCTTTCGGGTTTGGAATCGATGGTCGAAGCGGTCGTGTCGGTCATGGTGGGCGGTTGTCCCCGGCGATTGGAATCGGGTCAGGAGATGGCGAGAAATGCGCGGGAGTTCAAGTCCGGAGAAGCGTTCGCACGCGCGGCATGGGGCTGAACGGGTTCAAGTCGGTCCACTTCTCAACATATTGAACGAAAATGGGAAATTTCGATCTGTGCCGTTTCGCACTTCACCGTCCTGCATTGCGGCACCACAGTCCGCAGTATTGCGATTCAAATGATTGGAAGGGGAAATCCGATGTCTGATCATCAAGACAAGGGCCGCACCGGGCTGTTTACGGTTGTCGGTGCTCCCTACGTTGCCGAGCAGCATAGCGACACGCGCGGACATTATCACAGGACTTCGGACGAAAGCCGTAAGGGCACCGGCGTCGCCGGCCTGTGGCTGGTGTTCTACGGCCTGATCATCGGCGTCGCCGTCCTCGGCAAGGCCGGAGCCACCTCGGCGATCGAAGTGGCCTGCAACTATCTCAAGTGAGGCTGAGCGGGTAAGGCTTGGCTGGTGAGGTTCGGGCGCACCATCAGTCGTCGCTGTGCAGCATCTGCATCAGCTCGGGCACGTTGTTGATCACGAAGGCGCCCCGCCGCTTTGACAAAAGTCCCTTGCGTTCCAGGGCTTTCAGTTCTCTCGCAACCATTTCGCGCCGCGTGCTGACGCGCGCCGCGATATCGGAATGCACCGGCGGCGGCGACACCAGGGCGCGCCGCTCATCGGTGGGATCGGGACGCGAGCGCCGCAGCAACTCGGCATAGATCCGGTTCTTGACGTGCATCGACGAGAACTCGTTGACGCGCTGGTCGAGCGCGCGGATGCGCGTGACGAGTTGCTGGAGCAGTTGCTCGCTGACATCGGGATGGTTGTGGATGATCTCGCGGAACACGGTCGCCGACATGCAGGCGATGGTGGCGTCGGTGATGGCGAGAATGCCCGCCGAGCGCGGCTGGCCGTCGATCGCCGCCATCTCGCCGAAATAGCCGCCGGCCTCGATGTCGCCCAGGATGATCTCGCGGTCGGGCGACGGCGTGATCAGCACGCGCACCACGCCGCTGGTCAGAAAGTAGATGTCGGTGCCGACGTCGTTCTGCTCCAGCAGCCATTCCTTGCCGCGGGCATGGCGCCACTGGCAGCGCTTTTCGAACTTGGCGCGGTCGGCTGCGTTGAGCGAGCGCAGAAGGCCGATCCGTTCCAGCGTTTCATGCGGTTTGTTCATCGCACGCTTCCCATTCCCTGCATCGCTTGGCCGTCGCGGCGTTGCAAAACGCCACAGTGCGGTATGGTTCGCATCCGTAACGGATGCCCCCGGCGTATCGCGCCGCCGGTCGTCCCGTCCACTGCTCGCAATCTTGAGCGGCGCCCAGCCGGGCGATGCCTTAGTCCCCGCCATCACGATAGAGCCCCACCGGCAATTTGCAATCCAGCATCGCGGCCGGGGCGCTTTTACACCCGGTCCGGCATGCTACCAATAAGGCATGGAAATCATCGTCATAGGCGGCGGTATCGGCGGTTTGACGCTGGCGCTGACCCTCCACGCGACGGGAAAGGCCCGCCGCATCCGGGTTTTCGAGGCGGCCGCCGAGATGCGGGCGCTCGGCATCGGCATCAATATCGGCGCGCACGCCATGAAGGAACTGAGCGCGCTGGGGCTGGAGGACGAACTGGTTGCGACATCCTGCCAGCCGCAGGACTACGCCTTCTTCACGCGGCACGGCCAGATGGTCTATCGCGAGCCGTTCGGCAAGGCGGCGGGGCACCAGTGGCCGCATATCTCGCTGCTGCGCCCCGATCTGCAACGGGTGCTGCTCGATGCGGTGCGCGAGCGGATCGGCCCTGAGAACTTCGTCACCGGGCACCGCTGCACCGGCGTCGAGCAGGGCGGCGGTCGGGTGACGGCGCATTTCACGGCTCCGGACGGCGCGAAACTGCCGGACCAGCAGGGCGATATCCTGATCGCCTGCGACGGCATCCATTCGGCGGTGCGGACCCAGTATTACCCGGACGAGGGGCCGTTCAAGTTCCGCGGCTACAACCTCTGGCGCGGCGTCACGTTGCACAAGCCGTTCCTGACCGGCGCGAGCATCGCCCGCATCGGCGCGCGGCACTCGACCATGATCATCTATCCGCTGCGCAACAACTACGACGGTCAGGGCAACACGCTGTTCAACTGGGTCTGCGAGATCGAGCGCGACGTGGCGGTTCCGGTGGACTGGAACAAGCCGGGGCGGCTCGAGGATTTCCTGCCGACCTATCAGGACTGGGTGTTCGACTGGATGGACGTGCCGGCGCTGATCCGGAACGCGCAGCAGATCCTGTCCTATCCGATGGTCGACCGCGACCCGCTGCCGCGCTGGAGCTTCGATCGCGTGACGCTGCTCGGGGACGCGGCGCATCCGATGTATCCGCAGGGCGGCAACGGCGGCGCGCAGGCGATCCTCGATGCCGCGGCGCTGGCGCGGTTGCTCGACAGCGAGGCCGATCCGGTCGCGGCGCTGAAGGCCTATGAGGAAGCGCGGCTGCCGGTGACGAGCAAGATCGTCGTGCAAAACCGCACCGCCCCGCCCAACGCCATTCTCGATGCGGTGGAGCAGCGCACCGGCGGCAAGCGCTTCGATCGTCTGGAGGATGTCATCAGCCAGGACGAGATGAAGGCGATCTTCGAGCGCTACCAGAAGGTCGCGGGCTATCACGTGCAGCAGGTTTCAAGGCCACAGGGGTAAAGAGAATGGCAGACACGGCACCATCCATGAAGCTCACCTACGAGGGAGCGCAGAAACTTCTCGCCGCGGCGGTTGCCAAGGCGCGCGAGATGAACGTGCCGCAATGCATCTGCATCGTCGATTCCGGCGGGCACCTCCTGACGATGGCGCGGATGGACGGCGCGTTCGCGCTGTCGTTCGAGACCGCGTTGCGCAAGGCGCAGACCTCGGCGGCCTACGGCATTCCGACCGGCGGCATCGCGCCGGCGCTGGAGATCAAGCTCGCCATCGGCACCGACGGCAGGCGCATCAACCTGTTCGGTGGGTTGCCGGTGATCGTCGACGGCCATGTGGTCGGCGGGATCGGGGTCGGCTCCGGCACCGGCGAACAGGACCGCGAAGTGGCGGCCGCAGCGCTCGGCGCCATCGCCGGCGCGAAGCGGTTCAAGCCGACGCCAGGTCCGGACTAAGTCCTGCGCCGCAGTAGAGCCGGAAATGCCGAAGGCTCCGGCGATGTTCGCCGGAGCCTTCTTTCCTGTTGAAGCCGCGAGCCCGGTCTACGGGCAGGGACGTTCCTCGCCCCTGCTGGTGATGTAGGTTCCGGTGTTCGGGTTGTATGACCGGAAGCGGCTCATGCAGTATTCCTCGGCGTTGGATCGCCGGGCCTGATCGGCGATGATCGCGCCGCCGACAATGCCGGCAGCGATGCCCGCTCCGACAGCTGCGCCGCCATAATATCCCCGGCCGCGCCCACGCCCGCGTCCACCGCCGCCTCGTCCACGACCGCGCTGGGCCATCGCCGAAGACGTGCCCGCGGTCATCACGACGCCGGTCGCGGCGACTGTGCCGAGTACGTAAAGACCGAGCAGCGCGCCGGTCGCGAGAGTGCGGGAGAGAACTCTCCGTATCGATCCGCCTGATTGAGTCATCTTCTTGTCACTCCGAGTTCAATGTTGAGTCCTTCCCCGACTCGACCATATCGGCTGAGGGTGGTGCTGGCTATCGATGTTTCCGGCGGACATGCGGCTTTGCGGCGTCAATCCGCCACACGCCAGGCCGGAACATGCGGCGCTAGCTCGTCGCAAGAGCGCGCTTCACCATGTCGAGCAACGGGCCGATATCGGAGTCATTGTAGTAGGAAGCCGCAAGACGCACCGGATCGCCGGCGTAGTAGCGCTCGTATTGCAGCATGCGCTGGCCGAACTGCGTGCCGGTCGCGTCCCACGCAAGCTTGTAGAGCCGGATGCGCTCTTCGGCCTCGACGCCGGCGCCCTTGTAGTAGCGCGCGATGTCGGGGCCGATTTCGGAGCGCAGGTCTGCTTCGGTCGGGCTGATCAGCAGGCCGCCGGCGGCAAGCGTCTGCGTCACCTGCACCATGCGCTCGTACCATTTCGGCAGGTGGTAGCGCAGCGCCTGCAGCGGCGCGTAGGCGGGACGGATCGCGCCGCGGCCGGTGGGCTCGGCCTTCTGCTCGGACAGCACGATCGCCGCCTCGATCATCTGCAGATAGCCGAGCAGTTCGCCGAGCTGCTCCTGCACATGCAGGAAGCCGTCGGACTTCACGGTGCGGGTCAGCGCGATGACGATGCCGGTCATGAGCTGGCACTTGGCGAGCCCGCGCACCGCGGTCTGATGCCCGGTGTGGTTGCGGATCGAGGCCTGCTTGAACAGCGCGTTGCCCATCGCCACGTCGCCATAGAGAAACACGCGGTCCCACGGGATCAGCACGTCGTCGAACACGCAGACGGCGTCGGGCTCCTCGAAGCGCGCGCCGAGCGGATGGTCCCACAGCGATTGCCGGCCGTCGTCGAACGGCTCGCGGCAGATGAATTTCAACCCTTTCGCCGCGCAGGAGATGCCGAAGGCGAGCATGTATTTCTCCTCGCCCTCCCGATTGCCCGGCTGCGGATAGACCAGGATCTCGTCGGCGGTCGGACCGTGCGTCGCGAGCATCTTCGCGCCGCGGACGATCAGGCCGTCCTTGGTCTCCTCGACCACGCCGAGATGCGCGTATTCATCGCCCTGCTGGTGCGAGCCCTTCGAGCGGTCGGTCTGCGGATTGACGATGGCGTGGGTGAGGAACAGGTCCTTGTCGCGGCAGAGCTTGTAATAGTTGCGGACGTTGTCGGCGAACTGCGGTCCGCGCTGGGCGAAAAAGTCCGCGCCCTCGGCCCAGGTCATCAGCGTGGTGTTGAGATAGTCGGGCGAGCGGCCGACCATGCCGAAGGTCGCCTCGGCCCAGACCTGCATGGACAGCCTGCGTTTGGCGAGATCCTCGCGCGAGCGCGGAATGAGGAATGACGCGCCGTATTCGCCGCCGTCCTCGCGCATGGTCATGGCCTCGCGGTGGGCGGGCGAGACCTGCAGATCGTACAGTTCGGCGATCGAGCGCACGGCACGGGCGAACATCGGGTCGGTGGTGACGTCGGCAATACGCCGGCCCGCGGCCCAGACCTCGCGCGGTGCGCGTCTCAGCCCTTCGGTGAATTCCTGTCCGCTTCGCACCGCCATTCCGCGCTCCCGACGACTCCCAAAGGCATGGGCTTTGCTTGTAGGCTACCATTGGCATGGACGCGTGGACGCGGGTAGGGCAAATCGCCAGCGCTAAACGGGAGAGGTGACATGAGGAAATGGATTGTTGCCGCGATGCTCGCTGCTGTTGCAGCGGGCGTGCCGGACGCCGGTGCGCAGACCTCAGGCTCGCAGACCTGGCCGTCGCGTCCGATCACGCTGATCGCGCCGTTTCCGGCGGGCGGGCCGCTCGACAGCATCGCCCGCGTGATCGCCGAACCGATGCGCGAGGCACTCGGCCAGCCGGTGGTGATCGAGAATATGGCGGGGGCTGGTGGCAATCTCGGCGTCGGCCGGGTCGCGCGGTCGGATCCTGACGGCTACACCGTGGTGATCGGGCAGTGGAGCACGCACGTCGTCAACCCGGTGACCTATTCGCTCAATTACGACGTGCAGGAAATGGAGCCGATCGGGCTTCTCACCATCACGCCGCAGCTCATCATCGCGCGCAAGGATTTTCCCGCGAAAGACATCAAGGACCTGATCGCCTGGCTCAAAGCCAATCCCGACAAGGCTACGGCGGGCACGGTTGGAGCTGCGGGCGGCGCGCAGGTTGCCTCGATCTATTTCCAGAAGGAGACTGGAACGACGTTCCGCTTCGTGCCCTATCGCGGCGGCGGACCCGCAATCCAGGACATGGCGGCCGGCCAACTCGACGTGATGTTAGATCAGGCGGCCAACGCGCTCGGCCCGGTGCGCGCCGGTACGGTGAAGGCCTATGCGGTGATGTCGAAGACGCGCTGGCAGGCGCTCCCTGACGTGCCTTCGGCCGACGAGTTGGGAACGCCGGGGCTTTACGTTGCCTACTGGCATGCGATGTGGGCGCCCAAGGGCACGCCGAAGGAGGTCGTCGCAAAACTGAACGCCGCGATAAACCGTGCGCTCGCCGATCCGATTGTGAGCAAGCGGCTCTCGGATATCGGCCACGATCCGTTTCCGGCGGATCAGAGGACACCGCAGGCGCTCACCGCCTATCACAAGGCGGAGATCGATCGGTGGTGGCCGATCGTCCGTGCATCGGGCTTGAAGGCGCAGTAGCAGACAATGGCTCATCCCGACTTTGCCAGGGCGGCCGTCCATATCGGCGCCGAAAACGTCCGCACTCTGCTGATGGACCTCGTCGATATTGCAAGCCCGACCGGCCAGGAGATCGGCGTCGCGCAGTATCTCGTCGAGCGGATGCGCCGGTCCGGCATGGATACCGACCTGCCGCTGGTCGACGCCAATCGTCCCAACGCGACAGGCCTCCGGCGCGGGCGCGGCGACGGGCTCAATCTCCTGTTCACCGGCCACATGGATACGTCGTATTCCGGGCGGGAGGAGCACCTGCGCGATGCGGGCGCGGGTTTTCAGCCCAAGGCCGTGTATCGCGACGGCTGGGTGTGGGGGCTCGGCTCCAACAACATGAAGAGCGGGCTTGCCTCCGCGCTGATCGCGATCGAGGCGATTGCCCGGGCCGGCATCGAACTCGCGGGCGACATCTCCTTTGGCGGCGTCGTGGGCGAGATCGAGAAGACCGCCATCGAGGAATTCCAGGGCGTCGAATATTCCGGCTACGGCATCGGCTCGCGGCATCTGGTGACGCATGGCGTGACCGCCGATTTCGCGCTGCTCGCCGAGCCGACCGGGCTTCGCATCTCGGTTGCCAACATGGGCTGCATCTGGCTGCGCATCACGGTCGGCGGCACGGTGGCGCATTCGGCGCACACCAACCGGCCGAACGTGACCAACGCCATCGCGGTCATGCACGAGTTGCAGGCCGACATCGCCCAATGGGCGAAAGACTACCAGGCGGCGCATATCTTCATGGGTGAGCGGCCGAACGTGACGGTCGCGGCCATTCGCGGCGGCGCGCCATGGCGGCTGTCGCGCAATCCGTACGAGTGCAGTCTCTATCTCGATATCCGCACCGTGCCCGGCCAGACCGTGGAGAGCGTGAAGCGCGATCTGCGAAAAGTGCTGCAAGGTTTTGCCGGCAGGAAAGGCATCGAGGAGCCGAAGCTGCACCTCTATGTCACCGATCCGCCGGTGCTGCTGGACGAAAAGCTGCCGGTGATCGAGGCGCTGGGAGCGGCCCAGCAGGATGTCACGGGCGGCCGCCCACCTTCGATCATCCGGCGGCCCGGTGCCGATGCCGTTCATCTGACGGCTTATGGCGTGCCGTGCGTGGCGTTCGGGCCGGGCGGGCGCATGCATCCCGATGCGCGGAACGCTTCGTCCATGCACGCCTTCGGCGAGCATGTGCTGGTCGAGGACTGCGTGACGGCTGCGAAAATCTATCTCGCGATGGCGCTCGACCTGTGCAGCCGCAAACCCGGGTGAAACGCCAATTCAGGAATCCTTCGGTCCGCCGACGAAGCGCGCGACGCCAAGCTGTGTTTTCCACGCGGCGCGGTTGCCCTCGAGCAGCGGGGCAACGAGATCGGCGGTGCGCTTGACGTGCGCTTCGACCTCCTTGCGGAAGCCCGGCGAAATCTCGGCCGCTTCGGCGGCAAGTGCGGCCTCGTCGACGGTGAGAAGCTTGTGGCCGCGCACGACCGGACGACCGGCGACCAGCACGGTGTCGACCGCGGCACCGGACTCGGAGAACACGATCTGCCGCGCCGCGCTGTTGAGCGGCACGAACGCCGGCTCGTTGAGATCGAGGACCATCAGGTCCGCCGCCATGCCGGACTTCAGCGCGCCGATCTGGCCCTCCATCGCAACCGCCCTGGCGCCGGTGAGCGTCGCGGAACGCAGCGCAAGCGCGGCGGTGACCGGGTGCGGCTCGGGACTGGTGATGGCCGGGAGCAGGCACAGCATGCGCATGGCGACGAAGATGTTCTGCGTCTCCGCGCAACTGTAGTTGTCGCAGCCGAGCGCCACCTCGACGCCTGCGCGGTGCAGATCGAGGATCGGCGCCGCCCCGCTCTTGAGCTTGAGGTTGCTCATCGGGTTGTGCACCACGCGGGCGCGGGCCTCCGCCAGCATTTCGATGTCGCCCGCCGACAGCCAGACGCCGTGCACGAGGTTGAGCCGCTCGTTCAGCAGTCCGGCCTTCTGGAGCAGGTCGAGCAGCGAAACCGACTGCACGCGGGCGGCCGCGGCCTGCGGCCGTGTCTCGTAGACATGGGTGAACACCGGCAGCTTGTGGTCGCGCGACAGCGCGGCAAGCCCTTCGAGCAGTTCCGGCGTGCAGCGCTGCGGCGCCGACGGCGCCAGCGCCCAGGTGATCAGCGGCTTTGGGTTCATCCCGAGCCGCTTGATCTGGCCGGCGACGAAATCCAGCTCCTGCTGCGCGGTGCGGCCGGGGCCGCCGAAAATGCGGCTGCGGATCGCTTCGGGCAGGTCTTTCGCCATCAGCGGGGCGATGTCGAGCTGCGTGCGGTCGCGGGCGGCGATGGCGAAGTTGACGCGGATGCCGGCCTCTTCATAGGCCGCGAGCACGGTATCGACATAGGCTTCGTCGGCCGGATAGACGGTGAGGAAGTCCTGCACCGTGGTGATGCCGTTGCGCAGCATCTCGGCTGCGCCGATCAGCGTGCGGATGCGGGTTTCGCGGTGCGAGCGCGGGCCGTAGGCGGAGGCACCGGTGTAGCTGGTCCAGATGTCGAACGGCAGTTCCTCGAACAGGCCCTTCATCAGCACGTCGTGCGAATGATAGTGCGCGTTGACGAAGCCCGGGACGACGAGCTTGTTCGCGGCATCGATGACTTCGGCGCCGGGCGGGGCGTCGATGCGCGGTGCGATCCGCTCGATGCGTCCCGCGGACACCAGAAGGTCCGCCACGGCCGGCTGGTGCACGTCGCCGTCGTGATCGTAGATGCGGCCGCCGCGGATCAGGATGCGCGCGGCTCGAGCGGGGTCTGCCATTTCTTCGTTCTCCGTCACCGGCGATCCTAACATCGCATGCGGTTTTGCAATGCCGCAATGTGCGGCAGCGAGACCTCTGGCATGCGATGTGCTTGCGGATATGATCTTTCGAAACACGGCGGAGGAGGGCTCGATGCGAACTCGGACTTGGATGGTTGCGCTGGGGCTGACGGCGTTCGGTCTCCTCTCCGCGCAGGCGCAGAACTATCCGAACCGGCCGATCTCGTTCGTCGTGCCGTTCGCGCCGGGTGGGCTCACCGACGTGCCGGCCCGCGTGCTCGCGCCGATCATGCAGGAGAAGCTCGGCGGCAATATCGTCGTCGAGAACAAGACCGGCGGCTCCGGCGTCGTCGGTGCGACGCATGTGCTGCGGTCCGAGCCCGACGGCTATACGCTTCTGGTCAACGCGCTCGCCGACGTGCAGAACCTGCACTACATCAAGGTGCCCTACAACGCGGTCGACGACTTCACGCTGATCGGCAAGATCGCCGACGGCCCGCCGCTGGTGCTGATCGTCAATGCGGGGCTGACCTACAAATCGCTCAAGGAGCTGATCGACGACGCCAAGGCCAATCCCAACAAGATCAGCTTCGGCACGTCGGGTCCGGCGACCTCTCCGGCCATCTCGATGACGCAGCTCAATCACACGGCAGGCACGAAGATCGTCGACGTGCCGTATCGCGGCTCGGGAGAGGCGGCCGGCGCGGTGGTGACCGGCGCCGTGCAGGGCACCTTCACGTTCTTCTCGGCGGCGAAGCCGCTGGTCGACGGCGGCAGGGTGCGGCCGCTCGCGGTTGCAGGCGCAAAGCGCATTGCTGCCTGGCCGGACGTGCCGACCATGGAAGAACTCGGCTATCGCAATTTCAACCACAGCGGCTTTGTCGGGCTGGTCGGGCCTGCCAGGCTGCCACAGCCGGTCGTAGCCTCGCTGTTGAAGGTGCTCAACGAGTTGATTCACTCCGACCTGTTCAAGATCCGGATGGAGGCGCTTGGCATGACGATCCCGGATGCCGCGTCCAACACGCCGGCGAACTTTGCGGCCTATATGCGGGCCGAGATGGGGCGCCAGGCGGAGCTTGCCAGGCTCACCGGCCATGATCCGATGGCGCCGAAGCAATAAAGCCAGGGAGGAACGTTGTGGCCAAAATCGTAAGGACCAATCCGAAGACGATCTCGAAGCCGTTCACGAACTACGCGCATGTGGTGACGGTCGAGGGTGCGAAGAAGCTCGTGTTCTGTGCCGGACAGGTCGCGGCCGACGTCGACGGCAAGGTGCTGCCGCCGGACAGTTTCGAGGCGCAGACCAAGATGGTGATGAAAAACCTGAAGAACGCGCTGGCGGCGGGCGGCGCGAAGCTGTCCGACGTCACCAAGGTCACGATCTATATCTGCAATCCGCACGACGTGCCGAAGGCGCGCGCAATCCTGTTCGACTATTTCGGCAAGCATCCGCCGGGCAGCACGCTGTGCATCCTGCGGGGGCTGGCCAATCCAAACTTCCTGCTGGAGATCGAGGCGATCGCCGCGGTGTGAGCGCGGCGCCTATTTGGGCATCGTATTGGCGGCCTTCACCTTCTCGATCATCTCAGGCGAGAGGCTGGTCACCTCGTTGACCAGCTTCTGCAGCTCCTCGCCGGGGAGGGGCCCGAGCGTGAGCTTGGTGCGCACGGCCTCGGCGAGAAATTCCGGGTCCTTCATGGTGGCGTCGAAGGCGCGGCGCAGTGCCTCGACGCGATCGGCCGGCGCGCCGGGCGTGGTGAAGAACGCGGTGCCGATTTCGGTTGCGTTCATCACCGCGCGAAGAACCTGGCGTTGCTCGTCGGTCCTGGCGAATTCGATCACGGTCGGCACGTCGGACATCTCCGGATGCCGCTTCAGCGCGTACTGCACGACGATGTTGATCTTCTTGTCCGGCCGCCAGTCCGGATGCGCGACCTTCACCGCGGTCCAGGATGTCGAATGCCCCTCGACCTCGCCGCGCTCGACGGCGAGCTGGGCTTCGTTGGAGCCCTTGTAGCCCATGATCAGCTTGAACCTGGTGCCGAGCACGTTGTTGGTCACGGTCGGATAGACCGAGACCGTGGAGCCCACGCCGGTGCCGGACAGTTTCGACTCGGTCTTCAGTGCGTCCGCGAACGTCTTCACCGGCGAGGTGTGCCAGAGGAACACCATGTTCACCAGCGAGTCGATGCGGCCGATCCAGTTGAACTCGGCGCTCTTGAAGCGCACGCCCTGCGCGCCGACCTTCTCGTCCAGCGGGGCGGTCGGCGCGCCGATGCCGATGACGGTGCCGTCCTTCGGCGCCACGTTGTAGACGTAGCCGAGCGTGAGGAACGAGCCGGCGCCGGGGCGGTTCTGCGGCACCACGGTGGGGTTGCCGGGAATGTGCTTGCCGATGTGACGGGCGAGGAGCCGCGCATAGACGTCGTTGGAGCCGGCCGGCGGATAGCCGATCGCAAGCTCGATCTGCTTGCCCTTGTAGAACTGCTCCGGCGTCTGTGCCGCGGCCGTCGCGGCGACGCTGACGGCAAAGGCTGAGGCCAGAACGGCCAGCGTGATTGGCTTCATCGGACGGCTCCCATCTCGAGTTCTGTCGCGTGTTTCTTGTTGTCGCGCCGGATCATGCCCCAGAAGGAGACAATCCGTCCTGCGATATTCCATCGCGGCTTGTCAGAATTCGAGGCGTCGCCCTAAGATCGTCCGGAGCCAGGCGGGGATGCCCGGATCAGCCCTCAGACGGAACCTGAATGCGCGACGACCTGTTTCGTGGTCTCGCATCTGATCCGTACGCGGCGCACATGGTTTTTTTGACGTATTGGTTTGGGCGGGCGGGCGATGACAGATCTGACGATCGATGCGGGCACCACGCTGGTGCTCGACGGTGCGTTCGACGGCGTCGTCACGTTTATCGGCGGCGCGTCAACGCTGCGCCTCAACGACCTCGGCGGCTTTACCGGCACGATCGCCGGGCTTCAGGCTGACGACACGATTTATCTCCCCGGCACCGAATTCGAGGAGTTGTTTGGTCCTGACGACTGGATCGCCCACGCCGAAATCGCCGGCTCTGATCTCCGTCTTGTCACGGGTCTCGGCGAAATCAAGACACTGCATTTGCAGGATCCGCCGCCGGGTTATTCGTTCGTCGTCCGCCTGGTTCCCGCGGGTGGCGGCGATCCGGATGCGGTCGATGCCGCGCTGACGGTCAAGCCCACGAGCCCTCAGCTCGTCACCGGCGTCCCGCAGTCGCCGACCGGCAACATCTACGTCGACACGTTGATCTGGGGCTGGAGCGCCTGGAACGCAGAGGCCGGGCCGATTACTTACTGGTTCGGAAATCCGGACGACGTCGATCCGGCGATCGCAGTTCACGGGACCACCGATGAGTTGGCCAGCTCATCCGACGTCGCTGCATGGGATGCGGCGGCGGAAGCCAGCGTCGTGCGGGCGTTCGATGTCTTCCATGCGGTGTCGGGCCTTCAGTTCCAGCTCGCGAGCGACGTTCAATCCGCCAACATCGTGATGTGGTTCGACCCGACGCTCGATGCATTGGGAGCAGCGGAGACCCCGACGGACAGGCCCGACGGCCGCCTCTGGGTCTACTTGAACAACGCAGAGCTGAATTCCTGGGCGTATCAGCAGTTCGGCGGGGATGGCTACGCCACGATCATCCATGAGCTCGGTCACGCGCTCGGTCTTGCGCATTCCCACGACGGCGGAGGTGAACCGGACTTTACCGTGTTCCCTGGTGCGGATGAGGACAACACCGGGACCAACGGCCAGAACCAGCATGTCTATACGACGATGTCTTATGTGCGCGGCTGGGACGGGGTACCGCACGACCCGGCGCTGCGCGCCTACGGCAACCAGGGAGCGCTCGGGGCGTTCGACATCGCGGCCCTTCAGTGGCTTTACGGCACGCGAGCCCACAACACGGACGACACGCCCTATCAATTGCCCGCGGTCAATGCGGAAGGCACCGGCTGGTCGGCGATCTGGGACACCGCCGGCGCCGACACGATTTCAAACGACGGCAGCAATCTCGACTGCACGATCGATCTGCGGGCGGCGCCGTTGGTCGGCGCGTACGCGGGCGGGTACATCTCCTATGTGGATGGGATCGTCGGCGGCTTCACGATCGCCAACGGCGTCGTGATCGAAAACGCGATTGGCGGCGGCGGTGACGACAATCTGACCGGCAACGCCGCCAATAATTCGATCGATGGCGGCGCGGGCGCCGACCATATGCGAGGCGGGGCCGGTGACGATGCCTATCACGTCGACAACAAGCTGGATCGCGTGATCGAGCGGGGCTCGCAGGGCGCCGACACCGTCTTTGCCAGCGCCGACTACACGCTTCAGAAAAGTTCCGAAATCGAGTTTCTGCGGGCGGATGCCGACAGCGCGGGTGTTCGGCTGCTCGGCAGTTCGTTCGGCAACGCAATCCACGGCGGCGACGGAGACGACCTGCTCGACGGTCGCGGGGGCGCCGATCTGCTGCACGGCGGCGGCGGTAGCGATCGCCTGAAGGGCGGCGACGGCGACGACACGCTCGAAGGCCGGGCCGGCCGCGACGTGCTGACCGGCGGCGCCGGCGACGACACATTTGTGTTCGGCGTTTCCGACATCGTGACCGGTTCGGCCCGCGACCGGATCACGGACTTTGCAGCCGGCAGCGACGTGATCGATCTTGCCGCGATCGACGCCGATACAAGCACGGCCGCCGACGACGGATTTGCGTTTATCGGCACGGCCGCGTTTTCACGCCATGCCGGCGAACTGCGGCAGGTCGCGCTGCACGGCAACACGGTGGTGGAGGGCGACATCACCGGCGACGGCCGGGCCGATTTCCAGGTCCTGCTGGTCGGCACGCATACGCTCAACGCCGGCGATTTCGTTCTGTAGACAGCCCTTCGTCCGGCGCGAAGCGGAATGCCAGTGGCCGGAGCATCGTCGATGCCCCGGCCACGATGGTGGCTGGACCGGCCTATGACGCGAGGCGGCGCGGCTCCTTCAGCGTCTCCGGTTCACCGGCCTCGGCGTCCACATCGGGCAGCCCGGATTCGTCATCCATGGGTTCGGCGCCATCCGCCGCGCCGGCATCGATCGCCTCGGTCTGCTTCGCAAGGCGCAGCCAGGCGAGCGCGACATTGAGCAGGATGTTGCGGTCCTCGGGCGTCTCCTCGCCTTGCGCCTGCCGGACGCAGTCGGCGGCATAGCGGCGATAGCTTTCCACGTTCATCATCGATCGTCCCCACCTTCGAGTGACTGCCCAGCCTTGCGCCATCACCGCAAAGGAGTGTGGCCTCGTGCCGACCGGAATGCGGCGGGAATCGACTGTCCAAAGGGTCCGAATGGGGCGGCCGAAATTGCGAATCAAAATTTCTGTCGGTGCAATTACCGCAATGTAAAGTCTCCACAGGCTGCCCGACTCATATTAAGCACGCGCCTTGATGGCGATGCACATGGGGGATTCGCAACGCCCGAGCTGGCTGGCGCTGTGGTGGGGACGCAGGTTTGCGTATCGTCAGCAGATCGAGCTTGCGGTCATAGACATGCGTGACCGGTACGGCGCGGCGGCATACGCCATCGCGCGCAATTCGGCGCGCGCGCGCGGCGGCGCGGAGCACCGGCGATTCTGGAATCGGGTGGCGCGGCAATTGCGGCGCGGCCGCGGCCTGCGCCTGCTGATGGGCTATCGCCTGCTCTGAGGCTCCTGCAAACCTGCCTCAGCTCGCCTGGCGGACCAGCGGTTTCCGCCGGCCGGCTTTTTCACTGCTTTGGGTCTCGACCGCGCTCCAGGCCTGGTCGGCCCAGGTGTGCTCGGCGTCGCAGTAGGGGCAGAAAATCTTGCGGCTGACGGCCGATTGCAGGTTCTGCGTATCGAAGCCGCTCAGCACGTAGTTGCCGCTGTATTCGCAGCGAATGACGATCCTGGCCATCGAAGGCTCTCCTTGGGCCCAAGCTCGCCCTGGGCCTCAGCATTTCGCAATATCAACCAGCGCGCCCGGCGCGGGTTCCACGCGAAAAAAGACCACTTGCCAGTATGTCGCGGCAAAGGGCCCCCGGGTTCACGACCATCCGTGGACAAGTCCCGGGATCCGTCACTTCCTGTCGAGCACCGCGCGCACCTTCGCGGCGAACTGCTCCAGCGTGAACGGCTTGGTCAAAAGCTGCACGCCGGGGTCGAGCACGCCGCCATGCACCACGGCGTCGGCGTGTAGCCGGTGGTGTAGATCACCTTCAGGCCCGGGCGGCGGCGGAGCGCCTCGTCGGCCAGCGCCTTGCCGTTGACGTCCGGCATCATGATGTCGGTGAACAGGAGCGCGATGTCGTCGCGGGTGTCGAGCGCCGTCAGTGCATGCGCCGCGCTTTCGGTGTCGATGGCCGTGTAGCCCAGTTCGTTCAGGCTTTCGGTCGCGATCCGGCGCATCAGCGCGTCGTCCTCGACCACCAGAATGACCTCCTGCGGTTTGCCGCCGTCGACCTTCACGGGCTGTGGCGGCGCCGCGGCGGCCGCGTCGGGTGCGCGCGTCGATGCGGTCGCGCTCAACGCCGAAAATGATCGCGATGGCGACGCGCCGAAGCGCGACCGGGGCGTTGCGGGCCGCTTACCGGCGCAGCGCCGAAGGCCGCGCCGGGGGCAGCGGCACCGTGACGATCGCCGGCTCGGCATGCGCGGGCTCCGCCGCAGCAGAAGCCGCAGCGGGCTGCGGCGCCAGCGCATTCGTCGCCGACGCCGTAAACACCGGCGCCGCGGGCTCAGGCGCGGCCGGTTCGCCGAGCGTATAGGCGCCGCGGCAGAACAGCTTCTTGGCCGCTTCGGTTTCGCCGACGATGTGGGCGAAGGCGGCGACATCGGCGGCTGCGACCGGCGGGAGCGTTTCGGAATTCGGCTGGCTCGCGGCGGCGGCCTGCATCGCCTCGAGCGCGGTCTGGGCGGCGCTCGCGGCCGACTGATGCTCGGCGCGGACCTTGGCCGAGGCTTGCGAGGCGGCGTCGGCCGGGATCTTCGCCTCGCTCGCGCGTCCGGCCGCGGCCTTCGCCGCATCGTCGGCGGCGGACGAGGCCTTGACCGAATTCTGCACGACGTCGGCGCGGCGCGCCGCTTCCTTGGCGGCGTTCTCGCTTTCGGTCTTGAGCATGCTGCGAAGGGCTGCTGCGGCGTCGCTCGCGTGCTTCGCCTCGTTGGCCTGCAGCGACGCGGCCTGCGCCAGCGAGGTGACGCGCGCGGCCTCGCGCGCTTCGTCCGGGATGGTTTCCCTTACTTTGTCGCGGGCGGCCTCCGCCATACGCACGGCGTCGCGGGCATCGGTTGCGGCGCGCTGGGCGCTCTCTGCCGCGCCGGCGAGATTCGCGGCATCCTTCGCGGCGGCGTCGGCGGCGGACTTCGCCCGGTCGCGCGCGGCCTCGGCGGCCTTCGCGGCATTGCCGGCGGCGTTCGCCGACTGCTGCGCCGCGCCGGCGGCTCGCGAAAGCTCGGCGGCAAGCTGCGCCGCCGCGCTCGCGGCGGCGTCGGCGCGTTCGCGCGCGGTGGCGGCAAGCTTCAGCGAGACGGTTGTCATTCGCAGCGCGGCCTGCAGGGTGGAGGTGGCTTCGGTGGCTTCGCGCGCGGCCTCGGCCATCAGCGGATCGGATGCCGAGCCCGCATCGGAAAGCTGCCGCACTGCGGCGCTAGTGCGGTCGAGCAATGTCGCCGCGTCGTCGGCGCTCTTTTGCAGCGCCGCGAGCCCGTCGGAGAATTCGCGGGCGGCGGCGGCGAGCCTGTCGCTGGTCTGCTTCTGGCCGTCGGCCTTGCCCTTCGCCGCGAGATATTTCTGCTGCTCGCCGTCGGCGTCGGCCTTGGTCGCGTCGAATTTGCGCTGCTGCTCGAAGGCCGTGCCGGTCGCGGCTTCGGCCTTCTGCTGCTGCAACGTGGCCGCGGCCCGGGCCGCTTCGGCCTTCTGCTGCGCTTCGGTCGCCTGGCGCGCCGCGATGTCGACCTTCTGCTGCAACTCGGCGACGCTGCGTTGGATGGCTTCGACCTTCTGCTGCTGGTCGGCTGCGGCGCGGCGTGCGGTTTCGTAGGCCGCCTGCATGGAGGCGGCGGCGGCCTGCCGCGCGGCGGCCGTCGCTTCGGCTTCGGCAGCGGCGTCGGCGGCTTTCTTCGCGGCGCCGGTCTGCGCCGCGGCGGCGTCGCGTGCCTTCTGAAGCTCGGTCGCAGCGGTCGCCGCGCGTGTCTGCGCGGCGTTTGCGGCATTGGCTGCTTCCTGGGCGATCTTTCCCAGGCGCGCGGCCTCGGCCGCCGCGGCATCGGCGCGGGTCTTGACCTGCGCAGCCGCGCCCGCCGCGGCGTTGTGCTCGTTCACCGCGCGGGCGTGACGGTCGATATAGGCGAGCACGGCGCCGAGCCGGGCGCGGTCCTCGACCGCGGGCGGTCGCAGAACGCCCTCGAAGTGCTGCACCAGCATTTCCTCGGGCTCGACCGAGAGAAGCTTGCGCCGCTCCTCGTTGGTCTCGTCGATCGCCGGAATGGCGACCGCCGATTTGATCGCGGCGACGTAGGTCGCAAGATTGAGATAACGGTCGAGGAAGTCGGGTGCGCTCGCCTGTGCGCTGCCCTGACGCCCCGCCTGTAGCGGCGCGAACGCCTTGTCGCGCGCGGTGGCGTTGGTGAGGAAGCAGCGCCAGTGATCGCCCGGCGCCCATGACGCGAGTTGCATGCCGGCGTGAAGCCTGCGCAGCCGGTCGAGATCGACGCGGACCAGGGTGCGGACGCGGTTGGGCGGGCCGACCCGCAGCACCAGGCGTTCGCCGTCGAGCCGCACGGTCCAGTTCGCGGAGGCGGTGATCGCCTCCTTGCGCACCAGCGCTTCGCCCGACGGGGTGTCGAGGCGCGCGTTGGAGGCAACCACATTGCTGAAGCTCAGCTTGTCGCCGCTGACGCGGACGCGGGCGGTCGCGACCTGCGGGACGTCGCTGCACACTTTGTTCTCGAGACAGGCGCGGTGGCTGCCGGCCCAGAAGTTCATCACGCGGTCGGTGACGCGGCCGTCCGGATTGATCTGCAGCACCTCTTCCATCGGCGTCATCGCGCCGGTCTTCCAGTGCTTGGGGAAGGTGTCGTCGATCGCGAGCCACCAGCCGGCAATGTCGCGCATCTCGACGGCCTGCGCGGTCTTCGCCTGGCCCGCCGCCAGAAGGATCGCCGCGGCAGCCAGAAGTGCGGTGCGCCGCACGGAAGCTGGTCCGAAAAGCATTTTCAAATCCCCGCCGACGGCGGTTGTCCGCCCGGAAAGCGTGAAATCCCACACATTTTATATCCTGCCGGAAGGTCCGGTCCAACGCGGCTTCCTGAAGGTTCGTTCAGAATCCCGTGGATTTCGCCGGAAAACGCAGAATTCAACCGCGCGGCGTGGCCCGCGGGACACGCGGCGTGCCAAGCGCAAGTTCCACAGAAAAATCAGAACTCCGCGGCCGTTCGAGGCCGCGCCGTTCCTTGGGGCCTGCAGGCGCCAGGCATCGGGCAATAAGAAATGGGCCCGCGGGCCCCATGGCGTCAGCGCGCGTCCTGTGCCGCCGTGGTCGGATCGATCACCCGCCTGGTCTCGGTGATTTTGCTGGCGGGGAAGCCGCTGATGTCGGCGTGCTTCTTGATCAGAGCGGCATCGGTCGCGAGATAAATGCAGTACAGCCGGTCCTGCGTGACGTAGGACTGCACCCACTGGATGTCCGGGCCGAGCTGGTGGAGCACCGAGTTGGATTTCTTGGCGGCGTCGCGGAGCTGTTCGCGCTCCAGCGTGCCGACGCCGGGAATCTCACGTTCAATGACAAAACGCTTCATATGACTCTCCTTTGAATAGATTTGCCTGCCGGAGCGGGCCGATCGATGCGGCGCTATATGCGGCGTCGGGTTTTGCCGCGCGTCATCCGATCGAGGGAGAAGCCGTCTTGTTCGAACACTAAGGCGTGATCGGGCTTCCAAGCCGCTGCGCCGTCTCGACAATCCAGGCGCGGTGCGACACGAGCGGAGTCACGCCGGTGAGGCCGCCGCAGCCTGCGCTGCCGGCGGGTCCGGTGGACCAGCTCACCACGCCGATCACCGAATAGATGCCTCCGTTTTCGACGAAGGCTGGTCCGCCCGAATCGCCGGTGCAGGCGCCGAGCCCTGCGCGCTCGCCGCGCCCCGCCGGATCGACCAGCCGGATCTGCAGGCTTCCGGGCCTGCCGGTCGCCACCATCGCCGCGGCGCGCGGGGTGCCCGCGCCGGCGTCGCTGCCGATCGCTGTCGCGCCATAGCCGGCGATGACGAAGCGGTCGCCGGCCGCGACCGAGGCAGGCGTTGCGAGGCGCGTCGGGAAGATGTCGGCAGGCAGCATGCCCTCGAGCTTGAGCAGGGCGACGTCGGCGGTGACGCGGCCCGCGGCATAGTCCTTCGGGTTGTAGCGCGGGTTCACCACGACGCTCTTGAGCGGCAGGCCGGGCGGCGCGATTCCGGGCAGGTACACGCGATAGGTCGCGGCCGGCGCGACGCAGTGTCCGGCGGTGAGCACGAGATCGCGCGCCAGCGCCGTGCCGGTGCAGAGATTGCCGCGCGTCGAGACGATCATGACGATGTGACGGCCGGGACCGGCGCCGCTTACAACCGATGCGCCGCCGACGAGAGCGGCGGCGCATGTGCAAAGAGAAAGCGAAACGGCGAGGGCGAGAACGGCGCGGCGCATGACCGCGCCGATCAGCCCACTCGGGTGGAGTTTGTCAATGTCTTGGACAGGCAGGTGAAGGCGTTACCTCGCATTGAGCGTGAGGCCGATCGTGACGTCATTGCGGCGATGATGACTGGCACGCGGGTTGATGTGCCGGATCTGCCGCTGGTCGGATGTCCGGCTTTTCACGCTGACCTTCTCGCATGTCCTGTGGACAGATCACGAAGCCGGCATCAATGGTCAGCCTTCCTGCCTTGCTGATGGCCTATTTCGGTGCACGGATCGGCGACATCGGCGTCCATGCCGCCGGCCGGGCCCGGGAAAACCTTGCCGGCGCGCCTCCGAGGCGGTGGTCAAGAGAAAATGATCGTCCGTTCATCCAGCATTCACCGTCCGCGGCCTAACAGGGCCGGCATGGCTCGGATGGCCGCCATTGCGCTCGTGCTGCTTGCCTCGGCCACCGCTGCGTCCGCGGCGGAAAAGGAGCGTGTTTGCCTGAGCAAACCCGAACAGAAGGCGGCGATTTCCAACGGCCAGGCGGTTACGCTGGCGCAGGCGATTCGCTCGATCCGCGGCTCGGTTCGCGGCCGCGGCTCCCGCGAAGTCGTCAATGCGAAGCTTTGCCGTGAGGAAAAGGGCCTCGTCTACGTGCTGACAGTCCTCGCCCGGGATGGCAAAGTCACGCAGATGACCGTCGATGCAACCAGCGGCAAGGTCGTCGACGCGCTCTGACCGGAGGAAACTTCCTTGCGTCTCCTCGTGATCGAGGACGATCCCGACCTCAACCGCCAATTGGCCACGGCCCTCACCGACGCGGGCTATGTGGTCGATCGCGCGTTCGACGGCGAGGAGGGTCACTATCTCGGCGAAACCGAACCCTATGACGCGGTGATCCTGGATATCGGCCTGCCGAAGATGGACGGCATCTCGGTGCTGGAGTCCTGGCGGCGCGCCGGCCGCGCGATGCCGGTGCTGATGCTGACCGCGCGCGACCGCTGGAGCGACAAGGTGCAGGGCTTCGACGCCGGCGCCGACGATTATGTCGCCAAGCCCTTTCATCTCGAAGAGGTGCTGGCGCGGGTGCGCGCGCTCTTGCGGCGCTCCGCCGGCCACGCCAAGAGCGAGCTCAACTGCGGGCCGGTCCGGCTCGACACCCGCACCGGCCGCGTCGCGGTCGACGGCAATCCGGTGAAGCTCACCAGCCACGAGTACCGGCTGCTGTCCTACCTGATGCATCACGCCGGCCGCGTCGTGTCGCGCACCGAGCTCGTCGAGCATCTCTACGACCAGGACTTCGACCGCGACAGCAACACCATCGAGGTGTTCGTCGGGCGCATCCGCAAGAAGCTCGGCGTCGACATCATCCAGACGGTCCGCGGACTGGGCTATCTGCTCACGCCGCCCGATGCGCACTAATTCGCTTGCGCTGCGCCTGTTCGTGGCGGCCACGGTCTGGACCGTCCTGATCCTCTTGGTCACCGGCTTCGCGCTGTCGGGGCTTTACCGCAATTCGGTCGAGCGCGGCTTCGACCGCCGCCTCGGCGTCTATCTCAAGACATTGGTCGCCGACATCGCGGCCCCCGACATCCCGATCGAGAAGACCGGCCAGATGCTGGGCGAGCCGCTGTTCGAGCTGCCGCTGTCGGGGTGGTACTGGCAGGTCACGCGGCTCGACCGCACCAAGCCGGAGACCACGTCGTCGCGCTCGCTGTGGGACCGCAACCTGCCGAATCTCGGCGAGCAACAAGTGACGCCCAATCCGGACGGCACCCGCAAGGCCTACGTGCAGGGTCCCGAAGACCAGAAGGTGCGCCTGGTCGAGCGCGAGGTCGATCTCGGCGACGACGGGCGCTTCCTGGTCGCGGTCGGCGGCGACGCCGCCGAGCTGGACGAGGAGATCCATGCGTTCGACTGGGCCATTGCCACGACGTTCATGGGCCTGGCCGTCGTGCTGCTGCTGACCACGCTGTTCCAGGTGCGGTTCGGCCTCGCGCCGTTGAGCCGCATCTCGCGCGCGCTGGTGGCGATCCGCTCCGGCAAAGCCGAGAAGCTCGAAGGCCGGTTTCCGGTCGAGATCGAGCCGTTGGCGCGCGAAACCAACGCGCTGCTCGAATCCAACCGCGAGATCGTCGAACGCGCGCGCACCCACGTGGGCAATCTCGCGCATGCGCTGAAGACGCCGCTCTCGGTGATGATGAACGAGGCCGCGGCGCGCGGCGACGATCCGCTCGCCGGCAAGGTGCAGGAGCAGATCGGAATCATGCGCGATCAGGTGACGCGGCACCTGGAGCGCGCGCGGATCGCCGCGCGCGTCGCGGTGGTCGGCACCATCACCGACGTGGTGCCGGTGGTGCAGGCCGTCGCGCGCACGGTCGAGAAGACCCAGCGCGACAAGAAGCTGGCGATCGAACTCGACGTTGCGGGCAGCGCGCAGTTTCGCGGCGAGAAGCAGGACCTGGAGGAGATGGTCGGCAACCTGGTCGACAATGCCGGCAAGTGGGCGAGCTCCCGGGTGTCCATCGAGGTGCTGCTGGAGCAGCCGCAGCCGGGCCGCCACGCGGTGCGGATCGTGGTCGACGACGACGGGCCGGGGCTGACGCCGGCGCAACGCGAGCAGGTCGCGCGCCGCGGCCAGCGGCTCGACGAGAGCAAGCCCGGCTCGGGGCTCGGACTGTCGATCGTGGTGGAAGTCGCGCGGCTCTACGGCGGCACGCTGAACCTCGGCACCGCGCCGATCGGGGGCTTGCGCGCCGAATTGGTGCTGCCGGCGGGATAGGCCTGACCGTTGCGAACAGAGTTTCGCCCCAATCGCTGCGTTTAGCTGGAGGTAAGGGTGGGGGAAGCTGGCCGCGACGAGCGGGCCTGCGAGAAGCGGTCGCCGATGGCGACTCGGGTGAGGGGACGGCCATGATCGCCAAACACAAGGTGAGAATGCTTGCGGTCGCGTTACTCGGCGCGGCGCTGGCCGCATGCGCGTCGGACTCCGGTCCGAAGGAGGTCGGCGGCACGCTGGTCGGCGCGGGAGCGGGCGCGGTGATCGGCAACGCCGTCGGCGGGGCGGCGGGCAACCGCGCGGCCGGCACCGTTGCGGGCGCCGCGATCGGCGGGCTGATCGGCAACCGGATCGGCGCCGCGATGGACGACGAGGACAAGCGGCGCGCCTATGCGGCGCAGGTGCAGGCGCTCGAAAGCGGACCGTCGGGCGCGCCGGTCGCATGGCGCAATCCGGACTCCGGGCGCTACGGTTCGGTGGTGCCGGGGCCGGCGTACCAGTCCAACAACATGAACTGCCGGCACTACACCCACACGATCTATATCGATGCACGGCCGCAGACCATGCGCGGGCAGGCCTGCCGCAACCCGGACGGCACCTGGCAGGCGGTGGGATAGCTGGCGTGAGATCGCCGGCCGGCGAACAGCATGCGGGCGGCGCAAGCCGCCCGTTTTCGTTATAGAGAGGCCTGGAAACAACCCGCGCGGATGCGGGCTTGGGATCGGGGAGAGATGCCGGATCGTCCTGCGCACGGCCAGCGATTTGCCTATGTCGCGGCGTTCGGCATCTACACCATGGCGTTTCTCGCTGTGGCGTCGCCGTGGCTCGCGGACGTGGTGCGCATTCCCTGGGACTCGGTTTCGCAGTTCTATCCGCAGTTTGCATTCCTGGCCCGCTCGTTCGCGTCCGGCCAATCGCCGTTCTGGACGCCCAACGTGTTCGCCGGCTGGCCGCAGATCGCCGACCCGCAATCGCTGGTGTTCTCGCCGCTGCATCTGCTGGTCGCGCTGTTTACGCCCAATCCCACCCCGCGCCTGTTCGACGCGGTGACGTTCGGCCTGCTCTACGCAGGCGGCGCGGGCGTGATGCTGATGTTCCGCGACCGGCGCTGGCATGCCGCGGCTGCGGTGGCTGCCGCGCTGGCCTTCAGCCTCGGCGGCTCGGCGGCCTCGCGCATCCAGCATATCGGGCAGATCCAGAGCCTGGTCTTCCTGCCGCTCGCGCTGTGGGTGCTCATGCGTGCGCTGGAACGTTCGTCGTGGCTCGCGGGCGCGGCGGCGGGCCTGTTCGCGTCGTTCATCGTGCTCGGCCGCGATCAGGTGGCGTTGATCGCCACCTACACGCTGGTGGGCTATGTGTTGTGGCATTGGCTCGACGGGCCGGGCCGCCGCGCGCGCCTTGCAGCGAGCATCAGGCCGCTCGCCCTGGGCGCCCTGGTCGGCGCATGTGTCGTGACCATGCCGGTCCTGATGACGGAGCTGCTCGCGCAAAGCTCCAACCGCCCGGAAATCTCCTTTGCGTCCGCGGTGCAGGGCTCGCTGCATCCGGCGAGCCTGATGATGCTGGCGTTCGCCGATGTGTTCGGCGCGTCCGATTTCAATCGCGAGTTCTGGGGCCCGCCGAGCATTCCGTGGCACGACCTGATCGCGCAGACCGGCCTCTACGACTCGCAGAACACCGGACAGATCTACACCGGCGCGCTGGTGGCGGTGGCGTTGCTCGGGTTCGGGCTTGCGCGTGGCGCGCTATGGACGCGCGAAATCCGCTTCTTCACGGTCGCGGCCGTGGTGACGCTGCTCTACGCGCTCGGCAAATACACGCCGCTGTTTTACCTGCTGTACGAGTTTCTGCCCGGCGTGGCTTTATTCAGGCGTCCGGCGGACGCGACCTTCGTGCTGTGCGCGCTGCTGGCGATCGTCGCCGGCTATCTGATCCATCGCTTTCTGGAAGGCACGCTGCCGCCGTTGCTGCGATGGCAGCATGTTCTGGCGACCGCCGCCGTGGTGGCGCTGGTCGCCATCGCGGTCGCGCTGGCGCATCAGGCCGGGATGCTCGCAAGTGCCGCGCTGCCGCTCCTGTGGGGTACTGGCTTTCTGGCCGCGGCGGCAGGCGCGCTGGCGCTTGCGCGCCGCGCCGCGCGGCATGGCGCGGCGCTCGCGGCGCTGGTGCTGGCGGCTTTCAGTGCCGCGGACTTCGCGTGGAACAACGCACCGAACGAATCGACCGGACTGCCATCGGCGAGGTATCGCGCGCTTCCGCGCGACACCGCGGATGAAACCGTTGCGGCCCTGAAGGCAAGGCTCAAGGCCAGTGCCGCGCCAGACCGCCGCGACCGGGTCGAACTGATCGGCATCGACTACCACTGGCCGAACATCGGCCTCGTCCACGACTTCGATCATCTGTTCGGCCACAACCCGCTGCGGCTCGGCGACTTCGAGCGCGCGACCGGCGCGCCCGACACCGTCGCCGCGGTGCGCGCCAAGTTCACGCCGCTGATGCCGTCGTATCGCTCGACGCTGGAAGACCTGTTCGGCGTCCGCTTCATCGTTCTGGGTGAGCCGATCGAACGGATCGACCCGGTGCTCAAGCCGGGCGACGTCAATCTGGTGGCGCGCACCGGCGACGCCTTCATCTATGAAAATCCACGCGCGCTGCCGCGCGTGATGCTTCCGACCCGATGGCAGCAGGCCGATTTCGGCAAGTTGATCCGCGACGGCGGCTGGCCGGACGTCGATCCCCGCCGCACGGTGCTCCTGGAGCGCCCGCCCGCCGACGCGCCGGCCGGCGATGCAGAAGGCTCGGTGCGGATTGTCCGTTACCAGAACACCGATATCGAAATCGAAGCCGATGCCCCGTCAGGCGGCTTCGTCGTGCTCAACGACGTGTGGCATCCGTGGTGGCGCGTGAGCGTCGACGGCAAGCCCGCGGACATTCTCAAGGCCAATGTGCTGTTTCGTGCGGTCGTGGTGCCGCCCGGCAAGCACACTGTGCGCTTCACGTTTCATCCGGTGGCGGGCGCGATATCCGAATGGCGGGACAAGCTCGGTGGAGCGCGGCGCTAGGCCGGAGATAGCCGATCAGCCGAGCCGCGCGTAGATGTCGCCGGAATTCGCGGCGTGCGGCAAATCGTTGAGCCAGCCGGTGATTTCCGCGGCCGTGCGCCACGCCCCAAGCTCCTGGCTTTCGCCCAGTGCGGCGTTGAACTGCGCATAGCCGAGCGCCGCGCAGCGCTCGATGCAGGTGCGCGCCACGTCGCGCTGGATCGTCGTGAACTCGAACGACAGCGCATTGACCGGCTGTGTCATCCCCGCCAGCGCTTCGCCCTCAAATCCCTCCACGTCGATCTTGATGAACGCCGGACGCCCGTGCGTCGCCATCAGTGCATCGAGTGTCGTCATCGCCACGCGGATCGACTTGCCCCAGACCTGTCCCTCCCAGCCGGCCGCGCCGTGCGCCGCATCGACGAACGCGCCGGATGCGGTCGACACCGTCGGATTGTCGACATTGATCTTCAGCTCGATCTCGCCCGAGGTGCGGCCGATCGCCTTCGGCTCGATGACGACCTTGCTGTCGCGGCCGTAGAGCAGCCCGAGCGTCGTCACCAGCGCGGGCTGCGGCTCGACCGCGACGACGCGCGCACCGAGACGGCGGAAGGCGCCGATGCGGTCGCCGACATGGGAGCCGACGTCGAACACCAGGTCGCCGTCGCGGACGAACTGTCCATAGAGCCGGTCCATCGCGGTTCGGCGCCGGCGATGGCCGTAATAGACGCGGAGCGATCGCAGGACGCCACGCGCGGTGCGAAGGCTCTCAAGCATGGCTCAGGCCGGGCGCGCTTCCGTTTTGGTGAGTGCGGGCAGGGCCAGCGCCGTCAGCGCGGGCGGCGGTGCGGTCTCTTCCGGCAGGCAGCCGATGCCGAGCCGGGTCAGGAAGCGGCCGACCGAGGGCCATGCGCTGATGACGGCAAGCGGAATGGCCAGCGCAGGGCCTGCCGCGAGCAGCAACACGTAAGGAATTCCGCTCGGATGCGTCGCGGCGAGACACCCGATCGCGCCGAACCCCAGCACCGCATGCGGCCACAACTGCCTGCAGGCTTCCATCCATGTCACGGTGTGGTCGTCGCGCACCTGACCGGCCCAGCCGATGGCGCGGCCGAACAGCAGAATGCCGATCATGAACAGCATGTGGCAGAACCACATCGTAGGCAGGATCAGCACATAGAACGTCGTCATGACGACGATGCCGGCGAGGAAGCGCAACGTGCCGCCAAACACCCGGCGTAGGTCCGGCCGGGCAAGCACGTCGATTTCGGTCGCGAAATGCGGCGAGAACCACATGACGAACACCAGCACCAGCAGTGCGTGACCGGCTCCGGCATGCATGAAGTCGGCGGTGGTCGGTGCTGCCGCGGCGGCGATCGTTCCGAAGATCAGCATGCCGATCCAGGCCGGCGAGGCAATGAACATCAGCATGGCGAACAGAAGCTGGAAACGGCTGACCGGCCGCAGGCCCGGCATCTTGATGAACGGCCAGTATTGCAGGTTGCCCTGGCACCAGCGCTGGTCGCGGCGGAGAAATTCGATCAGCGTCGGCGGGTTCTGCTCCCAGCCGAGGTCCTCCTCGGGCAGGACGCGCACGTCGTATCCGGCACGGCGCATGAACGCCGCCTCGATCTGGTCGTGGCTCAGCACATGGCCGTCGAGCACGCCTTCGCCGGGCAGGACCGGGATGTGGCAATGCGCGACGAACGGCGCGATGCGGATGACCGCGTTGTGACCCCAGTACGGGCCGCAGTCGGCCTGCCACCACGCCGAGCCGATGGTCCAGGATCGCATGCCGAGCCGCATGCCGAACTGGAACAGGCGCGCAAACGCGCTGGTGGAGGGAAGGCCGATCACCAGCCCTTGCAGGATGCCGAGCTTGGGATCGGCCTCCATGATGCGGACGAGGCGCATGATCGCCGACGCCGTCATGATGCTGTCGGTGTCGAGCGTCACCGCGAATTCGTGCTGGCCGCCCCAGCGCTGGCAGAAGTCCCAGAAGTTGCCGGCCTTGAAGCCGGTGTTGGCATCCCGGCGGCGGTAGGTCACCGCGATGCGCCCGCGCCACGCCTCGGCGAGCGCCGCGAAACCTTTGTCTTCCAACGCGGCGATGTCGCCGTGGTTGGTGTCGCTCAGCACATAGAGATGAAAGCGGTCACCCGCGCCTGCGGCTTCAATCTCGCGAAGCATCGCGTCGAGGCTGCGGATGACGCGGTCCGGCGGTTCGTTGCGGACGAACATGCAGAGCGCGGTCGATGCCCTGATCGGCTCGTCGCCGCGGATTCGCGCCACTGCCGGAACGACAGCGGCGATCGGATCGCGGGCAAACCGCATGATGCAAAAGCCGATCACCGAATTCCAGAAGCCGATGCAGGTCCACGGCAGGGTAAGACCCAGGCACAGGAGGATC
This sequence comes from uncultured Alphaproteobacteria bacterium, assembly GCA_963830015.1. Classification (GTDB taxonomy): domain Bacteria; phylum Pseudomonadota; class Alphaproteobacteria; order Rhizobiales; family Xanthobacteraceae; genus Z2-YC6860. The sequence continues at coordinate 749,159 of CAWHLG010000016.1, forward strand.
AGGGCATCCAGCACGCCGAAGCCGCCGGCGGACAGGGCGTAGGCCGCAAGCGCCAGCGTCCCTCCGATGGTGGTCACGACGAGAAAAGCAAAAAGCGCCCGTCTTCCGGCCAGTTCCCGGCTGGAACTGCCGTCCGCTCCGACTTCCGTGACCGTCCCCGCCGACACGCCGAAAAACGTCCTTACCTCTGCCGCTCGCGCAGGATATAGCGGGCGGCGGGGTCCGAAGTCCAACGCGGGTGCGGGGGCCGGAGTCCAACGCGGGGAATGAGTGTGGCGGGCGACGAAGTCAGTGCCGATGCGCTCTGGTATGTGGGGCCGGGGCGCGCGGAAATCCGTACGGAACGGCTCAAGCCTCTGGGCGAAGGGAAAGTGCGGGTGCGGGCGCTTTACGGCGCGATCAGCCGCGGGACCGAGGCGCTGATTGCGGCGGGCCGCGTGCCGGTGAGCGAGTACCAGCGCATGCGCGCGCCCTTCATGGCCGGCAATTTCCCGTTTCCGGTGAAGTACGGTTATTCCACCATCGGCCAGGTCGAGGCCGGCCCCCCGGATCTGGTCGGCCGCAACGTGTTTGCGCTGCATCCGCACCAGACCCTTTTCGATATTCCGGAAGACTTTGCCGTGCCGGTGCCGGCCGAGATCACGCTGTCGCGGGCCGTGATGGCCGCCAACATGGAGACCGCGCTCAACGCAACCTGGGATGCGGCGCCGGGGCCTTACGGGCGGGTCGCCGTGATCGGGGCCGGCGTGGTCGGCGCGCTGGTGGCTTTTCTCTGCGCCCGCATCGAGGGCACGGAGGTGACGCTGGTCGACATCGATCCCTCGCGCGAGACGCTGGCCGCGGCTCTCGGCGTCGGTTTTGCGACGCCGGACGCAGCGCCCGGCGACTGCGAGTTCGTTTTTCACACCAGCGCCAGCGCGGAAGGGTTGACCACCGCGCTCAACATCGCCGCCGAAGAGGCCACCATCGTCGAGTTGAGCTGGTACGGGTCGGGCATTGTGTCGGTGCCGCTCGGCGGCGCGTTTCACAGCCGTCGGCTGAAGCTCGTGTCGAGCCAGGTGGGCAAGGTCGCGCCCTCGCAGCGCGCGGCGTTTACGCACCGGCAGCGGCTCGAGGCCGCGATCAAGCTCACCGCGCACCCGCATCTTGACGTGCTGCTCACTCCTGCGGTTTCGTTCCGCGAGCTTCCCGCCGTTCTTCCCGATATCCTGAAGCCCCGGAGCGGCGTACTCTGCCAGCTCATCACTTACTAGAGGTGCCTGTGTTCACAGTCGAGGTTCGCGATCACATCATGATCGCCCATTCGTTTCGCGGGGATGTGTTCGGTCCGGCCCAGGCGCTGCACGGCGCGACTTTCGTGGTCGACGCTGCGTTCATCGCCGACACGGTGGACGGCAACGGCATCGTCATCGACATCGGCCGCGCTCACGACGCGCTGAAGGCCACGCTCAAGCCGCTCAACTATCGCAATCTCGACGACGTGCCGGAATTCAAGGGCAGGAACACCACGACCGAATTCCTGACCAAACACATCTACGACCAGCTGGCGAAGGCCGCGCGCGCGGGTGAGCTTGGCCGCCCGGGCCGTGAGTTGAAGGCGATCCGCATTTCCATCGAGGAGTCGCATGTGGCGCGCGCTTCTTACGAGGCGCCATTGTGGTGAACCGCGTCGCGTTCGCTGTGCCCGGCGATCTTTCGACGCCGACCGGCGGCTATGCCTATGACCGTCGCATCATCGCCGAATTGCAGAAGCTCGGCTGGCAGGTGGACGTGGTCGGACTGGGCGAGGGGTTCCCGAAGCCGACCTGGGAAACCAAGGCAGCGGCGAAAAAGAAGCTTGCCGAGCTGCCCAAGGGGTGCCCGATCGTGATCGATGGCCTGGCCTTCGGTGTGATGCACGAGGCCGCGCGCGAATTGTGCGAGCGAAATCCGCTGATCGCGCTGGTGCATCATCCGCTGGCGCTGGAAACCGGGCTTACGCCGGACGAGGCGAAAAATTTCAAGAGCAGCGAGCGCGAGGCTCTGGCCATGACGCGGGGCGTCGTGGTGACGAGCCCGTCGACCGCGGCGCTGCTGGTCGACAGCTACGATGTGGACGCCGACAGCGTGACGATCGCCTGCCCCGGCACCGACCGCGCCCCGCCCGCGACGGGCAGCAAGGACGGCACGCTGCGTCTGCTCTCCATCGGCGCAATCGTGCCGCGCAAGGGCTTCGATGTGCTGGTGGCCGCGCTTGCGGATCTCAAGAATTTGCGCTGGCGCTTGACGATTGCCGGCGACCGCACCCGCGATCCCAAAGCCGCGGCTGAGCTCGACGCCGATATCGACCGCTACGGCCTTGGCGCGCAAATCGACGTTCTCGGCGCGCTGCCCGCGGACCGCATCGAGGCGCTTTATGCGCAGTCGGATCTGTTCGTGCTGGCCTCGCGGTTCGAAGGATACGGCATGGCCTATGCCGAGGCGCTGGCGCGCGGCCTGCCCGTGATCGGCACCACCGGCGGTGCCATTCCCGATACCGTTCCGGCCGGCGCGGGGATCCTGGTCGAGCCGAACGACGTGAAAGCCTTGTCGCGCGCGCTGCGCATGCTGATCGCGAACCCGACAGAGCGCCGCTGGCTGGCCTCGGGGGCGCGGACCGCGGCGCAGGAGCTGCCGACCTGGCGGGATTCGGCAAAGCTCGTCGCGCGAGCCATCGAGGCCGCGTCATGAGCGGATTCAGCGCTTCCTGGCTCGAGCTGCGCGAGCCTTATGACCGCGCCGCCCGCAATGCTTCGGTCATCGACGCCGTGAGCGCGGCCCTGGCCCATCAGCCTTCGGTGTCGATCGTCGATCTCGCCTGCGGCACCGGCTCGACCTTCCGCGCACTGTCGCCGCGCATCAAGGCGCGGCAGACTTGGCGGCTGGCCGACAACGATCTCAGCCTGCTCGCGCGCACGCCGGAGTCGTCGCCGCCGGATATCCACGTCGCGACGCTGCCGGTCGATCTCAACCACGACCTGGAAGCGGCGCTTGATGGGCCCGCCGACCTCGTGACCACCTCCGCGCTGCTCGATCTCGTTTCCGACGAATGGCTGGAGCGGCTCGCCATCGAAGCGGCGGCGCGCCGGCTGCCGGTGTATGCCGGCGCTGACCTACGACGGCCGGATCGAGATGACGCCCAAGCACTCGGCCGATGCGGCGGTGGTAGATGCGGTGAACCGGCATCAGCGCACCGACAAGGGTTTCGGTCCCGCGCTCGGTCCGGATGCAGCGCGCGCCGCGGTCGCCCGCTTCGAGCATGTCGGCTATTCGGTCGTGCACGGCGATGCCGATTGGGTGTTCGGGCCGGACGACCGCACGATCCAGCTTGAGACGCTCTCGGGATGGGCCGCGGCCGCGCGCGAGATCGGCGGTGTTGGCCTGCCTGACGTGGTCGACTGGCTCACGCGCCGCCGCGCGCTCGTGACGGCGGGACGCTCGGCGATCCGCGTCGGTCATGTCGACTTCTTCGCCAGGCCGACCTTGACCAAGCCGATCGGCTCGCGCTGAGCCGACAGATCGCAGTCGAACAGCACGTCGTCGCCGAGCCGGTGCATGCGCATCGGCGTCAGGATGGCTTCGTCGACGCGTTTGATGGGCGGAAGCGTAAACCCGGTGCGGCCGGAGCCGAGAATGATGGGCGCCACCATGAGGTGAAGCCGGTCGAGACACCGCGCCGCCAGGAATCGCGACACGGTGTCGGCGCCGCCTTCGATCAGGACCCGGCGCAGGCCCCGCTCGGCGAGCGCAGCCAGGATGGCTTGCGGCGCGATGTGCCCGTCGGTGCGGGGCAGGGCGACAATCTCGATGTCGGGCGGCAGCGGCGGGCGGGCGCCGGTGCCCGCGATCACCAGGCGGCGGACCCCATCCGGCGCGAGCAGGCGGGCGCCGGAGGAAAGCCGGCCGCGCGCGTCGATCACCACCCGCGCCGGCTGCGGGCCGGGCACCCGCCTGACCGTAAGTTGCGGGTCGTCGGCGAGTGCCGTGCCGACGCCGATCACCACCGCATCGACCAGGGCTCGCAGCCGGTGCAGGTGGGCCAGTGCCTCGGGCCCGTTGATGTAGTGCGAATGGCCGGTTTCGGTTGCCACCCGGCCGTCCAGCGACTGGCCAAGCTGGCCGACCACCATCATGTCGTCGACTCCGCCCGACCGGAGCGGGCCAAAAACCGCCTCCCAAGGGTCAGGCAGCGGCTTGGTTAACGCCCGAAATGCGCCTGGTATGGCTGTCCAGGAATCCATGCTGTATCTGGCCTGCGGCGCATCCAATCCGATACCGCAGTCGGTACAGGAAGGGATGTTATGGGACGGAACCTCTTGCTAAGCCTGAGACATTCGGAGTTTAAGTTGTCATAATGGTTCCACACGGAGATGTCGCCTCACGGAGCCATCTTCGTATGCTAGCGGGGGAATGGGTTCGCCAGCCCAAGTGTTCTCTGTCGGGGCGTTCTGGCGCGCCAGGGAGTGAAAACTACCATAATGAGGGACGATAGCGGGTCGAGCGCCGTTTCAATTCTCTTTGGAACCAAGGCGCAGGTTGGCGTTGGCCGGGGGCTGGCAGAATTTCGGGCAGGCCGCCCGGTCGTCATCACCGGCAGCGGTGAAACCTTGCTCTGCTTGCCGGTCGAGGGATTGGAGAAGGATCGCCTGACGGCGTTCCGGGCGCTGTGTGCGCCAATCATGCCGCGCCTGGTGCTGACCGGGCTGCGTGCGCGGTCGCTCGGCATCGACACCACCGAGCCGGTCGCGCTGGAACTCGCGCCCGACGTCGACACGACCCAGATTCTCACGATGTCGGCCGAAGCCAAATCGGATCACGCGTTCCTGCCGGAGCCGGCGGGGCCTGCGGCGATGGCGGCCATCGAACTGGTCAAGCTCGCGCAGGTGCTGCCTGCGGTGCTGGTCGCCGACACGACGGCGGAGATCTCGAGCCTGATCAATCCGGCGATCGTCAACATCGAGGCCGGCGCGGTGGCGCGCTTCCGTGCCGAGGCAACGCAGTCGCTGACCATCGCCGGCGAAGCCCACGTGCCGCTGAATTCAGGCGTGCGGACCCGCTTCGTGGTGTTCCGCGACGCGTTCGGCGACGACCCGGTGGCGGTGATCGTCGGCACGCCCGACCTGTCGAAGCCGGTGCCGGTCCGCATCCACTCGGCGTGCCTGACCGGCGACGTGTTCGGCTCGCGGCGCTGCGATTGCGGCGACCAGCTTCAGCTTGCGCTGGCGCGGCTCCAGGAGGCCGGCGGCGGCGTCATCCTCTATCTCGCGCAGGAAGGCCGCGGCCTCGGCCTCGCCAACAAGATGCGGACCTACAAGCTTCAGGACGCAGGCCTCGATACGGTCGACGCCAACACCACGCTCGGTTTCGACGATGACGAGCGCGACTATGGCGTGGCGGTGCGCATGCTGCAGATGCTCGGCTGCACCCGCGTGGTGCTGCTGACCAACAATCCGGCAAAGCTCGATGGGCTGGCCAAGGCGGGCATCGAGATCGCCGGCCGCATGGCGATCGAGACGCCGATCAATTCGGACAACCGCCGCTATCTTGCGGCGAAGGCGGTTCGCGCCGGGCACCAGCTCAATCACGTCATCAAATCGCTGAGCGACGCGGCCGAGAAGGACGAAGCGGCGGCGAGGCTGGTGCCTTAGCGCCGGCATGACGCAAACCGCGAACCCGCGACGGCTGGGTTGACGGCATCGAGCCGATGACAAGACCGGCAAGCAAAGCACCGGCAGGCAGGCGGACAATCGGCAACCTGACGTTTCAGGAGGTCGGTTCCGCGTTGCGCGAGACCTCGATCCTGTGCCTGCCGATGGGATCGATGGAGCAGCACGGTCCGCACCTGCCGCTCAACACCGACGCCGTCCTGGCCGAAGCCTTCACCCGGCGCATCGTCGAGCGTTGGGGTGACGCCTATGACCTTTGGCAGTTGCCGCCGCTGGCGGTCGGCCTTTCGCGCGAGCATGATTGGGCGGCGGGAACGCTGTCGCTGTCGGTGTCGGGCATGACGGCTTATCTGCGCGACCTCGGCCGCGAGATCGCTCGATCCTTGCCGGCGCGCAACCTGCTGCTCGTCAACGGACATGGCGGCAATCGCGGGATGCTGGAAGCGATCGGGCGCGAGTTGCGCGGCGACTTCGGGTTCAACATCGGGGTGCTGCATCTCGGGGCGATGATGAGCCCGGTAACCAATGCCGCGGTGCCGGAAATCCATGCCGGCCGCGACGAGACCTCGGCGATGCTGGCGCTCGCGCCGGACCTGGTGCGCCAGGAACGGCTGAGCGAAGCCCGGGGGCCGTCCGGCGGCGACGCCATCCGTTCGCTGGTGCTCGATCCCGCAACGAGCTGGCCATGGTCGAGCGACGACAAGCGGATCGCGGCGCTCGGCGTGATGGGCGATGCCCGCGACGCGTCGGTTGAGCACGGCCAGGCGATCGTCGAACGCGTGGTTGCGGCGACCGAACCGGTGCTTCGGCAATTGCTGGAAAACCAGTCAGGCAGGCGCTGAAGCGGCGCGACTTTAGAAAAACGGGCGGGCCGGATCGCGCGGCAGGCCGAACTCCATGCGGCCGAAATGTCCGTAGTTGATCTCGGTGTTGAGGCTGATGTGGGTTGCGGCAAAGCGGACGTCGCGCCAGGCCCGCTGGATCGGATTTGACGCCGCAAAGCCCGCGGTGCCGCTCAGCTCCATCAACGTGTCCATCGCCGCCACGGTCAACTCCGACACGCGCGTGAAATCGCGGATCGATCGCGCCAGAAGCTCCGGCGTCGCAGCCTCCAGCGACGGCGGCATTTGCGAGGCGCGCCGCAGCAGCATACCGGCGGCGTCGAGATCGGCCGCGACGCGCGCCATCCGCACCTGCACGGCCGTCTTCTCCGCGACCAACGAACCGTCGACCGCCTTGCGCGGCTTGGTCCACTCGCGGAAATGCTCATAGGCGCCGAGCGCCGCGCCCAGCATCGGCGCGGCGAAGCAGAGCGGTGCATAGAAGAAGAACGGCGTGCGGAAGATCGGATTGTCGCTCAGCGCTCCGCCGGGCGCCTTGCCTTCGCGCATGTCGCTCAGGCGGACGACACGCGACTCCGGCACGAACACATTGTCGGTGACGATGGTGTTGCTGCCGGTGCCGCGCATGCCCGTGGTGTGCCAGGTGTCGCGCACCGAATATTCGCCGGCCGGCACCATGAGCAGCAGCCAGTCCGGCGGGCCCGCCCCGTGCAGCAAGCCGCCGACCATCACCCACGAGCTGTGATTGACGCCGCTGGAATAGCTCGACTGGTCGCCCGACAGCCGGTAGCCGCCGTCGGCGCGCGTCACCTTGGCGCGCGGTGCGAACGAGGCCGCGATCGCAACGTCCGGGGTTTTCGACCAGATCGCCTGCTGCATGTCCTCCGGATACTGCGCGAGGAGGTGGGCATGATGGATGATCAGGCTCGCGCACCAGGCATGGGAGGCGTCGGCCTTGCCGAGTTCGACGATGACGTCCAGCCAGGTCTCGAAGTCGAGGTCGTAGCCGCCGAACCGCCGCGGCATCAGGATGCGCGCGATGCCCGCATCCAGCATGTCCTGCGCCAACTCCTTCGGGATGGTGCGGGCCGCTTCGGCGGCGTCGGCGCGCGCGGCAAATTTCGGAGCCAGCGCTTTCGCGCGCTCGATGACGTGCTGCCTGGCGGATGTCTGCGTGGTCGAGTGCATGCCGCCATCCTGCGGCGGTGATCGTCCGCGATCAAGGGCGCCGCCGACGTCAGGCTTTGACGGTGTCGGGTTTCCCCTTGCGGATCTCCAGGGTATGCGCCTTGCGGCCGCCGCGCTCGATCGAAACCGGCGCCTCGTCCTGCGCGACCAGATGGGCGGCGAGGTCGATGCAGCGTTTGGCGAGCATCGCTGAGCCGTCCGCCAGATCTTCCGATTGGCGGACGATTTCGACGTTGCGCTCCATGTCTTCGCTCGACCAGCCGCGCGAATGCGCCACGTAGGGAAACTGCGGGAAAATGAAGCCCAATTCGGCGAAGAAGCCCAGCATCTGGCCGGCGACGCCCTGGATGTTGTCCTGTCCGCCGACGATGATGAAGCCCGCGACCTTGTTGCGGATCAGCACCTGGTCGCGGATGGTGATGGCGTTCTGCACGCAATTGAGCCGCTCGGCCATCTTGAAATAGAGCGATGACGCCGCGCCCCAGCGGATCGGCGAGGCGACGATGATGACGTCGGCCCAGTGCACCAGCGCCTCGTAGACGCGGTCCATCTGGTCGCTCTCGTCCATCTGCGTGATCGAGCAGGGCCAGGTGCAGGCATGCGCCGCCTTCGAGTAGTAGCCCTCGCAGGCGCGGAATTTCAGCTCGCTCAGCCGGATCATCCGGCTTTCGGCGCCGTGCCCGGCGCTGCTGTCGAGCGCATGGCGCAGCAGGTGATCCGAACCGGAAAAGCGCGGGTTGGCTTCGTCCATCGGCGAGGTCGAGATGCCGGCGATGCGAATGGGGCCCGGCGCTCGCTCGATCTTGCGCGACAGCGGATGCGGGGCGTGCGGCTTGCGCGTCCGCCTGGTCGCCGACGCCATGTCGACCAGCACACGGCCGCCTTCCACCTTGACCGTGTAGGCCGGGACCGCGTCCTCCTCGAAGCCGGGCTCGCCAAGGCCTGTGCAGCGGTGGAATTTCCAGTTGTGCCAGGGGCAGCTGATGTAGTCGCCGTGCAGCCTGCCTTCGCCGAGCGGCCCGCCGACATGGTTGCATGTGTTGGACACGATCCCGAACCGCCCGTCCTTGAACGACAGGGCCAACTCGCGGCCACCCGCGGAAATGCGGCGGAGCGGTGCGTTGGACAGTTCGCCTTCCGCTCCGACATCGATCCAGTTCTGGTCCGCCATGTCGCTCTCCTCGGATCGTGTTCAATTTGTTCCGGCCGACAGCCTGATCGCGGCCGGCGTTCCCGGCGGCAGCGCGTCCGGGTGCACCTCGACCATGCCGCGATTGATCCGCACGCGATAGGTCGCAAGCCGCTCGGTGAACGGCGGCGGCGCGCACCCGTCGGCAAGCCGGTACTGGTAGCCGTGCCACGGGCATGTCACGCAGCCGTCGATGATGCGGCCTTCGCCCAGCGGGCCGTTCTGATGGGCGCACAGATTGGTGAGCGCGCCGATCTCGTCGCCGTTGCGGAACACGGCGATGCGTTCGCCGCCCGGCGCAAGCACGATGCGCGCGGCGCGATCCGGAATGTCGTCCGGCGCCGCCACCACGATCCAGCCCCCGGCGTTCACGGGCGTCCCGGCTTCGCTTCGATGCTCGCGAAGCCCCGCTATCAGATGCAGCGCCGACACCAGGCCGCACCCGCCGAACAGCATCAGCGGTATCAGCACGGTCCGTTCGTACTGCATGATGCCGAGTGCGACATGCATCGCGACCAGCCCGTAGGCGGCATAAAGCAGCATGTGGAGCGCTTTCCACACCGGCGGGGTGAGAAAGGCGAGCCAGAAGTCGTGGCTGGTTGCGGCCATCAAGAACAGCACGACCAGCGCCGCAAGACCGAGCATCTTGAAGGGAAAGCCGATGAACCTGTCGTAGCCCTTGCCCGACGTCATCTCGGCCACAAGATCGGGCAGGGCGTTTTGCGCCGCGTACCACTCGACCATCAGCCAACCATGGGCCGCCGCGATCAGGAATGTCAGCACGCCGAAGTGGCGACGGTTGGTGAGCAGTGGCAGGAACCTTCGATCGAGGCGCGCGAGAGGCCCGATGCACAGGATGATGGTGAGCATCAGGAATGCGCAGCTTCCGGTGGCACGGATCCAGATGTCGATCGTGTCGGCAAGGTTGTTCGGGGGATGAATCCGCCCGGCGATGGCGGCGAAACCGCCGAGGAAAGCCACGACGCCCGCCGCGAGAATCGCATCGTAGATCAGCTTGTCGCGGTTCCACTGCACCGCACGGAAGCCCGCGCTCATGGTTTGCCGCCCGTTGCGGCAGGCGGATCGGGCGGCGGCCGCAACGCGAGCGCCATCGTCAGGCCGAGCGCAATCGCGATCGGAAGCGCCGGCCAGATCAGGCGATGAACGAAACGGTGCGAACGCGTCATTGCCGGTCGCGCGCCCTGAGCCATCGGACGAGGACATAGGGCCAGAGCGCAGCCGCGCCCGGCAGGATCAGCAACCGGGCGCCGGGCGTGAACGTGCAGGCGCCGGGCAGGATCCGAGAGACGCCTGCGCTCACGAAGGCGAGGCCTACGCCGAGGCCCGCGGCCGCATAAAGAGCGAGGCCATAGCCGATCAGGGAAGCGGAGATCATCGGTGCTCCGGCCGCGCCAACAGCAACGTCCGGCTCCATGGAACTGCGCCATTCTAGGTCGTTCCCATGACCCCTAACGAGTTCTTAATCGGGCCCGGCTATCAATTTTCAGGCATTTTCGCGTGAGTGGTTGCGTAATGGCGGGCAATCCTGCCGTGGACAAGCTGCGTGCCTTCCTCCGGGAGCTGAAACCCGGGGCGCGTGCTTTGCTGATCGCCGAGCTTGAGCGCGCGCTGTTGCAGGGGGCGAGCCCGCCGGGCGCAGAACTGGTGCTGGCGGAATTGCGCCGCGCGCTGCGCGACGGCCGCACCTTCGTTGCGCGCTTCGACGACAATGCGCGGCTGTTCTTCCAGCCGCTCGAACCGTTTCTGGTCGATGACATCCCGGAGCACAGTCACCGCGGCAGGCTGGCGCGGACCTCGCTCGAGCCGCTCTGGCTCTGGATCAACAACACGCTGATGCCGGACGACGCCCGGGTCTATGCCGAACGGGTCGATCAAGCGATGCTGGCCGGCGACTCCGACCGGGCTGAGCACGCGGCGCGCGATTTTCAGGACCGCGTCTTGCTGAAGATCCAGGAGATGCTCGCCGGCGCAGGCAACAAGGATCGCGGCCGGCTCAGCGTCTCGCTCGGCAGCTCGCGCGCGTTTGAAGACGTGGAGCCCCTGTGCGGAATCCTGCGGGCCCGCGACGGGCTTGCCATGCTCGGCACGCAGCTGCCGGGGCACATCAATGTGTTCGCCGGTCCGACGCTCGACACCGTGAAGGCCCAGCTCGAGGCGGCGCTCGGCGACGAGGCCGACCTGTTTCTCTATGCACTCGTGCTGCTGATGAGCCGGCTGGCGTCGCCCTGGCAGTTGATCCGGCTGGCGACCAAGGCTGCGGAAAGCGACGATATCAGGCGCATCGCCCAAACCTCCTATCTGGTGACCATCGACGTCGTCCTCGAGGATATCGACCGCCGCGTCCACGAGCTTGCCGGCGATCTCAAGAGCGGGCGCGCCATCGCAGTCTCGGCGCTGCTGAAGGAAATCCACGACGCACTGCGCGGACTGCGCACCGAAATCGATCTGCCGCAGGACTCGTCGTGGAGCAGGCAGCTTGCCGTCCTGCACGCCGATATCGCCAGGCTGCTCTCAGCCGAAATCGAGTTGATGCCCGGGCGGGTGCGGCGGCTGGTGCGGCCGCGTCCCTCCAAGGATATCTCGCCGAATTCAGTGCTCGATCCGCAGGAGGTGGACGAGACCGAGGCGCTGATCGTCTTCGTGCTGACCTGCCGCAAATACGCAAGCGAACTCGCGATCAACGAAGTGACGCAGCGCAGCTTCAACGAATTGCAGTACCTGCTCGACACCGGCACCCGGGCGCTGCTCGACGCGCTGCGCGCCGCGGTCCCCACCGAACGTGCGTTCCGTCAGTCCCAGGTCGAAGCCGCGGTGCGCTTCTGCGCCAGGGTATTCGGCAAGGAATACGCCGCGCTGCTGACCAAGGCCGCGGAGGTCGCCTCCCACGCCGAGCGCTACGTGGCAAGCGGCTGACGCTTCAGGCCGCGACGCTGATCGAGCCGTCGCGGTTGTCCACCATCACCGGGGAGTGCAGGTAGTCGACCGACGGCGGGCTGCCATATTTGTCGGTCACGAACGCCTTCCAGTCCGGCGTATACATCCTCTCTGCGTCGGCCCGCGATTCCCAGACATAGATGCCCCCGGCGCGGCGGCCGTCCTCGCTCATGAAGTAGTTCTTGCGGATGAGCCCCGGAACGCCCTGGTACTTGGGCGCGGTGCTTTGGAAGGTTTTGGTGATTTCGGCGAGCGTTGCAGGCTTCGGCAGTTGAAACGTCACGATGGTCACGATCATTTTAGCCTCCCGGGCGGGCCGAACAGGCCTCTTCAGCCGAATTGTATTTTGCGCGCGGCAGCCGTGATGTAAACCCTCGGCCATGATGCTTTGGCTTGTGATGGCCCTGATGACGGCGGCGGCGATTTTCGCGGTGCTTTGGCCGCTGTCGCGGCGCGCGCCGCTTCGCACCGGCAGCGATGTCGCGGTCTATCGCGACCAGCTCGAGGAGATCGAGCGCGACCGTTCCGCGGGGCTGATCGGCGAGCGCGAGGCCGAGGCCGCGCGCGTCGAGGTGTCGCGCCGGCTGCTTGCGGCTGCCGACGTTGCCGTGTCGGCTCCGCAGGAGAGCAGCGGACGGCGGCGGCGCGTCGTGGCGCTCGCGGCGCTGCTGCTGCTGCCGGTCGGGGCGGGGACTCTTTATCTGACGCTCGGGTCGCCGGACCTGCCGGCGCAGTCCCAGGCGGCGCGGCGCGAACTGCCGCCGGAGCAACGGTCCATTGCCGATCTGGTCGCGCGGGTGGAGGCGCACCTCGAAAGCAATCCCGAGGACGGCCGCGGCTGGGAGGTCGTCGGCCCGGTGTATATGCGGCTGGGCCGCTACGACGACGCCGTGAAGGCGCGGCGCAATGCGCTGCGGCTGCTGGAATCGACCGCCGTGCGCGAGGCCGACCTCGGCGAAGCCTTGACCGGCGCGGCGAACGGCATCGTCACCGCTGAAGCCCGGGCGGCATTCGAGCGCGCGCTCCGCCTCGATCCCGGCGATTTCCGCGCGCGATATTTTTCCGGCCTGGCCGCCGAGCAGGACGGGCGGCCGAAAGATGCGGCCGGGATCTGGCGCAGGCTGCTGGAGGGCGCGCCCGCCGACGCCGGCTGGATCGGATTTGTGCGCGAGGCGCTGCTGCGCGTCGATCCGGCCGCGACGCTGCCGCCGTCCCGCCCCGGTGCCGCGTCGCCGGATGCAGCGGATCCAAGTGCGGGGCCAAGTGCGGGACCAAGCGCGGCCGATGTCGCCGCGGCAAGCCAGATGTCGCCGGAACAGCGCGACACCATGGTGCGGGGCATGGTGGCGCGGCTCGCCGAGCGCCTGAAGCAGGACGGTTCCGACGTCGAAGGCTGGTTGCGGCTGCTGCGCGCTTATATGGTGCTGGGCGACAAGGAGCAGGCGCGTGCATCGGCCGGCGAGGCGCGGCGCGCGCTGGAAGGCAATGCGGACGGCTTGCGGCGCCTGGACAACGCGATCAAAGGGCTGGGGCTCGAAGGCTAGGCATGACACGCAAGCAGCGGCGTCTGGTTCTGATCGGCGGCAGCCTGGGCGTGCTGGCGCTCGCCGCCGTGCTGGTGCTGACCGCGCTGAAGGATTCCATCGTGTTCTTCAACTCGCCATCGGACGTCGTGGAGAAGAACCTGCAGCCCGGCAGCCGGATCCGCCTCGGCGGGCTGGTGAAGCCCGGCTCGCTCGAGCGCGGCGAGCAGCTCGCCGTGCGCTTTGAGGTGACCGACGGCAATCGCGCGATCGCCGTGCGCTACCAGGGCATCCTGCCGGACCTGTTCCGCGAAGGGCAGGGCGTGATCGCCGAGGGCACGATCGAATCCGGGGGCGGCTTCAAGGCCGATTCCGTGCTCGCCAAGCACGACGAGAAATACATGCCGAAGGAGGTGGCCGACGCGCTGAAGAAGCAGGGCCACTGGAAGGAAGAGGCCGGGGCCAAGACCGGGGCCAAGAAATGATCGCCAAATGATTGCAGAGATCGGCCACTACGCACTGGTGCTGGCGCTGGGGCTCGCGCTGATCCAGGCCTTTGTGCCGCTCGTCGGCACCCGCTTGCGCGACGACACGCTGATCGGTGTTGCCGGTCCGACCGCGCTCGCGCAGTTCGGCTTCGTCGCGGTGTCGTTTGCGGCGCTGACCACAACCTATGTCGCTTCCGATTTCTCCGTCCTCAACGTGTTCGAGAACTCGCACTCGGCGATGCCGCTGGTCTACAAATTCACCAGCGTATGGGGGAACCACGAGGGCTCGATGCTGCTCTGGGTTCTCATCCTCGCACTGTTCGGCGCGCTGGTGGCGGCGTTCGGCGGCAATCTGCCGGCGACGCTGAAGGCCAACGTGCTCGCGGTGCAGTCGTGGATCGCCGCCGCCTTCTATCTGTTCATCCTCGGCAGCTCCAATCCGTTCCTGCGCATCCCGCAGGCGCCGTTCGAAGGCCGCGACCTCAATCCGATCCTTCAGGATCTCGGTCTCGCCATCCACCCGCCGCTGCTCTACCTCGGCTATGTCGGCTTCTCGATCTCGTTTTCGTTCGCCATCGCGGCCCTGATCGAAGGGCGGATCGACGCCGCCTGGGCGCGCTGGGTGCGGCCGTGGACGCTCGCCGCCTGGATGTGCCTGACGCTCGGCATCGCCATGGGCTCCTACTGGGCCTACTACGAGCTCGGCTGGGGCGGATTCTGGTTCTGGGATCCGGTGGAGAATGCGTCGCTGATGCCGTGGATCGCCGGCACCGCGCTGCTGCATTCCGCGGTGGTGATGGAGAAGCGCAACGCGCTGAAGGTCTGGACCATCCTGCTGTCGATCCTGACGTTCTCGCTGTCGCTGATCGGCACCTTCCTGGTGCGCTCCGGCGTGCTGACCTCGGTGCACACCTTCGCCAGCGATCCGGCGCGCGGCGTGTTCATCCTCGCCATTCTCGTGTTCTTCATCGGCGGCGCGCTGGCGCTCTACGCCTGGCGGGCGCCCTCGCTCAAGCAGGGCGGGCTGTTCGCCCCGATCTCGCGCGAGGGCGCGCTGGTCTTCAACAACCTGTTCCTCACCGTGGCCTGTGCGACCGTGTTCGTCGGCACGCTTTACCCGCTCGCGCTCGAAGCGATGACCGGGGAGAAAATCTCGGTCGGCGCGCCGTTCTTCAATCTGACCTTCGGCCCGCTGTTCGTTCCGCTGCTGCTGCTCGCGCCGCTCGGGCCGATGATGGCGTGGAAGCGGGGCGATCTGCTCGGCGTCGCGCAGCGCGTGATCGGCGCTGCGGGGCTTGCGATCATAGCCATCGCCGCGACCTTCGCGCTGACGTCGGGCGGCCCGGTGCTGGCGCCGTTCGGCATCGGGCTGGCGGTGTTTTCGATGGCCGGCGCGCTGACCGACCTGACTGAACGCCTGGCGCTGTTCAAGGGCTCGTTCGCTACGACGCTCGCCCGCGCGCGCGGCCTGCCGCGTTCGGTCTGGGGCACCGGCGTTGCCCATTTCGGGCTTGGCGTGTCGCTGCTCGGGATCGTCTGCGCCTCGACCTGGGGCACCGAGCGGATCGTCTCGCTGAAGCCCGGCGCGAGCGTATCGCTCAGCTCCTATGACCTGACATTCGACGGCATGGTGGAGCGGCAGGGCGGCAACTACCGCGAGCTGATTGCCCGCTTCACCGTGCGGCAGGGCGCCGGCGTCGTCGGCACGATGGAGCCGGCGAAGCGCTCCTTCCAGACGCGGCAGATGTCGACCACGGAAGCGGCGCTGCTGACGCGCGGTTTCAGCCAGCTCTATCTGTCGCTCGGCGATCCGGAGCCCGACGGCGCGATCGCGGTGCGCGTCTACCACAAGCCGCTGGTGCTGCTGATCTGGCTCGGCGCGCTGGTGATGTTCATCGGCGGCGCGCTGTCGCTGTCCGACCGGCGTTTGCGCATCGGCGCGCCGAAGCCCGCCGCCCGGCCGGCCGACAAGCCCTCGATGCAGCCGGCGGAGTGACCGATGCCGGCGGCCGGCCAAACGCTTCGCGGCATCCGGGTCCTTCGGGGCATCATGGTGGCGCTGCTCTGTTTCGTGGGCACGCCCGCCCTCGCGGTCCAGCCCGACGAAATCCTGACCGATCCGGCGCTCGAAACCCGCGCGCGCGACCTGTCGCGCGAGTTGCGCTGCATGGTGTGCCAGAACCAGTCGATCGACGATTCCGACGCGCCGCTCGCGCGCGACCTGCGGCTGCTGGTCCGCGACCGGCTCAAGGCCGGCGACAGCGACCGGCAGGTGCTCGATTTTCTCACCGCGCGCTACGGGCAATTCGTGCTGCTGAAGCCGCGGTTCGGCTGGGACACCGCGCTGCTGTGGCTCGCACCGGTTGCGGTCTTGCTGCTGGGGATCATGGGGTTCGTTCCGCTGCTCCGCCGGCGCAACCGGACCGCAGGGAACGCCGACGAACCGCCGCTTTCCGAAGCGGAACAGGCGAGGGTGACGGAACTTCTCGGCGAGCGCCGACCGTCCACCACCCGGCCGTCATAAGCCATTGGCTTTATTTTTAGATCACCCGCGCTTCAGATTACCAAAGTTTAATTTCACCGCCACCGCTCGGTAAGGCGCGCGCACCCATCTTCTGTCCAGCGCGGCGCTGCTCTCGGCGCCAACCGAACGACTTCAGGGACAGAAGTTCATGAACCCGGCCACCCCTCCCAGAAAGCGCATTCTGCCGATGCGGCGTCTTGCGTTGCTGGCCACGACCGTGGTGGGCATCGCAGCCGGCGGTTTGCTCGCGAATTCAACGCTGTCGCCCTATGCGCCGTTCGCACAGGCGCAGAACCTCTCGCAGCAGGCGCAAAGCGTCGCGCGCCCGACAGGCTTTGCCGACATCGTCGAGAAGGTGAAGCCCGCGGTCATCTCGGTGCGCGTCAAGACGCGGACCGAAAACCGGCAGTCCTTGACCGAGGACGAACTCCCGTTCCCCAAGGGCTCGCCGATGGATCGCTTCTTCAAGCGCTTCGGCCAGCCCGACGGCTCGCCGCAGCAGATGCCGCGCGGCCGCCAGTTCGGCAACGCGCAAGGCTCCGGCTTCTTCATCTCGGCCGACGGTTACGCCGTCACCAATAATCACGTGGTCGACAAGGCCACGACCGTCGAGGTTTCGACCGACGACGGCAAGACACACACCGCCAAGGTGATCGGCACCGATTCGCGCACCGACCTGGCGCTGATCAAGGTCGAAGGCTCCGGCAGCTTCCCGCACGTGAAGCTTGCGGACACCCCGCCGCGGATCGGCGACTGGGTGCTGGCGGTCGGCAACCCGTTCGGGCTCGGCGGAACGGTCACGGCCGGCATCGTCTCGGCGCGCGGCCGCGACATCGGCGCCGGCCCCTATGACGATTTCCTGCAGATCGATGCGCCGGTGAACAAGGGCAATTCCGGCGGGCCCACCTTCAACACCGAAGGCAGCGTGATCGGCGTCAACACCGCGATCTACTCGCCGTCCGGCGGCTCGGTCGGGATCGCCTTCGCGATCCCGGCGGAGACGGTGAAGAACGTCGTCGCCCAGCTCAAGGACAAAGGTGCGGTGACGCGCGGCTGGATCGGCGTGCAGATCCAGCCGGTGACGCCCGAGATCGCCGAAAGCCTCGGCCTCAAGGCGGTCAAGGGCGCGCTGGTGGCCGAGCCCCAGAAGGACGGCCCGGCGATGAAGGCCGGCATCCAGGCCGGCGACGTCATCACTTCGGTCGACGGAAAGCCGGTGGCGGATGCGCGCGAGCTTGCGCGCACCATAGGCGCCATGCCGCCGAACGCCACGGTCAAGCTCGCGATCATCCGCGGCGGCGCGGAAAAGACCGTCAGCCTGACGCTCGGCGAACTGCCGAACCAGCGCGAGGCGCGCGCCGAAGTGGACACGCCGCAGCGACGCGGCGGCAGCGACGAGCCGCGGCTCGGCCTCTCGCTCGCGCCCGGCGGCGGCGCCGACCGGGGCGTGGTGATCGCCGACGTCGATCCGTCGGGACCGGCCGCAGACTTCGGCTTCAAGCCAGGCGACGTGATCCTCGAAGTGGCGGGCCGCTCGGTCGCGACGCCTGACGATCTGCGCAGCGCGCTCGGCAAGGCCCGCTCCGAGGGCAAGCAAAGCGTGCTGCTGCGCGTGAAGTCGGAACGAGGAACACGTTACGTGGCCATTCCGCTCGGCCGCGTCTGAGTGAGTTCACGGCCGTGCCCCTTGGGACACGGAAACGAAATCGGGGCCGTTTCGTCGGCATTCGTCGCCCCCGCCGGCGCTGCGAACCCGGGGGACGGGTGTGAGCCCGTCCCTACCCATACTGCCTTCGTCCGCCGGCATTCGTCGCCCCCGCCGGAGACGAGGGTGGTGTCGGGGGGTGGTGGAGTAATCCACCGCCCCCCGCACGCTGTTTGCGGACAAAAGGCGCGAAGCGCCGTCGTCATTAGCGAAAAAGGCGCGAAGCGCCGTCTTCACTGACACAAAAGGCGCGAAGCGCCGTCTTGACGAGCCAGAGACGCGGACGGCCGGAATTCGTTAAAGTTGTTCCGCAACAGTATTGAATTGCGCTTTCCGGGCGGCTCACCGGTGCCCACATAGGCTGAAGCGCGGAGCGGGTTTGAAATGCGCCTCCTGATTGTCGAAGACGACCGCGATGCCGCGGACTATATCGCCCGGGCCTTCCGGGAGGTCGGCCACGTGGCCGATCAGGCGCCGGACGGCGAGGAGGGGCTCGCGCTCGCCCTCGACCGGCAATACGACGTGATGATCGTCGACCGCATGCTGCCCAAGCGCGACGGCCTGTCCGTCATCGGCGAGTTGCGCGCCAGGGGCGTTGAGACGCCGGTGCTGATCCTCTCCGCGCTGGGCCAGGTGGATGACCGCGTCAAAGGCCTGCGCGCCGGCGGCGACGACTACCTCCCCAAGCCTTACTCGTTCTCCGAACTGCTGGCCCGCGTCGAGGTGCTGGCGCGCCGCCGCGGCGGCCGCGGCGAGGAAACCGTCTATCGCGTCGCCGATCTCGAACTCGACCGGCTGTCGCATCAGGTCAAGCGCGGCAAGGACGAGCTCGTGCTTCAGCCGCGCGAGTTTCGCTTGCTCGAATATCTCATGAAGCATGCCGGTCAGGTGGTGACCCGCACCATGCTGCTGGAAAACGTCTGGGACTATCACTTCGATCCGCAGACCAACGTCATCGACGTTCACATTTCCCGGCTGCGTTCCAAGATCGACAAGGGATTTTCGCAGCCGCTGCTGCATACCATCCGCGGCGCCGGGTACATGATCCGTGACAGATGAAGCTGCCAGGCCCGGGGGTATGATGCGGCCCGCCGAGGCGCCCGCGCGCTGGCGCTCTGCGCTGAAGCGCGCCGTGCCCGGCTGGGTGCGGCCGCGGCTCGCCGCGCTCGGCAAGCTGTTCCACACCACCGCCTTCAAGCTGACGCTGGTCTACCTCACGGTGTTCGCGGTGTTCGCGGCCTGCCTGCTCGGCTATTTCGCCTGGAACACGCGGCGGCTGATCACCGAGCAGATCACCCGCACGGTCGATGCCGAGATCACCGGGCTGTCCGAGCAGTACAACCAGGGCGGGATCCAGCGTCTGGTGTTCATCATCGATGCGCGGGCGCGGCGGCCCGGCTCGAGTCTCTATCTCGTGACGACGTTCAGCGGCGACGGGCTCGCCGGCAATGTCGGGCTGCTGGGCGAGGGCGTGCTGGAGCATGTCGGCTGGACCGAGACGGTGTATCGCCGGCTCGACGATCCCGACGGCACCGAGCATCACGCGCTGGTTCGCGTGTTCCAGTTGCAGAACGGCTTCCGGCTGCTGGTCGGCCGCGACCTCGAGGAGCGCGAGCGGCTCTACGACATCATCCTCGCGGCCGGCCAGTGGTCGATCGCCGTCGTCATCGTGCTGGGCCTTGCCGGCGGTTTCCTGGTCGCGCGGCGCGTGCTGCACCGCGTCGATGCCATGACCGAGACCTCGCGCACCATCATGGCAGGCGACCTTTCGGGCCGGCTGCCGGTCGGCGGCTCGGAGGATGAGCTCGACCGCCTCGCGGTCAATCTCAACCTGATGCTGGAGCGCATCGAGGCGCTGATGCGGGGCTTCAAGGAGGTTTCCGACAATATCGCCCATGACCTCAAGACGCCGCTCACCCGGCTTCGCAACCGCGCCGAGGGCGCCCTGCGCTCCGGCAGGAACGAGAGCGACTATCGCGCGGCGCTGGAATCGACCATCGAGGAGTCGGACGACCTGATCCGCACCTTCAACGCGCTGCTGATGATCGCGCGCGCCGAATCCGGTCAGTCCAGCGCGCCGATGACCGAGTTCGACGCGGCCGAGATCGTCCGCGGCGTGGCCGAGCTTTACGATCCGCTGGCCGACGAGAAGGGCCTGACGCTGCGCGCCGACGACGGGGCCGCCGTGCCGATGTGCGGCAACCGCGAACTGGTGACGCAGGCGCTCGCCAACCTGGTCGACAACGCCATCAAGTATGGCAGCCGCGGCACTCCTTCGGCTGATGGCGAGCCGCCCGAGGTTGCGGTCCGCGTCGAAAGCGAGGGCGGGTATGTCAGGTTGAGCGTGGCGGATCGCGGTCCCGGCATCGCGGCCGAAGATCGCGCGCATGCGGTCCAGCGCTTCGTCCGTCTCGAACAGAGCCGTTCCGAGCCGGGCTCCGGTCTGGGGCTGAGCCTCGCGTCGGCGGTGGCGCATCTGCACGGCGGCGAATTGAAGCTCGAGGACAACGCGCCGGGCCTCAAGGCAAGCCTGATGCTGCCGCGCGGCGGTCCACAATTGCCTCAACCGGCCGAATAGTCATTTAACCCTGTCGCGGCTATGACAAGGCGATGGCCCGCGCAGCCAAGAAGACGTCGAAATCCGCCCCGAACCGGTCCGCTGCGAAGAAAAGCGTGCGGCCGCTTGCGGCCGCAATTGCGCGGGCACCGCAACTGGCCGACCGCAAGGCCGCGCAGGCGCGCCTGGCCGAATGGCGCGCCGCCATCGGCAAGACGAGCGCCGGCAAGGCGCTCAAGCAACGGATCGCGGGCGCGCCCAAGGTCGAGGCGCTGCTGCTCGGCCTTGCCGACGGATCGCCCTATCTTTGGGAACTGGCCTCCGCCGAGCCGGACCGCCTGCTCGCCGTCCTCGACGCCGATCCCGGCGCGCGCCTGGCCGAGTTGCTGGCGAAGTCCGGCAAGGCCGCGGCGGCCGCCAAGGACGAAGCCGCGGCCATGCGGCTTCTCCGCCGGATGAAGGCTGAAGCGGCGCTGCTGATCGCGCTTGCCGACATCGGTGGCGTCTGGCCGGTGATGCAGGCGGCCCGCGCGCTGACCGAAGTGGCGGACACGGCGATCGTCGCGGCCGTGCGCTTCCTGCTCCGCGAGCCGGTGGCGCGCGGCAGGCTCAAGCCCGCCGACAGGCAGGCGCCCGAGCAGGATAGCGGTCACATCGTGCTGGCGATGGGCAAGATGGGCGCGTTCGAGCTCAACTATTCCAGCGATATCGACCTGATCGTCTTCTACGATCCGGACGCGCCCGCGCTCGCCGACAAGGACGAGGCCGCGGCGTTCCACGTGCGCATCACGCGCGGGCTGGTGAAGCTTCTGCAGGAGCGCACCGCCGACGGCTATGTGTTCCGCGTCGATCTGCGGCTGCGCCCCGATCCGGCCTCGACCCAGGTCGCGGTCTCGACGGAAACCGCGCTCAACTACTACGGCAGCGTCGGGCAGAACTGGGAGCGCGCGGCGATGATCAAGGCGCGCGTCTGCGCCGGCGACTCCAGGGCCGGCGAGGACATCCTGCGGCAGCTTTCGCCGTTCATCTGGCGGAAGTATCTCGACTTTGCGGCGGTCGCCGACATCGAGGCGCTCAAGCGCCAGATCCACGCCTATCGCGGCCACGCCGACATCGCCGTCGAAGGCCACAACATCAAGCTCGGCCGCGGCGGCATTCGCGAGATCGAGTTCTTCGCGCAGACCCAGCAGCTGGTCGCCGGCGGCCGCCATCCGGAGCTTCGCGGCCGCGAGACGCTACCGACGCTCGATGCTCTCGCCAAGGGCGGCTGGATCGGCGCCGATGCGCGCACCGACCTTAAGGCCGCCTATCTGTTCCTGCGCGAGACCGAGCACCGCCTGCAGATGGTCGCCGACGACCAGACCCACACCCTGCCGTCCGATCGCGAAGGCCTCGAGCGGTTCGCGCGCTTTGCCGGCTTCAAGGATCGCGACGCGTTTGCCGAAACGCTGCTCGGCCATCTGCGCAAGGTCCAGGGCCACTACGTGCGGCTGTTCGAGGAAACCGCGGGCGAGGCCAGCCGGCTGGCGCTGACCTTCCCCAAGGACAGCGACGACCGCGAGACGCTCAACCGTCTCGGCGCGATGGGCTTCCAGCGGCCGCTCGCGATCTCCGCGACGGTGCGCAACTGGCTGTCCGGCTCCTCCAGGGTGTTGCGCAGCGAGGCGGCCCGCAGCCAGTTTGCCGATCTGGTGCCGGTGCTGCTCGACCGTCTGGCCAGATCGGAAAACCCCGACAACGCGATCTCGGCGTTCGACGATTTCATCGCAGGCATGAGCCGCGGCGCGCGGCTGTTCTCGCTGCTGCGGCAGAATCCGGACCTGGTGACGCTGGTGGCGCTGACGCTCGGCACCGCGCCGCGTCTCGCCGACATTCTGGCCCGCTATCCCGAGGCGATGGACGCGCTGCTCGAGCCGTCGTTTTTTGGCGCGCTGCCGGACGAGGCCGCGCTCGACGCCGATCTGGCCCGCACCGCGGGGCAGGAGCGCGCCACCGAGGACTATCTCGACCGGCTGCGCATGTTCAGCCAGGAGCAGATGTTCCTGATCGGCGCGCGCATCCTGTCCGGCACGGTGTCGGCCGAGCAGGCGGGCG
Source organism: uncultured Alphaproteobacteria bacterium (assembly GCA_963830015.1). GTDB lineage: Bacteria > Pseudomonadota > Alphaproteobacteria > Rhizobiales > Xanthobacteraceae > Z2-YC6860. The sequence goes on from CAWHLG010000016.1 coordinate 771,908, forward strand.
GCGCGTTCGCCCGGATCGCCGACGTCGCCGTGCGCGCCCTGCATCGCCGCGTCGAAGCCATGCTTGCCGAAAACCACGGCCGCATCCGGGGCCAGCAGACCGCGCTGCTGGCGCTCGGCAAGCTCGGCGGCCGCGAGATGACGGCGACCTCCGACCTCGACCTCATCATCGTCTACGACTTCGACGCCGAGCATCCGCAATCCGACGGCGCACGGCCGCTTTACGGTTCGCAGTACTTCGCGCGGTTGACGCAGCGGCTGATCGGCGGGCTGTCGTCACAGACCAACTACGGCTCGCTCTATCAGGTCGACATGCGGCTGCGCCCCTCGGGGCGCGCCGGCCCAGTCGCCACCAGCATCGAGGCGTTCGCCAGCTATCAGGAAACCGAGGCCTGGACCTGGGAGCACCTGGCGCTGACGCGCGCCCGCGTGATTTCCGGGCCGCCGGAGTTTGCCGCGCGCGTCGAGCGCACCATCCGCGCCGTGCTCTGCCGCAAACGCGATCCGGCCGTGATCGCAGCCGACGTCGTCGACATGCGGCAGGCGATCGCCCGGGAGAAGGGCGAGAACGCGCGCTGGGATCTGAAATACGCCGCCGGCGGCCTGGTCGATCTCGAGTTCATCGCGCAGTATCTCCAACTCGTGCACGCCGCCGCCCATCCGGAAATCCTCGATACGACCACGGCGCGCGTGTTCGACAAGGCGTGGCGGCTCAATCTTCTGTCGGCCGAGGATGCCGACGTGCTGCGTCCCGCCGTCCAACTGCTGCACAATCTGACGCAGGTGCTGCGGCTTTCGCTGTCCGGCGCGTTCGATCCGAAGACCGCGGGCACCGGCCTCCTGGGCCTGCTGTGCCGCGCCGCCGACCTGCCGAATTTCGCCGCGCTCGATGCGCACGTTGCCGAGACGCGGCAGAAGGTGCGCGCGACCTTCACCCGCATCCTTGGCATGGCCCGGGAATGACTGCTGGCGGTAAGGTTTTACTTCCGCCGTTCACGACATCCCGGACATCAGCAAAAGCCCGGGACCGGCGGCGACGAGTGACCGGATGTTGCTGGTTCCGCACAGGCGCGTTCAAAGATTGTCACAGCCCCTACAAGGCACCGGCCTAAGTCGATACGCTGTGTCAGCTCGAAGCTTGGGGGGCCACGATGCGGCGGCGGAGATTTCTTGAGGGCATCGGGCGGCGCGGTTGATTTATGGCCGCATAAATTCTTCCCCAAGCGACGGGATTGGAGCGCCGATCGGTTTTTGGATTCTTTGTCAATTGATTTGGCGCAGCCGGGGAGCATGGCGTGTCAAGCAAATGCGTGGCGCGGCTTTGGGCACTTTTGTGGCTGGTTGTTGGGACATGGACTTCGACGCATGCGCAGAACGTCAGCGATGCGCCTGTCGTAGCCCCGGGCTTTGTCATCGTTTCCGGTTTTTCGGGTAGCGTGCAAAGCGTGCCGGCGCTGCCGCCGGGAGGCGGTCCCGCAGAGAGGACAACGATCGACCTCGGCGGTCCGGTGCTGCGCGTCATCGATGCGAACAGCCTTGATGCGACCAGTCTTGGCGCGACCAGTCTTGATGCGATCAGTCCTGGCGGGCCGCCTCCGCAAGGCCACGGTGTACCGGCCTACCAGCCCCTGACCATCAGAGCCGCGCAGATCGGCCAAGTCTACGGCCTTGCACTCGACGACGAGACGCCGCCGAATATCTATGCCGCGGCGACATCCGCCTACGGACTTCCCATTGTCGTGCCGACCGACGGCGCGCCGGAGCGCGTCCGTCGCGGCGCGCCGAACGCAGCGTTCATGCGGGGGCTGTTCGCGCCGTATCCCGGCGCGGGCCCGGGCTCGATCTGGAAGATCAGCGGCAAGAACGGCGCGATTTCCCTGTTCACCAACGTCACCCTCGACGGCATCGGCAACTCGGGCCCGGCGCTTGGCGGGCTTGCCTTCGATCCGGCGTCACGCCGGATCTACGTCGCCGACCGCGGCACCGGGGCGATCCACAGCTTCGATCTGCAAGGCGTCGACACCGGCCGCTTCGATCATGGCACGCAGACGCTGCCGATGGTCGGATTGCCGGCCGTTCCGTACGACCCGCGCCGTCGCCTCGATATTCGAAGTTCGGCGTTTGACAGCGGTGATCCGGCGACCTGGGGCTACGCGCCGCCGGCCCGGCGCGTGTTCGGCCTCGCCGTGCATCGCGGACGACTCTATTACGCCGTCGCCGCAGGCCCCGCCGTCTGGTCGGTCTCGCTCGAACCGGACGGCCGGTTCGGGATCGATCCGCGCATCGAGATCGCGTTCCAGGTCGGCCCCGTTCCGGTGGCGGAAATCTCGAAAATCCTGTTCGACGATGCGGGCGATATGCTGCTTGCCGAGCGCGGGATGCCGACCGGGTCGTCCGATTTCGGCGCGTTGGTCCGCCCGGATTCCGGGCCGGTGATACGGCTCAAGGCACAGCGTCCGGGAAGCGACGGCACCCCCTTCTTCTGGCGGGCGGTCGGCGAATACGCGGTCGGGTTTGCGCCGGACCACAGGAGCGGCGACGGCGGCATGGCGCTCGGCTTCGGCTACAGCCAGGGCGGCGTTGCCGACCCGCGCGAATGCGGCGGCACGCTGTGGGTGACGGGCTCGAGGCTGCAGGGGAGCCCGGTGCGTGAGCTTCGTTCGCAGAGCCCGCCGCCCCGGTCGTCGCGCTTCATCGATTTCAGCGACGCAACCGGTCGCGCCGGCGCGCTTGCCCGGACACCTGGCCAATTACCTGGCCAATCACCTGGCCAATCACCTGGCCTGCCGGTTGGCCAAAAGCTTGGGCATCTCGGCGACGTGGCGGTCTGGCGAACCTGTCCGGGACCGCTCCTGTCCCAACTGGTGGAGCTTCTGTCCGAGGACCTGTTTTGTCCGGCAGGTTTCTACGACAGCCGCAATCAATGCATGCCCGCGCCATGCGCGCCCGGCGAACTCTATCGCGGCGGAGTCTGCGAGAAACCCGAGTGCCGTCCCGGCGAACGCGTTCGCGACGCGAGCTGTTGTCCGGCTGGCAGCAACTGGAACCCGCGCGCCCGCACCTGCAGCAGCAAGCCGGCGGATCGGCCGGACCTGGCGATCCGGACGGAAGTGGCACAGTGCGAGCCGCATGCCGGGCCCTGCACGTTCCGCATCGTCATGAGCAACGACAGCGACGTGCCTTACTCGGGTCCGATTTTTGTCGGCGACACGATCCACCCGGGAACGATCCAAAGCATGACGGGTCCGCCCGGCTGGACCTGCGGGCCGGTGTCGGGCGCAATCTCGGCCTGCATCGATCTCGATGCCAGGCTGGAGTCGCGCCAGTCGGTCGAGTTCAAGGTGATCGCGGCCGTTCCAGGATCGGCTCAAAGGTGGTCCGGTTGTGCAGGCATCACGAGCGCTGCCGGCAGAGGTCCGAGCGGCGGCAACAACAAATCCTGCGTCACGAGGGGCAATGACATCCCGGCGGAGCCGGGCACCCCCGACCTCGCCGTCCGGACATCGCTCAAGTCGTGCTCGGCCAACCGATGCGATTTCGTGATCGTCATTCGCAACGTCGGCACCGCCGCCTACAACGGCGATCTCCGGCTGGGCGAGATGATCGGCGGCGGGACGATCACCAGCATCGTGCCGTTCGAGACCGGCTGGTCGCTGCCTTGCCAGCAGGGGCCGGCTCCGTCGGGCGGAACCGGCCTGGCGTGCTACCGCCCCGGCACGACGCTCGCGCCCGGCGACACGCTCACCATGGGTGTCACCGTGACGCATCCGCCCGGCACCAGGCTCGTCGGCCATTGCGCCATCGTCGATCCCCCGCCGGGCGACAGCAACCCCGCCAACAACGGTTCGTGCGCGGAGCATCGTCCGGAGGACGCAAGGCCCCGGCTGGTGATGGAAAAATCCCTGACCGCACCCTGCGAGCGCGTGCCCGGCACGGGCTTCGGGTATGCCGGCTGGTCCTGCGAATTCGCCACCACCGTCACCAACACCAGCGCGGTGCGCTTCAGCGGCGACATCAAGGTCACCGACACGGTGACGCCCGGCCGTATCGTTTCGGTGAGCGGCGAGGCCACCGACTGCTCGATCGACGGCACGAGCCTGCTGTGCCAATGGTCCGGCAAGACGCTGGCGCCCGGCGGCGCAACCAGGATCGCCGTGCGCGTGCACCTGCCGGCCAACGTGACCTACGAGACCTGCGCCAGGCTCGACGCGCCGGCGAGCGGCGACCAGGCCTGCGTCGGCGGCCTGCCGGCCGATCAGCCGCCGCCGCGTGAGGCATCGCAGCCCGATCCGGTCTGCGCCGGCGGCAGTTTCCTCATGCGTCCGGTGGCCGCGGGGGCGCAGTGCTGTTCGCTCCGGTCCATTGTTGCCGGTACCTGCGGCGGAAGCCGAACCGGCTGCGCCGACGGCACGAGCTTCAACCTGCGCAGCGGCAGTTGTGAGAAGAGGACGGAGGCGGCCTGCGCGGACGACGCGAGGCTCGGCGACCGCACCTGCTGTCCCGAAGGCCAGAATGTCGGCGCTGAGGGCCGCTGTGAGCCGCTGCTGTTGTGCCGCGGCGACATGATCGTGCGCGGCGGCGAATGCGTTTGCCCAGGCGCGCGGCGCGACGTCGACGGGGAGTGCACCGGCGAGCCGGTCCGCATTGCGGAGGAATGTCCGGCCGATCGCGCCGCCGCTGTGGCGGCAAACACCTGTGTGTGCCGCTCAGGCCGCGAGGAAGGCGGCGTCTGCCTGCCGCCCGCGCTCGTCGAGCCGCAACGACGCGCCCAGGCGGCCGAATGCAGGGAGGATCAGGTGCGCGTGGCGAACCGTTGCCTCAGCCCCGACCTGGCCTGCAGCGGCGGCAAGATCCGCCTCATGCCGGGCGCGGCCTGCGCCTGTCCGCGTGGTACGGCTGAATCGGGCAGCCGATGTGAAACCGTCCAGCTGCTCGGCGGAAGGTGCGCCGGCGGTGCCCGCAATTCGTTTACCGGACAGTGCATGTGCCCGCGCGGCACGGCGCTGGTGGACGGCGACTGCGTGGCCTCGCAATCCGGCCCGGGTTTCATGCCGGTGATCTGTCCCGGCGAGACGCGGGTGGTCGGCGGCTTTTGCGCTTGCGCCGGCGACATGCAGGTGCAGTCCGACAATGCCTGCGCCTGTCCGGCGGGCTTCGGCATCAGGCCCGGAGGCTCGACACCCATAGGCCGGAAGGAGCGGGGCCTTTGCGAGCGTTGTCCGCCCGGTCAGGGTCTCACGCCGGACGGCTACTGCGCGCCCAGCTGTCCGCAGGAGATCGGCTGGATTTGCCTTGCTCCAGGCCGCGAAGCCGATCCGGTCGCGCAAGCGTCCAATTGCGCCTGCATGCCGCTGGCGCTCCCTGAGCAAACCAGCGCCCGGGTGCCTGCATGTCCGCGCGGCCAGATCCGTCACTTCGAACGCTGCTGCACTCCGGAAGCCGTCGCCGACGGAACATGCGGCGGCACCTCGCCGCTCGCGACGGTCTGTCCGGCTCCGCTCTTTGCCTTTGCCGGTCAGTGCTGCACGCGCGATGCGATCGGCACCGCCCGGTGCAGCACGCCTGCGCTTGGTGCGCCTGAGTTCAGCTGCGGACGCGGGCAAATCCGCGGCGATGACGGCGGCTGTTACGATGTGCCGAGGTCCGGACAGCGCAGCGCCAGGCTCTGTCATGACGGAAGAAAGCCGAAGCACGGCCGCTGCCGCGCCGTGCAGGCCGGGTCCGGCAAGATCCGTTGCCTCGGCCGGATCGACGCCCGCGGCAAGTGTGTGAGCAAGTCGACCGTCACGAAGCGTCGCAGGGCGTATTAGCGTCTCCGCACCAGCCTCAGAAATTTCAGGCATCCTGGAACACAAGAGCTTCGCCAGGCAGCGGCGCGAAGACATAGAGCGTGTCCGGCGCAACGATCGCGGTCGTGTGGGCGCGAGGGCTGGTCATGGTCTGCGCGCTGGTGTTCGCGCGCAGGTCGATGGATTGAACCAGGCCCGGTTTGCCGATCGCCACGTGAACGGTGTTTGTCGAGGGATTGAAAAACGTCACGTCCGGCGCCCCCGCAATCGGCCACTGGTTCGTGACCTCGCCCGAGTTGGCATCGACTTCCACGACAGCCGCGTCGTCGCACGCGACGTAGAGGCGGCCGTCGCGATGATTGATGTCGAGCCCGTGCGCGCCGGCGACCGGAAGTTTCCAATGCTGCACATCGCGGAGGCCGGGAAGCCGGGCGACCAGGATCATCGACGGTTCGCGGATCGCCAGATAGACGCGCCCGGCATCCGCGTCCATGACGCACCAGCGGGGTTGTCCCGGCAGGTCGAGCGACGTGCGCTTGCCCCCGCGCATGTCGATGCAATGCAGTTCGGGAGCGTGGGTCTCGTCGCCGATGCAGGCCGCGATCGCCAGACCCCGGCGTGCCGCGATGGCGACGCCGTTGGGCTTGAAGCCCGTTCCGAACACGGCTCGGGTTTCGAGGCTTGCCGCATCGATCCAGGCCAAGCTCGCCGATCCGCGATTGGTCACCAGAACCTGCCCGTCGTCGGCGACAACGCCGGCCACTTCCGGAAAGCCCTGCAAGGTCGCGACATGCTCGCGCGTGTCGTGATCGATGACCTCCACGCAGCTGCGTCCTGTGTGAGCCACGAACACCCGGCGGGTTTTGGCGTCGAAGGCGCCATGATCGAAGGCGCTCCCTGCGGCCGCCGGGATCCCGATCTTGCCGGTCATGTTGAGCGGCATGGTCACCTCCCGGCCTGCAGTTGCAACCGGCACCAGGTGTAGAGCGCGTCGTACATGACCATTCCGTGTCTCAGCATGTCGTGGTCGTCGGGGAAGTTGGCGGACAGCCCATAGGACATCGCGAGCAGGCCCTCGCATTGCGGCGTGAGATCGGGCCGCGACGTGTCGGCGCCCCGCACGATGGTGGCCAGGCGATCGAGCGCCGGATCGTCGATGCCGTAGACGCGGACGATGGCGTCAAACGAGCAGTGATCGCCCACGTGCCCGAACTCGACGCCCTTGATGTCGTAGGGGGTGCCGCCGGCATCGGCCGCGACCTTCGCGACGTCACTGGCGGGAACGTAGATGAACTCCGCGTCGGGATTGACAAACCGGCTGATCAGCCACGGGCATGCGATGCGATCGATCTTCGGATGCTCGCGCGTCACCCACTTGTTTTCCACCGCCCCGCGCTTGCGGCGGGTGGGAAGCTTGCGCTCCTTCCAGCCCATGATGCCGCCTTCGAGATAGGCGGCTTGAACTCCGCTTTGCTGCAGCGCGCTGGCGACGCCCTGGCTGACCTCGTGACCACGCACGCAATACGCCACCACGGCGCGGCCGGCCGGCAGGTTATTGCGCCAGCCGGCGACGTCGTCGGGCAGGCGGCGCGCGCTGCCGATGATGAGCCCGTCATCGTCGTCGAACGCCGGAGCGCGCCGCACGTCGATCAGCAGCGGCGCCTGGGCCGTGCCCAATCGGGCATAAAGTTCGTCGGGGGATACGGGAAGAGCATTTCCGGTCATGCGCAATCTCCTCGAAACAGCGAGTGTTGCGCAGAGCTTGGACGGCGCGCCGTCTGATGGGGAGCCTGCGTTTCCCCCGGTGTTGAACCTGAGCGTCGGTTGCGGTGGGCTGCAACAGCCCGCCGCTTTTTCGTCATTCGTCGCCGAGAAAGTAACGTCTCTGCGCCTCGCGTCGCATCTCCAGCGCCTCCGGCAGGAACTCGACCATGTCGATCAGCGCCTGGATGAACGCCGGCCATTGCCAGCCGGCAGTTGCTGCGGAAACGCAAAGCACAGAAGCGGAAGTCTTGTGAGCGCACATCTCTCATCTCCCGATGGAGTTGAGACAACACTTGGCTGCACAGCAGCTGATCGGGCGGTCATCGTTAGGCCCGATACGTGCCGCTGCCGGAAACAAAAGCTTTTGGGAATCGACATTCGCCAACAGCCCTCGGCCCGGAAAGCGGGCTAAGTGCAGTTCTTGGGCGATATGCCTTGGGAAGCCGGGCGACTGCGATCAAGCCCGACGCCGCTTAAATGGGCTAAAGCGACGACAAAGTCAAGATATTTTTCGATGGCGCGATCGCTGCGCCGATTGCGCGCCGGTTATTTCGGAATGCGCCCTGAGCCGCCACGGCTTCGCGCTGCGGCGCTGCGCGCGCTCGCGGCCGATCCCGATCACCGTCTGGCGTCGTCGTTCTACGGCATCATGCATGCCGGGATGGGCGCGAGGGACAAGGCCGTGGGCATGCTGCGCCGGCTTCGCAACATCTGCGGCGGTGCGAGCTGCAGCGAATTCCGCGCCCTGTTTCTTGAGGTCACCGGTGGCGGCGGCTGATCGGATCGACGGCCGTTCGCCCGGGAACGCCGCTGCCCCCCATTCCGCGGCGCGCCGTTTCCTGATTTGATACTTGCTTGTTGCGGCCTGAATTTTGGCGTGGTCCTGACCCGGAGGGGGCAATGCGACGACGCGGGTTTGTTGCAGGACTGATGGTTGCGGCGGCGTTGCAGCCGCTCGCCACGCTGGCGCAACAACCGGCGATCCCCGTGATCGGCCATCTCGGCAGCGTGCCGCTGCCGCTGCCCGGGCGCGCCGATGAGGTGATCGAATGAGACGGGAAATTGGCACGAACCTGAGGGGAGGGCGGTCATGAGTCGCGGTTCAATGTTGCTTGCCAGTGTCCTATCGGTTGCGGTTTTGGCTGCACTTTGTGGACCCGCGAATGCAGACGACAGGGAGACGTGCAAAACCGCGTCGGGCGATCCTGCAATCAGCGCCTGCAGCCGCGCGATCGCGTCGAAAAAATACAAGGGCAATATCCTGTCGATACTTTATACCAATCGCGGTGCTGAATTTGGTGCCAAGGGCGAATTGGATCGCGCCATGAAGGATCACGATCAAGCCATCAAGCTCGATCCCAAAAATGCTCTGGCATTCAACAACCGTGGCATCGCGAAATTGAAGAAAGGCGACAAGGAAGGCGGCGAGGCCGACGTCGCAAAAGCCAAGCAGCTTCAACCGGGCATTGGGCAACCGCAAGACCAGCCTGTTGGTGGTGGCGCGGAAGTGAAAGCTCTGGCCCCGCATGGCGCCGAATAGGCCCAATTCCGCAGCGTGCCATTTCCTGATTTGATGCTGCTTGCTACGAGCTATCTGCGTAACTGAGGACAGGGATAGGCATGAGGCGGCGAGAATTTCTCGGTGCTTTGGGTGGAGCCACACTCGCGTGGCCGTCTTGCACGCTTGCGCAAGCGTCGAAGGTGCCCCGGATCGGCGTCCTCAGCGGCTTTGAAGACGCCAGCGCAAATGAGATTCGGATCATTCCTTTCAAGCAGCAATTGCAAGCCATCGGATGGATTGAAGGTCGCAACGTCGAGATCGACTATCGCCATGTCAGCGCTACCGGCAAATTAGAAATGGCCGCAACCGACTTGGTAGCGACGAAGCCGGACGTCGTCATGGTTATGCCAACACCGGCGGTGCAGGCGATTTGGCGGGCGACACGATCAATACCCGTTGTGTTCGCCAATGTGGCTGACCCGGTCGAGGGTGGATTTGTTGCAAGCGATGCCCGGCCAGGTGGAAACATGACCGGCTTCACATCATTCGAATATTCGCTCGGTGGAAAATGGCTTGAGCTTCTGAAAGAGATTGTGCCTGCAACGAGACGGGTTTTGGTCCTTCTCGTGCAGGAGCACTATACCTCCCGTGGACTGTTACGGTTTATTGAAGCGGCCGGACAGACCCTTGGAATCAAAGTGACGCCTGTTGCGGTACATGAGGTCAGCGATATTGAGCGCGCCTTTGAGACCTTTGGGCGCGAACCGGGCGGTGGGCTGCTTACGCCGCCGCATATCGTCATTACCAATCACAGCAAGCGCATTTTTGAATTGGCAACCGCGCATCGCATCCCCGCGGTTTACCCATTCCGACAGTTCGCCTTCAACGGTGGGCTGGTCGCCTACGGTGCCTTGGAAGCTGATGCATACCGGCGGGCTGCAACCTACGTCGATCGCATTTTGAAAGGCGCGAAGCCTGCAGAACTTCCGGTGCAAAATCCGACGAAGTTCGAGTTGGTCGTTAATTTAAAGACAGCGCGTGCAATGGGGCTCACGATCCCTTCGCCGCTCCTGATTCGCGCCGATGAGGTGATTGAGTAAGAAGGGTGACGTCTGCCTTTGGCACTTTGTGCCGCGCGGTGACAGAGATGGATTGACGAGGACACGCCCTACGCCGCCACGCCTTCGCGCTTCCTGACGCTTTCCAGCAGCGACGCTTTCCGCACATAGGCGCGGTGCGCCGCCGGATCCTCGGCGGTGCGGCGAAGCTGGTCCTGGTCCCTCTGCCGCGCCGCCGGGTCCTTCTCTTCCATGCGCTTCTTGTTGGCGATGGTCTGCTGCTGGACGAACTCGATGTTCAGCGGCCGGCGGTGCAGGTCGTACTGGTCGAGGATATCGGCGCGCGCCTCGCGGCGGATCACCTGGCCGAGCAGCGTGGTCACCTCCACCGCGTCGTGGATGCCGAAATTGAGGCCGAGCCCGCCGAGCGGATTGTTCACATGCGCGGAAGTCGCCGGCGAGGAACACGCGGCCCTTGCGGAAGCTCGCCGCGACCCGCTGGTGCACGTTGTAGAGATTGCGGTGAATGATGTCGTAGGCGCCCGGCTTGGGGATGAAGGCTTGCAGCCGCCGCTCGGTCGCCTCCGGATTCATCAGCTCGTCGTCGGTCTGCTCCGGCTGCGTCGCCGACAGCACCCGCCACAGCGGTCCGCGCTCGTCGCCGCTCACCTTGAACACCGAGAACCACGCGCCCGGATCGGTGATGTAGTTGCGCGTGCAGCCCGGATAGGTGACGCCCAGGTCGTCCGTGGTGGTCAGGATCATGAAACGTTCGGGATGGGTGTAGCCCTCGAACTCGATGCCGAGCGCCTTGCGCACGGTCGAGCGTCCGCCGTCGTTGCCGATCAGGTAGCTGCCGGCAAACCTTCGAGTGCCCTCGGCGCTCTCGACCGTGATCTCGACGCGGTCGGCGAACTGCTCGAGCCCGGTGACGCGGGCGGAGAACTCGACGGTGGCGTTCGGATAGTCCTTCAGCCTTCGCAGCGCCATGCCGGCGAGCTTGTGCTGCTCGCATTGCACCGCGAACGGGTAGGGCGTCTCGTCCTTGAGAATCCGGAAGTCGAACTCGGCGACGATCGTGTGCGACTGGCGGTCCCAGATGCGGAACAGCGGCTCGACATAGCCGCGCTCGATCACCTCCTCCACCATGCCGAGACCGGCGAGCATCTCCAGCGTCGCCGCATGCGTGGTCGCAGCTCTCGGCATGTCGTTGATGCGGGCCTCCGCCTCGAACAGGTGCACCGGCAGGCCCTGCCGCGCCAGCGCCAGCGCGGTGATGAAGCCGACCGGCCCGCCGCCGGCGATGAGAATGGGTCGTTCTGTTGTCATTGGACTCTGTGAGTACTCTATTGCTGTTTGACGCCCGCGACCGCCACGGCCTCGGCCCAGGTTTTTAGATCGGCGGCGATCAGTTCGGCAAATTGCTTAGGCGTCATGCCGGAGGGGTCGGCCCCGAAGCTCGTAAGCCGCTCGAGGAACTTGGGGTCCTTGCAGGCGCGGGCGATTTCGGCCGCCATCTTCTTGACGATCGGCTGCGGCGTTCCGGCCGGCGCCAGCAATCCGTTCCAGGTCACCGCCTTGTAGCCGGGATAGCCGAGCTCGGCGACCGTCGGCACCTGCGGGAGCTGCGGAACGCGGGCATCGCTCGATACCGCGAGAATGCGGATCGCGCCGCTCTGCACGTGCGGCAGCGCGTCGGACAGATTGGAGAACATGGTCGGCAGGTGTCCGGCGATGACGTCGGTCAGCGCCGGAGCGTTGCCGCGATAGCTGACATTGCTCATCTCGAGGCCGGCGCGCTTGAGAAACAGCGCCATCGACAGATGCGTCATGCTGCCGGCGCTGCCCTCCGCATAGGACAATTTGGTCGGCTGCGATTTCACCCAGGCGATGAACTCCGCGACGGTTGCGGCTGGAACGGTCTTGTTCACGACCAGCACGAATGGGTTGGTCCCGACCACGCTGATCGGCGCGAAGTCTTTCTGCGGGTCGAAATTCACCTTGTTCATCGCGGGGGCGATGGTGAGCGCCGGCTGCACGCCCCAGAGCAGCGTGGCGCCGTCCGGCGCCGCGCGCGCCACCGCATCCGCCGCGATCGCGCCGTTGGCGCCGATCCGGTTCTCGACCACGAACTGCTGCCCGAACGTCTCCGCGAAGCGCTGCGCGGTGATGCGCGCCATGCTGTCGGAATTGCCGCCCGCTGCGTAGGGCACCAGGATGCGGACGGGTTTGGACGGCCAGTCCTGTGCGCTTGCGGTGCCGGCGGCTGCGGCCAAGATAGCGGCCACGACAGCCACCATGGTCACGAGCAGGGGCCAAAACCGGCGGCGGACGAGCGCGGACTTTACGGTCATACTGGTTCCTCAGGGACGGGCCTTGCGATTTAATCACTCATGCGAGGCCCATGCCAAATGGGAACCCGAAGCCAGCTTTGAGGTCGTGACATGACGCTCATTCGCCGGACGCTTTTGCAATCTCTGGGTGCGTCGGCGGTCGTGGCGGCGATGCCGCAGGCTGCGCGGGCGCAGGGCCAGGCCTATCCGGCTCGTGCCGTGCGGGTCATCGTCACCACCGGGCCGGGCGGGCAGGGCGACACCACGGCGCGGCTGGTCGCGGCCAGGCTCACCGAGCTGCTCGGCCAGTCGTTTTACGTCGAGAACCTGCCGGGCGGCGGCGGCAACATCGCGATGGCGGCCGCGGCGCGCGCCGTGCCCGACGGCTACACGATCCTCGCCGCCACCAGCAACATCGTCACCAATATCAGCCTTTATCCGAAAATCCCGTACGACCCGTACAAGGATTTCGAGCCGGTCTCGCTGCTGTGCTCGTCGCCGCATGTGCTGGTGGTGCATCCTTCGCTGGCGGCGAACAACGTCAACGAGCTCGTCGCTTGGGCAAAGGCCAATCCGGGCAAGCTGAGCTACGCATCCGCCGGCCGCGGCACGCCCGCGCATCTCGCGGGCGAGCTCTTCAAGTTTGCGTTCCAGGTCGACATCACCCACGTGCCGTTCAACGGCGGCGGGCCGGCGACGGCGTCGACGCTCGGCGGGCATGTGCCGATTTCAATCTCCGCGCTGCCGACCGCGATCGCTTACGTGCGCGGCGGCAACCTTCGGGCGCTCGGCCTGATGGGAAGCCGCCGCTCCCAGGCCTTGCCCGACGTGCCGACCATGGCCGAGGCCAGCGGCCACGATCTCCCCGCCGACATCGTCAACGGCTTCATGCTGCCGGCCGGCGCGCCGAAACCGGTGGTCGAGTTTCTTCACGGTGCGGTGGTCAAGGTGATGGCCATGCCGGACGTGCGCGAAAAGCTCGCCTCGATGGGATTCGATCCGGTCGCGAGCACGCCCGATCAGTTCGCCGACTGGATCCGGAACGAGATCCCGCGCTGGGGCAAGGTGATCCGCGACGCCGGTATCACCATGCAGTAGTGACGTCACAGTGCAGTGCTGCGTTGCTTTTAACGTGCTGGTTTGGATAGACGCTGTTGCAACGCGGGCGGTGAACTCCCTCTCCCGTGGGAGAGGGTTGAGGTGAGGGCGTTCGCGCTCTCGATAGACCGTACCCCTTCACCCGCCGCACTTCGTGAACGGAGCAAGCGGGAAATACCCTGCTGCTGAATCTTCATGCCTGCGATCTCGACCGCCTTGGCCCAGACCGGAATTTCCGCTGCGATCATCGCGGCGAGCCGCGATCGGATCATGCCGTTCTCCTGCAGCAGCGTCACGAACTTGGAATCTTTCACCGCGCGAACCATCTCGTTCGCGAGCTTGTCGACGACCGCCTTTGGCGTTCCCGCCGGCGCCAGCTGTTACGCCTAGCGACCCGTCGCTAATGCCTTCATGTGTCCATTCTTCAATACGACCGGCGAATTCTGGATGCCGCGGCGGTCGCCTCGCAGATCGAACGCAACCGGTCCGACAGCCGTATCGATCGTGCCGGATTGCAGGACCTCGACAACGCTCCGGGGATCGCCGCTTCCGGCCCTGCGCACCGCTTCGGCCCAGGTTTGAACGGCGGCGTAACTGTTCAAGGCAATCAGGTCCGCAACGACGCCGGCGCGTTCGAGCAGTTCGGTGGCCTTGAGATATTCCGGATTGTCCAGAGAGCCGATGGGAGCGATCACCTGCACCCCCTCGGCAGCGGGCGTGCGGATGAACCGGTATGTCAGCAACCGCTGCCCGCCCATCAGGGTCGCGGCGATGCCGCTCTCGCGGAGCAGGCTTATGAGTTGCACGACAAGCTCGGAGTCGATCACCATGTAAATCAGATCCGGCGGATCCCGCCGCAGCACTCGCACCAGCCGCTCGGCTGCACCCGTCGCATCCAGCAGCGTTTCGAAACGGACCGGCATGTTCGCATGCGCGGGCAATCCGGCTCGCACCATTTCAATCAAGGGGCGCATATAGAACGTGTCGGTGTAGACGACGGTGACTTTCTTGCCCTGGTATTCACGGGCGAGGTGAGCGGCAAGAGCCTGAGCCGCCTGCTCGTCGGTTTGCGCTATCCGGAAGAAGTGTCCCGGGACACGCCAAGTAATGCCCACCTCGGTCAAGGTCGGCATGAACTGCACCACATCCGCTTCGGCAAGGATCGGCGATGCCGCCATTGCCGCGGGCGGGCAAGTTGGGCCGATGACGAACTTGATCGTTCCCCGGGTGACGAGCCGCCTGGCTGCGTCGACGACGAGCCCTGGATCGCACCTGTCGTCCACGGCGACGAGCTCGACCGGAAATCCGTTGAGTTCGCCCTTTGCGTTGATCTCGCTTACGGCTGTTTCGGCGCCAAGGACTGTCTGCCGGCCAAGCCGGGCGTGAGGCCCGGTCAGTGGCGCAGAGATTCCGAGGTGAACCTTGCCCGAATTGCATTGCGAGGGACATGGTTCTGAACCCGCCGAAGCGACGCCCAGCATCGCGGCGAGTGCACCGACGGCGAGCCCATTCGAGGCAACGTGCCAACCCATCTGTTCCTCCCCCTTGCACCGTGACAATCCTATCGGCGGCTGCAGGGCAGGATTTGATTCATCTCAACCGATCGTTCGGTCGCACGGCCCATTGACCTGGATCAAGTCGTGCCCGGTACCGGCACTGTAGAAATTTCTAGACGTTTTCAAGCGTCTCCGCGCTGATTGGCGATTTCGTTGACGGGAGAACGGATATGCGCTCCATCACGATTGCGATAGCAGCCTCCGTCCTGATGGCTGCGGCGGCCCCGGGTCATGCGGCCGAGCCGTCTGCACTCCAGGTTCCTCAGTCGATTCGCCTGCAGCATCGGCAGATCATCGACCGGCTGGCCACGCTCGCCGCGGGCAAAGGGCCGGCCGCCGCTCCCGCACAAAAGGCACTGGTCTTTCTGAAAGATCACTATGCCAAGGAGGAAGCATACGTGCTGCCTCCGCTCGGGCTGCTTCCGCGCCTTGCCAAGGGCGACATTTCGAAGGACATGGAGCCGGCGATCGCCTTGGCCGACCGCGCAAAGGCGGCATCGGCAGACCTCCAAAATGACCACATCCGGATCACGGCTTTGATGAACGAACTCGTCGAAGCCGGGAGGAAAACCGCGGACGACGAACTCGTCCGGTTTGCCACCCGCGTTGCAAATCAAAGTCTGAGCGACATGGAAGTCGCGCATCCGGCAGCGATTCTGATCGGCGACTATCTGCGCCTGCGGCTGAAAAATCCGTGACCATTCCCGTCCGGGCAAGACCGCACGAGTGCTGTCGCGTGCGTTAGCCTCGTCCATCGCTTTGCCGTCTCGCTTCAATCAAGCGGAGGCGAGGGTGCCGAATTGTGTCCCTTGCCGCGATCCTGTGTTTTGCGGTCGGTCAGGTTTGGCGATTCGGAGGCGGGCTTTTGGAGTCCCCATCGTGTCTGCAGTCATGGGAAACCCATTCGGCACCGGTCCGATCGCAAGTCTGGCCCGGCCCGGCGGCAACATCACCGGTCTGTCCGGAAAGCTGAGGACATCGCGCCACGCTTTGAGGCGCTCGATGGCCGCGCGGATGCCCTTTATGTTGCCGGCGACCCGCTCGTAACCGCTAGCCGATTGCGCATCATCAGCCTCGGTGCTCGCTTGCCGGCGATCTTCAATGCGCGTGAGTTCGTCGAGGTTGGAGGTCTAAATCGATCTATCAGGACACGGCTTCGTGTCCTCTTGGACCCGACGGGCGCTACTGTTGGATTTTGACGCCGGCGATCTCGACCGCCTTGGCCCAGACCGGAATTTCCGCGGCGATCATGGCTGCGAATTTCTCCGGACCTTCCGCGATCGGATCGATGCCGTTCTCCTGCAGCAACGACACGAACTTGGGATCCTTGACGGCGCGAACCATTTCGTTCGCGAGCTTGTCGACGATCTGCTTCGGCGTTCCCGCCGGCGCCAGCATGCCGGTCCAGGACACCGCGCCAAAGCCCGCATAGGTCTCGCCGATGGTCGGCACGTCCGGCAGCCGCGGCGAGCGCTTGCCGCTCGACACAGCGAGGATGCGCACGTTCGGGTTGGCCCGCTGCGCGTAGGCCTCCGACATCGGCACGAAGGTCACCGGAATGTGCCCTGCAATGAGGTCGGTCAGCGCCGGCGCGGTGCCGCGGTAGCTCACGCTGGTCATCTTCAGTTCGGCGCGCGCGAGAAACAGCGACATGATCAGGTTGCTGGCGGAGCCTGCCCCGCCGCCGCCGCCATAGGCCAGCGGCTGGGACTGCGTCTTCGCATAGGCCACCAGCTCCGCGACATTCCTGGCCGGCACCTTGGAGTTGACCAGCAGCACCTGCGGGCTTTCGCCGAGCGCGCTGACCGGCGCGAAGTCCTTGACCGGGTCGTACGGCGTCTTGGTGGTGGCCGGAACGATGGCGATCACGTTGGTGCTGGCCCACAGCAGCGTGTAGCCGTCCGGCGCCGAGCGGGCGACCGCTTCGGTCGCGATGATGCCGCTGCCGCCGACCCGGTTCTCGACCACCACCTGCTGGCCGAGCGTTTCCGAAAGGCGCGCCGCCATCATCCGGCCGGTTACGTCGATGTTGCCGCCGGCGGCGAACGGAACCAGCAGCTTGACCGGCCGGTCCGGCCAGCTCTGTGCGCTTGCAGGCAGCGTGGCGCCGAGCAGCGGCAGCAGGGCGAGGGTTGCGAGAAGGTGACGCCGGGAGGGGCGGGTTGTCAGGTTTTTCATGGCGCGGACCTTATTTCTTTTGCGGGAGATTCCGCAACACCCCGGCAACGGGGTTGAAGCGCCCGTGCTCGCGGCCCTGGGGCGCCGCGAAAGTGCATAGGCTTGTGTCCCGGGCGCAGCGCAGCACGTAGTGATGCGCTGCAGACCCGGGACCGTAACGAACACCGCCTTCGGAACGGTCCCGGATCAGCGGTGCACCACTCGCCATAGCGCGTCGAAGGCCGCGTGAACGCGCTTATGGCTCGCGCTGCACCGCATTCGGGACAAGGGATTCGCCAAACAGCATGCCGCAGACGCAGACCGGCGCCCGATGGCGATCCCGGGCGCCGGTCCTCCGACATTGCCCCTCAGCAAATTCTATGCGGCTGGCGATCTGGCCGGCTGGCCGTCGACCGGCAGGCGCACCACCACGGTCGTGCCCGAGCCCGGCACCGAACGGATGCGCATCGCGCCGCCGTGCAGTTCGATCAGCGACTGGGCGATGGCGAGGCCCAGCCCCGAGCCGTGCTGCGTCTTGGTTAGCTGGCTTTCCACCTGCTCGAACGGCCGGCCGAGCTTCTTCAGCGCGTCGCGGTGGATGCCGATGCCGGAATCCTGGATGCCGATCACCACCGCGCCGCGCGATAGCCTGCCGCGCACCGTGATGCGGCCGTTCTCCGGCGTGAATTTCACCGCGTTGGACAGCAGATTGAGCGCGATCTGCTTCAGCGCGCGGCGGTCGGCCTTGAGCCCGAGGCCCGGCGCGATCTTCGAGGTGACGGTCAGGTGCTTGGCCTCGGCGCGCGTCGTGATGACGCGGAGCGCGTCGTCCAGCTCGCGCCCAAGCTCGACCTGTTCGAGGTCGAGCTTGAGCCTGCCGGCCTCGATCTTCGACATGTCGAGCACGTCGTTGATGACGTCGAGCAGGTATTCGCCGCTGCCGTGAATGTCGCGGCAGTATTCGTAGTATTTGTCGGAGCCGAGCGCACCGAACATGCCGGACGCCATGATCTCGGAAAAGCCGATGATGGCGTTGAGCGGCGTCCGCAATTCGTGGCTCATGTTGGCGAGGAACTTGGACTTGGCCTGGTTGGCGTCCTCGGCGCGGGTCTTTTCCTCGGAGTATTTCTGCGCCAGGTCGGTGAGCTGCTTGGCCTGGACCTCCAGCTTGTGCTGGCTGCGGCGCAGGTCGTTGACGGTCGCCAGCAGCCGCTGCTCGCTTTCGACCAGCTTGGTCTCGTGCACCTTGAGCGGCGTGATGTCGGTGCCGACCGAGACGTAGCCGCCGTCCTTGGTGCGGCGCTCGCTGATCTGCAGCCAGTGGCCGTCGTCGAGCTGCGCCTCGAAGGTGCGGGCCCCGGGTATGGCCGGGTCCTCGCTCGCAAGCTTGGAGCGGATGACGTGCTTGCGTCCCGCGGTCACCACGTCCTCGTAGGGGGAGCCCGGCGCAATCGCGTTGTCGGGCAGGTTGTGCAGGTTCTGGAAGTTGGAATTGCACAGCACCAGCCGGTTTTCGTGGTCCCACAGCACGAAGGCTTCCGGGATGGTCTCGATCGCGTCGCGCAGGCGGATGTCGGCCGCGGCGGTGCGCTCGACCAGCGTCTTCTGCTCGGTGATGTCGACCGCGATGCCGATCAGGTGCACGCCCGGATCGCCGGGCTGCTGCACCAGCTCGCAGCGGGCGCGCAGCCAGACCCATTTGCCGCTGGCGTGCAGCATGCGGAACTCGTGGTCGATCGCCCGGGCCTTGGCGTCGGCGAGCTGCGCCGCGACCTCGTAGAGCCTGATGTCGTCGGGATGCACCAGGCGGCTCACTTCGCCGAACGTCATCAGGTCGTCGCGCGGCGCGACGCCCAAAATCGCGAACATCGAATGTGACCAGAAGATGCGGCCGCGGGCGAGGTCCCAGTCCCACAGCCCGCAGCGGCCGCGGTTGAGCGCGGTGTCGATGCGGCTTCGCACGGTGTCGTAGATCGCGTCGGCCTCGCGCGCGCGCGCGGCCTGCCAGTGAAACGCGAAGCCCAGGATCAGCAGCACGAAGCCGGTGGTCGCGGTCAGCGTGACGGTCAGCGTGGTGTCGGCGCGCCACGGCGCGAGCGCATCGCCGCGCAGCTGGAACGCGGTCAGCTGGCCGGAGCCGGCGAGGTTGCGCACCGTCGCGAAGGCGCGCCTGCCGTCGGTCATCTCGATTTCCAGCACGCCGGCGCTGGCGCCGAGGATGGTGAGCGGCTGCGCGTCGCCCAGCACGTCGGTCAGGCGCGAGCCGACCGGCCCGCCGGAGGGCACCGTCGCGGTGATGACGCCCTCGGCATTGCTGAGTATGAGGCGGCGGCCGGCCGAGGTGGCCCGCGTCGACAGCGCGCGTTCCAGCAGGTCGCGCCGAGTCGCGTCGCCGTTCTCGGCGCTGGCCAGGCGGTCGAACCGCTCGGTGACGAAGTCGGCCACGTTGTCGAGATCGTGCATCGCCTCGGCGATGGACTGGCGGTGGTGGTCGAGCACCTGCACCACGGCGCCGACGCCGATGGTGAGCAGGAAGGCGACGATCAGGGCAGGGACAGCGCGGCGCAGCGCCGGCTCGGCGACCAGCAGCCGGCGGTAGGCCGGATTGGCGATCGACTGCGCCAGGCCTTTGATTGAATCCGCGCGTGCGGACGCATTCGCCACTGCGGCGCGCGCCATACCGGCCCCCGATTGGATGATCCCCTCAAGACACGCGTCCGAAGCAATATGCCGCATCGCTTCGAATCACCCGCTATTCGAATCGATGCCGGGACTCTTGTCGAGAGTCCGGGTCAATCTTTTTGGTTAACGTCTCCACAGATTTCATGAGCGAGTCTTGCCGGCAACATTTTGGGAATCCGGAGTCTGCTCAATACGTTGAGTCGAGCGCGGATCAAAATGGTACCGCTCGCGGGCCCGTCGCTAGGCTTTCGGCTTTGCGTAGAGTTGCTCGCGGATGTGGGTTGCGAGCGAATTCAATTTTGCGCCCGACAAGGTGTCCAGGCTTCGCGGCCGCGACAGGTCGACCGGCAGGATCTGTGCGACGCTGCCGGGCCGCGCCGTCATGATGACGATCCGGTCCGCCAGCAGCAGCGCCTCCGGGATGGAATGGGTGATGAACACGACCGTCTTGGGTCGCTCCTGCCAGATCCGTAACAGCTCGAATCCCAGTTCCTCGCGCGTGAGCGCGTCGAGTGCGGAAAACGGCTCGTCCATCAAAAGGATGTCGGGATCGAGCAGGAGTGCCCGGGCGATCGACACACGCTGCTGCATGCCGCCGGACAATTCGTCGATACGTTTTCTGGAAAACTCCGACAAACCGACCAGGCGCAGCAGGTCGGCGGCGCGGTCCTTTTCTTCGGACGTGACGCGCCCGTACTTGTGGCGGAACGGAAACGTCACGTTGTTGAGCACGTCGAACCACGGCAGCAGCGTCGGCTTCTGGAAGACGATACCGATGTCGTCGCGCGGCTCGGTGACCGCTGTGCCGAAGATTTCGAGCCTGCCCGAGGTCGGCTTGATCAGCCCGGAGATCAGCCGGAGCAGCGTCGACTTGCCGCAGCCCGAAGGTCCGAGGACCGCGACGAATTCGCGGAGATTGATGTCGAACGTGACGTCGCGCAGCGCATGGATGAAGTTGCCGGAGCCCTGTCCGAACCGATGATTGATCCCGGAAAACCGTATGGCGAGAGGTGCGACTGACAATCGGACCTCGCGCTACACGCGGATGTCGTATTCAAATCCGAAGCGCGACCCGAGCATCGTGGATTGGTGATCGACCTGATTGGTGTCGGCGAGCTCGAGGTTGAGAAAGCGCGCCGTCTCGCCGACGAAATACGGGCCGGCATGCCACGTTCCGCGGTGCATCTTGACGGCAACGTCGCCGGGAATCCGGAAGCCGCGCACCATGCCGATGTTCGGCTCCGCCGACGGATCGTTCAGGCCGTCAGGCGGGGCGACCACGATGAACCATTCCTTGCCGCCGGCGGATGCGAGGCATTGGGTGACGGCGCGGTGCCGCGTGAGCAGCCGGACCTGCAACGCCCGCCTTGGCAACTCCATGATGTACAGCCGCGGGGTGCCGGCGGTGAGGGCGAGCTGCGCTTCGCTCGGGCCGAACAACTGGCCGTCCGCAATGGCCTCGATCAGCGTGCCGTAGGGAGCGAACGCCTGGGCCGAAATCGGTTCGGCCGTCAGTTCGACGGTCCGGACTTCGCCCTGCGGAGGATCGGTTGCCATCGGACTATCGCGCAGCCGTGAAGTCGAACTGGATCAGGCATTCGCCGGGCAATTCGGCGACGCCGGCGCAGGAGCGCGCGGCGAGCGCACCGTTGCCGAACGATGCCCGGTAAACCCGGTCCATGCGCTCATAGTCGCGGGCGAGGTTCGAAAGGCCGATGCTGACGGTCAGCAGGCGGTCCTCGGTCAGCGCCATCTGCTTCAGCAGCGCCTTGGCATGGCTCAGCACAAGCGCGGTCTGCTGCTCGATGCCTTCGGGCACCCGTGCGCGCGGATTGTCATAGCGGATCGGCAGCAGCCCGCGCGCAAAGATG
The DNA here is from genome assembly GCA_963830015.1 of uncultured Alphaproteobacteria bacterium. Classification (GTDB taxonomy): domain Bacteria; phylum Pseudomonadota; class Alphaproteobacteria; order Rhizobiales; family Xanthobacteraceae; genus Z2-YC6860. The sequence goes on from CAWHLG010000016.1 coordinate 793,716, forward strand.
AGGCCATTGACCTCGGTCGCGGCCGGAATCGGGCTGTCGCCGCCGGGGAAGGGGACGCGCTGGATCGGCTGCATCATGCGTACAACTCCTCGGCGCGGAGCGTCCGCACCCGCCGCTCGATCTCGCGTGAGCGGTCGGCGTAGGGCAGGTCCTGGGTCTCGACGAGCATCTGTGCGACGGCGCGGCCGAACCGGTGCAGCGCCTGATCTTCGTCGCCGTTGTGGCGCGGGATCGCGGCAACGATTTCCGCCACGTAGGTGGGAACCACCCGATCCGCCGGATAAATTCGCGGCATCGGCAACGCCTCACCGTTGGACGCGTTGCGGATCGAGCGTGCGAGCTGACGGCGAAGCATCGTCACGCCCGCATCGTGGGCCACCAGCGTTTCGTTGGCGTGGATGGTGATCCCGCCGCCCTGCGACATCTGCACGTCCCAGTCGCCTGGATTTCGCTGCCGTTCGCGGTAGGGCCGGTCGCCGGTCTGACCGAAGCCGTCGGTCTTCATCGCGCCGATCAGGTCGCGCTTTCCTTCCTTGAAGGGGTCGATCGCACTGTTGAAGTGGCGGATGCCGAACGTCCAGTTGTTCTCGTCGTCGATCGGCACCACCCAGCGGGTAATGCCGGCGCAGACCGCGTATTTCTCTTCCTCACCGCGGACGAACGGCGTGCCGAACTGGGCGATGTTCGGAAGGATGACGTCGTTGGCCCGGCAATAGAGGTTGTCACCCCACCGGCGCGTGGCGAGCGACAGGAAGCCGAGCGGGGTTTCGACATTGTCGACGACCGGGATGGCCCCGAACATGCGCGTGAACTGCACCTCGCTCATCAGAGCGTGCACGAACGGCACATGCATCGGGTCGGCGCCGTTCTCATGGACCTGCAGCCAGTTGCACGGGAAGTGCAGCTTGTAGGCAGCCATTTCGTTGTCGGCCGGCGCCGTGAACGCGTCATAGACCGGAAACGGCGGCATGGGCTCGGGCGGGCCCATATAGGCGAACACCAGCCCGGCATATTCGATCGTCGGATATGCGCCCTGACAGAGCCGCCCTTTGATCTTGTTGTTGGACGGCAGGCTCGGCGTATCGATCAGGGTTCCATCGACGTCATACTGGAAGCCGTGATAGCTGCATCGGATGCCTCGCTCGGTGACGATCCCATATTCGAGCGACGCGCCGCGGTGGCTGCAGTGGCGGTGCATCAGGCCGAGCCGTCCGCTGCCGTCGCGGAACAGGACGAGCTTCTCGCCCATGATCTTCAGCGGGACCGGAAGGTCGCCGACATCGGACACCAGCGCCACCGGCTGCCAGAAGCGGCGCAGATAATCGCCGGCCGGCGTGCCCCGGCCTGTTCGCGTCAGCTCGCGGTTGTCCTCGGCGGAGGGGACCCGGTTCCATCCCTGGTAGCTGCCGGCCGGAACATCCGGGAACGGGCCCGCCTGCGTCGAAGTGCGTGTATCCATGTTTCCCACCCTGGCAGTCAGCACGCGAGGTGCTGCCGGCGTTGCATGAATCAGGCCAATGCGATGACGGCGACCGGACCGCCGCCGCTCGGACCCTGGTGTTCCGCGCCGCCGGATACGTAGATCGCGCCGCATCCCGAAAGGCTCCCGATCACCCCGCCGACCGCTGCGCGGGCATGACGTGTGGCGCTGATGTCGGTGTCGTCGAGCATGGTATGGCGGAAGCTGCGCACCATGCCGTCGGGAGAAGGCTCGGCCTTGGCGAAGACGTTGACGACCCGGCCGGTGTCGATCTGCAAAGTACCTTGCTTGACCACGCCGGCATTCGTGAACGCCTTCAGTACGCCTTCGAGATCGATCGCATCGCGCATGACCGAATGCGCGATCCGGTACTGGCTTTGCGAGGTCGGCGAGTTGCCGAGCACCACAACCACGTTGTGTAGAAGCTCGATCCCGGCCGACGTCGAAGCGACCGACGAATAAAGCGAGAAGTCCTCCAGGATCATGTCGTCGGACAGCGGAGTCGTCACTTCGCCGAGTGCGCGTGCGACGCCGAGCGCCGATGCGCCCCGCGAATAGGCCATCGAGCCATAGGAGTCGTCGGTGATCGTCGCATGGCCTCGGCTCTTCGCGGACTGAACGCGCTCCGCCGTCAGCAGCGGGCACTTGATCTGCACGAAGTGGACGTCGTCGGGATGCTCGATCTCGGCGTCCTGCATGGCGGCCTTGACGGCGCGCGCGGTCTCTTCGATCTGCACCGCGGTACCAAGCTCCTCGGGCAGGAAGTCCCGTGTCAAGGCGAGGCCGACCGCGAGCCGCTTGCCCTTGCTTCCGTTGGTTGCCGCGGGCGCGCGACAGAACACGGTGGCATGCGGGCTGAGGATTCCCTCGGTGCCGCCCGACATGACGAGCGCGACGCTCGTCTCGACCTCGGCCGGCGTGCTGCCGAGGTGCGAGGCCAGGGTCGACGCGAAGGTCCGGCTCGCATATTCGCGGGTGAAGTCGTTGACGCCGCCGTTGCCTTCGGTCTTGCCGAAGATCGCTACGATGTGCTCGGGATTGATCTTCTTCTCGGTGATGAGCCGATCGAGGCCCGACATGTCGCCGGGGCTCTGCATGGCGATCCGATGCACTTCGACGGTCTTCGGTGTCATCGTCGGCGCTGCCCGGGTTTATCGTGAGTTCGCCGGCGACGATATGCGGCGGTCCGATGCCCGAATAGGCCAAAATATCGTTCAGACCGATGCCGAATTTCGTTCGCTTGAATGTCCGGTCGAACCGCGGCATTCGCTGCGCGGCGTGACGTGCCGGCATCGACGGTTCGCGGGCGGCAGGAGCACCGAACATGCGGCAGCGGCGCGGCGTATGGCCTCGAACTCCGCGGCCGTCGGCTGATTGCGGTCGCGGACAGTCAGCGGGGCCGCATCTCGGCCGCGATGGCCGTCATCGGGTCGATCTTGTCCACGGGGATGTTGCCGGCCTTGGCGACCCATTCCCATGTCTTGCGCACCCGCGTGGCCTCGAACACGCCGATGCCGTCCTTGGCCGTGTGCTCGTTGACCATGAGCGCAACCGCCGCGGCGATCTGCGCGCGGACATCGTCGTAGTTGGCCTGCGGCACCGCGGCCTTCACCGCATCGGCTGCTGCGGCCTGATCCTTCGCCGTCATGTCGATTGCGAGCCGCATGACTTTGACAAAACGGCGGACCGCATCCGGCTTTTCCTTCAGCGTCTTGGCGGAGACGGCGAGCGACTGCGAATAACCCTCGAAGCCGTATTCCGACCAGGGAAGGACGGTGACGCTCTTTCCGCCCTCGCTCAGCATGCGGGACGCAACGGCGGCTGCGGGAAGCCAGTTGATCATGGCGTCGATCCGGCCGGTCGCGAGCATCGGCGTGAGCGTGTTGGCGTCGACCTTCAGGAGCTTGACGCTGTCCAGTTCGATGCCGTTTGCGGCGAGAACGACAGGCCACATGAGGTTCGATGAAGTGAACATCGAACTGCCGACCGTGCGACCCTTCACATCCTTCAGCGTCTTGATGCCTGACGTCGATGTGGTGATGAGCGCGTCGGGCTGCTTGCTGTAGAACGGCATCAGGCCCACCACCAGCGTGTTGCCGGCGGCCGTCCGATTGAGCAGCGCGTCGAACGAGACCTCTCCCACCTCGTACACGTCGGTGGCGAGTTTGGTCAGGACGTCCTCGGACCCGCGGCCGGATGCAACCGTGACCTCCAGGTTCTCCGCCGCGAACAAGCCCTTCTGGATGGCGAGATAGACCGGGGCCTTGTCGCCGCCCGGGAGCCAGCCGAGTTGGTAGCTGAGCTTGTCTGCCGCCTCGACATTCGCTGCGGCCGACCACGAAAGCAGAAGTACGAATGCCGTCAAGATCGTCCGGCGCATCAGAAAGGCCCCACGAAACGAGAAGCCCGGCGATCGCACGCTAGACGCATCGGGTCGGCGCGCACTAGGCCAAAAATTGGTCCGCACCGATGCTAAAATTAGCGTGGACGCGCAGCCCCGAACGATGGCTCAAATCCTGGCCGGACGCGCCGTTTTGCGACATCGGACAGGCCGAAAAAATGACCAATTATCAGATCACCGGCGCGCAGATCATTCCGCTGGACGACGGCGCGGAGATTCTCGAAGGCTTCGACCTGTGGCTGCGCGACGGCCGCATCGAGGCGCTGACCAGGTCCGGCGGCCCGCCGCCGTCGGCGGAACGCTACGAAGTCTGCGCCTTCAGGAACGCAGTGGCCATTCCGGGCCTGATCAACGCTCATTCCCACTCGGCGTCGTCGTTGCAACGCGGACGGATCAGCGGCGCGCCGCTCGATATCTTCATCATGGACGCGATGGCGCGGCGGTCGAAGATTACGTCCGAGCAGGTTCGCATCGCCGCTCAGCTGCATGCCCTCGAAATGCTGAAGCACGGCATTACCGGGGTCGTCGACCATTTGAGAAACGGCGCGATCCCGAGCGTCGAAGGCATGAACGCCGCGATGAGCGCCTATCGGGACATCGGCATCAGGGCGGTCGTGGCGCCGATGTTCGAGGATCTGCGCTACATCAACTCGGTTCCGATCGACCAGGCCCGGCTGCCGCAGGCGGTGCGCGAGCGCTGGCTTGGAATGAAGCCGCCGGCCGCGGAAGACTACTTCGCGATGATGCGTGAAGTCATCGCCGACGCCCGGCGCTATCCGCTGGTGGACATCACGCTCGGCGTCGACGGGCCGCAGCGGTGCTCCAGGAGGCTCCTGGAATTGGCCGGCGAGTTCGCGGCCGAGTTCGATTGCGGCTTGCACACCCATCTCCTTGAGGCCAAGACCCAGGCCGTTCTGGCTCCCGGGCGATATGGCGGCAGCTTCGTTGCTCACCTCGCCGAATTCGGACTGGTCGGACCGAAGGCCACTTTTGCGCATTTCGTCTGGTGCACCGGGCGCGATATCGAGTTGGCCGCGGAGCTTGGGGCGAACGTTGTGCACAATCCGGTGTCCAATCTTGTTCTCGGCAGCGGACTTCAGCCGACCGTCAGGTTGCGCGCGGCGGGAGTGAACGTGGCGCTCGGCACCGACGGCGGCAGCAGCAACGCGGTGAGCATTCTCGAGCAGGCCAAGATGTCGATGCTGCTGAGCCGGATCGGCGAGATCGACTGCGACCGGTGGATCACCGCGCCGCAGGCGCTGCAGATGGCCTGCGCCGGCGGCGCGCGGGTGATGGCAAGAGGCGGTGAAACCGGCGTCATTCGCGTCGGCGCCCGCGCCGACATTGCCATCGTCGACCTCGACAATCCCAACCACATGCCGCTTTCGAACATCTGGAACCATCTGGTGATGTACGAGAACGGGCTCGCCGCCCACACGGTTTTCGTGAATGGCGAGCGCGTCATTGCCGCGGGACGCAGCACCAGGGTGGATGAAGCCGAGATTTACGCGAAGGCGAGCACGCTTGCGGCACGCGACGATGCCGCCAACGAAAGCTTTCTTGCGGTCGCGCGGGCGGAGCGGAGCGTCTTTCAGCCGCTCATTACCGAGGTGCTTCGCCAGCCGCTCGACATCGAACGCTTTGCCGCCCTGCGGTGACGGTCATCGTTCGGCGAGCGGCAGGGACCAGGGCAGCAGCCGCTTCTGCGCATAGGCGCAGAGCCGGAAGAAAACGAGGCTGAGAGTGACGAGGGCGATCAGCGCGGCGAAGGCGTGCGGGACCTTGAAGAACGAGGTCGAATAGAGGATCAGGTAGCCGAGCCCCCGTTCGGCAGCGACGAACTCGGCGACGACCGCGCCGATGATCGACAGCGTCGTCGCGATCTTGAGCGCGCTGAAGATGTAAGGGACCGCAAACGGCAGCCGTATCTGCAGCATCTCGCGGTGACGGCCCCCTTTGAGCGACCGCGACAGCTCGATCAGCTCGTCGGGCGCGGCCATCAGGCCGGTCACGCTGGAGACGACGATCGGAAAGAAGGTGATCAGGAAGGTGATGACGATGCGCGGCAGATCGGACGCGCCGAGCACCACGACGATGATCGGCGCAATGGCGACCACCGGCGTCGACTGGACGACGACAAGCATTGGATAGAGCGTTCGCGTCAGAAACCGCGAGTTGGTCAGGGCCATCGCCAGTGGAATCGAAACGACGATCGCCAGCGCATAGCCCATCAGCGCGACGCGCGCGGTGGCCCAGATGTGCTCGAGCCAGGTGCTGATAGGGATGTCGCGGGCCTGCAGCACGATTTCGCTCGGCGCGGGCAGCAGAAACGAAGGGATGCCGAATTGCCGGCAGGACAGTTCCCACGCGGCGACCACCACCAGAAACGTCAAAGGCAGGGCAAACCGGTCGAGCCACGCATAGAGACGGGCGAGGCCGCCCGGTTCCGCCGGGAAATCTTCGGGCAAGGATTGGTCTGGCGTGGGCTGTTCAGGCACAGAAAAGGGCCGTTGTGGTCTCGAGCCGTGCGGCCGGACGACGATAGGCACCCGTCCTTGCTGCGCCTAGGCCCAAAAAATCGTGCGGACTGATGCTGAATTTCGTTCGCTGGACTGTCGGACAAGACGCCGGTGCCTTGCGGGGATATGGCCGGCGAAGGCTCAACGCGCGGCCATGTCGCGAAAAGCAAGCCTCGCCAATTCGACAAAAGCCGCCGCGGCGACCGGCAGCACGCGTTCCCGCCGCGTGGCGACGATGAGTTCGGCGCTTTGCAACGCCCGGTCACCCAGGGGGATCGCGACCATTTCGCCCGACGCCAGTTCGCCCCGGCATCCGATCTCGAACTGAAAGCAGATCGCCTGGCACAGGCGGGCGTATGCCTTCATGGTCGCCACCGAATTGGATGTGAGGGCCGGTTGGAAGCGAAACGAGCCGGTGGCCATGGCCTGCTCGATCAGCGAGCGTCCGGCCAGCGAGTTGTCCGCAAGTGCGATCGGATAGCCGGCGCATTCGCGAAGCTGAAGGCGCTTTCTCGAAGCAAGCGGATGGTCCTTGGCCAGCAAGGCGCAAAACGACTGCGGCGCGCGCGCGACCACGGAAATGTCCTTGTGAAGTACGGTCTCATGAGTGATGAGCGCGTCCGCTGAATCGTTGAGCAGGGCCGTCGCCAGGGCATCCGGCGTTCCCACCGTGACACTGAAGTCCACGCCCGGATGCTCGCGCTGAAACTCGCCGATCAGGCGCGGCAGGAATTCTCCGGCAGCCAACTCCACGGTCGCGATCTTGACCTTTCCCCGGACCAGCCCGCGAAGCAACTCGATCTGCGATCCCACGGCTTCAAGGTCCGCGAGCGTTTGCCGCACATAGTTGGCAAACGTCTCACCGGCGGCGGTCAGGCGCACACCGCGCGGCAGGCGTTCCAGAAGCTCGCAGCCGATCTCGCTTTCCAGAAGCAGGATCTGCCGGTTCACGGCCGAGGACGCGATGCGCAGGGCTTCGGCTGCTTTGCGAATGGAACCGCAGCGGACGACCGTATCGAAATAGAGGAAAATCCGGGGCGGACGGATCGACGGGCCTCTCTTGGCGGAGGCCCGCTTTGGCGCGTTCGGCTGAACGGCTGGCGCGCGCTTCATGGATACTGGCTATGCCTCCCGGCACGTGGCGGTTGTCAAGCTATCGTCGCATGGCGGTGGAGTCCACGAAGGAGCGCGCGCTCGTTCGGGCATGGGTAGCGTTCCGACATGTTGACAATCGGCGCTCTATCACCCGCCGGCGAATGCATCGCAAGATTGTACCCGGCGACAGTGATTTCAGCCAAGTGTCCGCCAGCGCCCGCGGCACGATATCGCCGACGTCACGGCCGACGCTCGTCAGCCAATTCGCAAATATCGGCGTCAAGGCGGCTGCACGGCGCAATACGCTTCGCTGTTGCGCCCTGCGCGCTGAACCGCGCGCCGATCATTCGAACGAAGCGGCCGCGGCTTCGCGACGGGTCTCGGGTGCCGTGGTTCGCCGCACGATGCGGGTTCGCCGGTCACCGCAATCTCCCGCGGTGACCCCGAGCTGGACGTGACCATAGTCCGAATTGCACCAGCGCCCGCCTTCGAACAGGCCATGCGAGGAGGCAATCTGCGCCAGCGCCCGGCGCGGCGGCAGATGGCAACGCGGGTCGACCACGCCGCGACGCATCTGACACACATCCAGTGCCTTTCCGCATGGATGCATGCCGGACGACGAACAGCGTCCCGGACGCGTGCCGCCCATGAAGAGAATGCGGGCGCCGTGGTTGTTTTCCAGGTCGTCGATATAGGCCTGGAACCGCGCCGCGTGAGCAATGCCGACACGGGCGCGCGCGCCCGTTTTGCGTGACACGACGATGCCCGGCGGGTTGCTCTTGGCGATGCGTGCCGGCTTGCGGTGCGGTTCGGCGGCGGGCGCAGGCTGGTGATCCGGATCGTCGCTGTGCACGCGGCCGACGGTTGGAGTTTCCTCGGGGGTGCTGGTCGCAGGCGGGACGTTCGCAAACGCGTCGCTGCACGAATCGCTGTCGCAGGCTGGAACTGCCGTCTGGTGCTCGTCGCGATTTTCGCTGTAGAGCGACGCCAGTGCGAAAAACGCGACAATTCCGACGGCCAATAAAATGGCTCTGGCGTTTTCGCTCTCATACAACATGCGCATGCGACGGCGCAGATCGTTTGACGAGCTCTGCAGAGGTATCGGATCAGAGGGTCCGGCCATTTGGTCCATGGCGGGAAATGTCCGCGCCATGGATGAAAACGCCAGCAGTTCTGGCGGGTAACGTTAAATGGTGTGCTGAACGGCGCGCAAAATTGATCCGCATTGCGTCCAACTTTGACCCATTTCGCGACGAAGGTGGCGTTGTACCATTTGTCGGCATGCACCACCTCCCAGCCCGTAGGGCGGATGAGCGAAGCGAAATCCGCCAATTCGCAAAACGTCTGCGGTGAGGCGGATGCACGGCGCAATACGCTTCGCTATTGCGCTCTACGCGCTCCCGCGACGTCCGCTTCTGCGCCGCTGTTGGGGGCTAAGCGGACATCAGCCCGCGAGTTGCGCTATTCCGATCTATGAGTACACGCCCTAAGGTGTATGGGCCGAGGGAAAACGGAACCCGGCCCGTGAAACACTCGATGGCAAAGCGACGATTTCAACTCATTCTGATCAAGCCATCGCACTATGACGATGATGGCTATGTCATCCAGTGGCTGATCTCGGCCATGCCATCAAACTCGCTGGCAGCTCTGTATGGGCTGGCGCAGCAGGCCGAGTCCCGGGGCGTTCTCGGACCCGACGTGGCAATCGATATCAAAGCGATTGATGAAACGAACACGCGGGTTCGGCCGAACAAGCTGAACGCGCTGATTGCTCGCCATGATGGTTTCGGCATGGTTTGTCTGGTCGGTGTCCAGTCGAACCAATACCCTCGCGCGCTTGACCTGGCCCGCCAATTCCGCGAGGCGGGGGTCGCGGTTGTGATCGGCGGGTTCCATGTGTCTGGTTGCCTCTCCATGCTTCCGAAGATGCCGTCGGATCTTGTCGCAGCACTCGACATTGGCGTCACGCTGTTTGCCGGAGAAGCAGAAAATCGGTTTGACAGCCTGCTGCGAGATGCAGCCTCCGGACGGCTGAAGCCGGTCTACAATTACATGACTGATCTACCTTCCCTCCAGGCGGCGGCGACACCGATGATGCCTCGGGCACGAGTGGACCGCACGATCGGACATTGGACGACCTTTGACGCGGGACGAGGGTGTCCTTTTCAATGCTCGTTCTGCACAATAATCAACGTTCAGGGGCGCAAGTCGCGCCAGCGCACCCCGGACGACATTGAGGCAATCATCCGCAAAAATTGCGCCGAGAACATCACTCATTTTTTCATCACGGACGACAACTTCGCCCGCAACCAGGATTGGGAGCCGATATTCGACCGCATTATTGAATTGCGCGAGCAGTTGAGAATCGACGTCAAGCTGATGATCCAGGTCGACACGCTCTGTCACAGGATCCCCAACTTCATCGAGAAAGCCGCGCGTGCCGGCGTCAAGCGTGTGTTCATTGGCATGGAGAGCATCAATCCGGAAGCTCTGTTGGCAGCGAAAAAGCGGCAGAACAAGATTACGGAGTACCGCAGGCTGCTGCTGGCGTGGAAACGGGTCGGCGTGATCACCTATGCCGGGTACATTCTGGGATTTCCAGGCGATACGCCGGAATCCATCCGCAGCGACATCGAGATCATCAAGAACGAACTGCCAGTCGACATACTGGAATTTTTTATCATGACTCCGTTGCCGGGCTCCGAGGATCATCAGGTCCTTTGGAAGAAGGATGTGTGGATGGACCCGGACATGAACAATTACGACACTGAGCACGTTGTCACGGCCCACCCACGTATGACCAAAGAGGATTGGAAACGCACCTACATGGCCGCCTGGCAGTCCTATTACACTCCGGCGCATATCGAGACGATCATGCGTCGGGCTGCCGCCAGTGGTATGGGGTTCGGCCGACTGACCGGGGCATTGCTTGAATGTTCGAAGACCGTCGTTGTTGAAAAATGCCATCCGATGCAGGGCGGCATTGTCAGAATCAAGGTCCGCTCCGATCGGAGGCCGGGCCTGGCAATTGAACCGGCTTGGCGGTTTTACCCTCGACGCATCCGGGAGGTGGTCGGTAACGGCGTCGCGCTCCTTCGCCAGGCGTTGCTCTTGCACTCGTTGCGCCGCAAGATTGAACAGGACTCTGACCGATTAAGCTATACAGACCAGGCGCTCACTCCAGTTGCGGAAAACGAAACAGACACACTCGAACTGTTTCCTCACAACGAAGGCGCGCGCCAGGCGGTCCGGCATTCGCGTAAAATCGCCGAGTTGACCGGCGTTAATAGTAGCGGTTGAGGCTTCGCTTTCCCCTGCAAGCGGGCGATGCACCCCATCGCATGATCCCACAATTTTGGTAACGCTCACGCCGACTTAGATATAGGGCGTCAAAATCCCGGTGGTGGATCCATCGGGATCCGCTTGGGCTTGGTTTGGTCAGGGCTCTGAGTTGGCTCCAAGGCTTCGCATGAAGGCTTCGCGTGAAGGCTTCGCGTGCCCTCTGATGCCGATCTGGTACCGTTCCGAGGGCCCGGGGTTACCCCCCGGCGCAATTTCGGAGTTCTCCCGGGAATCTCGGTTCGCATTCGCTCAGACATGGGGTTCAACCGTGATGATCTTCATCCCGCGTCTGGCAGCTCGTGTTGCCTTTGCGGTGGCAGGTTTTGCGGCTGCTGCAACCGCGCCCGTGCGCGCCGAAGGTCCGGTGGTTGTGAACCCGAGCCGTCCGGGCATTCCTGTTGTGATCGACGGATGCGATGCCTCGTACGCTGTGGTTTTCGGCGATTGGGGCTTGTCGCGTCCAGGCGCTGCGCCTGCCACGGTTATCGGCTGCCCGCCGGCCGCACCAAATGAAGTCTATCGCGAACGCAATCGTTACTATCCAAAATCCGGTCATCCGCCCAAGCTTGGCCGCAATGAGGTCGAGCCCTCATTGGATCGTGAGTTGCCCAAGCCGGCGGAGAGCTACTCGCGCTCGTGGAAGAAGAAAAAGAAGAAGAAGTTTTCCGATGTTACGGCAATAAAGTCGCCAGCGGCGGCGCGCGTGTCCAAGACAAATTTGCGACCTTCGATCCATCCGAGGTCTTCCAAACGTCCTCCGAAGGAACGGATTTAAGGAAGCCACTCGGCTTCCGAAATTCGGTAGTGGGTCAGTTTCGTTTGGCTCTGGCAACGCCGAGAAGCAAGCCAAGCTAAAGGCTGTCAATGAGGCGGCCAGCCTTGTATTTCCATCCATTCGCCGCAGGGCTCGCAACGAAACGTGTCGTTTGGAACGTTGTTGGGTTTCGCTTCGCTCAACCACCCCCAACCCAACCCAACCCAACCCAACCCAACCTACGCGCTAGATCGTTATCGAAACCATGCAAACAGCAGGCCTTCGGGAAATGGCACATGCAGGAAGTAAACAAACAAGCCGTAAAAAGCAGTCCAGGCGAAAAACGTGAGAACAAGCGCAATGAGCCATCGCTCTTTCGCCGCCTTGAGGTAGAGGAAAGTCATGACCGCGATGGCTGCGGAAAATCCAAGCAGCCAGATGGCGACAAAGTAGCCCAGGATCCAGGCGCAGATTTTGACGGTCTCGCGCGTCACGCGCGTGGCTTCCGGGTCGCTTACTTTAGCTTGGTCACGTGCCTTGACCCGGCCATGGCCGATGGTTTTGACGGCGCCGGCAGCATCCAGGTTCAACTGAAGCAGCGCGAGCGGCAGACCTAGGAACCCGACCACCCAGGGGAAAAGACCGGGACGGAAATCCCAGCCCCAGGCCTGCCACAGCGCCCACGCGAACAGGGCGGCCACGAACAGGCTGAAGACCGGCAGCCAGATCGAGACCGGGACGGCTTGCTTGGCCTGCAGCTCCGCGACCGCCGCCAGTTGCTTGTACTCGGGCCTGTTCCGCTTTTCCCGCCATCGCTGAAACACCGGGTAGAACGTCCCGAGCACGATCAGGGCAAACAGCGCTATGACGCTGGGGAAGCCGATCCACTCCATCCCGTAATTGTCGATGGTCAGGAACAGGTTCTGTTCCGCGAGCTTTCCCAGCACCAGGCCGAGGATCAGCGGAGGCCGGGGCCAGTCGGTCTGGACCATGACCCAGCCCAGCGCCCCGAAGGCGAGCATCGTCACGACGTCGCCGAAGGTGTTGTTCTCCGCGAAGGCGCCGACGTAGCTCAGCAGCAGGATGAACGGAAGCACCAGGCTGCTTCGCACCTGGGTGATCCGGGCGATCTGCGCCAGGAACAGAAAGCAGATCGCCGTGATGATGATGTTGGAAACGACGATGATCCACACGAAGGAAAAGGTCAGCGAGAGGTGGCCGCCCTTGGCCTCCGGGGTCAGCATCTGCGGCCCCGGAACCAGGCCTTGAATGAGAAAGGCCCCGAGCAGGATCGCCGTGCTCACGCTGCCGGGAACGCCGAAGGCGACGGTCGGGACCATGGCGCCGCCCAGCGTGGAATGGTTCGCCGCGCCCGGCGCCAGGACGCCCTCGACCGCGCCTTTGCCGAAGCGATCCTTGTCGCGGGAGCTTTGCACCGCATGGGCATAGGAGACCCACTGCGATACGGCGCCGCCCATGCCGGGAATGATGCCGATGTAGGCGCCGAGAGCGCTGCAGCGCATGACCAGCGCCCAATGGCGGAACGTATCCTTGACCCCTTGGAGGACACCGCCGATTTTCCCGACATCCGACTTGGCGATGCTCGTCCTGGCAATCGCCATGTCGATGATCTCCGGGATTGCGAACAGGCCCAGCGTCGCCGGCACCAGGTGAATTCCGTCCCAGAGATAGAGCATCTCGAAGGTATATCGTTCGGTGCCGGAAATCGGGTCGAGCCCCACCAGGGCAAACAGCAGCCCGAGGCATGCCGCGACGAGCCCCTTCGTCGCGGATCCGCCGGTCAGCGAAGCCAGGAACGCGATGCCGAGCATGGAGAGCATGAAGTACTGGGGCGAGCCCACCGACAGGACCAGCGGCCGCACGGCCGGGATGCAGATCGCCAGGCAGAACGCGCCGAAGATCGCCCCCACGAACGAGCTCATCAGCGCCGCGCCCAGCGCGCGCCCGGCCTCGCCTTTCTTGGCCATGGGATGGCCGTCGACGAGAATGGAGGCGGTGGTGGGTTCTCCCGGGACGCCGAACAGGATCGAGGTGATGTCGCCGGTGGTGGCGGTCACGGCCGTCATCCCGAGCAGAAAGGAGAAAGCCTCCACCGGCGTCATCGAGAAAATGAACGGAAGCATCAGCGCCAGCGTGACCGGCCCGCCGATGCCCGGCAGGATCCCCACCACGAAGCCGACGGCAATCCCCACCAGCTGGAGCGCGAATGCCTTCCAGGTAAAGAGCTGGATCAGGCCCTGGAGACAGGCATCGAGGATATCGACCATCGGAGAGTTCCGGCGGGGCGCGCGGCGTCGCTGAAAAGAACTCTCCCGCGGTCATTCCGGGACGCCGCCATAAGCGCGTTGACGCGCGTCTTCGACGCGCTATGGCGGCGGGCCCGGAATCCAGATACATCGGGATTTCCTGCGTTTCTGGATTCCGGGCTCGCGCCTTCGGCGCGCCCCGGAATGACGCCTCGGACTTTTTCAGCAGCCTGCTAGCCGCGGTTACATTTTCTTGTCGCCCCCGGGTATCAGGATATTTGTCAATTTGGCCTTCAGTGCAGGACTGAGCTCGTAAAGCCCGGCCATCAGCTTTGCGATGGTGGGGCCGTCGACCGGATCGATGTCGATCTGGGATTTTTTCGCCTCGGCCAGCAGCTCCGGATCGCGCAGCGTGTCCATGAACGCCTTTTGCAGAAGCGCGAGACGATCCTGCGGCAGGCCGGGCGGCACGGAGAAAGGCCGCGCGCCCGTGGCATAGGGGCCGCTGGCGATACCGAGCAGCGCCCGCGCCTCGTCGTTCTTGGCATGCTGGATGGCCAGCGCCACGTTCTTGAGGTCCGGATGCGGCTTGTCGGTCGACTGCAGGACGATGCGCACCTCGCCCGACTGCAGGCCCTTGGCCCATGTCGGCTTGATCGATTCCCAGGCCCAGCAGCCGCCGTCGATCTCTCCGGACTCGGCGGCCAGCCGGACCTTGGAGGTGCCTTGGTATCCCGCGACCATTTTCATCGGCAGCCCGAGCGCCGCCTGCAGAAGCTTCGGCACGTCGTCCGTGGTGGAGCCGGGCGCCGTGCCGCCGATCTTGATCGGCCTGTCGGACTTGAACCAGTCGTCGATCGTCTTGATGCCGCTGGCTTGCGTCAAGGCGCAGACGCCCGAGTCGGGCGTGGGGACACCGAGCCAGCCGAACTGTCTCCCGTCGAACTTGGCCGCCTTGTTCCCCAGCACCTGTTGCAGCACCAGGGGTCCGATCCAGTTGCCGATCACCGTCCCGTCGCGCGGGGCCTGGTGGAAGATATAGTTGGCTGCGATCAGGCTTCCGGCTCCGGTTCTGTTTTCCACCACCACCGTGGGATTGCCGGGAACATGCTTTCCGAAATGCCGCGCGATCAGGCGCGTATACGTGTCAAAGCCGCCGCCGGCCGAGAAGCCGACGACAAAGGTGACGGTCTTGCCTTTGTAGAACTCATCCGCTGACACCCGCGGCATTGCGACGAGAACAAGCGCAGCGACAGTTGCTGGAAGTAACCAGGTCCTTGCTTTCATGACTGGTCCCCTCGACTTGTGAAAATCTGCTCTGGCAGGCTGCTGAAAAACTCTCCCGCGGTCGTTCCGGGACGCCGCCATAGCGCGTCGAAGACGCGCGTAAACGCGCTGGTGGGCGCGCCTCGGAATGACGTCCCGGCTTTTCAGCAGCCTGCTGGATCATACGGCCGGCCCTGATGAGCACCGCCACCTCGATCCGTGATCCGTCGCGACAGATCGTCGCGACAGCGCCGCGCCAGACGTTCTCGCCCATTCCGTACGCGATGCAGCATTCCGAATTTTTTGGATCGCCCAATGGTTGCACAAGCACCTTTGCCGCGCGCGTCGATACCGCGGTCGGGCAGCGGCGGGAGAAGCTTGCCGGGAGCACCGGCCGCAGCCGTTCGCTCCTGACCGGCCGCCGGCCGCACCCGCGAACGCGGTTTCGACCGGTCGGAAACCGAACGTCAAGAACAAAGTGCGTCAGGGCAGGTACGACGCCTTGCCCGGCAACATGATGCCGGGAGCGGTGCTAATCTGTGTCCTCGGAATTCCCGGATCCCGGAACGGATCGTCACGGGTCCATCGTGACGGATCCTCTCGGCGCCAAGAAAGAACGTGATGGCCAGGATGATTTTGTCGGCCGCCCTCATGCACGGCCTCGGGCATCAACCGGGCGCATGGCGCGTTCGCGGCGGTCCTTCGACGGACTATGTCTCGCCGGACATGTACGCGGCCATCGCGCGCAAGGCGGAGGAGGGCAAACTGCATGTCGTCTTCCTGGCCGAGCAGATCACCAACCAGGAGGTCGGGGCACAGCGTCCGTGCGGCGCGATGGATACCGCCTCCGTGCTGTCCTACATGGCGGCGGTGACCAGCCGGATCGGGCTCGTCGGCACCGCTTCGACGACCTACAACCAGCCCTACGATCTGGCCCGGCGTTTTGCCACGCTGGATCATCTGTCGAAGGGCCGGGCCGGCTGGAACTGCGTGACGACGGCCCACGCCGTCGCCGCCCAGATGTTCGGCACCGGCAGCCATCCGGAAGCACCGCAGCGCTACAGCCGGGCGGATGAATTTCTCGACGTCGTGATCAGGCTTTGGCAAAGCTGGGAGCCGGACGCGCTGGTCGACGACAAGACGAACAACGTCTTTGCCGATCCCGCGCAAGATTCACGCGATCAATCACTCCGGCGAGAACTTCTCGGTTCGCGGGCCTTTGCCGTTCCCGCGCTCGCGCCAGGGCCGGCCGCTGATCTTCCACGCAGGCTCCTCTCCCGCGGGCCGCGACCAGGCGGCGAAATTCGCCGACGTGGTCTTCACCGCCCAGCACACCACCGACGGCGCGAAGGCGTTCCGGGCCGACATCCGGCGGCGCGCGCAGGCGCACGGGCGGCATCCGGATTCGATCAAGATTCTTCCGGGAATGAACGTCATCCTGGGTGAGACCGTGCAGGAGGCCAGGCGCAAGAAGGCGGCGCTCGACAACGCGCTGACGCTCGATCAGCTGCTGGCGACGATGGCGAGGATTTGCGGCGTCAGCCCCGCGCTGCTGCGCGACCATCTGGACCGGCCGTTCCCGGTGGCGGAATTTCCCCCGGACGCCGAGCTCAAGAACGGGGTGGGCTGGCGCAAAAGCATCGTCGATCTTGCGGTCGCGGAAAACCTCACGACCCGCGAGGTGCTCACGCGCGCGCCGAGCTCGCATCACCACATCGTCGGCACCGCGGCCGACGTGGCCGACGCCATGGAGGAGAGGCTTGCGGCGCAGGCGGCCGACGGCTTCACCATGATGGTCGACATGCTCCCCGAGGGGGTGAACGATATCGTCGATCTGCTGGTGCCGGAGCTGCAGCGGCGGGGGCTGTTCCACAGGGAGTACAGCCATCGCTACCTCCGGGACGCGCTGGGCCTCGAGGCCGGCACGCCGCAGGCCACGCGCCAGGACATGCTCCAAGATACGCGCGTGCTTGTGCCGTAATCGCGCTCAACCGGGTGGCTTCAACCCTGATTGTAGAATGGACTACTGCGTCAACGAGCGCCGGCATTCGTTACTGCGCCCTCTCCTTTTGGGAGAGGGCACCATGAACAGCGCAATGCATTCGAATGGGTGAGGGGTTTCGGTCCATCGATAGACCGTAACCCCTCACCCAACTCCGCCCGTTGCACGTTTGGTGGTGCCCTCTCCCAAAAGGAGAGGGCGCAACGACAGGCGCTTCGACTCTTCTGGCGCAGTAGCGCAATCAGCCAATTCGCAAACGTCTGTGTCAAGGCGGCTGCACGGCGCAATACGCTTCGCACTTGCGTCCTGCGCGCTCCGCTGCGGCGGGCTGTTACCACGTCGGGTACGGGAACTGCTGCACTGGCACTCCGCGCCGGCGGCCGGGCCTCTGGTCGCCCGGCGACTGCCCGATTTCCATGGTCCAGTAGTATCGCCCGGATCTCGAGACCGCGTATGCGACAGCCTTGCAGCCGGGGAGCCGCATGTTCGCGGCGTGGCGCGCCGAGGCGCGCCACTGCGCCATCGTCGCAGCCTTGGTCTTGCTGCCCATGGCCACGTTCTCGGCGCGGGCGCCCTGGGCCGCTCGCCCGGAAAAACCCGAATGATCCAGGCTCTCCCGTCGGGCCATGTCGTTCGAATGGGCCTGGGCGAGCTGCTGCATGAGACCGCAGTCGGATTTGGCCTGGGCCGGCTTCGGCATGAAGGTCAGCCCGATGACCGCTATCAGACACACGCTGGTCAGCCTCATTGATCAATTCTCCGATTGGCCGGGTGACGCCGAGCATCCTTACCGCACTTCCACGGCGCGCGAGTGCCTGTAGCATAATCGTGCTCAACCGGGATTGCTTCTATCTGGTGCGCAGAGCGGATTGGCGAATAGCGAAACCCAACTATTTCAGTCAGCGCCTCTGGATGGGGTGGCGTCCAACTCACCAAGGATCATCGCCGCATAGGGCGACTTCATATGGTTCCGATTTCGACGGACGACCGTGATGCCGACAAGAGGCAATTTGCGACTCATCGCCGAAACTCAACGGCTGAACGCGGATACATACCGCTGCCGCACTCCAATTACTAAACCTGTAGTCACGGAAGCTGCGCCCCCGAGGCCTTGACCAACGCGCTGAACTTGGTGGTTTCTGACGCCACAAACCGCTTGAAGTCATCGATCGAATCATTGGGAGACGCAACCGCGCCGAACTGAGCGAAGTGTTGCGCGTAGGCCGGTTGCTTGAGTGCTACGACAAGCTCCGCGTGAAGGCGCTTGGCGATGTCATCGGGCGTCCCAGCCTGCACAACAAAACCGAACCAGGAATTCAGGACTTGGCCTGGAAAACCCGCCTCGGCCATGGTGGGAACGTCGGGAATCTGCGGCATGCGCGTGTCATCCGTGACCGCGAGCGCGCGCAATTGACCGGCGCGGACGAGTTGCATTGAATTTGCCGGGCCATCGAAGAAGAAATCGATGCGGCCTGCGACGACGTCCGGCAACGCGACCGTTGACCCGCGGTAGGGTACGTGTGTCGCCTCGATACCTGCCCTGGCCTTGAATACTTCTCCGGCCAAGTGTCCGCCGCTTCCGATCCCGACAGACGCAAACTTAAGGCCTCCGGGCTGGCGCTTGGCCAACGCGATGAGGTCGCCTGGCGTGCGCGAGCTGGTCGAGGATGGGACCAGCAGCAAATGCGTCGCTTTCACGCCGTTCGTTAGGGGCAGGAAGTCTTTGGCCGGCTCGTAGGCCAGTTTTGGGTAGAGCGCCGGGTTGATCGCCATCATGCCGTGGCTGACCAGCAGGAGGGTGTGGCCGTCGGCGGGCGCTCCTTTTAAGGCTGCGATTGCAGCTTGGCCATTCGCCCCCGTGCGGTTTTCGATAATGACCGGCTGCCCGATTTGTGAGGAAAGCTTATCGGCTGCGATCCGCGCGGTTTGGTCCGCAATGCCCCCAGCCGCGAAGGGAACGAGAATGGTGACCGTGCGGTTGAATTCCTTTGCGGGGGCTTCTGCGCAGACAAGCGAGCACCCCACCACCATCGAGCCCATCACGTGCAGTAACTTCACTGACTCCTCCCTAAAAAGCGATTTCTTGATTTCGCGCCGGTCCCGGACGTTCCGGACAGCGGTTTGACGCTGCAGTTCCGGCAGCAGCGCTTGCGCCGGATAATACATACATGCAAGTCTGAATGTAAATAAACGCTCCTCTGGCTGTGGTTTGCGCCACCCGATAATCTGCGAATCCGAGCGGGCCCAACGCGTTCTACGGTCCCGCAAAAATCCAAAAGATGGTGGCATGCCGGTACCGAGGCAAAATGGTGCGTCAATCGAGCTTCCGGCCCGCAGTGTCGACGTCGCTTACGACGCAGACGTCGTCGTGGTTGGAGCAGGGCCGGGCGGTTTTGCCGCAGCGCTCAAAGCGGCCCGCATGGGCGCGCGCGTGGCGGTTGTCGAGCGATGCGACATGCCAGGGGGAGTCCATACTTCCGGCCTCCAGGGCTCCGCGGGACCGGGCGTAGGCGGCATACACACCGAGCTCATGGAGCGCTTCGCGGCCGAGGGCTACATATACACCGCGACCGAAGAAACGTTGCCAGGATGGGCAGGCAACCCGCTCTCACATTACGAGCGCTATCTCAAGCCTGACGCGCAGTTTCGCAGGCAGAGCTTCAATCCGGAGGGCGCCGGAAGCGTCATGGCCTCCATGCTTAAGGAGGCTGGCGTTATCGGGCTCTACGGGACCGCGTTCGTCGATGCGATTGTCAAACCTGGAATCGAAAACGACGAAATCACGGCGATCATTGTCGAGGGCGCCTCAGGCCGCCAGGCCATCACAGGACGCGTGTTCATCGAAGGGTCTGGCACGGCGCAACTGGCTACTGCGGCAGGGGTGCCGTTTTTATCCGGCGGGGGTGGTCAGCCGGATGGCGCGGCATGGGATGGCGTGAAGCGGCCAATTCCCGGCGGCCTGCTCTGGATCATGAGCGGCATCAATTTCGCAGAGGTTCGCGCGCATCAACAGGCGGCAAAAGACCCGGTGCTCGCCAAGGTCATCGAGGAAGCGCGGTCAGCGGGCGACATCCCTCCAGAGCTCTATCGCCCTCGAATGGGCGGCAAGAACGTCTACGGAGAGCTCTACATCGGCCATCCGACGATCGACATGAGCCCGATGCAGACGGACGGCTCGTTCATCCTCTGGCAGAACGTGCCCTACGAGTGGGCCCTCCATATGGATGAAAGCGCGGATGATGACGCGCGGGCCAAGCGCGAGCTTCGCGCGCTGATCGATGCCGAAGTCAAATTTCTCAAGAAATATGTGCCTGGATTCGATCAGGCGGTGTTGAACAACATCGGCCGCTTTGTGGGCGTTCGTGACGGCCGCCATCCCGTAGGGGAGCACGTGTTCTGCCTCGACGACGTCCTTGCCGGCCGACGCTACAGGGACGCCGTGACCAAGCCGCTCACCAAGCCCTTTTATTGGGATGAGCATCGAAAGCATGAATTTGAAGTGCCGTTCCGGTGTTTCCTGCCAAAGAAGATCAAGAACCTGCTGCTCACAGGCGCGTCGCTCTCCTTCACCTACGACACGATCTTCATGGTTATGCGCAATTTTCCATGGTGCACGCAAACCGGCGAGATTGCTGGATTTGTCGCCGGGCGATGCATTGAACGCAAGATCGATCCGAAAGACTACGAGTTCACCACACCATACTTCTGAGAGCTGCCGGAGGCTTCATGAGCATGCTTACGAGACGTCGGTTCGCGGGCCTGGCCTCAGCGCTGCCGCTCACTATCGCCGCGCCGCATGTATTGCGCGCGCAACAACAACCTCTGAAATTGATTGTCGTGGTTCCGCCAGGAGCCACGATGGATACGATCGTTCGCACCATCGCCGACAAGCTGCCCTCGCTCATCGATCGCAATGTCGTTGTCGAGTATCGGGCAGGCGGCACGGGGCTCGTGGCAAGCTCGTTCATGAAGAGCACGCCACCTGACGGCTCCCACCTTATGTTCTCGGGGCTATCGGTGATGGCGTTCTTTCCGTTTCTCTACTCAAGCCTGCCTTATGATCCCGAGGCTGATTTGACGCCGGTGTGCGATGCGGCAACGACCGCCAACGCTCTAGTGGTCAGCAATGGCACCGGCGTTTCAAACGTGAACGAGTATGTTGAAGCTGTCCGCCGCGATCCGAAATTAGGCAGTGTTGGCACCTCTGGCCTTGCCAGTGTCGGTGCCTTTATGATTGTGCTGTTGCGCAAAATCTCCGGCGCTGACATACGCCTGGTCGCGTATCGAGGCGGCCAACCGCTCCTCACCGATCTTATCGGCAATCATGTGGCTGCTGGCCAGTCGGTTTTGTCGGACTACGTCGAGCCTCACCGAGCCGGGCAAGTCAAGATTATTGGCGTTATGAGCGAGAAGCGCACCAAGCTCGCGCCGGATATCCCTACGTTCAAGGAACAGGGTTTCGCTGAGCTTTATGGCCAGACATCCATGGGCTTTTTCGCACGGGTGGCACACCACGCGACGTGGTCAGTCGCTATGCCGCTGCCATTACCAAAGTGGTCTCGATGCCGGATGTTCGTGCCAAACTTAATCCATCGGCATCGAGGCAACGGGCGGTACGCCAGAACAGTTTGCGGTCGCGGTGAAGTATCAGCGCGCGCGTTGGGAGCCCGTCGCTCGTGAGGCTGGCATCAAGCTGAACTAATGAGGGCGTTTATTCACCCGGCCGTGCCAGCGCAATGACAAGCACGCTGTTAGCGCTTGGCGCGTTCAAAGAGCGTCAACGGGTTTTCACACAGGACTTTGCGGCGCGTCGCCATATCGGGTGTCGCCCTGCAGAGTAGCTCGATCAGCTCCGTGTCCGTGGGCATCGGCTTGCGGTACTGGACGTGGGGCCAATCAGTGCACCAGATCGCGCGCTCCGGCGCCCGGTCGATCACGGATTTGACGAAGGCGACCGCGTCATCCCAGCCCTGTTCCTGCGCCGAGTAGCGATGGCTGTTGGACACCATCATCCAGAAATTGCCGCGGTCGATGAGGCGCCAGAACATCTGGAAGGCCGGTTGATCCACGCCTTTGCTGAGATCGACGTGCCCTAGGTGATCGATGATCACCGGCAGATCCACCTCACGAAGCAAGTCTTCCATCTCCAGCCAGGCCTCGCCGGATCTTGACGATCCATCCCAGCGCGGCAACGCGCTGGATTGACCGACGGAATTCATCGGCGCTTGGAGCGATGTTCAGTTGCTTCCAGAAGTTAAATCGCGCGCCGCGCACTCCTGCTGCATGCAGCCTGGCAAGCTCGCTGTCGCTCACGGCATCATTGACGATGGCAATGTCGCAATAAGACGGCCCAGCCACCTCAAGCGCAATCAATATCTGATGGTTGGTGCCATGGACCGTTGCCTGCACGACCACGCCGCGGCTCGCGCCGATCGCCTTGTTCATCGCGAGCGCCGCTTCAATCGTCGCGTTCGGGAACGGTGTGTAAGCGGCGTTCGCGCGCACTGGATACCGCGCCGGATCGCCGAACACATGAAACTGGCAGTCCCAGCTCCCTGCAGGGATATCGAATCTCGGCTTCGGATTATCCGAGCGGAAACTATTAAACGCGTACATGGAATAAAATGTCAGCGAGTGTCAGGATGCTGGGTGAGGGGGCGCGACTCATTCAATCGCGCCGCCCATCTTTTCGATCACCGAGCCCAGCCGGCTGCGTTCACTTGCGATGAAGGCGTCGATATCCGCCCGCGTGTCGGAAATGGGCTCAAAGTGGAGCGCGCGCAGCTTTGCTGCGATTTCGGGGTCGGACATCACGGCGCCCAGCGACTGGCGAAGCTTGTCCTGCACGTCCGCGGGCGTGTCCTTCGGCACGGCGATCGCGATGAAACTGGAGAGCGTAACCTTCAACACCGGCCTCGGCCAGTGTCGGAAGTTGCGGCAACAGCGGCGACCGCTTGGTGCCCGTGGTCGCCAGCGGCGTCAGCTTTCCGCCGCTGACGAAGGCGTCGAGCGCAGCCGAGGCGGCGAACACGGCGTCCACGTGCCCGCCCGCGACAGCGGCTCCAGCCGCCGCTTCTCCGTTATGCTTGACGATCAAGACATCAAGCTTCGCCTGCTGCTTGAACATCTCGGCGGCCAGGTTCGGATAGCTACCTAGCGAGCTGGTGGCGACGCTTACCTTGCCGGGGCCGAACTGGCAGATCTGAGAAAGGCCGCGATGGTGTCGGACTTGCGGCGAGATTGCCGTTGGCGCCGGGCTTATTCTCCACAATGATGGTCTGCTTGAGCCGTTCCGACAGTTTCGGCGTGAGAAGACGCGCAATGATGTCGCCCGACGTGCCGGGCGCGGTAGTCACCACAAATCAAATCATGCGTTCCGGGTAGTCGGCATGCGCACCATTCGAGATGGCGGCCAGCAGCAGGGCGGCCATGAAGCTCTTCAAGCTGATCTTACGCATGAGTTCCTCAAAAACATACAAGTGTGAATGTATGATACTTGTTCCGACTTAAAAGACGCAACACCTTCCGCGCTTGTAGCCGCCGCGACGCTGGTGTAACTCCAACTCTTAATCAGTTGCACCGCACCATCATGACGCTTGCAAAAGCCACACCCTCAGCCGCCTCGAATGCACGGAACCATCCGAAGCGCGGCTTGAAAGAAGCGGCGCACGCAGGAACAGCGGAGCGAGGCGACGCGGGGCCAATTGATTGAGGCCGCGATCGCCTGCCTCAGCGAGCTCGGTTACCTCGAAGCCACGGTCGCCGTAGTGGCATCGCGTGCCGGCGTGTCTCGTGGGGCTGTTCAGCATCATTTTGGCTCGCGGGCCGATCTGCTCACCGCCGTGGTGGACGACTTGGGTCTGGCCCTGTCGCGCACAAAAGAGATTTCCTCCGACCTTCCGATCCGGGAACGGGTGAACGAGAGCATCGATCAGGCCTGGCAATTGCTGCGCAGTCCGCATTTCAGGGCGGTGGTGCAAGTCTGGCTGGCGATGCAGTCCGACAAGGCGATATTCGGAGCCGTCCGCGCCAAGGTGACCCACATCGAGGACGAACTCGACAAGAAATGGCTCCGCCTGTTTGACGATGTCCGGCTGCCGACCAAGCAGATCAGCATGGTCAGGCACGTGGTACTGGCGACGCTCCGCGGGCTTAGTCTGCGAAACATCTACCGGCAGGAGCAGGCCGCCAACGCCGCCGAAATCGAAATGCTGAAGTCGATGGTGACTGCCGATCTCACGCAGCGCGGCTAACGCCCTTTAGATCTTCCTGTCATGGTCCTTCCAGAACAACTCTCGGACCTCCGACTTGAGAATTTTGCCCAGCGAGCTTCGCGGCAGGGCATCGCAGAAGTGAACGGCCTTCGGCTTCTTGTAGCTCGCCAGCTTCTGCTTGCAGTGCTCGATGGCGTCCAACTCTGTCAGGCTGTGGCCCGACCTTAAAACGACGACCGCCGTCACGGCTTCCCCCCATTTCAGGTCCGGAGCGCCGACCACGGCGCATTCCAGGACGGCGGGATGCGCGTGCAGCACTTCTTCGATCTCGCGCGGGTAGATGTTCTCGCCCCCGCTGACGATCACGTCTTTCCTGCGACCCACGATGTAGAGGTAGCCATCCTCATCAAGGCGTCCGTAGTCGCCCGAAGCGATCCATCCGTCGCGCAGGGTGTCCGCGGTGGCGGCCTCGTTGTTCCAGTAGCGCTGCATGACCTGCTCGCCGCGGATGAGCACTTCGCCAACCTGGCCTGTGGGCAGCGGCTTCCAGCTGTCATCGACGATACGGATTTCATTGTAGACTTGCGGCCTCCCCGCCGAGGCGAGCCGCTGCTGTTCTTTCTCCGTGCCATCGGGA
The DNA here is from genome assembly GCA_963830015.1 of uncultured Alphaproteobacteria bacterium. Taxonomy (GTDB): domain Bacteria; phylum Pseudomonadota; class Alphaproteobacteria; order Rhizobiales; family Xanthobacteraceae; genus Z2-YC6860. Next base: position 818,693 of record CAWHLG010000016.1, read on the forward strand.
AGGTGATCTTCCTTCCGCAGCATGGAGCCGCTCGGCCCTGATTCCGTCAGTCCGTAGAACTGAACGAATATCCGGCCGAACGTGTCGATGGCCTGCCGCAGCAGCGGGACGGGCATCGGCGCCGAGGAATAGTAGACGGTCTTCAACGCCAGCCCGGGGGCGGGCGCGCCGCCCAGTTCGTCGAGCAGCATCTTGATCATGGTTGGCGCGAGCAGAACGCACCGGATCTTGTGATCGGCCATCGCCTTGAGAACGACCGAAGCCTGGAACGCCGGCATCAGCACGTTCGTGCAAGCCCGATGGAAATGCACCGTGCAGAAATTCTTTCCGCCAATGTGATGCATGGGCATGACGGTCAGGAGAATGTCCTGGGGTTCTACCGACGCGTCGATCAAGGTGCATTTGGCGTTCGCCATCTGGCCGCCGTGATCGAGGATCACTCCTTTGGGGCGCCCGGTCGTGCCGCCCGTGTACATCATGTACACGCCGTCATCCGCCGAAATCCTGACAATGGGCTCATTTGGAAGCCCCGCCGCAATCAGCGCTTCGTAGCTGTCCGTGGCGCCACCTTCCGGTCGAAACACGTAGATGTTGGCGACCGGAAGGTCTTTCACCTGCTTGACATGCGCGCCTTCCGCGATGATCGCCTTCATTCCGGAATGCTCGACCACATATGCGATGTCGGCCGTGATATGCCGGATGTTGAGCGGGACGGCGATGAAGCCGCCCTTTTCGGCTGCGCCATAGCTCTCGGCGAACTCAGATGCGGTTCGAAGAAAGAATGCCAATGCGGTCGCCCTTGGACAGCCCGGACTTTGTGAGAGCATCGACCAGGCGGTTCACGCGCTCATTGAACTCAGCGAAGGTCCTCTGCTGTCCTTCGCAGATGAACGCGATCTTGTTTGGATAGGTCGCCGCATTGATCCGGATGACGTCCGATAGATTATCACTGCGCATTCGTGCACTCCGCACAATCGAAAGTGTTGATGGGCCGCGGCGCTCCGGCGCCGGCTTCAGGAAGCCTTTGGCGGCCGGTATCCGTACTCACGCAACACCGCCCGTGCGATGTTGTTGCGCATAATCTCAGGCGAACCGCCGGTGACGTGGCCGATCTTCGCGTCCCGCAGGTAGCGCTCGAAAGACGTGGTGCGGTAGCTGCCGTATCCGCCGACAATGGAGAACGCCTTGTTGGCGGCCGCGTCGACAAGCTCGACCGCCAGAAGCTTGGCCATGGCGGTTTCCGTCTCGTGCTTGAGGCCCGCGTCTTCCATCCAAGCCGCCTTGTCCCGTACGAGCTGCGCGGTCTGAAGCTTGACGGCAAGCTCGGCGATCATCCACTGAATGCCTTGGAAGTCCGCCACTTTGCTGTCGCCGACGCTGCGTTGGGTCGCGTAGCGCACGGCGTCCTCGATCGCCGAACGCGCCACGCCAATGAGGTGCGAGGCGTTGCAAATGCGCGTGAGGTTGAAGCTTGCGAAGAATGTTTGGATGCCCTGGCCTTCTCCGCCGAGCAGATGATCGGCGGGCACCCGGACATTGTCGAAAACCACTTCGTAGTGCGGCTCAAGACACCACCCGATGGCGTCCAGCTTCTTGACATGGATGCCGGGCGAATGCCGGTCGATCAGAAGCGTCGTCAGGCCTTTGTCCGTCACCGTGAAGGTGATGTAGAGGGACGCTTCGTCACCGAGCGTGATGTGATGCTTGAGACCGTTGACGATGTAGTGGTCGCCGTTTCGCTTGGCTGTCGTCTTCATGTGCTTGAGACTTGAGCCGACATCGGGTTCCGACACCACGATCGCCGACAGGAGCTCGCCGCGCGTCAGACCCGGAACGTACTTTTGCTGCTGCGCGGGCGTGCCGAGCTTCAGGAGCGTTCGCTGGCCGTGCAGGGTCAGCGCCAGGCCGGAAAAGCCGATCCGCCCGAACTCCTCCGTGATAATGGCCATTTCGATGGCGCCGAGCCCCATACCGCCGAAATCCGGGGGCACCATGACACCTGCCCAGCCTCGCTTGCTCAGCGCCGCGTAGAGTTCGCGAGGAAACAGGCTGTCACGTTCGAGCGCCTTGATTTGCTCCTTGTCCCAGCCGTCAACGAAAGCGACGATTTCTTCCTTGAATTTCTGCTGGCGTGCAGTGAGGCCGAAATCCATGGTCACGCGCCCTTGCGTTTGCCGGACCCTGACGGCTTCTTCGTTTTCGACGTATTGCCGTGACTTTCGAGGCCCGGCTTGAATTTGCCCTGCACGAAGTCGCCGACGCCGTCCTTGATCCAGCCCCCGTTCTGAAGCTGGAAGACTTCGTTTTCCTTGGCGAGGGTGTAGCTAACCGACCCGTCCCAGGTCATCTCCAGCGCGTGGCGGTAGCCGTCCTTGCACGCGCGAAGAGCGTGAGGGTCCTTGTTCGTCATCTTGGCCGCCAGCTTGAGCGTCTCGGACTTAAGCGTCGCCAGCGGAACCGACATGTTGACGAACTTGATTTCGGCCGCCTTCTGCCCGTTGAACGTGTCGCCGGTCATCGCGTAGTACAACGCGTCCCGCGGATGCATGATGTTCGCGAGCGACTTGGAGACGGAGCCGCCGGGGAAGGCGCGGAAATTGATCTCTGAGAGGCCGAACGTGGCTTCGTCGGCGGCCACGGCGAGATCGCAGCCTTCGACGATCGAGAACGCGCCGCCAAAGCAGTAACCGTTGACCATCGCGATCGTCGCCTTCGGATACTGCCGCAGCGTCCGGCCTCTCCATTCCGTCGCGAGACGGAAAATCCGGTCGAATTCGCGCGGCTTCTCGACCTTGAGATCATGGAAGAACTCCTTGAGGTCCATGCCCGCGCAGAATGAGTTGCCAGCGCCCGTGATGACGACGACCGCCGCTTCATCGTTGTATCGCAGATCGTCAAGCGCGTCCGTGACCTCCTCGTGCATGCGGGGGCTCATGGCGTTGCGCTTCTCCGGGCAATTCAACGTGAGGGTAGCGACGCCTTCAGCAACCGCAGTGACGATGGTCTGATACTTCATCTGGATCCCTAGCTGGAAAAGTGCGCCGGATGCGCGCGCAAGTGAGATGCGCATATACGCAGCGACCATAGCATCTTCCCATTTACATGCAAGCGTGCAGGTATGTATCATGCGACCCAACGCTCTCTAGGAAGAGCGCCGCAGGGAGAACGCGCCAATGCCAAGTCATCGCCAAAGTCAGCCGTCGGCCGAGCATCGCAGTGGGCGCGGGTCCCGTGTCAGCTTTCGTCTCATCGTGCTGGCGCTTCTCGCTGCGCTCACTCCTGCGGCTGCGCTTGCGCAAGCCTTTCCGTCGCGTCCCATAACCCTGATCGTCCCATTCCCGCCCGGCGGTCCCGCTGATATCGGCGCGCGCGCCGTCATGCAGCGCGTCAGCGAGTTGATTGGACAGCCGGTGCTGGTCGAGAACCGTGGCGGCGGCGGAGGCCAAGTCGCCGCGGCAGCCGTGAAGACCGCGGCTCCTGACGGTTACACCTTGTTTCTCGCGAACATCGGCACGCACGCGATCAACAAAACGCTCTACGCCAAGCTGACCTACGATCCGGACGCCGATTTTACGCCGGTTTCCTTGATGTATTCTCTGGCTCACGTCCTGGTGGTCAATCCGGAGAGCTCCATCAAGTCCGTCAGCGACCTCGTCCAAGAGGCCAAGGCGCAGCCGGGCAAACTGACTTTCGCTTCCCAAGGTATTGGGAGCGGCGGACACCTGCTCGGCGAGATGCTGAAATTCCGAACCGGCATCGATGTGGTCCACGTGCCCTATCGCGGCACATCGCACGCGCTACCGGATCTGCTGGGCGGACGCGTCACATTCTTCTTCGATGGCATGCCCGGCGCCGGCCCGCTGGTCGCGGAAGGGAAGCTTCGCGGCCTCGCGGTGACGGACAGCGTCCGTGCCGCGATGATCCCAAATGTACCGACGATGGCGGAGGCCGGGTTCCCGAATTATGAGCTCAGCGCGTGGTTCGGCGTCGCAGTTCCGGCGGGAACGCCCCGCGCCGTGGTGGACAAGCTTCACGCCGAAATCGCAAAGGCGGCAAAGCATCCGGAGACGCAGGCCAAGTTCCAGCAGTTCGGTTTCAAGGCCGTCGCGAATACGCCGGAAGAATTCGCTCAAGTCATGAAGGACGACACAGCGCGCCTTGGCGAAATCGTGAAGGCCTAGGCGCGCGCGCCGAATAGGCCAGTGCCCAAATCCCCCAAGCGCTTCATTTCCTCGGGCACGAGCGACGAAGGCGGAGCCTCAAATTACGGTGACAGTGCACTCAATTGTGCGCCCATCGCCATCCCGATCGCCGGTGAGCCGGTTCAGGATAGCATAAGTCTGCCTTCAATCCCTGTCTTCCGAACCCGCGCCGAGATGCCTGCTTGGCTCCATGCGCTCGTGCAGCACGCGGACGATTTCAATCATGTCCGGCGCGACCGCGCGATAATAGAGGACGTGCACCGGCTGCCGCACTATCCCGTCCGGATCGTTGGCGCGCGCGTGCCGGATGTGGAGGCTGCGGATACCTCGCAACAGCTCGGCGCGGGTCCGCGTCGCCGGCCCTTCCGGATCGGCCGCAACCTTTCGCATGGCGGCGGCGAGAACGGCTGCATAGCGGTGCCTGCCATCGATCCCCCATCGCTCGGCGCTCGTGGCAAGGATCGTTGCGAGATCTGCCTGCGCCGGACGGGAGAGGCGAAACCGCGCCATCGGGTCAGCGCGCGCCTTTCTCCGGTGCTGACGTCAATCCGTCGAGATATCCGTCGAGGTTGGCCTCGTCGATTTCGACGAACTCGCCCCGTTCGAGTGCATCGACGCCGGCCTTGATCTGCGTGCGCAGCGCCTTGAGCTTCAGCGCATCCTCTCGGCGGCGCTGCTGGAGCGCGCGCAGCGCGTCGCGGACGGCTTCGCTCGCGTTCTGGTATTCGCCGGATCTGACAACCTTCTCGACAAAGTCGTCCTGCTCGGGCGTCAGGCTGATGTTCCGGGTCGGCATGGTCCGTTCTCCTCGAAATCCTGAGAATGGCATCTATGGCAAAGTTTGCCAAGATCGAGCTGCCGCCAGGACATCGCGCCTGAGACACCGGCGTGCCCGGCCGCTTTCTGTTTTCCGCGGGTTGACTCCCATTCCGCAGCCCCTATAAAAGTTCCTGTTTTGTTCTTTCAACGGACCGCCGTCGATCGCGGCGTCCGCAGCGGGAGCAGAATGCGGTGCCCGACAATGGCATCGCGTTGGAGCGCCGGGAGGCGCCGGGCCCCTCGCAAGGGCCCGCGCCCCGGGACCCTCCACCCCCCTCGGAGCGCACTTGGGTCCCGGAATCTTGGCGCGGATCGGCCGATCGCAAGGCCGGTCCGGGGAGCTTCGCACGCTCCCCGGCGCCTCCCGGCGCTCCAACCCCTCTTGTCGAGGGGAAAGGAAAAGCGGGATGCGGGCCAACCCCGGGCCCGAAATATCAAAGAACAGGGGCGGCGGAGCGTTGGCTGGATGCAGGGCGAAGCGGACGACACGATCGGCTTGAAGACGTGGGCACGCCGCGTTCGCGGCTTTGCCCCACCCTGCATCGCCTGAGAGTAAAGCGCGATGATTGCAATCGGAAATTGCGAAAAGAAAAAACAAACCCATTTGGGTTTGCGCCGCGCCAGCAAAGCGTTGCCGCGGCTCTGGCCGTTTCTAGTTTTCCGCCAGCGCCCGTCTGCACAATGTCACCGACGTCGCGCGACAGCTGCGGCGCCGACGAAATCCGCTTCAGCGCCGCCTGCGCCCGCTCGCGCCGTCCCGCTTCCAGCGCGCGCCAGGTCCGGAACGCGGTGGTCATCCGCGACGCCACCTGCGGATTGGCCGGATCGAGCGCGAGGATCTTGTCGGCGACGAACTCGTAGCCCGCGCCGTCCGCCCGGTTGAACTGGGTCGGGTTGCCCTGCGCGAACGAGCCGATCAGCGAGCGCACGCGGTTCGGGTTGGTCATCGAGAAGGCCGCGTGCCCCGTCAGCGCCTTGACGCGGTCGAGCGTCTTCGGATCGGGCGTCGTCGCCTGCAGCACGAACCATTTGTCGATGATCAGCGGATCGCTCTGGTAGCGCTCGTAGAAATCGTCGAGCGCGGCCTGCCGCTCCGGCACGTCGTGCAGCGTGAGCGTCGCGAGCGCCGCCATCCGGTCGGTCATGTTGTCGGCCGACTTGTATTGCGTGGCCACGAGCCGGATCGCGTGCGACTCCTGCGTCGCCGCGAGCAGGTCGAGGCACACGTTCTTCAGGAGCCGCCGCCCGGCGCTGTCCGCGTCGGGGCTGTAGGGCTTGCGGTCGACCAGGCTTTCATAGGTCTTGGTCAGCGCCGCGTTGAGATGCAGGCCCATCAGCGTGCGCAGCGCCGCGCGCGCGCGGAAGATCGCGTCCGGATCGACGTCGCGGCCGATCTCGCGGGCGATATCCGCCTCGCTCGGCGGGGCGAGCGCTTCGGCGATGAAGGCCGGTTCGAGGCTCTGGTCGGCGAGGATCGCCGCGAGCGCGTCGAGCAGGCCCTCGTCGAGCTCCGGATCCTGTCCGGCGCGCAGCCGCGCGACATTGCCGACCAGCAGCCTGGTCGCCAGCGTCTGCACCGCCTGCCAGCGGTTGAACGGGTCGCCGTCGCGCGCCGCCATCAGCCGCAGGTCGTCGGGCGTGAGATTGGCGATCAGCTTGACCGGCGCCGAGAAGTTGCGGTTGGCCGACAGCGTCGGGCGCTCGTTGACGCCGGTGAAGGTGAAGCTCTGCGCCGCCTTGTCGAGCACGATGACGCCGCGCTCGACGCTCTGGCCGTTGGCGAGCGTCATCGGCAGCTCGCGCCCGTCGCGGCCGATCAGGCCGGTCGCGAGCGGGATCACCATCGGCTCCTTGACCGGCTGGTTCGGCGTCGGCGGCAGCACCTGCGCCATGTCGAGGCGGTAGGTCTTCGCGGCCGCGTCGTAGTGGCCGGTGGCGATCACCTCCGGCGTGCCGGCCTGCGAATACCAGCGCATGAATTGCGAAAGGTCGCGGCCGCTCACCTCGGCGAAGCATTTGACGAACTGCTCGACGGTCGCGGCCTCGCCGTCGTGCCGCTCGAAATAGAGGTCCATGCCCTTGCGGAACTGCTCCGCGCCGATCAGCGTGTGGAGCATGCGGATGACTTCGGCGCCCTTCTCGTAGACCGTCGTCGTGTAGAAGTTGTTGATCTCGCTGTAGACCTCGGGCCGCACCGGGTGGGCGAGGGGGCCCGCGTCCTCGACGAACTGGTGCGCCCGCAGCCCCCGCACGTCGCCGATGCGGGTGACGACGCGCGAGCGCTCGTCGGAGGTGAACTCCTGGTCGCGATAGACCGTGAGGCCTTCCTTCAGGCAGAGCTGGAACCAGTCGCGGCAGGTGATGCGGTTGCCGGTCCAGTTGTGGAAGTACTCGTGGGCGATGATCGACCTCGATCGCGAGATAATCGCCGTCGGTCGCGGTCTCGGGCGAGGCCAGCACGTACTTGTCGTTGAAGACGTTGAGGCCCTTGTTCTCCATCGCGCCCATGTTGAAGTCGGACACCGCGACCACCATGAAGATGTCGAGATCGTATTCGCGGCCGAACGCCTCCTCGTCCCAGCGCATCGAGCGCTTGAGCGAGTCCATCGCGTAGGTGGCGCGCGCTTCCTTGCCGGGCTCCACGTAGATGCGCAGCACGACCTTGCGGCCGGAGCGGGTGACGAACGTGTCCTCGATGTGCCCAAGCCTGCCGCCGACCAGCGCAAACAGGTAGGCGGGCTTCGGCCACGGATCGTGCCACACCGCGAAATGCCGGCCGCCGGGCAGTTCGCCCGCTTCGCGCAGGTTGCCGTTGGCGAGCAGCACCGGCGCCTCGGCTCGGTCCGCCTCGATCCGCGTGGTGTAGACCGCCATCACGTCCGGCCGGTCCGGGAAATAGGTGATGCGCCGGAAGCCCTCGGCCTCGCACTGGGTGCAGAAGTTTCCGCTCGACTGGTAGAGGCCCGAGAGCTGGGTGTTGCCCTTCGGATCGACCAGCGTCTCGATCTCGAGCGTGAACGGCCGGTTCGGCGGCTGCGCGATGGTGAGGCCATCCGGCGTCGCGAGATAGCGGTCGCCCGGCAGCGCCTCGCCGTCGATCTTGAGCGACACCAGCGTCAGCCCTTCGCCGTCGAGCACCAGCGGCGCGGGCGCGCCCGCCGCGGGATTGGGCTTGAGCTTCAGCGTCGCGCGCACCGGCGTCTGCGTCGGATGAAGCTTGAAGTCGAGATCGACGGTCTCGACCAGCCAGTCGGGCGGCCGGTATTCGGACAGGCGGATCGGGCGGGGTTCTTCGGTGCGCATCATGATTGGGAGACCATGCTTGGAAAATCTTCTGACGACATCGCATCAACACTCGCAACAGATCCGGTGCCCACCCTCCCCTGGAGGGGGAGGGTCGGCGCCTCGCGTAGCGAGGCGACGGGGTGGGGTGAACTTCTTCGCAAAAAACACCCCACCCGCCTCGCTTCGCTCCGGCAGTCGACCCTCCCCTCCAGGGGAGGGTGAAGAGGGACCGAGTTTGACGCGGTCATTGACTTCATGTCGCCGAAACAACTCTGCTTTTGCTTTGGCCCATTTCAGGTGGGACGCGATCTGGGCGGGATTGTGGGCAACGTGACCTTGCTGGATCGCGAACCCGGTCAGGAATAGCATGTTCTCAACAACAACGCTTACCGGGGAGGTTATCGTGACACACTTCTTCAGTTCCGGTTGTCCGTGCTGCCTGCCGCGCCCAAATCTTCAGGTCTGGGATTGTCGCGGCGCCAGTTTCTCTGCACCACGGCGGCAGGAGCCGCAGCAGCGCCCGCGATTGCCGCGAGCGTGATCGGCACCGCGACCGACGCCCAGGCCCAGGCGAAACCTCGAGCCCGGCCGGCCGATCCTGATCAAGGGCGGCATCGTGCTCTCGCTCGACCGCGCGGTCGGCGACTTCGAGCAGGCCGACGTCCTGATCGAAGGCAAGAAGATCTCCGCGGTGCGCCCGAACATCAGCGCGCCGAACGCGCAGGTGATCGACGCCAAGAACCGCATCGTGATGCCGGGCTTCGTCGATACCCACCGCCACATGTGGCAGGGCTTCCTGCGCAACGTGCTGCCGGACGGCTCGCTGGACGACTACCGCAACGTCGTGCAGCGCACCTTCGGCGCCAAGATGATTCCCGACGACGTCTACGCCGCGAACCTGATCAGCGCGCTCGGCGCGGTCGACAGCGGCGTCACCTGCGTGCTCGACTGGTCGCACATCCAGAATTCGCCGGAGCACACCGACGCCTGCATCAAGGGCTTGCAGGAGTCCGGCGTGCGCGCGGTGTTCGCCTATGGCGCCGGCCAGAACGAGACCGGCCGGGTCTTGGAGATCGCGACGTCCAAATATCCCGGCGACATCGCGCGGCTGCGCAAGCAGTATTTCTCCAGCGACGACCAGCTCACCACGCTCTATCTCGCGGCCCGGCGGCCCGCCCGAGGCGTCGCTCGCGCAGTTCAAGGCCGCGCGCGACGTCGGCGCCCGCATCAGCATCCATGTCGGCGTCGGCGAGTTCGGCCAGCAGCGCCTTCCTGGAGAAGATCAACGCGGCCGGCGCGGCTCAAGGACGACACCACCTACATCCACTGCTGCACGCTGAACGACACCGAATGGAAGCTGATCAAGGACACCGGCGGCACCATCTCGATCGCCGGCTACGTCGAGACGCTGATGGGCCACGGCAATCCGCCGACCCAGAAGGCGATCGATCTGGGCATCCGGCCGAGCCTCAGCGTCGACGTCGAGACCTCGGTGCCGAACGACTTCTTCACCCAGATGCGCACGGTGTTCTCGCTGCAGAAGAACGAGGTCTGGGCACGCCGCCTCGCCGGCCAGAAGGACGCCGGCAAGTTCCTCACCGCCCGCGAGGTGATCGAATTCGCCACCATCGAGGGCGCCAGGGCGAACGGTCTCGAAAAAAAGATCGGCTCGCTGACGCCCGGCAAGGAGGCCGACATCATCCTGCTCCGCACCGACCTGTTGAACACGATGCCAATCAACAACGCCGTCGGCGCGGTGGTCACCAGCATGACGTCGCAGAACGTCGACACCGTGCTGATCGCCGGCAAGGTGGTGAAGCGCAACGGCAAGCTCGTCGGCGTCGACATGAACCGCATCGCCAAGCTCGGCCGCGACGCGCAGGCCCGCAACTACAAGGCCGCAAACGTGCCCGACAAGCGGGTTTAGTTTCGCGGAACAGTCTCGCCACAACGGCGGTGTCATTGCCGGGCCGGCGCGTGAAGCGCCGTGACCCGGCAATCCATGAGCCGGTGCAGCGAAGGCAGCCGTAAGAGCGTGTCTTGCTGCGCCGGTTCATGGACCCGCGGGTCAAGCCCGCGGGTGACAGTGTGCGCGTTGCGCGAGTGTGCTTCCATTCAGGCGGACACATGGGCGGGTTGCCCCGCCATAACGATTCATGGGAATGAACCGGAATGACCGATCGTTTCGACATCGTCGTCGCCGGTGCCGGCCACAACAGCCTCGTCGCCGCGGCCTATCTGTCCAAGGCCGGCTACCGCTGCCTGGTGCTGGAGGGCCGCTCGATCCTCGGCGGCAATGTCGTCACCGAGGAGCTGACGCTGCCGGGCTTCCGGCACGACTCCTGCGGCACCGCGCATGTGATCCTGCAGGACAGCCCGATGATGCGGAACGACGAGCTCGGCCTCGCCGATTACGGGCTGGAATACATCCATCCCGAGATCGTCTGCCACGCGCCGTTCCTCGATGGATCGTGGCTGACGCAGTATCACGACATCGAGCGCACCATCGAGCAGTTCGCCAAGTTCTCGAAGAAGGACGCCGACGCCTACCGGCGCATGTATGACGAGTACGACGCGATCAAGCCGCTGTTCGATGCCGCGTCCTACACGCCGATCGGCTTCGGCAAGCCGATCAACGAGGCGCTGAACGAGCATCCCGACGGCCGGAAATGGCTGCGCCGCCAGGCGCGGTCGGCCTGGGAGATCATCCGCGACAATTTCGAGGACGATCATTCGCGCTGCTTCATGCTGTGGATGGCGTTCCAGACCGTGACGCCGCCGGAATGGCCGATGACCGGCCGCAACGCCTATTCGCTCGCATGGGGGCGGCAGCGCTGGAGCTGGTGCATTCCCAAGGGCGGCTCGGGCATGCTCACCGAAATCCTGGTGCGGCTGATCGAGGATCACGGCGGCGTCGCGCTGACCAACAAGATGGTCGAGCGGCTGATCGTCGAGAACGGAAAATGCGTGGGCGTCGAATGCGCCGACGGCTCGGTCTACCGCGCCGGCAAGGCGGTGCTCTCGACCGTCCACATCAAGCACCTGATCGACATGGCGCCGCGCAACGCCTGGGCCGACGACTTCGTCGAAGGCGTCGAGACCTGGCAGGGCGGGCCGACCTTGTTCGTCCAGCACTACGCCACCAGCGAGCCGATGACGTTTCCGGCCGACGGCGGCGCCATCACGCCGATCGCCTGCGCGATGCTGTCGGAGCCGACGCGGGCGCTGCGCATGGGCTACGACTTCGCCCGCGGCGTGGCCAATGTCGAGGAGCCGGTGCTGCTCGCGGTGTCGCCGACCATCGGCGATCCGACCCAGGCGCCGCCCGGCAAGCACACCATCAAGATCATCGGCATGCAGCCCTACGATCTCAAGGAAGGGCCGCAGCACTGGGACAACATCAAGCACGACGTCGCGCGAGCCAACCTGAACTGGCTGCGGAAGTTCTCGCCCAACCTGACCGACGACAAGATCCTTGCGAGCGTGGTCGAAAGCCCGCTCGACCTCGAACGCCGCAATCCGCACAACTGGCACGGCTCCTGTCACGGCGGCGCGCAGAACGCGGCGCAGGCCGCGGCCTTGCGGCCGGCGGCCGGCTGGGCGCAGCACCGCATGCCGATCCCGGGCCTGTACCAGACCGGCTCGACCACCCATCCGGGAGGCTCGATTTCCGGCGGTCCCGGTCGAAATGCCGCCGCCGTGATGCTCAAGGATTTTGGTACCAGCCTGGACGCAGTCGTGGCACAAGGGATGGCCGACGGCAGGGGCGAGGATTTCCGTACCTGCCAAGTGACATGCCAGGTAAAGGCTCGAAAAAGAGCGACCGGGCCAAAACCGGGACGGATGACAAGGATCACCGAGGAGGAATGGCAATGTTCCGATTTCTGAAGACCGCTTTGAGCGCCGCGGCCGTGGCGGCCATCTGCGCCGTTTCCGCTGACGCCCGGCCAGGCGCAAAGCTGGCCGACCCAGCGCGTGACGATCGTCGTGCCGTTCGGCGCCGGCTCGGTCACCGACATTCTCGCCCGCATCTTCGCCGACGAGATGGGCAAGAAATGGGGCCAGCAGGTCGTGGTCGAAAACAAGCCGGGCATCGCCGGCACGGCCTCGGTCGCCAAGGCCACGGCGGACGGCTATACGCTGATGGTCACCTCCAACGGCCACACCGTGGCCAACCTGGTCAGCAAGGACGCGCCGTTCGACGCGGTGAAGGATTTCGCCGGCATCACCCGGCTCGGCTCCGCGCCGCTGTTCCTGATCACCAATCCGGGCGTGCAGGCCAAGACGCTGAAGGACGTGATCGAGCTCGCCAAGAAAGAGCCCGGCAAGCTGAACTTCTCGTCGCCGGGTCTCGCCAGCACGACGTTCATCGCCGGCGCCCAGTTCCGCAAGGCCGCCGGCATCAACATCGTCCACGTGCCGTTCCGCAGCGCGCCGGACGCGGTGACCGCGGTGATCCGCGGCGACGCGCAGATGTATTTCGCGCCGGTCAATCTCGCCCGCGACCAGTCGGCGGCGGGCAAGGTCAACGCGATTGCGGCCGCGACCGCGCGGCGCATTCCGGAGATGCCGGACGTGCCGACCTTCACCGAGGCGGGGCTGCCGTTCGTCTATGACTCCTGGTTCGGCCTGATGGGCCCGGCGGGCATACCGAAGCCGGTGCTGGAAAAGATTTCCAAGGACTGGGCCGACGCGCTGAAGACGCCGGAGATGCAGGCCAAGATCAAGTCCCAGTTCCTGATCGGCGTCACCGACACGCCGGCCGCGATGGACAAGATCGTCAAGGACGAGACCGAAGGCCTGACCAAGGTGTTCAAGGAAGCGGGCATCTGACCGCGCTTTGGTTTCGCGGATTTCGGGCGCGCATGGACAAGCGCGCCCGATGCTTTTGCGAGCAGCCGATGTTGTGACGGGTCATGGCCGGGCTTGACCCGGCCATCCATGACCAAGCCGCAACGAATTCAATTCGTACGATTGTCTTTGCCGCGCGATCGCATGGATGCCCGGGTCAAGCCCGGGCATGACGTGGAGAGGACGGTGCAAACCAACTGGACAGTAGCTCTAACGGCTCGGCTCGGCGTGGCCGATCACGCGCTTGATCGAGGGCGAGCGGCGGCGCAGGTCGCGCTCGACTTCGTCGACCTTCTCGTGCACCGCCTGCACGCTCAGCGACGGGTCGACGCGGCAATGGAAATTGACGATCTCGCCGTCGTCGGTCTCGCGCACCCGCACGTTGTGGATGTCGCGGACCATGCCGCTTTCGGCGGCGATCTCCGACAGCGTGATTTGCACCGCCTTGACGCGCTCCGGCGGCGCCTCGCGCCCGGCAGCCTCCTGCTGCAGCGGCTCGATGTGGGTCTCGACCTCGACCTCGGGGCCGAGCTCGTCGCGCAGCGCAGCCTCCAGCCTGTCGGCGATCTCGTGCGCAGCGCCGAGCGCGAGCCTGCGCTCCACCTCGAGGTCGAGCGAGACGGAGCGCTTGCCGCGGATGTCGTGCACGGTGACGTGATGCACCGCGAGCCCCTGGTTGCGCGCGATCACCATGACGCGCTCCTGGACCGACTCGGAATCGAGCGCACGCGGCGCGATCGAGACGACCGCCTCGCTGCGGGGGAGGTCGGTGCGGATGGCCTCCGCGACATCGCGCTTCAGCGCCTCGACGCGGTCGAGCGGCAGCGTGCGGCTCACCGCCGCCACCACCTCGACGAACAGCTTGTCGCCGGACGGCCGCACCCGCACGCGGTCGACCGCGATCACGCCGCGCACCTTCGCGGCCGCGCCGACCACCGTCTGCGCGGAGCCCACCGGCGCGGTGTCGGTCAGCGTCTCGATGGTGCGCCGGCCGAGCCGCCAGCCGGCGAGGCACACGAACAGCGCGACCACAAGCGCCGCCGCCGAATCCGCCCATTGAAAGCCCAGCGCCACCCCGCCGAGCCCGACCAGCACGGCGATCGACGACCACATGTCGGAGCCGAAGTGCAGCGCGTCGGCTTCGAGCGCCTCGCTCGCGGTTTCGCTGGCGACCCGGTAGAGCGCGCGCGCGCGGAAGAAATCCACGATGACGGACCCGATGATCACCGCGAAGGCCGCAAGCGTCGCCTCCACCACGTGATCCGGCGCGCCAAGCAGCCGATGGGCGGCCTCCCAGATCACGACAGCAGACAGGATGAACAGCAGTCCGGTCTCGGCCAGCGCTGTCACGCTTTCGACCTTGCCGTGGCCGTAATGGTGCTCCTCGTCGGCCGGCTTGCCGGACACGCGGACCGCGAAATAGGTCATCAGCGTCGCGCCGAAATCGATCAGCGAATGGGCGGCCTCCGACAGGATCGCCAGCGAGCCGGTGAGCAGGCCGACGGCGCCCTTCGCCACGGTCAGCCCGCCGGAGGCGAGAATGGATGTGAGCGCGACCCGCTCCTTGTCGTGCTGTGTCGCCACCTTGGAATCTTTCAATGGGGGCCCGCCCAGCCTTCACACAGCAGATAATGCGACATTGGCGCCAACGCAAAGCGCCTTGTTCATATGGCGCTGCCCACCTAAGCTGCAAACGACACTCGGAATGATTTGCAAACAGTCGCCGGGACAAACGCGCCGAAAAAGGCGCGGCTTTATGGGAGGAATTGAAATGGTGAGACTGGCTTATCGCTGCGCGACACTGGCGCTGCTGCTTGTTGCCCTCGGCTCGCATTCGCGCGCGCTGGCGCAGGACTTCCCCTCCAAGAACCTCAACATCATCGTGTCGATCGGCGCCGGGACCGGCATGGACGTGCTGGCGCGCCTCTACGCCGAAAAGCTTGCGGCCGCCCTGGGCAAGCCGGTGGTGGTGGAAAACAAGCCGGGCGCCGCGACCATGCTGGCCGCCAACTACGTGGCCAATGCACCGGCCGACGGGCACACGCTGGTCGTGCTCACCAGCAGCGCGCTCGCCATCAACCAGCACCTCTACAAGCAGATCAACTACAATCCGGAGGCCGATTTCACGCCGATCAGCCTCTATGTGAAGTCGCCGCTTATCCTGGTGGTGAACCCGAACATCCCGGCCAAGGACGTGAAGGAGTTCATCGCCTACGCCAAGCAGAAGAAGCCGCCGATGGACTACGTCTCGGTCGGCGCCGGCGGCTTCCAGCACATCTCGATGGAGTTCGCCAAGCAGCGCTTCGGCTTCGACGCCAATCACGTGCCGTACCGCAACACCGGACAGTCGGTCGTCGACCTGGTCGCGGGCCACGTCCACACCGGCTTCGTCGAGGCGGGTGCGTCGATCCCAACGATCAAGGACGGCAAGCTGCGCGCGCTCGCGGTTTCGTCCGCGACGAGGCTTCCGCTGCTGCCGGACGTGCTGCCGTTCGCCGAAGCGGCCGGCGCACCGGACTTCGAGGCGGTGTCCTGGCACGCCCTGATGGTGCCCGCGAAGACGCCGAAACCGGTGGTCGACCGGCTGCACGCCGAGATGCAGAAGATCATGGGCGATCCGGAGATGAAGAAGCGCGCCGCCGACATCGGCCTGATCCCGTTCGATTCACCCTCGGTCGCCGGCATCAACGACTACATCAAGTCGGAGCGGGTGAAGTGGGGCACGCTGGTCGAGAAGATCGGGCTGAAGGGCACGCAGTAACCCGGAAATGGCGGGACGTCTTCAGGACAAGATCGCGCTCGTGACCGGCGCGGGATGCGTCGGTCCGGGCTGGGGCAACGGCCGGGCGACCGCCGTGCTGTTCGCGCGCGAAGGCGCCAAGGTCTTCGCCGCCGACAAGAACGGCGAGTCGATGAAGGAGACGGTCGCGCTCGCGGCCGAGTTCGGCGACGCGATCCGCACCCACGAATGCGACGTGACCAACAATGCGTCGGTCAAGGCGATGGTCGACGCCTGCCTCAAGGCGTTCGGCCGCATCGACATCCTGGTCAACAATGTGGGCGGCTCGGCCGCCGGCGGTCCGGTGGAGCTCTCGGAAGAGGGCTGGGACGGCCAGATGACCTACAACCTCAAGAGCGTGTTCCTCACCTGCAAGCATGTGCTGCCGCTGATGGAGAAGCAGGGCGGCGGCGCGATCGTCAACCTGGCGTCCACCTCGGGCCTGCGATGGACCGGCTCGGCGCAGATCGGCTACGCCACGTCGAAGGCCGGCGTGATCCAGTTCTCGCGCGTCACCGCCGTGCAGTACGCCAACAAGGGCATCCGGGTGAACACCGTGGTGCCCGGACAGCTTCACACGCCGATGGTGGAAGCCCGTCTCGCCAGGCAGCGCACCGGCGGCGACGTCGAGGCGCTCTTGAAATCGCGCGTCGACCGCATCCCGCTGGGCTTCATGGGCGACGGCCGCGACACCGCGAATGCGGCGCTGTTCCTGGCGTCCGAGGAGGCGCGTTTCGTCACCGGCACCGAGATCATCGTCGACGGCGGCATGGTGGCGCGCTGCGATTGATCGCGGCGTCACAAGGTGCGCGTCACCTTGCTCAGGTGCGGCGGATTGTCAGGATCGAAGCCCCGTTTGCGTGCCGCAGCTTCTATGGCGAGATAGGCCGGCACGAGCATGACGACCGGATCGAAAACCGGATGACCGTTGCCGATCCACGGCAGCGTCTGCGCCGCGCCTCCGGCGACAAAGACTCTTTCACCCGAGCCCTGCAGGTCGCGGACTAGGTCGTCGATCGCGGTGGCGGCCTCGTCGTTCTGCCGCAGCACCAGCATCGGCGTGGCCTGCGTGACCGAGGCGCGCGGGCCGTGCCGCAGCTCGGCCGCACTATATCCAAGGGCAGGCACCCGCAGGATTTCGGAGACCTTCAGCGCGATCTCGCGGACGCAGCCGAGGCCGTATCCGCGTCCGACGACAAACGACACGGCTGCACCGGCCGCGCTGTCGGCCCAGGCCGACCAGTCGCAGGCGAGCGCGCTTGCGAGCCTTCGCGGTAAATCGCGAAGGCCATCGTCCAGATCGTCGTCGCGACCCAGCGCCGCGACCACCCGGGCGCCCGCGATCATCGACAGCACAACGGTCTTGGTCGCAGCGACCGCGTGTTCGGCGCCGGCGCCGATCGGCAGCACCAGCTCGGACGCGGCCGCCGCGGGCGAGTGTTCGTCGTTGACGATGGCGAGTGTCAGCGCGCCGGACTTGCGCGCCACTTCCGTCGCGGTGACGAGGTCGGGGCTGCGACCGGACTGCGAGATCACCACGAACAGCGCGTCGCGCATGTCCGGCGGCCGCCGGTAGGCCGTCACGACCGAAGGCGCCGACGCGGATGCGAGCAGGCCGAGCCGTGCCTCGAAAAGGTAGCGCAGATAGACGCCGGCATGACCCGAGCTGCCGCGCCCACAGAAAACCACGATGCGTGGCTTCGCCTGTTCGATCCGCCTGGCGATTTCGGCGAACAGATCCGCGCGCGCCAGCAGACGCTCGGCCGCCGCCGGGATTTCCGCGGTCTCGCGCGCCATCGCGCTTGCGGCATGCGGTTCAGCCATGGCCGCCTTTGGTCTCGTCGATCGCCGCCCGCAGATTGCCCGCATGACGCTGCAGCAGTTGCGCGGCCTGGCTCACGGGAAGGCCGAAGCCGATCAGGATGGCGGTCTTCAGGTCGCCGCCGGCCTGCTCGAGATGGCGCGCGGCATCGCCTTCCGGGCAGCCGGCGATTTCGCCGACGATGGCCGTCGCGCGCCGGCGGAGCTTCGCGTTCCGCGCCCGCATGTCCACCATCAGCCCGCGATAGACGCGGCCCATCCGCACCATCACGGCGGTGGAGAACAGGTTCAGCACGATCTTCTGGGCGGTGCCGGCCTTCATCCGGGTGGAGCCCGCGATCACCTCGCTGCCGGTCTCGACCAGGATGCGATGGCGCGCCACCTCGAACAGCGGCGCGCCGGGATTGTTGGCAACCGCGATCGTCACCGCTCCCGCGGCCTTCGCCGCCCGCAGCACGCCGATCGTGAACGGCGTCGTGCCGCTGGCCGCGAGCCCGATGACCACGTCGTTGGCGCCGACCCTTGCCTCGGTCATGACCTTCTCGCCGGCCTCGGCGCTGTCCTCGGCACCCTCGGAACTGCGAGTGAGCGCATCGAAGCCTCCGGCCATGGCAAACACCACGCGTTCGGTCGGCCAGTCGAAGGTCGGCGGCAATTCGGAGCCGTCCTGCACGCCGATCCGTCCGGAGGTTCCGGCTCCGGCATAGACGATCCGTCCGCCGCGCTGCAGCGCCGGCACTGCGTCTTCGACCGCGGCTGCAATCGCGCCAAGCGCGCCGCGAACCGCCGCCGCCGCCGCGAGTTGCTCCTCATGCATCGCCGCGACCATCTCGGCCGTGGACCACGTGTCGAGCTCGACGTATTGCGGGTTGATGTCTTCGGTGCGCATGACCTCGTCCCGCTAGCCGTTGGCGGCGCGCCGTGCCAGATGCAAGGCGCCATCGATTGCGTCGCCCTCCACCGGAACCAGCCTGCGCTGCACATCCGGCGCTAGCCACGGCTGGATCGACGATGCAAGACCGCCCAGCAAGGCCACGCGCGACGCGCCGCATTCGATCAGGCGCCGCACCAGATCGTCGATCTGCTCGCCGGCCTCGCGGACGACGCCGCGCGCGACTGGATCGCCGGCATCGGCATGCCGCATCACCAGTGGCGCGAAGGTCGCGTAGTCGGTGGCGGTTGCGCGATCCATCCAGGCCACGGCCTCGAATGGTTCGTTGTGAAAGCGCTGCATCACGTCGCGGGTCAGCGCCGTGCCGCGCGCCCGCTCGTCGTGGGCGCGCAGCGCCAGGCGGATCGCATGCAGCCCGAGATCGGCGCCGCTGCCCTCGTCGGATATCGGGAAGCCGTAGCCGCCGACCCGGACCTCGCGCCCTCCGACCACGGCAAAGCCGACGCTGCCGGTGCCGACGATGACGATGCCGCCGTCCTTGGCGGCATGTGCGCCGATGCAGGCGATGGTCGCGTCATGCGCATAGGCGACGGAACGGAAAGGATGGGGGTGTTGAAGAAGCTCCTCGTGAACGCCTTTGCGGCCGACGCCGGCAAGACCGATGGCGGCGTGCACGGCGCCGAACGCGTCGGCACCAAGCCCGGCTTCCTCGACTGCGGCGCGGCAGGCCTTTTCCACTTCGGCCAGCGCCCGGTCCACGCCGAGCCGCAGCGTGGCGGGCCCGGCAATGCCGGTTCCGAGAATGTTGCCCTCGGCGTCCTCGATGCGCGCGCGGCAGCCGGTGCCGCCGCCATCGACGCCGACGAACAGCGGACCGGGTTGCGAAGCCGCCGTCATCCGGCAATCCGCTCAATGTCGGCGCCGCATTGCACCAGCTTGCGGTCGAGCGACTCGTAACCGCGATCGAGATGGTAGATGCGGTGCACGGTGGTTGCGCCTTCGGCCACCAGGGCGGCGAGCACCAGGCACACCGATGCGCGCAGGTCGGTGGCCATCACCTCGGCGGCGTGCAGCCGCTCGACGCCGCGCACCAGCGCCGTCGAGCCTTGCAGCGAGATGTTGGCGCCGAGCCGCCCAAGCTCGGGCACGTGCATGAAGCGGCTCTCGAACACGGTCTCGCGGATCATCGACGCGCCCGACGCAATCGTCATCAGCGCCATGAACTGCGCCTGCAGGTCGGTCGGAAAGCCGGGATAAGGTTCGGTCGACACGTCGATCGCCTGCAGGGGGCCGGAGCGGACCACCATCAGGCCGCGGTCGGTCGGCCAGATCTGGGCGCCCGCGCTTTCCAGCACCGCGCCGACCGAGCCGAGGTGCTCGAGGTGCGCGCCGAGAATTTCGAGATGGCCGCCGGTGATGGCCGCGGCAATGGCGTAGGTGCCGGCCTCGATGCGGTCGGTGATCAGCTCATGGCGGGCGCGGTGAAGGGCATTCACGCCTTGCACCAGGATCCGGTGCGTGCCTGCGCCCTCGATGCGCGCACCCATCGCGGCGAGGCAAAGCGCGAGGTCGCAGATTTCCGGATCGCGCGCGGCGTTGAGGATTTCGCTTTCGCCGCGTGCCAGCACCGTGCCCATCAGGGCGGTCTCGGTTGCCCCGGTGGATGGCAAGGTCAGCACGATGCGGCCGCCGCGCAGGCCTTCGCCCTTGGTGCGGGCGTGAATGTAGCCGGCCTCCATCTCGACCTCGGCCCCCAGCGACTCCAATGCCTTGATATGCAGGTCGATCGGCCGGGCGCCGATGGCGCAGCCTCCCGGCTGGGATACCCGCGCGGAGCCGAAGCGGGCCAGAAGCGGCGCCAGCACGAGAATGCTGGCGCGCATGCGGCGGACCATGTCGTAGGGCGCCTGCGTGTTGCGCGCCGCCGACGCGTCCAGCGCCAGCATCCGGCCGGGGCCGCGCGCGGCCGTCACGCCGAACTCCCGCATCAGTGCCAGCATCGTATCGACGTCCGACACCTCCGGAACATTGGTCAGCTCCAGCCGTTCGGCGCTGAGCAGCGAAGCGGCGATCTGGGGCAGCACGGCATTCTTCGCCCCGCGGACCTGCACCGAGCCTTCAATGCGCTTGCCGCCGCGAATGACCAGTCGGTCCATGCTGTTTCTCGTTCGGGTCAGCGAATGCCGCGGTGTATCGACACGCTACCGTGGAAAGCTATGTGTATCAGTGTGGCCGGATGATGCCCTGGGTATTCGGCGTCCTTTAACCTAGATTGGATCGGTGGTGGCAAGAATCCAGTGCAATCCACCAGAGCAGAGATGAATACGGACAAGAAAAATCCTTCCGTTGGAATCGGGCAGGCGATCCTGGCGGACCGCGTTTTTGACGGTCACGGATGGCATGCCGACGCGGCGGTTCTGATTCGCGAAGGGCGGATTGCCGGCGTGGACCATCGGAGCAAGGTTCCTGCCGAATGGTCACGCACTGAGCTTCCGCCCGGCGTATTGCTTGCCCCGGGCTTCATCGATCTGCAGGTCAACGGCGGCGGGGGCGTTCTCCTCAACGACCAGCCCACGGCCGACGGCATGCGCGCCATCGCCCGGGCGCACCGCCGCACCGGCACGACGGCGTGCCTGCCGACCCTGATCACCGATACGCGCGAGCAGGTGCGGGCTGCGATTGCGGCGGCGCGCTCGGCCGCGGGCCGGGACGGCGTTCTCGGGTTGCACCTTGAGGGGCCCTTCATCAGTCCGCGGCGGCCGGGGGTTCACCGGCCCGATCGCATCGCGCAGCCCGCCGCGGGCGATCTGGAGCAATTGTGCGAACTCGCCCGTGCCGGCGCGTCGCTGGTGACGCTGGCGCCCGAATGCGTTCCGGCGGGCTTCGTGCGGACGCTGGCGTTGTCCGGCGTGCGGGTGTCGATCGGCCACAGCGAGGCGTCCGCCGCCGTTGTCACGCAGGCGGTCGAGGACGGCGCGACCGGCGTGACGCATCTGTTCAACGCCATGCCGCCCCTGAGCGGGCGCGAGCCGGGCATCGTCGGTGCGGCGCTGGCGGAGCGCCGGTTGACGGCGGGTCTCATTGTCGACGGCATCCATGTCGATCCGGTTTCGATCCGGACCGCGTTTGCAGCGAAGGGCGCCGACCGGATTGCGCTCGTCACCGATGCCATGCCGACGGTCGGCTCGGCACGCGACCGTTTCGACCTGTGCGGCCGGACGATCACGCTCGTCAACGGACGGCTCACCACGGAGGAGGGCACGCTCGCCGGCGCGCACCTCGACATGGCGTCGGCGGTGCGCAACGCGGTGAAGCTCGCGGAACTGCCGCTGGAGCAGGCGTTACGGGCCGCTTCGCTCACGCCCGCGCGCTTTCTCGGTCTGGAGAAGGAGCGGGGGGCTTTGATCCCCGGCGCCCGCGCCGATCTCGTCGCACTAGACGGCGATCTCACGGTCGTTGCGACCTGGATTGACGGCAGCGCCGAGGAGTTGAAGGCGCAGTAGAGTCGCGAACGCCATGCCGGTCGTCTGACCGGCGACCCACTCTGGCTTACAAGCGCGGCAGCGGCGGCGCGCTGTCGTCGTCCGGAGAGAAGACGGCCATGGCGCCGGCCACCCGGTTGCGGCTATCGTGAATCACGAGCAGCCTGACTGCAACCCGGATGACCGTTCCGTCACGGTGCAACGCCGGAATGTTGAACGATGAATGATCGATGTTGCCGTCGCTGGCAGCCATGGCGGCGCGGAAGCCGGCCCAGTGGCGCGCACGAAATTCGGGCGGGACAATGAGGTCGAGCGTCTGGCCGATGGCCTCGGCGGCGCGGTGTCCGAACAGGGCCTCGGCCGCCGGATTCCAGGTGCGGACGACGCCGGAGGGCTCTGCGAAGACGAGTGCAGCCATGGGCTCTGTCATGTGATGACTCCAGCCGAGCAAGCATATTGCTCACCCAAGCACATCCGTGTGACCGGACGAGCGGCAGTTTGCGGCAATGTCTTGGCAAAGAGCGCGACGTTATATTGACGCGGTCCGCGTCCTTAAGGCTTTCCGTACCGCAGAAATTGCCGGCGCTCGCTCGACCACGCCTGCTCGTCCGGCAGCGTCAGCGCATCGAGGTCGCGCGGCGCCGCCGACCCATCGTCGACCCATTCCCGCAGCAAGGGGCTGCCATTGATGACATCGATGGGAAGCTTGCCGCGCTCGTATTCGTAGGGGAAATCGCGCCACAGCAGATAGTCCGGATGCAGGTGCCGGATCGCCTTGAAGGCGAGCGCCTGGATGCGCCACGGCTTGAAGGCGTCGTGACCGTAGTCGGGTTCTTCGGTGTGGATCTGCACGCCGTGGCAAAGCTTGCCCACGTGCTTGTGAAACGTCGGCTCGAACCAGCAGTCGCGCAGACGGCAGCCGCCGAGCCACTGCGGCGCAAGCCGCGCCATTTCCGCCATGACGGCGCGTGCATCGATGTCGGGCGCGCCGAACAGTTCGAGCGGCCGCGTGGTACCGCGTCCTTCCGACAGCGTCGTGCCTTCGAGCATCACCGTCCCGGCATAGGCGCGCGCCATCGACAAATTCGGCGCGTTGGGGCTGGGATTGATCCAGCTGCGTTCGCCGAGCGGCCAGCCATATCCGGGCGCGGCGTCCGGCCGCCAGTCCTGCATCTCGATCACGCGATACTCGACGTCGAGCTTGAGCGTGCTGACGAACCAAAGGCCGAGTTCGCCCAGCGTCAGCCCGTGCCGCATCGGCATCGCGCCCGCGCCAACAAAGCTTTCCCAGCCGGGGCGCAGCGTCAGGCCTTCGACCGGCCGGCCGGCGGGGTTGGGCCGGTCCAGGACCCAGACCGCCTTCTTGTGTTTCGATGCCGCTTCGAGCACGTAGCGGAGCGTCGTGATGAACGTATAGATCCGGCAGCCAAGATCCTGCAGGTCGATCAGGATCACGTCGAACGCAGCCATCATCGCATCGGTCGGCTTGCGCACCTCGCCGTAGAGGCTGAACACCGGAATGCCATGCACCGGATCGTTGAAATCCGGCGACTCGATCATATTGTCCTGCTTGTCGCCGCGCAGGCCATGCTGCGGACCGAAGGCGGCGGTGAGCCTGATGCCGCCGCATGCGGCCAGCGCATCGAGCGAATGCGTCAGGTCCTGCGTGACCGACGCCGGATGCGCGAGCAGCGCAACGCGCTTGCCGGCGAGCGGCGCGCGCAGGGAAGGGTCGGCGACAAGCCGGTCAATGCCGAATTTCATGATGAGGCAGCCGGAGCAAATTCATGCGCAAAACAGTCCGCGTGATGGAAGTCCGGCTTGCCGGGTGGATGCGCCAGCGCCCAATAGGACTTGTGGCCGCTGGTATCCTCGATCATCGCCGACATGCCAAATTGCCAGGAGACCGTGCGGACCAGCGCCGGCAGGCGGCTGAGATCGAGCGAAGCCCGCAACGTGCAGGACTGCGGTCCCGATTGCACTTCGATGTGCGGCGGATCGATCTCGTCCGCGACACGCTTTCCACTGCGATAGCCGCTGAACCGATACGCCGCCCATTGGGTCGAGGGCGCAAAATTGAATTCGTAGTACTCCGCGTCCGGCGCGGCGCGGACAAACGCCTCGAAGCAGGTGTGCTGCCACAGATCGTCGCTGCGCGTGGCCGCAGCCACAGCCGGCATGAGGATGTCGCTCATCGTGCCGGCCACGATATAGGACAGCACCAGGTTGTCGGCGCGCGGACGTGCCGTTTCCACTTCAATGTATCGCACCGCGAAGCAGCGCGAGTCGGGATGAAGCTTTAGCAATTGGGGCATGTCGGCACTCTATAGCTTGGAGTCGTGTATTCGCCTAGCGTCGGTCCAGGCGACCCTGGGTGAGCGCAGCCGTCGTGCTTGAGTGCGACGGATTTATCCGCCACATCCGGCGGAAACAGCTCGAGGTAGCCGCCTCTGCGCCCGAACGAGACGACAAGGAAATACAGTCGATTGATTGACAAATCAGAAAAAATGCATCGGCTGGCAAGAGGAACGATGAGGCTGCTATCATTTGAGGTCTGCACCGTTCAGCCGGGTCTAACGGAAGGGTCCCCATGAAATACGCGTTTGTACCGTTCCCTCAACGCAAGCCGCTTCGTTGGCCGAACGGGAAACGGCTCGCCGTCATGATCACCACCAACCTCGAATATTGGGACCCGACCAAGGACACGCCCAAGCCGTTCTATCCTGGTGGCCCCGGCATCGTCGGCGGCGATCTGCCGGGCAATGTGTATGACAATCCGAACTGGACCTGGCGCGAATACGGGCAGCGCGTCGGCGTATGGCGGATGTTCGATGTGTTCGACCAGTTCGGCGTGCCGTCGACCTGCACGATGAACGCCAAGATGGGGCTGGAACGGCGCGCGGTGATCGATGCGGCGCTCAAACGCGGCTGGGAGATTATCGCGCACAACTATGTGCAGACCGAATTGCTCGCGGACTATTCATTCGACGAGAACAAGGAACGCGAGGTGATCCGTGAGACGTTGCGGGTCTACAAGGAGGTCTGCGGCAAGCCTGCGAAGGGCTGGCTTTCCAGCTCGCTCCGCTGCACGCTCAACACCGTCGACATCATCGCCGACGAGGGCCTGACCTTCACGACCGACCTGCTCAACGACGATCAGCCGTATCTCGTCGAAACCCGTTCCGGCAAGAAAATCGTGTCGATCCCCTACACATCGGAGGTCAACGACTTCACCGTGTTCATGCGGCAGGGACAGGACGTCGATGGCGCGTTCAAGGTCTTCAAGGAACAGTTCGACTGGCTCTATCGCGAGAGCGCGACAAGCGGGCGCTTCATGAACATCGGTCTGCATCCTCACGTCGTCGGCCAGCCGTTCCGGATTCGCGCGCTGTACGACTTCCTTGCCTACGCCAAGACGTTCGATGACGTCTGGTGGGCCACCCGGGAAGAGATCGCCGACTGGTATCTGAAAAACCATCAAAGCCATATCGCCTGATGAATATCGACGCCGCCATCGCCAAAGATCAGGTCGCCGATCCGGTGCGGCGGGCGCGGCAGCTGCGATCGCTGATCGAAGGCGCGGCGCCGGCGATCGAGCAGGGGCGCCAGGTGACCGCGGAGGTCCAGGGCGCGCTGCACGACGCCGGATTGTTCCGGCTGTACCTGCCGCGCACTTACGGCGGTGAGGAGGTTCAGCCGGCCACGTTCGTTGCCGTCGTCGAGGAAATCGCCAAGGCCGACGCCAGCACCGCGTGGTGCGTGGCGCAGGCGTCCGGCTGTTCGCTCGCGGCGGCATACCTGGACCCCGATGTTGCCCGTGAAATTTTCGGGGCGCCTGACGCCGTGCTGTCCTGGGGGCCGGTTGGCCAGAATGCGAAAGCGACGAACGTGGACGGCGGTTACCGCTTCAGCGGCACCTGGCCGTTTGCCAGCGGCAGCCGCCATGCGAGGTGGCTGGCCGGCCATTGCCCGCTCGTCGATGTCGACGGCAAGCCGCGGCTGTGGCCCGACGGCAAGCCGATGGAGCGCACGCTGCTGTTTCCGAAATCGAGCGCCACGATCCACGACGTCTGGCATGTCGTGGGGCTCAAAGGCACCGGCAGCGACAGCTACACGGTCAGCGATGTCTTCGTGCCCGCGCTATACAGTTTCACGCGGGAATCCGCCGATGACCGGCGGGAGAAGGGGCCATTGTATCGTTTCACCAGCTATCAGCTGTTCGGCGCCAGCTTTGCGGGCGTCGCGCTCGGCATTGCGCGAGCGGCGCTGGATGCGTTCATTGTGGTGGCCTCAAACAAGGTGCCGATGCTGGCGATCAAGCCGCTGCGGGAGAGCGCGTCGGTGCAGTTGCATGTCGCGCAGGCCGAAGCCCGGCTGCAGGCTTCACGCGCATTCGTATTTCAGACGCTTGAGCAGATGTGGGACACCGTCGCGCGTGGCGACGAATTCAGCATGCAGCAGCGGGCCACGCTGCGGCTTGCGGCCGTGCATGCCGTCCATCAGTGCAAGGAGGTCGTCGAGATGGCCTATCACCTTGCAGGCGGCACGGCGATCTTCGAAAACCAGGCGTTCGAGCGGCGGATGCGCGACATTCATGCGGTCACGCAACAGGTGCAGTCGCAGATTTCGAACTTCGAAGTGGCAGGCCAGGTGCTGCTCGGCCTTCCGGTCGCGTCAAAGCTGATCTGACACTGCCCGAAGTGCAGGCGTGGTGGCTTCTGCTTTTGGCCACTCACCGGAGTTCCGCGGCGCCGTGACGCCCCCGCTCGCGCAAACGCATTGCCGCAATGCGGACAGGAATGCTTCTGGCGCGCCCCGTGGAATGACGTTAACCTTTCGCTCCGGCCGGCTTTTGGAGGGGGAGTTTCATGCGCGTCATCGTCGCTCTGGTTGCGCTTCTGCTCGTCAGTCTGCCGCTCGGCGGCAACGCCAACGCCTCGCCCGAGGGCAAGCGGGTGATGCTGCTCGGGACCGCCAACACCAATCCGTATATCGGCGCCTGGACCGCGACCTTCAGCAAGTTCGCCACCCAGGCCGGAATGAAGGTCACCAACCTCAGCTCGAACTATGATGCCGCGGTTCAATCGCAGCAGGTCGACGACGCGATCGCGCAGAAGTTCGACATGATCGTGATCATTTATGTCAACGATCAGGCCATCATCCCGGCGTTGACGCGCGCCAAGGCGGCGCGCATCCCGGTCGTGCTCGCGGTCACGCCCTTGAAGAAGGATTACGAGGAGCTGTTCACGTCCTATATCGGCACCGATCATGGCGAGCTGGGACGTCTGGCGGCCGAAGGCATGGTCAGCGGGCTGAAGGCGGAAGGCAAGACCAAGGCGCAGATCGTCGCCGTGACCGGCATCGCGCAGCAGCTCAACGTGCAGACGCGTGTCGCGGCCTTCAAGGAGGTTCTGGCCAAAAATCCCGGCTTCGAACTGGTCGCAGCCGAGGACGGCAAGTGGAACACCGCCCTGACCGAAAAAGTGACGGGCGAACTGCTGGTGCGCTTCAACGCTCGCGGCGGCGTCGATGGGGTCTTCGCCATGGCGGACAACCAGGCGACCGGCGCCATTCAGGCCATCGAGTCCGCCGGCTTGAAGGTCGGCGTGGCCAACAAGGGCATCGTCGTCGTCGGCAGCAACTGCATGAAGGACGGCGTCCTGAACATCAAATCGGGCAAGCAACACGCCACCGCCACGCAGATACCGACCGAGGAGGCCGAGGTTGCGGCCAAGAAGGTCGCCGGGCACTTTGGCGGTCAGGCGCTGAAGAAATACGAACTCGTGCCGGTCCACGGCATCACCCGGGAAAACGTCGACCAGTTCGCGGCGGGTTGCTCGTACTAAGCAGCGATGCCCATTCTCGCGGTTCAGGGGGTCACGAAGCGGTTCGGCCCGAACGAGGTCCTCAAGAACGTCAGCGTCGCGCTCGATGCGCAGGAAATCCGCGCGATCTGCGGCGAGAACGGAGCAGGCAAGAGCACGCTGGTGAAAATCATCACCGGCGTGCACTCGGCCGATGCCGGGGTCGTCAGCGTCGATGGCCAGCCGGTCGAGGTCCGCGATCCGCAGCACGCGCAGGAGCTTGGCATCGCGCTCGTTGCGCAGGAGCTGAGCCTCGCTCCGGCGCTCTCGGTGCTGGACAACATCTGGCTCGGTAACCGCGAAGTGCCGCTGTTTCACCGCCGCAAGGAATTTCGCGACCGGGCGCGCGCGGCGCTCGAGAAGGTCGGGTTGGGCGACCTTCCGCTGGAGACGCCGGTGTCGCAGCTCAGCATCGGCCGGCGCCAGCTTGTCGAGCTTGCGCGAATGCTGACACGCAACGCCCGCGTCTTCATCCTCGACGAGCCGACCGCGACCTTGTCGGACGTCGAGATCGAACGGATCTTCAGTGCATTGCGCGCGTTGAAGGCCGAAGGCAAGACGGTCATCTACATCACGCACCGGCTCGGCGAGGTGTTCCAGATCTGCGACAGCGTGACGGTGCTGCGCAATGGCGAACTGGTGGGCACGCGCCGCACCGCCGAGATCGACCGCGCGCACCTGATGGAGATGATGCTCGGCCGGAGCCTCGGCGAGATGTATCCGCGCTGGGAGAGCAAGCCCGGCGAACCGATGCTGGTGGTGAAAAATCTGGCGGTGCCGCCGGTGGTGCAGAACTTCGATCTGACCGCGCAGCGCGGCATGGTGATCTGCCTCGCGGGCCAGGTCGGCTCCGGCGCCATCGAGGTGCTTCGCGCGCTCGCGGGCCTTGTCCATGATGCCACGGGCGATGTGAGCGTTGCGGGGCAAGCCATGCCGCTTCGCTCCGTTGCCGCGGCGCAGGCCGCCAAGGTGCAGTTCATCTCCGAAGACCGGGCGGGCGAGGGGGTATTCCTGCGGCTGCGCGTCGGCGAGAACCTGGTGGCGCCGCGGCTGGCCGATCACAGCCGGCTTGGCATCCTCGCGCGTGGCGGCCTGCGCGCCAGTGCGGCCAAGCTCGCCGAAGCGGTCGGCGTCGACCGCGCGCGGCTGCGCTCGCAGGCCGACGAATTGAGCGGCGGCAACCAGCAGAAGCTCGCGTTCGGCCGGTCGCTGGGCGGCGATCAGCCGGGCGTGCTGCTGATGAACGAGCCGACGCGCGGCGTCGATGTCGGCGCGCGGGCGGAGATCTATCGGCTGATCCGGCAGTTCTGCGACCGCGGCTATTGCCTGGTCATGGCGTCGTCGGACATCGAGGAGGTGCTCGGCACGGCCGACGTGATCGTCAGCATGTATCGCGGCCGGCAGATCGCCACTTATCGCCGCGGCGAGGCCGACGTGCAGCGCGTGCTGGCCGACATCACCCATCCGGTCGCCGCGGCATGAGCGACGTTCCGCTGCGCTCCCGGTTTCGGTTGGGCGTTCGTTTGGGCGGCGCGCGGGCCCGCCATGTCGTGCTGGCGATCCGTGTCATCGCCGGCGGCGGTATTGCGATCTTTGCGCTGAGCACGCCGGGCTTCACGTCGCCGCTCAGCATCAATTCGCTGCTCAACGCAATTTCCTTCATCGGCTGCGTCGCCGTCGGCATGACGTTCATCACCATCACCGGCAACATCATGTCGCTTGCGCTCGGCGCAACGGTGTCGGCATCGGCGCTGGTGTTCCTCGCGAGCCTGTCGCTGGGCGTGTTTCCCGCTTTCCTGGTGGCGATCCTGTTCGGTGTCGTCATCACGGCCGTACAGGGCGCCCTGGTCGGCTATATCCGGGCCAACCCGCTTCTCGTCAGCATCGCGGCACTCTCGCTGCTGATCGGCGGAGCGGCGATCGCGACCGGAGGGCAGCGGATCTATCCCGGAGGCGAGGGACTGCAGGTCTTCAAGGGGCGCGTCGCCGGCATTCCGGTCGAGGCGCTTTATTTCTTCGGGACCGTGATCATCGGCCAGTTCGTGCTGTCGTGGACGCGCATCGGCCGCGAGATGATCATGGTCGGCAGCAATCTTCGCGCCGCGATCGCAGCCGGCGTCAACACCGCACGCGCCATCACGGTCGCCTATGTGCTCGCCGGAGCCTGCTCCGCCGTATCGGGCGTGCTGCTCGCCGCACGCTATGGCTCCGGCGACATGGAGCTTGGCACCGGCTACGACTACACGGCGATCGCCGCGGTGCTGGTCGGCGGCACCGCCATCGGCGGCGGCTCCGGCTCGGTGGTGCGCACGCTGGTCGGCGTGACGGTGATCGCCATCATCGCGACCGTGCTGCTCCTGCGCGGGTTCAGCCAGCAGTGGCAGTATCTGATCACCGGCCTGATCGTTCTGGCCGTCATCATGCTCCACACCATCGGTGAACGGCGATGACGCGATGGGCGATGCTGCTGTTCAACCCGACGGCGCGGCCGTTCACGGTCATGGTCGGCTCTATTCTCCTGCTGGCGCTGATCGACCGCGGCACCGGCTTTTTCCTCAGCGTCGGCACGATCTTCAGCGTCATGCAGTTGTTCGCCACCTTCGGCCTGGTGGCGCTGGGGCTTGGTCTTTCGATCCTGATCCGCGAGTTCGACCTGTCGGTTGCGGGCATCGTCGGGCTTGCCGGCTGCATCGCGGTGATGACGGGCGCCGAGCAATCCATGGCTCGGGCTGTTGCTCGGCGTTGGCGCGGGGCTGGTCAGCGGGATGGTGCAAGGCCTGATCATGACCAGGCTCCATCTCAGCTCGGTCGGTGTCACGCTCGGCGGGCTCCTGACGCTGCAGGGCCTCACTTACGTTCTGACCGACAACAAGACCATTGCCTACCCGAACATCTCGGTCGCTCTCGAGCTCAACGCGCCGATCGGAGGCCTTGTCTCGGTCCGCAGCGCCGCCTGTTTCGCGGTGTTCGTGCTGGCCGCACTGGCGATGACCTGGACCCACATCGGCCGCGACGTGATTGCCACGGGCAGCGACCGGCGAGCCGCCCGCATCGCCGGCCTCAACACCGATCGTGTCGTCATCGGCGTGTTTGCGGCATCCGGCGGATGCGCGGCGCTCGCGGGCGTTCTTCTGAGCTACAGCCTCGGCGCAGCGTCACCGGTGGCGCTGGCCGACGTTCTGGCGACGGCGGCGGCCGCCGCCATTGTCGGCGGCGTTTCGGTGGTGGGCGGGCGTGGCAGCCCGATGGGAATTGCGGCCGGGGTGTTGACGCTTTGCATATTGCGGTCCGGTCTCTCCGCCATCGGCGTCGAGCCGGCCGTGCATGATCTCGTGACCGGTTTCATCCTCATCGCCATTGCGTTCCTCGATGCACCGGAGCTGTTCCGCCGGGTCACGTCCTGGCGTCTGGCCCGTGCCGAGCGCGGCGTTCCGGAAAGGAAGCCTCCATGAGCGACCCGGCCCCGTCGTCATATGAATTCGTGCCGCTGCCGGACCGCGGGCCGTTGAAATTTCCCGGTGGCGCGCATGTGGCGCTGATCATCACGATCAACATCGAGTACTGGGAGCCGTTTCGCCCCGGCCAGAAGGAGCCGCTGTTTCCCGGCGGGCCGGCGACCATTCCGCACGCGCTGCCCGGCGACGTGCTCGACACCGCGAACTGGACGTGGCGGGAATACGGACAGCGGATCGGCATCTGGCGGCTGATGGACGTGTTCGACTCGATGGGCGTCGCGCCGTCCTGCACCTGCAATGGCCTGATCCTCCAGGAACGCCGTCGCATCATCGACGCGGTGAAGGAGCGCGGCTGGGAGCTCGTGCCGCACAACTGGGCGCAGAACGACCTGCTCACCTATTATGCCGGCAGGCCCGATGAGGAGCGTGCCGTGATCCGCAGGACGCTCGATAAGTACCAGGAGGTCGTCGGCAAGCCCGCGAAGGCCTGGCTGTCGTCGGCGATCCGCGGCACCGTGCACACACCGGCCCTGCTCAAGGAGTTCGGCCTCGTCGCCTATTGCGACTACCTCAACGACGACCAGCCGTATCTGATCGACACCGTTCACGGCCCGATCGTCTGCGTGCCGTATTCGAACGACATCAACGACTTCAACATGTTCGCCCGCGGCGGCCTCTCCACCCGCGACGGCGTCGACATGCTCAGGCTCTGCTTCGATCAGCTTCACGCCGAGGGAGCGACCACCGGCCGGATCATGAACGTCGGCCTGCACCCGCACGTCATCGGCCAGCCGCACCGGATCGCTGCGCTGCGCGAGTTCATCGACTACGTCAAAGGCAAATCGAACGTCTGGTGGCCAACTCGCGAGCAACTCGCCACGTGGTATCTTGGCGAAGCAGCGCGGCACATCGCCACGCGACGGTAGCCGTTGACGCGCTTCGACGCTTTCGCATTTGAGGTTCAATGTGCGCGTTGCCGGATGATCTGCATCTCGTCACGATCGGGTGAGGCCCTGTCAAAGGAGCGAGTTCACTCGATACGATACAGGTTGGTGGCTGGGGGGAAGGCATGAAGCGGCGGGAGTTTCTCGGCATTGTTGGTGGCAGTGCGGTTGCGTGGCCGACGGTGGTCTGAGGCCAGCAGGCGACGTCTCCGAACGCGCCCGCGTCCGGCAGGACCGACACGCTGCGCGTCGGCAAGGCGGGGCGCGATGCCTTCTCGTTCGTCCCGGCCGATATCGGCGTGGAAACCGGGATTTTCAGGAAACACGGCGTCGATCTTCAGATTTCGAGCTTTGGCGGCGACGCCCGGATCCAGCAGGCGATGACCGCCGACGGCATCGACGTGGCGCTCGGCTCCGGTCCGGGCCTCGCCTTCATCGTCAAGGGCTCGCCCGTTAAGGGCATCGCGGCGATGGCCGGCCCGCCGCTGCTGTTTGCGCTGATGGTGCGCGCGGACAATTCGATCAAGAGCGTGGACGACCTGAAAGGCCGCAATGTCGGCGTGTCCACGGTCGGCTCGGTGACGAGCTGGATCGTCAGCGAGGTGTCGCGGCAGAAGGGCTGGGGCTTCGGCGGAATCGCGCAGGTTCCGATCGGCGACGACGCCACGCGCATCGCCGCGCTGCGAACCAAATCAGTCGATGCGGCGATCGTCAATCTCGCCGCCGCTCTCAAATTCGTGCAGCGTCGGCGAGGGCCGCATCCTGCTTCGCTTCAACGACCTGATCAAGGACTTCCACGTCCACGTCATCTTCGCCACCGACAAGATCATCGCGGCGAAGCCCGAGACGCTGCGCGGCTTTCCTGAAGGGCTGGTTCGAGACCATCGCCTTCATGCGCGGCAACAGAGCGGAGACGGTGCGCATCGCCAAAGAGATCATGGGGACCGACGAGGCGACGGCGGGCGGCATCTACGACGAGCTGATGCCGATGTTTTCCGGCACCGGAAAATTCGACCCCAATGCCCTGGCCGTGCTCAGCCGCTCCTTCGTCGAGATGAAGACTCTGCCGAACGAGCCCGACATGAGCAGGCTCTACACCGAAGCGTTCCTGCCGAAGAACTGACGTTGCGAACGAACAAGGATCCGATCAATCAATGGCAAAGCTCAGGCTCACCGTCGCGTGCGGTGCCTACGACATCGTCAAGCCGCTGATCGAAGGCACGGTCGAGGCCGACGGCCTCGATCTCGTCTTCCTCACCGACATGGGCCCGCGCGAGCGCCACTGGCGCATGGGCCGCAAGCACGAGTTCGACGTCTGCGAGGAGAACGTCGGCGCCTACTACATGATCCGCGACCAGGGCGAACCGCTGACCGCGATCCCGGTGTTCCTGCATCGCCGGTTCCGCCACGGCTTCGTGTTCATCAACACCGCAGCCGGCATCCGCGAGCCCAAGGACCTCGCCGGCAAGGTCGTCGGCGGCACCAACTTCCAGCCCGCCTCCAACATCTGGATGCGCGGCATCCTGGAGGAGCACTTCGGCGTTCCGCACCGGAGCATCACCTGGCTGGTCGACCGGAGCGAAGACGTCGCCTTCGAGCCGCCGCCCGGGCTGCGCATCGAGATGAAGACGTCGGGGAAGACGCTCGGCCAGATGCTGGCCGATGGCGACATTCCGGCGATGATATCGCCCACCCTGCCGAAGCCGTTCGTCGAAGGCGACAAGCGGATTGCGCGGCTGTTTGCCGACTACCAGCAGGTCGAGATCGCGTTCTTCGGCGCGACCGGAATTTTTCCGATCATGCACGTGACGACGCTCAAGCAGGAGATCGCGGAGAAATATCCGTGGGTCGCAACCAACCTGACCAAGGCGTTCGAAGCCGCCAAGCAGCTGGCCTACCGCCGGATCGCCAATCCGCGCATGGCCCCGCTGGTGTTCGTCCGCACCGCGGTCGAGGAGCAGGAGCGGATCTTCGGCAAGGATCCGTGGGCCTATGGGCTGACGTCCGCCAACCGCAAGAATCTCGAGACGGTGCAGCGCTATGCCCATCAGCAGGGCTTGATCCGCCGGATCATGCCGCTCGACGAACTGTTCGCCGACACCGATCTCGGCGACGTCGGCAGCGGAGCCGCCCCCGAAGAATTCTAATTCTACTGCGTCAAAAAACGCCGCCGTTCGTTACTGCGCCCTCTCCTTGTGGGAGAGGGCAACATGAACGGTGCAGTGCATCCAAATGGGTGAGGGGTTACGGTCCATCGATAGACCGTAACCCCTCACCCAACTCAGCCTATTGCACGTTTGGTGTAGCCCTCTCCCAAAAGGAGAGGGCACAACAACAACGCTTCGGCTCTTCTGACAGAAGACTAAGGCATGTTACTGTTGGGTCACGCCGACCGCCTGCACCAGTGCCGACCAGTTCGCGACATCGGCCCGGAACGCCTTCTCGGTTTCGGCGCGGGTTCGAATGGCGGTTTGCAGACCTGCGGTCTCCATGCGCTTGGCCATTTCCGGCTCCTGGAGGATCGCATTGATCTCGCTGTTGAGTTTCGTGAGCACGGCTTCGGGGGTGCCGGCCGGCGCGAAGAAGCCGGTCCAAGACGCGGCCGACAGCCCGGGATAGCCGCCTTCCGCAAAGGTGGGGACGGATGGCAGCATCGGCGAGCGCTCGGCCGCTGCGATCCCGATCCCGGTCACGTCGCCGCTCTTGATATTGCGCACCAGGGCCGTCGCCGTGGCTGCGAGCGCCGTCACGTCCCCGGTGAGGAGGCCCATCATGGCCGGATTGCCGCCGGGAAACGGAATGTGTTTCACCGGCGCCTTGGCCAGCACCTTGAAGAAATATTCGCCGGCAATGTGCGAGCCGGAGCCGATGCCGGCCGAGCCCATGAACACCTTTCCGGCTTTCGCGTCGCTAACGAGATCTGCCAGGGTTTTGATCGGTGATTTTGCGCTGACCGAAAGGGATTCGGGCGCCGACACCGGCAGCGACACCGCTTCGAAGGCCGCCGCGGTGTAGCCGCGATTGGGCACCAGCGTTTCGTTGATGGCGAGCGACGTCGTCGTCACGAGGATGGTGGTGCCGTCCGCAGGTGCCGTGGCGACCCGGCGTGCGGCGCGGATGCCGCCGCCACCCTCCATGTTTTGCACCACGAAGCTTTGCCCGGTGCGCTCGCCGAGCCTTGTCGCAATCCAGCGCGCCATGGTGTCGGCGAAGCCGCCGACGGCGAACCCCACGATCAGGGAAACGCGCTGGTTGGGATAGTCGGTGCCTTGTGCGTGGCAGGTCGTGGGCGCCGCGATCGCTGCGCCAATGCCGGCTAGCAAAACCATCGCCTTCGATGATTGAGTGACTTTCCTCATCGTTTCCCCCGATCCGGATTGCTTTCGGACGCAAGCCGATTTCAACAGTCTCTGTTTCAATATCTTCGCAACTTCGCCAACCTTGTTAAAGGCCTGTCGCGTCACTAGTCTCTGGCGACCTTCAGTCAGACAGACACGGAACACCGGTCTTGCAAGCTCAACCGCGCACGCTGTTCGATAAGGTCTGGTCGTCGCATGTCGTGACAGAGCTCAGCGGCGGCATATCGCTCCTGGCCATCGACCGTCATCTTCTGCATGACCTCGAAGGCGGGGGGAGCCTCAAGCGGATCGCCGACCGCGGCCTCAAGGTTCACAGTCCGGAATTGACGTTCAGCGTGCCCGATCACGCGGTCTCGACCGCGCCGGACCGGCGTGCCAATTCCACACCGAACAGCAGCCGACTGCTGCGCGAGATGAAGGCAGGCTCCGAGGCGTCCGGCATCACCTATTTCGATCTCGGAACCGAAGGCCAGGGCATCGTCCACGTGATCGGCCCGGAACTGGGCCTGAGCCAGCCGGGCATGACGATCGTCTGCGGGGACAGCCACACCTGCACGCATGGCGGGCTGGGTGCGCTGGCGTTCGGGATCGGCGCCACCGAAGTCATGCACGTGCTGGCGACCCAGACCTTGCGGCAGACCAGGCCCAGGACCATGCGGATCATGCTGAACGGAAAGCTCGCATCCGGTGTGGCCGCGAAGGACGTCATCCTCGCCACCATCGGGCAGATCGGCACCGGCGCCGGCCGCGGCCACGCGGTCGAGTTTGCGGGCACGGCGATCCGGGCGATGAGCATCGATCAGCGCCTCACGGTCTGCAATCTGTCGATTGAACTCGGCGCCAAGATCGGAATGATCGCCCCCGACGACACGGCCTTTTCCTATCTGGCCGGCCGGACCTACGCACCCGAAGGCGAGATGTTCGAACGGGCGCGCGCCTATTGGCAGACGCTGCCGAGCGATGACGAAGCTCTCTTCGACATTGAGCATGCGGTCGATGCTGCGAAAATCGCGCCGCAGGTCACCTGGGGAACCAGCCCGCAGGACGTGATCGCGGTCGATCAGCGCATCCCGGATCCCGCGCGCGAAACCGATCCGCAGCGCCGCGAGGCGATGGAGGCGGCGCTGAGCTACATGGGCCTCACGCCGGGTGAGGCGATCGAGGGCACGCCGATCGACTGGGTGTTTGTCGGCTCCTGCACGAACGGCCGGCTGTCGGACATTCGCGAGGCGGCACGCGTCGTTGCGGGCCGGAAGGTCGCGCCCCACGTCCGTGCCTGGGTGGTTCCCGGTTCGGAAGCCACGCAGCGTGCGGCCGAGCGCGAAGGACTGGACAAGATCCTGCTGAGCGCGGGCTTCGAATGGCGCAAGGCGGGCTGCTCGATGTGCGCGGGCATCAACGGCGACATCGTCCCGCCGGGCCAGCGTTCGGTGTCCACCACCAACCGCAACTTCGTGGGGCGTCAGGGACCGAAAGCCCGCACCCATCTCGCGAGCCCGGCGATGGCGGCGGCCGCGGCGATCGCCGGCAGCATCGCCGACGCGCGCAAGCTCGGGTGACCGCCATGCAGAAATTCACGCGTGTCACCGGCACGGCCGCGCCCTTGATGAAGGCGAACATCGACACCGACGTGATCATCCCGGCGAAGCGGCTGGTCGGGCACCAGCGCCATGAGCTCGGCGCATTCGCCTTCGAGGCCCATCGTTACCGGCCCGACGGGACCGACAATCCGGATTTCATCCTCAACCAGCCTCGCTATCGCGACGCGAAAATCCTGATCGCGGGCGAGAACTTCGGCTGCGGCTCCTCGCGCGAGTCCGCCGTCTGG
The DNA here is from genome assembly GCA_963830015.1 of uncultured Alphaproteobacteria bacterium. Taxonomy (GTDB): domain Bacteria; phylum Pseudomonadota; class Alphaproteobacteria; order Rhizobiales; family Xanthobacteraceae; genus Z2-YC6860. Next base: position 856,274 of record CAWHLG010000016.1, read on the forward strand.
GCGCTGGCGGGGTTCGGCTTTCGCTGCGTCATCGCGCCGAGCTTCGCCGATATCTTCACCAACAACGCGTTCCAGAACGGCATGCTGCTCATCCGTCTGCCGAAAGCGCAGGTCGAGCGGCTCGCCGCGGAGCTGGAGAGCTGTGCCGCGCCGGCCATGACGGTCGATCTGCAGGACCGGATCGTCACCGCGCCGTCGGGAACCCGGACGCCGTTCGATATCGACGCCGAGCTGCGGCAGGCGCTGCTCGAAGGGCGCGACGAGATCGCCATGACGCTCGCGCGCGATCCCGATATTCTCGCCTTTCAGGAGCGCGATCGCGCGGCGCGGCCGTGGATCCACCAGACCGCGCCGCGAACCAAACCGGCTGTTTGACGACCCGCTTCAGACGGGTCCAGTCCGTCGCGCCAGGCGGCGGAAGCTGCCGGTGTGCGCGGCGATAAGAGGCAGCGGTGCCGATAAAACGGCATTGACTGCAAATTCGTCCGGACAAATAATCGAGGCCGGCCTTGAATGGGGCTTTCGGGGTGTCGGTGCCGCTTGCGCCGGTGCAGGGTGGAAGGAAAGCGCATTCGCGCGATGAGCACGGACCTCAAAGCCAACTATCAGGGCGTGTACGAGAACCGGATCGGCTTCGGCAAGCGGCCGGCGCTGCTGCTTGTCGACTTCGTGCAGGCCTATTTCGACAAGACCTGCGATCTCTATGCGGGCGTCGAGGCGGCGCTTGCCTCCGCCATCCGGGTGCGCGATGCGGCGCGCTCAGCCAGCGTGCCGGTCATCTATACCAACGTGGTCTACCAGAAGCAGGCGCTGAACGGCGGCCGCTTCTACCAGAAGGCCAGGCCGTTGCGGCATTTCCTCGAGGGCAGTCCGCTCGGCGCTTGGCCCGCCGGGCTCGATGTCAGCGACGACGAACTGGTGGTCTCCAAGCAGTATCCGAGCGCGTTCTTCGGCACCTCGCTCGCCTCGACGCTCACCACCTGGGGCATCGACACGCTGGTCATCACCGGATTGACCACCAGCGGATGCGTGCGCGCGAGCTGCCTCGATGCCTGCTGCCACGGCTTCATTCCGATCGTCGTGCGCGAAGCCTGCGGCGACCGGCACGAGGCGCCGCACGAGGCCAACCTGTTCGACATGAATGCCAAATACGCCGACGTGGTGAGCGAGCAGGAGGTGCTTGCCTACATCGCGGCCCAAGCCGGAAGAAACGAACGCGACTGAATTGCCGGGATCGTGCCGTCCAAAGATCAAACAACGAGGAACAACATGAAATTGAACAGGCGCACCGCTCTGGCGGCATTGACTGCGATGGCGGTCATGCCGGTGCAGGCTCACGCGACCGACTGGCCGACCAAGCCGGTGACGATCTACGTCACGACGGCGGCGGGCGGGAACACCGACCTGATGGCGCGCATGGCCGCCGAGCACCTGACGGCGAAGTTTGGCAAGACCTTCGTGGTCGAGAACCGCCCGAGCGCCGGTGGCGCGCAGGCCACCGGCCAGGTGGTCAGTGCAGCGCCGGACGGATACTCGGTGCTGTTCTCGCACAGTGCCGCGGTCCTACTGGCGCCGCTGGTGCAGAAGATGAGCTTCGATCCGGACAAGAGCCTCACGCCGGTGACCAATGTGGGCACCGGCTCGCAGGTGGTCGCGATCAAAAGAAGTCTGCCGGTCAACAATCTGGCCGAATTCCTGGCCTATGCCAAAGCCAACCCCAAGAAACTCAATTTCGCCGCCGCCGGCACCAACAACATCAGCCACCTCGCGCCGCTTTTGCTGTTCGCGCGCGCAGGCGTGGACGTCGTCATGGTGCCCTCGCGCGGCGAACCGCAAGCCATTTCCGATCTGATCGCCGGCAATGTCGATTTCTATTTCGGCAATACGTCGGTGCTTCTGGCGCAAAAGGACCATCCGGCGATCAAGCTGCTGGCAGTCGGGACGGCTCAGCGAGTGGCGAGCGCGCCGGACATCCCGACCGTTTCGGAGACCGTTCCGGGATTTGTCTTCGCGTCATGGAACGGCTTCTTTGTGCCCAATGGAACGCCTGAAGACATCGCCGCAAAGCTTCGGGGCGCGATCACGGAGATGGTGAAGGAGCCGCAGATGGCGGCGCGCCTTTCGGGTCTCGGCATTCTCCCCGGCGGACAGACCAAGGAGCAGGTCGCGGCCGTGTTCCAGAACGACCGCAAGAACTTTGCCGATGCGGTGAAAGCGGCGGGGATTCCTGCGCCCTGACCAGAACCGTGTGCCTCCATCCTCTCGCGCGTCTGGCACAGGCCGGACGATAATGACATCGTGCAGCGGTTCAGTGCCGCGTCCCGATCCTCAGGGTTCGCGGACCAAGGAGTCCCATGGGAAGTGAGACGAGGCAGCACGTGATTGTTGTCGGTGCGGGGCCGGTGGGCCTCGTCACCGCCAACCTGTTGACGGATGCGGGCATCGCAGTTTCGGTTGTGGAAACCTGTGAGGATTTGCCGCGCGATCTGCGGGCTTCCACGTTTCATCCGCCCACGCTCGACATGCTGGAGCGCTTCGGCGTCGTTCGTTCGATGATCGAGCAGGGGCTGATCTGTCCGGACTGGCAGTTCCGCGACCGCAACGAGGGCGTCATCGCCACCTTCGAGCTGGCGCGTCTGTCGCCGGACACCAACCATCCCTACCGCCTGCAATGCGAGCAGTGGCGGCTCGGCGAAATGCTCTATGCGCGCCTCAAGGAAAGTGCGCATGCAACCGTGCGCCTCGGCACCCGGGGCGTCGCGGCGCGGCAGACCGCCGACGGCGTGGAGCTCGACATCCGGCTGCCGGAAGGCGGCAGCGAGACGATCCGCGGGACGTTTCTGGTCGGCGCCGACGGCATCGGCAGCGTCGTGCGCGGCGCGATCGGTGCCGAGTTCGACGGGATCACGATCCCCGAGCTCTATCTGACGATTTCGACCACCTACGACTTCCGCCAGACCATGCCCGATCTTTCCAACATCTCGTATCTCTCCGACCCGCGGGAATGGTACGTGCTGATCCGGACCGCGAGCGTCTGGCGTGCGCTGTTCCCGGTCGATGCGTCGCTCGATGACAGGGACGTCACGTCCCCCGAGCGCGGCGAGCGACTGCTGCAAGGGGCGGTGCCGCGCAGCGGATCCTACGAAGTGATGCATCGTACGGCCTATCGGGTGCACGAGCGCGTCGCCTCGACTTATGTCAAAGGCCGCATGGTGATCGCCGGCGATGCGGCGCATGTGAACAATCCGCTCGGCGGCATGGGCCTGAATGGCGGGATCCACGATGCCTTCAATCTCGCCGGCAAGCTGATCGAGGTCGCGCGCGGCGCGCCGCTCGATACGCTGGAGCGCTATAGCCGCCAGCGCCGCAAGGTTGCGCTCGACGTGGTGCAGCAGACCGCGCTGCGCAACCGTTCGATCCTCAACACGCGGGAGCCAGCGGCGCGCCGCGCCTACCACGACGAATTGCGCGGCATCGTCGCGGACCCGGAGAAGCATCGCGCCTATGTCATGCGGACGTCGATGATCCAGTCGTTGCGCGACGTCGAGAAGATGCAGTAGCGCCCGCGCTTTCGTTGCCTTCAGAATTCCGCCAGCAGCCGGCCGAAGCCTTCCATGCGATCGTTGATGCCGTTGGCGCGCAGTGCGTGCCAGTAGGTGGCGGTGTTGATCGCGATGATCGGCTTGCCGAGCCACATCTCGGCGGCGGCCGCGAGCCGCACCATCGACAGATTGGTGCCGACCTGGACGATCGCGTCCACGTCGTCGCCGTCTAGCTCCATCAGCACGGCACGCAAGGTCTCGGTGGTCTGCTCGGCGATCTGGATCCACGACTTGCACTGCAGGGCCTTGTCGCGTACGACGCTGAACCCCTTGTCGCCGAAATAGCGCGCGACTTCCGTGTTCATCGAAGGCCAATAGGGCGACAGGACCGCGATGCGCTTGACGCCGCCATAGGCCCGCATGGCTGCCGTGCAGGCATCGCTGCCGATGCTGATCTTGATGCCGGCGGTCTGTTCCACCTCGCGGGTGAAGCGGTCCGCGCCCTTCTCGCCGTCGAAAAACGTGACCGCCGACATGCCCAGAACGAGGTAATCGGGCTGGCAGGTCATGACGCTGCGCACTGCATCCAGCGTGTTCGAGGCGATGAGTTCGGCGCCTGCGCGAAAGCTCTCGTTGCTGACGGCGTCGGCATTCGGCGTGAAAATGCGGCTGTAGTGGTTGGTGACGCCGAGCGGCTTCATGGCGTCGAAGTCCGGTTGGACGATGGTGTTGGTCGACGGTCCGAGAACGCCGAACTTGCGGCGCCAGCCTAGCGCATCGGTCATACCTGCACCTTCCGAATGACGGCCGATCGGGCGGCGGCGACGGCCTCATGCCTTTTCATGAGATTGGCGTCTTCGCGGCCCGCGTCGTCTTGAAACAGGCGACTATGCTGGCATAGATTTGATGTCCGGACAAATTTTCAGGCATGAAAAAGGACACCATGGCATCGCCATCGCTGCGGCAGGAAATCGAGAAGGGCGGTTTCATCACCGCGCCAGGCGTGTTCGAACTGATCTCCGCCCTCATCGCCGACCGCATGGGTTTCAAGGCCTTGTACGTGACCGGGTACGGCACGGTCGCGTCCGCGCTCGGGCTGCCGGACGCGGGTCTTGCCAGCTACTCGCAGATGATCGACCGCATCGGGCGGATCGCGGAAATGACCAGAACGCCCATCATCGCCGACGCCGACACCGGCTATGGCGGGCTCTTGAATGTGCGCCATACAGTGCGCGGCTACGAGGAGGCCGGCGTCACCGCAATCCAGATCGAGGATCAGGAGTTTCCCAAGAAATGCGGCCATACGCCGGACCGGCGCGTCATCCCGATCGCCGACATGGTGCGGAAGATCCGGGTCGCGTCGGACAGCCGTTCGAGCGCCGATTTTCTCATTGTCGCGCGTACGGATGCGCGGACCGGAGAGGGCCTCGACGAGGCGATCCGCCGTGGCGTCGCCTATGCCGAGGCCGGCGCCGACATCATCTTCGTCGAGTCGCCCGAGACCGAAGCCGAGATGGCGGAGGTCGGGCGCCGGATCGGCAAGCCGTTGCTTGCCAACATGGTCAATGGCGGGCGCACGCCGATGCTGCCGGCCGACAAGCTCAAGGCGCTCGGTTTCTCGATCGCGATCTATCCGGCGGTGGGATTTCTCTCGGCCGGGGAGGCGCTGCGGCGCGCCTACACGGACCTGAAGCAGAACGGCACCACCACCGATGCCGTGCCGATGTACTCGTTCTCCGAATTCAACAAGTTGATCGGCTTCGAAGACGTATGGGAATTCGAACGCCGCTACGCAGAATCAGAATAGGCTGTCGCCCCGCCGTTTTGCGGCGTCACCGATGGCAAGAGGTATTGCGACATGACGGCGGACACGCCCCGCTATGCCCAGATCTTCAATACGCTCACCAAGCGGATGCAGGCGGGCAAGTACCCGGTGGACATGCGCCTGCCGACCGAGAGCGAGCTCTGCGACGAATTCAACGCCAGCCGGTTTACCGTGCGCGAGGCGCTGCGCCGCCTGGTGGAGCAGGGAATGGTGCAGCGGCGGCAGGGCGCCGGCAGCGTCGTCGTCTCGACGACACCGCAGGCGCAGTACGTTCACTCGCTGTCCTCGCTGAGCGATCTGTTCCAGTTCGCGCTGGATACCCATTACGACCTGCTGTCGATCGGTCAGGTCACTCTGGATGCGAGGGTCGCCGAAGACGTCGGTGTTGCCTCAGGCGAACGCTGGCATCTGGTGCAGGGCCTGCGCAGCCACGAGAAGGGCGGGAAGGCCATCTGCCTGGTGCATTCGTATATCGCTCCGCGCGCCAGGGCCTATGTGCGCGAGCTCAGGCGCTGCGTTGGTCCGTTCTATGCGCATCTTGCCAATCGAACCGGCGAGGAAATTCTCGAAGTCCGGCAGGACATCTTCGGCATGCCCATGAACCCGGAGATCGCCGGTCATCTCAAGTGCAAGGCCGATACGGTCACGACCTGCGCGTTCCGCCGCTACATCACGCCGAAGGGAACCTTGATCGCAAGCTACAACTGGCATCTGGCCGAGCAATTTCATTATCGTATGAAGATGTCGCGCGCGGTGTGAGACGGGCGGCGATCCGGACGGCATGAAACTTGCTGTGATGCGATGTGACAAGCTTCAGTGGTGGTCAGTGCATGAGTGAGAGGGATGGTTCAGATGAGACGACGTGACTTCGTTCGGTTGGCGGGAGCCGCAGCAATCGCTCTGCCGGCCACCGCGCAGGCGCAGTTCAACGCATCGCGCCCGATCACCATGGTCGTGCCGTTTCCCGCGGGAGGCGGCGCCGACATTCTGGTCCGCCTGCTGACCAAGTACATGAGCGAGAATCTTTCGCACTCGATCATCGTGCAGAACCTGCCGGGCGCGGGGGGAGGGCTTGCGTTCGGTCAGGTGGCGCGCGCCGCGCCGGACGGCCACACGCTCGGCTGGGTCTCGACGGGATTTCCTGTCATGGCCGCCACGCTGACCAATCTCACCTTCAAGCCGGAAAGCGATTTCGTTCACATCTGCAATGTGTCGGAAAATCCGTTTGTGCTGGTCGTCAATCCGCAGGTTCCGGTCAAAAGCGTGAAGGAACTGGTCGATCTGGCGAAAGCCAAGCCTAACAGCCTGAACTTCGCCCATAACGGCGCGGCGACACTGACCAATCTGGTGGTCGAGCTTCTGAAGATCCAGGCCGGCATCGACGTGGCGCAGGTCGCCTATCGCGGCGACAATTTTTCCGTCACCGACGTGATCGCAGGCCACGTGCAGGCGATGTTCTCGAACAGTCCCGTCGCGCTGCCCCATGTGGCAGCGGGGCGGTTGCGCGGGCTTGCGGTGACGTCGCCGAAGCGGTCCTCGGCTGCGCCCGATCTGCCGACCATGGCGGAGGCGGGATATCCGGAGTTCAAGGCGGTGGTCTGGCAGGGGTTCAGCGCGCCGGCCGGCACGCCCCGGGCCGTGGTCGATCGTCTCAACGCCTCGGCGCGCGAAGCGCTTCGGGCTCCGGAGGTGGTGGCACGCTTTCAGGAGCTTGGAGCGGAACGCGTCGGTTCGTCGCCGGAGGAGCTTGCGCAACTCGTGGCGCGCGAGATCGACGTGTGGAGCGACGTCGTGCGCCGCTCGGGCGTCAAGGCGAACTAGGATTTGATCTGGTCGGCGTCGTCGAGCAACTTGACCAGGGTGGCCCGGACGACCTTGCCGCTGGTGTTGCGCGGCAGTTCATCGACGAACGCAATGCGTTCGGGCAGCTTGTAGCGCGCGAGCCGCTCGCCGAGATGGGCCAGCACGCCCGCGGCATCGAGGCTGGCTTCGGGCCGCAGCACGACAGCGGCCGCGATGGTTTCGCCGAGACTGCTATCCGTCCTGCCGAACACGCAGGCCTCTGCCACCGCCGGATGGGTGCTGAGCACAGATTCGATCTCGGCCGGATAGATGTTGACGCCGCCGCGGATGATCAGGTCCTTGGCCCGCCCGGCAAGCTGGATGTGGCCGGACGGAAGAATGCGCGCGAGATCGCCCGGGAAATGCCAGCCGTCGGGGCTGGTGAAGGTTCCACCGTCGGCGTCGACATGCAGCCGCGACACGCCCGGCCCGCGATAGCGCAGCCTGCCGACCTCGCCCCCGGGCACGATCGTGCCGGCCTCATCCACGATTTCGATTTCTACCCGGAATGCCGGCCGGCCCACCGTGTCGGAGAAGCCAAGCTGCTCGTGCGCGGCCAGGACGGAGATGCCGCCGGCCTCGCTGGTCCCGTAGTAGTCGACGAAGCCGGTTGTCAGGCGTTCGATGATCTGGCGGCGCTCGTGCGGCGCGACCGCAGAGCCGGTGGTGACCAGCAGGCGAACGCTGGGCAGCGCCAGCCCGTCGCCGCGCCATTCGTCGATCAGGCGCCGGATCTGCGTCGGCACCAGGAACATCGCGGTTATCCGGTGGACCCGAGCCGCTTCGATGATCCCGGCCGCCGTTGCAGGTTGCGGGCCGAAGATCACGGTTCCGCCGGCGGCGAGGAAGCTCATTCCGAACGACCGCCCGGCACCGAAATAGAGCGGCGTCGCGAGCAGATAGCGGTCCATGCCGTTGAAGCCGATGCCCACCCACTGCCCGATCCACCGTTCGTAGAGCTCGCGATGCGAGACCAGCGACCCGCTCGGGCGCCCGGTGGTCCCGGACGACAGCGACAGCATGACCGGCAGGTTTTCGTCGTCGACCGGTGCGGCCTCGATCGCCGCACCGTCGCGCCACGCCGGCTCAAACGTCACGCCGGCCATCTGCGCCGCGGCCGGATCGCCGGGCTCCAGCACCGTGCAGCGGCAGGCGAAGGCGCGCGTCACCGACGTCTTCTCCGGCACCGTCCAGCGATAGTCGACCGGGACGATGGTCGCGCCCAGCCATGCCACCGCGTAATGGAGCAGGAGATGATCGCAGCTGTCGCGCAGCGCGAGGCCGACCCGATCGCCGGTGCCAACGCCGTGCCGGGCGAGGTGCGCGGCGTAGCGCGCGATCCGGCCCGCCGCCGCCGCGTGGCCGAGCGTGACCTCGCCTTCGATGATGGCCGGATGGTTGGGGCGCGCGGTTGCGTGACGGAGCAGAATGGAGGCAAGATTCATCGGCAGTCCGCCCCCGCGCGAGGATTCTCCTGATGGACGATGTCAAGGCCATAGACGCCGTGGTCAATCTTTGGACGCCGGAGGCGCTCGCCTGCCGGCCGGGCTGGGGACCGGGCTTCTTCGTCGGCAAGATGGGGATGGACGCGGCGCTGATGCGCGGCCTGTCGCTCACCGAACTGATCGACCGCATGGACGCGGCCGGCATCGGCCACGGCTTCCTTCCCGCGCACAAATCCGGCCGGCCCGGCCTGCCGGGCTGCTATCACCTGCCGTACAAGCTGGTCGCCGATGCGGTGGCGAAGCATCCGGACCGCTTCCACGGCCTGATCGGCATCGATCCGTTCATGGGCATGAGCGGCGTGCGCGAACTGGAGAGCGCGGTCCGCGACGACGGCTTCATCGGCGCCCATTGCTATCCTCACTGGTTCGACCTCGCACCCGACCATGCCAAATACTATCCGTTTTACGCCAAATGCGTGGAGCTTGGCGTGCCCTATCAACTCCAGGTCGGCCAGTCGATGATCTACGCGCCCGAGCACCGCACGCGCAGCGTGGCGCGGCCGATCACGCTCGACGGCGTCGCCTGCGACTTCCCCGAGCTGAAGCTGATCGGCATCCACATCGGCATTCCGTGGCATGACGAGATGATCGCCATGGCGTGGAAGCATCCCAATATCTTCATCGGCTCGGACGCGCACAGCCCTCGCTATTGGCCGAAGAGCTTCGTGCGCTTCATCAACTCCTGGGGCCAGGACAAGGTGATCTTCGGCACCGATTTTCCGGTGATCGACTTCGGCCGCGCGATGAAGGAGATCGCCGATCACGGTTTCAAGCCGGAGGTGCGGCGCAAATTTCTCCGCGACAACGTGCTGCGGATCTACGGATTGAAGCTTTGAGCTCAGCCGAAGGCGGCTTTCAGCACGCGGTCGTCGAAGAAGTCGCGCTTGTCCAGCGGCGCCACGACCTTCGCCTTGACCATCAGCTCGTAGGCCGCGGCCCAGCGCGCCGGCGATGAGGCGAGCTTGTCGCGATACGGCGCCTGGAACGTATGGCCAAGGCTGTTTTTCAGCACCGGCACGCCCTTGTCCGGCCGCTTGGCCTCGAACACGTCGTACTTGGTGAGCATCGAGTTCGACCACCGGTCCGAGATTGTTCTCGGCCTGCAACATGGCGCCGATGCTGGCATGCACGGCGCGGAAGAACTTCGCGAGTTGTTCGCCGTTCTTGTCGAGCGAGGCGCGCGAGGTCATGTAGACCTGTCCGGGGCAGGGCGCGGCGTCGTCGGTCGACCAGGCGACCACCGGCTGCTTGTCGCTGGTGAGCTGGAACAGCGTGTCGCTGGTGGCGATATAGCCCGCGACGCGGCCGAGCTTCACCAGTTCGAACGCGGACGGCGCATTGCCCACCGACTGCCGCTGGGTCTGCGCCGCGGGAACCCCCACGGAGGTCAGCATCATGTCGAGCAGGTTCTCGGTGGCGCCACCCGGCGACACTACGCCGATCGTCTTGCCGGCGAGATCGGCCGCCGAGCGGATCGGCTTGTCGGCGTGGCTGATGACGTAGAAGATGTTGCGCTGGAAAATTTCGCCGATGGCGACGATGGACGGATCCTTGGCATAGGCCTTGATGTGATCGGTGCCGCCGGTGCGTGACAGCAGCACATTGCCGCCCATCACCTGCTGGACCGACATCGCCGAGCCGCGGCCGCCTTCGATCTCGACGTCGAGGCCTTCCTTGGCGAAGAAGCCGCCGGTGTCGGCGTACATGGTCTCGGCGAAGCCGATCAGGTAGCCGAACGGCGTCAGGTATTTGACCTTGGCGCGGGCCTGGGCGGCGGCGGTGCCGGTCAAGAGCGTTCCGGCGGCCGCCGCGCCGGCGAGAAAGCTTCTGCGGTCGACGACAAGGCTTGCCATAGAAGTTCTCCTATCCGCCGCGGATGGTCACGGGTTCGCCCGGTCGACAAGAACGGATTCGTGCCACGGGATCATCAGCCGCCGGGCGGAACTCATGAGCCAATAAATCACAAATCCGATGATGGTCAAATGCACGATGACGGCGAACAGCGCCGCGGTTTCGAAGGCGTTCATCTTGGCGATCAGCATGTAGCCGAGCCCGCTGTTGCCGCCGAGGAATTCGCCGACCACCGCGCCGATGATGGCAAACACGACGCCGACCTCCATGCCGGTCAGCAGATACGGGAGCGCGCTCGGCAGCTCGAGGCGGGTAAACACCTTCCAGCGCGACGCGTTGAGCGCCACCATCACGTCGCGATGGCCGAGATCGACCGATTTCACGCCCAGCACGGTGTTGGAGAGAATGGGAAAGAACGCGAGCGTGGCGGCGAGCAGCACCTTCGACGCCGGACCGAAGCCGAACCAGACGACGAACAGCGGCACCAATGCCACCTTCGGAATCACCTGCGTCGCCACGATGAACGGGTTGAGCGTCGTCTCCAGCCAGCGCCAGCGGCCGATCAACACGCCGAGGCCGAGCCCGATGGCGGTCGCCCAGGCAAACCCGGCAATCGTCTCGTAGAGCGTCGCCCCGGTGTGCCGCCACAGGGCCGGGCTGCGCAGTTCATCCAGGTAGGAGTCCCAGACCTGGCCCGGCGACGGCAGGATGAAGCCGCTGATGCCGGATGACCGGACGTAGAAGTGCCAGCTCAGCAACAGGGCCAGCGCCAGCAGCGGCGTCGTGATCCAGGGCAGCAGCCGGTTGCGGCTCCAGTTTGTCATGCGATGGCGCCCAGGCGCTGACGCAAACCGAGCACGGTCGACTGGAATTCCGGGTTGGCCTCGATCTCGGCCACGCGCGGGCGCGGCGACTTGACCTCGATGACGCGATCGATGCGTCCTGGACGCGGCGACAGCAGAACGATGCGGTCGGCGAGAAACACCGCCTCGTGGATCGAATGCGTGACCAGGACGACGGTCTGCCGTGTCTCCATCCAGATCCGCTGCAACTCGATGTTCATCTGCTCGCGCGTCATCGCGTCGAGCGCGCCGAACGGCTCGTCGAGCAGCAGAATTTCCGGATTGCCGGCCAGCGCCCGCGCGATCGCCGCGCGCTGCCGCATGCCGCCGGAGAGCTCCCGCGGACGCCGGTTCTCGAAGCCTGCGATGCCGACCAGCGCCAGCAGTTCGCGCGCGCGCGCGATGCGCGCCGCGCGGGGCGCGCCCTGGATTTCCAGCGGCAGCGCCACGTTGTCCTCGATGGTGAGCCACGGGAACAGGTTCGGATCCTGGAACACGATGCCGAGCTTGCGCACCGCGTCCTGGTTGCGGCCGCTGCTGGTCCACAGCGGATGGCCTGCGACCTCGATCCGGCCCGCGCTCGGCGGGATCAGGCCGCCGATCATGCGCAGCATCGTGGTCTTGCCGCAGCCGGACGGCCCGATCAGTACCAGCATTTCGCCCTGTCGAACCTCGAGCGACGTCGCGGCGAGCGCTGGAACCGATTGGCCCGTCGCGTCGTAGTTTTTCGACACGTCGTGCAGACGGATCCCCGGCTCAGACATGCATGGACCGGAAATAGGCGAGGATGTCCTCGACCGGCATCACGTCGGCATACCGCGCCTCGAGGTCGCGCAGATGGACGGCATGCAGCGCCGCGTCGAAGTCGCCGACCGCTTCGGCCGCGATCAGCGTCCGGTAGCCGTGTTGCATCGCATCGACCGCGGTTGCGCGCACGCAAACGCTGGTGGTGCAGCCGGCCAGTACGATCGTATCGACGCTGAGCGCTGACATGCGAGCCGCAAGATCGGTTTCGAAGAACGCCGAAGCGAACTTTTTGACGATAACCGGCTCATCGGGAAGAGGACCAAGCGTCGCGTCGATGCTGACGGCCGGACTCCCCATCCTGCAGCAGCCGAGCCAGGGAATTTTCCTGCCCCACAATCCTGGGTCGCGTTCCGGGTCGGCATAGGCGATGGTGGTGTAGAATACCGGCAGGCCGCGCTGGCGGGCCACGTCCAGCAACCGGCGCGTCTGCGCCATCTCTGCCGCAAAGCCGCCGCCGGGAAAATCCGCCACCCCACGCGTGAAGGCGTTGCTGAAATCGATCACCACCATTGCGGGCCGCGCACCTGCGCCCACGGCGTTGCGCTGTCCCCGCGCGTCGTAGAAACGCAGGATGGCTTCGGCGCCGGGAGCGGCCTTGCTTCGGTCCATCGCGACTGACTCTCTCTGGCCTCGCGGAAACCGGGGACTGCCCATTGTTCCAAAAGCGTGGCCGATGCGGGAGCGGAGAGTTTGTCACGGCGTGCCGTGGCCGGGCTACCCGGCCACAGTATGGGTGCTGTTTAAAAAACAATTCTTCGTTGCGCCGACCGCCGGGCGCGCCAAGCATCGCGCGTCCGGGGTGCTTCGCCGTCACTGCCCGACGAAGATCGCGGCCTTGAGGATCGGCGTTCAGCGCGCCACCTCGTTGATGACCAGGGCATTCAAGGCTTCCGTCGCCTTCGGGCGGCGACGGGTTCCCTGGATTGGGTTTCGTGAGGCAAGTAATCAGACTGGAGCGCGATGAAGTTGTTCTGGATCAACTTCGGTGCCCATTGTGGACAGCCGATTGCGCCGCCGGCGCGTTGCCGCCCGGGATTTTGATTTCAATCAATGCAGCTGGCGCCCGGAATTCGCGAAATGCCGTCATGTATATTCAGAAACTCGCAGCTTCCGAGCGCGCCGTGCCGCGATACACGTCCTATCCCACGGCGCCTCATTTCGGTCCGGCGGTCAACGGCCAGACTTACGGTGCGTGGCTCGAGAGCCTGCCGGGATCGGCTGCGCTTTCGTTCTATCTGCACGTCCCTTTTTGCCAGCAGCTTTGCCACTATTGCGGATGCAACACCAAGGCGGTGCGTCAGGCAGCGCCGGTCGACGCTTATGCGGCCGTATTGAGCCGCGAAATCGAGCTCGTCGCGGCGCGTACCGGCTGCCGCGGGATTTCCCATTTGCATTGGGGCGGAGGGACGCCGTCGATTCTCGGCCCGGACCGGTTGCGGGCGCTTGTCGGGGCGCTCGACGCCCGGTTCGATCTGACGCCGCTGCACGAGCACGCCATCGAACTCGATCCCAGGTTTGTGAACCGGGAGCTGGTCGGCGCGCTGACTGATATCGGGGTCAACCGCGTCAGCCTCGGAGTGCAGGAGTTTTCGCCGAAGGTGCAGCAGGCGATCGGGCGTATTCAGCCGTTCGAAGTCGTTGAACGGGCGGTGGGAACATTGCGCGAGGCCGGTCTCACGCACATCAATATCGATCTGATGTATGGGCTGCCGGGGCAATCCGCCGAGGATGTCCGGCGATCCGTCATGCTGGCGCACGATTTGCGACCGCAGCGGTTCGCGGTGTTCGGATATGCCCATGTGCCGTGGTTCAAGCCGCATCAGAAGCTGATCGACGATGCGGCGTTGCCGGGCTCCGCACTGCGCATCGCGCAAGCCCGCGCGGCTCACGAGGCCCTGACAGAGCTTGGGTATGTTCCGATCGGCCTCGATCACTACGCCACACCGGATGACAGCATCGCAGTGGCGTCGCGCGACGGCCGTCTGCGCCGCAATTTTCAAGGGTATACGACCGACCGGGGGGATGCGCTGCTGGGATTGGGCACCTCCGCGATTGGCCAGATGCCGCAGGGCTTCGTGCAGAATGCGCCGGCCACTGCAAACTATTCGCGCGCGATCATGGCGGGCGAACTGGCGACGGTGCGCGGGATCGCGCTTTCCGATGAGGATCGCATTCGCTCCCGCATCATTTCCGACATCATGTGCAACATGGCGTGCAACCTCGAACAGTTTGCCGATGCCGGGCAAGCATCGGGATGCCCGTCGTTTGCGTCCGAGCTCGCCGAGCTGATGCCCTTCGTGTCCGACGGCCTGGTCCGCATCGAGGATCGGCACATTTCGGTCACGGAGGCGGGACGGCCTTATCTGCGCCTGATAGCCGCGGCGTTCGATGCGCATCTGGCGCAGTCTCGCGCCCGCCACTCGCTCGCCGTCTAGTTTAGCCGCCGTGGCCCAGTTTGTCGCAGCGCAAAGAGCGCTTCGCGCGGCAGCGGTACATTGCACCGGTTGCATCCCGCGAACGCGATCAAGGGGCTCCATGACTTCCACCACCGATCGAGGCTCGCCGCCTCCGCCATTCCGGCCGGCATCGAACCGGCAGGCAAATGCCGGGCCGCCGGTCGCGATCGACGCCGACTTCGTCCCGGCGCTGAGCAGCGTCGACGACCCTGAGCTCGGCGTGAACGTCGTGGACCTGGGTCTCGTCTATGGCGCCGCCTGGGCAGGCGCCGGCATCTTCGTGCGCATGACGATGACAAGCCCGAGCTGCCCGATGGCGGAGATGCTGGCAGCGGAGGTTCGCTCGGCATTGCGCCGTCAATTTCCCGAAGCCCCTGTCACCGTCGACGTCTGCTGCGATCCGCCCTGGTCCCCGGTACGTATCAGCGAGGCCGGCCGCCGCCAGCTTGGATGGGTGACGCAACCGGACGTGCGGCCGCGCCGGCTGCTCTCGTGGCCGAAGATATTCTCCAGCAACGGCAGGAGGCACTAGATGTCGCAAACACGTGTATCGACGGCGGATGCTGTCATCGATGTCAGGGTCATTCCACCGCCCGAACGCCATCGTTTGATCTTCGGCACGTTCGAGCGACTGAGCAGCGGCGATGGACTGCTCATCATCAACGATCACGATCCGCGACCGCTCTCGTATCAGTTCGATGCGAGATATGCCGGCAGGTTCGCCTGGCAGTACCTGGAGCAAGGTCCCGATGTCTGGCGCGTCCGCATCAGCCGCACGGTGTGACGCCGCAAGCGTGTCCGCCGGTGGACGGTATCTCATTCGAGGCCGGGTGATCCTGCTCGCCTGCGGCGCCTTCGGCCTGTTGACGGGACTCTATGGCGGGCTGTGGCGACTTGGCTGGGCGTTGCCGCACGGCGGCGGGCTTGCCGGCCTGCACGGACCGTTGATGATCTGCGGCCTGTTCGGCACCCTGATCAGCCTGGAGCGTGCCGTGGCGATCGGCCGTGGATGGTCCTACGGTGCGCCTGCGCTCTCGGCCGCAGGCAGCCTCGCGCTGATCGCCGGCCTGCCGCCAACCGTCGGAATATCGTGCCTCGTGCTCGGCGCTGCGATTCTTGTCGTTGCCTCATGCCTGGTGGTCTTGCGGCAGCCCGCATTGTTCGCGTGGACGCTCCTGTGCGGCGCACTCGCCCTGCTGGTCGGCGACATCCTTTGGGCCGCCGGTGCGGCCGTGCCCGACGTTGTGGGCTGGTGGCTCACCTTCCTGATCGTGACGATCGCCGGCGAGCGAGTTGAACTTGGCCGCGTGCTCGCGCCGAAACGCGGAAGCGAGGCGCTCGTTCTGTTCGCGGTCGGTCTGCTGGTGGCAGGCGCCTGGAACGGACTTGCGGACAACAACGGCGCCACGCTGTTCGGTGTCGGCCTGTTCGCCTGCGCGGCGTGGCTGGTGCGGCACGACATCGCGTTCCGCACCGTCCGCCAGACCGGGCAGACGCGGTTCTTTGCGGTCTGCATGATCATGGGCGTTGTCTGGCTGGGTGTCGCGGGCATAGTGCTGATTGCCATTCCTCCATCCGGATCGGCCTTCGGATACGACCTGTCCTTGCATGCGATCTCGATCGGCTTCGTGTTCTCGATGGTGTTCGGACATGCCCTGATCATATTTCCGGCGGTGACCGGGCTGCGGGTGTTGTATTTCCCGGCGATGTACGGGCCGCTCGGGCTGCTGCATGCGGCCGTGTTGCTGCGCGCCGCCGGCGGTCTCCTCGAGGACCATGCGCTTCGCCTCTGGAGCGGGCCGCTGACGATCGTGGCGTTGGTCGTGTTCGCGGTCTGCATGACGATCGGCGCTCGCGCGGCGCGCCATGAATCCGCTGCTGCGATGCCGGATAACGCAGCATCGGGCCAGGCTGTCGTTATTGCGGCCGGGTCAGATTCGGCAGGAACGTGACCAGGCCGGGGAAGATGACCAGGATGATCAGGCCGAGAACGATCAGCCAGACGAACGGCCAGGAGGCGCGGTAGATCTCGGTCGTCGGCAACTCGGGCGCCGCGCTCTTGAGGGCGAACAGCACATAGCCGAATGGCGGCGTCAGCCCGCCGACGGTCGCCACGATCAGGAATAGCGTCCAGAACCATATCGGATCGAAGGCGTAGTATTTGAGCAGCGGCTGATAGATCGGGATCAGCACCAGCATCAGCGCGAGCTGGTCCAGGACCATGAACAGCACGAACGGCAGCGCCATCATCGCGAACAGCATGACGACGGCCGGCATGTCGAGGTGCGCGACCACCTCCGCCACCGCGCGCGTCGCGCCGGTGAATGTCAGCAACTGGCTGAACATCACCGCGCAGCACATGATGACGAGCAGCAGCGCCGATACCGTTGCGGCCGTCGTCAGCGACTGCACGATCATCTGCACGGAAAATTTCCGGTAGATGAGCGCGACGACGATTGCGCCAAACACGCCGGTCGCGGCCGCTTCGGTCGGGGTTGCCACCCCGAACATGATCAGCCCCATGACCATGAAGAACACGAAGGCGCAGGGAAAAATGCGGAGCACGGCCGCGGTTGCGCCGGTCTTCGGCTTCGCATCGTCCATGTCGGATGCGACGTCGGGCGCGAGCGATGGATCGCGCCACACCCGGACCATCACGTAGATGAGAAACAGGCACATCAGCAGCAGGCCGGGGATGATGCCCGCGATCAGCAGGCCGGCCGTCGATATCTCCGCCAGCGTTGCGATGAGGATGGCGAGGATGCTTGGCGGAATGATCGGATCCAGGCATGCGCCGGCGAGGATCGTCCCGGTGGACAGGCGCGTGTTGTAGCCGCGCCGCAGCATTTCCGGGAGCAGGGAGCGTCCGAGCAGGCCCGCCACAGCCATGGCGGCGCCCGACAATGCGCCAAGGATTGCGGACAGCAGGATGCACAGAATGTACTGCCGCCCGCGAATCCGTCCCACCAGCCGGTCGAGCGAGTCGAACACCGCCTCCATTGCGCCGGAGCGGAACAGGATCTCTCCCATCACGATGAACAGCGGGACGGTTGCAAGCGCGGTCGTGGTTGCCGTGGTGTAGATGCTGTTGGCGAACAGACCGAAGCCGGCCGGTCCCGTCAGCACGAGAATGCCGGCGACGTTGAGGATGAGAAACGCCACGAACACCGGGATGCCGAGGAACAGCAATCCGAGAAGCAGTCCGATTCCGCCCGAGAGCGCGATCCACCACGTCATGGCATCAGGCTCGCCGTGCCGCCGCCCGCATCGTCACGCGTGAGGTCGCGGATGAAATACAGGCCGGAGCTGAACATCCCGTACGGGATGAAAGCCGACACTCAGCCATTTCGGAACCGGATAGGTCGAGATCGTGTCGATGCCGAGATTGAACTGATCAAGCGTGGCGTTGGCGGTGAACCAGGCGGCGAGCAGACAGGCCGCGGCGCTGGCCGCACGGATGACGCGGTTCAGGACGATGGCCGGTCTAGGCGAGAGTCGTTCGAGCAGGAGGTTGATGGCAACGTGGGCGCGCCGCCTCGTAAGTTCGGGCACCGCCAGAAAAATGGCAGCGCACAGCAGATAGGAAACGAAGGCGTTGGCCCAACTCGTCGGCGCAGCGAAGAAGTAGCGCGCCGTCACCTCGTAGCAGAACGAGAACGCGATCGCGCCAAGAACGGCTGCGGCGCCGGCGAAGCTCGCCGACGTGATCGCGTCGTGCAGGGCCGCGAGCTTCCGCCAGAATGGAGCCATGGCGGCCCGCACCCTCGCTGCTGGTTGACCGGCCTAGTCGGTCAGCCCCTGACGCTTCAGCATTTCGCGCAGGTCCTTCGCCTCCTGGCCGCTTTTCTTCTCCGCCAGGTCCCATTGCGCCTGCGCCCAGGCCGCCTGCAGCTTGGTCTTCTGGGCCTCTCCCATCTCGGTGACCTGCATTCCGCGCTTGATCAGTTCGACCTCTTCCTCCTGGACCATGCGATCGTATTCCTTGAACCAGGTTTCCTCCGCCTTGCGGCCTTCCGCCAGGAGGATGTTGCGTTCTGCGTCGGTCAGCCGGTTCCAGGCGTTGAGGTTCATCAGGAACAGGTAATGGCTGAGCCCGAAGCTCGGACGCAGCATATGTTTGGCGACCTCGTACCATCGCATCCCGAGCACGCCGGACGCGGGCCATGCGGCACCGTCCACCACGCCCTTTTCCAATGCGGCATAGACCTCGCCGCCCGGCAGCACGACCGGCGACGCGCCCAGCATGCCGATGACGGTGTGGTAGCTCGGCGTGCCGCGGATCTTGCGGCCTTGCAGATCGCCCGAGGGCCCGACCGGCGCGCGCAGCACCATGTGATAGCCCTTGGTTGCCGAGATCGCGACGGCGACCACCTTGAGGCCAAGCTTCTGATAGTGCTTGTCCAGCGCTTCGGTGATCCCGGACTTCCGGCGCGCTTCGAGGTCGCCGCGCACTGCATCCAGGCCGACCGCAAGACCGGTCGTGCCGTAGTGATAGATCGCGTGCGTGAACAGCATCTGGAATACGCCGGTCGTGACAGGCTGAAGCTGCTCGAACGGCGGAACGGTCTCGGGCCCGCTGACAATGAATTTGATATTGCCTTTGGTCGCCGCTTCGACGCCCTTTGCGAAGGGATCGGCCAGCACGCCCACCGCGGGGTTGGTCTTGTCCCAGCTCGCCAGCAGGCGGATATCGGCGGCCTGGGCTCCGGACGCCAACGCCATTGATGCGGCCAATACCAGACCGAAATGCATTCGCGGCATGCGTTCCTCCCACCACTGAAATTGTTGTGTTTCGTCGTAGCTTATAGCCGCGCCCGAAAATTGACAAACGTCTGAAAGCGGCAAACCATACGCAGGGAGTGAGCGTGCTTGAAAACAACAACAATCAGGATTGCAGGAATTGACCTCGAAGTGTTCGAGGCCGGGGAGGGCGCTCCGCTGCTTTGGCTCCATGGGAGCCAGGGCGTCAATGCAAAACAAGAGTTCGTCCCGCTGTTTTCAGCGCGGCGCTGTTTGATCGTGCCCTCTCACCCCGGCTTTGGCCGGTCCGGCCTGCCGGACTGGCTCGACAGCATCGACGACATCGCACACATCTATCTCGAGCTGATGGACACGCTCGGCCTCGACAAGGTCGATATCGTCGGCTGCTCGATCGGCGGATGGATCGCCGCCGAGATGGCGACCAAGGTGCCGGAGCGCGTGAGCAGGCTGGTGATGGTCGGTCCCGTCGGCGTGAAGGTCGGCTCTGCGGACAAGCTCGACATTCCCGACATCTTTGCGATGCCGCAGGCGGACGTGAACAAGCTTGTCTATCACGATCCCTCCAAGGCGCCCGACACCGGCAAGATGCCGGACGACGAGCTGGCGATCATGTTCCGCAATCGCGAGACCACGGCGCTGCTGGTGTGGGAGCCGTGGATGCACAGCACCAAGCTCAAGCACCGCCTGCATCGCGTGAAGGCGCCGGCCTTGTTTATCCGCGGCGCCAGCGACGGTCTTGTGTCCGCCGACTATCTGAAGACTTACGCCGGCCTGCTGCCGAACGCGCGCACGTCGACAATTGCGGCCGCCGGGCACGCGCCGCATCTCGAACAGCCCGATGCGCTCGCTTCGGCCGTCCTTGAATTCCTCGAAGCGTGATTTCTGGAGCCTGACATGAGGGCGTGGCATTTCAGCGAGACCGCCTATCCGTACCTGCCGCCGGCGGACACCTATCCGTCAATCCGCGTGTCCCTGCCCAACCGCATCTACGATCCGGTGAAAGGCGCGGCGCTTTACGACCGCTATATCGACGAATGGCTGATCGCCGAGGACGAAGGCGTGGAGATCATGCTCAACGAGCATCATCAGACCGCCACCTGCGTCGATCCCGCGGCGCCGCTGATGCTGGCGGCGCTGGCGCGGCAGAGCAAGAAAGCGCGACTTCTGATCCTAGGAAATCCGATTGCCAACCGCCGCCAGCCCGTGCGCGTGGCCGAAGAAATGGCGATGATCGACGTGATGTCGCACGGCCGGCTCGAGGCGGGTTTCGTGCGCGGCGTGCCCTACGAGATCTTGCCGGCCAACAGCAATCCGGTGCGGATGAACGAGCGGCATTGGGAGGCGCTCGATCTCATCGTCAAGGCCTGGACGCATCACGAGGGGCCGTTCAGCTTCGAGGGTCGGTTCTTCCATCACCGCTCGATCAATATCTGGCCGCGTTGCTACCAGCAGCCGCACCCGCCGGTCTGGGTGAGCACGACCAGCCCCGGCGGCGCTGCGCAGGTCGGCGCGCACGGCTATGTCCAGGCGACGTTCCTCACCGGCTTTGAATTGACCAAGCGCATTTACGAAGCCTACCGGCGCGGCTGGCGGGAGGCCGGCCGCGGCCAGGATGTCCCGATCGACCGGCTGGCCTATGCGGCCCTGATCTATGTGGGCGACACCGAAGCCAGGGCTCGCGCGGGCGCCGAGAAGCTCTTGTGGTACGTGAATTCCAACAAGGTGCCGCTGCACTTTTCCAATCCGCCGGGCTACGTGCCGGTGGCCATGAACATGCAGCTTGCCCGCGGCGCGCAGAATGTCGTCAGCGCCCATGGCACCAAGCAGGGAACGGTCGACGGTGCGCTCGAGGCAGGCCTGATGTTTGCGGGAACGCCGGACCAGGTGCTCAAGCAGATCAGGAAGCACTGGGAGTATGTCGGAGGATACGGCCAGCTCTTGATCATGGGGCAGGCGGGCTTTCTGGAGCACGACGACACCGTGCACGGCATCCGGATGTTCGCGCGCGAGGTCTATCCGCAGCTCAAGGCGCTCTATCCGGACACCACGATTTCCGGAGTTCCGCAGGCGGCGGGCGCAGCGTCGGCGGGCTGACCCGACCCGGTTGCCGGCCGATGCCGCGGTGCGATCGGCACGCTGGGCGCCGCGGTCATGGCCGGGCTTATCTCGCTAAGCCCGTTCCTGACGTTTGTTGTTAAAGGGTTTTTGCCACCAAAGTGTCAACCCGTCCGGCGGGGTTGACACTTTGCTGGATTGGGATCGCCTCACCTTCCGCGACGAACACAACATCGGCTGCGTCACTCACGACAGTCGGCACCGGATCGACGCCGCGCTACCGAATTCGAGGTTGAGCGCCTGCGCGATCAGTTGGCTGCCCGCGCTCGCCGGGCCCAGCGTTGAGATCAGATCGGCGACGGCGGTGGCTGCAAGCTGCGATGCCCAGCCGGACGTGGTGGAGGTTGCCGCTGACGACACGGCGCGCTGGACAATTTCCAGTGTGGCGCGGTCGTCACTCCAAGCGCGGCGGGCGACCTCAGCCGCGCCAAGCCTATCGCGGTCGTGGACACTGCGCGCCATTGCGAGGCAGGCGCGGACGAGGCTGGCGGACGGACGGTCACGCGCGGCAGCGAAGTCGGGACGCAATGGGATTGCGTAAGGCGGTCGTGTCATGACAGCGACGGTGGCACGCGTCCTATCGTCTGTCTGCCCACGCGGGACAGCCGCGTCACGAAGTCGTCGTGCAGCGCGCCGACGGCGACGGCGACCTGCTCGCGATCCTCGCTTTTGCTTTCGTCAAGCCAGCGCAGGGCTAGGAGCGCGCTGATTAAAGCATTGAGGTCGCGCGTCGGCACGCGCAGCACCGCGCCCCCGGATTTGAGGCGCTTGCGATAGCGGGCCTTGCGCTCGCGTGCGGAGGCTCGTTGATCCAGACGCACAAGCATGGCGGCAGTTTACGCCACGGGCTCGCGCGCACAAAAAAGGCCCCGGCTTTTTGCCGGGGCCTTTCAGCCCTTTACTTCTTCGCCTTTTTCTTCTTCGACTTCTTGAAGCCGACACTACCGGCGCTGGGATCGTAGGGGCGCTGGGCAAACTGCTGATGCTGCGCCGTGTTCGATTTGACCAGCGGCGCGTCCTCGATTGTCGCCGAGCCAACCGCATGTGCGGGCAGCGAGAAAGCAACGAGACCGGCCGCTCCAAGGAGCGCGTTGCGGATGAACACTTTCATGTTTGGAACTCCTGTTTTGCCTTTCCCCCTATTGGTCGCGCGCTTTCCCCCACAGGTTCACGCCTCGGGCGCTGTCCAATATTGTCCGGTAATTTTTTACCGTCCTCCGCGCCCCTGTTGCGCGCGAGCCTCACCGGCGCGGACTTTGAGCCGTGCCATTGCTGTCGCACAGACTGTCGCGCTCTACTGGGCACCCGGCAATTGCGGGCTGCCGCGAGCTGGGTGTTTCACAAACTGCTGGGAGCGCGTTTGATGAGACCGAGCACAGACACCGACATCAGTGTGCTGGAGCAATTGGAGCAGCGGTGTCCGTGGATCACGTGGCGAGAGCCGCTACGGGTTAAAGTGCTTGGTGTGCCGATGCGCTATGCGTGCCGCGTTTGCATAGCGTTGAGCGGCTCGACTGCCGGGAGGGTCAAAGATCAGTTCAAGTGTGAGGAAGCAACGCGGCAGCACATCATCGCAGTGCATGTACCGCTGCCGTGAAATGCTGCTGTGGTGGATCGGCGCGCTGCCGGAACCCGAACTTGGGCTTGTTTGGTTGTTAGGTTCCTACTGACATTCGATGCGCATTCGCGCTGCGAGCGCTGTGTCTCTCACTCTTCGGGCCCCGGTGTAGCCCATTCCGCCGGGGCCTCTTTTTTTGGTCACGTTGCACACGCTTCAGCGCCTCTACCTTGCCGGGCGAACCCCGAGTTCAAATTGGCCAGAGCGGCTTCCGGGTTTGACACTTCCCGTAATTTGCTTTTGTTCCCATGTCGCGCTTGGCATGGGGTTGACACTTTAAGCCCTTGAGGAGTCGCGAGAGAACAGGAACGGGCATGACCCGGCCATCCATGACCAAGCGACAGCGAATTCAATTCGTACGATTGTCTTTCTAGACCGACAGAAAGCTGCGTTGCGCGGCAACGTCCCGGGCAAGGTCCGCCATGCGGCCCTGCCATTGCATCTGCCCTTTCTCCAGCACATAGACGCGGTCGGACACGAGTTCGGCGAAGTGGATGTTCTGCTCGGAGAGCACGACCGACAGGCCTTCCTTCTTCAGTTCGACAATCGCGTTCGCCATCTGCTCGACGATCACCGGCGCGACGCCTTCGGACGGCTCGTCGAGCGCGACCAGCAGCGGGTTTCCCATCAGGGTTCGCGCGACGGTGAGCATCTGCTGCTCGCCGCCGCTCATGTGCGCGCCACGCCGATCCGGCATGGCGGCGAGATTGGGAAATATCGCGAACAGCTTTTCCAGCGTCCAGGATGGCGCCGGCTGTCCGTCCGGGAAGCGCCGCGGGTTCTGGCGGCCGATGTCGAGATTTTCCAGCACGGTCAGGTCGGAGAAAATGCGCCGGTCCTCGGGCACGAAGCCGAGACCGCGTCGCGCGATTTCGAACGACCGCAGCTTGGAGATGTCCTCGCCGCAAAAACGCACCGTGCCCGACCGCCGCGCCATCAGGCCCATCAGCGCCTTGATGGTGGTCGACTTGCCGGCGCCGTTGCGTCCCATCAGCGCCACCACTTCGCCGCGTCCGACATGAAAAGACAGGTCGAACAGGATATGCGCCGCGCCATACCAGGCATTCAGCCCCTGCACTTCGAGAATCGGACCGCTCATGGGTGCGCTCCGGCGCGCGTCAAAGTCTTGCCGGTGCCGAGATAGACCTGCTGCACCTCCGGGTTGTCGCGGATCGCCTCGGCGTTTCCGTCGGCGATCAGCACGCCGCGCGCCAGCACCAGGATGCGATCCGCGTAAGCGAACACCACATCCATGGAATGTTCGGTGAACAGCACGGAAATCTTCTGCTCGACCACCAGGCGCTTGATCAGCGCGATCAGGTCGTTGCGCTCGCGCGGCGCCATGCCGGCGGTCGGCTCGTCCATCAGCAGCAGGCGCGGCTCGTTGGCGAGCGCAATCGCCAGCTCGACGCGCTTGACGTCGCCATAAGCAAGCTCCTTGCAGGGCCGGTCGGGCTCGTTGCCCATGCCGACCTGTTGCAGCAGCGCGATGGCGCGCTCGCGGTGGCGGCGCGCAAAGGCCCGGCCAAAGCGGAACAGGTCGCCGTGGTGGCTGCACAGCGCGACCTGCACGTTTTCGACCACGGTCATGGAACCGAATGTTGCCGCGACCTGAAACGTGCGGCCGACGCCGAGCCGCCAGATGTCGCGCGGCAGCAGGCCGACGATGCTCCGGTCGCCGAAGCGTATGTCGCCGCTGTCAGGCGAGAGCTGGCCGTTGATCATGTTGAAGCAGGTCGACTTGCCGGCGCCGTTCGGCCCGATCAGCGCCAGGAATTCGCCGTCGCCGACCTCAAAGTTCACCCCATCGACGGCACGGACACCGCCGAACGACTTGCGCAGGTTCTGCACCGAAAGGACGCTCATGGCCGCGTCTTCCGGTTGCCGAACAGCCGCGCGACGGAGCCGACCAGGCCAAGCGGGAACGTCAGCACCAAAGTCAGGATGATGACGCCGAGCAGCGCGCGCCAGAATTCGGTCTGGCGCATGATGGTGTCCTGAAGCACCGCGAACACCGAGGCTCCGACCACCGGTCCGACCAGCGTCTGCAGGCCGCCGAGCAGGACCATCACCATACCGTCGACCGAGCGGCCGACCGCAATGGTTTCGGGCGAGATCGAGCCCTTGGCAAAGGCGAACAGCGCGCCGGCCAGCCCGCCGAACACGCCGGCGATGGCGAAGCCGATCCAGTGCACGCGCTTGACGTTGATGCCGATCGCCTCGGCGCGGAGCGGCGAATCGCGGCCGGCCCGCATCGCGTAGCCGAACGGCGCGAACAGCATACGCCAGAGCGCCAGCACGCCGACGACGGTGAGCGCCAAAGTAAGCAGGTAGTAGCGCGTGCGGGTTTCGAACGGCGCGGTCGGCCAGATGCCGAGCACGCCGTTCGAGCCGCCGGTCAGGTTCTCCCACTGGAACACGATGGCCCAGACGATCTGCGCGAACGCAAGCGTCAGCATGGCGAGGTAAACGCCCGAGAGCCGCACCGCGAACCAGCCGAACAGCAGGGCGCCGGCGCCGGCGACGAGAGGCGCGATGAGCAGCGCCGGCGGCATGGACAGCGCGAGGAATTTCACCAGCAGTCCCGCCGCATAGGCGCCGAGTCCGAAATAGGCCGCATGGCCGAACGAATGCATGCCGCCGGGGCCCATGATGAAATGCAGGCTGGTGGCAAACAGCACCGCGATCAGCACGTCGATGCCGAGCACCATGGCGTAGGGGAACGTGCGGTCGAGCAGCGGCAGGGCGGCAAGGAAGAAAACAAGCGCGATGCCGGCCAGGATGAGCGGCCGCTGCGGCGCGCGCATCGGATCCTCGTCGGCGGCGGTGTTGCGCACGGCGATCTGCGGCCTGCCGAGCAGGCCATAAGGCCGCGCAATCAGCACCGCGGCCATGACCAGGAATTCGGCGACCAGGGTCAGCTTGGAGAAATTGAGCGACATGCCGAACACGTGCACCACGCCGATGCCGATGCACAGCGCCTTGATCTCCGCGATGATGACGGCGGCGATGTAAGCCCCGGGGATGGAGCCCATGCCGCCGACCACCACCACCACGAACGCGTCGCCCAGCACCGTCAGGTCCATCGCGAGATTGGCAGGCTCGCGGGCCAATTGCAGCGCGCCGCCAAGGCCGGCAAGCCCCGAGCCGCAGGCGAACACCAGCGTGAAGAGCAGGGCCTGGTTGACGCCGAGCGCGCCGACCATCTCGCGGTCCTGCGTGGCAGCGCGGATCAGCCGGCCGAAGCGCGTCTTGGTCAGAACCAGGTGCATGCCGATCAGCACGACCGGCCCGGCGACGATCAGGAACAGGTCGTAGCTCGGGAAGCGGCGATTGAGAATTTCCACCGACCCGCGCAGGCCCGGTGCACGCGGTCCGAACAGATCTTCGTTGCCCCAGATCCAGAGCGTCGCATCGTTGATCACCAGCAGCACCGCGAATGTGGCGAGCAACTGGAACAGTTCCGGCGCCTGGTAGATGCGCCGAAGCAGCAGGATCTCGATCAGCGCGCCGATCGCCGCTACCAGCAGCGGCGCGAGCACGATGGCGCCCCAGAAGCCGAGGCCGCCGCCCACCTTGGTCGCGACGCTGTAGGCAATGTAGATGCCCAGCATGTAGAGCGAGCCATGGGCGATGTTGACGATGCGCGAGACGCCGAAAATCAGCGACAGGCCGGCGCCGACGAAGAATAGGCCGGAGGCGGACGCAAGCCCGTTGAGTGCCTGGAACAGGAAAGCGTCGAAC
The DNA here is from genome assembly GCA_963830015.1 of uncultured Alphaproteobacteria bacterium. Classification (GTDB taxonomy): domain Bacteria; phylum Pseudomonadota; class Alphaproteobacteria; order Rhizobiales; family Xanthobacteraceae; genus Z2-YC6860. The sequence continues at coordinate 883,182 of CAWHLG010000016.1, forward strand.
GACATCAGCGCTGACCGCGAGCTCCGCTTCGCCTCTCCCACAGAGGAAGGCGGGCGCGCAAAGCACGCCCGCTTGAGAGATCAGGGTCAATCGACAGAGTTGGATCCCCTCATCCAACCCTCTTCTTTCATCAGGGCGTTCACACCCGTCTTCGACGGGCTATGGAGTAGAGCACCCCGCCGTCGTAGCAATCACGCGATTACGGCGCCGCCGGACGAAGCTTCTTCACCTCTTCATCGCTCGGCATCACGCTCGACCCGTCGACATACTTGAAGTCGGACATGGTGCCCTTGCCGTCCTTGAGCGCGATCTTGCCGACATAGGCGCCAACCGTCGCCTGATGGTCCTGGGCGCGGTAGGTGAACGTGCCGAATGGACCGCCCTTGACCTCGAGGCCGCGGAACGCCGTGATCAGCTTCTCGGTGTCGGTGGAGCCTGCCTTGGCGATGCCGGCGGCAAGCGACTTCATGGTGTCATAGCCGACGATCGAACCGAGCCGCGGATAGTCGTTGAACTTCTTCTGGTAGGCCGCGACGAAGGTTTTGTGTTCCGGCGTGTTGATTTCGTTCCAGGGATAGCCGGTGACGATCCAGCCGACCGGCGCCTCGTCCTTGAGCGGATCGAGGTATTCCGGCTCGCCGGCCAGCAGGTTGACGACGACGCGGTTCTTGAACGTGCCTCGCGTTGTCCCGTCGCGGACGAATTTGGCGAGCCCGGTGCCGAACATGGCGCTGAAGATGCCGTCGGGCTTGGCGTCGTCCAGCGCCTGCGTGATCGCGCCGGTGTCCTCCTTGCCGAGCGGCGGAGCCTGCTCGGTGACGAACTCGACGTCGGGCTGCGCCTTCTTCAGCATGGTCTTGAACGCTTCCGCCGCCGACTGGCCGAACTCGAAGTTCGGATAGACCAGCGCCCAGCGCTTCTTCTTCGCCTCGATGACGTGCGGCATCAGCATCGCCACCTGCATGTAGGTCGAGGCGCGAAGCCGGAAGGTGTAGCGGTTGCCGTTCTGCCAGGTGATCTTGTCGGTCAGCGGCTCGGCGGCGAGGAAAAACACCTGCTTCTTGCCGGCCCACTCGGTGACCGCAAGGCCAACGTGGGAGAGGAACGTGCCGGCGATGATGTTGACGCCTTCGCGGGTCACCAGTTCCTCGGCGACGCGCACGGCGTCTCCCGGGTTGGCGCCGTCGTCGCGCGAGATCACCTCGAGCTTGCGCCCCAGGACGCCGCCCTTGGCGTTGATCTCTTCGATCGCGAGCTCCCAACCCTTCTTGTAGGGATCGAGAAACGCCGGCTGCGATTTGTAGCTGTTCATCTCGCCGATCTTGATGGTGCCTTGCGCCATCGCCGACGGAGCAAAGCAGACGACCGCGGCGCCGGCCGCCGCCAGTCGAAGCAAGTGAGATCTGGTGATCATGCGCGGTCTCCATCCAAAGGGGTGCACGCTGGATTGATTGTCGTGCGCCCCGGAATCTTGTCAAGGCGAGGGGCGCCCAAGAGGGCATCACGCCGCAGCGGTGCGGTGCCGTTTTTGGCGCCGCCGCGCGTTCGAAAATCCGGTCCCGCAAGAGGGGAGAGCGAGCACCGCGAGCATGGGTTGGTGGAAATCATGTCCGGTCGCGCGCGCGATCCATCATGAACTTGTCAGCGCGTATCGCGCTCGTCTTCCTGCGAGGCAGGCAGCAACCAAGGCTCGGCTCGACAAGCCTGAACTCTAACGATGCGATCTTTGACTGTCCAGGTCAGTCATATGTGCACATATGATCATCCGGGCCCGAAAACCCGGCGCACTTGCCGCAAGTCTGGTCCGGGATTTCGAGGGCCGCGCCGTGTGGTCTGCGAGGCGATCTTGCGCGGCTCATCCGCCGCTGCCCGCGCGGCCAGTCCGGGACGACAGCGGAAACAGGCGGTTCACATTGACTCGGCGAAAGCGCCGCCGCTAGCATGAAGGAAATCGCCGTTTTCCGCAGGAAGCTCCGGCTATGAAGTCCGTGCCGTTCGTTCGTCACGCTCCGAGGACGGTCGCGGAAGCCGCCGCAATGCTCGCCGAATTCGGTCCGAAGGATGGCCGTGTCCTCGCGGGTGGGCAAAGCCTCGTTCCAATCATGGCCTTCCGCATGGCGCGGCCGGCTCACCTCGTCGACATCAACGGGGTTGCCGAGCTCGCGCGGGTGTCGCAGGCCGGCGATACGCTTTCCATCGGCGCCATTGTCCGCCACGCCGCGTTCCATCGTCCGGACGTCAAAGGACAAATGGGCCGGTTGCTCGCCACCGTCGTGCGCCACATCGCGCATTATCCGATCCGCATGCGCGGCACATTCTGCGGCAGCATCGCGCATGCCGATCCCGCGTCGGAATGGTGCCTGGTGGCGGCCACGCTCGCGGCGCAGATGGTGGCGACGAGCGCGCGCGGGCAGCGCGTCATCGCGGCAGACGAGTTTTTCGAAGGGATCATGACAACGGCGCTGGCCGAAGACGAGATCCTCACCGAAGTTCGCCTGCCGGTGATTTCCGACCAGACCCACTTCGGCTTCAATGAATTCAACCGGCGCGCCGGCGATTTCGCAATCGCGATGGCGCTGGTGACATACCGGCTTGCCGATGGCGTCATTGCCGAGCCTCGGGTCGGGATCGGTGGCGCCGAGACACGCCCACGGCGGATTCCCGAAGCAGAGGCCGCCTTGAAAGGCCGTCCGCCTGAAGCAAAGACGTTCCAGGCGGCGGCAGAGGCGGCCGCCAAGGCCGTCGATCCGATGGAGGATATCCAGGCGGATGCGGAGTTTCGCCGCGACCTCGTTCGTGCGGTCACACGCCGTGCGCTGGAGCAATCCGCCTCATGAGCGCCCCGACCAAGGGCTCCGGAATGACCTGGGTGGGCCGGTCGATCCGACGGGTCGAGGATCCGGCGCTGGTGGCGGGACAGGGCCATTTCACCGCCGATCTGCCGGCCGCGCATTGGGTTCGCTTCGTGCGAAGTCAGGTTGCGTCGGGGCGGATCGGTCGCATCGACGCGCCACCCCATGCCCATGTGATCACCGCCGCCGACGTCGCGGCGATCAAGCCGATCAGGCCGATGCTGCACAAGTTCAACTATGTTCCGGTGGCGCAGCCGATCCTGGCCGCGGACGTGGTGCGCTTTGCCGGCGAACTGGTCGCCGCCGTGGTCGCGCCGAGCAAGGAGGAGGCCGAGGATCTCGCCGATCGGGTCGAGGTCGAGATCGCGCCGCTTGCAGCCGTCACCGATGCGCGCGGCGCGCTTGCCGCAGGCGCGCCGCTCGTCCATCCCGAAGCGCCGGCGAACGTCATCGTCGAAGGACGGATCAAGACGCCGGATTTCGATGCCACGCGGGCGTCGGCGCATACGCTGATCAAATTCGATGCGCGCTCGCGCCGGCAAAACGCCACGCCGCTGGAGGCGCGGGCCGGGCACGCCGCCTACGACGCCGCAACCGGCCGCGTCACGCTGACCTGCACCACCCAGATGCCGCATCTGACCAGGACCGCGATTGCCGACGTGCTCGGAATTCCCGAGTCCGATCTGCGGGTGATCGCGCCCGACGTCGGCGGCGGGTTCGGCCAGAAGATGTCGCTCACCGGGGAATACGTGATCCTGGTGTGGCTGGCGCGCCGGTTGCGCAGCTCGGTGGCCTGGACCGAAGACCGCCGGGAAAACCTCATGGCGGGTTTTCACAGCCGCGATCAGGTCATCACGCTCGAGGGTGCGTTCGACAAGGATGCCAGGCTCACGGCGCTTTCGGCGGATATCGTCGCCAATGTCGGCGCCTATTCCTGTTTTCCGACGACCTGCGGCGTCGAGCCGCTGATGGCCATGGCCGAGCTGCCGGGTCCCTACCAGGCTCAGGCCTACGATTGCGTTGCGCGCGGCGTCGTCACGCACACCTGTCCGATGGCGCCTTATCGCGGTGTATCGCGTCCGGTGATCACCTTCGCGCTGGAACGGCTGATGGACAAGGCGGCCGCGCGGTTCGGCATCGAGCCGATCGAAATCCGCCGTCGCAATCTGATCGATCGGTTTCCCTACAAATCCGCGACCGGCCTGACGTTCGACGAAGCGAGCTACCGCCAGACCCTGGAGATGGCGATCGAGCACATCGACCTGCCGGCATTCCGCGCGCGCCAGAAGCAGGCGAGGGCGCAAGGCCGCCATCTCGGCATCGGCTTCTCCACGTTCTCCGAGCGAACCGGCTACGGCAGTCCGGCGTTTGCGGCGCGCGGCATGGAGATCACGCCCGGCTGGGAAAACGTCGAGATCACCATGGATCCCTCCGGCCTGGTGGAGGCGCGGATCGGGTCGTCGCCGCACGGGCAGGGGTTGCGAACGACGCTCGCCCAGATCATCGCCGATGAGATCGGCATAGAGCCTGCGCAGATCAGGGTCATCCATGGCGACACCGACCGCGCGCCCTATGGGTGGGGCACCTTTGCCAGCCGCTCGCTGGTGATCGCCGGCGGCGCGAGCATGATCGCGGCGCAGAAGCTGCGGACCAAGCTGCTCAAGATCGCAAGCCATATGCTGGAAGCCTCGGCCGCCGATATCGTGCTCGAAGCCGGCATGGCCAAGGTCAGCGGCACCGATCGTTCGGTGCCGATCCCGACCATGGCGCGCCAGGCCTACTATCAAACCCATCGCTTCAAGGGCGAGATCGAGCCGGGTCTCACCGAAACCGGCGCCTACGATCCGGGCGGCACCTTCTCCAATGCGTGTCACGTTGCGATCGTCCTGGTCGATATCGACACCGGCCATGTGGCGGCTCGAGAAATTCCTGGTGGCGGAAGACGCCGGCCGCATCATCAATCCGATGATCGCGGACGGTCAGGTGCATGGCGGCGTCGCCCAAGGCATCGGCAACGCGCTGCTGGAGGAGATCATCTACAGCGATACGGGTGACATTCTCACCAGCACGCTCGCCGATTACCTGCTGCCGACGGCGCGCGAAATCCCGCCGATCGAACTGCATCACATGGAAACCTATAGCGACGCGTCCATCACCAAGGCCAAGGGCGTCGGCGAAGGCGGCGCGATCGGTGCGCCGGCGGCGGTGATCAACGCCATCAACGATGCGCTCACGCCGTTCAACGTCTCGATTGACGAGATCCCGGCAACGCCTCGGAAAATCCGCGCGGCTTTGCGCGCGGCGACGGAGAAGCGCGCATGACCGGCAAGGTCGACATCACCCTCAACATCAACGGACGCGACCACGCCATCAGCGTCGAGCCGCGGCGGACGCTGGCCGACGCGATCCGCGAGAATTGCGGCCAGACCGGAACCCATCTCGGATGCGAGCATGGCGTGTGCGGCGCCTGCACGGTCATCGTCGGCGGCGATCCGGTCCGGTCCTGCCTGATGTTCGCGGTGCAGGCAGACCGCGTTCCGATCCGCACGGTCGAAGGCCTGGCCAACGGCGACACGCTCAATCCGCTGCAGCGCGTCTTCATGGAGCACCACGGCCTGCAATGCGGTTTCTGTACGCCGGGCTTCCTGATGCTCGTGACGGCGGTGCTGGAGCGCGAGCCCGACATCGCCGACGACGAGCTTCTCGATGTTCTGGCGTCGAACCTCTGTCGTTGCACCGGCTACCAGAACATCATCAAGGCGGTCCGCGCCGCGGTGGCCGAGATGCGGGCCTAGCCGAGCGCGATCGGAGCGGCGAGGGAGCCGCGGGACATGCCAGACGCCAGAGAAAAACTTGTCGGCCGCTCGGTCACCCGCCTGGAGGACCGGCCGTTGCTGTTCGGCCGGGGCCGGTTTGCCGCCGATGTCTCTTTTGCCGGCCAGTTGTACATGCGTGTGGTGCGTTCGACCCACGCCAACGCCAGGCTGCTGTCGATCGACACCACGGCGGCCCGCGAAACACCAGGCGTGCATGCGGTCTGGACCGCGGCGGACGTGGCCGACATTCCGCCGATCGATTTTCGCCTGAGCAAGATCGCGGGACTGGATGGCTACCGCCAGCGCGTCCTGGCCAGCGGCCGGGTGCGCTATGTGGGCGACCCGGTTGCGGTGGTGTTTGCCGAGGATCCGTACCTTGCGGAGGACGTCGCCGACCGGATCGTGCTGGAGCTTCAGGAACTGCCGGCGCTGTTGCGGGCCGAGGAGACGCCCGGCGAATTCGAGCCGGGCCGCTCGACCGAGGCGGGCCAGGTTCGCAAGGAATACGGCGACCTCGATGCGGCCTTCCGCAACGCGCACGCGACGGTGTCGCTGGAGCTTCGCGTCGGGCGCCATTCCGGCGTTCCGCTCGAAACCCGCGGCGCCATCGGGCGTTATGACGGTGCCCGCGAGGTGCTGGAACTGCATGGCGCCGCCAAGGTGCCGCACTGGAATCGCGACCAGATCGCCGGCATGCTCGGGCTTCCGCCATCGCGGGTGCATCTTTACGAGGGCCATGTCGGCGGCGGCTTTGGCATCCGCGGCGAGCTCTATCCCGAAGATGTGCTGGTGTGCGCCGCCGCGCTCCGCTTCCGCCGGCCGGTGAAATGGATCGAGGATCGACGCGAGCATCTGATCGCCGCCAATCATTCGCGGCAGCAGCTCCATCGCATCCGGGCGGCCATCGACACCGAGGGCCGCATCCTCGGCATCGACGACGAATTCTTTCACGACCAGGGCGCCTATGTGCGCACGCACGCGGCCACCGTTCCCGATCTTGCCGCGGCCATGCTGCCGGGCCCGTATCGCGTTCCGGCCTACCGCGCGGTCGGCCACATCCGGCTGACCAACAAGACGCCGGGCGGCACCTATCGCGCGCCGGGCCGGTATGAAAGCACGTTCGTGCGCGAGCGGCTGCTCGATGCGATTGCGGCCAGGGTCGGAATCGACGGCGTCGAAGTCCGGCGGCGTAATCTGATCGCCACGGCCGAGATGCCGTACGCGCGTCCGATCGAGACGCTCGGCACCCATGTCACGTTCGATTCCGGCGACTATCCGGCTTTGCTCGGCAAGACGCTGGCCGCCATGAACTGGGTCGAGTTGCAGGCCGATGTGCAACGGCGGCGCAAGGCCGGCGAAGCGGTCGGCGTTGGCCTCGGCATGTTCGTCGAAAAAAGCGGCCTCGGTCCGTTCGACGGGGTGCGCGTGACGATCGACACATCGGGCGCCATCGAGGTCGTCACCGGTGCGGCCTCGGTCGGGCAAGGTGTGGAGACCGTGATCGCGCAGATTTGCAGCGATGCGTTGGGCACCGACTATCGGCGCATCCGGGTCGTGCACGGGCAGACCGACCAGATCGCCTATGGCATGGGGGCCTTCGCCTCGCGCGTGACCGTGATGACGGGGGAGGCGGCGCGCCTCGCCGCGCTGAAGGTTCGCGCCAAGGCCATCGACGTCGCGGCCGAACTGCTGCAGGCCCCGCCGGATGCGCTCGATATCCTCGATGGCAAGGTGGTCCGCACCGGTGCGGGCTCCGGCGCCTCGGTCGCGCTCGGCGAGGTGGCCCGGCATCTGTCGCCGGCATCGAAAACGTTGGGCGGACGCTCTCCCGGGCTGACCGCCGAGGGTTGGTTCCACACCGACCACATGAACTACCCTTACGGCGTGCACGCCGCCGTGGTGCAAGTGGATCGGGAAACCGGTGCGGTGAAAGTGTTGCGCTATCTCGTCGCCTACGACATCGGCAAGGCGGTCAATCCGATGCTGGTGGAGGGACAACTGGCGGGCGGCGTAGCCCAGGGCCTGGGCGGCGCACTGCTGGAAGAGTTTCTCTACGACGACCGCGGCGAGCCGCTGTCGGTCACATTTGCCGACTACCTGATGCCGACATTGCGGGAAATTCCCGCGGTGGAGTTCATCATCTCGGAAGATGCCCCAAGCCCGCTCAACCCGATGGGCCTGAAGGGCGCAGGCGAGGGCGGCATCAACGCGGTCGGCGCAGCGATTGCCGCCGCGATCGACGATGCCATCGGCATTCCCGGCGCAGTCACCGAGCTGCCGATCACGCCGCGGCGGCTGCGCGCGCTGCTGCGGCAGAACGCAGGATCGTGAGCATCGCGCACCGGGCCCCGGCATTGCAGACCCGTCATGCGCAGCGGCGAGATCATGCGAGGCCCGGAACGTTGACAAAGTGCCGGCCGGCATCACAATCGGATGTCGGCCTTGCCCCGAGAGGTCACGATGCGCCCGACTGCCAACATCGCCTTTGCCGCCGTTGCGTTCGTGCTCGCGGCAGGGTTCCCGGCGCAGGCGCAGAACTACCCGAGCCAGACCATCAAGATCGTGGTGCCGTTCCCGCCCGGTGGCGGCGTCGATGTGGTGGCACGCGTCATCGCCCCGCGCCTGAGCGAGATGCTGGGTCAATCGGTCATCGTCGAGAACCGCGGCGGCGCCGGCGGCTCGGTCGGCGCCACCTACGTCGCGCAATCGGCGCGTGACGGCTACACGCTGCTGCTCGGCACCGCCAGCACGCACGGAACCAACCCGAACGTCTACGCCAGGCTGCCTTACGATCCGCTGCGCGATTTCGTGCCGGTCGTCTTGGTCACGTCGGCGCCGACCTTGCTGGTCGCCAACAACGACGTGCCGGTGAAGAGCGCCGCGGACCTGATCGCGCTCGCCAAGGCCAGGCCGGGAGGGCTGGCGTTCGGCTCGTACGGCAACGGCAGCAGCAATCACCTGATCGCCGAATTGTTCAACACAATGGCCGGCATCGAGACCAACCACATTCCCTATCGCGGCTCGGCGCCGATGATGACCGACCTGATCGGCGGCCGCATCCAGTTCGCCTTCGACGGCATCGCCACCACCCACGGCTATGTCCGCAGCAACACGGTGCGGCTGCTCGGCGTGTCCACCAGCAAGCGCTCCCCCGTGCTGCCCGACGGGCCGACGATCGCCGAATCCGCGGTTCCCGGCTTCGAGGCCTCGGTGTGGTTCGCCTTGTTCGCGCCGGCCGACACGCCGAAGGCCGTGATCGACCTGCTCAACAGCAAGGTCAACGTTGCGCTTTCGCAGGCCGAGGTGAAGGAGAACTTCCTGCGCGTCGGCAACGAGCCGGTCGGCGGTGGCGCCGACGTGCTTGCCGCCAAGGTGCGGGCGGAGCTGGAGAAGTGGAAGCCGATCGTGCGCGAGAAGAACATCCGCATCGATCAATAGGCGGGAAATGCCGGACATGACCGATCGTAAGCGTCAGATGCATCTCGGCGTCTTCGTGCTGGGGACCGGGAATCATTCGGCCGGATGGCGCTATGAAGGTGCCACCGTGAGCAGCTGCAGCTTTCCGGTGATGCAGAGCATCGCGCGCATCGCCGAGCGCGGCAAATTCGACCTGTTCTTCATCTCCGACGGGCTGGCGATGGATACCGGCGATCATCCCTCGTTCGTCAACCGGTTCGAGCCGCTCACGCTGCTGTCGGCGCTGAGCACGGTGACGACCCACATCGGTCTCGGCGCCACGGTCTCGACGAGCTTTGGCGAGCCGTTCCATGTCGCGCGCGCCTTCGCCTCGCTCGATCATCTCAGTGGCGGCCGCGCCGGCTGGAACGTCGTCACCAGCACGCACGACAAGGCCGCGCTCAATTTCAGCAAAAGCAAGCTCGCCGAGCACGACCTGCGCTACGAGATCGCGTCCGAGTTCGTCGACGTGGTGCGCGGTCTCTGGGATTCCTGGGACGACGGGGCTATCATCGCCGACAAGGCGACTGGCGCCTACATCGACGCTTCCAAGGTGCGGCCGCTCGATCACAAGGGGCGGTTCTATTCGGTGAAGGGCCCGCTCAACATCGAGCGGACGCCGCAAGGCCATCCGGTCATCATCCAGGCCGGCGGCTCGCCGCCGGGGCAGGAACTCTCGGCCCGTTCGGCCGACCTGGTGTTTTCCGTGGTCAATGGCGACAAGGCGTCGGCCAAGGCCGCTTACGACAGCCTGAAGCAGCGCGTGGTCAAGCACGGCCGGGCGCCGCATGAGGTGCCGATCCTGCCGGGCGTGATGCCGATCATCGGAGAAACCGACGAGCAGGCCAAAGAGCAGCTGGCCCGCCTGCAAAGCTGGCTGACGCCGACCAACGCGCTCGCGCTGGTGTCGCAACGGATCGGCTACGACATTTCCGGCTATCCGCTCGACGGTCCGGTCCCCGACTTTCCGGAAAAGACCGAGCGCGGCCAGGCGTTCTCGCGGGTGCTGCTGGACATGGCCCGCCGCGAGAAGATGACGCTTCGCGACCTCTACAACGTGACGGCCGCCGCGCGCGGCCATTGGGTGACCTACGGGACGCCGAAAAGGATCGCCGACACGTTCGAGGAATGGTTCACGGATGGTCTGGCGGACGGCTTTGTCGTGATGCCGGCCTATTTCCCCGGCGCGTTCGACGACTTCGTCGACAAGGTGGTGCCGGAACTGCAGCGGCGCGGTCTGTACCGGACCGAGTATGCCGGCACGACCTTGCGCTCGCACCTCGGCTTGGAGCGGCGCGAGATCATGCGGCGGCAGGCCGCGTCGTAGCTTCCTGGTGCAGGAGTCGTCATCCGCGATGCGGGCGAATCCCTCTCCCGATTTGGTGCGGACCTCGGTGAGATCGCTGCTGCCGAAGATCCGGAGCAGGGCTGAGGCCTGCGAGCGCGCCCGCTCGGTTCCGCCCGAGACTGTCGAGGAACTGCGCCAGGCCGGTCTCTACAAGCTGGTGCAACCGGCGGCGTATGGCGGCCACGAGCAGGACTTTGCCGTGCTCGCGGACGTGATGATGGAGATGGCCGGCGCGTGCGCATCCACCGCCTGGGTCTGCGGCCTGCTGTCGGCGCACCAATGGGTGGTCGGGCTGTTCCCGGCCGAAGCCCAGAATGACGTGTGGGGCGGCAACCCCGGTGCCACGCTCTGCGGATCATACGCGCCCATCAGCGAGGCCGCTCAGGCGCCCGGCGGTTATCGATTGAACGGCCGCTGGTCGTTTGCCAGCGGTTGCGACAACTCCCAGTGGGCCATCTGCGCCGCCCGGTTGCCGGCGACGAGCGAGCGTCCGAGCCAGCCGGCGTTCCTGCTGGTTCCGGCTGGCGACTACACGATCGAAGACACCTGGGATGTCATTGGTCTTGCCGGCACCGGAAGCAAGACGCTTCTTCTCAACGACGTGTTCGTTCCCGGGCACCGGGTCGTGCTGTTTGCGGATGCGGCGTCGGGCCGGACCTCGGGAAGCCGGCTTTATCGGAACCGACTCTATGCGGTGCCGATCTACAGCCATGTCTCCGCCTGCCTCGCGGCCACAGCGGTGGGTGCCGCAGCCGGCGCGATCGAGGATTTCATCGCCGCCACCGGCGGACGGCTGACGCGCGGTTCGGTGACCGGCGGCAACAATCGGATGGCTGAATTCCCGACCATCCAGATCCGGGTGGCGGAAGCCGCGGCCTCCGTGGATGCCGCCCGGACCATCCTGCTGCGCGATCTCGAGGCGATCGCGCGCGAGGTGCGGGAGAATGGCGAAGGATCGGTGCAGCAGCGGGTCACCAACCGCCGCGGCCAGGCATTTGCCGTCAATATGGCGGTGCGGGCGGTGGACATTCTCAATGCCGCGACCGGCGGCAACGGGCTCGCTCTCTCGAACCCGGTGCAGCGCGCCTGGCGCGACATCAATGCGGTGGGCCGTCATGTCTCGGTCAACTGGGATGCGGTTGCCACCATGTATGGACAAATGGCGCTGGGGCTCGAGCCCCGCGGCCAATATTAGGTTCGCGTCATGATCGTACAGACAGCCCCAACCGGCACGCCGCGGCTCGCCATCCTGATGCAGGAGCACACGGCGCTGTGCCGGCAGTTTGCCCAGGCGTTCGGCAACGATCGCTTTGAATCGCTGGCGCCGCTCGACCTGATGACCTACGTCATCTCGCACCACGACGCCGGCTGGCTGGAATTCGATCGCGCACCGGCGGTCGACGACAAGACCGGGTTGCCGTACAATCTCGTCGACACGCCGCCGGAGCACATCACCGTCACGAGCCGCCTGTCGCCCGAGTTCAATCAGCGTCACCATCCGTATTGTGGCCTGATCTCGAGCATGCACAGCTGGGGGCTCTATAACGGCCGCTATGGCCTCTCCAAGCTGGTGCTGCTCGACAAGATCGCCGCCAAAGACCGGCCGCTGGCCGACAAGATGCTCAACGGCGAACTGGATCGCCAGAAGCGGCTGAAGGCCGAACTTGCGAAGGATCCGCAGACCGCTGGCTGGCTGGACGACCGCAAGGTGTTTCAGAACTACAAGCAGCTTCAGTTTCTCGACACGCTGGCGCTCTATTTCAACCGGATTCATCCGAGCGAACGCGGCGAGCAGATTTTCGAGAACGTTCCGATCAGCATGGCGGAAGACACCGCCATCACCGTTCGTCCGGCTGGAACGGGGGTCTATTCGCTCGCGCCATTTCCTTTTGCTGCCCAGGGCGGGGAGTTCGCGTTCGGCGGTCGCCGGATCGCGGCGGGGGATGGCAACCGGCCAGGCGGCTGGGCCGCGGCTCTGAAAGAGATCCCGACGGAGTGGGAGTTCTTCCGGCTGGTTTCCGGATAAGTGGCCGGCCATGCTCGAGGTCGATCTTCCGGACGTGCTGGCGGAACTGACCGCCGCCTTCGACCGATACGAGCGCGCCCTGACCGGCAACGACATCGCCGCCCTGAATGAGCTGTTCTGGGAGAGCCCGCAGACGCTGCGCTACGGCGCGCGCGCGAGCGAACTTCTGTACAGCCACGCCGAGATTGCCGCGTTCCGGATCCGGCGCGGCCCGATCGATCAGCGCCGGACCCTGCGCAACCGGCGGATCACGACCTTCGGGCGCGACTTCGGCACAGCCAATGTCGAATTCGTTCCCGCGGGCTCCGACGCAGTGGGGCGCCAGAGCCAGACCTGGGTTCGGACGGATAAAGGCTGGAAGATTGTGAGCGCCCACGTCTCGTTTGGGACGTAGGTTCCAGGAAGAGGTTCAAGCTGGCCGTCAGATCAGCTTTTTCAGCAGCCGGACCACCTGTCTTTGCTCGGGCCGCTTCAGCGGGATCAGCGTTTCCGCAGTGATCCGGTGGGCGACGGCGACCGCTTTTTCCGCGACGCGGCGTCCGGCCCGGGTCAACGAGATCATGCTGCGGCGGCGATCGGTCGGATCGCCGTCCAGCGTCACCAGCCTGCGGATGCGCAGGCGATCGACCACGCCCTTGATGGTGGCGGCGTCCAGATAGATCAGACGTCCAAGATGATTCTGCGAACAGGTCCCGACTTCGGCGAGCTTGGCCAAAGCGGCGAACTGGGTCTGGGTCAGATCGCCGACCATGCGCGATGTGAAAATCGAAGTGTGCCGCTGCATGGCGACCCGCATGAGAAAGCCGACCTGGTCTTCCATCACGTAGCGGCCCGCGGTCGCAGGCCGGGGCGGAGGTTTTCTCTTGATCCGTTTGGACATGCTTATCGTTTGCGCCAAGGCGGGCCGGACCGCAAGGCGCTCCTCCGCGGCTGGTCATCGGTCAGGTGTTTGCCCATGATGGGGGGAATCACCGCAGGCTGACGAGTATTCCTCGATGTGGAGTTCGTATATGAATCTTGAGACGGACACGATATCTCAGGTGAATCGATACCGGCGAAAAATGGTCGGGTACTGGCTGTCAGGCTGCGTGGCCGTCTGCTTGGGAGTTTGTAGCGCGGCCGCGCAGACATTTCCGAATCGTCCTTTGCGTATCATCGTGCCGTTCGCGGCCGGCGGCCCGAACGATGTCGCGGCCCGTCTGGTCGCCGACGCGCTGCGGCCGCACCTCAGCCAGTCGGTCGTGGTCGAGAATCGCGCCGGCGCGGGGGACTCGTGGGCGCTGAAGCGGTGGTCAACGCAACTCCCGACGGCTACACGCTGCTTTTCGGCACCGTCGGCCCGCTGGTCATAAGCCCAAGCGCCGCCGCGTTGCGTTACGATCCCGCCAAGGATCTCGTGCCTGTGGGCCAGGTGTATCGCTCGGCGCAAGTTTTTTCGGCCACGCCGCGACTGGGCAAGACAACGGTTGGCGAATTCTTGTCCTATGCCAAGGACAATCCCGGCAAGGCGACGATGGGAACGGCTGGAAACGGAACGCTGCCGCACTTGACGACCGAGTTGCTGAAACGGGATGCGGCCGTGAATATCACACACGTCCCTTATCGCGGCACCAATGCCGCGCTGGCCGACCTCATTGGCGGGCAGATCGATGCCATTTTTGGCGAGGTTTCGATCATGGCTCCGAACGTGCTGTCCGGAAAGGCGGTGGCGCTGGCCATCACCTCGCCGGAGCGCTCCAAGCTGTTGCCTTCAGTCCCGACCATGAGCGAAGTCGGTATTCCGTCGCTCACCGTTGAAAGCTGGGGCGGATTGCTCGCTCCGGCGCGTGTGCCCGCGGACGTGCTTGTCCGTTTGGAACAGGCCCTGATGAACGCCTTGCGTGAGCCGTCATTCCGCGAAGCGGCGGAGAAGCAGGGCTGGAGCCGGGTGACGGGTTCACGCGCGGAATTCGCCGGCTTGCTCGCGAGCGAGACGGCCAAATGGAAGCCGGTTGTCAAATCTCCCGGTTTTCAACTCAACTGAGCGACGTTGTTGCGGCGACCGATTTCTTGCTCCGCACTCGTCCGGACGGTACGTCGGTGAGCCGACGCAGAAGTTCATCCCGCCAACTCGTTTTGTTGCGCCAGAATGCAGCCCTGCAAGATCGAGATATCGCGTCGTTATTCGGCTTTGATCCCGGCCATGCCGATCAAGCGTTTCTTGTATTCCAAGTCCCGCATGATGAACTCGCGGAATTGGGCGGGTGACGCAGCCACGCCGGTGAAGCCGGCCCTGTCGATAAATTGTCCCCGGAAGTCGGAATCAGCAAAAACGCTTGCGACGTCTTGTTGAATCTTTTCGACCAGTGCGTCCGGCGTTCCACGCGGCGCGAACAGTCCGAACCACGATTGCGGATCGATGTCCGGAAAACCGGCTTCCCTCAGCGTGGGCACTTGTGGGTACGCCGGAAGACGCTCCTTCCGGCTGATCGCCAGCGCTTTGAGCCGTCCCGCATCGGCGTGAGCGCCGGTGGTCGCGGCGCCTCCAAGTGTCATCTGGACGTCGCCGGCGATCGTGGCTGTGATGGCAGGTGCGATCCCTCGATAGGGGATCTGCATGATCTGAGCGCCGGTTTCGGCGCGCAGCATCTCGAACAGGAGATGCGGCTGGCTGCCGTTGCCGTACGATCCGTAGTTCAGCGTGTTTGGCTTTTCCTTGGCCAGTGCGACGAGTTCTTTCATCGTGCCGGCAGGCACGGAGGGATGCACCACCACCATCTGGTGCAGATCGATGAGCTGCGTCACCGGTGCAAGATCCTTGATCGGGTCCAAACTGGCGCTCTTGAACAGGAACGGGTTGCTGGTGATCGAGGAGTCGCTGGTGAACAGGAGCGTGTAGCCATCCGCGGGCGCGCGGGCGACGAATTCCCCTCCGATCATGGTGCTGGCGCCGGGCTTGTTCTCGACGATCACGGTCTGCTGCCATTTTTTCGACAGCCGGTCGGCGAGCGGCCGGGCCAGGCCGTCCACTCCGCCCCCGGCCGGATAAGGCACGACGATTCGGACCAGCCGGGCGGGAAAGTCCTGCGCCTGCGCCAGCGGCGACGACAAAGCGACAAGCAGCGTCGCGGCGACGGAGCGAAGGACAATCATGGCTGGTCCTCGAAGTGGTCTGACGAACGGTCGCACAACGGCTTGAGTTCCGGCAACGCAGGGGCGGTGATCATTCCGGTCCCCTGAATATCACCACCAGGCCGCTCGCCTCCTCGGCCGGCACGATGATCCCGCCCTGGCGCTCGCAGGTCGGGATCTTTTGCCAGGCGAGCCGCTCGCGTTGCGCAGCCAGATCGCCCGTCCGGAACGATACGGCGACAATCGCCGGCAATGGCGGAAACAGTGAGCCCGCAAACAACTTGGCTGCCTTCCAGGCCGGGACAAGAGTGAGTGTCGAACCCAGCGGCAACCGGAAGCTCGACAGCCCGTCTTGCACGTCCGGTTCCGCGTTGAGATAGCGCCGGTATTTTGCAACGAACGGATTGATGTCATAGGCGGCAATGAAGGCCTCGGACAGGATCGTGCAGCCGTTGGGATGCTTGATGTACCGGGGCTGGTAAATGTATTCCGGTGTGAGGTGCCGGGCGGCCTGGATGTAGCCTTCGGGCGAATTGTCCGGCGAAAACTGCACGCGCTCGAATTTCGCGGTGCGCACGCCGTCGGGCGTGTCGATGTCACGCTGAAGCGAAATGACGCCCGAGGTCGGCACGCCATTCGCGCGAAGACGGTCATCCAGCCTGGGAGTCGTCTCGGTGTTGAAGCAAACGATATGTGCGCCCTGATGGCGGGCGAGATAGCCGGCGAGCCGCTCTGTCGGCTGGTTCGGATCCTCAGTCCCCAGAATTTCCAGGTAGTTGTTCGCAAACATCACGCAACGATTGCCGGAGCCAAAATTCTGGACTGGCGCGCCGGGTTTCCACGCCCCGGAATGCGGGCTGTACGGTGTGAGCTGAAAGCCCATCGCTTCATACCGGACGGTCGTTGAACCGAGATTGCGTGCCACCATCCCGACGTGGTTGATGTTGTCGATATCGTTCATGTTCAACGCGCACCTGTTAATTGGAACTGCGTCCTTGACCCGAACCGGATGCTGTGAACGCCGGTAACGGGAGATTTGAACAGTCTCATTCCGCCTTGATTTTGGCCGCGCGGATCACCTTGCCCCACTTCACTGTTTCTTCGGCAAAGAGCTTGCCGAAATCGGCGGCCGAGCCGGCGAGAACCGTACCACCGAGCCGAGCAAGCCGGGTCTTGATGTTGGGATCGGCGAGGCCCGCATTGATTTCCTTGTTGAGCTTGTCGACCGTGTCGGCCGGCGTGTCCCTGGGTGCAACGATGCCGAACACCGCGCTCGCCTCGTAGCCCGGGACGAAATCGCCTACGGTCGGGATGTCCGGCAGGTCGGGCGAACGTGTCGCGGTGGTGACCGCGAGACCGCGGAGTTTGCCGGACTTGATGTGCTCGATCGAGTTGGGCATAAGGTCGAACATGACCTGCACCTGTCCGCCGAGCAGGTCACCCAGGGCGGGGCCGGCACCGCGATAGGGTACATGGAGCATGTCGGCGCCGGTCATCATCTTGAACAGTTCGCCGGCCATATGCGACCCGCTGCCGATGCCGCCCGACGCCATGCTGAGCTTTCCGGGGTTGGCCCTGGCGTAGGCGATGAACTCGGGAACCGTCTTGGCCGGGAATGTCGGATGCACCACAAGAACATTGGACACTCGCATGAGGCCCGCGACCGGTGCGGTGTCGCGGATAAAATTGAAACTGAGTTTGTCGTAAAGGGTCGCGTTGATCGCGGACGCCGGCCCCGCCGAGAAATACGTATAGCCATCGGGGGGCGCACGAACGACCATTTCAGTGGCCAGGTTGGTGCCGGCACCCGGCCGGTTCTCGATGATGAAGGGCTGACCCAGGCGCTCCGATAGCCATTGCCCGATCAGGCGCGTGAGAACGTCATTTGGACCGCCGGCGGCGCTTGGGACGATGATGCGAACCGGCCGCGACGGAAATGCCTGTGCCCGCACGGCCCGCGACGCCGTCAAAAGTGCGGCAGCACTCCCGGCCAGATACAGAAATCGACGCCGTGGAAGCATGGCACTCACTCCGCGGTCCGGGCTGTCGCGTGCGCACGCAATCTGAAAGAGAGACGCGAAACGCGAAAAGTCTACACCCCTTTCATGCAGCCGCCGAAGCTATAATGTCTCCTCCCGAGGACATCAGAAGGGGAAGGGCGATGCCGGAATTGAAGGGAATCGCGCATTTCAGCATCCCGGTGAGCGACGCCGATCGGAGCACGAAATTCTATACCGAGATCGTAGGCTGCAAATTTTTGTCTCAGCGACCCGACAAGGGCATCACCTTCCTTGATGCCGGCGGGGTGTGCGTGCTGTTGATCAAGCGCCCGGCTCCGATCATCAAGGGCCCGCTCGATATGTCGGACGGCGTGCACCACGCTTTCATGGTCGACGCGGCGGGATACCAGGCCGCGGTGGACGGCCTGCGCGCCAAGGGTGTCGAAGTCTTCTTCGAGGAAGACCGCCGCGGCGGCACGATTGACGGTCCGCGTGCCTATTTCCGCGATCCGGACGGCACGGCCTTGGAATTCATCAATCGCACGGCATACGTCGTTGACAGGTAAAGAACCGCAGCAGCGGGTTACGGAGACCAAATTCATGAACACTCTTGATCCCAACAAAACGATCCTCACTGGCGAAAATCCATTTATCCGCATCAGCCCCAAGGACGGCGATCCGAATTCAACAAACGCGAGCTATTGGCGAATCATATTCTCGCCGGCCGGACCCGGCCACGTTCTCTACCTGAAGAGCGAACTCACCGAGGACCGCTGGCGTATCTATTCTGACAATATCGCGATGGCGCGCTGGCTGCAGTCGACCGTGCAGGGAATGCTCAACGCAGAACTCGCCGACACCACGATCCCCTGTGCAGATGCGCAATTCAGCAAGACGGGAGATCCTCGTTATTTTTGGACCGAGCACGTCAAGTCGTATGGCGAAGATATCTCGCTGACATGGTTTGATATCGGCGAGCCGTTGCTCATCCATGCCCAGCCCAACCAGATTCCGGATCGGCGCTATGGCTTGTGCACCGTGCTGATCCCTGCGCTGGGCACGCGACTGGTCCGAAATGGCGTGGAAGCCAAAGGACAGTCCTGGCCGCGCGAGCGGGAAGGCAGGCCTTTCTCGACCTCGGCTCTGGCGTTTTCGGAAAGCTGGACAGAGGCCCGACAGTGATACGGACATGACCACAATCCTCGGTGGCCCGAACGATGAGTGCCGGCCGTCACGCCTGATTTGCGGAGTTTTTCAGCGGAGCGAGGGGAACTGGGATCCAACGTTCTCCAAGTGGGCCAGCGAAGCGATGACAGACGGGCGTATGGTCGCAACCGGCCGGCCATGTTGGCATCAGATTGGCATGGCCGCAGGCTGACCCCGGAACGGCCGGGCTGTGAACAATGGAACATCACGACCGCCATGCGCCTTTTACTGATCAATGGGAATACGACCGAAGCCATCACCGAGCGATGCGCGGCGGCGGCGCGCGCGGTTGCCGGTCCGGGCACCGAAATCGTGCCGCTGACGGCCCGCCGCGGTCCCCGGGTGATCGGCACGCGGGCTGAAAATGCGCTCGCCGGTGCTGCGGTGATCGAACTTCTGGCCAAACACGCCGGATCGGCCGACGCCGCGTTGATCGCCATATCGTTCGACACCGCGCTCGACGGGGCCCGAGAGGCAGCACCGTTTCCGGTCGTCGGCATGACGGAGGCGGCGTTGCATGCAGCGGCGCTGCTCGGCGGGCCGATCGGATTCATCGGCCCGGTGCGGCGGGTGCTGAACGTCTATCGCGGCGTGGTGGAGCGGACCGGGCTCGCGGTCCGCATGGCGGGATACCGGCCACTCGACATGCGGCCGCAGGATTTCGCCGATCCGGCCAATCTGGTCGCGCCGACCGCGAAGCTTGCGCGCGAGCTTGTCGAGCAGGATCACGCCGAGAGCGTCGTGGTGGCCGGTGCGGCGCTGGCGGGGCTGATCGACAAAGTGCAGGCCGAGGTGCCGGTGCCGGTGATCGACGGCATTGCCGCGGGCGTGGTACTCGCGGAGGCGCTGGTGCGGCTCGGGCGGCCGAAGGCGACTGCCGGCAGCCACGCGGTGTTGCCGGAGCGCGAGGTCGCAGGCTTCGGCGACGCGGTCAGCGCGCTGTTTGGCGGCAGGCCGCCGAAAACCTGAAGCGCGTTCGCACTTCACGCGATGGCGCGGCGAAGCTCCTTCGGCGCGCTGGACGCGGAAACGCGGAAGCAGCAGGCGAAATGCCCGGTATCCAGCGGCACCGGGGCAGGGACCGTCTGGAGGCACCCGTCGGCCACCTCCGGGCAGCGCGGCGCAAACGCGCAGCCGGGCGGCAGGTTGGCGAGGTCGGGCGGCGCGCCGGGAATGGCGACCAGGCGGCTGCCCTTCTGCGCCGCATGGCCGGCGCGCGAGGTGAGCAGCCCGCGGGTGTAGGGATGCGCCGGCTTGCGGATCACCGTCGCGCACGAGCCCATCTCGACGATCCGGCCGCCATACATCACAGCGATGCGGTCGGCCACTTCGACCGCGACGCCGATGTCGTGGGTGACGAAGATCACGCCGAGGCCAAGCTCGCGCTGCAATTCGCGGATCAGCAGCAGCACCTGGATCTGCACCGTGGCGTCGAGAGCCGTGGTCGGCTCGTCGGCCAGCAGCACCTTGGGACGACAGGCGAGCGCGAGCGCAATCATCGCCCGCTGCCGCATGCCGCCCGACATCTCGTGCGGATAATTGTCGAGGCGGCGCTCCGGCGAGGGGATGCGGACCCGCTCGAACAATTCGAGCGCGCGCTTGCGGCCTTCCGCGAGCGACACGCCGTCGTGGCGCTTCACAGCTTCGGCGATCTGGTCGCCGACACGATAGACCGGATCGAAGGCGAGGCCCGGGTCCTGAAAAATCATCGACACGGTGCGGCCGCGATAGGCGGCAAGCTCGGCCGCCGACATCGCCAGCACGTCGCGGCCATCGACCGCGACGGTGCCGCCGGTCCGCGCCGATTTCGGATGCAGACGCAGCAGCGTCCGCAGCGTCACGCTCTTGCCCGAGCCGGATTCGCCGAGCAGCGCAACGGTCTCGCCTTTTTTCAGCGAGAGATCGACGCCGTCGACCGCCCGCACCGGCTTCCTGGCCGGGCCGAAATCGACCGTGAGCTGCCGGACGTCAACCAGGGTGTCGCTGTCGCCCATCGGATGCTCCTACGCGGCCGCAAGCCGAGGATGACCGGAAGCGGGATTGGCGAGATGGCACGCCGCGAAATGCTCGCCGCCGACGTCGTGCAGCGGCGGCTCGGCATGGGCGCACAGCGCGGTGACGAACCTGCAACGGGTGTGGAAGCGGCAGCCGGGCGGCGGGTTGATCGGGTTGGGCGGATCGCCGGAGATCGGCGCTTCCTGGGTGCGGTTGTCGGGGTCCATCGACGGCATCGAGGCGAGCAGGGCCTCGGTGTAGGGATGGCGCGGCGTGGTGAAGATCTGCTCCGACGGGCCGACCTCGGCGACCTTGCCGAGATACATCACCATTACGCGGTCGGACATGAAGCGCACCACGTTCAGGTCGTGCGAGATGAAGATGTAGGTCAGGCCGAACTCGTCCTTGAGATCGAGCAGCAGATTGAGCACCTGCGCCTCGACCGACTTGTCCAGCGCCGACACCGCCTCGTCGAGGATGAGCAGCCGCGGCTCGAGCGCAAGCCCGCGGGCGATGTTGATGCGCTGGCGCTGGCCACCGGAAATCTCGTGCGGATAGCGACCCGCAAAGCGCGATGGCTCGAGCCCCACACGATGGAGGAGGTCGTGGGCGCGCGAGATCGCAGCTTTGCGGGGGAGTCCGTGAACGCGGGGTCCGAACGAGATGGTGTCCTCGACGGTGAGCCGCGGATTGAGCGACGCATAGCTGTCCTGGAACACCATCTGGGTCTGCTTGCGGAAGTCGTTGAGGCCCAGCGCCGAGGAGCCGACCGCCTCGCCGTCGAACAGGATTTCGCCCTGGTCCGGCTTGATGATCTGCATCACGAGGCGCGCCGTCGTCGACTTGCCGCAGCCGGACTCGCCGACAATGCCGAGCGTCTCGCCCTTCATCACGTCGAAATCGACGCCGTCGACCGCGCGAACCACGGTCCGCGTGCGCGCCAGAAGCCCGCTGTTGGAGCCGAAATGCTTGACCAGGCTGCGCACCGAAAGGAGCGCCGTCGCCTCGCCGCCGCGGTCGACGTCCCCGACCGGCTTCATGGTGTCGACGATCACGTTCACTGCTTGACCTCCATCGCGGAGCGCAGCCCGTCGGAAAACAGGTTGAAGGAGATCGAGGTGAGGAAGATCATCGCGCCCGGCAGCGCCGCGACCATCGGCTGGGTGTAGATCGCGGTGCGCAGTGTGTTCAGCATCAGCCCCCATTCCGGCTCGGGCGGCTTCACGCCGAGACCGAGGAACGACAGGCCGGACGCCAGGATCATCGACACGCTGATCAGGCTGGTGGCGTAGACGAACACCGGCCCGAGCACGTTGCCGAGCACGTGAACCCGGACGATGGTGAAGGCATTGGCGCCGGATACGCGGGCCGCTTCGACATAGTCGCGGGTGCGGATCTGCGTGGTCACGGCTTCGGCAACGCGGGCGATCTGAGGCACGAACACGATGGTCAGCGACACGATCGAGTTGAGCACGCCCGCGCCGAGCGCGCCCGACAGCGCGATCGCCAGCAGCACCGAGGGGAAGGCGAAGAACACGTCGATCACGCGCATCACGATGGTGTTGACCCGGCCGCCGATATAGCCGGCAAACACGCCGATGCCCGAGCCGATGCAGAAGGCGAGCAGCACCGGCATCACGCCGATGAACAGCGACAGCCGTCCGCCATAAATCAGGCGGGTGAGCATGTCGCGGCCAAGCTCGTCGCCGCCGAGCGGATAGCCGGGAAAGCCGATCGGGCGCAGCCGCCGCAGCATCGAGCCGCGATACGGATCGGCGGGAGCGACATAGGGCGCCAAGATCGCGGCCAACACGATCAAGAGGATGACGCCGAGCGCGACCATCGCGACGGGATCGCGAATAAGCCGCATGCCCACGCTCGCCCAATAGCCACGGCTCGCCTTGACCTCCGGAACGACAACTCTGGTATCGGCGAGGACGGACATCGGTCAGCCCCGCTGGATGCGCGGATCGAGCGCGGTTTGCAGAACGTCGACGATCAGGTTGAGCGCAACGAAGAACATCGCCAGCACCAGGATGGTGCCCTGCAGCAGCGGCAGGTCGCGCTGGAAGATCGCGGCGTTGAGGAGGAAGCCGGTGCCGGGCCAGGCGAACACCGTCTCGATCAGGATCGAGCCGCCGAGCAGATAGCCGAGTTGCAAGCCCATCACGGCGAGCGCGGTGGGCGCGGCGTTGGTGACGACGTGCTTGAACACGCCCCATTCCGAGAGGCCCTTGGCGCGTAGCGCCTGCACGAACTCCTGGGCCAGGATGTCGGCCACCAGCGCCCGCACGGTGCGCGAGATGATGCCCATCGGGATCACCGACATGGTGACGGCGGGAAGGATGATGTAGCGCAGGTGCTCCATGTCCGGCCGCCATTTGCCGGAGCCGTCGGGACCAGCGCCGGTCGGCGGCAGCCAGCCGAGCGTGGCCGAGAAAATGATCACCATGACGATGCCGAGCCAGTAATGCGGCACGCTCACGCCCAGCACGGAAACCGAGGACGCGATCTTGTCGAGCGCGCTGTCGCGGAAATAGCCGGCAACGAAGCCGAAGAAGGTGCCGAAGGTGAATCCGATCAGGGTTGCGACCGAGGCCAGGATCAGCGAATTGCCGACCGCGCGGCCGACCTCGCTCAGCACCGGGCGGCCGCTGGCGATCGACTGGCCGAGATCGCCCTGCAGCACCTTCCAGAGCCAGATGCCGTATTGGATCGGCAGCGGCTTGTCGAAGCCGTAGGCCGCGCGCATCTCGGCCTGCTGGGCCGCGGTGGCGTCGATCGGCATCACCGCGGTCAGCGGATCGCCGGGGGCGAGATGGACCAGGAGAAAGCAGAAGATGCTGACGCCCAGCGCGACCGGCGTGACGTAGACGATCCGCTTGAGCGCGTAGAGAAGCACGGTCTGGCTCCGCGGCCGTATGAGGAAAGCGCCGGCCGCGGCGTTGCCGCGGCGGCCGGCGCACGTGGCCTACTTGTCCATCGTGATCGGCGAGAAGTCCTGGAACCAGTTCTTCGCCTGAATGAAGCCCTTTACCTTCGGGCTGATCGCGCGCGCGTTCACGTCATGCGTGACCATCAGGAACAGCGCCTCGTCCACATATTTCTCGTGAACCTTCTGCAGCACGGCGAGCTGCTCCTTCGGGTCGAAGGTGGTCTTCACCGCGTCGAGCAGCTTGTCCATCTCGGGATCGCAGTAGTGGCCCCAGTTGGTGCCCTTCGGCGCCTTCAGGTCGCATTGCAGATGGCGGATGAAGCCGGTGAAGGGGTCCTGCACGAAGTAGGTGAAGTTGATGCTGTGGCCGCGCCTTCGAAGCCGGGTCGGTGGCGCCCGCGCGCCAGATGTTGATGAGCTGGTTCCAGTCCACCACCTCGAACTCGACCTTGATGCCGACTTCGCCAAGGCTCTGCTGCACGAACTCGTTCATCGGCAGCGGCTGCATCTGGCCGGAGCCGGACGCCGAGATCAGCGCCTTCACCACCAGCGGCTTGCTGGTGCTGTAGCCCGCCTCGGCGAGAAGCTTCTTCGCCTCCGCCTGGTCGTACTTCACCTTGAACGAAGGCTTGCCGAACCACTGATGGCCGGGCGGCATGAAGCCTTCCGCCGGGATCATCAGGCCCTGCAGCAACTCCTTCATGCCCTCGCGGTCGATGGCGAGATTCGCGGCCTTGCGAACCTTGATGTCGTTCCACGGCGAGCCCGGCGCGCGCGACAGGTGCCAGGTCCAGTTGTGCGGATAGGCATTGATGACAATGTTGAATTTGGCCTTCTTCAGCGACTCCACCGCGTCGGGCGCAGGCGCTTCGATCCAGTCCACCTGGCCGGCGCGCAGCGCCGCCACCCGCGCATTGGCCTCGGGCAGCGGCAGCAGCACGAGCTTGTCGAGCTTCGGCACGCGCGCCTTGTCCCAATAGTCCTTGTTGGGGACCATCTCGGCGCGCTCGCGCGGCGCGAACAGCGTGAGCTTCCACGGGCCGGTGCCGGACGGCTCCTTGGCGAAGGCGTCCCAGTTCTTGCCGAGCTTCTCCCACTGCGCGGGCGACGACATCATGATCCAGGCAAGCTGATAGGGCAGCGTCGCGTCGGGCGCCTTGGTGACGATCTCGAGCGTGTATTTGTCGACCGCCTTGTAGGAGGCGATGGCGGGAACGCGCGAGCGGCCCTGTGCCGACTGGCGCTGGTCGTACTGCGGCGCGTCGTTCTTCAAAAGCTTGTCGAAATTCCACACCGCGGCGGCCGCGGTGAACTCGGAGCCGTCGTGGAATTTGACGCCCTCGCGAATCTTGAACACCCAGCGGTTCTTGCTGGCGTCGGCGGGATCGACGCCGTAGCTCGCGGCAAGGCCCGGCACAAGATCGGACGGCTTGTCGAAGCTCGACAGGTCCCAGTTGATCAGCGCGTCATAGACCGTATAGCCCATGAAGCGCATGCCTTCGCCGCCCTGGTCGGTCTGCCCGGTGGTGAGCGGAATGTCGGACGCGGTCATGCCGATGCGCAGCGTTCCCGACGCCAGCGCGGATCCACTCGACAGTCCGCCGGCCATCGCGGCGAGAGCAAGGACTGCAATTCTTGTCGATCGAAACATCTCGGTGCCCCTTTGGGTTCGTCACGTGGGCTCCGGGGCAGCAAGAGCTATGCCAATAAATACATTCGAGAGTTCAGGCGCTTGAGCTGTGACCTCATCGGGGCCTGCCAAAGCTGCTCAGCGAATAGGCAGGGTGCGGGAAGTTCAGGCCAGCGGCTAACCGTCGACCTTCGCGGCGATGGCCTCGATCTCGACCGTGAACTCCCGGCGGGTGAATCCGCCGACGATCATCAGGGTGGACGCCGGCGCCGGCAGCGCCACGTAGCGGTCGCGCACCGCCATGTAAGGGGCCATGTGCTCGCGTGCGGTCACATAGGCGTTGATGCGGACGATGTCGCCGAACGACATGCGCGCCTCCCGGAGACAGGCGCCGATCGCCTCGAAGCAGAGCACCGCCTGTTCGCCGGTGCTCTCGGGGATTTTGTCGTCGGTGGAAATGCCAAGCTGGCCCGAGCACAGCAACCAGCGGGCGCCTGGCGGCACCTCGACCGCATGGCTGTAGCGGGCAAACGGCGCGCGGATCGATTTCGGGACCAGGTGGCGCAGCATGGCGCGCTACTCGGTCCCGGCCGATGTCATAGCATGCTTGAGCGCTGCCGAAACGAAGCGGCAGCGCTCGTTGTAGAGCGTCGAGGTGCGATATTCCTCGTCGCGCGGATAGCTGACGTCGATCGGGATGTCGGCGCTGATGCGGCCGGGCCGCGCGCTCATCACCACGATGCGGCTGGAGAGATAGACCGACTCGTAGACGCTGTGGGTGACGAAGATGACGGTCAGGTTCTGCCGCGAGAACAGCTGCAGCAGGTCGTCGTTGAGCTTGATGCGGGTGATCTCGTCGAGTGCGGCGAACGGCTCGTCCATCAGG
Organism: uncultured Alphaproteobacteria bacterium; assembly: GCA_963830015.1. Taxonomy (GTDB): domain Bacteria; phylum Pseudomonadota; class Alphaproteobacteria; order Rhizobiales; family Xanthobacteraceae; genus Z2-YC6860. The sequence goes on from CAWHLG010000016.1 coordinate 909,443, forward strand.
AGGATCTGCGGCCGCGTCACCAGCGCGCGCGCGATCGACACCCGCATCTTCATGCCGCCGGACAGCTGGCGCGGATGGGCGCCGGCGAAGGCCGAGAGTCCGACCAGTTCCAGAACCTCGGCGACGCGGTCCCTGGCGTCGCGCTTGCCGGCGCCGGACAGCATCAGCGGCAGGTGGACATTGTCGGCGACGGTGCGCCACGGCAGCAGCGTCGGCTCCTGGAACACGAAGCCGAGCGAAGGCTCCGGCGTGCCGGCGACGTCGTAGGCGGATTGCGGCCAGTCGATGGTTCCGGCGCTGGGTGAGGTGAGCGCCGAGATGATCTTCAGGAGCGTCGATTTTCCGCAGCCGGACGGCCCCAGCAGGCTGACGAACTCGCCGGGCCGGATGGTGAGATCGACGCCGGTGACGGCGGTCACGCCGTTGGAGAAGGTTTTGGCAATGCCGTCGAGCCGAAGCAGCGGGCGGCCGGGCGCCGTCGAGGGCTTCGCGGGCGCTGCTTCCGTCACGGTCTTGAGGGGGATCGGCGCGCTCATCTCACCCCGCCTGCTGGCACGAAGCTTCGCATCTTGCCGGGATTGAGCAGGCCCATCGGATCGACCTGCTGCTTGAAGCCCAACTGGTCGGCATCGACGCGCTTGTAGCGGCTGCCGTCTTCCAGCGTCACCACGTGCGGATTGGCGATCATGATGCCGCAGGATTCGTAGCCGGCGATGATCTCGTAGATGCGCTCCGGCGTGGTGTAGCGGATCACCGGGATGCCGCTCGCGCTCATCAGGCCGTTGATGCGCAGGAACTCGAGGTGCTGCATCACCTCGCCCTCGAACATGGCGCCGACCTTGGCGACCGCGTCGGCGATGCGGTCGTGCGGGTAAAGGCATTGCAGGTAAGTGAGGCAGCGGTCGACCTTCAATTGCTGCAGGGTCGTGTGGTTCCAGGTGTGCTCGTAGAGCGGGACCTTGTTGAGCACGTCCTCGGCCGGCTGCTGGTAGGTGATGCTGCCGCCGAACGGCTCCAGCAGTGTCGCAAAGCTTTCCAGCGACATCTCACCGATCATGCAGAGCAGCAGGCTCATGCCGTCGGGGCAATACGGACGATAGGCCGCGAAGTTCTGCGGCAGCGGCCACTCGATCGGCGAGACCAGCTTTTTCACGATGCCGTCGGCCAACGCGATGGCGTTGCCGAACTTCACCGCCTGCACGAGGTCATCGAATGCCACGATCACATCCGTCCACGGCAGCGCCGGCGCGAGCGGCATCTCCAGCGCGGTGATGATGCCGGTGGTGCCATAGGCGCGGCTGATCTTCTGCGCGGCGTCGCCTCGCAGCTCGATCACGCGCGGCTTTTCTTCGAGGGTGACGATGCGGGCGGCGAGGATATTTCCGGGCTCGCGCATGCCGCCGTAAGTGACGCTGCCGGCGCCGCCGGAGCCGCCCGCGACAAACCCGCCGATCTGCGCCGAGCGCTTGGTCGAGGGGTGCATCCGCAGTTCCCAGCCGTTCGGCCGGGTCGCGGCGTCGATGTCCCAGAGCTTCACGCCGGCCTGCACGCGCAGCCAGCCGGGCTTCTGCCATTCGATGGCGTTCATCGCCGCCATGTCGAGCACGACACCGCCTTCGAGCGGCACGCACTGTCCGTAGTTGCCGGTCGCTCCTCCGCGCACCGTGAGCGGGATGCGGTATTTGGCGCAGGCCGCGGCGACGCGGATCACCTCGCTCTCGTCCTTCGGCGTCACCACGATATCGGCGAGCTTGTCCTTGAGCTGCTCGTTGAGGATCGGGCTGTACCAGAAGTAGTCGCGCGACCGCCGCTTGAGGTCGGTCAGCTCGGTGGTGAAGTCGATCCCCGAAATGTCGCCGAGCAACCGGGCGATCGGATAACGGGCGGTTCCCGTGTCTATTTCAGTTGCTTGGGCGAGGGCCGCGGACTGCGCCATGATAGGCCCCTTATTCCGCGGCGATCGCGGAGACGGCCGCCGCGCCTGCATTGCGCGGCGCATAGACCTCGGCCTCGCCGTGCTCTTCGAACAGCGCCATCAGGCGCTTGCGCATCAGCATGCCCGGGCGGTCCGATACCATGTGCGCCTCGACCCGGCGGCCCATGTCCAGCGGCACGTCGTAGTCGGTCGACTCGATGATGTCCTTGTCTTCGCGGGTGATCTTGAAATCCCAGTCGATCAGCTCCTGCGCCGGGCAGTCCGCTTCGGTGTCGTTGCGGTAGAGCCACTGCACCACCATGATCTTGTCGTCGTCGATCGGCGTCGCCGAATTGAAGATGATGTGGCGCAGCCCCGACGGATATTCGATGTCGAGCTTGCGGCAGAACGGCATGTACCACTTGTTGCGCATGTGGCGCTTGGTGGTCGGCTCCGTGGTTCCGGCAATGCGATACTGTACCGGCGGATTGGCCACGGTGATCAGAGTTTCGGCCTCGAAGCCGTAGTCGGTTTCCTTGATCTCGTATTTCTCCGGAAGCGGCTGGTTGAGTTGTCCGAAGGTGCCCTTGTGCACGAAGGCGAAATGCGCGTTGTCGAACGAATTCTCCATCAGCCGGAACGCCGACGTGTTCCACACCTCGTAGAACTGCGGGATGCGCCGGTACGACGGATCGTGCTCCTCCTCGGCGTCGATGATCGCGGCGAGTGGTTCCTCCAGCGCGACCCAGGCGTAACCGTAGCGCGCCTCGCAGTGATAGGCGGGCGTCGACAGGTTCGGCACCTCCTGCTGCACCGGGAATTGCGGCACATGAACGAGCTTGCCGGTCCGGTCGTAGGTCCAGCCGTGATAGCCGCAGACGATCTGGCCGTCGTTCATCCAGCCCTTGGAGAGCTTGGAGGTGCGGTGGCAGCAGCGGTCCTTGAGCGCCGCGGGCTTGCCGTCCTTGTCGAGGAACAGGACGATGTCTTCGCCGAGCAGCCGGAACGGCTTCGGGCCGTCCTTGAGGTCGTCGAGCGCGATCACCGCGTACCAGAAGCGGCGCAGAACGCTCTGTTTGGTGGTGAGCATGGGGCAGTCCTCCGGCTGAATTTTCAGGTTTCGTTTTCGACGACGCTGTCGTGCCAGGTGCCGAGCGCGAGCTTGGACAGCGCGACCATCGCGAGAAACAGCGTGATGCCGGCGACCGTGATCAGGAACAGCGCGGCGAACATGCGGGGAATTTCCAATTGAAAGCCCGATTGCAGGATTTCGTAAGCGAGGCCGGTGTTGCGGCCGCCGGTGCCGGCGACGAACTCGGCCACCACGGCGCCGATCAGCGCCAGCCCGCTGGAGACGCGCAGCCCCGCGAAGAAGAACGGCAGCGCGCTCGGAATCCGCAGATAGATCAGGTTCTGCAGCCGCGACGCGCGGTTGATGGCGAACAGGTTCTGGTGCCCCTGGTCGACGCTGCGCAGTCCCACGGTGGTGTTGGAGATGATCGGGAAGATCGCGATGATGGTCGCGCAGATGACCAGCGCAAGCTGCGTGTTCTTCACGAGAATAATGATCAGCGGCGCGATCGCCACGATCGGCGTCACCTGCATGATGATGGCGTAGGGGAAGAAGCTTCGCTCGATGATCGGGCTCTGCACGAACATGAAGGCGACCGCCGAGCCGATCACCACGGCGAGCGCCAGTGCGATCAGCGTGACACGGAGTGTCACCCACAGGGCCCGCATCAGGGCCGGCGCGTCCGAGATGAAGGTTGTGAAAATCTCGCTCGGGGCAGGGAACAGGTAGGAGGGAATGCCGAAGCCGCGGCAGCCGGCCTCCCAGCCCGCGATCACCAGAACACCGACGACAAGCGGCGGCACGATATCGGCGATCCGCTTCCGACCCGCCGAGACTGTCCCGCCGCCCGCCATGTCGATGTCCTCTCAGCCTCGCGTCAGCGCGAAGTGATCTTGAGGTCCTTCACGAACTGCGTCGTGAAGCCCTTGCGCCAGTCGGTGTCGGCCGGCAGCAGGCCTTCCTGCACCATCAGTTCGTAGGTCGCCTTCCAGCGCGCCTCGGTGATGATGCCCATGCCCATGGTCCTGGCGTCGCCGCCGTCGGCGACCTCGAGCTCGTTCAGCCGCTTGATGCCGAAGGCGATCTGCTCGTCGCCCATCTTCGGATTGTCGGCCTTGATGAGCGCGTTGGCCGGCGACGGATCGCCCTTGAGATAGCTCTTCCAGCCTTCGATCGAGGCGCGCACGAAGCGGCGTGCGACGTCGGGGCGTTCGGCGACCAGCTTGGTCGTCGTCACCATCGTCGTGCCGTAGGGCGGATAGCCGTTGTCGGCCATCAGGAAGAACTTGACCGGCGTGCCCTTCTGCATCGCCTGGAACGGCTCCGACGACGGATAGGACTGCTGCACGACGTTCTTGTCGTTGAAGAACGGTTGCAGGTTGAACGTGTAGGCCTGCGTCTGCGCGTCGGTGTAGCCGTACTTGCGCTTCATCCAGGGCCACCACGAGGTGCGGCCGGGCGTGGCGACCAGGATGGTCTTGTCCTTCAGGTCGTCGAGGCCCTTCACGTGGTCGTGGGCCATGATGCCTTGCAGGTCTTTCTGGAACGACGTGCCGATGGTGATGACCGGCAGGCCCTTCGAGATCGAGTTCAGCACCTGGAAGTCGTAACCCATCATCACGTCGCCTTCGCCGGCGAGCAGGAGCTGCAACCCGTTCACCTGCGGGCCGCCCATCTTGATCGTCACGTCGAGACCGGCCTTCTCGTAGATGCCCGCGGCCTTCGCCTGGTAGAAGCCGCCGTGCTCGGCCTGCGCGTACCAACTGGTGAGGAAGGTGATCTTGTCCGCGGCGTTGGCTGCGCCTGCAATGAGCGAGAAGGCCGCGGCTGTAGCGAGACATGCGATGCGGAAGCGCGACATGGTGGATTCCCTCGGGTGCCGTTGCGGACAGAAGCCGGGCAACGCCGCCGGCCGGACTCGAGCCCCGTTGAGTCCTCTTGACTTCACGATGCGCAATTTGAATGTTTGTAAAAAGCATCGATTTTCGTCTTGAGTGATGCCTTAAAGGCATCGATGCCGAGGCTTTGGGCAGGCGGATGAAGACGCGGGCAGCCGCGTTTTGTCTGCGCCCGACGCCCGGTCAGGGAACTCCCGCCATGCTCCACTCGCGTCTACTGAAATACCTCGACGAGGTTGCCCGGCTGGGGTCGATCCGAAAGGCGTCGGGCCGGCTCAATGTTGCCTCTTCGGCGATCAACCGGCAGATCCTGGCTCTGGAAAACGACCTGGGCGCCCCGATTTTCGAGCGGATGCCGCGGCGGTTGCGGCTCACGGCGACCGGCGAAGTGCTCATCGCCCACGTTCGCGAGACGCTGAAAGGCCATCAGCGGGTCGAATCGCACATCGAGGCTTTGAAGGGTTTGACGCGCGGCGAGGTGACGATTGCGACCATGAACGGGCTCGCGGCAGGCCCGCTGCCGCGCTTTCTCAGCACCATCCTCGACACGCATCCGCGCGTGCATATCCGGCTGCGGGTGCTGCCGCTCGACCAGATGACCAACGCGGTGCTGACCGGCGAGGCCGATCTGGCGCTGACCTACAACCCGATCGCCAGCGCCGGCATCCGCATCGTCGCGAGCCACGACCTGCATCTTGGCGCGGTGGTCTCGGCGAAACATCCGCTCGCCAAATTGCGCCCATTGCGCCTCGCCGACTGCGCCGAGTTCCCGATGGCTGTTTCCGATCACTCCATGACCATCCGCCCGGCGATCGATCTCGCCTTCACCCATGCCAGCGTTCCGCTGCACCCGACGATCGAGACCAACTCGATCGAGTTCATGAAGAAGATCGCGCGCAGCGGCCAGGCCATCACGTTCCTCAACCCGGTCGACGTCGCCGAGGAGGTGCAGGCCGGCGAATTGCGGCATCTGCCGCTGCACGAGCTGGAGAGCCATCCGATCTCGCTCAAGCTGATGGTGCGGGCGCGCGGCGGGCTCGACACGTTCCCGAGCCTCGTGGTCGAGGAGCTGCGCAAGGCGATGCCCCAACTCGGGACCGTCGCTCCGGCATGAGTGGCTTCGTGGCTGGCATGGCGTTTGCCTGCAATAGCGGCAACGGAGAACCGCCGTGCCGGGACACGCATTTCTCTGGGCCGAGCTGACCACCAGGGATTTCGAGGGGCTCGATCCGGAAAGCACCATTGCCATTCTGCCGGTCGCCGCGACCGAGCAGCACGGTCCGCATCTGCCGGTGATGACCGACGTCGCCATCGCCGAAGGCATGCTGGCCTGCCTGAAGCGGCGATTGCCCGCCGACGTGCGCGTGCTGGTGCTGCCGATCCAGTCGATCGGCAAGTCGAACGAACACATCCTTTCGCCCGGCACGCTGACGCTGTCGGCCGATACGCTGCTGCGCGTGCTGGTGGAGACCGGGGAGGGCGTGCGCCGCGCGGGGCTGCGCAAGCTGGTGCTGGCCAATTCGCACGGCGGCAACGCCTCGGTGATCGCGACCGCGGCCCGCGAGCTTCGTGTGCGCTTCGGCATGCTCGCGGTTGCGACGCACTGGCGCTGGTTCGGATTGCCGGAGGGCATGTACGACGCAGTCGAGTCGAAGCACGGCATCCATGCGGGCGACATCGAGACCTCGCTGATGCTCGACTTCCGCAAGGATCTCGTCCGCATGGACAAGACCAAGAATTTCGTGTCGTCCGCGGTCGCGATGGAGAAGGAGTTCAGGCATCTGACGCCCGCCGGCACACATTCGTTCGGCTGGATCGCCCAGGACCTCAATCCGGACGGCGCGGTCGGCAACGCTGCGATTGCAACGGCAGAGAAGGGCGCGCGCACCGCCGAGCATCAGGCGGAAGGTTTCATCGCGCTGCTTCGCGACATGACCGCGTTCAACCTGTCGCGGCTTCACGCGGCGCCGGAGCGGGGCTGAGCCATGTCGCCGATGCTGCCGCATTTCTCGGACATCGTCTGGCCAGACGCCCAGTCTTACTGGATCGGCAATGCCCGGGTGCCGCTGTCGCTGCTCGCGAAGCCTCATTCGTTTGCGCCGCTGGACCGCGAGGACGGCGCGGCCTTGCTCGATGTGCTGATCGAGAACGGCAGGGTCGCGCGGCTTGCGCCGGCCGGCGCGGTGGCCGAGATCAAAACCGTCGATCTGCGTAGCCGTCAGCTCTGGCCGATGCTGGTCGACGTGCACACCCACCTCGACCGCGGCCACACCGTCGTTCGCTCGCCCAATGTCAGCGGCACCTTCAAGGACGCGCTCGCCGCGACGCAGGCCGACCGCCTGCGCTGGACCCATGAAGACCTGCTTGCGCGCATGGACTTCGGCCTGCGCTGCGCGTCGGCCCACGGCGTCTCGGCGATCCGCACCCATCTCGACTCGGTGCCGGAGCAGGCCGAGCGAAGCTGGCGCGCCTTCCGCGACATGCGCGCGGAGTGGCAGGGGCGGATCGCGCTGCAGGCCGTGTCGCTGATCCCGATCGATTTCTTCCGCGGCGAATACGGCGACAGGCTCGCGGCGCTGGTCGCGCAATCCGGCGGCATTCTCGGCGCGGTGACGCGCGCCGCCAGCGCCGGCGGCCACGGCGCGCCGCTCGACGATCTCGATCAACTGCTCGACCGGCTGTTCACGCTCGCTGCCAAGCATGACCTCGACATCGACCTGCACGTCGACGAGACTAACGATCCGAAGGCCGCCGCGCTGCCTCATGTCGCCCGCGCGGCGCTCCGCCACAGCTATCAAGGCCGGGTCACCGCCGGGCACTGCTGCAGCCTCGCGGTGCAGCCCGACGACGAGGCCGAGCGGACGCTCGATCTTCTGGCCGAGGCCCGAGTCAATATCGTGACCCTGCCGACCGTGAATCTCTATCTTCAGGATCGCGGCAGCGGCCGTACGCCGCGCTGGCGTGGCGTCACGCTGGTGCACGAGATGCGAAAGCGCGGCATTGCGGTCGCCGCCGCCGGCGACAATTGCCGGGACTGCTTCTACGCCTATGGCGATCACGACATGGTCGACACGTTCCGGCAGGCGGTGCGCATCCTGCATCTCGATCATCCGCTCGCCGAGGCGCCGGCGCTGGTCGGCCCGCAGCCTTCTGCCATTGCCGGACTCGCCGATCATGGAAAGATCGCCGAGGGCGCGCCCGCCCGCCTGGTCGTGTTCAACGCCAGAAGTCTCAACGAAATCGTCTGCCGCCCGCAGGCGGACCGCATCGTCATCGACCGCGGCCGCCGCTCGACCGCCCGCGCGCCGGATTATTCCGAGCTGTGGGACGATACGGCCGGTTCGTAAACGGAGGAGTGCGGCCCGTGCTGATGCACCAGCTTCTCGTCGATGGCGCCAACCGGCATCCGGACCGCATAGCGTTCCGCTGGGTCGATCGCGACAAGACGCTCACATTCGGCCAATCGGTCGGCGCGATGGAGCGCTATGCCGGCGCGCTGCACCACCTCGGCGTCCGCAAGGGCGACCGCGTCACGCTCTTCGCCCACAATGGCATGGACTATCTGCTCGGCCTGTTCGCCTGCTGGCGGATCGGCGCGATTGCAGCCCTGGTCAACGTGCGTTTCGCCGACGAGCTTGAATATTATTTCGCCGATCACGAACCCAGCATCGTCATCTACACCCACGACATGCTCGATCCGGTCCGCCGCGCCGCGCTGCATTCGCGAACCATCAGGTCGCTTGTGTGCATGGACGGCCCGCAGCCGAATGCCGAAAGCCTGCCCGATCTCCTGAAGGCGGACTTCAAGGCGCCGCCGGATCCCGCCGACGAGGATGCCGTCGCGCATCTGTCCTATACGTCCGGCACCACCGGCAAGCCCAAGGGCGCGTGCCTGGCGCATGAGCCGACCATGCGGGCGGCCAACTGCATCGCCGAGCGGCTTCGGATCACCAGCGACGACGTGTCGTTCGGGCCGACCGCGCTGTCTAGCTCGTTCCAGCTGGTCGGCAACCTCCTGCCGCCGCTGCATCGCAGCGTCACCGTCAACGTTATGGGCCTCTGGACGCAGACAACCGGCTGGGACGCGCTGGAGAAAACCCAGGCGAGCATCCTGGTGGGCAACCCGACGCTGCTCCACGAACTGCTCATCGAGTCGCGGACACGCGGTCGCATCCCGGCCAATCTCCGTCTCACCGTGTCGGGCGGAGCGCCGGTGCCGCCGACACTGAAGCGCGCGCTGCGCGACGAATGGAAGCTGCCGCTTGCCGAAAGCTACGGCCAGAGCGAGCTCGGCGGCTTCATGGCGCTGGGCGATCCGGTGCTGGTGTCGGACGAAAAATTCGGCGCGGCGGGGCGGCCGCTGCCGGACAAGGAGGTGCGCATCCTCGACGCCGACGGCAGGGAGTGCGCGACCGGCGAGGTGGGCGAGGTGTGCCTGCGCGGCGGCTTCATGAAGGGCTACTGGGGCAAGCCGGACAAGACCGCGGAGGCGCTGCGCGACGGCTGGCTGCACAGCGGCGACGCCGGCTGCATGGACCGCGACGGCTACATCACCATGCGCGGCCGCTTCGCCGAATTGATCAAGGTCGCCGGCCGCACCTGGTTTCCCCGCGACGTCGAGGAGGCGCTGTGCGCGCAGGCCGGCGTCAAGGAGGCCGCGGTGGTGGCGCTGCCGGACAAGACGCTCGGCCAGCGTCCGGTGGCCTATGTCACGCTGACCAACGGCAAGCTGGACCTTGGCGGCCTGAAGACCGCGATCGCGCCCCTGGTCGCCTATGACCTTGCGCCGCTGACGATCAGGAACATCGACGCATTCCCGATGACGCCGACCGGAAAGATCGCCAAGGCGAACCTGCGCGAGAGCGCGCTGGCCGGGGGGTAACGGCGCGCAATTGCATTGCGCTTCGCCAATTGATGATGGGATCGACTGGCTAAAAGAGATTGCCGCTCAAGGCAAATATCAGGATGCATCGTGTGCATGTCGGACCAAATGTCTACCCGCGGCTATGCGCGGAAATTGTTGGACGCGTTGCTCATCGCCCGGAAATGGCTGCTGCTCCCGACGCGCTGCCTTGCCGGTACGCGTCGGCATTGGCCAGTGCGAAAATGATGTAGCGGCAGATTTGCGAATAAGCGCAAATCAGACGTTGGACGACGAAGCTGATTGAAAACAATGGGAAATATCTAGAGCCTGTCTTCAGTTAGTCCGTGAGGACGGATTTAGCCCCGTAGAGGGCAACGGGATTCCCAAATCAGTTTTTCTGTGACTTATGGGCGGTCGGCTTGAGGAGGGCCGACCGATGCGACGCTATGCATTACGCGACGACCAGTGGGGCCGGATCAAGGATTTTCTACCCGGCCGCGAAGGCCATGTAGGAGGCACGGCGGCTGACAATCGGCTGTTCATCGAAGCAATCCTGTACCGATACCGAGCTGGTATCCCGTGGCGCGATTTGCCCGAGCGTTTCGGCGACTGGAAGATTGTCTATCAGCGCTTCAATCGGTGGGCGAAGAGCGGAGTTTTCGAGCGCATTTTCAAGCTGCTGGCGAGCGACCATGATAACGAATACATGATGATCGACGCCACCATCGTGCGCGCTCACCAGCACAGCGCCGGCGCACGAAAAAAACGGCGAACAGGCGATCGGCCGCTCGCGCGGCGGGCTGACCACCAAAATCCACGCCCTGGTCGATGCGCTCGGCAATCCCGTCCAGGTGATGCTCACGCCCGGACAAGCGCACGATCTGACTTGCGCGGAGCCGCTGCTGGAATTTATCGACCAGGGGCGATGCTTGGCGACAAGGCCTTCGACGCCGACCCCTTCATTGACGCACTCGAACGGCGCGACATCGCGCCGGTGATTCCGCCCAAGGCCAACCGCAAGGTGCCGCGCAGTTGTGATTTCGTGCTCTATTGCGAGCGCAACCTCGTCGAGCGCTTCTTCAACAAACTCAAGCACTTTCGTGCCATCGCCACCCGCTATGACAAACTCGCCACAAATTTCCTCGCCGGCGTCCAGCTCGCCTGCGCCATGATCCTGCTCAACTGAAGACAGGCCCTAACCGGTTCGTCGATTTTGGATATTCTTTGTGGACAGAAGTCTTGCGCAAAGTGAGCATCCTAAGTGACCATAGAGGTGGTCCCGGTTGTCTGAACAGATTTTCCGCGTCGATAAGTGGAGCCTCTGCCGGGGTTAGGCTGCCAAGCGGAGTGGCAGCGGGGTGAAGTAGGCTTGATCGGGTGTGGTGCCGTCAAGGCTCGAATGCGGCCGGCGGCTGATTGTAGAAGTCGAGGTAGCGGCCGATCGAAGCGCGGGCCTCGCGACACGCTGTCGTAGGCGCGCAGATACACCTCCTCGTATTTGACGCTGCGCCACAGCCGCTCGACGAACACGTTGTCCCGCCAGGCGCCCTTGCCGTCCATGCTGATCGCGATGCCGTTGCTGGCGAGCACGCCGGTGAAGGCCGCGCCGGTGAACTGCGAGCCCTGGTCGGTGTTGAAGATGTCCGGCTTGCCGTGACGAGCCAAAGCATCCTCCAGCGTCTCGACGCAGAACGCCGCCTCCATCGTGATCGACAGCCGCCACGACAGCACGCGACGGCTGAACCAGTCGAGCACCACGGCCAGATAGACGAAGCCACGCGCCATCGGGATGTAGGTGATGTCCATCGCCCACACCTGGTTCGGCCGCGTGATCTCCATGCCCGCGCAGCAGATACGGGTAGATCTTGTGGCCGGGCTCGGGCTTGGTCGTGCGCGGACGGCGATAGAGCGCCTCTATCCCCATCCGCCGCATCAGCGTCTTCACATGCCGACGGCCGATCTTGCACCCCTCGGCAGCCAGCAGGCCTCGCAACATCCGCGAACCGGCGAAGGGAAACTCCAGATGCAGCCGGTCGAGCCGCCGCATGATCGCAAGGTCGGCTTCCGGCACCGGCCGCGGCAGGTAGTAGACGCTGCCGCGGCTGATGTGCAGAACCTCCGCCTGCTTGGTGATCGGCAGATCGTGCTCACGGTCGATCATCGCTTTGCGCTCAGCAATCCCGCCTTGGTGAGCGCGCCTTCTAAAAAATCGTTCTCCAGCGTCAGCTCTCCGATCTTGGCGTGCAGCGACTTCACGTCGACCGCCGGCTGGGCCGTGGCGTTGCCGCTCCCTGGACCGAACACACCGGCCGCGCCGCCCTCAAGCTGCGCCTTCCACGCCGTGATCTGATTGGGGTGGACGTCGAACTGCTCGGCAAGCTGCGCCAGCGTTCGATCGCCCTTGACGGCGGCAAGCGCCACCTTCGCCTTGAAGGCCGGTGTGTGGTTCCGGCGTGCGTCGTCTGCTCATGGTCTCTCCTGATTCGCGGGCCCATCGTGCCCGCCGTCAGGCAGAAACTCCACTTAGCGTCCTGTGCAGATTTCCGGGACCGGCTCTCATTGTCAAAGCCAAGGGTGATTCGTTCGTTACGCGTGCCCGCGTTCCGCAATATTAAGCGGAGTGGGCGTCTTGATTCGAGGAATCTGGAGAACACCAGCATGGACCTTCGTGAGACGGAACTTGAAGGCCCGTCTTCCTAGGCACGCTATGAACCGCTTGTGATTGCGGTTTGAAGCTAGTCAGCGCGTAGAGCGCGGGCTTTTGAACTGACGACGACTGTCAAATTGGACAGTCAACAAGTCATCACGACTAGCGGGGAAAAGCTCCCGCTTCGTCGTGTGCTGCCTTCATGGCCAGGATTCCCTGTCACGGGGACCTGCCGCGTCAAAACCAACATTGCGCAGCGCTACCGGGTTGCCATTCCCGGAGCCAGCGACAAGGAGGCGGTCGGCTACTGGCCGGCTGCGATAGGATTCATGAAACCAGAAAGCGAAAGAAATCAAACTCTCCGCCGTCCCTCGACTGAGACGTCACTTGTAGAGGAAATGCTCACCGCCAAGGAGGTCGCGACTGAAATGAAGATCAGTACGTCGTGGCTCGCAAAGCGGCGGATGGATGGTGATGGCCCGCCGTATATCAAGGTTGGCCGCTCAATCCGCTACATGCGAACAGAGATAATGCAATGGATGAGATCCCGGCAGCGCATGTAGATGAATGCCAACCGCGGTTCGAATAGGCGAGCCGCGGTTGGCATATTCCATCTCAATACATCAATATACATCATGATCAATCAAGTATTCGATAGATTAGGAACGGACATAGAAGTATGTTCGCGCGGTATATACTTGACGTTTGCCTAAACAGAACCCATGTCTACTTGGGGCTATCCCAGTGAACATCGGGGCATGAAGGAGCCGTCCTAATGGACCACAGTGTGAACAGCCTTGAGCCCAATTTTTCGGATGCGATCACTGCGATCGAACGCGCGGCTGAACTGCGACCGGACAAGCGCCGACACCTTCGCACCTCGCTGGCTGCGATTGCCAAGGGCCTGGGACAACCGCCTTCAGTCGTCCCGGCACGCTACAGCGCAGTGCGAGCCCGTATGGCGGCGCTGCACTATGCCCCTCTCGGGTGGACTCCCAAAACGCTCGCGAACCACAAGTCCAATGCCAAAGCCGCGCTGTTGTGGTTCGCCAAAGAGAAAGATCTTTTGCAGCATGGGGTGGCACTCTCGCCCGAGTGGCAGAGGCTGTTGGTGCAGCTTACCGACCCCAGCACCCGCTACCGGCTGCTTCCGGTGATGCGATTTTGTTCTGGGATGAAGATAGAGCCCCAGGCAGTCGACGAGAGTGTGATCGACCGATTTTTTGATTACCGCAGCAGGACAACGTCACGGCCGAGCGACAACGCGACCCGCCGGATCCTGGCTCGCTTGTGGAATGGCTGCATCGGGACGATCGACAAATGGCCTGCGCGGCACCTCTTTGAGCCGCCGGTAAAATCGGCCCAGATTTTGCCATGGACGAACTTTCCCGAAGCGCTGCGTGTGGGCATCGACCAGTACATCAACAATCTCGCCGCGCTCGGCCGCAGTGACAGGGAAGGACGACGCAAGCGACCCTGCAAGGCTTCGACACTGACCATGCGGAGGCGCGAACTCGTTGCTGCTGTCCGAATGGCCGACAAGATCGGCGTTCCAATATCGAACCTTCTGTCGCTGGCCGAACTGGTGCGGCCCGAGGTCGCTGAAAAGATTCTCGACGCTTACTGCCAGCAGGATGGCGAAGTACCCAAGGCCTACACCATCAACTTGGCGGGGCGATTTGTAAAGCCGGCGCTGATAGCGTCCGTGGTGAACGGGAAAATTTCTGCAGCCGTGCGAGGCATCGAGTCGATGATCTGAATCGCTTCTAGTGTGAGCTCGCAAAGCACGTGATTGCCCTTTTTGTCTCCCGGATTTTTCATGTCACGAACCCATACGCGCTGCGCTGCCTTGTCGTAGTCGGCCCACGTGATGCGGATGATCTCTTCCTGGCGGCGCGTTGAGAAAATCGCAAACGCAATAATCTTGACCATCGGGATCGAGCCCGGCCGGTGCGCGCGTATGCTTTCGAAGTGCGTCATCAGCCGCTCGATCTCTTCGAGCGTCGGTCTGCGGTCGCGCGAGTTGCCCTTGCGGATGGTGCCAAGCTTACGCATCGCCACCATTGCATCCTGGATCTGTTGAAGGTCGAGGGGATGCCCCCAAAGCGGTCGAGCAATGCGGAAGATCGCTGACAGATGGCTCAGGTAGTTGGCGCGGGTCTGGGGCTGAACCTTCAACGACCTCGCGAACTCGACGAGCTGCTGGCTTTTGATCTCACTGCAACGGAGATCTGCAATCTCGAACTCTTTGATTTTCGCCAACACCTGGGCCTTGGTCCTGCCGATTTCGCGCTCGGATTCCCGCACGTACCGGTCAATGACGTCGGCAAGCTTGACGTCCTTGCTCCCGTCGATGCCGCCGGTTTCAGAAAGTTCCGTTTCTCTTCGCGCCAGCCACGCTTTGGCGGCCTGTTTGCGGTCGAAGGTCTGGTGCTCTCGGTGGACGATTTTGCCCTTACTTTTGAGCAGGATTTGCGCCAGATACGCTGTCGTACCGTCCTTACGAGTCCGTCCAATTATCGATCCCATCGGCGGTCCAATTTTCGACTGGGCGGTACGACATTTTCGGCCAAAAGTACGACATTGTCGTACCGGTACGACAAAAATGGTCGGAAATGAGCGCCCATCAGCGGGAATGAGACAGTCAACAAGTGACGAGAAATGCAGACTAATTTAACAAAATCAGAAAATCAACAGCGCTGGCGGTTTTGCATTGCGCCGATGATGGAATGGACCGACCGGCACTGCCGGTTTTTCCATCGCCTGCTGACGCGCCATACGCTGCTCTACACCGAGATGGTGACGACCGGCGCGATCCTGCACGGCGACCGGCTCAGGCTTCTCGGGTTCGATCCGGCCGAGCAGCCGGTCGCGCTTCAGCTTGGCGGCTCCGATCCCGCGGCGCTCGCGCGATGCGCGCGCATCGGCGAGGAGTTCGGCTATCGCGAAATCAATCTCAACGTCGGTTGTCCGTCCGACCGCGTGCAGGAAGGCCGCTTCGGCGCGTGCCTGATGGCGGAGCCCGCGCTGGTCGGCGATTGCGTCGCCGCGATGAAGGCCGCGGTCGCGATTCCGGTCACGGTGAAGTGCCGCATCGGCATCGACGAGCAGGATCCGGAAACGGTCCTGCCCGCCTTCGCCGCGATGGCGGTGGCTTCCCGCGCCGATGCGCTGATCGTGCACGCGCGCAAGGCCTGGCTCAAAGGCCTGTCGCCGCGCGAGAACCGCGACATTCCTCCGCTCGACTACGACCTCGTCTACCGGCTCAAGGCCGCGCATCCGGACCTGCCGGTCGATCATCAACGGCGGCATTCCGTCGGTCGAGGCCGCGCGCGAGCATCTGCAACGCGTGGACGGCGTGATGATGGGCCGCGCCGCCTATCAGGAGCCGTGGCGGCTCCTGCAGGCCGACCCGATGCTGTTCGGCGAGGCCGCGCCGTTGCCGTCGGCCAAGGCCGCAGGGCTTGCACTGATCCCCTACATCGAGCGCGAGCTCGCGCGCGGTGCGCGGCTGCATTCCATCACCCGCCATGTGCTGGGCCTGTTCCATGGCGTACCTGGCGCGCGCGCGTTCCGCCGGCATCTGGCCGTCGAGGCCGTCAAACCCGGCGCATGCGCGCAGGTGTTGGCAGACGCGCTGGCCCTGGTGGTGGACAGGCCCGCGGAACTGGCGCAAACCGCCGCGGCCTGACGCGTCGTTCAGGTTCTTCCGGAGAATTCGATGCTGCTGGGGGTGCCGTTCGGCGAGCTTGCCTTGCTGGCCCTGGCCGTCGTGGTCGGCGGCGTTGCCACCGGCATTCTCGCCGGCCTGTTCGGCATCGGCGGCGGCGCGATCATCGTGCCGGTGCTGTACGAGGTGTTTCGCATCCTCGGCGTGCCCGAGGAGGTGCGGATGCAGCTGTGCGTCGGCACCTCGATGGCGATCATCCTGCCGACCACCATCCGTTCGTACCTGACGCATCGCGCCAGGGGCGCGGTGCTCCGCGACGTGATGCGGCAGTGGGCGCTGCCGGCCGTGCTCGGCGTCGCGGCGGGTTCGGTGATCGCTTTTTTCGCGCCGGCCGCGGTCTTCAAGATCGTGTTCCTCGTCGTTGTGACGATTATTGCTTTCAAGCTCCTGTTCGGCCGCGACAGCTGGCGGATCGCCGACGACTTTCCCGGCCGCGTCGCCATGACGGGATACGGCTTCCTGATCGGCGTCACGTCGTCCCTGATGGGCGTGAGCGGCGGATCGGTCTCCAACATGATCCAGACGCTTTACGGAAAGTCCCTTCACAATGCGGTGGCGACGTCGGCGGGGCTCGGCGTGCCGATCACCATCGCCGGCACCATCGGGCTGATGCTGGCCGGCTGGCCGAAGATGGCGCTGCTGCCGCCATTGTCGATCGGCTACGTCTCGCTGATTGGCGTCGCCATCATGGCGCCGGTGTCGAGCTTCACCGCGACCTATGGCGCGCGGCTCGCGCACCGGCTGTCGAAGCGGCAACTGGAAATCGGCTTCGGGCTGTTTCTGCTGCTGGTCGCGGCGCGCTTTGCGGCAAGTCTTGTTTGAGAATTGTCTCGCCTAAGGTTTGCCGCGCATCACCAGCTTGTCGCCGCGCACCTCCCAGCTTTCCAGCCGGTTGAGGAACGTCATGCCGAGCAGGCTCACGCGCAGCAGCCCGGGCTGCGCAACCAGCGCCGGCACCTTCCGCTCGACGATCTCGCCGACCGTGATGCGGTCGAGCGTGACGGAGGCCGCGCGGGTGCGGCCGTTGGCGGTGTCGATCTGCACGTCGTAGGACAGAAGTTCGAGCGGCAGGCCTGCGGCCTTTGCGGCATCCTGGGTCAGCACCACCGTGCTCGCGCCGGTGTCCAGCGCCATCGCCACCCGCGTGCCGTTGACCTGCGCCGCCACCTGGAAGTCGCCGCCGCGGCCGCGCACGATCTCCACGCTGCGCTCGCTGCGTTGCGCGCTGCGGCCCGGCATCAGTTCGGCCATCACCCGGTCGGCGATGCCGCGCAGTTCCGCCCGGTAGGTGTAGCCGAACGCCAGCACGAGCCCGACCACGACCCAGAACAGCGCCGCCTCCAGCGCCTTCGACAGCTTTTCGCGAAACAGCACCAGCACGCCGCCGCCGATCAGCACGACCAGCCCAACGTGGTAGACGAGCGAGCCGAGTTCGTCGGTCGACAGGCCTGCGATCTTGTCATCGATCTTGTACTGGCTGTTCTGCGCCACCATCACCACGAGGACGAGCGCAAGGCCGATCAAAAGAATCCAGAGCAGGCGGCGGGGCACGGGGCCGGCCTTACGGACGGACGGCGGCGGGCGTCCGCGCCTTGATCGCGGCAATCCGTCCCGGCAGTTCGGCCATCACGCGGGCGCGCTCGCCGTCGCTATAGGCGGTCCAGCGTTCGATCTCCGACAGGCTCCGCCCGCAGCCGCGGCAAAGCCCGCTGGCAGAATCGAGCACGCAGATTTTCTCGCAAGGGGTTTCGATCAAGGCAATGGACCTGAAGGCGGCTGGACCTGAGCGTGATCTTTATCGCGACGCGCCGCCTCAACATAGGCCGCGCGGCGCGGAACGCAATCGCGCTCCGCTTGCGCCGCTAACCGCCCAGCTTGAACAGCGAGCGGCGGGTCTTGCGGGGTGCCGCGGCCAGTTCCTCGGGCTGCTGCGGCGCGATCGGCGGCGCGGTCTCCGAGAGAGGAGGCAGCGCGGCCATCACCCGCTCCGGCGGGAATGTGGCGATCAGCTCGGTGCCGATCCGGACCTTGGATTTCAGCGTGAACGTGCCGCCATGCATGTCGACCAGGTTCTTGGCGATCGGCAGCCCGAGGCCGGTGCCTTGCTCGGCCGACTTGATCGCGTTCGAGCCCTGGCCGAACGACGACAGCACCACCGGGATTTCCTCTTCGGGAATGCCGGGGCCGGTGTCCTTCACGCTCATGTACTGGCCGCCCGCCGCGGTCCAGCCGACCTTCAGCCAGATCTCGCCGCCCGACGGGGTGAACTTGATCGCGTTGGACAGAAGGTTGAGGCAGACCTGACGGAGCGCCCGCTCGTCGGCCCACAGCCGCGGCAGGTTGTCCTCGAACACCTCGTGGATGGTGATGCCGCGGTTCTGCGCGCGCAGCTTGAGCAGGTGGTGGCAGTCCTCGACCACGACGGTGATCGACACCGGCTCCTCGTTCAGCTCATAGCGGCCGGCCTCGATGCGCGACAGGTCGAGGATCTCGTTGATGAGATTGAGCAGGTGCTGGCCCGAGCTGTGGATGTCGCCGGAGTATTCCTTGTAGGCCGGCACCTGGTGCGGGCCGAACACCTCGGTCTTCATCACCTCGGAGAAGCCGAGAATGGCGTTGAGCGGCGTGCGCAGCTCGTGGCTCATCTGGGCGAGGAATTGCGATTTCGCGATGTTTGCACCTTCGGCACGACGCCGCGCCTCGTCGGAGATCGACTTCGCCTGCTCAAGCTCGCCGATCAGCGCGTCCTTCTCGGCGCGCGCCACCAGCGTGGCGAGACCCGCGGAGTAGAGCCGGTGCGCCAGCAGCGCAAAGTAGAATTGCGCCGCGACCGCCATGATGGCGAGGATATAGTTGTGCAGGTCGCCCTGCAGCGCGAAGTTCAGCGCCACGGCAAATGTCACCGGCACGGTCGCGGCGAACACCGCGATCGGCAGGCTCGACGCGAGCATGCTGGAGACCGAAATCACCAGCAGCATCACGAACAGCATGAAGGTGCTCGAGCCCTCATCCTTGCCGACCGGATGAATGAGATTGTACATCCAGGCGAGGCCGAAGAAGAGATCGAGAATGATGAAACGCAGGCGCCAGCGCCTGAGGTCGCGCGTCGTCGAGGGCTCGGCAAGGAACTGCCGGCACTTCACGACAATAATGATGTGGATGAACAGGATCGCGACGGTCCACGCGGCGGCCACGACCGCGCCGATCCACAGACTCGACAGGAAGCCGACGGTGGCGACCAGCAGCATCACCACGAGCGAGGCCGACAGGCGGTTCTCGGCGAACTGCCGCAGCAGTTCGTAGTCGAAGGCGACGCGGGTGCCGGTGGTCGAGGTCAGCCGGTCGCGGGCGTCGCGCACGCGCTGCGCCGCGAGCCGCCGGCGCTTGGCCAGCGGCTTCTCGCTCGGCATGGGAATTTCGCGGTCTTCTGTTACGCTCACGCTACGCCACCGGTGCCCTCGAACGGGAAGGCACGGTAAAGTCCCGCAAAATCCTTAAGGGCGGCCTTAAGCGCGCCGGGCGGCTCATGGTTAACAAGAGGTGAAAGCATGAAGCTGTATGACGGCGGGCGGGCGCCCAATCCGCGGCGGGTCAAGATTTTTCTCGCCGAAAAGGGCCTGACCGTGCCGGTGGAGCAGGTCGATCTCGGCAAGCTCGCGCACAAGAAGCCGGAATACACCGCGATCAACCCGTTGCAGCGGGTGCCGGCGCTTGAGCTCGACGACGGCACCATCATCACCGAGTTCGATCGCCATCTGCCGGTACTTCGAGCAGCTTCATCCCGAGCCGGCGCTGTTCGGCAAAGGTCCCAAGGATATGGCGACGGTGGAGATGTGGGAGCGGCGGATCGAATTCCACCTGCTCGCGCCGATCTCGCACATCTTCCGCAATTCCCATCCCGCCATGAAGGAGATGGAGGTGCCGCAGGTGCCGGCCTGGGCCGAGGCCAACAAGCCGCGGGTGATGGACTTCCTGACCATCCTCGACGGCGACCTGAAGGACCGGCGCTTTGTCGCAGGCGACCGCTACACGGTCGCCGACATCACTGGCCTCGTGTGCATCGATTTCATGAAGCCCGCCAAGCTCGCGGTGCCGGAAACGCTTGGCAATCTCAAGCGCTGGCATGCCGAGGTTTCGGCGCGGCCGAGCGCCCAGGCCTGAAACCTGCAAGCCTGATAACCTGTAAGCCTGACAACCTGAACGGCCGTTCAGCCGCAATTGCGCTACAGTCAGGCTCGATTCTAGTGTCGATGTCGGCGGCAGGTTTTCCGCCGCCCGGAGGACTTCCATGATCCGTCGTTTACTCCTGCTCGCGCTTGCCGCGATGGCGTTGGCTTGCGCGGGAGCGGTCCCGATGCAGGCGCAGCAGCAGACCGAGCCGCGCATCGCTTTCGTGGTCGGCAATTCCACTTACGGGCCGGGCGCGATCCCCAATGCGCTCAACGACGCTGGCCTGGTTGCGGAAGCTTTGCGCAGCATCGGCTTCGAGATCGTCGAGGGCGGCAATCTCAGCCAGCCGGATTTCATCCAGGGCTATCGCGAGTTTCTCGGCAAGGTCGAAGCGGCCGGTCCCGAGACGCTGGCCTTCGTTTATTTCTCCGGACATGCGCTCTCGTTCGAGGGCGAGAATTTCCTGCTCGGCGTCGATGCGCAACTCGCCCGGGAAAGCGACATTCCGATCCAGGGCATTCGCCTGTCGGACCTGATGCGTCCGCTCGCCGACGCGCCGGCGCGCGTCAAGGTGATGATGATCGACGCCGCGCGGCCGCTGCCGTTCCGGCCGCAGGGCAGGGGGCTTGCAGTCGGGCTCGCCTCGGTCGAGCCGCCGCAGGGCATGCTGATTGCGTATTCGTCGGCGCCGGGCACCGTCGTCCCCGACCGGCCGGGCGACTACGGCGCTTACGCAACGGCCATCGCCGAGATGCTGCGCGCGCCGGGCGTCGATCTCGACACCGCGTTCACCCACATCCGCAGCCGCACGCATCTGACGACCGAAGGCCAGCAGACGCCGTGGCATCTCGCCGCGATCACCGAGCCGATCGAACTGGTGCCGCCGGCCGCCGCCGCCAGTGCTGCGGTCGCAGCTCCCCCGCCGCCGCGACGGGCGCGGCCGATGCGCGAGATCGGACCCGACGAGGCCTATTCGCTCGCCATCGAGATGGACACGCTCGATGGCTATACCGGCTTCGTCGAAGCCTATCCGACGCATGCCTATTCGGAACGGGTGTGGGCGATGATCCGTGCGCGCCGCGAGGCGATGGCATGGATGCGCGCACAGCAGTTCAACACGCCGCAATCCTACTGGACGTATCTGCGGCGCTATCCCAACGGCATGTACGCTTTTGATGCCGAGCGAAGGCTGCGCCGGCTCGGCGCGCCGTTCGCGCCGCCGCCGGGCTTTGCCATGGTGGAGTTCGACGACGTGCCGATGGCGCTGGTCGGCGAGCCGCGCGAATACCGCGAGGTCTATCGGGTCGGTCCGCGCCCGCCGCGCATCCTCTACGCGGCGGCAATCCCGGCCT
Organism: uncultured Alphaproteobacteria bacterium; assembly: GCA_963830015.1. Lineage (GTDB taxonomy): Bacteria > Pseudomonadota > Alphaproteobacteria > Rhizobiales > Xanthobacteraceae > Z2-YC6860. Next base: position 931,091 of record CAWHLG010000016.1, read on the forward strand.
TCATCGCGGCGCTGGCGGTGGCGCGCCGCGACGGTTCGCGGGACGACGGACGCCGCGATGGCCGCTCCGGCGACGGCCGGCGCGGTGACGGAAGAGGTGACGGGCGTTGGGGCGGGCGCGGATCCGGTTCGCTGCCGACCACGGTCGTCGCCATTCCCGCGGTGCAGGGGCTGACGGCCGCGCCGCGCCGCGACGGCCCGCCCGGCGCGGGACGCCCGGGCGGTTACGGATCGCGCGGCGGGTTTGCCGGCCGTCCGCCGGGCGGTGGCAGCGGTGGCGCGACGCCTTCGGCGACGCCGGGCACGGCGATTGCGCCGAGCACGGTCAGTCCTTCGCCGGGCACGATGCCGGGCGGCCGCCCGTCGTCGACGCCATGGACGCCAGGGGCCGCGCCTTCGCGCGGCACGGCGCCCAGCGCCACGGTGACGCCCGGCTCGCCTCCGGTCGAGCCGCAACCGGGCGTGCAACGCGACCGGGCACGTCCGCCCGGCTGGGGCCCGCCGGGAAGCCGTATTCCATCCGCCGCGCCGGGCACCGCGCCCGGCACCACGATGCCAGGCACGGCGGTTGCGCCGAGCACGGTTTCGCCAAGTGCTCCTGCACCAAGCGCGACTGCACCAGGCGCGACCGCACCAGGCACCACTTCGCCGGGTGCGACCTCACCGCGCGGCCGGCCTGACTGGCGCGATCGCCAACCGCCGGGAAGCGCCGGCCGGACTCCGTCCGGAGCGCCGGGCGCGGCACCCGGCACGACGGCGCCCAGCACGGTTGCGCCAAGCACGGCGGTCGCGCCAAGCACCGCGCCGCCCGGCGCACGGCCCGACTGGCGCGATCGCCGGCCGCCGTCCGGCCCGCCGCCGCAAGTAAACCGGCCGCCGGCTTCACCGCCGCCGCAAGCGAGCCGTCCGGTTTCGCCGCCGCCGCAGGTGACCCGTCCGCCGGCTTCGCCGCCGCCGGCCGCGATCGCTCGGCCGACGCCACCGCAGCAGCCGGTGGTCCGGCAGGCGCCGCCGCCTCCCGTGGTGCGTCAGGCTCCGCCGCCGCCGGTGCAGCGCGCAGCGCCGCCTCCACCGCCGCAACGTCAGGCGGCTCCGCCTCCGCCGCGGCAGGCCGCGCCACCGCCGCCACGGCCTGCGCCCGCGCCGGCCGCGGCGCCAAAGCCAGCCGCATGTCCGGCCGGCAAGACGATGAAGAACGGCGCCTGCGTCTGACAACACAACGCCGCGCCGGATTGCTCCGGCGCGGCGTCTGATTTGAGCGGCGTTGGGCGTCTAGCGCTTGGAGGGATGCTTCTCCACCGGCGCGCCCTTCGGCAGGTCGAACTGGCCGGACGGCAGGCCGTCGAAGAACTCCAGCACCTCCGACGTCTTCACCACGTCGGCATACTTGGCGTTCATGTCGCACAGGTTGATCGCGTGGCTCGCCTGCGAGCGGTCGAAGCAGCCTTCCTCCGCGAGCGAGATGCGATAGTTGAGGCTGAAGGCGTCGAGCACGGTCGCGCGCACGCAGCCCGAGGTGGTCGTGCCGGTGACGATCACGCTGTCGCAGCCGAGCAGCGTCAGATAGCTCGTCATGTTGGTGCCGAAGAAGCCCGAGGGCTTCTGCTTGTAGATGACGATGTCCTGCGGACCCGGCGCGATCTCGGCGACGATCTCGTTGCCGTCGATGTTGGTGTTCGGCCGGTTGCCGCGGTCCTCCGCGGAGCGGCTGTTCTTCCAGCTCCAGCTTCCGTTGTCCCAGTTGTCGGCGCGCCGCACGCCGGTGGTGTAGATCACCGGAATGCCTTTCTCGTGTGCCTTTTCAATGAGCTGCTTCAGGTAGGGCATCGCCACCCACGCATCCTCGCCGCATGAATTGCGCCAGCGCTTGATCAATTCCAGGATCGGCATCGGCCGCTCGTCGCAGAACGCGTAGTTCACGTCGATGACGAGCAGCGCGGGCCGCTTGCCGAAACCCTGCCGCGCGCCGTAGCCCGACGTGCCGAACACCGCCTTGTCGCGTTCGGTGAGAAACTTGTTCCAGATCGGTTCGGTCATCGATAGTCACTCCGCGTTGCGCATGATTGCGTGAAGCCTAGCACCGTCACAGGCTGGCGCGCACGCTCTCGACGAAGCTCATGTCGATGATCTCGTCATACTTCACATCCGTTTTCAGCATGCCTGCGCCCAGCACCACGGCCTTGCCGGTCTCCCACGCGGCGCGGCTGATCATGCCGTCCGGACTCCACATCTGGTCGGCGAACGAACGGTCGAGCGTGGCCTTGAGATCCTCCAGCGCCATGGTCGGGAACTGCTTCTTGGCGACGTCGGCGGCGCCGGCCTTGTCGGCATAGATGTACTTCAGGCCCTTCATCATGCCGCGCACGAAGCCCCGCACCACCTCGGGCTGCTTCTGGATCAATTCCTGACGGATGTTGATGGTGGAATAGGCGTAGGGGCCCATTTCCTTCGGCACGTTGAAGAACGGCTCGCCCCACAGGCCCAGCTTGATGCCTTGCGCGATCATCGGCTCGGTGGTGACGCCGATCTTCGCCTGGCCGCCGCGGATGCCGGCCGGCACGGCGGAGTTCGGCATCTCGTAGAGCGTGACGTCGGCTTTGGCGTCGAGATTCCACTTCTTGAGCAGGAAGCGGGTGATCGCGTTCGGCGTGCCGCCATAGGGGCCGACGGCAATCTTCTGGCCCTTGAAGTAAGCCGGCCAGTCGGTGTTTTTCGGCTCGTTGCCCTTGGCCGCGCAGAAATAGATGTTGCCGCGGTCGACGCAGTGCACCACGGCGCGCAGCTCGGCGCCTTTGGCCTTGGCATAGGCGTTGTGCTCCGGGCCGCCGATGAAGGCGAAGGCCTGGCCCGAGAGCACCGCATTGGTGTGGCCGCCGCCGGTTTCGATGGTGACGATCTTCACCTCGATGTCGGCTTCGGCGAAATAGCCCTTGGCCATGGCGATGTACATCGGAAGATAGCCGGTCGAATGCACGGGCTCGGCGACCAGCAGTTCATGCTTTGCAGCCTTCGCCATGTAGGGGCTCGCCACCAGCGCTACGCCCGCCGCAGCCGTCGTTCCGAGAAACTTCCGCCTGTCCATATCCGTCTCCTGTTACGTCCGATGTGTCGCTGTTGCCGTATGCCCGTTATTGGCGCGTGCCTTTGCGCAGCACGCTTTCGATCCACGAGACCGTGGCGTACATGATCACCGCCAGCGTCGAGAGCACGAGCACCGCCACCCAGACGAGCGCGATGTCGTAGGTCTGGCCGGCATAGAGGATGGCGCGGCCGAGCCCGTGCTGGGAGGCGATGAACTCGCCGACGATCGCGCCGGTGAGCGCAAGCCCGATGTTGACCCGCAGCACCGAGATGATCCACGGCAGGCAGAACGGCATCACGAGCTTCCGGAACACCTGCCAGCGCGTGGCGCCGAGCGAATAGAACAGCCGCTCGCCGTCGGGATCGAGCGCCTTGACGCCCGCGAAGGTCGTCAGCGTCGAGATCACGAAGGTGAGCGCGAACGCGATCGCGACCTTGGAGCTCAGCCCCAGCCCGAACACCAGGATGATGAGCGGGGCGAGCGCGAGCTTGGGGATCGAACTCGAAGCAGATGATGTAGGGCTGCACGATCGCCGCGTAGTTGCGCGACCACCAGAACGACAGCCCGACCAGCGAACCGACCGTGGTGCCGAGCAGGAAGCCGAAGATGGTGGAGCGGAAGGTGAAGCCGATATCGACCCAGGCGTTGCCCTCGGTCACGAAGATGATGAGCGTGTGCCAGATCGCCGACGGCTGCGACCAGAAGAAGGCGCTGATCAGCCCGGTGGTCGAGGCGATCTCCCAGGCGGCGATGATGACGACGAGAATGCCGAATTGCGTCGCGACGATCGCCCAGGTCGGCCAGTCCTTCTGCACCGGCAGCCGGCGCGCCGGCTTGGGAGTCGGTTTGGCGGTTGCTTCTGCCGATGCGTCGCGTGCGAGATCGAGATCGCCGAGGCCGATGCGGGGCGTGTCCTGGACGGTCATGTCAGGCGGCTTCCATGGTGGGCGCTGCGGCGGTGAGCAGATTCAGGCAGCGTTCCTTCACCGCAATGAACTCCGGCGTCAGCGCCGTGGTGCGCGCGCGGGGGCGGGGGATGGTGATCGGGATGGTCTCGAGGATGCGGCCAGGCCGCGTGCCCATCACATGGATTTCGTCGGACAGATAGATCGCCTCCTCGACATCGTGGGTGACGAACACCACGGTTTTCTTGAAGTCGCTCCAGAGCTGCATCAGCCACTCCTGCATGTGCAGCTTGGTCTGCGCGTCGAGCGCGCCGAACGGCTCGTCGAGCAGGATCACGTCGGTGTCGAACAGCAAGGTGCGCAGCAGCGCCGCGCGCTGCCGCATGCCGCCGGACAGCGAATTGGGATAAAGGTGCTCGAAGCCGGCCAGGCCGTATTTCTGCAACAGCGGCAGCGCGCGCTCGCGCGCAGCCTTCAGCGGCTTGCCCTGGATCTCCATGCCGAGGATGACGTTGTCGAGCACGGTGCGCCACGGCAGCAGCAGGTCCTTCTGCAGCATGTAGCCGACGCGGCCGATGGTGCCGGTTGCGTCCTCGCCGTCGATCAGCACGCGGCCTTCGGTCGGCTGCAGCAGGCCGGCGATGACATTAAAGAGTGTGCTCTTGCCGCAGCCCGAGGGACCGACGAGGCTGACGAAGCGGCCGGTCGGGATTTCGAGGTCGAGCGGCTCGACCGCGCGGAAGGTCCCGGCCGGCGTCGTGAACGCCATGCCAACTCGATCGAGGTGCACTTTTACGGGCATCGCCGGTCTCCGCGCACAGGCGGAAACGGTAATGCATCGTATGTGCCAAGTCGATTGGGGCGCGAAATCAGCGCGTTAGACGCGCCGTTCTGTCGCGCTCAGGGTTCCTTGGCGCAAAAAGCGGCAGAGGTTCACCGATCGAGGCGGGCGATCAGTGACGACGTGTCCCAGCGGCTGCCGCCCATCTTCTGCACCTCGGCGTAGAACTGATCGACCAGGGCCGCGACCGGAAGGTTCGCGCCGTTCCGCCGCGCTTCGGCGAGGCAGATGCTCAAGTCCTTGCGCATCCAGTCCACCGCGAAGCCGAAGTCGAACTTGTCCGCCGCCATGGTCTTGTAGCGGTTCTCCATCTGCCACGACTGCGCCGCGCCCTTGGAGATGGTGGCGATCAGCCCCTCGATGTCGAGGCCCGCCTTCTTCGCGAAGTGGATGCCTTCGGAGAGACCCTGCACCAGTCCGGCGATGCAGATCTGGTTGACCATCTTGGCGAGTTGGCCCGAGCCGGAACCGCCGAGCAGCTTGCACATGCGCGCGTAGGCCGCGATCACCTTCTCGGCGCGATCGTACGGGCCGGCATCGCCGCCGCACATCACCGTGAGCACGCCGTTCTCGGCGCCGGCCTGTCCGCCCGACACCGGCGCGTCGATGAAATCGAAGCCGCGCTTCTTTGCCTCGGCGTAGAGCGTGCGTGCGATCTCCGCCGACGCCGTGGTGTGATCGACGAACACCGTGCCCTTGCCCATGCCGTCGAACGCGCCGTTGGCACCGAGCGCCACCTCGCGCACGTCGTTGTCGTTGCCGACGCACATCATCACGAAGTCTTGTCCGGCCGCGGCCTCTTTCGGCGTCGCGGCCTTCTTGCCGCCGAATTGCGCGACCCATTTGTCAGCCTTGGCCGCGTTGCGGTTATAGACGGTGACGTCGTGGCCGCCCTTGTTCTTCAGGTGCCCGGCCATCGGGTAGCCCATGACGCCAAGACCGAGAAACGCCACCTTCGCCATCGTGATTTCTCCCTGAAACGTGCCCGGCGGGTGCCATTCCCGCCGGATTTGGCCCGATCAATAACTTGCGGCGGCTCCGTTGACCATAGCGCCGGTGACACTATGGTGACGGCCAAAATCCGCGGGAAAAACGCCATGCCGGTCACCAAGGACGACGTCATTGCAAGTCTCGGCAAAGTCGCCGGTCCAGACGGCACGCCGCTGCCCCGGACGGGAACGCTGTCCGACATCGTCGCAAACGACGGCAAGGTGTTCTTCTCGATCACGGTGGATGCCAGCGTCGTGCAGGCTTGGGAGTCGGTGCGAAAGCGCGCCGAGGAAGCCGTCAAGGCGATGCCCGGCGTGCAGTCGGCGATGGTCGCGCTGACCGCCGAACGCAAGGCCGGCACGGCCGCAGCGCGTCCGCCGCAAGGCGCTCCCGCCGCGGGGCGCCCTGCGCATACGCACGGCCACAGCCAGCAGCAGGGCCCCTCGGGCGTTCCCGGCGTTGCCTCGATCATTGCGGTGGCGTCCGGCAAGGGCGGCGTCGGCAAGTCGACCACCGCGGTCAATCTCGCGCTCGGCCTTCGCGATCTCGGCATGAAGGTCGGCATCCTCGATGCGGATATTTATGGCCCATCGCTGCCGAAGCTGCTGGCGATCCGCGAGAAGCCGCAGACCATCGGCGGCACGCGGCTGAAGCCGATCGAGCGGCACGGCCTCACGGTGATGTCGATCGGTTTCCTGATCGAGGAAGAGACGCCGATGATCTGGCGCGGGCCGATGGTGATGTCGGCGCTGACGCAGATGCTGCGCGAGGTGGAGTGGGGCACGCTCGACGTGATGGTGGTCGACATGCCGCCCGGCACCGGCGACGCCCAGCTCACCATGGCGCAGCAGGTGCCGCTCAAGGGCGCGGTGATCGTGTCGACGCCGCAGGACCTGGCGCTGATCGACGCGCGGCGCGGCATCGCCATGTTCAAGCGCGTCAACGTCCCCGTGCTCGGCATCGTCGAGAACATGAGCACCTTCATCTGCCCGAAGTGCGGAACGCGGCACGACATCTTCGGTCACGGCGGCGCACGCAAAGAGGCCGAGCGGCTCGGCGTGCCGTTCCTCGGCGAGGTGCCGCTGGAAATGACGATCCGGGAAACCTCGGATGCCGGCCTGCCCATTGTTGCGACGCAACCGGACAGCCCGCACGCTGCGGCCTATCGGACCATCGCCGCCAATGTGCGCGACCAGCTTGGATCCGGCGGCGCGGCCAAGGCCGCGCCCAGGATCGTGATCGAAGCCTGACTTAAGTCGGCTTGCCTTGGGCGCGGGACGCGGGCCATGCTGCCGCATGTCTTGTTAAAAGACAGAGGGAGAATCCATGAAACGCCGTGAATTTCTGAAAGCGACTGGCCTGGGCCTGGCCGGCTCGGCGGTTGCCGCGCCCGCCATCGCGCAGTCGATGCCCGAGATCAAATGGCGCTGCACGACGAGCTGGCCGAAGTCGCTCGACACCATCTATGGCGGCGTCGAAACCTTCGCCAAGGCGGTCGCCGAAGCGACCGACAACAAATTCCAGATCCAGGTTTTCGCCGCGCGGCGAGATCGTGCCGGGCCTGCAGGCCGCCGACGCCGTCACCGCCGGCACCGTCGAGATGTGCCACACCGCGTCGTACTACTATTTCGGCAAGGACCCGACGTTCACCTTCGGCACGTCGCTGCCGTTCGGGCTGAACAAGCGCATGATCGACGCCTGGATGTTCAATGGCGGCGGCGCCGAGCTGATGAACGACTTCTACAAGAAGTACAACATCTACGGGATTCCGGCCGGCAACACCGGCGCGCAGATGGGGGGCTGGTTCAGGAAGGAGATCAGAGAGGTCTCCGACATGAACGGCCTGAAGATGCGCATCGGCGGTTTCGCCGGCCGCATCATGGCCAAGCTCGGGCTGGTCGCGCAGCAGATCGCCGGCGGCGAGATTTATCCGGCGCTGGAGAAGGGCACGATCGACGCCGCCGAATGGGTCGGCCCTTACGACGACGAGAAGCTCGGCTTCCAGAAGGTCGCGCAGTACTACTACTACCCGGGCTGGTGGGAAGGCGGCCCGATGCTCCACAACTTCATCAATCTGGCGAAATGGAACTCGCTGCCGAAAAGCTACCAGGCGATCGTCCATCAGGCGTCGCACGTTGCTAACACCACGATGATGACCAAGTACGACGCGGGCAATCCCGCGGCGCTCAAGCGCCTGATCGCGGGCGGCGCGCAGCTTCGCGCGTTCCCGGCGCCGGTGCTCGACGCCGCGTTCAAATCGGCGAACGAAATCTACGCCGAGCTGTCGGCTAGCAACGCCGACTTCAAGAAAATCTACGATGCCTGCGTGGCCTTCCGCGGCGACCAGTACCTGTGGTGGCAGGTCGCCGAGTACGGCTTCGACACCTACATGATCCGCGCCCGCACCCGCACCTGACGGGCAGGCGCCCAATCTGTCGCAGCCCCGGAGGTCACGCCTCCGGGGTTTCGCTTTGATGGGCAGGGGTTTGCCCGTAAAATACGGAGCGTTCATCGGACGTGATCGATCGCAGCAGGGACATGCGCGCGGCGCGTGACGCCAACCAGAGACGCCACCAGAGAGGAAACAAGCAATGAAACGTCGTCAATTCCTGAAAGCGGCCGGCCTCGGCCTCGCCGGTTCGGCGATCGCAGCACCGGCCATTGCGCAGTCGATGCCGGAGGTGAAATGGCGGCTGACGTCGAGCTTCCCAAAATCGCTCGACACGCTTTGGGGCGCGGCCGAAACCATTTCCAAATACGTCTCGGAAGCGACCGACAACAAGTTCCAGATCCAGCCGTTCGCCGCGGGCGAGATCGTGCCGGCGCTGCAGGCCGCCGACGCCGTCACCGCGGGCACCGTCGAGTGCTGCCACACCGCAGCCTACTACTGGTACGGCAAGGACCCGACCTGGGCGCTGTTCTGCGCGGTGCCGTTCGGCCTCAACGCGCGTCAGCAGAACGCCTGGTTCTATGACGGCGACGGCATGAAGCTGATGAACGAGTTCACCAAGAAGGCGAACATCATCTCGTTCCCGGCGGGCAACACCGGCGCGCAGATGGGCGGCTGGTTCAGGAAGGAGATCAAGGACGTCTCCGACATGAACGGCCTCAAGTTCCGCATCGGCGGATTTGGCGGCCGCGTGCTGCAGAAGCTCGGCTGCGTGCCGCAGCAGATCGCCGGCGGCGAGATCTATCCGGCGCTGGAGAAGGGCACCATCGACGCCGCCGAATGGGTCGGCCCGTATGACGACGAGAAGCTCGGCTTCTACAAGGTCGCCAAATTCTACTACTACCCCGGCTGGTGGGAAGGCGGCACCGCGCAGCATCTCATGATCAACACCGCGACATGGGAGAAGCTGCCGAAGAACTATCAGGCCATCGTGCAGGCCGCAGCAGGCTTCGCCAACATCGAAGAGCAGGGCCGCTACGACGCCCGCAATCCGGGGGCGATCAAGCGATTGATCTCGGCGGGTACGCAGTTGCGGCCGTTCACCCAGCCGGTGCTCGAGGCCTGCCTCAAGGCCGCCAACGAGGTGTTCGCCGAGACCTCGGCGGCCAATGCCGAGTTCAAGAAGGTGCTCGAAAACATGGTGGCCTTCCGCAACGACCAGTATCTCTGGTGGCAGGTTGCCGAATACACCAACGACACCTTCATGATCCGCACCCGTCCAAGAGGCTAGGCGGGGCCGAGCCCCACGCGGCATCTATTGCACTGCGGAACCGCGGCGGAATGACCATTCCGTCGCGGTCCTTTATTGCGTAAGCTTGTCTCACTGTCGGCGTGGGAAGACGTCGCGGTTCGCTTGCATACGAAACTTTGGACTGCCCTTTCTCGCGCCGACACATAACAGCGAGAGGGGAAACGTCATGAAGCGTCGTGAATTTCTGAAGGCCGCGGGTCTGGGCGCCGCGGCATCGGCCGTTGCCGCGCCGGCCATCGCCCAGTCCATGCCCGAAGTGAAATGGCGGCTGACCGCAAGCTGGCCGAAGTCGCTCGATACGCTCTACGGCGGTTGCGAGTTTTTCTCAAAGCGCATCGCCGAGATCACCGACAACCGCTTCCAGATCCAGGTGTTCGCGGCCGGCGAGATCGTTCCCGGACTGCAGGTGCTCGACGCCGTGCAGAACGGCACGGTCGAGATGGGCAACACCGCGCTCTATTATTACTGGGGCAAGGACCCGGCATTCACTTTCGGCACCGCGCTGCCGTTCGGGGTCAACGCCCGGCAGATGAGCGCGTGGCTGCGCTTCGCCAATGGCGAGCAGCTCCTCAACGAGCTTCTCAAGAACTACAACTGTATCGGCTTTGCCGCCGCCAACACCGGCGCGCAGATGGGCGGCTGGTTCCGCAAGGAACTGAACAATCTCGGCGACATGTCCGGCCTGAAGATGCGGATCGGCGGCTTTGCCGGCACGATCATGTCGAAGGTCGGCCTGGTGCCGCAGCAGCTCGCCGCGCCCGACATCTATCCGGCGCTGGAAAAGGGCACGCTCGACGCGGCGGAATGGGTCGGCCCCTACGACGACGAGAAGCTCGGCTTCTACAAGGTCGCGCGCTTCTACTACTATCCGGGCTGGTGGGAAGGCTGCGGCCAGGCCCACAACATCATGAACCTCGCCAAGTGGAACGAGCTGCCCAAGCACTACCAGGCGGCGATCCAGACGGCGTCGGCCGATGCCTGGAACTACGTGATCGCGCGCTACGACCACGGCAATCCGGCGGCGCTCAAGCGCCTGCTCTCCGGCGGTGCGCAGTTGCGGGCCTTCCCGCAGGACGTGATGGAGGCCTGCTACAAGGCGGCGCACGACATCTATGCGGACCTGTCGAAGACCAATCCGATGTTCAAGCGGATGTACGACAGCCTGGTGCCGTTCCGCAGCGACTCGTATCTGTGGATGCAGGTCGCCGAAGGCGGCTTCGACAACTTCATGATCCGCATGCGCACGCGGGCATAAACGCTCAGGAGATTTGGGCGTTCAACCGATTTGGCAAGCCGGTGCGAAGCCCCGGAGCGCAAGCTCCGGGGCTTTTGCTTTCACGCGGCGGTGTGACGCCGTCAGAGCCTCGGTGGCCCGAGGTCCAGCGCCGGCGGCGGCAGGTCGAAGCCCGGCAGATTGCGCAATTGCTGCTCGATCATTGCTGGATCGACCTTCGGCGGCTTGTCGAGCAGGAATGTCACGGTCTGCGGGAAGGCGATGAGAATCACGACCAGAATCACTTGCAGCACGACCCAGGGAATCGCGCCTATGTAGATGTCGGAACTTCGCACCGTGGGCGGTGCTATGCCGCGTATGTAGAACAGCGCAAATCCGAACGGCGGGTGCATGAAGCTCGTCTGCACGTTGGCGCCGATCAGGACGCCGAACCAGATCAGGTCGATGCCGAGCTTCTCCGCGGCGGGCGCGAGCAGCGGGATGATGATGAAGGCGATCTCGAAGAAATCGAGGAAGAAGGCGATGATGAAGACGAAGATGTTGACGAAGATCAGGAAGCCGACGACGCCGCCCGGCAGCCCTATCAGCAGGTGTTCGATCCACTCCTTGCCGCCGACGCCCTGAAACACCAGGCTGAACACGCGCGCGCCGATCAGGATGAAGACCACCATCGCGGTGATCCGCATGGTCGACGACATGGCCTGATAGACCAGATCCCAGGTGAGGCGTCCGTTGATCCAGGCCAGCACGAAACCGCCCACGACACCCATGGCGCCGGCTTCGGTCGGGGTCGCAAGACCGAGGAAGATGGTGCCGAGCACCAGGAAGATCAGGATGACCGACGGCACCATGCCGCGGATGCAGCGGTTGACCAGCGCCCAGCCGCGCAACGTGCGCGCTTCCGGCGGCAGCGCCGGAACGTCCTGCGGGCGGATATAGGTCAGGAGCAGCACGTAGCCTGCAAACAGCGCGACCTGGATGAAGCTCGGGCCGATGGCGCCGAGATACATGTCGCCGACCGACTTGCCGAGCTGGTCGGCCAGCACCACCAGCACCAGCGACGGCGGAATGAGCTGCGTGATGGTGCCGGACGCCGCGATCACGCCGGTGGTGTGACGCACCGAATAGCCGTAGCGCATCATCACCGGCAGCGAGATGATACCCATGGCGATGACCGAGGCTGCGACCGTGCCGGTGATGGCGCCGAGCACCGCGCCGACCAGGATCACCGCATACGACAGTCCGCCGCGCACCGGCCCGAACAACTGGCCGAATCCTTCGAGCAGGTCTTCGGCAAGCCCGCATCGCTCGAGGATCGTCCCCATCAGCGTGAAGAACGGAATGGCCAGCAGCAGGTCGTTGGAAACGATGGCGAACAGCTGGAACGTCAGGTTGCCGAGAAAATCCGCGCGGATCAGCCCGAGCTCGATGCCGATGAAGCCGAAGAACAAGCCGACCGCCGCGAGCGAGAACGAGGCCGGATAGCCGATCACCATGAACAGCATCATGCCCGCAAACATCAGCGGAGCCATGTTGTGGGTGACGAAATCGATCATTGCAGCGGCTTCTCGTAAGCGTGCTCACGCCGGTAACCGGGGATCGTGAGCGCCGCGATGCATTTGATGATTTCGGATATGCCCTGAAGCGCGACGAGGCCGAAGCCGATCGGCAGCACGAGCTTCACGGGCCAGCGCACAAGGCCGCCGGCATTGGTCGAGACTTCGCCGGAATACCAGGCGTCGATGAACCAGGGCCAGGTGACATACATCAGCATGATGCACATCGGCATCAGGAACAGCAGGCCGCCCATCAGGTCGATGTAGACGCGCGCGCGATCGCTGATCATGCCGTAGACCAGATCGACGCGGACGTGCTCGTTGACCTTCAGCGTCCAGGCGGCGCCGAACATCACCATGCCGGCGAACATGTACCACTGCGCTTCCAGGAACGAGTTGGAGTTGTTGCCGTATACCTTGATCAGATCCTGGATGCCGGCCAGGAAATGGAATTCGGCGGCTCAGCGCGATCAGGCCGTTGATGCCGTAGCGGAAGCCGGCGTTGGCGGCGCTCAGCAGCGCGGCGATCAGCACGAGATAATTGGCAATGACGCCGAACCGATAATTCACGGCGTCGATCCCGCGGCTGAATCTCAGCAGCGTATGGATAGTCCCGTCCAAAACCGGTTCCCCTCCCGGGCGGCCAGCCGGGGCAGGCCGCATGACGTCTTGTCGTTCCCCCGCTCGCCACGTTCCCCCCAGACGAGCCGTCACAGCTAATCTGAAGGCCGCATGGGCCGTCAATCGAAACTTGGTCTAATGCCGAAGTCGTGCAAATCGCGCGTTTCCGAGCTTGCGGTTGAACTCGTCCGGGTGCAGTCAGGCGGCGGTTGTGGCCTCGGCGGTGAGCTTTCGCCGCCGCACCGCTTCGCGGTGCAGCGTATAGATGCCGCTGCCCACGATCAAAAGCGCGCCGAACACCGTCCAGCCGTCGGGCAGTTCGGCGAACACGAGATATCCGCCGACCGCCGACGTGATCAGGTACGTGTAGCGGAATGGCGCGACGACCGAGAGGTCGACGTCGCGGAAGCCCAGCGCCATGAGATAGATCGCAATCCCGACAAACACCGAGGCGACAAAGAGTTGGGCGAGATCGCCGCTCTCAAACATCCGCCAATCCTCGGTTACGGCAAACACGGTGCCGAACATCATGATGCCGACCGCGCCCCAGAACGCGATCACCATCACCGGCACGCCGCGGCCAATCCGGCGATTGGAGATCTCGCGCAATGCCGCGGCGAGCGCCGATGCCGCGGCAATCAGCGCCCAGACGTCGAAGGACGACGGCATGGGCTTGATCACCAGGAGCGCCCCGACGAAGCCTATGCCGATCGCAATCCAGCGCCGCCAACCGACCGCCTCGCGAAACAGCACGACCGACAGAACCGTGATCAGCAACGGACCGATCTGCAGCACGGCCGCGACATTGGCGAGCGGCATATGCGCAAGCGCGGTGATGAAGGCTGCGGTGGAGAGCCCATCGAACACCGAGCGCGCGGTGAGCAGCGGGCTTAAGGCCGCGCCGATTTCTTTTCGATGGCCGAGGGCCAGCGCGACCGCTCCGATCAGCAGCATCGCAATGGCGCCGCGGACAAAGATCACCTCGCCGACCGGATAGGTCCGCAGGATCTGCTTCACCAGTACGTCGTTGACGGTGTACGACGCCATGCAGCCGACAATGGCGAGCACGCCGCGCTGGTTATGGCTGAGCGAAGAAGGCACGAGGGCTCCCGGCTGGCCGCGGAACGGGCGATCAGCCGCCGGTCACGCTCATGTGTCGGGACAAAGCGGGGCGCTTGTGACGGCGGTCGATGACGAAGTCGTGGCCCTTGGGCTTGCGTGTGATGGCGTCGTCGATCGCGGCGTAGAGGGCGTCGTTGGACTCCGATGCGCGGAGCGGCGCGCGGAGATCCGCGGCATCCTCCTGGCCGAGGCACATATAGAGCGTGCCGGTGCAGGTGATGCGGACGCGGTTGCAGGATTCGCAGAAGTTGTGCGTCATCGGCGTGATGAAGCCGAGCCGCCCGCCGGTCTCTTTGACGCGGACGTAGCGGGCCGGGCCGCCGGTCTTGTAGTCGATGTCCTCGAACGAGAAGCGTTCGGCGAGGCGGGCGCGCACCATCGACAGCGGCAGGTACTGGTCGAGCCGGTCATCGCCGACGTCGCCGAGCGGCATCACCTCGATGATCGTGATGTCCATGCCGCGCCCGTGCGACCAGGCCACGAGGTCGGCCAGCTCGTCCTCGTTGACACCCTTGAGCGCGACAGCGTTGATCTTGACCTTCAGGCCCGCGGCCTGCGCCGCGTCGATGCCGGCGATCACCTTGTCGAGATCGCCCCAGCGGGTGATGGCGCGGAATTTGTCGGGATCGAGGGTGTCGAGCGAGACGTTGATGCGCTCGACGCCGTAACCCTTCAGCTCCGCGGCGTACTTGCCGAGCTGCGAGCCGTTGGTCGTGACGGTCAGTTCGTCGAGCGCGCCGCACTTGCAGGTGCCGCGACAGCGACGAGAACAGCGTCATGATCCCGCGCCGCACCAGGGGCTCGCCGCCGGTGAGCCGGAGCTTTCGCACGCCCTTGGCGACGAAGGCCGAGCACAGCCGGTCGAGTTCCTCGAGCGTCAGCAGGTCCGCCTTCGGCAGGAACGACATGTTTTCCGACATGCAATAGACGCAGCGGAAATCGCAGCGGTCCGTCACCGACACGCGCAGATAGGTGATCGCCCGCGCGAACGGGTCGATCAGCGGCGCGGGAGCGACCGGGGGACGGTCGAGATTGGGGGCGGGTCCGGCGATATTCATCGAGTTCCTCGGCAGCCCGAATTCTGACCGGTCGGCGGACCGGCGTCCAGACTTGCTCTTGCTGCTATATATAGGACCGAACTGGCCTTTTTGGGAGATTGAAATGGCTGCCGAAACCCGGCCCTGGCCGACCGAACTGCGGCTGGCCAAGGACCGCAAGGCGCTGACCGTAACCTTCGACACCGGCGAGAGCTATGCCCTCGACGCCGAATATCTGCGGGTGATGAGCCCCAGCGCCGAGGTTCAGGGCCATTCGCCGGACGAGCGCAAGACGGTGCCCGGCAAGCGCCAGGTCGCGATCCTGGAGGTGCATCCGATCGGCAACTACGCGGTGCGGCTGGTGTTCGACGACCTGCATTCGACCGGCATCTACAGCTGGGACTATTTCGCCGAGCTTGGCCGCGACCGCGCGGCCAAATGGCAGTTCTATCTCGACGAGCTTGCCGGCAAGGGGCTGAGCCGCGATCCGGCGCCGCGGAAGTAGCGTTCCGCCTTCGGCGCTACTGCACGATCACCGTTGTCCCGACCCGCACGCGTTCGTAGAGATCCTTCACGTCGTCGTTGGTCATGCGGAAACAACCCGACGACACCGCCTGGCCGATGGTTTCGGGCTCATTCGAGCCGTGGATGCGGTAGAGCGTGCCGCCGAGATACATCGCGCGTGCGCCGAGCGGGTTTTCGATGCCGCCCGCCATATGGCGCGGCAGGCCCGGCTGCCGCCTGAGCATCTGCGCCGGCGGCGTCCACGACGGCCACTCCTTCTTCGCGGTGATCCTGCGCACGCCCTTCCAGGTGAAGCCGATCCGGCCGACACCGACACCGTATTGCAGCGCCGTGCCGTCCGCCTGCACGAGGTAGAGCTTGCGCTCGGCGGTGTTGATGATGATCGTGCCGGGCCTGTGATTGCCAGCGTAGCTCACCCGCGAGCGGGTGACGTCGGAACCGCCGAATCCGAAAGGGTTGAAAAAATTGCGCCCGCGCGGCGCGCCGCCGCCGAGCATGTCGAAGCGCTCGTTGTCGAATTGGGCGCTGGCGAAATCGGTCGAGCTCATCAGCGCTGCGATTGCGATCACCGCGGCGAAGGCACGCGACAGCATTCCCTTACCTCTCGAGTTGGCCGGTTTCAGGCGCGCAAAGTGGCCATAATTTATGGAGCGCGGCAACCGGGACTTTGCCGCGGGCGGGCCGCTCTGGATGGCCCAGGGGGCGCCGATACGGCCCAAATCGCCCACTCTGCCGCGGGCAGTGCCTGAATCGCGCGAATTGGAGTATCGCTCGACCGCAGGGACGAAACGCGCGGGGGGAAACATGAGCCCGAGCGACACAGCCGGTTCCGAAGAGTTCGAGACAGGAAACCAGCGACGAGTTCAAGGTCATCGTCGCCGCGCTCCTCAATCTGGTCAGGTTGCTCGCCGCCGAGATGGTGGCGGGCGAGGGCGCGCACCACGATGTCGACCGGCTGCTCGCCGCCATCGACCGAAAGCTCAACGACACGCCGCTGCCGGGCGACACGAGGCTCGAGGTTGCGCGCGCGGGCATTCGCAGGACCCGCGCTCTGCTCGCGCCGGTCGCCGCGCAGATCAGGCATCAAGCCGCCAAAGCTGCGGAGACGGAGCGAAACCTGCATCGCCCGGCCAACCGGATGCCGGCCTGATCGCGCGCGTCGCCGGATCGGCCTTCGGGAAAACGGTCAGCGCAGCCGGAGTCCGCGCAAGACATGCTCGATGAGGCGCGGCGTGCGGACGACTTCGAACAGGAAGGCCAGCACAGGCAGCAGCGCCGCGATCGCAAGCACGGGCCTTGCCATGTCGGGCCGCTGCGCGCCGAACGTGCCGGGCAGAATCAGGACCAGCGAGGACAGGACCAGCGACAGAAACACCGAAACGAACACACGCGTTCCGAAGCGTTCGGTGCGCGCGGGGATCATGCCGGCGAAAACATAAAGCGAGCCGCAGGCGAACGCGCCGACCAGCGCGAACACGATCACCGCCATGTCGGATGCGAGCAGGGCCGCAATGGCGAGCGCGAGGATCGCGAAAAAGACATCCGGTGCGCTGAGGCGGAGCATGGGCGCTTTCCCCGGCAACATATTCGGGCCGATTGGCGCAATCGTCGAGGGCAAAGTTGAAGCGGATGAAGGCGGATCGTGGAAACATGGCCGGCTTGCGATGCCTTCCTCGGCTTGTGAGACTGCGTCGTTGTCGCAGAGCGCCATTTCCAAGGATCGCGGAACCCGCGAAGGAGAGAAATCTTCAAGATGCAAATACCGTACCTCACTCCCGGCCAGGGATTGTTGACCGGGCTTTTGGTATCGGCGGCCGGCTGGGCCGTGTGCTACTTCGCCTGGCTCATTCCGTACGTCATCCCGGCCTACATCGTTTCGGCGATCGGCTGCGTCACAGGCCTTGCCTCGGCGATCTATGCGCTGTGGATGGTGAAACGGATCGCGTTGCGGCGATTGTGACGCAGGGAGCGGTCCGCGCGCGGACCTCCGTAACGACCCATTGCCTGTCCAGACGGCGGAACAGGCGGGATCAAAAAAATGGCCCCGTCTCGGGGGGAGAGACAGGGCCGTTCCGAAGCAAGCGGGGCTGGGGGGCTGAGGGTGCCTGCTTCGTACTACCCTGGAATTGGGGAGCAGCCGGGCCGGGCACAAGCCTCGTCACGAACCTGTGACCGATTGACGAAATACGTGCAGCATCAAGCCTGTGCGGGCTCTAGGGATGCTGCTCTTGAATTACACGCGACGCAGACGCGTTCCGTGAACGGCATTGCCCGGTGTGGCGTCAGTCACACAGCGTTCGGCCCGCGCACGATACAGCGAAAGCCGACGGGGGACGTCGACGTATCGATTGACTCACCTTGGCGCGCCGCCGGCCGGTAGCGCAAGCAGTAGTTGGGTGCACACAGGTGCGAGCCGCCTTTCACCACGCGCTGCTGGTGCACGTCTTCAACGTGTCGTGGATCCTCTATCCGTTGTTTGCCCTTACCATCGCGATCGTTCTGGTGAAGCCGCGCGTCACCTAGGCTATACCTGCGCCGCTGGTTGCGGTCGTCGTGGTCACCGCGATCGTGATGACATGTCACCTCGATGTGCCCAATGTCGGCGGCAACGGCACGATGGCGCCGGGCATCACGCAATTCGTGGTCCCGCTCAATCTGGAAACGCTGCTGATCATCCTCAACGGTCGCTGCGCTTGACTCGATCGAAACCAAGTACCGCGATCACGGCGCAACGGTCACGTTCACCGGTCTCGACCGGCGCAGCACCGCGTTTCATCAGCGGCTGACCGGGCGGCTCTAGCAGGCTGCTGAAAAACTCTCCGCGGTCATTCCGGGACGCCGCGAAGCAGCGGACCCGGAATCCAGAAAAGCAGGAAATCCCTATGTTCTGGATTCCGGGTTCGCGCCCATAGCGGGTCGAAGACGCGCGTGAACGCGCTTATGGGCGCGCCCCGGAATGACGGCCAGGAGCTTTTCAGCAACCTGCTCGCGGACCTGCGGCACATGATGGTGGGCGCTGTAGGGATTGAACCT
The DNA here is from genome assembly GCA_963830015.1 of uncultured Alphaproteobacteria bacterium. Classification (GTDB taxonomy): domain Bacteria; phylum Pseudomonadota; class Alphaproteobacteria; order Rhizobiales; family Xanthobacteraceae; genus Z2-YC6860. The sequence goes on from CAWHLG010000016.1 coordinate 949,737, forward strand.
ACGACCTCTCCCGTGTGAAGGGAACGCTCTCCCGCTGAGCTAAGCGCCCGGACCGGCTGGGTTGTAGGAAGCCGGCGCAACGAATGTCAAGAAATCCGCAAAACCTGCCGGCCGCCGGAGCGGCTGCGCATTCATTCAGCCGGAGAAACCGGCCTTATCGCGAGGGCGGCGGCGGCCAGGGCGAGGCGGGCGCGGCCTCCGGCGCCGGCGCTGCGGGGGCCATGGCGGTCGGTGCGGCGCGCTGTGCCGCTGTGGCGGGCTTCGGCGCGGGCTTGGGTTTCGGCTTGGTCTGCGCGACCGGGGCGCCGCGACGCGCGGGCGGGCCGGCCGGCATCAATTCGACGAACACAGGATTGGGCACGAGCCGCGGCGGAGCCGCTTCGCCCTCGGTGCCGACCTCGGTCGAGGTGACGATCCGCACCGGCACGGTCTGCGGCTGATAGCCGGGCAGCGTGAAGATCACGGTGAATTCGTTGGCGGCAACGGCGAGCGAGCAGGGTGTGCGGCAGGTCTGGCCGAGCGAGGTGCGCGCTTCCGCCCCGGCCGGCTCGGATTCGAACTGCATGGTGGTCGCGGCTGTCGCGCCCTTCGGCAGGTCGAATGACATCCAACTCGGCATGCTCGAGCACGCGGCGAGGCTCAGGCCGCATGCAGCAATGACGACGATCCGTTTCATGGTCGATACCGTCCACTCAGGCGGCCCTTGGGCCGCGTTACGCAAAACACGGAGTGGCGGCTTGAGGTTGTTCGAACCGATGCCCCCCGCGGCGTGTCCCGACACCGCGACATCCGGCCCCACAGCCGGAAATGGTACTCCGCCTTCAATGTGCGCTGATTGCAGTAAAATAAGGCTTAAACGGGCCGATTTTGAGAGAATCCGCTGCTTTCCGGGTCAAATTACAGCCGGCGCGAGTTCCAGAACCGCAACCGTGAGCTGGTCGAAATGGCCGATCAGGCGGTCGGGCTTGAGCTCGGCGACGGGGGTCTCGCTGTAGCCGAAGTCGACCGCCACCACCGGCACTCCGGCGGCGCGGGCGGTCGCGATGTCGGTGCCGGAATCGCCGACCATCACCGCCTGCCGCGGATGCCCGCCCGCAAGCTGGATGGTGCGGCGCAGGATTTCCGGATCGGGCTTCGGCATGCCGAACGTGTCAGGGCCGCAGATCGCTTCGAAGCGCCGTGACAGTCCGAGGGATGCGAGCAACTGCTTTGAAAGGCTTTCAACCTTGTTGGTGCAGACGGCAAAGCGGCAGCCCCGCGAGGCGAGCTTGTCGAGCGCGGCATCTACCCCGGGAAACAGCCGCGAATGGTCGGCGATGTGCGCGGAATAGTGTTCGATGAAATGGCGGAACATCCGATTGAGATCGTCCGGCCCGACGGCGCGGCCGCTCAGATTGAGCCCCGCCTCGATCATCTTGCGGGCGCCGCCGCCGATCATGTTGCGCCCCTCGTCGTAGGGCACGGGCGGCAATTGCTCGCGCGCGAACACGGCGTTCATGGCTTCGATCAGGTCCGGTGCGGTCTCGACCAGCGTGCCGTCGAGGTCGAATACGATGGTCAAGGCCATGTTCGGGTCAAAGCCATGTTCGCGCTATGCTCCGGTCATGAACGCGGCTACACAAGCGGCCGGTTCCAAATGCAGTTCCAAGTGCGGTTTCAAGGTGGAAAAGCGTCCGTTCATGGACATTGAAGCGCAGAAACGTCAAGCCGCCGCCATAGCGGTCGAATGGGTGCGGCCCGGCATGCGGCTCGGTCTCGGAACGGGCTCGACGGCCAGGCATTTCGTGGAGCTGCTGGCCGAACGAGTGCGTTCCGGCCTCGACGTCGTCGGGGTGCCCACGTCGGAAACGACCCGCGCCGACGCCGCGCGGCTCGGCGTGCCGCTCACCACGCTCGACGAGACGCCCGAGCTCGACATGACCGTGGACGGCGCCGACGAGATCGGCCCGGACCTGACGCTGATCAAGGGCGGGGGCGGCGCCCTGCTGCGCGAAAAGATCGTGGCGGCGGCGTCCAGCCGCATGGTGGTGATCGCCGACGAAAGCAAATGGGTGCCGGTCCTGGGGCGCTTTCCGCTGCCGATCGAAGTGATGCCGTTCGGCCTTGCTGCCACCCGGCGCGCGGTCGAAGCCGCCTGCGCGAGCCCGGCGGAGGTCCGCAAGGGCAAGGACGGCCACGCTTTTGTCACGGACGGCGGCCACTGGATACTGGACGCCAAAATGGGGCGGATCGCCGATCCTCAATCGCTGTCCGAACGGCTGTTTCGCATCCCGGGCGTGGTCGAGCACGGCCTGTTCATCGGAATGGCGCAAGCCGCTATTCTGGCCGGACCGGCCGGCGCCCGCGTGGTCGAACGGTAAAACAAAGGCCTTTCAAGGAGCCAACCATGTCGTTTCGCCAATTCGTCACCGCGCTGGCCGCCGCTGGAGCGATCGCCGCGATTTCTCCTCAACTGACGACGGCCCAGACCAGGCCCGCGCCGGCGGCGCCCGCCGCCGTCGCGCCAGCCTCGAGCCCGACAGCGCTGCTGCTCGCCAAGGAACTGATCGATCTGAAGGGCGCGGCTTCGGCCTACGATCCGCTGGTCAACGGCGTGATCCAGTATCACCGCAACTTCTTCATGCAAAACAATCCGAATCTCGGCAAGGATCTGGACGCGGTGGCGCAGAAGCTTGCGTTGGACCTCGCGCCGCGCAAGGCAGAGATGCAGCAGGAGCTGACGCGCATTTACGCTGCGCATTTCACCGAGCAGGAGCTGAAGGATGCGCTGGCGTTCTTCAAGACGCCGCTCGGTAAAAAACTGATTTCCGAAGAGCCCAAGGCGCTGGAGGCATCGATGAAGGCCGCCGACGACTGGTCACGGAGATTTGCGATCGAGGTCGACGCCAAGTTCCGCGCCGAGATGCAAAAACGCGGGCACAACCTGATATGACCGGCCGCCGTCCCGATCGGATGTCGTAGGCAGGGCGAGACCATGTCGGAAGAAGTCGATCTGTTCGTGATCGGTGCCGGATCGGGCGGCGTGCGCGCCGCCCGCATTGCGTCGGGCTACGGCGCGAAGGTGATGATCGCCGAGGAGTATCGCTTCGGCGGCACCTGCGTGATTCGCGGCTGCGTGCCGAAGAAGCTTCTGGTCTACGCCTCGCGCTTCCACGATGAGTTCGAGGACGCCAAGGGGTTCGGCTGGACGCTGCCCGAGCCCAAGTTCGACTGGGCCACGCTGATTGCCAACAAGGACAAGGAAATCGACCGGCTGGAAGCTGCCTATGGCGGCATCCTCGATCGCGCGAAGGTCAAGGCGGTGAGGACCCGCGCCGAGATCGTCGATCCTCACACCGTAAGGCTTCTGGCGACCGGCGAGACCGTCCGCGCCAGGCACATCCTGATCGCCACCGGCGGCTCGCCGTCGCTCGGCAAGGACATCGAGGGCCGCGAGCACGTGATCTCGTCGAACGAGGCATTTCACCTCAAGGAGTTGCCGAAGCGCATCGTGATCCAGGGCGGCGGCTATATCGCGCTCGAGTTCGCCACCATCTTCAACGGGCTCGGCTCCGAGGTGACCGTCGTCTATCGCGGCGCAAACATCCTGCGCGGGTTTGACGATGAGGTTCGCAGTCATCTTCGCGCCGAGCTGGAAAAACGCGGCATCAAGATCATCACCGGAAAGATCGTCGAAGCGATCGAGAAGGTCGATCACGGCCTCTGTGTCCAGCTCTCCGGGCACGAGGACGTCGTGGTCGACAAGGTCATGTTCGCGACCGGCCGCCGTCCCAATGTGACGGGGCTCGGGCTCGAAGCCGCCGGCGTCAAGCTGAACGACAAGGGCGCGATCGCGGTCAACGAATTCTCGCAGACCAATGTGCCGCACATCTATGCGGTCGGCGACGTCACCGACCGCATCGCGCTTACGCCGGTCGCGATCCGCGAAGGCCATGCCTTCGCCGACACCGTGTTCGGCAAGAAGCCGGTCAAGGTCGATCACAGCGAAGTGGCGACGGCCGTGTTCACCGAGCCCGAGGTCGGCGTGATCGGCATCAGCGAAGCCGAGGCGTGCCGCACGCTGCCCAAGGTCGATATCTACAAGACCTCGTTCCGCCCGATGAAAGCGACGCTGTCGGGCCGCGACACCCGGACCTTCATGAAACTCGTGGTCGACGGCGCGACCGACCGCGTGGTGGGCTGCCACATCGTCGGACCCGATGCGGGGGAGATGATCCAGTTGATCGGCATCGCGGTGAAGATGAAGGCCACCAAGGCCGACTTCGACGCCACCATGGCGCTGCATCCGACCGCCGCCGAGGAACTCGTGACGATGCGGACCAAGTCGGCCACGCACGTCCGCCAGGCGGCGGAATAGCTTTACTGTCAGAGGCTTGGCCGGGTTTGTGATGGCTGAACGCGAGCGGTCCGCCGCGCTGGCGTTTCCGTTGATGGGCCGTTATAAGTCCCGGTCCCTGCACGGGAAATTCAAACAGCGGAGTGTTGCGTCGTGGCCGAACGTTGGACGCGCGATAGCTGGCGAGGAAAGCCGATTGTCCAGGTCCCCGAGTACCCGGACAACAAGGTGCTGGAGGGCGTCGAGCGTCAACTCGCGAGCTACCCGCCGCTGGTTTTTGCGGGCGAGGCGCGCAACCTGAAGGAGGCGCTGGGCCGCGTCGCCCAGGGCGAGGGTTTCCTGCTGCAAGGCGGGGATTGCGCCGAAAGCTTCACCGATCCGAGCGCCAACAACATCAGCGCCAACAACATCCGCGACTTCCTTCGCATCTTCCTGCAGATGGCGGTGGTGCTGACCTATGCCGCCTCGGTGCCGGTGGTGAAGGTCGGCCGCATCGCCGGCCAGTTCGCCAAGCCGCGGTCTTCGCCGGTCGAGAAGAAGGGCGGCCAGGAGCTGCCGAGCTACCGCGGCGACATCATCAACGGCCCCGAGTTCTCGGCGGCTGCGCGCATCCCCGATCCGCAGCGGCTGATCGAGGCCTACCGGCATTCGGCCTCGACACTGAACCTCATCCGCGCGCTGACACATGGCGGCTACGCGAGCCTCGGCCGCGTGCACCAGTGGCTGCTCGACGTCGATCCGAAGTCGAGCCAGCGTTATCTGGAATTGGCGGACCGGATTTCCGAGGCGCTGGCCTTCATGCAGGCCTGCGGGCTGGACCTGGAAAAACATCCGGAGCTCAAGACCACCGACTTCTACACCAGCCACGAGGCGCTGCTGCTCGGCTATGAGCAGGCGCTGACCCGCGAGGACTCGACGCATCCAGGCACCTGGTGCGCGACGTCGGCGCACATGGTCTGGATCGGCGATCGCACCCGGCAGCTCGATCACGCCCATGTCGAGTTCTGCCGCGGCATCGTCAATCCGCTGGGCCTGAAATGCGGCCCGTCGTCCAAGGTTGACGACATGCTGCGCCTGATGGACGCGCTCAATCCGGACAACGAGCCGGGTAAGCTCACCCTGATCGTGCGGCTTGGCGCCGAGAAGGTTGCGGAAATGCTGCCGGCCATGATCCGCGCGGTGAAGCGCGAGGGCCGCTCGGTGGTGTGGTCGTGCGACCCGATGCACGGCAACACCATCACGGCGACGACCGGCTACAAGACCCGGCCGTTCGACCTGATCCTCAAGGAGGTGAAGTCGTTCTTCTCGATCCATGCCGCCGAGGGCACGCATGCCGGCGGCGTTCACCTGGAGATGACCGGGCAGAACGTCACCGAATGCACCGGCGGCGCGCATGCCATCACCGACGAAGGGCTCAACGCCCGCTATCACACGCTGTGCGATCCGCGACTCAATGCGGAGCAGGCCATTGAACTCGCTTTCCTGATGGCCGACCTGCTGAAGCAGGAACGCGCCGTTCGTAGCAAGCCGCTGCCGGCCGCTGCCGGCCTTTGACGGAGCGGCCGTGCTGCGGATTCTCAAGGCCACCCGCAACTCCTGGAACGGGTTGATCGCCTGCGCCCGCAGCGAGGAGGCGTTCCGGCAGGAATTGGCTGCGCTGGCGATCGCGGTCCCGCTCGCCTTTATCGTCGCGACCGACGCATGGCGCCGCGTGGCGCTGATCGGCGTCGTCGTGCTCTTGATGATCGTCGAGTTGCTCAACACCGCGATCGAGAAGCTGTCGGACCACGTCACGCCCCACCATCACGACGCCATCGGCCGCATCAAGGACATGGCGTCGGCCGCGGTAGGCTTGTCGCTGCTGCTGGCCGGGGTGGTCTGGCTGATCGCGCTCGCCGAGCGGTTCGGCCTGCTATGATGGTGGCACGATTGCTGCCGCGAGCCCGAACGCGTTAGATCATCCTCATGAACGCCCGCCCCGCCGACAGCCTGAAAATCGCGCTTGCGCAGCTCAATCCGACGGTGGGCGACGTCGCGGGCAATGCCGACAGGGTGCGCCGCGCCCGCGACGAGGCGCAAAAGCTCGGCGCCGAGATCGTGGCGTTTCCCGAGCTTTTCATCGCCGGCTATCCCCCCGAGGACCTCGTTCTCAAGCCCGCGTTCCAGGCGGCCTGCCGGACCGCGGTCGAGGCGCTGGCGCGGGAAAGCAGGTCGGGGCCGGCGCTGCTGGTCGGCACGCCCTGGGTCGAGGACGGCAAGCTCTACAACGCCTATGCGCTGCTCGCGGGCGGCGCGATCGAAGCGATCCGCTACAAGGTCGATCTGCCCAATTACGGCGTGTTCGACGAGAAGCGGGTGTTTGCGCCGGGGGCGATGCCCGGGCCGATCCTGTTCAAGGGCGTGCGGATCGGCATTCCGATCTGCGAGGACATCTGGGGCGCGGAAGTCGTCGAATGCCTGAGCGAAACCGGCGGCGAAATCCTGCTGGTGCCGAACGGCTCGCCCTACTGGCGCGGCAAGACCGAGCACCGGCTCAACATCGCGGTGGCGCGCGTGGTCGAGTCCGGCCTGCCGCTGATTTACCTGAACATGGTCGGCGGTCAGGACGAACTGGTGTTCGACGGGGCGTCGTTTGTTCTGAATGCGGACCGCAGCGTCGGCGCGCAGCTTCCGACGTTTCGCGAGACCGTGGCGCTGACCGAATGGAAGCGCGAAGCGGGCTCCTGGAAGTGCGTCGACGGGCCGGTGACCCGGCAGGACGAGAATGAAAAGACCGACTATGGCGCCTGCGTGCTGGGCCTGAAGGACTACGTCGACAAGAACGGCTTCAAGGGGGTCGTCCTGGGCCTTTCTGGCGGCATCGACTCTGCGCTGTGCGCGGTCATGGCGGTGGACGCGCTGGGCAAGGATCGCGTGCGCTGCGTGATGCTGCCGTACAAGTTCACCTCGCAGGACTCGCTCGACGACGCGGCAAAGATCGCGAGCGCCCTCGGCATCCGCTACGACATCCTGCCGATCGAGAGCGCGGTGCTGGGGCTCGAGAAGGCGGTCGCGCCGGTGTTCGAGGGCAGGGCCCGCGACGTGACGGAGGAGAACATCCAGGCGCGTGCGCGCGGCGTCATCCTGATGGCGATCTCCAACAAGTTCGGCCTGATGGTGGTGACGACCGGCAACAAGTCGGAGATGTCGGTCGGCTACGCCACGCTCTACGGCGACATGAACGGCGGCTTCAATCCGGTGAAGGACCTCTACAAGACCGAGGTGTTCCGGCTGTCGCGGTTGCGCAATTCATGGAAGCCCGACAGCGCACTCGGGCCTTCGGGCGAGGTGATCCCCGAGAACGTGATCGTCAAGCCGCCGACCGCGGAGCTTCGCGAGAACCAGAAGGACCAGGACTCGCTGCCGCCCTACGACATGCTCGATGGGATTCTGGAGCGGCTGGTGGAACGCGAGGAACCGGTCGCGGCGATCGTCGCGGCGGGCTTCGACCGCGACACCGTGCTCAAGGTCGCGCGGCTGCTCGACCTTGCCGAATACAAGCGCCGGCAGGCCGCGCCCGGCGTGAAGGTGACGTTGCGGAGCTTCGGCCGCGATCGCCGCTATCCGATCGTCAACCGCTTTCGCGACCCGGGCGAGCCGCTGCCTGAGCCGGACAAAGCGCTGCTCAAGGCAGGCGCGTCGGCCAGGTCCGAAGCTTTCGATTTCTGAGAAAAGCGCGGCGCGATACTAGGGCCTGTCTTCAGTTGAGCAGGATCATGGCGCAGGCGAGCTGGACCCCGGCGAGGAAATTTGTGGCGAGTTTGTCATAGCGGGTGGCGATGGCACGAAAGTTCTTGAGTTTGTTGAAGAAGCGCTCGACGAGGTTGCGCTCGCAATAGAGCACGAAATCACAACTGCGCGGCACCTTGCGGTTTGCCTTGGGCGGAATCACCGGCGCGATGTCGCGCCGTTCGAGTGCGTCAATGAAGGGGTCAGCGTCGAAGGCCTTGTCGCCAAGCAACGCCCGTGGATCGACAAATTCCAGCAGCGGCTCCGCGCAAGTCAGATCGTGCGCTTGTCCGGGCGTGAGCATCACCTCGACGGGATTGCCGAGCGCATCGACCAGGGCGTGGATTTTGGTGGTCAGCCCGCCGCGCGAGCGGCCGATCGCCTGTTCGCCGTTTTTTTTCGTGCGCCGGCGCTGTGCTGGTGAGCGCGCACGATGGTGGCGTCGATCATCATGTATTCGTTATCATGGTCGCTCGCCAGCAGCTTGAAAATGCGCTGGAAAACTCCGCTCTTTGCCCACCGATTGAAGCGCTGATAGACAATCTTCCAGTCGCCGAAACGCTCGGGCAAATCGCGCCACGGGATGCCAGCTCGGTATCGGTACAGGATAGATTCGATGAACAGCCGATTGTCGGCCGCCGTACCTCCTACATGGCCTTCGCGGCCGGGCAGAAAATCCCTGATCCGGTCCCACTGGTCGTCGCGTAATGCATAGCGTCGCATCGGTCGGCCCTCCTCAAGCCGACCGCCCATGAGTTACAGAAAAACTGATTTGGGAATCCCGTTGCCCTCTACTGGGCTAAATCCGTCCTCACGGACTAACTGAAGACAGGCCCAAAGAATCAATCCAAGTTTGACTCAGACTGTCTGATCTTTATAGACGAAAGTGGTACGAACACCAAGATGGCGCGGCTGCGTGGCTGTGCTCCCCGCGGCCAACGGCTGGTTGGCAAAATCCCATACGGTCATTGGAAAACTACGACTTCGTTGCGGGCTTGCGGTCAAGCGTACTGACCGCGCCTTGCGTCATCGACGGTCCGATGAACGGCAACACGTTCCTCGCCTATGTCGAGCAGATTCTTGTGCCGAGCCTCAATCCAGGCGACATCGTCGTCCTCGACAATCTGGGCGCCCACAAAGTGCCTGGTGTGTGCGAAGCGATCGAGGCCGCGGGCGCAACGCTGCTTTATCTGCCGCCCTATTCGCCGGACTTCAACCCGATCGAGCAGTTGTTCGCCAAGCTTAAAGCACTGCTGCGAAAGGCTGCTGAGCGATCAGTAGACGGCCTTTGGAACCGCATTGCGTTGCTTCTCGACGCGTTTCCACCAGATGAATGCGCCAACTACTTCCGAAATGCCGGATACGATCATGACAAGTGGAAAGGTCTAGCGTGCTGGCAGGAACGTCGGCCCGACCGCGCGGATTGTGCGGTTCGGATCGGGCTTTACCGCCTCGGGCTTTGCGGCCGGCTGCGCGTCCGCGGTCGGCGCGGTTGCCGCCGGCGCTGCGGCGGGCAAGGGCGCTGCCTGCACCGGCGCAACGGTGGCCGAAGCCGGCCTCGGCGCCGGCCGGGCCGGAGCGGTGGCCGCGGCAGGCTCGGCCCGGATCGGCCGGCCCTGCGCGTCGAATCGCGGCTGCGACAATTGCCGGGCACGCTGGTCGTTGACGACGATGTCGCCCTGCTCGACGGTCGTGTCGTCGACATTTTTCATCGTCTGCGCCCAGTTCTCGCCGGCTCTCCGGCAACTGCAGCTGTTGTCCCAGGCCTGCCGGTATTTGAAGGCGTTCGGCAGCGACGTGTAGGGCTGGTTGCCGGTGGTCGACACCGCCTGATTGATGTCCTCGCCGGGGTTGCGGTGCGAGAACAGCATCACCTCGGCCGCGGGACAGGATTTCCGGCAGGTGTTCTCGTCCTCGCCGAACCGGCTGGCATTGGTCGAGAACGAGATCGGGTAGAAGAAGCCGTCGCAGGTGCGCACGCAGACGGTGCGGTAGGTGTCGCTGCCGCCCATGAAGCCGCCGCCGCCGCTCGGCGCGAGGATCGAGCCGGGACCTGGTCCGAACAGCAATTCAAACAGGCTGCCGCTGCGCTGTGGCGGCGCCGATGCGACGGCCGCGCGGTACTGCGCGCCGCAATTGTTCTGCGCGAGCGCAACCAGAATCGCGCGGCGCTGGCCTTCGCGCTCCGGTGCGGCGCTGTTGCCGCGAAGCCGATCCAGATCGGCATTGATGCGGTCGAGATTGCCGCGCATCTGCGAGATTTTCGAGTTCAAGGGGCCGCATTGCGGGTTCTGGCCGCCGCTGAACAGCACGAAGAAGCTGTTGCTTTCGCAGTTCAGCCGCCGCGCCTGGGCCTGCTGGCGGTCGAGCTCGCTTTGCTGGCCGGCAGCGGCTTCCTCATATTTGCGGATCTGCTCGGCGCGGGCATTGTCGGCTGAGCCGCGGTCGAACGCCGAGAGTTGGCCTTCGAGGCGGGTGCAGACCGGGTTTCCTTGCGGCGCCTGACCCGCCTGCGGCGCTTCCGGCGCCTGCTGGGATTGCGGCGGCGGGAGTTGCTGCGCATGCGCGCAGACCGCCGCCGCGAGCATCACGGCGGCCGGTGCGATGACCCGGCGCAACTTTGAAATCATCAACTTCCCCAGTCCCCGGCAGGGCTCCCGTGTCCTGTCCCCGTCCCGCACCCCGTCCCCCGTCTTCGGGGCGCGACTTTGACGAGCCAATGGTGTCCAAAGTTTGGACGGCGGCTGCCGCAATCGTCAAGATTCGGCCGATTGGGCCTTCTCCGTGGCGGTTGCGGGGAGGGTCCCGGTCCGCCGCGATTCGGCCAACAGGTTCCACAATACACCGCAAATGATCAGGCCCGCGCCGGCAAAAACGAACACATCGATTGTCTCGCCGTAGAACACCCAGCCCACCAGCGCAATCAGCGGAATGCGCAGGAAATCGAGCGGCACCACCACGGTGGCGTCGCCCGACCGGAACGCCTGCGTCAGGCAATAGTGCGAGGTGAGGCCGACCACGCCGAGCGCCAGCGTCGGGATCAAAAGGTCGGTTCCAAGCCGAAACACGAACAACGCGGGGCCATCCGTCGCGGCAAGATAGGCGGGGTAGGCGAGCGCCATCGGCAGCTGCAGCAGGTTCATCCAGAATATGATGTTCAGGGTGCCGACGCGGTTGGTGAGCTGCTTGGTGGCGATCAGCGAGATTGCAAACGCGAACGCCGCGAACAGGACGAGCAGCGCCATCGGCTGAAAGCTCGCAAGCCCCGGCCGCACGATCACCAGAACGCCGAAAAAGCCGAGGATGACGCTGCCGAGCCGGCTTTTGGTCATTCGCTCGCCCAGCACGATGGCGGCGAGCAGCGCCACCCAGGCCGGCGTGGTGAACTCGAGCGCGAACACGGTCGCGAAGGGCAGAAGCGTTACCGCCAGGGACCAGCTGTACTGGCCGAAGAAGTGCGTGATGTTGCGCGCGAAGTGGAACTTCATGAAGCGCGGGGCGACCTGCGGCCGCAGGTCGCGCCGCACTGCCAGCAGCAGCAGAAGCACGATGAGCCCGGTGCCGGAGCGGATGGTCAGGATTTCGAAGATTGTGAGCTGTTGGCCGAGCGCACGGATCGCCAGCGCGCTCACCGAAAACGACAGGAGCGCACCGGTCATCCATGCGGCGACACGGCCGATGTTCTGGCTGGCCACGACTATTCGGCGTCGGGCTGGTTTTCAGGCCGCGCCTTGTCGAAGGCCGGAAGCTTCATGAGCGCGGCGTCGGCCGCGACAAGCTTCGGAAATGCTTCAAGAGGAACCTTGAGCCGTCGCGCGTTGTAGACCTGCGGCACAAGGTAGATGTCGGCCAACGTGACGCCGCCGCCGAAGCAGTAGGGACCGGGCTCGATCATCGTTTCGAGCGCAGCGAAGCCCTCGACGATCCAGTGATGGTACCAGGCGTCGATTTCCGGCTGCTCGTGCTTGAGCACGCGGCGGAGATATTGCAGCGGTGCAAGATTGTTCAGCGGATGGATGTCGCAGCCGATCACCGCCGCGAAGGCGCGATTTTTAGCGCGTGCGACCGGGTCTTTCGGCAAGAACGGCGGATTGGGATGGACCTCGTCGAGATATTCGATGATCGCCGGCGACTGCATCAGGATGGTGCCGTTGTCGAGCACCAGCGACGGCACGCGCCGCTGCGGATTGACCGCGCGGTATTCCGACGAATGCTGCTTGCCGCCGTCCTTGGTGAGATGGATCGAAATCTGCTCGGTCGTGACGCCCTTGAGGTTGAGCGCGATGCGCGCCCGGTAGGCCGCTGACGAGCGGAAATAAGTGTAGAGCTTCATGACGTCTCCCGGCGGAGTCTTTGAACGTGCTTTGCGCTGGAGTCTAGGGCCGTCGCGACCAAATTGATACGACCCGCCGCGCCGCTCATGGCTGCAATGTCAGACGGCCCGCTTGCGCTTGCCTCAGCCGCGCTTGCCTTTGGTGAATTCGGCAGCGAGCTTGACCGAGCGCGCGGTGAGGCGGTCGATCGAGCGCTCGAAAGCCACGCGGTCGTCGGGGTCCATCGCGTCGGCGAGGCGGCGGGCGAACTCCAGCGCGACCGGCGCGAGATCGTCGTACATGGCGCGGCCGGACGGGGTCAGCGTCAGAAACGCCTCGCGCAGGTCGGCGCGATTGGCCCGCCGCGTGACGAGCTTTCGCTTCTCCAGCAGCGCCACCGCGCGCGACACCTTGGTCTTGTGCATGTGACTGTGCGCGCCGATCGCCTTGCCGGTCATCATGCCGTACTGGCCGAGCGTGACCAGCACGCGCCATTCCGGCACGCCGATGCCGTAACGGTCGGCATAGATGCGCGACAGCGCCTGCGACACGAGGCTGGCGACGACGTTGAGGCGATAGGGGAGGAATTCCTCGAGCTTCAGCGGCGCAGCGTCACCCCGGCCGGATTCGGCATGGACTTCGTCCGTGGGAACCGGAGCCGCATGCGTCGAAGCCGCGCCCACCGGGTCGTCATTGGGTGCACCATTGCTCATGTCGTTCCGCCCCCCTCGGGCTACGACCCTTGGCGGTCCGTTGGCCGGACCTGCCGTTCATTCGGGAAGCTTGACCGATGTCCGGACCCGCCGCAATCGGACCGACGCATCGGAATACATGCACCGGCCAGCATGTTTTCGCAGCCTTGCGGGCCGGTTGTTCTCATGGGTCCAAGCCGCTAGTCTTGGTTACAGCCGAAACTAAAGTCATTCAAAACTACTAAAGCCCGAGGGCAAGGCGCAAGGGCAGGGTTTACAGGCGCGAAGACGCTTGCGCGGGTGGGAACCGGGACGGTGCGATCATGGCGGTGAAATACATGTCCGGGTTCGGCAACAGCTTCGAGACCGAAGCTCTGGCTGGAGCCCTGCCGGTGGGGCGCAATTCCCCGCAGAAGGCCAATTACGGGCTCTATGCCGAGCAGCTTTCAGGCTCGCCGTTCACGGCGCCGCAGGCGACCAACCAGCGAACCTGGCTCTATCGCATCCGCCCGACGGTGCGGCACACCGGCCGCTTCGAGAAGGTCGATTCCGGCCTGGTCCGCACCGCGCCCGCCCATGGCGAGAGCGACCTGCCGATCGGCCAACTGCGCTGGTCGCCGACGCCGATTCCCAGGAAGGCGCTGACCTTCGTCACCGGGCTCTTTACGATGACGACCGCGGGCGACGCCGAGGCGCAGAGCGGGATGGCCGCGCATGTGCTGATCGTCACCAAGTCGATGGAGCGCGAGCACTACTTCAACGCCGATGGCGAACTGCTGATCGTCGCCCAGGAGAACAAGCTCCGCTTCCGCACCGAGTTCGGCGTGATCGAGATCGAGCCCGGCGAGATCTGCGTGATCCCGCGCGGCGTGATCTTCCGCGTCGAGCTGATCAATGGCCCGGCGCGCGGCTATGTCTGCGAGAATTACGGCGGCGCGTTCAAATTGCCGGACCGCGGGCCGATCGGCGCGAATTGCCTCGCCAACGCCCGCGATTTCCTCTGCCCGCAAGCGGCGTATGAGGACGTGGAAAAGCCATGCACGCTGTATGTGAAGTGGGGCGGCGAACTGTTCCGCACCAAGGTGCCGCATTCGCCGCTCGACGTCGCGGCGTGGCACGGCAACTACTATCCGTACAAGTACGACCTGCGGCGGTTCTCGCCGGTCGGCGCGCTGCTGTTCGATCATCCCGACCCGTCGATCTATACGGTGATGACGTCGCCGTCGGAGACCGCGGGCACCGCCAACATCGACCTGGTGATCTTCCCCGAGCGCTGGGCGGTGGCGGAGAACACCTTCCGGCCGCCCTGGTACCACCGCAACATCATGTCGGAATTCATGGGCCTGGTTTACGGCGTCTATGACGCCAAGCCCGAAGGCTTCGTGCCGGGCGGCATGAGCCTGCACAACCAGATGCTGCCGCACGGCCCGGATGCCGACGCGTTCGAGAGCGCGAGCAACGCGGAATTGAAACCCGTCAAGCTCACCAATACGCTCGCCTTCATGTTCGAGACGCGGTTTCGCCAGCGCATCACCCGATACGCAGCCGAGCTTCCGACCCGCCAGGACGACTACATGGATTGCTGGAAGGGCCTGAAAAAACATTTCAATCGCAAGCAGCGGAAACCCAAATGAAACTGGCTTCACTGAAAGGCGGCCGCGACGGGCGGCTGGTCGTTGTTTCGCGCGATCTCACGCGCGCGGCGGACGCGTCGGCGGTGGCGCCGGCGCTGCGCGACGCGCTGGACGACTGGGACGCTGCGGCGCCTCGCCTGCAGGAGATCGCGGATTCGCTCGAAGCCGGCCGCATCGCGCACCTGCCGTTCGATCCCAGGCAATGCGCGGCGCCCTTGCCGCGCGCGTTCGGCTGGGCCGACGGCTCGGCCTACGTCAACCACGTGGCGCTGGTCCGCAAGTCACGCGGCGCCGAGGTGCCGCCGACGTTCTGGACCGATCCGCTGATGTATCGCGGCGCGGCCGATCAGTTCATCGGCCCCTGCGATCCGATCAAGGCCGCCGACACCGCCTGGGGCATCGACCTCGAAGCCGAGGTCGCGGTGATCGTCACCGACGTGCCGCAGGGCGCGAAGCCGGACGCGGCCGCGAAAGCGATCCGGCTGCTCATGCTGGTCGACGATGTCAGCCTGCGAAACCTCATTCCCAACGAGCTCGCCAAGGGCTTCGGCTTTCTCCAGAGCAAGGGGCAGACTGCGTTCTCGCCGGTCGCGGTGACGCCCGATGAGCTCGGCACGGCGTTCGACGGCAAGAAGGTTCACCTGCCGCTCATCAGCCATATCAACGGCAAGCTGTTCGGCCGGCCCAATGCCGGCGTCGACATGACCTTCGATTTCCCGACGCTGATTTCGCACGCGGTGAAGACGCGCCCGCTGATGGGCGGCACCATCATCGGCTCCGGCACGGTGTCGAACCGTGACGCCGACGGCGGGCCGGGCAAGCCGGTGCCCGACGGCGGGGTGGGCTATTCGTGTCTCGCCGAGATCCGCACCGTCGAAACCATCCTGCACGGTGCGCCGAAGACGCCGTTTCTTAATTTTGGCGACCGCGTGCGGATCGAGATGAACGACGCGCAGGGCCGCTCGATCTTCGGCGCCATCGACCACGAGGTCGTGAAGGTCTGACCTCGATCGGGAAAGTTGGGCCTCAACCCACTGCGCGTATCGCACTGCACGCAAGCAGATCCGGCATCGGCCGTCTGGTGCAGGCTCTTCCCTGTGTTAGCGTTGATCGACGGGCCGCCGCCGCAAGAGCGGCCCGCGATCAAGGGGGAGCTCATGAACCGCTACTACATTCCCGCACTCGGCAGTCTCTATGCGTCGCTCGACCGCTACATGCTGCCGATGCTCCGCATCGTGCTCGGCATCATCCTGATTCCGCACGGCTGCCAGAAGTTGTTCGGCTGGTTCGGCGGCGCAGGCTTTGCGCGCTTTACGCAGATCTTCGACGGTATCGGCTACAAGCCCGGCTGGTTCTGGGTGTTGCTGGTGGGGCTCACCGAACTGGTCGGCGGGCTGATGCTGATCTTCGGCTTCTTCACCCGGTCCGCCGCACTTGCCGTGGTGATCTTCATGATCAACGCGGTGTGGTTCACCTCGGCGAAGGGGTTCTTTTGGACCGCGGGTGGCTCGGAGTTCTCGATCCTGCTGCTCGCCGTTGCCTTGGTATTCATGATTCGCGGCGGCGGCGAGTGCTCGATCGACTCAAAGATGAGCAAGGAACTTTGAGCCGGCCGCGACGCTGAGCCGGCTCAGGCCGGCATCCGCATCGTCGCGAGCATCGCGTTGCAGGCGTCCGCGCAGGCAAGGCAGGCCTCGGCGCAAACCGCGCAATGCCGATGCCGCTCGCCATGCGAGTTGCACAGGTCGGCGCAGGCCCGGCAGAAGGCGATGCAGTTGGCGAGCTGCGCCTCGAGCAACTGGCGGTGTCCCGCCTTGTTCGCGCGCGACATGATGTTGCCGGTGGCGTTGCACACCGCGGCGCAATCCAGATTGAGCCGGATGCAGGCGACGAGATGCGTGACATCGCGTTCGGACAGGCACGCATCGGCGCAGGCGGTACAGGTCTCCACGCAACTGAAGCACGCGTCGATGCAGCGGCTCATGGCGTCGGAGTGGGCGGGTTTTTCCGGATGATTCCGGAACATGGCGCGGACGGCGACGGCAGACATGAGGCGATGTTCCTTAAGTTCGCCCCCCGCAACAAAACCCGCGCGCGGGGTATTGGTTCCTGATGTGACGGATTTTGTGCAGCCAAATCCGCGTGTTGGGAACCGCGCGCGTTCGGGTTCCAGGCGATTCGGGTTTCGCGAAAAGCTAAAAGCCCGGCGCCGGGCCGGGCTTTGATCAGGTGAAGCGGGTGGCGCGTCAAAGACGCGCGCGAACGCGCTGGTGCCGCGTCAGCGCAAACATTCGATCGCGACGAACTGCTCGCACTGGCCGCCGCAGATGTTGCCGTCCGTCGGCACCGCGCCGGTGATGTCTTCCTTGTCGACCTTGTGGAACGACACGGCCAGGGCGAACTCGCGCGACTTGCAATAGGCGGTGGCCGCGGCCGAGCCGCAGCGCGAGCCGGACGCCAGGCAGCGGTCGATGCCGTAGCCGTCCGAGCTGTTGGCGATGATGAAGATGCGCTTCTCGGCCTTTGCTGCGGAGACACAGAGCACGGCGCAAAAAGCGGCAGCGAGAACGGATCGCATCATTACGCTCAAAGGGTTCACGGAGCCTATTGGCTCATTCGGCCTGTAGAATGTGAGGAAATTCGTTAAGTCTTGGCTAACCAGCGGAAATCCCTGAGGAGACTCAGGACGGCGGCATGCATAAGGGAGCGCGCCTGGGTCCGCAAGTCCTTGGATTTAAAAGGGGACTCGCCCGTGGAAAGCGGCCAAAACGGCATCCCGCCCTTGACTGTTGCAACCGTGTTGGACCATTGTCCGGCCGCATGATCGGCCTTTACGCAATCTGCGGCATTTGCCGGAA
Source organism: uncultured Alphaproteobacteria bacterium (assembly GCA_963830015.1). Classification (GTDB taxonomy): domain Bacteria; phylum Pseudomonadota; class Alphaproteobacteria; order Rhizobiales; family Xanthobacteraceae; genus Z2-YC6860. Next base: position 967,338 of record CAWHLG010000016.1, read on the forward strand.
GATTATTCGCTAGCGCACAACGCTGGCTGAGGCCGTCTTTATCTCAATCGAGACCTGATAGACGCCCCGGCCAGCAGGCCCAGGGATGAATCAGGTCTATGGAATTGAAGCTCTACGATACGCTGGCGCGCGACAAGCGGCCGTTTGCGCCGATCGATCCGGACAGCGTGCGCATGTATGTGTGCGGGCCGACGGTTTACGACTTCGCCCATATCGGCAACGCACGGCCGGTAATCGTGTTCGATGTGCTGTACCGGCTGCTTCGCCATGTGTACGGCGAGGCGCGCGTCCGCTACGTCCGCAACATCACCGACGTCGACGACAAGATCAACGCACGGGCGGCCGAGCGCGGTATCACCATCCGCGATCTGACCGAAGAGACCTACAGGAATTTCAAGAAGGACGTTGCGGCGCTGGGCTGCCTGCCGCCGGACGTCGAGCCGCGCGCGACCGAGCACATCGAGGAGATGAAGACGCTGATCGAGCGGCTGGTCGCCTCGAACCATGCCTACGTGGCCGCCGAGCACGTGCTGTTCAGCGTGCCGTCGATGAAGGATTACGGCAAGCTCGCCAATCGTCCGCTCGATGAGATGATCGCGGGCGCGCGCGTCGACATCGCGCCCTACAAGCGCGATCCGATGGACTTCGTGCTGTGGAAGCCTTCGAACCGGGGCGACCCGTCGTGGGCTTCGCCTTGCGATATCAGGACGCCGGGCCGGCCGGGCTGGCACATCGAATGCTCGGCGATGTCGTGGAAGCACCTCGGCGAGACCTTCGATATTCACGGCGGCGGAATCGACCTAGTGTTTCCGCACCATGAGAACGAGATCGCGCAATCGTGCTGCGCGTTCCACCAGCCGGTGATGGCGAACTACTGGATGCACAACGGCTTCCTGCAGGTCGAAGGCGAGAAGATGAGCAAGAGCCTCGGCAACTTCGTCATCATCCGCGAGGTGCTGGCGGACTGGCCGGGCGATGTGGTCCGGCTTGCGATGCTCGGTAGCCACTACCGCCAGCCGATCAACTGGACCGTGAAGGGGCTGGAAGAGGCCGAGAAGGCGCTGTCGAGCTTTTTCGATGCGGCTTCCGCCGAAGCCGAGCCGCGGCCGGCGCCGGGCGTGCTCGATGCGCTGCTCGACGACCTGAACACGCCGAAGGTCATCGCCGAGATGCACAGCCTGAAGAATGCCGCAGGCCGCCGGGCGCTGGCGGGCACGCTCGGCTTCTTTGGCTTTCGGGCTGGCGAACTGAGGGCGTGGCAGGCCGACAACGCGCCGCAGCCGTCGCTCGCCAGGGAAGAGATCGAGACCCGCATCGCGGCGCGCAACGCCGCGCGCACGGCGAGGAACTTCGCCGAATCCGACCGCATCCGCGACGAACTCGCGGCGCTGGGCATCGTACTGAAGGACTCCAAGGACGGTACCACCTGGGAGGTCGCGCGGTGAGTGCGCGGGCCAAACCGCAATTCGCGATGCGCCCGTTCCTGCCGGAGGACACGCCGATTCTTGCCGAAATTTTCCGCGCCAGCGTCGAAGGGCTGACCGAGGACGATTACACGTCGGCGCAGCAGGACGCCTGGGCCGGTGAAGCTGATGATCTTGAAGGGCTCGCCGAGCGGCTCGGCAAGCACCTGACTTTGGTTGCCACCGTGGAAGGCTCGCCGGTCGGCTTCATCTCGCTCGATGCGCCGACCGCCATCGGGCTGTTCTACATGCACCCGGCGGTGGCCGGGCAGGGCGCGGGGCGGATGCTTTACGAGGCGGTCGAGAAGATCTCCGCATCGCGCGGCACGCCGCATCTTACGGTGGATGCAAGCGACACCGCTCGCGAGTTCTTTGCCCACCGCGGATTTGTTCCGCAGCAGCGAAACACCATTTCGGTCGGCAACGAGTGGCTGAGCAACACCACGATGAAAAAGCAACTCGCAGCCGCCAAGGAGATCATGCAATGAAACGCCCCGATACGCCGTTTCCGCGTCACTGGCGCTATTACATCGTTCTCAAATACGCGATCCTTGCCGCCGCGGTGGCGCTCGCGCTGAAATATTTCGGGGTCTGGTGATGGCGGCCGGGCGTGAGCGGCTTTATCTGTTCGACACCACGCTGCGCGACGGCGCGCAGACCAATGGCGTCGATTTCACGCTCACCGACAAGCTTGCGATCACGCGGATGCTCGACGATCTCGGCATCGACTATGTCGAGGGCGGCTATCCCGGCGCCAACCCGGCCGACACGCAGCTTTTCGCCGAGCCGCGCATGCTCAGGACCACGTTCACCGCCTTCGGCATGACGCGGCGGCCGGGCCGCTCGACCTCGAATGATCCGGGGCTTGCGGCGTTGCTGGAAGCGAAAGCCGACGCGATCTGCTTCGTCGCCAAGTCATGGGACTATCACGTCCGCGTCGCGCTGGAGACCACGCTCGAGGAAAACCTCGCCTCGATCCGCGACAGCGTAAAGGCGGCCCTCGCCAAAGGCCGCGAGGTGCTGCTCGACTGCGAGCACTTCTTCGACGGCTACAAGGCCAATCCGCAGTACGCGCTGGCTTGCGCCAAGGCGGCCTACGAGGCCGGCGCGCGCTGGGTGGTGCTGTGCGACACCAATGGCGGCGCGCTGCCGCACGAGGTCGAGGCGATCGTCCGCGAGGTGGTGAAGCACATCCCCGGCGGCAATGTCGGGATTCACGCCCACAACGACACCGAGCAGGCGGTGGCCAACTCATTCGCTGCGGTGCGGGCCGGCGCGCGGCAGATCCAGGGGACGCTGAACGGGCTGGGCGAGCGCTGCGGCAATGCCAACCTCGTATCGATCATCCCGACGCTCAAGCTCAAGCCCGAATATGCGGAAGTCTTCGAGATCGGCGTATCAGACGAGCAGCTGAAAAAGCTCTCCCACACCTCCCACGAGCTCGACGAACGGCTCAACCGATCGCCGAACCGCCACGCGCCCTACGTGGGCGAAAGCGCGTTCGCGACCAAGGCCGGCATCCATGCCTCGGCGATCATGAAGGAGCCCGCGACCTACGAGCACGTCGCTCCGGACGCGGTCGGCAACAAGCGGAAGCTTCTGGTTTCGGACCAGGCCGGCCGCTCCAACGTGCTGGCCGAGCTCGAGCGCATCGGGATCGCGGTCGACCGCAACGATCCGCGCGTGGCGCGGCTGCTTGACGAAGTGAAGGAGCGGGAAGCGATCGGCTACGCCTATGAGGCGGCGGATGCCTCGTTCGAGCTTCTGGCGCGCCGCATGCTCGGCACCGTGCCGAAGTTCTTCGACGTGACCTATTTCGACGTGAAGGTCGAGCAGCGCGCGCAGAATGGCCACGGCCAAGGAACTGGACCAGAGGTGCTGACCACCGCGGTGGTGAAGGTGAAGGTCGGCAACGAAACCTTCATCAATGCCGCCGAGGGCAACGGCCCGGTCAACGCGCTCGACGTCGCGCTGCGCAAGGATCTCGGCAAGTTCCAGAAATTCATCGCGGGGCTGAAGCTCACCGACTATCGCGTGCGTATCCTCAACTCCGGCACCGAGGCGGTCACCCGCGTGCTGATCGAGAGCGAGGACGAGACCGGCGAGCACTGGACCACCATCGGTGTGTCGCCCAACATCATCGACGCCTCGTTCCAGGCGCTGATGGATTCCATCGTTTACAAGCTCGTCAGGTCCGGCGCGCCCGCGTAGAATAGGCGTTATGCGCCGGTCTTGCTCCTGCACACGCCGCTCCGCGCTCGCGGTTCTTGCCGCGGCGGGAGCATCGCTCCTCACAAGCGCCAAAGCTGCGCCCGCCGAGCACCGTGAATTCATCGCCGCGGCGTTCAAGATGAAGGACGAGGCGGTGCGCGCCGGCGATCAGGCCTACGGCGCGGTGGTGGTGAAGGAAGGCCGCATCATCGGCTTCGGCCCGAGCCGGGTCGTGCTGAAAAAGGACTGGACCGCGCACGCCGAACGCGAGGCGATCCGCGAGGCGCAGGCGCGGCTCGGCCGGACCGACCTGTCCGGCTGCATTCTCTATTCCTCGTCGCGGCCGTGCTCCGAATGCGAGCGCGCGGCAGCCGGCGCCAGCATCGACCGCATGATCTTCGGCAGCGAGGCGACCGACGCGGGCAGGCCGGGGAAGTCCTGAATGATCGATCACGTCTCGATCGCGGTGCGCGATCTTGCCGCCTCAGCCCAATTCTACGAAGCCGTGCTGGCGACGCTTGGCTACGCGAAGCTCGCCGACCGGCCGGCGACCATAGGCTTCGTTAAGAAGTATCCGGAGTTCTGGCTCAACGAGCGCCGCCATATGACGCCGGTCGATTCCGACACCGGCACGCACATCTGCTTGCGCGCGTCGAGGGTCGAGGCGGTGCAGGCGTTTCACGCGGCGGCCATCGTGGCCGGCGGCGCGTCGGAGGGCGCGCCCGGCCCGCGCTCGGGACAGATCGGAGGCTACTACGCGGCTTTCATCCGCGATCCCGAGGGCAACAAGATCGAGGCCGCGACGTTCACGGCAGCCGCCCCATAGACGCTTTACAGCCGTCCGGCCACTTCCGGCACCATGGTCTTCTGGGCATCGACGATCTGCGCCGCAGCTTCCATCAGCATCGGCAGCACATCCTCGATCCGCTCGGCGACGAGATACTCGACGCGCAAGCCGGGGCGGATGAAGTCGAGTTCCTCCATGTGGGCGAGCAGCGCGCGCAGTGGCTCCCAGAACGCCTTGATGTTGGCGAGCAGCACCGGCTTCCGGTGCCTGCCGAGTTGCCCCCAGGTCAACTGCTCGACCAGTTCCTCCAGCGTGCCGACGCCGCCGGGCAGCGCGACGAATGCGTCGGCGTGGTCGAACATCAATTGTTTGCGCTCATGCATATCGCGGGTGCGGATGATGTTGCCGCGAAGCATCATGTGCTCGCGGTTGGCGAGGAACTCGGGGATGATGCCGGTCACTTCGCCGCCGCTGTCGAGCACCGCATTGGCGACTTCGCCCATCAGCCCAACCGAGCCGCCCCCGTACACGAGCCCGATGGCGTTCTTGGCCATCGCCTGTCCGAGCTTCCGGGCGGCCGCGGCAAAAGCCGGGTCGCGGCCGGGGCCGGAGCCGCAATAGACGCAAATTCTTCGGATTTGGCTCATTGTGTCTCGTTGTGCGGAGCGGAATCGAATCGTCTGTGACGATATAGCCACGCGCAGCCCCACTGGCGAGGGTGCCCGATGTCGGGAAAACGCCCGGCACTCGCTGTTTTCTGCGGCAGAATCCCCTATATGAGGGGCCTGCCGATGGCGCCGCGTCAGCGCCATCCCGACCGGACTTCCAAAACCGGGGCTTCCAAAAAAAGACCGTCAAGACTGACCGTGAGCGACCACATCCGACCGGCGCACATCATGAAGCGAGACATATCCGCCGATCGCGGCGCGCTGTTTCGCACGCTGGTGCGGTTGTGGCCGTATATCTGGCCGCACAACCGGCGCGACCTGCAGCGCCGTGTGGTGTGGGCGACCGTGCTGCTGTTCGCGGCCAAGCTTGCGACCATGGCCGTGCCGTTCACGTTCAAATGGGCGGTCGATGCGCTCTCCGGGCAGGGCAGCGCACCAATCGCGCCCGATTCCTGGCTGGCTTGGGCGATCGCCGCGCCGATAGCGATGACCATCGCTTACGGCGGCATGCGCATCCTGATGGGTGTGCTGACGCAGTTGCGCGACGGGGTGTTCGCCAAGGTGGCGATGCATGCGGTGCGCCTGCTCGCGACCCGCACCTTCGAGCACATGCACGAATTGTCGCTGCGCTTCCATCTCGAGCGCAAGACCGGCGGCCTCACGCGCGTGCTGGAGCGCGGCAGGAACGCCATCGAGACCATCGTGCGGATGGTCATCCTGCAATTGCTGCCGACCGTGGTCGAAGTGGCATTGATCGCGGCCGTCCTGTTCTACATGTTCGACTGGCGCTACGTGCTCGCGATCCTGGTCACTGTCGTGCTCTACATGTGGTTCACATATCTCGCGACCGAATGGCGTATCGCCATCCGCCGCCGCATGAACGACAGCGACAACGACGCCAACACCAAGGCGATCGAACTCGCTGCTCAACTACGAGACTGTGAAATATTTCACGGCGGAAGAACGCGAAACCCGCCGCTACGACCGCTCGATGGAGCGCTACGAGAACGCCAGCGTGAAGTCCTACGTATCGCTGAACGTGCTGAACGCGGGCCAGGCGGTGATCTTCACCATCGGGCTCGCGGTCACCATGGTGCTGTGCGCCTACGGCGTCCGCGGCGGCACCAACACGGTGGGCGACTTCGTCATGATCAACGCCATGATGATCCAGCTTTACCAGCCGCTGAACTTCATGGGCATGGTCTATCGCGAGATCAAGCAGGCGACCATCGACATCGAGACGATGTTCAACATCCTGCAGCGCCCGGCGGAGATCGTCGACCGCCCGGATGCGAAGCCCGTCGCGGTGGCCGCGGGAGGCATCAAATTCGAGAATGTCGGCTTCGCCTACGAACCCGCGCGGCCGATCCTGCAAGGCGTGAGCTTTGAGGTTCCGGCCGGCAAGACGGTGGCCATCGTCGGCCCCTCGGGCGCCGGCAAGTCGACGATCTCGCGGCTGATCTACCGCTTCTACGACGTGTCGTCGGGCCGCATCCTGATCGACGGCCAGGACGTGCGCGAGGTGACGCAGAAGTCGCTGCGCGCCGCCATCGGCATGGTGCCGCAGGACACCGTGCTGTTCAACGACACCATCCGCTACAACATCCGCTATGGGCGCTGGGAGGCGAGCGACGCCGAGGTCGAGGAGGCGGCGCGGCTTGCGCAGATCGACGACTTCATCCGCGTGTCGCCGCACGGCTACGAGACCGAGGTGGGCGAGCGCGGCTTGAAGCTTTCCGGCGGCGAGAAGCAGCGCGTCGCCATCGCCCGCACGATCCTCAAGGCCCCGCCGATCCTGCTGCTCGATGAAGCGACCTCGGCGCTCGACAGCCACACCGAGAAGGAGATCCAGGACGCGCTCGAGCGGGTGTCCAGGAACCGCACCACGCTGGTCATCGCGCACCGGCTCTCCACCATCGTCGGCGCCGACGAGATCATCGTGCTCGACAAGGGCGTGATCGTCGAGCGCGGCAGCCACCACGAGTTGCTGCGCCAGGGCGGACTCTACGCCAGCATGTGGAACAGGCAGCGCGAGGCCGAAGCCGCCCGCGAGGTGCTGGCGCATGTCGCGGACGACCAGATCCAGCCGAACCGCAATCCCCCGCCGGTTGCCGACGACCTCGCCCCCGCGGCCGCGGCGGAATGATATGATCGCGGTGAACATCTGAGAGCGCGGAGCGACGACCAGCACCCATGTCCATCATCAACTCCATCAAGTCCCAGGCCGCGCCGATCCACCCGCAGGGCTATCCCTTCGTCGGCGGCTTCGCGCTCGCGAGCATCGTGCTGTTCTGGATCTGGACCCCGCTCGGCTGGATCGGCACGATTCTCACCGCCTGGTGCGCCTATTTCTTCCGCGATCCGGTGCGGGTGACGCCCCTGCGCGAAGGCCTTGTGGTTGCGCCGGCCGACGGCCGCGTCAGCCGCGTGGTCAATGCCGTGCCGCCGCCGGAGCTCGGCCTGAGCGACCGGCCGCTGCCGCGCATCTCGATCTTCATGAGCGTGTTCGATTGCCACGTGAACCGGAGCCCGATCGCCGGCCGGATCGAGAAGATGGTCTACCGCGCCGGTAAGTTCATCAACGCCGACCTCGACAAGGCGAGCGAGGACAACGAGCGCAACTGCTTCATCATTACCAGTCCCCGTGCCCGCATCGGCGTGGTGCAGATCGCAGGACTCATCGCCCGGAGAATCGTGCCGTTCGTGCAGGAGGGTCAAACTGTCACATCCGGCGACCGCATCGGCATGATCCGGTTCGGTTCCAGGGTGGACGTGTACCTGCCGGAAGGCGGGCGGGCGCTGGTGGCCGAGGGCCAGACGTCGCTGGCCGGCGAAACCGTGCTGGCCGACCTTTCCGCGGCCGATTCCGGACGCACTTATCGCGTGGGGTAGGGTTGTCGGGTTGGTTAACGGCGCAAGGAAAGGCCGGGGAACCCGGCGTGGCGGCGCGGCGTTGAAACTGTTATATTGAGTATATCATGTTTTCGCCTTTTGAACGCGAACGAATGGAAGCCCGGCGGCAGCGATTCCGCGCCATCCCGGTGCGTACGCTTCTGCCCAACCTGATCACGCTTCTGGCGCTGTGCGCGGGTCTCACCGCAATCCGGCTTGCGTTCGAAGGCAAGCTCGAATTGGCGCTCGCCGCGATCGTGTTTGCCGCGGGCCTCGACGGCATCGACGGCCGCGTCGCCCGCATGATCAAGGGCCAGTCGAAGTTCGGCGCCGAGCTCGACAGCCTCGCCGACTTCGTCAACTTTGGCTGCACGCCGGGCCTGATCCTCTATCTCTGGGGCCTGAACGGCGCGGGCAATGTCGGCTGGATCGCCGCCATGGTGTTCGCGATCTGCGGCGCGCTTCGCCTCGCGCGCTTCAACGTCATGATCGACGACCCGAACCGCCCGCTCTGGGCCGGCAACTTCTTCACCGGGGTGCCGGCGCCTGCCGGCGCGCTGGTGGTGATGCTGCCGATTTACGTCGATTTGCTCGGCGGCCCGAAGGCCGGCTCGACGCTGACGCTGTTCTACACGCTCGCGATCGGTTTCCTGATGGTGTCGCAGTTGCCGGTGCTGTCCGGCAAGAACATGGGCAAGCGCGTCAATGCCGACATGGTGCTGCCGGTGTTCGTGCTGGTGGTGCTGTTCTTCGCGCTGCTGATTGCCTATCCGTGGTGGGTGCTGAGCATCGGCACGGTTGTTTATCTCGCCTGCCTGCCGCTCGGCTGGCATTCCTACCGCGAGTATCAGCGCAAGGACGCCGAGGCTGCCGCCGCGCAGGTCGCTGCCGCGCCCGCTCAGCCGTCCGACGCTCCGCCGCCGCCAAATCCCGACGAGCACGGCGACCGCCCGGCGCGACTCAATTAAGTGGCGGCGCCGCGCGCTCCCGCACTATTCTCCCGATAGACCCGCCACTCAAGGAGCGCCGATGCCCCGCGCCACCCGCGTCGTGACCGCAGCCGAGCGCAAGGATGCGCCGGTCGCCGATACGCTGATCCTGCCGCACGCGCAACGCCAGGCGCAGAAGGGCTTCCTGTTCGGCGTCAAGGGCACGTGTGTCGAGCTCGATTTCGCCGAACCGGTGCGGCTTCGCACCGACGACGCGCTGGTGCTCGATGACGGCGGGCTGATCGAGGTGGTGGCCGAGCCCGAGCCGCTGGTCGAGGTGCGCTCGACCGACCTGCCGTCGCTGGCGCGGCTCGCCTGGCATCTCGGCGACCGTCACGTGCCGGTGCAGATCATGGAGCGCAAGCTCCGGCTCAAGCGCGATCCGGCGATCGAGACGTTGCTGCAAAGTCTCGGCGCGAAGGTCGCGGTCATCGAAGCGCCGTTCGAGCCGGAGGGCGGCGCCTACGAGGCGGCCGCGGCGCACGGCCATGATCATCACCACGATCGTCATCACGGCCATCAGCATCCCGATCACGGTCAGGACCACAAGCACGGTCACAGCCACGATCATGACCACAAGCACCACGACCATTCGCACAATCACTAGCGCGGCTGAGGCGGTTGGATGGCGCGGCTCAAAGACAAGGTTGTGTTGATCACCGGCGCGTCCGGTGGGGTGGGTGCTGCCGTGGCTAATGCGGTTGTGGCCGCTGGCGGATTTGCCGCCACCAGCGATCTGGCCGGGCAGGGGGCCACCCACACACTGGACGTCACCTCGGAACCGAACTGGCTCGCGGTGATGGCCGACATCGGCCGCATCTACGGGCGGCTCGACGGGCTTGTGAATGCAGCGGGGATCGCAGCGCTCGGCAACATCGAGGAAACCGACTTCGCCACCTGGCGGAAGGTCCTCGCGGTCAATCTCGACGGCACGTTTCTCGGCTGCAAGCACGGGCTTGCGCTGCTGAAAGTCCGCGGCGGCGCGATCGTCAACCTGTCGTCGGTCGCCGGCCTGATCGGCGGGCACAACTTCGCCGCCTACAACGCCTCCAAGGGCGGCGTGCGGCTGCTCACCAAATCGGTGGCGCTGCACGGCGCCCGGCTCAATCCGCAGGTGCGCTGCAACTCGGTCCATCCGGCCTTTCTGGAAGGCCCGATGGTCGACAGCATGCTGCGCGAAACCAACTTCCCGGATGCGGCGCGCGCCCGCATCACCCGCGAGATTCCGCTCGGCCGTCTCGGCACGCCGGCCGAGGTCGCGGACATGTGCGTCTATCTGCTGTCCGACGAATCCCGTTTCGTCACCGGCGCGGAGTTCGTCATCGACGGCGGGCTCACCGCGCGCTGACGGTTATTTTCGCGGCCGCTTCAGCGCGCGGCGCTTGAGCCGCCTGGCATTGGCGCGCGCCTTGCGGAACGCGGGCCGCATCGCGGCATCGGCAATTGCGGCAGGCGCCGCGGCCGAAGGCTTCGCGCCCAGCGCGATCCCCCACATCGTCCGCATGGCCTCGAGGCCGGCCTTGGCTCCGCCTTCATAGGCCGCCGCGAGCTTCTCGCTGGCCATCCGCGTGGTCTCGGCCTGCCGTTCGGCCTGCGTCATCGCGGCCGCGGCGCCAAACCACGACAACCGGTGCCATATCGTCGTGGCCGCATAGGCGTTCGACAGCGCCCAGTCGAAGCCCATCGCAGTGGTGGTGCGCCGTGCCATCCGGGTCAATGTGCGGCGCGGCAATCCGTTCCCGGTTGGCCTCTATGCAAGTTGCGGCGGGTAACCCGGCATCAGTTCGTACGGATGCTTCCAGCCCGGCAGCGCCTTGATGCGATCGAGCCAGCCGCCGATGTTCTTGTGCGTGGCCGCGATATCGAAGCCGAATTCCTCGGCCGGATAATAGAGATAGGCGCAGAGCGACAAATCGGCGATGGTCGGGCGCCCGCCGAGAATGAATGGACGATCCGCGAGCCGCTTGTCGACGATCGCGAGATTGCCGTCGATCCTTCCTTTCAGAAACGCCATCACCGCCGGATCGCCCGTGGGCCGCGCGAAAGTTCTTGAGAAACCGGTAAGGGCCGAGGAAGCCGTTGACCTTCTGATTGTCGAAGATGATCCAGCGCAGTGCTTCGAGCCGCCCGTCGTCGCCCTCCGGCTTGAATTTGCCGGTCAGGTCCGAGAGGTAGGTCAGGATCACGCCCGACTGCGTGAGCTTCTTTGCGCCGTGCACCAGCACTGGCACCTCGCCCATCTCGTTGACTTCGGAGCGGTACTTCGGCGTGCGCGTCTCGCCGCCCTTGAAGAAGTCGACAGAGACCGGCTTCCAGTCGGCGCCGATCAGGTTGAGCATCAGCGCCGCGCGATAGGCGTTGCCGGACTGCGCGAAGCAGTAGAGCTGGTATTCGGGCATCGAGTTCCCCCGTGACGGTCCCGCAGCAGATCACGCCGGCGGCGAGGGGAGAAATAGATTTTGGGAATGGATGTGCCGCGTCTCGTTGATCAACGTGACAGCGCCGCCGGCTCGCCCCCGGTGGCCGTCCCCTCGAAGCGCCCGCCCGCGCCGGTCAGTTGCGCCAGCGGCAAGCCGGTATGGTCGCGCATGGTCAGGCCGCCCTGGTCGTAGGTCCATTTGCGGCTGGTGAAGAATTTTCCGGGGCAGCCGCCCTCCGGCGCAATGGTGCCCTCCGGGGCCTGCGCGTTGGCCGCCCCGAACGTCATATTGCACTGGCCGCGGCCGGGCTGGCTGAACAGCCAGCGCCCCGCCATGGCGGTGGGTGGCGCCGTCGGCTGCGGCGCTGCCGCACTGGGCGCCGACGTCGGCGTGCCCGACCCGGTCAAATTGCAACCGGCACACAGGCCAAGCGCGAGCAGCGCAACGATCGGTGCGGAAACGCGGGTCACAGGTCGGACGAGCCTCATGCCTTGCGGTTACTTCATCGTCGGAATGACGAACTCTGCGCCTTCCTTGGTGCCGGACGGCCAGCGCGCGGTGACCGTCTTGGTCTTGGTGTAGAAGCGGATCGAATCAGGCCCGTGCTGGTTGAGATCGCCGAAGCCCGAGCGTTTCCAGCCGCCGAACGTGTAGTACGACAGCGGCACCGGAATGGCGAAGTTCACGCCGACCATGCCGACCTGCACGCGGTTGGTGAAATCGCGAGCGGTGTCGCCGTCGCGGGTGAAGATCGCGACGCCGTTGCCGTATTCGCTTTCGGAGGGAAGCCGCACCGCCTCCTCGTAGTCCTTGGCGCGCACCACCGACAGCACGGGCCCGAAAATCTCCTCTTTGTAGATGCGCATGTTCGGCTTCACCTCGTCGAACAGGCAGCCGCCCATGAAGTTGCCGTTCTCGTAGCCCTGGAGCTTGAAGTTGCGGCCGTCGACCACGAGCTTGGCGCCTTCCTTCACGCCGATATCGACATAGTCCTTGATCTTGTTGAGATGCGCCCTGGTGACCACCGGCCCGTAGTCGGCCTTGTCGTCGGTGGAAGGGCCGATCTTCAGGCCCTCGACCCGCGGCACGAGCTTTTTCATCAGCGCGTCGGCGGTCTTCTGCCCGACCGGCACCGCGACCGAAATCGCCATGCAGCGTTCGCCGGCCGAGCCGTAGCCCGCGCCGATCAACGCATCGACCGCCTGGTCCATGTCGGCGTCCGGCATCACGATCATGTGGTTCTTGGCGCCGCCGAAGCACTGCACGCGCTTGCCGTGCGCGCAACCGGTCGAATAGATGTATTCGGCAATCGACGACGAGCCGACGAAGCCGATCGCCATCACGCGCGGATCGGTGAGCAGGGTGTCGACCGCCTCCTTGTCGCCGTTGACGACGTTGAGAATGCCCTCCGGCAATCCGGCCTTGAGGAACAGTTCGGCGATCCGCATCGGCACCGACGGGTCGCGCTCGGACGGCTTCAGGATGAAAGCGTTGCCGCAGGCGATGGCGGGCGCGCACTTCCACAGCGGGATCATCGCCGGGAAATTGAACGGCGTGATGCCGGCGACGACGCCGAGCGGCTGGCGGATCGAATAAAGATCGATGCCGGGGCCGGCGTTGTCGGTGAACTCGCCCTTCATCAGGTTCGGAATGCCGCAGGCGAACTCGACGACCTCGAGGCCGCGCTGGATGTCGCCTTTGGAGTCGACGAACGTCTTGCCGTGCTCGGAGGAGAGCAGCCGGGCGAGATTGTCGTACTCGCCCTGCACCAGTTCCAGGAACTTGAACATCACCCGGGCGCGGCGTTGCGGGTTGGTCGCGGCCCAGGCCGGCTGGGCCGCGGCCGCGTTGGCGATCGCCTTCTCGACCTCGGACTTGCTGGCAAAGGCGACCTTGGCCTGAACCTCGCCGGTGTTCGGGTTGAACACGTCTCCAGTCCGCCCGGACGTTCCTTTGACCTCTTTGCCGCCGATGAAGTGGCCGATGTCGCGCATACCCTTCCTCCTGTCCGCCTTTTTGCCCGCCTTGCGGATCCTTTTTCACCCGGTCTTTGGCACGCCGGGCGGTAAACCGCTGGTTAACCCGTCAGATACCGCATGCCCCGCTTCGCGGGAAGCCCGGCATGCCGAAACGACGCAAAGGGCGCAAAAGGAACGAATGTGGGGCCGGCCGGTGACCGACCGTTAGCCTTTACACGTCCTTAAGCCGGGCAGAGCTAATGTCGCACCGCGCAATCCCCGGCGTGTGCGGTTCGTTGCGTTTGGAGTGGTCCATGGATCTGTCTACCGCCCTCGGGCTTGCGTTTGGCGGCGTCGTTCTGGTCAGCCTCATCCTGATGGGCGGCGAGTTGGGCATGTTCGTCGACATGCACGCCTTCATCGTCATCTTCGGCGGCGCGACCGCCGCGACCCTGATCCGCTTCCCGCTCTCGTCGCTGTTTCACGGCCTGCCGCTCGGTATGAAGTACGCTTTTACGTTGCGCCGCTGGACCGCCCGCGACCTGGTCGACGAGATCGCGAAGCTTGCCGAGGTTGCGCGCAAGCAGGGACCGATCGGTCTCGAAAAAGTGGAGATCGAGGACACGTTCCTCGCCAAGGGCATGCGCTACGTTGCCGACGGTTACGACGCCGACTTCATCCGCGACAATCTCGAGCGCGACCTCGACAATTTCTGCACCCATCTCGACGAAGGGCAGAAGATCTACCGCGCCATCGGCGACTGCGCGCCGGCCTTCGGTATGGTCGGCACGCTGATCGGCATGGTGCAGATGTTCGCCAACATGACCGACCCTTCCAAGCTCGGTCCCTATATGGCGGTGGCGCTGCTGGCGACGTTCTACGGCGCCGCCGTCGCCAACCTGTTCTGCCTGCCAATCGCCGACAAGCTGCAACTGAAGCTGCACGACGAGCAGACCAGTCGCTCGCTGATCATCGACGGCGTGCTGATGATCCGCGACGCCAAGAGCCCGACCCTGGTGCGCGAGATGCTGCTCGCCTATCTGCCGGAGCGGCACCGCCACGACGACGACGAAGAAGAAGAAGCCCCGGCGGCCGCGGCGGCATAGGGCTGACGCCGCTTCTTTGGGCGGGGGCGTGACGTCAAGCATAGTGCCCAGCAGACATCATACCCAAGCGACATAATACCCAAGCGACATGGCCAGAAAGAAAAAAGGCGGCGGCGGGCACGGCGGAGGCGGTCACGGCTGGTTCGTGACCTTCGCGGACCTGATGGGTCTGCTCGTCGCGTTCTTCGTCATGCTGGTCGCGTTCTCCAACACCGACCAGAAAAAAATGAATATCGTCGCGGGCTCGATGCGCGAGGCGTTCGGCACCCAGACCGCGATGCGCTACTCCGGCATGGTCGAGCTCGACGGCCTGCCGACCCGCGCGCGGCTGAAGAACGTCGACCCCAACATCAAGCCCGAGGACACCTCGGCGACGCCGAGCCCGGACGAGAAGAGCCGCAGCAACAGGTTTGGCGCGCGGCTGGACAACGAGGGCAACTTCGCGCTCGCCTCCGCGTCGCTGCGGCAGGCGATGCAGGACCTTCCGGAGGTGTCCGAGATCTCCAAGCACATCATGTTCGAGGAGACCAAGCAGGGCCTCAACATCGAGATCATGGACCAGAACGGCAGCTCGATGTTTCCCGAAGGCTCCAAGGAGCCGTTCGAGCGCACGCGCCGCCTGGTGCAGCGGCTGGCCAGCGGGTTGAAAACATTGCCCTATCGCATGACCATCGCCGGCCATACCTCCGCGACCCGGCAGCCGGGCCGCCCCGGCTACGGATCGTGGGATCTCTCCGCCGACCGCGCCAATGCGGTACGCAAGATCCTCGAGGAGGAGGGCGTGCCGGCCGCGAAATTCTTCATGGTGGCCGGGCGCTCCGACACCCAGCCGTTATTCCCTGACGATCCGTTCGTGGCCGCCAACCGCCGTGTCACCATCACGCTAATGCAGGAAGCGCCGCCGCTTCCGACCTCGCTCCGGCCCTGATTTCCGGCGTCGCCCGGACTTTGCAACAACCGGATCATTTTGCCGCAACCGTCGGCCTTTGCGGGTGTTGTTTTCGCACGGCCGGTGTATAACCCGGCCCCTTGATGTTGCGACGCAACCGGCGGCACTTCCACCCCCAAAAGACTGGCCAATGACTGAGGTTGCAGGCGAAGCCACCCGCCCGGCCGGGCAGACCGAGGCAGCATCCGCATCGCATTCCGGCGCAAGCTTTTTCGCGCTCGCGCTCGGCAGCGTCGGCGTGGTCTACGGCGACATCGGCACCAGCCCGCTCTATGCGTTCCGCGTGGCCGCCAAGGCTGCGGCGGAGTCGGGCCAGGTGACGCGCGATACGGTGCTCGGCGTGCTGTCGATGATCCTGTGGTCGCTGATCGTCGTCGTCACGGTCAAATACGTCGTCGTCCTGCTGCGCGCCGACAACAACGGCGAGGGCGGCACGCTGTCGCTCACGGCGCTTGCGACGCGCGGGCTCGGGCAGCGCACCTGGCTCGTGATGCTGCTCGGCATCATCGGCGCCGCGATGTTCATCGGCGACTCGGTGATCACGCCGGCGATCTCGGTGCTGTCCGCGGTCGAGGGCCTGTCGCTGGTGACGCCGGCCTTCGAGCACTACGTTATGCCGATCACGGTCGCGATCCTGATCGCCCTGTTCTCGGTGCAGCGCCGCGGCACCGCGCACGTCGCCGCGTTCTTCGGCCCGATCATGGTCATCTGGTTCGTGACGCTCGCCGTCACCGGCGCCTTGCACATCATGGACGATCCGCAAGTGTTCGCCGCGATCAATCCGGTCTATGCGATCACCTTCGTTTCGACGCACGGCACGATCGGTCTGATCACGCTCGGCGCGGTGTTTCTCGCGGTCACCGGCGGCGAGGCGCTCTACGCCGATCTCGGGCATTTCGGCCGCAAGCCCATCCAGGTCGCATGGCTCGGGCTGGTGCTGCCGGCGCTGCTGATCAACTATTTCGGGCAGGGCGCGCTGGTTCTGGCGCATCCCGAAGCGATCGAAAACCCGTTCTACAAGCTGGTGCCCGAGTTCGCTGGTGCTGCCGCTTGTCGTGCTTGCCACCGCCGCGACCGTGATCGCAAGCCAGGCCGTCATCACCGGCGCTTACTCGCTGGTGCGGCAGGCGATCCAGCTCGGCCTTCTGCCGCGGCTCGCCATCGTCCACACCTCGGCCGAGTATTCCGGACAGATCTACCTGCCGCGCGTCAACAATGCTGCTGCTGATCGGCGTCCTGCTGCTGGTGGGGCTGTTCCGCACCTCCCATTCGCTGGCCTCCGCCTACGGCATCGCGGTCGCGACCACCATGGTGGTCGACGGCATCCTGGGCTTCATCGTGATCTGGAAGCTGTGGCGCTGGCCGGCCTGGAAGGCAGCGCTGCTGATGGTGCCGCTGATCATTGTCGATGCGACGTTCTTCTCGGCGAATCTGCTGAAGCTTCTCGAAGGCGCCTGGGTGCCGCTCCTGTTCGGCGTTGCGGTGGTGCTGCTGATCCTGACCTGGCGGCGCGGCACCCGCATCCTCGCCAACAAGACCCGCAAGACCGAGGTGCCGCTCGAAGCGCTGCTGGCGAGCCTGGAGAAGAAGCCGCCGCACGTCGTGCCGGGCACTGCCGTGTTCCTCACCAGCGATCCGGATTTCGCGCCGACCGCGCTGCTGCACAACCTCAAGCACAACAAGGTGCTGCACGAGCACAACGTGGTCCTGACCATCGTCACCGCGGACACGCCGCGCGCGCGCGAGGACGAGCGGGTGACGATCATCCCGGTGTCGCCGCACTTCAGCCGGGTGTCGCTGAAGTTCGGCTACATGGAAACGCCGAACGTGCCCAAGGCCCTGGCGATCGCCCGGAAGCAGGGCTGGCAGTTCGACATCATGTCGACGTCGTTTTTTCTGTCGCGGCGGGCGCTCAAGCCGTCGGCGCATTCCGGCATGCCGAGCTGGCAGGACCGGCTGTTCATCGGGCTTGCCAAGAGCGCGTCGGACGCCACCGACTTCTTCCAGATCCCGACCGGGCGGGTGGTTGAAGTTGGAACCCAGGTGACGGTCTAGTTCAGGCTCGGCGGCCAATCCTTTGATGGAGCGTGTTTATTGGTTTCGGAGGCGCGGCCGCCCGGCCCCGTGCGGAACCGTTTTTCTGCATGGCTGGGCTGATCCGGCCGGGCCCTGGCGCTCTGGGCATGGCACCAGCCGGGGCTATATAAGCCCGCGTCCGGCTTTGTTGCAGTGCAACAATGCGGACCCATTTCAACGGCCCAAAGAACCCATCCCATGAGCCACATCGATGCGTCATTCGCGGACGGCGGCTTGCCTCGCGCCGAGCGCGCACAGGCCCGGAACCGCTTCTGGCTGCTGACGGTCGGTAGCATCGGCGTCGTCTACGGCGATATCGGCACAAGCCCGCTCTACGCGCTGCGCGAGGCAATCAACGCCGCCGTGGGCGCTGACGGCGCGCCGGCCCGCGACGCGGTGCTGGGGGTGCTGTCGCTCATCCTGTGGGCGCTGATCGTCATCGTCACCCTGAAATACGTCGTCATCCTGCTGCGCGCCGACAACAAGGGCGAGGGCGGCACGCTGGCGCTGATGGCGCTGGCGCAACGCGCACTGGGACGCAGCGTCGGCGCGGTGGTGCTGCTCGGCATCATCAGCGGCGCGCTGTTCTACGGCGACGCCGTGCTGACGCCGGCGCTGTCGGTGCTCTCCGCGATCGAAGGCCTGAAGATCGTGACGCCGGCGTTCGAGCCCTATGTCGTGCCGCTCACCGTCCTGATCCTGGTCGCGCTGTTTGCCGTGCAGTCGCGCGGCACCGCGAGAGTCGCGGCCTTCTTCGGCCCCATCACGCTGGTCTGGTTCGTCGTCATCGGCATGGCCGGCATCTGGCATATCGCCGCCGACCCCAGCGTGCTCGCCGCGTTCAATCCGCTCTACGGCGCGAACTTTCTTGCAAGCCACGGCGTGATCGGGCTGGTCACGCTCGGCGCGGTGTTCCTCGCCGTCACCGGCGCGGAGGCGCTCTATGCCGACCTCGGCCATTTCGGGCGAAAGCCCATTCAGTTCGCCTGGATCGCGGTGGTGCTGCCCTCTCTGGCGCTGAATTATCTGGGGCAGGGCGCCCTGGTGCTATCCAATCCCAAGGCGATCGAGAACCCGTTCTTCATGATGTATCCGGAGTGGGCGCTGTTGCCGATGGTGGCGCTCGCCACCGCTGCAACCGTGATCGCCAGCCAGGCGGTGATCACCGGCGCCTATTCGCTGACCCGGCAGGCGATCCAACTGGGACTCCTGCCGCGCTTCGAGATCCGCCACACCTCCGAGACGCAGATGGGGCAGATCTACATGCCGCGCGTGAACGCGCTGCTGCTGCTCGGCGTGCTGCTGCTGGTGGCGTTGTTCCGCTCGTCGAGCGCGCTCGCCTCGGCCTACGGCATCGCCGTCACCGGCACCATGGTGGTCACCGCGACCATGGCGATCGTCGTCATTCACAAGGACTGGCGCTGGCCGCTGTGGGCCGCGGTCGCGCTGATCGCGCCGTTCCTGCTGATCGACGCGACGTTCCTCGGCGCCAACCTCCTGAAGGTCGCGGACGGTGGTTGGATGCCGCTGGTGCTCGGCGCGCTGGTGATGACGGTGATGTACACTTGGCGGCGCGGCAGCCGTTTGCTATTCGAAAAGACCCGCAAGAGCGAGGTGCCGCTCGATCCGCTGGTTGCGTCGCTGGAGCGCAAGCCGCCGCAGCGCGTGCCCGGCACCGCGGTGTTCCTCACCAGCGATCCCACCTGTGCCCCGACCGCGATGATGCACAGCCTCAAGCACTACAAGGTGCTGCACGAAAGCAACGTCATCCTCACCATCGAAACCGCCCAGGAGCCGCGCATCGATCCCGCCGAGCGGGTGCAGATCGAGCCGATCGGCGAGACCTTCCGGCGCGTGCGGCTGCGTTTCGGCTTCATGGAACAGCCCAACGTGCCGAAGGCGCTCGCCATTGCCCGCAGGCAGGGCTGCCAGTTCGACATCATGTCGACGTCGTTCTTCCTGTCGCGGCGGACGCTCAGGCCCGCGGCGCATTCCGGCATGCCGCGCTGGCAGGACCGGCTGTTCATCGGGCTTGCCCGCAGCGCCAACGACGCCACCGACTATTTCCAGATTCCCACCGAAAGGGTGGTCGAAGTCGGCACGCAAGTGGCGATCTAAGTGGCGATCGAACTGGCTGTTCCGGGGTACTCGGCGCTTTCGCGGCGCGGGGCGGATGGCGTATAAGATCGCGCCATTCGTAGCCGGGGAGTACTGCATCATGTCCGAACCACGAGATCCGCCGGTTCATGATCTGACGCCGGAGGACGTGGCGAAGGGCCTTGCCGAGGGCAGGGTTCTGCTGGTCGACGTGCGCGAACTCAACGAGACGGCGGTGGAGCGCTACCCCGAGGCCGTGATCGTGCCGCTGTCCGCGTTCGATCCCTCGCAAATTCCCGATCCACAGGGCAGGCAGGTGGTTTTCGCCTGCCGCTCCGGCCGCCGCTCGGTGACCGCCTCGCAGGCCGCGCAGGCGTCGGGCCTTCCCTACGATTCCCATCTCGCCGGCGGCATTCTGGCGTGGAAGGCCGCGGGGCTTCCGACCGAGTCCTGAACCGGACGAACCTGTTGGTTTCGGCTGCCGGCGCCCGCGGCGCGAGTGACGGCCTGCTGCCCGTACCCTAAAATGCCGCCGGTCCGGTCACGGAACGCGCGATGTTTGAATCCGCCTACCGCCAGCGTCTGGCTTCCGATCTCGCGCGCTGGCAGTCTGACGGCGTGATCACGTCCGCCACCGGCGACGCGATCCGCACAGCGCTGCCGCCCATGCCCCGGGCCGTCAACATCCCGACGGTCGTCGGTATTGTCGGCGGCCTGCTGATCGCCGCCGCGTTCCTCGCTTTCGTTGCCGCGAACTGGACGGAGATCGCGAGGCCCGCGCGTTTCGCCATTCTTATCGCGGGAATCGTCGGCTCCTACGGCATCGGCGCCTTCTTCGACCGTAGCAGCCGGCCTTACCTCGCCGACATCAGCGCAACCGTCGGCTCGATCGTGTTCGGCGCGTCGATTGCGCTGGTCGGGCAGATGT
This sequence comes from uncultured Alphaproteobacteria bacterium, assembly GCA_963830015.1. GTDB lineage: Bacteria > Pseudomonadota > Alphaproteobacteria > Rhizobiales > Xanthobacteraceae > Z2-YC6860. The sequence goes on from CAWHLG010000016.1 coordinate 987,882, forward strand.
ACCACCTGGCTGAGGATTTCGCGGCCGGCATGATGCTCTGGTCGGCGGGTTCGCTGCTTGCGGCGATCCTGACCGGCTCGCGCGGCGCACTTGCGGTCGCGCTCGCGGCCGGATGCTTCTGGAGCGGCACGCGCGTCACCGAACTCGGCGACGCTCCGCATGTGCCGTTCGTCGCGTTCTGGTTCGCCGGCGCGGTTCTCGCCGTCATCTGGAACAGTCCGGTGGCTCGCCATCTGGTCGGCGCCGCGGCTCTCGGCTGGCTGCTAACCATTTTCATCGGCACGACCCGTCAGACGGACAATCCGATACCGCTCATCGTCGGCAGCGCCGCGCTGCTGCTCGGCGGCGGCCTAACGCTGTCGAGCCTCGCAACCGGCGCGCTTCGGGCGCTCGGCGTTACGCTTTCGACCTATGCGGCCTTTGCGCTGGCTATCGTGCTCGCGCCGGTGGGCATCGAGGACTACGTAAAGCGCATCCTCGTCGCCGCCGGCCTGGTCCCTGGTCTGCGGCTTTGGCGGAATCTCCCTGGCATTCGGCGTTGCGGTCGCCGGCCGGTGTCCCGGCTCTGCCTTCGCAGGTCTCGCGCTCGTTTTCGCAATGATCGTGGCGACCGGATGGGCCGGTTCAGCCAGCGTGGCGCAGCCCTGGACCACCTACGCGATGGTACTGGTGTCGATGCTCTGCCTGGTCGTGTCGGGCATGCTCGACGATGTGCGGCCGCGAGTGGTCGCGGGCTGGATCGGGCTCGGCTTGATGATCGCCGGCATCACCTGGGCGGTGAAGGGCTCGCTGCTCAAGCGCGCCGTGTTTCTTGCAGCCTCAGGAATAGCCGCGGTGGTGCTGGCCGCGCTGCTCTCGCGCCTTGTGCCGAAGGAGGAGGAAGGCCGATGAACAGCCTTCTTGCTTCGTTGGCCCGGATGCCGCGACCGTTGTGGTTCGCGCTGGCGGGCCTCGTGCAACTGGCGCTGATCGCCATGATGGTGATCGACCGCGCGAGCGTCCTGCGCGAGGGGACCGAGGTGCTTCTGCAGACCCGTCCGGTCGATCCGCGCGATTTCCTTCGCGGGGATTACGTCGTGCTGTCCTATGACATCTCGGAGATGCCCGCCGGCGAGTTGAAGGGCAAACCACGGGAAGGCCGCGAGCCTGTCGTATTCGTCAAGCTTGCGCGCAAGGGCGACGGCTTCTACGGCGCGGTCTCCGTGCATCTCGATCCGGTTCCGGTGGCCAGCGGCGAAATCCTGATCCGCGGCCGCGTCCCCAGCTGGCGATGGTGCAGGGATTGCGAGCAAGTCTTCGTCCACTACGGGCTCGAAAAATTCTTCGTGCCGGAAGGCGAGGGACGCGAGCTTGAGCATGCGCGCAACCAGCAGAGGCTTTCGATCGTGGCCGCTGTGACGCCGTCGGGCCGCGCCGCCATCAAGCGGCTGTTGCTCGATGGCAAGCCGGTCTACGATGAGCCATTGTTCTGACCACGAATCTGCCAGCCCGAATTCAAACCTTCATATCCAGGGATTCCGATGCGCCGCGCGCTTGCTGTTGCCGTCCTCACCGTGATCGCTGCTGGCCCGGTTGCTGGACAGCAGCGCGATCGCACCGTCAACATCTACAACTGGTCGGACTACATGGAGCCCTCGGTCATCGAGAGCTTCACCAGGGACACCGGCATCAAGGTCAAGTACGACACCTTCGACGCCAACGAGACGCTGGAGACCAAGCTCCTCGCCGGCAAGTCGGGCTACGACGTGGTGGTGCCGACCGCGTATTTCCTCGAGCGCCAGATCAAGGCCGGCGTGTTCCAGAAGCTCGACAAGGCGAAGCTGAAGAACATCGGCAATGTCTGGCCGGACATCGCCCAGCGGCTCGCCACCTACGATCCGGGCAACCAGTTCGCGGTCAACTACATGTGGGGCACGACCGGCCTGGGCTACAACGTCAGGAAGGCGAGGGAGGTGCTGGGCATCGCAGGCCCCGTAGGCGACGCGATGGCCAGCTGGGACATCGTCTTCAAGCCCGAGCAGCTTGCGAAGTTCAAGGCCTGCGGCGTGCACATGCTCGACTCCGCCGACGACGTGATTCCGGCGGCGCTGCACTATCTCAAGCTCGATCCGAATTCCAAGCAGCAGGCCGATCTCGACAAGGCCGCGGAGCTTCTGATCAAGATCCGGCCGAACGTCGGCAAGTTCCACTCGTCGGAATATCTCAACGCGCTGGCGTCGGGCGAAATCTGCCTGGTGCTCGGCTGGTCGGGCGACGTCAAGCAGGCGCAGAAGCGCGCCGCCGAGGCCAAGGCCGGCATCGAGGTCGGCTATGCGATCCCGAAAGGCGGCGCGCAGATGTTCTTCGACAATTTCGCGATCCCGAAGGACGCCAGGAACGTCAACGAGGCGCACGCCTTCATCGACTACATGCTGCGGCCGGAGGTGGCGGCGAAGAACTCGAACTTCCTCGGCTACGCCAACGGCAATCTCGCGAGCCAGACGCTGATCGACAAGGCGGTGCTGGACGACAAGACCGTCTATCCGGACGCCGCCACCATCGCGAGCCTCTATCTCGTCACCGCCCGCGACCAGCGCACCACGCGCGCCACCAACCGGCTGTGGACCAGGATCAAGACCGGGCAGTAGCGCGAATCAGTCGCTTTTTGTCCGCTGGAGTACTTGGACGGAGCACACACTCAGGTGTCACCCCCGGGTCTTGACCCGGGGGTCCATGAGATTGTGCGTCATCGGAAATCGTACGACTGGCTTTGTGGCGACCGTTCATGGATTGCCGGGTCACGGCGCTACGCGCCGGCCCGGCAATGACAGCGTGCCTGTTGCGTCAGCCGCGTCGAAGTAGCGCCTGCCTACGTCAATGCGTGTCGAACACCGCCTGATACGTGGCGACGGCTTTGCGCGTGGCGTCCATCTCCGCCCTGGTCGGATTGTCGGGGTCCTGCGCCGGCGGCAGGCTGCCGAACTTCAGCAGGCACGCCATCAGCAGGAAGCGTGCCTTGTTGGCGGTGAGGTTTCCGGCGGCAATATGGATGTCGGTCGGGTCGGCGAAGCCCATCGGCGCGCCGCGCCCCGTGAGCGCCACTGGAATGCCGCTGAACACCGCCTTGCGCATCAGCTTCATGCGCGTGTGCGACGGCGAACGGCCGTAGGGCACCAGCCCCTGAACCACGAAGCCGGTGAGCAGGCCAAGGCCGAGCTTGTGCTCGATCGAGGCCATCAGGTCGATCTCCGGCGCGGTGTCGTGGCCGACACCCATCCCCGAATAGCTGCCGTCGTTCGAGATGGTGACCACCGGAATGGCGTCGGGCAGAAGCTTGCCGTTGCCGTCCTTCACCGCGATGTCGACGAGCCCGATGCCCGAGCCGGCTTGCTTCGCCGCCTTCACGCGGTTCGGCAGCGCGGTGATTTTGAGATCCGACCGGTAGGTGTGCTTGAACAGCGGCAGATACGTGAGCGCGATCCGCCCGGTGTGGCTGATGTTGCCGACGATGCCGCCGTGGCCGCCGGCCGCCACGTAGCCGCCGGGACGCGCATCGGCCTTGGTGACCTCGCGCGCGGCAAACAGCTGCTGCTCCTGGATCACCACGACGCCGCAGCGGTTGCGGCCCTGCTCGTCGGCCCAGACGCGCGAGCGGATGTAGCGCGCCGAGTTCGACGATGTTGGCCGGCCCGTCGGCGCTGATCTGCCCCTGCGGCCGCTGCGCGGCGTTGCAGCAGATCGGCTTGTCCGTGTCGATCAGCAGGTTGAACCAGTAGGCGCTCTCTTCGACCTGCGGACTCCCTTGAGTCCAGATCACGCCGTCATAGTCGCCGCCCGACGCGAGCGCCTGCATGTCGTTGGTCGCTTTCGCCAGCGCCTGGCGCGGCGGGCCGACGCCCAGGTGATAGGGCTTGTAGCCGAAGAAATGCGTGCCGCGCACCTCGGGCGGGATATCGCCTTCGCCTTTGTCCGTGCGCAGGTGCGCCGGTAGCCCCTTGGTGAAGCCGCTCGGCGGCACCCCGCGGTAGAAGTCGATGCTGGCGATCGACGAGAGCAGACTTGCGGTGCCTTCGACGCCGATCGATAGGCGATCGATCTCCTCGAAGCTCCGCGAACCGTCCGGGAAGAAACCCTGGCGGTAGATGGCCCCGCCCGGCGTGGTGCATTCCTCCTCCCAGGCCGAGCCGTCGGCTTGGCGCGCCATGTAGGGCAGGGGATAGAGACCGTCCTCCGGCTTCAGCTCGATCTCATAGACCGGCCTGTCGTCCGGGCTCCGGCGTTCCTTCCGGAACACGCCGTCCGCGCCGATGTAACCGTCGGGTGGCGCGTAAAGCTCGGCCGCGTCGGCTTCGAGCGGATGGCCGGAAAACTGTTCGACATAGACCTTCGCAGGAGCCGCAAGCCGCTGCGCACGCAGCGCGTCGTGCTTCAGCGGCGCGCCGTCCACGTCGTTCAGGAGCGGCAGACCGTGCCGGGCGCGCGCCTTGTTCGAAGTGACCAGCGGCGGTGTGTTCTGGATGGTGGCCGTTGGGCCGGCGAGATGGGCAATGCGGGTCTTGTTGCTCTGGTTCATCGCGTGCGCGACCGCTCTCTAGGCTTGGGTCCATGCCGGCGGCAAATGATAGCCCACAACCTGTATGGCCCTTCAATCGCCACTGCGTCGCGTCGTATCAGCGCGAATGCATGCCTGAGGTTTAGGCTGGGAGCCTGCCAAAATGAGCGCTTGAGCCGATAAGATGCTCTTTCTTGAGGCAATCGGCGGGTCAAGGGGAAGCTTCCGCAATGACGATCATCGACTGTCAGGTCCACGCCTATGAGGCGAACACGCCGAAGCGGCCCTGGCACAGCGTGCCGAACTGGCCCGATCACGTGACGGGCGACGAGATGGTCGCGGCCATGGACAAGGTCGGCGTCGACGGTGCGATCTTCATCTCCTCCTTTTCCATGTACCGCTATGACGCGAGCTATGCGGTGGAGGTGCAACGTGCCCATCCTGACAGGCTTGCGATCGTCAAGGCGGTCGATCCGGACGATCCCGCCGTGGGCGATGTCATCGCCGACTGGAGGCGGACGCCGGGCGCGGTCGGCATCCGTATCCTGATGCAGAAGGAGTCGAGCCGCGCGCCGGACGACCCCGGCTTCGACCGCATCCTGCGCGCGGCCGTCAGGCACGACCTTCCGGTCAACATACTTTGCTGGGGCAACGTGGATGCGGGCACGGCGGTGATCGACCGTCATCCTGACACGCGCTTCATCGTCGATCATCTGGCGATCCTGCAGCCCCGTACGCCGCCGGCCCCGCCGCAGCCGTGGGCCGACCTGCCGAAGGTGCTGGAGCTTGCGAAGCGCAGGAACGCGGTGATCAAGGTGAGCGGCGCCTGCACGCTGTCGCGCGAACCCTATCCGTTCCCGGACATCTGGGATCCGCTCGCCCGCGTGTTCGATGCCTGGGGTTTCGAGCGCTGCCTGTGGGGCACGGACTGGACCCGCGCCCACGCCGTCGTCAACTACGAGCAGGCGGTGGAGCCTTTCCGCAGCACCGACCGCCTGAGCGACAGTGAGCGGGCGATGCTGATGGGCGGCGCGTGCGCAAAAGCCTATCGCTGGTCGCCGAAGAAAAATTAGCTATCCCTGCCGCCACCTGCGGTGCAGCCACAGCCACTGCTCGGGATGCTCGCGCACCCAGCCTTCGATCACGTCGCTGATGACCTGCATGGTGCCCTCGACGTCGATCTTGCCGCTGGCATCGCGCGGCGGCACGATTTCCTCCGTCACGCGCACCTGAAACCGGCCGCCGGGATGGCGCACCACGCGGATGCCGTGGATCGGGCATTCGATATTTCGGGCCAGCCGGGCAATCAGCGGATTGGCGAGCGTCCTTCGCCCAAAGAACGTCACCGGCACGCCGCGGCCGTACCACTGGTCCACCAGCATCGCCACGTGCGAGCCGCGCTTCAGCGCATCGGCGAGCTTCACCGGCGCATCCATGGTGGTGGCCATCAGCTGGCCCATGCAGCCGGCGCGCGAGGCGGCGATCTCGTCCGACACGGCCCGCAGATTCGGCCGGCGGTAGACCACCGTGGTGTCGAGCCCGTATTTGTGGGCGCACCACCGCCGCGAGCTCCCAGTTGCCGAGATGCGCGGCGAACACCAGCGCGGGCTTGCCGTCGTCGCGAAGGCGCAGCGCGATCTTTTCGCTTTCGTCGGAGCGCATGATGCGCCCGGTTCCTTGCAATTCGTCGTAGTCCCACAGGCGGTCGATGTGGGCGAACTCGGCGCCGACCCGGCCGAGGTTCTCCCAGACGCCGCGCAGGATGGTTTCGATTTCCGCGGGCGATTTTTCGGGGAACGCTGCCGTCAGGCTTTCCCGGCCGATGCGATGTTCGCGAAACCACGGTCCGATGGCGCGCATGAGCCACGCACCGAAATTCGACGTGGCGTCGAGCGGAATGAGCCGCGCCGCGCGCAGCACGCGCACGGCGATGAAGCCGAGCGCCGCGTTCCCCGCGCGGCGCAGCCGCACCGCGGATTTCAGCTTGAGCGCGCGGAGGTCCACCTGAGCCCTTTGGCGCCTAGAACGTCACGACGATCTTGCCGAACACCTGCCGGCTTTCCAGCCGCGCGATGCCGCGCTCGAGATCGGCCAGGCCGATCTCGGTGTCGATCACCGGCAGCAGGCCGCCCGCCATCTTGGCGAGGCTGTCGCGGATGTTCTTCATCGAGGCGCCGAACGAGCCGAAAATCTTGTACTGCTGCTGGAACAGCTGCATCAGGTTGAACTGCACGCTCGGCCCCGCGGTCGAGCCGCATGTCACCAGTCTGCCGCCGCGCTTGAGCACCAGCAGCGAGCCGTTGAAGCCTTCGCCGCCGACGTGCTCGAACACCACGTCCACGCCCTTCTTGTTGGTGAGCCTGCGGGTGATCGTCTCGAACCGGTCCTTGCGGTAGTTGATCACGTGGTCGGCGCCGATCGCCTTGGCCTTCGCGGCCTTCTCGTCGTCGCCGACGGTGGTGATGACGGTGCAGCCGATCGCCTTCGCCATCTTGATCGCCACCGTGCCGATGCCCGAGCCGCCGGCCTGCACCAGGATGGTCTCGCCCGGCTGCAGCTTGGCGTTGTCGAACAACATGTGCTCGACGGTGGAGAACGCAATCGGCGCGCAGGCCGCATCGCGCAGGCTCACGCCCCTGGGGACCGGGATGACCAGCCGCGCCGGCATGTTGAGCCGGTCGCGCGCGAAGCCGTCGATGTGAAAGCCCATGATGCCGGCGACGTTTTCGCAGAGGTTGTCGCGGCCTTCCCGGCAGGCCTTGCACGTCCCGCAGGTCACCGCGCCGTACATCACCACCGGATCGCCGGCCTTGAAGCCGGTGACGCCTTCGCCGACAGCCGTGATCTCGCCGGATGCTTCGACACCGACGACCTGCGGCATCTTCCGCTTGGCGAAGGCCATGCCGCGGAAGCCCCAGAGGTCGAGATGGTTGAGCGCGATGACCTTGGTCGCAATCTGCACCTCGCCCACGGCAGGCTGTGGCGGGGCAGGGATGTCGGTCAGTTCGAGCTTGCGGTCTCCGACCAGCTGGAGCGCGCGGACGGTCGTGGTCACGCGGGTTCGCGCCCCATCACCAGCGAAACGTTCTGTCCGCCGAAGCCGAACGAGTTGGAGATGGCGTGCCGCACCTTGGCGTCGCGCGCCTGGTTCGGCACCACGTCCATCGGAATGCCGGGGTCCGGCACCTGATAGTTGATGGTCGGCGGGATGCGCTGGTGCTGCAGCGTCAGCAGCGAGAACACCGCCTCGACCGCGCCCGCCGCCGACAGCGTGTGCCCGATCATCGACTTGTTGGACGACATCGGGATGGATTTGGCGCGCTCGCCGAACACGGCCATCACGCCCATCGCTTCCATCTTGTCGTTTTCCGGCGTGCCGGTGCCGTGCGGGTTGATGTAGTCGATATCGTCGGGATTGAGGCCGGCGTCGGCCAGCGCGTTGCGGATGCAGCCGACGATCGGCTTGCCGTCCGGGCTCGAGCGGGTGCGGTGGAAGGCGTCGGCCATCTCGCCGCAGCCTTCGAGGACGCCGAGGATCTTGGCGCCGCGTGCCAGCGCCGCCTCGAGACTTTCAAGCACAAGCACGCCCGCGCCCTCGGCCATCACGAAGCCGTCGCGGTTCTTGGCGAAAGGCTTGGCCGCCTGTTCGGGCGGATCGCTCGAAGTCGACAGCGCGGAGAGCAGCGAGAAGCGGATCAGCGATTCCTGGTTCACCGAGCCGTCCGAGCCGATGCACAGCGCCGCGCTGGTTTCGCCGCGGCGGATCGCTTCGACGCCGAGCTGGATGGCGGTTGCGCCGGACGCGCACGCCGTCGAAAGCGAAATCGGCGACCCCTTGGTGCCGAACCGGTCGGCGAGGTTGTTGGCGACCGAGGCGAACTGGAAGCGCCGGTGATGATGGCCGTACCGGCCGCTCGCCGCGGTCCGCACGATGTCGGTGTAGGTGACATTGGCGTTGGCGCCGGAGGCCTGCGCCATCTCGCGCCGCTGCGCCCATTCGATCTCGATCGGCGGCACGGCGAGGAACAGGGGCCCCGGGAAATCGCCCGCGCTGCCGATACCGGATTCCGCCACCGCTTCTTCTGCGGCGAGACCGGCAAACCGCTCCGACAATTCGGGCGCGGACAGCGGATCGGCCGGGACGAAATCGACGGTGCCGGCGAACCGCGTCTTCAGACCCTCGGTTGCGAAGCGAGTGATGTTCCGGATGCCGGACTGTCCGGCCGTCAGCTTCGTCCAGTTGTCGGTTTTTCCCACGCCGAGCGACGTCACCACGCCTATGCCGGTGACGACGACGATCGGGCGGCCTGCGCTGTCGAGATGGGACGGCATGCTGCGGCTCTCCTTCAGGACCAGATTCTTCAGGGTCCGGCTTCGACCAGCGCCAAACCTTCGCCGCGCCAGTGACCGACCGATGTGACCACCGCCTGCGTCAGCGATCCATCCATCGGCCGCTCGGCGCTCGAGCTTGGCGGAAACAGGCTACCACGGCTCACCGCCAGCGCAGCGAGCGCGACGTTCATCGCGAACAGCGGCTCCAGCGCATGACCGAGATAGGTGCCCGTCGCGCGGACCGCAACGTCGCCGTGCTGATCGAGAAACGCGCGCTCCTCGGCGGTGGCTGGAGCCGCGCCGGAGGCGCCGGAAATCACCGCGACCTTGCCCTTGTGAAGGCCGCCCGCGATCTTGCTCCAGAGCTTTGCGAGCCCTGCCGTTACATCGCCGGGATTGCGCCTCGACCGGTCGGCATGGACGGCGCTCAACCGCGCCAGACGTTTCGCCCCACGCGCTTCGGCATGCTTGCGGGATTCGATCACCAGGAAGGCGCCGAGCGAGCCGAGCGCAAAACCGGGATTGGCTTCGCGCTCCCACACCGGGACCAACTTGTCCTTCAGGCTGAAGCCGCCGAACTCGTAGAGCATCAGCAGGTCGGGCCGTTCGGCATTGTAGCCGCCGCCGACCAGGGCCACGTCGCTCTGGCCGGCCGCGATCCGCGCATGCGCGATGCGCACCGCGTCGACCCCCGACGGCTCTTCGCCCATGAAGGTGCGCGACGATCCGGTCACGCCGTGCACGATCGAGATGTTGCCGGCGAGCAGGTTGGAAAGCTGGGCGAGGAACAGGGTGGGGCGCAGGTCGCTCATCAGCCGTTCGTTGAGAAAGGCTTCCGGCTGTTCCGCGGTGGGCAGGCCGGACAGGATCGCGGTGTCGGCCGCGACGTCGCGCTCGCCGCCGCCGGCCGCGACGATCATGTCGGTGCGCGAAAGGATTTCGGCGTTGCCCTTGATGCCCGCGGAGTTGAGCGCGAGGCCCGCCGCATAGGTGCCGATGCGCTGCCAGGGCTCCATCTGCCGCTGGTCGCCTTTCTTCGGAATCTGCTTGTCGAAGTCGATCGCTGCGATGCGGTGAACGACGTACGGCGCGAACATCGCCGTGTCGGCCTGCGGCTTGCCGGAGCTGAGCCCCTGCCAATGCGCGTCCGGCCCCTCGCCAAGGCAGGAGACGATGCCGATGCCGGTGATCCAGGCCTCGCGGTCGGGCGCGCCGTCAACCATGAGCCACCGCCTCCAGCGGGAATGCGATGCGCCTGGCGACCGCGTGCATGTTGTCGAGGAAGTCGCCCTTGGGGAAATCGACGACGCGGAAGGTGATGTCGGCGTTGCTGACGGTCTTGCCGTCCACCGCGACGCTGGCTTCCGTCATCGCGAAGCCCGAGCCTTCGTGCACGATCCTGGCCGATATCGTCAAAGCCTGGCCGGGGGTGACGAAGGTGCGCAGCTTTGCCTCTTTCACCGCGGCGAGAAACGGCATCTTTTCGAAGCGCATGCGTCCGATGATCAGCCAGCCCGACGCCTGCGCCATGCTTTCGATCAGCAGCACGCCGGGCATCAGCGGACGGCCCGGGAAATGCCCCTCGAAGATCGTGCTTTCGGTCGGAACGTTGGCTTCAACGCGGATCGTCAGGTCGTTCAGATTGAGGTCGATGATCCGGTCGATAAGCTGGAAATACTCGAGCCGCATTGGTCCCCGGCGTCAATTGCCCGCTTCACTTCCCTTTGGCGGCGACGAGATCGTCGATGCGGGAGCAGAGGTTTTTCAGCACGAAATACTGCTCGGTCGTGGCCTTGCCGTCGTTGACCTCCTGGGTCCACTGCTCCAGCGGCAGCTTGATGCCGAACGCCTTGTCGATGGCGAAGGCAATGTCGAGGAAGTCGAGGCTGTCGATGCCGAGATCGTCGATCGCGTGGCTGTCGGGCTGGATCGTGTCGCGCTGGATGTCGCAGGTCTCGGCAATGATGTTTGCCACGGTATCGAACGTCGAAGGCATCGGTAAGTCCCTGAATGATAACTGATTTTTGTCGCCGCGCCGATGGTGGCGAAGCGCCGGGACCGATGGTCGTTCCGCCCGGTATTTCCCACGGGTGAGCCGAGTGCCCGTATAGCGAAGGCAGCCTAGCAGTTCAATGGTGGCAAGGTGTTGCAGGAATTGCACACCGGCCTGTTATTTCGGGCGATTTTCGCCGGAGCGGTACCCCGGCCGGCCGAATTGGCTTAAGCGGCCCCTGGGGAGTTCACGCACCGTCGATCTCGCGTTGGGTTGGTCTAATCCATCCGCCTTGCTGTCGCCACACTGCCCGTGTGTTTCCGCGGCTCCCCCTAACATCGCTGGAGACCTATTGAATGATCGCAAGATCGCTCGCCGCCATTTTTTGTTGCCTCACCGCCTTTGGACCGCTGACGGGCGTTGCCCGGGCAGAAACCGGAATAGCCTCGGTCTACGGCTACGATGGACAGAAGACGGCAAACGGCGAGCGCGCCAATCCGAGGGGCATGACCGCAGCCCACAAGAGCCTGCCGTTCGGCACCATGGTGACGGTGGTCAACAAGAAAAATGGCCGCGAGGTCACGGTGCGCATCAACGACCGCGGGCCCTTCATTCCCGGCCGCATCATCGATCTGACGCCCGCGGCGGCCAGCGAACTCGGCTTCTCCGGGCTCGCGCCGGTGCAAATCAGCGTCAACGGCGGATAGCGGCGGATTCAGCGCGCGGGCGGCGCGTTCACGGGCGTGCAGCCCGGCCGCCCGATCAGCACGCAGTCCTGGTTCTTGCGCATGGTCGTCATGAAGTCGGCGATCCAGATGCCGCCGGCGACCAGCAGCACCGTGAAGCCCAAGGCCAGCGCGTTCATCAGCATCCGGTGCCTGTAGTCGTCAGGCTCCTCGGGCGTGCTCTCGAACTTCTTGAGGTCGGGAACCGGAGGCGGCGGCGCGTGGTGCACGAACAGCGAGCCGCCGCGCGGGCGGAATTGCAGGATCTGGCGTTCGGGCTCGTTCGATTTCGGACCGGTCACGGCTCGCATCCTTGCCTGACCGGGAGATAGTACCATGGGGCGGCGAAGGCAATTGGGGCATTTACCCGCCGTATACGAGCCTTGTTCCGTCCGGCGCGTGGACTGCCCGTTGCGGTGGCTCTATAGAAGCGGCGTCAATTGGAGCACTCCATGAAGTCCGTTTTTCTCGCCACCGTGATGGCCTTGGCCGCGACCGCGGCATCGGCGCATGACTACAAAGCCGGTCCGCTCGAGATCAAGCATCCCTGGTCGCGCGCCACGCCCAAGGGGGCGACGGTCGCCGGCGGCTACATGTCGATCGTGAACAAAGGCAGCGCGCCGGACCGCCTGATCGGTGGCTCGGTCGCGGGCGCGGGAAAGTTCGAAGTCCACGAGATGTCGATGGACGGCGGCGTGATGAAGATGCGGCCGCTGCCGAAGGGGCTCGAGATCAAGCCGGGCCAGACCGTGGAGTTGAAGCCCGGCTCGTATCACGTAATGTTCGTCGGGCTGAAGCAGCCGTTCGAGCAGGGCAAGAGTGTCAAGGGCACGCTCGAATTCGAGAAGGCCGGCAAGGTCGATGTCGAATACGCGGTGGAAGCCATCGGCGCGTCGCCGCAGGGGCAACGCAGCGGCGGCCATCACGGGCACTAGAACCGCAATTGCGATACGCCTGACTTCACGCCGGCACAATTGTCGGATCGGTCCGGCTTTGGCCTGAGAATCGCCCTGGGCCATTTTTCGGTTTCAACGAGCGCGTCGCTGAGGGGCGCCCGACAGACATCGGCCGGTCGCCGCTCGGTGTCCGCTATCGGGTGATTGGCTGACATTGTGCGATTTGGCGCTTGAGGGAATGGGATACGATCGGTCATCCTTCCGTTTGCAGCAGCGCTGGATGTCCATGGGACGACATCTGCCTTGATGTCATCTGTGCCAGGCCGAGCAGAAGTCGCAAGAATCTGTTTGCGGTCACCCCGGGGCGTGTCGGGATCAGGGAGGCAAAAAATGGCTCAAACGAACAAACGCCGGTTGTCCGGCAGATGCAGTTGCTGCATCGAACCGTTGTCCGTGGCCGGCGTGAGCCGCCGGCAGATGCTGGCAGGCATCGCAGCGGCGGCCGCCGGCACGGCCGCGGGGTTTGCGCCTCAAGCGTTCGCGCAGACATCATCCACTGAAAAGCCGTTTCGGATCGACACCCATCATCACCTGTCCTCGCCTGGATTTGTTGCGGAAATTGCCGGCCGTCGCACCGGCCAGACACCTTTGATGCGATGGACAGTCGCAAAATCGATCGAAGACATGGATCAAGGCGGAGTTGCGACTTCGATCTTGTCGATCAGCGAACCGGGCGTGTTCTTTGGCAACTACGACGCCGCTCGCGTGCTCGCCCGTGAATGCAACGACTTCGGAGCCAAGGTCATCGCGGATCATCCCGGCCGGTTCGGCATGTTCGCCATCGTGCCGCTGCCGGATGTCGAAGGCAGCTTGCGCGAGATCAGCTACGCTCTGGACACCCTGAAGGCGGACGGCATCTGCATGATGACCGACTACCAGGGGAAATTCCTGGGCGACCCGGCGTTCACGCCGGTCATGGAAGAGCTCAATCGTCGCAAAGCCGTGGTCTACACGCACCCCAATCGAAACGATTGCTGCCGAAACCTGATTCCCGACGTGCCTGAACCGGTCATCGAGCTTGGGACAGACACCGCGCGGACCATCGCAAGTCTGCTGTTCAGCGGCACGGCAGCGAAATTTCCCGACATTCAATGGATTTTTTCACACGCCGGCGGCACCGCTCCGGGTCTGATGCAACGTTTCAACTCCTACTTCAACGCGCGCAAGGACTTGCAACCTCGCCTGCCGGCAGGGCCGGCTCACTACATGGAGCGCTTTTATTACGACACGGCGTCCGCAACGACGGTCTATCCGCTGGCGGCACTCACCAGGCTGGTGAAGCCGACGCAAATCCTGTTCGGGACCGATTATCCATTCGGCCCGGCAAAAGCAGTCGCAGCCGGTCTGCGCTCCGTTGGCTTGTTTGGTCCTGAAGACCTGCAAGCCATCGAGCGCGGCAATGCGGTACGGATCATGCCGAGATTGCGCACGTAGAGCGGCACCTGCGTCAGCATTCAAATGCGCCAATCCGCCGCGAGGCGCGCGCTCAAGCCGGCCTTTTCCACGATCGCCCGGCCGACTTTTTCCGCTTCCGCAATGACGCCCTCGCCATCCGCGAGGCGCGCGAACATTCCATCGCGATAGACGATCTGCCCATCGACCAGCACCGCGCGCGCGTCGCTGCCCTTGCCGGCACAGATGAAGCTCGACAGCGGTCGGTGCAGCACCCCGACATAGGGCTTTCGCAAATCGAAGACGGCGATGTCGGCGCGCTTGCCGGCCTCCAGCGAACCGATCTCCTTTTCAAGTCCGAGCGCCTTTGCGGCGTTGATGGTCGCCATCTCCAGCGTGCGCTCGACCGGCATGCGGGTCGGGTCGAGATGGCGCACATGCTGCATCAGGCTGCAGACTTTCATCTGCTCGACCATGTCGACCGAGTAATCGACCATCGGCCCGTCGGTGCCGAGTGCCACATTGACGCCGGCGCGCTGCGCGTTGGCGAACGGCGAAATGCCGCCGCCGCGGATCGCCTCGCTGGTCGGCGTGTAGACGAAGCTGCAGCCGACGGTCGCCATCTGCTCGATGTCGAGCTCGGTCGCATGGATGCCGTGGATCAAAATCCAATGCGGGTCGAGGATGCCGAGTTGCATGAGATAGCGGACATCGGTGCGGCCGGTTTCCCTCAAGTATTTCAGAAAGCCCTTTTCCAGCGAGAACGTGCCGCCGGAGATGTGCGCGGTGATCTTGAGGCCGAGGCGCCGGGCCAGTTCATAGCCGCGGCAGATCAGCGCCTCGGTGCTCATGCCGGCGGCAACCCAATGGGCGTTCGACTCGATGGCGATGCCGAACCGCACCAGCCCATCGTGCCTGCCGTTCCAGCGCCGCGCTTCTTCCTCGAACGCCGCCAGCGCCTCGTCGAGGCTCATCGGATGGTTCGGATTGCCCGGCGTCTTGCAGCGCAGCTCCTTGGCGTAGACTTGGCGGATGCCGAGCGCGGCCTGCGGCTCGATCGAGGCCGCCACGAGATCCGGTGTCGTGGTCGTCACCGAATGATTGAGCGAGCAGGTGGTGCCGGTCGAGAGCATTTCCATGCCGGCCACGGTGCTCGACACGCGCATGGCGTTGGCATCGAGCTTGAGCGACAGCGGCAGCAGCAGGCCGGTCACCCAGTCTTCCAGCAGGAATCCGTCGGCCAGCCCCTTGAACAGGGTGTACCAGTGGTGCTGGTGCATGTTGATCAGGCCGGGCACGACGATCGAGCCCGATGCGTCGATCACCTGGTCGAAGTCGGCAGGCTTCGGCGTCTGCGCCGGAGGGCCGACCGCCGAAATCGTTCTGCCGTCGACCGTAACGTAGCCGCCGGGATAGACATTGCGGGCGCCGTCGACAGTGACGACATAGCCGTTCGCGATCAGGATCCGGCTCATCGGCTCGCGAACGGCGTTATTCGACCTTTATCCCGGCACGCTTGACCACCTCGGCCCATTTGGCGATCTCGCTTTTCACGAACGGATCGATGTCCTTCAACGCCATGGTGGAGGGTTCGCCTGCGGTGGCGGCGATACGCTGCCGAATCGATGGATCGGCGAGCGCCTTCGTCACCTCGGCATTCAGCTTTTCGACGACCGCCTGCGGCGTACCCTTCGGTGCCCAGAGCCCGAACCAGGTGTGGTACTCGTAGCCGGGCACGCCGGCTTCGTCGACCGTCGGCAATTCGGGCATCAGCGGCGATCGTGTCTTGGAGGTGATCGCCAGCGCGCGCACCTTGCCGCCTTTCGCAAGACTCATCGCCGTCGACATGTTGTCGAAGAACACCGGCACCCGTCCGGAGATGACGTCCTGATAGGCCGGCTGCGCGCCGCGATAGGCAATGTGGCCCATCTCGACGCCGGTCATCATCTTGAACAGTTCGGGGGCCAGATGCTGTCCGGTGCCGTTACCGGCCGACGCATAGTCGATCTTGCCGGCCTGCGATTTCAGGTGGGCGATCAGTTCCCTGATCGACTTCACCGGCAGGTCGTTGTTCACCACCGCCAGGAACGGATAGGTGGCGAGCATCGCCACCGGCACGAAGTCCGCCACCGGATCGTAGGGCAGCTTGGCGAACAGGCTGGGATTGACCGTCATGTTGCCGTTGAGCCCGACCAGCAGCGTGTATCCGTCCGGCGCTGCCTTGGCTACGGCCGTGGTGCCGACCAGCATGCCCGCGCCGGTGCGGTTCTCGACCACGAAGCTCTGGCCGAGTTGCTTTGACAGCTGGTCGCCGATCAGGCGAGCGATGGTGTCGGTTCCGCCGCCGGCGGCAGACGGCACGACGAGCGTCACCGACTTTGCCGGAAAGCTCTGGGCATGCAGCGCGTCAGGCCCGGTGAAACCGACGGTGGCGGCGACGGCGGCGATTGCTGCGCGCAATGGCGTGATCATCACGGATGTCCTCCCGAGACTTTTCCCTGACCAGGGCTTTTTCCTAAAGTATCGCCGTCGAGGGGGAGGGTCTACGGTGCCCCCGAACCTCGCGGATGTCGTGCGATCAGGGGAGACGCACGGCTAGTGTTGTCGAAAACGTTCGATCGACCGGGATCTGCGCTAGTCTGGCTTGACCCCCGCGAACTTCATCACCTTGCCCCACTTTTCGGTGCCGGCGAACGGATCAGCCGCCTTCGACCCTGATGTTGGCGCTCCGGATCACCTTGGCCCACTTCTCGGTTTCATCCGTCATGAGCCTGGCGAATTCGGCGGGCGAGCCCGTCAGCGCGTCGGCGCCGAGATCGGCCAGGCGCGCCTTGACCTTGGGATCGGCCAGCACCGCGTTCATCTCCCGGTTGATCCGCGCGACGATCTCGGCCGGCGTGTTTTTCGGCGCGGCGAGACCGAACGGACCGCTCGCTTCGTAGCCGGGAATAAAATCGCCCACGGTCGGCAACTCGGGCAGCAGCGCCGAGCGCCCCGCCGTCGTCACCGCCAGCGGGCGGACCTTGCCGCCTTTGATGTGCGGAATCGAGGCCGCCATGGTGTCGAACATGACCTGCACCTGACCGCCGATCAGGTCGGTCATGGCGCCGGCCGCGCCGCGATAGGGCACGTGCACGATGTTCACGCCGGTCATCAGCTTGAACAGTTCGCCCGCCATGTGGATGCCGGTGCCGATGCCGGGCGAGGCGAAGTTGAGCTTGCCGGGATTGGCTTTGGCGTAGGCGATGAATTCCGGAACGGTGTTGACCGGAACCGACAGGTTGACCTCGAGCACGAACGGCACGCGCGCGGTGCCGCCGACCGGCGCGAGGTCGCGCAGAAAATTGGTACTGAGCTTGTCGTAGAGCGTGTCGTTGACCGCGTGCGCCGGAACCGTCTGGAGCAGCGTATAGCCGTCCGGCGGCGACTTCGCGGCCGCTTCGGTGCCGATGTTGCCGCCGGCGCCCGGCCGGTTCTCGATGACAAAAGTCTGGCCCATCCGCTCCGACAGCCACTGCGCCATCAGCCGGGCAAAGATGTCGGAGCCGCTGCCGGGGGCGAAGCCGACGATGATGCGCACCGGCTGCGCCGGATAGGCCTGTGCGGAAGCAAAACGCGAAGCGACCGGGAGCACGGCCGCGCCCGCGGCCAGATGCAGAAACCGACGGCGATGAAGCTTCATGAAGCTCCCCCCTCTGTATTTCCTGTTGCACGGTAGCAAATTTGATTGCCCAACGGGTATCTCGCTAAGTGCGGCGGCCGGTTACCGGATCAATCCGGCCTGGCTCCCGAGAACTTCACCACCCTGGCCCATTTTTCGGTTTCATCGGCCATCAGCTTGCTGAAATCGGCGGGCGATCCTGCAATCACGGTGCCGCCCAGCTCGGCAAACCGCGCCTTGTTCCTGGGCTCGGCGAGCACCGCGTTGATCTCCCGGTTGAGCTTCTCGATGATCTCGACGGGTGTGGCTTTGGGCGCACCAAAGCCGTACCAGGCACTCGCCTCATATCCCGGCACGGTATCGGCGATCGTCGGGATGCCCGGCAGCGCATCCGAGCGCGTCGCGGTGGTGACCGCCAGCGCACGCAGCTTGCCGGTCCTGATGAATTCGATCGAAGACGGAAGCGGATCGACCGTCACCTGCACCTGTCCGGCGATCAGATCGGTCAGTGCGGGCCCCGAGCCGCGGTACGGCACGTGGAGCATGTCGACACCGGCCATCATCTTGAACAGCTCGCCTGTCACATGGCCTGCCGATCCGTTGCCGCCTGAGGCCATGTTGAGCTTGCCCGGATTGGCCTTGGCATAGGCAACCAGCTCGGACACGGATGCGACCTGAAACGACGGATGGACCACGAGGACAAGCGGCATCGAAACGATGCTCGCAACCGGCGCGATATCGCGCATGAAATTGAAGCTGAGCTTGTCGTAGAGGGTCGCGTTGATCGCGTTGGCCGGACTGACCAGCAGAAGCGTGTATCCGTCCGCCGCAGCCCGCACGACCGCTTCGGTGCCGATATTGGTGCCGGCGCCCGGCCGGTTTTCGATCACGAATGGCTGGCCGAGCCGCTCCGACAGCCATTGCCCCATCAGGCGCGCCAGAATGTCGTTGACGCCGCCGGCCGGAAAACTCACCACCAGGCGCACCGGTCGCGACGGATAGGCCTGCGCGACCGCGACGCGCGACACGGCCGGGAGCGCGAGCGCACCCGCCGCCAGATGCAGAAAGCGTCGACGGGGAAGTTTCATGATGCCCCTCTCATGACTGGCCAGTCTATGCGGAGCCGGGGCGCGATGTCTTCTCCTGGCACGAATCTTGGCACGAATCCTGGCACGAAGCGGTCCGCCGCGCGCTTCAGCTTCGCTCGACGACACGCTCGAGTTTTTTGCTCAAGATCCAGGATAGACCGAGGAACGCGATCAGCATCACCAGTCCCAGACCCGAAGAGGCATCGCTCATCACCTTCTCCGACAACTGGCCGAAGGCATAGCCGGCCGAAACGACGGCGCAGGACCACAGGCCCGCCGCAACGAAATTCAGCACCAGGAAGGTGGACCATGGCAGCCGCGACATCCCGTAGGCAAAACCCGCGACACCTCGAATGCCGTGCGGGTAGCGATGCACCAGGATCATCCAGAGATAGTGGCGGTTTGCCAGCTGGGCGGCCGTCTGGACGGCGCGTTCAATTCGCGGGAAGGGTCCGATCCAGCGCGTGCCGAACCGTCGCCCGACCCAGAAGCGGATCACATCGCCGGTGAAGCTGCCGAACCAGCAGACCGCAATGAGCGTGCCGAAACCGAGCGCGCCCGAATGCGCGGCGTAGCCCGCGAACAGCGCCAGCAGCAGGCTGTGCGAGGCCGCATAGGCAAACATGATGCTGTAGGCCGCATCGCCGTGCTGGCGTATGATGTCGAGGAATGAGGTGAGGTCTGTCGGAAAAAGCAAAATAGGAAACCCCGATAGCTTTTTGCCGAATCCCGGATCGGGATCGGCGCAACGACCACTCTATCACGATATTGGCACCTAACGGACGTGCCGATCCGTCAGCCGAATGTCCGACTTGAAGGGCACGGACATCGCCAAAAATGGCCGCCACGTTCGCTGACCCGAAGCGGACCTTCACGGAATTGCGGTTTTCCTCTCGCCAAATGCCCTCAGGCGGCCACCGCCGGGCATTGATTGTTCCAATCGCGCTGGATCGTGTTAGCCTCCTTGCAACAAAGGGGGGAGCGGTGCGGCGCGGGCGCATGATTGCGTGCGTTGTCCTGGCGGGCATCTTTCTCGCTGCCCTTGTCACGTCGCTCGGCTATTCGCTTGTCGACGCTCTGGGTCCGGGGCCCGGCTTCTTTCCCTTCTGGCTGAGCCTGATCGGGATCACGCTGACGGTCGCGATCCTCATCGAGAGCTGTGCGCAGCCGCGAAACCACCGCCGTGAATATTCTGCCGGACCGGCAGGCGGCGCTTCAGGGCGGCGGTGTGCTCGTTGCACTGGCGGCTGCGGCTGCGCTGTTCGAGCCGCTGGGCTTCCGGCTGACCATGCTCCTCTTTATCGCCGGCATCCTGTGGATGCTCGGCGCACGCTCGCCGTCCGGCATTGCGTTCACCGCGGTGGCCGGCAGCTTCGGGGTGTTCCACGTGTTCCTGTATTGGCTCAAGGTGCCGCTGCCGACCGGCGCGTTCGGAATTTGAGGGGGAGCGCCGTGGACACCCTCAATCACCTGATGACGGGTCTTGCGGCGGCGGCCACTCTGCAAAACCTTGGCTTTGCATTGATCGGTTGTCTGCTCGGCACGCTGATCGGCGTGCTGCCGGGACTGGGCCCCACGGCCGGAACGGCGATCCTCATTCCGCTCACCTTCTCGCTCGACCCGACCGGCGCGCTCATCATGCTCAGCGCCATCTACTATGGCGCCATGTATGGCGGCACCATCACGTCGGTGCTGATCAACGTGCCGGGGGAGGCGGCCTCGGTCATCACCTGTTTCGACGGCTATCGAATGGCCCAGCAGGGCCGGGGCGGCACCGCGCTCGGGATTGCGGCCATCGGCTCCTTCATTGGCGGCATGGTCGCGACCATCGCGCTGATCGTTGTCGCTCCGCCGCTCGCGCGATTGGCCTTGAGCTTCGGCCCACCCGAGTTCTTCGCGCTGATGCTGGTGGGCCTGTGCCTGATCACCGGGCTCGCCGGACAATCCCTGCTGACGGGCATCGTCATGGCCGTGCTCGGGCTTTTGATCGCCATGGTCGGCATCGATCCTGTTCGCGGGGCGCCACGCTTCACCTTCGGCGTCCCGAGCCTCTACGACGGCGTCGGCTTCATTCCCGTCGTGATGGGTCTGTTCGGCATCGCAGAAATCCTGATCACCATCGAGCGGCCTTATCACGAGGTGATCAAGACCAGGCTCACGTCGCTGTTGCCGTCGCGCGAGGAATGGCGCCGCTCGCTTGGAGCCATCGGCCGCGGCACCGGCATTGGATTTTTCCTGGGGTTGATCCCCGGGGTGGGCGCCATCATCCCGACCTTCGTGGCCTACGTCGTCGAGAAGCGCGTCTCGAAGACGCCGGAGAAATTCGGACAAGGTGCCATCGAGGGTGTGGCGGCACCCGAGACGGCCAACAACGCCTACGCCAATGCCGCGATGATCCCGTTGCTCACGCTCGGCATCCCGAGCTCGCCGACCATCGCGGTGCTGATGGGCGCCTTTATCATCAACGGTTTGACGCCCGGTCCCTTCCTTTTCAAGGAGCGGCCCGACCTGGTCTGGGCGGTGATCGCGAGCTTCATGATCGGCAATGTGATGCTGTTGATCCTGAATCTGCCGTTTGTCGGCCTTTGGGCGCGCCTGCTGCGTCTGCCCTATCAGTACGTGTGCGTGGGGACGCTGCTGTTCTGCGTCATCGGCGCATACAGCCTGCAGCAGAGCGTATTCGACGTCGGCGTGATGATCGCATGCGGCGTCATCGGCTATGGCCTGCGCAAGCTCGATCTTCCGGTCGCGCCGCTGGTGCTTGGACTGATCCTCGGACCGTTCATCGAGAAATCGCTGCGAACCTCGCTCGAAATGTCCGGCGGCGACTTTTCGATTTTCTACACGCGGCCTTTGTGCCTCGGACTGCTGCTGCTCGCGGCTGCCGTGCTGATTGGCTCGATACTGCAGTTGGCGCCGCGCGAAGTGCGTGAAACGAACTCTTGAACAACAGGCAACCAGAAGGAGGAATGTCATGAAGTCTCGCATCGTCATGGTCATTGCCGGTTCTGCTCTGGCGCTCTCTTCGGCGATCGTCGGCGCCGGCGCGCAGGATTTCCCCAACAAGCCCGTGCAGCTCATGGTCGCGTATCCGCCAGGCGGCTCGACCGACGTTGGCGCGCGCATCGTCGCTTCGATTGCGGAAAAGCTGCTCGGCCAGCCGATGATCGTGGTGAACAAGGGCGGCGCCGGCGGCCAGGTCGGCTGGACCGAAATGGTCCGCCAGCGGCCGGACGGCTACTACATCGGTTACATCAATCTGCCGGCCACCAACACGGTGATCCTCGATCCCGACCGCAAGGCGATCTTCACCGAGAAGGACTTCACCCCGATCATCAACCAGGTTCTCGATCCGGGCGTGATCTGGGTCCGGGCGGACAGTCCCTACAAGACCGTGCATGACCTGATCGCCGCCGCCAAGAAAGCACCAAGCACGATCCGCACGGCGACCACCGGCATCCTCTCGGACGATCATCTCGCCATCTTGATGACGGAGGAAGCGGCGCCCGGCGCAGTCTTCCGGATCGTGCATCTCGATGGCGGCGCGACGCAACTCAAGGAGATCATGGCCGGCAACATCGATGCCGCTTACGACAACGTCGGCAGCATCGCGACCCGCGTAAAGACGGGCGAGCTCCGCGCGCTCGCCGTTCTGGACGACGTTCGCTCGAAGTTCATGCCCGACGTGCCGACCATGAAGGAGCTCGGCTATCCGACCGTGATGTCGAACTCCACCCGCGGCATCGCGGGGCCGAAGGGCATCCCGGCGCCGCTGGTGAGCAAGCTGCAGGACGTCCTGAGCAAAGCGATGCAGGACCCCGACCACGTCAGCAAGCTGGAAAACCAGGGCCTCGGCATCAAGATCATGGTCGGCGAGGAATACGCCAAGTATTTCGCCGACACGCACGTCAAGGCAAAGAAATACACCGACTGGGCGAAAAGCCGCCCGGCCCGGTGAGCCTGGTATCATGCCTGACGGAACAAGCCAGACAAACCATCCGCGCTGAGCAGAGGGAAATGACAATGCAGAAGCGGACCTTCGGCCGGAGCGGCATGCAGCTCTCGATCCTGGGTTTTGGATGCGGCGCAGTGGGTGGGCTGATGGTGCGCGGCGATCACGCCGACCAGGAACGGGCCGTCGCCCGGGCGCTGGAGGCCGGGATCAACTACTTCGACACGGCGGTGGCCTACGGCGACGGCGAGTTGGAGAAAAATCTCGGCCGCATCCTCAAGAAGCTGAAGCCCGCCGATGCGGTGGTCGGCACCAAGGTGCGGCTGCGGCCCGCCGATTTCGCCCGCATGGCCGACGCGGTCGCTGCATCGCTGGACCAAAGCCTGCAGCGGCTGGGTCTGGAGCGGGTCGACATCTTTCACTTTCACAATCCCATCACCGTGAATGGCGGCGGCGACTCGCTCGGCATCCGGCAGGTGCTCGACGAGCTGGTGCCGGCCTTCGACCGTCAGCGCCAGCGCGGCAAGACGCGCTTTCTCGGCATCACGGCGGTCGGCGATACCGCGGCGCTGTGCCAGGCGATCGATGCGCGGGTCTTCGACAGCGCCCAGGTCAGCTACAACATGCTCAATCCCTCTGCCGCCGCGGCGCTGCCGGCGAACTATCCGGCGCAGGATTACGGGCAGCTGTTCGACCATACCCGGGCCGCCGGCGTCGGCGTGGTGGGAATTCGTGTGCTGGCCGGCGGCGCGCTCTCCGGCTCCGCAGAGCGCCACCCGATCGCCAGTCCGCCCCCGAAGCCGATCGGCTCGGCCATCAGCTACGATGCCGATCTCGCGCGTGCGCGGCGGCTCATGCCGTTGGTCGAGGAAGGATTTGCCGGGAGTCTGTCCGAGGCCGCCATCCGCTTCGCCATTTCCCAGCCGGCCATGGGCACGATCCTGGTCGGCATGGCCTCGCCACAGCAGTTCGAACACGCGCTGGCTGCCGTGCAGCAAGGTCCGTTGCCGCTGGCCGCGCTGGACCGTCTGGCAACGCTGCAGCAGGGGTTCGCAGGAGAGGCGCGCTGAGTTGTGGATTTCCGCTGCGGGTGACCGCCGGTGTGCGTGGGCACAGCGAGACTCAAGAACCGCGATAGCCCGGAATGAACGCCTCCATGTCGATCGACTGGAATCCGGGCACCGAAATCTCGTCCGGGTAGTTCGCCTTCCGCGTCGCGTCGATGCCCATCTTGGTGACCAGGTTCGAGCCGCCCGCCGGGTCATAAGAAGCCGGATCGAGCGGCGAGCCCTTGGCATACGGCACCATGAAGGTGTCGGTGTCGGCGCGCACCCGCGTGGCAATCGCGTGCAGCACCTCGGTATCGCTGTTGATGTCGACGTCGTGGTCGACCACCACCACGAACTTGAGAAACGGGTCGGCGACGAACGCCGCCATCGCCGCGAGCTTCGCCTCGCCCTCCTGCATCTTCTCCAGCGCGACGTAGCAGATGAAGCGGAAGCGCCCCGACCGCGGCACGTTCACGCCGCGCACGGTCGGGCAGGCGATCTTCACCGTCTCCTCGATGAAGCTGGTGCGAATGAGCCCGGACAGCAGCAGGTTGTCGGCATGGCCGACGAACGCGTTCTGGTAGATCGGGTTCTTGCGCCGGGTGATTGCCTTGATCTCCAGCACCGGGTTCATGCGCTCCGGTCCATAGGTGCCGGGATATTCGCCGAACGGGGCTTCGAGCCGCCGCTCCACCGGCCGGATCTCGCACTCCAGCACGATCTCGGCGTTCGCCGGTACCTCGAGCGGAATGGTCTTGCAGCGGACCAGCGGCACCGGCCGCTGCAGCATGCCGCCGGCAATTTTGATTTCGTCGCTGTCGAGCGTCGAGAAGCACAAGGAGCCGACGAAGAACGCCGGATGGTGCCCGATCACGATCGCGACCGGGCAGGGCAGCCCGCGCTTCTCGTACTTCTTCCAGATGATGTTGCCGTCCGCCGTCTCCGACAGTTGCACGCCCAGCAGGTTCTTCTCGTGCACCTGGTGCCGGTAGATGCCGACATTGTTGATGCCGGTCTCCGGATCGCGCATCACCGCGAGCCCCGCGGTGATGTATTTGCCCGCGTCCTTCTCGTGATAGGTGCAGATCGGCAGGTCCTCGACGCTCACGTCGTTGCCGAGGAACACCTCCTCGTGGACGGCTGCGTCCTCGACCATCACCGGGTCGATCGGATTGGCCTGCCGGGCC
This sequence comes from uncultured Alphaproteobacteria bacterium, assembly GCA_963830015.1. GTDB lineage: Bacteria > Pseudomonadota > Alphaproteobacteria > Rhizobiales > Xanthobacteraceae > Z2-YC6860. The sequence goes on from CAWHLG010000016.1 coordinate 1,012,748, forward strand.
GCGCATTCCTTGACGAACGCCTTGACGTCGCCGGTCTCCATGCCGAGCCCGAGGCGGAGCCGCTCGAAGCTCGCATGCATGTTGGCGACCAGCGGAATTTTCGAGCCTTTGACGTTCTCGAAGATCACCAGCGGGAATTTGCCGTCGCGCTCCAGCCGTTCGAGAATGCCCGACACGCCGAACCTCGGATCAACCTCTTTCTTGATCCGCACCACGTGCTCCGGATGTTCCTTCTCGAGGAACTCGATGAAGCCGCGCAGGTCTGGCGTGTAGGGCGAGTTGGACAGGCTGGTCATGAACGGTCTCCGAACTGCGACACTAGCCAAGACCGCGCAGCTTGCCATAGCCGATCGCGGCTGGTTCCGGGATGCCTGCCTTGCTGATTTTTCGCCTCGGTGGCCCGCTCCTGCGGCATTTTAGTGATTGCCAGCACCCTTCAGTTGGCGGATCGTTCGATGTCTCCTGGGGGCGGTGAGACCAGACAATGACAACGCCGCACACCGATGCGGCGGGGAGGAAACGCCAGCAGAGGGGAAATGCCATGGATAAACGGGTTTGGACGGGAATTGCCGTTGCCTTCGCGCTCGGCGTAACGGTCTGCGCGGCTTCCGCGCAGCAGCAGCCCAAGGATATCCGCTGGGGCACGCCCCCGGTCGGGACCACCGGCCACAAGGCGATGGTCACGCTGTCGGCGCTGCTGAACAAGGAGATGCCGCAATACCGCATCTCGGTGCTGCCCACGGCCGGCGCCATCACCACGGTGAAGGGCTTCGCCACCAAGGAGTTCGACGGCAACTACGGCTCGGACATCGCCTTCTACGAGCTCGCCAACGACACCAACCGCTTCAAGGGCTTCAAGGCGCGGGTCCAGCGGATGCCGGTCCAGTCGTTCTGGTCGAACACCATCGAGGTGAGCCTTGCCGTGCATGCGCGCAACAAGGACAAGATCAAGAAGTGGGGCGACCTTGCCGGCAAGCGCGTGTTCACCGGGCCGCTGCCGTTCGACGTGCGCGCCCACATCGAACGCGCGCTGAACGAGCTCGGCGTGAAGTTCATCTATCACCAGGTCGATCTCGCGACCGTCGGCTCGCAGCTCGAGTCCGGTGCGATCGACGCCATGTTGATCTATACGGGTTCGGAGAGCGCGCCGCCGCCGTGGCTCGCGGAAGCCTCGCTCGCCGCCGACTGGGCGGCGCTGAACCTCAGCCCCGACGAAATCGCCACGCTGAAGAAGAAGGGACTGAGCTCGATCGAGCTCAGTCCGACGGTGTTCAAGCGCAACGTGCACGTCGACAAGGTCGTCGAGCTGCCGTTCTACTACAGCTTCAACGTCGGGCTCGATGTGCCGGCGGATGACGTCTACAAGATGCTGAAGATCATCGAGGCGCACGCGGCCGAGCTCGCCAAGGCCGATCCGACCTTCTCGCAGATCGCCAAGGACATGCCCGGCTTCCAGAAGCGCGGCGTGCAGTCGTCGGTGGACCTCGTGCCGATCCATCCGGGCCTGGCGAAGTACATGAAGGAAAAAGGCGTCTGGGACGCCAAGTGGGACGCCAAGATCGCGACCATGTAGGCCGCGCGGGCTCTTGCTCACTCCTGTAGCCGAACGGGCGCCGCGCAGCGCCCGTTCGGCCATCTCTTTGTAGATGACGGGTTGCAGATGACGGGCGCCCCCATGACCAGTGCCACGGATCGCCGGCTGCCGCTCGTGCTTGAAGCGATCTACTACGCGTTTGCGCTTTTCTTTTTCTTCTATCTGTTCGTCTATTTCTGGACGACCGAAGGCGGGCCGACGCTCTTGGCGATGACGCTGGTGCCGGTCGCCTACGTGCTGTTCGTGCTGAACGCGTTGCGCGAGAACGACCTCTATCCGCGCCTGCCGCCGGTCGCCGGCACCGCGGCCGGCGCGATCCAGATCGTGCTGGCGCTGGCCGTCGCGACTACATGCACACCGAGCACTACGAGCTTGGCACGTCGCGCGCCGGCGACTGGAATTCGGCCGACCTGCTCATGGGCGGTCTGATGGCGGTGCTGGTGATGGAATATGCGCGCAAGCGCCACCTGCCGCTGTTCGTCCTGAACATCATCCTGATCCTCTATGCGGTGTACGGCTACGTCGTGCCCGGCATGTTCTATCATGCGGGCCTGAGTTGGACCCGCATCGTCACCGCCATGAGCGTGGAGACGACCACCGGCGTGTTCTCGAGCCTGCCGCAGATCGCGTTGACCGTCGTTGGCGCATTCCTTCTGGTGCTCAGCGCGTTGACCGGTTTCGGCTGCATCGAATCTCTGCTGCGCGCGACCAAGCGCGTCGCGGTGCGGTCGGCGCATGCGCTGCCGCAGTCGGCCGTGGTCGGATCGATGTGCGTCGGCACCGTGAGCGGCAGCGGCGCGGCAAACGCCATCACCATCGGCTCGGCCACCATCCCGGCGATGATCGGCGCCGGCATGCCGCGCGCAACGGCCGCCGCAATTGAATCAGCTTCATCGCTCGGCGGCCAGCTGATGCCGCCGGTGATGGGCGTCACGGCCTTCCTGATGGCCGAGTTCCTGGGCAGGAGCTATTTCGAGGTCGTCGCCCGCGGCTACGTGCCGGCGCTGATCTACTACGTCACCGTTGCGGTCTCGGTCTATCTGCTGGCGCTGCGCTATCGGACGCGCCGGGTCACCGGCCTGTACCAGAAGATCACCTGGCAGGACGTGGTCAATCTCGCAGCCTTTCTTGCCGTGATTGCCGGGTTGATCGGCATGATGGCGGCGTGGCACCTGGCGCCGAGCTTCGCTGCGCTCTACGTGTTTGTCGCTGTCGGCGCGTTTCTGTTCGTCGTCCACACGGTGCCGCTGCTCGTGCCCGGCCGCTGGTCGTTTTCGGCCTTCATCGCGCCGCTGCGCCGCTTTCTCGATGCCTACACCGAGATGACCGCCGATCTCACGCTGCTGCTCGCGACGCTGTCGATCATGACCGGCGCGCTCGTCATCACCGGCGTTCCCACCAAGCTCGGCGCGCTGCTGATCGACGCCGCGGGCGTCAATCTTGCGGCCATGGTGCTGCTTGCGTTTCTGTTCGGCGCGATCCTGGGCACCGGCCTGCCGCCGGCTCCGACCTATATCCTGGTCGCCATCGTGATCGCGCCGCCGATGATCAAGATCGGCGTCGACCCGTGGGTGGTGCACTTCTTCGCGTTTTTCCTCGGCGTCTGGGGGGAGCTCACGCCGCCCACATCGATCGTTGCCGCGGTCACCGCCAAGATTGCCGATGCGTCGTTCTATTCGACGCTCGGCCGCGCGCTGCAGATCTGCGTGTCGCTGTTCACGCTGATGGCCGGCGTGTTCGTGCATCCGGAGCTGGTGATCGAGCCGGGTGCCGCTCAGTTCGGCGCGGCTGGGCTCATTCTCGCGGCCACGATCGGCATCACCTTCAGCCTGCAGGCGCGCTATGCCGAGGCCGCCGCGGTCGATATCGCGATCCGCGTTGTGCTTGCCGCATTGTCACTCGTCGTCCTGCTGTGCTCCGACGAGCGGATCGCGGTCGCGGCCTGCGTGCCGGTGCTGCTCATCATCGGCTATTGGCTTTTGCGCCGCCGCGATGCGTTGTGGAGCCGCGCGCCCGAACCGGCGGCTGCGCCGGCGCTGGCAAGCGCAACAGCGGCGCCGATCGCCGACCCCGAGCGCGGCCGGATGCAGTAGGCCGGCATCGTCGGCTCGTTCAGGCTGGCCGGCTCGCTCCGGAACCGCGTCTAACGTGCCAGTCCAAGCGAGTTGACCAGCTTGCTCCATTTGGCCGCTTCGGCGACGTAGAACTTGCCGAACTCGTCCGGGCCCATCTCCATCGGCGTGAAGCCCTGCCTGGCGAGCGCCTCCTTTACGTCCGGCATGGCCAGCGTTTGTTTCAGCGCGGCGACCAGCTTGTCGCGCGGGGGGTGCGGCGTTCCTTTCGGCACGGTCAGCCCGAACCAGAGCGGCATGCTGAAGCCCTTGACGCCCGCTTCGTCGATGGTCGGCAGGTCGGGCAACGCCGGATCGCGCGTCAGACCGCTGGTCCCAAGTCCGCGCAGCCGGCCATCCTTCACGAACGGCAGCACCGGCGGAATGGTCGAGAACATGATCTTCATCTCACCGGACAGAAGATCCTTGAGCGTCTCGCCGCCCCCTTTGTAGTGCACCGGCATCAGCTTGGTTCCGGCCATCGAATTGAACAGCTCCGCGCCAAGATGCGTGGAGGTGCCCGCGCCCGCGCTGGCATAGAGCAGTTCGCCGGGCTTTGCCTTGGCGAGCTTGATCAGGTCGGACACGCTCCTGGCTTCGAGAGAGGGGTGGACCAGCAGAACCAGCCCGGTGCTCGCGATTCCGCCGATCGGCTCGAAGTTGTCGGCGAACTTGACCTTGAAATTCTTGAACAGGCTTTCGTTGACGGCACTGCTCATGAGCGTGACCAGAACCGTATGCCCGTCGGCGTCCGCCCGGGCGGCGGCCTCCGTGGCGATGTTGCCGCCGGCGCCGGAGCGGTTCTCGACGAAGATCTGCTCGCCGAGCGCTTTCGACATGCCGTTGCCGACGACGCGCGCAAGGATGTCGGTCGGGCCGCCGGGCGCGAACCCTACGATGAGCCGAACCGGTTTGCTCGGATAGCTCGCCTGAGCCTGTGCGGGGAGTGCACCGGACAGCGCAAGGCCGGCCGCCGCCGCCGCGGTGACGGCCCACGTTGCGCAATTGCGCATCGCAGACCGCTTGCAGATCAATCCTGGTAAATAGAGCATGGCGTTTCTCCGCGTTGTCCGGCAGACGCCCGGCCAGATGGCCACGAAAGCCTTGGCGCCGCCATCGCTACTCGATTTGTCCGATCGCCTTCTTCACCCGCGTCACCAACTCCGGCGAGGCCGACACGATCTTGCCGATCATCGCATGCAACTGCTGATGCGGCGTCGGCTCGATCGCAAGCTTGCGCTTCTCGCATTCGGCGAGGAACTCCGGATCCTTCATCGTCTCCTCGAATGCCTTGCGCAGCGCAGCCACCCGCTCGGCCGGCACGCCCGGCCCGAGCGCGATCGCCCGCGACACCGGGGTGCCGGAGATCACGAATTCGGCCACGTCGCGCTTGTCGGGCGGGGAGAGCTCGACCAGCGTCGGCACGTCATTGAGATAAGGCTTGCGCTGCGTGGTGAACTGCACCAGCAGCTTGACCTTCTTTTCCGGGATCCAGGTCGGCCGCGTGCCGTTCAGGTTTTCCAGGGAGGCGGTCCAGCCGTGAATTTCGCCGCGCTCCATGGCGAGGTTGTTGTCGTTGCCGGTGCGCAGCCCGGTGATGATCTTGTACCTGGCGCCGATCGCGTCCTTGAGCAGCGAAGCCCAGTGGTAGGTCAGGTGCGCGCGGGCAAACGAGCCGATCACCACGCCGTCCTTGGTCTTGAGATCCTCGATGCTCTGCGCCGGCGCGGTGTGCCACATCGCGAGCGCCTGGGTGATCGCGTCGTAGGCCCCGAGCCACTGCATCTTGGCGGTTTCGAAGCGTACCCCGGTCGGCTCAAGCTTCTCGGCAAGGGTGATGGCGTGCGACAGCAGCATCTTGGTGCCGTCCTGCGGCGCGACGCCGTAGATGTGGTTGCCGGCGATCACCCCGCCGGCGCCCGGCATGTGCTCCATGATGATGGTCGGATTGCCCGGGATGTATTTCGACAGATACGGGCCGATGGTGCGGCCGTAGAGGTCGAAGCTGCCGCCCGGACCGGTGCCCATGACCAGCGAGATGGTCTTGCCGCGGTAGAAATCGTCGATGGAGTCGGCCGGTGCCGGCCCGGCGAGGGCGAACACGGCGACGATGGAAAGCGCGCAGGTGCGCGCGGTGGTTCGGCGCATGAATTCCTCCCTGGCGTTCCGCGGCTTTCGGTGTCCGCGGCTGGCCGGAAGCGTTTCACGGGGCGGGCCCATGCTCAAGGAAGCGTAACGCCGCAGGGCCGGGACCATTTCTGGATGCAGCCGATGAACTTCGAGGCTTTCGATCTGGCCCTCGCGCTACGCGCCAAGCGCCCGTCTCAGGCGCCAACGCCGGCGTTGGACCGGCCATCGCTCAATGTCGGTTTTCAATGTTGCCGGATATGCCGCTGCACTGGCCGTAGCAGGTTCGCGAGCAGGTTCCACCGCTGCCTCCGGTGGAACGGCATTGGGCGGCACAGGTATCGAAGCAGCCCGGAGCGCCGGCGGTTTGCGTGGCCCGCCTTTGTGCGAGCGCGCTGTCGCCGATCAGCACGGGAATGAGCAGGAGCAAGGCGAGTGCCGCTTTTGCGCTGACGACCATTTTCTGCGATCGGCGTCGTGCGGACGGCATGGGATACTTCCGGGCGTTACGCCGGCTCCTTGAACGGCAGCGGCATGTCGGCCGGAATTTCGGCGCGGAACACGTTGAGCGTCATCGAGATCAGCGCGTAGTAGCCGCAGATGCCGACCAGCTCCACCATGCCGGCGTCGCCGAACAGGCCGTGCAGCCGCTTGTAGGTTTTGTCGCTGATGCGCCTGGTCTTGTAGAGCTCCTTGACGAAATCGATGATCGCCTTTTCGTCCTTCTGCGCCGACTTCGGCTCGCGCCCGGCCTGGATCGCCTTCACGGTTTCCGGCTTCACGCCGGCCTTCAGCGCCTGCTCCGCGTGCGCCGCCCACTCGTAATGCGCCTTCCAGTGATGCGCGGTGGTGATGATCGCGGTCTCCGACTGCCGCGGCGACAGCGAGGTCTTGTAGCGGACATGCGCGCCGACCGCCTGCGCGAGAAGTCCGAGTTCCGGCGCGTTCAGCCAGATCTGGAACGGCCCGGTCAGCTTCTTCCTGATGCCGCGCGGCCCGGAATAGATCGCGTCGCGCAGCGACTTCTGCACCGCGCTCATCTGCTCGTCGCCGATCTCCTTCAGGCGGTAGGACGGACGCTTCTCGGCGCGCTTGGCGGCAGCTTTCTTGGCCATCGTTCTCTCTCGGGGCGTTGTGGATTTTGGAACAGGGGCGGAGGGAATTGAGGCGTCTTTTCTAACATGACGCCCGAGCCGTTTGACAGCCTTCGGCGCGTCGGCCATCCATGCATCCGTGACGTTCAGGCATTCAGCGGGTGGGTCATGTCGGCTGGCGTTCTCATTCTCGGGGCGGGGCAGGCGGCGGCGCAACTGGCCGTGAGCCTGCGCCAGGGCGGCTATGCCGGCGCGATCCGCATGGTCGGCGACGAGCCCTATGCGCCGTATCAGCGGCCGCCGCTGTCCAAGGCGTATCTCAAGGAAAAGGCGTCGATCGACACGCTGCTGCTGCGCGGGCCAAACTACTGGGCCGACCATCAGGTTGCGCTGGAACTCGGCACCGCCGCCAACGCCGTCGATCTTGCGCGAAAACAAGTGACGCTCGCCGATGGCCGCAGCGTTGCCTACGACACGCTGGTGTTTGCGACCGGCACCCGCGCCCGCGACCTGCCGCTGCCCGGCATCGGGCTCGACGGCGTGTTCTCGCTCCGCAAGATCGACGATGTGCGCAGGCTCCGCCCCGCGCTCGACGCGGTGCGCCGCATAGCCATCGTCGGCGCCGGCTATATCGGGCTCGAGGTCGCGGCCGTGTTGCGGCAGGAAGACCGCGCGGCGACGGTGATCGAGGCCGAGGCGCGGGTGATGAAGCGCGTCGCGGGCGAGGAGGTGTCGAGGTTCTTCGACGGCCTGCATCGCTCGCGCGGCGTCGACATCCGGCTCGGCGCTCGGCTTGCCGGCATCGAGGGCGAGGGCCGCGCGACCGGCGTGGCGCTGGTCTCGGGCGAGAAGATCGCCGCCGACCTCGTGCTGGTCGCAACCGGCGCGCGCGCCAATGACGATCTTGCGGCGGCCGCGGGCCTGCCCTGCGACGACGGCATCCTCGTCGACGACTTTGCAAGCACTGCGCCCGGCGTCTACGCCATCGGCGACTGCGCACGATTCTTTTCGCACCGCTACGGCCGCAGGATCAGGCTCGAATGCGTGCAGAACGCCATCGACCAGGCGAAGGCCGCGGCCTCCGCGATCCTCGGCAAGCCCGCGCCCTACGATCCGGTGCCGTGGTTCTGGTCGGACCAGTACGAGATCAAGCTGCAGATCACCGGCCTGCTTGACGGCTACGACGCCTGCAAGACCGCAGGCAATCCTGCCGAAAGCCGCTTCTCGGTGGAGTACCGCAAGGCCGGCAAGCTCGTCGCGGTGGATGCGATCAACGACGGCCGCGCCCACATGCTCGGCCGCCGCCGCATCGCCGCCGATCTACCGGAAGTCGGTACGGTGCCGCGGCCTACCGCGTAGCGAGTATTACAGCCGCTGCCGGTGGTGGCCAATGCCCCACAAATTGTGCTCATCCATTGAGCTTGCGAGCGCTGGTGCCGGTCGCGTTCAGCAAACGTCAAGCATGTTCCGTCTTCTGGCGGATTGTTAAATCAGCCGATATTTCCAGCACGTTAGTTTCGATGGAGTCCGAGCGAAATCCGAAATACGCGCGATGTTCCAAAATCTCATTTCAGCGGCAAACGACCTTGGCTGGTCGCTCGCACTCGTGGCCGCCGTCGCGATTTTTGGCTTGATTGGAGTTGTGGCGTACCGCCGGGTGCGATTGCAGAAGCTGTGCCTGGACACGGCCGTCGGCAATATGTCCCAGGGACTGACGATGTTCGACAAGTCCGGCACGCTGGTCCTCTGCAATCAGCGCTACATCGAGATGTACGGTCTGTCATCGGACGTCATCAAGCCGGGCTGCACCGTGAACGACGTGGTGGAGCACCGGATTGCCACCGGCAGCCTGACGCTCCTTGAAGCTCGGGGCTACGTTAACGATCGGCAAACGACCCTCACTCAGGGAAAGATCGTCACCAAGGACTTCAAGCTGCCCAACGGCCGGGAGATCGTCGTCACCCGGCGTCCCGTGCAGGGCGGCGGATGGGTCGCCACCCATGAGGACATGACCGAGCGGCGGCGGGCGGAAGCCCAGATCGCCCATATGGCGTATCACGACGCGCTGACCGGCCTGGGCAACCGTGTGCTGCTGCGCCGGCAGCTCGAGGCGGCGCTGCTGCGGGTCCAGCAGGGAGAGCGCATCGCGGTTCTCTATCTCGATCTCGACAATTTCAAAACCCTCAACGATTTATTGGGACATTCGGGCGGCGACGCACTGCTGAAGGCCGTGGCCGAGCGCTTGCGCGGCTGCCTGAAACAGACCGACACCATTGCCAGGATGGGCGGCGACGAGTTCGCAATTCTTCACACCGCGCTCGAGCAGTTGACGGACGCGGAATACCTCGCGCGGCGGCTGCGCGCAGCGGTCAGGATGCCGCTCGACATCGACGGTCAGCAGATGACCGCCGACGTCAGCATCGGCATTTCGCTGGCGCCGAATGACGGGACCGATGCCAGCCAGCTGTTGAAGCAGGCCGACATGGCCATGTATGTGGCCAAGTGCGACGGACGCGGCACGTTCCGCTATTTCGAGCCGGACATGAATGCGCGGGCGCTCGCCCGCCGCACGCTCGAGCTTGATCTGCGCAATGCGATCACCAACGACGAGTTCGAGCTGTACTACCAGCCGATCGTCAATCTCGAGCGCAACGAAGTCAGCGGTTGCGAAGCGCTGCTGCGCTGGCATCATCCCCAGCGCGGCATGGTCATGCCCGACGAGTTCATCCCGGTCGCCGAAGAAACCGGCCTGATTGTCGAGATCGGCGAAGGGGTGCTGAGAAAGGCCTGCGCCGCGGCCGCGACCTGGCCGAATAATGTCACGGTGGCGGTGAACGTCTCGTCGGCCCAGTTCAAGAATCAGGCCCTGGTGTTGAAGGTCGTCGGCGCGCTCGCGGCGTCCGGCCTGTCGGCGCGCCGTCTTGCGATCGAGGTCACGGAAACCGCGCTGATCCTGGACAACGAAGCAACGCTCGCCACGTTGCATCAGCTGCGCGGGCTTGGCGTGCAGATCGCGATGGACGATTTCGGCACCGGATACTCCTCGCTGAGCTATCTGCGGAGCTTCCCGTTCGACAAGATCAAGATCGACCGCTCGTTCATCAACGACATTTCGGCTACCGGCAATGCCGGCGCCATCGTTCAGGCCACCATCAGCATGGCCGCCGGCATGAACATGACGACGACCGCCGAAGGCGTCGAAACCAGGGAACAGCTCGAGAAAATTCGCGCCTTGGGTTGCACCGAAATGCAGGGCTATCTGTTCAGCCGTCCGTTGTGCGGAGACGATCTTGCCCGGCTGTTGCGGACTCGTCTCAACCAGGCGATCCGCGCGGCGTAAGCCGCCCGGCATCCCGGTCATGACGGCCGCGCCCACATGCTCGGCCGCGCCGCATCGCCGCCGACCTGCCGGAACTCGCTGCGGCGCCGGCTCAGCGACAAGACGGCATACGCGCGTGTTCGGACTCCTGATGCTTTGAGGCGGCAGCACGCGGGAGTAGGGTTGTCCCATCAGGGAGGAACAACCCATGAAGGCGCCGGTCCTTGCAGCCATGCTGTCGCTCGTTTCCAGCGCGCCCGCTCTCGCAGCCACGTTCGTTTACGTCTCCAACGCCGAGGACGGCGATATCGGCATGTACACGCTGCAGGCGAACGGTTCGCTGCAGCCGGGCCAGCGCTTCAAGGCGGAAAAGCTCGTGATGCCGATGACGGTGAGCGCGGACAAGCGCTTTCTGATCGCCGCCGTCCGGTCCAGGCCGTTCCAGGCGTACAGCTAGCCATCGACAAGACCTCGGGCGCGCTTAACCTCGTCGGCACCGGACCGCTCGCGGAGAGCTATCCCTATGTCGCGCTCGATCGCACCGGGCGCTTTCTGCTCGGCGCGTCCTACGGCGCCCATCAGGTGGGGGTGAATCCGGTTGGCGCGGACGGCAAGGTCGGCGAGCCCATTCAGGTCACCCCGACGGCGCGCAACGCGCACGCGATCCGCACCGACAACACCAACCGGTTCGTGTTCGTGCCGCACCTCGGCACCGACCAGGTGTTCCAGTTCGTGTTCGACGAGAAGAGCGGACGGCTCACCGCGAACACGCCGCCGGTCCTGCAACTCAAGCAGGGCACCGGACCGCGTCACCTCATCGTTTCCCCCGACAACCGCTTCGTCTACCTGCTCAACGAGCTGACCGGCACCGTCACCACCCTGTCGCTCGACGCGAACACCGGGGTGCTGAAGGAGCTCGACTCCGTGCCGGCGCTGCCGGCCGACAGCAAGCTCGGCCCCGGCATGCCGCGCGGCGCGGTCGGCGCGCCCGGCGCCGTCCCGCGAAACACCGACAACGACATCTGGGCGTCCGACCTTCGCCTCACGCCGAACGGGCGCTTTCTCTATGCCGCGGAACGCACCTCGAGCACGCTGGCCGCCTTCCGCGTCGATGCCGCGAGCGGCAAGCTCACTTATCTCGGCAGCACGCCGACCGAGAAACAGCCTCGCGGATTCAACATCGACCCGGTGGGCCGCTTCGTGGTGGTGTCGGGCGAGAAGTCGGACATGATCGCGTCCTACGCGATCGATGCCGAGACCGGTGCGCTGAAGCCGGTCGGACGCTATCCGACCGGCAAGGGTTCGAACTGGGTCGAGATCGTCGCGTTTGACTAGGACGTGGCGGTGGCGTGAACGTTCAGGGCACCGTCAACACCCGGTAAGCCTGTTCCAGGCAATTGAAGAAGAGCCCCGGATTGTTCCGGGGCTTTTCCTTGAATGTCTGACGACAATCGAAAAACGGAGGGCGCGGATCCGGACCCTCCGCGCGTTCACCTCTGGAAGGTGACTACCTCGTCTCGCAGACCTTGATGGTCTTCATTCCAGACTCCGCTTCCTGGCGGGTCTTGAATGCAACCGGACCGACTTGCACCGTCGTGGTGGTGGTGGGCTTCTTGTCGACGATCGTGCACTTCTTGGTCGATGCGTCTTGCACCACGTAATACTCCGTCACAGTCGACTGAGCATAGGCGGGGGCCGCAATGGCGGCAGCCAGTGCGGTAGCGATTGCCAGGCGAATCATGAGTGCTCCTCTGGTGAGTGGACGATGACAAGCCAACCACGCTGCAGGTCCAACGTTCCCTACTTCGCTTGTTTCGAGAAACTTCGTTTCCTCAAGCTGAATGCATCGACAGAAATCTTCTGCGCTCGTGTTGTGTGGTCGGCGACGTGCAGTTTGTGCACGGTCTGAGCGCCGGTTGCGCCGCGCCGGCGTCGACTTCGGGAGGATCCACTTCTGACGAATAAGTGCGCGTTATCCCGCGCCCGGCGAGAACGGTGCGCGGCGGTACGCGCGCTATGCGGTTCGTCATCTTGAAGCGGTTCGGATGACACTGCGTCACCTGGCCGCCCTGAAAAAACTAACGGACCGCCGCCTCGCCGATGACAGCTTCGACGGCACGAAGCTGCAGGTCCGAAGAGACCACGCGCCACGCCGTGAGCCGTGCGGCCGGCGATATCGTTTGTGCGCTGCGATGACACCCGGCGATTCATGGCCGAAAGCATTTCGGCCATGGAACCGGACAGGTCTTTCGCTGTTTCTAATTTCCGTTGGATGGATTGCAGCCAGGGGAACGGTCATGCAGCTCTCCCGCCCATACGGTGCCGATGACCGACCCGCCTGTCCGACATGCGGCCAACCCATGCACGTGTCCCGGCGAACGCCGCACCCGGAAAACGGCGCATCCTGCGAACGTCAAACCTTTACGTGCAGGGCCTGCGGACAGGAAAGCGGGCGCACCGCCTCGCGCGACGGAACGTCGCCTGGCTTTAGCCTCGCGCCGGAATGACGGCCAGGCCTGACCAAAGCTTGACCCGGCCTCGCATGGTGCAGCTTCTATCCCCGGCAACTGGCCGGCAGGTCTCTCGCTGTCACCAAATTCACCCCTGAAAATCAGGTCCCGCAAAAAGTCTGGCAGACGCGCTCGTGCGGCTGCGGGGATTCCAGGTAGCGGGCAAAATCAGGTTGATCGTCAAACGGCCTGGCGAGAACCGATAGAAGCTCATGGAATGGGGCAAAGTCGTTCGCCCCTGTCGCGGCCTGGATCATCTCTTCGATGCGATGATTGCGCGGGATGAATGCAGGATTGACCGCGCGCATCCTCATGCGGCGGTTTTCGACGGTTTCCGGCTCTCGCGCCAGGCGTTCGCGCCGTCGAACCCACCAGGCGTCAAAACCCGGCCCATCCTGAAACAGCCCTCGCAGTTCGTCTTTCGCAGGGACATCATCCGCGGCATCACTCAACCGGCGAAATGCGATCGTGAAATCCACCTGATTTGTGGCGAGCAGATCCAGGAATTCGCCCACAAGTCCAATGTCGCCATCTTCGGCGGTTGAAAGTCCGAGCTTTTGTCGCATGCCGGCCGAATAGTTGGCCTCGAAGCGGGTTGCAAAGCCTTCGAGCACGTTCTCGACCTGTTGTACGGCCTTTGGCTGGTCCTCATCGATGAGCGGCAACAAGGTTTCCGCAAGACGAGCCAGATTCCAGGTCGCGATCTGCGGCTGGTTTCCATAGGCGTATCGCCCCTGCCGATCAATCGAGCTGAACACTTTGCCCGGATCGTACTCGTCCATGAAGGCGCAAGGCCCATAGTCGATCGTTTCTCCGGCAATCGACATGTTGTCCGTGTTCATGACGCCGTGAATGAAGCCGACGAGCAGCCAGCGCACGATGAGGTCCGCTTGCCGCAACGTCACGAGTTCAAGGAGCGAGAGATAGCGACGGTCGGAGCGCGCGGCCTCGGGGTAGTGCCGGGCGATGACATGGTCGGCGAGAAGACGAAGTCCCTCCATGTCTCGCCGGGCTGCAAAGAATTGAAACGTTCCGACCCGGATATGGCTTGTGGCGATCCGGGTGAGAACGGCCCCCGGAAGTTCGGTTTCCCGGGCCACGGTTTCTCCGGTCATGACGGCGGCGAGAGAGCGTGTGGTCGGGATGCCCAACGCGCTCATGGCCTCGCTCACAACGTATTCGCGCAGCACTGGTCCCAACGCTGCCCGGCCGTCGCCGCGTCGAGAAAACGGCGTGCGCCCCGAGCCCTTGAGCTGGACATCGCGCCGGACGCCGTGCCGGTCGACAATCTCGCCAAGCAGGACGGCACGACCGTCGCCGAGTTGCGGCACAAAATGTCCAAACTGGTGTCCGGCGTAAGCCAGGGCAATCGGCTCCGCCGCATCAGGGACCCGCTGCCCCGCCAGGACCTCGAGTCCCTGGGGACCGACAAGCCATTCCGGATCGAACCCCAGGTCGGCCGCGAGCTCTGTGTTCAGGCGGATCAGCCGGGGCGCCCGCACCGGTGTCGGCGCGACCCGGGCATAAAACCGGTCGGGCAGCCGCGCATAGGTATTCTCAAACGGAAGGTGGACGGTCATTGGACAAGATCGGAGACTTGAGGAGGTTGGACCAATCTCTCACAATCGTGCCTGCGGGTCTGCATATCAAGGGTAACGGAGCTTCTTCCCTAGACCGTCATCTCAGCGGGGGGGCGCTCACCTCCGATTATTTTTTCATCTGAGGTCAACGCAGCGCCGCACGTTTCCATCCTATGTCGGGAAGCGAACGCTTGGTGTGCGGCGCTCCTGGAAAATCAGGAACCCGGTCCAGTGCAGGCAGTTATTCCGCCGCAAAGGCCGAAAACGCATGTCACTCACCGCTCCCACCATCGCGTTTGTTGTTGCGCTTGGCGTGCTTGGATCCGTGACCCTGTTCGGCATTGCGTGGATCGAGGCCTCGCATCCGCCGGCAGGACCGTTCGTCGAAGTCGAAAGTGTACGTCTGCATATTGCCGAGATGGGTCTTGCGCGGGATGCGCCAGGTGCCGAGCCCGCCGTCGTGCTGATCCATGGTGCGAGCGGAAACATGGAAGACATGCGGCTTGCGCTGGGCGAGACGCTGGCAGCTTCGTATCGCGTGGTTCTGATCGACCGTCCCGGCCACGGATGGAGTTCGAGGCCGGCGGATGCGTCTTACGCTTCGCCTGAACGCCAGGCGGAACTTGTCGCGAAGGCGCTTGAGCAACTCGGTGTCGGGCGCGCGGTCCTGGTCGGTCATTCCTGGGGTGGAGCGCTTGCGACCGCCTACGCGCTCGCGTTTCCCGACCGTACCGCGGGTCTCGTCCTGCTCTCGGCCGTGACTCATCCTTGGCCCGCTGACCCTGGCTGGTACAACAATCTTGCGCTGTTGCCGGTCATCGGGCCGCTGTTCCTGCGCACGCTTGTTTATCCGTTGAGTTTTTTCCTGGCCGACGTGCCTCGCGAACCGTGTTCGAGCCTCAGGCCGTGCCCGATGATTACCTGCGCCGTGCCGCCATCGCACTCGTGCTCCGGCCGAAGGCATTCTTCGCCAACGCGCGTGACCTTGCGCTGCTCAGGAGTTTCATTGTCGCGCAGGTGCCTCGCTACGCCGGTCTGTGCTCGCCGACGATCATCATTACGGGCGACTGCGACACCATCGTCTCGCCGGACATCAATGCGCGCGCTCTCGCGGCTGCGTTGCCGCGCGCCAAACTGGTTCTTGTCAAAGGTGTCGGACACATGCCGCACCATGCCGCGCCGGCCACCGTGGCAGCAGCGATCGACGAACTGACGCCTGCGCGCTCCGCTTGATGCAGACCGCGGAGATGCTGGCTGCGCGCGCCGCCGTGCAACGCACATTCGACGATGCACGACACTCTCCCAAGCATTGTTTGCGTTTGCGCAGGTTGAATTGTGGCAGGCCAGCAGGTTGGATTGTGGCAGGTCAAATGATGCGGAACTCCGCATCACAACCGCGTGTGCAAGTTGCTGAAGCAAGGCGGCCTTGCTCCCAACGAAGGCGCCGCCGTTGTCGGAGTGCGCACGACTTAAGAAAATAATTTGCAGCGGTCCGCAGGTACTCGAGTAATCAGATCATGCGTAGGATCATGATAGGTGCACCTCGGTATAATGGTCGCACGTGAGCGGCCGGCGTATAGACGAGCGGGGGAAACAGGCACGCGCCGCGATCCGGACGCGTGAAAGCGGATAAGGAGTGTTGCATGTGCAGCGTTCTCCTCGCGACTTGGGTTTCCCAACAGCCACGAGTGTCGGTGATCCGGCCGCCGATCGTGCCTCGCTGAGGTCGGGTCCGTTTCCATTCAACAGTCGTTTGCGCAATCGCGATCGGGTCGCGACGGCGCTCGATGGCGTGCGCTCGCGCAGCAGCGGCGGGCGCATTCCGGCATTGCCGGCTGCGTCGGCCGCTGTCGCAGCGTCACGCGCGGTTGCGATGACTTGTCGAAAATTGCCCGGTGATCCTTCAGCGGCGGTTAGCGGTCGTCTGGCCTTGTCATTTGGGGGGATCGCCTGCTTCGCGGCCGTTCGGAAAAGTTCGCTCAAACGGACTTCTCCCGGACGTGGCTCGCACGAGGCAGGAAGGAGGCGGTGATGCACGGTGCGATGTTCGTCGCACAGGCCAGACATCAGGCCGGCAAAGCGCTCCGCGTGACCGAGGCCGCCGCGGCGTCCCGCCCGTCGGCAGAAGGCCTGCTGACGCTCAATCCTCCGCAGTCCGGCAATGTCGTCAGTTTCGACACACGCGACTATGCGATTATCGACTTCAGGCTGATTACCAATCAGTGGACTGCCTTGCTCCAGGTTGGGCTCACGCTCAAGATTTTCTTCGCCGACGGCTCTGTCATCGAACTGCTGAATTTCTTCTCCAGCGTTCTGGCCGACGACGCGCCCAGCGGGGACGAGCAAACCGGCACGACGACGGGCGAAGGCCCCGCGTCAACGAAGTCTGTTCTGGTGCGGACCACCGACACCGAGTTTTTGTCGCCGGATGAATTTGGCCGATCGTACTGGGTGACGAAAACAAGTGGTTTGGTCGTCCTTCCGTCCCGGGATGACTTCCATGTGTTCGGCATCGAACCCGTGCAATTTTCGTCGGACCTCGACCCGCTGTTCTTTCCGCTCGCTCCGTTGCCTCCGTTTTTTCCGGTCGTCATCATCGACGGCACCACGCCGCCGGTCTTCATCACCGGCGGCGGTGGCGACGGCGGCAACGGCGGCAGCGGCGGCGGCGCCAACGAGCCCGCGGTGATCACCGGCGACAGCGACGGCGCGGTGGTGGAAGCCGGCGGCGCCAACAACGCCATTCCCGGCATCCCGACCGACAGCGGCGACCTCGACGCTGTTGACGTCGACAATCCGAACGACACCTGGAACGCTGTCACCGCGCCGGCGCCGAGCGCCAACGGCTACGGCAGCTTCACGCTCACGGCCGCGGGGGTATGGACCTACACGCTCAACAACGCCAATGCCGCGGTGCAGGCGCTCAGCGCCGGCAGCGCGCTGGCGGACAGCTTCACGGTCACCACCGTCGACGGTACCTCGCAGGTGGTCTCCATCACCATCACCGGTGCCAACGACACTCCGGTGGTGACCGGGGCGGTGGACAGCGGGGCGGTGACGGAAGACGTGCTGCCGGAGGCAGCGAACGGCACCATCGACTTCGGCGACGTCGATCTTGCCGATGCCCACGTCACGTCGGTGACGCCGGGAGGCGGCAGCTATCTCGGGACCTTCACGGCCAACGTGACCAACGACTCGACCGGCGACGGCGTCGGGCAGGTGACCTGGCTGTTCACGGCCGACAATGCGCTGCTGCAATCGCGCGGCGATGGCCAGGTGCTGGTGCAGACCTACACGGTGGTGATCGACGACGGCCACGGCGGGACGGCGTCGCAGCTCGTCACCATCACTATCACCGGCACCGACGACGCCGCGGTGATCACCGGCGACAGCACCGGCGCGGTGGTGGAGGCCGGCGGCGTCAACAACGGCATCCCCGGCACCCCAACCGACAGCGGCGACCTCGACGCCACCGACGTCGACGGTCCGCCGGACAGCTGGGAGGTGGTCGTCTCCCCGGCCGCGAGCACCAACGGCTACGGCACGTTCACCATCACCGCAGACGGGGTGTGGACCTACACGCTCGACAACAGCAATGCGGTCGTGCAGGCGCTGCCTGCGAGCGGCTCGCTGGCCGACGCATTCACGGTCGTCACCATCGACGGCACCTCGCAGGTTGTTTCCATCACCATCACCGGGGCCAACGACGCGCCGGTGGCGGTGGCGGACGGCAACGGCGGCGACGCGGTGATCGAGAGCGGCGTGGTGGCCGGCGACCCCTCGGCAGCGGGCAACGTGCTGACCAACGACACCGACGTCGACACGGGCGACAGCAGGACCGTCACCGCGGTCAACGGGGCGGCCGTCAATGTCGGTCAAGCTCTGGTCGGTCTCTACGGCACGCTGACGCTTCTGGCCGACGGCAGCTGGACCTATGCGCTCGACGACACCGACCCCGACACCAATGCGCTGGCGGAAGGTCAGATCGCCACCGACGTCTTCAGCTACACCGTTTCCGATGCCAACGGCGCCACCTCGTCCGCGGCGCTGACCATCACCATCACCGGCGGCAACGATGCGCCGGTGGTGACCGGGGCGGTGGACAGCGGGGCGGTGACGGAAGGCTCGCTGCCGGTGATGGTGGCGGACGGTAAGATCGACTTCGGCGACGTCGATCTTGCCGATGCCCACGTCACATCGGTCACGCCGGGCGGAGCCGGCTATCTCGGCACCTTTGTCGCGAGCGTGACCGATGCCTCGACCGGCGACGGCATCGGGCAGGTGACCTGGCTGTTCGCGGCCAACAACGCGCTGCGGCAGTCGCTCGGTGATGGCGATGTGCTGGTGCAGACCTACACGGTCGTGATCGACGACGGCCACGGCGGGACGGCGTCGCAGCTCGTCACCATCACCATCACCGGCACCAACGATGCCGCGGTGATCACCGGCGACAGCGACGGCGCGGTGGTGGAGGCTGGCGGCGTCGACAACGCCATCGCCGGCACCCCGACCGACAGCGGCGACCTCGACGCCACCGACGTCGACGGTCCGCCGGACAGCTGGGAGGTGGTCGGCTCGCCAGCCACGAGCACCAACGGCTACGGCACGTTCACCATCACCGCAGACGGGGTATGGACCTACACGCTCAACAACAGCAATCCCGCCGTGCAGGCGGTGCCGCTCGGTGGCTCGCTGGCCGACACATTCACGGTCGCCACCATCGACGGCACCTCGCAGGTTGTGTCGATCACCATCACCGGGGCCAACGACGCGCCGGTAGCGGTGGCGGACGGCAACGGCGGCGATGCGGTGACCGAGAGCGGGGTCGTGGCCGGCGACCCGTCGGCCACCGGCAACGTGCTGACCAACGATACCGACGTCGACACTGGCGACAGCAAGACTGTGACCGCGGTCAACGGCTCGGCCGTCAACGTCGGTCAGCCGCTGGTCGGTCTCTACGGCACGCTGACGCTTCTGGCCGACGGCACCTGGACCTATGCGCTCGACGACGCCGACCCCGACACCAATGCGCTGGCGCAGGGCCAGATCGTCACCGAGGCCGTCACCTACACCATGTCCGACGCCAACGGCGCCACCTCGTCCGCGGCGCTGACCATCACCATCACCGGGGCCAACGACGCGCCGGTGGCGGTGGCTGACGGCAACGGCGGCGATGCGGTGACCGAGAGCGGGGTGGTGGCCGGCGACCCGTCGGCCACCGGTAATGTGCTGACCAACGATACGGACGTCGATGCTGGCGACGGCAAGACCGTGACCGCGGTCAACGGTTCGGCGCTGAACGTCGGCGCGCCGCTGGTCGGTCTCTACGGCACGCTGACGCTCGGCGCCAACGGCACCTGGACCTATGCGCTCGACAACGCCGACCCCGACACCAACGCGCTGGCGCAGGGCCAGACCGTCAGCGACGTCTTCAGCTACACCATGTCCGACGCCAACGGCGCCACCTCGACCGCGGCGCTCACCATCACCATCACCGGCACCAACGACGCGCCGGTGGCGGTGGCGGACGGCAACGGCGGCGACGCGGTGATCGAGAGCGGGGTCGTTGCCGGCGACCCGTCGGCCGCCGGCAATGTGCTGACCAACGACACCGACCTCGACACCGGCGACACCAAGACGGTGATCGAGGTCAACGGCTCGACCGTCAATGTCGGAGCGCTGGTCGCGGGCATCTACGGCACGCTGACGCTCGGCGCCGACGGCACCTGGACCTACGCGCTCGACGACGCCGATCCCGACACCAATGCGCTGGCGCAGGGCCAGGCCGCCAGCGACGCCTTCACCTACACCGTTTCCGACGCCAACGGCGCCACCTCGACCGCCGCGCTCACCATCACCATCACCGGCGCCAACGACGCGCCGGTGGCGGTGGCCGACGGCAACGGCGCCGACGCGGTGATCGAGAGCGGGGTCGTCGGCCGGCGACCCGTCGGCCACCGGCAACGTGCTGACCAACGACACCGACGTCGACACCGGCGACAGCAAGACCGTGACCGCGGTCAACGGCTCGGCGCTGAACGTCGGTCAGCCGCTGGTCGGCCTCTACGGCACGCTGACGCTCGGCGCCGACGGCACCTGGACCTATGCGCTCGACGACGCCGATCCCGACACCAATGCGCTGGCGCAGGGCCAGGTCGCCACCGACGTCTTCAACTACACCATGACCGACGCCAACGGCGCCACCTCGACCGCGGCGCTGACCATCACCATCACCGGCGGCAACGACGCGCCGGTGGTGACCGGGGCGGTGGACAGCGGCGACGGTGACGGAAGGCTCGCTGCCGGTGATGGAGGCGGACGGCACGATCGACTTCGGCGACGTCGATCTCACCGACGCCCACGTCACATCGGTCGACGCCGGGCGGAGCTGGCTACCTCGGGACCTTTGTCGCGGACGTGACCAACGACTCGACCGGCGACGGCGTCGGGCAGGTGACCTGGCTGTTCGCGGCCAACAACGCGCTGCGGCAGTCGCTCGGTGATGGCCAGGTGCTGGTGCAGACCTACACGGTCGTGATCGACGACGGCCACGGCGGGACGGCGTCGCAGCTCGTCACCATCACCATCAACGGCACCAACGACGCCGCGGTGATCACCGGCGACAGCGACGGCGCGGTGGTGGAGGCCGGCGGCGTCGACAACGCCATCCCCGGCACCCCGACCGACAGCGGCGACCTCGACGCCACCGACGTGGACGACCCGGCCGGACAGCTGGGAGGCGGTCGGCTCCCCGACCGCGAGCGCCAACGGCTACGGCACGTTCACCATCACCGCGGCCGGGGTATGGACCTACACGCTCGACAACAGCAATCCCGCCGTGCAGGCGCTGCCCGCCGGCGGCTCGCTGGCCGACACATTCACGGTCGCCACCATCGACGGCACCGCGCAGGTTGTTCCATCACCATCACCGGCGCCAACGACGCGCCGGTGGCGGTGGCCGACGGCAACGGCGGCGATGCGGTGACCGAGAGCGGCGTCGTGGCCGGCGACCCGTCGGCTGCCGGCAACGTGCTGACCAACGACACCGACGTCGACACCGGCGACAGCAAGACCGTGACCGCGGTCAACGGCTCGGCGCCGAACGTCGGCGCGCCGCTGGTCGGCCTCTACGGCACGCTGACGCTCGGCGCCGACGGCACCTGGACCTATGCGCTCGACAACGCCGATCCCGACACCAATGCGCTGGCGCAGGGCCAGGTCGTCACCGACGCCTTCACCTACACCATGACCGACGCCAACGGCGCCACCTCGACCGCGGCGCTGACCATCACCATCACCGGGGCCAACGACGCGCCGGTGGCGGTGGACGACAGCAACGGCGGCGACGCGGTGATCGAGAGCGGGGTCAACCCCGGCAACACGCCGTTTGCCGGCGATCCCGTCGGCCACCGGCAACGTGCTGACCAACGACACCGACGCCGACAGCGGCGACACTAAGACCGTGACCGCGGTCAACGGTTCGGCGCCGAACGTCGGCGTGCCGCTGGTCGGCATCTACGGCACGCTGACGCTTCTGGCCGACGGCACCTGGACCTATGCGCTCGACAACGCCGACCCCGACACCAACGCGCTGGCGCAGGGTCAGATCGTCACCGACGCCTTCAACTACACCGTGACCGACGCCAACGGCGCCACCTCGTCCGCGGCGCTGACCATCACCATCACCGGCACCAACGACGCGCCGGTGGCGGTGGCCGACGGCAACGGCGGCGATGCGGTGATCGAGAGCGGCGTCGTGGCCGGCGATCCCGTCGGCCACCGGCAATGTGCTGACCAACGACACCGACCCGACAGTGGCGACACCAGGACCGTGACCGCGGTCAACGGTCTCGGCGCTGAACGTCGGCGAGCCGCTGGTCGGCCTCTACGGCACGCTGACGCTCGGCGCCGACGGCACCTGGACCTATGCGCTCGACAACGCCGATCCCGACACCAATGCGCTGGCGCAGGGCCAGGTCGCCACCGACGTCTTCAACTACACCGTGACCGACGCCAACGGCGCCACCTCGACCGCGGCGCTGACCATCACCATCACCGGGACCAACGACGCGCCGGTGGCGGTGGCCGACGGCAACGGCGCCGATGCGGTGATCGAGAGCGGGGTGGTGGCCGGCGATCCCTCGGCCACCGGCAACGTGCTGACCAACGACACCGACGTCGACAGCGGCGACAGCAAGACGGTGATCGCGGTCAACGGCGTCGGCGCTGAACGTCGGCGTGCCGCTGGTCGGCCTCTACGGCACGCTGACGCTGCTGGCCAGCGGCAGCTGGACCTATGCGCTCGACAACGCCGATCCCGACACCAACGCGCTGGCGCAGGGCCAGGTCGTCAGCGACGCCTTCAGCTACACCATGTCCGACGCCAACGGCGCCACCTCGTCCGCGGCGCTGACCATCACCATCACCGGAACCAACGACGCGCCGGTGGCGGTGGCGGACGGCAACGGCGGCGATGCGGTGACCGAGAGCGGCATCGTTGCCGGCGACCCGTCGGCCATGGGCAACGTGCTGACCAACGACACAGATCTCGACAGCGGCGACACCAGGACGGTGACCGCCGTCAACGGCTCGGCGCTGAACGTCGGAGTGCTGGTCGCAGGCATTTACGGCACGCTGACGCTCGGCGCCAACGGCAGCTGGACCTATGCGCTTAACGACGCCGATCCCGACACCAACGCGCTCGCGCAGGGCCAGGCCGCCACCGACGCCTTCACCTACACCGTGACCGACGCCAGCGGCGCCACCTCGTCCACGGCGCTGACCATCGCCATCACCGGGGCCAACGATGCGCCGGTGGCGGTGGACGACGCCAACGGCAGCGACCTGGTGATCGAGAGCGGGGTCAACCCCGGCAACACGCCGTTTGCGGGCGATCCGTCAGCCTCCGGCAATCTGCTGGCCAACGACACGGACGTCGACGCCGGCGACACCAGGACCGTGACCGCGGTCGAGGGCTTGGCGTCCGAGGTCGGCGTGCCTGTCACAGGTACTTTCGGAACGTTCGTCATCAACGCCGACGGCTCCTGGACCTATACGCTCGACAACAACGATGACGACACCCAGGCGCTGGGCGCGGGCGCAACCGGGGTCAAATCGATAGCCTATACGATCACCGACGCCAGCGGCGCCAGCTCGACGGCGACGCTCTTTATCACCGTCCAGGGCACCAATGACGCCCCGAATGCGGTGCCGGATGACAACAACGGCGACCCGGCGACGCCACTCGATCCGACGGCGAGCGGCAATGCGCTCAGCAACGACACCGACCCCGACACCGGTGACAGCAAGACCGTTGTTGCCGTCAGCGCCTCGGCCTTCAACGTCGGTCTGCCCGTGGTCGGCATCTACGGCACACTGCGGATGTTTTCCAATGGCGACTGGACCTATACGCTCGATCCCGACGATCCCGACACGGCTACGCTGCCGGCGGACGTGACCGCGAACGATCAGTTCACATACACCATGCAGGACGCAGCCGGCGCCACGTCGGTGTCTACGCTGAACATTACGGTCTCGGGTGGTCTCCACCCGCCGAGTTTCAACACCATCGGCACTCACAACTTCATCACCACGTCGGAGCCCGGCAATCTCGTATTCATCAACGGAATCAGCTACGAGGACCTCGATTCGTTCGGCCAGGTGAACGTCACGATCAGCACGCGCGTTTTCAGCGATGCTCTGTTCGGTAGTAACTTGGGCGGCGTGACCGTCAGCGGCAGTGGGTCAAACGAGATCAGGTTGACTGGCACCATCGCGGACATCAATGCCTACATCTACGGCAACAACATCCGCTGGGATCCGGAACCCGGTGACTTTGATCGAGACTTCACCTTCGAGATCGACGACAACGGCTTCACGTTTGGCGGAGCGGTCGTCATAACCACGGTGCATTACGACCATCGTTTCCCCAGCTTCCACGACTTCGAGAGCGACTTTTTCAACTTCGCGGGATGGAACATCAACAACGCCATCATCGATCTGGGGTTCGGATTCGCCAATGATGAGGTCATAACGGCGTGGAGTCACGGTCCATTTCCGAACGACATCCGCTATCTCGGCGGCGATGGCTTCGACACGATCACGCTGGTGTTCACGCCGGCGCAGCTCGAGGCGATCCTGGCCAACACGTTCGACCGCAGCACGCTGCAGAATTATCTCGACGGCGACGTCGGCGGACCGTTTGGCGACGACACCTTGTCGTTGGGCGCAACCAGCTGGAACGCCAGCGTCTTTGATTTCGAAGATGCTTCGCTTGCACTGGCGAGCGGCCCCGATGGATTCGTCCGGTACGATGCGATCGGCGACGACCTTCCCGATTTCGACTCCACCCCGGACGGCTCGAGCGACACGACCGTGGGCACGTCGGGTGCCGACACCATTTCCGGTTTCGGCGGCAACGACATCCTGGTCGGCCTCGGCGGAAACGATACGTTGAACGGCGATACCGGGTCCGACATGCTGCTCGGCGGATCGGGCAACGACACGCTTCGCGCCCGCACCGGAAACGACATCCTGTCCGGCGGCACCGGCGCGGACCGGTTTATCTTCGCCGAAACAGGGTTCCTGAACGTCGACCGCATCGTCGACTACAGCTTTGTCGCCGGCGACACGATCGACCTGTCCGCGCTGCTCGATCCGCTGTTCAGTCCCGGCCAGGATATTTCCGGCTTCGTCCGCGCGGTCGAATCCGGTTCGAATATCACCATCCAGGTCGATCAGAACGGCGGCGCCAACAGCTTCGTCGATGTGGTGACCTTGACCGAGTACGACGCCGGCCCGATCTCCGATGACTTGGTCAGAGTCACGTTCGAGGGGGTGGACCACGTGCTGATCGCCTGAGCGAGGGAGCGAACCACGTGCTACTGTCGGACGCCCCGGCGTCCCGGGGCGGTAAGTCTGCCTGTGGCACTTGGCGGACATCCGGGAACCGTTGCCGGATGCCCGCTTTCGGGGGTAAAGCGGAGATCGGCCCCTTTCGGAATACCTGGCTGAGCCGCTACGATGCCCTCGTCGGAGGCGTGGGGCGAACATGAGGCGACGAGCGTTCATCGTGGGTTTGGGCGGGGCGGTGGCGTGGCCACTGGCGGCGCGCGCGCAGTCAAAAGCCACTCCGGTGGCGGGCGTCACGAAGCCCGATGACCTTGCGGGCAAACTCGATTCCCTTTTGCCGCAGGCGCAGCAGCTCGGCGCTCCCGCAGCCGCGATTCAGCGCGCCGCTGCGATCGCGCGCCAGCCGATCTTCTCCAAGAAAGACGTGTTCGCGGTCTTCGACATTTCGCAGCCGTCGGCGAACAAGCGATTCTATCTTGTGGATTTCGCATCGGGTCAGGTCACCGCCCACTTCGCGGCGCACGGAAAAACCAATGGACCGCACGCGAAGGCCACCAAGTTCAAAGGCTTTCAGCGCGACCTGGACATGGTCCCGCTGGGCCCGCTCAAGACCGTGCCCGCGACTGCCGAGGTGGCGGCACATTACCATACGATCGTCGACCGCTACGACAGAACCGTCTATCGCAACATGGTCACTGGCATCCTCGAGGGCGTGGCCTCGTACAATCGTTACATCAACCACACGCCGCCGTATAAGTGGGTCATCCACCCGAACTGGTACACGACCGCCAGTTATCGCGCCAAGAACAACGGCATGCTGGGGCGGAGCAACGGCTGCATCACCGTCGATCCGGCCGAAAACAACAAGATCATTACGCGCCTTCAGGGAGCACTGATCTACGTGACGGTCGGAGACGACCCGATCGAACAATATTTGTAATACGAGCGTTCCGTCCACGGACCGGTGAAGCGCTATCGGGGGGTAAAGCGGAATGCGCCCGAATGGGACGAAATCGATGCCAATGACCCGAAGCGACTATACGTACGTACAATGTTTTTTCCGGGCGTGTTCGAACAACTTTGCAGGGATCGGCTGCCGTTCGGTCACGCGTCTTTTTTGATCGGCGGCGCCTCGATCTGCACATGATGACTTGTGCTAAGGTGTCAAGCAGGCGTGGAGCTTGCCAATGCGTGGCTTACCAGCGTTTGTGATAGGCCTCATGCTGATCTCCGGGACCGCATCGGCACAGGATTGCGGGCCGTTCTTCTGGCTGTGCCAACGTCCGCCTGAACCGCGTATTCAACAGCCCCTGGCGGGTGAGCCGCGGCCGAGCGCTCGCACCCTGGACGCGAATCTGGAGCAGCAATCCATCGGCGTCCATGGGCGCATCGATCCGAGCTACCTGCGCAGGGCCGTGTACTACCCGTCGACCGAACCGCCGGGCACCATCTTCGTCGATGTTCAAAACCGCTTCCTGTATTCCATCGAGGGCAGCGGGCGCGCGATCCGGTATGGCATCGGCGTTGGCAGGCAGGGCTTCAGCTGGTCCGGCATCGCAACAATCCGCGACAAGCAGGAATGGCCGGACTGGTACCCGCCCAAGGAAATGATCGAGCGCAAGCCCGAACTCTTGAGCCAGGTGAGCACACTGCAGAGCGGACTTGGTGTGCCCGGGGGCCCGGCCAATCCACTTGGCGCCCGTGCCTTGTATCTTTGGCAGGGCAACAAGGACACTCTCTACCGGATCCATGGCACAAACGAGCCGTGGACGATCGGCAGGAACGTTTCCTCCGGCTGCATTCGCATGTTGAACCAGGACGCCATTGATCTCTACGACCGCACGCCGCTCGGATCCAAGGTGGTGGTCCTTGCTTCGGCTGGCGAGGCTGCGACCCCGGCGTCAGCGGCGCGTGCAACTACAGGGACGAACGCGCAGCCGCCGGGCACCCGTCAGCGGAGATAAAGCCGCTCCCGAACACCGAAACCGTGTCGCTCAACGCGCAGACTTTCGCCGCGTTCGTCCGGTCCGCGGCCGAAGCGTGGTTTCAACGAGGCGGGCCGTATCGTGCACCTGGCCTTTTGACGTGGAGCGACGCAACCTGCGCGCTGCCCGATAGCCAAGTTCCAAGGCCACACCGAGCGTAAGCAGCGGGTTGGCGCGGATCGCCGCAAGCGCAAGCCGCCTGAGCATGCTAGGCCGCCTTCTCCTTGCGAACGCCTTTGAATTTCTTCGGGCTCTTCTTCACGTCCATGAACTTGCCCGAATTCTTGCTGCGCTTGGTCCAGCTGCCGGCGAGCTTGTTCTTGAGCTGACTGCGCTTTCGCACAGCGCCCTTGCGAGCGCTGTCGCCGGTCGGTTTGTTGACTGCCATGACCTTAGACCTTCTGACCGGACTGCTCGGTTTTAGGAATGGCGTCGGCATTGCAGGCAAGCTTCACGGTGTCGCCCTCGACTGCTCCGACGAGTTGAAGATCGATGTAGTGGTGGTGGCCCTGGTGACCGCCGCCGCTGTCCTTCTTGGTCAGCTTGATGCGATTGCCCTCGACCCGGTCCACGGTGCCGACCGGGGCGCCGTCCTTGCCGATGATTTTCATGTGTTCTTTGATATCCGCCATGGCGTTCTCCTCGCGCTGCTGCAGTTTTTCAAACACTGGGGCGGAATTTGGTTCCGTTGCTGGCAAAGCCTGCAAGCGCGGCGCTGGCCGGAACTGCGGATCGGCGGCTGTCGTTGCCATTTATGGAGGATGCCATGAAGGACCAGACAGCGAAGGAAGCCCGCCGCGTGGTGGAGGGTGGCGAGGCCGATCGGCAGAGCCAGCGGCAGGGCGACAACCGCACGCCGGACAAGACTATCGGCCAGGTGAAATACGCCGACAATGAGGGTGGTGGCGAGCAGAAGACCCACGGGGCTCGACCCGAACCTCACTGGACCTGAGCAGCAGGGTGGCCCATGACCAAGGCAGAACAGGAAAAGACCGGGCTGCAAGGTGGCGACAAGCGCCAAGGCGATCTGCAAAATCCGGCAGCATCCGTCAATCGACGATGCCCGAGGGCTTGACCCGCGAGCGCAAGGGCCCGCTCGACAAGAGCGCAGGACGCGATGAGAACGCCGTTCACGTGCCAGGAAACCAATGATGGCAAGCACACCGAAAACCAAAGCGACCAACAATGCCGGCTTGCAGGACGATCACGACCCAAACGACCTGGGGCAGAAGTTGGCGAACAAGCCGAAGCCCGAAAAGTCGCAGCTGGAAGGTCCGGCCGCATACGCCCCGCATCAGGAGGACGAGGTTGTTCGGTCCCATCCCGGGTGCGATCCCGCGAAAAAGAAGACGGGAGGATTGAGGAGCGATCGTTCTGACATGAGGGAGCGATCTTTCTGACAAGGGTCTCGGCCCGTTCAAAAAGATTTCTTGCCGCTGCGCATTCTCCTCGCGGCGGGGCCGCGTAGGCCCGATCCCGCAGCGGATGTCTTGCCAGTCCTGATCGAGAAAACGCGCGGCCCGGCCCGCGTCCCGCATTGGCCAGAAGCGCGTCGACCGGACGCCCTTTCAGCGCGCCATAGAGCTTGTCGCAGCCCTCGAGGATTGCGCGAAGTCTGAGCTCGCGGGGCGCTCCCGAGTGCGCAAAAACTCCTGATGCACACCGAAGGTGCGCAAACGTAAAGTTATTATCGATCAAACTGTGCCTCGCGCACGCGCGGCGTGTCCGGCGAACGCAAACCAGCCGGAACGTCGAGCCCCTGCCGGCCGCGTCTCTTACTCACACGATGCGCTTTGCTCATTTGACGCTGTGATGCAATCGTCGAACGCAGCAACTTCAAATGACAGAGCTGCTGGAAATCTTTTTTCGGAACGATGCGGCAGCGTCGCGGTTCCTCTGAGGCATTACACCCGACAACCACGGAGACTTCGATGGCCAAAGAGCCCAAGCAGCTCGCGGACCTGTTCCACGACACGTTGAAAGACATCTACTTCGCGGAGAAGAAAATTCTCACGGCTCTGCCGAAGATGGCGAAGGCCGCGCAGAGCGAGGAGCTTCGCGCCGCATTCCAAAAGCACCAGGCCGAAACCGAAGGCCAAGTCGAGCGGCTCGAACAGGTGTTCGAGGAAATCGGCGAGAAGCCGCAGGGCAAGACCTGCGACGCCATCATGGGCATTCTCGACGAGGGCAAGGAGATCATGGACGAGTACAAGGGCTCGCCTGCGCTCGATGCCGGCCTTCTCGCGGCCGCCCAGGCGGTCGAGCACTACGAGATTTCCCGCTACGGGACACTCTGCGCCTGGGCTGAAGCGCTCGGCCATGCGAAGGCGAAGACGCTGCTCGGCGAGACGCTCGACGAGGAGGAAGCCACCGACGAGGCCTTGTCGGAACTCGCCGAGAGCGCGATCAACCAGCAGGCCCATGCCGAGGCGGCCGAGTAGAAGCGTTGCTTGTGAGAGCTACCTGGCGGAGCCGGCGACGGCTCCGCCACGTGGAGTGCGTTGAAATCCCTTCAACCACAGAACAGGAAGAGAGAAACGAAATGGCAAACCAGAATCAGGGCGGACAACAGGACCAGGGCAATCCGAACCAGGGCGGCCAGCAAGGCGGGCAGCAGGGCAACCCGGGCCAGCAGACCCAGAAGCCCGGCCAGGGCGGACAGCAGGGCGGGCAGCAGAATCCCGGCCAGCAGAATCCCGATCAGCAGAACCAGCGCTAGTAGTCGCGCCGCAATCGCCTCAAGCGAGGCCCCGCTTCGGCGGGGCCTTCTTGCCTCCCGATGCCGCCCTCAGCCTGAGCCAGGAGGAAACGGTCAGATGAGAGCTGCCGGGCGAGCCGAAGAGACTTTATAAAAACCCGCCGAACGCAACGCGCGTGCCCCCCGCTCTCATGGCGGTGAGCGAGCGAGCGTGTTTTTAGAAATCAGCAATTTGCATCGCTGACTAACTTTTGGTGATTTGCCTCAAGCACGCCGAGCCGGGTACGCAGGCACCGCAATTCGGTTTCGGCCGCCTCGATTGCCAGCGTGTTCCCGACTTTCCGCTTCAGGCGGTGCTTCTCGGATTCGATCCGGGCGCGCACATCGGCGAGTTCGGCTTCCAGCCTGGCCTTGATCTCGTCCATCGTGTTCCTCTTCAGAACGAGAACCGCACATACGCACTTTCGTTTCACCGGCGCAGCGAAGCACGGTGTGCCAAATGGCTTTCGACGCATCAGGCGTGTCTTTCGACGCATCGCGCGCGGATACTGTTCGAGTCGATGACGCCCGATGGAACAAGAGAGATATCACCGCGTTGGCCAATACGCAGTCGCATGCAAGGAAAACAAAAACATGGATGCCGTTCGAGAGCCTTCGGTCGAGGAGCTTCGCCGTGAATCGGAGCGCACGCGCGCTCAACTTACTGAAACCGTCGGGCATCTGCGCGACAAGGTCGGCGAGACGGCCGGCGAAATCAAGACGATGATCTCCCCCGCGCACATCAAGCAGGAGATCCGGACCTACGTGCAGCAGGAGCGCGAGCAGATCACCGGGACGGTGCGGCGGCAGATCCGCGAAAATCCGCTGCAGGCTGCCGCAATCGGCGCCGCGATCGCCTATCCGGCGTGGGGAATCCTCCGCTCGATCCCGTTGCCGCTGATGCTGATCGGAGCGGGCCTGTTCCTGACGACATCGAAGGGCAAGGCCACCGTTCACGTGGCGAAGGAGAAAGTCGATGAAGCTTATCGCCAGGGCTCCGATATGGCCGGCGAAATGCTGACAGACGCGCAGGACCAGGTGTCGGCGCAGACCGCCGCCGTGAAGGAAGCATTCCACGCGACAGCAGAGAAAGTGTCGGATACCGCGCGCTCGGCGGCCGATGCAATCTCGGCGGGCGCGACCGGATTTCGGCAACAGGCGGAAGACATGGCCGGGCAGGTGGCCGGGCAGGTGGCCGGCTCCATCGACGGCGCGATGTCCAAGGCGAAGGGCAAAGGCGAGGAACTCCGCGACAGAAGCCGCAATGCGGTGGCGGACTTCATCGACCAGAATCCGTTTCTCGTCGCCGGCATCGGCGCCGCAGTCGGTGCGGCGATTGCGGCCTCGATCCCCGCCTCCGAAGCGGAGAACCGGCTGTTTGCCGGGCCGCGCGAAGCACTCAAGTCGAAGGCCGGTGAGTTCACGGCAGCCGGCATCGAAAGGGCCAAAGAGGTGGCGGCTTCGGTGGTCGACGACGTGACGCAGGCCGCGGCCCGCGAGGGCTTCGACGCAGACGGCCTGAAGCAAGCCGTCGATGGCGTCATGGGCGGCGCCAGGACGGTCGCTGAACGCGGCCTTGCCTCCGCGCTGGAAGGCGTTGCCCCGAAGGACAATCAGGCGGGCACGCAGAACACCAACCAAGAACCACAAACATCGTACTGAGACAGGAGCCTTCCATGAGCGACCTTTATTCGACGGGATTTCCGAACGGACAAGACCGGAGCCAAGAACGGAGCCAGGACCGGAGCCAGGACCAAAGCCGGGACGGCAACCAGAACCCGAGGCAACCGCAAGGTTTCAGCGAGCAGGCGCGCGGCGTAGCCCAGGACCTGAAGGCCAAGGCCGGAGAGGTCAAGGATACGGTCCAGCAGGCAGCGAAGGAACGTGCCGAGGCGGTGAAGACCGCGGCCTCCGGAATGGCGAGCGAAGCGCGCGAGAAGGTCGAAACCGCGGCGATGCACCAGAAATCGCTCGGCGCCGATTACGTCGGCGCGATTGCCGGCGCGATCAACCGCGCCGCCGGCGAGTTCGATTCGGAGCTACCGCAGGCCGCGCACTACATCCGCCAGGCGTCGGAGCAGGTCAACGGTTTCGCCGACACCATTCGCCAGCGCGACATGCGCGAGCTTGCCGCGGAGGTGCAGGACTTCGCCCGCAAGCAGCCGACGCTGTTTTTTGGCGGCGCGGTGATCCTCGGTTTCGCCGCGCTTCGCTTCTTCAAGAGCGCCTCGATCGCGCCCGAGCAGCCGAACGCGTTCACCCAGCGGCGCGAAGAACAGGGAGCCTGAACCATGGCGCTCGCAGAGGACGTCCGCGAGATTCCGCGCCTCGTCGCGGACGCGGCCGAACAGCTCGGCAAGCTTGTCAGCAATGAAGCGCGGCTGGCGCAGGCCGAGCTCAGCCAGAAGGCCGTGCAGGCCGGCATGGGCGCGGCCTATATCGCAGGCGCTGCGATGCTCGCCGTGCCGGTGCTGGTGCTGCTGCTGATCGCGCTCGCGCTGTGGCTCGTCCAGCTCGGCTTGAACGCGGGGCTGGCGCACCTGATCGCCGCGGGCGTGGGACTGGTGGTCGCCGTCGTGCTCGGCATGATCGGCAAGAGCCACTTCACACCGGACAACCTGACGCCGCGGGTGACGCTGCGCCAGGTGGAAAAGGATGTCGCCGCGGCGAAGGAGATGGCGCGATGAAGCAAACTGTGGAGCAGATAAACCAGGCCATCCGCGACAATCCGCTGGCCGCGAGCCTCATCGGCGTGGGCCTGTTCATGACGTTTTTCGGCAATGCCGGGATTCCGAAGCTTGCCGCGAAGCTTCCCGAAGCCGCGAAAGGGGCCGCGCGTTCCGCGGCGGACGGCATTTCGGCCGGTGCGCGAAGCGTCGCCGATGCGGCGAGCGCAGCCGGCAGCGCGATCGGCGATGCCGCTGCGAGCCTCGCCGATCAGGCGCCGTCCCTGGTCCCGGCACCCGGCATCGACACCATCAAGCTTTCCGAACGCGCCGGCGAGATGGCGGGCGGGGTCAAGGACAACCTCGCCGCAGGTGCGCAACAGGTCCGCGAGCGGGTGACGACCGCGGCGCAGTCCGGTTGGGACGCCAGCGCCGCGCTGCGCGGCCAGCTCGGCGACAGCATCGAACGCCAGCCGCTGCTGCTCGGCGCGATCGGCCTCGCCATCGGCGCGGGCCTCGCGTCCGTCCTTCCGGCGACCGACACCGAGCGGGAGCTGATGGGCGAGCAGGCCCAGGCGCTGCGCAAAGAGGTGACCAGCCGCGCCGAACGCGTGGTGGAGAACGTCAAGGAAGAAGCCGCGGCGCAGGGCTTTACGCCGGCGGCGGCGCAGGAGGCGCTCGAGGAGGTCGCGAAACGCGCCTGGAACCTGGCGAGCTCGGCGCGCGACAAGGTCGCCAATACGACATCGTAAAAGGAAGGAACTCACATGGACAAAGACCGCATCGAAGGCTCGCTCGAGCAGGCCAAGGGCAAAGTGAAGGAGGTCGCTGGCAAGGTCACCGGCGACAGCAAGACCGAGGCCGAAGGCAAGGCCGATCAGCTGAAGGGCAAGGTCCAGAACACGATCGGCGGCATCAAGGACGCAATCCGCGGAGAATAGTGACTCGTCTCCCGGCAGGAGCCCGGCGCGTCGCGCGCCGGGCTCTTCTTTTTGCGTCAACGGATGCAGCATCGGACGCGCGGGGCGCCCGGCCCGGAACACCAGGCCTCGTCCGCCGTTTGCGTATATGGCCAAGCAACCTGTCACTCCGCCTCAGCCGGAGCCCGCCGAACCCGCTCCTTCGCCCATCAAGGACCCGCAGCCCTATCGCGACCCGGTCGAGCCGCCGCCGGGCGATCCGCAGGAGGATCGTCCGCTGCACGATCCCACTCCGCCGGACACCGACAAGCCGCGGATGTAACGCGGCAAAGACACAGGCAGGACACAGGCGAGCGCCACGCGGCGGCCCGGAGTGAATGCGTCAGAAAAATCATGCCCGGAGTGCGGCGCGCCGATGCAAGAAATGGGCTCGATGCCGGCCATTCGACGACAGTCGTCGATCCGCTTCCTGTTGTGCCCGGACTGCGGCAAGGCCGAACGGGTGGTGAGCGAAGGCCTCTCATCGCCCGGCGCCGGTAAGTTATCGGAGCCTCCCCGCGGATGAGCGCGCGCTGTTTCCATCCAGGCTAGGCGACACTGCGGACCCGGTTCGAAGGTTCAGGCGGGTTTTCACTTTCCGGCCGCCGCGCGGGCGCGTGTTGCAAGGCGCTGGCGCGTGTGAACTCCGCGCCCATCAGTACGATCTGCGCCGAGAAATAGACCCAGATCAGCACCACGACCAGCGAGGCCGCGGCGCCGAACGTGGACTCCAGCCCTTGTTTGCCGATGTAGAGCCCTATCAGGAACTTGCCCGCCTCGAACAGCAGCGCCGTCAGCAGCGCGCCCGGCCAGACGTCGCGCCACGAGACCTCGGTGTCGGGCAGCCACTTGAACATCAGGGCGAACAGCAGCGCGATGATCGCAAACGAGCCGGCAAATCCCAGCGGCTGCAGCAGTGCCTCGGGCGCGATATGCGAGAAATACCTGCCGGCCACGGCGAGCGCCGTGGTGAGCAGCAGCGACACCAGCAGCAGAAAGCCGACCGCGATCACGGCGGCGATCGAGAGGATATAGGTGCGGATGAAGTGCCAGACGCCGCTGGTCTCGGTTTCCCTCACCTCCCAGACGGTGTTCAGCGCGTCCTTGAGCTGGACCACTACGCCGACCGCGGCGAACATCAGCGCGGCCACGCCGATCAGCGTCGGAACGATGCCCTTTTCGCTGTCGCCGCTCGCTCCCAGCAGCATGGTGTTCACCGCCTGCGCGCCGGACTCCCCCATCAGCCCCTTGATCGACTCGCCGACCTGGCTGCGGACGATCTCTTCGCCAAAGAACATCCCCGCGATGGTGATGGCGATCATCACGATCGGGCCGAGCGAGAAGATCGAGTAGTAGGCGAGCGCCGCGCCGAGCCGCGCGTCCTTGTGCTTCATCCAGCTCAGCGCCGAGACCTTGAAGAGCGAAAACAAGGGCAGCCTCATGTTGCCGATGCATGGAAATGCGAATCTTTCGCCATCGTTCCGTGGCGCAGGCGCTCGGCGCACGGAAACTGTCACGTCACTGGGGTCAGCCGATCGCCGTGATCTCCGCGTCATCCCGGCCGGCCGCGACGACATCGCCGGTCGACTTGCCAACCAGCGCAACCGCCAGCGGCGACACGTATGAGATCGTTCCTTTCGCAGGGACGGCCTCGTCCTCACCGACGATTCTGAAGGTCTGCCGGCGCCCGCTGTTCCGCATGATGGTCACGGTGCTCCCGAACTGCACCTTGTCCGTGCCGGCAGTCGCTTCCACCAGATCCGCGCTGGCGCGCCGGGCGCTCCAGTAGCGCAGCTCCCTGCCTGCCCGGGCGATCGCTTCACGATCGCCGCGTGCCTGCGCCGCGGCGTGGTTATTTCGAGACGATGGTAGTGCGTCGGTTTTCTCCAATCGGCGCCGACCTCCCTTTGCCGCCGACAGTGGCGAAAGGAATGCTCTGTCAGGGCGGACGTTCCCGTAAAAGCCGAAAAGCCCGGCGCGCTTGGCGCCGGGCTTTTCGGGACCACCCACGGTTGGGGCCTACACGAGCGATGAATCTTGTCATCGAAGCGGTAGTTCCGTGGGCTGAGCTCGTATGTGGCGATCAGCCGTGCGCGTTCAAGCTTGCGCGCCCATATCCCGCCCATGGTTCGCAAACCGCTCAGTGCAGAAGTGACCGAAGAGGCGATCAGCGCTTCGTCGAAACCATCTTCGACGATGGCGAGATCGTGCGCACGCTGGTGGACCCGACGAAGAAACCGGCGCGCCGGCCGCGCAAGCCCATCGCCCGCACCCGTGTCATCGACGACACGAGGAAGAAGCGGATTTGAGCGTGGTTGAACGCGTTTTGATTGTCATCAACCTTGACGGACCGGCTCGCCGTACGCCTATCGGCGGCCGTACATCGTCCCGCCCGGGCAGACCATGACATCGAAGCCGCTCGGCAGCCCGTCCCATGTCTTGCCGCCGGTAGGATAGCAGCCGCGCGGAACCGGAAGACAGCCGACCTCCGTACAGGCAATTTGCTGCTGAGGCGCATACGCGCGCTTGGTTTTCTTCTTAGAGGCGGCTTCGGCGGGCGCGGCAATGGCAAGCGCGGCGAGGGCAAGGACAATTGTTTTCATAGCGGGACCTCTTTTTGCTCGCCTCGATATAGGAACGGGCAGAGAAGTTTCATGGCCCTTACGAAAATGTAACCGGTAGGTGGTTCGACGCATGACTTCGCAGCAGCCGCATCATCAAGCCATGGGCAGCAGCCGCATCTACAGCCTTGACGGGCCGATGCGAGTGTTCGTTGCGATGCGTATCCGGCCGAGGCCGCGATCGGGAAGCCCGGGCAATGACTTCACGCACGGCCGGCTCCGTTCGACGGCCTTTCCATCGGGGGTTGTTTTGAACTTCCGGAATCCCGGTTGGAAAAAATGATTCCTATCTATTGACTTCGATCCTATAGGAATTTATATGTGTTCCTGTTTTGTTCCATCGAGGGCGCCGTCGATCGCGGCGTTCGAACAGGGAGCAGGATGCGGTGCCCGACAACTGGCATCGCGTTGGAGCGCCGGGAGGCGCCAGGGCCCCTCGCAAGGGCCTCGCGCCCCGGGACCCCCACCCCCCTCACAGCCACGGGTCCCGGAATCTTGGCGCGTACCGGCCTTCGCAAAGCCGGTAGGGAGCCTCGCAAGCTCCTTTTGGAGTGACGGAAAAAGAAACACTACGGGCCGGCCCGGGCGCCCGAATTCAAAGCCCCGGGACGATGATGCTTGGCAGATGACGTCTGGCAGATGACGCTTGGAAAAACGCGGAGGGTTGGCCGAACAGTGCGATCAGGTTCCGACCGCGAGCGGCGCGTGCATCTTGCGCAGCATCGCGATCACCGACAGCGCGACGTTCTTGCCGGTCTTGGGATTCTCCGACGGGATGTTCTCGATCGACAGCGTGAACCGCGCGCTGTCGGAATCGACCTCGATGGAATGGCAGTTCCGCGTCACCGCCGGATCCGCATAGATGTCGATCATGGTGCGGTCCGGCCCGATGCCGGCGAGCGACAGCGCCGCCGCGACGTTGACGTTGGCCGGAAAGCCTGCGGCCGCTTCGCGCGCGGTGCCGCTGAACACGAGCTTCGCGGTGTTGAGCCCCTCGACCGAGATGTTGTGCTTGACCAGGTAGGGTGCGCCGACCAGGCCGACCGGCGGCTTGCGCGTGGTCATCTTCACCGAATGGATGGTGCCTTCGGCGGCGGCCGCAACCGCGTCGAGGCCGAGCAGCGCGCCGGTCGGTACGATGATGCGGCCGCCCTTGGCTTTGGCGAGATCGATCAGCTCCGGCCGCGGCAAAAGCGCGCCGCAGGACAGCACCATCACCTGCTTGCCGGCTTCCAGCATCGGCTTGCAGATGCGCTCGATCAGCGAGGCCGGCGCGCACTCGACCGCGAGATCGGCATGCCGGGGAAACTCCTCGAGTTCCACCACCGGGCAGTCGATGTTCTGCTCCTTCAGCCAGCCGCGCGCCTTTTCGGCGTTCCCGGCGGCAATGCAGGCCAGCGACAGGCCGGGAAGGCCGTCGGTGAGGCGGCGCGCCACGGCGCGTCCGATCGCGCCGAGGCCGGCGATGGCAATACGGGTGGTGTTCATGATGTTAGCTTATGCGAACGTGCCGCGATGCGGCAAATGCCGCAATGACGGTGACGCAGGGCTGCTTGACGCTGCGGGGCTTCTATCGCATGTGTCCGGCCAACCCTGAATAGAAACCAACGGGAGGATGCTCCATGAAACTGAGATTGATGGGCACTGCGCTCGCGGGCCTTGTTGTGCTGACCGCGGGTGCGTCGGCGCAGAACTACCCGACCCGCCCGGTCACCATGATCATCCCGTTCGCGGCGGGCGGCCCGACCGACGTGCTCGGCCGCATCGTCGGCGCGCGGATGAGCGAACTGCTCGGCCAGCAGGTGGTGATCGAGAACGTCGGCGGCGCCGGCGGCATGACCGGCTCCAAGCGCGTGTCTGACGCGCAGCCGGATGGCTACACGTTCGGCATCGGCACCGTCGGTACCCATGCCCAGGGCCAGACCCTCTACAAGCGGCCGCTCTACAATTCGCAGACCGATTTCACGCCCGTTGCCTTGCTTGCTCAAGTTCCGATCCTGCTGACCGTGCGCAAGGATCTTCCGGCGAAGGACTTCAAGGAGTTCGTGAGCTACGCGCAAGCGAACCAGGCCAAGATGCAGTTCGGCTCGGCAGGCGCCGGATCTGCGACGCATCTCGGCTGTGTGCTGCTCAACTACGTGCTCAAGACCAACATCACCCACATTCCGTTCCGCGGCACGGGACCTGCGATGGGCGAATTGCAGGCCGGCCGCATCGACTTCATGTGCGAGATCTCCTCAACCGCGAAGCCGCATGTCGACGGCGGCACCGTGCGGGCGCTGGCGCTGTTCCAGGACAAGCGCTCGCCCGCGTTG
The DNA here is from genome assembly GCA_963830015.1 of uncultured Alphaproteobacteria bacterium. Taxonomy (GTDB): domain Bacteria; phylum Pseudomonadota; class Alphaproteobacteria; order Rhizobiales; family Xanthobacteraceae; genus Z2-YC6860. The sequence continues at coordinate 1,051,217 of CAWHLG010000016.1, forward strand.
CCGAACCTGCCGACCGCCAAGGAGCAGGGCACCGACGGGCTGATCGCCTACACCTGGAACGCGATCTTCCTGCCGAAGAACACGCCCGCGCCGATCGTTGAGCGGCTGAACAAGGCCGCGGTCGATGCGATCAACACGCCGGCGGTGAAGGAGAAGCTCGCCGGTCTCGGCGCCGAGATCGCAACGGGCAACGAGACCACGCCCGCCTACCTCGGAAAGCTCGTCAAGGACGAGATCGAGAAGTGGGCGGTGCCGATCAAGGCGAGTGGCGTGTCGGTGGATTAGCCGTCTCACGTGGCTACATGAAATGAACGGGCGGCCACAGGGCCGCCCGTTTTGTTTAAGCTGCAAATATGCGCACCGAGGCGGCAATTGCATGAAGTTGAGGTGGCGTAAGCCGCGGCGGGGACGCGCCTTTGCTTCGGAACGACGGCGTTTGTCCGATTTTTATGCTCACGATTGATAATTGTAGATTTTTGAAGATGCAATCCGAAGTAATATGACCCGCCAGGGGAGGCACTCATGGCAATCAACATTGTTCTGCTTTCGGATGGCACCGGGAATAGCTCGTCCAGTCCGTTCAAGTCCAATGTGTGGCGGCTTTATCAGGCGATCGACATCGAAGTGCCGCCCGAAGACGCGAAACTGCCTCGCCAGATTGTCTATTACGACAACGGCGTGGGTACGGAGAATTTCAAACCGCTTCGCGCGCTTGGCGGTGCATTCGGGGTAGGCGTCTGGAAAAACGTCAAAGACATATACACCTACGTATGCCGCAACTATGTGCCGGGTGACGCCGGAAAATTTGACGATCCCGGCAAGCCCGACGACACCGGCGATCAGATTTACGGGTTCGGATTCAGCCGTGGAGCGTTCACCATCCGGCTGGTGATGGGTCTGATCGGGAAATGTGGAATTGTCAAAGCGCTCAGCGACGCGCAGTTGGACGAATGCGTTGAACAAGCCTACCAGGCTTACCGGCGCGATTTCCTGATCCGTGCGTCTGAATCGCGCTGGATGATTTACAATCACATCTTGCGTGGGCCGAACTACTATCCGGATGAGACAACCATTGACCTTCGGCAATGCGGCTGCCGTCAGATATTTCCGAACATTCGTTTCATCGGTGTTTGGGACACTGTCGATGCCTACGGGATGCCGGTCGACGAATTGAAGACTGTGATCGACGAATGGATCTGGCCGCTGAGCGTCGCCGATCGCGAGCCATCCAAACGGGTCAAGGCCATCCGTCACGCGCTGTCGCTCGACGACGAGCGTCCTACATTCCGCCCGGTGCTCTGGACCGAGATTGTCAAGGACAAGGACAATCCGAAGGACGAATCAAAGTGGGAGTATTTGACTGAAGACAAGATCAAGCAGGTCTGGTTTGCCGGCGTTCATGCCAATGTCGGCGGCGGCTATCCGGACGATGGTTTGTCGATCGCTGCGCTCGACTGGATGATGGACGAAGCAGAAGAGAAGGGCCTGCATTACATCGATTGGATTCGCAAAGAGGTCCACGCGCGCGCGAATCCCCAGGGCGAGCAATACGATTCGCGCGGCGGCGTCGCCGGCTACTACCGCTACGGCCCGCGCAAGGTTGCGGAGCTGTGCAATGATGAGAAGTACGGTGTAGCCATTCCGGCCGTCCGCCTGCATCCGGCCGCATATAACCGCATCGTGGACCGGGAACGGAATTACGCGCCGGTCAGTCTTCGCGGTCCCTACCCGAAAGGAACAAAAATTCTGGTCGGGACACGGGAAGTAGAGCAAGCCGATACGGCCGGGATGGAAGAGGCGTGGGACTTTGTCTGGTGGCGTCGTCTTGCGTATTTCACCACGCTCGGGCTCACGCTCTTTATCAGCCTGTTTGCGCTTCGCCTGGTATTCGACTGGCCCAACTGCATTTTGCAAACCAGCGAGGCTGGGCTTCGCGCAATCTGGGCGATCGTCACCGGTTTGCTGGGCCCGGATATCACCGCCAGAATCGTCTCGGGATGGAATTGGCTGCTGTCAAATATAAGCGGAATATTGCCGAGCTGGGCCGGCGCCACCGTGCCGTCCTTCAGGGTGTATCCGCTGAGTGGCATCGTTTCATTGGCGCTGCTGGGGTGGGTGTTCTTCTTCTGGACTGAAAAATTGCGGCGCCGCCTCACCATTCACGCCGAATGGGCCTGGCACGACCACAAAAAACTCGACGCCAAGGCGCGCCCGTCGCCGGACTGGCGGAACAAGGTCGCACGCGTGCTTCGTCCGATCACGGCGGAGTTGTACCGCATCTGGCTGGTGGCCCTGGTGTGGATTCTGGGCATCGTCATAGGCGTGACGGGCTTTGTCCTGTTTTCGCCATACCTGCTGTGGCGCTGGCTGCGTCCGAGGCAATGCTGGATGAAATAGGGTCAGTCCTTTCCGAACACGCGCTTGAAGATCGTGTCGACGTGCTTGAAGCGTTGTCAGGGTCCGTCTCGATCCGGCCCGAGCCCGGCGTCATGCCGGCCTGAGGCTGCGGCGGCCGCTCGTTCGCGTTTCCGGGTTAACCACGCCGCGACGGGTGGCGTCGTGCCGCAGGGGCAGGGCGGCGCGCCTGACGTATTGAGCAAAGCATTCGGTGAGAAAGCGGGGCGACGCCGCAATCTGGGGAGCAGAAATGTTTCCACCGAACCGGAGCATCGCCGCCTTGGCGGTGCTGGCATCGTCCGCGGCGGGGGCCGCGGCCGAGCCTGCGACGATCGAAACCAAGGTCAACCTGCGCTCCGGGCCGGGCGGCGCGTTCGACGTCGTTGCCGTCATGCCGGAAGGCTCCAGGCTCGACGTGCAGAAATGCGGCGACGAGTGGTGCCGCGTGAAGTTCGGCCATGTCACCGGCTATGCCAGCCGCGGGCTTCTGAAAACCGGTGCGGAAGCTTACGCGTCCGCACCGCCGCGGCAGGCAACGACACCTGCCGAGCCGAAGGCCACGCTCACCGGACCTCACATCTGGGACTGGAACGACCGCGAGCAGCGCGATCGGGTGTGGCGCGACATCCAGTTTCACAACCGGAGGCGCTGACAATTTGCGGCTGTAGGGTGGGCAAAGCCGCGTAGCGGCGTAGCCGTCCGAAGGACGGCGGCGCTCTGCTCGCCTATGCCCACGTTCTCGCGCGTCGCAAGGAATGCGTGGGCTCGGCGGCTTTGCCGCCTCAGCCCCGCTAAAGAACTGCTACGCCTTGCCGAACACGCGCTTGAAGATCGTGTCGACGTGTTTGAAGTGATAGCCGAGATCGAAATTCTTCTCGATCTCGGCGGGCTTCAGCTTGGCACGGACCTTGGGATCGCCCTTGAGCAAGGTGAGGAAGTCGCCCTTGCCCTGCCAGACCTGCATCGCATGCGTCTGCACCGCCTTGTAGGCGTCCTCGCGCGACATGCCGGCTTGCGTGAGCGCGATCAGCACCCGCTGCGAATGCACAAGGCCGCCGAGCCGGTCGAGGTTCTTCTGCATGTTGCCGGGATAGACCACGAGCTTGTCGATCAGGCCGGTCAGCCGATTGAGCGCAAAGTCGAGCGTCACCGTCGCATCCGGCCCGATCATCCGCTCGACCGAGGAATGCGAGATGTCGCGCTCGTGCCACAGCGCGACGTTCTCCATCGCCGGCGTCACGTAGGCGCGCACCATGCGGGCGAGGCCGGTGAGGTTTTCCGACAGCACCGGGTTGCGCTTGTGCGGCATCGCCGACGAGCCCTTCTGGCCCTCGGAGAAGAACTCCTCGGCCTCCAGCACCTCGGTGCGCTGCAGATGGCGGATTTCGGTCGCGAGCCGCTCGATCGACGCCGCAACCACGCCGAGCGTCGCAAAGAACATCGCGTGCCGGTCGCGCGGAATGACTTGGGTCGACACCGGCTCGACCGCGAGCCCCATGGCCTTGGCGACATGCGCCTCCACGCGCGGATCGACCTGCGCGAAGGTGCCGACCGCGCCGGAGATCGCGCAGGTTGCCACCTCCTTGCGCGCCGCGACCAGGCGTTCCCTGGCCCGGGAAAATTCCGCATAGGCGATCGCGAGCTTCACGCCGAACGTCGTCGGCTCCGCATGGATGCCGTGCGAACGCCCCACGGTGGGTGTCTTCTTGTGCTCGAAGGCGCGGCGCTTCAGCGCGGCAAGCAGCCTGTCGACGTCGCCGATCAGAATGTCGGCGGCGCGGGTGAGCTGCACGTTGAGACAGGTGTCGAGCACGTCCGACGACGTCATGCCCGAATGCACGAAGCGCGCCTCGGGGCCGACGATCTCGCCGAGATGGGTGAGGAACGCGATCACGTCGTGCTTGGTGACGCGCTCGATCTCGTCGATCCGCGCAACGTCGAACCTGGCATTCTTGCCCTTGTCCCAGATTTTCTTCGCCGCGGCCTTCGGCACGACGCCGAGCTTGGCCATGGCGTCGGCCGCATGCGCCTCGATCTCGAACCAGATGCGGAACCGCGTCTCCGGCGACCAGATCGCAACCATTTCGGGACGGGAATAACGCGGAATCATCGGGGCCTCGGGCGCGGGGGCTCAAGCCCGTCTGTATCAAACCCGCAGGCCGCAATTGCAAGCCGGAATGGTGGAAAAGTCGGCTCCGGCCGCCCGCTGCGGCAGCCTTACCTCTTTGTCTTGCGGCGCTTGGCCTTGCCGCGCTTGACGTTGCCGTGATTTCGGATGCGGTCGAGCAGGTCGGCGACCTCCTGCGCGCGCGGCAGCTCCCGGAACGCAAGCTTGCCGTCGAAGTCGGCGTCGGCGAGCCTGGTCGACATCCTGGAGGCAAAGTACAGGTGCCCGGTTTCGCCGTTGGTTGGCATCACCTCGAGCTTCTCGTCCATGTCCTCGAACGGCACGCAGACGATCTGCTTCTGGCCGAGCGCGTCGCGGTTGATGATCGCCCGGCGGTTGGTGATGGCGTAGACCGCGCCGGCGGTATGGGCCGTCAGCAGAAATGGTGCTGCGAGGAACAGTCCGCCGATCACCAGCGTCAGGAACTGGAAGTCCTGCCGGATGACGTTGAAATAGATCAGCACCAGCGCGGTGATGGTCCAGGGCATTCCAACCCACCACAGGACAATCTTCGTGCGGAGCGCCGAGTGCACATCGGCATGCCCGGTCCAGAGCACCCGCTCGCCCTCTTTAAGGAGCGACGCGAGCCTGGCGCTCTTGGCGGGGGCGACGAAGCCGCGCGGCCATTCCAGGGTGGCCGTTGCCGCGGCGGTGCGCCTTCGATTCGACATGATGTCCCGTTCGGTGACGATGCTGCTTGTCGTTGGTCGCAGCCCGCACCGAACAGGTTCAAACGCAGCTTATGCGGCGAGCCGCGCCCGGTCGTGCGGTTGGCCGAGATCCACCGGCGTTCCCTTCGGAATGATCAGGGTGGGGTTCACCCTGGCGATCGAATAGTAGTTGATGACGTAGTAGCGCGGCGTCACGGTCGGAGCGACACCAGGCACCTGATAGAGCTCGCGCATGTAGTTCGACAGGTTCGGATAGTCGGCGATCCGCTGCCGGTTGCACTTGAAGATCGAAAAGTAGGCGACGTCGAAGCGCACCAACGTCGGAAACAGCCGCCAGTCGGCCTCGGTGATCTGCGCGCCGACCAGATAGCGCCGGCTCGACAGCCGCTCCTCCAGCCAGTCGAGCGTCGAGAACAGCCCGTCATAGGCCTCCTCGTAGGCCGCCTGCGACTTGGCGAAGCCCGCGCGGTACACGCCGTTGTTGACGTTGTGATAGACGCGCTCGTTCACCGCGTCGATCTCGGCGCGCAGCGCCTGCGGGTAATAGTCGGTGCGGTCGCCGGTGATGGCGTTGAACTCGGTGTTGAGCATCCGGATGATCTCGGACAACTCGTTGTTGACGATGCGCCTGGTCTTCTTGTCCCACAGCGTCGGCACCGTGACCTTGCCGGTGTAGTCCGGCTTCGACGCCGTATAGGCCTGATGCATGTATTCGAAGCCGTTCGCCTTGTCGGGGATGCAGTCGGGGTAGCGCGGGTCGTCGCCGAACTGCCAGCCCTGCTGCTTGAGGCCCGGAATCGAATAGGCGACCGAAATCAGCCCGTCGAGCTTCTTCAGCGCCCGGAAGATCAGCGTGCGGTGCGCCCACGGGCAGCCATGCGCGACGTAGAGATGGTAGCGGCCGGGCTCGGCCTTGAAGCCCGAGGAGCCGTCGGCGGTGATGCGGTCGCGGAACGAACTGTCGACGCGCTTGAACTGCCCGGTGGTGCTGGTTTCCTGCGGCAGTTCACCGTCGGTCCACTTGCCGTCGATCAATACGCCCATGGCTTATCCCTCGCATTCCACCGGTCGGATCTCGGAAGCAGTGTAGTCGCGATCAGGCGGCTTCGCCACGGGCGAGCGCCGCGGCGTTGCGGATCGCATCGATGTTGGCCTTGTAGGCCGAAGCGCCGCCCTTGAATACCGCGGAGCCCGCGACCAGCGCATTGGCGCCGGCGCGCGTCACCAGCGCGGCATTCTCGGCGGTGACGCCGCCGTCGATCTCGATGTCGACCGGCCGCCCGCCGGCGAGCGCCTTGACGCGGCGGATCTTGTCCTCGGCGGCCGGAATGAACTTCTGTCCGCCCCAGCCGGGATTGACCGACATCACCAGCACCAGGTCGACCAGGTCGATCACAGGCTCGATCGTTTCGACGGGTGTGCCGGGATTCATCGTCACACCGGCCTTCTTGCCGAGCGCGCGGATCGCCTGCAGCGAACGGTGCACGTGCGGGCCCGCCTCGACATGGATGGTGATGATGTCGGCGCCGGCCTTGGCGAAAGCTTCGAGATGCGGATCGACCGGCGCGATCATCAGGTGGACGTCGAATATCTTCTGGCTGATCGGGCGGATCGCCTTCACCACGTCGGGTCCGAACGTGATCACCGGAACGAAGTGACCGTCCATCACGTCGAGGTGGATCCAGTCGGCGCCGGCGGCTTCGACCGCGCGGACCTCCTCGGCGAGCTTCGAGAAGTCCGAGGCCAGGATCGAGGGGGCGATGCGGAGAGGGCGCGACATGGGGCTTCCCGGTGTCCCGTCGAGGTAACACGCGGCCGAAAGGGGGGCAACGCCGGCGCTAGGCAGCGGTGGAAAGCCTGCGCGCCAGGGGTTTCAGAATCAGCGGCAGCGCGTAGATCGGGATCTGCAGCAGCGCCATGTAGAGCCAGACCAGTTCCGGAACGGCGCCGGCGGCGGCTGCGAGCATCAGGCCGGTGTTGCGGGAGGCCGCCGCATGCGAAAGCGGCAGCGAGGTCTGGAAGTCCAGGCGGTAAAGCAGCAGGGCGGTCAGGGCGCACAGGCCCCACGTGACTATGGTTCCGAGCGCCAGCAGCCCGAGAACGGACAACGGCCGGGAGATGGTGTTGGTCAGCACGTCGCCCATCAGCGCCACGGCGAACAGGAACAGCACGATGACGTTGAGGCCGTCGATCCGCTCGGCCTGTCGCTCGACCCACGGCCTGCCCATGAACGCGCGGATGGCGATCCCGACGCAGGCGGCGCCGGCCAGCATCAGCACCAGGCGCAGGCCCAGCGCGAGCGGCGAAAAAGTCACTGCGGAGCCGGCAAACATCGCGACCAGAGCCGGAGCGACAAACGGTGTTGCGGCGATGCAGACCAGCAGCAGCGCAAGCGTGACCGCGGCGTTGAGTCCCATCAGGGCGGCGAGCGCCGGCGAGGCAAAGATCGGCGGCGCTACCAGGTTGAGCACCAGCGCCAGCAGCAGCGCCGGCGACTCGTTCCGCAGGTCGATGGCGTTGAAGGCGATGCCGGCGAGCACGGGCGTGATCAGCATGATCCAGGCCGCGACGGCAATCAGAAGCTGGGGCCTCGCAAGCTGCGCGCGCAAGGCTCCGGGGTCGACGCGGAGAAACGCGAGACACAGCAGGATGAACACGGTTTCGGGAAAGAACGGCCGGACCAGTGCACCGAGCGGCGGCAGGACAATGCCGAGCAGGATCGAAATGGCGACAGCCGTGGTGCCTCGGCGGCCAAGCCAGGCAAGCGCCGCCGCCATGCCGTCGAGCAGTCCCATCGTTGCGGCATAACAGCCGCGCTGGCGGCCGTCGATAGCGTCGCCTAAATAAGGGGGCCGCAGCGCGGATCGCATTTTGCGCCGCGGAAGAATTCGCAAGGAGACTGATATGGCCCGTACCGACGCGATCGTGCTGGGCGCAGGCATCGTCGGTATTTCGGCGGCGCTGCACCTCGTCAAACGCGGGCTGTCGGTGGCATTGGTCGACCGTCGCGGACCCGGCGAGGAAACCTCCTACGGCAATGCCGGCGTCATTGAAGGCAATACGCTGTTCGCGCATGCCTTTCCGAAGGGCCTTGGCGCGCTGCTGCGGATCGCGCTGAAGCAGGCGCCGGAGGCCAACTATCATCTCGCGGCTTTGCCGGGCCTTGCGCCATGGCTGCTGGCCTATCGCGCCAACACCCGGGGCGAACGCGCCCTCGATTTCGCCAAGGCGATGCGGCCGCTCTATGCGCGGGCCATCGCCGAGCACGAGGCGCTGATGATGGAGGCGCAGGCCACGCGCTATCTGCACAAGACCGGCTGGCTCAAGCTCTATCGCAGCGAGGGGTCGTTCGCCGGCACGACGCGCGAGCGCGACTATGCCAAGGAACTCGGTCTTGAGCTCAAGGTGCTCAGCCCCGAAGAGACGCGCGGGCTGGAGCCATCGCTTGCTCCGGTGTTTCGCCATGCGGTGATGACGCCGGACGCGGCGAGCGTGACGAACCCCGGCGCGGTCGCCAAGGCCTATGCGGAGCTGTTCACCAGGCTCGGCGGCGTCATCCTGAAGGGCGACGCGCTGACGCTGCATCGTTCCGGTGAGGGCTGGCGGGTCGACACCGACGAGGGCCCGGTCGATGGCAAGCAGGCCGTGATCGCGCTCGGACCTTGGGCACCCGATGTTCTGGGTCCGCTCGGCATCCGCCTGCCGCTGAAATTCAAGCGCGGCTATCACCGGCATTTCAAGTCCCGCGGCAATGCCGGCCTGACGCGGCCGGTGGTCGATGCCGACTACGGCTACTGTCTTGCGCCGATGGAGCAGGGCATCCGCCTCACCACCGGCGCGGAATTCGCCGAGCGTGACGCGGCTCCGACGCCGGTTCAGTTCGACCGGTTGTTGCCGGCCGCCAGGGCGCTTTATCCGCTGGGCGACGACGTTGAGGCGCAGCCGTGGATGGGCTCACGGCCGTGCTTTGCTGATTCACGCCCGGTGATCGGTCGGGCGCCCGGCCAGCCGGGGCTCTGGCTCGACTACGGCCATGCGCATTGGGGCCTGACGCTTGGCCCGGTGTCCGGCCGGCTACTGGCGGAAATGATGACCGGAACGACGCCGTTCTGCGATCCGGCGCCGTTTTCGGCGGAGCGGTTCGCCTCCTGAACCACGCGGGTTAACCACATTTTTGGCGAACGGTTTCCACTGCCCGGTTAAGCATAGAGAATAACCATTGCTGGCTTCGCGGGCGGGGCGGGGATTGCAGACGATGAGGAGGCGTTGGGTGCGGGCCGAGAGCCCGTGCCGGTCGGTCGGACTGTCCGGCCGGGGAGCAACGCTTGCGGTTCGCGGTCGCCATTCGCGCCTTGGGCTTTGCCTTCGCGGGCAGCCTGCTGTTTCTCGCGATCCTCGCGAGCGGCCGGGTCGCTGCGCAACCGGCTTCGGGCGCGCAGCAGGACGGCGGCCGCGACCGTTACTTCATCGAATTCCGTTCACGTCCCAGCACGTATATCGGGCACACCTACATTGTTTATGGGCGCACCGATGCCTCGGGGCGCATTCTCGATGTCCGCACCGCAGGCTTCATTCCCGAGGTCGATGCCTTGCAGGCCCTGGTCTTTCCGGTTGAGGGCTCGGTGCAGAAATACAAGGACGACGTCCTGCTCAAGCCCGACCAGATCTATGGACGGCCGCTGACGGCCGCCGAATATGCAGCCGTTGCGCGTGTTGTCCGCATCATGAAGAAGACCCAGCGTGACTGGCACCCGATCTTCCAGAACTGCAACGACTTCGGCATCGCGGTCGCCGAGGCGCTCGGCATGCGGCGTCCGCACAGCCTGATGGCGCCGAACGTATGGGTTTCGACGCTTCGGACGCTCAACCAGCGATGAGGCGCTATTTGCCGAACTTGTCGCGCCAGCTCGGAAGCGCGCCTGGAAACGGCAGGGCGCGCGCCTCGTAGACACCGCGGGCGATCGCGCGCGCCACCACGTCGGCGGCGAGCGTGCCGAGCTCGGCGAGGCCATAGATCGGGTCGGCGAACGGCCGCTGGCAGGTCGCCGCCGCGAACACGATGTCGCCGTCGAGCGGCGTGTGGATCGGCCGCAGCGCGCGCGACAGGCCGTCCTGCGCCATGATGGCAAGCCGCCGCGTCTGCGCCTTGGTGAGCGTCGCGTCGGTCGCGACGACCACCAGCGTGGTGTTCTCGCCGGGCTGACCCTTGGTGCGGAAGTTGAGCGCCTGCAGCGACACCGCGGCCGGCTGCCCGCGTCCGCCGAACTCGTTGTTGCGCTCGAACGGAGCGGCCCAGAAATGCGGGCTGCCGCCGATCACCGCCGAGCCCGCAGCATTGACCATCGCGAGCGCGCCGACCGTGATGCCGCCGCGCGCTTCGGCCGACGCCGATCCGGCGCCGCCCTTCAGGTCATAGGTGGTCGCGCCAAGGCCCGCGCCCGCGCTGCCGAGCGCGAAGTCCGCCGCCGCCTGCACCGCGGCCGCATGGCCAAGCTCGCGGTAGGGCGGATAGCGGCCCCACGTCTTGTCGCCGCCGTTCAACAGATCGAACAGGATCGCGCCCGGCACGATCGGCACAACTGCCTCGCGGACGACAAAGCCGCGGCCTTGTTCGCGCAGCCAGGCCTGCACGCCGGAGGCGGCGTCGAGGCCGTAGGCCGAGCCGCCGGCAAGAGTGATGGCGTCGATCCGCTCGACCGTCATCGCGGGATCGAGCAGCGCGCTCTCGCGCGTGCCGGGCCCGCCGCCGCGCAGGTCGGCGGCCGCGACCGCAGGCTTGTCGAAGATCACCGCCGTGACGCCCGAGCCGAGCTTTGGGTCGTCGGCATGCCCGACGCGAACGCCCGCGACGTCGGTGATGAGATTGCGCGCCACAACGGTCTCCAGCCGGTCACGATTCGAACCATAGCAGATCAACCACCGATCACATCAGCGCCAGCGGCCGGACGCAGCGCTTGCGCGTGGCCTTCTCCCCATGCATCTAGGCGGCATGGCAGCCGATGTGAGCCTTCTTGCCGCGCTGATTGCAGGGGTCGTGAGCTTTCTCAGCCCCTGCGTTCTGCCTTTGGTGCCGCCGTATCTCGTCTATCTCGCCGGCAGTTCGCTCGAACGGCTGGCGGACGACGATCCGCAAACCGGCTCGATGCTCGACACGCTGTGTGCGGCGCTGCTGTTCGTCGGCGGCTTCAGCACCGTGTTCGTGGCGTTGGGCGCGAGCGCGAGCGTCATCGGCGGCGTGGTGCGGGCCTGGTCCGCCGAGTTTTCCATCGTCGCGGGCGTGGCCATTATCCTCATGGGGCTTCACTTCCTGGGCCTGTTCCGAATCGGCTTGCTGCTGCGCGAGAAGCGCGTGGAGATGGTGGAGCCCGTCGGGCTTTGGGGCGCCTATGTCATGGGGCTCGCCTTCGCGTTCGGCTGGACGCCCTGCATCGGTCCGATCCTCGCGGCGATCCTCGCTGTTGCTGCGGCCGAGCAGACAGTGGCGAAGGGGGCAGGGCTGCTTGCGGTCTATTCGCTTGGGCTCGGCATTCCGTTTCTTCTGGCCGCCGCCGCCATCAGGCCATTTGCGGCATTTCTCGCGCGGTTTCGCCGGCACCTGATGCACATGGAGCGCGTCATGGGCGGGCTGCTGGTGCTGACCGGCGTAGCCTTTCTGACTGGTTCCGTCTCGCAGGCGAGCTTCTGGCTGCTCGAGACGTTTCCGGTGCTCGGCAAGATCGGCTAGCGGCCAACAGTCGCAAACAAAAAGCCCGCCCCGGATATCGGGGCGGGCTCTGCATTGAGTTGACCGATGAAACGGCGAATCAACGAACGAACTTACGAGCCCTTGCCGGCCGGGATCTCGTCGTACTTGCCGTCCTTGTTCCACTTGTAGAACACGTAGTCGATGGTGGTGATGTCGCCCTTCTTGTCGTAGCTGATCGGGCCGAGCACCGTGTCCCACTTGCCGCCGCGAATGACCTCCGCGACCTTCTTGCCGTCGGTGGTGTTGGCCTTCTTGACCGCCGCGACCCAGATCTGCATCGCCGCGTAGGTGTAGAGGGTGTAGCCCTCCGGATCGATGTTCTTGTCCTTGAACTTCTTCACCACTGCGGCTGCGGTCGGGCGCTTGCGCGGGTCGGAGCCGAAGGTGAACATCATGCCTTCGCCGGCCGGGCCGGTGATCGACCAGAACTCGTTGGTCGCAATCGCGTCGCCCGAGATCATCTGCGACTTCATGCCCTGGCCGCGCATCTGGCGCAGGATCAGGCCGGCTTCGGTGTGGTAGCCGCCGACGTAGACCACGTCGATGTTGGCGGCCTTCATCTTCGAGACCAGCGCGTTGAAGTCCTTGTCGCCCTTGGTATAGGCCTCGTACATCTTCTCCTTGGCGCCGCCCTTGTTGAGCGCCTTCTTCATCTCGTCGGCCAGGCCTTTGCCGTAGGTCGACTTGTCGTGAAGGATGGCGATGTTCTTGCCCTTGTAGGTCTTGGCCACGTAGTCGCCGGCGACCACGCCCTGCTGGTCGTCACGGCCGCAGACGCGGAACGTGTTCCAGAGCTTGCGCTCGGTGAAGGTCGGATTGGTCGAAGCCGGCGTGATCTGCAGGACGCCGCCTTCGGCATAGGCTTCCGACGCCGGGATCGACGACGACGAGCAGTAGTGCCCCACCACGAACGGCAGCTTGGCGCTGGCGAACTTCTCGCCGACCGCGCGCGCCTGCTTCGGATCGCAGGCGTCGTCGCCGACCTCGAGCTTGATCTTCTTGCCGAGCACGCCGCCCGCGGCGTTGATGTCGGCAACCGCCGCTTCCGCGCCGTTCTTGAGTTGCGTGCCGAACGTGGCCTCCGCGCCCGACATCGGACCGGCAACGCCCACGCTGATGTCCTGGGCAAACGCCGGGGTGGCCAAGGCCAGTCCCGCGCCCAGTGCTACGCCTGCAAGCCACATCTTCTTCATCGAAGTCTCCTCAATTTGCGGACTCTGACCTTATGGTCGCCCCGTCCGCGACAACCGAATAGGTGGCATTTTGTCCGGTTTTTGCCGGCCGGTCACCGGGTCACCGGGCTGTTCTCGACCGAAATCTGCTCGCCGGGCCCGCGTTCCCGCCAGGTAAACGGTCCGGTCCGGCGATAGAGCCAATAGTATTGCGTCGCCATTTGGGCGGCACGCGTCATCCGCCAGGCCGTTGCCCCGAGCACGAGAAGGTAGGCCGTATCGGCCGCGTAGGACGCCGGCGACAGCAGGGTTGCCTCGAACAGGGCGAAATGCACGAAGCGCACAGCCGCCCCGAGCATCGCCATGTAAACCAGCACATGCCAGAACGGACGCCATGTCTGCGCGATGGCGCGGCCGGCGAGGAACGCCGCGCCGCCGCCGATCACGCCGGTGACCAGTAGGACCTGAAGCCAGGTTTCGGAGCCGTAGAGTTCGTCCATCGAGCCTGCAAGCCAGTTCCGGCCATTTGATTCAGTAGGATAGTATCACAATGCCTCTAGCAGCCGGGACTCCGTAATGCCGAAATCGTCACGTCCGAATTTTCTCCTGTTCATCACCGACCAGCACCGCGCCGATTTTTTAGGCTGCTACGGCCATCCGGTGCTGCGCACGCCCAATATCGACTCGATTGCGGCGCGCGGCACGGCGTTCGACCGGTTCTACGTCGCAAGCCCGGTCTGCCAGCCCAACCGCGCGAGCCTGATGACGGCGCGGATGCCGTCCGTGCATGACGTGCGCTCGAATGGAATTCCGTTATCGATGGAGGCGGTGACCTTCGTCGACCTCCTGCGCGACGCCGGCTACCGCACCGCGCTGGTCGGCAAGAGCCATCTGCAGAATTTCACGGATTGGGATCCCATCATCAAGCGCCCGGCGCCGCGCGCCGGGTTCCACGAGCCATCGGCCGGCCTCACGCAATCGCTGCGCGACCACCTGGCCGATCCGAAATACGTGCAGGAGACGCCAGCCTACTGGGACAAGCCGGGCGCGCAGGTGCGCACGCCGTTTTACGGCTTCGATCATGTGACGCTGGTTCGCGCGCATGGCGACGATCCGGGCGGTGACTACGACAGCTGGCTCGACGCGCGCGATCCGAAGGCCAGGGCTCTGCTCGGCACCAGGAACGGCCTGCCGCACGATTATACGGTGCCGCAGGCCAATCGCACCGCGATTCCCGAGGAGCTTTATGCGACCGCGTTCCTCGGCGACCGCGCCTGTGCATATCTCGACCTGCATAAGGGTGAGGAGGAGCCGTTCTTCCTGATGGTGTCGTTTCCCGATCCGCACCATCCGTTCAATCCGCCGGGCAAATACTGGGACATGTACAGGCCCGATCAGTTTCCGGTGCCGGAGGCCTACTCGCGCAACGACTGGACGCCGCCGGCGCTGGTGCAGAACATCATCAAGGAGCGCGAGGGCGGAAAGGCCAACCTCACCGGGATGGGAACCATAGGCGTGTCGGCGCGCGAGGCGCAGGAGGCGAGGGCGCTGACCTGCGGCATGATCGCCTGCATCGACGATGCGGTCGGTCAGGTTCTCAAGGCGCTCGATGCAAGCGGCCGGCGCGACGACACCGTGGTGATCTTCACCAGCGACCACGGCGACCATCTCGGCGATCATCGCCTGATGCTCAAGGGCGCGGAGCAGTATCAGAGCATCGTGCGCGTGCCGTTCATCTGGTCCGACCCGCAGGCGAAAGGCCAACCGAAGCGCACCGATGCGCTCGGCTCGACGATGGACATCGGCACTACGGTGCTCGAGCGCGCCAGGGTCGAGCCTGCGAGCGGCATGCAGGCGAAGAACCTGCTTCCGGTGCTCGACGGCAATCCGGCGCGGGACAGCGTGTTCATCCAGTACGACCACCAGGCGTCGAGCGCCGGCACCAACGTGCCCGCGCGAGTTCACAGCCTAATCGACGGCCGCTACCGGCTGAGCGTGTTCCACGGCACCGGCTGGGGCGAGCTCTACGATCTCGCGGACGATCCGGGCGAGTTCGACAATCTCTGGGACAATCCGGCGCACGCAAAAATCCGGGCGCAGATGACGGAAAAGCTGCTGCTCGCCGAGATCGAGCACATCGATCGGGCGCCGCTGCCGACGCGCCGGGCCTAGAAACGGCCGGTAACCTGCTGTTTCGTGGTGTGACCTTTCGCACTTCAGGTTTTACGGAAAGGGCGGAATATGGCACCCAGCCCATGAGGTTCCATATGTCTTCTCATTTCACGGTTTCCGGCGGCTCATTGATTTCCACGGCCGATGGTTTCAGCCCCGCCCGCAAGGGCCAGGGCGCTTTGGCGGTATGGGGCCTGGTCCTGGGCAGCCTGCTGATCGGCGTGGCTACGGTCGCCGCCGTCACCGTCACGGCCTGGGTGAGTGGTGGTGCCGTCGTCTCCTGAGACCGCGTCCTATCGCGTGCTGCCGCGATCCTCGGCAGAGAAACCCGACGCTTTGACCAATTTGCCCCAGCGCACGATCTGTTCCTTGATGTTCGGCAGAAGCTGCGGCCCGGTCTCGGCAACAACGTCGAAGCCTTGAGCTTCAAGCTTCGCCCGCACGTCGGGATCGGCATGCGCCGCCCTGGCGGCGTCGGTGTAGCGCTTCAGGACGTCCGCGGGCGTGCCTTTCTTCACAAGCAGGCCGAACCACACCCGTGCGGTGAATTCCGGATGGCCGATCTCGGCAAAGGTCGGCACGTCCGGGATGAGTTTGTGGCGGGTCGGGCCGGTCGTTGCGAGAATGCGAAGCTTGCCGATCTGATGGTTTGGGGCAGTCTGGTTGACCTGAGCGAAGCCGAACTGCGCATGCCCGGCCAGCAGCGCCGTCGCCTGCAAGCCAGACCCGCGATAGGGGACGTGGGTGAGGTCAAGATCGAACTTTTCATTGAGCTGATAGCCGAGGAAGTGCGAGGGCGTGCCGGGCTGGTAGGACGAATAGCTGAGCTTGCCCTTGTTCTTCTTCGCCCAGTCGAGGAACTCGGCGAATGTCTTGGCCGGCACATCGGGGTGCACCACGAACACCAGCGGCGCCTCGACGCCGCGAATGAAAGGGACGAAGTCGTCGATCGACCAACGCTGGTTGGCGAAGGCGTTGGGATTGATCTCGGTGAAAGCCTGAGTGCCGATCCACACATACTGACCGTCGGCCGGCTGATCGGCAATGAACTGCGCAGAGTTGTTACCGTTCGCGCCGGGCTTGTATTCGACGATGATGGTCTGGTTCAGCGCCTTCGCCATCGGATCGGAAACGATGCGCGCGTAAGGATCGATCGCACCGCCCGGCGCGGTGCCGATGATGAAGCGGATGGTGTTCGATTGTGCGAGCGCGACCGCCGTGGCTGCAAGAAGCATGGTCGTTGCGGCGAAAGCAGGCCGTACAAACGAACGCAGTGCCATGAATTTCCTCCCGGATTTTCCGCAAGCCTAGCGCCGATGCAGCCGAATGTCTAAGCGGCCGGCTCAGGCGCTTTGGGCTTCCCGGCGGCCGCCTTCGAGATAGGCCGCGCGCACCTCGGGCCGCTCCAGAAGCTCGCGGCCGCTGCCCGACAGCGTGATCTCGCCGTTGACCAGCACATAGCCGCGATGCGCGAGCTTGAGCGCATGGAAGGCGTTCTGCTCGACCAGCAGCACCGTCAGCTTGTCGCGCTCGTTCAGTTCGCGGATGGCGCGGAAAATCTGCTTGGCCAGCATCGGCGCCAGCCCCAGCGACGGCTCGTCCAGCAGCAGCAGGCGAGGGCGGCTCATCAGCGCGCGGGCGATGGCGAGCATCTGCTGCTCGCCGCCCGACAAGGTGCCGCCGCGCTGGGTCATGCGCCGCTGCAGCAGCGGGAACAGCGCGCAGACCCGTTTGATGTCGTCGGCGAAATGTGCGGGGTCGGCGACGGTCGCGCCCATCTGCAGGTTTTCCAGAACCGTCATGCGCGGGAAGATGCGGCGACCTTCCGGGGACTGCGCGATCCGCAGTTCGGCGATCTCGTGCGACGGCATGTGCGTGATGTCGCGTCCGTCGAACGTGATTTTCCCTTCGCCGGCGCGCGGGTTGCCGAAGATCGTCATCATCAGCGTCGATTTGCCGGCGCCGTTCGCGCCGATCAGCGTGACGATCTCGCCTGCGTTGACGTCGATGTCGATGCCCTTCAGCGCCATGATGTTGCCGTAGAACGTCTTGACGCCGCGGACGGCCAGGAGCGGCGCGGTCATAGCCCGACCTCCGCGCCGACCTTTTCGACTTCCTCGTCCTCGACGCCGAGATAGGCCGCGATCACCTTCGGGTCGTTGCGGATCTGCTCCGGCGTGCCGTCGGCGATCTTCACGCCGTAGTCGAGCACCACGATGTGGTCGGAGATCTGCATCACCACCGACATGTCGTGCTCGATCAGCAGGATCGAAATCTGGTGCTCGCGCTGGATGAACTTCAGGAGCTCGTTGAGCTCGGCGCTTTCGCGGGCGTTGAGACCTGCGGCGGGCTCGTCGAGACAGAGCAGCACGGGGTCGGTGCACATGGCGCGGGCGATCTCGAGCCGCCGCTGCTCGCCGTAGGCCAGCGAGCCCGCCGCCTCGTCGGCCCGCGCCAGCAAGCCGGTCCGTTCGAGCCAGTAGCGGGCCTTGTCGACAGCCGCGGTTTCCGCGCTCCGATAGGACCTGAGCCCGAGAAGCCCCGCGAAGGTGAAAGCCGACGCTACCATCAAGGTGTTGTGCTGCGCGACGATCAGGTTCTCCAGCACGGTCATCCCGGAAAACAGCCGGATGTTCTGGAACGTGCGCGCGACACGGGCGAGCTTGGCCACGCGGAAGTTGAGCAGGCGTTCGAGATAGAAGACGCCGTGATCGGGATGGGCGAGGCGAAGCAGTCCCGAGGTCGGCTTGTAAAAGCCGGTGATGCAGTTGAACACGGTCGTCTTGCCGGCGCCGTTCGGGCCGATCAGCGCGGTGATGTGGCCGCGCCGGGCGACAAAGGAAAGATCATCGACGGCGACGAGGCCGCCGAAGCGCATGCTCAGGTGGTCGACGATCAGGATCGGGGCGTCGTCGGTCATAGGTCGATCGTTTGCGCCGCTCATCCCTGACCCTGCTTCACCATCGAAGCGGCGATGGTTTTTTTCTCGTCGGCGCCGAGGTAGAGCGAAGGGTCCCGTGTCGACACCAGCCCGCGCGGCCGCCAGATCATGATCAGAACCATCGCCAGGCCGAACACCACCATGCGGTAGGACTGGAACTCGCGGAAAAGCTCAAAGCCCGCCAGCATCACCAGGGCCGCGACCGCGACCCCGAGCTGCGACCCCATGCCGCCCAGCACCACGATTGCCAGGATCAACGCGGATTCGCCGAAGCTGAACGATTCCGGGCTGATGAAGCCCTGGCGCGTGGCGAAGAACGAACCGGCAAAGCCGCCGAACATCGCGCCGATGGCGAAGGCCGTGAGCTTGGTGGTCGTGGTGTTGATGCCGAGCGAACGGCAGGCGATCTCGTCCTCGCGCATCGCCTCCCAGGCGCGTCCGACCGGCAGGCGGCGCAGCCGCAGCGTCACCCAGTTGGTGACGAGCGCCAGCGCCAGGATCAGGTAGAACAGGAACACGATGCGATGGGTCGACGAGAACTCCAGCCCGAAGGTCGCCGCGAAGCCGCCTTCCTCGTCGTTGAACGGAAGGCCGAAGAAACTCGGCCGCGGGATGCTCGAAATGCCGTTCGGTCCGCCGGTCACGGTCTGCCAGTTGAGCAGAACCAGCCGGACGATCTCGCCGAAGGCGAGCGTGACGATGGCGAGATAGTCGCCGCGCAGCCGCAGCACGGGAAAGCCGAGCATCACGCCCCAGAACGCGGCCAGGATTCCGGCGAGCGGCAGGCAGATCCAGAACGACAGCTCGAAGTGCGTGGCGAGCAGCGCGTAGGAATAGGCGCCGACCGCGTAGAAGGCGACGTAGCCGAGATCGAGCAGGCCCGCGAGGCCGACCACGATGTTGAGGCCCCAGCCGAGCATCACATAGGTCAGGACGAGGATGCCGAGATCGAGGATGTAGCGGTTCTGGTAGAACAGCACCGGTGTGAGCACGGCGAAAATCAGCAGCGCCGGTGCGGCGAAGCGGCCCGCCACCGCAAGCGCGTGCGTCACCCACGACGGCATCTCGCCGCCGATCCGGATCGGTCCGCGGCCAAAGACCAGCGCCCGGCCGAACGCGCCGAGGAACACCGCGCCGACCACCATTGCGAACTCGGGCCAGCGCGTGGTGACCAAAAGCGCGCCGGTCGGGCCCTGTTCGGAGCGCAGCCCGATCAGGAAGAAGAACAGGCCGAACGCCACCAGCGCGGCGAGGGCGGCGTCCTTCAGCGCATCGGCGACGGAAAGCTGCGGAGCAGTGTGCGTGGCCTTGTCAGTCACTGCGTTGCGCCCCGCATCACACCTTCTCGACTTCCGGCCGGCCAAGAATGCCGGTCGGCAGGAAGATCAGCGCCACGATCAGGATCGAGAAGGCGGCGACGTCCTTGTATTCGACCGAGAAGTAAGCCGACCAGAACGTCTCGATCAGACCGATCAGCAGGCCGCCCAGCATGGCGCCGGGCAGCGAGCCGATGCCGCCGAGCACCGCCGCGGTGAAGGCTTTGATGCCGGCGATGAAGCCGATGTAGAAGTCGATCACGCCGTAATAGAGCAGGTACATGATGCCTGCGACGGAAGCGAGGGCCGCTCCGATCACGAAGGTCAGCGAGATGGTCCGGTCGATGTTGACGCCGAGCAGGGACGCCATCTTCAGATCCTGCTCGCAGGCGCGCATGTCGCGGCCGAGCCGGGTTTTTGCGACCAGCCAGGAAAATCCCGCCATCAGGACGAACGTGGTGGCGATCACGATGATCTGGATATTGGAAATCTGGACGTTGAACGCCTCGCTGGTCATCAGCGTGTGATCGCCGGTGATGAGCGGCTGCAGCGGCTTCACCCGCGCGCCCTGGGCGATCTGCACATAGTTGGTGAGAATGATCGACATGCCGATCGCCGAGATCAGCGGTGCGAGGCGGAAGCTGTGGCGCAGCGGACGGTAGGCGAAGCGCTCGACGGTCCAGCCGTAGAGCGCCGTGAGCGTCATCGCGATCAGCAGCACCAGGAACAGCGCCAGCGGAACCGCGGTGACGCCGATCGCCACCAGCGCGAGGAAGGAGATCAGCGCGATGAAGCCTCCGACCATGAACACGTCGCCATGGGCGAAATTGATCATGCCGATGATGCCGTAGACCATCGTGTAGCCGATGGCGATCAGGCCGTAGATCGAGCCGAGCGCGATCCCGATGATGAGCTGCTGGACGAAATATTCCATGGATTCGCCCCGCGATGGTCCGCGCTGCTGTGCCTTCGGAATGCAGCCCTGCCGCCGAATCCCCGTCGCGGCTGCATTTGAGCGTGCTTAGCAGGGGCGCGGGCGAGGGGCAACGAAATCGCGCGCTGCCTGAACCGGCTGTGATTTCGCCGTGTTCGCGCGCGGGTGTACGGTTGCCGCCATGGATCCGACACTTGAGGCCGGATTGCGGCTGTTCTTCGCGGTTGCGATTTTCGCCGCGATGGCGTTCTGGGAGATCGTCGCCCCGCGACGGCCGCTATCGGCGGGGCGGCTGCGCCGCTGGCCGGGCAATATCGGGATCGTCGTGGTCGATGCGCTGCTGGTGCGGCTGCTCATTCCCACGGCCGTGCTGGGCGCGGCGCTGTATGCCGCGGGCCACGGCATCGGGCTATTCCACCATTTGAATTTACGGCTTTCGATCGCGGCCACGCTCGGGTTCCTGATCCTCGACCTCGCGATCTACGGGCAGCACGTCGTGTTCCATCACGTGCCGTGGCTGTGGCGGCTGCACCGCATGCATCATGCGGATCTCGACATCGACGTCTCCACCGGCCTGCGGTTCCATCCCATCGAAATCCTGATCTCGGTTGTCATCAAGATCGCCGTCGTGATGGCGTTCGGCATCCCGCCGGTCGCGGTGATCCTGTTCGAGGTCGTGCTGAATGCGACCTCGCAGTTCAATCATTCCAACGTGAGAATGCCGTCCGGGCTCGATCGCATCCTGCGGCTGATCGTCGTGACGCCCGACATGCACCGCGTGCATCATTCGGTCGATCGCGCCGAGACCGACAGCAATTTCGGCTTCAACCTGCCGTGGTGGGACCGGCTGTTTCGAACCTACCGGCCGGAGCCCGCGCAGGGCCACGACGCCATGACCATCGGCCTGCCGGCGTTTCGCGATCCGAAGGAATTGCGCCTGGACCGGATGCTGACACAGCCGTTCCGCGACGACAAAGACGTGCGCGGCTAACCCGGCTCTGCCGACGTCAGCGGTTGATTGTCTCAGCGTTTGGCGTTGGTGTCGTTGGCGGGACGCACACCCGCCCATGGATCGGTCTTGGGCGCCGTGCCTTGCGATTTCGAGCGCTTCATGTGCTCGTTGTAGGCCTGCTCATTGGCGATCTGATCCTGCCGTTCCTTTTCGTACAGAAGCTGGAGCGGCGTCTTTTGCTGCCCCTGGCTCATCTGGGCGGCGGCCGGTCCGGCCAGCACTGCCGTCATTGCTGCTGCTGCAAGAAGCCGTTTCATGTTAGGTGCCCGGTGACGCTGGAAGTCGTTGGTACAGAAAACATCATATCACGGCGGTTTGTTGGCGCGGAAGGCTGAGAATCCGGACAAACGGCGCTTTGGGGACGGGCAGGGCATGGCAGAAGCCAGAAGACGTGATCGGCGCGGCGCGGCCGTTTACCGGCAAGGAATACCTGGAAAGCCTCAAGGACGGCCGGGAAGTCTACATCTACGGCGAACGGGTCAAGGACGTCACCACTCATCCGGCTTTCCGCAATGCAGCGCGAAGCGTTGCCCGGCTCTACGACGCCCTGCACGACGAGAAGCAGAAGGCTACGCTGACCTGCCCGACCGACACCGGTTCGGGCTCGTTCACCCACAAGTTTTTCCGGGTGGCGCATTCGCGCGAGGACCTGATCGGCCAGCGCGACGCGATCGCCCATTGGGCGCGGCTGTCCTACGGCTGGATGGGGCGCTCGCCGGATTACAAGGCTTCGCTGATGAACGCGCTCGGCGCCAATGCCGCCTTCTATGAGCGCTTCGCCGATAACGCGCGGAACTGGTACGTGCGCGCGCAAAACCATGTGCTGTTCATGAACCACGCCATCGTCAATCCGCCGGTCGACCGCATGAAGGCGGCCGACCAGGTGAAGGACGTGTTCATCAGCATCCAGAAGGAAACCGACGCCGGCATTGTGGTGTCCGGCGCCAAGGTGGTGGCGACGTCGGCGGCCATCACCCACTACAACTTCATGGGCCAGAACGCCGCCATTCCGATTGCCGACACCGACCTCGCGGTGATGTTCATCGCGCCGCTGAATTTGCCCGGCATCAAGATCATCTGCCGCACCTCCTATGAGATGACGGCCGCGGTCATGGGCACGCCGTTCGACTATCCGCTGTCGTCGCGGTTCGACGAGAACGACGCGATCTTCCTGTTCGACAATGTGCTGATCCCCTGGGAGAACGTGCTGCTTCACCGTGACATCGAGAAGATCAAGGTGTTCTACCCGCGCTCGGGCTTCCTCGCGGGCTATCAGTTCCAGGGCTGCACGCGGCTTGCGGTCAAGCTCGACTTCCTGGTCGGCGTCATCGCCAAGGCGTTGCGGGCGGCGGGCTCGGACGAATTTCGCGGCAACCAGGCGATGCTCGGTGAGGTGATCGCCTGGCGAAACCTGTTCTGGGGCCTGTCGGACGCGATGGCGATGAACCCGATGCCGTGGGTCGGCGATGCGGTGCTGCCCAATTCGCAGTCAGGCTCGGCCTACCGGGTGTTCGCCGGCGACGCCTTTGCGCGGATCAAGGAAATCGTCGAGAAGATCGTGGCGTCGTCGCTGATCTATCTGCCGTCGTCGGTGAAGGATTTCCGGAATCCTGCGACCGAGCCCTACCTCAAGCGCTTCGTGCGCGGCTCCAACGGCATCGGCTTCAAGGAGCGCATCAAGATCATGAAGCTCCTGTGGGACGCCATCGGCACCGAGTTCGGCGGGCGGCACGAGCTCTACGAGTACAACTATGCGGGGAACCACGAGGACATCCGCATCCACGCGATGCTGAACGCCAAGGGGTCCGGCGCCTACGACCGCATGATCGCGCTCGCCGAGCAATGCATGGCCGATTATGACGAGGACGGCTGGACCGGCGGGGACTGGGTCGATCCGGACGACGTCGCCTACAAACCGGGAAGCCCTGCGTGACGCGCGGAGCCCTGCGAAACCGGTGGGATGGCTCCCATCGGGGGAATCCACTACATTGAGATCATGAGCTGGATCGACCAACACCCTGACATGGCGGGGGCTTTTGCCGCCGTCGCCGAAGCCAAATTCGTCGAACAGAAGGCCTTCCGCGAGGCGATGAGCCGGCTCGGCGCGGCCGTGCACGTCATCACCACCGACGGGCCGAGCGGCAAGACCGGTTTCACCGCCACCGCCGTCTGCTCGGTCTCCGACGCACCGCCGACCTTGCTGGTTTGCCTCAATCGCGGTGCGACCAGCATGCCGATCCTGCGCGGCAATGGCGTCTTTTGCGTGAATACGCTCCGGGCCGGCGACGAGATCGTGGCGGACACGTTTGCCGGGCGCACCAAGGTCGCCCGTGAGGCGCGCTTCGAAACCGGCGAGTGGAGCCCGCTTGCCACCGGCTCGCCGGTCCTGATGAGCGCCGTGATCGCCTGCGATTGCCGGGTCATCGAGATCAAGTCGGTAGCTTCGCACGACATCTATTTCGGGATGGTCGAGGCCATACATCAGGGCGCGCCCGGGCCGGCGCTGGTCTATCACGACCGGCTGTACAAGCAGGTTTGACCGTTTCCCCGGTTGCCGGTTGCGGTGGACAGACTTTAGTCCAAGTCCGATCCAAGTTCCGGAATGCCCCTGGGTCGCCTATGCTTGCCGGATGGCGACCATGACCGCCCTTCCTTTGTTTCACTTGTACGGCGATCCGCCGGACGATCAGGCGTTCGACTTCATCCAGGTCGAGACCATCGCGTCGCGTTCGTCGGTTCACGACTGGTTCATTCGCGCGCACCGCCACCGCAACCTGTTCCAGATCCTGCTGATCGAGCAGGGCGGCGGCGAGATGACGTTCGAGGCGGCGCTGCTGCCGTTTGCGGCGCCTGCCGCCATCCTGGTGCCGCCGACCACCGCGCACGGCTTCCGCTTCCATCCCGATGTCACCGACGGCTGGGTGGTGAGCTTCACCGAGGACGTCGCCGAGGCGCTGGGCGATCGCTCGGGCGAGTCGCTGAAGCGCCTCAAGGCGCTCGCGGTCGAACCGGTGATCCCGCTCGGTAACAGCGCGGAGACGGCGCGCCTCTCATCGCTGTGCTGGGACCTGCACGAGGAAGGCTTCCTCGCCCGCGAGGGCTTCCGGCTGGCGATGCGCGGCCTGCTCGCGCTCATTGCGATCGAGGTGGCGCGGCTTGCGGCGAGCCGGGCGCGCACCGGCACAGTCACGCTCACGCCGACGGACTCGACGGTCGAGGCGCTGCGACGATTGGTCGAAGAGCACTTCCGCAAGGAACGGCTGATCAGCTTCTATGCCGGAAAGCTTGCGATCACGCCCGACCGGCTCAACGATCACGTCAAGCGCGCCAGCGGCGTGACCGCGGGACATCTGATCCGCCAGCGGCTGCTCACCGAGGCCAAGCGCGCGCTGGTGTTCACCGGCCAGCCGATCCACGAAATCTCGTACGACCTCGGCTTCGCCGATCCGTCGCACTTCGCCCGCTTCTTCCGCAAGCAGACCGGCTCCACGCCGCAGGCGTTCCGCGAGGGCAGGGGCGGTTGATCCGCTCTGTGTTGCGGATGCGGTGCAGCGCGAGCGCAGCGAAGTGATGCACCGCTGATCCGGGACCGTTCCAAAGGCGGTATGCGTAACGGTCCCGGGTCTGCAGCGCGTCATTTCATGCCGCGCTGCGCCCGGGACACTGCAGCTACGGCATCTTGCCGACTTCCTTCAGCACCTCTTCGGCTTCGCGGAACGCGTGATTGCCCGCGGGCACACCGCAATAGCTCGCCTGCTGAAGAATGATCTCCTTGATGTCGTCGGGCGTGAACCCGCCGACCGTGAGCGCCGCCTTCACGTGCAGGCGGAACTCCTCCCAGCGGCCGAGCGAGATCATGGTGCCGATCACCAGCACCCGCCGCGTGCGGTCGTCGAAGTGCGTCCGCGTCCACACGTCGTGCCACGGGCTCCTGGTGATCCAGTCGATCCATTCGGCGTTGAACGCGTTGCGCCGCTTCTTCGACTGCTCCATCGCCTGGTCGCCGAGCACCCGGCGGCGCGCGGCCTCGCCGCGCTTGAGACGCTCGGCGTCGTCCATGGAGGGGCTCCCTAGCTCTTCAGGAAGTTCAGCACAGCCTCGGTGTACGCCTTGGGCTGCTCGATGTTCGACAGGTGCGCCGCTTCCAGCGACGTGACCTTCGCGCCCTTGATCATCTTCGCGATCTCATGGCCGTGTTCCGGCAGCGTCGCCGGATCCTTGGTGCCGACGATCACCATGGTTGGCGCCGTGATGGTCGGCGTCGACTTGCTGAAATCCATGTCGCGCACCGCCTCGCAGCAGCCGAGGAAGCCGTCGAGCCGGGTCGCGGTGAACATCTCCACCACCTTGGACACCGGGCCGGGGGAGCGGTCGCGGAATTCCTTGGTGAACCAGCGCTCCATCTGCGGTCCGGAGAGTTTTTCGAGCCCGTTGTCGCGCGCGAACTTGATGCGGTCGTTCCAGGGCTGCTTGTCGGCGTAGTAATAGTGCGTGTTGGAGAGCACGAGCTTGCCGACGCGATCGCGGGCGTTGGCGCCCATCCATTGCCCGACCATGCCGCCCATCGACAGCCCGCACCAGTTGAACTTCTTCGCGCCCGCGGCGTCCGCCACCGCCAGCGCATCGTGGCCCAGCATGTCCATGGTGTAGGGGCCCTTCGGCGCGCCGGACTGGCCGTGGCCGCGCCGGTCGTAGCGGACCAGCCGGAAATGCTTCGACCACTCCGCCGCCTGCTCGTCCCACATGTGCAGGTTGGTGCCGAGCGAATTGCACAGCATCAGCACCGGCGCATCCGCCGGGCCCTCGACCTGATAGTTGATCGGGCAGCCGTCCTTGGCGTTGACAGTAGGCATCGGACTTCCTCAGTTGCTTTGAAGATTGTTGGCGAACGAGTTGGGCGTCGATTTGGTGTTTTAGTCGCCCATTGTCTTTTAGCTAGCCGTCCGTACGCAGGGCGGCCTGCGCTTCGTTCAATCGCCCTTGATGTTGGCCGCCTTGATCACCGGGCCCCACAGCTCGGTTTCGGCCTTGGCGTCCGCGGCCAGCTGCGCCGGCGTGGAGCTCGCGGCCTCGATGCCGAGCGGCGCGAGCCGCGCCTTGATCGCCGGCTCGGCCAGGATGGTGGCCATGTCGGCGTTGACCTTGGCGATCAGCTCCGGCGGGCTCTTGCCCGGCATGAACAGCCCGTACCAAGACGAGATGTCGAAGCCCGCGACGCCCGACTCCTGCATGGTCGGAAATTCCGGCGCCAGCGCCGAGCGCTTGCCGGCCGTGACCGCGAGCCCGCGCACCTGTCCGCCGCGCGAGGCCTGCAGCAGCGAGCCGGTGGTGTTGATCATCGCGTCGATCCGCCCGGCGACCAGATCGCTCATCGCGCCGGCCGCCACGCCGCGATAGGGCACATGCGTCATCTCGAAGCCGGCCCTGGTCTTGAGCAACTCTGCGGTCAGATGCGACGGCGTGCCGACGCCCGGCGACGCGAATGTCACCTTGCCGGGATTGGCTTTTGCGTTGGCGATGAACTCGCCCATCGACTTCGCCGGATGGTCTTTGGGCACCACGAGGAGATGGGTGTAGGTGCCGATCCGCGACACCGGCGCGAAGCTGTCCGGGTCATAGCTCAGCGAGGAAAACAGGAACCGGCTCAGGCCCGGCGCGCGGACCGACATGATGATCGCGTAGCCGTCCGGAGTTGAATTGGCGACGGTGTCGAGCGCCAGGTTGCTGCCGGCGCCGGGCTTGTTCTCCACCACCACCTGCTGGCCCCACACCTCCGACAGCCGGTTGGCGATGATGCGCGACACGGCGTCGGCTCCGCCGCCCGGTGGAAAGCCGACCACGAGCCTGACGATGCGCGTCGGGTAGGCGGCTTGTGCGCTTGCGATGCGCGGCAAGGCTGGAGCCGCTGCGGCGGCCGTCAGCAACCGCAGAAAACGGCGGCGTGGAAAGTTCATGACAGTGCCTCGTCCCATTCGATCCGCGGTCTTTTGTGACCGCTTGTTTCAAAGCCTATTGGGGCGAGTATCCGCGTTTATTCAGCGTTCCTGCAAGGTGGCTTGCGGGAGTGCGTCAGGACGGCTTGCGCTTTTCTTCGGCAGCCTGCGCTTCGGCGTCGGCCCGCGACAGCACGTCCATGAATGCGCCGGGCGCGTCGTCCTCCGCGGCCGGCGCAGGTTCCGGCGCGGCCTTGGCGGCGTGCTGGTCCGCGTGCGCGGAAAGCTCCGGCTCGACCCGATCCGCGGGCATAGCGGTTGCATCGGCGACGGGCTCGGCCGCCGCAGGCTCCGCGGGCGACGGCTCGGACGCGCCGACGGCTTGATGCAGATCAGGCGGTGGAGGTGGCGCCGCCTCCGGCTGCGGTTTCCGTTCGACCAACGGCTTGGCCAGCTCGGCGAGCGGCGGCAGTTGCGGTGCATTCGGCAGCCGCGGCTCCACCATGCGGATGTCCTGCCAGTTTTCCGACTTGGTCTCGGTCCGTAACTCCGCCCGCAATTCCGCCCGTGGCTCGACGCGGCGCGGCGAGCGCGTCGAGCTCGACATCACCAGCCGGTCGATGAAGACCTGCGCCGAGCCCTGGTAGGTCAGCGGAATGAACAGCTTTTCCACCTCGGCGCTGGTCAAGTGCTGCTTCACCCGCATGTGCGCGAGCGTCACCTCCTTGAGCGAGCGCTTTTCCTTGGCAGCCTGATCGGTCAGCTCCTGCACCAGCCGGTGCGCCTCGATGCGCCCGAGCTTGTCGGCCAGCGCAAATGAAACCGCCTCTGCCATGATCTGGCCGCCGCTCAGGTCGAGGTTGGCGCGCATCCGGTCGACGTCGATCTCCAGGCCTTCGGCGATTTCGGCGACGGCCTGCAGCGCGCCCGAGGTGACGAGCGCGAGGACCGGGTAGGTCATCCATTCGGTCTGCCAGCCGCCCAGTCCGCGCTCGTGCTGCTGGACCTGTGCGGCGAACAGGGTCGCGGCGAGGTTGGGCGCGATGCTCGCGGCCGAGAGCGCCGCGACCGCGCCCATCGGATTGCGCTTGTGCGGCATGGTGGACGAGCCGCCGCGGCCGCCGGGCGCGGGCTCGAACGCCTCGCTGACCTCGGTCTGCATCATCAGCGCGATATCGCCGGCGATCTTGCCGCAGGTGCCGGTGAGGATCGCGAAGGCGCCGGCGACTTCGGCCAGCCGGTCGCGGTGCGCATGCCAGGGCGCGTCGGGCAGTTGCAGGTCGAGGATCGCCGCCATCCGCTCGGCGACGCCAAAGCCGCGTTCGCCCAGCGCCGCCAGCGTTCCCGCGGCGCCGCCGAACTGCAGCGCCAGCGCCTCGCGGCGCAGCCGCGCCAGCCGCTCGCGCGAGCGGGCCAGCGCCGCGGCATAGCCCGCGAGCTTCAGCCCGAACGGCATCGGCAGTGCCTGCTGCATCAGCGTGCGCGCCACCGAAAGGGTGCGGCGGTGACGGCCGGCCAGCGCGTTGAAGCCCTTGATCGCCACGTCCAGATCGAGGAGCAGGGCGTCGATCGCGGCGCGCAGCTCGAGCGACAGCGCGGTGTCGATCACGTCCTGGCTGGTCGCGCCCCAGTGCACGAAGCCCGCCGCCTGCGGATTGCGGCGCGCCACCTCGTTGGTCAGCGCGGTCACCACGGCCGTCGCAATATTGCCGGTGGGAATGGCGGTCTCCGCCAGCAGCGCGATGTTGTAGCGCTCCGCCTTGCAGGCTTCGGCGATCTCGTTGACGGCCGTGGCCGGGATCGCGCCGACCGCGGCCTCCGCGCGCGCCAGCGCCGCCTCGAAGTCGAGCATGCGCTGCAATCGCGCCCGGTCGGTCATCATGACGCGCATGCCCGCGCTGGCATAGAGCGGCGCCGTCAGTTGGGACGACAGCATCAGCCCGTCGGTCGGAAGCGGATCGGTCACGAGCGCATCTGTCCTTGGCCTCAGGCGGCCGGGCCGGATTTCAAGCTGAAATCGCGGCTGTCTCCACAATTAGCCCCGGCGGGCAATTACGCCAACCCCGCGCAGGATCGGTTGGTATGTTATGCGCAAACGCCCTTTCCAGAACCCTCTGAAGGGCTTAATTCCACATCCAAGGCGAATTCGAGGCTGGTTGGCCGTAACGGAGGTGCACCGATGGCGATGACGATGTCCGGAGAGCAGCAACTGACCGCTCCGCGCGAGAAGGTCTGGGCTGCGCTCAACAACCCGGAGGTGCTGAAGGCCTGCATTCCCGGCTGCGAGACCCTTGAAGTGACCGGCGAGAACGAATTTGCGGCCGTCGCCACCAACAAGATCGGGCCGGTGAAGGCCCGCTTCAAAGGCAAGGTCCGGCTCACCGATCTCGACCCGCCCAACAGCTACAAGATTTCCGGCGAGGGGGACGGCGGCATCGCCGGCTTCGCCAAGGGCGGCGCGGTCGTGGCGCTGTCCGACAAGGATGGCGGCACGCTGCTCACCTACAATGTCGAGGCGCAGATCGGCGGCAAGCTCGCCCAGCTCGGCCAGCGGCTGGTCAATGGCGCGGCCAAGAAGCTCGCCGACGACTTTTTCGCCAAGTTTGCCGCGGCGGTGAAATAACGGGCGCCCGCCACGGCCGTAAATGCGGCTCCCGCGCCCTTGACCTCGGGTGGCTCCGAGGTTCAAGTTGCTCTTGTTCCAAAGACGGAAATGAGCGAAAAACGTTCGGTTTCGTGAAGTTTTACGCGCCTGATTGTGGATCGGGTGTCAAAAACGGGCCGTTGGGTCCGGAATTGAGGAGGAATGCCATGCCAGCCGTTTCGATGACGGTGAACGGCAAAGCCGTCACCGCCGATGTCGACCCCCGCACCCTTCTGGTCCAGTTCCTGCGCGAGAATCTGCGCCTGACCGGGACGCATGTCGGCTGCGACACGTCGCAGTGCGGCGCCTGTGTCGTCCATGTCGACGGCATCGCGATCAAGTCCTGCACCACGCTCGCGCTGCAGGCCGACGGCGCGACGGTGCTGACCATCGAAGGGCTAGCGGCGCCAGACGGCCCGCTGCATCCGATGCAGGAGGCGTTCCGCGAGAACCACGGTCTGCAGTGCGGCTTCTGCACGCCGGGCATGGTGATGACCGCGGTCGACATGGTCCGCCGCAAGGGCAACGAGCTCGACGAGCACACCATCCGTCAGGAGCTCGAAGGCAATCTTTGCCGTTGCACCGGCTACCACAACATCGTCAAGGCGATCGCGGCCGGCGCGAAAGCCATGAAGGGGATGCCGGCTTAAAGCGTCGCGCAAGGGACTTCCGTCCGGAAACTTCCACCAGCAACTTACGTCCAAAGCGTAGCTCGGGGAGGAAGCAATGACCGCACAGAACACGACTGCGACCGGCATCGGCGCGGCAGTGCGTCGCAAGGAAGACCTCCGTTTCATCACCGGCAAGGGCCAGTACACCGACGACATCAGCCGTCCGGGCGAGGCCCGCGCCATGTTCGTGCGCTCGCCGCACGCGCACGCGAAGATCAGGAGCGTCGACACCAAGGCCGCGGCGGCGATGCCCGGCGTGCTCGCGGTGCTGACCGGCGCACAGCTCGCCACCGACAAGATCGGCAACCTGATCTGCGGCTGGATGATCCACTCCAAGGACGGCTCGCCGATGAAGATGGCGGCGCATCCGGCGATCGCCGCGGGCAAGGCCTGCTATGTCGGCGATCCGGTGGCCGTGGTCGTCGCCGAGACGATGGCGCAGGCGCGCGATGCCGCCGAGAAGGTCAAGGTCGACTACGAGGTGCTGCCCGCGGTCAGCGATCCGGCCAAGGCGCAATCGCAGCCGGCGATCCACGAGGTCGCACCGAAGAACACGATCTATCAGTGGCATCTCGGCGACGCGAAGGCCACCGACGCCGCGATCAAGTCGGCCAAGCACGTCACTAGGCTCGACATCGTCAACAATCGCCTCGTGCCCAACGCGATGGAGCCGCGCGTCGCCATCGCCGAATACGACAGCGGCACGCAGAATTTCACGCTCTGGAACACCTCGCAGAACCCGCACGTCGCGCGGCTGGTGATCGCGGCCTTTGTCGGCATGGCGCCCGAGCACAAGCTCCGCGTCATCGCGCCCGACGTCGGCGGCGGCTTCGGCTCGAAGATTTTCATCTATCCCGAAGAGGTCGTCTGCCTCTGGGCGTCGAAGAAGGTCGGCCGCCCGGTGAAATGGACGTGCGACCGCTCGGAAGCGTTCCTCGCCGACGCGCATGGCCGCGACCACGTCACCCACGCCGAAATGGCATTCGGCGACGACGGAAAAATCATCGGGCTGAAGGTCAAGACCGTCGCCAACCTCGGCGCCTACATGTCGACCTTCTCGTCGTCGGTGCCGACCTATCTCTACGCCACTCTGCTGTCGGGCCAGTACGACATTCCGGCGATCTATTGCGAGGTCGACGCGGTCTACACCAACACCGTGCCGGTCGACGCCTATCGCGGCGCGGGCCGCCCGGAAGCGACCTTCGTGGTCGAGCGGCTGGTCGAAGTCGGCGCGCGCGAACTGGGCATCGACCCGGCGGACCTGCGCAAGAAGAACTTCATCAAGTCGTTCCCGCACCAGACGCCGGTGATCATGATGTATGACGCCGGCGACTATCAGGCGTCGCTGAAGAAGGCGATGGAGATCGCCGACGTGAAGGGCTTCGGCAAGCGCAAGCGCGACAGCGCGCGCACCGGAAAGCTGCGCGGCATCGGCTATTCGACCTATATCGAGGCCTGCGGCATCGCGCCGTCGCAGGCGGTCGGCTCGCTCGGCGCCGGCGTGGGCCTTTGGGAATCCGCCGAGGTGCGGGTCAACCCGACCGGCTCGGTGGAGGTGCTGACCGGCTGCCACAGCCACGGCCAGGGCCACGAGACGACGTTCGCGCAGCTGGTGTCCGAGCGGCTCGGCATCCCGATCGACACCGTCAGCATCGTCCACGGCGACACCGACAAGGTGCAGTTCGGCATGGGCACCTACGGCTCGCGCTCCGGCGCGGTCGGCATGTCGGCGATCGTCAAGGCGCTCGACAAGGTCGAGGCCAAGGCCAAGAAGGTCGCGGCCTTCATGATGGAAGCTTCCGAGGGCGACATCGAGTTCAAGGACGGCAAGTTCACCGTGGCCGGCACCGACAAGACGGTCGGCTGGGGCGACGTGACGCTGAATGCCTACATCGCGCACAAGTTCACCGGCGCGCAGCTCGAGCCCGGATTGAAGGAGGGCGCGTTCTACGACCCGACCAACTTCACGTTCCCGGCCGGCTGTCACATCTGCGAGGTCGAGATCGATCCCGACACCGGCCACGTCGACATCGCCGGATGGGCCGCCGTCGACGACTTCGGCACGGTGATCAATCCGATGATCGTCGAGGGCCAGGTGCACGGCGGCGTGGCGCAGGGCGTCGGCCAGGCGCTGCTCGAAGGCGCGGTCTACGACACCAACGGACAGCTCGTGTCCGGCTCGTTCATGGACTACTCGATGCCGCGCGCCGAGAACCTTCCCGACCTGAAGGTCGGCACCACCACCACGAAATGCCCGTCCAACCCGCTCGGCATCAAAGGCTGCGGCGAGGCGGGCGCGATCGCGGCTCCGGCAGCGGTCATCAACGCCATCACCGACGCGATCGGCAGCGAAGATCTGGCCATGCCGGCGACGCCCCAGGCGGTCTGGGCGGCGATCCGCAGGGCCGCGAAGATGCAACGCGCAGCAGAATAGGGATTACAGGGAGACCACGATGTACGAATTCAAATATGTGCGGCCGAACTCGGTCCGGCAGGCGGCCAACATGCTGGCCAAGGACACGGAGGCGAAGATCCTCGCGGGCGGCCATTCGCTCTTGCCCGCCATGAAGCTGCGGCTCGCCAAGCACACCCAGCTGCTCGACCTCGGCCGGATCGAGGGTCTCAACACCATCGAGCTCAAGGGCCGTTCGCTGGTGATCGGCGCGATGGCGCGCCACGTCGATGTGGCGAACTCGCCGGTCGTGAAGGAGGCGCTGCCGTCTCTGGCCAAGCTCGCCGGCGAGATCGGCGATCCTGCGGTGCGCCACCGCGGCACCATCGGCGGCTCGCTCGCCAACAACGACCCGAACGCCGACTATCCGGCCGCAGTGCTGGGCCTTGGCGCCACGGTCATCACCAACAAGCGCAAGATCGCGGCCGACGATTTCTTCAAGGGCATGTTCGACACCGCGCTCGAGCCCGACGAGATCATCGTCAAGGTGAGCTTCCCGCTGGCGAAGAAGGCCGCCTACATGAAGTTCAAGCACCCGGCCTCGGGCTTCGCCCTGGTCGGCGTGTTCGTGTCCAAGCGCTCGTCCGACATCCGCGTCGCGGTGACGGGCGCGGGCTCGAACGGCGTGTTCCGGGTCGCGAGCTTCGAGGAGGCGCTGAAGAAGCGCTTCGCGGCGAAGTCGATCGAGGGCATGACCATTCCGGCGAACGGCATGAATGCGGACATCCACGGCAGCGCCGAGTACCGCGCCCACCTGGTCGCCGTCATGGCCCGCCGGGCGCTGGACGCGGCGTAGCTTTTTCGCCGAAACGGCCTATGTTTGGGCCATGCATTTGAGACGGGATGCCCGGCCTTGTGCCGGGCATTCGCGCGTTAGGATGCATGACTGGAAGACCGGGAAAGTCGGGACAAATCCGGCCGTGACCGGCTATAGAAGTTCCACATGGCTCAGAAAACCCACCCCATACCCGGTTCCATCGACGACACCCTGAAACTGCTCGGCGGCGCCAACTATCTCGCCGACCGGTCGCTTGCGACCGTGCTGTTCCTGGCGCTGAAAATGGGCCGGCCGATCTTCTTCGAAGGCGAGGCGGGCGTCGGCAAGACCGAAATCGCCAAGGTGCTGTCGCAGACGCTGGGGCGCCGGCTGATCCGGCTGCAGTGCTACGAGGGTCTCGACGTCAGCTCCGCGGTCTACGAGTGGAATTACGCCGCGCAGATGATCGCGATCCGCGCCGCCGAGGCAGGCGGCGAGAAAGACAGCACGCGCATCCAGAGCGATGTGTTCTCCGAACGCTTTCTGATCAAGCGGCCGCTGCTTGCAGGCGCTCGAGCCGGATCCGGCCGGCGCGCCGGTGCTGCTGATCGACGAGCTCGACCGCAGCGACGAGGCGTTCGAGGCGTTCCTGCTCGAAGTGCTGGCAGACTTCCAGGTGACGATCCCCGAGCTCGGCACGGTCAAGGCGGCGCATCCGCCGATCGTCGTCATCACCTCCAACCGCACCCGCGAAATCCACGACGCGCTGAAGCGCCGCTGCCTCTATCACTGGGTCGGCTATCCGTCGGCGGCGCGCGAGCTCGAGATCGTCCGCGCCAAGGTGCCGGGCATCGGCAAGAAGCTCAGCGAACAGGTGGTCGGCTTCGTGCAGGCGCTGCGCAAGCAGGACCTGTTCAAGTCGCCGGGCGTTGCCGAAACGCTCGACTGGGCGACCGCGCTGTCCGAGCTCGACGCCATCGCGCTCGATCCGGCGACCGTGTCCGACACGCTCGGCGTGCTGCTGAAGTACCAGGACGACATCGCGCGGCTCGAAGGCGGCAAGGTCAAGGAGCTGCTCGACCAGGTTCAGTCGGAGCTGCGCGCGGCGGAGTGAGCCGATCCGCCTCATGGAGCATGCGCATGCGTCGAGGATCGCCGCAGGGCCGGCCTCCGCCGAAAACATCCTCTACTTCGCGCGCGCGCTGCGCACCGCGGGCGTTCCGCTCGGGCCGGGCTCGGTGCTCGATGCGCTCGCGGCCGTGCGCGCCGCAGGCGTCGGCACCAAGGAGGATTTCTACTGGACCCTGCACGCGGTGTTCGTGAAGCGTCACGAGCATTCGGTGCTGTTCGACCAGGCCTTCAAGATCTTCTTCCGCAAGCGCGGCTATCTCGAGCGGCTGATCGCGATGATGTCGCCCGAGATGACCGGCGCGCCGGCGCAGAACGAGCAGCCGCAGGCGTCGCAGCGCGTGCTCGACGCGCTGTTTGCCGGCGCCGACAAGATCGAGCGGGAAAAGCAGGAGATCGAGCTCGACGCGCGCTTCACGGTGTCCGACCGCGAGGTGCTGGAGAAGAAAGACTTCGCGCAGATGACCGCGGCCGAGATCGCAACCGCAAAGGACGCGATCAAGCGCATGGTGCTGAACTTCGACGACGTGAAGACGCGGCGGCTCATTCCGCATCCGCACGGGCACCGGGTCGATCTGCGCCGCACCTTGCGCGCCAGCATGAAATCGGGCGGCGCGATCATCGACCTGAAGTACCGCGGGCCAAGAACCCGGATGCCGCCGGTGGTGGCGTTGCTCGATATCTCCGGCTCGATGAGCCAGTACACGCGGCTGTTCCTGCATTTCCTCCACGCGGTGACCGATGCGCGCAAGCGCGTGCACACGTTCCTGTTCGGCACGCGGCTCACCAACGTGTCCCGCGCGCTGAAGGAGCGCGATCCCGACGAGGCGCTGGCGGCGTGCTCGGCGAGCGTGCTCGACTGGTCTGGCGGCACGCGGATCGCGACCTCGCTCGGAGCCTTCAACAAGCAATGGTCGCGCCGGGTGCTGACCCAGGGCGCGGTGGTGCTGCTGTTCACCGACGGCCTGGAGCGCGATCCCGACGAGCGGCTGGGTTTCGAGATCGACCGGCTGCACCGGTCCTGCCGGCGGCTGATCTGGCTCAACCCGCTGCTGCGGTTTTCCGGCTTCGAGGCCAAGGCCCGCGGCATCAGGGTGATGCTGCCGCATGTTGACGAATTGCGGCCGATCCACAATCTGGAGTCCATGGACCAGCTTTGCCATGCGCTGTCGGTGCCGGGCGGGCGCGAGACCGATCCGAAGACATGGCTAAGCCGGGTCGCGTGATATATATACGGATATAACGGTCCGTCCGGGAATCCGGCCGGCCGGTCCGCATGGAGGCTCGAATGCTGGCGAGAGACGAGGACATCCTCAAAGCCGCCGAAGACTGGCGGAAGGCCGGCCGCGGCGTGGCGCTCGCGACCGTGGTCGAGACCTGGGGCTCGGCGCCACGGCCGATCGGGTCCAACCTGGTGATCGACGACCAGGGCAATTTCCTGGGCTCGGTGTCGGGCGGCTGCGTCGAGGGCGCGGTGGTGACCGAGGCGATCGACGTGATCGAAAGCGGCAAGCCGCGGACGCTTGAGTTCGGCGTCGCCGACGAGACCGCCTGGAAGGTCGGGCTGTCCTGCGGCGGCAAGATCAAGGTGTTCGTCGAGAAGGTGGAGTAGGCCTTTGCGTCTCGACATTCTCAACGCGCTGAACGAGGAACGTGCCGCGCGGCGCGCCGTCATCGTCGTCACCAACCAGGACAGCGGCGCGCAGCGGCTGGTGAAGGGCACCGACATCCGCAACGATCCGCTCAAGGACGTGCTGGAGAAGCATCTCCGTTCGGGCAAGAGCGGCATCGAGGAGACGCCGGAAGGCCGGGTGTTCCTCACCGTGCACGTGCCGTCGCCGAAGCTCGTCATCACCGGGGCGGTGCACATCAGCCAGGCGCTGGCGCCGATGGGCCAGTTGCTCGGCTACGACGTCACCATCGTCGATCCGCGCACCGCGTTTGCCAGCATCGAGCGCTTTCCCGACGTCAAGGTGATCGCCGAATGGCCGGACGTGGCGCTGCCGCCGATCGGCATCGACCGCTACACGGCGTTTGTCGCGCTCACCCACGATCCCAAGATCGACGATCCGGGTCTCGATCTCGCGCTGAAGAGCGACTGCTTCTACATCGGCGCGCTCGGCTCGCGGAAAACCCACGCCCGCCGGGTCGAGCGGCTGAAGACCGAGCGCGGCTTCACCGACAACGACATCGGCCGCATCCATTCGCCGATCGGGCTCGACATCGGCGCGGTGTCGCCGTCCGAGATCGCGGTCGCCATCATCGGCGAGATCACGCAGCGGCTTCGCGAAGAAACGCCATGAGGCAGGTTTCATGAAGTTCGGCCCCGTCCCGCCGCGGGACGCCGAAGGCGCCACCGCCGTTCACACCATCCGCCAGGGCGCGCTCGTGCTGAAGAAGGGCACGCTGATCGGGCCTGCGGAGGTTGCGGCGCTGGAAGCGGCCGGGATCAAGGACATCGTCGTGGCGCGGCTCGAGCCGGGCGACGTCTCGGAGGACAAGGCCGCGGCCGAGATCGCCAAGGCCGTGGCGGGGCCGGGTGTCCATGTCGAGCGCGCGTTCACCGGCCGCTCCAACCTGTTTGCGGAAGACGCCGGGCGTGCTGGTGGTCGAGCGCGAAGCCATCGACCGGCTCAATCGCGTCGACGAGGCGATCACCTTTGCGACGCTGCCGGCGTTCAAGCCGGTGGTCGAAGGCGAGATGATCGCGACCGTCAAGATCATCCCGTTTGCGACCAGCGAGACCGCGCTCAAATCGGCGCTGGCTGTCGCAGCCAAACCCTTCATTCGCGTCGCGCCCTACAAGATCAGGAAAGTCGGCGTGGTTTCGACGCTGCTGCCGGGGCTCGCCGCCAAGGTGGTCGACAAGACGCTTGCGCGTGACGGAGGCACGGCTGGCGCCGGCCGGCGCCCGGATCGTCGCCGAACGCCGGGTGCCGCACGAGCAGGGCGCGCTCGCCAAGGCGGTCGACGAGGTTCTGAAGGAAGGCGCCGAGCTGGTGGTGGTGTTCGGCGCCTCCGCCATCGCCGACCGGCGCGACGTGATCCCGGCCGCGGTCGAGGCGATCGGCGGCCGGATCGAGCATTTCGGCATGCCGGTCGATCCGGGCAACCTGATGATGGTCGGGCAGGCGAGGGGGCAGCCGATCCTCGGCGCGCCGGGCTGCGCGCGCTCGCCGAAGGAAAACGGCTTCGACTGGATCCTGATGCGGCTGCTCGCGGGGCTGCCGGTGTCGCGCGAGGACATCACGGGCCTGGGCGTCGGCGGGCTGCTGATGGAGATCGTGACGCGGCCGCAGCCGCGCGAGGAAGCCGTGGCCGAGAAAGGGCGCCCGATCGCCGCCGTGATCCTCGCCGCCGGCCGCTCGACCCGCATGGGCGGGCCGAACAAGCTGCTTGCCGAGATCGGCGGACGCCCGCTGGTACGGATCGCCGCGGAGGAGGCGCTGGCCTCGCGCGCGCGCCCGGTGATCGTCGTCACCGGGCATCAGCGCGAGCAGGTGGAGGCGGCGCTGCAGGGCCTCGACGTCAAGCGCGTGCACAATCCGAACTTCGCGGACGGCCTGTCCACTTCGGTCAAGACCGGTCTCGCGGCCGTGCCGTCGGAGGCCGACGGCGCCATCGTCTGCCTCGGCGACATGCCGCAGGTGCGGGCGCCGTTGATCGACAAGCTGATCGCGGCGTTCGACCCCGAGCGCGGCGGGCTCGTTGTGATCCCGACCATCGACGGCAAGCGCGGCAATCCGGTGGTCTGGTCGCGGCGTTTCTTTTCCGAACTGATGGCGCTCGAAGGCGACGTCGGCGCGCGCAACATGATCGCGCGCTACGCCGAGGCCGTCGTCGAGGTGCCGCTGACCGATACCGCGGCGCTGATCGACGTCGACACGCCCGAGGCGCTCGCCGAGGTGAAGGCCGAGCTGGAAGGCGCCTGAGCCGCGACGGCCGGCGCCGGCGACGGTTACTCCGGCTTAATCACTTTGGTTTTTGATGCGCCGACGTTCGTCTTCGGGGGAAGACCATGCCCAAGTATTTCCGCATCGGCGCCTGGCTGGCTGCCGCTCTCGGCCTTGTGTCGTTCGGTCTGACGCCGTCGCATGCCGCGGGCGCTCTCGCCATCGGCAAGTGCGCCGCCTACGGCTATGCCTATGACTATCCGTCGGTCCAGGCGGCAGAGGCGGCTGCCCGTGCGAAGTGCTCCGACCGCACCTGCAGTCAGGTGGTGGCGACGCAGAAGGGCTGTGTCGCGTTCGCGGTCGATGGCCGCAAGCGTGCGGTCCGAACGGCTATGCCAATGCGCCGCGCCTTGGGGTCGCGCAGAACACCGCGCTCAAGCACTGCTACAAATACGGCGGCAAGGACTGCGTCATCCGCGCCTGGATCTGCGACGGCAAGGGCTGACCGAGCTTTCCGGCCGCTCGACTGTCCCCGCGCAACTTGTTCAACTTTCGTGCATTTCTTGCGTTGAGTTTGTTCCGCCAAATACAACTATAGAGCGTATCAATCGATCCGCCCTCATTGTTGGGGCTTGCGGACTGGCCGTGATCTTGTCTTAAATAATGACTGACTAGTCAGTCATTATGGACAGAGCAATGCCCCGGCCGTCGAACCGAACCGCGCGAAAGACCTCGCCCAAAGCTTCGACCGACGCTGCGCGTGCCGCCCAGCGCGGTCCATCCCGCGTCCGCGCCACGCGCGCGGCCGAGCGCCGCGATGCAATCCTTGCCGCTGCGCTCGACGAGTTCTCGGCCCGCGGCTTCGCGGCGGCGCGGCTCGACGATGTCGCCAGGCGCGCGAATGTCGCCAAGGGCACGATCTATCTCTACTTCGCCGACAAGGAGGCGTTGTTCCAGGAACTGATCCGCGCGGAGCTGAGCCCGGTGGTGGGGGTGCTCATCCAGGCGGCGCATGCCGACATTCCGATCCGGCAATTCGCCGATCGCGTGGTCGAGGTTTTCGTGCGCGAGGTGTTCGAGACCCGCCGCAAGGACGTGATCCGGCTGGTGCTGACCGAAGGGGCGCGCTTTCCCAAACTTGCGGAGTTCTATTATCAGGAGGTCATCTCCCGCGTGCTGGCGGCGATCCGCGCGCTGGTGCAGCGCGCGATCGAGCGCGGCGAGCTCAGGCACGACGCGCTGCTGAAGTATCCGCAATTGATTCCGGCGCCTGCGCTCGTCGCCATCATGTGGAACGGGTTGTTCGACCGGTTCGAACCCCTGGACGTTCGCGCGCTGATGCGCGCCCATTTCAATATTCTGTTCGATGACGGGAGCACGACATGAACGCGCGTCGCGTGGCTTTGTGTGCTGCCGCGGCGCTGGCACTCGCCGCCTGCTCGCAGTCCCGCGAGCCGGGTTTCCAGGGCTGGGTCGAGGCCGATCTGATTTTCGTCAGCCCCGACGAGTACGGCCGCGTCGAGACGCTGTCGGTGCGCGAGGGCGATGCGGTCGAGAAGGGCGCGCCGCTGTTCACGGTCGATCCCGATTTGCAGGCGAACGACGTCGAGATGGCCAAGGCGACGCTAGCCAACGCCGAGGTCGCCCATGAGCGCGCGCAGGCCCTGCTCAAGACCGCGACCGGAACGCAGAAGGCCTTCGACGAGGCGGAAGCGGCGCTGCGCACCGCGCAAGCCCGCCTGTCCTCCGCGCAGACAAAGCTCGCGCGCCGCAAGGCCATGAGCCCGGTGGC
Source organism: uncultured Alphaproteobacteria bacterium (assembly GCA_963830015.1). GTDB lineage: Bacteria > Pseudomonadota > Alphaproteobacteria > Rhizobiales > Xanthobacteraceae > Z2-YC6860. The sequence goes on from CAWHLG010000016.1 coordinate 1,092,014, forward strand.
CGGCAGCGTGCAGCAGATCTACTACCGCCCCGGCGAACTGGTGCCCGCCGGCCGGCCGGTGGTATCGCTGCTGCCGCCCGGCAACATCAAGGTGCGCTTCTTTGTGCCGGAAACCGAACTCGCCCGCATTTCGCTCGGCCAGCCGGTGTCGATCCATTGCGACGGCTGCAAGGCCGAGGTGCCGGCGAAGGTGACGTTCATCTCGCGCAGCTCCGAATTCACGCCGCCGGTGATCTACAGCCTCGACGAGCGCTCCAAGCTCGTTTTCCTGATCGAGGCGCGCACCGAGACGCCGGCCGAGTTGCGGGTCGGCCAGCCGGTCGACGTGCGGCTTGGTGAGGCGGGCAGAACTGGGGAGGCGGGCAAATGACCGCCGCGCCGGCTGCCGCACATTCGCACGCCAACGGCGACGTGGTGATCGACGTCCACGGCCTTACGAAAAAGTTCGACGGCCGGGCGGTGGTGCGCGACCTGTCGATGCAGGTCAGGCGCGGCACGATCTACGGCTTCCTCGGCCCGAACGGGTCCGGCAAGACCACCACTATCCGCATGCTGTGCGGCCTGCTCACGCCCGACCAGGGCACCGGCACCTGCCTCGGCTATGACATCCGAACCGAGACCGACAAGATCAAGCGCCAGGTCGGCTACATGACCCAGCGCTTCAGCCTCTATCAGGATCTTTCCGTCCGCGAGAACCTGGAGTTCGTCGCGCGGCTCTATGCGGTGCGAAATCCGGTCGGCGCCGCGCGCGACATGATCAAGCGGATCGGCCTGCAGGGCCGCGAGGAGCAGCTTGCGGGCTCGCTGTCCGGCGGCTGGAAGCAGCGGCTCGCGCTCGGCGCCTGCACGTTGCCGAACCCGCAGCTTCTGTTGCTCGACGAGCCGACCGCGGGCGTCGATCCCAAGGCCCGGCGCGAATTCTGGAACGAGATCCACGCGCTCGCGGCCGACGGTCTCACCGTGCTGGTCTCGACCCACTACATGGACGAGGCCGAGCGCTGCCACGAGATCGCATATATCGCCTACGGCGAGCTTCTCACCCACGGCACCGTCGACGGGGTGATCGCCGAGTCCGGGCTTCTCACTTATACGGTGTCCGGCGAGGACCTCCGGCATTTGTCGGCCGAACTGACCGACCGGCCCGGCGTCGACTCGGTTGCGCCGTTTGGCACGAGCCTCCACGTCTCGGGCCGCGATCCCGACAAGCTCGAGGCCGCGATCGCGCCCTATCGCCAGGACGCCTCCTATCATTGGGTGAAGTCCGATCCCTCGCTCGAGGACGTGTTCATCGACCTGATGGGCCGCGCCAAGGACAACTTCCAATGAACGCGCTCCGGCAGTTCGCGGCGTCCGGCGCGCTTCTGCGCACCAAGGCGATGCTGATCAAGGAGTTCATCCAGCTCCGCCGCGACAAGGTTTCGTTCGCCATGATCATCATGGTGCCGCTGATGCAGCTTCTGCTGTTCGGCTACGCCATCAACACGACGCCGCGCGACCTGCCGACCGCGGTGCTGCTGCAGGAGTCGAGCGATCTCGGCCGCTCGATCCTGAAAGCGTTCGAGAACACCAAATATTTCAAGGTGACGCGGCAGGTGCGCGACGAGGAGGAGTTCGACCGCGTGCTGGCCTCCGGCGAGGTGCTGTTCGCGATCGAGATTCCGCGGAACTTCGAGCGCCGGGTGCGGCGCGGCGAGATGCCGGCGATCCTGGTCGCGGCCGACGCGACCGACCCGGTGGCGTCGGGCTCGGCGCTGGCCGCGCTGTCGCGGCTGGTGCAGACGGCGCTGGCGCACGACCGCGGACTGCCGGAAAGCGGCGCGCCGCTGTTCGAGGTCCGCACGCATTCCCGCTACAATCCGGCGGCCGCGACCCAGCTCAATATCGTGCCGGGCCTGGTCGGCACCATTCTCACCATGACCATGCTGATCTTCACGGCTTTGTCGGTGACCCGCGAGATCGAGCGCGGCACGATGGAGAGCCTTCTTTCGATGCCGATCACGCCGTTCGAGATCATGATCGGCAAGATCGTGCCCTACATCATCGTCGGCTTCGTGCAGGCAAGCCTGATCATCGGCATCGGGATCGGCCTGTTCGGCGTGCCGGTGCTCGGCAGCCTGACGCTGCTGGCCGCGCTCTCGACGCTGTTCATCGCGACAAACCTCGCGGTCGGCTACACGTTCTCGACCATCGCGCAGAACCAGCTTCAGGCCATGCAGATGTCGATGATGTTCTTCCTGCCGAACATCCTGTTGTCGGGTTTCATGTTCCCGTTCGCCGGCATGCCGACCTGGGCGCAGTGGATCGGCGAGTGTCTGCCGCTCACGCATTATCTGCGCATCGTGCGCGCGATCATGCTGAAGGGCTCGACGCTGGCGGACCTGCATTACGATTCGCTGGCGCTCACCGGGCTGATGGTCGTTGCCATGCTGATCGCGGTGACGCGGTTCCGGCGCACCCTCGACTGAGCGAGACTATCCAACAGCTTCCGGCGCGGGGGTCTCGGCGCGGCGGATCAACTCGCGCAGCGGCTTGCCGAGGCTGCGCCGGACCATCGCGGAAAACGCGCTGGGGCTCGCGTAGCCGACCGATGCAGCGGCCTCGCCGACCGATGCGCCGTTGGCGATCCGCGCCATGCCGTCCACCGTGCGCAACCGGGCTCGCCATTCGGCGAAGCTCATGCCGGTCTCGCCGCGGAACAGGCGCGCCAGCGTGCGGCGGCTCGCGCCGGCGCGTTCGGCCCAGCCGTCGAGATCGAGATCGATCGCGCAGTTGTCGAGCAGCGGGCGGGCGATGCGCAGGGCGCGTGGGTCGCGCGGCATCGGAACGGTCAGGCTCTGGTGCCGCAGCCGCTCGAGCTCGGTGAGGATCAGTTGCGCGATGGTGGCGCCGCGGCTGTCGTCCGCGTAGTCGGCCGGCTCTTCGAGCGCCGCAAGGATCAGCTCGCGCAGCAGCCGCGACACCTCCACCATCGCGGCATGCCCGGGCAGGCTCCCGCAGTGCTCGGGGTCGATATAGAGAGTGCGGATCTCCACATGGCCCCGCATGCTGGTTTCATGCGCAAGCTCCGGCGGCACCCAGAGCGCGCGGGCCGGCGGCACGATCCACATCGAGTTCTCGGTCTCGATCCGCATGATGCCGGTGATGGCGTGCAGCAACTGCCCGCGGCGGTGCCGGTGCAGCGGGATGGTGTATCCGTCGGTGCGGGTCGAGGCCTGGGCCACCACCGGCCGCGCTGTGGCGTCGAGATCGGCCCGCCATGCGGGGTTGAGGCGCCGGCCGGACTTTGTGGGTTTGCGGGTTTGGCCCATTCGCGACGAAAATCGACCGAACGTCGCAAAATGGCAAGTGCTAATCTGCGCCGGGAAGAGGAGTCGCCCCGATGAACGCCGAAGTTGCGCAGGCCAACGAGAGAAACCGGAAAATCACGATCGGCTTCAACAACTTCGCGCACGCGGTCGACCACTACGTGATGCTGATCTTCCCGACCGTGGTGATCGGCCTCGAGGCGGTCTACGGCCGGCCGTATGACGAGTTGCTGGCACTCGGCACCGCGTCGTTCTTCGCCTTCGGTCTCTTTTCGCTGCCCGCCGGCTGGCTCGCCGACCGCTGGAGCCGCGGCTACATGATGGTGGTGTTCTATATCGGCTGCGGCCTGAGCCTTGCGGCCGCGGCCTTCTCGCCGAACTTCACCACGCTGGCGCTGTCGCTGTTCGCGCTCGGCGTGTTCGCCGCGATCTATCATCCGGTCGGCACCACAATCGTGGTGGCCGCCGCGGTCAACCGCGGGCGAACGCTCGCGTTCAACGGCGTGTGCGGCAATATCGGCGTGGCGCTGGCCGCGGGCATCACCGCGGCGCTGACCTACTGGGTCGGCTGGCGCGGCGCGTTTCTCATTCCCGCGGTGATCTGCGTCATCACCGGCGTCGCCTATCTGCTGATGGTGCCGGACGACCGGTTGCAGAAGGCCGGCCGCAGCGCGGCTCCCGAGGTCCGGTTGAGCATGGGCATCATGGTGGCGGTGTTCGCGCTGTTCATTGTGATCGGCGTCACGGCGGGCCTGGTCTTCAACACACTCACGATCGCGCTGCCGAAGGTGGTGGACGAACGCATCGGCAACAGCATCTCGCTGGTTGCGGTCGGCGGCATTGCGACGGCGATCTTCCTGTGCGGCGCGATCGCGCAATTCACGGTGGGGCGCGTCCTCGAAAAGTACCCGGCGCATCTGGTGTTCGCCTTCACCGGGCTGATGCAGTTCATCGGCGTGGTCTGGGCCGCCTATGCGACCGGCACCGCGCTGCTCGCGGCGCTCGCCTTCGCCATGGCCTTCATCTACGCGCAGGTGACGGTGAACGACTTCGTAATCGCCCGCTACACCGCCGACGCCTGGCGCGGCCGGGTCTATGCCGTGCGCTACTTCATCACCTACCTGATCTCGGGCGCGGCGATCAGCATGATCTGGCTCCTGCACGGCCGCGGCGGCTTCGATCTCGTGTTGACCGTGACGGCGGTGATCGCGCTGGGTTTCCTGTTCGGTACCGCGGCCGTTGCACTTCTGGTCAACGGCGTCGAGCGCGACATGCGGACGGCGCAGCCGGCCGAATAGCCGCGTTCAGAACAGGGCCGGGACGAGATCGACGACCTCGGCGCCGGTCCGCTCGTTGACCACTTCGGCGATCCGGCTCCGGTGGCAGCAGTCCTTGTCGCGCTCGAAGCAGAGCAGGCACACGGGCTGGCCGGACTTCACGATCGAGATCAGCTCGTCCATCGCCTCGATCGCCTCGGGCGTTGTCAGGTGTCGGGCGTAGATTTTCCAGAGCGACTCGAGCTTGCCGGCACGCGCGGCCTGGCGGCCTGCGTCGGGCGTGCCGAGCTTTTGCAGATGCAGATAGCCGATGCCGTTCTCGTCGAGGGTCGCGGCCAGCTGGCGCTTGGAAAAGCCGGGCTTGCGCGAGGCCGCGACCGCGCGGGTGTCGACCAGGAGCTTGACCTTGGCGCGCTTGAGCTCGGCCATCACCGCATCGGGCTTGGATAGTTCGTAGCCGATGGTGAAGAGTTTGGCGGCTTTCTTCGCAGCCTTCCTTGTCGTCTTTCTCGCCTTGGCCACGCGCTACCCCTTCAGCTTCTCGATCAGCGACATCGCCGCGGCGGGTGCGCGTATCTTGCCCTCGTGGATCACGTAGGCGAACACGTCGCGGGGCCCGGCTTTCGTCTTGTGCTTGCCGTCGACGCGGTCGAGGTCCTTCGGCTCCTTGCCCTCCGCCCAGGTCTGCAAGCGACCCGCCCATGCGGTGAGCTGCTTCGGCGGATAGGCGGTCGGGATGTTGTCCTCGCCCCGCTGCAGCCGCGCATAGACGAAATCGGCGGTGACGTCGGCGATGTTCGGGTAGGTGGCGTGGTCGGTGTAGACCGGCGCCATCTTGAACTGCCGCAGCATGGCGATGAACTCGGGTACCAGGAAGCTCGGATGCCGCACCTCGATGACGTGGCGCAGCGTGTGACCGTCGAATGTCTCCGGCAGCGCTTCGAGGAATTTTCCGAAATCCGCCGGATCGAATTTTTTGAACGGCGAGAATTGCCAGAGCAGGGGGCCGAGATGCTCGCCGAGCTCGGTCACGCCGGAATCCAGAAAGCGTTTGATGGAGTTGCCGGCCTCGGCGAGCACGCGGCGGTTCACCGCAAAACGCGGACCTTTCAGCGAGAACACGAAGCCCTTCGGCACTTCGCTCGCCCACTTGCGAAACGTGGCCGGCGTCTGCGAGCGATAGAAAGTGCCGTTGACCTCGATCGAGGTCAGCCGCTCGCTCGCATAGGCTAGCTCTTGCGCATGCGCGAGACCCTTCGGATAAAAGACCCCGCGCCACGGCGCGAAGGTCCAGCCGCCGATGCCGATGCGGATTTGGCCGGATTTCATGGTCATTCCACTGTCACATTTCGATGGCATATGATCGCGCAAGCGGCGGCGAAGAGTAAGATGTTTCGCCGTCAAAAGCGGCCACAATGGCACGGTGACGCCGGATGAACGCGCACCGTCTCACTTGTGGTCGTTTCCATTTTTGCTGCCCCCTACGACGCCTGCCCGGATATCTTTGCGCACCCGAAGGCGGCGGAGGCAGGCATGATCTTGAAAATGCTTTGTGGGGGAGTGCTGCTGGTCACGCTGACGACAGCGGCCTGGCAGGTGTCGGCGCAGGACAGTTCACCGCTGCGCGGTGACTTGTTCATCGCCGGCAAGACGCCGATCGACCCGCCCCCGAATGAACCGAAGAACAGCCACGCCTACCTGACCATATCGGGACCGGCCGCGCTGCGGATGTACCGCGGGATGCGCGCCAGGGAAGAGCCGGACGCGTGCGAGCCCGGCAAGAAGCTCAAGCGTGCCGGCGCCCTCGGCTGCTCGATCACGAAGGACGGCAAGGCCGCGACCTGCGATTTCTCGGTCGACCTGATCAAAGGGTCGCTCGACGGCGGAGGGCCCTGCTGAAAGCAGAAGGCCCGGGATTTCTCCCGGGCCTCCGCATTTTCAGATTGGACGGACTTCTTAGAAGTCCATGCCGCCGCCGCCCGGCATCTGCGGCATGCCGCCGCCGGCGCCGGCCTTCTTCGGCACTTCGGCGACCATCGCCTCGGTGGTGATGAGCAGGCCCGCGATCGACGCTGCGTTCTGCAGCGCGGCGCGCACGACCTTGGTCGGGTCGATAATGCCCTTCTTCATCATGTCCACGTATTCGCCGGTCTGTGCGTCGAAGCCGTAGCCATACTGATCCTTCTCCAGGATCTTGCCGACGATGATCGAGCCGTCTTCGCCCGCATTGAGGGCGATCTGGCGGGCCGGAGTCGAGAGCGCCCTGCGGACGATCTCAATGCCGGTCTTCTGGTCGTCGTTGCCGGCGCGGAGCTTCCGGAGGCCCTCGCTGGCACGCAGCAGGGCGACGCCGCCGCCCGGCAGGATGCCTTCCTCGACCGCGGCGCGGGTCGCATGCATCGCGTCATCGACGCGATCCTTGCGCTCCTTCACCTCGACCTCGGTCGCGCCGCCGACGCGGATCACCGCGACGCCGCCCGCGAGCTTGGCCAGACGCTCCTGCAGCTTCTCGCGGTCGTAGTCCGAGGTGGTCTCCTCGATCTGCGCCTTGATCTGCGCCACGCGCGCCTCGATGTCGGCCTTCTTGCCGGCGCCGTTGACGATGGTGGTGTTCTCCTTGTCGATCATCACCTTCTTGGCGCGGCCGAGCATGGAGATGTTGACGTTCTCGAGCTTGATCCCGAGGTCTTCCGAGATCGCCTGGCCGCCGGTCAGGACCGCGATGTCCTGCAGCATGGCCTTGCGGCGGTCGCCGAAGCCCGGAGCCTTCACTGCCGCGACCTTGAGGCCGCCGCGGAGCTTGTTGACCACCAGGGTCGCGAGCGCCTCGCCTTCGACGTCTTCCGCCACGATCAGAAGCGGCTTGCCGGTCTGCACGACCGCCTCGAGCAGCGGCAGGAGCTCCTGCAGGCCCGAGAGCTTCTTCTCGTTGATCAGGATGTAGGCGTCGTCCATCTCAACGCGCATCTTGTCGGCGTTGGTGATGAAGTACGGCGAGATGTAGCCGCGGTCGAACTGCATGCCTTCGACCACGTCCAGCTCGGTCTCCAGGCTCTTCGCCTCTTCGACCGTGATCACGCCCTCGTTGCCGACCTTCTTCATCGCTTCGGCGAGGAAGCGGCCGATCTCGTGGTCGCCGTTGGCCGAAATCGTCCCGACCTGGGCGATCTCCTCGTTGGAGGTGACCTTCTTCGAGTTCTTCTTGAGGTCTTCGACGACGGACTCGACCGCGAGGTCGATGCCGCGCTTCAGGTCCATCGGGTTCATGCCGGCCGCAACCGACTTGGAACCTTCCTTGACGATCGCTTGCGCGAGCACGGTGGCGGTGGTGGTGCCGTCGCCGGCGAAATCGGAAGACTTCGAGGCGACTTCGCGCACCATCTGCGCGCCCATGTTCTCGAACTTGTCCTCAAGCTCGATTTCCTTGGCGACGGTCACGCCGTCCTTGGTGATGCGGGGGGCGCCGAACGACTTGTCGAGCACGACGTTGCGGCCCTTCGGGCCGAGCGTCACCTTGACGGCGTTGGCGAGAATGTCGACGCCGCGCAGCATCTTGTCGCGCGCGTCGACGGAGAATTTGACTTCCTTGGCAGCCATTGTTGCTTACTCCGTGAATGTCTTGGTGAGGCGTGTGACTTAAGCGGCCTTCTTCTTGGCCACCGGCTCGTCGATCACGCCCATGATGTCGGACTCCTTCATGATCAGGAGATCCTGGCCGTCGATCTTGACCTCGGTGCCCGACCACTTGCCGAACAGCACGCGGTCGCCGACCTTGATGTCGATCGGGATGAGTTTGCCGGCCTCGTCGCGGCCGCCCGGGCCCACCGCGATCACTTCGCCCTGCGAGGGCTTCTCCTGTGCGGTGTCGGGAATGATGATGCCACCGGCCGTTTTCTCATCGGCGGTGACGCGCTTGACGACGACGCGATCGTGAAGCGGGCGGAATTTCATGGGAATCCTCCGTGTCTTGATTGAACCAAGCGACTGATCGAACGATCTTTTTGCGGAAGAGGCGCCTGCAAGTTTCCCCCGAGGCACCTCTCAAGACCGCCAGATAGGCGGCCCGTCGCCCCCATCAAGAGGGCATCGGAAATTTTTTAGCACTCAATGGAGCGGACTGCTAGCAGCAAGTTTGGCGCTGGTTCCGGGCTTGTCAGCAGTCCTGTCTTAATGCTGCTAATGCATTGATTTTAGGAACATATTTTAACTTTTGTGCTTGTCTTGAGCCAAGGGAGGCAGACAATCGATTCGCCGGATTTGGAGATTCGGATATGGCCTCGAAGGACTTCCAGCGTCAGATGAGCGGTTACGGGCTGACGACCGCTGAAATTCTCTACCGTCGGCCGGACCATCCCTGGTTGCTCCAGACCTATGTCTGGCAGAACTACGACCTGTTCCCGAAATTCCCGGAGCTGCAGCGCTTTCTCGCCTTCTGGGTCGAGAAGCTCGAAGGTCCGTTGCATTCGGTGCTGGTCGCGCATTCCAGGCTGATCAGGCCGGCCGAACTGAAGGCGATCGACGGCGAATTCCGGCTGCACTGATTTCGCGTCCGGTTTCGCGGGTCGGCCGTCTCGGGTGCCGTCAGGGGCACGCCCGAGACGAATTCGGGACGGGCGGGTACTAGCTTTTCTGTAGCCGGATGAAAGGGTTAGCCAGGCCCGCGCACGGCCGGCAGGGCTCGCGGTGGCGGCAGGCCTTGCCTTGGCAACCTCCTTAGGGCGCGCGAATTAAACTGTGTGCGAATCGCCGGAGCCCTATTTTTATAGAGTTTTCTCCACATAAGGTGCTCGCATCATTCACCCCATGGGAGTCGAGATGCCTGCTTATATGACGAAATCGCAACTGGTCGCGAAGATCGCGGAGCTCCAGGAGATAGCCAAGAAGGACGTGTCGGGCATGATGGATGCCCTCGCGGAGGTCGGCTACAAGGAGCTGAAGAAGAACGGCGTGTTCGTCGTTCCCGGCTTCGCGAAGTTCGTCGTCGTGAAGAAGCCGGCCACCAAGGCCCGCGTGGGGAAGAACCCGTTCACCGGCGAAGAGATGACTTTCAAGGCGAAGCCCGCACGCAAGATCGTGCGCGCGCGCCCCGTCAAGGCCGCCAAGGAAGCCGTCTAAGCAACGGCGATTCCAAGGTGAAGGGCCCCGAAAGGGGCCCTTTGCTTTTGGGGTATGAGGATGTCCGCGCGAGCGCGGCGGTGCCGCCCTCTGCGGGACGTCACTCTTTATGGAATGTCGTCAGCCGCGGCGGCGGTCCGGAGAAACCGAGCTCCGCCCAGCGGGCCGCCACGCGGTCATACACCTCGCGGCGCAGCAGCGTCGTCTGCGGAAACGCTTTCAGATGCCGGTGCGGCTTGCAGGCGTCGATCAGCGCCTTCGAGCCATAGGGCCTGCGCTCCATCTCGAACTGGCTGGGGTCGAGGCCGGTCGACCAGGTCTTCTTCAGGATGTCGACGTCTTCCGCCGGGTGGCAGCGCGTCGACAGCGCCCACATCACCTCGTTGAAATCGGTCGGGTCGACGTCGTCGTCCACCGCGATGATCCACTTGGTGTAGTAGGCCGCGGCCGGGCACTGCGCGGTGAGCGCCAGCACCTGCGCGGCATGTCCTGCATATTGCTGCTGCAGCGACACGACGACGATGCCCCAGCCCGACGCCGCGGCCGGATGCGCATAGGCGCCGACCACGCCCGGCACGCCGATGCGCTCGAGATCGTCGAGGATGCGCGCCGAGCGCATGATCGCGTAATAGGCGCCGATCTCGCAGGACGGATATTTCGCCATCAGCGCCGCGGTGAGGATCGGCGACCGGCGCATGTGCAGCGCTTTCACGTCGATCACCGGCTGCGGCGAGCGCTCGCGCCCGTAATAGCCGGTGAACTCGCCGAGCGGGCCTTCCGGCATGACGTCGCCTTCGCTGACGGTGCCTTCGATGACGAGCTCGGCGTGCGCGGGGATCGGCAGGCTGCCGGTTTCGCCGTCGGTCAGTTCGATGCCGCGGCCCATCATGCCGCCGGCCACGTCGAACTCGGATTCCTTCGAGCCGAACACCTGCGCGGCCAGCATGAACAGCACCGGGTCGATGCCGTAGGCGACCACCACCTCGCAGGGCTTGCCCTGCCGCCACCACGCCTCGCGGTCGAGCAGGCCGTGCTTGCCGGGCGAGCAATACAGGCCGACGCGGCGCGGGCCGTGCAGCATCTGCCGGTAGCAGCCGACGTTGATCCGTCCGGTGTCCGGCGAGGCGGTGAGCGTGATGTCGCCGGTGCCGATGTAGCGGCCGCCGTCGCCCGGCCAGAACTTCGGCGAGGGGAATTGGGTGAGGTCGATGTCGTCGCCGCGAAGCACGACCTCGTTGACCGGCGCCTGCGCCTTCGGGATGCGCCTCGGCGCAATGCGGCGGCTCATGATGCCGCGCGTCTCGGCGATCATCTCGGCGGTGGAAAGATCCGGATCGAGGCCGACCGCGAGCGCGTAGCGCTCCTTGCTGGAGCCCAGCATGTTGGCGAGCACGCGCGAGCCGGACTTGTCGCCTTCGACGTTTTCGAACAGCAGCGCCGGCGCCTTCTCGCCGCGCGTCGCCATGTAGGTGATGGCGGCCAGTTCCTCGTCGGCGCTGACCGGCTTTGCGATGCGCTGAAGCTCGCCGTTGCGCTCGACCAGCTCCAGCCATTCGCGCAGATCGCGCCAGTTGGCCTGCGATGCGTCCTTGGCCTGCGCGACGGACGGGGAGGGCTCGGCGATGCGGTGTTCCATGCGGCAAGTCTAGCGCATGTCCCGGAAGAGCTGGCTTGATCCTGGCGTTTTCCGAAAAGGACATGCGCAAACGCCAGAATTCGGAGCGCAGGCGGGCGGAGCTAGATCAGCAGGCCGACGATCGCGCCCATCAGCAGCGTCGAGATCGTGCCCGAGACGATCGACTTCATGCCGAGCGAGATCACGTCGCTGCGCCGCTCCGGCGCCATCACGGTCAGGCCCGCCGATCATGATGCCGACGCTGCCGAAATTGGCGAAGCCGCACATCGCATAGACCATGATCAGCCGCGAGCGCGGGTCGAGCGCGTCGGCGGGCAGCCGCGACATCTGCAGATACGCGATCAGCTCGTTGAGCACGGTCTTGATGCCCATCAGCGTGCCGGCGGTGACGGCCTGCGACCAGGGAATGCCGATCAGCCAGCACACCGGCGCCATCAGGAGGCCGAGGATGCGTTCCAGCGTGACCGGATCGCCGCCGACGAGCGGCAGGGCGCCCAGCATGATGTTGACCAGCGCCACCAGCGCGACGAACACGATCAGCATGGCGATCAGGTTGAGCAGCAGCGTCATGCCCATGGTGGTGCCCTGGGCGATCGCATCCATGGTGCTCTCGGCGACCTTTTCGTCCATCTCGAGCGAACTGGTGCGAACGTCGTTCTCGTCCGGCACCATGATCTGGCCGATCATCACCGCGATCGGCGCGCCGAGCACCGAGGCGATCACCAGGTGGCCCGCGGAGTCCGGGATGACGTCGCGCAGGAACTGGGCGTAGAGCACCAGCACGGTGCCGGCGATGCCCGCCATGCCGCCGGTCATCACCACGAACAGCTCGCTGCGGGAGAGCTGCGAGAGGTAGGGCCTGATGAACAGCGGCGCCTCGACATGGCCGACGAAGATGTTGGCCGCGGTCGAGAGCCCGACCGCGCCGCCGACGCCCATGGTGCGGTTCAGCGCAAACGCAAAACCTTTCACCACCGGCGGCAGGATGCCCCAATAGAACAGGAGCGTGGTGAGCACGCTCATCAGCAGCACGACCGGCAGCGCGGTAAACGCCAGCACGAATTCCCTGCCGGGATATTTCAGCTCATACGGCAGCGCGCCGCCGCCGATATAGCCGAACACGAAACCGGTGCCGGCGCGGCTCGCAGTCGTAGATTGCGTCGATCACATGGTTGGCCGAGCCGAAGATGCGCGTGACCGGCGGCACCTTGAGGAACAGCACGGCGAGAACCAAGGCGATGGCCAGCCCCACCAGCACGCGCCGGGGCGAAACCGCCCGGCGGTTCTCGCTGATCAGCCACGCGAAACCGACCAGCGCGACGACGCCCAAGGCCGATTGCAAGTTGAGCATGTGTCCCCGAATCCCCGCCGCCCGCCATGATACGCCGAAGCGGCGATGTGCGGCGGGCGGCTGTGGACAGCCCTGTGGGCGGGCGCCCCCGCAGGACTGCAAAGGTGTTGTTCGGTCCGCCCCGGTCTTGCATGGCTCGCGCGGCTATCATGCCGCCCGGTTGAAGCAGCCGAGAGAGTGCCGTGACGCGTCCGTTGTCGGGGATCAGAGTCCTGGAGCTTGGCAATCTTCTCGCCGGGCCGTTCTGCGGCATGCTGCTGGGCGACATGGGCGCCGATGTCATCAAGATCGAGCCGCGCCGCACTGGCGACATGATCCGAAATACGCAGCCGCATCTCAACGGCGAAAGCGCCAATTACATCGCGATCAACCGCAACAAGCGCAGCATCGCCATCGATCTGAAGCAGGCGGCGGGACGCGACATCGTTCTGAAGCTTGCCGAGACTGCCGATCTCGTGCTGGAGAACTTCAGGCCCGGCGTGATGGAGCAGCTCGGTCTCGGCATCGACGGCATCCGCGCCGTGAATCCGCAGATCGTCTATGTCTCGGTCTCCGGCTTCGGCCAGACCGGCCCGCTGCGCGACCGCGCGGCCGTCAATCTGGTGATCGAGGCGGCGTCCGGATCGCTGTCGGTGACCGGAGAGCCGGGCGACATTCCGATGCGTCCGGGCGTGCAGACCGGCGACATGTTCGGTGCGATGTTTGCGACCTACGCGGCGCTCGCAGGTCTGATGGGCAAGGTGCGCCACGGCGAAGGGCGGCAGATCGACGTGTCGCTGGTCGAGGCCTCGATTGCTGCGGCGGTCTGGGAGACGTCGGAATATCTTTCGACCGGAAATGTGCCGCAGCCGCTCGGGCACCGGCATCGCCTGACGGCGCCGTATCAGGTGTTCCGGGCGAGCGACGGCCTGCTGGTGATCGGATGCCCGAACGATCAGCTCTTCTTCAAGATCATGAACGTGCTGGGTCTTGCGGAGGCGGCGAAGGACACGCGTTTTGCCGGTTACGGCTTGAGGAAGGCGAACGAGCAGGCGCTGCTGAATGTGATCGAACCTGCGATCGCCTTGCGCACGGTCGAAGAACTGGTGGAGGCGCTGAGCGCGTTCGGGGTGCCGTGCTCGAAGGTGAATTCCTACGACGACGTGTTCGACAACGAGCACGCGCGGCAGCGCCGGATCGAGGTCGGGGGCGTGCACCGGCGCGCCGGTCCGGTCCGCATGGTGAGAAACGCCGTGCTGTTCGACACGGACGGACCGGCCATCGACCGGATGGCGCCGCTGCTCGGCGAGCAGACCGTCGAGATCCTGTCCGGGTGCGGCTATGCGCCGGATGCCATCAGGAAGCTGATCGACGACAAGGTCGTCGAGGCTGCGGCTGAGGCATGACCGCGGCCCCGACGATGCGGAGCCTGTTGTTCCTGCCGGGCAACCGCGAGAAGTTTCTCGAGAAGGCTGCCGCCCTCGACGCCGATGGCTTCATCGTCGATTTCGAGGAACTCGGTGCCCGACGCGGAGAAAGCCGTGGCCCGCAGGTGTCTCGTGGCCCATGCGCCGGCGCTGCGCAGCAAGGCGATCTGGGTGCGGCCCAACGCGCATGGCACGCGGCACTTCGAGGAAGACCTCGCGGCGATCTGCGCAACGCCGGGCGTTAATGGCCTGCTGCTGCCGAAGGCCGAGACCGTCGCAGGCTTGCGCGAGGCCGACGAAGCGATCGCCACGCAAGAGAAGGCCGCCGGGCTGTCCCGCGGCACATTCAAGGTCATCCTGACGATCGAAAGCGCGCTCGGTGTCATTCGCGCGTTCGATCTGCTGACCGCGACCGGCCGCACCGAGACGCTCTGCTTCGGCGGCGCGCGCGACGGCGATCTCATGACCGATCTCGGCTGCAAATGGTCGAACGTCAGCGGCACGCTGGAGCACGCCCGCGCACACACGCTGATGGCCGCGCGTGCCGCAGGCTGCGCAAGCCCGCTCGACGGCGTGTTTGCCGACGTCAAGGATGCGGCCGGCTTCGAGCAGGACACCCGCCGGTCGCGCGCGCTCGGCTATCGGGGCCGCACGCTCATTCATCCCTCGCAGATCGAGCCCGCCAACCGGCTCTACAGCCCGGCTGCGCGGGAGATTGCCGAAAGCCTGCGGCTCGTCGAAGCTTTCGATGCAGCGATGGCGAGGGGGCATGCCAGCGTGCTGTTCGAAGGCCGGATGATCGACGTCGCGGTGGCGAAAGCCGCGCGCAACGTCATTGCCTGGGCCGAGGCGCAAGACGTCACGTGAAGAAATCAAAACAAGCACAACGGGAGGAATTGAGATGAAACGTGTTCTTCGGCTGGCGCTGATCGCGCTCGGCGCGGTGGCTATGGCGGTTTCCGCACCCGGCAACGCGTCCGCGCAGTCCTATCCTAACAAGCCGCTGCATCTCATCGTGCCGTTCGCCCCGGGCGGTTCGCCCGACATCATCGGCCGCATGGTGGCGGAAGATCTTGCGGTGGCGCTCGGGCAGTCGGTGGTGGTGGAAAACCGCGCCGGCGCCGGCGGCAACATCGCGGTTCAATACGTCATCGACCAGCCGGCCGACGGCTACACGCTGCTGCTGGGGACGTCCGGCAACATGGCGTCCAACAAGGTGCTCTATCGCAATCTGAAGTTCGATCCCGAGGTCGATCTCATTCCGGTCTCAGTCGCCTATACCACCTGCAACGTGCTGATCGTCTCCGCGGCCGGGCCGATCAAGACGGTCGCGGACCTGATCGCGGAGGCGAAGAAAAGGCCCGGCGCGCTGTCGTTCGGCTCCCCCGGTGTCGGCACCGCGGGTCATCTGATCGCCGAGCTGTTCAAGACCACGACCGAAACGCAGCTCACGCACGTGCCCTATCGCGGCCAGAGCCAGGTGATCAACGATCTGCTCGGCGGTCACCTGACGATGTCGTTCGAGGTTGCGGCGACGGCCATTCCGGTGGTCGAGTCCGGCAAGATGCGGGCGCTGGCGGTCACTTGCCCGAGCCGTCTGGCCAAGCTCCCCGACGCGCCGACCTTTGCGGAAGCCGGAATCCAGGGCTTTGTTCTGGAAGGCCTCGCGCTGATCGCGGCGCACGGCAAGACGCCGCCCGACATCGTTCGCAAGCTCAACGAAGCCGTGGTCAAGATCATCAACTCGCCGAAGGTGACCGACAAGATCGCGGCCATGGGATTGCGGGCGCGGAGCTCCACGCCGGACGAGGCGCGGACGCTGCTGAACGCGGACGTCCGACGCTGGAGCGGGGTGGTGAAGGCCGCGGGCATTCCGCTGCTGGATTAGTCTTACTGCGTCAAGAAACACCGCCGTTCGTTACTGTGCCCTCTCCTTATGGGAGAGGGCACAACAACAAGCGCTTCGGCTCTTCTGACGCTGTAAGCTTGGCGCCCGTCGTTGGCATCGATCGGCGCGGACATGATAGCGTCCGGCGGCACACCGCAGGGAGCCGTCATGCCGCGCATCCGTTTCGATTTCGGTTCGCTCACGCTCGAGGCCGAACTGCTCGACACGCCGACCGCGAAAGCGATCGCCGCGGCACTGCCGCTCGAGGCCAGCGCCATGACCTGGGGCGAGGAGGTCTATTTCGATGTGCCGGTGCGGGTGAAGCGCGAGCCGGACGCCCGGGCGGTGGTGACGCCGGGCGAGATTGCCTACTGGCCGGAGGGGCCCGCCATCGCCCTGGGCTTCGGACGGACACCGATCTCGCAGGGTGACGAATGCCGCCTGGCGAGCCCCTGCAATATCTTCGCCAAAGCGCTCGGTGACGTGAAGACGCTGGCCGGGCTTCGCGGCGGCACCCGGATTAGGGTCACGGCCGCGGGCTGAAAAGAGCCGGGCATTTCGGTCCGGAACCGTGCTGCGACGCTAAAAATCGCGCGACCTTGACGGTTTGTTAACCAGACTTCCTAACCCAGCCTCCACCTGCGACCTCTAAGGATGACCGCCGGGGACGGATTATCGGTGGGTGCGACCAACACCCGCTCCGTCGAACGCGCGCCAACGCGCGTCATTGCGGCAGGCGGCATGGATACACGCGACCATATTGCACGCGGTCAGTGCCCGGGCGAGGCGCGAAGCGATGCCGAGCAGAAGCTCGACGCTGCGCTCAAGGGCATGCAGCAGGGGCTGTGCATGTTCGATGCGGAAGGCCGCATCGTCATGTTCAACCAGCGCTACATCGACTTGATGAAACTGCCGGCCGACGACCTGGTCGGCATGTCGCTGCTCGAGCTGTTCCACCGGCGCAAGGCGACCGGCCGCAACGCGGGCGATCCCGAGCAGATGTTTGCCGAGCTGATCGAGAACGCGCGCGCCGGCCGCATGCTGGTCCATGTGGTGCAGTCGCTCGACGGCAACGCGCAGTTGCGCGTGACCAACCGGCCGATGGCCAACGGCGGGTGGGTTGCGACCATCGAGGACATCAGCGAGTTGAAGGCGATCGAGAGCGAGATCGAGCGCCAGCGAAATTTTCTCAACCAGATTCTCGACAATGTGCCGGTTGCAGTCGTCGTGAAGGACGCCTCGCAGCGGCGGCTCGTGCATGCCAACCGCACCGCGGAGCAGTTCTGGGGCGTCTCGCGCAGCGACGCGATGGGCAAGACGCTCGGCGAGCTGTGGCCGAACGCCAACACCGGGAATATCGACCGGCTCGACGTCGAGGCGATCGAGTCGGACGAAGGCACGACCCATGAGGCGCATCCGAGCTTTACCAACCCGACTGGCGAACGCATCGTCACCTCGAAACGCCATGCCATCCGCGACGCCGACGGCAAGCCGCTCTATCTCGTCACCGTGGTCGAGGACGTGACGGCGCGCGTCCGTCTCGAACAGGACCGCGACCGCGACCGGCTGTTCCTCAACCAGATCGTCGAGAACGTGCCGACCACGATCGTGGTCAAGGACGTCCGCACCAGGCGCTACGTGCTGATCAACCAGGCCGCGGTCAATCATTTCGGCATTCCGCGCGAGCGGATCATCGGCAAGACGGCGCACGAGATCTTCGCCAGGGAATCCGCCGACATCATCGAGCGGCACGAAGCCGAATTGCTGCGCACCGGCAGCATGTACGCGCCGGACTATCCGATCGAGACGCCGGGGCGCGGCCAGCGCTTCATCACGGTCCGCAAGCACATCGTCCGCGACGGCTCAAACGAGCCGCGATATATCATCGGCGTCATCGAGGACGTCACCGACCGCAAGCTGTCCGAGGCGCGCATTGCGCATCTGGCCCACTACGATGCGCTGACCAACCTGCCCAACCGCGTTCATTTCCGCGAGCAGCTCGATCAGGCGCTCAAGCGGACCAGGCGCGGCGAGAAGCTCGCCGTGCTGTTTCTCGATCTCGACAAGTTCAAGGGCGTCAACGACACGCTGGGACATCAGGGCGGCGACGAACTGCTCAAGACGGTCGCCGCGCGGCTCAAATCCTGCGTACGCGAGACCGACATCGTCGCGCGGCTCGGTGGCGACGAGTTCGCCATCGTGCAGACCGACATCCCGGATGCCACCGCCGTCACCGAGCTGGCCGAGCGGCTCCATCAGACGCTCAGGCAGTCCTGCGAACTCGAAGGCAACCGCTTTTCGATGGATGCCAGCATCGGCATCGCCATGGCGCCTGCCGATGGCACCGAGGCGGACCAACTCCTGAAGAACGCCGACCTTGCGATGTACGGCGCCAAGTCCGACGGGCGCGGCACCTACCGGTTCTTCGAGACCGAGATGGACGCGCACATGAAGGTGCGGCGCGCGCTGGAATTCGATCTCCGGCAGGCGGTCATGTGCGGCGAGTTCGAGATGTTCTATCAGCCGCTGGTCAACATCCGCGAAAAGTCGATCGTCGCCTGCGAAGCGCTGATGCGCTGGCGCCATCCCAAGCGCGGCTTCGTCTCGCCGGCCGAATTCATTCCGGTGGCCGAGGAAGCCGGCCTGGTCAACCAGCTCGGCGAGTTCGCGCTGCGCACGGCCTGCGCCGAAGCCGCGACCTGGCGGGATGACATCCTCGTTACGGTCAATGTCTCGCCGGTGCAGTTCAGGAACGACGGCCTGGTGCCGCTGGTGATCAGCGCGCTTGCCGAGTCGGGGCTGCCGGCGCGGCGGCTCGAACTGGAGATCACAGAGTCGGTGTTGCTGCATGACGACGAGGCGACGTTGCGCATCCTGCGCCAGCTTCGCGAGCTTGGCGTGCGCATCGCGATGGACGACTTCGGGACGGGATATTCGTCGCTGAACTACCTGCGGCGCTTCCCGTTCGACAAGGTCAAGATCGACAAGTCCTTCATCGAGAACATGGCGCAGGATGCAAGCTCGCTCGCCATCGTGCAGGCGGTCATCAGCATCGCCAAGTCGCGCGACATCGCGACGACCGCAGAGGGCGTCGAGAAGCAGGAGCAGCTCGAGCTGCTTCGGGCGCTCGGCTGCACCGAGATGCAGGGCTACCTGTTCAGCGCGGCCAAGCCCGCCGTGGAGCTCGCCCCGATGCTGCTGCCGCGGCAGGCCGAGCAGCGGCGGCCGAAGCGCTCGGTCGCTTGAGCATCTATCCCCGCCCGACGAACGGCATGCCGTTCGCCATCACGGTCATGAACAGCACGTTGGTGTCGAGCGGCAGGTTCGCGATATAGACCACCGCGCGGCCCACGTCGCCGGCGTCCATGCGCGCCTCGATCGCCATGCTGCCATCGGGCTGCAGCACGCCCTGGCCCTGCACCATGCGGTCGGTGAGCGGGGTCGCGGCGTTGCCGATGTCGATCTGGCTGCACAGGATCAGGTCTTTGCGGCAATCCAGCGCGGTCTGCTTGGTGAGACCCGTCACCGCGTGCTTGGTCGCGGTATAGGCCGCGGCGCGCGGGCGCGGCGTGTGCGCCGAGATCGAGCCGTTGTTGACGATGCGGCCGCCCTTCGGATCCTGCGCCTTCATGATCTTGATGGCTTCCTGGGTGCACACGAACATGCCGGTGAGGTTGGTGTCGACGACCTTCTTCCAGGTCTCGAGCGGCAGTTCCTCCATCGGAACCGCGGGCGCGCCGATGCCGGCATTGTTGAACAGCAGGTCGAGGCGCCCGAACTCCTTCTTCACGCGGGCGAACAGCGCGCGGATCGATTCCGGATCGCTGACGTCGGTCGGCACCGAGACGGTCCTGGCGTTGCCGGCCTCCTTCGCGGTCTCGTCGAGCTTGTCGGCGCGGCGGCCGGCCAGCACGACGGCGTAGCCGTCCTTGGCGAGCGCCAGCGAGACGGCCTTGCCGATGCCGGTTCCCGCACCCGTCACCACCGCGATCTTTTGCACAGCCATTTGATCCTCCGGACTTAACTGTCGGGCGGCATCCTAAGGCCCGCCGGGATTGCTGCAACGCCCAATGCGTCCAATCGCCCCTTGTGAGACTCTTCCATTTGCATTCAACTAGCCGCGCCGCCGAGTGGAGCGATAGCGACACGAGGGTCCGGCGCGGTTGCCATCTGGTTGGGGGATCCGATGCGGCGACGTGACCTTCTGAAATTCGGTGCGGCGGGACTTTCGGCGCCACTTCTGCCGCGTGCGGCGTGGGCACAGGGCAAATATCCCGAACGGCCGGTTCGGCTGATCGTGCCTTTCCCACCGGGCGGCGCATACGACACCATTGGGCGGCCGTGGGCCGACCGGATGAAAAACACGCTCGGCACGCTCGTGGTCGAGAACATCGGCGGGGCGGGCGGCGGCGTGGGCGCGGCGCAAGCCACGCGCTCGCAGCCGGACGGCTACACGCTGCTGCTGGGCGGGGCGACCACCCACATCACCGAAGCGCTGCTGAAGACCAAGCCCACCTACGACCCGCTCAAGGACCTCGAGGCGATCTCGCCGATCGCATACACGGCTTTCGCCATCGCGGTGCATCCGTCGGTGCCGGCCAAGGACCTCAAGGAGTTCGTGGCCTATACCAAGGCCAATCCTGGAAAGGTGTCGTACGGTTCGGCCGGCCACGGTTCGCTCAATCATCTGGCCGGGGAATTGTTCAAGATCAGGGCCGGCCTCACCGATTTGCCGCACGTGCCGTATCGCGGCGCGGGTCCGGGCCTGACCGACCTGTTGGCCGGGCAAATTCCCGCGCTGGTGCCGGCCATGACCAACATCGTGCTGGAGCATCACAAGGCTGGAAAGCTCCGGGTCCTGGCCGTGACCAACGCGCGGCGCCTTGCTGCCGCGCCCGAGATACCGACCGCGGTCGAGCAGGGGTTCACCGACCTGGTCGCGCCGAACTTCATCGGCGTATTCGCCCCCGCCGGGATGCCGCGTGAGGTCGTGAACACGATATCGGCGGCGAACCTGAAGCTCCTCGCCGAAAAGTCGTATCAGGACCTTCTGATCTCGGGCACGTTCGAGCTCGAACCCCTGACCAGCCCGGCGCAATACAAGCAGTATGTGGAGTCGGAGCTGACGCGCTGGCGTCCCATCGTCACGGCGATGGGCATCAAGATCGACTGAAGGCAGAATCGGTTGAAGGCAGGATCGGCTGAATGCAGGTCAGCCGGCGAGGGCAGCCCGGGCGTCGGCCTCGATGCTGTGATAGACGCCGGGCGCGGCGATACGCGCGGTGACGTCGGCGGGGCTCATCGGCCTGCCGAACCGGAAGCCCTGCATGCAATGAACGCCGGCTGCGCGCAGGAACAGATGCTGCTCGGCCGTTTCCACGCCCTCGGCCGTGACCTTCATGCCAAGCCCGCGGCCGAGGCTCACGACCGCGTGCACGATCGCCGCGGCGTCGGCGGTCTTGTCGATCGACATCACGAAGCTCTTGTCGATCTTGAGCTTGTCGAACGGGAAGCGGCGCAGGTACTGCAGGCTTGAATATCCGGTGCCGAAATCGTCGAGCGCGAGCTTGACGCCCAGCGCCTTCAGCCGCCGCATCGCATCCTCGGCATTGTCGAGGTTGCCGAGCAGCGTGCTTTCGGTGAGCTCGAGCTCGAGCCACGCCGGATTAAAGCCGGTGTCCGCAAGCGCATGCTCCACCATGCTGACGAAGTCGAGCCTGCGGAACTGCAGCGGCGAGACATTGACCGAAACCGTGACGCCCGGCCATGCCTGCGCGTCGACGCAGGCCTGACGCAGCACGCATTCGCCAAGCGGAATGATCAGTCCGGAATGCTCGGCGATCGGGATGAACTCGTCCGGCCGCATCGCGCCGCGTACCGGATGCGGCCAGCGCGCCAGCGCTTCGACGCCGACGACCTTGTCGCCGCCGGCGTTGAAGATCGGCTGGTACAGCACCTTCAATCCGCCTTTGCCGATGGCTTCGCGCAACTCCTGCTCGATCAGCTTGCGCTGCGACAGATCGGCATCCATCACCTCGTCGAAAATGCAGGCGCGGTTGCGGCCTTCGTTCTTGGCGCGATAGAGCGCCATGTCGGCGTAGCGCATGATGTCGGCGGCGCCGCTGGCGGAACGGCTGTCTATCGCGGCGATGCCGATGCTGGCGCCGATGACGATGGTATGCCCGCCGATCGAATAGGGCGCGCAGAGCGTGGAGATCATCCGGGCCGAGATGCGATCGAGCGTCGCGTGGTCGGAGCCTGCGACCGTGATGACCGCGAATTCGTCGCCGCCAAGCCGCGCGACGAGATCCTGGTCCTGCATGATCCGCGACAGGCGCATCGTTACGCAGCGGATCAGTTCGTCGCCGATCGGGTGGCCGAGCGTGTCGTTGACGTCCTTGAAGTGATCGAGATCGATGTAAAACACCGCGGCAGAGGTGCCGCCGGCCTTGACGTCGGCGATGACCGTCTCCAGCCGCTCGCTGAACGCATTGCGGTTGGGCAGCCCGCACAACGCATCGTGCAGCGCAAGATAGCGGAGCCGGCTCTCGCCTGCGGCGATGGCCGCCGCGGTGTAACGCATGTAGCGCAGGACGAGGCCCGCCAGTAGCACGAAGCCCGCAAGGGCTATGCCGATGAACGGGATCACCGATTGCAGGATCTCCGCGCCGGGCTTCCGCGGCAGCCAGGTAAAGCGGGCGATGGGCGCGCGGTGGTCGTCGACGAATTCCAGGCTGTTATAGCCATTCGGCGTTTCGTCCGCCGAAGTCATCAGCAGGTTTGCCAGATTGATTCGCTCGCCCATGCCGGAAAGCATTGGAGCGCCGATCGTCCGGAGCGTCAGAACGATCGGCCCGCCGGCCGAGCCGTTTTCCTCGTTGCCCGGGTTGCGGACCGGCATCGTCGTCGAAAGCGCCAGCCGGCCGTCGAAGTTGTGCAAAAGCACGTTGCCGTCGGGAGCGCCGACCAGACGCATGATGCCCGGCGGGCTGGATTGCGTGCGGTCGCGGCCGTATTCGGCGATCGACTGCAACCGGAGGAACACGTCCTGGAGCTTCAGGTCCGGTGCGTCCTGGCCATGCTGCGAATAGGCGATCTCGTTCGCCGAGTTGAGCACCAGCACGAGCTGGTGGTCGCTGAGCGGCCCGAGCCATGCGCTGAGCCGCTGCTGCACCAGTGCGGGCGATTGCTCGATGTCTTCGGCGCCGACGGATGCCTTCGAGGCGATGACCGTGCGAAGGCGCCCGAGCGACCATTCGCCGTGGGTGGTGATGGCCTTGGCGAGCAATTGCCGCTCGCGCTCGAGGGCGACGACGTCGGCGTGCCGCGCCGAGATCAGGGCGGCGACCACCACGCAGACGATGGCGATGGCGACAACCAGACCGAGCGGGACCAGTCCGCCGATACGGCTGCGTCCCCAGCCGAGCGTCGGCTGCCGTCCCGTTTCATCCGTCTGCACAGATGCCATTTCGGGCATGCCGTACGCTCCGCCCGTTCGATGGGCCGGATCCTAGGCGGGAACACTTGCTATTTGGCTTTTGTTCGCGTTTTGAGACGCATTCGCGGGCGGAACCTGCCGCGTTTCGCGCCAGGGCGTTAACGGATAGTAAACGGATTCGACGACTTACCGCTGCGTCATGTAAGGCGGGCGCGGAATGGCGATATGGGCGGCGCGAAGCGCCGCCGACCAGCGTTCGCTGAGATCGTGGAAATAGGGTTCGCCCGGCTCGATCCGGTAGACCAGTTCGGCGTCGCAGGCGTCGCGCCGGATCACGGTCACGTCGAGCGGCATGCCGACGCCGAGGTTCGAGCGCAACGTGGAGTCCATCGACAGCAGCGCGATCTTTAGCCCGTCGTAGATGTCGATGCCGTAGCGCACCGCGCGGTCGAGGATCGGCTTGCCGTACTTGTGCTCGCCGATCTGAAGGTAGGGCGTATCGGCGGTGCATTCGATGAAGTTGCCGGCGCTGTAGATCATGTACAGCCGGAGCTTGTCGCCCTTGATCTGTCCGCCGAACAGGAACGATACGTCGAATTTGACGTCGGCGGCGTCGAGCGCATGGCCTTCGATGTCGTGCACGCGGCGGATCGCATGGCCGATGCGCTGCGCGGCCTGGAACATGGTGGGGGCGTTCATCAGGGTCTCGAGTTCGCCGCTCGCCGGGTTCTCGATGCCCTCGTTGAGCAGGCTCACCACCGACTGGCTGATCGACAGGTTTCCGGACGAGGACAGCGCCATCACCCGCTGGCCGGGCTCGCGCATCACATGCAGCTTGCGGAAGGTGGAGATGTTGTCGAGGCCGGCATTGGTGCGCGTGTCGGCGATCATGACCATGCCGTCGCGCACCAGTATTCCACAGCAATACGTCATGACGCCCTCCGCCAGCCCGCGGTTATAGCGATGCCCATGCCGGGACGGCAACGCTGCCGAAATGCTAGGGATAACGCGGGTTTTGAGGCCGTGCGCTCGCTTGAGCGGGCGGAGCCCCCGCGCTAGAGGATTTCGGGGCAACGCTGGGCTGAAAGTCAGGGAAACGGCGGCCGGATCGGTCGCGGGAGGATGAGATGAACGATACGTCGGGTGCCGCCTCCGTGGTGACCGCCGCCATCCTGGTGATCGGCGACGAGATCCTGTCCGGCCGGACCAAGGACAAGAACATCGGCTATATCGCCGAGTACCTGACCAATATCGGCGTCGACGTGCGGGAGGTGCGGGTGGTGCCGGACATCGAGGTCGAGGTCGTGACGGCGCTCGACGCGCTGCGCCACCGCTACACCTATGTGTTCACCACCGGCGGCATCGGTCCGACCCACGACGACATCACCGCCGATTGCGTCGCCAAGGCGTTCGGCGTCTCCATCGACGTCGATCCGCGCGCCCGCGCGCTGCTGCTGACCCGCATCGCCGAGAAGGACCTGAACGAGGCGCGGCTGCGCATGGCGCGCATTCCGAAAGGCGCCGATCTCATTCTCAACAAGGTGTCGGCCGCGCCGGGTTTCCGCATCGGCAACGTGCATGTGATGGCGGGCGTGCCGTCGATCATGCAGGCGATGCTCGACGAGGTGGCGCCGACGCTGAAGACCGGCGTGAAGATGCTGTCGGAAACGGTGCGCGCGAATTGCCGCGAGGGCGACATCGGCGGGCCGCTCGGCGAGATCGCCAAGGCGCATCCCGATGTGATGATCGGCAGCTATCCGTTCCAGGACGAGGGCCGTCCCAACACCAATCTTGTGGTGCGCTCGCGCGATCCGGAGAAGCTCGCGGCGGCCAAGGCCGCGGTCGAGCAGATGCTGGCGCGCGTGCACGCCGGCCTGAAGCAGACGGCGTAGGGCGGATGACGGTCAAGGATCGCTACGACGCGACGCGGCGCCGCTTTCTCCTGACAGCGGGCTCGCTTGCCGCGGCATTGGGTTTTGCACGCGACGGTGCGGCGCAGGAGCTCGCGCCGACACCGGCGTGCGGCGACAGCGCGGAGGCGACGCTGAAGCAGGGCGAGGGGCCGTTCTTCAAGCCGCGCTCGCCGCAGCGAACCGACCTGCGCCAACCGGGCGCGACCGGCCGGCCGGTCGAGCTTTCAGGGTTGGTGCTGACGCGGCGCTGCCTTCCGCTGGCCGGCGCGGTGGTCGATCTCTGGCACGCCGACGACAAGGGCGATTACGACAACTCGGGCTTCCGCTACCGCGGTCATGTCGTGACCGGCAATGACGGCGTGTTCCGTTTCCGCACCGTCCTGCCGGCGCTCTACACCGGCCGGACCCGGCATTATCACTTCAAGGTGCAGGCGCCGGGCAGCCGGCTGCTCACCACGCAGCTTTATTTTCCGAACGAGGCGGAGAACCGCCGCGACTCCATGTTCCGCCGCGAGCTGCTGATGCGCGTTGCGGATGCGGGCGACGGTCTCGCCGCGCGGTTCGATTTCGTTCTGGATGTTCGCTAGCGCATGTCCCGGAAAAGTGGGTACCGGTTTTCCGAAAAGGACATGCGCAAACGTAAGAATTAGAGCGCATCCCGGTTCATCTGAACCGGGACGCGCTCTAGCGGGGCAGGGGAGCATGATGGCGCAACCGCAGGCCTTCCCGGAGAAGGCGTTTCCGGTGTCGTGGGACCAGTTCCATCGCGACGCGCGGGCGCTTGCGTGGCGGCTTGCCGCGGCGGGACCGTTCACCGTCATCGTCGCGATCACGCGCGGAGGGCTGGTGCCGGCGGCCATCGTCGCGCGCGAATTGAACGTGCGGCTGATCGAGACCGTCTGCATCGAGAGCTATCACGACTACACCAAGCAGGGTGACCTGAACCTGATCAAGACCGTCGCGCCGGACATCATCAAGATGGGCGGCAAGGGTGTGCTGATCGTCGATGACCTGGTCGACACCGGCAAGACCGCGAAGGTCGCCCGCGAGCTTCTACCCGGCGCGCACTTCGCGACCGTCTACGCCAAGCCGATGGGCCGGCCGATGGTCGACACCTTCATCACCGAAGTGTCGCAGGACACCTGGATCTATTTTCCCTGGGACACGGGGCTCGCATTCCTGCCGCCGATCCGCGAGGGCGGGGCGTAAAAATCAAACACACGGGAGGAAACGATGCTGACACGACGTGCGATGCTGTCCGGCGCAATGATGGCAGGCGCGGGAGTTGTGCTGCCCGCGGGCAACGCCCCGGCGCAAGGCGACCGCACCGTCCGCATCGTTGCGGGTTTTCCGGCGGGCGGCGGCATCGACATCTCGGCGCGGCTCCTGGTCGATCCGTTCAAGGATGCGCTCGGCGCTCCGGTGATAGTCGAGAACCGCACCGGGGCCGCGGGCATGATCGCGGCCAGCACCGTGGCCAAGGCCGCGCCGGACGGGCGCACGCTTTTGATGGCGACGTCGGGTGAGATCGCGATCAGCCATCATCTCTACAAAGAGAAGATGACCTACGATCCGCTGAAGGAGCTCGCGCCGATTGCCCTGGTCGGCATCGTGCCCTGCCTCGTGGTGGTGGCCGACGCCACGCCGGTGCGCACGCCGCAGGAGCTGATCGCCTATGCCAAGGCCAATGCCGGCAAGCTTTCGTTCTCGTCGTCGGGCATCGGCAATCCGCAGCAACTCGCCGGCGAACTGATGAACATGATGGCCGGCACCAACGTGCTGCATGTACCTTATCGCGGCGCTGCGCCGGCGGTGACCGACGTTGCGACCGGCGCGGTGACCATGAGCTTCACCAGCCTTGCCGCGGCGCAGGGCCTGATGCAGGCCGGAAAAATCCGCGCGGTCGCCGTCACCTCGCTCGAGCGGATGCCGCAGTTGCCCGATGTCGCGCCGCTTCAGGAGGGCGCGCCGGGGCTGAAGGGTTACGAGTTGCTCAACTGGTTCGGGCTGTTCTCCACCGGCGGCACGCCGCCCGACATGGTGGAGCGGCTCAACGCGCTCACCGTCAAGGCGCTGGCCGAGCCCAAGACGGCCGAGACGCTCGACAAGCAGGGCATCGTGGCGCGCCGGACAACCGCGGCGCAGTTCAAGGACTTCGTCGGGTCGGAGAGCCGGAAATTCGCCGGCATCATCGAAAAGGCCAAAATCAAGCTCGAGACCTGACCCCGGCCTGACGCTCAAGGTTTTTGCGGTTTGCGGCCCGCCGCGGCACTGTCGGCCGGCCGGCCGATGGCTCGCATGACGCGCGGCAACAGCGCGGCCGCGATCATGGCATGGCCTTCACCCGTCAGGTGGATGAAATCCAGGGCGTAGTAACGCAGCGGGATGTCGTCATCGTAGACGATCACCTTGATCGAGCGATTCCGCAGATGACGTTCCATCGCCGCGATGTTTGCGGCGCGTTGCTCCTTGCTCATAAGGAAACGCTTGTCGTTGCCGCCGGGCTGCAGGATCACGATGTCGGTTCCCTTGGGCACATCGCTGTCGATCCGCTTGAGCATCCCCGCGGTGGTGTCGACCGGTACGCCGGCGTTGGTGACCTGTGCGTCGATTCCCTTGGCCTTCAGCAGGGCCTCCAGCTTGGCCGGATAGGCGCCCCGGTTTCCCACATACCAGCCGTGGGTGTTGCTGGCGCCGATGGCGACGATGCGAAGCGGTGCGGCGTCGGCCACGGTTGCTGCGCTCAACAGAACCGAAACGCCGAGAAGAAGCATGACCGCTGCGTCGCGAAGCGCGAGCGGCACGGCCTGCCTGTCTGCGCGCCGGTTCGTCATTCGATCATCTCGCGGGCGGCGCGGCTTCGGCCGGCTGCGGAGCCTCGCGCTGAGGAGTTCTCTTTTGGAGCGGCGCTCGCTCGCGATTTTGGAATGGCGAGAACCGCCCGCGCAATTTCCGCCTGAACCTTTGCGCTCTTGTCGATGGTGATGTGGGTGACGGTCAGGTCCGAGTTGAGTTCGATGTTGGACAGCTTGCCGTGGAAGCCAGGCTCGGCCGCAATCGGCGCACCCCAGCCGGGGCTTTGGTAGAAGTTCATCGCCCGCACCACGTTGCCTGGAACCGGATGTTGTCCGAGAGGGGCGAGCGTCACCAGGAGATCAACCGCAATCTTGTGTGCCTTGAGCGCCTGGGCCATCTCGATCACGTTGTTCGCGCCTTGTGAGTGGCCGACCAGCACGAGTGCGCCGATCTTGCCGGCGGCCCGGTCTTGAACGATCTTGGCCACTGTCGATTTCCAGGCGAGGTGTCCGATCGCCTCGGCTTTGACGCCCTTGCTTCTCAACTCGGCGGCAAGCTCGTCCATGCCGGTCGAGAACACGCCGAACCAGCCGCGCAGGAGATACGCTCGCGTCTCGGCGGCCTGCGCGCTGCCGCAGCAGAGCAACGTGACCACCACAGCTCCTGCGGCCCATCGGGCGTACGCATTGAGCCCGCAACGTTGACGAACGCGACGCATGGATACCGCCCATCCTGCGATCTGGTCTGCTGCCGCCGATCCGCGGCAATTATGTCACCCATTGCGGCATTGTCTATTGCGGTCTGGACGTGCGGGGGCGCTCTTTGCCAAACCCGCCCATTGGCGCTGCGGAACGCCGCCGTTAGTGTTGTTCCGCCCTGCATCGGCTGCCGCGGCAAGCAAGCCGGCAAACCCTGCGAATTGTCATGTCGTTTTTTGCTGTCGTTTTCGTCGCGCTGTCGGTCGCGGTCTGTCTCGTCCCGGCGTGGCTGTTGCGGCGTCAGTTTCGTGCGCCGGCGCAAGACTTCTGTGTGGCCTCGCAATTCACACCGCTCGACGTGACGCGGAATTCCTCCATAGCCTATAGTCTGCGGGTCGCAACCTTCGGGCCGCTGTTCGCCTGGGGCGCAAGCGGCGACATCTGGCCGGTCATCGTCGGCTCGACATGCATCGGACTGGGACTGTTTCTGGTTTCGAAGCTGCGCGGTCCCATTCTCGAATTTGTCGGCGGCGCGCTCGGCGCCGGTCGGTCCATCACCGTGCATGCGTTCATCGCGAGCCGGCACGGCAACGATCCGAACGTCGGCCTGGTTGCGGCAAGCCTTACGCTGGTCACCCTTTTCGGTCTGATCGTTGGCGAGGCGGTTGTCATTGCGGAATTGCTGAAGCCGGTGCTGATGGGAGGCGGATGGCTGGTCTGGCCGGTCGTGACCGGCATGCTGACTTTGACGATGCTGTGCGCCGTGTTCTCGGGCACGTCGGGCGCGATGTCCTGCGCGCAACTTCAACTCGGCATGACCTATCTCGGCCTGTTCGGATCGGCCGCGCTCCTGTTCTATCTGCTGGCATCCACGCTCGGTCCCATGCCTGCGCATGGAATGCTCGCCATCGTGCTGGTTCCGGCGTGCTGCGCGCTCGTCCTTGTGCACAGGCGTGGGAAATACGTCGACACCAGCCTGATTCTGACTGCGGACGCCGCTCGTCCATCGCTCGGCGCCACGCTGCTCAGGATGTTTCAGCGGGTGCTTAAGCGCTGCATTACGTTTTTCGTTGTCCTCGTCGTCGTCATTGCGGGAATGCTTTTTTACGCCACCGGGCTTCCCGCGGTCGGGCGCGAAAGCATGGCCGCTCTGACGTCGGGGACGCACGTGCCGGCCGCGGGGTTGATCGCGCTGGTCCTGTTTCCGCTGCTTCATCCGATGGTCGACGTGGGGAACTGGCAGCGGATGGCGGCCGTTCAGAAGCACATCGACGCCGCCGGTTTTGAGCCGGGCCTGCGAGCCCGGGTGCTGAACAGCTTCTTTCGGACCTACGGCACAGAGAGCCCCTTGCTGTGGCTCTTCATGTGCATGTTCGGCGCGGTCGCGGTCGTCGCCACCGAGACACCCGCCGGCGCCCATGTCATGCCTGCCTTCATGGCGCAGCTCGTCGCGGATCCGAACGAAGCGACCGTCCTCATCCTGCCGCTGCTGCTGGCCGGCGTGTGCGCGATGGCACTGGCGGCCATGATCTCGATGTTTTCCGCAAGCCTCTGCACCATCCGCTACGACATCGTGCCGTGGTTTTGGCCGGAGCCTGCGCCGGGCGCGGCGCAAGCGGCCCCAGACGCCACTGCGATGCGCCGAACCGTGATCGCGGGCGCAGGATTTCTGCTTGCGGTTGCGGCGGCGTTTCTCGCAGCCCAAGCATTGTTGCCGATCGACGTCTCGAGCGGCACATTTCTCGCCCTGCTGTTCGCGCTCGGCTGCGCTCAACTCTCATTCCAGTCGCTGGTGCTGGGGCCGCTGGTCGCGCGGATGCGGGGCGGCGTGGGCGCCGTATCCCCGAACCGGGCGCTCGCGATCATGGGGTGCGGCGTACTGGGCGGCGCGGCCGCCGCGGCGATCTATGCCGCCACGGGACAAGAGGCATGGCTTTGGGCCGTTGTTCCCGCCTGCCTCGGTTCCAGCTGGCTGTGCTTTGCGATGGCCCGGCGCCCGCATCACCAAAAAGGGCGGAATCAAGCTTGAGACCTGAGGCCCACGACCGAGAACCGGGCATGCCCGGCAGCCATTGGCCCAACTAGCCGGAACCCGTCGCCATCCGCTATCATGGCCCCAGGGCATCGAGTCCGGATCAGCACACGGAGGATCGCGATGGACGCCATCACGCCGAAACACATCGCCGCGGACGAGCACTCGCATCTGGTGAAGCCGGCCGAGATGGAATGGAAGCCGACGCGGTTTGCCGGCTGCGAAGTGAAGACGCTGTTGATGGATCCCAAGACCGGGCTGATGACGGCGCTGATGCGCTTTGCGCCGGGCGCGGTGCTGCCCGACCACGAGCACGTCAACATCGAGCAGACCTACGTGCTCGAAGGCCGCTTAGTGGACAAGGACGGCCCGGCGGAAGGCATCGCCGCCAGCAAAGGCGAGTTCATCTGGCGCGAGGCGGGCAGCCGGCATTCGGCCTGGTGCCCGGAGGGCGGGCTGATGCTCGCGATCTTCCAGATCCCGAACAAGTTCTACGAAAAGGACGGTCGCGTCACCGATCCGACCGGACAGATCTGGGACGAGGTCTGGGGCCACACCGGTAAGGGCTGATCCGCCTTTTTCTGCGGAAAACCCGGCATGTGAAGCGGCGGTGCATCGACGGGGTGCCGCCGCTTTGGATTTGCGTTGTTGCTTCTTGCTCCAACGGATTGGCGGCCTGGCTATGCCAGGGTTATAGATCGGCGTTCGCGGGCGTGGCGAAATTGGTAGACGCAAGGGACTTGAAATCTTTGAGTGCTCCCGGGGAAACCCGGGATGCAGAACTGCCCAAACTCGGGGAAACCGGTGACAGGCAATCCCGAGCCAAGCGCATCAGTCGAAGGACTGCGGCGAAGGTGTAGAGACTAGACGGGCAGCACCTAAAGCGGGCGAACGCGCGCAATGGTGAAGGTATAGTCCAGACCCCAAACCGAGCCTCACGCGGCATTGCGCGAGGCGAGGGCGGCGAAAGCCGTAGCAGGTACGAAAATCCCTAGGCGCGAAAGCGCTGTGCCGGTTCAAGTCCGGCCGCCCGCACCACCCTTTTCCTGTGACAAAACAGGCGCGCCGAACTTTCGTGCGCGTCAGATTTTCACGCATGAAGCCAGGCCGCGCTTGTCCTTCTTCCATCTCGACGACTGCGTGCATTCGGGCGCCAGGATGGCTCCCCGCAGCGCGGCGGTCTCAGCCGTGCCGGCGCACAAGGCGTTGGTCACGACGAAGCCGCTCGTCAACTCCGGCAGCAAGCCCCGCATCGCACGCGTGCAGGGCGCAGTTGCGCTCAAGGACGATCCGGACTGGAGGGAATTCTGAAAGCCGCGGCTCGCGCCGCACGGGACTGACAAAGAAGCCCTCCCGCACCCTCGCGCTGCGAGCCGTCAGCGCGTTTACGCGCGTCTCCGACGCGCCACCAGCGCGTTTACGCGCGTCTTCGGCGCGCTATGGGCGAGCGGCCAGCGCGAGCACATAGGTTCGCCGCTCTGGCCACTCGTGGCGCTTCCACTCGGCAGCGCGCCCGCGCCGGGAGGGCTTTTTGTTGTGCGATGCAGTCCCGGAAGCCGGGCGCCCCCATCGGTCCGCACCGCAACTTCGGATCGACACCGGCACATAAGGTTGCGGCGGGTCCGATGGACCGTCGTCGGGATGCCACCTGCCGCGATTGACAAAAACACCAGCAAAATCACATAGTTTAACGACATCAGTACCGATGCTGCGTTCGGTGCATCATCGCCGGAGCAAGGGGATGCGTCCGGTGGCGAGCCGCGGGAGCAAGCCATGAGCATGAAGTCCGTTCTGGTTCCGATGGAACCGCACGAGGGCATGACGTCCGTTCTGGAAACCGCACTGCTGCTCGCGCGCAAATGCGGAAGCTACATCGAAGGCTTTCCGTTGCGCTTCGGTATCAGCGAATTCGTCGCGGTCGATCCGGCGGGCTCGATTCCGCTGGAGTCGTATCGCCAGGAAAGCCTCGAGGAGGCCGCTCAGGCGCGCCGCCTGTTCGAGGCGTTCATGCAGGAGCGCGGCGTGCCGAAGTCCAGCGGATCGAGCGGCCTGTCCTGCGGCTGGCTCGACGAGGCGCCCGAGGGTGAGAGCTTCGTCGGCAGCTATGGGCGCGTGTTCGACCTCACCGTGCTGGGGCGGCCCGATGCCAACACCATCGGCCTGCACAACCGCGCGATCGAGTCAGGCCTGTTCGAAAGCGGCAAGCCGATCCTGCTCGCGCCGCCGGTCGCGCCGAAAGACATCGCCACCAACGTCATGGTGCACTGGAATTGCAGCACCGAGCAGTCGCGCGTTTCGGGCTTCGCGATGCCGCTGCTGCACCAGGCGTCGCAGGTCACGGTGCTCAACGTCGTCGGCGGCCAGGCGGTGCCGGGTCCGTCGGCCGAGCAGTTCCTCAGGCATCTTCAGCTCAACGGCATTCCGGCCAGGTTGAAGTCGGTCGGGCTCGAGGGCAAGAGCACCGGCGAGGCGATCCTCGCCGCCGCCAAGGCCGAAGGCTGCGATCTACTGGTCAAGGGCGCATTCACCCAGAGCCGGCTGCGGCAGATGATCTTCGGCGGCGCGACGAGCCACATCCTCGCCCACGCCGAACTGCCGGTGCTGATGGCGCACTGACGCCCGCGTTGGCGAGCGAAGCGAGCGGCCAGCGCGGGCACTTCATGGAGGCCGCGCCGGATCCCCGCGGCGCGGCGCTCACGCCACCTTCGGCTCGCCGATCTTCTGCCGCATCTGCGCAACCCAGACCTCCATCGGCTGGCAGGTCGGGTCCTGCCTGACCATCGCTTCGGTGTTGGCGCGGATCGTCTCGGCGGAACTCGGTGAGATCGAGCGGCTCGCCGAACGGCTGGCTCACATGCCAGGGCGAGGGGCAATAGAGCTCGACGCGGTTGCCTTCGGGATCGGCGAAATAGATGCTCCAGGCGTTGCCGTGGTTGCGCGGTTCGAGCTTCTTGATCTTCTCTTTCACCAGCCACGGGTAGTACAGCCGCAGGTCTTCGAGCCCCGGCACCCGGAACGAAATCTGATTGACGGTCGACTGGACGGCGTTCTTCGGCCGCCCGGAGGTGATGATGATCTGGTGATGCTCGGTCGGGTCGCGGCTCAGAAAGGCGATGTCGACGCCCCGCTTGGAATGCCCGCGGTCGGTCACGATCAGGCCGAAGACGCGGGAGTAGAAGTTCACCATCTTTTCCAGGTCGAAGGCGTAGATGCCGATATGGCAGAGCTGGGCGTCGGGCATCCTGGTCGGCGTGGTCATCGGCGCACCCTGATTCTTGCTGCCGGCTTGGCGACGGTCCGTATTTTTTTGCTTCGGAGCAAGCCCGGAATTCGAGCCAACGTCCGAGCCGCGACACCAGCGATATTGGGAAACCGATCGCCCCGCCGCGTCAATGCCGGATTTGCGCCCGGATTGTTTACGATCTTGAGGTATTGGCCGGTATTTCCCGGCGGGGATAGGGGTTCCAGCCTGCGCGGACGATTCGACCAGGTGACCGACGGAATGACCGGCGCGAGCGGGATGCCGCCGCGTGTGCGATGGCTGCCGCCATGCGCGCCGTCCTGCGCCGCGCTGATGCTTGCGCTTCTGCTTGCCGGCTGCGGCAGCATCAGCGACGAAGCGGCGGGCCGGGCGATGATGGCGCCGGGCCGCTTCGACGCGTTCCCGTGCCCGAACATCGACGAGCGCATCCAGGCGGTACGCACCCGACGGATCGAGCTCGAGCAATTGATGGCGCGGTCGTCACAAAGCCCCGGAGGCGAATTCGTCAACGCGCTGGCCTATCGTTCGGAATACGTCCAGCTCGGCGGCGAGAGTCAGGAACTCGCCAAGGCGTCGGCCGACAAGAAATGCGCGGCCGAAAGCCGTTACTCGAGCGGACGTCAGGTCTATTGACCCACGTCTATTGACGCGGCCTTGGCTTAGCCGAGCCGCTTGCGCGCGAGCGCCGCGCCCTGACCGAGCGCGTTGAGCTTGGCCGCCGCGATGTCGCGGCGCATCGGCGCCATGCCGCAATTGGTGCCGCAGACGATGCGCTCCTTCGGAACATGCTTGAGCGCGGACTCGATCGCGGCTGCGACCTCTTCCGGCGACTCGACGGTATCGTTCGCCACGTCGATGACGCCGATCTGCACATCCTTGCCCTTGAGCAGCGCCAGCAATTCGATCGGAACCTTGGAGTGGATGCACTCCAGCGACACTTCGGACATGCGGCTTGCCGCAAGCGCCGGGAACGTCTCCTCGTATTGCCGCCACTCGCCGCCGAGCGTGGCCTTCCAGTCGACATTGGCCTTGATGCCGTAGCCGTAGCAGATGTGCACG
The DNA here is from genome assembly GCA_963830015.1 of uncultured Alphaproteobacteria bacterium. Classification (GTDB taxonomy): domain Bacteria; phylum Pseudomonadota; class Alphaproteobacteria; order Rhizobiales; family Xanthobacteraceae; genus Z2-YC6860. Next base: position 1,127,190 of record CAWHLG010000016.1, read on the forward strand.
GCGGTCTTGCACTTGAGGCCATCGATCGCGCGATGCAACGCCTCGATGCCCCAGGTCGAAACCTCCTTCATGTAGACGTTGAACGCCGGCTCATCGAACTGGATCACGTCGACGCCGTCGGCCTCGAGCGCCCGCGACTCCTGATTGAGCAGATCGGCGAAGGCGAACGCCATCTTCACCCGGTCGCCGTAGTGCTTGTCGGCGATGGTGTCGATAATGGTCATCGGCCCGGGCATCGTGATCTTGAGCTTTCGCGCGGTATGCGCGCGGGAGAACCTCGCCTCGGTGCCGTGCACGCGGCCCCTGAGCTTGAGCGGCCCGGTCACCGTCGGCACCATCGCCTTGTAGCGGTCGTTGCGGATTCCCATCTCGACCTTGTTGGCGAAGTCGATGCCGTCGACGAATTCGAGAAAGCCGTGCACGAAATGCTGCCGCGACTGTTCGCCGTCGGTGACGATGTCGATGCCGGCGTCCTCCTGAAGCTTCAGCGACAGCAGCGTCGCGTCGAGCTTTCCGGCGGCGAGGTCGCCGCCGCAGAGCCGCCACTGCGGCCACAGCTTGTCGGGCTCGGCGAGCCATGACGGTTTCGGCAGGCTGCCGGCGATGGTGGTCGGAAACATGCGGACGTTTCTTCCCTATTCGTCGTCGTCGCGTGTTTGAGGCAGCACGTTCGGACGCGTGGCGCTTCCAGGCGGCGCGGTGCGCCAATCATAGAGCCAATTGTAGCGCCGCCGCAGCGACTTTCCGCCGGCAAGCCGCAGGAAGGTGTTGCGCAACATCGCTTCGGCCGCGCCCATGTGGTAGGTCCGCCCATTGCTGCGGGCAGCCCTCTGCACCTTCGCGGTGCGGCCCTTCCGCGCCCGCTCGTAGCGGCGCATCGCCGATGGGATGTCGTCGGGATGGCGGCCCATGCAGTCGGCAAGAACCGCCGCATCCTCGATCGCCATCGCCGCGCCCTGGGCGAGGAACGGCAGCATCGGGTGGGCAGCGTCCCCCAGAAGAGTCACCGGTCCCTCGCTCCAGTGGCCGAGCGGCGGCACGTCATAGAGCGCCCACTTCAGCCAGCGGTCCGGCAGCGCGAGGAAGTCGCGGGCCGGCGCGCACCAGCGCCACGGCGAGTAATGCGCGAGCAGTTCGTCGCGGTCGCCGCTCGCGGTCCAGCCGGGCTCCGACCAGGCATCGTCGACGATGGCGACGATGTTGATCAGCGCGCCGGTCTTCACCGGGTAATGCACCAGGTGCGCGTCGCGGCCGAGCCAGAGCTGGACGTCCGGCGCGCGGAATTCCGCGTCCACCGTGGAGGCCGGAACCAGTGCCCGCCACGCGGTGCGCCGGGCAAACTGCGGCTTGGTGCGCTGCCCAAGCCGCGGCCGCAACACCGACCACAGGCCGTCGGCGCCGATCAGCGCGATGCCCTGCTCGTCGGCGGTGCGGGCGCGGCTGCGGCACGCGGCGCTGACGCCGTGCGAATGCACGACGAAGTCCTCGACCTTGGTGCCGAGACGAAGCGAAATATCGGGATGGCCGTCCACTGCCTCGAGCAGCGCCGCCTGAAGGTCGGCGCGGTGGATCGACCAGTAGGGCGCGCCGTAGCGTCGTTCCGCATCCTCGCCGAGCGGGATGCGGGCGAGCGTGCTGCCCGTCGCGGTCTTGATCGCGACGCCGTCGGGCACGAACACGTCGGAGCGAAGCCGCGGGCCGAGCCCCATTGCGATCAGGATGCGGGTCGCGTTTGGCGAGAGCTGGATGCCTGCGCCGGTTTCCTCCAGCCGCTCGGCCTGTTCCAGGATCGTGACGCGGAAACCGCTTCGCGCGAGCATCAGCGCCGCGCTCAAGCCGCCGATACCGGCTCCCGCGATCAGGACGTTGCGGGAGGACGCCACGACCCGCGCGCCGCCGCGCTCAGGCGTTTTCGGTCAGCGCGCAGGCTTCCGGCCGCGCCGCGTGGGCGTCGAGCGCGGGCGCGTGCCGGTAGAGCGTCGAGCAGTAGGGACAGATGATTTCCCGGTCGTCGCCCATGTCGAGGAAGACGTGCGGATGGTCGAACGGGGGCCTCGCGCCGACGCACATGAACTCGCGCGCGCCGATTTCGATGACGGCGACGCCCGGATCGTTGTGGAAATGGGGAACGATGTGGTCGGCCATGATGATTTCTGGGGCTCGATTTCTTGGGCTCTTGATCGGCGAACCGGCTTCGGCGCCGCACCATAGCCGCCCACTTGGCACTTTCCTAGCGACACCTATCTGCAAATCCTCAAATTCACCGCATTTGGAACGCGGTTGATCGCAAGGACGTTGTTCCTTCGGGGGAAGGTTGCGCAGCGGTGCGCCGGAGCAGGGAAGGAATGATTCGCGTCGAACCGCGCACGGTGCGGGAAATTCGGCCGCCGGTCTCGCCGCAAAGTTCCTGGCCTGCCTGGACGGTGGCATGCGGCTTTGCGCTCGCTGCGCTGTTCTGCGTGCCGCTGGCGATCGAGGCGGGCAAGCTGCTCGCGGCCGACGACGACCCCGTGGCGATCACCGACCGCGCCTTGCCGCGGGCGTTCGATCGGTCGGTCGCGCTGAACGAGATCGAGGCGGCGTTGAAGGCCGGCGATCCGGATCTTGCCAAAAGCTTCGTCGAGCTTGCCGACGACCAGCGCGTCGAACTGCCGCCAGGCGTCCGGCAGCGTGTCGAGGCTGCGGTGACGGAGGCCAATTCGGCGTCCTCCAATGCCTTGAATTTCGCGCGCGGGCTGATCACCGGCGAGCCGGACGATGTCGTCAGCCTCGCCGGCACCGCGCTTGGCGATCTGTTCGTGTTCGGCGACATCCGCGACGTGGTCCGTGAGGGAAGCCGCTATGCCCACGGCGAGACGTATGACGAACTGGTGCTGGGGCTCGCCTGCGCCGGCATCGCGCTCACCGCCGGCACCTATGCGAGCTTCGGGGCGGCGACGCCTGCCCGGGTCGGGCTGTCGGCGGTGAAGGCCGCGCGCAAGACCGGCAAGCTCGGCGGGCCGATGGCCGCCTGGGTCGGGCGCTCGCTGCGAGAGGTGATCGACTGGAATGCGCTGCGGAAGGCGAGCTTCTCGGTGGCCGAGCCCGCGGTCGCGGTGCGCGCGGTGCGCGAGGCGGTCAAGGTCGAGAAGGCCGGTGGGCTGACCAAATTGATCGGCGACGTCGGCCGGGTGCAGGCCAGGGCCGGCACCAAGGCGGCGATGGACGGGCTCAAGCTTGCCCGCAATCCGGCCGAGGTGGCGAAGGTTGCCAAGCTCGCCGAGAAGAAGGGCGGCCAGACCCGCGCCATCCTCAAGACGCTCGGCCGGGGCGCGATCCTGCTCTCGGTCGCCTCGTTCAATCTGGCGCTGTGGATTCTCGGCGCCATCATGACGCTGTTCGGCTTCGTGTCGTCGGCCAAAGCCGGCGTCGAGCGCATCACCCAGCGCCATCTCGACCGCAAGCGGGCGGAGCGGCAGGCACGCTATGCGGCGATGGTGGCGGCGCGGGCTTGAACCCGCGCCGTTCCTGGTTTCTATCTCTCCGGCATGCCGACGTTCAAAAACGGTCCCGTGGAGATCGCCTATCTCGATGAGGGAGAGGGCGATCCGATCCTGCTCATTCACGGCTTCGCCTCCTCGAAGGAGGTGAACTGGGTCCAGCCCGGCTGGTTCGCCACGCTCAAGGCCGCCGGCCGCCGGGTGATCGCGCTCGACAACCGCGGGCACGGCCGGTCGGCCAAGCTCTACGATCCGGCCGACTACCACACGACCGCAATGGCCTCCGACGCGCGCGCCTTGCTCGGCCATCTCGGCATCGGCCGCGCCGACGTGATGGGCTATTCGATGGGCGCGCGCATCACCGCGTTCCTGGCGCTGGAAAGTCCCGGGCTGACGCGCTCGATCGTGCTGGGCGGCCTCGGTATCCACCTGGTGGACGGGGTGGGGCTTCCCGAGAGCATCGCCGACGCGATGGAAGCCGCCACGCCGGCCGAGGTCACCGACCCGCAAGGACGTACATTCCGCGCGTTTGCCGACAAGACCGGATCGGACCGCCGGGCGCTGGCCGCCTGCATCCGCGGCTCGCGCCAGGAGATGACGCGCGAGCAGGCGGGCTCGATCCGGACGCCCGCGCTGGTCGCCATCGGCACGCGCGATCTCGTCGCCGGCTCCCCCGACAGGCTCGTGGCGCTGATGCCGAACGCGCGCTCGCTGCCGATCCCGGACCGCGATCACATGGTCGCGGTGGGCGACAAGGTGTTCAAGGCGGGCGTGCTGCAGTTCCTTCAGGAGAACGCATGACGCGTGCGTCCGCGCCTGCCGCCGCGATGTTCACCGGCGCGTCGGGCAACACGCTCGCCGGCGACGTTTACGGCGAGGAAGGGCCGCCGGTGCTGCTGCTGCACGGCGGCGGGCAGACGCGGCATGCCTGGCAGAAGACGGGCGAACTGATCGCCCGCATGGGGCGGGTGGCCTACGCGATCGACCAGCGCGGCCACGGCAATTCCGAGTGGGTGAAGGATGCCGCCTACCAGTACGAGGATTTCGCGGCCGACGCCCGGGTGCTGGCCGATACGCTCGCGGAGCGAAGCGGCGTCCGCCCGGTGGCGGTCGGCGCCTCGCTCGGCGGGATGGCATCGCTGCTGGCGAACGGCGGCGGGCAGGGGGAGGTGTTTTCCGCCCTCGTGCTGGTCGACATCACCCCGCGCATCGACAGTGGCGGCGTCGCCAAGATCCAGGGTTTCATGCGGGCGCAGATCCGCGAGGGTTTCGGCTCGATCGCCGAAGCCGCCGACGCGGTCGCCGCCTACCTGCCGCACCGGCCGCGGCCGCGCTCGCACGAGGGGCTGAAGAAGAACCTGCGGCTGCATCCCGACGGCCGCTGGCGCTGGCACTGGGACCCCAAATTCCTCGAAGGCAACCGGCGGATCGGGGCGGGCTCGGAGGAGGTCGAGCGGAAGCTGGTCGAGGCCGCCCGCCGCACCACCATCCCGGCGCTGCTGGTGCGCGGCGCGTCCTCGGAACTGGTGGGCGAGGAGCACGCCAGGGACTTCCTCAAGCTCGTGCCGCATGCGCGCTACGCCGATGTCTCCGGCGCCCGCCACATGGTGGCCGGCGACCGCAACGATCAGTTCGCAAACGCCATTGAGGAGTTCCTGCTTGAGTTGAAATGACCGTCCTAAATAATTGAACAAAAACGATCTTATCTCCGTGACATTGCGCTTGGCGGGGCTATGTCCTAACTGTGCTAAAAGCTGTTCCGGAATTCTTTCGGGGCGAAGCGGAGACGGCGAATGGCGCAGCAGCAATCCCGGCCCGTCACGGCGGTGGGCAAGCTCGACCCGGTCTGGACGCGCATCCGCGACGAGGCCAACGATATCGTCCAGCGCGAGCCGGAAATCGGCACCTTCATCTATTCCTCGATCCTGCACCACGACACGCTCGAGACCGCAGTCGTCCATCGCGTCTCCGAGCGGCTCGACCATGCCGACGTGTCGGCCGGGCTGATCCGGCAGGCCTATACCGACGCGCTGGAGGCGGAGCCGAAGATCGGCGAGGCGTTCCGCGCCGACATCGTCGCCGTGTTCGACCGCGATCCGGCGACCGACCGCTTCATCGAGCCGGTGCTCTACTACAAAGGCTTCCACGCCATTCAGACTCACAGGCTTGCGCACTGGCTCTGGAGCCAGAATCGCAAGGACTTCGCGTACTACCTTCAGAGCCGCTCGTCTGCCGTGTTCCAGTGCGACGTGCATCCGGCGGCGAAAATGGGCCGGGGCATCTTCCTCGACCACGCCACCGGCCTCGTGGTCGGCGAGACGGCGGTGATCGGCGACAACGTCTCCATGCTGCACGATGTGACACTGGGCGGCACCGGCAAGGACCACGGCGACCGCCATCCCAAGATCGCCGACGGCGTGCTGATCGGCGCGGGCGCCAAGATCATCGGCAATATCGAGATCGGCCATTGCTCGCGGGTGGCGGCGGGTTCGGTGGTGCTCAAGGCCGTTCCGCACAACGTGACGGTCGCGGGCATCCCCGCCAAGGTCGTCGGTGACTCGCCCTGCGAGGAACCGTCCCGCACCATGGACCATATGTTCCCCGGCTGACTGCGGCTGGTAGGCAATCCCCGGGCGTCCGTGCTACAGCGGCCCCGCAACGCGATGAGGGGCCCGTGGACGTATTGGAAGTCAAAAAGCTCGACGCCTATTTGCGCAAGCTGTTCGGCAACCCGGAGATCCGGGTGGTGCCGAAGAAGGGCGACACCGCGGAGATTTTTATCGGCGAGGACGATCTCGGCGTGCTCACGGTCGACGACGAGGACGGCGACCGCTCCTACAACTTCCGCATGGTCATCCAGGTCAGCAACGATCCGAGCCTCCAGCCTGTGCCGGTCCTGACCACCTATCTTCGCGGCAAGTTCGACAACGAGAACATCCGCGTGGTGACGCGGCCGAAGAAGACGGATTCGCTCGAAGCCTATATCGGCGAGGAGTTCCTCGGCGTGCTGTTCGTCGAAACCGAAAAGGGCCGCAAGTCCTACATTTTCGAATTGCCGATCCTCGATGTCGACCTCGACGGCGGGCCGATCGAGGCGGTCTAGCGCGTTTTTTTAGAGCACCGTCGGCTTGAAGCCGCCGATCAGGCGCTCGACGCCTTCCGAGACCGCGCGCCAGTCCGACAGCCATTCACGCGGGAACCGGACCGTGACGTCGGCACCGGCGATCCGCCGCTCGTGCAGGCACATCGGCGGCGTCAGGCCGGCGAGCCGCGTGCAGCGGAGCAGGAACGGCTCGGGCCGCGCCGGATCGTGGATCAGGTCTTCGTCCTGGTACGCGGTGCCGTCGCGAAACACCTGGGTGCTGAGCCCGTCGACCACCACAGGCGCGGCATCGAGATAGCGCGGATAGATCGTCCGGAAGCGCTCCATCGGCGACAGCGTGGCGTCGGTCGCCGCGATGGTGACGAACAGCCGGTCGTTGACGTCCGGCGTGTCGGTCGGCAGCGGCTTGATCGCCGGATCGGGCGGCGTCAGCGACGGCCACACGAAGCTCATGTCGATGCGCGGATGTCCGCCGGGCTTGCGTTGCATCTTGAAGCGGATCGCGCCTGGCGGGACGTTGAATGACACGCCGCCGATCGAGACGGGCAGCGACGGCGCATCCGGAGAGATCGGCACCGGCGCGGGCCACAGCATGTAGGCCACCGGCGCCGCCGCAAGCCCCGCGACGATCATGCCGAGCAGGACCACCAGGATGCGGCCGATCAGGCCCGAACCCTTGCGCCGCCGGCGCCCCGCGGTTGCCGCATAAGCCATTGGTTTCAGACCGTTTCCTCAAGCCCCGAATCGTTCCTGTGTATGAAACGCCACACCCGTTAACCCTTAATTAAGCATACGCTGGCGGGAGGCTCCCCGATCTGGGACTAATCGGCGGCAGGCGTAACTGTGGGGCTGGCGTAATGACGCCCGAGGCGTTGATTTAGTCGCTGATCTGGTCGGATTCGGCGCGTTCGCTGCTCGATCTTGCGATCGGCTTTGCCGTCGCGGGCATGCTGTGCAGCGGCTACCAGCTCCTGACCATGCAACCGGCGAGCTTCCGGCTGCTCAACGAGCCGGAGCGCAACCGGGCGCTGGCGGCGGTGCCGTTTCTGCTGTTCGCCGCACCCTTCATCATCATCCGCAACACCATCCGCGGCGCCAGGATCGAAGGCCGCAGCTTCGGCTTTGCGGCGCTCGCGGCCTTCCTCGCGGGCTTCTGGAGCCTGATGTCGGGCACCGTGGTGGCGATGGCGTTCCAGGCGGTCGGCAAGCTCGTCGCTTAGGGCTGCTCGCCAAGATTTTCCGGACATGGCAGTTTGCCTCTCTCAGGAACGAGGGACGCGATGCCGATTTACGAACTCGACGGGCAGGGACCGGAATTTCCGGCTGACGGCAATTACTGGATCGCCGAGACCGCGGTGCTGATCGGCCGCGTGCGGCTCAAAAGCCACGCCAGCATCTGGTTCGGCGCGGTGCTGCGCGGCGACAACGAGTGGATCGAGATCGGCGAGCGCTCGCAGATCCAGGACAACGCCACGCTGCACACCGATCCGGGCTTCCCGATGGTGATCGGCGCCAACTGCGTGATCGGCCACAAGGTGATGCTGCACGGCTGCATGGTCGGCGAGAACAGCCTGATCGGCATGGGCGCGACGCTGCTCAACGGTTCGAAGATCGGCAACAACTCGCTGGTCGGGGCGGGCGCGCTGGTGACCGAAGGCAAGACGTTCCCCGACAACTCGATGATCGTCGGCGTACCTGCGCGCGTCATCCGCACCATCGACGAGAAGATGACCAGGATGATCGCCAACGGCGCGGATATCTACGTCCGCCGCTCGCAGCAATACGCCAAGGGCCTGAAACGGATCGGCTGACAGGGAACGTTGCAGACAAAAAGGTGCGGCCGGCGTTGGGGGACGCCGGCCGCGCGCGAACCCGGTCGGGGACGGGGAGGGGTGGGGACGTGACCGGACTCGCGTAGTGGCTCCAGAGCTCAGCGTGTGGATGCTGCGGCGGTGGAAACTGCCGGCCGTGTATCGCCGAGCGAGACCCAGGTGTTGGGATTTGCCTGGGACTGACGCTTGACGAAGCGGTAGCCGGTTTCGGACCAGAGCAGGATTTCTTCCGCCTGGTTATCGAGAATGAATTCGCCCTTGTCGGTCTTGACCGTGAGGACGGCGTGGCCTTCGCCCTTCTTGTCGCGCACCACGGTGATGAGCAGCGCCTCGCGCGGCCAGCCCGCCTGCGTCAGCATGCGGCGCTTGAGCAGCACGTAGTCCTCGCAGTCGCCCTGGCCGTCGTCGGGATAGGACCAGCGTTCGACCACGCCCCAGTGATCCATGTCGGTCACCGGCCTGATGCTTTCGTTGACCCAGCGGTTGACGCGCACCAGGTCCTTCCACGCTTTCGACGTCAGCACCACGTCGCGCGGGTCGCTCGCGGTCGTGGCGCATTCCCTGGCGTGCTCGTTGCAGAACTCGACCCAGCCGATCGGCGGGCGGGCCTGGTTGCCGACCGACACATAGATCGGCCGCTCGGACGCCACCGCGGACGCCGTGCCGAACATGGCGATCATCGCGGCAGCCAGCGCGGCACCCAATATGGCCTTGGACCTCGGCGACATTCCTGACCCCTCTCCCGTCGTCTTGTTGGGGCCATAGTTCCCACAAAGCCATTGTATTGCCGCTAAGCCGCCCAAGTTGTTTTGAAGAAAACCCAAGTAAACATTGATGCGAATACTATGAGAATTTTCAGAAAGATTAGATCAAATGCCGACAAATACAGTTTGTCTAAAATTTTATCTTTAATCCTCCGATCGCAGCAGTTCCGCCACCGGCGCCTGCGGCGGCGGCTGCAAATTAATGCGAATGGGAGGGATCGCGGGCGGCAGGAGCGGCCGTCCCGAAACGTTTGCGGCGCCCGAAGGCGCCGCTGAGCCGGTTTTATTTGGAAAGGTTTCGTTTACTGCGCGAGGGCGTTCTCTTCGATGGAGTCCGGGTGCTGAAGCCGCGTGAACTCCATCGCGAAGCCTTCTTCCAGATGGCGCACCACCCGGCCCGGGATCTTACCCAGCGTGACGAGGCTGCCGACCTCCGGCCGCTGCGGCGTTCCGATACCCGCGCCCGACAGCGAGAGGTCGATGATGCGGATGCCGATATTGGTGCCGTTCGGCATGATCAGGCGCGCGGCCACCACCGTCGGCACGAAACGGCCGTGGCGGCGGTCTTCCGGCAGGTTCAGGATGCTGCGGTTGGCCAGCCAGGTGAGCTGGGCGGCGAGCTTGTCGCGCTTGCGCGGCGTCGCCGAGATCGTCATGGCGAAGCCGTTTTGCAGCATCCGGGCGATCTTGCCCTCGAGGCGGCCGAGATGGTCGACATAGGCGATCACCCGGTCGCCGATATTGCCGCAGACCGGGGCAATCAGCGCGATGCCGCCGGGCGACATGTTCACCACCTGGCAAGGATATTCGGTGCGGTCGGCCAGCATGTAGCGGCCGAGCAGGTTCACGCGGACGCGCTGGTGGCGGCGGCGTTCCTGGGCGTGGGAAAGCGTGGCGGCTTTGGGTTGTAACAGCGCCATGGACGACCTTGGCTGGCGTTCGATGCTCAACCTATTCAGATGTCGTTAATGCTCCGTTAGCCGCGTGGAACTGCAATGGCCCATAACGACTGTGGATTTCCGCTGGCGTTACTCGGCGGCGCGGCCGCGCTGGCGAGCGAAAGCGAGTGGCCAGCGCGGGCACTTTATACTGGCCGCGCCGGACCCTCGTGCCGCTTCGCGTCACTCGGCGGCGCGGCCGCCCTCATAAACCGTCAGGCCGCGCTTGATGAGCCGGCCCGGCGCCGCCTGGAACCGGGGCGGAACCGCCGCGTCTACCGCCGGGCCGAGATGCCGGAACATGCCGAGGCTGAGCGCACCGACCGCCTTGGCGCCGAGCCAGTAGGGCGCGGCCATCGGAGCGAGCGCCCCGATCACGCGCGCCTCGGAGCGGGTGTCGCTGTTGAGCGGCAGCAGCAGCATTTCCAGGTTGACCGGCAGCAGCATGTCGTCGGAGGTCGCGCCGGTAACGCTCGCGACCACGCCGACCTTCTCGTCCATCACCACGGAAATCAGTTCGCGGATCGCGGTCTGGCCGGTCTTGTGCCACAGCCGGTTGAAGCTCTCGCCCTTGAGCTCGCGGGCAAACAGCGCGCACAGCCGGGTGCCGGCGAGGCGAAACATCGGTGGCGCCGAACCGTTCGCTTCCAGCACGAAGGTGTCGCCCAGGATCTTGCGGATCGCGGCAGGCTCGATGTCGTTGCGCTCCGGCGCAAGCCGCTCGCCGCGGCGGGCATGCCAGTGCTCGAACAGTTCGCGGTTCGACGGATGTTTCATGTCCTGCCCCTGTGTCCTGTGCCGTGTGTCTTGCCTTGGCGCATCGCCTGTCCCCGGTCGGGACAGAGAAGCCGCGGTTGCCTGCGGCTGCCGGGGACGGAGCAGGGCGTGTGCCTGCGCGGCGCCGCAGCGGCGGATGGCGGGCGGCCTCGCGCGTTAGCGTTAAATCGGGCCGGGCGTTGGCAGGCCGCGGATGCGCCACTAGGGTCGCCGTCGATCCATTCGTTTTGCCGGCCCGCTGAGCGGCCGGCGCATCGGCTCTGCGGGGAGTGGGGGATGTGACGGACAAGGGAGGGCGCGAGCCCTCCCTTTTTCTTTGTTTGCGCGCGGGTCCGGTCTCGCTTACCTAACTGCAACACGCTTCGGAGGCGCCAGACGCTTCCCCGGCGGAGGCGCGGACAGCCCGCGCGATCGTTGCTTTCCCCGGATGTCTCGGGAACCTGTTTGGGAGCCCTTTTGGACCAGCGGCGCGAACCGATCCTCAATGTTCCGGCGGTCGTCGTCGCACTGCTCCTGATCCTCGGGCTGGTGCATGGCGTGCGCGAATACGTGCTGTCGGACGACGCCGACCGCACCCTGATCTGGTCGCTGGCCTTCGTGCCGGCGCGCTACGACACCACGGTGCTGACCGACGGGGTTTTGCCGGGCGGTTGGGCCGCGGATCTGTGGACCTTCTTCACCTACGCGCTGCTGCACGCCGACATCACGCATCTCGGTTTCAATGCGGTGTGGCTTCTGGCCTTCGCCAGTCCGGTGGCGCGGCGGTTCGGCGCGGGACGCTTCACCCTGTTCTTCCTGGTGACGGTCGGCGCAGGCGCGCTGGTCTATCTCGTGGCGCACCACGGCGAGATCGCGCCGATGGTCGGCGCCTCCGCCGGCATCTCCGGCATGATGGGGGCGGCCGCGCGCTTTGCCTTCGAGCCCGGCGGCTCGCTCGACATGTGGCACGGCGACCGCACGCAGGCCGACCACGTGCCGGCAGCTCCGCTGCTTGCCGCATTCCGCAATCCGCGGGTCGTCGCCTTTGTCGGCGTGTGGTTCGGCCTCAATCTCCTGTTCGGCCTGGGCTCGCTGTCGATCGCCGGCGCCAATCAGGCGGTGGCGTGGGAGGCGCATCTCGGCGGCTTCCTTGCGGGCCTGCTGCTGTTCTCGGCATTCGACCCGGTGCGCCGCGCGCCGGTCGCGGAAGACCGGCCGACATATCACTGAAAGTCTGCAGGCTGGGGTTAACCCCTTTGCGCATGGCTGGCTCCCGGTGCCGGTTCCGGACAGGAACACTGACCCACTTGGCGCCGTTAAGGAGTAGCGTTAAAGGTCCCGCTCGCGTCGAGTCGGACCGAAGAAGTCAGGGAGACAGGGCGGGGCAGGAAGCGATCCGAAAGGGAGCGACCCACATGACCGTCAAAGCCATTCTGTCGAAAAAGGGCACCGATGTGCTGACCATCGAGCCCACCAAAAACCTCGCGGCTGCGGCCAGCCTTCTCGCCGAACACGCCATCGGCGCGCTCGTGGTCACCGGCGCAGACCGCCGCATCGTCGGCATCGTGTCGGAGCGCGACATCGTGCAGGAGCTCGCAGCCCACGGACCGGCCTCGCTCGAACTGCCGCTGACCGACGTGATGACCCGCCGCGTCATGACATGCAGCCTGTCGGATACCATCAGCTCGGTGATGGAGCGGATGACCCAGGGCAAATTCCGTCATCTGCCGGTGCTCGAGCAGGGGCGCCTTGCCGGCATCGTGTCGATCGGCGACGTGGTGAAGCATCGCCTTGAGGAGATGGAGCGCGAGCAGTCGGCGCTGCGCGACTATATCCAGACCGCCTGACGCGCTGGTCGCGGTTCACCGATTCCGGGCCTGCTCTGAAGCGTGCTTCGGGGCTGGGAGACCAGCCTTTCATGTCACGGCCGGCGGCACCACCGCCGGCCGCGGTGCGAGCGCGGCCATGGCGTCGCCGATATCCTCCAGCGCGCGCTCCGTGGCGCGCGCACCGACCTCAATGGCTTCCTGTGCGCGGTGGAAGTCGAACCAGCCGACCTGGCCGACGCGCGGCGTGATCAGGACATCGGGCGGATCGCCGGCAAGGCGCGCTCGCGTGATGCGGTCCTGCATGATGTTGAAGGAGTCCACCATCACGGCCGGAATGCCCGGACGGCGGCCGCCGCCGACGAACTGGCGCTTCAGCGACTGCTCCGCGCCGAACAGGGCGCGCAGTCCGCGGCGCTCTGGCGGCTGATCCGGCGCGGCCGCTGGCTCGACGCTCTCGCCGGCCATGATCATGCCGCGGCCGAGAACATCGGCACTGAGATTGACCGCGATGACGAGGCGCGCCCCGAACACGCGCGCGGCCGAAACCGGCACCGGGTTGACCAGCGCCCCGTCGACCAGCCAGCGGCCGTCGAGCGCGACCGGCGGGAAGATTCCCGGCAGCGCATAGGACGCACGCATGGCGTCGACCAGGCGTCCGCGCGTCAGCCAGATTTCATGGCCGGTGCCGACCTCGGTGGTGATCGCGGCAAAGCGGATCGGCAGCGCTTCGATGGCGGTGCCGCCAAGATGCTCTTCGAGCTTTGCGGTGAGCCTGTCGCCGCCGATCAGCCCGCCTCCCGTGAGGCTGATGTCGAGATAACCGAGGATGCCGCGCTTGGTCAGGCCACGGCACCAGTCCGCGAGGATGTCGAGCTGGCCGGCGGCGTGACAGCCGCCGACCACGGCGCCGATCGACGTGCCGACAATGACGTCCGGTTTGATGCCGTGCGCGAGAAGCGTGCGGATCACGCCGATATGGGCAAACCCGCGCGCGCCGCCGCCGCCGAGCGCAAGCCCGATCGTCGGACGCTGGGGTGCGCGCGGCGTGGCATTGGGCGCAGCTTTGGCGCCGCGGTCACCGTTTCGTCCGTGTCCCTCATTTTCGAACACCCGGGTTCCTTAATCGTTGCGGCGAGACAAATCTGCCAGCGGTTTCCGGGCAAGCAGTGCCGCAACCCGATGACGCAAATACGGCGGCCTCAGGTGCTGCCGCCGCCATAGCGCGTCGAAGACGCGCGTAAACGCGCTTATCGCGGGCGCGTCATCTTGAACACGGTCTCCACCACCGCGTATTCGTCATAGCCGCAGCGCGCGATCGGCTTCATCGCCGCGGTGTCGAGGCGGCCGTTTTTGATGAAGCGGTCGTCGATATAGACGCCGATCGCCTGGCCGAACACGACGTAGCGCTCCAGCGCCTTGCCCTCGACGTCGGACAGCCGCACGGTCTGCAGCCATTTGCATTCCAGCGCGCAGGGGGAGGCTGCGACGCGCGGCGGCTTGACCAGCCGCGAGGGCGCTGCTTCCAGGCCGGTGAACTTCATCTCGCTGTCGCCGCGCGACAGCGGCGCCGAGGTGCCGTTCATCTGGTCGCGCAGGTCCCAGGTCGAGAGGTTGCAGACGAATTCCTTGGTCTCCTCGGCGAACACCACGGAGTCTTTTGCGCCTTCGCTGGAGAACATCACGATCGGCGGCTTGTCGGTGATGCCGTTGAAGAACGAGTAGGGCGCGAGGTTGATCTCGCCTTTTGCGCTCATGGTCGTGACCCAGCCGATCGGGCGCGGCGTGACGATGGCTTTGAACGGATTGTGCGGCAGGCCGTGGTCGTTCTTGCGGGTGTCGTAGAACATATTTTCTTTCGCAATGCCTTGCGGTCAGTTTGCGTCGAAACGCGTGACGATCTCTTTGAGCGGCGGCCGCGGCCGGTCTTCGGTGGGCTTCGCCGGACGGCCGATGTGCACGAAGCCTGCGATGCGCTCGTTCGGCGCGAGCCCCAGCGTGTCGAGCACGCGGCGGTCATAGGCGTACCACTCGGTGAGCCAGCTCGCGGCAAAGCCCATCGCATGGGCTGCGAACACCAGGCTGGTCGCGGCCGCGCCCGCCGACAGCACCTGCTCCCATTCGGGAATTTTGCCATGCGCGCCGGCGCGGCTCACCACCGCGATCACCAGCGGCGCCCGCGCCAGCCGCCTGCCTTCCATCTCGACCTGGTCGGGCGTGGCGTCGGGCCGGTTGAGCTTGAACACCTCGGCGATCTTCGCCCCGGCCTTGATCCGCGCATCGCCCTCGAACACGATGAAGCGCCAGGGGGTGAGCTTGCCGTGATCGGGCACGCGCGAGGCCACCGTGAGCAGCGTCTCGATTTCGGCCGCGGTCGGCGCCGGACCGGCAAGCTCGATCGGCTTCACCGAGCGGCGGGTCTTCAGCAGGTTCAGTGCATCGGCCATTGCAGGTATCCGGTTGGTCCGCAGCCACCATTTCGCGGGCCGGTTTACCACAGGTCCCGCGGGAATGCAGGACGGCGGCTGCGGACCCGGCTTGAATTCGCCGCGATTTCGGCCGAAAACGCCACCCTGGAATTCATCCCCATGACCCGCCCGCGAACCATTCATTCGGCCCTGCTTCCCGTGCCGGCCCTGCACCTCGTGGCGGCGCTGTTCTCGGCGCTGTTCTTGGCGCTCTGCGCGCCGGAGGCCCTGGCCCAGCAGCAATCGCTGTTTCCCAATGCGCCGCTGCCGCAGCCGCAGATTCCGTCCAACCTGAAGGCGGGCGAGGGCGTGGTCGTCACCCAGGCGCGCTACAGCCGCGAGGCCGGGATCATCAACGGCGGCCTGCGCTGGCGAGTCTACGTCGACAAGCCGGACCAGAACGGCGTCTTCCGCATGGTCAAGGAGGACGCCAGCCCGCAGCCGACCTTCGTGCTGCCGGCCGGCGGTTACATCATCCACGTCGCCTTTGGCCTTGCGAGCGCGGCGAAGCCGGTGCAGATCGGCCGCGAGCCGGTGCGCGAGGTGTTCGAGATTCCGGGCGGCGGGCTTCGCGTCGAGGGCCGCGTCGGCAACGACAGGATCCCGCCCGCGCAGATTTCGTTCGACGTCTACAAGGGCAGCCAGTTCGAGCAGAGCGAGCGGCGGCCACTGGCGACCAACGTCTCGACCGGCGACGTCGTGCTGGTGCCCGAGGGCACCTACTACATCCTGTCCAAGTACGGCGACGGCAACGCGGTGGTCCGCTCCGACATCCGCGTGCAGGCCGGCAAGCTCACCGACATCACCGTCACGCATCGCGCGGCGCAGATCATGTTCAAGCTGGTCGGCCGCCGCGGCGGCGAGGCGCTCGCCAACACCGACTGGGCGGTGATTTCGCCGGCCGGCGACACCATCGCGGAATCGAAGGGGGCGTTTCCCCGCGTGATCCTCGCCGAAGGCGAATACAAGGTGATCGCGCGCAACGACAACAAGGTCTACCAGCAGGATGTCACCGTGATCCCCGGCGTCGACAGCGAGATCGAGGTGCTGGCGCGGTGAGCGCGCGAGAGCGCACCCCGATCGCGGGCGCGCCCGTCAGGGTTCGGAGCGGCGGCGGCTACAGAACGAAGTCCGTCGCGGACAAGGTCATCGAACCCCGCACCACGATCTGGAAATCGGCCACGCCGTTGCCGTCGATATCGCCCGACACCAGCGTGTTGTTGCCGGCCGCGACGGCGCGCAGGTCGCCCCCATTCTGGAACGCTGCCGTGCCGATGAAGTTGAATGCGTTGTCGCCGCCGCCCTGCACGGCATCGATCTGCTCGAGGTCGATCTTGTCGCTGCCGATCAGAAAATCCACGATCTGGTCGCGGCCCGCCGGGCCCACGGCCAAGTCCGCGATGGACTGATAGACGAACGTGTCGTTTCCGTCGCCGCCGGTCAGGAGATCGGCGCCTTCGCCGCCGGTGAGGACGTCGTCGTCCTCGCCGCCGAACAGTCGGTCCGCGCCGATGCCGCCCTCGAGCGTGTCGTCGCCGATGCCGCCCTTGAGCGTGTCGTCGCCGATGCCGCCGTCGATCGATGTCGCCGCCGTCGCCGCCGACGATCCGGTTGGCGGCATCGCTGCCGGTCAGGATCAGCCCGTCGGTGTCGCCCGCGGCGGTGAGGTTCTCGACCTCGCTGCCGGCGAGCGAATAATCGAGGTGGGTGACGATCCGGTCGAGGCCGCCATTGGCCAGCTCGATCGCCTGGTCGCCCGCGGAGTTGACCACGTAGACGTCGTTGCCGTCGCCGCCGGTCATGATGTCGTCGCCCGGGCCGCCGTTGAGATTGTCGTCGCCGTCGCCGCCGTTCAGCGTGTCGGCACCCGCCCGGCCGATCAGATGGTTGTCGGCATCGTTGCCGGTGATGGTGTCGCCGAACCGGGTGCCGGTGACGTTCTCGATCGTCGTGCCGACGGTGGCGAAGCTCAATGCGCTCTGGATGGCGCTCAGCACGTCGGCGCTGTTGGCGAGCATCGGCACCACCGCGCCGAAACCGAGCAGGTCGACCAGCGCCTGGTACTGGTCGGGGACGCCGGTGCCGAAGTTCGGCACTGCGAAGATCGGAACGATGTTCTGCGAGAGCAGCAGCTCGCGCACCTGCTGGATCGCGGGATACTCCTCGTCGAGGTCGAACACGGTGTCGTTGTTGTTCGGCTCCGCATGGGGAGGGAGGTCGCCCAGTCCGGGACCGCCGAATGTATTGAAGTAGGCCTGGACATCGCCGGCCTGGTGGAACGGCGCGTCGGAGAACAGGATGACCACCTTGGTGGTGTCGGTCGCCGACCAGCCGAGTTCGGCGGTGCGCAGCGCGATCTGCTGCAACGCCTCGAGCTGGCCTTCCTTGGTGTCGCCGCTCGCTTCGTCGCCCTCGAATTCCGAGACGAAAAGATCGTAGGCCGCGGCGATCGATGCGCCGTTCGTGGTGAGCGCCGCGTCGGTGCGATAGATGTAGTCGCCTTCGGCTGCGACGCCGAACGGGAAGAACGGCTTGTCGACGAACGAGCCGACGCCGATCCGCGCATTCGCGTTGACCGACTGGATCGCCGTGACGATGTCGCCGATCAGCGACTGCATGACGATGACGTTGTTTTGCGCGGAACCCGACACGTCCTGGGCGAAAACCACGTCGAGGCCGGCCGCGGCCGGGGGCTTCTCGATGACGATCTGCTGCTGGCCGACATGGCCGATGCCGGTCGAAAGGTCGAGCACCAGGGCCGACCGCGCCTGCGTCGCTTCGATGGTGTCGATGCCGGCATTGTCCAAGATGGTCGTTGTGGCCGCGGTCGCGCTGCCGAGCAGCGAATAGACGTCTTCGCCGTCGGCGCCGGACAGAAAGGTCACGCCGGAGCCCGCCACCAGATTGTCGTTGCCGGTGCCGCCGTTGAGGCGGTCGTTGCCGTGGGCGAAGATCACGTCGTTGCCGCCGAGCCCGTTGATGGTGTCGGCCTGCGGCGTCCCGGCCAGCAGGTCGGCGTCGGGCGTGCCGTTGATCGGCGCGAACAGCACCGGGACCGACACGTCGTGCGTGGCGTCCGGCGATCCCGGCAGGCTCGGGTCGTCGGCATTCAGCGTGAAGTCGAGCGTCGGGTTGCTCTCGAAATCGAGCACCGCGCCGGCCTTCAGGTGGACCTCGGGGCCGAACGCCCCCTCGACGATTTCGAACAGGTCCGCGTCGGCGCCGGTCAGGAACAGGTTGTTGGTGCCGACGCCGTCGTCGGTAAGAAAGATGTTGCCGATCTTGATTCCGGCCGAGGTGTCGGCCGCTTCCGAAATCTGGTCGAGCCCGCCGAGATTGCCGAATTCCAGCGGGTCGTTGGCGCCGTCGACCATGATGTGGATGGTGTCGAACCCGGCGTTGCCGAACTCGTCGGTGAAATCGATCCGGACGAAGTATTCGAAATATTGCTCGAAATCGATCGGCGCGGTGGTGACGAGCTGGCCGCCGACGATCGCAAACGAATTCACGTCGTCCGGAAAAATCTGACCCTGCGCGCGGGCAAACTGGTCGAAGATTTCGTAGGTGAAGCTGGTGCTGTCGTTGTCGCGGCCTCCGAGCGTGCCGATCACCGTGCCGACCGGCACGTTCTCGGTGAGATAGGCGTCGATTTCCAGCGCCCGGCCGTCCAGCGTCAGCGCGGACGGGTCGCTGCTCAACAGTTGCCCCTGGGAGTAGTCGCCGTCGGCGAAACGCAGGCGGCTTGCGTCGATCACCAGGTCGGCGCCGTCGGGGCCGCCCGGGCGCAGATCGGTGATGTGAATGTGGGTCTCCGGCGGCGGTCCGCCGTACCCGCCGCCACCACCGACGATCTCGATGTCGATGTCGTAGTCCGACCGGTCGCCGGAAAAGGCGACGATGTCGCCCTTGGCGTGCAGCGTGTCGTTGCCGCCGCCCGGCACGAAGATCTGCTGGTTGGAGTTCGGCGAGAAAAGATTGTCGGCGTCCGGGGTGCCGGGGATCACTTGTTGGAATGCATCAGTCAGGCCGATGGTGACATCCTGCTCGAAGGTGTTGTTGTCGGCGTCGGTGACACGGACCGTCACCGTGTACGCGCCGTCGTGCTCGGCATCGAGCACCGCGCCTTCCGTGACACGGAGCTGGTTGCCGTCGACGAAGAAGCGGCCGCCGGCATCATCCAGAAGTTCGAATGTGAAGCTGTCGCCGGTATCGGGATCGATAGCGCCAAGCACACCGACGCGAAGGCCCGACTGGGCGTTTTCCTCGATCGAGACGTGAGGGCCGGCGCCGTCGATTTCGGTGCCGTCGAGCTGCAATCCTGTCGGTGATGCCATTGGATGCCCCGTTGAAAAAAATTGCGAGGCAAGGCGCGTCGTCTGCACGCGAACCGCCCCAGAATGCGGCCGACGCTAGCAGGTTCGAACAAGTCGCGAATACTCCAAACGGATTAAACCGCCCGGTTCCGTGCGCACTATTTCCCGGATTGGGCGAGTTCCATCACGGTTTCGGCCACCGCGTCCGCTGGGTTGCGCTCCAGCCGTTTCCTGAACTCCGGCGCGAGCTCGGCTGCGCGCCGGGCCAGGGCCGCATCGCCGGCCGCGTCCGCGATGGCGCCGGCGATTTCGTCTGCGGTCTTTGGCCGGCCCGCGTCCTTGATGGCGATGCTGCGTCCGGTGCCGGCCCGTTCCAGCGCCCGCCCGTTCAGTATTTTTTCCAGATCGGTCGGCAGCACGGCGAGCGGTAGCCCGCTGGCGAGCGCCGAGGAGGCAAGCCCGAGCCCGCCATTGGTCACGGCGATGCGCGAGCGGCGGGCGATGTCCGCGAACGGCACCGGCTCCGGCGATAGCTGCGCGCCCGCCGCCGTCAGCTCGGCCTGCTTCTCGGGATCGAGCAGCGGCAGATAGGCGCACACCCGGTGACCTTGCCGCGCCAGCGCACCGATCGCGCCGATCAGGGGAGAATCCGGCGGCGTCACCTCGCCGAGATAGACGAAGATCTCTTCGCCCGACGGGTCACGGGGAGCCGGCGGCGACCCGAGGAACGGCGCGATCGGGCTTTCTGCGCGGACCTCGGCATACGGATCGAGCTCGCGAAACACCGCGGGCATTGACGTATCGGCCGCGGCGATCTGCGGCAGGCGATCGTAGCCCGCGCGCCCGGTGCGCTCGGCCGCGCGGTTGACGATCTTGAGCAGCGTGTCCTCGCCGTAGCCCGGCTTCCTGAAGCGCTCGTCAAGCAGAGGAAAGTGGTCGAGGGTCGAGGGCGGCACCGTGAAGCCGGTGCCGGTTGCGACGGTGCGCACCCGGCCGCGCGCGGCCATTAGCAGCGCCGGCGCGAATTCGGCGACGATCGCCGCGGGCTTCTCCAGCGCGAGCAGCGAATCCCACGCGCGGATCATGTATTCGACCACGCCGGAATCCCGCATGCCCATGTCGGCGACGAGGTCGCCATAGGACACATGGCCGGGCAGGGGACGAAAACCGCCGGTGTTCAGCAGCCCCGGCCAGACCGGCGCCTGGAGGATGACGCTCCGTTCGGCCTCGGCGCGCACCGCGCGCAACGCGTCCGGGCGCTGCACCGCGAACACGATCCCGCAGCCGCGCGCCCGCAGCCGCGCTGCGATGGCGCCGAGCTTGACCGCGTGCCCGCGATTGGCGCCGAGCTCCCAGCCGATCAGAATGGTCTTCATGCCCACGATCCCGACACGTCTTAGACCATCCGGTGCCGGACATGAAACCCGCGGCGGCGTTCCGGTGCGCGCGCCGCTCGCATAGACTGCACCGGCCCGCGGCACCGACCTGACCCATCACTGCGACAAGAGCCCGCCATGAAGCTCACCGCCTATGTGGTCGACGGCCACACCGTCGACATCCGCCCCGCGCCGGTCGAGCGCGACTGGATGGACAACACCGACCAGCGTTATGCCTACCGCTGCCTGCCGCTGAGCATCGCCAATTCGCACGGCTGGGAGATCCTGCTGGCCTCGGGCTTCACCGCGGTGTGGGACGGCGGACCGAAGCTGGAGGCGGTGCAGGTCACCCCGGACCTGCCGGGCCACGCGCCGGCGCTCGGGCATTTCGGTCATGGCGTGCTCACGTTCCATGTGACGTGCCTGTTCCGCACCGCCCCGGGCTTCGATCTGATGGTGCAGGGCCCGATCAACCGGCCGAAGGATGCGATTGCGCCGCTGACCGGCGTGATCGAGGCGGACTGGTCGCCGTTCAGCTTCACCATGAACTGGCTGTTCACGCGGCCGAATACGCCGGTGCGCTTCGACAAGGGCGAGCCGTTCTGCCATCTGATGCCGGTGCGCCGCGGCGAGCTCGAGACCGTCGAGCCCGAGCTTCGCTTGCTGTCGGAGGACGCCGAACTGAAGCGCCAGCACGACGAGTGGACCGCGAGCCGCGCGCGGTTCAACACCGATCTGCGGCAGCCGGGCAGCCCCGCGCAGGCCGAGCGGTGGCAGAAGCTCTACCACCGCGGCGTGGCGCCGGACGGCACCCCGGGCGCCGCCGACCATCGCACGCGCCTCAAGCTCCGCCCGTTCGTGCGACCGCCGGCAAAGGACTAGAGCCTGATGCGAGATTGAATTGCTCGCGCCGCTTGCTCCGTTCACCCTCCCCTGGAGGGGGAGGGTCGGCGCCTCGCGTTAGCGAGGCGACGGGGTGGGGTGAACTTTTCTCGCAAAAGGTTCACCCCACCCCGCTCGCTTCGCTCGCGACCCTCCCCCTCCAGGGGAGGGTGGACACCACCGTTGATGCGACAGCTTCGGTCCTGTTGGATCAGACTCTGGAGGAGCGCGCCGAGGCAGTCCTCACTGACCCGGCGCAATAGCCCGTCAAATCAACAGCCCTTCGTGCGCCGTGGTGAGCGTCTCCATCGCGACTGTGGGTTGGCCAGGAACTTCTCCTGACGGGTCGCCAGTGGTGAGCGTGGTGAGAGGTTCGGTATCGAGCGGCGGTATAAACACATCCTGGTACAGGGCATGAGTCCCCTCGTACGCCGAGGAAGTGTTTCTGACGGTGAAAGTGAACGTGACGGGGTCGCCAAGGGCGTCATGCGGCTCGCCATGCTCGAAGGCGACCAGAACCTCGTCCCCTGTGGGGACCGGTGGGAGAATGACGTTAAAGACACCGTCGGTCCGACCTGTGGGTGAAGCGTCACCACCGTCCGTCTGGACAGCGGGGAGCAACAGACCATCGTCCGTCTGGACAGCGGGCAAGTCGTAATAGGAAAAGACTTTCACGTGACCTCCGGGAGACCCCGGTCCAGCCGGAGCCGTCGGCTCGCTCGTCAATTGCGGCTGGAAGTCGAGGGTCCAGTCGGAGTCGGAGTGCCCGACGAGGAGATCAGGTTTGTCGTCGTCGCCATTCACATCGCCGCAAGCGACGCGAACTCCGCCAGCAAAGCCAGGGAAGGCGGTCGCCAACGGCTCGGTCGTCAATTGCGAAAAGTCGAAGACGTCGTCCTCGCTGAACAGCGGCGTGGTTCCGTTGCTGTGCTCGAAGTGGCCCCAACCTTGATATGACACATGTTCGGCTTCGCCCTTGCCCGCTGAGATGATTTGAAAAGACGAGGGGTTGTAGTATCCGGCGTCTGTGTGCGAGTTCCGGACGCTGCCATCGCCCATCGCAAAGTTTGCGCCTCCGGTGTGCCCGCTAGACCACCCATTAGGGTTGTTCGGATCGACAGCGAGATCGTCCAAAGTCTGGTCGCCCAATTTCCCGTGATAGAAAGCGACTGTTTCTTCGGGACCCTCATCAGACTGGAAGGCCTTGTCCAACCTTTTAACGATTGCGAATTCGCCGTGGTTGACTTCGCCAGGCAGCGGGCTGGTGGAATCGGTGAGTTTCGTGACGGTGATCTCGCTTTGCGAAGGAGCCTTCTGCTGTTCCGCTTGCGGAGCCGTCGGTTGGTTCGTCAATTGCGCAAAGTCAAAGCGGTCGGCATCGGCATCGAGGACGCCGAGCTGGTATGACGTGATTTGGCAATTCTCGAGCTGAATCTCCATGCAAGCCTCCATGGGTTTCCAACACTGTGTCGCGGTTGGTGACGGCAAGGTTCGCGGGAGGGGGGGTCGATAAGTCGAAAAAACGGATGGCGGGGCGCCGCGCTTTGGGTTCCCGTCCTGATCTATTTAAATAAAATCACTATCTGTGCATTGGCAGAACTGGGCAGGAAATGGCCTTTAACCGAAGCAAGACCGAGCCCGCGAACCGTTGATGGCCAAAACCGGCCATGATCGCGCTCACCGACGCCGAGCTTGAGTTCCCGGCACCGTTGGCCGCGTCGTTGCGATGTGCAGCGCAGCTATTTCGACCCGCCGAATTTGTCTGGCGCGTCGAAGTATGCGTGAGCCGCCGCCGTTTGCGGAGCGGATCGCGAAGGCGTTGAGCGTGTGTGTCCGACAAGGGCGATGACAAACACGACGAGTGGGATGACCACTCCGATTGAAAGAATACCAAAGTGCGAGTGAAGCCCATCTCAGGCAATTCCGCAAAAAGGTTTTGAATCAAGACCGCCACGGCGCGTCGGTGGTGGCAGATAGCGCGCGGCGAGCGGGTTCGCTGATTGATGTCCGCTCAGTCCCACAGGTGGCTGGTCTTCGGACCCCGCCGAAGGGACACCAGCCCAAATAGACCAGCCACGACCAATATTCCCCCCAATGCCGCATATTCATACATGGGCAGGAGCATGCCGATGGCCACGAGCCCAGCGCCAAGAACGAGCCCAGCGACCGCGAAGGTAGCCCACAACATTGGTCGCCTCCTGTGAGCAACTATTCCCAGGCACACACGGAAGCTAGAGCGGCCTGCACCGCTGTCCCATTGAACTTACGGAAGACCGGACTGGCCGTTGGTATAGAGCGCGTGCCAAGGCATCGTCAGTAGCTGCGTGGTGCCGGCCTGGGCGGACCGCCGGCTCAGTCCTCGATCGAAATCACCCGCCGGATTTCGTCGGAGCGAAATCCGATCGCCGAGGGGCGCCGCACGCCGGGAAAGGCGGCCACGTCGTAGAGCTCGCGCACCACGCCCTCGATGCGCACCCATGCGACCGTGTTGCCGGTCGCGAGATCGATCGCCAGCAGCCCGCAACGCGCCGCTGCCCCTTGCCTGGTCAGCGCCTCGTCCAGCGCAAGACCCTGGAACGTGCGGTTCTCGCGCGCGAGCGAAAGCCCGATCACCGCGTGGCCGTCGACGATCGCAAGCCCTCGCGCATAGCCCGGGCAGAATGCGACAGCCTCGAACTTGCCGCTCTTCGGATCGACGAAACCGAAATCGCCGGCGCCGGAGTTGAGCAGCCACACCCGCCCGTCATGCACGCGGGGCGAATGCGGCATCGACAGGCCTTCGCAGAGAATGTCGTTGGTCTTGATGTCGATCAGCATCCCGCCGGCGGCGCGCTGGTCGCGCCAGCCGTCGGACACGTTCGAGCGGCCGACCGCGGTCACGTAGCGCGGCTCGCCGTCGAGCATCGCCAGCCCGTTGAGATGGCAGCGGTCCTCCGGCACCAGCCGGTCGACGAACGGCGGCCGCCAGAGCGGCTTGAAGCTGTGGTGTTCGCTCACCGTCGCGATGCACCCGAACAGCGTGGCGACGAACACCGGATTGCCGTCCGGCAGGATGCCGATGTCGTGCACGTCGAGCTCGCCGGTGATCCAGCTCCGGTGCGGCACGAACACGGCGTCGTTGTCGTCGTGTTTCGAGCCGGGCGGGACCACGTTGTCGAAACGATAGAGCTGGTAGAGCGTCGCGAGCGTGAACGAGCGGGCGCCGGGTGCGACCCCGATGCCCATGCAGCGCTCGAAGGTGCGCTCGAACACCGACAGCCGGCCGTTCTGCTGCACGCCGAGAAAGAACACCTTGCCGGCCTGATAGGTCGAAAAGGCGATGCTGGTGCCGATGCGCGCCAGCCATTCCGCAAAATGCGGCGAGGTGGTCAGCGCGAATTTTTCCTCGGCCGCATTCGGGCCGGTCGGCGCCGCCTGTGAAATATCGCTCATGTCGGAGTTCAACCGTCCGTGGAATTGACACCCATGCCCTGCCCCGAACGGCTGCATTCGGGATCAAGGTACCGTCTCGCGTCGTTGCGGACAATTATCCCGAACGGGGTATGCGCCCGGGAACTCCACATCCCGCCGGCGGACAATCGCCCCCTATGGCTGTCTGGCGCGGCGGACATCCGGCGGCGTTGCCTCGTCGGCCAGCATCTTCAGCGCCGCATCGAGCGGCATCACCTGCTGACCCTCCTTGCCGAGCCGCCGGATCGACACCGTGCGTTCGGCGGCTTCCTTCTTGCCGAACACCAGCAGGGCAGGGACCTTCGCCAGCGAGTGCTCGCGGACCTTGTAGTTGATCTTCTCGTTGCGCAGGTCGATCTCGGCGCGAAGCCCGGCGCGGCGCGCCAGTTCGGTTGCTTCGCGCGCAAAGTCGTCGGCGTCCGACGTGATCGTCGTGACCACCGCCTGCACGGGCGACAGCCACAGCGGCAGGTGGCCGGCATAGTGCTCCAGCACCACGCCCAAAAACCGCTCCATCGAGCCGCAGATCGCGCGGTGGATCATCACCGGCGGCACCTTCGAGCCGTCGGCGGCGATGTAGAACGCCTGGAAGCGCTCCGGCAGATTGAAGTCGACCTGCGTGGTGCCGCACTGCCAGTCGCGGCCGATGGCGTCGCGCAGCACGTATTCGAACTTCGGTCCGTAGAACGCGCCTTCGCCCGGATTGATCGCGGTCTTGATGCGGTTGTTGCCCTGCGCGATGCGCTTGAGCACGTCCTGCATGATGCCTTCGGCGTGATCCCAGGCCTCGTCCGAGCCGACGCGCTTTTCCGGACGCGTCGACAGCTTGACCGTGAGATCGCCGGTGAAACCGAAGTCCTCGTAGGTCGACAGGATCAGGTCGTTGATCTTCAGGCACTCGTCGGCCATCTGCTCCTGGGTGCAGAACACATGCGCGTCGTCCTGCGTGAACGCGCGCACGCGCATCAGTCCATGCAGCGCGCCGGACGGCTCGTAGCGATGCACGATGCCGAACTCGGCCATGCGCAGCGGCAGCTCGCGATACGAGCGCAGCCCGTGCTTGAAGATCTGCACATGGCCCGGGCAGTTCATCGGCTTGATCGCGAACACGCGCTCGTCCTCGGTCTCGTCGCCGGCCGATTGCGCCATGAACATGTTTTCGCGGAACCAGCCCCAGTGGCCCGAGGTCTCCCACAGCGACTTGTCGAGCAGCTGCGGCGCGTTCACCTCGCGGTAGTCGGCCTTCAGGCGGCGGCGCATGTAGGCGACCATCTCCTGGAAGATGGTCCAGCCGTTGGCGTGCCAGAACACCGCGCCGGGCCCTTCCTCCTGGAAGTGGAACAGGTCCATCTCGCGGCCGAGCTTGCGGTGGTCGCGCTTCTCGGCCTCTTCGAGCTGATGCAGGTAAGCGTCGAGATCCTCCTGCTTGGCGAACGCGGTGCCGTAGATGCGTGTCAGCATCGGGTTGTTGCTGTCGCCGCGCCAATAGGCGCCCGCGACCTTCTGCAATTTGATCGCGTTGCCGACCTTGCCGGTCGAGGTCATGTGCGGGCCGCGGCAGAGATCGAACCAGTCGCCCTGGCGGTAGATCTTCAGGTTCTCGCCGGGCGGGATGGCGTCCACCAGCTCGACCTTGAAGTTCTCGCCCTTGTCCTTGAACACGCGCTTGGCCTCGTCGCGCGGCCAGACCTCCTTGGTGAAGGGTTTGTCCCTGGCGATGATCTCGCGCATCTTCTTTTCGATCGCCGGCAGGTCTTCCGGCGTGAACGGCGCGTTGCGGTGGAAGTCGTAATAGAAGCCGTTGTCGATCACCGGGCCGATGGTCACCTGGGTGCCGGGCCACAGCGACTGCACCGCCTCCGCCATCACGTGCGCGGCGTCGTGGCGGATCAGCTCCAGCGCGCGCGGGTCTTCGCGGGTCAGAAATTCGATCCTGGCGTCCTTCTCGATCGGATCGGCGAGATCGGCCACCACGCCGTCCAGCGCCATCGCCACCGTGCGCTTGGCGAGCGAAGGCGAAATGCCCTTCGCGATGTCGAGACCGGTTGTGCCCTGGGGGTATTCCCGACGCGCGCCGTCGGGGAAGGTCACGGCGACCATTCCATTCTCCTTTTGCTCACTCGCTGCCTACGAATGCAGGTAAGCGTGATTTTCAAGCGCTGGGCCGAGGCACAAAGCGCGGACGCTGGTTAAATCATGACGCCCAAACATGCAACTTGGTTTTGCGGGACCGCGCGCGCGAGCTAGAATTGCATCCATGAGCCGAGGGCGGACGACTGCGATCATCGCGTTCATTTCTGCTTGCGGTCTGGCGTCAATCCCGGCGCCCACGCCAGCGGTCTGCTGGCGCCCGCGGAGCACACGCGTCTGGTCCTGCAAATCGACAACCGGCCGATGGTGTTCTTCGTCGCCAAGGGGCCGGCCGAACTCTTGCGGTCCGGGCTGCGACCGGTGGATTGCCGCGGAAGGGACGCTGACGCCGGGCACCGCGCAGCGGCTTGAAGATTTTCTCGCAGCGCCTTCGCGGCAGAGCCTGCCGGTTTTCTTTCATTCGCGCGGCGGCAACGGCTATGAGGCGGTCCAGATCGGGCAAATTCTTCGCAAGCACCGGATGACGGCCGCCATCGGGCGCACGTTCGCGGAGCGCTGCCGCGTGTTCTCGACCAAAGACGAGGCGTGTCAGCAGCTCATCAGTTCCGGCGGCGACGTAAAGGCGCGGTTGAGCCCGCGTGAGGGGCAATGCCACTCCGCTTGCGTATACGCATTCACCGGAGCGTCGAGCCGGCGTGTTCCTTCCGGAGCGGTGCTCGGCGTTCATGCCGCCCGGATCGACCCGAAAATTCTGAAGCAGCGGATGCAAAGTTCGCCGAATGCGCCGGCGCCTGTTCCTGCCGATGCGAATGGAGCGTTCCAACTGCATCTGAGCTCGATGGGAGTCGATCCCCGACTGGCAGAGACTGCCAGCAAGGTGGACACGCGCCGCATCTACATCCTCAGTCGCGACGAGATCGCGCGCTTCGGCATCGAGACTGGCGGTCCGTATGAATCGCAATGGTTCCAATTTCAAGTCGGGAGACAGGTCGGGCTCTTGAAATCCGTCTCGAAGCAAAACGGCTCCGACGACAGCGCAGCCGTGCGGTTCGGCTGCGCGGGCCCCTTTGGACTGCGCCTGAGCTACGTGCGAATTCTTCCAAACGATCTCAAATATCGGCCCAACGTCAATTTTGCTCTGACCGGCGGCACCGAGCTGCCGAGTGTCGCCAGTGAGCTGGCGGGCTTTGTGATCTGGTCGATCGTCATGCCGGCCGGGTGGGTCGAACGCGCCATGGAAAGCCCCGCGATCGCAGTGATCGAGCGCTATTCGCCGGCGGCCGATCGCAAACCGGAGAGGATCGACTTTTCGACCGGCGGCCTGCCGGCAGCGCTGACGAGCCTCAGAAAGCTCTGCGCCGAGCGTGAGAACGTCGAACCATTGCCGCAACGCCCGCAGCCGCCGCGCAATTCCCGGACTTAACATCGTCCTTGTTCGTCTGACGCGGCCCATGGTGCTCGAACATGCAACTTGCTAGCGTTGCGACACGGTTGAGGGATCTTCGTAACTGCCGCAACATCGCCATGCGCCTTCATTTCAAAGCGCTGCTCCTTGCTCTCGCCTCGGCGGTCCTGCCGGGCGGCGCGGCGTTCGCGCAGCCGGGTCCGGTCCCCACGAGCGTCCTGGAAATTCTCAAGACGCCGATGATCTTCTATGTGGCCAAAGGCAGCCCCGACGCATGCGGCCCGGGCTGCAGCGAATGGATCGCGGCCGAGGGCGCGTTCGACACCGGATCAGCGGCCAGGCTGCGCGCATTTCTCGCGCGTCAGCGCAACACCAGGATGCCGATCTACTTTCACTCGCCGGGCGGCCTCGCCGACCGCGCCTTCGGCATCGGCCGGATGCTGCGCGAACGCGGCATGACGGCCGGCGTGTCGCGCACGATGCCGGAGGCCTGCCGGACGCTGGACGAAAAGGCCTGCAACAGGCTCAAGCGGTCGGGCCAGACGCTCAGCGCCGAATTGAGCGCGCTCGCGGTGTGCAACTCGGCCTGCGTCTACGCCATGATCGGCGCGAAGGAGCGGCAGGTGCCGCCCGGCGCGCGGCTCGGCGTGCATTCGAGCCGGCTGATCAAGATTTACTCCGACGGCCGTGTCGCCGTGATGCAGCCGGGTACGTCCAGGACCCAGATTCAGGCACGCGATGCGCTGACGCGCAAGTACATCGGCGACATGGGCATCGACGTGCGGCTTCTCGACATCGCATCGAAGATCCCGCACGAGAGCGTCTACTATCTCAGCCGCGACGAGATCGCGAGCCTGCGCATCGACCGGCGCCAATTCCACGAAACCGGGTGGATGGTCGTGCACGCGAAACAGCTTTCGGTGCGCAAGCTGTTCATCGAGGCGAGGGGGCCGGAGCGCAACGAGTTCCGCGTCGGCATCGTCGATCTGTCCTGTGCCCCGCCCGGGCGCACCGGCCTGATCTACATCCGGGGGCTCGCCTCCAACGAGGGCGGCCGGGCGCAGGCCATGGGCCTGGTCGTCGACGGCAAGGAGATGCCGATGACCGGGCTTTCGTCCGCCGGCAAGCTCGATTTCGTCGACACCGGCAGCACGTTCGATCGCTGGGGCCGGGTCGACGCCCGCGATTTTCTCGAGCAGGTGGCGAAAGCGGACAACTTTGCGATCGCGGCGGGCTCACCGGGCCGGCCGCTCGAGATCGCGACCGCGACCAAGCTTTCGACGGCGGGGCTTTCCAGCGCCATCGGGACGCTGCGCGAAAAATGCGGCGCAGCCGACCAGCCGGCCGGCGTTCAACGTCCATAGCTGTGCATTCGCCAGGAATCATGAGGACAACACCGTGATGATGAAGCGACGCGCTTTCCTGACTTCCGCCGCCGCCGTTTTATCCGCAGCGGCCCTGCCGCGCGATGCGTTCGCCCAGGCGTTCCCGGCGAAGCCGATCAAGATCATCGTGCCGTTTCCGCCGGGCGGGCCCGCCGACACCGCGGCGCGCATTCCGCAGGCCGGCATGGAGAAGGCGCTCGGCCAGCCGATCGTCATCGAGAACGTCGCGGGCGCGGCCGGCGCGGTCGGCGCGAACCGCGTCAAGCAGGCCGAGCCGGACGGCTACACGCTCCTGCAGGCGGCCAGCCCGCACACCACCAACGCCGCGGTGAAGCCCGACGCCAACGTCGACCTGCTGCGTGACTTTGCGCCGATCGGCCAGACCGGCAACAGCGTCTACACGCTCTGCGCCAGCAAGGAGCGCGGCATCAGGACCTTTGCCGAGATGGTGGCGATCGCCAAGGCCAAGCCCGGCGAACTGTCGATCGGCAGCGTCGGCGTGGGCTCCGCGCACCATCTCATCGCCGAGATGCTGAAGTCGGCTGCCGGCATCGAGCTCACCCACGTGCCGTATCGCGGCGAGGCGCCGGCGATCCCCGATCTGGTCGCGGGCCGCATCGACCTGATGTTCCTCACCACCGCCAAGCCGCTGATCGACGACGGCCGGGTGATCGGGATCGGCGTCACCTCGGACGGACCCTGGTTCAACCTGCCGAACGTCAAGCCGCTGGTTGAGCTGGGTCTCAAGGATTTCGTGGTGCCCGGCTGGAACGGCATGATGGCGCCGAAGGGCACGCCGCCCGCGGTGCTTGCGAAGCTGAGCGAGGCGTTGAGCGCGGCGCTCGGCACGGACGCCGCGGCGCGCGGCTTCAACGCGATGGGCTTCAAGCCCGGCGCGGGCACCCCCGGGCCGATGGCGAAGCAGATCGAAGCCGACATGCGGCTGTTCACCACCGTGATCCGCGAGCGGAACCTGAAGTTCGAAACTCGCGGTCATGCCGCGGCCGCAAGGCTGGCCGCCAGGCCAGCGCCAGCGCGGACGTCGGCGGCAGTCACGACGCCGGATTGGTTCCGCGCCAGCGGCCGTAGCGCCACGGCAGATACCAGCGTGCGTTCCGCGGCGGGACATCCGGGACATAATCAAGTCCCGAATTGCCCCAGGGGTGGCAGCGCAACAGCCTGGCCAGGGTCATCCAGCCGCCGGCCCAGAGCCCATGGCGTTCCAGTGCCCGGTCGGCGTATTCGGAGCAGGTCGGCAGGTAACGGCAATGGAAGCCGATCAGCGGCGACAGCGTATAGCGATAGGCTTTCACCAGCGCGCGGCCGCAGCCGCGCGGAACATTCGCGAGCTGGTTCCATAGCTGACTCATCGCGTCAAACTCCCATGCGGACGGAACCCGGGCCAAGCGCAAATAATTCGAACGATCCGCGCGAATGCGGCCATTCGCTCCTTGATTACGTCATCATTTCCATCCATCACCCTGCGCTCACGAGGCCTTTCACCGTTGCCGATTTGCACTAGACCGGAATCGGTCTGCGTATAAAAGTGCAGCGACTTGATTCGGTCCGTCATTTGCATAACCGACGTTGGGTGCATCCACCGCGTAGCGATAACGAGAGGGAAACTCTCTCGGATTGCAGAAAATACCGGGGCGTCTTTCAGGCACAGGGCCTGGACGCAGGGGGTTATGAATAAATCGAATTGCTTCCGCGGTAGGCGCGGTGGCCGCAGGCTGGTTGTGCATGTCGGGAGCGCCGCTTTCGGCCGCGCCCGACGCACGCTCGCTTCCCATGAACTTCGAAATCTGGACCGAGGGGCCTGCGCAGGCCTGCGGCGACAAGTGCCGCACCTGGGTCTCGGCTTCGGGCGCCATCACCGCCGACACGCCGCGCGACTTCGATAACTTCGCCAAGACCCGCAAGATCGAGGGCATGACGATCGCACTCGATTCCGACGGCGGATCGGTGCTGGGCGCGCTGGCACTCGGCCGCACGATCCGCAAGCTCGGCATGATCACCACCGTCGGCCGCACGATCGACCTTTCCAGCAACGACAACGGACGCAAGCGCGCCAGGCTTCAGCCGCGCGCCTACTGCGAATCGATGTGCGCCTTCGTGCTGCTCGCCGGCGTCGAGCGGCAGGTCCCCGCCGAGGCGCGGGTGATGGTCCACCAGATCTGGCTCGGCGACCGCCGGGACGATCCGACCGCAGCAAACTATTCGGCCGAGGACCTTGTCGTGGTTCAGCGCGACATCGGCCGGCTCGCGCAATACACCGTGGAGATGGGCGGCGGCATCGACCTGCTCGAGATCGCGCTCAAGATTCCGCCGTGGGAGCCGATGCGGCAGCTGTCGCGCGACGAACTGCGCAACATGAAGGTGGTCACCGCGGGCGAAGCGACCGACGCCAATTCGGGACCCTCGGCCACCTCAGCGGGGCTTTCCAACGGCGCGCGCATGACGGTCAACAACCGCGCCTGGGCGGTGCTGGCGAACGCCAGCGACGGCCGTCTCGCGCTCGGCCGCACCCATCCGCTCACCGTCGAGGGCACCGAACTCGGCATGTTCGACCTGAGCTTTGCTTGCGGCGAGCAGGGACGCGATTTCGTCGTCACCTATTCCGAGCAGCGGCGTTCCGCCGAGCCTGGCAGGGCGCCCGCGGCGCTGAGCGAGGTCGAGATCACGATCCTCGGGCGCTCCATGCCGCTCAAGGTGGTGTCGTCGCGCGCGCCGGAAAAATCGGCGGAACTTTCGACCGTCGCGACCGGCCGGCTGCCGGTCGAGCTGGTGCAGAGCTTCGCCGAGCGCAACGGCCGCTCGATGACGGTCGAGACCGTCAGCCCGGACGCCACCACGGTGATCCGTGTCGGCAATGCCGGGATCGTCCGCGTGCTGCCCTCGCTGGTGGCGAACTGCGCGGCGGCTCCGGCGCGGATCCGCAACAGCGTACGCCAGCCGTCCTCCAGGGTGGCCAAGGTCGGCGGCTAGCGCCTGTCCCGGAAAAGCGGGGACCGGTTTTCCGGCAAGGACATGCGAAACGCAAAAATCCAGAGCGCATCCCGGTTCATCTGAACCGGGATGCGCTCCAGATTCGGCGACTCGATCCGCCTATCCCCGATACCCGCGGATCGCCGGCTTGCACTGGCGGTGGTTGAACTGCGCCGCGTATTGCGCGCCGGTGCGCTGCCAGTCTCCGGCTGCGCGGGCGTAGGGCGAGCGCGGGCATTGCGACACGTGCGCCGCGAGCCGCCGCGCGAACACGATGTTGGTTTCGAGCGTGATGCAGACGATCTGCTTGTCGTCGGGCGGGGCGACGTCGAGGCGGGGAAGCTGGGTCTCGGCCTTGCGGATCGCCGCGGCTTCGCGGCCGCATTCGTGCAACTGGGCCGCGTTCGACTGGGCTGCGGCGGGACCGGCGAGGCTGATGCAAAGCGCGGCGAACCCCGCCGCGCGCATCCGTCCGGTCAGCCCCGAAGCCACGCCTCAGCCCGCCTTCTGCTGCCGCTTGCCTTCGATCTGGCCGATCGCGTCCACTACGGCATCGAAGGTGAGCAGCGTGGACGCGTGGCGCGCCTTGTAGTCGCGCACCGGCTCGAGCACCGCGATGTCGGCCCACTTGCCGTCCCGGGGCGCTTCGCCGTTTTCCTTGAGCATCCGGCGGACGGTTTCGCGAAGCTTGCGCAGTTCGTCGGCCTTCGAGCCGACCACATGGGCGGCCATGATCGACGACGACGCCTGGCCCAGCGCGCAGGCCTTCACCTCGTGGGCGAAGTCGGTGACGGTGTCGCCGTCCATCTTCAGGTCGATGGTCACGGTCGAGCCGCACAGCTTGGAATGGGCGGTGGCGGTGGCGTCGGGTTTGTCCAGACGGCCGAGACGCGGAAT
The DNA here is from genome assembly GCA_963830015.1 of uncultured Alphaproteobacteria bacterium. GTDB lineage: Bacteria > Pseudomonadota > Alphaproteobacteria > Rhizobiales > Xanthobacteraceae > Z2-YC6860. The sequence continues at coordinate 1,161,143 of CAWHLG010000016.1, forward strand.
GCCCCCCGCCAGTTCGAGAATCCGGCGGTTGTAGACGTCATTCAGCATTGAAAACCTCGGGGCGGTGATCCCGCCGCCCGCCGGGCAGGTTTGTTTTGCAATCCGACTGGCCTATATATGGTGTATCGAGCCCGCTCAAAAGAGCGTTAAGCGCTGGCTGGGCGGCTTGGTTGTGGCCTTCCGTGTTGGACGTGCCATGCACATAGGGAATGCGGCGTTCAGGCGCCCGGCGTGCTAGACCGCACGTCCGGGCGCGTTAAGCGACGCGGCCCCCCGGTGACACATCCGGAGCCCGGCCTTGAACCGCGGCCCTGGTCGAACGGAGTGACCGATCGATGGACGCTATCGTCAAGCCCTGGCCCAAGGGCAGCAATCCCCCCCTCAGCGAGCACGTCAGCAAAGCCCCCGAACCGGTCAGTCCGCGCCCCTCGCGCGAAGAGGCCGAGCAGGCGGTCCGCACGCTGCTCGCTTACATCGGCGACAATCCCGACCGCGAAGGTCTGCTCGATACGCCCAAGCGCGTGGTCGGCGCCTACGAGGAGCTTTACCGCGGCTATCGCGAGTCGCCGGCGGAGGCGCTGGAGCGCACCTTTTCCGAGACCGGCAACTACGATGATCTCGTGCTGGTGCGCGGCATCAGCTTCAACTCGGCCTGCGAGCATCACATGATGCCGTTCACCGGCCGCGCCCATGTCGCCTACATGCCGGTCGACAAGGTGGTGGGGCTCTCCAAGCTCGCGCGCCTGGTCGACGTCTATGCGCGGCGGCTGCAGACCCAGGAGCACATGAACGCGCAGATCGCGACCGCGATCGAGGAGATCCTGAAGCCACGCGGCGTCGCCGTGATGCTCGAAGCCGAGCATACCTGCATGTCGCTGCGCGGCGTCGAGAAACCCGGCGCGCTCACCGTGACGACGCAATTCCGCGGCGCGTTCCGCGACGACCCGAACGAGCAGTTGCGCTTCATCAATCTGCTGCGCGCGAACCAGCGGTAGGTGGATCTGGGTATCAGTCGGCAGTGCCCGGCTCAACGCCGGGCATTTGCTTGCGGGCTGCCTTTATCTGACCTTGAAATCCGGCAATCCGCCGCAGCCTGGCTCGAACGTCGCGAGCCGATGCTGTATTCTCCGCGCCGCTCAGAATTCCACGTCCGGGTTGTTGAATGTCATGACCGAAGCACCTTCAAAACACGCCGCCGAGGAAAGCCTCGCGCTCGCGCCGAAGTTCGACTCCGACGGCCTCGTCACCGTCGTCGCCACCGACGTCTGGACCGGCGAGGTGCTGATGGTCGCGCACATGAACGAGCAGGCGCTGCGACGGACCGTCGAGACCGGCGAGGCCTGGTACTGGTCGCGCTCGCGCCGGGAACTGTGGAAGAAGGGCGAAAGCTCCGGCCACACCCAGCGTGTCACCGAGATGCGCGTCGACTGCGACCAGGACGCGGTCTGGATCAAGGTCGAGCAGCGGGGACCGGGAGCCTGCCACACCGGGCGGAGATCCTGCTTCTACCGGGCGGTGCCGTTGCGGCAGGTCGGCGCGATCACGCTCGAGTTCCAGGACGCGTCCAGGACCTTCGATCCAGGCGAAACCTACGGCAAGCCCGAGTAGGTCAGCGGCCTGCTCGGGTATTTCGGCCCGTTTTGCCGCCGAAACCAGCGGCCGACAGCCTGCCGAAATCGGTGTAATTCTTCGATCTGCGCCTGTATGGTGACGGCCATCGTGGCCGTGAGGGTGGGTGGACATGTCCGGTGGGGGACAACGACGCCGGTTCTGTCTCGTCCTGGTCAAGCCGTCGCATTACGACGACGACGGCTATGTCATCCAGTGGTACCGCTCGGCGATCCCGTCGAATTCGCTTGCGGCGGTCTACGGCATCGCCAAGGAACTCGTTGACGAGCAGGTGCTCGGTCCCGATACCGACATCGACATTCATGCCATCGACGAGACCAACAGCCGCGTCCGCATCGACCACATCGCCAGACTGATCAAGGCCGCCGACACCGGCATGGTCATGATGGTCGGCGTGCAGTCGAACCAGGTGCCGCGCACGCTCGATCTGTCGCGGCCGCTGCGCGCGCAGGGCATCCAGGTCGGCATCGGCGGTTTCCACATGTCGGGTGTGATCTCCATGCTCGACGGCAACGACAAGGCGCTGAAGGACGCGCAGGCGCTCGGCATCTCGATCTTCGCCGGCGAGGCCGAAGGCCGGCTCGGCGAGGTGCTGCGTGACGCAGACGCCGGCACGCTCAAGCCGCTCTACAATTTCATGAACGACCTGCCTTCGATCGAGGGCGCGCCGATCCCGCTGCTCAAGCGCGAGCGCGTGCGGCGCACCGCCGGCGCAGTGACGAGCTTCGACGCCGGCCGCGGCTGTCCCTACCAGTGCTCGTTCTGCACCATCATCAACGTGCAGGGGCGCAAGTCGCGCCGCCGCTCCGCCGACGACATCGAGGAGATCATCCGGGTCAACGTCGGGCAGGGGCTGTTCCGATTTTTCATCACCGACGACAACTTCGCCCGCAACAAGGACTGGGAGGAGATCCTCGACCGGCTGATCCATCTGCGCGAGGTCGAGAAGATTCACTTCGCGCTGATCATCCAGGTCGACACGCTCTGCCACAAACTGCCGAACTTCATCGAGAAGTGCGAGCGCGCGGGCGTCCGCCGCGTCTTCATCGGGCTTGAGAATATCAATCCGGCCAACCTGATGTCGGCCAAGAAGCGGCAGAACAAGATCACCGAATATCGCAAGATGCTGCTGGCCTGGAAGAAGGCCCACATCGTCACTTATGCCGGTTACATCCTCGGCTTTCCGAACGACACCAAGGAGTCGATCGCCCACGACATCGAGGTGATCAAGAAGGAGTTGCCGGTCGATCTGCTCGAATTTTTCTATCTCACGCCGCTGCCGGGCTCTGAGGATCACCAGAAGCTGTTCAGGGCGGGCGTGCCGATGGACGAGGACCTCAACCGCTACGACCTCTATCACATCACCACCGCGCACCCGAAGATGTCGCGCGAGGAGTGGGCCAGCGCGTATCAGATGGCGTGGGACAACTACTACACGATCGACCACGTCAAGACGATCCTGCGGCGCGCCGCCGCGACCGAATCCAGCGCCAGCAATACGTTGTTCCTGGTGACCTGGTTCAAGGGCTGCACCCACATCGAGAACGTGCATCCGCTCGAAGGCGGTTTCCTGCGCATGAAGCACCGCCACGACCGGCGCCCGGAATTGCCGGTCGAGCCGGTCTGGTCGTTCTATCCGAAATACTGGCTGGAGACGCTGTCGAAGCAGTGTCGCTGGGTGTCGATGTATGCGCGGATGCGCTGGATCTACATGGGCATCAAGCGCGACCCGAACAAGCTCGCCTACATGGATCAGGCGCTGACGCCGGTCGCCGACGGCGATACCGAGACGCTGGAGATGTTCAACAACGCCGGCGCGCAGGCCTTCGTGTCGCAGCGCCGCCGGCTCGACAACATCTCGCATGGCGGTGAGGTGACCGGCGAGCCTGCGCCTTCGGTTGCGCCCGCCGCGGGCGACATGCCGGGCCTGGCGCCGGGATCCGCGCCCGCCGTCAGCCGCGCCGCGGGCGGCTGATCGTCGCTTCGGACTTTCCCTTTCGATCCATTCCGAGGGGGCTTGAGTGTCGCCTTGAAGAGCGAGGTCTCTGCCGGGCTCGGATACCGTCGCCCTATGCAACTTAGGGTTTATAGTTCTTCGATTGCTGGCTGAGCGCCGCGCTCAAGGCGCCGAAGCGGGAGGCGATTGCCATGGCAAAGAAGGTTGGAGCCAGGAAAGTTGGAGCAAGGAAGGCCGCGGCGCGGAACGCAGCGAAAGGTGCAGCGGTGGCCACGCAAAGCCGTCTCGACACCATCAAGATCGGCAGCCGGGTTTTCAAAGGCAAGGGGTCGAAAGTCGCCGGTCGCCGGTTCGACATCCTGCCGGACATGCCTGACATCCGGGACCGGATCTATATTCCGACCTTGCGTCCGCTCAGGTCCGCGCTGAAAACAAAGGTCTCGATCCCGGTCCTCGATCAAGGCACCGATCAGAGTTGCACCGGCTTTTCGCTGGCGCAAGTCGTCGACATTTTACGCTCTCAGGTGCCCGGCTCGCGCAAGCTTCAGGGCGTCAGCCCGCGCATGCTGTACGAGATGGCCAAGCGCAATGACGAATGGGCCGGCACGGCCTATGACGGTTCAAGCCTGCGAGGCGCCATCAAGGGTTTCTTCGGCAACGGCGTCTGCCGCGCGGTAACGGCGCCGGACGTCGCCCCCGGCCAGGACTGGGCGCTGACTTATGAAATGGCCAAGGAGGCGCGCGAGATCAGGCTCGGCGCCTATTTGCGTCTTCAGCCCGATATCAGCGACTACCACGCGGCGCTCAATGAGATCGGCGTGATCTATGCGTCCGCGCAGATTCATTCCAACTGGACCAGGCCGAAGGACGGCAAGATCGTATCGGGCGGCACGCCGCTCGGCGGGCACGCCTTCGCGATCGTCGGTTACGACGACAAGGGCTTTCTCGTTCTCAACTCCTGGAGCGGGAAGTGGGGCAATCGGGGCATTGCGCACTGGACCTATACCGATTGGGCCGAGTCCGTCATGGACGCCTGGGTTCTGCAACTCGGCGTGCGGGCGCCCGAGGCGTTCGGCGCGGTGCCGCGCGCCACGCCCTCGACCACGACAGGTCTGTTCGGTTTCGACGAGCCGAACCGCGGCGATGTCCTCGGCCACTTCATCAACATCGACGATGGCCGTTACGTGACGGACGGCAAGTATGGCTCACCCACAAAATTGGAAATGGAGGAGACCGTTAAACGGCTGACGAACGCCAATGCGAATGACGGCAAGGGCTACGATCACCTGGTGATCTATGGCCACGGCGGCCTCAACTCGCTTGGCGACGCGGCGCGCCGCATCGCCGTCTGGAAGCGCACCGACGTTTTCGGACGCAACAAGATCTATCATTTTCACCTGATGTGGGGGTCGGGATTCCTCGACGAGGTTTTCGGCGAGGTGTCGAAATCCAGCGCCGTGGGGCGCGTCGGCGGATTTTTCGATCCGTTGTTCGAGGCCGGCCCGGGCAAGGCCGCCGGCACCCATGCGTGGCGCAACATGAAGATCGATGCGCGTATCTCGTTCGAGAAGAATTCCGGCTTCGATGGCGGGTTCACCGGGCTTGAGCCATTGCTGAAGGGGATCGATCGGGCTCCGCCGGCGAGGCGGCCGAAGCTGCATCTCGTCGGGCACAGCGCCGGGTCTATCGTGCTCGGCTATCTGCTGTCGGCGCTCAAGCGTTTCAACCTCGTCCATATCGACGTGGACAGCATCCACCTCATGGCGCCGGCCTGCACCGCGGATTTCTTCAACGAGCACTACAAGCCCTATCTGGCCGGTGCGGGTGCGCGACCGCTGCAGGACAAGGTCTATCTTTACAATCTGACCGATCAGCTCGAACTGGATGACACTGTGTCGCTGAGCGCGGTGCCGTTCCTCGGCTACAGCCGCTCGCTGCTTTATCTGGTGTCGCGCGCCTATGAAGAAAAACCGACAAACCCCATCCCGGGCGCGCCGAATGAAATGCCGCTCGCCGGCATGCAGCGCTTCGTCTCGAAGCTGCCCAGTCAGGGCGCAAAATTCAAAATCGACCTTGCGGCCAAGACAAGCAGCGTCACCGCTTCAACCTCGCATGGCGGGTTCGACAACGACGCTCCGACGCTGACGACGATCATGTCGCGCATTCTCGGCAAGAATGTCCCGGAACCGCCGCTGCCGGGGGAATTGACCGGGTACTGATTCGTTTCCCGCAGCGCTTACCGGAAGACTTTGGCGCGCGCGAGCAATTGCCGCGCGCGCTCCAGATGTGGGCGGTCGTACATCATGCCGCCGATGCCGACCGTGCCCGCGCCCGGGTTCTGCGCGAACGCCGCGATCACGGCTTCGGCGCGCTTGACCTGCTCCGCGGTCGGCGTGAACACCTCGTTGATCGCGGCGACCTGGCCCGGATGGATCGCCATCTTGCCGGTGAAGCCGTCGCGCCGCGCCTCCTCGCATTCGCGGCGGAGCCCCGCGTCGTTGCGGAAGTCCACATAGACGGTGTCGATCGCCTGAACCTGCGCAGCCGCTGCCCCCGCAAGGCAGAGGCTCCGCGCCAGCTGGTAGGGCGCGAGGAAATGTCCGTCGCGGTCGCGGTTGGCTTCCGCGCCAAGCTCGACCGACAGGTCCTCGGCGCCCCAGGTCAATCCCTTGAGCCGCTTGCTCGCGCCTCCATAGGTGCCGGCGAGGAAGATCGCCTGGGCGGTTTCGGTCGCGATCGCGATGATGTCGAGCGAGCCGTCGGGCAGCCCGTGCATAGCCTCGCGCGCGGTGAGCTTGGCGTCGCAGTGGATCACGGCCTGGCCGCCTTCGGCCTTGGGAAACATGACGCCGTCGGGCCTGCCCGCGACGATGGTGTCGAGATCGGCGTCGGTCAGCCCGGTCTGCAGTCCGTTGATGCGCACATAGATGCGCGGGCGCGCCTTCACCGGCACGGCCTCCTTGAGGAAACCCAGCGTGACGTTGCGCGCTTCCGCCTTGTTCTGCGGCGAGATCGAATCCTCGAGATCGAGCAGCAGCGCGTCGGCGCCGCTGCCCAGCCCCTTTTCGAGCTTCTTCGGGCTGTCGCCGGGAATGAACAGGAAGGATCGCATCGACAAGACCTCGCTGGCGTCGCTTGGATTCGGAAGTTCGCCAGTGTTCCGGGCTTGCTCCGAAGCGACCTTCCGAACCCTGGCGACACTAGCAAACCTGCCGCCGCAGGGAATGGGTCGCCGCCGGCGCTCAAATCGACTTGGTGCGCGGTTGACATGCGCGTCACGCAGGCCGGATCTCCGCTGGCCGCACATGACAATCTTTTAATGCAACAAAGCTTTTGCGCCGCGTTTGATCGTTGATGAGGGCGACAACTTCGGGCGTGGGCTTGATAGGCACGTCCGCACCAATCGGGAAGGGCCGCTAAATGGCAAATGAAGTGACTGGAGTGAGGGACAGTGCTGCGGGATACAGGATGGTCGCCGGTGGACTGATGGTGGTCTTGCTGACGTTTGGCGTTCTGCAACTCCTCAACGTCATTCGCGTCTAGGGCGGCATCCGGAATTCGACGCTTGCAGCGGGCCGCCGCAAGGCGGTCCGCTTCTTTTGTGCCGTTCCGGCCTGCGTTCGCCGCATTGATCCACGGCGTGATGGGCGGGGTCGGGACGCCGGAGCCGGTGGTGCAGAGGATTGCCGCCGAGGTCGCCGCGATCGTCAAGGAGCCCTGGGTGATCGCGCAGTTCTGCGTCTTCGCAAGGTGGTTCAGGACGCCGGGTTGAAGCCGCAATAGCCTCGGCTCTATCGGCCAAGTTCCCGTAAAACCGACGTACGCCCGGAACCAAAACGTCCGCCGCTCGATTGAAAGAGTGGTGGGGGACGTTCCGAGGGAATTGTCGGATGTCTGGAAAACTTGCGCGGAAGTCCACGATTGCGACCGGCTGCTTCGTCGCTTTCGGTCTGCTGGCAACGTCAATCTCCGCTGAAGCCCGCGACGGCATCATGCCGTTCGACACGGTGGCTTGCCGCGACAAGGGCATCATCCAGGGCTTTGCCGACCGGATGCGTGAAACCACGCCGGACCAGTTCTGGATGTACGTGGACGGGCTGATTCGATCGGGCCAATGCGAAAAGGTCTTCCAAGGCGAGCCGGTGTCTTTCACCCCGTTGAACGACGGCGGGGCCTGCCTTTCGACCACCGCCAACCAACCCTGCTACTGGTCCGTCGCCCAGCCGCGCACGATGGCCGGGCCGGCAGTCGCGACGCGCACGCAGCCGACGACCACTGGGCAGGCGGAGCCGGAGACCACCGGTTCGGTCACTCGCTCGGTTACTCCGCAGGGCCAGACCACGACGATTGTCCGCACCACGACCACCGTCATCAGGTCGGGTGAGCGTCCGGTGACGACGACAGAAACAAGCCGGACGACGCGTTAGAGGCTTGATGAATTATTTGGGCTGCGCTGCTTTGTTCTTTCGCCGCGCGGCCCGATTGTTTTCGCTTCATCGAAGCGAAACAGCCACCTCAGTGCATCAGCGAACGCGGCGGCTTGATCTTGTGCAGAAGCTCGGGCCACAGCTCGGCGACGATCATCCATAGCTCTTCGGGGCCTTCGACGATGTCGGCCTGCACGATGAAATCGTGCATGCCGTCGATGTCGTCTTCGTCGTTGTATTCGTAGGTGGTCATCGAAACCTCTTTGAATGACAACGCGTCGCTGGAAACCCGGTTCCTGGCCGATTCTCGGCGGACTCTTGGCCAACTCCTGACCGATTGTTGAACGATTCTGGGAGGCATGTCGCCGCGCGGTATCCGTCCCGCTGTGGATGGGCGGCTGGCCCGTTCCCTTTGCCGGGAAGGCCCGATATCGTCTGGCCCCAACGCGAGCCCCAAAGGGCCGATCGACAGGGATGGAGACGGCCCGTGCTGACCAGGCGGTCGCTCGTCGCGGCAGGATTGTTGGCGCCGGTTGCCGCGCGGGCGCAATCTTCGGCCGGCAACATCGTGCGGATCGTCAACCCGTTCGCCGCCGGCGGCACGTCGGATGCGATGGCGCGTCTCCTGCAACCGAGCCTGCAGCAGCGCCTCGGCGCGACCATCATCATCGAGAACCGGCCCGGCGCGTCGGCCTCCATCGGCGCCACGGTGGTGGCGAAGTCGCCGCCCGACGGCACCACCTGGCTGCTCACTTCGGATACCTTCGTCGTCAGCACGCTGCTGCTCGGCAATCTGCCCTATGACGTGCAGAAGGACTTCGAGCCGGTGACGATGATCGCGCGCGGGCCGATGGTGCTGTGCGCGCATCCCTCGCGGCCCTTCAAGACGCTGCCCGATCTCGTCGCCGCGGCCAAGGCGCGGCCCGGCGTGCTGACCTACGGCACCACCGGGATCGGTAGCAACGGCCACCTCACCATGGCGGCGCTCGGTCAGCTCGCCGACATGAAACTCGTGCATGTGCCTTATCGCGGTGCTGCACCGGTTCTGAATGACGGCACCGCGGGCCATGTCGACATGGTCATCAGTTCGAGCGCGACCATGGCGCCGCAGATCGAAGTCCGGGCAACTTCATCCGGCGACAGTCGGCTTGGATTTCTCCCCGGCACCGCGACCGCGATCGAGCAGGGATTCAAGAGCCTGCACGCCTATTCGTGGTTCGGCTTCTTCGGCCCGGCCGGCACGCCGAAGCCGGTCATCGACGGCTTCTATCGCCACGTTGCCGCCGCGGTGCGCGAGGAGGCGAACTACAACACCTTCGTCACCAAATTCCGCTCCGAGGTGGTGCTGCCGCCGCCGGACCAACTGCGCCAGATGATCGTCGAGGAACTGCCGTTCTCGGGCAAGATCATCCGTGACAACAACATCAAGAGCGGAGCCGGATAGCGCCGAAATTCACGGTATCCGGCCCGATAGCCGGATCAGCCAATTCCTGATAAAACCGCCCACGCGGTGCACCATGTGCCGCATTGCAAGGAACTGACCGTGCTCGATCGCACCAAGAACGATCCCATCCGCGAGCTCTCCAAAGACAAGCTCTTCGCACTGCAGAACCCGATGCTGCTGGACGGCCGGGTCAGCTCCTATCCTGCCAGCGCGACCGGCTATTCGGTGACGAACCTCTATCTGCTGCGGCAGCCCGACGCCGCGTGGCTGATCGACACCGGCTTCGGCGGCGACGAGCCGAGGCTCCGCGCGCAGATCGAATCGCTGATCGGCCGCGACCTGCCGCTCTCGCTCCTGCCGCTGCGGCTGAACGAGTTCATGTCGATCCAGAACATCGATCCGTTCACGCTCTACTTCAACGTCAAGGAATGCTTCACCGGCAATCCCGACGCGGCCTTCTGGTTCGACTTCGGCGCGGGCTCCAACTCCGGGCAGAACACGCTCGACAAGCTCAACATCACCACCATCGGCCGCGAGGAGACCATCCCGATCGGCAATCTCGGCCGTCCGGTCGTGGTCTACCAGGCGCCGATCCGGCTGATCGCCACGCGCTGGATCTACGACGAGGCGACCAAGACGATGTTCACCTCCGACATGTGGACCCACACCTGGCGCGAGCGGCCGGACGGGCCGTGGATCATCCAGGACGGCGACGACGATCCGACCGACTTCGATCACGTCCGCTCGTTCCTGCTCAACACCCGCTACTGGTGGCTTGAGGGCGTCGACACCACCAAGCTCCGCCGCGGCATCGACAAGATCCTGAGCAAGCACGACATCGAGACGCTGGCGCCGGGCTACGGCTGCATCCTGCGCGGCAAGAAGACGGTCGAGAAGCACATGAAGCTCATCGACGACGTTCTCAAATCGCTCGACAAGAGCGTGGCTAAGTCGCGCTACGTCAGCCGCGACGAGGAAAGGTAATCGCAATGGCCGCCATCCGGCATCAAGGCACGCTCAACCGTCCCAACCCGCTGCCGCGCGAGGTCGCGCCCGGCATCTTCTGGCTGGGCGAATGCCTGGAGCAGCGCCAGCAGGGCAAGATCTACCACGGCTGCAACGCCTCGTTCCTGATCGTCGGCGAAACCGCCTGCATGCTGGTCGAGACCGGCCATCCGAAGGACTTCCCGATCACCGAGGGCCAGCTCAACAAACTTCTGCCCGGCAAGCCGCCGCTCAAGTATCTGTTCGTCACCCATCAGGAGACGCCGCATTGCGGCGGGCTCGGCCGCGTGCTGACGCGCTTTCCCGACGCGATCCTCTGCGGCGACGTCAGCGACTATCACCTCGCGTTCCCGGAGCATGAGCACCGCATGCGGATGATGAAGGAGAACGACGAGATCGATCTCGGCGGCCGCTCTTTCCGCGCGGTCGAGCCGGTGGTGCGCGACATGCGCACCACCTGGTGGGGATTCGAGACGCGCGAGCGCGTGCTGTTCCCGGGCGACGGCTTCGCATACAGCCACTATCACGAGGACCACCACTGCGGCCTCGTCGCCGAGGAGGCGACCTCGCTCGACCTGCAGGACACCACCGCGGTGTTTGCGGATCTCGCGCTGTGGTGGACCAAGTGGGCCGACATGCGGAACTACTGCGCGCGGCTCGACCTCCTGATGGACCGCCTTCAGGTGAAGACCGTCTGCCCGACCCACGGCCTCGTCATCACCGATGTGGCGAAGACGATGCCGAAGGTGAAGGAGGGGCTGCTCTACGGCTCCGCCGCGGCCGAGCGCGGCACCAACGAGGCGAAGTTCCAGGCTGACGATCTGGTGGCCTAGGGGGCCATCAGTCGAGCGACTGCCATGACCGAGTCTCTCCCGCGCGCTGCACATAGTGCGTAAGCTGCCGGTTGCGCCAGGTCCAGGCACGCCAGTCGCGGGTTCCGGCGAGATGCATGGCGGTGAGGCTGTTGCGTTTTCCGGTGAACCACCAGGTCGAGACCGGCTTGCGATGGTCGAGATAGCGGTCGATTGCCGGGATCGCCTGTGGCCCGAGGCTGACGAGGTAGCCGAGGTCGAGCATGATACCGGTGCCCTTCATGTCGCGGCTGTGCGCGACATTGTAGTCCGCGATCCGCGCTGCAAAATTGATGAAGCAGCAGACATAGAGCGCGATCGCGAGCGAGCCGAGGTTCATCGCCGTGAGCCATGAATTGGTGCGGCCCAGCGAGATACGCGCGATGATCAGCACGAGGCCCACGGCCACCAGCAGCATCCAGACGAAGGCGGCGATACGCCAGTAGCTCAGCGCGTAGACCTGGACGTAAAGGTCGAGCCGCAGGATCGACGAGATCACCAGCAGCACATTCTGCCCGATCCAGAGAAACACCAGCGGGCGGAACAGTGGCGAGCGCTCCATGTCGCTGCCCGGCCGCATGGTCACGAGCACGAAGCCCGCCGCAAGCAGCGCGGTGACGATCAGCGGATAGGCGCCGCGGTGCGCGTAAGTGGCGTAGGTCATGCCGTCGGGCAGCGCCACGCCGCCCCATAGATAGGTGAGGTCGAGGATCGTCTGTACGGCAAACAGCGCGTTGAACACGATCAGCGAGCGCAGGATCGCGCCTTCGCTGAACAGGAGGCCGGGCGGGCCGGCATCGGCGGTGGCGGCTGTATGCGCATCGGCGCGCGCGGCTGCATCCGCATTTGCGGCGGCAAACGCGCGGACCTCGGCCTCAGCGCGCTCGGCGAGCAGGCTTCGGGCGCGCATGAAGACGAACGGCCAGACCAATGACAGCGCCAGCAGCCAGAAGCCCAGGCGGGGCAGGCTGATATGCGAGGCCCCGCGGCGGAGGTCGAACGCGGTGATCCATTCCTCGATCACTGGATTGGCCGACACGAACAGCAGCGCGAAGACCAGGCCGAGTGCGAGCGGCATCACCCAGAGCGTGAGGCGGCCGAGGCGGTATGACGTCGTATCGCCGCTTGCCCAGGCATGAATGGCTCCGCAGACATCGGCGAACGCCTGCCAGGTCCCGTCGAGCAGCAGCACGGCGGAGTCGCGGCAGCGTGCGGTCCAGTCGGAGCCGGCCCGTGTCATCGTCAGCGCAAAACAGGCGGTGCCGAGCGCACCGAACAGGACCGAAAGAATGTTGATATCGAGGACGAGTGGAACGACCGAGGCGACGAGGATGCCGCAGGCGATCATCGTGTCGCGCTTCGACGCGTGCAGTGGATTTGCAAGCACTGCGGCGGCCGCAAGTGCCACGAACAACAGGGCTGCGGAGATACCGACCGCGTGACCGTAGAACAGCCAGTCGGCGAGGGCGACGAGCCCCAGTCCGATTGCGAGTTGGAGCGGCCCGCGCGGGTAAGCGTCCGGCGCCCGAGCGTCGGACGCCGCAACGGGCGGCAATTCATTGTTCGGCGGTGCATCGGCCGTGGTCACCACATCACTCATCGGCCGTCACCTTTTCCGGAAAATTGCCGCTGTCTTTTGCGGCGACGAGCCGTGGGCTGGCGATAGCCCGCGGCGCTTGTTCGGCCTGCGGCGCTTGCGCGGCTTCCGGGGCGTTGAGCCACCAGGCGTCCCCGGTGAGACGGGCGGGCAGGGCGTCCGGCTTGCGTTCGGATTTGGGTTTGCGGCGGCGTTCGGCTTCCTGACGCCTGGCGGCGCGCAGCATCAGGTATATAACTTTTCGATCTAGTGTACTTTGCATTACAAAGTCTCCAGGCAAAAAAAGAGAGAGAAGGTCAGGCGCGTGCCAGACCCCGGCCGCCGGTCGGGGCGAGCTCGCCCTTGGCGGCGTCGGCAGCGTCGCGGACCACCTGTTCGAGCACGGCGAGGTAGCGCATGTAGCGTTTGCGTCCCTCGGCGGTGATCCGGCAGGTGGTCTGCGGACGATTTCCTTCGAAGCGCTTGGTGATATCGATCAGGCCGGCTTCTTCCAGCACCTGCAGGTGGCGGCTGAGATTGCCGTCAGTCATGTCGCAGAGCTGCTTGAGTTCGCCGAACAGCAGGCCCTTGGGATGCGCGACCAGCGAGGTGAGCACGCCGAGCCGCGCCTTCTCATGAATGACGCGGTCGAGGCCTTCATAGGCGAAACGGCCGCTGCTGCCGCCGCCAATGCCGCCGCCAATGCCGCTCCTGGTCTTAGTCTTCGGCATCGCGTGGTCCGGTGAGGTGAATGAGGACGGCGGCGAGCAATTGCCCGATGCCGAACGGCAGGCCCATCGCCCAGGGCGAGAGCGCGTGCGCGTCGCCCGCGAAGGCTAAGCAGGCGAGGCCCGTGCCGAGATACCAGACGCCGACGACGAACAGCGGCGCCGGCAGCATCCGGCAGGCTGCGAACACGCCGACACTCAGCATGATCTGCCAGAGCCCCGGCAGCATCCAAAGGCTTTGCGGCGCGTAGCGCACGATGACGATGGTGAGAAGCGCGCCGGCGATGCCGGCGGGAAGCAGCTGCTCGGCGGCCTGCTGGATCATCTCGTCGGCGAGGCCCGAATGAACGCGCCGCGATCGCGTCACCACGTCGGCGCCGATGATGACGGCGGTGAGCAGCGCGGTCGCGATCCAGAGCCCGAGATAGGAAACCGTCTCGGCGGCCGGATTTTCGATCAGGTGCGGCTGCGCGAGCGCGGCCAGGATGGCGAGCACGCCGGTCGCGGCGAAAGCCGCGGGGCCATAGCCGCGAAACTCGGTGCCGCGGGCGATCTGGCTTCGCATCGCCCGGATATCGGTCAAGGCCTGTTCGAGGTCTCGCATGCCGTCGCCCTTACTTTGTGATGCAAAGTACCTTAAATCGCAAGGCCGCGCAAGCCGGCAGATGACGGAAGCAGAAAACCCGGGGAGCGTCGTTAACGGGCGGTCAAACGCCGGGAATTGCGCGAACCGGTTCTAGCAGGTTGCTGAAAAACTCCGTGCCGTCATTCCGGGGCGCGCCGAAGGCGCGAACCCGGAATCCAGAACATCGGGATTTCCTGCTTTTCTGGATTCCGGGCTCGCCGCTTTGCGGCGTCCCGGAATGACCGCGGAGGGTTTTTCAGCAGACTGCTAGGGTGACTTTCTGGCGATCGCCTCGGCCAGTTCGCGATAGGCGATGCAGCCGGTGCCGCCGCAGAGCGCGGCGACCTTTTCAAGGTCACGCTGCGCGTTCGGCACGTCGCCCTGCTCGACGCGCCAGATGCCGGTATAGGCGAGAGCCCATACATGGTCCGGGTTCGTCGCCAGCGCCTTGTCGTACCAGGCCTTGGCGTCGCCGAGCCGGCCGATCCTGCCGTACGCGTAGCCGATGCTGGCCGCGACGTCGGGATTGCCGTCGTCGTTGAGCGCGCGCAGCACGGCGATGGCCTCCTGGAATTTTCCGGACAGCAGCAGCGCGCGTGCGGCTGCAAACGTGTTGTTGGCCGGTGGCTGCACGATCTGCACCGTCGGCGCCGTTTCCGTCGGATCCGCTGGAGGTTGCGGTGTGGCCTCGCGCCGCGGTGCGCTGCGCGGCGTTTCGCGCGGTGTGGAGGCGACAGGCCTGCGGTCGGGTTCGCGTCTCGGCCTCGCCTCCGGCCGATCCGGCTGCCGGCGTTCCTGGGAGACCGCGCCCGGCGCCGGCCCGCATTGCCCGCCGACGCCGCGGACATTCTCCAGGCATTGTGCAAGCGTCGCGAAGCTGCAATTGGTGCCGCCGTTGAAATACGACGCGCAATAGGCGGCCTCCGCATCGCCGCGCGCTGCGAGCGCAATCAGACCAGCGGCAATCAGACGAAGAGCGGCCGTGCGCATCGGCTCTCCTGCGGTAGGGCGTCTCACGTTAATCCGGAACGATGAACGATACTGCGGGGATTCGTGCAACAAAATGGCGGAGCGACCGCATTTCCGTGGCCCGGTTGGTTCCGGAAATGTCACTTGCTGCGGATATCCCGGAACGGTCGCGGCCGGATGGGACTTGTTTCGGCATGACGAGAAAGCCGATCGCGCTCGCGGCCGCGCTTGCGATTGCCGCGCCGAACGTTGCCTCAGGCAAGCCGAAGCGGCGCGAAAGCCGACGTTTGCGCCGCGGATTCTTCCGTTGCGGCATCGGGCGCGACTGCCATTGGGCAAATTCGTCTTGACATTTTGTTCATGTTTTGTTCTATAGCATGGCTCCGGTGGTTTTCAACGGAGTGTCCGATGCTCAGGGTGTTTTTGGTGGTGTGGGCTGCCAGGTGGAAGGTGCGTCATGGCTAGCCGTTATCTGCAGGCCGGCTCGCCGATCTGCTGCTTCCTGCCCGCGTGCCGGAAGCCGTTTCTCGGCAAGTGCATTCGCGCCAACGACGGGCATTTCTACTGCTCGAACGAATGCGCGGACGAGGGCGACAAGATCGACCTCACGCATGTCGAGCCGCTCAGGCTGGAGCCGCTCAGGCGGGCCAAAGGATAAAGCCCGCAAGGGATCACAAGGGATATGAATTGGAAGGAAGGGGATGACGCCGATGTGGGCCGGAGTTTTTGCAATTGTTGTCGCGCCGTCGTTTGCGCTTTGCCTCGCGGCCATCGTGCTGCAGCCCCCGGATTTGAAACTGCCGTCTTGAAGGGTAACCGTCGTGTGGGAAGCCACACCTGAGGCCCGGGAAACCGGGCCTTTGTCATTGTTGGACGTCACATTCAGGCGTGCCAGGTCGGGATCGGATTTCTCCCGCCAACACGCCGGCGGCCGAGGCGGCCAGACCAGCAATGCAAGAAAAGCTCTGGAAAAAGCTCTCATGCGCTTTGTATCCCGGTGACGGGAACACGCTCAAACCGCGCCACGACGCCAATTGCCTCTTCCATGCCGCGCACGACGTGGCATAAGAGCGCCGCGATCCCTCCCACCCCGAATTTCCGAACACAATCCAGGCTCTCCTTCGCGCGCACATGATTCGTCTCGACAACATCGGCAAGCAGAACGGCCACCAGATTCTCTTCATCGAGGCCTCGGTCGCACTTCACAAGGGGGAAAAGGTCGGCCTTGTCGGGCCGAACGGCGCCGGCAAGACCACGCTGTTCCGCATGATCACCGGCGAGGACCAGCCCGACGAGGGGCAGGTGGCCGTCGATCGCGGCGTGACCATCGGCTACTTCAGCCAGGACGTCGGCGAGATGTCGGGGCGGAGCGCGGTCGCCGAGGCGATGGACGGCGCAGGCCCCGTCAGCAGCGTCGCGGCCGAACTGAAGGATCTCGAGGCCGCGATGGCCGATCCGGACCGCGCCGACGAGATGGACAGCATCGTCGAGCGCTATGGCGAGGTGCAGGCGCGCTTCGAGGAGCTCGGCGGTTACGCACTCGAAGGCCGGGCGCGCGAGGTGCTCGCGGGCTTAAGCTTCAGCCAGGAGATGATGGACGGCGACGTCGGCGCGCTCTCCGGCGGCTGGAAGATGCGTGTGGCGCTCGCCCGTATCCTTCTGATGCAGCCCGATGCGATGCTGCTCGACGAGCCGAGCAACCATCTCGACCTCGAAAGCCTGATCTGGCTGGAGCAGTTCCTGAAGGGCTACGAGGGCATGCTGCTGATGACCTCGCACGACCGCGAATTCATGAACCGGATCGTCACCAAGGTGGTGGAGATCGACGGCGGCGTGCTCAATTCCTACTCGGGCAATTACGAATTCTACGAACAGCAGCGCGCGCTCAACGAAAAGCAGCAGCAGGCGCAGTTCGAGCGGCAGCAGGCGATGCTGGCGAAGGAAATCAAATTCATCGAGCGCTTCAAGGCGCGCGCCTCTCACGCCGCGCAGGTGCAGAGCCGGGTGAAGAAGCTCGACAAGATCGAGCGCGTCGAGCCCCCCAAGCGCCGCCAGACCGTGACGTTCGAGTTTCCGACCGCGCCGCGCTCCGGCGAGGACGTGGTCAGCCTGAAGAATGTGCACAAGGGCTACGGCAGCCGCACCATCTATGACGGCTTCGATTTCACCGTGCGCCGCAGGGAGCGGTGGTGCGTCATGGGCGTCAATGGCGCCGGCAAGTCGACGCTGCTGAAGCTCGTCGCCGGCTCCACCGAGCCGGACGACGGCACGGTCGCGGTCGGCGGCAGCGTCAGGATGGGCTACTTCGCGCAGCACGCGATGGACCTGCTCGACGGCGACCAGACCGTGTTCGAGTCGCTGGAGCATTCGTTTCCGCAGGCCGGGCAGGGATCGCTCCGCGCGCTCGCCGGCTGCTTCGGGTTCTCCGGCGACGACATCGAGAAGCGATGCCGCGTGCTCTCGGGCGGCGAGAAGGCGCGCCTCGTGATGGCGAAGATGCTGTTCGATCCGCCGAATTTTCTGGTGCTGGACGAGCCGACCAACCATCTCGACATGGCGACCAAGGAGATGCTGATCACAGCGCTCGCCGACTACGAGGGCACCATGCTGTTCGTCTCGCACGACCGGCGGTTTCTCGCGGCGCTGTCCAACCGCGTGCTGGAGCTGACGCCCGAGGGCGTCCACCAGTATGGCGGCGGCTACACGGAGTATGTGGCGCGCACCGGCCACGAGGCGCCCGGCCTGCACAGCTGAGACGGGCGGCGGGCGCCTGCGGACGCCGGCATTAGCCATATCCGTTTACGGTAACATCATCGCGGCGTTGCGCGGCGCTGGCCTGCCGCCTAGCGTCGGCAACAGGGAAAATCCCTCCAAGAGATTTTAGACCCGAAGTCACAAGAGCTGCGGCGAAGCTGAGGAGGCAGGCAACCTCAACCGGAGGGCTCGATGGAGCCGCTGGCCGCGCAATCGCGTCTGAGAGATTTTGAAATTGCGGCATGCCGGCGCAAGGTCGCGCAGACCGGCCGGATGATTGCCGATTTCGAGCGCCTCGCCGCCGAGCTCGATCGCGAGGTGCGTGCCGAAGAGGATCGCACGGGAATTCGCGATCCGCGGCATTTCGCCTATTCGACCGTTGCGAAAGCGGCCGGCTTGCGGCGCGACAACCTGCTGCATTCGATCGCGCCGCTCCGGCTTCAGCTCGACTCTGCCAACGCAGCACTTCAGACGGCCCTCGAGACGCAACGAAGCTCTCCCGATGGACCGCGCCGGTCACGCCGCCTGACGACGCAACGCAATGGAACCAAAAATGAAGATGTCGTCCGTGCAAAGGCCTGCAGCCGTCCGCGTGCCGGACTTGCGGTCGGGTGGGTGGCTTGCCGTGGCAGCGATCGGCCTGCTGTCGGCCGGCGCCGCACTGACCGGCAGCGTGTGGGCGCAGAACGCAGGCGCCCCGAGCGCCAAGGCCGACGCCGCACACGCGGCGTGGCGAAAGCTTTCGCAGAGCGAAGTCGACTGCGTCGACAAGGCGCTGCGCGCCCGCGATTCCCAGATATGGCTCCTGATCCAGCGCGGCGTTGGCCCGGGCGATGCGTCGGTCGCCGGCGTCCGCGCCACCTGCCGCACGCGGGCCGCGGCGCAGGCTTCTTCCACGGCATCGCCCAGCGCGGCTCCGGCGCGCGCGACGCAGGCGCCTGCGGTCCAGCAACCCGCCCGGGAGGCATCCGCACACCAGGCCATCAATCGCGAGCACTGGAGCTTCGACGGCTCCGTTCTCAACATGGTCGCGGAGGGCCGCCTGCGGAAATTCTTCTACCTCCAGCCCGGGCCGGAGGCTGAAGCCGCCGGCGTGCAGCCCGGCGATCTGCTTCTGGAAGGCAGCACGTCGGATCAGAGAATCACAGGCACCGTCTACAGCCACGGCGGCCGTTGCGGCCGGATTCCCTATCGGGTCGACGGGACGATCCACGACAACAGCCGCCGCCTCGAGCTGCAAGGACAGAAGCCGCGGGTCGATGGCAGCTGCGCGGTGGTCGGGACCATGCTGGATGCCTTGACGTTCACGGCAACGAACTCGAGCCTTGCCGCAGCGCCGGCATCTTCCGCCGCGAAGCGTCCGGCCTCCAGACCTGCCATCGAGAGAGCCGCCGATCTCATGGCGGCCGTGGACCGGGCCGCCGCCGAACGAGCCGAGAGCGAGGACGCAGCCGAATTCAAAACAGCACCCGCAAAGACCCCGGCCGAGCGCCAGCCTTCGGGCCAGGCGACGTCGGTGAAGGTCGTCTTGGCCGCGGCATCGGAAAGCAAGGTCGCGACCAACCAGGCCGTGGCGGAAAAGGCCAGCGCGGAGACCGCCGTGGAAATCTCGCGGGCGGAGGCGGCGCGGGCGCAAGCCCAGGCCGAGCAGGCGCGCAACGATGCCGAAAGGGCGATCGCCCAGACGATCGCGGCCGTGGCCTCGGCTCAGGCGAAGATCGGTTTCATCTACGGCCTGATCTGCGGCCCGGCGCTGCTCGGCGCGGGGGGTGCGGTTTTCCTGTTTCTGCGCCGCAGGAGCCGCCGCCTGCGGCCCGCGCGGTCCGAAGATGCAGGATCGGACGGTGTCGCCGAACCGCGGACGCTCAGCCTGCAGCATTAAGGCTGAGCGGGCAGGGGCGTGCGCCCCGCCGCGTCACTTCGGCGCCATCCGGATGAACGCGCTCCTCTTGCACTCCGCCACGAGCTTGTCGTCCTGATTGTAGGCGCGGTGGTGAAACTCGACGATGCCGGCGCCGGGCCGTGACTTCGACTCGCGCTTGCCGACCACCTCGGTCGTGCAGTGCACGGTGTCGCCTTCGAACAGCGGGTGGGGGAATTTCACGTCGGTCATGCCGAGGTTGGCGATGGTGGTGCCGTTGGTCATGTCGGACACCTGGATGCCGATCATCAGGCCGAGCGTGAACAGCGAGTTCATCAGCGGCTGGCCCCATTCGGTTTCCTGCTCGCAGAAGTGCCGGTCGATGTGCAGTGGTTGCGGGTTGAGCGTCATGTTGGAGAACAACATGTTGTCCATCTGCGTGACGGTCCGGTAGTAGCGGTGCTCGGTCAGCGAGCCCACCTCGAAGCCCTCGAAAAAGAGCCCGCCGCGCTTGTGGCGCATCGCCGTGATGGTGTTGCTGTCGGCCATGTTGTTTCCCTTCTTTGTCTCAACCGCGTTCCAAGCTCACTCTGTCACCCTGAGGCGCGAGGTGCACCACCGGTGGCCGTTCAGCCTTCGAGGGCCGCTTCGCGGCCACCTCGGGATGACGGGGCAACAGGGCGCCCGGCGCGCCCGAAATTAACCTTTCGTTTACCACAATCGTTAACAGTTCGCTTCCATCCCGGCCGCCGCCGAATCCGGCGCGCGAGCCCGGCACAGCGGCCGGCGGAAGCAAAGCCATCCATGAACGTCGAGCCCACCGGCACTACGCCCGCCGTCGCCGGCGCGATCCGCCAGGCGGCGCGGGTGACCGGCGCGGACTTCAAGTATCTGCTGGCAACCGCGCAGGTCGAATCCAACTTCAACCCCAATGCGCAGGCGCCCACCTCGTCGGCCAAAGGACTGTTCCAGTTCATCGAGCAGACCTGGCTGTCGACGCTGAAGGAGCAGGGCGGGGCGCTGGGCTACGCGCCCTATGCCGACGCGATCGCGCGGCAGCCGTCCGGGCAATATTCGGTGCCCGACCCGCGCATGTACGGCCGCATCATGGAATTGCGCTCCGACCCCAACGCCAACGCGCTGATGGCCGGCGCCTACACGCGCGCGAACGCCGGCAAGCTCGGCGAGCGGCTCGGCCGCGCCCCGAGCGAGGGCGAGCTTTACATCGCGCACTTCATGGGGCCGAACGGCGCGAGCCGTTTGATCGAGATGGCGCACCGGCAACCCAACACGCCGGCGGCCGGGATTTTTCCGGGCCCCGCGCGCGCCAATCCGCAGGTGTTCTATGACGCGCGCGGCAATGCGCGCGGCGCGGGCGAGGTCTATCGCTCGCTGGTCGGCCGCTACGGCGTCGCGCGCGGCGGTCCTGCGAACAAGGCGGTGGCCGGTGTCGTGCCGCCTGCTTCGAACGCCGCGAACACCCGCGAGCAGCGCCTGGTCGGCGTGATCAAGCCGGTCGCGCGCCCCAGCGTCATGCCCGAGCAAGCCGCGTTCGCGGGCCAGGCTGAATCGCCGCCGGCCGCGAGCGCTTATACGGGGCCGGTGTTTCACGGCCTGTTTCGCAGCGCGGGTTCTCCCGAGGCGGTTGCGCCCGTGGTCAGCGCGCTGTGGTCGAACCCGGCGCAGCCACCGGCCGCTTCCGCGCCCGCGAAACCCCAGCCGCTTCCGGACATGTCCAGGGCTGCGCAGACAACTGCGCCGGCCCCGGCGCCAGTCTCGACGCCGGCTTTGGCGCCGCCCCCCTCGGGCGGCGCGCTCGACCTGTTCCAGGAGCAGCTGCCGGATGCGCGCGCGCTGTTCCGCGGCCGGGTCTAGGGCCGGTAAGATCTTGTTAGCAATCCTGAATATTTATGCTGAACACTTTCTTAAAACTCCGCGTTTAGGGTGTGTCCGTACCGGCGATTCCGGCTGGCCGTACCCGTGGTGTCGTACATGATTGTTCGCCAGTTCCTGCAGTGGCTGCACACCGCCCCCTCCGGCGTTCGCGCCGAGGCCACCGGCGCCTTGGCCCGCGCCTATCTCTACTCCGAGATGACCGACAGCGACCGTCTCGCCGCCGAAGGCGCGATGACCATGCTGCTCGACGACCCGTCGCCGCTGGTGCGCCGCGCGATGGCCGACGTCTTCGCATCCACCGAATACGCGCCGCCCAACATCGTCCACGCATTGGCGTGCGACCAGCCCGACGTGGCGGGGCCGGTTCTGCACCGCTCGCCGCTGCTGCTCGACGCGGATCTGGTCGAAGCGGTCGCCAGCGGCGAGGTGGTGCGCCAGGCCGCCGTCGCGATGCGCGCGCTGCTGCCGTGCTCGGTCGCCGCCGCCATCGCCGAGGTCGGCTGCGCCGAAGCCTGCCTGGTGCTGCTGGAAAACCCGCACGCCGAGATCGTGCCGTTCTCGCTCGACCGCATCGTCGACCGCCACGGTCATCTCGCGGCGATCCGCGACTCGCTGCTCGCCCGCTCCGACCTGCCGGCCACGACGCGGCAGGCGCTGGTGGTGAAACTGTCCGATACGCTGGCCGAATTCGTCACCGCGCGGGAGTGGCTCGGCGCCGACCGGGCGCGCCGCGTCACGCGCGAGGCCTGCGAGAGGGCAACCGTGGTGCTCGCGGCCGAATTGCCGGAAAGCGAAGTGCGCCCGCTGATCCGTCATCTGTGCGAGAGCGGCCAGCTCAACGCCGGGCTGATCCTGCGGTCGTTGCTGTCCGGCAATGTCGAGTTCTTCGAGGAGGCGCTGGCCGAACTCGCCGGCGTTCCGCTCGCCCGCGTCGCCGGCATCGTCCACGACCGCCGCGGCGCGAGCTTCCGCGCCCTCTACGACAAGGCAGGGCTTCCGGCCTCCACCTTCCTCGCGTTTCGCGAGGCGCTCGAGGCCATTCGCGAGGACGGCTTCATGGCCGAGCCGGGCGGCGCCAGCCGTCTCAAGCGCCGCATCATCGAGCGCGCGCTGACGCGTTGCGAGAACGAGAGCCCCGACGAGATCGAGCCGCTGCTCACGCTGCTGCGCCGCTTTGCCGCCGAGGCCGCGCGCGAGGAAGCGCGGATGTTCTGCGACGAGCTCGTCGCCCATGGCCGGATCGAGGTCGACGCCGACTGGCATCCGGTCGCAGCATAACATTCAGGCTGATCGATAAAAAGCGTCCGCCGGATGTCCCATCCGGCGGTCTTGCTTTGGTGCGGCTGACGGCGAGGATGCCTGTCTATTCGCCCGGGCTGAGCGGCGGGCTCTGAATGACCTTCAGGATCTCCGGCCGGTTCTGATTTTCAGAAATCAGGAACTCATCGGTGACGGTGCGGAGCTTTGCGGTGAGCGCGCCCGCGATCGCGGCGATGTCGGGACGGGCATGTTCGCGCACGATCGCGCGGATCGCATCGACATGCTGATCGATGATCGTCAGCGGAATCTTTTTCAGATCGGGGCTGTGCTCGATCAGCCGGCACAGGCTGTCGGCCGCGCGCGCCACCTCGGCAAAGCCGAAGGTCTTTCCGTCGCCCTTGATGTCATGGGCGGCGAGAAACAGACCCTGGCTGGTTTCCTGCGACAGTTCGTTGTTGCGAACCTGCCGCCGTGCGGCGTCCAGCCGTTCGCATTCTTCCTTCATCCAGGTCGCGAAATCGCCGGACAGGCGCCCCAAAGCGCGCTCGGCCGACTCGATCGGGTCGGGCTCGCCCGGCAGGGCCTGGCGCAGCGACCGGCGGAGCTTGCGGGTGTCCGGCACGATGACCTCGTGATCGCGGAACGCGACCACTTTGGGCTTTTCCGGCTGTCCGGTGGACATTGATCAAGTCTCCTGAACGCCGGTCATGGCGGTGGCGCCGGTGGCTTGGCGGTCTTGCCAAGCAGGCCCGGTTGCTCGATGACGCTCGCGCTGGCGCGGCGCCGTTCGGGACCGGCGTAGTTGGGATTGGTGTTGCGCCGGCGATCGGGCCCGAAATAGGTCTTGGTCTTGATGAAGGGCCGCGGGTGCGCGATCACGTTGACGATCCGCTGATAGAGCGCCTTGGCCGATATCGGCTTGGCGAGGAATTCGGTGATGCCGGAATCGCGCGCCGCCGTGACGCGGTTCTTCTCGGTGTGGCCGGTGATCATGATGATCGGCACGAACGGATTGGCGTTGGAGTCGGCCTGCCGGATCATCTTGGTCAATTCGAGCCCGTCGAACACGGGCATCGCCCAGTCGATCAGGACGATATCGGGTATGTTGTGGGTGAACGCATCGAGGCCGGTCGCGCCGTCCTCGGCTTCAAACACGTCGCGCGCGCCGAACCCGTGCAGCAGCGTCCTGATGATCCGCCGCATATGGGGGTTGTCGTCGATGACGAGCAAACGCAGGCGGTTGAATTCGATGTGAATCATAGGACCTCGGCGGCCCGGCAATCGGCCGGTCCACGGTCCAGAGCCTAGAAAATCGTCGTTAAGGAAGAGTTTAGGATAAATGTGCCGGCGTGCCCGCCCGATCAGGCGCCCATGCCGTCGCCTCCACCCGGCTGTCAAAATCTCGCGCAGGCGGCGGTCGGATGGGATCGGTTGGGCCGCGGGGTGGGCATTGTCCAACCCGGCGCTGCGTTTGCAACGCGGTGTCGACCTGATAACGATCTCTCTCGTTCACGACCACCCGCCCGCGCCGCATAGGCCTTCAAAGGACCTGGGCCTTCAAAGCAATTGGGCGCTTCAAGGAACCCTTGTTGCCATGCACCGCAGTACCGATCGCATTCTCACCACCCATGTCGGCAGCCTGATTCGCCCCGAGTCGGTCCGCGCGCATCTTCGCGCCAAGCAGAAGGGCGAGGGCTACGACGCTGCCGCGCACGCGCAGACGCTGAAGGATGAGGTCGCCGAAGTGGTGCGCCGCCAGGCCGAAGCCGGGGTCGACGTCGTCAGCGACGGCGAGTTCGGCAAGGGCATTTCCTGGTCGCAATACGTGATCGAGCGCATGGCCGGATTCGAGCGGCGGCCGTTCACGCCGTCGGGCAATCCGTTCACCCGCGGCGCCGACCGCACCCGCTTCGCCGACTTCTACAAGGAGCTCGATGCCCGCGATCACGTCCAGGTGCTGACCAACTCCGTCGTGGTCGGGCCGATCAGGTACACCGGGCAGGGCGCGCTTCAGCAGGACATCGACAATTTCAAGGCCGCCATCCGGAAGACCAAGGTGGTCGAAGGCTTCCTGCCGGTGGCGGCGCCGGCCTCGGTGATCCCCGACCGCAAGAACGAATACTACAAGAGCGAAGACGACCTGATGGACGCGATCGGTGCGGCGATGCACGACGAGTACAAGCAGATCGTCGACAACGGCTTCCTGGTGCAGCTCGACGACGCGCGCGCCGCCGTCACCTATGACCGCATGGTGCCGCCCGGCACCATGAAGGACTACCGCAAGTGGGTCGCGAAGCAGATGGCGGTGACCAACCGCGCCATCGCGGGCATCCCGGCCGAGAAGATCCGCTATCACGTCTGCTGGGGAAGCTGGCCCGGGCCGCACACCACCGACGTGCCGATGCGCGACATCATCGATCTCATTCTCACCGTGCGCGCCGGCGCATTCGTGCTGGAGATGGCCAATCCGCGCCACGAGCATGAATGGCAGGTCTGGAAGGACGTCAAGCTGCCGAAGGGCGCTGTACTTATTCCGGGCGTGATCAGCCATGTCAGCAACGTGGTCGAGCATCCGGAATTGATCTGCGAGCGCATCGTGCGGCTGGCCAAACTGGTCGGCCGCGAGAACGTCATCGCCGGCAGCGACTGCGGTTTCGCGCAGCAGCCGACGCACCAGCGCGTGCATCCGACGATCCAGTGGGCGAAGCTCGAGGCGCTGGCCGAAGGCGCGCGGCTTGCGAGCAGGGAATTGTGGGGCAGGGGGAAGAAAGCGGCGAAGAAGCCTGCTCCAAAAAAGACAGTTGCGAAAAAACGCTCTGCTAAAAAGAAGCGCGCGGCCTGACCACCCGGTCATTCCGGGGCGCGCCGTAGGCGCGAACCCGGAATCCAGAGCCATACACCGCCTCCTTGACTGGATTCCGGGTTCCCGCGCTAAGCGCGGGCCCCGGAATGACGCCGGAGGTCTAACGCTGCTTTCGGCGTTTTGCCTTGGGCTTTGAAGCCAGCGTCTTCCTCACCCACTTCTCGATCACACCCGCGATCTCGTCGCTGTTCTTCTCCAGCATCATCATGTGGCCGTTACCGCGGATGCCGATGTCGGGCAGGCGGACGAATTCATTCAGCACACCGGCCTGCGTGAGATAGGCGGCGGTCACGTGATCGTAGGCGGCGTGATAGGACGCTTCCGCGACCAGGATCAGGATCGGCACTTTGGCGAGCTTCGGCAGCTTGCGCGCCGGCTCCGCCTGCAGCCAGCCGCGCACCAGGTCGGGCGCATCGGGCGTCTCCTGCCGCACGAACGACAGTTGCTCGCCCGGTTTGAGCGGCGGATCGTAGGCGAGCGGCACCATGCCGAGGCCGGATGTCTTTCTCATCCCCACATCGACGAACCAGTCCGGCGCGCCCTTGAAGTCGGTCTCGTAGACCGGCGGGCCGTTCGGCTCGATGGCGACGATCGCTTTGACGAGCTTCGGCCGCGCGTCGGCGACCGGCCAGGCAAAGGCACCGGATTGCGAGTGCACCAGCAGCACCGCCGGTCCAATCTGCTCCAGCAGCGCGACGAGCGCGTCGCGGTTGATCTCCTGCTGCTTCGGATAGCTTTCCAGCGAGGGAAACTGCGTCGCGTAGAATGCGTCGAACGCCTTGTCGCCCGGCTGGCCCGTGCCCGGCCATTGCGTGTGGCGCCTGGCCTGCGGCCAGAGATTGAAGCGCTTCGGCGCGACGAAGCGCTGCTCGGTGCGCTGGAGGTTTCCCGCCTGCACCTCGCCCTGCGACTGCGAGAAATGCGCGGCGCGGCCGCGCGCCACCTGGTCGACCACATAGACGGCATGGCCGCGGCGCAGAAAATATTGCGCCCAGCCCTCGCGGCCGTCCGGTGTGCCCGTGAAATTGGTGCCGGTCTGGCTGCCGCCGTGCACCATCACGACCGGAAACGGCGAGGTCCGTTTCTTAGGGATAAAGTATTCGGCGTAGAGCTGTCCCGTCGTCGGCGAGCCTTCGACGGCGGGGTCGATCCTGCCGCCGGCGTAGAGATTACCGAATGTCTCAAGGACGAGCGGCGATCGCGGAACGCGTCTGCGGCTGGCCATTCCTCTGCACTCTCAATAGCCGAATTGCTCGCGGACGATCCGCTCGTCGAGGCTGTGGCCCGGGTCGAACAGCATCTGCATCGAGATCGTATAGTCCATGCCGATCTCGACCTCGCGCACCGAGCGCACCTCGGCATGGTCGGCGACGGCGGCGACCGGGCGCCGCTTCGGATCGATCACCCGGATGGTGATCCTGGCGCGGTCCGGCAGCAGCGCGCCGCGCCAGCGCCGCGGCCGGAACGGGCTGATCGGGGTGAGCGCGAGCAGCGGCGCGTCGATCGGGATGATCGGCCCCTGCGCCGAAAGATTGTAGGCGGTGGAGCCGGCCGGCGTCGCGACCAGGATGCCGTCGCCCATCAGTTCGGCGAGGCGCTGCTGGCCGTCGACGTCGATCGACATCCGCCCGACCTGATAGGTCTGGCGGAACAGCGAGACCTCGTTGATGGCGTAGTGCTCGTGAATGCGGCCCTTGGTGTCGCGGACCCGCATGGTCAGCGGATGGATCACGGTGGTGTGGGCCGCGGCGAGCCGCTCGATCAGTCGCTTCTCGGAAAACTCGTTCATCAGGAAGCCGACGGTGCCGCGATGCATCCCGTAGATCGGCGTGTCCGTGTTCATCAGCCGGTGCAGCGTGCGCAGCATCAGGCCGTCGCCGCCGAGCGCGACCACGACCTTGGCCTTGCCGAGCGGAACGTTGCCGTAGCGCCTGGTCAGCCGCGCCAGCGCCTTGCGCGCCTCCGGCGCGGGGCTCGCGACAAAGGCGATCTGTTCCTTGCCTGGCGTCTTGCGAAGCATGATGCGGCGGCCGTCCCGGTGCGCTCCTGCCATCGGGGCGAGGGCGTGGGACGCGCGGTGTTCGTCTATACGACTTGGCCCACTGCTGTCGAGGTAGCGGAGGGCTGCTCCGCATTGGCGTCATTGTTATTTGCCGGTCGCCATGCACAATCCGGCGGAGCAGGGCGCAGCGGCGCCTGCCCAGGGAAGAAAAAATGCAGCGTTCGACCGACCGTATCCTCACCACCCATGCCGGCAGCCTGCCGCGGCCGAACGATCTGCTGCAGACCATCCGTGCCAAGGCGCGCGGCGAGAAGGTCGACGAAGCCGCTCTCGGCAAGCGGGTGCGCGAGGCGGTGACCGAGGTGGTGCGCAAGCAGCTCGACACCGGGATCGACGCGATCAACGACGGCGAATTCAGCAAGCCGAGCTTCGTCACCTATATCCGCGACCGGCTGGGCGGCCTCGAACCGTCGGGAACGCGTCCGAACGCGTGGCTGTCGTCGCGCGAGGCGATCTCGTTTCCCGACTACTACAAGGCCCAGGAAGCAGCGTCCCCGCGGGCGAAGCAGGTGCAGATGGCCTGCACCGCGCCGCTCACCTACAAGGGGCAGGCGGTGCTGAAGACCGACCTCGACAACCTGAAAGATGCGCTCAAGGGCGCGAGCCCCGCCGACGTGTTCGTGCCGTGCATCTCGCCGGCCAACATCGAGGACTGGAACGAAAACAGGTACTACAAGACCGAAGAGGAATACCTGACCGCGATCGCCGACGCGATGAACGTCGAATACAAGGCGATCGTCGATGCGGGCTTCCTGGTGCAGGTCGACGATCCGCGGCTGGTCAGCTACTACCTGATGGAGCCGAAGATGTCGGTCGACGACATCCGCAAATGGGCGATGCGGCGGGTCGAGGCGCTCAATCACGCGCTGCGCGGCATCCCGACCGAGAAGATCCGCTACCACACCTGCTACAGCATCAACATGGGCCCGCGCGTGCACGACCTCGAGGTCAGGCACATCATCGACATCCTGGCGAAGATCCGCGCCGGCGCCTTCTCGTTCGAGGCCTCCAATCCGCGCCACGAGCACGAATGGGCGGTGTGGAAAGAGGCGAAGCTGCCGGAGGGCACGGTGCTGATCCCGGGCGTCATCACCAACTCGTCGGTGCTGGTCGAGCATCCGGAGCTGGTCGCGCAGCGGATCGTCCGCTACGCCGACTTCATGGGCCGCGAGAATGTCATCGCCGGAACCGATTGCGGATTTGCGAGTTTTGCAGGCTCCGACGAGGTCCACGCGAGCATCGTCTGGGCCAAGTTCGACGCGCTGGTGAAGGGCGCGGAGATCGCCAGCAGGAAGCTCTTCAGCTAACGGGAGCGGGCGGTGGAACGCACGGTATTCCTCTATACGACCTGGCCGACCGCGCCTGAGGCGGAGGAGGCCGGCCGCGCGCTGGTCGAGCGGCGGCTCGCGGCCTGCGTCAACATCCTGCCCGGCATGATCTCGCATTACCGGTGGCAGGGCGAGGTCGAGCGCGGCGAGGAGGCGGTGATGATCATCAAGACCCGCGCCTCGCTCGCGGACCAGGTCTCGGACGCGGTGAAGGAACTGCACAGCTACGAAACACCCGCGATCGTCGTGCTGCCGGTCGAGAGCGTCGAGAAGGCGTATCTGGCGTGGCTGCTCGAGGCGACCGACGCGAAGTCCGGCTAGAGGTTATCAAGTTCGATTGAAGCTGTTGCCACGACGGCGGTGAACTCCCTCTCCCGTGGGGAGAGGGTTGGGGTGAGGGCGTACGGTCCGGTACAGACCGGGTAGATCCTCGACAGTTTAGACCGGGATGATTCCCGACAGTTTCTTGCAATCTGCATCGGAGGGAGGACCCACCGATGCCGTTCGAGGAGACCTGTCGGATGGAGCAGCGCATCCGGATGCTGTCGGAATACGAAACGGGGAACTGGAGAGTATCGGAGCTTTGCCGACGCTATGGGATTTGCCGGGATACGTTCTACGAATGGCGCAGCCGGAAGGCGTCCGGCGATCCGGAATGGTTCAAGGACCGCTCGCATGCGCCGCTGCATTGTTCGCAGACGACTGCCGGAGCGATCGCCGAGAAGGTGATCGCGGCGAGGCAACGTTTTCCCTATCTGGGCCCCCGCAAGCTGCTTGCGGTGCTCGAGCGCGAAGCGCCGGAGATGGCTTGGCCTGCGGCCTCGACCATAGGAGAGCTTCTCAAGCAAGCCGGTTTGGTGGCTCCCATCAAGCGTCGCCGCCGACCGCTTGATCAGCAGCGGCCATGCACGCCTGCAACGTCCGTCAACGACGAATGGGCTGCCGACTTTAAAGGCTGGTTCCGAACTCGTGACCACCAGCGGATTGATCCCCTGACGGTCACAGACAGCCACAGTCGGTTTCTGATCGAAGTGCGGATTACCGCTCCCACAATAGAGGGCGTCCGCCCATATTTTACAAAGGCCTTTCGCGAGTACGGATTGCCGCTTGCGATCCGCTGCGACAATGGGTCGCCGTTCGGCTCGCGCGGGCCAGGAGGGCTGACCAAGCTGTCGGCTTGGTGGCTCAAGCTCGGAATCGAACCGCACTTCATTCGTCCGGCCTCGCCGCAAGAGAATGGCCGGCATGAGCGCATGCATCGTACGCTCAAGGCGCAGACCTCGCGGCCTGCGGCACACAATGCTTCCGAGCAGCAGCTCCGCTTCGATGCGTTCCGTCGCCACTACAACGAGGAGCGGCCGCACGAAGCGCTCGATCAACGCCGGCCGGCCGAGCTCTATACCGCTTCGCCGCGTGCCATGCCGGAAAGTCTTAAAGACCCTTGGTATGACGCCGATCACCAAGTCCGCCGTGTGCGCAGCAACGGCGAGATCATGTGGCAGGGCGAACTTCTCTTCGTCAGCGAAACGCTGATAGGCGAGCTCGTCGGTATTGCCGAGTTGGAGACCGGCGACCATGTCGTTCGTTTCTGCGACCTGGATATCGGTTTGATTGATCGCCGGGGTCGGTTCGTCCGGTTCGCTCCGCCACGCGAGGGGCCTCGCGAACCGGACCCCACAAAACTGTCGGGGATCATGCCGGTCTGAAGTGTCGGGGATCATCCCGGTTGAACCTCCCTCGATAGACCTTACCCCCTCACCCGGACCGCTTTGCGGTCCGACCTCTCCCCATGGGAGAGGTGAACGGAGCAAGCGGCGCGAAAGAGTCAATCTCGTTGGATCAGACTCTGGAAGCAGCAACGGCCAGGCGCAGGGCCCGGCCGTTGAAATCGCTTGAACGGCAAACCGCATCAATAAGTGCGGGTGCCCTCGATCACACCCTTCAGCTCGGTGTAATCGCGGCACGTGGTGCCGCACAGCGAGGCCACCTTGGTCAGATGCTCGCGCGCCTTGAGCAGGTTGCCCTGCTCGGCGTGCCACATGCCGTAATAGGACCAGGTGCGGCTGTGGTTCGGATCGGCGGCCAGCGCCCGCTCGTACCAGGTCTTGGAATCCTCGTAGCGGCCGAGCTTGCGGCTCGAATAGCCGATCAGGTTGGCGACGTCCGGATGGTCGTCCTTGCCGAGCGATTTCAGCTTGTCGATGCCGGCCGCATAGGCGTGGCGCTTGTAGATCAGCGCATGCGCGGCCCGGTAGCCGTCGATGAACTGCTGCTCGGATTTCTTTTCCTTCTTGGATTTCTTCTTCGAAGCCTTGGGGGGCTTGGCCGACTGGGACGATGGCTGCGCGGGCTCGCCCCGCGTCGGCGTGTTGGTGTCGACCGCGCTGGCGATCGGCGGTAGCGCAGTCAGGGCGAGAGCGGCACCCGCGATCAAAGCCAGAAACGAAACCGAAGATTTTCTCATCGAGCCCCTCCATGCGGCTGCGCGAACCTCGTGCCGCGGTTGCGATATTACAGCAGGTTCCGGTGTCGCAAACATCCGTTTGGGGGAGTGGCAGAAGCGGCCCCTTCAACTCACTGTGAAGGCAGGCAAAGGAATTTTCCGTCCTGCCATGAAATCGCCGTGCCGCAGCCTTCGCGAGCAGGAGCCACAACGCCGGTTCATCGACCTGAACGGCGGGTGTCGGCGGCCATCAGAGCCGTTCGGGCACGGGAAGCCAGCCGCAGGGCTGGGCTCCTGCCATTTGGGCGCCGCTGCTTCGATGGTGTTAGATTCGTCGCGCCGATTCGTCCCGCAAGGAGAGCCATGATCTCGATCCGCACCATCACCGCGCTTGTCGTCTTCAGCCTGCTGGCTGCGCCGGCTCTCGCCGACGACATCACCGAGGCGATGGATCAGGCGCGCAAGGCCTATCAGGCCGGCGATCTCGGCCGCGCCAAGCAATCGCTCGATCTCGCCTCGCAACTGATCGGCCAGAAGAACGCCGAAACCTTCTCGACCTTGCTGCCGAACGCGCTGCCGGGCTGGAAGGCCGAGAAGCCGCAGACCACGGCGCTCGGCGCCGCGGGCTTCGGGGCATCGACCGCGAGCCGCACCTACAACAACGTCAAGGGCGATCAGGTCGAGGTGCAGATCAGCGGCGATTCCGCGATCGTGTCGCAGATCGGGATGCTCCTGAACAATCCGGCGATGGCCGGCGCGATGGGCAAGCTCGTCCGCGTCGGCAGTCAGCGCGCCATCCAGGACGGCGACGGCAATGTGAAGATGGTGGTGGCCAACAAGTTCCTGGTTTCGGTCGAGGGCTCCGCCGACACCGCCTCCAAGTTCGCCTACGCGCAGGCGATCGATATCGCCAAGCTGTCGAAGATGTGAGCGCGGCGGTTCGCCGTTGCCGGCTTTGGATTGAAACTCAGCGATGCGGAGGTGCACCGTACCCCCCGTGTCGCTGGTACTTCATCCCGCGCGCTGCCGCGGCTCCGGTTGCAGCGGCTGCCAGATGGTCGGCACCAACTCGTAGCCCTTGCCGCTTCTGACGATGTGACCGCTGGCCGGGAAGGGGAAATGATAGCCCGCGACCAGCATGCGGTCGGCGGCCGCGCGGTCGAGCATCTGCCGCCGCGTCTTGACGGCGAGCGGCCCGTCCATGTCGAAGCTCGGCTGCCAGTCGGGATGGCGCGCGAACAGATACGGATTTCGCACCGCGTCGCCCAGCGCCAGGATCGACTGGTTGCGCGAGGCGATCGAGAAGGCGGTGTGTCCCGGCGTGTGCCCGAACGCGGGAACCGACGTGATCCCGGGCGCCACCTCGGCGCCGGGCCGAAAGCGCCGCACCTCTTTCTCCAGGTCGCCGAAGATGCGCCGGGCGTTGCGGAAATAGAGCTTGATGCGGTCTGGCGCGGCATTCATCCGCGCCTCGTCCATCCAGAACGTCCATTCCGGCTCCGGCACCAGGATCTCCGCGTTGGCGAACACCTTCTCGCCGTCCTTGGTCTTGATGCCGTTGATGTGGTCGGGATGGAAATGCGAGATGACGACGGTGTCGACCGCCCTGGGCTCGATGCCCGCGACCGCGAGATTGGCGAGCATGGCGCCCGCGGTGTCGGCGATCTGCCCGCCGGTGCCGGCGTCGATCATCACGAGCTTCGACCCGGTGTTGACCAG
Organism: uncultured Alphaproteobacteria bacterium; assembly: GCA_963830015.1. Taxonomy (GTDB): domain Bacteria; phylum Pseudomonadota; class Alphaproteobacteria; order Rhizobiales; family Xanthobacteraceae; genus Z2-YC6860. Next base: position 1,194,540 of record CAWHLG010000016.1, read on the forward strand.
CAGCACCGTGAACGACACCGGCAGGATGTTCGGCGGCAGGAAGCTCGCCGCCAGCGCCCGGTTCACCGCGGCGGCGTCGGCATTGCGGACGAAGTCGTCGTCGATCTTGACGAACCAGGTGCCGTCGTCGATGGCGGTGAGCTGATAGTCGCCGAGCCGGGTGCGGTAGACGCCGGGCCCTTGAGCGCCGGCCTTTGGCGCGGCAGCGAACGCAGAGCCTGCGGCCAGCGCCGCCGCCGAGCCTGCAAGCAGCGCGCGCCGGTCAATAACATTCATGAAGCCTCTCCGATAACGGCGGACCGCATGCTAGGTGAAATTGTGCGCCGCTTCACGTCCGGTTAGGCTTGCCCACGATGATTTGAAGCGGCGTCATGCGAACGCAGGAGGACACGATGGCCGACGAATTCGAGGACCATTGCTGGAAGGACGTCGTTTCCCCGGACGTGCTCGACATCTACAGCCACTACATCCGCAAGACCTTCGTCGGTCCTGCGCCGGCGCTGCTCGCCATCGATCTTTACGAGCTGGCCTATCAGGGCGGGCCGAAGCCGGTCGCCGAACTGCACCGGATCCATCCCAGCTCGTGCGGCGAACATGCCTTTGCCGCCATCGAGCCGACCAGAAAACTGTTCGCCGCCGCGCGCGCGGCCGGAATTCCGATCTTCTACACCACCCAGGACATCCAGTCCGACAGCGCGCCGACCCGCGTCAACGCGACGAGGCGGCGCAACGTGCCGCGCGATCCCGCGCTCTATGCCATCCGTTCGGACTTCAAGCCGCAGTCGGGCGACGTGGTGGTGCCCAAGCAGCGCGCCAGCGGTTTCTACGGCACGCCGCTTCTGGCCCACCTGACGCAACTCGGCGTGCAGACCGTGATCGTCTGCGGCGAGAGCACGTCGGGCTGCGTGCGCGCATCCTCGGTCGACGCCTATTCAAACGGCTTTCATGTCGTGATCGTCGAGGAGTGCTGCTATGACCGCAGCCTGCTCTCCCACCAGGTCAATCTGTTCGACCTGCATCACAAATATGCCGACGTGATGCATGTCGAGGAGGTGGTGAGCCATCTCGAAGCGCTGGCGGTGAAGAAGGCGAGTTAGCCAGCGCATGTCCCGGGAAAGTGGGCACCGGTTTTCCGAAAAGGACATGCGCAAACGCTGGAATTAGAGCGCATCCCGGTTCATCTGAACCGGGATGCGCTCTAGCAGTCTGCTGAAAAACTCCGGGCCGTCATTCCGGGGCGCGCCCATAAGCGCGTTTACGCGCGTCTTCGACGCGCTATGGGCGCGAACCCGGAATCCAGAACATCGGGATTTCCTGCTTTTCTGGATTCCGGGTCCGCCGCTTCGCGGCGTCCCGGAATGACCGCGCAGCGTTTTTCAGCAACCTGCTAGAACACCGCGAGATACTTCAGCAGGGATATGATGCCGATGATGATGACGATGACCCGCACGATCTGCTTCGCGCGGCCGTCGATCGGCAGAATGTTCACCAGATAAAGGACCAGAATGACGACCAGGAACGTGATCAGAATGCTGATGAGAAGAGACATAGGGGATCCTTTCGCCGGAACGTCGGCGCAATACGAAACGGTTTGACGATCGGCTGTCGCCGCAGGGCCGAAGGTTCCGGCCGCCCGCCAATAACCAGCGGTTCCGCGTTCGGTTCCATCGGCCACAATTGCGCCGGAAAATGTCACCTGAAACGCCACGGGGCGCCCGCCTCGCGGGCGCCCCGTGAACCAGACCGTGTGGCGTCCGTCGGCCTACACGCTTTTCAGCTGCGGCTTGGCCTTTTCCGGGTCCTCGATCGGCTTGCCGCGCTTGATGTTGAGCCGCCGCATGTCGGCCTCGCTGAAGTCGTGGTCGGTCTTGAAGCCCGCGGCGCGGATGCCGGCGATGGCGCAGAGGTCGTCGACTTCGTTGGTGTCGCCGGTGGTGGCGATCGCGCCGATCACCTCGCCCTCGCTGTCGCGGATCAGCTGGCCGCCGCCTTCGAGAAACATCGGCCCGTCGGCAAGCTCGACGAACGATTGCATGAACAGCGGCTTGTCCTTGGCCTTCTGCAGCACCTGGCGCGACTCGCGGCCCATCGCCAGCGCCGCATAGGCCTTGCCGTACGACACCTCGAAGCGCAGCAGCGACGCGCCGTCCTGCTTCATCGCGCATTTCATCCGGCCGCCCGCGTCGAGCAGCACCGCGGTCAGCGGATAGGCGTTGCGCCGCTTCGCCTCGGCGAAGGTTTCGTTGATGATCTTGACGGCTTCGTCGAGGGTGATCGCGCGCATGGCAGGCTCCTTCCGGCCCGGCGATCGCGCGTCGAAGACGCGCGTGAACGCGCTGGTGCGCGCCGGGACGGCGGGACTTTACGGAGCGGACGCGGATTGCGCCAGAGTGCCGCCCCCGGTCGGGCGCGGCCTGGGCCGAACCAGCCAATGCAGCTTCAATGGGCGGCGATGCTCACGGCAGGGAAGCCGCTGCGATGGCCGGCTTCACCCGTGATGGCCTGCCCAAAACCCCGCCCAAAACCCCGCACGGCAATCTGCCCGGGAAGGTGAATCCGACCCGCCGATGCCCGGCTGCTGAAAGCAGTCCAAGTGAAAGCGTCCAACCGTCCATGCCAAAAAAATTGGCCCCGTCATGCGTGACGGGGCCGATACGGAGCAAGCAAGGGGCATGGGGGGTATCGCTCGCTCCAGCCTCACAACGCGCCGGCCTGCGAGTGGTTCCACGAAATCTGTGATTTTTTGCGCGAGGCCTCGGCGGGGTGGCGCGGACCATGCGCCCGGCGGCAAATGAGCGGGCAATCTCAATCGCTTGGCCGGGAATTGGATTAAGCACAATCGTTAGCGTTATCCACAACCCTCACTGGTGTTATCCGCGCCGCCGGGTAGGTTGATACCACGCATTGTCATTGTGGGTTTGTGTTGTGTTTGCGCTTGAAGGTCACGAAGTTGCTGCGCTGCTCGGTCGCCGTGTGCGGGTTCAGAAGGGCAAGCACACCTTTGTCGGAACGCTCCGCGGGCCGAGCGAACGGAAATTTCCGCGCGGCCCGAACCAGACCGCCTACGGCTGCATCGTCGAAGGCAAGGATTTCCGGCTGGAGTTTGCCTGGTGGGACTGGACGATCACCCCGGTCGCGCAGCACAGCCCGATGATGGCCGCCGAGTAGGCCGCGTCACGTTATCCCGGGTCGCGCGGCAGCCGGTTTGCGGGTGCGCGCAGCCCCGGCCCCGGCCTCGGCATCCCCCGCTCGAATTCCCGGCCGGTCGGCTTGTCGTCCAGCCAGTTCGGCACGTCGAGCAGAAACGCGATTGTCTCCGCGATTGTCGTGCGAAGCCTGCGCAGCATGATGCGATCCGTGATCTCGCAAATTGACGCCCGCTCAGCGGGCCTTGGGAACGCAGATGACGCCCTTGGCTGTCGTGCAATCCTGCCAGGTCAATCCCTCCGTGAACTGAGGACGGACCACGAGCCATAGTCCGAATGCGAGAATGAATCCCGCGAAGATCAGCTTCCGTGCCATGGCAATTGGTGTTGGCTGTCCGCCCGGCGGTTCAACCGGCCGGCGTCGCTTGATGGTCCTGTTCTTCGGCATTGACGGATACACGGCCGCGACACGCGACAGGCTCCGCGAAAACGAATGTTTCGTGTGAACGGAGCCCCGGCCGCGCAAGGCGACCGGGGCCCTGCTTCGGCTAGTAGGCGCAGACGTTCACGAGACGCTTGGCAAGCCCGTAGCGGGTCTCCACCCAGCGGTACTGATAGCAGCCGCCGCCCGCATAGAAGTAGCGGACGTGCCGGTGGCCGTGATGATGATGGCCGTGGTGATGATGGCCGTGATGATGATGGCCATGGTGATGATGGCCGTGATGATGGCCATGATGTCCGCCGTGCTTGCCAGCCAAAGCAACGCTGGGGGCAAGCAAGACAAGAGCGGCGGCGATACCAAGTGCAGTCTTACGGAACATTGACGTTCTCCTGTGAACCAACCCCGTGCGTTATCAGTCGCCCGCGATGCGACAATGGTTCACCGGGAGTGAAAGCCACGCATTTCCGCGGGCCTTCTGCCCGCAAAGGGACGAGAGCGCGGCCGGACGACCGGGGATCTACTTGGCGTAGCCCTGGGAGCGGAGCCAGTCGATGCGGCGGCTTCCGTTCAGCCACTCGTCGACCTCGGCTTTGCTCTTGAGCCCCTTGATGCGCCGCTCCTCGACGCCCGGGTACTCGGCAATGATCTCCCAATTGTCTTCGGCAATTCGCTGCATCTTGAAAACAACTCGGGGGTTTTTGCTCATCCCTCCTTATGAAGACCGGGGGACGAAGTGTCCACTGGATGCGTGCAGGTGAGCCCGGCGATCTGTTGTTCCCGGCGGTGATCGACAGGCCTTAAACGGTGGTTCGCAGTGGTCGACCGTGCGGCGTTCTGCCGTGACCGCGAACCTTGGCCGCGGCCGGTGCGACCAATGTCTTATGGGTCACAGCGATGCAGGTTCCCAATTTCGTCGACGTCAAAAATGCCATTCGGGAAGAAGATTATTCTGCATGTTCGCCCGGGCCCGGTTCCGAGCGTGGACGATTTGGTCGAGCGGTTCGTCCGGGGCGGCGTCAGGTTTGTCGCCGTGGTCGGTCGGGACTGCGCGCGGCTCGAAGATATGATCGACGCGGCCGTCGTCGGCGACGGGTCCGACGACAGCCGCTTCATTCTCACCAGTTCGCATCTGGGCGAGACGTTGGACGAAGCGGTCGAGTTTGCGCGTTGCCTTTCCGGCGAATACGCCGGCGATGTCGAGATCGTTGAACTCGGCTGGTCCGGCCGCATCGACGACGCGCAATCCGGAGCGTGAGAGCGACCACAGCGCGCTGTTGATAGCCGTCCGGTCAGGATTGACGGGTGGGACCGGCCTTGCATTCTCCATCGATGGGAATTCGAAACTACTTCAAAGGTGGCAAGCTCGTCCGGATGAGTGACGGCTCGCGCTGCATCATTCGGGATCTGGGTCTGGTGAAGGGAGGCAAGGGCCTCAGGCACTTCGAGTGTCTGCTGCGGCTGACCGTCGAGGGGGTGGTTTCGAAACTCGTCCAGGTTCTCCGGCCCGAGCCCCGACAAGCCGAGGATCGGCGGCCCTCCGAAATTGTCCTGGTTCGGCTCTCCCGCTCGCTGGAACGCGAGTGAGAGGCATTGCGGACAGTCGACCGCGGAAAACCGGTGCCGGTCGTCATCCTGGTTCATCAGTGCGGTTTCAAAGCGAAATCGAAACCTGTCCCGATGGAGCTGGCGGAGCTCCGGCTTTTGGGCATGGAGACTGTGCCGCTCTAAGAACAAATTGTCCTGATTATCGATCCGTCTCGCGATTGGAGTGAACGCAGCATGGCTGGCAGCACGTCCAGGAAGTCGGCGAAGGTCGCGAAAAAGGCCGCCGCCAAGGCGGTTGCCGTCAAGCGCGTCGCCGCGAAGCCGGCCCTCCTCGCGGGCGGCAATCCTCAGATCGCGAAGGCCGACGGCGACGCGCCGGTGCAGGCCTATATCGCCGCCATGCCGGGCTGGAAACGCGACGCCGGGCGCCGCCTCGACGCGCTTGTCGTGCGCACCGTCCCCGGCGTGCGCAAGGCGGTCAAATGGAACTCGCCCTTCTACGGAGTCGAGCACCAGGGTTTTGAGAACCAGGGCTGGTTTCTCAGCTTCCACACCTTCACGAAGTACATCAAGGTGACGTTCTTCCGCGGCACGTCGCTGCGTCCTGTCCCGCCCGGCGAGTCCAAACACAAGGACGTGCGCTACCTCGACATCCGCGAGGACGACAAGCTCGACGAAGCACAGTTGGCCGCGTGGATCAGGCAGGCGGCCGCTCTGCCCGGCTGGGTCCCGTAGCGCCGGCGGGAAAGCGAAAGCAACCATGAGGAAGAGCAAGAGCGGCTCGAAAGAAGCAAAAGGAGGAGCCTCTCCCTCCCGGCTGATCGACGCGAGAATCAAGGAGCTGGGTGACTGGCGCGGCGCGACGCTCGCGCGGGTCCGGACGATCATCAGGCAGGCCGACCCCGACGTGGTCGAGGAGTGGAAGTGGCGAGGCGTTCCGGTGTGGGAGCACGCCGGAATCATCTGCACCGGCGAGACCTACAAGGCTGTGGTGAAGATGACCTTCGCCAGGGGCGCGTCGCTGGAGGATCCTTCACGCCTCTTCAACGCCAGCCTCGAAGGCAACACCAGGCGCGCCATCGATTTTCATGAGGGCGACAAGATCGATGAAAAGGCGTTGAAGACGCTCATCCGCGCCGCCGTGGCGCTGAACACGTCGGTGCGCGCGACCGCGCGTCCCGTGCGCTCTCGGAAGAAACTGAAGAGCGCTTGAGGCGGAGAAAGTCTGGAGGATCTGAAATCTACCTGACGAGCCAGACGCGGCGTCAGAATGAAAGCGAGCGCAATTGCGATGATGGCTAACCTTTTCGCCCAAGCGACTTCTCCACGAACAGAAGCATCTCGTTGAGCGCACGGTGCAGCGCCTCCACATCGTTTTTACCTTTCGCGGCCTTGATCAGGGCGCGAAGGTGACTGAGGGCGGCCATCTGGTCCATGCGGTGCTCCGTTGCGTGTGGCGGCACAATCTGGCGGCAAAATCCGGCATCTGTCTAGGTTGGACTGCTGTGCTCGGTTTCCATGAAGGGCAGGGCCACAAAGTGAGCGGCCCGAGACATAGGTGACATTCCGTACCGGACACATGGGTAACACTTTTCGCCTTTTTCGGGCGGGAGGTGTGGATGCCGTGGAAAGCGAGTTCGGTGATGGAAGAGCGCCTTCGCTTTGTCGCCCGCCTGCTGGACGGGGAGGCCATGACGGACGTCTGCCGGGATTTCGGCGTATCCCGCAAGACCGGCTACAAGATTTTCGACCGCTACAAGGAGCACGGGCTGGAGGCGTTGAGCGATCGATCGCGCCGGCCGGTGCGCTACGCCAACCAGCTGCCGCAGCAGATCGAGAGCCTGATTGTCCGGCTCAAGGCGCGAGAAGCCGCACTGGGGCGCGCGCAAGATCCGCGAACTCCTGGTCCGGCGGCTCGACGGCGATGTCCGGATTCCGGCCAAGAGCACCATCCATGCGGTTCTCGATCGCCACGGCCTGGTCAAGCGCGGCGGCCGGCCGCGCCACCGCGCGCAGCGGCACGCCGCTGTCCGAGGGCGCCGCGCCCAACGACCTGTGGTGCGCCGACTTCAAGGGCGAGTTCAAGCTCGGCAACGGGCGATACTGCTATCCGCTGACCGTCACCGACCACGCCTCGCGCTTCCTGCTGCTGTGCGAAGCCCTTGAATTCAACACGCGAAGACCTCGCCATCACGGCCTTCGAACGGCTCTTCCGCGAGCGCGGCTTGCCGCTCGCCATCCGCTCCGACAACGGCGTGCCCTTCGCCAGTCCCAATGCCTTGTTCAACCTCTCCAAGCTCTCGGTCTGGTGGCTCCGCCTCGGCATCGCGATCGAGCGCATCAAGCCCGGCCATCCGCAGCAGAACGGCCGCCACGAGCGCATGCACCTCACCCTCAAGAAGGAGGCGACCCGGCCGCCGGGCTTGAACAGCCTGCAGCAGCAGGACCGCTTCGACGCCTTCGTCCACGAGTTCAATGCCGAAAGACCGCACGAGGCGCTCGCCATGAAGTGTCCCGCCGAGCTCTACTCGGCCTCACCGCGCCGTTATGACGGACTGCCCGAGCTGACCTATCCGTTCCACGACCGCGACATCCTCGTCACCGCCTGCGGACGGCTCTGCCTGCATCGCAAGAGGATCAACATCTCAAGCGTGCTGGCCGGCCAAAGGCTCGGCATCAAGGAAGTCGACGAGGGCATTTGGCTCGTCAGCTTCATGCACTACGATCTCGGATACTTCGACCTGGAGCAGAAAACCTTGCAACCCCTCGACAACCCGTTCGGCCCGAGGTTGTCACCCATGTCTTAGGTACGTTCTGTCACCCATGTGTCCGGGCCGGACAGCGGAAGATTGGTGCCGGGCGAGGGATTCGAACCCCCGACCTTCGGTTTACAAAACCCCGAACCAGTCGTTTCCGATCAATGGCTTAACGCCGCTAAACCATTGTATTTACCAAGATTTTCTATCCCTTGGTATTTCTCGGCATACCGCTGTATAACGGTCCGGCTGCACCCAAAATGCACCCAAATCCGGACCTTCAGACATGCCGTCAAAGAAGCTCACGACCGTTGCCATCCCCATCTGCGCCCGGCGAATGGTTCGACCAGGGCGTGCCGGGCCTGATCCTGCGCGTCGGGAAGAAGCCGCCGCACGTGGCAATTCCGCTACCACGCCGGCGGCGCCTATCAGCGCAAGCCGCTCGGCCATTATCCCGGCGATGGGCTGAGCGAGGCGCGTGACGCCGCGCGCACAGCTGATCGACCGCGCCGACCGGGGCGTGCCGCCCGACGCGCCGGCGCCGCATCCGCGCTCGTCGAGCGCGCTCACGCTCGGCGGCCTGTTCGACCGCTACGAGGCGCTGCGCAAGCGGGAAGGCAAGGAAGATCAAGACGCTGGACGAGGCGATGCGGCTGCTGCGCCGGAACCTCGCGCGCTACCTGTCGCTGCCCGCCGACCAGTTCAGCAAGGCCGACCTGCGCGCCGCCCGCGACGCCATGGTCGAAGCCGATGCCATGATCGCGGGCAACCGCCTGCTGCAGCGGCTCGGCCCGGTGCTGAAATGGGCGGCGCAGGAAGACCTGATCCCGGCCAACTTCATGCCGGACATCCGCAAAGCGCCGGAGCAGAAGCGTACCCGCAAGCTGACCGATGCCGAGATCAGGAAGATCTGGGCCGCCTGCGGACGATCTCGGCAGCCGCGCAGGTGGCAAAGAACTTCGGCCGCATGGTCCGATTCCTGCTGGTGACGGCGCAGCGCCGCGACGAGGCGGCCTCGCTTCGCCATGGGCAGATCCTCGACGGCGTGTGGCGGCAGACCGACAACAAGAGCAGCCGGCCGCATAGTCTCAGGCTGCCGCCGCTGGCGCTGGACGCTGGTCGGGCAGGGCGCCGCGCGCGACTTCGTGTTCGCAGGCAGCGTCGGCAAGATCTCCGGCTTCTCGAAATTGAAGACTGCGCTCGACGAGGCGTCCGGCGTCACCGAGTGGCGGCTGCACGATCTGCGCCGAACCGCGGCGTCGAAGATGCAGGGTCTCGGCGTTCCCAACCACATCGTGCAGGCGGTTCTGAATCACGCGGTGCCCGGTGTCGGCGGCAACTATTTGCAAGACGAACTGGAAAAGCAGAAGGCCGACGCGCTTGCGACATGGGCCACGGCGTCTTAGCCGCATCGTTGGGCAAGGCCGGGTGGTGGCATGACGAAAGCAGCGGACGACAGAACGTCTACGGGAAATCGGGAAGAAAATTCGATGCCACAGACCTGGCCTTGCATTTGGAAACGCTTGGGGGCCGACGCTTCGGTCTTCCTGCGCCCGGCAAAGGAGCGCGCGGCACGATGGGGATCAGCCCGTCCCTTCTATATTCCGGTAGCGATCGCCGACATGATCGCGGCCGCTCTGCTTGCGGTACCGCGAAAGCGAACAGGCCGGCGGAGGCTGTGGTTGGATCGCGTGCACTATGCCGCATTGCTGGACCTAGCCGCCGGCAAGAAGGTCAACGTGGTGGCGCGCGAGATTGCCAAGGCGACCGGCCAGCCCGAAGGCAGTGTTCGCCGCCGGCTGCAGGAGTTGAAGGCGGACGGCCAGTTCGAAGAAATTGCGGCTCTGAAGGGCGGGTACACAGCAGACGACCTCGCGGCAGGGGTGCGAGAACGGCTCGCGGAAATTCTGGAAGAGCGTGTGGCGGCCTGGGCGCGCGAGGATCGTCCCCGCGCAAAATAGCTGCCGTTTCGCGCCTGCGCAAAACAGGCTCTGATTTGCGCTTCGCGCGCCCACTTTACTGCTGGTAGTTGGAGGATCGCACCGGAGCTTCCGGGATGGAGATCCTCGCTATGTTGAGCGCGTTGACCGATGATGAACTCGCCCAAGGCGGCTATCGCTTCGAAGATCTGCAAGCGCGCCGCATCATCACGAACCGGACCGATCTAAATCGCAAACAGCGCGAACTCGGCTTCCCGCTGCCGGTCAAGACCGGCAACAGTCAGGCAATGTTTTTGCGCGTCGAAGTGCACGCATGGTTGCGGGAGCGCCTCGCGCTCCGCCCTGCGTCGAAGCACTCGGGCGCGAGCGAGAGCGAAGCGCGAGTAAAGGCGCCTCTCGTGCACCGCCCTGTGGCACGGAGCGACCTGAACGGCGAGCCCGCCGGCGAGGTCGACGAGGTCGGCGTGAAGAGCGCACAGGCGCGCCTCAACGGCAACCGGAAAGTTCAGGAAGAGAGCGACGTCGCGAAGAAGTTGCGCAGGCAGTGCCGCCATCTGCATCTGCACCTTTACCTTCAGCATCACCACCACCACCGCCAACACCACCATCACGCGATAGCCTGAGCACGCTTCGCGAGGCGGCGAGACAGCGCCGGGGTGCAGCATGATCGCGCCCGATAAGGACAAGTTCAGCGACGCCGCGAAAGCTTTCCTCGCAACGATGACTCCGATGCCACTTGATCGCGCCGGCCAGCGCAGGCTTGCGCGGGCGATGCGCAAGGACGCGCGCCGCGGCGTCGGTTGGGCCGAGGACGCCGCGTTTTTTAAAGCCAACCCAACCCGTAATCACCGGATGCGGCTGGCAACAGCCAACGAGATCGCGGTGTTCGACAGTGCCGAGGGCACCCAGGCCGGTGCCGACGGCTTTTGGTGGCTGGTCGTCGTCCGGCAGCTCGCGCCGGGTGAGCGGGCGATGACGCGCATCTACGCGCCGCTGCCGCCGTGGCCGCTCACCGAAACGCCGGAACGGCTCGCGCAGGTGGTGTTCGAAATCAATGTCGGGTGGCAGTCATGAACATGTTTCGGGTCGGCGACAATGTGTGGGTCGAGTTGTCGGGGCAACTGGTGTTCCCGCAGCCGGTCGCGATCACGAATCTCGTGGAGCACGACGACGGGACACGATGGGCCTTTGTCGAGGGGTCGTCGTCTGCCGTATCCGTCGACGAGCTGACGCCCGCAGGTCGTGTCGGCAGCGAACGCCACCGAGCTGAAAGAGGATTGCCCGATGGACGACTTCGTAAATCCCGATAAATCGGGCGGCGCCGATTCCGCAGACGCCAGGAACGGCATCGAAGATGGCCCACTCGTCCGCTTCACGACGTTTGTCAGCAACCGCCGCCTGTCCAAGCACTACAAGCGCAAGCCTGACGGCGACTTGGAGACGCTGTCGGGCACGCAGTTCTCTTCAGGCGGCTATTATGTCTGCGAGATCCCCGCTGCCGGTGTGAGTGGCCCATCGATACTCGCGACAGTCGGGCAAGTGATCGACAAGTTGTCGTCCAAGCAGGCGATCGGCCTCGGGGTGCCGCTGAACGGCACCATAACGGGCACCATCATCACCAAGGCTCAGCACACCAAGGGCAACATCACGGCCATTCCGCGCTCACTGGATTATTTCGGCTGGCCCGGTCTCGGCCTGCTGTTGCTCGACGGAGATGACATCGACGGGTTGCCCGAAATCCTGGTTGGGCTTTATCCGCCGTTTGCTGAGGTTGCTGTCTTGATGCGGCCGTCCGCCTCGGCCTAGCGTGATAAATCCAAAGACCAAGCAGAAGCTCAAAGCCGGCGAGCACTGTTATGTTGTCATCGACGACCCGTCGCTCTCGGACGCCTGCCTCAAGGCGTTGATGCGGTTGGCCTGGGTCCGCGGCAAGGACAATGGAGCGGGATGGTTGATGCTGTCGAAGAGCGGCGCCATGCTGGTGCGCGGCCCGATCGACGCATGCGTCGGCTCGCCGGAACGGCTGTCTTACGAGGGGCAGGTCGTGATCGACGCCGGCATCAGCCGGCTTCCTCGGGCGTCCAAGGTAGTCGGCGGCACCGGCATGCTGCTGCGCCCGCGATCTGGTAGCGTTCGCCAACCAGCATGCGCCCGGGAGAAGTACCACGCTCTGGTTGACGAGGCCAAGGCCGACCCGGAGTTCTGCAAGCGGCGCGATGCGGCGAAGGTGGCCTACCGCGGCGAGCACGTCGCAAAGGCCGTGAAACGCGGCATCCCGCGCGAGAAAGCGGAGAAAGCCTACGACGAGTCGATCGCCGCCGGATCAGGCCACGATCGGCGAGCGGACCTGGCTGCCGCTGACGGACGAGCATGTGCTTGTACACGCCCGACGGCGATGCGTTCACGGTCGCCGACATCAAGAAGGATCCGATCGAAGTACCACGACACCGAATGCGCCGATCCGATCGAGGGCCTGGACTATCAGTCGAAGAATTGCGCGATCATCTACACCGACGGCCCGCAGATCGAGATCTATTCGCGCGCCCATGGCGACGCTTATGCCTATGCCGCGCCGTTCGATGACGAGCCTTGGGAAACACTGTTTGCGCGCATCACCGGCGTGCAGACTTTCGAGAGCATCACGACGCCGGCATTCTCGGAGGACGCCATCGCGCTGGATTTCGCGGAGCGGCACGGTGATGAGGTGCGCTACACGGCGCAGTGGGGCAAGTGGCATCTGTGGGACGGGCAGCGCTGGGCCGAGGACCAAAAGCGCAAGGTCTTCGAACATGGTGCGGACGATCTGCCGCGAGACGTCGCTGTGGCCATGAAGGGCGAGGCTGAGAAGAAAAAGATCGCCAGCAACAAGACCAAGATGGGCGTGCTGGGGCTGGCCATGGACGACCAGCGCACGGCGGCGGTGGCGGAGCAATGGGACGCGGATATCTGGATAGCTGTGCACGCCCGGCGGCATGGTCGATCTGAAGACCGGCAAGATCCGCCCGGCGCTGCCGGGCGACTACTGCACGATGATGACGGCGGCCGCACCGGGCGGGCGATGTCCGCTGTGGATGGCGTTCCTCGACACGGTGACGGCGGGCGATAAGGAGCTGATCCGCTTCCTGCAAGTCTGCTGTGGCTACGCGCTGACCGGCTCGACCGCGGAGCAGATATTGTTGTTCCTGTGGGGCGCGCGGCGGCAACGGCAAGAGCGTGTTCATCGAGACCATTACCGGGGTGATGGGCGACTATCACACAGGTGCGGCGATGGACACGTTCGTGGAGACACCGAGAGCGGGCAGGAGCGGCATCCGACCGACCTGGCGGGATTGCGCGGCGCGCGGTTGGTGACGGCGGCGGAGACCGAGCAGGGTCGGCGCTGGGCCGAAGCGAAGATCAAGACAGATGACCGGCAGCGACAAGATCACGGCGCGGTTCATGCGGCAGGACTTTTTTGACTTACGTGCCGCAGTTCACGCTGATGATCTACGGCAACTTCAAGCCGGGATTGAAGTCGGTCGACGAGGCGATCCGGCGGCGGATGAAGCTGGTCCCGTTCACGGTGACGATCGCGAAGGCGAAGCGCGACAAGGAACTGATCACGAAGCTCAAGGCGGAATGGGGCGGCATCCTGGCGTGGATGATCGAGGGCTGCATGATCTGGCAGCGCGAGGGACTGGTGACGCCGAAATGCGTGGAGGACGCCACGGCCGAATATCTGCACGAGGAGGATATGATCGGCCGCTGGATCGACGAGTGCTGCGTTCGCGATCCGCAGGCGCTGACGCTGCACGGGGATCTGTTCGAGTCGTGGAAGGGCTGGGCGGAAAGCGCCCGCGCCTATCATCGGATCGAGCAAGCAATTCGTCGGCCGAGCTGAAGGCGCGCGATTTCGATGCGAAGGACACAAACCAGGGGCTGGCCTTCATCGGCCTGAAAGTCGCCAACCCTTTCGCCGATCTGGCCGATACCGCGTTCATGGATTTGCTGAAGGCCGAGACGGCGCCGGTCAGCGCGAACGAGGACGCCCAGAACTATGCGCCGAAGGTGTTCGCGGCCAAACAGGTCGTTGCCGACGAGCGGGCACTGGCCGAAGCTATGCGTCGGTTGCTTAGGAGCGGCAAGATCAAGGCTCAGGGAACGCCGGCCGTTCTCTCCGTCGCACGCGCGCATTGACACGCACGCGCGCGCAGCGAAAAACTTTCAACAGAATTAGTGCTCGAAGTGCTCGAAACTATCTTATCGACCGTCTAGCAAAAGCCTGTTTTAAACTCGGGAGACTCCTAGACGATCGATAAGATAGTTTCGAGCACTTCGAGCACTTTTCGACCCTTCGGGTGTGCGCGGGGGCGTGGGCTCACGGGTCCGCCGGCGCATTCGGTAAATCGCAGAACGGCGATCGCGTGCAAGCCTGCGGCGGAAGGGCGGCCGAGTTCGCCGATCGGGCTGAGGCGAAGGCGCTTCCGCGAAAAAAATCAGCCGTCCGGCCGCGGGAATATGGCCAAGGCGCTGGAGCTGCTGGTCACGGCAGGGAAAGCGCGGTGCATCGCGCCTCACAGGGACGCCGCGGCAGCGAGTGGCCGCCTGAGATACTGGTATGCTGAAAACCCAGCCGCAACCGGCAGCCATTCGGAGAGGTCACACTGGCGTGAACCGGCGGGCCTGACGCGATGTCTTACGGGCGTTAGCTCGGAAACCGAATGCTGTGATTCTATTGCCCGCAGCGGTGGCCGCGTCATGGTACAATTGGCTCGCTTACCGCTGCGAGAAGGTTGCGTCATGAATTCACTCCGAGGCCGGCGAGATCCACGAACCGGCCGCGTCTTCGGATTTCAATCCGAGACGCAGCGCCAGAACTTCATGATCGGCCGCGCGCGGTTCTGCAATGGGCCGAACCGCGAGATGCCGCGCTGTTCGGCTCTCAACCGATTGGGCGAGCCCTGCAAGGCCGCCAGGATGCGCGGCAGGTCGACCTGCTTCCGCCACAGCGGAAGTGCTGCGGCCAAACGGGCGCGGCTGGCGGCCGCACATCTTTCCGGTGACGTCGACCGGATCCAGCGCGCCGAGATGCGAGCAGAACGCAACCGGCTGCGCGTGCTCTGGCGGCGCGATCCGCGCGAGCCCGGCAGGACGATCATGCTGGTCCCCGCCGATGAGGCGACCTGCCGAGCATGGGCAGCGCGGCAAGGCTTTCAGCTCGATGTCCTCGACCGCGACCTTCCGGCGTTCGCCGATGCGATGCCGATGGATGTGGGCGCGGATGTCGCGCGGTTTGATCAGCGACGAGGACCTGACCGCCAAGCTTGCGCGACTGCGCAACCGGATTGCGGAGGCAAGCCGTGCATTCGATCATTCGGGATGACCGTGGCCGGCTCGTTCCGGTGGTGCGGCCGAAGCTCTGGCGGGCGGCTTCGGTGAAACGGAGCCGTGACCGGGCGGACCGCATCGCGCGCGCACGGAAGCAGCGGAAAGCGAGGCTGGCGACGACGCAGTGGATGAACGAGCTGGATCGCCGGGGCATTGCCGAGCTGGAGGCGACCGGCATCCCGTGGGCGGCCGTCGAACGCTGGCTCGACGCGCTGGACCCGCGCGAGGCTTTTGCGGCTCGGATGTTCGTGAAGCAGGTCCTGCAGATGCTGGCGGACGATAAGGCGCCGCCGCGGGAACGGTTCGAGGCCCGGCGACGAGCTTTACCGGCGGCTGATCGCCGCCGGCATTATAGATTAAGGACCACGCGGCCGATCCCGGTCAGTAGATCGCCGGGCGCTGTTCCAAAAACCCCTGCGTTCGCAGCTCGAAAACGCTCAAAGATATCAAGGCTGTTTGGCCGCTTTTTGCTGTTCCGCAATCAGCTGTTTATGGTACAGTCGGCGGCGAAGGAGAAGCTGCCAACATGAATGCCAAGCGAAACCGCCGGGTCGCCCTGTACGTCCGGGTCTAGACCGACCAGCAGACCATCAAGAACCAGGAACGCGAGCTGCAGGCTGTCGCCGAGCGCCACGGCTGGCAGGTGGTGGCCGTGTTCAAAGACCAGGGCATCAGCGGTGCCAAGGGCCGTGATGGGCGCCCCGGGCTCGACAAGCTGCTCCAGGCGGTTGCCAGGCAGCGAGGTCGATATGGTCGCGGCATGGTCCGTCGATCGGCTGGGCCGCAGCGCTGCAGGATCTGGTGCGGCATTCTGCAGGAACTGCACGCTAAGGGCGTCGACCTGTATCTGCATCAGCAAGGTCTCGACACGTCCACGCCGTCCGGCCGCGCGATGTTTCAGATGCTTGGCGTGTTCGCCGAGTTTGAACGCGCCATGATCCGGGAACGTGTCATGGCCGGGCTGGCGCGGGCAAAGGCCGAAGGGACGCGACTTGGGCGGCCCGCAACCATCGCCGATGACGCAGCCAAGGTCCGAACGATCCGCGCCGCCCGCGCCGCAGGCAAGAGCATCCGCACCATTGCGCGCGAGCAGGGAGTGGGCATCGGGACGGTTTCGCGCCTAACCGCATAAAAGGCGGTCGATCACCGCGACAAAAGACGATGCGACGCCGACCACCGGGTCGCCGCCCCCTGGCACCCCCCGAAATCCAGGGAACCGAAATGGCCGCAACCCCTCTCGGCAAATTTTTCGCTCTGCAGAGATTGTGATTCGTCCGGCCATTCTTGAACTCGGCCAGGTCACATTGCAGGAACGTCAGCCTCACGCCGCGCTAGGAATCGGAGAGCTTACTTGCCCAACCCTTTCGCAGCACCTCGACGGCCTTGCCGGGCGTCAGGCCTGGGAAGATCTCCATCACATCCAGGACTTTTTGGCGGTGGTCCGGCAACAGGGCGGCCAACACGGCCTGCTCTTCGGGGGTTCGGGGCTTGGGCTGATTTATCGCCTTAGCTCTAGCACAGATTCGTCGCGCCACCGCTCAGAGAGGCCACGCTTTTGCCTCGCGAGGCGGATTATCACCGCGCCCGTGTCACATCACGGACACCATCGCGCACTACACGAGTTGCGCGGCCGGCAACGTTCGTCCCGCTCTCTCAACCCATAACGATTTGGAAACGCCTTGGGATCGGCCCCAACGTGAAAGGGATCCATTTCCATGGTTCTTGCCCATATTCTGAGACTGCTGACGAAAATTTTTCGCACCGCGTCCGACAATCACCGTCGCCGGTGAAGTTGTGTTTGTCCGTTCGCCTTGGTCAAGACGAAAAACCCGAAGGCCGCAGCGGTGCTGCGCGTGCAGGAGGGCGATTGGTGAGGCGGGCCTCCTCGCCGCGATGTCCGGAACGTGGTCCGGAGGCCCTGAGCTCCCATGCTGAGCCTGCGGCAACGCTCGGCGATTTCAATTAATGAAAGCTTTCGCACAGGCGTCGACGCTGGAGCATGATACCTCTCGCGGATAATTTTTACATTCGTTCGCAATTCTGGCCCGTACCTACCTACCGCTGAAGGACAATTTGTTATTGGGGGCAATCTCACAATTGTCCGAAAAAAGTCGGCTAGGCGCTCGACGCTCCAAAATCGCAAACGAACCGGGGGCGCAATCATGCAAAGCCGCACGAACGATATAACTTTTTCCTTTGTTGCGTTCGCTATTGCTTTCATTTTTATTTTGGTAGCGACGCTTTGGATTAATCCATAGGGCCAGTATCCGGCGAAGCTCCGAGCTATTTCAATTCATAAAAATCCGGTAGCCGCTCGGCGGTGTAGGTCATTTTGAAAACGTGAGAGATTTACCTTAGCTCGGAGATGTCTGCTTTACCCGGCCAGCTCAACCGGTCGACGCAACACCTGACTTGAACGGAAGAGAGTATGTGCTGATTAGCGCCAAATGTCGTCAAGGGCTAACTGCGGCCGAGAAACCGGAGCTTTGGCATCGCTGGCAACCGGAAATCTTGAAAAGCGATTAGGCGAGCGTTTGGTAAGCGTTACGTGGGTGTTGCGTCGACCGGTTGAGACCACCGCCAAAAGCGGACATCACGCTGCTTTACTCGATCACCACGTCGGCGCGGGCGAGCAGCGATGGCGGCACGTTGAGGCCGAGTGCTTTTGCGGTCTTCAGATTGATCACCAACTCTTGCTTGATCGGCGCTTGCTCCTTCATTTTGCAAGCGAGCGTAGGTAGTTCTCACCATAAGCCCGCAAGCATTAATCCCTACGCGGAACTGGGCGCATTTCGCGCCGTGCCGTGCTACGTCCTACCCCAGCAGACACACCTCTCGTGCGCGGACGGTCTTGGAGGGATATCGACGAAAGGTCACGGTCAAAGAATATGTAGTTTGTCCACATCACACGCAAATCGAAGCGGAACATCAAGGCGCGATGTCGAAAGCGAAACGAATTGGCACGTCCCGAGCGACAGGAGCAGTGCGGTGTGAACGCGCCAAGCTGGATAAGCGGGCCAGCTAGAAAGATTCTCTTAGCGACAGATCTTAGTGCCCGCTGTGACCGCGCGCTTTACCGAGCGGCCATGCTTGCAAAGCAGTGGCGCTCGGGGCTGATCGTCTTGCATGTAGTTGAAGATCTCGACTTGAGCATCCCGGATGCAGCAGGACTGCCGTCGTGGAGACGCCCGGCCGATCCGCTTGATATTGCCAGAAAACACCTCCTAGCCGATGTCGACGCACTTCCGGCCCGGCCAACCGTGCGAATCGCCGAAGGAAATCCGGTAGAAGCCATTCTGTGCAGTGCCGACGCTGAAAATTGCGACCTGATTGCAATCGGCGTCGGAAGAGACGAGTCGCTCGGACATTTCATATTGGGCAGGACCGCGGATCGACTATTTCGTCGGTCTCGGGTGCCGCTCCTTGTTGTGAAGGACCGTCCTCGCAGGCCGTACGAAAATATTGTTTTCGCTACCGACCTCTCCGATTCCTCACGTTATGCCCTGGAAACAACCGCACGCTTTTTCTCTGGACAAAGGCTAACAATTTTTCACGCGTACCGCCCGCCGTCCGGACTGATAACTGAATCAGCATTGCATCGACAATATCGTATGGAAGTCGAGCAGGAGGTGCGGGCGTTTTTGGCAGGAGTGGACAAATCAGCGCCCGGTTGGCAACAGCCGCATGTGCTGATTGAGGATGGCGCACCAAATTTTCTGTTGCGCGACTATGTGCGAGCACAAAGAGGTAGACCTGTTAGTGCTTGGTACGCACGGGCGGAGTGCCCTCTTCGAGATATTTCTAGGAAGCGTCGCAAAAGCGATCATAGATGACGTAACTTGCGATGTCCTCGTTATCCGAGATGCGAGCGCACGGCGACCGTCAGTCCCAAATTGTGATGATTACCTATGACCGCATAAGCGCATTCCGCGACTGCAGGCTCATGCTCATACGGACGAGGTGCGACACCGTCCGCGCGCCCATCTTCTGCAGCACAGCTGCGCGATGATGCTCGGCCGTCCGCGTGCTGATCCCGAGTTTTGTAGCGAGCAGCTTCGTCGGCATCCCTTCAGCCAGAAGCGCCATCACCTCTTGTTCGCGGGGCGTGAGCGACCGGTAGCTGGCCTCGATAGCCGCAGACGTTGCTTCCTCGGCGGCCATTTCGCTGACGCGCTGGTGTGCTTCCTCCAGAGTCTGAAGGAGTTCCGCCGGCTCGAACGGCTTCTCGAGAAAGTGCAGCGCGCCCGCCCGCATGGCCTTGACGGCGAGCGGCACATCGCCATGGCCAGTGATCATGACCACCACCGGGCGCATCGGCCCCTGTTGCAGCTGCCGCACGAGATCCAGCCCGCTCATTCCCGGCAAGCGCACATCGACCAGCAAGCATAACGGCCTGCTCAGCCTGACTTCCGCGAGGAACTCTTCGGCCGAGGCATAGGTGCGCGCTTCCATCCCCGCCGTATGCAACAGCACTTTGAGGGCTTCGCAGACATCGGCTTCATCGTCGATGACGTGCACGACGCGCTTATGCCCCATGGCCGACCTCCGGGCTCAAGGGAAGCTCGATCGTGAACCGCGCGCCGCCATCCGGCCGGATGCGCTCCCAATCGATCGTCCCTCCATGCGCCCCGATCAGCTCGCGCGACAGCGCCAGCCCGAGCCCCATGCCGCTCGGCTTTGTCGTGACGAACGGCTCGAACAGGTGTTTGGCCACAACATCGGACACGCCTGGCCCATTGTCCTCGATCTCGATCCGCACCCCTTTGTCTATCGCTGCCACGCGAACGGTAACGCAGCCGGGCGACCGGCTCGCTTCCGCGGCGGCGTCGATGGCGTTGTTGATCACGTTGATCAGGGTTTGCTCGAGCTGAAGCGCGTCAACGGTGACCGGCGGCACGGACGCAGCCTCGAGCCGCACCGATACCCCGTGCGCCCTTGCGTCATCCTCGGCCAGCGCCACCACCTTCCGCGTCAGGGCGCCGAGGTCAGTGGGAGCTGGCCTAAGCGTGCCGCGCGAGACGAAATCCCGCAGACGCTCGAGGATGTCTTTCGCCTGCCGCAACTGCCCTGTTGCCTTTTCAAGCGACTCCGCAATCGGCGCCGGATCGGCAGGCTTGTCAGCCAAAAGCTGCCGGCCGACGTGAAGGTACATGGCGACGTTCGATAGCGGCTGGCTGATCTGGTGCGCCAATGAAACGCCCATCGCACCGGCCGTCGCATGCCTTGTCATGCGTACCACCTCGGCATGCTGCTCGCGCAGGAGCTCATCCGATCTGCGGCGCTCGTCGACGACGGCGCCGAGCAGCAACCCGTTGAAAGCGAGCGCCAGCACCAGGAGCTGGTAGCCCATGAAAGTGCTCGCGGGATAGCCGCCCCAGCTGATGAAAGCCAACAGCAGCAGATGGACGACACATACGCCGGCCGCGGCTCCCGCGAACCCGGTGCGCATCGCGATCCAGCTCACCGGGAGGAACAGCAGATAGAAGAAATGGTATTCGTTGGCTCGCTCGAAGGAGAAGATCAGCCACAATGCGATCAGGACCCCGGCCAGAAAGGCCCCCGAGTCGATCAGCAGCACTGCGGGTCTTGTCTCGACCAGACGTTGAACTGACCCGGACGCGGCCATGGCAACGGGGAGGATGATGATGATACCGACGGTGTCTCCGACCCAAAGATGCGGCACCGCTTCCCAGTACTGCCTCGCCGGCAGGTCGCCGAACCACACGAGAAAGCCGCAATAGAGGCAGGCTATGACGAATGTCCCTGCCGGCACCGTCACAAGCAGCGCAATCACATTGCGCAGGTCGGACCGTCCAACCGCAAAGCCGAGGCCTCGCGTGAGACCCGCGGCGAGCGCCGCATAACCGATCGCAACAACCGCGCTCGTGGCAACAGTAGAAGCGACGCTCTTGGCGGCCCCGTAGATGAAGAGATCGACCAGCAACGCCGCCAGGAACAGCACCGGCGCATAAGCGACGCCTTTGAGCAGCAACAGGCCGAGGCTCAGCGCCTTCACCGGATTCCACAGCGTGATGCCGAGGGCTTCGAGCTCATGGACACGCGTGAGCCATTCGAGTCCGAGATAGGCGGCCGTGAAAACGCCGCCGATCAGGGCGTACTGCGCCGGCGCCAGCTCGCGGAGCCAGCCAGCACTCCAGCCCAGCCCCACAATCCCGCCATCGGACCTGCGGATCACGACGCCCAATTCGGTTTCCTCCCTCGCCGAGAGCACAATTTTCTGCTCTAGCGAGAATGCGTCCTCCTTCACTCCGTACGCAAGCGCGTAGGTAGTATTCGCCATAAGCCCGTAGGCAATATTCCCAGGCGCGCATCCATCCCAAGTATGGATTTATGCAAAGGCGCGGTCGGGGGACAGCGTCGTGGCAGGCCGGCGATCGCCGGCCGCCGGCCTTGTGTTCCCCGCAAGGTTGCGGGGCGATAATGGCGTTCGACATTCGTCGACAGGGGGTGACGACGTTGCGTCTTGCCGGACGGCTGTGGATGCTGGCCGTTTCGGTATTTGCCTTGCTCCTGTCCGCTCCCGCGCCGCTCCATGCCCAGGAGGCGGCGGCGCGCATCGACCTGACGCAGCATCCCGTCGGCTATCTGGCGCTCCTGATCTTCTTCGTCGCCTACGGATTCGTGGCCGTCGAGGAAGTCATTCAACTGCGCAAGTCGAAACCCGTCATGCTGGCGGCGGGCCTCATCTGGGCGCTTCTCGGCCTCGTCTACGCCGCGCATGGTCAGAGTGCCGCGCTCGAAGCCGCCGCCAAGCATGTGATCCTCGACTATGGCGAGCTGATGCTGTTCCTCGTGGTGGCGATCACGTATGTGAACACGATGCAGGAGCGGCGCGTCTTCGCCGCGCTGAGGGCCAAACTCGTCAGCAAGAGGCTCTCCTATCGGCAGCTTTTCTGGCTGGTCGGGGGGCTTGCGTTTGTCTTCGGCCCTATCATCGACAACCTGACCACGGCGCTCGTCATGGGCGCCGTGGTGGTGGCCGTCGGGGTCGGCAATTACCAGTTCATCGTTATGGGCTGCATCATCATCGTGGTGGCCGCCAATGCCGGCGGCGTCATCTCGCCGTTCGGCGACATCACCTCGCTGATGGTCTGGCAGAAAGGCAAGCTGGAATTCCTGGAGTTCTTCCATCTCTTCCTCCCGGCGCTGGTGAACTTCCTCGTGCCGGCGACGCTTATGCATTTCAGCGTGCCGAAAGGAATGCCGGAGCCGGTAAGCGAAACCAGGAAACTCAAGCCCGGCGCGGCCGTTGTGATCGGGCTGTTCGCGGCCACCATCGCGACCGCCGTCTCGTTCAAGAGCTTCTTCAGTTTGCCGCCCGCGCTCGGGATGATGCTGGGTCTCGGATACCTGCAAATGTACAGCTACATCCTCCAGCGGATCGGGCGCCGCCGCGACGACCAAGACATGGCGTTCGACTCCTTGCGGGAGATCAGGCGTCTGGAGTGGGACACGCTGCTGTTCTTCTTCGGCGTCATCTTCGCCGTCGCCGGACTTGGCGTCGCCGGCTATCTCGCGCTGTTGTCGAATTATCTCTATGGCGACCTGGGACCGACCGTCGCCAACATCGCGATCGGTGTGCTGGGCGCGGCGTTCGACAACATCCCGCTGATGTTCGCGGTGCTCACCATGAACCCCGATATGTCGAGCGGCCAGTGGATGCTCGTCACGCTGAGCACCGGCGTCGGGGGGAGCCTCGTGTCCATCGGCACGGCGGCGGGCGTGGCGCTGATGGGACTGGTGCGCAACCACTACACGTTTCTCAACCATCTTCGATGGACCTGGGCCATTGGGCTCGGCTACGTGGCAAGCATCCTCACCCATCTGTGGGTCAACGCCGCGCTCATGTAGCGCGGCGAGCGCGGCCATATCTCCGAGGCAATCGGACCGCACGTGACGAGTTCGAAGCAGGTGTTCCACGCTGCCGCGTTCTCGCCCGACGAGAGGCTAGTCGCATCGGGTGGCAACCGGTCTGTTGCACTTTGTGACGCGCGAAGTGGCCAGCTCATCCGTGTGATCACCGCGCAGGCGGCCGGAATCAACGCCGTACCCCCTCATCCTGTAATCTACCGGATCGCAGTAAGAGCTGACTTCCCAATGTGGCACTTCTCCTACATCGCGGCCGGCCGCTCAAACGTCCGATCCCAGGGAGCGGACCCAACGGTCCGGCGTAACGTTACGTTTGCTAGCGCATTGAGCGGGGCAGAGAGTTCACGGCCTAGTTCGCACGTGACTAGCCCCACGCAGAGTGCCGCGATCCGAACCAGCGAAGAAGGCAGACGGAATGCTTGGAAGCGGCGCCCGTCAATGTCGGGCGCGATGGGATCGTCCTGAACTAAGCGATCAGGCCGCGGCGGTCCTGGCTAATTTGCCGTCGTTGCGATCGTGACCTGCGGTGCGGCGGCGCATGGCCGCACGGACGGTATTTGCCATCGGGCTCCAGGTGAACCACTGCGGGAACGCACGAACATCGGCCGGCGTGCCGTCCAAGTGGACCAACTTCCTGCGCAAGGCTTCGGATAGGTCGAACGGCCGAGCCAGACCCGATAAAACGTCATGATGTCGGCGGTTACGATCAGATCGATGTCGAAGCCCGGATGCTTGAGGCAGACCGAAACGTCGGTCGGCTCGATCAAGAGCCAATAGCTGCGTTTCGGTCCGGCGCGGAAGTCGAACTGGATTACAACGCGGCGCCGCGGATATGCGGTTCGAGACGACACGCGCGGCGCATCCACCACAGCAGGACGATCGGATCGAGTTCGTTCGGTCGCGGATCGCCAAAGGCCCAGCGCGCTCCCCATTCTCCGAACAGATCGATGATCCGCTGGAGCTCGCGACCGGCCGCCGTCAGGCGATACTCGGTGCGCTTGCCGCGCGAAGCGACGCGCCGTTCCAGCACGCCGGTCCGCTCCAGCCGCCGCAGCCGTTCGGCGAGCAGCGTGCGCGACATGTGGGGAAGACCACGCTCAAGCTCGTTGAAATGATGATGTCGGCAAGAAGCTCGCGGATGATGAGAACAGTCCAGCGATCGGCAAGGATTTCCGCCGCTCGCGCCACCGGGCAGTATTGGCCGTAGAGGTGCATGAGCGGGAGCTATCACGCGTCCGCAGCGCCAAAGTAGTCCAATTTTTGTACTAGTTGCCTGCGACCGGAGGATCACAGTTCGGCTGCGATTGCCGTTGGCGAGTCGACGGTTGCAACAGGAGATCCCATGGCGAGCGATGAACGGATCAGACGAGATGTTCTTCAGGCCCTCGCAGCACTGCCGCTGATGGCCTTGGCTGCGCAGCCGAGCGAAGCGACCGCGCAGACGGGCGGCAGCCCGGTCAAGGTCGATACCAAAGGCTTGGTAGCCAAGATCAAGTTCGAGGCGCCCCTTTCGGGTTTCCTCCGCGAGATCAACGGAAAGTACAAGTTGCGGG
Organism: uncultured Alphaproteobacteria bacterium; assembly: GCA_963830015.1. Classification (GTDB taxonomy): domain Bacteria; phylum Pseudomonadota; class Alphaproteobacteria; order Rhizobiales; family Xanthobacteraceae; genus Z2-YC6860. The sequence goes on from CAWHLG010000016.1 coordinate 1,219,179, forward strand.
TCACGGAGTTGACGCTCGCTCCCGGCGGACACGTCGGCGAACACAACCACGTGGGTCCCGGGATTCGGCAGGTGACCTCCGGCTACATGACCTATGTCCTGCCGGACAAGACGATCGTCTATGGACCAGGCGATTTCTTCTTTGAATCCGGCGACATCAATCACACCGTCTTCAACAAGACCGATGCGCCGATGGTGCACGTCCTATTCGAAATACTGCCGTCAGACCTTCAGGGACCATCGCTCATCCCGGTCAAGCATCACTGAGTTGTCGTTGACGGGGATGGCCAGTGTCGGATTGGTCGTGCGTGGCTCGGGTGCCGTGCGCAGTGATGCCATCAAAGCTGCCCGCCTGAGGCTTCGTTTTGGGTCAGCTTCGGGTCAATCGCATCATTTCGCGGCGACGGTGGGCACGTCTGCTTGACCCCCGATGAGCAGACGTATCGATGATCTGCTCTTCCGGGTAGTGCCAGAACTCGACATTGACCAGGGACGACGCGGAGGTCGTGACGAAGGCGCATCGGGCCGCTCACGCCCGATCACTTCGAAAGCTGTATCTATCTCACGGCTGGTGTTGGCATTATGGACCTGGATTTTAAGCCCCCTGGAGAGAGCAGCTGCTTGCACCGCTCTCAATTGATTTCGGTGACCGGTCCGCCGGATTGACAAGGACGGCAACGCGGATAGCTCGGGTACTGGCTCGCGCAAAGCCCCATTCGCTTTGCTCCAGCTCAACAGCAAAAAAATTGATTCCCGTCAGATTGCCCTTCGGGCCGCGCGAGACTTCCGACGAGCCGAGCCCCACCGGGTCGACGCCGATCGAAAAGACGGTTGGAATCATGGTGGTTGCCGCCTTCGCTGCGAACGCGGCAAGCGGACTTGCGGCAGCGATCACCGCGGACCTCGCGGCGAACCAGATCGGCGGCCGATTCCGGCATTCGGTCGTCTTGATTCTCAGCGAAGCGATCCAAAATCGCCAAGTTTTCGCCCTCCACAAACCCGGTGTCTTTGAGGCCTGCGAAATCCGCGCAGGCGATCTGCGAAGACATCAGGCGTTATGGGCCCGAGAATCCAATCACCGGCATCGCCGGCTGCTGCGCTCGCGCCACCAGCGGCCAAGCAATTGCCGTACCGCCGAGAAGGGTGATGAATTGCCGGTGCTTCAGCATGAGCAATTCTCCACGCACCTGCTCAGCGTATTTTATTGAAGTCTAGCATATTCGCCGGGGATCGCGCAGACGAAAACCATGCCGTTAGGCGCCGCGATGTCTGCATGGGCACGTCCGCGGAAGAGCCGCTGCACGTTCTCCAAGGTTCACACCGATCGAGGCTTTCGACCCGCACAAGCAGTTTGATGAATGTCGCGGAACGTCGCTCCTCGATCATTGACCATTGCGCGGTGCGGCGCGCGTGCCGCAAGACGTCCATGTCCTGGAAGATAGTATGAGGCGAACTCCTTCGTGCCAGGACTGACATCCTTCGCTCATCATGGAGAGAGGGGCCAGCCGACTGGTTGATCATGGCGCGGGCGGAGTTCTCAAGGGATCACAACGGAAATTTTTCCGACTGTTCTTCCTGTTTCGCTTGCACGATGGGCGTCTGCAATGTTGGTCAAGCGAGTACGTGGCTGCGATCTTTGCTGCGACCTTTCCTTCGGCGATCCATTGCACCAAGGACGAAAAGGCCTGCTTGCAAAAAACATCTCCCAGAATCCCATAAATGAACCGGTATCTTCCGCCAAGCCGGCGAAATGTGAAACGAGCGATGGTCGCCAGTCCCCCAATAATGCCTACGTCTTCGCCTGCTCGTCCAGCTGCCAATTGCGGAACCGCGGCGGCGACAAACCGGCCGTCCCTTGATAGCAGCCGCGGTGCGAGGACGGTCCATGCTTCATCGAGACCCACGGCGTCAAATAACAGGTCAAAACTTCCTTGCCACTCCGGATGTTGACTCGCAATGCTTTCAATCGAAGTTCGGTCGTACGCGACCACGTCATCCGCGCCACAATTGCGTACAAACTCCTCGTTTTTGCTGCTGCACACGCCGACAACGAACGCAGCGCCGAGCCCGCGTTTTGCAATCTGAATTGCGAGATGTCCGACCCCGCCTGACGCGCCTATGACGAGAACGCGGGAGTTTGTTTTAGTTGCCAACCCACCATGTGTCGTCATGCCAGCAAGCGCGATAAGGCCAGCGAAAGATGCTGCCGCTTCAGCGTATGAGACTGAAGAAGGCTTGAGTGCAACCGCCGTATGTCGATCTCCTGGTCGCACCACAACGTATTCCGCATCGGCGCCCCAGAGCCGAAACGCGCCCATCACGTCATCGTCAATTCGATAGCTGTCGACTTCAGGCCCTGCTGCTACGACGGTTCCCGAGAAGTCGATGCCGAGAATCATTGGCTGTCCGATCAACAGCCGCCAAATCGCCTTGGGAAGCCCGAGGCCGCGCCGCATCTTCCATTCGATCGGATTGATGCTTGTCGCCTTCACTCTCACCAACATTTCGTCGGATCGAAGAGATGGCGTCGGGATGTCGCGAACCGAAAAATTGTGTGCTTCGCCAAAGTCGCTCAGCACGGCTGCGCGCCGGCTTGCTGGATAGGTCGATTGTGTCATCGCACCTCCATGCAACGTCATAAAGGTATAGCCGCTGCCATACTTGGCAGGTCATACACTTTCATGTGGCAATCGCCGCCCTGCCCCTGTCAATTTTGATCGTGCGCCGTGGCAACCTGGGTCGCTTCGGGACCTTCCTGCATGTGCCGCACGCTCCGGCTATATTAAGGGATAAGAGAGCCTTTTGCGATCGGCTGGCCCGACTTCCGCTTGGGGTTAAG
>CAWHLG010000017.1:0-571226 GCA_963830015.1 uncultured Alphaproteobacteria bacterium
TGAACAGGATGGAGGTTCAACTCGCGGCACACACCCTCGAAGACGGCGACCAATGCAGTGAGTGCAGCGCCGTGAAACTCGCTGGAAGCGAGTAGCGGGTGAACCATGCCGGACAACCGTCATGGCGCACGACGAGTTCCGCCACCGTCAAAACGGGCGGACCTCGCGCCGCAGGCGACAGTGTGCGGGAACGTACGCTCAGACACGAAATTGACAATACGTGACAAGTCGGCTTCTGGAGCCGCGCAAGTTGTAGTGAGTTCTGAATGCCCGAATACAAAATCTTCTTGCTCAACAAAGATCGTATCGCCGCGCCTGCCGTGCGCATCAGTGCAAATCGCGATGAAGCGGCTGTAGTGACGGCCAAGTCATTCTTGGATCAGCACGACGTGGAACTCTGGGAGGATGGGCGCCTCGTCTCACGCATGTTCAGACCAAGCAACGACTGACGCTCGCTTGTTCAATCCGGCTCTTCCGGTTCCGGCTTCAGCGTCAAAGAAAGAGCCGCCACTCGGGACCGGGTGGCGGCTGAGTAAAGACAGGGAGGAATTGAAAGCGTGCCGTGATCATGCACGCGCCAACGGGGCTGTGGAAGTGGGGAAAGTCACAGTTGGTATTGGGGCTGCTAGAGCCACGAGCAGCGTGCTTCAATCAGCTCGCATCGCTCACCAGCCTCGCTGCGTATCTAGTCCCGCTTCACGGTGCGGATGGTGTGCATGCGGCACCTTTCGCAGACAAAAGTTACGTCAATTAGGGCCTGTCTTCAGTTGAGCAGGATCATGGCGCAGGCGAGCTGGACGCCGGCGAGGAAATTTGTGGCGAGTTTGTCATAGCGGGTGGCGATGGCACGAAAGTGCTTGAGTTTGTTGAAGAAGCGCTCGACGAGGTTGCGCTCGCAATAGAGCACGAAATCACAACTGCGCGGCACCTTGCGGTTGGCCTTGGGCGGAATCACCGGCGCGATGTCGCGCCGTTCGAGTGCGTCAATGAAGGGGTCGGCGTCGAAGGCCTTGTCGCCAAGCACCGCCCCTGGATCGACAAATTCCAGCAGCGGCTCCGCGCAAGTCAGATCGTGCGCTTGTCCGGGCGTGAGCATCACCTGGACGGGATTGCCGAGCGCATCGACCAGGGCGTGGATTTTGGTGGTCAGCCCGCCGCGCGAGCGGCCGATCGCCTGTTCGCCGTTTTTTTTCGTGCGCCGGCGCTGTGCTGGTGAGCGCGCACGATGGTGGCGTCGATCATCATGTATTCGTTATCATGGTCGCTCGCCAGCAGCTTGAAAATGCGCTCGAAAACTCCGCTCTTCGCCCACCGATTGAAGCGCTGATAGACAATCTTCCAGTCGCCGAAACGCTCGGGCAAATCGCGCCACGGGATACCAGCTCGGTATCGGTACAGGATTGCTTCGATGAACAGCCGATTGTCAGCCGCCGTGCCTCCTACATGGCCTTCGCGGCCGGGTAGAAAATCCTTGATCCGGCCCCACTGGTCGTCGCGTAATGCATAGCGTCGCATCGGTCGGCCCTCCTCAAGCCGACCGCCCATAAGTCACAGAAAAACTGATTTGGGAATCCCGTTGCCCTCTACGGGGCTAAATCCGTCCTCACGGACTAACTGAAGACAGGCCCTAGGAGCCTGTCTGAGTAGTGACTGGTCAAGTGGGGTCGAGTTCATTTTTGCGGGCCCATGAGCAAGAATTTTCGCCCCTGGAAGATCGATGAGGTCCTGCTTCTGCCGCCGAGCGTGCAGGACTATGTGCCGCGGGACCACCTGTCGCGGCTGATTGTGGCGCTGGTCCGGGAAGAGCTTGACCTTTCCGCGATTGCCGGCCGCTACACGAGCGGGCTGGGTCAGCCGCCGTTTGACCCGTGGATGATGACGGCGCTGCTTCTGCATGGCTATGCGAGCGGCATCTATTCGTCGCGGCGGATCGCCAAGGCGGCGGTGGAACGCGCGGACTTCATGATGCTCGTGGCGGGCGACCCTCCGGACTTCCGCACGATCTCGGAGTTCCGCAAGCGGCACCTTACGGCGCTGGCCGGGCTGTTCGTACAGGTGTTGAAGCTGGCCGAGAAGGCCGGGCTGGTGAAGCTCGGGCATGTTGCGCTCGATGGCACCAAGATCAAGGCGAACGCGTCCAAGCACAAAGCGATGAGCTATGAGCGCATGAAGAAGCGGGAAGTGGAGCTTGCGGCTGAGGTCGACCGCTGGCTCAAAGCCGCCGAGGCGGCCGATGCCGAGGAGGACAAGCTCTACGGCAGCAGGCGTGGCGACGAGATGCCGGATTGGGTGGCCGACAAGCAGAAGCGGCTGGCCAAGATCCGCGCGGCCAAGGCCGAACTGGAGGCGGAAGCCAAGGCCGCCGCTGCCGAGGAGATGCGTCGCCGGGCCGCGGCAGAGGAACGACGGATCGCCGAAGGCCGCAAGAAGAACGGCAAGACGCCCGCGCCGCCGAAACAGGAGCCCGACGGCAAGGCGCAGCGCAACTTCACCGATCCGGAAAGCCGTATCCTGAAGACCAAGGACGGTTATATCCAGGGCTACAACGCCCAGGCTGCGGTCGATGCCGAGGCCCAGATCATCGTCGCCCATGGCCTGACGCCGAGCATGAGCGATCAAGACCAATTCGTGCCGCTGCTGGATACGACCGAGGACAATCTCGACCGCAAGCCCAGGGAGGCTTCCGCCGATGCCGGCTACTGCAGCGAGGCGAACCTTGCCGCCTTGGCCGCGCGCGACATCCGCGGTTACATCGCGACCGGACGCGCCAAGCATCCCAGCGACGTCAAGCGAAAGATCACAGGGCCGCTCACCAAGGCCATGCGGGACAAGCTGAAGCGCGCGGGATGGCGCAGCAGGTACCGATTGCGAAAGCAAGTCGTGGAGCCGGTGTTCGGACAGATCAAGCAGGCAAGGGGGTTCAGACAGTTCCTGTTGCGCGGGATCGAGAAAGTGACGGCAGAATGGGCTTTGATCTGCACCGCCCACAATCTCACCAAGCTCGCAACAGCCGTATGAGCCGGCTAGCATTCATCGAGCAGCCTAGTCCCAGAACTATCTGGACGGGCTCCTAGGGCCTGTCTTCAGTTGAGCAGGATCATGGCGCAGGCGAGCTGGACGCCGGCGAGGAAATTTGTGGCGAGTTTGTCATAGCGGGTGGCGATGGCACGAAAGTGCTTGAGTTTGTTGAAGAAGCGCTCGACGAGGTTGCGCTCGCAATAGAGCACGAAATCACAACTGCGCGGCACCTTGCGGTTGGCCTTGGGCGGAATCACCGGCGCGATGTCGCGCCGTTCGAGTGCGTCAATGAAGGGGTCGGCGTCGAAGGCCTTGTCGCCAAGCACCGCCCCTGGATCGACAAATTCCAGCAGCGGCTCCGCGCAAGTCAGATCGTGCGCTTGTCCGGGCGTGAGCATCACCTGGACGGGATTGCCGAGCGCATCGACCAGGGCGTGGATTTTGGTGGTCAGCCCGCCGCGCGAGCGGCCGATCGCCTGTTCGCCGTTTTTTTTCGTGCGCCGGCGCTGTGCTGGTGAGCGCGCACGATGGTGGCGTCGATCATCATGTATTCGTTATCATGGTCGCTCGCCAGCAGCTTGAAAATGCGCTCGAAAACTCCGCTCTTCGCCCACCGATTGAAGCGCTGATAGACAATCTTCCAGTCGCCGAAACGCTCGGGCAAATCGCGCCACGGGATACCAGCTCGGTATCGGTACAGGATTGCTTCGATGAACAGCCGATTGTCAGCCGCCGTGCCTCCTACATGGCCTTCGCGGCCGGGTAGAAAATCCTTGATCCGGCCCCACTGGTCGTCGCGTAATGCATAGCGTCGCATCGGTCGGCCCTCCTCAAGCCGACCGCCCATGAGTCACAGAAAAACTGATTTGGGAATCCCGTTGCCCTCTACGGGGCTAAATCCGTCCTCACGGACTAACTGAAGACAGGCCCTAGTCCGTTCGAGAACAATATTGGTTTTGCTCAAGTTCACTCATTGGCGATTGCAGCCCGGACACATGACGATAGGCGTGTTCTGATCAAGTTCGCCCATAGCCCCCTCCGATATTATTGATTGTGTTGATAAAGTGGCTCACGCCGGTAACCCGATGCTGTGTGCGGAAAAGCCAAACTGTTGGGCTTCCGTTTGAGGTGCGGGTGACCACGCGCCCGGAACTTCCTGCCGTCGAACTCCGTTCATGTCGGCAAAATGGAGAACAGGATGTCCGGGCGAACGCTCCGCGAGCCGATCAAGCCCAAACAAGTCGCGACGATGACGAAGCTTGAAGAGGCACTAACGAAGGCGCTGCGCACGCATCCGGAATGCGAAGGCATCCGCGTCCAGAAGATCACCCTGCTGGCAGTCCCCGGGGCGGTCGCGAACTGGGATGCTGAGTTCGATACCGAACATGAAGAGCCCCTCACGGCGGAACAACGGCGAGTGATGCTCGCAGCCAAACTGGGTGTGCAGAAGCGGCTCGACTTGGCCGAGGGCCGCTGATCACGTCACCGCTTAAACAGCTTTTGGAGCGACGAGGTATGCCCACAACGATTTTGGTGAAGCGCCAGAAAACAGCGATGGAGCTTGCCGAAATGATCCGAAGGTTGCTCGGCAAATCAGAGTTGCGCGTTGCCGTCTTCGCCACAACGCGCGGCTGGAAGGCGCGGGTCTATCCCGAGCCGAGCGACAACGCTGCTCAACTCCAAGCTCTTGTCGCTGAAAAGGCCGCCGCGTTGGGCGAACAATACGAGTTGATCCAGTAAATCATGCCGATCCACCTCGCTCGGCAGGTGCCGCACCATGTTTCCAACCACCTGATACTCAGGCCGGAACGGAGGCTGTTGGGTTAAGATCAGACATCATTCGCGCTAGATCGTCTGCAGCGATTGACGCTGACCGGACAACAGAAGCTGCATAGGCGAAGTCGTTTAGCCCCTATCGAGATAGGTGTTTGAGCCGTCACGATGCGTCTTTCTGAAGTTTAGGGCGGAACAAGCCTCAATGATCAAGCTTGAAGATTGCATTGGCCTATGTGGCTTGACCGAAGAGGAGGTGCTCGCCATTGCAGAGCACGAACAGCTTCCTGAAATTGCTGCAACCGCACTCGCCAGTACCTTTTTGTCTCAAGAGCACGGCAGCGAAAAAGTCCGGGACATAATTGTCGACGATATTCGGCAAGCCCAGCGAAGCGGCGATAAGCAGCACGTCTTGTTCTTGCTGCATGTCCTCCACCATTTCCTGAAGACGCATCCAGAGGCTGAACCTGCTCAACATCCTTGGAGTGGGCGAGGCGGAAAGGCTTAAAAGAAGCGTCGCTATCGGGGATAAAGCGGACCTCGCTCGGATGGGCCGAAATCGACGCGATTGATCCCAAGCGGACATCGCCCGCTTTACGCACCCAAGTCATTGATCCTATGGCCGCGGCCGCGTTTCAGAAATCGCTCGGGCTGAAGACTGTGCACCTCGACAATCCGTGGGCGCGACGGCGCTTCGTCATCTGCGTGCGCGGCGACACCGCGCTCGGCGTGCCCGCGCGCCTCCTGGGCTGCAGTCTGCGGGCGCACCGTTCGCGTTTCGACGGTGAGCCGCCCGGGTGCGAACGCGCTCCGGCAGTCTTTCCGCGCCCCTGACGGAGACGGTCGCGGAAATTCTGCCGGGGCTGCGCCTGCCGCTATTTCGGCGCGGAGCCGGCCGTCGTGGCGGCCTCCGGGGGCACGATTTTCATCACGAAAGAACTCGGCTTCTCGCCCGGGCCGAACGGCCCCGGCACCTTGTTCTTCACCGGCGGCAGGCTTTGCAGGAACGCGGCAATCGCGCGCACGTCCTGACCGGTCAGGGAGGCGAACGCATGCCAGGGCATGATCGGCGCAAGCACGCGGCCGTCGGGGCGCCGGCCCGTGGTGATCGCCGTCGCGATCTCGTCGGTGGACCATTGGCCGAGCCCGGTGTCGCGGTCGGGGGTGAGATTCGGACCGTGGAACACGCCGAGCGCCGGGATTTCGAATCCCACCTCCGAGCCGCCGAGGAAGCGCGTCATGTCGGGCTTGCCGAAGAAATATCCGGGCGTGTGGCAGTCGTTGCAGCCGCCCAGCGTCACGAGGTAGCGGCCGCGCTCGATCTGCGCATCCTGCGCGTGGACGGTGCGTGACGGGATGGCGAACGCCGAAACCGCGACCACCGCCGCCAGCAGGAGGCGAAGCGCGGCGTGCGACAGGCGCGTCGCGGTATCGCGCTCCGCCACGCTCCGGTGGATGCGGTCGAGCGCGTCGCCCCGGTTTGCAGGGACCAGCGCGCCCGCGGCGAACCGGATATCGCTTCGCGCGAGACCCAGATCCTTGGGGCTCAGGTCCTTGAGCAGGTTGTCGGGCAATTCGTCGAGCGCCGGGCGCGTGCCGGTGCCCCTCACGGCCCGGAAAAGCGCGCGCCGCGCGAGCGCGGCAACCCGCAGGCAGCGCGAAACGGCGCCGGTGGCAAAGGCGGTCGGGTGGAAAACAGCGTCGGTCATGGGGGACTCCTCGGTAATGCCCGGTCGCGATGCGCATTGCGGCGGATCGCGCCGGAATTTGACAATACATAAATGTGTAGTGAATTTTACGGCCTTGTCAATAATCGATGCACATGATAGTGTAATCAAATAATCATGGCCAGAACCTACACCCTGAAAAGGCGGGCCGAGCAGCAGGCCGACACCCGGCGACGGATCGTCGACGCGGCGGTCGAACTGCACACCCGCGTCGGGCCGGCGGCGACCACCTTCAGCATGGTGGCGGAAAAGGCCGGCGTTCAGCGCCATACGCTCTATGCGCATTTCCCCGACGAGCGGAGCCTGCTGATGGCCTGCTCGGGGCAGCATCTCGAGCGCGAGCCGCCGCCCGACGCTGCGCCCTGGCGCGGCATCGAGGACCGGCGCGAGCGGCTGCGCACAGGCCTTGCCGCGATCTATGCCTGGTTCGAGCGCAACGCCGAACTGCTGACATCCGTGCTGCGCGACGTCGAAGTCTATCCGCTGGCGCGAGAGATCTCCGAGTTGCGGTACGCGCCGTATATCGCGGCCTGGCACGAGGTGCTGGGCGCGAAGCTCGCCGCGAGGCAGCGCCCGATGCTGGCGCTCGCGCTGAGCTTCCACACCTGGCGGACGCTGGTGCACGACGGCGGGCTGAAGCAGGGCGCCGCGGTAAAAGCGATGGTGCAGGCCATCGAGGGCGCCGGCGAAAGCTGAACGAAGCAGGATGCCGTCGAAACCGACGTGGGGCGCACCAATCTCCATGAGCGCGTTCGCCGCGCCCCCGTCGACGACCACATGGCCGTATTCCCCGGCAGCGGCGGCCGTCACGTCATGCCTCATGTTCACCGCGCGACCATGCTGCAGCAGCGGCGCAAGCGAGGCAACGCGGTCCGGCGCTGTCCGCCCGGACCGGTCCCGGCGTTTTGGCCGCGGGGTTGACACCACTTAAATTCCCAGTATCTAGGACCGTATCCCCGCTCATTCGAGGGCGTCAACCGGTGACGTTCGATTGGCGGAGCGGGGAGCGGCGTCCCTGCGCGTCCGGCCTCGTCAGCCGGGCTCCCGGGGGGCCTCGGACCCCGCCCTACGGGCACTAGATGACCCGTGCGCAGGGAGCCTGCTGGACTACCGGGTGAACGCGTCAGTAGCCCGGGGAGGAAAGCGCGGCCCGAGAGCAAGTGAGGCCAAGGCCTCATGAAACGCCGTGGTGAAGCGCCGCAAGGCGCGCCGGCCCGCGTCATGGGCCGGCAGTCCCTTCCGATGAAGGGACTGGCCCAACCGCAAGGCGGCCACGGGTGCGGCGTTCCGCACCAGCGCCTTTCGGCGCTTCACCCTCCTCGAACTTTTCGAGGCGGACAGGACTGAACGGCGGCCGGGAGCCGAGCTTTTCCCGGAGCGATCAGGCTTGCCCGCCGGGCTGTTTGACAAGTGAAGAAGGATGCACGGGCATGCGCACCGTTCGGGTGGCGCTTGCGTGGATCCGTTGCGGAAAATCCGCGCCCAGCGTCGGGCGGCGACACCCGCGTTGCGTCCGGACGCACGCGCCCGCTGCCTGATGGTGTTACCCGCGGGAATTCGCGACGGACCGCGCCAGCCACCCGGGCGGTGTCGTGCGTGAGTATTGATCGTGGCACACACTCACAACTCGGGCAGCATCGTAGGACTTCCTACCATTGATCAAGCACGATTTGCGGGGCGGTAACCCCGCGGCTTCTGTGGTCCCCGTGCCGGCTATGGTAGCGCCATGCTCGCCACCGTCCAGGACGCTTCGCGCCGGCTTGGCCGGTGCCGCAAGCGGCATCCTGGACGGCGGCTGCGCGTGGCGCTCTGCCGATCGGCAGGTCGGGACGAAGGGATGTCGCCTATGGTCGAACAAAGGGATGGGATTTAGGCGACCGCCCGTTGTGGGTTCTGGTAGTTCGGATCGAACGGTGTTTGGCGCTCCAGCAACGTGCAGAGGAGATAGAGCAAGCGATCGCCGAGGCTGCGCAATGTGCGGCCGTGGCTGTGACCGCGAGCTCGCAGTTCGGCATAACGACGTTTGCTGATCGGGTCATGCTGCATGGCGACGCGGGCCCATTGATAGAGGACGTTGCGCAGCCGGTTGTTGCAGGCGTGTCGCCTCAGCACGATGCAGGTCTTACCGCTGCGGCGCGTCACCGGAGCCTGCCCCGACAAGACACGCAAGGCGTGGTAATCTCGTAGCCGCAGAGGCTCGCAGGCCTCGGCGAGCAGCGCGGCGATGATGATCCTTCCGAGCCCTGGCATGGATCGCAGGATCTCGACGTCGCGCTGCCCGCAAATCTGCCCCGGTGTGGTCTCCTCGATTGCGGCGCAGAGCTCGTCCTGCCGTCGTTCGGCCTCCTTGATCTGTTGATTGACCAAGCGGATGCGCTCCACCAACGAACCGATATGGGCGCTGGCGGCTTCCGTGGTGCCAGGCGCGACCGACAGCGGCGGCTGGCACAGGATGCGCAGCACATCAGCCGCCTGCAGACGACGAATGCGATGCGCCTTGAGGATGCGAGCGATCGACTTCTCGGTCGCGCGCGCGGCTTTTGCCGGGGTGGGGAGCAGTTTCCACAGCTCGAGGAACCAATTCGCAGCAAGGTCCCTACCACCGAGCTCCAATGCTTGCGGATAATAGCGCCATAGCTGATCGCGCACGCGATTGGTGAGGCGATTCTGCTCCTGCCTGAGCTCCTCATGCATGCGCGACCACTCGCGCAGCTCGATCACCAGCGGGTCGTCGAGCGTCAGCTGACGAAAGGCACGACCATCGGTGCGCAGCGAGTCGGCCAAGACACGGGCGTCACGGCTGTCATCCTTGGCACCCGCGACACTGAACCGATCACGGAAGCGATCGAGTTGCTTCGGATTGGTGGCGAAGACCTGGAAGCTGCGCTCCAGAAGCACTTCCACCACCGGTCCATGCGGCGTCTCGATCGCGACCGCGATCTCCGCTGGCTCCGCTTTGCTCCGCTCAACCAGCCAGGCGCAGAGCTCCGCCAGGCCGGTGCCATCATGCGTCACATCGCGCTCGGCCACGTGCCGCCCATCGGCATCGAGTAAGCAGATGCGATGCTGCGTGCTCGCCCAGTCGATCCCGACAAACCAACGAACATCACCCATGCACTCACCTCCTGTGTGCTCGGGCCGCCGCAACGCTGTTCAATCCCTGTACTGGCGCTCAGGGCGCAAACTTCCTACCGGACCTGCGTCGCGGCCGTCCGCCGGGGCACGTGTCCTACGTTGGTGCTCGCGGCACGGGGTGGGCCATGGTGGCTCCCGGCAGATCGGCCCGTCCGGTCAGTCTACTTCGAGACCAATTCCGAACGACGGGAGTGGTACAGGGTGGGCCAAGGCGCGTAAGCGCCGGGCCCACGCCTTCTAGCTCGACACGACGACGTGGGCACGCCGCTTCGCGGCTTTGCCCACCCTACCTGGTGTTTCTCCGCCCTCAAGCCACCCGGCCGTTCGCATCCCGCCGCAACACGGTCCCCGGCAGCGCCTCGGTGTGCTTCGCGTTCTCCACCACCATCACGCCGTTGACGATCACCATCGTCCTCGCACCCGACGGAAACTGGTGCGGGTCCGCGTAGGTCGCGCGGTCCTGGAAATCCGCCGGGTCGAACACCGCGACGTCGGCGCAATAGCCTTCCTTCAGCAGGCCCCGGTCGGAAAGCTTCAGCGCGCGTGCGGTCGCGCCGGTCATCTTGTGGATCGCAAGCTCGAGCGGCAGTGCGCCGCGCTCGCGCACATAGTGATGCAGGATGCGCGGGAACGTGCCGTAGAAGCGCGGATGCGGCATGCCCTTGCCGACCTGCCCGTAAGGCGCGACGCAATTGCCGTCGGAGCCGACCAGCGCCATCGGCGAGGCGACGATCGTCTCGATGTCGTCCTCCGAGATCGAGGTGACCAGCACGCGTGTCGCGCCCTGGTCGTCCACCAGATAATCGCAGAGCGTGTCGACCGGGTCGTGGCCGCGCTCGGTGGCGAGCGACAGAAGCGTGCGGCCGGAATATTGCGGCAGGTTCGGCGAGATCGAGATCTGCACGCAGTCCCAGGACGGGATGCGGCCCCAGTTGTTGAGGCCGTCGCGGTCGATGTCGGCGGCGATCTTTGCGCGCACCTCCGGCTGCTTCAGCCGCTTCAGCATCGCCGGCACGCCGCCGGCCTGCACCCATTGCGGCAGCAGGTTCTTCAGCGGGTTGGAGCCCGCGGCATAGGGATAGGCGTCGCAGTCGATGTCGAGGCCGCGCGCCTTCGCATCGGCGATCATCGCAAGTGCGGTCCCGGCCTTGCCCCAGTTGTTAAGCCCTGAGCACTTGAAGTGCACGATCTCCACATGCACGCGGCAGGCCTGCGCCACGTCGATCGCCTCCTGCACGGCGTCAAGCACGTGATCGGACTCGTCGCGCAGGTGGGTGAAGTAGGCGGCATTGTGCGCTTTCAGCACGCGGCCGAGCGCGTGCATCTCGGCGGGCTTGGCGTAGGAGCCCGGCGGCGTGAACAATCCGGAGGACAGCCCGAGCGCGCCCGCGCGCAGGCCCTGTTCGAGCAGATCGATCATCTGGTCCTGCTCGGACGCGGAGGGCTCGCGGTCGCTCATGCCCATGGTCATCAGGCGCAGCGTGTTGTGGCCGACCAGCATGCCGGCGTTGACCGAGGTGTTGGGGAAGCTGTCGAGATATTGCGGAAACGTCAGTTCCCGGAACGGCGTCCACGGCGCCGAAGGGCTGAGATAATCCTTCAGCAGTTCGACCTTGCCGGGCAGGCACGGCGCGACCGAGAAGCCGCAATGGCCGATGATCTCGGTGGTCACCCCCTGGCGCACCTTGCTTTCGGCCTTGGGATTGATCGGCAGCGTGAAGTCGGAATGGGTCTTGATGTCGATGAAGCCGGGCGCCACGGCGAGCCCCGTTGCGTCGATGGTCTTGCCGGCGGGTTGTTCGATGCGCGGGCCGATCGCTGTGATGCGGCCGTCCCGGATGGCGACGTCGCCCGGCGCTCCGGGCGTGCCGCTGCCGTCATAAACCAGCCCGCCGCGGATCAGGATGTCGTGCACGCTTCAGTCTCGCTTTGCGGATGGGGTAGGGGCGCGGCGAATAACCCGGGGAAAATCAGCTGTGGCGCGGGAGCCTAGCCGAGCAACCGGCAAACTCAACCGGTGCGGATCGCGGGGCTGACCCCGGCGGGCTTTGCGAACTCCGCTCAATTTGAACGGTCGCGTGAGCCTTTGGTCAGGTACCTGCGTTGGGAGAATTTTCAGGAACCGCTCGCTACAATCCGGTCATGAACCCGGGCAGGCGAAGCGCCTCTGCCCGGAACGACCTTGGATCTCCGGTCGGCCGTGCACGGCTGGCCGGGGATTTTTTGTGGCTTCACCGGCGCGGCCTGGACGCGATGCAAAAAAAGTCCGCCACGGCCAAGGGGGGATGGGGCAGGCCGTGGCGGGTTCGCACGATTGTACTGTGTGAGACGCGAAACCAACCCGCCCGCCGCCGTTCGGTTCCGGCGCCGGCAAGTATTTTTTCGGCGCAGCTGCCGGGCGACGGACCGCGGCAGGACCGTCGATTTCGGGGCCACGCCGGGGTCCAGGCAGGATCGAAAAAGGCAGGCCGGCGCCTGCTGGTTTTCGGCTGGGACAAGGCCGCCAACCCAGTGCGCCTAGCCGCCGCGCCTGAAATAGATCGTCTCGGCGTAGCCGCAGGACTGACACTCGTAGAGGTATTCATCGAAGCCCGGCTTGTCGGCGCTCGGGACCATGACCCGGACGTGACTGGGCTCGCCGCACGTGGAGCAACGGCGGACGCAGGAGATTGTCGGCCGGTCCGGCATGTCTCCCTCCATCACAGGCGGGAGCACGATCAGGCTCGCAGCCACCGGCGCCTGGCTCCAAGGCTTCAGCCGATGAGTTTCAATCTGCGCTTGAGAACCGGGAGAGTCGAGGGCGGCCGGCCGGCACCCGACACGGGACGGTAATGCAAGCGGCCGCCAACTGGCCGGCATCCCGTGCCGCCTTATTTGTCGTCAGCGCCCAGCAACTTGCGGGTTTTTGGATTGACGAGATGCACACGCCGGCACGCCAGGCATTGGACGGCCCGGTGCACGTCATCGTCCGCGCCATCATCGGCCAGCCATGCTTGCACGTGCTGGCCCGTGGCGGGACATCGATAGAGGAAGGCACCCATCTGATCCGCGCCTCGTTCGGCCCATTAGAATGCGGATCTCTCGGCAAGAGTTGCGTCAGATCAAAAATCGGCCGCCAAGGGTCGAAACAGGCCGGTGCCAGAATGAAAGAGGCCACCAGCCGAGCCGGTCTAGCAGGCTGCTGAAAAACTCCCGGCCGTCATTCCGGGGCGCGCCCATAAGCGCGTTCAATCCCCCAAGCCATTGCAAAGAGGACGACCAGGAATCCGAGGCTTGTCCATGTCCAGTATTTGAATGGCGTCCTGGTTCGAGACCAGTCAACATACCGGTTGAGAAGGCGGCCGGTGCGGAGAGCTGTAATCACGCCCGACCCGAAAGGTACGACAATCAGCAAGGCCATGGTGATGCGCATGAGGCCGCCAACTGAGGCAGCCTAGCCTGCGATGAATTGGGCGAGATTGCACCGAACGGAGTCGACGCCTTGAGCACAGTCGGTGGCACCTGCGATCATGGCCGCTTGCAGCAGGGCCAACATCAGAATGAATGAGATGAAGCCCAGTGCCCGCGGCGTGACGGTCGCACGGACACGGTTGCGAGCGCGCGGAACATCGATGACGCTCACAACGACCCCCCCACTCAAAACGGAACCTAAAATACGTGTTCCATTGTTCATAAAAACGGCCGTGAGTTCCAGCCCGATTTCAAAGTAGGGCACTGCTATTTTCAGAACCGGCCCCACCAAGGGTCGAAACAGGCCAGGACCGGTTCCCGGGTGCTGGCCCCTTTAGCCATGTTGCGGTGCAAAAGGGCCATTCGACCTGGCAAAGGGGGCCAACCCCGCGCTCAACACCGAGCGGCAGCGCGAGATCGCCATTCAATGCCAAGCTGGGTCTGATCGCGCTCATCGACGAAGCGACCGGCTATCAGTACGAGCGGGCGGAAGATGCGCTTCAAGTCAAACTGCGCGCCTTCATCGCCGATGAATTGCGCGCATGGCAAAAGACTTTCCCTGATGAGCTTTGGGAAGAATTTGGACGCCTGACGAACTGGAAAGGCGCGCTCCACACCCGCCCGAAGTGGTGGGGCAATCTGGTTGATCGAACTGATCTACGACACGCTCGATCCTGATGTTGCTGAGTGGCTGAAGAAGAATAAGCCGCCGCCCGGCTTGAAATGGCACCAGCAGCTAACCGAGAATTTCGGTGCGCGGAAACTAGGGCCTGTCTTCAGTTGAGCAGGATCATGGCGCAGGCGAGCTGGACGCCGGCGAGGAAATTTGTGGCGAGTTTGTCATAGCGGGTGGCGATGGCACGAAAGTGCTTGAGTTTGTTGAAGAAGCGCTCGACGAGGTTGCGCTCGCAATAGAGCACGAAATCACAACTGCGCGGCACCTTGCGGTTGGCCTTGGGCGGAATCACCGGCGCGATGTCGCGCCGTTCGAGTGCGTCAATGAAGGGGTCGGCGTCGAAGGCTTTGTCGCCAAGCACCGCCCCTGGATCGACAAATTCCAGCAGCGGCTCCGCGCAAGTCAGATCGTGCGCTTGTCCGGGCGTGAGCATCACCTGGACGGGATTGCCGAGCGCATCGACCAGGGCGTGGATTTTGGTGGTCAGCCCGCCGCGCGAGCGGCCGATCGCCTGTTCGCCGTTTTTTTCGTGCGCCGGCGCTGTGCTGGTGAGCGCGCACGATGGTGGCGTCGATCATCATGTATTCGTTATCATGGTCGCTCGCCAGCAGCTTGAAAATGCGCTCGAAAACTCCGCTCTTCGCCCACCGATTGAAGCGCTGATAGACAATCTTCCAGTCGCCGAAACGCTCGGGCAAATCGCGCCACGGGATACCAGCTCGGTATCGGTACAGGATTGCTTCGATGAACAGCCGATTGTCAGCCGCCGTGCCTCCTACATGGCCTTCGCGGCCGGGTAGAAAATCCTTGATCCGGCCACACTGGTCGTCGCGTAATGCATAGCGTCGAATCGGTCGGCCCTCCTCAAGCCGACCGCCCATGAGTCACAGAAAAACTGATTTGGGAATCCCGTTGCCCTCTACGGGGCTAAATCCGTCCTCACGGACTAACTGGACGGGCTCCTAGGGCTGGTGTTGGGAACCGGGCCAGTATCCCTAAACATGGCTACATGTCGAGAGGGGAGAAGGTGGTGGCTCACGAAAAAGCCTACGATTTGAACGACCGCCGTCGTCAGGACGTAAATCACCATTAAAATGCCTGCTTGCATAACCACTCCCCATGCGACGCCCCGCCGCAGATAGGCATCTTGACAGAGAGAAAGTCTAGTAAAATTCATGGCGGAAAAACCTGACAAATAGGAGCGAATCAAAAGGGACCACCCCCGATTTCAACAGGGGCCACTCGTTGAAAAACCCGGTGGAAACGGACCAGCACGCGGTTCCCGAAAAAGAACATATTGCGAACAGAGAACAAATAGTGTACAGTGATTTTTCAATGGAAAACGGGCGCAACGCCGGGAGGGCAGCTCGTTTGTGAGACCCCCGAATCCCGGTCATAAGGAGCAGGAAATGGCCGCGGCCTCATTGCGTGTGATCGAAGGTGCTTCAATGGACAAGTCGAAGGCGCTGGACGCGGCGCTCTCCCAGATCGAGCGGAATTTCGGCAAGGGCTCGATCATGAAGCTCGGCAAGAACGACAAATCGATGGATATCGAGGTCGTGTCCACTGGCTCGCTCGGTCTCGACATCGCGCTCGGCGTCGGCGGCCTGCCGCGCGGCCGGGTGGTGGAAATCTACGGGCCGGAATCCTCGGGGAAAACCACGCTCGCGCTGCATTGCATCGCCGAGGCCCAGAAGAAGGGCGGCATCTGCGCCTTCATCGACGCCGAACATGCGCTCGATCCGATCTATGCGCGCAAGCTCGGCGTCAAGGTGGACGATCTGCTGATTTCGCAGCCCGACCACGGCGAGCAGGCGCTGGAGATCGCCGACACGCTGGTGCGCTCGGGTGCGATCGACGTGCTGGTGGTGGATTCGGTCGCAGCGCTCGTGCCGCGCGCCGAGCTCGAAGGCGAGATGGGCGACGCGCTGCCCGGCCTGCAGGCGCGGCTGATGTCGCAGGCGCTGCGCAAGCTCACCGCCTCGATCAACAAATCCAACACCATGGTGATCTTCATCAACCAGATCCGCATGAAGATCGGCGTGATGTACGGCTCGCCGGAAACCACCACGGGCGGCAATGCGCTCAAGTTCTACGCCTCGGTGCGGCTCGACATCCGCCGCATCGGCGCGATCAAGGACCGCGACGAGACGATCGGCAACCAGACCCGCGTCAAGGTGGTCAAGAACAAGCTCGCGCCGCCGTTCAAGCAGGTCGAGTTCGACATCATGTACGGCGAGGGCGTGTCGAAGACCGGCGAGCTGGTCGACTTCGGCGTCAAGGCCGGCGTGGTCGAGAAGTCCGGCTCCTGGTTCTCCTATGACAGCCAGCGCATCGGCCAGGGCCGCGAGAACGCCAAGACGTTCCTCAAGGAAAACCCGGAGATCGCCGCCAAGATCGAAGCCGCGATCCGGGCGAATGCCGGGCCGATCGCCGAGGCGATCACCAACAAGGAAGAGGGCGACAGCGAGGACGACGAGGCCGCGGAGGCGTAAGCCGCCGTTTCGCCTTCGAGCTTTCTCTTCTGCCAAAGCCAAATCTGCCAAGGTCTGTGCTTCGGACCGCCCCCGGCTTCGCCTCCGGGGGCGGTCTTTTTTGGCATTCCGGTTTGGCTCGGCATTGCGGGTCTCGCGCCCGCGCGGGCAGAATCGGCTGGAACAGGCCTCCTTTCTGGACAGCCTCCAACCCCGCCGCTACATATCGCCCTGAAACATCAATGCGGCCCGCGATTTAGGGGCCGCGGCAGGGTGCGGCGGAAGCCAGCCGCGAAAGGGTTCGGCAGTTTTCCATGAGCGGCGTCAACGACATCCGGGCGGGCTTTCTCAACTATTTCGCCAAGGCCGGCCACGAGGCCGCTGCCGTCGTCGCCGCTGGTGCCGCGCAACGACCCGACCCTGATGTTCACCAATGCCGGCATGGTGCAGTTCAAGAACGTCTTCACCGGCCTGGAGAAGCGGCCCTACCAGCGCGCCGTGACCTCGCAGAAATGCGTGCGCGCCGGCGGCAAGCACAACGACCTCGACAATGTCGGCTACACCGCGCGGCATCACACCTTCTTCGAGATGCTCGGCAACTTCTCGTTCGGCGACTACTTCAAGGACCGCGCGATCGAGCTCGCCTGGAACCTGGTCACCAAGGAATTCGGGCTGCCGAAGGACAAGCTCACCGCGACCGTCTATGTCGACGACGACGAAGCGTTCAATCTCTGGAAGAAGATCGCAGGGCTCCCCGAGCAGCGCATCATCCGCATCGCCGGCTCCGACAACTTCTGGCAGATGGGCGACACCGGCCCGTGCGGCCCGTGCTCGGAAATCTTCTACGACCACGGCGACAGGATCCCCGGCGGGCCGCCGGGCTCGCCCGACGCCGAGGGCGACCGCTTCATCGAGATCTGGAATCTCGTGTTCATGCAGTTCGAGCAGCATGCCGGCGGCTCGCGCACCAACCTGCCGCGGCCGTCGATCGACACCGGCATGGGGCTCGAGCGGATCGCCGCCGTGCTGCAGGGCACCCACGACAACTATTCGATCGACCTGTTCCGCGCGCTGATCGGCGCCATCGCCGAACTCACGAAAGTGTCGCCGGACGGCGCGCAGAAGGCGTCGCACCGCGTGATCGCCGATCATCTGCGCGCGTCGTCGTTCCTGATCGCCGACGGCGTGCTGCCGTCGAACGAAGGCCGCGGCTACGTGCTCCGCCGCATCATGCGCCGCGCCATGCGGCACGCCGAACTGCTCGGCGCGCGCGAGCCGCTGATGTGGAAGCTCGTGCCGGTGCTGGTGCGCGAGATGGGCCAGGCCTATCCGGAACTGCCGCGCGCCGAGGCGCTGATCAGCGAGACGCTGAAGCTCGAGGAAACCCGCTTCCGCAGGACGCTGGAGCGCGGGCTCACGATCCTCGACGAGGAGACCAAGGCGCTGAAGCAGGGCGACAGTCTGAAGGGCGACACCGCGTTCACGCTCTACGACACCTACGGCTTTCCGCTCGATCTCACCCAGGACGCGCTGCGCCCGCGCGGCATCGGCGTCGACGTCGCGGGCTTCAACGCGTCCATGGAACAGCAGAAGGCCAAGGCGCGCGCCTCCTGGGCCGGCTCCGGGCGAGGCTGCCGCCTCGACCGCGTGGTTTCCGATCCGCGAGAAGCTCGGCGCGACCGAGTTCCTGGGCTACGAGACCGAGACCGCGGAGGGCGTCGTCACCGGCCTGGTGCGCGACGGCAAGGAGGTCGCCGAGCTGAAAGCCGGCGAGACCGGCGCGGTGCTCGTCAACCAGACGCCGTTCTACGGCGAGTCCGGCGGCCAGATCGGCGACACCGGCACGATGACGGGCTCCGGCGTCCGCTTCGCCGTGACCGACACGCAGAAAGAAGCCGGCGATCTCTTTGTCCATGTTGGCAAAGTCGAACAGGGCGCGCTCAAGGTCGGCATGCCGCTCGCGCTCGAGGTCGATCGCGCGCGGCGCACCGCGATCCGCCGCAACCATTCGGCGACGCATCTGCTGCACGAGGCGCTGCGCCAGGTGCTGGGCGATCATGTCGCGCAGAAGGGCTCGCTGGTCGCGCCCGATCGGCTGCGCTTCGACTTCTCGCATCCCAAGCCGATGACGCCCGAGGAGATCGAGCGCGTCGAGGACATGGCGAACGACTATGTGCTGCAGAACTCGCCGGTCACCACGCGCCTGATGGCGCTCGACGACGCGCGGGCCTCGGGGGCGCGCGCGCTGTTCGGCGAGAAATACAGCGACGAGGTGCGCGTCGTCGCGATGGGCGAGGGGAGCGGCAACACGCTCGGCTGGTCGGTGGAGCTTTGCGGCGGCACGCATGTTCGCAGGACCGGCGACATCGGGCTGATTTCCGGGCTCTCCGATTCCGGCGTCGCCTCGGGCGTCCGCCGCATCGAGGCGCTGACCGGCAGCGTGGCGCGCAAGGCCGCGCAGGGCGCCATCAACCTGGCCAAGGCGGCATCGTCCGAACTCCGGGTTTCGCTCGACGATCTTCCGTCGCGGATCGTGTCGCTGCTCGACGAGCGCAAGAAGCTCGAACGCGACCTGTCCGACGCGCGAAAGAAGCTTGCGATGGGCGGCGGCGGCGGCAAGGCCTCCGCCGACGACGGCGTGCGCAGCATCGGCGACATCAAGCTTCTGGCGCGCGCCGTGTCGGGCATCGACATCAAGGACCTGAAAAGCCTGGCCGACGAGGGCAAGAAGCAGATCGGCTCCGGCGTGGTCGCCATCGTCGGGGTGACCGACGAGGGCAAGGCCGGCATGGTGGTCGGCGTGACCGCCGATCTGACCTCGCGCTTCAACGCGGTCGACCTGGTCAAGAAGGGCTCGGAGGCGCTGGGCGGCAAGGGCGGTGGCGGCCGGCCCGACATGGCGCAGGCCGGCGGCCCGGACGGTTCAAAGGCCGACGTGGCGTTGAAAGCCATCGAAACCGCGCTCGGCGCGGATTGATCGAGCGCAAGGTTCCACGCCGCGTTCCGGGCGATGCTGGGCTCAAGAGGAGCCAGCGGGCATGCTGCGCGTGAACCACAGGGCGCACGATCTGCGGCGGCGGATCTATGAAATTCTCGAGCGCGGCAGCGCGGGCGACCGGATCAGCGTCGTCGTCGACCGGGGCATTGTCGCGCTGATTGTCATCAACCTGGTCGCGGTGGCGCTCGAATCCGTGCCCGAACTCGCCGCACGACACGCCCTGGTGTTCGATCTCATCGAGTGGATTTCGCTGGTCGTGTTCACGGCGGAATACGGCTTGCGGATCTGGGTCGCGGTCGAGCATGCGCCGTTCCAGCATCTGAAGCCCGCCGCGCGCCGCATGCGCTATCTCGCCAGCGGCGGGGGCATCGTCGACCTTCTGGCGGTGATGCCCTTCTGGTTCGGTTTCCTGCTGCCGCCGGACCTGCGGGTGCTGATGGTGCTGCGGATGATCCGCTTCCTCAAGATCGCCCGCTATTCCATCGCCATGCGCTCGCTGCTCGACGTGCTTTACAGCGAGCGCCGCGCGCTGTTCGGCTGTCTGGGGGTGATGTTCGGCGTGACGCTGATTGCGGCTGCGGCGATGCACCTGGCCGAAGGCCGGGTGCAGCCGGACAAGCTCGGCACCATCCCCGAGGCCATGTGGTGGGCGATCGTGACCCTCGGCACGATCGGCTATGGCGACGTCGTGCCGGTCACCGCCGCAGGAAAGCTCGTCGCGTCCATCACCATATTCCTCGGCCTGATCATGATCGCGCTGCCGGTCGGCATCATCGCCAACGCCTTCAACGAGCAAATCCATCGCCGCGATTTTATCGTGACCTGGAGCATGGTGGCGAAGGTGCCGCTGTTCTCCGGCCTCGACGCCGGCGAGATCGCCGACATCATGCGGCTTCTGCGGGCTCAGCGGGCCGAGCCGGGCACGATGATCGTCCGGCGCGGCGATCCCGGCCATTCGATGTATTTTGTCGCCGCAGGCGAAGTCGAAATCGAGCTGCCGCATGAGCGCGCCCGGCTCGGGGAGGGCCACTTCTTTGGCGAGATCGCCGTGCTGCAGCGGACGCGGCGTTCGGCGACCGTGCGGGCGCTTGTGAGCACGAGCCTGCTGGTTCTCGATGCATCCGACTTGCATGCCCTGATGGAGCGCGATCCGCGCATCGCGGAGCGCGTGCGCGACATGGCGCGCGGCCGTCTCAAGCACGAACTGCTCACGCCCCGCGGCGATATCGTGACCGAGGAACTCGACGCCGATCGCACCAAGCCGGAGTAACCCGGGTTCCGGAAAAAAGAAAGGCGGCCTTGCGGCCGCCTTCCAGGCAGTTACGGAGGAATTGGCGATTTATGCCATCGCCTTCTTGAGGTTCTCGTCGATCTTGTCGAGGAAGCCGGTGGTCGAGAGCCACGTCTGGTCGGGACCGACCAGCAGCGCCAGGTCCTTGGTCATGAAGCCGGCTTCGACCGTGTCGATCGTGACCTTCTCCAGCGTGCCTGCAAACTTGGCAAGTTCGGGCGTGCTGTCGAGCTTGGCGCGATGCGCGAGGCCGCGGGCCCAGGCGAAGATCGAGGCGACCGAGTTGGTCGAGGTCTCGCGGCCCTTCTGGTGCTCGCGGTAGTGGCGGGTGACGGTGCCGTGCGCCGCCTCCGACTCCACGACCTTGCCGTCCGGCGTCATCAGAACCGAGCTCATCATGCCGAGCGAGCCGAAGCCCTGCGCCACCACGTCCGACTGCACGTCGCCGTCGTAGTTCTTGCAGGCCCAGACATAGCCGCCCGACCACTTCATCGCGGCCGCCACCATGTCGTCGATCAGGCGGTGCTCATAGACCAGCTTGCGCTTGTCGAACTCGGCCTTGAACTCCTGGTCGAACACCTGCTGGAACAGCTCCATGAAGCGGCCGTCGTATTGCTTCAGGATGGTGTTTTTGGTCGACAGGTAGACCGGGTAGTTGCGGTCGAGGCCGTAGTTGAACGTGGCCTTGGCGAAATCGATGATCGACTCGTCCAGGTTGTACATCGCCAGCGTCACGCCCGAGCCCGGCGCCTTGAACACCTCGCGCTCGATCACCTTGCCGTCGTTGCCGGTGAACTTGATCGAGAGCGTGCCCGCGCCCGGGAACTTGAAGTCGGTGGCGCGATACTGGTCGCCGAAGGCGTGGCGGCCGATGATGATCGGCTTGGTCCAGCCCGGCACCAGCCGCGGGATGTTCTTGCAGATGATCGGTTCGCGGAAGATCGTGCCGCCGAGGATGTTGCGGATGGTGCCGTTCGGCGACCGCCACATGTCCTTCAGGCCGAACTCCTTCACGCGGCCTTCGTCCGGCGTGATGGTGGCGCACTTGACCGCGACGCCGACCTCCTTGGTCTTGTTGGCGGCGTCGATGGTGATCTGGTCTTTGGTCTCGTCGCGCTTCTGGACGCTGAGATCGTAGTAGAGAAGATCGAGGTCGAGGTAGGGATGGATCAGCTTGTCCTTGATGAACTGCCAGATGATCCGGGTCATCTCGTCGCCGTCCATTTCGACGACGGGATTCTTCACCTTGATCTTCGCCATTTTAAGAAGCCGCCTTTTGAGAGGACCCGCTCGATGAGTTCGTCATCGAGCGAGCATAGTCTTGGAAACGCCCGCGCCGCGGGACTTCGCGTCAGAACGCGGCGAGCGCGGCGTTCAACGTGGCGCTCGGCCGCATCGCGGCCGACGTCTTGGTGGAATCGGGCAGGTAGTAACCGCCGACGTCGACCGGCTTGCCTTGCGCAGCGATCAGCTCGGCATTGATCTTGGCTTCGTTCTTGGCGAGCGTCTCGGCCAGCGGTTTGAAGCGGGCTTGCAGCTCCGCGTCCTTGGTCTGCGCGGCCAGCGCCTGAGCCCAGTACAGGGCAAGGTAGAAATGGCTGCCGCGGTTGTCGATCTCGCCGACTTTGCGTGCGGGATTTCGGTTGTTCTCGAGGAACTGGCCGACCGCCGTGTCGAGCGCCTCGGCGAGAACCAGAGCCTTGGCGTTCTTGTAGGTATGGCCCAAATGCTCGAGCGACGCGCCGAGGGCGAGGAACTCACCGAGCGAATCCCAGCGCAGATAGCCCTCCTGCTGGAACTGCTCGACGTGCTTCGGCGCCGAGCCGCCGGCGCCCGTCTCGAACATACCGCCGCCCGCCAGCAACGGGACGACCGAGAGCATCTTGGCCGAGGTGCCGAGTTCCATGATCGGGAAAAGATCCGTCAGATAATCCCGCAGAATGTTGCCGGTGACGGAAATTGTGTCCTGGCCCTTGCGAATCCGCTCAAGTGAAAATTTCATCGCGTCGACCGGGGCCAGAATGCGGATGTCGAGCCCCTTGGTATCTTGATCCTTCAAGTACGTCTCGACCTTGGCGATGAGCTGGGCGTCGTGTGCGCGGTTCTTGTCGAGCCAGAACACCGCCGGTGTGTTGGTGAGGCGCGCGCGGCGCACACCGAGCTTCACCCAATCCCGCACGGCTGCGTCCTTGAGCTCGCACATGCGGAAGATGTCACCGGCCTCGACGGGCCGCTCCAGCAGCACCTTGCCGTCGTCTGCGACGACGCGAACCGTGCCGCTCGCCGGAACCTCGAACGTCTTGTCGTGCGAGCCGTACTCCTCGGCCTTCTGCGCCATCAGGCCGACGTTCGGAACCGAGCCCATGGTCTTTGGGTCGAAGGCGCCATTAGCCTTGCAGTCCTCGATGACCGTTTGGAACAGCCGCGCGTAGGCACGATCGGGAACGACGGCCTTGGTGTCGTGCAGCTTGCCATCCGGGCCCCACATGCGGCCGGACTCGCGGATCATCGCCGGGATCGAGGCGTCGATGATGAAGTCGCTGGGCACATGCAGGCCGGTAATGCCCTTGTCGGAATTGACCATGGCGAGGGCTGGCCGCTTGGCATAGACGGCCGCAATGTCGTCCTTGATTGCTTTCTTCTCGGCCTCTGGCAGCGTCTCGATCTTCGTCAGCAGATCGCCGAAGCCGTTGTTGAGGTTGACGCCGAGCTTCTTCAGCGTGGCGGCGTGCTTCTCGACCACATCGGCGAAGAAGACTGAAACGACATGGCCGAACACGATCGGGTCGGCGATCTTCATCATCGTCGCCTTGACGTGCAGCGAGAACAGCACGCCTTGCTTCTTGGCGTCGTCGATCTGCTCGGCGAAGAATTTGCGCAACGTCTTGGCGCTCATGACCGCCGCGTCGATGATCTCGCCGGCATCGAGCGTCGTCTTGGCCTTCAGCACTGTGACGGCGCCGTCGACGCCGGCCAATTCGATGCGAACGTTAGTCGCTTTGTCGACCGTGGTTGCGATTTCCGAGCCGAAGTAGTCGCCGCTCGACATGTGGGCCACGTGCGATTTGGAGTCCTTGCTCCAGATGCCCATTTTGTGTGGGTTCTTGCGGGCGTAGTTCTTGACTGCGGCGGCGGCGCGGCGGTCGGAATTGCCTTCGCGAAGGATCGGGTTGACGACGCTGCCGAACACCTTGCCGTAGCGGGTCTTGATTTCCTTCTCGGCGTCCGTCGTCGGATTGTCCGGATAGTCCGGAACGCCGTAGCCCTTGCCTTGGAGTTCCTTGATCGCGGCTTTGAGCTGCGGGATCGAGGCCGAGATGTTGGGCAGCTTCATGATGTTGGCTTCGGGCCTCAACGTGAGCTCGCCGAGTTCGGTGAGTTCGTCGTTGATCCGTTGCGCAGGGGTGAGCTTCTCGGGGAAAGTGGCGAGGATGCGACCGGCCAGCGAGATGTCCTTCACCTTCACGGACACACCCGCCGCGCCCACGAAGGCTTCGACGATCGGCAGCAGGGAATAGGTCGCGAGCGCCGGGGCTTCATCGACCTTTGTCCACATGATTTCGAGATTTGACATGCTTACACCTCTGGTCGCCGTGCTTGTCTGGGCCGACCGGAAACTGAACATTGGCGGGCGCCAGCCGGGAATCCGACTGACGGGAATTCGGCGCGCGCCCTATAGCATCCGCACTTCGCTGGTAAAAGCCTCGTCGGCAGGTGTGAGACAGGCGCCGGCGGGGCGGGAGCCGCCGGGTGTTTCGGCCGGGTACCGCGCTGCCGCTTGACGCAAGCGGCCAGCTTGGGCAGGGGCTGCGGCTTCAGGGCATTTGTCCGCCGAGGAGCACTGCATGCCGGGCGCCGGCACCGACAAGACCAAGCGATGGGTTGAACAGCCGGGACCGGTGGTGATCCTGGTTGAGCCGCAGATGGGCGAGAACATCGGGTCTGCGGCGCGCGCCATGGCCAATTTCGGCCTGTCCCGGCTGCGGCTGGTCAAGCCGCGGGAGGAATGGCCGAACCCGCAGGCGCGCAAGATGGCCTCCGGGGCGGACCGCGTCCTCGACGGCGCCGAGCTTTATGACAGCGTGGAAGCCGCGATTGCCGACTGCACGCTGGTGCTCGCGACCACGGCCCGGGCGCACGACCAGGCCAAGCCCGTGGTCGATGCCGCCGGGGCCGCCAGGGCGATGGCCGAGCCGGTGGCGGCCGGCGAGACGGTCGGCATCCTGTTCGGCCGCGAGCGGATCGGGCTTGAGAACCACGAGGTGGCGCTCGCCGACCACATTCTCACCTTGCCGGTCAATCCGGCGTTCGCCTCGCTCAATCTGGCCCAGGCGGTCATTATCGTTGCCTACGAATGGTTCAAGCTTTCGACCTCGGGCGCGCTGCCGTTTTCGACCCGGCTCCGCTCGCCGCCGGTCCGCAAGGAACAGCTTCAGGCATTCTTTGCCGCGGTCGAACGTGAACTGGAGAAGGTCGAGTTCTTCCGTCCGCCCGACAAGCGCGACACCATGCAGATCAATCTGCGCAATATCTTCACGCGCATGCAGCCGACCCAGCAGGATGTCCGCACGCTGCACGGGATCATCACGGCGATTTCCGAGGGACGCAAAGGGCCGGCGCGCGGGGGCCTGCTCAACGGAGACGAGGCGGCGCTGCTTCGCGATCTGCTGGCCGAGCACGGCCAGGGCCGGGTGCCGAACGAGCGCGGCCCGGTGCGCGGGCTGGCGCGGCTGTTGCGCCGCAATCCGACCGACGCGGAACGCACGTTCTGGGATGCGATGATGAAGGACCGCCGCTTTGTCGGGCTGGGCTTCAAGCGGCAGGTGCCGGTCGGCCCGCACGTCACCGACATCGTGTCGTTCCCGCTGAAGGCCGTGATCGAGCTGGTGCCGGCGGACGAGACCGAGACGGGTGCGAGCACACGCGCCGAACGCCGCGGCTGGCTCACCGAGCGCGGCTACCGCGTGATGGATGTGGAGATGGCGGAGGTCGAGCGCGACGTTGCGGCTGCGCTCAACAGTCTCGCCGCAATCCTGACCGTCAGCCCTTCAGCGTCTTGACCTGCGCCGCCGTTCCGGCGCGCAGGAATCCGAGGTCGCTGCCGACCGCAAGGAAGCGGATGCCGCGCTTGGCGCAGGCCACCGCGCGCTCGGCATTGGCGCAGTAGAGCCCCGCGATCTTTCCGGCCTTCTTGCAGGCTGCGACGATCCGGTCGACCGCCTCGTCGACGGTCCGCGAATGCGGATCGAGTTCGGTGCCGTCGCTCAGCCCGATCGACAGGTCCGAGGGGCCGACGAACAGCACGTCGATGCCGGGCACCGCCGCAATCGCGTCGAGGTTGGCCATCGCGGTCTTGGTTTCGATCATCGCCAGCGTGACGATGTTCTCGTTGGCCTCGCGCAGATACGTCTTCATGTCGCCGATGCCGGCGAGGATCATGGCCCGCGTCGGGCCCCAGCTTCGCTCGCCGAGCGGCGGATATTTTGTTGCGCTGACGAAGGCCTTGGCGTCGGCGACGGTGTTGATCATCGGCGCGATGATGCCTTCGGCGCCGAAGTCGAGCGCGCGGCTCGCCGCCGCAAAGGCGCCGAGCGGGATGCGCACGACGGGCGCAGCGCCGGCCGCGCGGATCGCGCCGATGGCGGTCACGGTTCCTTCGGTGCCCCAGAGGCCGTGCTGCTGATCGATGGTGACGGTGTTGAAGCCTTCGCGCGCGACGGTTTCGGCGACGATCGGCGCGGGCAGCGCGCACCAGCCGGTGTAGACGGTTTCGCCGGCGGCGAGCCTGCGGGCCAGCGAGTAGTTGGGAAGGGACATGACGGCAACCGTGTGGGAGGAGGGGCCGCTATCCTAGTGCGTTTTACGGATGCCGGAAACGAGGTGCCGTAGCAACCTTGGCTTACAGCTTCTCGATCGCGACCTGATAGCTCTTGTGGACAAGGCGATATTGTCCGGCGATCGATTTCAGAAACGCGTCGATGCCGGAGCCGGGATTGTCCAGCGGCTTCGGCATTTCCTTCCATTCGTAATCGTCGAACAGAAGCAAGCCGCCGCGCGCCATCAGCGGCCAGGTCAGCGCGCCGTCCGCATAGGCCTCAACCGCGCGGTGGCCGCCGTCGACATAGGCGAGGTCGAAGCGGCGGTTCCGGATGCCGAGCTCCGCCAGCGCCGCGGTCGAGGGCGCCTTGATCTTCTCGATGCGTTTCCTGAAGGCCATGGTGTTGCGGTCGAACCGGCCTTCGACGCTGCGGAGGAACCGCGCCTCGGCGGCATTGCGCGCCGCGGCCTCCTGATGCTCCTGGCCTCCCGCGAACGTGTCGATGCAGGTCAGGCTCGCGCGCGGCAGGTAGTTCAGGAAGAACAGCGCGGAGCGGCCCTCCCAGGAGCCGATCTCCAGCACGCGCAACGCACGTTTGCGCCGGGAGTCCAGGAGCTTCATCCAGTTCGGGAAATGCCACGACGTCCAGTCGGTGGCGAACTCCTTGCCCTCGTACCAGCTCGCCGCGGCTTCGGCGGAAACCGACGCGCGCCTGCGGCCTGCCTTTCCCGTGCCGGCAGGCTTCGCGCGTCGTTCAGCCCGCCTTGATCTGGGCAACCGCCTGCTCCATCAGCGCGGTCATGGTGCTGCGGATGTCCTGGTCGGACTGCTTGACGCCCTTGGCATCGAAGTCCTTGCGCACCTTGCGGAACACGTCGTCGTCGCCGGCCTCCTCGAAGTCGGCCATTACGACTTCCTTCGCGTAAGCGTCGGCGTCGGGGCCGGCGAGCCCGAGCTGCTGCGCGGCCCATGCACCGAGCAGCCTGTTGCGGCGCGCATTGGCCTTGAAGCGCTGCTCTTCGTCGAGTGCAAATTTCTTCTCGAAGCCTTGTTCGCGCTTGTCGAATGTCGTCATGTTTCCCTCGTGGCCACTTGGCCGGTTGCTCACCCGCACATGCGCCGCGTCTCGGCGCAAAGTTGTGGGATTAAGTTCTTGATGGCGGAAGTCTGCATCAAATTATGGTTTCTTCGCGCTTTGCACAACGGGTACACGGCCGTCAAGGCAATCCACCGCAGCGTTAACTTGTCCGTTGCGCACCGAAAGGAGAGGGCTTATGTCGTTGTGCAACCCCACCCGATCGGATAGGTTTTGGTTGTGAACGGATAGGCGTCCGATTCTATTCGCGTTGTGCCTGCCGCTTTCGCCGCCGCGGACTTGATCCCACTGGAGCCACGGCACCTCGATGGACATTAACAAACCACGGTACGTTCCTATGAGCCGCCGACGCCGCATCTATGAAGGCAAGGCGAAGGTCCTCTACGAGGGCCCGGAGCCTGGAACCTTGATCCAGCACTTCAAGGACGATGCCACCGCGTTCAACGCCAAGAAGCGCGAGGTGATCGAAGGCAAAGGCGTCCTCAACAACCGCATCTCCGAATATCTGTTCCAGCGCCTCAACGACATCGGCGTGCCGACGCATTTCATCCGTCGGCTCAACATGCGCGAGCAGTTGATCCGCGAGGTCGAGATCATCCCGCTCGAGGTCTGCGTGCGCAACGTCGCGGCGGGCTCGCTGGCGACCCGTCTCGGCATCGAGGAAGGCACGCAGCTGCCGCGCTCGATCATCGAGTTCTACTACAAGAACGATCAGCTCAACGACCCGATGGTGTCGGAGGAGCACATCACCGCGTTCGGCTGGGCGACGCCGCAGGAAATCGACGACGTCATGGCGCTCGCCATCCGCGTCAACGACTTCCTTTGCGGCCTGTTCCTCGGCGTCGGCATCCGCCTGGTCGACTTCAAGATGGAATGCGGGCGGCTTTGGGAAAACGACCTGATGCGGATCGTGGTTGCCGACGAGATCTCGCCGAACTCCTGCCGGTTGTGGGACATCAAGTCGAACGACAAGCTCGACAAGGACCGCTTCCGCCGCGATCTCGGCGGCCTGCTCGAAGCCTACACCGACGTCGCCAAGCGGCTCGGCGTGATGAGCGAGAACGAGCGGCCGCAGGGCACCGGGCCGGTGCTGGTGAAGAGCTAAGCGTCTTTCGATTTCCAAACAGCGTCACAACGTCGTGGCCGGGCTTGTCCCGGCCATCAACGTCTTTAAGCTCTCCTGAAAAGAACATGTGCCCACGATGCGTGGGCACGACGGGAGAAAGACGTGCTGATACGGGCCGCCATCTGCGCCACCATTGTCGCGGTCTCGGGCCTGCTCGGGGCTGACCTTGCTTCAGCGCAGGACTATCCCAATCGCCCCGTGAAGGTCGTCGTGCCGTTTCCGGCCGGCGGCGGCACCGACGCGCTGACGCGCGTTGTAGCCAAAGGCATGGAGCAGCGGCTCGGTCAGCCCTTTATCGTCGAGAACCGCGCCGGCGCGGGCACCACGCTCGCCGCGACCGCCGTCGCGCGCGCCGAGCCCGATGGCTACACCCTGCTGGTCGGCACCGCCTCGACCTTCGCCGCGGCGCCCGGGCTCTACAAGCGGCTCGCCTACGACCCGACCAGGGATTTCTCGCCGGTGATGTACTTCGCCACCGTGCCGTTCGTGCTGGTGGTCAATCCGTCGCTCGGAGTGAACTCGGTGAAGGAGCTTGTCGCGCTCGCCAAGAGCAAGCCCGGCGAGCTCGCGTATGCGTCCGCGGGCGTCGGCGCGGTGCATCACATCTTCTGCGAACTGTTCATGAGCATGACCGGCATCAAGATGCGGCACGTGCCCTATCGCGGCGGCGCACTCGCGCAAAACGACGTCGTCGCGGGCCATGTGCCGGTCTATTTTGCCGATGCGGGGCCTGCTGCAGCGCTGATCAAATCGGGCCAGCTCAAGGCGCTCGGCGTAACGACCGCGACCCGCAGCAGCAATCTGCCGGAGGTGCCGACGCTCGACGAGGCTGGCGTCACCGGCTACGAGGCGAACACCTGGCAGATGATGGTCGGTCCTCCGCAAATGCCGGAGCCGATCGTCCAGCGTCTCAACGGCGCGCTCGCCAGCGTCATGGTGACGCCGGAGGCGCAGAATTACTTCACCTCGCTCGGTATGCAGCCGCGAACCAGCACGCCGAAAGAAGCGCATGAGCATATCGTCAAGGAAGCTGCGCGCTGGACCGAAGTCATCAGGGGCATAGGCATCAGCGTCGAATAAGCTAAATTGCGTCAAACGCGGAGGAAGCCATCCATGAGCAAGCCACTCACCATCGGCCTCGTCGTGCCGTTCTCGACCGACAAGGTGCCGGAAGAGGGCCCGATGATGTATCCGGGCGTGAAGTTCATTCCGCGTGCCGTGGGTGTGCGCGCGCTCACACCCGAAGGCTACGACGCCGCCTGGAACGCGATCCTGCCGGCCGCGAAGCAACTCGCGAAGGAGGGCGTCGACGCCATCATGGTGATCGGCACCTCGCTCACCTTCTATCGCGGCTACGACGCGCATCAGGAACTGCTGGAGCAGCTGCGCAAGGAAACCGGCCTGCCGGTCTCGACCATGAGCGAGGCGGTGGTGGACGGCCTCAAGGCGGTGGGCGCGAGGCGCATCGCGGTCGCGACCGCCTATGCCGACGAGGTCAACAACCGGCTTGCCGATTTCCTGCGCAAGTCCGGTTTCGAGGTTCTCGCGCTCAAGGGCTTCGGCCTGTTCGGCTTCGGCGAGCCCGGCAACAAGTCCGAGAAGGAGATCATCGAGCTCAGCGGCACGGCGATCGAGGCGGCGGACAAGCCGGACGCCGTGCTGATCTCCTGCGGCGGTCTGCTCACGCTCGGCTGCGCCGAGCCGATCGAGCAGCGGCATGGCGTGCCGGTGGTCACCAGCACGCAATCGGCGTTCTGGAAGGCGATGCGGCTGGCCGGCGACAGCGGGCACGTGGCGGGCCGCGGCAAGATGCTGGGGCAATCGCAGAGGGTGCCCGCCTAGCAAGCACTCTGCCTTGGAATTGCCCCAGAATTGCGGGGGACGGCGCGCGCCGGAGGTTGCGGGGTGACGGAATCCCCTTTATTTCACCCATGAGATGAAGGCGCGCGTCACAGTCACATTGAAAGCCGGCGTTCTCGACCCGCAGGGCAAGGCGATCGAGGGGGCGTTGAAGTCGCTCGGGGTTTCGGGCGTCGCCAGCGTCCGCCAGGGCAAGGTGTTCGACATCGAGGTCGAGGGCTCGGACCGCGCTCAGGCCGAGGCGGCGCTCAAGGCGGCGGCCGAGAAGCTTCTCGCCAACACCGTCATCGAGAATTACCGCGTCGAGGTGCTGGGGTAAGCGGAGCAGGTCATGAAATCCGCCGTCCTGGTTTTCCCCGGCATCAATCGCGAGCGCGACATGGCGCGCACGCTGCGGCTCGTCTCGGGCGCGGAGCCGGCGATGGTCTGGCATGCGGAGACCGAACTGCCCCCCGGCACCGATCTCGTCGTCGTGCCCGGCGGCTTCTCCTACGGCGACTATCTGCGATGCGGCGCGATCGCGGCGCGCGCGCCGGTCATGGATGCGGTGCGGGCGCATGCTGCGCGCGGCGGGCTGGTGCTCGGCGTCTGCAACGGCTTCCAGATCCTCTGCGAGTCCGGACTGCTGCCGGGAATTCTGATGCGCAACGCGGAGCTCAAGTTCATCTGCAAGGATGTCTATCTCCGCGTCGAGCGCTCCGACACGCCGTTCACCCGCGGCTACAATGCCGGGCAGGTGATCCGGGTGCCGGTCGCCCATGGCGAAGGCAACTACGCCGCCGACGCCGAAACGCTGGCGCGGCTCGAAGGCGAGGGGCGGGTGGCGTTCCGCTATGCCGCGCCCGACGGCAAGCTCGACCCGCGCTGGAACGTCAACGGCGCGGTCAACGCCATCGCCGGCATCCTGAACGATCGCGGCAATGTGCTGGGCCTGATGCCGCATCCGGAGAACCACGTCGAAAGCGCGATCGGTCCGACCGACGGTCGCGGCCTGTTTGCCGGGCTGACGCAGCATTTTGCGAAGGTGGCCTGATCCGCCTATTCTGGTGCCGCGGTTCGGAACACGAGCGGGCGAAGGAAACCTGGTTCTGTCATGGATTTCCGCATCTTCATTGCGGTTGCCGCAGCCCTCGTTGCCGTGGCCTTCGGCGGGTTCTATTTCGCGCTGAGCTCGCGTTCGCACGAGCCGCTGGCCGCGACGCAACAGCGCCCGGTCCGCACTACCGAAGCGCCGGTAGCGTCGGGCGCTCCCGCGCAGCCTCCGCCGGTGCCGTCCGCCCAGCCGCCCCAGCCCGCGCCACCGCCTGCACCGCCCAGCAAGGCCACGCCGGACAGCATCGAGGCCGAGATCGCGAAGTCGGACCATGCCGAACTTCAGGTGCTGCTGAAGAAGCACTTTGCCGATGACTACAAGGCGCTGATCGCGGTTGCGGTGGACCGGCGCAACGAGGGCGCGTCCGACGCGGTGTTCGGGCAGGAGCTGTTTGCGCGTTTTCAGGACATCATGCGCAGCAAGCTGCGGTTTGCGGCGGGCGCCAGCACGGCGATGATCGATCGCCTGGCCGCCAACGAGATCGCGCTGTTTCGGGCGCTCGGCACCGAAGGCCCGGCCTTCTGTCTCAAGGTGCTTGGCAAGGACGACAGCCCCGCGGACAACCAGCCGCCGGAGAGCGTCCGGCGCATGATGCGGCTCGGAACGCTCTACCGGTTCCAGGCCATCGTCGAGGGCATGACGAACACCAAGCCGGTCGAGCCGCTGTCCAACGAGGAACTTGGCCAGTTCGAGGCAAGCCTCAATCGCGACGGCATGCGGTTCGAAGAGGTGCGCACCGGCGCATTCCTCACCAAGGCCGGCGACGAGCCGGGCAGGCCCTGCCTGATGATCGAGAAGCTCTACCAGTCGATCGCACGGCTGAACGAGGGGACGCGCCGCAAGATCTATGCGGGCATGTTCTTCCTCGGCCGCGACCGTTGATCAGGTCGCGTAACCGCCGCGAATGGGCCAATAATAGGCGTGGATGCCCGGTTTCCGGCGGGTGTAATTCCAAGGCCGCCACGTTACATATCGCCCGTGAAATCCAACGAGCCCCCCATCACCCCCGAACTGGTCGCCGAGCACGGCCTCAAGCCGGACGAGTACAAGCGCATCCTCGACCTGATCGGCCGGGAGCCGAGCTTCACCGAGCTCGGCATCTTCTCGGCGATGTGGAACGAGCATTGCTCGTACAAGTCGTCGAAGGTGCACCTGCGCGGCCTGCCGACCAAGGCGCCATGGGTGATCCAGGGGCCGGGCGAGAATGCCGGCGTCATCGACATCGGCGACGGGCTTGCGGTGGTGTTCAAGATGGAGAGCCACAACCATCCGAGCTACATCGAGCCCTATCAGGGCGCGGCGACCGGGGTGGGCGGTATCCTGCGCGACGTCTTTACGATGGGCGCGCGGCCGATCGCCTGCCTCAACGCGCTCTCGTTCGGCGATCCGAGGCATCCCAAGACCCGGCATCTGGTGTCCGGCGTGGTCGCCGGCATCGGCGGTTACGGCAATTCTTTTGGAGTTCCGACGGTCGGCGGGCAGGTGCGCTTCCACACCCGCTATGACGGCAACAACCTCGTCAACGCGATGGCGGTGGGGCTCGCGGAAGCCGACAAGATTTTCTATGCGGCTGCGTCGGGTGTCGGCATGCCGATCGTCTATCTCGGCTCCAAGACCGGCCGCGACGGCATCCACGGCGCCAGCATGGCCTCGGCCGAGTTCGACCAGAACTCCGAGGAGAAGCGGCCGACCGTGCAGGTCGGCGATCCGTTCTCGGAAAAACTTCTGCTCGAAGCCTGCCTCGAGATCATGGCCAAGGGTTGCGTGATCGCCATCCAGGACATGGGGGCTGCGGGGCTGACCTGCTCGGCGGTGGAGATGGGCGCCAAGGGCGATCTCGGCGTCGATCTCGAGCTCGACAGCGTGCCATGCCGCGAGACCGGCATGAGCGCATACGAGATGATGTTGTCGGAAAGCCAGGAGCGCATGCTCATGGTGCTGAAGCCCGACAAGGAGAAGGAGGCCGAGGCGATTTTCCGCAAATGGGGCCTCGACTTCGCCATCGTCGGCTACACCACGCCGACCAAGCGCTTCATCGTCAAGCACCGCGGCGACGTGATGGCAGACCTGCCCATCAAGGAGCTCGGCGACGAGGCGCCGGTCTACAACCGGCCGTTCACCGAGACGCCCAAGCGGCCGGCGGTGAAGGCTTCGAGCGTGAAGCCGCCGATGTCGGTCGCCGATGCATTGGAGAGGCTGATCGGTATGCCCGACCTCTGCTCCAAGCGCTGGGTGTGGGAGCAGTACGATCACGTCATCCTCGGCAATACCGTGCAGCGGCCGGGCGGCGACGCCGCAGTGGTGCGCGTCGAGGACGGGCCGAAGGCGTTGGCGCTCACCGTCGATGTCACGCCGCGCTATTGCGAGGCCGATCCGTTCGAGGGCGGCAAGCAGGCGGTGGCCGAAGCCTGGCGCAACATCACCGCGGTCGGCGGCAAGCCGCTGGCGCTCACCGACAATCTCAATTTCGGCAATCCCGAGAAGCCGGAGATCATGGGCCAGTTCGTCGGCTGCGTGCGCGGCATCGCCGAGGCCTGCAAGGCGCTCGACTTTCCGGTCGTGTCCGGCAACGTCTCGCTCTACAACGAGACGCAGGGCCGCGGCATCCTGCCGACCCCGAGCATCGGCGGCGTCGGCGTGCTGTCCGACTTCACCAAATCGGCGACGCTCGCCTTCAAGTCCGGCGGCGAGGCGATCCTTCTGATCGGCGAGACGCAGGGCTGGCTCGGCCAGTCGCTTTATCTGCGCGACGTCTGCGGCCGCGAGGATGGCGCGCCGCCGCCGGTCGATCTCGTCGAGGAAAAGGAAAACGGCGACGTGGTGCGCACGCTGATCGGCGAAGGGCTTATCACCGCCGCCCACGACGTGTCGGACGGCGGCCTGCTCGTCGCAGTCGCCGAAATGGCGATGGCGTCGGGGATCGGCGCGCGGCTCCTCGCGCCGCCGTCGGACACCGAGGCGCACGCCTACTGGTTCGGCGAGGACCAGGCGCGCTACGTCGTTACCGTGCCGCTCGACCGGGCCGACGATCTGGTGCGGCGGGTGCAGCAGGCGAGCGTGCCGGTGTCTCGCATCGGAACGACAGGCGGCGACACGATCTTGATTCCGGGCGAGCGCGCGCTCGCGGTTGCCGCCCTCAACGAAAGCTTCGAGGGCTGGTTGCCGGCCTACATGGCCGGCGCCGCCTGAACGCCTACTGGTGCATCATCCTTTCGCGGATCGCGCGCCGCAGCGGAAACGGTCCCGGCGGCCGTGCCGCCGGAGCGGCGGCAGCAGTGGCGGCCGGCGCGCCGCCTGCGACTGCGGCGAGCGAGGTCTGGCAGTCCGGTGACAGCCGCGACGCATTGCGTTGCAGGCAGGCAAAAGCCTCCGGACCACCGGGCTGCACGCCGCGGCAGTTCATCATGAAGTCGCGCTGACAGGTTCGCTTGATCGCAGCCTGCTGTTCGGCCGTCGGCATGGCGGCGGGAGCGGATGCCGCCGCGGCCGGCGCCGCAGGCGCGGTGGCCGAAGCCGTGCCGCCGCCGCCGATCGCTGCGACCGCGTTACGGCAGTTCGGCGAGAGCTGCGCGGAATTGCGTTGCAGGCAGCGCAACGCGTCCGCGCCGCCGGGCTGCACGCCGCTGCACTTCGACATGAAATCGCCTTGGCAGGACTGGCGGATCGCCGCCTGTTGCTGCGCGGTCGGCCGGGCCGGTGCTGCGGCGGCCGGCCGGGCCGGTGCCGCGGCGGCCGCCGCCGCCGGCGCGGTGGCCGCGCGTGCGGCCGGTGCAGGTGTCGGCGTTGCCGCTCGCGCGGGTGCCGGCTGAGGCGCGCTGCCCGGGCTGAACAGCGCAAGCGCTCCGCGGCAGTTCTCCGACAGTTCGGCGGATTTGCTTTGCAGACACTGCAAGGCCTCGCGGCTCGCCGGCGGGACGTGACCGCATTTAGCCATGTAGTCGGCTCCGCAAAGCTGGCGGAGCGCGGCCTGTTGTTCAGGCGTCGGTGCGCCCGCGCGTGTGGCTGGCGCCGGGGGTGGCGGCACGGACGCCGCCGCAGGCGCAGCGGCGGGAGCAGGCGCGGGCGCTGGGGGAGCGGCAGGTGCGGCCGCCTGCGGCGGCGCACTCCGCGGCGCGAGCGCGTTCACCGCGCTCTGGCAGCCCGGCGAGAGTTTCGCGACGTTGCGTTGCAGGCACTGCAGCGCCTCGGCGCCGCCCGGCGTGACGCCCGAGCAATTGGACATGAAATCGGAACGGCAGTTGTTGCGCAGCGCGCTCTGCTGTTCCGCCGACG
Organism: uncultured Alphaproteobacteria bacterium; assembly: GCA_963830015.1. Taxonomy (GTDB): domain Bacteria; phylum Pseudomonadota; class Alphaproteobacteria; order Rhizobiales; family Xanthobacteraceae; genus Z2-YC6860. Next base: position 35,808 of record CAWHLG010000017.1, read on the forward strand.
GCTGCGCGGATGCCGGGCCGGCGACGACCAGCAGTTGAAGCGAGACGGCGGCGAGTGCGACGCTGGCGATGCGGCGTGAACTGTACGGCATGGGGCCTCTCCGGAAGCTTGAATTCCAGGCCGGATGCTATGCCACCGTCTGCAGAAATTGGAGCGGAGAAAACTGGGTGCAATTGTCCCACCGGCCGCGCCATCCCGGCCGGCCGTGCGGGGGTTCCGCGGCTGGCTCGTTCACGGCAGTTCCGAGAACGCCACCATCAAGGCAACGCTGAGGGCGGAGGCGATGAGCAGGGCGGTGTCGAGCATGGCTGCGGTCCTTGGTCTGGGGTCAGGACGTATCCTGCCGGCCACAGCCATGCAGATTGAATGCCAACCGTCTGGGTGAAACTCGAATAAGCCGAGAATAACCGGAGCGCCGATGGCCCGATTTTGGCATAATCCCCGGGTGAATTGGGGCGCGGGCAACGACGTGCCGTCAGGACCTTATTCCATGCCGATGAATGCCAACGACATCGAAAAGCTGATCAAGGCGGGCATTCCCGACGCGGAGGTCACCATCCGCGATCTGGCGGGCGACGGGGATCACTATGCCGCAACCGTGGTTGCGGAATCCTTCCGCGGCAAGTCGCGGGTCCAGCAGCACCAGCTTGTTTACAACGCTCTGAAGGGCCAAATGGGGGGAGCGCTCCACGCGCTTGCCTTGCAGACCGGCCTGCCGGAGGGGTAATTTCGGGTATCAAAAGAGGCGCGGAACACCTTCTGCGCGCAAAGGAAAAACCGATGGCCATCGAGCAATTCATCGACAATGAAGTGAAGGGCAACGACGTCGTGCTGTTCATGAAGGGCACGCCGCAGTTCCCGATGTGCGGATTTTCCGGGCAGGTCGTGCAGATCCTCGACTATCTCGGCGTGCCCTACAAAGGGCTCAACGTGCTGGAGAACGACGATCTCAGGAACGGCATCAAGACCTATTCCAACTGGCCGACCATTCCGCAGCTCTACGTGAAGGGCGAGTTCGTCGGCGGCTGCGACATCATCCGCGAGATGTTCCAGGCGGGCGAACTGCAGTCGCTGATGAAGGACAAGGGCCTGCCGGTGAAGGACAGCGCACCAGCATAGCTGTGCACCCTTGAGCCACGCCCCGGCACTGGCTCCGGAACCGACGCTCCGGTCGGGATCCACCGGAGGCGCGCAACCGGCTGTTCGGCCTTGTTGTTGCCGTATCGATATCCCTTGGCTCATACGGCTCGCCTTGAGCCCGCTTCTCCTGCTGGCCATCGCGATATTGCTCGCCGCGTTGCCTGGGAAGCGCGGCTAAACGCAAAGGCACAACGGCGGCCTCACGCGCGGCCGCTCGTGCATTTCACCGCAGCCGCTGCATCACCAGATAGATGATCGCCACGATCACCGCGAAGCCGATCAGGCTCGGCGTCGGCACCGCGCCCGCGAACTTCATCACGTTGTCGGTGACCGATTTGACGAACACGCCCGAGCTGTCGCCGAGGATCAGGTAGATCAGGATCACCGACAGGATCGTCAGGAATCCGAGTTCGACGAACAGCCAAAGAAGGCGTCTGGTTTTTTCGAGGATCTCCATCGTCCCGCTCCCCCAATGTTTTGGGGTGGGGAGCTCCCGCTCCCCACCGGGCTTGAACTCGCCTCAGGTCGCAACGGCCACGGAATGTCCGCGCGTCACGATTCCATGCGTCATGCCATCTGGCGATTGGAGAACAGCCAGAGGATGAAGCCGAGCGCGATCAGGCCGACCAGCCCGTTCGCCCCGAGATCCTTGACGAAGGTCATGATGTTTGCGGCGACATTGCCGAAGAACGGAATGTTCTGGCCGCCAACCAGCAGGGCGCACACGATTCCCAACGCGAGCAACATCAGCCCGAGGTCAGTCAACGCACCAATCCACGACTTGAGAGTTTGAATGGCGCTCATGAGCGATTTCCCCTTTTGCGATCGCAGGTCTTTGACACGCAAAGCCACAATTCGCCGGCGAGCCTCTACTAAATGTGGGGAACTGCTTCAAGGACAGGCACAATATCGGCCTGCGTCAGGGACTTATGCCTTCCATTTAGGCGCATGTTGCGATGCGTCAGAGGCGGCGAGTGATTCGTTTTGAAGCTCCGCCGCCGGCCCGCTCCCGGCGCTCCGGTTTTTCCGGCAACAAAAAAGCCGCCCGTAAGGGCGGCTTTTCCGTTGGCTCGATGCGCGCCCGATCAGCGCGAATAATATTCGACGACGAGGTGCGGTTCCATCGCCACCGGATAGGGCACCTCGTTGAGCGCCGGAATGCGGATCAGCTTGGCCGAGACCTTGCCGTCGTCGACTTCGATGTAGTCCGGCACGTCGCGCTCGCCGAGCGCGCGGGCTTCGAGCACCAGCGCGAGCTGCTTGGAGGCTTCCTTCACCTCGACGACGTCGTTCACCTTCACCTGGTAGCTGGGGATGGTGACGCGCTTGCCGTTCACCTTCACATGACCGTGGTTGATGAACTGGCGCGCCGCGAACACCGTCGGCACGAACTTGGCGCGGTAGACGACCGCATCGAGGCGCTGCTCGAGCATGCCGATCATGTGCGCGCCGGTGTCGCCCTTCTGGCGGCGGGCTTTCGTATAGATGCCGCGGAACTGCTTCTCGGAAATGTTGCCGTAGTAGCCGCGCAGCTTCTGCTTGGCCTTGAGCTGCACGCCGTAGTCGGAGAGCTTGCTCTTGCGGCGCTGGCCGTGCTGGCCGGGGCCGTATTCGCGCTTGTTGACGGGGCTCTTCGGGCGGCCCCAGACATTCTGGCCCATACGGCGGTCGATCTTGTACTTCGCCTCGTGGCGCTTGGTCATCGCGTCCTCATAATGAGTTCAGGTTGAGGATCGCGCCCTCCTTTGCCCCGGGGCATTCCCCGGGACCGACAGGTTTTGCAGCCAAAGCGCATGAGCACTTAAGCGAAAGTGCTTTAGCACTTAAGGATAAGTGCTTGCGGAAACTGGCAAAACCGCGGGTCGCGAAACACCGCGCGGGCCCGTAGGCCCGCGAGATGGGCGGTATTTAGGAGGATTTGCCGGGGGTGTCAAACGCTTGCGGGCGCGGCTCCAGCGAGACCGAAACCGGCGAGGGCCGCGGCGAGCGGCGGGGCGGGCTTTGCGCCCGAGGTGAAAATGGCCTGCGCCGGCTGTGGGGGAGCGCCGGAGACCGCGGGGCCCAGCAGGTCGACGATGCGGCGGGCGATGGCGGGGGCGGGGTCGATGAAATGGACCGGCCAATGCGCCAGCTTTTGCATGCGATCCAGCAGCAGCGGGTAATGCGTGCAGGCCAGCACGATCGTATCGGTGCGTTTGCCGCCGGATTCGACGAAGCAGGCGGCGATTTCGGCGGCGATATCCGTGTCGCTGACGGTTTCGCCTTTGAGTTCGGCCTCCGCCAGTTCGGCGCAGCGGGGCGAGCCGACGAGCGTCACGTCGCAACCGTTGGCATGTTCGAGGATGAGCTTGCGCGTGTATTCGCGTTTCACGGTGGCTTCGGTCCCGAGCACGGTGACGAGCTTGCTGCTCGAGGCCGCGCAAGCGGGCTTGATGGCCGGCACGGTGCCGACGAACGGAACCTGGAAGCGCTCGCGGAGCTGCGGAAGCACGATGGTCGAAGCCGTGTTGCAGGCGACCACAACCAGATCCGGCCGGTGCGCCGCGATCAGCCGGTCCATCACGTCGAGGACGCGGGCGACGAGCTTGGGCTCCTCCTGGCGGCCATACGGAAAGAACGCGTCGTCGGCGGCGTAGACGTAGCGGGCGTCCGGGCGCGCCTTGACCGCTTCGCGGAACACCGTGAGCCCGCCGAGCCCGGAATCGAAGACCAGAATGTTCGGCGCCGATGCCATCGGCGGCATGGATCGCAAAGTTTGCCGGCGAACGCAACGCGCCGCGCCGGAGCATCCGGTTCCGGCCGCCGGAACGCGGGTTTTGCGGACAACCCGGGAGGCCCTAGTGCGGCGTTTGGGCCTGATCTAGAATCACTCCACGGAAACGCGCGGCGCACGTGCGAGTCGCCGCAACAAAAACTCAAATTGACGGGGAGTCGCTCAATGGCACGCAAGGATCATGCTTCGAAGGATTCCACAGCGAAGGTCGACCGCCGCAAATTCCTCAAAGGCGTCGCCGTCGCCGGCGCCGCAGGCGCAGTAACCCCACAGGCGGCCAACGCCGCGTCCACCTCGGGCGCCGCGACCGCGCGCATCCCCTCGGCGCTGCCGCCGACCGCGTGGACCATCGCCGCCGAGACCAACACGCCGCAGAAGGACCTCAACCGGATCGGCGGCGTGGCCGGCTCCGACTTCATGGTCGACGTGATCAGAACGCTCGACATCAAGTATCTGCCGTCGAACTGCGCCTCGAGCTTCCGCGGCCTGCATGAATCGCTGATCAACTACGGCAACAACAAGATGCCGGAGTTCCTCACCGTGACGCATGAGGAAATCGGCGTCGCCATGGGACACGGCTACTTCAAGATCGCCGGCAAGCCGATGATGACGCTGTGCCACGGTACGGTCGGCACGCAGCACGCGGCGATGGCGATCTACAACGCCTGGTGCGACCGCGTGCCGGTGATCGTGGTCGGCGGCAACGATCTCGACGCCGCGATCCGGCCGCCGGGCGTGCCGACCGTCCACTCGGCGCAGGACATCAACGCGCTGGTGCGCGATTTCACCAAGTGGGACGACACGCCGGTGTCGCTGCAGCACTTCGCGCAATCGTTCGTGCGCGCCTACAAGATCGCGATGACCCCGCCCCACGGCCCGGTCATGATCTCGCTCGACGCGGGCCTGCAGCAGGCGCCGGTCGGGCCCTCCAACGGCGAGAAGCTCTACATTCCGAAATACACGCCGACCTCGCCGCCGGCCGGCGAGATGGGTGCGGTGAGGGAAGCCGCGAAGCTGCTGGCCGAGGCGCAGAACCCGGTGATCGCGGTGAGCCGCGCGGCGCGCACCGAGAACGGCGTGCGGCTGCTTGTGCAACTTGCCGAAGCATTGCAGGCCCGCGTCATCGACACCGGCGAGCGGATGAACTTCCCGAAGACGCACCATCTCAGCGCCGGATTGCCCGCGGTCGCCAATGCCGACGTGATCCTCGGCATGGAGATGAACGACTTCTGGGCGCTGGTGAACCAGTACGTCGACAACGGCAGCCACGGCCACGGCTTCAACCAGCAGCGGATGAAAGCCGGCACCAAGCTGATCAGCATCAGCTCCGTCGAGCTCAACACCAAGGCGAACTACCAGGACTTCCAGCGCTTCCAGGCGGTGGACATCGCGATGGCCGCCGACGCGGAAGCGACGCTGCCGGTGCTGATCGAAGAGGTGAAGCGGGCGATCGGCAACGACAAGAAGGCGGCGATCGAAAAGCGCGGCGAGGCCGCGAAGAAGGCCCATGCCGAGGCGCAGGTGCGCGCCCGGCAGGCGGCGGCGATCGCCTGGGATGCGCAGCCGATCAGCACCGCGCGGCTCAGCGCGGAGATCTGGGCGCAGATCAAGGACCTCGACTGGTCGCTGGTCGCGCAGTCCGGCAATGTCAGCGGCTGGCCGCATCGCCTCTGGAAGATGGAGAAACACCATCACTGGCTCGGCCAGTCCGGCGGCTATGGCCTGGGCTATGGGGCGGGCGCCGCGGTCGGCGCGGCGCTGGCCAACCGCGATCTCGGCCGCTTCTCGGTGTCGATCCAGGGCGACGGCGACCTGATGTACGTGCCGGGTGCGCTGTGGACCGCGGCGAAGCACAAGATCCCGCTGCTGTCGGTGATGCACAACAACCGCGGCTACCACCAGGAGCTGATGCACGTGCAGCGGCTGTCGAGCTTCCGCAACCGCGTCGCGAGCCTCGGCGGCGACATCGGGCCGATCGGCACCAGCATCATGAATCCGGACATCGACTACGCCAAGCTCGCCCAGTCGATGGGCTGGTGGGCGAAGGGACCGATCAAGGACCCGGCCGATCTCGGGCCGGCGCTGAAGGAGGCGGTGGCGGCCGTCAAATCCGGCCAGCCGGCGCTGCTCGACGTCTGGACGCAGCCGCGCTGACCGGGAGCACGCACACATGTCTCGTAAAGTGTTCAGTCTGGTGCTGGCCGCGCTCGCGGCCGGCGCGGCGGTGCTCGTTCACAGCGCGGCGTTCGCGGCCGACGTGAAGAAGGGCAAGGACGCCTTCATGAAGTTCGGCTGCTGGCAATGCCACGGCACCGAAGGGCAGGGCTCGGCGATCACCAGCGCCGGCAAGGTGCTGGCGCCGGACCCGATGCCGCTGGAGACCTTCGTGGCGTACGTCCGCTCGAGCGATCGCGCGATGCCGCCTTACAGCGAGAAGGTGCTGTCCAACGAGGATCTCGCCGACATGCACGCGTATCTGGCGTCGATCCCCAAGGCGAAGGACTACAAGAGCATTCCGCTGCTCAACCAGTAGCGGCGCGACGGTTCAAAATCGAAGCCCCCGGAGCGATCCGGGGGCTTCTGCATTTTGCAACGCGGTCCGACGGCTACGCCTCGGCCCACTGCCGCAGCAGGTTGTGATAGACGGCCGTGAGCGACACCAGCGACGGGTGATCGGGGTGATCCCGCGTGAGCTGGATGATCGACACGTCGAGATCGAACAGCAGCGCGCGCTTGCTGACATCGCGGATGAGGCTCTGCGTCCAGAAGAACGAGGCGATGCGCGAGCCGCGCGTGATCGGCGTGACGTTGTGCAGGCTGGTGGCCGGATAAATGATCAGGTCGCCGGCCGGCAGCTTCACCGCGTGGCTGCCGTAGGTGTCCTCGACCACGAGCTCGCCGCCGTCGTAGTCCTCCGGTGCGGAGATGAACAGCGTCGCCGATATGTCGGTGCGAATGCGAACGGGATCGATCGGATGCGAGCGAATCGCGTTGTCGACGTGGGCGCCGAACGTCATGCCGGCGTCGTAGCGGTTGAACAGCGGCGGAAACACCTGGTGCGGCAGCACCGACGACATGAACAGCGGGCTCTTGTAGAGCGCGCGGTGCACCATGTCGCCGAGCTCGCGCGCCTCCTGCAACTCCTCGGGGAGCTGCAGGTTATATTTCACCTGGCGCGACTGATGCCCGGCCGTGACGTTGCCGTCGACCCAGTCGGCTTTGGTCATCACATCGCGGCAGCGTGCGACCTGCTCGGGCGTGAGCACGTTGGGAATGTGGACCATCATGGTGCGGACTCCGTCCTTGGCGTGCAGGCCTTAGCGCCGAACCGCCGGTGCTCCAAGCTTTTCAGTCGAGAGCAATTCCAAACAGAAGACGGCGGTGATCGACCGTTCCCAAATGCAACGGAGCCGCCCACAGCAGGAGCGGCCCCGTCACGTGCGGTCACGGAGGCGACCGGCTTTATTTGAAGTATCCGGCAGGCTTCGCCGATTTGGCCGAGGGGACGATTTCCTCCGGCGGGACGAACTTCACGCGGTATGACAGGGAGGCCCAGCGTCCGGACGCCGGGACTGCGTGACCCTGATAATACTGCGCGAAGTACAATTCGTCGGTCAGGTTGTAGATGTTGAGCTGCAGCGTCGCGTTCTTGGCGACCTTGTAGCTCGTCATCAGATCGACCTTCCAGTATTCCGGAACGAACGCGGTATTCGTGGTGTTGACGAAGGTCTCGGGCGCATAGGTGACGCCGCCGCCGATCGTCCATTGCGAAGTCAGATCATAGGTGGTCCAGATCGCCAGGTTGTGCTCCGGCGTGTTCGGCAGCTTCTTGCCCAGTTCGCCGAGGTTGGTCGTCTTGGTGATCTCGGAGTTGAGATAGCTGTAGCCGGCGAACACTGCCCATTTGTCGGTCACGTTGCCGGCGGCGCCGAGTTCGAACCCCTGCACGCGCGCAACGCCGTCGAGAATCTGCACGGTGTTCGTGATCGGGTCGATCGGAATCCGCATATTGGTTTTTTCGATCTTGAACATCGCGCCAGTGAGGCTGAGCTTGTTGTTGAGCGTATCAACCTTGAAGCCAACCTCGGCGGTCGTGTTCATTTCCGGATCGAGGTTGATGGCGTTGGTGGCGGTGGGAGCAGCGCTCAGCGTCTGCAATTCGGCTGACGGATTGTAGGATACGCCGTATGCCGCATACAGACTGGAGTTCTTCGTCGGGTGAAACACGCCACCGACCCGCCAACTCACCAGGCTGTCGGTTTTGGTGAGATCGGTGGGAGTACTGAAATCCCGGGCGTGGGTATAGAAGTTATCCCAACGGATCGAGCCCAGGAATTCAAAGAACTCGTTGAGCTTGACCTGATCGAAGGCGTAGATCGCGAAGTTTTCGGATTCGAGTTCGATCGCCGGATTGTAACCGTTGAACACGCCTCCGAAATTGGTGCCGACCGGATTGAAAAGACTGGTCCGGCAAGTGGTCGCCGGACAGAGATTGTTTGCGTCCAGGCCCCTGGCGCGCTGCTGGCGGCGGGTTTCGCGCGCCAGTTCAACCCCCGTGGCGAAGGTGTGCTCCAACCCTCCGGTCCGGAATTTGCCGGTGAGGTCGGTCTGGTTGATCAGGAGCGTATTGTCGGTTTCATTTTGGAAGTGCTGGCGGCCGATGGTCATCTGATCGACGGGGAAGCCAATCGGATTTTGTGCCCCAGTGCTTCCGAAAGGTATGTTGTTGGATCCACCGAGAATTCGCGGCGCGGTGGGCCGCGCGAAACGGTCGTTCAGCAAATAGCGCGTTGCGTTGGTGACCTTGATGTCCTTCGTGAGGTCATGTTCGACTTTGGCCGTCACGATGTGCGTTTCCGTGGTCACGACATCGGCGAGTGGACCTGCGACGACGCCAAACCAGTTGTTGCGCGGAATTGGCACCACCCCGACCGCGGTTCCGTTGCCGTTGTAGCCGACGTTGGTGACTTGGCCGCGGCCGTTGATGACGGGGGTCGGAAGGTAGGGAAATCCGTAGTCCGGGATGCTCTCTTCGCCCTGATAGACGTAGCTGACGAGCGCCTTTGTGATCGGCGTGAAGGTGTATTGAACCGACGGCGCCACGCCCCAGCGCCTAGTGTAGACGTTGTCGCGATCCGGCGTTTCGATGTCCTGGTACATCCCGACGATGCGTCCGGAAACGTTGCCGTTTTTTCCGCTGGCATCGAGTTCCTGACGAAGGCCGCCGGAACTGGTGACCGTAGACGAGGATTCGACATAGTTCGCGCCGGTCGGAAGTTTGGTCACGGTGTTGATCGCGCCACCGGTCGAGCCGCGGCCGAATGCGAAGCCCGACGGACCTTTGTAAACCTCGACGCGATCCGCGCTGAACAGGTCGCGGGTGTACCAGCCGGGATCGCGGATGCCGTCGCGGAAGATGTCGGTGCGCGACTGGAAGCCGCGGATGATCGGGGTGTCGCCCTGCTGGCCGCCTTCGCCGGCCTGGAAGGTGATGCCGGGCACCGTCCGCAGAGCATCTTCCATGCTCGTGATGTTGCGTTCCTGAATCGTCCGCTGCGTCACGACATTGACCGTTTGCGGTGTGTCGCGAAGCGGGGTCGGCAGCCGCGTGATCGTCTGCTGCGTGGCCTGATACGAGGGCGAGGGGCCGAGCGACCCGGCAATCGGCGCGGTTTGTTGCGGCGGTGCGGCAGGCGCGACGCGCGCCGGCCGGGCGGGCTTCCGCGCCGAACGCACCTGGATCTTCGGCAGTTGCGTGGCGCTCTGGCTTTGCGAGGCGGCCGGAGTGCCGGGCTGCGGCGCCGTCGCGGCATCCTGTGCGGCGGCGCTCGTGGAGGCGAGCATGATCGAGGCGATGCCCACCGCCGCGTGAGACAGGGGATTGCGAATTGCGGTCTGAATTGCGGATTTTTCGGATTGCTTTGGCGTGTTCGCCGACGCCATTGGCAAGCTGACCGGCCGCTTGCTGCCGCGGATATACTTCGACATGTGCCCCACCCAATTATTACTTTAGAACTGACGTAAAAGTCAGCCAATTCCAAGTATTTGCCTAACATCTGAAGTATTCGCGGACAATTACAAATGGTTGAAACTGCAGGGTTATTGGAATTAGAACATTTAAAAACAAGAAAGAATCCCGCAATTCTACTTTGTGGCCCCGATATGGGTCGCTATACACATTCAGAGCTGCCGCATTACTTGGAATGGTTCAAAACTATGTCCGCAGGATCGACGTTTCGGCTGCGCCGGGTCTGGCTGCAGATTCACCTCTGGCTCGGCATTGGCTTGGCCGTTCTGCTCGTGCCGGTTTCGCTTTCGGGCGCAGCTCTGGTCTGGCACGACCATCTCGACGCGCTGGTCAATCCGGGCCGTTACGCGGTGACGGCGGGCGAGCCGCTGCGGCCGTCCGAGCTCATGCAGCGCGCGGCCGCGGCGCTCGAGCCGGGCTTTCAGCCTGCCGTGGTGCGTATGCCGGAGAGCGCCGGCTGGCCCGCGACCGTGATGGCGCGCGAGCCGCGGCGCGGCGAGGGCGGCGGCCGGCCGCGGTTTCTGACCGTCTATCTCGATCCGCCGACCGGGCGCGTGCTGGACGTCAGCGAGTTCCGCTATTCACTGATCGGCTTCCTGCACCGCTTCCATGAGAACCTGACAATTCCCGAATACAGCGGCCGCGCCATCGTCGGCTGGAGCGGCGTGGCGATGCTGGTCCTGTCGCTCACCGGCATCTATTTGTGGTGGCCGCGCAACGCCGGATTCCTGCGCGGGCTTCGCTGGTCGCGCGGACCTGCGCTGTCGTTCAACCTGCATCACATGCTCGGTTTCTGGATTTCGATTCCGCTCGCCGTCGTGTCGGTAACCGGCATCTATCTCGGCTTTCCCCAGCAGGGGCGGGAGCTGCTGTCTTCGGTTGCGCCGATGACGCCACAGCAGCGCGGTGGTTTCGCCGCGCCGTTGATGCAGCGGACCGAGCTCAACATCGATCGCGCGGTGGAAACTGCAGTGGGCGCATTGCCAGGTTCCCGCCTTGCGGCCGTCTTCATACCGACGCAACAAGCCGGCACCTGGCGCGTTCAGCTTCGCGAGCGGCAGTCGGAGAGCGTGACGACGGTGATGGTTGAGGATCGCAGCGGCACCCCGCGCCGCGTCGAACCGTTGTCCGGCGACCGCGTTGCCCTTTGGATCCGCTGGATCCACGAAGGCAGCCACTCGGGCACGATCTGGCAGGTCCTGGTGTTTGTCTGCGGCGTCCTGCCGACGCTGTTGACGGTGACCGGGGTTCTGATCTGGCTGCGCAGCCGCAAGGCGAAGCGGGCGCTCGGGCCTAAAATCGCAGGCGTGCCGCAGGTCGATGCGGCGGAGTGATGACAATGACCACTGGCCGCGGGGCGCGTAAATTTGTAACTATGGCCTCTCGTTTCGCGGCGCGATGCGTCCGGGCGGGGCGCGCCGGAAAAGTGCAGGAATTGCCGATGCGTTTCAGTCGTGTGCTTGCTTGCCGCAGTACAGGGCGCGCCGCTCCGGCGGCGCTCGGCGTGCTCGCTGCCGCGCTGTTTGCCGCGGCCGCATGGGCGCAGACGCCGCCCGCTTCGACATCGCCGGGTAATGCCGCGCCCGCGGCATCGCAGCCGGCCGCGCCTGCGGCGCAGGCTCCGGTGCCGGCACAGGCGGCTCCCGGCGTGGCCGCACCCGAGACACGTCCTTCCGCCGAGATCACCGCGACGTTGCCGCGCGACCTCTCGCCGTGGGGCATGTTCGTCAACGCCGACATCGTCGTGAAGATCGTGATGGTCGGGTTGGCCTTCGCCTCGTTCGTCACCTGGACGGTCTGCGTCGCCAAGTACTGGGAATTGTGGGCTGCGATGCGCAAGGCGCGCGCGGCCCTCGGCTTGCTGAACGAGGCGCGCTCGCTCGGCGAGGCGCATCAGCGGCTCGGCCGAAGCGATGAGACCGTGGCGCAGTTGCTGCGCACCGCCGTGCAGGAGGTGCAGCAGTCGCCGCATCCCGATCCGGAAAGCCTGAAGGAGCGCGTCTCCTGGCTGCTCGTGCGCATCGAGGCGTCGGCGAGCCGCCGCGTCGGCCGCGGCATGGGACTGCTCGCCACCATCGGCGCGACCGCGCCCTTCGTCGGCCTGTTCGGCACGGTGTGGGGCATCATGAACAGCTTCATCGGCATCTCCAACGCGCACACCACCAACCTCGCGGTGGTCGCGCCCGGCATCGCCGAAGCGCTGCTTGCCACCGCGCTGGGCCTGGTCGCTGCGATTCCCGCGGTGGTGATCTACAACGTGTTCTCCCGCTCGATCGGCGGCTATCGCGCGCTGCTGGCCGACGGCTCGGCGCTGGTGATGCGGCTGCTCAGCCGCGACTGCGACCGCATGAGCGCGCCGATGGCGCGCGCCGCCGCGGAGTAGGGACGGAGGAGCAGCAATGGCGATCCGGCTCGGGCATGACGGCGACGATTTCGCGGAGACGCACGAGATCAACGTCACGCCGTTCATCGACGTGATCCTGGTGCTGCTGATCATCTTCATGATCGCGGCGCCGCTCGCGACCGTCGATATTCCGGTGAACCTGCCTTCGACCAACGCGCAACGGCAGGATCGGCCGGACAAGCCGGTGTTCCTCTCCGTCAAGGCCGACCGCTCGCTTGCGATCGGCGAGGACCCCGTGTCGCGTGACGGGTTGCGCCAGGCGCTGGAGGTTGCCTCGAAGGGCAATCGCAACGATCCCATCTTCGTGCGGGCCGACAAGACCGTCAGCTACGGCGACGTCATGTTGATCATGAATGAGTTGCGGGCTGCTGGTTTTCTGAAGGTCGCGCTGGTCGCGCTGGAGAGCCAAGAAAGTACGAGCCAGGCGGGCAAATGACGGCGCAGACGCTCATTCTGCCGCGTCATGAGGGTTCCGAGCTCAAACGCTGGGCGCTCGCGGCTGCGTTCGTGCTTGTCATGCACACCGGCCTGATGGCGAGCTATCTGCTGTTCGCTTCGGACGAGCCGGAGGGCTCGACGGATTCGACCGCGATCCTGATCGATCTTGCGCCGGTGGCGGTTGCGCCGTCGTCGCAGGAGGACCAGGCGCCGGGCCCCGAGGCGGTCGAGGCGATGCCGACGCCGAAGCCACCGCCGCAGGCCAAGCTGGAAATCGCCGAACCGATCGAGAAGACCGAGGCGGCGTCCGACGTGATGCTGCCGTTGCCCGAGCCGAAGGCCGAAGAGCAGAAAAAAATCGAGGAGCCGGACAAGGACAAGGCCAAGACCGAGGTCGAGCCGCAACAGCAGCAGTTGCCGTCGCCGCGCACCACGGCCGCGCCCCGCTCCGACCGGCCGGTCGAGGCGGCGCCTGCGGCGCCGCTCTATGGCAGCGACACCAAAAATCGCGATATCACCAAGCGGTGGCAGCATCTGGTCAGCGCGCGGTTGCAGCAACAGAAGCGCTATCCGACCAGTGCCGAAGGCAAGCGCGAGACCGGAACGGTGATGCTGCGCTTCCAGATCAACCGCGACGGCTCGGTGTCGTCGCGGAACATCATCCGCAGCTCGGGTGTCGCAGCGCTCGATCAGGAGGTGCTGGCGATGCTCCAGCGCGCGCAACCGATGCCGGCGTTCTTCCCCGGCATGACGCAGTCGCAGATGACGCTGACCGTTCCGGTCGAATTCGTGCGCTAGCGCATGTCCCGGAAAAGTGGACACCGGTTTTCCGAAAAGGACATGCGCCAACGCAAGAATTTAGAGCCCATCCCGGTTCATTTGAACCGGGATGGGCTCTAACAGGCGCGTTTCCGGCGGCTATTCTTTCTGCAGCGCATCGAACGCCGTGCCGAAGCCCTTGAACGACACCGGCAGCGACGCATCCTTCTGATTGCCGTCCTTGAACTGGATCTGGCCGGCCTCGGTGGTGGTCCGGAATTTCCGGATCATGTCGGCGCTGATCTCGGCGTCGGTGAAGCAGGCGGCAGGCAGGCAGCGTTTGAAGGTGGTGAGCAGGCCCGGATCCTTTGCGCCGGTCATGAGCTTGATGCCGGTCGGCAGCCACACCCCGATCGGCAGCTGGATCACGACTTTGACCGGCTGGCCCTTGAGCGAACGGCCGATGGCGACCTGCGAGATCACGCCGCCTCCGCCTTTCACCTGGGTGAACTGCACCATCTCGCAGAATTTCTGCGGCGGCGGGCCGGGCTGGGTTTCGCAGCGCACGATCCAGTCTTCGTAGGTGGCGGTGGTTTGCTGCGGCGGGGCAGGCGCCGCGGCCGGTGGTGGCGCAGGGGCCTGCGCGGCGGCGATGCCGGCGTGGCCGATCAGGCCGAAGCAGGCGAGCAACAGGAAATGCCTCAGGCCGCATCGCGTCATGCGGCACCATCGCCTATGCCAAAAGTTCGATCAAGCAGGCGTCATCCTGCGGTGGCGGAGGCGGCGTATTTGGCTTAAGCGAAACGCGTTGGGACTTGCTTGAGGTGTTCGGGCTATGCCGATCGTGAGCCGCCGTAGCCTGCTGGCGAGTTTGGGCTCGTCGATTGCCGCCGGCGGCCTCGCGCGCCCCTCCGTCAGCCGTGCCGCCGACCGGCCGGGGGTGACGCACGGCGTGCAGTCGGGCGACGTGTCGGTGGATTCCGGCATGGTCTGGGCGCGCGCCGACCGGCCGTCGCGGATGCTGGTCGAGGTGTCGACCACCGAAAGCTTTGCGACGATCCACAGCCTCGGTTTTGCCGACGCGCTGCCGGAGAACGATTTCGCCGCCAAGGTGCTGCTGGAAAACCTGCCGCCGGGCCAGGACATCTTCTACCGCGTCCGGTTTGCGGACCCGTGGTTCACGACCGTCATGGGCGAGCCTGTCAGCGGCCGCTTCCGCACCGCGCCGTCCGACCGCCGTTCGGTGTCGTTCGTGTGGTCCGGCGACACCGCGGGGCAGGGCTGGGGCATCGACGAGTCGCGCGGCGGCATGCGCACCTACGCGGCGATGCAGAAGAACCGTCCGGATTTTTTCATTCACAGCGGCGACACGATCTATGCCGACGTGCCGCTGCAGCGCGAGGTGCGGCTGCCGGACGGCACGCTCTGGACAAATCTCGTCACCGAGGAGAAGTCGAAGCCCGCCGAGACGCTCGGCGAGTTTCGCGGCAATTTCAAATACAACCTGCTCGACCGGAATCTTCGCGCGTTCAACGCCGAGGTCCCGATGTTCGCGCAATGGGACGATCACGAGGTCAGCAACAACTGGTGGCCCGACGAGGATCTCACCGGCGAAAAGCACCGCCGGCTCGGCTATCGCGAGACCAACGCAAGCGTGCTGATGCAGCGCGCGAGCCGCGCATTTCACGAATTCCTGCCGATCCGCCGCTTCACCGGCGAGCCCGGGCGCGTCTACCGCAAAATTTCATATGGCCCGCTGCTCGACGTGTTCATGCTCGACATGCGCAGCTTCCGTGGCCCGAACGGCGAGAACCGCGAGGCAACCTACGGCCCGGCGTCGTACCTGTTCGGGCCGCAGCAGGTCGCCTGGCTCAAGCGCGAATTGCAGAACTCGCGCGCGGTGTGGAAGGTGATCGCCGCCGATCAGCCGCTCGGGCTGATCATCCATGAGGACTTCGTTCGCAAGTGGGGCGCCGAAGGCATCGGCCTGATCGACGGACCGCCGCTTGGCCGCGAGCTCGAGCTTGCCGATCTGCTCGCCTTCATCAAGCGCGCGGGCGTGCGCAACACCGTGTGGGTCACCGCCGACGTGCATTACACCGCGGCGCATTATTACGATCCGGACAAGGCGGTGTTTCAGGACTTCGAGCCGTTCTGGGAATTCGTCTCCGGCCCGATTCATGCCGGCTGCTTCGGTCCGGCCGGGCTCGACAACACCTTCGGCCCGCAGCTCATCTACGTGAAGGCGCCGCCGCCGGAGCTCGGGCAGGGGCTGTCGCCGGCGACGAGCTACCAGTTCTTCGGCCATGTCGCGATCGACGGCGCGAGCGGCGTGATGACGGTGACGCTCAAGGACGTCGACGACCGCGCGTTATGGTCGACGCGGATCGAGCCGAAAAGCAGCTGAATATTTCGCGCAGATTCAGGAGCCGGAGCGCGAAGACGCCGCAAGGCTCAGCGCGGGGACAGGCGCGGGCTGCTGCGCGACCGCAGCCGGCGCGGACGACGGAATGGCTGCGGTGAAGCCGGTGGAAGCGGGGTTGTACGCATCCAGCAGGTAGGCCACGACCAGCAACGAAACCGCGACCGTGATCGAACCGAAGATCGCCAGCACACGCAGGCCGTCCTCGGCGCGTTCGCCGTGGTGCAGGAGATCGCGGTTACGCGGACGATAGTCAGTCATGGAAAACACCCGCTTCCGGAGTTCAAGTCCGGCTCACGCGTTTCGTTCCACTGTCGCGCCCAACGCCAACTTCGGCGCGGTAACGCCACGATCCGACAACATTGGGCCGGCGCCTGCCAGCCCGCGGCGCGCCCGGCCGGCCGAATGCGGTGGACAACACCGCTTGGCCTGGCGATTTCTTGTGGTTAGTGGCCGGTTAATTACCTGCCGGTTTCACGGGAATAGCCGATTCCCGCCGCCGACGGCAACAGACCCGGTCAGGCGGCCTCGATCCGAATCGGCTGCGCGCCCTCCCACAGCACCATCTTGCCGAGCTTCGGCAGGTCGTCGAGCGCCGAGGTGACGGTGATGAAGTGGTTGCCCGCGAGTTGCCCCATCTTGCTCGCGAAGTGCACGCCGCCATAGGCGAGCAGGATCTCGGTTTCGCTGATGCCGCCGGGATAGAGGATCATGTGGCCCGGCGCGGGGTAGCTGGTCTGGTTCTCCGCGGGCACGCCGAGATTGGTGTCGCCGAGCGGAATCCACACCGCCTCGCCGCTCCAGCGCACATGGATGACGCGCTCCTGGTAGGGCAGAAGCCGGCGGAAGATCTCGCAGGTTTTCGGCGCGAGCGCGGTCTCGAACCGGGCGTCGAACCTGAAAGGGCCGGCGGTGATGCGGAGGTTGCTCATCGAAGGTCCGTGATCGAAGGGGCGTGATCGAAGTGGTTTGGTTCGGACACTAGGCCAATTCGCCGGCGCCGTGCGCGGAAAATTCGTTCAAATCTGCCGCCGTTGTGCAGTCGCCGCAGGCCATGGCCCGGGTTTATCGTTTGGCGCTGACGGCGTAGAATAGGGCGATTGCCATATTGGCATCCGGTTTAAGTGTTCGAGTGGAGTGTGAGCCGATGAAGTGCATGGTCCGCGCCGGGCTTTCCGCCGCAACGCTTGCGATGCTGCTGTCCGCGCCCGCGCAGGCGCAAAAACAGTTCGGCGCGGCGAACGTGCCGTGCAGCCAGTACACCAAGGCCGCGCGCACCAGCGACATCGTCTACCATCAGGCGTCGAACTGGCTGCTCGGCTATGTCAGCGGCATGAACGCGGCGATGCAGTCCTCGAACGCGGCCGCCGTGATCAACCTGACCAACGACCAGGTGCTGAAATCGGCGATCGACTACTGCACGGCCAATCCCAACGCGACCATCGCGGCGGCCGCCGGCCAATGGACCACGCAACTGCCGAAGCAGGCCGAGCCGCCGCCGCAGCAGGCGCAGTCGAAGGACGACAACTGGATCAGGCTCAATCTCGAAGCCCCGGCGCGCAAGGCGCTGCTCGATCGGAGATAGCTGGCTCTAGTCGCTGGGCTTTCTGGGCGCGGCCGTCGAGCGGCGCACGATCAACTCCGGCCGCAGCAGCACGTCGGCCGAGACCTCCTGGCCGTTCATCCGGGCGAGCAGCACGCGCGCTGCCTCGATGCCCATCTCGCGCTGGCGGATCCGCGCGGTGGTGAGCGGCGGGCTCACCATGTCCATGAACGGCGCGTCGTTGTAGCCGGTGACCGACATTTCCTCGGGGCAGGAGACGTTGCCTTCCTTCAGCGCGTCGTAGCAGCCGAGCGCGAGCAGGTCGTTGGCGGCGACGATGGCCGTGGTGTGCGGCGCTTCGCCGAGCAGCCGGAGACATGCGGCGCGGCCGGCCTCGCGGGTGAAGGCTTCGGCCTCGATCACCGTGGGCTTGCGGCCGGCCGGCACGCATTCGGACATCGCAAGCTGGAAACCCCGCGCGCGCATCGCGCCGGTCGAAAGCCAGCCAGGCCCCGCGATGTGGGCGATGCGGCTGTGGCCGAGCGCGGCGAGATGGCGGACCGCGAGGCCGATGCCGCGAATGTCGTCGTTGATGACGGCGGGCGCTCGGCCGGTTTCGTCGGTGCGGTTCATCAGAACCACCGGGGCCGGGGTGTCCGGCCGGTCGCCCAGAACCGGATCGTGCAGGGTCGCGTCGGCGAGGATCAAGCCGTCGACCTGACGCTCGATCATGGCCGACAGGATCTTCCGGTGCCGGGCCGGATCGTTCGCCGAGTTGGCGACGATCGTCATGTAGCCCTCCTGCAGGAGGGTGGATTCGATGCCCTCCAGGATCGGCGGGAACAGCAGGCTCGCGATATCCGGCACGATCACGCCGACCACGTAGGAGCGCCGTGTCCGCAGACTCGAGGCAACAGTGTTGGTCCGGTAGCCGAGCCGCTGCGCGGTTTCGAGGATGTGGGTCGCGATCTGCGCGTTGACCCGGTGCCGGGTCCCGGGCTTGAGCGCCCGGGAGACGGTGGAAAAGTGCACCCCGGCCGCCTGGGCGACCTCCTTGATCGTGATCGGGCCGGTCCGTTCGGAACCCTTCATTTTCGCTGTGCCTGCATGGCCTTCCTGTGGAAAAGAGCCTGATTTGGCAAACGATTGCAACGCAATAGATGGTTAAAACTGTTGATATCGAGGCCTCTAGACTAGTCCTTCGGCAGGGTTTATGCAAACGTTTGCATAACAGGAGAGCAGCCATGGCACCCCGGATCAGCTACGTCGACCCCGCCACCATGAACGACAAGGCCATGCTGGATGAGCTGGATCGCTGCCGGCGGGAGGGCACGCCCAGGCCGGAGAGCCAGGCGGTCCGGGCGCATGTGCCCAAGGCGTTCTGGTCCTTCGCCAACACCTGGCGCGACGTGTTCCACACCGGCGTCGCCGATCACGCCATCAAGGAGCTGTGCCGGCTCTACGTCTCGCGCTCGGTGCTTTGCGAGTTCTGCGGCAACCAGCGCTCGATCAAGGCGACCAAGGCAGGCGCGGTCGAGGCGGACTATCTCGACCTGATCAACTTCGAAGCGTCGACCCGTTACGATGACAAACAGAAGGCTGCGCTCGCCTATGCCGAGTGCATCACCTGGGACCTGCCGTCGACCGATGCCTTGTGGACCCGGCTGCACCAGCACTTCTCCGAGCCCGAACTGGTCGAAATCGGCTATTTCATCGCCATCACCATGGGCCAGCAGCGCTGGCTCAGGACGCTCGACATCGAGCACCACCAGATCCTCGCCGGCACCGACGGCTCGATGGCGCCGGGCTTCGAGGACATGGAGGCGCTGAAGCGCTCCAAGTCCGACCCGAACTACTGGGCGAAAAAGAAGGCCTCGCCGAGCTCGTCGGCGGCGTGATCGAGCGGCCGTACCGGCTTCCGTATTGCCCCGTTGGCAAATTTTGCGGATGCTGGGGGGCGGCGCCCGGCCGGGCGATTCAGGGGCCGGGGCCGGCGACGGCAGGAGGAGCAAGTCCATGCGCGCTTCGTTGAAACAGGCAGCCATCGTCCTCGCGGCGATGTTTGTGGTCGCGACGCCTGCATCCGCCCAAGGGTGGTACGAGCGCTCCGGGCCGGTCTATGACGGCCCCTACTATAACGGGCCGTACTACACGGGTCCGTACAAGGGCGCCTTCGCGCGGCTCGCTTATCCGGATGAGAGCCGCTGCCTGATGGAACGCCGCGCGCGGCAGCCTTCCTGGGGCTGGTGGGGGGGCTCCGACTGGGCTGGGCGCTCGATCTGGGGCACGGGCAGTTACACGGTCCGCGTCTGCCGATAGCGCCGGCAGCGATCCGCGCCGCGCGCGGACGGCCGACGCTCCCGAATTCTGGAACGGACCCGCGCCGGACCGAACCGGCCAGGCGGGCGAAAAATATCGGGAGGAAGGCATGATCCGCACGCCGGTCTGCGATCTGTTGGATATCGAGCATCCGATCGCGCTCGGCGGCATGGGGTCGGCGACCTCGCCGGAACTGGTCGCCGCGGTGTCGAAGGCCGGCGGGCTCGGCGCGCTCGGCTGCCACTATCTCACGCCCGAGCAGATCGAGCAGCGCGCCGGCGCAATCCGCCGCGAGACCAACAAGCCGTTCGGCCTGAACTTCCTCGTATTCGATACGCGCGAGGACAGCTTCGCCGCGGCGCTGAAGCTTCGCCCCGCGGTGATGCAGTTCGCCTGGCCGAAGCCCGAGCAGGACCTCAAGGCGTTCTTCGACCGCGCCCACGAGGCCGGCAGCAAGGTGACGCACATGGCGGGCTCGGTGCCGGAGGCGGTGCGCGCCGCAAAGGCCGGCGCCGACGTCATCATCGCGCAGGGCACCGAAGGCGGCGGTCACGTCGGCTTCATGGCCAGCATGCCGCTGATCCCGATGATCGTCGACGCGGTTGCGCCGGTCCCGGTGCTGGCGGCGGGCGGGTTTGCCGACGGGCGGGGGCTCGTCGCTGCGCTCGCGCTCGGCGCGCAGGGCATCCTGCTCGGCACGCGGTTTCTCGCCACCGTGGAATCGCCGCTGCATCCCAACTTCAAGCAGGCGATCGTCGACAGCGACGGCCACGACACGCAGCTTTCGGTGATCCCCGATCTCGCCTCGGGGCTGGTGTGGCCCGGCGCGATGACCCGCTCGCGCCGCAACCGCTTCGTCGAGCGCTGGTCCGGCCGCGAATGGGCGCTGCGGCAGGCGCGTGCAGAAGCCTATGCGGGCTTGCAGGAGGCGCGCCGGACCGGCGACGTCGACGAAGGTCCGCTGTCGATGGGTCAGGACGCGGGACTGGTCCACGACATTCCACCTGCGGGCGAGATCGTCGCGCGCATTGCGCAGGAGGCCGAGCAGATCCTCAAAAATAGATTGCCCGGGCTGATGGTATCGTCGTGACGCCCGGCGGCGCCAAAGCCCGCGCCGGTTACCGCTGCGCGCGCGCAATTCACTCGCGTTTCTCTTCCAGACTATTTTCAAACTCGCATCGGCATCGCCGCGCGATTGCGCGCGCGGTGCTCAATCGTTTTGCAAGGACGCGCGCCACGCCCGAAAAGCGGGTCCGGATATGGCCAGGCTCTGCACGATTTTCGATCGCCGGGCGCGTCGCGGAAAATCGCCGGCGAATTTGCATTCAATCCAACCGGCGTTTGCCGGAAATTTTGATCCGCATGTTTTGCGAAAACGCGCCGGGTCTTTCGCTCAAAGGCGCGCGCACACCGGCAACAACCTGATCGGCGGCGGCGACGGCAAGGACACCGTCGAGTTCGACACCCGCGCGACGACAGACATTCAGGCGTTCCAGACCTTCGGCGGCGTGACCATCGTCACCTTCACCGACGGCCAGAAGGCCACGATGCTCGACGTGCAGGAGCTCGTGTTCACCGACGACGAAATCCATCTCTGACCGGGATGACATGCGGAGCCGGGCGCCGGCGTCCCTCGGGATACGGCGCCCGAAACATTTGTTGTTTTGCGCCGGTGCGATCGGAGAAAACCGGAGCCGGGCTGCCGAAAAATTAGGCAGAGCCCCGCCTTATTTGTCGTAAACAATTTACTAACAAATCCCGTCTAATTGATTGCAACGTCTGATTTCAAAACGACACGCCTTCGACGAGCCGTTTCACAGATGACGACTAAATTTAAGGGCGTCGATCTCGACGGAGATCTGGAACGGATTATTCCGCATGTCGCGACCGCGGAGGAATACGGCGGCGCGCTCCAGCACCTGCAGACGGTGTGGGACAACCTGACCCTGCTCGGGCAGCTGTCCGGCACCGGCACCGACATGACCGAAACGCGCCGCGCGTTCAGCGATCTCGCCGGCAGCCTGCTCAACCAGCTTGGCCGCGAGGCGCTCAAGAAGTGCCTTCAGGACCACAGCGCCAAGGCGCAGGTGGCGATCAACATCCTGGTGCGAAACCTGTTCGAGCGCACCGCGGATATCGGCTTTCTTTCGAGCGACGAGGAAATCCGCACGTTCCTGCGCCGGAAGGCCGCCGGCCAGGACGCCGACGTGGATGCGTTGCGCAAGCGCTTCGGCGAATATGTCCGCAAGTACTCGGTCTATTCCGACATCGTCGTGCTGAATACGTCGGGTCAGGTGCTGGCGCGCCTGGATGCCACGGTGCCGATGACCGTCAGCCAGGATCCCGCGATCCGCGCGGCGCTCGATACGACGGCGGCCTATGTCGAGACCTTCCACGAAACCGACCTGGTCGCCGGCGGCAAGCGCGCGCTGATCTATTCGTTTCGCGTGACCGACCACGACGGCGCGATCCTCGGCGTCCTCTGCCTCTGCTTCAGGTTCGAGGACGAGGCCCGGCTGATCTTTTCGAATCTCGCCGGCGCCGGCGACTGGAACGTCATCACGATCCTGGACGACACCGGAACCGTCATCGCCAGCTCCGAGCCGTATCACGTTCCGGTCGGCGCCAGCCTCGCGCCCGTCCTCGATGCCGAATACCGCATCGTGCGGTTCGGCCCGATGGAGTACGTCGCCGTCACGCGGGCGGCGCAGCCCTATCAGGGCTATGGCGGGCCCGGATGGTGCGGGCACGTGATGGTGCCGCTGCAGCATGCGTTCAATGCCAACGCGGCGAAAGACCTCGCCAATGTCGAGGCGTCGGTCATCGAGCGGGTGATCCACACGTCGCAGCTTTTCAATGCCGACATCCGCGCCATCCCGCCCAAGGCCAACCACATCCAGCGGGAATTGAACCGCTCGGTCTGGAACGGCGACATCCGCCAGGGTATCGTCACAGGGGAGTTCGACGCAAGGCAGCTCTTCGGAGGGGACGAATGCGGCATTCGCGAAGATCCTGCTGAAGGAGATCAGCAGCACCGGCGCCAAGACCAAGTCGGTGTTCGAAGGCGCGATTGCCGACCTGCACACCACGGTCGTGACGTCGCTGTTGCACGACAACGAGTTTCACGCGGGCCTCGCCATCGACATCATGGACCGCAATCTCTACGAGCGCGCCAATGATTGCCGGTGGTGGGCATTGACCACGGCCTTCAGCGAACCGCTCGCACGCGGGCAGCTCACGGACCAGGACCGGTCGGCGGTCGGGGCCATTCTTCGCACCATCAACGGCCTCTACACCGTCTATTCGAACCTGATCCTGTTCGACCGCTCAGGGATCGTCATTGCCGTTTCCAATTCCGCCGAAAGCGAACTCGCCGGCACGGTGCTCCGCGACGAGTGGGTTTCGCGCATCCTGTCGCTCAAGGGCGAGCAGGCCTATGCGGTGTCGTGCTTCGAGCCGACGCCGCTCTATGGCGGGCGGCCGACCTACATCTACGGTGCCGCCATCCAGGACCCGCGCAGGCTTTCCGTCGTCGGCGGGATCGCCATCGTGTTCGATTCCGAGCCGCAGTTTTCCGCCATGCTGACCGACGCGCTGCCGCGCGACGCCGCGGGCGTCGTGAAGGACGGCGCGTTCGGGCTTTTGGCCGGGCCGGACGGGCGCATCATCGCCTCCTCGAGCGACAGGTTTCGCCCGGGCGACACGGTGTCGGTCGATCCGGCCTTCCTGGGCCTGTCGCCGGGGGGACGCCATGCGGGCTTCACGGTGCTGGGCGACAGCTATTACGCCGTGGGGGCTACGGCCTCGTCGGGCTATCGCGAGTACAAGGGCGAGGGCGATCACTATCGCAACGAGGTTATCGCGCTGGTCTTCACGCGGATCTGCGACGCCGCCGGCCAGGTCAGCCGGCCGCAGGCCAAGCTGCTGTCGATCCGGTCCGACCGCGCCCAGGCCGGCGACAAGGAAAGCATCGCGACCTTCACCGTCGGCGACCGGATCTTCGCCGCGCGCACGAGCGAGATCGTCGAGGCGGTCGACGGCGCGGCCATCATGCCGATCCCGTTGATGCGGCCCGGCATGCGGGGCTGCTTCATCTATGAGGGCACGGCGCTGCCGGTGTTCGACCTCGCGCCCGTGCTGGGCAAGGCGGTTGCTCCGGATGACGAGCAGACGTCGACCCAGCTCGCCGTCATGGTCACGTCCGATGGCACACGCTTCGGACTGGTGGTCGAGGCGCTGGGCGAGATCGCCGAGGTGTTTGAGGATCGGCTAACCATGCTGCCGGCGATGGTTTCGAAGGACTATATGTTCGCCGAAGCGACGCTGACCCTGAAGGACATTAACGACAACGAGTCGATCGTCGTGCTCAGCGCCGATCGGCTCTACGCCAATCTGTCCGGCGCGGTTGCCAGCACCGAAGCGGCCTAGCCCGGCTGCCAAAAATCTCTCTGCGGTCATTCCGGGACGCCGCGAAGCGGCGGGCCCGGAATCCAGAAAAGCAGGGAATCCCGATGTCCTGGATTCCGGGTTCGCGCCTTCGGCGCGCCCCGGAATGACACTCTGAGGTTTCAGCGGCCTGCTGGCGCGGGTTCACCCGCTGCCTCTCGGGCCCGCTACACTTTCATTACCTTAACGGCACGAAGCGCTTCCACCTTGGCGCGCATTAGCAGCGCGGCAATCCGCTTGCGGTAGCATTTTCGGAAAATCGCCAACGATTGACCGACGAGACGGGGATGCTTGCGAATTCTGCAATGGCCGCCGAGGCGGCCCGGGCGGTGGGTACGCCGCCCGGGGCCGACAGCATGGCCGCCTACTGGAGCGACTGGCAGCGCGGCGAATATCCGTCGACGCGCTCGGCCTGTGCGCGCTCGCATCTCTCGCAGCTGACGCTGCAGCTTTCGGCGGCGGTGCAATCGAGCATCGACGGCGACAAGCTGCTCAGCGGCTTCGACAGCCTGGTGCGGCAGGCGACCGCGGGCGCGCATTTGTTTGCCTCGCTCGCCGGCAATCCTTCCGCGCTGCGGACCCTGCTCCAGCTGGTGGCGCTGGCGCCGCGACTGACGCCCGCCATCGCGTGCCGGCCGGACGCATTCGACGCGTTGATTGCGGACCGGCCCTCCGCCGACATGATGCCGATGGACGACCTGGCCCGCGCGCTCGCGGTGCTCAAGTCGGACAACGATGCCGGGCATTTCGCGCGCATCCAGCGCTTCACGCGGGAGCACCAGTTCCTGATCGGCGCCCGCGCCGTGCTGGGCTGGATGCCCATCGCCGAGGCGGAACGCGCCTATTCCAAGCTCGCCTTTGCCGTGGTGCACGAGGTGATCCGCCTGGTCGAGCGCCGGCTCGTCAATCTGCACGGCCGGGTCGCGGGCGCCGACTGGGCGCTGGTGGCGCTCGGCAAGTTCGGCGGCTTCGAGCTCACGGCGACGTCCGACCTCGACCTGATGCTGGTCTATCAAAGCCCGGACGACGCGCCCGCCTCGAGCGGGCCGCGGTCGCTGCCGGCGACGCAGTATTTCAACCTGCTGGCGAAGAACGTCATTGCCGCGCTCGGCGCGCAGGACCGCGACGGGGCGCTGTTCGAGGTCGATTTCCGGCTGCGCCCCTGGGGTAGCAAGGGGCCGATCGCCACCCAGCTTTCGACCTTGCGCGACTATCTCGAGCAGGAGTCGTGGACCTACGAGCACATGGCGATGACGCGTGCGCGCGTCGTCGCGGGCCCCGCGCGCTTTTCGACGGCGATCGAGGAGGTGATCCGCGGGGCGTTGTACCGGTCGGCCGCGCGCCGGCAGTTGCGGACCGACATGCTGGAGATGCACACGCTGGTGCACACCGCAAAAGAGACCGAAAATGTCTGGGACGTGAAGCACGTCCGCGGCGGCATGATCGACATCGAGTTCATCGCGCAGTACCTGATGCTGCGGCACGCGAACGCGGCGCCGGACCTGATCCATCCGGCGACCGCCGATGCGCTGTCGCACCTCGGCCAGGCGGGGGTGCTCGCGGCCTCCGACCGCGACGAGCTTTCCGGCGCGCTGTCGTTGTTCAAGACCGTGCTGCAGGCAGCCCGCATCGCCTGCGCGCCGGGCGAATTGCCCGAAACCATGTCGGGCGCGTTTGCGCGGCAGCTTCCGGCAATGCTGGGCGAGGCGGACTTTGCCGCACTGGAAGCCAAGCTCGGCCGCGTCCAGAAATCCGTCCGCAAGGCCTTCGTCCGGCTGACCAAAGGTTAAGTAGCGCCGCCGCCCCTTAGGGCTTGATCCAGCTTGATTGAAACATGAGCAGCGAGGGCGGTGAACTCCCTCTCCCGTGGGGAGAGGGTTGGGGTGAGGGCGTTCGGACCCTCGATAGACCGTACCCCCTCACCCGCCGCGCTTCGCGCGTCGACCTCTCCCCATGGGAGAGGTGAACGGAGCAAGCGGCGCGAATAATTCAATCTCGTTGGATCAGACTTTAGCCCGCAGTCCTGCCAACCGTGAACACGATGCGCGGCATGCCGCTGTCGCTGGCCCACGCCGCTTCGACCTCCGCCAGCGGAACAGTCTTCGTCTCGAAATCGAAACTCTGTTCGGCTGCCGCGTGCAGCACATCCCGGATGGCCCCGACGATGCCCTTCATCGGCACGCTGCCGATGCCGCTTCCCATCATCTCGATGGTGGAGGAACGCACCGCCGAAGCGGGAAGCGTGATGTTGGCGCCGCCGGAGTTGCCGACCTGCACGAAGCGGATCGGTATGCCCTCCGGCCCGGCCTTGGCGCCGGCGATCAACAGGCGTTCGGCGCTCCGGCCCCAGAGATAGTCGAGCACGACGTCGACGCGGCCGGCGAAATGCTTCTTGAAGCCGGCATCGAGCGCGTCGGTATCTTCACCCAGGGTCATGGTCTCGTCGGCGCCGAGCGCCTTCAACGCCTGCAAGGCCGCGGCGTTGCGGCCCGTGGCAATGACCTTCTTCGCGCCGAGCAGCTTCGCGATCTGAACGGCGAGACGTCCGGACGTTCCGGTCGCGCCGTTGACCAGCACGGTTTCGCCCGCGGCCAGCCGGGCGCGTTCCCGGAGCGCCGCCCACGACGAAAGCCCCGGATTGGCGATGGCGGCCGCGGTGATGTCGTCGAGCCCGTCGGGCAGCGGCACGCATTGCGAGGCGGGCACCGCGGCAATCTCGGCCATGCTGCCGTAGGGCGCCCGCGGCAGGATGAAGTAGACGCGGCGGCCGTCGTCGGTGCGGCCGACGCCGTCGATGCCTGCAACAAACGGGAAATCGCCCGGCGCGCTGTAGTGGCTGCCGGAGACGCGGCCTTTCACCACCGGGCTCAGCGCCGCGGCGGTGACGGCGATGCGGTGTTCGCCGGCGGCGGGCGCGGGCTCGTCGAAGTCGGCGTAGACCGGGACGCTTCCGGCGCGCAAGACGACCGCCGCTTTCATGGCCGGATTCCTGTTCGTTCTCGCGAGCGGTCGCGCCGCGCGCCGGTGTCTCACGTCGGCAATCTATCGAACCGGAGTGGAAGGTTGGAGCCGGGAAAATACGACTCATTCCACTTGAACAGGGACGCCATTGGCGTATATATGCCGTCTGTGCCCCGAAAACTTCTGACCGTTGCGGAAACCCCGCTTTTCGTGCGTCAGGCCGAAGCGGTCTGGAGCGAGCCGGAACGCGAGGCTTTTGTCGACTTCATCGCCGCCAACCCCGAGACCGGCGATGTCATCCCCGAAACGGGCGGCGTGCGGAAGGTTCGGTGGGCGCGGGCGGGTACCGGCAAGCGTGGCGGCGCGCGGGTGATCTACTTCTATCACGACGCCGACAAGCCGCTGTACCTGCTGCTGGTCTATGCCAAGGCGCGGCGCGAGGATTTGTCGGCAGACGAGAAGAGGACGGTGCGCGCGTTCTCGGCTCTGCTCAAGAAAGGAACGTGAAAGGAACCAGGTCATGGGCAAGTTCGCAAAAGAGTTGATCGAGAGCCTTTCGCAAGCGGCGGCGCATGCCGAGGGCCGCAGGGTCAAGGGCGTGCGCGTCACCAAAGTGGAAACCCCCGACGTGCGCGCGATCCGCCGTTCGCTCCGCATGTCCCAGCACCGTTTCGCCGCGGCCTATCGCATTCCGCTTCCGACTCTCAAGAACTGGGAGCAGGGACGGCGCACGCCCGACGCGCCGGCGCTGGCCTATCTGCTCGCGATCAAGCGGCGTCCCAAAGAGATCATGGAGGCCGTCTCTACCTTCTATCCGATGGCACCAAGATCAAGGCGAACGCGTCCAAGCACAAAGCGATGAGCTATGAGCGCATGAAGAAGCGGGAAGTGGAGCTTGCGGCTGAGGTCGACCGCTGGCTCAAAGCCGCCGAGGCGGCCGATGCCGAGGAGGACAAGCTCTACGGCAGCAGGCGTGGCGACGAGATGCCGGATTGGGTGGCCGACAAGCAGAAGCGGCTGGCCAAGATCCGCGCGGCCAAGGCCGAACTGGAGGCGGAAGCCAAGGCCGCCGCTGCCGAGGAGATGCGTCGCCGGGCCGCGGCAGAGGAACGACGGATCGCCGAAGGCCGCAAGAAGAACGGCAAGACGCCCGCGCCGCCGAAACAGGAGCCCGACGGCAAGGCGCAGCGCAACTTCACCGATCCGGAAAGCCGTATCCTGAAGACCAAGGACGGTTATATCCAGGGCTACAACGCCCAGGCTGCGGTCGATGCCGAGGCCCAGATCATCGTCGCCCATGGCCTGACGCCGAGCATGAGCGATCAAGACCAATTCGTGCCGCTGCTGGATACGACCGAGGACAATCTCGACCGCAAGCCCAGGGAGGCTTCCGCCGATGCCGGCTACTGCAGCGAGGCGAACCTTGCCGCCTTGGCCGCGCGCGACATCCGCGGTTACATCGCGACCGGACGCGCCAAGCATCCCAGCGACGTCAAGCGAAAGATCACAGGGCCGCTCACCAAGGCCATGCGGGACAAGCTGAAGCGCGCGGGATGGCGCAGCAGGTACCGATTGCGAAAGCAAGTCGTGGAGCCGGTGTTCGGACAGATCAAGCAGGCAAGGGGGTTCAGACAGTTCCTGTTGCGCGGGATCGAGAAAGTGACGGCAGAATGGGCTTTGATCTGCACCGCCCACAATCTCACCAAGCTCGCAACAGCCGTATGAGCCGGCTAGCATTCATCGAGCAGCCTAGTCCCAGAACTATCTGGACGGGCTCCTAGCGCATGTCCCGGAAAAGTGGGTACCGGTTTTCCGAAAAGGACATGCGCAAACGCAGGAATTCAGAGCGCATCCCGGTTCATCTTAACCGGGATGCGCTCTAGGTGTTCGCGCCAGAGAGCGCGGCTTCGGCCGGGGCCTCGATTGCCACCGATGCTCCGTTTGTCCGAGTCAGAATTGCCCGCGTCCCTGGATAGGCGGCGAGCAGCGCTGGCGCAAAGGACTCGCCGGCGGCGCAAATGGCGGTGGCAAGCCCGTCCGCGACCGTCGCTTTCGAACTGATCGCTGACACATCGACGAGGCTGTTGGTGCTTGCTCCGGTGTGCGGGTCAAAAATGTGGTGGAAACGCCCGGTCGGCTCGAAAGTCGTGCCATAGCCACCGGAGACGGCAAGGGCCATGTCCTCGAGTTCGACCCTGCGGTCAATTCTGTTGGCGGCGCTGCGGATCCCAAGCTGCCAGGGCCGCCCCTCCGGATGACGACCGAGGGCACGGGATTCGCCGAGATTGACCAGGGCGCTTTCGCAGCCTTCATTGCGCAACATGTCGGCGATGACGTCCGTGACATGACCCTGCGCAATGCTGTTGAGAGTGATTGCCATGCCTGGACGCAGGAAGCCGATGGCGGCCGCGCCGCAGTCGATCTGGCGGAAATCCACAAGCGAGTCTGCAATGGCGCGGGCGCGCGCCGCGATGTCCACCTGGACATCCCTGCGCGACCAGAAATGCGCCTCGAAAAGCCGCCAGAGCGGCTGCACCGAAATGTCAAACGCGCCGCCGCTCAACCCGCCGAGACGCTGGCTCTCCTCGACCAGTCGGCGCAGTTCGGGCGACGGCTTCGCCAGTCGTCCGGCTTCGTTGAGCCGCGATATTTCGCTGTCCTGCCGATAAAGGCTGAAGATCCGTTCGAGGCGATCGATCTCGCGGCGGACACGGAGGATCGTCCGCTGCGCAAATGCGGCGTCGGTGTGCCACACGGTGAGTTCTGACGCTGCGCCCAGCACCTCGCCGTGCCAGCCGAACAACTGGCCCTTCGGCGCGGTCGCGCGTACCGCCGCGATCATCACCGGCAAGCCGGCAGCCGCCGCGATGACGCGCAAGGCGCGCCGGCGCGTCAGGCGGGGGGCCAAGTTGGGGGCCATGCGACCGGGCACGGACGTTCCTGGACCGGCTGAAACCGTCCTGTCAGGCATTTCCCACCGTGACAGGAGCGGGCGCTCCCGCGCCGCGCAGCTTGGCGTCCCGAACCAGCGGCGGGCAGCGCGCCTCGTCGAAATACTCGACCTGGCAATCGAGACACTGGAAGCACTCCGCGGTGACGATCCTTCCGGTCGTCTCGATTGCGCCCACCGGACAAGATCGTTCGCACAGATGGCAAGGGTTGCCGCACTCGGGCCGGCGCTTGAGCAGATCGATCAGGTGGAGGCGATCGAGGACGGCGAGCACGCCGCCCAGTGGACACAGGAACCGGCAGTAGGCGCGCTCGCAGGCCAGCCCGATTGCCAGCAATGCGCCGGCGTAGAGCACATAGGGCCAGGCGCGGGTAAACTTCGAGATGATGGCCGTCTTGAACGGCTCGATCTCGGTCGAGACGGCGGATGGGTCTATCGCCGTTATCACCAAAGCCGGAACGGCCGCGGCGGCAATGTACTTGCCGATGCGCAATCGCTTTTCGAGTTGAGCGGACGGCTGCCATTGCGGCACGCCCAGTGCGCGGGACAATTGGCCGAGCAGTTCCTGAAGGGCCCCGAACGGACACAGCCAGCCGCAGAACACACCGCGCCCGATCAGCACGACCGAGACCAGCGTATAGATCGCGACCATGACCATGAGAGGTTCGGCCAGATAGAAGCCTATGTCGACCTCGCTGAACGGCCCACGGACGTAATTGATCGCATTGACGATCGAGAGCTGCACACCTGCGGTCCAGCCGAGCCAGACCAGAACGACCACCAGGAATGCGTTTCGCACCAACCGATGCGCGAGGCGGAAGCGCACCAGCGTCGCCTGGAATACAAAGATCAGGGTGAGCAACGAAAGAAGCACGGCGAGGATCGCAATATTCAGACGATTGTCTCTCCATGCCTCCACCCAGGCAGCGACGGGTGGCGGCTCGGGCATCAGGACGTGAAAGTCCGGTATCTTGTAGTCGAGCCCGAACGCGACCGTCACCGGCGCCGCACCGGCGCCATTCACCAGGAGCTCCAGCCGCCACGGCTTGAGCGGATCGAAGCCCGTTTCCGGCGCCAGTGCGAGCAGCGCGGCATGTTGCTGTCCCCGGACGCCCTCGCCGCCGGGGCGGGTCGGCAGCCGTCGAATGCCGTCCCGTTCGAAGTCGATGGCTTGTCCGTTCTGAACCACCCGCAGGCGGGCGAAGCGCCGGCCGTCGGCCGACCGGTGCTTCAGGTCGAGAAAGTCGTAAGGCCCGTTGGCGGCGACAAAGATGACCTGGGCGCCGAACGGCATCACGCGCAGGTATTCTTCGAAACTCTGCAGACCGAGCAGATTGCCGCCGATCGCGCGCGGCGTAAACAAGCCGGCCATGAACTCGACATAGAGATCGTCTGGCCTGCCGAGCGGCACATCGAGCGTGGTTTCCGAAGCGCCCGCTGCCGCAAGTGCCGTCGCGACTTCGCCCGATGTTATCCGTCGGCGCGAGATTGCGCCCGTCGCGAGGAGTTCCTCCCAGGACATGGGGTTGAAGCTGTCGGCGTCGAGGGTTGGAACCGAAACCATTCCGCCCGCGCCGCGCGCGCGCAGCACCAGCCTCGCGCTCGCGGCCACGGCAGCGCGCATGGCGCGCGCGCTGACCGTCGCACCGGCGACGAAGTCCGGCGGCAGCATATCGGCGCTGCTGCGAAGCGGCCGGCCGGCTTCGCGGGCCAGGAAGGTGTCGAGCAGGCGCTCGCGCCGGGTGTCGTTCAGGATATAGGGCTCGTTGTGGAACACCACCTTGGCGCCGGTGATGCGCCCCTTGAGATCGACGCCGGCGATCGCATCGAACGGCGTCGCCGTATAGCCGAGCGCTGCAACGATATCGAGGGTTGAAAACACATAGGCGACGATCTTGCCGCCCTGGTAGACCGCGATTGCGGGCGGCGAACCTTCCTCTGCGCCCAGCCGTTCGGCTCCGGGATGGACCACCGCCATGACGGCGGGCGTCAGCCGCTCGCGCAGCTTGCCTTTTTCGGCCAGGGCCGGTGAGGCGAAAACGAGTGCCATGAACACGACGCAGATTACGGACCGGCAACCCGATTTCATGAGTTCGACAACGTGCATTGAAACGTTGTGCGGACGAAGGCGTTGATCGGCCCCCACGGGATGGTCCATGTGGAATGTTAGGTTGGGCGTGACGGTTGGTCCAGCGTGGCGGACGGAATTGATGGGTGTGGTGCAGCCGGCCATGCCGCGAACGCAGGCATGAACACGCCGGACACGCATGTCTGAAGTGCGATAGGGTCGCTGCCACGCCATGAGCGCGTTCACGCGCGTCTCGAATACGCCATCAGCGCGTTCGCGCGCGTCTCTAACACGGTATGACAGGGAGGCCATCAAGCCATGTCTGACTTGCACATGTCTGACTTGCGCATGTCGGATTTGCGCCATGCCGGCCCGGGCGGTCTCAATCTGCTGACCGCGCTGGAAGCCGCGCAGCAGCTTGCATCGGGCTCGACGACCTCGGTCGCCCTGGTCGAGGCCTGTCTCGCCCGCATTGACGCGCGCGATCGTGACATCCACGCATGGACCTATATCGATCGCGAGAACGCGCTGCGTCAGGCGCGGGCGCGCGACAGCGAGCAGCGCCGCAGTCCGCTGCACGGCATCCCGGTCGGCATCAAGGATATCTTCGACACCCACGACATGCCGACGGCCTACGGCTCGCCGATCCACGCGGGCCATCAACCGGCCAAAGACACCGTCGCGGTCGCGTTGATGCGGCGCGCAGGCCTGGTGATCCTCGGAAAATGCACGACCACGGAATTCGCAAGCCCGGTGCCGGCCGGCGTCCGCAATCCGCACGATCTCACCCGCACCCCGGGCGTGTCGTCGAGCGGGTCCGCGGCAGCCGTCGCCGACTACATGGTGCCGCTCGCGATCGGCTCCCAGACGGGCGGATCGACGATCCTGCCGGCCGCGTACTGCGGCATCGTCGGCTACAAGCCGACCCTCACCGGAATCGATCGCGGCAATGTCCGTCACCTGCGCCCGACGCTCGACACCATGGGGCTGCTGGCCCGAAGCATTCCGGATATCGCAGCCCTGCATGCCGTGCTGTGCGGCGGCGCGGGCGCGGCGCCCGCAACAGGCATTCGCCAGTTGCGCATCGGCGTCTGCCGCACCAACGCCTGGCCGGACGCCCAGCCCGAAACTGTCGAGGCGCTCGAAAGCGCCGCTCGCTCGCTCGCGAATGCGGGCGCGACCTTGAGCGAGACGCCGTTGCCACAGGTTTTCGACGGCCTCGAGGAGACCTTCGGCGTGATCTCGACGGTCGAAGCGTCGCGCGCGCTGATGGTCGAGGCCCGCGATCACCGGCCGAAACTGAATTTCTGGATCAGGAATTCACTCGATGCCGCCGCGCGCCACGACCCATCCGTGTTCGACCGCGCCCAGCAGCACGCCGTCGCGTGCCAGAAGGCCTTGGCCGTGATGTTCCAGCGGTGCGACGTCCTGATCGCGCCGAGCACGAGCGGCGAGGCGCCCGCCGATCTGGTGTCGGTGTCGAGCTCGGCTTTCAACCGGGTGTGGACGTTGATGCACGTGCCGTGCCTGACCATCCCGGCGTACAGCGGCCCTAACGGAATGCCGGTCGGCGTTCAGGTTGTCGGGCCGGTCGGGAGCGACGTCGCGACCATCGCGGCCGCGCAATGCATTGCCGATGTGGTAATGAAGAGTGCGTGAGATCTCCGGTCTGGGCGAACAATCGTGTCCTGGCGAGGCCGACAGCTTGGCGCGGACGACGACGGAAGTGGAAAGCTGAGTAAGAAACTTGGAAGTCATCGGTTGGCTGGGGGACTTGGACACGTATCGATCTCTGTGCCTCGCGCCGCCCCAGGAAGTTCGGTTGGTATTTGAGCAGTTAAGAGCCTTCGGCAGCAACACTTGAGTTTGCTTGAACGGGGGCGGTTCTCCGCCACTACTTCTTCGGCAAGGTCTTCACGTAGCCGAGGGCCATCGTCACCCACGCGGCGAGCGCACGCGGTTTGCATGCCGCGGCTTCGACGAATACGAAGCCCCCGAGCCGTCGTCCCCCCATCTCGACGACCGAGGCGCCCGCCCGCGGAAGCGCTCTGGGCTCGTTCTCCTTGCCGACACGGAACATGAAGCGGTCGGCGCCGTCGCGAGTGCGGTCGACACCGCCCAGCATGTTGCCGTTCACGAGCAGGCAAAGCCCTCCCATCATCCGCTTCTCGGAAACGCCCCGCACGCCCTCAAGCGCGTCGCGAAGCCGTTGCGCGAGGCTCTCGTCGTAGGCCACGGTCAGGGCGTCCGCTTGCCGGCTTCGACCGCTTGTGGCCCGCCTTCCGGCATGATCGCGAAGGCAGGCAGCGCCGGATTCATGTGGTCCCAGGACGGGGCGCGGCTCGCATATACGATCATCTGCGGCTGAATGACGTTCGGATCGTCGAGCACCGAGGCGCGCGGAAACACAACGCCCGGCATGGCGGCGTTCTTGCTGTAGATGGGTGATCCACACTTTCCGCAGAATCCGCGACTGACGATGTTTCCGCTATCGGCGGCACGGTCATAGAAGGTGACCACGCCCGTCACCGTGAACTCCGCCTCAGGCACGACCAGATGGGTGCAGTGACCGGTCCCGCTCGACTTGCGGCAATCTACGCAGTGGCAATGCCCGACCACATGCGGGTCCGCCGAGCTGTTGAAGCGGACCGCCCCACAAAGGCACTCGCCGGAAAATCCTTTCGCCATGTCCGCCCTCCTTTTTCAAGTTGATCTGGGCAGGCTAGGCGAGTAGATTGTAAGTTGCAAGTTACAAGTCATGATTCGAACAAGGAGGGGTTTCCCGACGTGGAACGCGACACCCGATCCGGCTGCCCCATCGCGACCACGCTCGACATCGTCGGCGACCGGTGGACGCTTGTGGTCTTGCGCGACTTGCTGACCGGAAAGAGCCGGTTCAATCAGTTCCTTGGATCCCCGGAGCGGATCACCACTAACGTCCTGACCGACCGCCTCGACATGATGGAGCGCGCGGGGCTGGTAACGAAAGCGCCGTATCAGGACCGCCCTAAGAGAATGGAATACTCGCTCACCCGGAAGGGAGAGAGCCTGCTTCCGGTCATGCAGGAAATGTGTCGCTGGGCTAACGCCCACATCCCGGGGACATGGACGCCGCCCGCTAGCTTCATGAAGCGGAAGGTTCGCTAGCTGCTCCGGAAGACTATTCCGGTGGATCCAAGAAATCGGAAATTTCCCTCGCAAATAGAGAACAAAACTCGAAATTTTTGCGAAGCGGTTTCAATGAAAGCAAACCGTTGAAATCGGGCGTCCTGCAAATTTTCCAGGGATTCAGCGGGATCTTGAGTGGCTGGGGGACTAGGATTCGAACCTAGAAAAACAGAGTCAGAGTTTGCTGTGATACCATTTCACCATCCCCCAACGCGGCGGCGGGCCTGATCGGGCGGGACCGCTGCTTGGGAAGCCAAATCCGGGGCGAGGACGCGAGCCCGGCCGGATTCGGCCCCTATATAGGGCGAAGTTTTCCGCCGGTCCATCCCGGCGAAAGCCCGTCATTCACGTCAATTCTGCCGCTGCTTGAACCTGTTGCGCGGGTTTTGGGCTTGCTTTGAGTTTCAGTTCGGTTCCTCGCACGCCCCATCACTTTCGCGGAACGGATGACGCGGGCAGGGGTGGCGCGACGCGCGGCAGCGATCGTGCGGCTGCGGCGTGGCAGCGCGTCAACGAGCGTTCGGCGCTCGTGGATTTGATCTCTGTGCCGGAAGAAAGCTGAACGCGGCTCCCGAGTGCTCATGCCGTCTGCCGCGTGCGGGGTTGACAGCATTCCTAGAACATATAGAGAACAAGCCGGGCCGAGCATCCCTCGTCGGATCGTTCGGACCAAGCCGAGGGAAGGCGCCGGGCGGGGAGAACGTGCCCCCACCGCGCTGCCTCGGTGGAGCGCCGGGAGGCGCCGCCCCCCTACGTCACTGGGGGGCGCGCGCCGCGCATCGGCGCGCGGGGGGCCGCGTTATGGTCCCCCGGGCACCTACGTCACTGGTGCCCGGCGCCTCCCGGCGCTCCATCCCCTCGTTTCGAGGGGGACGGAAAAACGGGAAGGGTGGGCCGGCCAGCCCGAAAAAACTCAAGTGGCCGGACGGCGGAGCGTTGCCTTTTGTCGCGCCGTGGCTCGCGGAGCGAGCGAAGGCGGATGCGAGGCGAGGGCCCCCCGCAGCGAGCGAAGCCGGGGCTTCGCGAGGGCGAGACCGCCCATAGCCAAACTATGAGAGGCGAATTGAATTCAACTGAACGATTGCAGAAAGAACAAACAAACCCGTCGCAACGTTTCCGCGATCCGGCCTCGCGCGAAGCCCCCGGTCTATTCCGCCGCCTGCTTGAACGAATTCGCGTGCGTCTTCGGCCGCGCCTTGAGCTTCAGCTCGGTCAGCTCCTTGCACGCCCGGTCGCTCTCGCGGAACAGCTGATCCCGCCCGGCCGTGTATTGCGGCGGGCAGGCGATCGCCGCGCGCGCCGTACCAGGCCGCGGCCTTCAGCGTGAACGAGGGATCGGCGAGGTGGGGCCGCGCCAGCGCCACGAGGTCGGCGCGCGCGGCCGCGACGATGGTGTTGACCTGGTCGGCGCTGGTGATCGCGCCGACGCACATGGTGGCGATGCCGGCGTCGTTGCGGATCTGGTCGGAGAACGGCGTCTGGTACATGCGGCCGTAGATCGGGTCGGCGTCCGGCGTGGTCTGGCCGGTGGAGACGTCGATCAGGTCGCAGCCGGCCTCGCGCGAACGCGCGCGCCACCCGCGACCGCGTCGTCGCCGGTGAGCCCGCCGTCCTGCCAGTCGGTCGCCGAGATGCGCACCGACATCGGCTTCTTCTCGGGCCACGCCTTGCGCATGGCGCGGAACACCTCGAGCGGGAAGCGCAGGCGGTTTTCCAGTGGGCCGCCGTATTCGTCGGTGCGCTTGTTGGTCAGCGGCGAGATGAAGCTTGCGATCAGATAGCCGTGCGCCGCGTGCAGCTCGATCATGTCGAAGCCCGCGCGCGCGGCGCGCTGCACCGCCTGCACGTAGTCGGCGATCGTCGCGTCCATGTCGGCGCGGGTCATCTCGCGCGGCACCTGGCTGTGCGGGTAGTAGGGAAGCGGCGAAGCCGAGACGATCGGCCAGTTGCCCTCGGGCAGCGGCTCGTCGATGCCCTCCCACATCAGCCGGGTCGAGCCCTTGCGCCCGGCGTGTCCAAGCTGCAGGCAGAATTTGGTGCCGGAATTGGCGTGCACGAAATCGACGATGCGCGTCCAGGCCGCTTCCTGCGCGTCGTTGTACATCCCGGTGCAGCCGGGCGAGATGCGCGCCAGCTCCGACACGTCGGTCATCTCGGTGAACATCAGCCCCGCGCCGCCGATCGCGCGCGAGCCGTAATGCACCATGTGCCAGTCGCCGGGCAGGCCGTCCTTCGCCGAGTACTGGCACATCGGCGACACCACGACGCGGTTGGCCAGCGTCATGTCGCGCAGCCGGAACGGCTGGAACATCGGCACCTCGGGCTTCGCCATGTCGACGTCGAAGCCCGACGCCTGGACGTCGCGCGCCACCACCTTGTCGATCATCCGGACGAAATCGGGCGCGCGCAGCGCGAGGTTGTCGTAGGTGATCGCTTTCGAGCGCGTCATCAGGCCGAAGGCGAAGCGGGTGGGGTCCATGTCCCAGAAGCGCCGCACGTGCTCGAACCAGACCAGCGACACGTCGGCGGAATGCTGGGTCTTCTCGACCTCGTCGCGGCGGGCGCTTTCGAAATGCGCAAGCGCGGTCTTCACGTCGCGGCCACCGGTCGCGCGGAACGCCTCGTAGAGCGCGATCGCGTCCTCCATCGCGAGCTTGGTGCCCGAGCCGATCGAGAAGTGCGCGGTGGCCTTGGCGTCGCCGATCAGCACGATGTTGTCGGCGGTCCACTTCTCGCAGCGGATGGTCGGGAAATTGCGCCACAGCGAGCGGTTGGTGATCAGCTTGTGGCCGTTGAGCTCCTCGGCGAACACGCCTTCGAGGAAGCGGGCCGAGCC
Organism: uncultured Alphaproteobacteria bacterium; assembly: GCA_963830015.1. Lineage (GTDB taxonomy): Bacteria > Pseudomonadota > Alphaproteobacteria > Rhizobiales > Xanthobacteraceae > Z2-YC6860. Next base: position 74,063 of record CAWHLG010000017.1, read on the forward strand.
CTGTTCGTCGAGCTTGTCGAGGCCGGCGCGTTTGAAAGTCTCCGGATCGGTCTCCATCACCCAGGTCGAGCGGCCGGGCTGGTACTGGTAGCAGTGCGCGATGAAGATGCCGTGCTGCGTCTCGCGGAAGAAGAAGTTGAACGCGTCCATCGGCCGGTCCGAGCCCATCCAGCAGAAGTGATTGGGGCGCAAGCTCGATGCTCGGCTTGAAACGGTCCTTGAACAGCTCGCGGGTGCGCGAATTGATGCCGTCGGCCGCGACCACCAGGTCGGCGCCGCGGATCGTCATCTTGTCCGGGTCGGCTTCCGAGCCGTACTTGATGTCGATGCCGAGCGAATGCGCGCGGCGGCCGAGGATCTTCAGCAGCATCGCCCGCGAGGTGCCGCAGAAGCCGTTGCCGCCGATGCGGTGGGTCGAGCCGCGGAAGTGGATCTCGATGTCGTCCCAGTAGGCGAAGTGGCCGACGATCTGCCGGTAGGTCTCGCGGTCGTAGGACTCGAAGGCTTCCAGCGTCTGGTCGGAGAACACCACGCCGAAGCCGAACGTGTCGTCCGGCTTGTTGCGCTCGAACACGGTGATGCGCGTGTGCGGCCACGCCTTTTTCATCAGGATGGCGAAGTAGAGGCCGGCCGGACCTCCACCGACGACATGCACGTTCATGTGCGCCTCCGCGCGCGTCCTCCACCGTCATTCCGGGGCGGCGCGAAGCGGCGAACCCGGAATCCAGATCGCAAACTCCGGACGTGCATCTGGATTCCGGGCTCGCTCGCTGTCGCGAGCGCCCCGGAATGACCGCGGAGAGTTCTTCGGCATATGCCAAAGCTCCATCAGGTACTTGAAGCCTGAAAAGTTTAAGCCTAAAGTAATTTCCGCACAAGAGGCCAATTGGCTGGAATTCGCATGTTTCGCCGCAGCATCGGGTGCTCCTGAAATGCGTTCCCTTGAGGGAAAACACGCACTTGTGACCGGCGGCAGCCGCGGCATCGGCCGCGCCATTGCGGCAGCCCTGACGCAGGCCGGCGCCGCCGTCACCATCGCGGGCCGCAGCGAAAAGCCGCTCGCCGAGGTGGTGGGGAAGGGCGAGGCGGCGGGCTACGTGATCGCCGACGTCACCGACGCGAAAGCCGTGGATAGTGGCGTGAGGCAGGCGGTCGCGGCGCGCGGCCCGGTCGACATTCTCGTCGCCAATGCCGGCACCGCGACGGGCGCGCCGTTTGCCAAGGCGAAGCCCGAGCAATTCCGCGACATGTTCGAACAGCACGTGATCGGCATGGTGCATCCCGCGCAGGCCGTGCTTGGGAGCATGATCGAGCGCGGCTTTGGCCGCATCGTCGCGATCGCCTCGATCGTCAGCCTGCGCGCATCGCCGCTTGTGTCGCCTTACACCACCGCCAAGCACGCGATGCTCGGCCTCGTCCGCTCGATTGCGATCGAGACCGCGGGCACCGGCGTCACCGCCAATGCCGTGTGTCCGGGCTATGTCGACACCGACCTGATTCGCACCGCGATCGACCGGATGGTCGAGCGGGGCATGAGCAAGGAGGACGCGCTCGCCCGATTCACCGACGCGGTGGCAGTCGGCCGGCTGGTCACGCCCGAGGAGGTCGCCGAGGCCGTTCTCTATTTCTGTTCGCCGCGCGCCGCAGCGGCCACCGGCACGACCCTGGTCATTGGAGCCGACGCGTGATGATGGACGACCGCACCACCATTCCGCTCGATGCCGAGACCAAGGTCTCCGAGCGCCCCGGCGACCACAAGACCGAGTTGCGGCTGTGGCTGCGGCTGCTCACCTGCACGACGCTGATCGAGAACGAGGTCCGGCGCCGGCTGCGCGACAATTTCGACATCACGTTGCCGCGGTTCGATCTGCTGGCGCAGCTCGACCGCGCGCCGAACGGCATGACGCTCGGCGAACTGTCGCAGCGCATGATGGTGTCGAACGGCAATATCACCGGGCTGGTCGACCGCCTGGTCGAGCAGGGGCTGATCCGCCGCCGGCCGCTGCCGAACGACCGCCGGGTGCAGATCGTCAGCCTCACGCCGGAAGGCCAGCGCGAATTCCGCGCCATGGCGCGGGTCAATGCCGACTGGGTCGGCGAGATTTTCGATGGGTCTCACGCCAAAGGACATCGAGGCGCTGATGCCGCTTCTCGCCAAGACCAAGGAGTCGGCGCGCAAGGCGCTCAGGAACGGAGAAGAAAAATGAGCGCGGCCAATCCCGTGACCCTGCCGCTGTCCGGTTACAAGGCGCGCCACGTGAATTTCGCGGTCGACGGCAAGGTCGCGACCCTGACGCTGAACCGGCCGGACAAGAAGAACCCGCTCACCTTCGACAGCTATGCCGAGGTGGTCGACATCTTCCGCGCCGCGGCGCGCGACAAGGCCGTGAAGGCCATCGTCGTCACCGGCGCGGGCGGCAATTTCTGCTCCGGCGGCGACGTGTTCGAGATCATCGAGCCGCTGACCAAGATGAACACGGTCGAGCTGCTCGACTTCACCCGGATGACCGGCGACGTGGTGAAATCCATGCGCGCCTGCCCGCAGCCGATCATCGCTGCGATCGACGGCGTCTGCGCCGGCGCCGGCGCCATCATGGCGATGGCCTCCGACATCCGGATCGGAACTCCGGCCGCCAAGGTGGCGTTCCTGTTCAATCGCGTGGGGCTCGGCGGCTGCGACATGGGCGCCTGCGCAATCCTGCCGCGCATCATCGGCCAGGGGCGCGCCGCGGAATTGCTTTATACCGGCCGCAGCATGGGCGGCGAGGAGGCCGAGCGGATAGGCTTCTTCAACCGGCTGTCGAAGTCCGAGACGGTGCTGGCCGATGCCACCAAGCTGGCGCGCGATCTCGCCGACGGCCCGACGTTCGGAAACGCCATGACCAAGCGCATGCTGGAGATGGAATGGGCGATGTCGGTCGAGACCGCGGTGGAGGCCGAAGCCGTGGCGCAGGCGCTGTGCATGGAGACGGAGGATTTTGCGCGCGCGTTCCGCGCGTTTGCCGCGAAGCAGAAACCGGTGTTCGAGGGCAACTGATGAGCACGCTCTCGCCACAGTCCGTAGGGTGGGCCAAGGCGCGTAAGCGCCGGGCCCACGCGTTCTTGCTCGGCGCGACAACGTGGGCACGCCGCTTCGCGGCTTTGCCCACCCTACGATTGCGGAATTTGCCATGAGCCTCTCCGAAACCCTGTCGCTGCCGTTCTTCGACGACGACCACCGCCGGTTCGCCGACGCGCTCGGCCGCTGGGCCGATGCGGTGCTGCCGGGGCTGCCGCACGACGACGTCGAGGACGCCTGCCGCGCCCGCGTCACGGCGCTGGGCGAAGCGGGCCTGCTCCGCGCCGTGGTGCCGCTGTCGCATGGCGGGCTTCATCCGGTGCTCGACGTGCGGACGCTTTGCATCGCGCGCGAAATCCTCGCATTCCGCGACGGCCTTGCCGATTTTTCCTTCGCCATGCAGGGGCTCGGCACCGGCTCGATCTCGCTGTTCGGCTCCGAGGAATTGAAGCGCCGGTATCTCCCGCCGGTGCGCGACGGCAAGGCGATCGCGGCGTTCGCGCTGTCGGAGCCGGAGGCCGGCTCGGACGTCGCGGCGCTGGCGATGACGGCGAAGCCCGACGGCGCCTATGTGCGGCTCGACGGCGAGAAGACCTGGATCTCCAACGGCGGCATCGCCGACCACTACGTGGTGTTCGCCCGCACCGGCGAGGCGCCGGGCGCCAAGGGGCTCTCCGCCTTTGTGGTCGACGGGCTTGCGCCGGGCCTCACCGTTGCCGAGCGCATCGAGGTGATCGCGCCGCATCCGCTGGCGCGGCTGAAGTTCGACGGCGTGCGCGTGCCGCTCAGCCATCGCCTCGGCAAGGCGGGCGAGGGTTTCAAGGTGGCGATGGCCACGCTCGATATCTTCCGCGCGACGGTGGGCGCCGCTGCGCTGGGCTTTGCCCGCCGCGCGTTGCACGAAACGGTGGAGCATGCCGCGACCCGAAAGCTGTTCGGCGCGCCGCTGGCCGACCTGCAGATGACGCAGGCGACCATCGCCGACAGCGCCACCGAAGTGGATGCCGCGGCGCTGCTGGTCTATCGCGCGGCCTGGACCAAGGACATTGGCCCGACAGGATTGGGCGCGCCGCGCGTCACCCGCGAGGCCGCGATGGCGAAGATGTTCGCGACCGAAGCGGCCCAGCGCGTCATCGACCGCGCGGTGCAGCTGCACGGCGGCGCCGGCGTCACCAAGGGCGTGAAGGTCGAGGAGCTCTACCGGGAAATCCGCGCGCTCCGGATCTACGAGGGCGCGACCGAGGTGCAGAAGATCGTGATTGCGCGTGAGGCATTGAAGGCCCGTGCGGCGAAGTCCGCGATGGCGGCGGAATAGGAGGCAGGCATGGCCCAAAGGATGGCCAAAGAGATGGCCAGAAGCGGTCACGTCGATACCTTCGCGCGCGACAACCTTCCGCCGCGCGAGCAGTGGCCCGAGTTCAGGTTCGATCTGCCGGACCTGCAATATCCCGAGCGGCTCAACTGCGTGACCCAATGGGTCGACCGCTGGGTCGCCGAGGGGCAGGGCGGCCGCACCTGCATGATCTCGCCCGGCGAAGCACTGACTTATACGCAGTTCCACGAGCGCGTGAACCGCATCGCCAATGTTCTGACGCGCGATCTCGGGCTCGTGCCCGGCAACCGCGTGCTGCTGCGCGGCCCGAACAATCCGATGATGGTCGCGTCCTATTTCGCGGTCATCAAGGCCGGCGGCGTCGTGGTGGCGACCATGCCGCTGCTGCGCGCCAAGGAATTGTCCTATCCACTGGCGAAGGCGAAGATCGCGCTGGCGCTGTGCGATGTGCGCCTCGCCGACGAGATGGAAAAGGCGAAAGCGCAGTCGGCGGACCTGAAGCGCGTGGTCTATTGGGGCCAAGGGGGCCAAGGGGGCCAAAGGCGCCGAGCTTGAAGCGCTGATGAGCAAGCCGGGCTACGAGAATTTCACCGCCTGCGACACCGCGAGCGACGACGTCTGCCTGATCGCATTCACCTCCGGCACCACCGGCGAGCCGAAGGGCACGATGCATTTTCACCGCGACATGCTGGCGATCTGCGACAGCTACGCCAAACACGTGCTGCGCGCGGAGCCCACCGACCGCTTCACCGGCTCGCCGCCGCTCGCCTTCACCTTCGGTCTCGGCGGTCTCGTGCTGTTTCCGCTCCGCATCGGCGCCTCGACCGTGCTGCTGGAGCAGGCCGGACCCGATCAGCTCCTCGACGCGATCGCAGAAATACAAGATCACCATTCCGTTCACCGCGCCGACCGCCTATCGCGCGATGCTCGGCAAGCTCAAGGACTTCGACATCTCCTCGCTTCGCAAATGCGTGTCGGCCGGCGAGACACTGCCGAAGGCCACCTTCGATGCCTGGCACCAGGCGACCGGCATCAGGATTCTCGACGGCATCGGCGCGACCGAGATGCTGCATATCTTCATCGGCTCGCCCGAGAGCGAGGTGCGCCCGGGCTCCACGGGACGGCCAGTGCCCGGCTACGAGGCGCGCATCCTCGACGGTGACGGCAACGTCGCAAAGCCCGGCACGGTCGGGCGTCTTGCGGTTCGTGGTCCGACCGGCTGCCGCTATCTCGCCGACGCCCGCCAGAAGAAATACGTGCAGGACGGCTGGAACGTCACCGGCGACACCTACCTGATGGATGAGGACGGCTACTTCTGGTACCAGGCGCGCTCCGACGACATGATCATCTCGGCGGGCTACAACATCGCCGGTCCCGAGGTGGAAGCGGCGCTGCTGACGCATGCCGCCGTCGCCGAATGCGGCGTGGTCGGCTGCCCCGACGAGGAGCGCGGCCAGATCGTCAAGGCCTATGTCGTGTTGCGCGCGGGCGCCTCGGGCGACGCCGCGATGGTCAAGGCGCTGCAGGATCACGTGAAGGCGACTGTCGCGCCCTACAAATATCCGCGCGCCGTCGAGTTCGTCGCCGAACTGCCGAAGACCCAGACCGGAAAACTACAGCGCTTCGAATTGCGGAAGATGGCCGCGGCCGGCGCTTCGCAGAAACTCGCATCCTGAGGAGAACGCCCGTGCCGGAAGGAAAAGTCCGCGAGCTGCCCGCGCGCAGCGCCAGGCACCAGACGCTGCAGCCGCCCGGCTGGCCCGCGCCCAAGGGCTACGCCAACGGCATCAAGGCGCGCGGCGAGTTCGTGTTCGTCGGCGGCATGGTCGGATGGGACGCGAACGAGAAATTCCCCAAGGGATTCGTGCCGCAGGCCAGGCAGGCGCTTCAGAACATCGCCGCGGTGCTGACGGAGGGCGGCGCGAAGCCCGAGCACATCGTGCGGCTCACCTGGTACGTGCTCGACATGGACGAGTACCTCGCCTGCCGCCGCGAGCTCGGAAAGGCCTATCGCGAGGTGCTGGGCGACAATTTCCCGGCGATGGCGCTGGTGCAGGTCGGCCGGCTGTTCGAGCCCGAGGCGCGGCTGGAGATCGAGGCGACGGCGGTGGTGCCATAGCGCAAAGATTTTGTTGCTGAGACAGTGGCGCTCTCACCCCGTCATCCTGAGGCGCGAGCGAAGCGAGCCTCGAAGGATGAACGGCCCCGCTGGCGCAACATCCGGGCCGTCGCCCTTCGAGGGCCGCGCAATGCGCGGCCGCCTCAGGGTGACGGAGATGGAGTGTGAAAGCTCAGTCAGAGATAAAGCCAGCGATAGACGAGCCAGCCGGCGAGCACGGTCAGCCCGATCCATGCCGCGACGATAAAAAACGCGCCGGCGATGCTTTGAGGCCGCTCCGCCGCGGTCGCTGCCGCTGCCCGATGCTCCGCCATCACCTCAGGCGGGATCATCCGCACCACCAGCAGAATGCCGAGCGGCAGCAGGATCGCGTCATCGAGATAGCCGAGAACCGGGATGAAATCCGGGATGAGGTCGATAGGAGAGAACGCATAGGCCGCGATACACACGGCGAGTGCCTTGGCGTACCACGGCACGCGCGGATCGCGCGAAGCAAGCCAGACCGCATGAACGTCGCGCTTGATCGCGCGGGCCCAGTGGCGCAGGCGCGCGAGCACGCTACTCCGCGGCCTGCGAGATCGGCCGCATCTCCTTGATCGCGGCCGTCAGCGCGGCTCCCGTGTCGTCGGAGAGCGCTGCCTTGCGCAGCCGCGCCAGGGTCGCTGCCGGATCGGGCGTCTCCATGATCTGCGGCAGCATCTGCATCAGCATGTCGTAGCGCGCTTTGCCGCGCTCATGGGTGTCGCTGTAGCCCTTCACCAGCGTCCGGGTCGTGGCGATCTCGGTCGCCAGGGCATAGTTGGTCGCCGCGACCGTCTCGATGGTGCGCAGCCATTCGTTCAGGAACCTGTGCTCGTTGGCAAAGCGCAGCGAACGCCGCCGCGTCGGCTTCAGCGCAGCGACGAAATAGAGCTGGAGGAAGCCGCGGATCGACGAGGTCTTCACCACGCGGCCCTTGCTGGTGAAGCGCTCGACAAAGCGCCGCGCCCAGCCGGTGTCGAGCAGCCAGCGGCCGAGCCCCGCCGGCAGCGTATCGGCGATCTCCTGCACGCGCGGGTGCAGGAACTCGGCGATCTCGACGATCTGCCCGTCGGCGGCCTGCACCTCCTGCCGCACCCGCGCGAAGCGGCTCGGCCGGATCTTCAGTTCCGCGACGCGCACCGTATCCTCATAGGTCATTCCGAGCGCAAGCTCGCGCGCGGTCTCGGCGAGGAGCTTGCCCGCGCCGCCGCCGTGGCGCTTGTCGGTCTCGACGATCGGCTTGAGCTTTGCGAGATACTCGCGAGCGTAATCGATGTCCTGATAGTCGGCGAGCCGCTCGATGCCGGCATGCACGTACATCTGCGCCGGGTCGCCGAAGCTGCCGGCCTCCGCGAGCAGGGGGGCAAGGGCCGGCGAGATCACCCTGGTCTGCGCCGGAACCTGCACCACGCCGGGCGCGCCTTCGGCCGCGGCAAAGCCGGCATTGAACGCCGCGACGCTCTCCTTGACGCCGACGCCGCCGCGATGGATCGCCGCCTCGAACGCCATGCGCTGCATCGGCAGCGCCTTCGAGCCCGCCAGCGCGCCGAACAGCACTGCCGAGATCACGCTGTTGGTCGCCTCGGCCAATTGCGCCATGTCGCCATGGATGATCCGCTTCGCCGCCGCCTTGCAGCCTTCGAGCAGTGCCGCGCTGTCGACCCGGCCGTCGGCCATCGCGATCTTCTCGGTCATCGCATAGACGCGGTTGGTCGAGACGATGAACGTGGTCTTGTCCGGCGTGACGAGGCCGCGCTGCACCGCGCGCCCGGCCTCCATCAGTTCCGAGGCGATGACGATATCGACGTCGCCCGCGACCGGGGTCAGCCCCAGCACCGGGGCGCGGGTGTTCGACTTTGCGCCGGTCTTGGGAAACAGTTCGACATAGTAGTTGGTCGCGCCGGTGCGCTGCGCCACGCCCGGCACCGAGGTCATCTGCGCGATGTAGCCCGCGTGCTCGCCGACGTCGATGATCCACTCGGCCAGCACGCCGCCGCCTTCGCCGCCCATGGCGAGGATGGCGATGGTGATGGGACGCTGCTGCTCGGGCGCTGTTGTCATGACGCAATCCATCCCCGGTCATTCCGGGGCGCGCCCGCCAGCGCGTCCACGCGCGTCTTCGACGCGCTATGGGCGCGAACCCGGAATCCAGCTTCATACTCTGCTTGCGGCTCTGGATTCCGGGTTCGGCGCTGCGCGCCGCCCCGGAATGACCGCGGATAGAATTTGCTCATATCAGGCCGCCGCAAGCTTGCGCTCGATGCGCCGCTGGAAGAAGCCGATCACGGCGTCGCGCATGCGCGCCTTGAAGCGGTCCCAGCCGGTCGGATTGGTGATCAGCGAGGCGCGGTAGAACGACGGGCACAGCACCGCGGCGTGGCTCACCTCGCCGCACAGGCCGCAGCCGACGCAGGAGTTGATCACCTTGGTGATCGGCTCCTTGCGCAGCGGATCGGGGTTCGGCGCGATGGTGAGCGACGGGCAGCCCGACAGCCGGATGCAGGAGTGATCGCCGGTGCAGGTGTCGGCATCGACGCCGAAACGCTCGCGCACCACGCGCTCGCCCTGCTGCGCGGCCTTGCGCAGCAGCGGCCGGATGCGCCGCTGCTTGTTCAGCATGCATTCGGAGTGCGCGATGATGACCTTCGGGCCTTTTTCCTCGGTGGTCAGCGCTTCACGCAACGTGTCGCGCATCAGAGCCACGTCGTAGGTGTTGTTGATGGTGCGCGCCCATTTCACGCCGACGCCGCGCACCGCGGTCTCGATCGAGTTCTGGGTGTTGCGGCTGGCGTGCGGGTGGAACGAGGAGGGGATGTCCTGGCCGCCGGTCGCGGCCGAATAGCCGTTGTCGACGATGATCAGGACGTTGTCGCTCTTGTTGAACACGGCGTTGCCGACGCCGCTGGTGAGCCCGTTATGCCAGAAGCCACCGTCGCCCATCATCGAGATGGCGCGCTTGCCGGCCTTCACGTTGAGCGCCGAAGCGCCGGCGGCGCCGAGGCCATAGCCCATGGTGGTGGCGCCGACATTGAACGGCGGGAAGATCGAGAACAGATGGCAGCCGATGTCGGCCGAGACGTGATGCTGGCCGAGTTCGCGCTCCACGAGCTTCATCGCCGCGAAGATCGGCCGCTCCGGGCAGCCGGTGCAGAATGACGGCGGCCGGCCATGCACGTTCTCGTTCATCGCGGCCGTCACCGCGCTCTCGCGAGCCTTGAGCGTGGCAACCTCGGCTGCCGGCGCGGCGTCCGGCAGCAGGTCCGGCCGCACCTTTTCGATGAATTTCCGCACGCCCGCCCGCACCACGCCGCCGGTGTATTCGCCGGCCATCGGCAGCACGTCCTTGCCGTGCACGCGCGTCTGGATGTCGGCGCGGCGCAGGATGGTGTTGACGTTCTGCTCGATGTAGTCCGGCCCGCCTTCCTCGACGATCAGGATCGCCTTCTTGCCGGTGCAGAAGCGGATGAATTCCTTGTCGACCAGCGGATAGGTGACGTTCATCACGTAGATCGGCACCTTGCTCTCGCCGAACGCATCGGCGAGCCCGTTGAGCATCAGCGCGCGCAGCGTCGTGTTGTAGACGCCGCCTTGCACGACGATGCCGATGTCGTCCGCCTCGCCGTCGAAGAATTCGTTGAGCCGGTGCTCCTCGATGTATTTCAGCGCGGCCGGCAGGCGCACCTCCCACTTGTCCTTCTCGTGGACGTAGGTCATCGGCGGCATGGCGATGCGGGAAAGGTCGCGGCGCGGGTTCTCCAGCGCGTCGGTCAGGCCGAATTCGGGGCGCTTGTTCGCCTTGGTGATGAAGCGGCCGTACACGTGGCACGCGCGGATGCGCATCATCATCATGACCGGGGTGTTCGAGGCTTCGGAAAGCTCGAAGCTGTTTTCCACGGCGCGCACGATCGAGGGCAGGTTGGGGCGCGGATCGAGCAGCCACATCTGCGACTTCATCGCGAAGGCGTGCACGCGCTCCTGCATGATCGAGGAGCCTTCGCCGTAGTCTTCGCCGATGATGACCAGCGCGCCGCCGGTGACGCCGCCCGAGGCGAGGTTTGCCAGCGCGTCGGACGCGACGTTGGTGCCGACGGTGGATTTGAACGTGACCGCGCCGCGCAGCGGATAGTTCACGGAAGCGGCGAGGGTGGCGGCGGCGGTCGCCTCGCTCGCCGAGTTCTCGAAGTGCACGCCGAGCCCTTCGAGGATCTCGTTGGCGTCGGCCAGCACGTCCATCAGGTGCGAGATCGGCGCGCCCTGGTAGCCGGCCACGTAGGATACGCCCGACTGCAGCAGCGCCTTGGTTACGGCGAGGATGCCTTCGCCGTGAAATTCCTCGCCGTCGCCGAGCTTGAGCTTCCCGACTTCTTCCTTGAATGAGCGTTCGGCCATCGATTCCGCCTTTGTACTGTGGAATCATTATATTCAACGGTCTGGGGGATCGGAAGCGATGGATTTTCGCAGGGTTGCAGCGGACCTGCGTTGAACCGGCGCATCTTGCGCCAGCCTGTTCCGCCGCCTGTTTGACCCGGATTTGTCCTTGGCCAGTCCTTTGCGAGGTATGCGTCAGGCGATCACGCAGCGGGTGATCCGGATGGCCATCGCGGCCACGGCGCGGGTTCCTGCCGGGACGCAGTCAGCCGTCGCGCGCCGCACCGTGTTGCTTGGGGGTGGGGTTCCGGCCCTGAGGCGCAAGGTACTGGCCAACATGCGCCTTGCGCTCGGCGGGGATGTGCCGGAGGAGGCCGCGAGGCGCTATTTCGAGCATGCGGGGTGGTTCCTCGCCAATGCGCTTGCCACGTTTCATCACGGCGTGGACCGGACGCCGGTGATCGGCGACGTCGACCTGGGCCCCACGGTTTCGGTGCTCGACGAGGCCATGGCCGAGGGCCGCGGGGTGGTGCTTGCGTCGCCGCACTGGTCGGGCCACGAGTTGATCGGGGGCGTGATCGCTCGCCGCCATCCGATGGTGATGCTGGTCCGGCAGGTTTCGGCCGCAGAGCGGGCGGCCCGCAAGCTGCACTGGTACCGGGCGCTTGGAGCGCAAACCGTTGTCCGGCCCGAGCATGCCTCCGCAATCAATGATGCCGCGGCTTATCTGAAGGCGCTGAAACAGCGCAAGGTGCTGGGGATCACGCCGGACCTGCTGGCTTCGCCCGGGCAGGGTGTCGGGGTTTCGCTGTTCGGCCGGAGCGCGAGGGTGCATGGCGGCGCCTTTGCATTTTCGATCGCAACGGGCGCTCCGCTGATCCGGTTTTACCTGACGTGGCAGCCTGACGGAAAAGTGACCCTGACATTCGAGAAGGCCCCGCTGCCTGTTGGCGCGAGCCGGGACGCGGCCGTTCAAGCCGGCGCACAGGACTGGTTCCGCTGGTTCGAGCATCGGTTGCGGATCAGTCCGGAGAACTGGCTGTTCTGGCTCGACCGCCGCTGGAGCCGCTTCCTCACCGAGACGCCGCGGGCGGCGCCGGTCGAATGAATATTCTGGTTGTCATCGCCGTTGCGGCCTTTGCGCTCGCCTTGCTTTGGCTGGTTCAGAGCATCGCACTGAAACTTGCCGGCGAACCCCTGGCTTTGCCGCTGCGGTTCGACACGCGCAAGCCGCTGGTGAAATGGACCAGCCGCGTGATGATCCATGTGTCGTGGATCATCGTCATCGTCGGTACGCCGATTGCGCTCGGTATCTCGCCTGTCGAATGGTTACACCGGCAATTCCCGCTGCCGGTGCCGTGGCGCGACATCGGCAGCGCCGTCGCGGTCATGCTGGTGCCGATCTGGGCGGGGTACGCCGTCTGGCTCATGGCGGGATGGGTCCGCATCGAGCCACGCTTCGACCGCGCAACGCGCCGCGGCAAGCTTCTGCGGCGCATCGTCGGTCCGTGGCCGCTCGCGACGCTGGAGGAGGCCGTATTCCGTGGCGTCCTGCTCGATCAATTGCTGCGCGCGCTGCCGCAGGGGCGCGCATATACGGCGCTGGCCATCGTCGTGACGTCCGCCGTGTTCGCATCCCTGCATTTCGTCAAGAAGTCGCAGGACGCACACCGCGCGGTCTGGCAGCCGGCCTATGGTCTGTTCATCGTGAGCTGCCTGTTCGGGCTGGCCTACGTCCTCGGCGGCCGGTCCCTCTGGCTGCCGATCGCGGTCCACGGGGCCGCCGTGTTCGGGATCGAGGCGCCGAAACTCTATGTGGCCTATCATGGGCCGCGCTGGCTGATCGGTTATCCGGAATTTCCCCATTGCGGGTTGTTCGGCAGCCTGGCGGTGCTGGCCATGGCCGCGGGCCTGGTGCTGCTCGTCTGACCGGAATTGATTGCGCGCGAGCGTTTCTGCCAATAGTTTTCAGATCGCGGCTGCAACGGTGTGCCGCCTGAGGAGGGCTTGCGATGAGAACCAAAACGGTGATGGCCGCTGCGCTTCTGGCGTTCGCGGCAGATGCGGCGTCGGCCCAGGAGGTGACGCTGCGCGCGGTCACGTCCTTCGCCGAGGGCACCCAGTTCTCCAAGAATTTCGAGCGGTTCATCCAGAAGGTGAACGCCGACGGCAAGGGACAGGTCCAGATCAACTATATCGGCGGGCCGCGCGCGATGCCGCCGTTCGAGGTCGGCAATGCGGTGCGCACCAAGGTGGTGGACATCGCCAACGTCACCGGGGCGTTCTACACGAGTCTCGTCCCCGAGGCGGACGGGCTCAAGCTGATCTCCAAGCCGATGAGCGAGCAGCGGCGGAACGGCACCTGGGCGTTCGTCGATCAGCTGCATCAGCAGAAGATCAACGCGCACTATCTGGCGCGCCAGTTCCATAACGTGCCGTTCCACATCTACATGAACAAGAAGATCGACAAGCTCGACCTCACCGGCCTGAAGATCCGCGTCACGCCGGTCTACAAGGACGTGGTCGAGGCGCTGGGCGGCACCACCGTCACCACCGCGCCGGGCGAGGTCTACACCGCCTTGGAGCGCGGCGTGGTCGACGGCTACGGCTGGCCGGTCACCGGCATCTTCGACCTCGGATGGGAGAAGGTGACCAAGTTCCGGCTCGAGCCCGCGTTCTACAGCGTCGAGGTCGGCGTGCTGGTCAACAACGATGTCTGGAAGGGGTTGTCGGCTGCGCAGAAGAAGGTGCTGAACGATGCGGCGCTGTGGCTCGAAGGTCTCGACGTAGAGAACGAGGCGCTGATCAAGTCGGAGCGTGACAAGCAGACGGCGGCGGGCATTCAGCCGATCGATCTGGGGGCGGATGCCAGCAAGGCGTTCCTCGCCAAGGCCAACGAAGTCGGCTGGGCTTCGGTGATCAAACGCTCGCCGGAGAACGGCGCGAAGCTGCGGCAGCTTGCTGGGAATTAGCGGCTGTCATTCCGGGGCGCCGCGAAGCGGCGAGCCCGGAATCCAGTTGCACACTCCGCACGCTCGACTGGATTCCGGGTTCGCGCCTCCGGCGCGCCCCGGAATGACCGCGGAGGGGACCGCGATTCGATGATCCGCCTCTCTGACCTCTTCGCCAAGCTTCTCAACGCGCTCGCCGTTCTTGCCGCGCTGACGTTGCTGGCGATGGTCGTCATGGTTTCGGCCGACATCATCCTGCGCAATCTGACCCGCACCGGTTTCCCCTGGGCCAACGAAGTCTCCGAATACGGCCTCTACCTCATGACGGTGCTCACCGCGCCGTGGCTGCTGCGCCGCGGCCAGCATGTGCGGATCGACCTCGTCCTGACGCTCGTTCCGATACGCGCCGCATGGCTGATGGAGGCGCTGGCCGATATCGCGGGCTTCGCGGTCTGCCTGATCATGTTGCGTTACGGCCTCAAGATGACGGTCGACAGCGCGTCGCTCGGCTCCATCACCATCAAGAACCTGGTGTTCCCGGAGTGGTGGCTGCTCTGGCCGCTGCCGGCCTGCTTTGCGCTGCTGGCCGCCGAATTCGTGTTCCGCTTCGACCGCCTGATGCGCGCGCAGCCGGGACGCCGTAGCGAGGCGACCTCGGTCGGGTAACGCGCATGGGCTGGATCGAGGCAAGCATCATCCTGTTCGGCGGCCTGGTCGTGCTGATGAGCCTTGGGCTCTCGGTCGCGATCGCCTTCCTTGCCATCAACATCGTCGGCGCTTTGCTGTTTCTGGGCGGCGAGCAGGGGTTGTCGCAGCTCGCGCGCAACGCCGTCGCCTCGGTGACGAGCTTCTCGCTCACCCCGATTCCGTTTTTCGTGCTGATGGGCGAGGTTCTGTTCCACTCCGGCGTCGCGCTGAAGGCGATCGACGCCTTCGCGCTGCTGATCCGCCGGGTGCCCGGCCGCCTCTCGGTCATCGCCATCGTCGCCGGCACCGTGTTCTCGGCGATTTCCGGCTCGACCATCGCCACCACCGCGCTGCTCGGCAGCCTGATGTTGCCGACCATGCTGGACCGCGGCTACGACAAGAAGTTTGCCATGGGTCCGATCATCGGCATCGGCGGCGTCGACATGCTGATCCCGCCGTCGGCGCTGGCGGTGCTGCTCGGCAGTCTCGCCGGCATTTCCATTTCCGGGCTTCTGATCGGCGGCATCGTGCCGGGGCTGATCCTCAGCGTTCTTTTCGTGGGCTACATCATCCTGCGCGCACATCTCGATCCGTCGCTGGCGCCGGAGGAAAAGCTCGAAGACGGCCCGGGCGGCCTGAAGCGCTGGGCGCCGTTTTTCATCCACGTACTGCCGCTGGTCTCGATCTTCGGCATGGTGGTGGGCGCGATGACGGCCGGCTGGGCGACGCCGACCGAGGCCGCGGCGCTCGGCGCGGCCGGCACCATCGTCGCCGCCATGCTCTACCGGAGCCTCACCTGGGACGCGCTGATGAAGGCGCTGATCGGCACCGTCGCGGTGTCCGGCACGATCCTGTTCATCATCATCGGTGCCACCACCTTCGCGCAGGTGTTGAGCTTCTCCGGCGCGACCAACGGCATCGTCAATCTCGTCTCGGCGCAGGGACTGTCGGCCACTGTGCTCATTCTCGGGATGATGGCGATCCTTCTGTTCCTCGGCTGCTTCGTCGACCAGGTGTCGATGATGCTTATCACGCTGCCGTTCTTCATGCCGTTGGTTCAGAAGCTCGGCGTCGATCCGGTCTGGTTCGGCGTGCTGTTCCTGATCTGCATGCAGCTTGGCCTGCTGACGCCGCCGTTCGGGCTGTTGCTGTTCACCATGAAGGGCGTCGCGCCGCCGGGTGTCGCGATGAACGACGTGTTCCGCGCCGCCATGCCCTATGTCTGGTTCGGGCTGCTGGTGCTGCTGCTGGTATTTCTGGTGCCGCCGCTTGCCACGTTCCTGCCGCGGCTGTTGGGTAGTTGATCGATCTCATTGCTTGTGAATCACTGGGAATGCTTATGCTCAAGAAAATCCTGCTGCTTCTGGTCGCCGCCATCGCGGGTCTCGCCGTCTATGTCGCCATGCAGCCCGATCATTTCCGCATCGAGCGCCGCGCCACGGTGAATGCGCCGCCGCAGACGGTCTTCATCCAGGTCAACGATTTCCGCAAATGGGACGACTGGTCGCCGTGGGCGAAGCTCGACCCCAATTCGAAGATCGCGTTCGAGGGGCCGCAGGGCGGCCAGGGCGCGGTGTTCAAATGGTCGGGCAACGACAAGGTCGGCGAAGGCAGGATGACGCTGGTCGAAAGCAAGCCCGCCGAGCTCGTCCGCATCGAGGTCGCGTTCGTCAAGCCGTTCGAGGGCTCGTCGACCAGCGAATTCATCTTCCGGCCGCGGGACGGCGGCACGGAGGTGGTCTGGGCGTCCTACGGGCCGATGAACTTCATCAGCAAGGCGATGTGCCTGGTCATGAACATGGAGAAGATGCTCGGCCCCGACATGGAGAAGGGCCTTGAGCAGATGAAGACGCTGGCCGAAAGCGGGCGAACCTAGAAGCCGGTGTGCACGCGCTTGGGCAGGTAGTGCAGCACGCGCTGCTCCAGCAGGATCACCAGCCCATAGGCGATGCCGCCGACGATCGTCAGCATGACGATGGCGACGAACACCATCGCGGTGTTGGCCTGGCCTTCGCCGAACGACAGCAGGTAGCCGAGCCCCATATTGCCGCCGACCAGTTCGCCCACCACCACGCCGACCACCGCGAGGGTGGAGCCGATGCGAAGCCCTGCGAACAGCGGCGGCAAGGACGCCGGAAACTCGATCTTCCAGAAGATTTGCGCGCGGCTTGCCTTGAACGCGCGCGCAAGGTTGATCAGGTCGGGATCGACCGTGCGCACCGCGGTCAGCACGTTGACCATCACCGGGAAGAACACGATCAGGATCGCCACCAGGATTTTCGGATAGACCGTGAAACCCATCCACAGGATGAACAGCGGCGCGAACGCCACCTTCGGCGCGATCTGCAAGGCCAGGATATACGGCGACAGCGCGATCTCGGCGGTCGGCGACATGCCGAGCAGGTAGCCCATCACCGCGCCCATCAGGCTGCCGATGACGAAGCCGACCAGCACCTCGGCCGCGGTGATGCTGGTGTGCTTCAAGAGTCCGCTCACCTCCCACATCCGCACCGCTTCCTTCGCCACCGCCGACAGCGGCGGGATGATGAAGCTCGGAATCCGAAGCAGCCCCGGTCCCCATTCCCAGGCGGCGAGGAAGATCACCAGCAGCAGCAGGCTCCACGCCGTGCCGCGCCGCGCCAGCGAGGTTTGCGATGCCGCGCTCATGCCGGCACCCGCGCTTCGGTGCCGATGCCGAGCTGGTCCATCAGCCGGTTGACGTAGCCGGTAATCCTGGCGTTATGCCGCCGCGTCAACGGATCGTCGCGGCCGGGAATCTCGATCGCGATCTCGTCGATGATTTTTCCCGGGCGCCGGCTCATCACCAGCACACGGTCGGACAGCGTCACGGCCTCGAGCAGGTCGTGGGTGATCAGCAGCGCGGTCTTGCCCGCGCGCTTCAGCGTCTGTGCCAGTTCCTGTTGCAGCGTGATGCGGGTCTGCGCGTCCACGGCGGAAAAAGGTTCGTCGAGCAGCAGCACCGTCGGATCGACCGCCAGCGTCCGCGCCAGCGCCACGCGCTGCCGCATGCCGCCGGACAGTTGATGCGGATAGTGGTTGGAGAATTCCGCGAGCTTGAGGTTTTCCAGCAAAGCCTGCGCACGGCGCCTGCGCTCCGCCGCGGCCACGCCCTGGATCTCGACGCCGAACATCACGTTCTCGACGACTGTGCGCCACGGCAGCAGCAGGTCCTTCTGCAGCATGAACGCCACGTGCGCGTTCGGCCCTTCGACCCGCTCGCCGTCGACGAACGCCTCGCCCTCGCTCGGTGCGGCAAGCCCAGAGCCGATGTTGAGCAAGGTCGATTTGCCGCAGCCGGACGGCCCGATCAGCGACACCACTTCGCCGTCGCGCACCGCGATGCTGACGCCCTGCACCGCGGTGAGGCTCCGGCCGCCGTCCTGCGAGAAGCGCATCGTGACGTTGCGGTATTCCAGGCGGATCAGGTCGGGCATCGAAATACTTTCAACTGCAAATATCTCGCGGCGTCGTTCGCGCATTGGCCCGCGTCTGGCCTGCCTGTTGGCTCGTTTCTTGGCCTGCTTGTTGGCTTGCTTCCTGCATATTCCGGACCATGAATGTCGAGTATAGTGGCTGCCGGCAACAGTGCCGATAGCTGATCGGCGCAGCGACGATTTGTCGAGGGAGAGCACGATGCACAGGACCCGATTTTCCCGCCGCCAGATTGTGACCGCAGGGGCGGCGCTCGGCGCGGGCCTGTTGGCCGCACCCGCGGTGCGCGCGCAGTCGCTCGAGAAGATCACGTATCTGTTTCCGGCGCCGCCGGTGCTGCCGGCGTTCGGGCCCATTCGCCTGGCGCAAGGCAAGGGCTACTTCAAGGAAGCGGGCTTCGAGGTCGAGTTCGCGGTCGGCCGCGGCGGCGTCGACGTGGCGAAGCAGGTGGGCGCGGGCAACGCGCCGCTCGGCGGCATCGTCGCCGACGGCCCGATCATGGTGCGCGGCAACGGCGTGCCGGTGAAGATCGTCTGCGTGTTCGGCGGCAGGGGCTTCATGCAGCTCGTGGTGCGCGAGGATAGCGGCATCGAAAAGCCCGCCGACCTCAAGGGCAAGACCATCACCACCATGTCCTACCAGGACACGACCTTCTATGCGCTGCTCGGCCTGATGGCGTCGGCGGGGCTGACGCAGAACGACGTCAACGTGCAGCAGGTCGGCCCGACCGGCGTCTGGCAGTTCGTCGCCGAAGGGAAGGCGGCCGGCATGGCCGGCGTGCCGGACTGGATCCCGCCGATCATGGCGGCCGGCGTGAAGGTGAAGGTCATCCCGACCGAGCAGTATTTCCCGCACATGGCGCAGGGCATCGCCGTGTCCGACGACATGATCAAGCAGAAGCCGGAGATGATCCGCAAATTCGTGCGCGCGGCGCTGCGCGGCATGAAGGACATGATGGACAACCCGGAGAAAGCCGCCGACGAGTTCGTCGGTTTCGTGCCGGACTGGAAGGGTAAGGAGGCGGGGGTGAAGTTCGCCTTCAACATGTACGCCAAGGACGTCTATCCGGGTCAGCCGGTGCTCGGCGAGGTCAATGCGGAGCGGCTGTCCAAGCTCCAGGACTTCTATCTGGAGAAGGGCTTCATCCAGAAGAAGACCCCGGTGGCCGAACTCTACACCAACGAGTTTGTGAAATAGGGCGCCCCAGACAGGGTGTCCCCGGAAGCCCATACGGGTCCTGGAAAAACATGGTTAACCATTGGTCAACGGTGCTGCTCCCCCGGGGGCGGCGGCCGTTGGTTTTGGCGTAACCATGCCCCGGCCCGGAACCCGGCCGGGGTTGCGGAACCGGGTTTTGATCCCTATATCGTTGCGGATCGAGCTTCGGCCGAACGACTTGGCCTCGCCGCGACAGCGCGCCTGACTGACGACATTCTCCAAAACTCGGTTAACCGGCTGCGTTTGCGCGCGGCTCTCGAAACACGAATCTTGAGAAAGGGCTCCCATGTCGACGGGAACCGTGAAGTGGTTTAACGGACAAAAAGGCTACGGATTCATCCAGCCGGACGACGGCAGCAAGGATGTCTTCGTGCACATCAGCGCGGTCGAACGCGCGGGTATGTCGAGCCTGAACGAGGGCCAGAAGGTCTCCTACGAGATTGTTGCGGATCGCCGTTCTGGCAAGTCTTCCGCCGACAACCTTCGGGCGGTCTGACCGCTTTGCGTCGCTGACGCCTTGAACGCGGTGATCGCGGCAAGGCTCGGTTTTTTGAGCCCCGCGCCTGGTAGCGCCCGGCGCGGGGCTCGAATTTCTTGGACAGGGAGAAAGGTATGGCAAGGGCTGCAAAGGCTGCAACGCCGCCGACGGAAGAGCAGTTGTCGAAGATCGCCATCAAGGCCGAACGCGACCGCGAGGCCCAGGTGGCGATGCGCGAGTACCGCCAGGAGCAGGTCGCCGTCAGCGAACGGACCGAGCGCCTGCGTGCGATGCGGCTGGCGCGTGAAGCGCAGCTTGCGGCGGCAACGGTCGCGTCCGGCAAGCCGGCCGAGCCGGTGAAGAAGCCGAAGAAGGTCGCGGGCGTCCGTCTCGCGGGGCGCCGGGTTTAAGTCCGATCGTCCAAGTCCGCAGCTTCCCACGCGCCCCGTCACACGGGGCGCATTTTTTTGGCGATACGTCCTGTGCTGTCTCGCAACAGGCACGCCGCTAGCGCTGGAACGGATACAGAAGCTGCTTCCAGTAGCCCTTCGGCACCGGGTGGCCCTGCACGCCGTAGCCGTTCGGCCATTGGCCGTCCGGCAGGTGGTAGGTGCCGAACAGCCTGTCGAGGAACGGGAAGTGGATGGCGAAATTCACGTCCACCGCCTCGTTCTCGACGCCGTGATGCCAGTGGTGGAAGCGCGGCACGACCAGGATCTTCTCCAGGAAGCCGAAGCTGGTGCCGACGTTGGAATGAATGAACGTCGAATAGACGTAGACGAACAGCGCATAGGCCTGGATCGCGGATTCGTCGAAGCCGATCAGCAGCGCCGGCGTCGCCGTCACCGCGCGCAGGATGATGATCTCGAGAAAGTGCATCCGGGCGCCGGCGATCCAGTCCATCGTCCGCGCCGAGTGATGCACCGCATGGAAGCGCCACAGCGCCGGCACCCGGTGGAACGCGCGGTGCAGCCAGTACTGCGCGAAATCCGTGATCAGCATGATGATGAGGAACTGGACCACCCAGGGCAGGCTTTGCGCCAGCGTGCGCACGGTACCGATGTCGGCGGTGCTGTTGACGAAATTCGACGGCGCAAAGGTGAGGTAGGTCAGGATCTGGATCATCAGCGAGGAGATCAGATAGTAGAACAGGTCCTCGCGCCATTCCTCGCGCAGCACCACCTGGTCCTTGTGCTTGGCGAGAATCCGCTCGATCGGGATGAACAGCGCGCCGGTGAACAGCACGTTGATGATGAAGAAGTCGAGGCCGACGAACACCCCGCCAATCTGGTAGTCGCGGTGCGAGGGTAGGCTGCCGATCATGGTGGTGAGCAGGGTCACCGCCATGGCGGCCGAGCCCAGCGTCTTGTCCTTGCGCAACATCAGGCTGAGGCAGGCCAGCGCAAAGCCGGCAAACAGCACGAAATAGAGGAACGGCTTGAACAGGCCGCTGGTGTGGATCGCGGCAAGCTCCGGCATCCGGGTCAGCGCCGGGTTGCGGAGCACAATGACCATCAGCAGGCCGGCGACGCCGGCCAGAAGCCCGATCGAGCCCGACAGCCAGCCCGAGCCGAACGGCCGCTGGTCGCGCGGCGTCTCGAGCTCCGCCCGCACCCTGGCCAGGAATTTGGTGGTGTACATGGATGTGCCCCGAATGGCGGTTGCGGCGAATCACGCTGCGAAGCCGCCGCCCCTATGCCTTGGTCGCGCGACCGCGACAATGGTTCGGGGATTTTCAGCGGTCCGTCAGGAATTAGCAGCCGCCGCTTAACGCGCGGTTAGACCGGCCGTCGACGCACGGCGGAGCGGCCGGGCCGGTTCATCTGCACGGCAAACAGGCATTGTCCGGAACCAAACGGAACCTGCCGACTTGTCGCCGCACAGGTTCCGGCAACCCGACGGGCGGAGGCTCATTCCCATGGCGAAGAAAAGCATCATCACGAAGGCAGGCGACGCGATCAGCGGAGCGGCCGGCGGCGCGGCGTCGTTGGCGACCGACGTGGCGGCGGGCGTAGCTCTCACCGCCACCGGGGCGGCGCGGCGGGCGGTCCGCGGCGCGCGCCGGATGCTGCCGAAGGTGTCGAAGAAGAAAGCCACCCGCGGCAAGCGTAAGGTGAGGGCGGCGGCGCGCAAGACCCGGAAGGCGGTGTCGTCGGCGCGGCGGAGCGCCTCGGCTCGCACGCGCGGCGTGCGCAAGACGGTCCGCAAGGTGGCGCGGAAGGCTACGCGCGCGACGGCGGGCCGCCGCAAGAAGCGCTGATATCTCCCGCGGTCATTCCGGGGCGCGCCCGCCAGCGCGTAAACGCGCTGATGGCGAGCGCCCGGAATGACCGCGGATCGATCTACTTCTTGCTGTACCCGTCGGTGCCCTGCCAGCCGCTCTTCGAGATGTCGAAGATCACCCCGTCGGGGTCCTTGAACTTGCGCTCGAAGTTGCCGTGGCGCTCATCGCCGAGGTCGAAGAAGAACTTGCCGCCGGCCGCCTCGATCTTCTTCTGCGTCTCGGCGAGATCGTCCACCTGGATGCCGAAGTGGTGCGCGCCGATGAATGTCTGGCCTTCCTTGATGTCGGAGGCGGCCGAGCCGCCTTTGCCCTTGAAGTTGAGCAGCGCCATGTTGATGACGCCGTCGCTCATGTAGATCGCCGAGCCGATCTCGAGGTCCTCGCGGCCGATCTTCTTGAACTCGAACACCTTCGCGTAGAACTCGGCGGCCTTGTCGAGATCGTTCACGCAGACGGCGATATGGCGCAGGCGGGCCATGATGTCCTCCTGAAATCGATTTGCGCGCATCATAACGCCCCATGCGCGCCAAGGGCTACCCTTGATCGCGCAAAGCCGTAACATGCCGCCGCATGAGCCAGCGGCACGCAGAGATCGTCGGTGCGGGGTTCGCCGGGCTGACCGCGGCCTGTGCGCTCGCCCGGCACGGCTGGAGCGTGCGGGTGCACGAGCGCGCCGAGGCGCTGCGCACCACCGGCGCGGGCATCTACATCTACGAGAACGGCCTGCGGGTACTGGAGGCGGTCGGCGCCTATCAGGCTGCCATCAGGGGCGCGCCGTTCGCGCACACCCGCGAGGTGCGTGACGACCGGAACCGCACCATCTCGACCCACCAATGGCAGGGCAGCCGGGTGTTCTCGATCGTCCGGCAGACCGTGATCAACGCGCTCGCCGAATCCGCGCGGGCGTCCGGCGTGGAGATCGTCACCGATTCGCAGGCGGTCGCCGCGAGCAGCACGGGCGAGGTGACGCTCGCCGACGGCCGGCGACTGAAGGCCGATCTGGTGATCGGCGCCGACGGCGCCAATTCGAAGGTGCGCGACAGCCTCGGCCTGATGGAAAAGCGCAAACCCCTGGTCGACGGCTGCACGCGGCTCCTGATTCCGAAAACCACCGAGGAGGAAGGGCAGGAGGGCGCGACCACGGTCGAATACTGGTCCGGCAGCCGCCGTGTGCTCTACACGCCGTGCAGCCCGACCGAGGTCTATATCGCGCTGACCATGCTCGATTCCGACGACATCGCGAAGGCCGTGCCGGTCGACAAGACGGCGTGGAAGCGCTGGTTCCCGCACCTCGACGCGCTGATCGAGCGGTTGGGCGACGAAGGCCGCTACGACCGCTTCGAATACATCCGGCTCAGGCGCTGGTCGGCGGGCCGGGTCGCGGTGATCGGCGACGCGGCGCATGCGCTGCCGCCGAACATCGGGCAGGGCGGCGGCTGCGCGATGATGAACGCGCTGGCGATGGCGGTCTATCTCGACCGGGAGAAGGACGTGCCGAAGGCGCTGGAGACGTGGGAGCGGCAGGAGCGTCCGCTGACCGAGCACACCCAGCGCATCTCGCTGATGCTCGGCTGGCCGACCACCTGGCCGCCGTTCATCCGCGCCAAGGCGCTGGCGCTGGCAGGTAAGTCGAAATGGCTGGTGCGGCAGCGCACGAAGACGGCGTTGCATAGGCCGACGGGGACGTAAGCACCGCTCTCGTGTCCCGGATGCGGTGTAGCGTGGAGCGCCGAAGGCGCGAAACGATGCCACAAGCGCGTTTACGCGCGTCTTCGCGCGCGATGGCTGATCCGGGACCGTTAAAAATTCGGAGTTTGGAACGGTCCCGGGTCTGCGGCGCATCACTTTGCGCTGACGCGCTTCGTGCTGCGCTGCGCCCGGGACACGAGACCGCGGCAATCAAAACGGCTGCGTGATCCCGTCCAGCGGCGCGTCGCAGTTCACCAGATCGACCCGCTTCCAAGCGATCCGCACCGCGCCGTCGATCTGCACCAGCCGGTGCCAGGCCGTGCCCGCGAACAGCCGCTGCTGCTCGCGGCGGTATTCGATCATGCTGAACTTGCTCCGCACGGTCGTAGCGCGGCCCTCGGCATCCTCGATCGTCACGTTGGCGACGATGCGGCTGGTGCGCGAGCGCGGCTCCTGCGAATACATACGCGGGCTCGCGAGCCGCCTGATGCGCGTCTCCAGGAGCCGCCGGTCGTCATAGATCAGCGACACCGTCTCGTGCGGGTTCGCCTGGCCGGGCTCGCTCGGCACCCAGTACCAGCCGTCCGCGGTGAACAGCGCCAGCCAGTCGTCGAACTTCGCCTCGTCGAGCAGGCGCGCCTCGTGCATCAGAAACTGCTCGCAGCGATGCACGTCGAGCGCGGCTTGCGCGCGCGCGGCGCGCCCGCGCACGGGCGCGACACGCCGCCTGCTCGGCGCCGCGATCCGGGAACGAGGCGTTTTCTTTTTCGCCATGCGGTGGTTACGAGGCCGCCTGCTCGCCGGCCTGTGTACCGCTTGGGCCGCCGTTCATGTAGCCCTGCCAGGCTTCGAGCATGTTGCGGATATAGACTTCGCTGGTGGAGTTGATGCCCTTGCGCCCGCCGTTCTCGTCGGGGCGGTCGCTCTGGTAGCCGCGGCCGACCTGCAGCCACGTCGCGCCCTCGCTCGAAAGCCCGAGGTCGATGCGGTTGTAGATCTCCAGATCGTCGGTCAGCACCAGCGAGCCGGTGCCGTTGACGATGTTGGCAAACGCGATGGTGTTGCGGAACATCTGCTCCGGCGCGCCCTTGAGGCGGAAGTTGTAGGTGTGCACGACGGTGCGGTTCACCGCGATCGGGTGCACCACGCGCAACTGCTGGAACTGGCTCATCAGCGAGACGTTCGGATAGATGTTCGAATTCCAGCGCCGCACCTCGAGGATGCGCCTGGTCTCCTCCTTGCCCTTCTTCTTCTCCAGCGCCGCGATGTATTCGCGGAACACCGGGTCCTTCAGGGCTGCCACGAGCTTGGAGTCGTCGTGATAGTCGCCGAGGTAGCTGTGGCCGTTCGGATAGGTCCAGATGCCGACCTGTTGCTCCCAGAAGCTGTAGGGCGCGCCGTTCTGGCGCATCTGCCGGATCGCGATCTCGCCGGTGCCGTCGGAATGCACGTCGTCGGATTGCGCCTGCGACGCCTCGATCGACGAGCGGTGCGTGAAGATCGGATGCGCCGCGTCGCAGAGATTCTCGAAATAGATTTTCCAGTTGGCGCCGTAGCCGTGCTTGAACACGCCGCCGGCCACCTCGATCTCGCCGTCCGGCGCGCGGTCCACCAGGTCGTCGAGCGAGGTCTTCATGTGGCCGAGCGATTCCTCGAGCGTCGGCCCTTCCGCCGCCTCGCTGCCGAACACGAAGCCGCGATAGCTCTCGACCCGCTTCACCGGCAGCATCGCCACCCGCGGGTCCTTGGCGTTGAAATTCTTCGGATAGCCGTGATTGAGCGGCACCGCCTTGATGCGGCCGTCGAGGTGGTAGGTCCAGCCGTGATAGCAGCAGGTGAATTCCGGCGCGTTGCCCTTGTCGGTCGCCACCACCATCGCGCCGCGATGGGCGCACTGGTTGTGGATCACCCGGACTTGGCCCTCTTCGTCGCGCACCATGACGACCGGCCGCCGCCCCAGATGCGTCGCGAAATAGTCGCCGGGATTTTTGACCTGGCTCTCGTGGCCGATATAGATCCACGCCTTGCCGAAGATGTTGACCATCTCCAGCTCGAAGATGCCGGGGTCGGTGTAGATGCGGCGATGGACGCGCCCCGGCCGGAAGAAACGGGAGAAATCCTGACCCATTTAGCAAGGGTAACGCAGCGACCGGGCCCGGACAACCGGCCGGTGCCTTGGCGAACCGGCGCGGGGCCGCTCGCGCGGCGATTATTTGCAATTGCGATTAACGCGGTGGCATTAACCTCCTGGCGGGCGCACCGCCTTCCCGGACGGAGTCTCAGCCCAGTTCCTGCGCCCGCGCGAGGCTTGTGATCATCGACACGCGCAACAGGTAATCGCGGGTGCGGGCCGGATCGGCGGCGATGCCGCGCAGGCTTTGCCCGAACTCGTCGCCGGAGGATTCCAGGTTCTTCTTGTTCTGGATGGTCTGCTTCTGGATGGTTTCGAGCGTCACCAGCCGCCGCTGCCGGTCGTAGCGCTCGAGCTCGTCCTCGGGCGCTTGGCCGTGCCAGACCTGCGCGAGCCGGGCTGCAAGATTGACCGCGTCGTGGATGCCGCCGTTCATGCCCATGCCGCCGAGCGGATTGTTGATGTGGGCGGCGTCGCCGACCAGGAACGCGCGGCCGAGCTTGAAGGTCTTCGCCACCCGCTGATGCACCTTGTAGAGCGTGGTGTGCGAGATCTCGTAGTTGGTGATGCCCGGCACCACGCCCGCCATCAGCGATTGCGCGAACTCCTGCGTCTGCACGCGCTCGTCGCTTGCGTCCTCGTTCACCAGGAACATCGCGCGCCACAGCCCGGGGATCTGCAGCAGGAAATACCAGCGCTGCGGATCGGCCACGTAGCTCACCGACGACAGGCCGGGGATGACGCTGAAGAAGTCGAACGGGGTCGAGACCACCAGCAGCCGGTCGGGCCAGGTGAAGCCCTCGAACTCGATGCCGAGCGAGCGCCGCACCGCGCTGCTCGCGCCGTCCGCGCCGATCAGATAGCGCCCGCGGCGGGTCTCGCGCTGTCCGCCGCGCGCGATCGTCAGCTCGACGCCCGACGCGTCCTGCGTGGCGCCGGCCACCTCGCTGCCGAACTCCATCGCGAAGTTCGGATGGTTGCGCATCTGCTCATAGAGGATGCGCGTGAGCTTCGATTGCTCGCTCTGGAGCCGGTAGGGATGCCTGGTCGCGTCGGCAATGGTGGAGAAATCGAACTCCGCCAGGAGCCCATGTTTCTTGGTGCGATACTGGAAGGTGGGCGCCTTCAGCCCCTGCGCGATGAGCGGGGCGGCCGCCCCGAGCTCGTCGAGCATGTCGAGCGTCGGCGGATGGAACGTCGAGGCGCGGAACTCGACCGAAAGGTCGTGGCCCTCCTCGAACACCGTGACCGGCACGCCGGCACGCGCCAGGTGCGCCGCGGCGACGAGCCCGACCGGGCCCGCGCCGGCAATCAGTACGCGTTCGTTGCTCAAGTTGGGGTCCGGCGTCCTAGTCGATCTTGTCGATGCCGGCCTTGGCGATGATGTCGCGATACTTGACGATCTCGGAGGCGTGGAACTTCTTCGCCTGGTCCAGCGGCATCGCCAGCACCTCGGCGCCGGCCTTCTCGAAGCCGGCCTTGACCTGCGGATCGGCGAGCGCCGCGTTCAGCTCCTTGTTGAGCCTTCTCGAGGATCGGCTTCGGCGTGCCGGCGGGGGCGAGCAGCGCAAACCAGCCGTTGACCTTGTATTGCGGCACGCCCGCTTCGGTCGTGGTCGGCGTATCGGGCAGGGCGGGAATGCGTTTATCCCCGGCAACGGCCAAAGGTATCGCGCCCTTGGCCTGGATCGGGCCCGCGACGTTCGGATACCACTGGAAGCCGAGCGGCACGGTGCCGGCGATCAGGTCCGGCCCGTACTGGGCGATGTTGCGGTAGGGCACGTGCGTCAGCTTCACGCCGGACACCTGCGAGAAGTATTCGCCGGCCAGGTGCTGCGAGCTGCCGATACCGACCGAGCCGAAGTTGAGGCCGGGATTCTTCTTGGCGTGCTCGACCAGCTCCTTCAGCGAATTGATGTTCAGCGCCTTGCTCGCCACCACCACGATGGTGAAGCCCGCGAACGGCGAGATCATCTCGAGATCCTTCTCGGGATCGTAGCCGAGCGACTTGTAGAGCGAGAGGTTGGCCGCCACGGGGCCGGAACCGCCGCCGATCAGCGTGTAGCCGTCGGGCGCGGCGCGCACGCCCTGCAGCGTGCCGGAGTTGCCGCCGGCGCCGGGCCGGTTCTCGATCACGATCGCCTGGCCCATGCTCTTCGACATCTTGTCGAGCATGATGCGGCTGACCACGTCGCTGGCGCTGCCGCCGGCAAACGGGATGATCACGGTGATGTTGCGCGTCGGATACTGCTGCGCCTGCGCCGCGCATGTCAGCGCCGCCGAGACGGCCAGTGCTGCGCCCAGATTCTTGGCCGCGGCGGCGCTCTTTGCCCACATCGTCAGTTTTGCAGAGTTCATTTTCTTGGCCTTTCGGTTGGATCGCTCAGGAGCCTTTGAATTTGGCCGGACGTTTAGCATGGAATGCTTCCACGCCCTCCTTGAAGTCGTCCGATTGACGCAGCCGGCTGTAGGAGTGGCCCTCGAGCTCGATGGCCGTGGTCAGCATAGCATCCTCGGTGTCGTTCAGGAGCTTCTTCGCCGTGCGCTGCGCGAGCGGCGAAAAGCCGCGAAGCTCGTCGACCAGTGAATCGGTTGCCGCTTCCAGCTTGCCGTCCGGCACGCACTCGGTGGCGATGCCCCAGTCATAGGCCTGCTTCGCCGGGATCCGCCGCGAGCGCATCACGATGTCCTTGGTTCGCGTGATGCCGACGATCTTCTGCAGGCGCGCCGAGCCGCCGGAGCCGGGAATTTGCCCGAGCTTCTGCTCGGGCAGGGCATAGAATCCCGTTTCCGAGACGATGCGGAAATCGCAGGCCAGCGAAATCTCGAAGCCCACGCCGAAGCAGAAGCCGCGGTTGGCGGCTATGACGGGTTTCGAGCAGCGCGCCGGGGCGGCGATGTTCCAGGCGAGCCTGGAGACGGTCTCGGGCGACGCCTCCATGAATCCCTTGATGTTGCCGCCCGACGAAAAGTGCTCGCCGATCGCGCGCAGCACGATCACCCGCACGCGGGCGTCCTCGTCGAGATGCTCGAACACCATGCGAATCTGGTCGCGCTGCGGCATCGAAACCACGTTGAGCGGCGGCCGGTCGAGGATCACATCGGCGCGCTCGCGGCTCTCGTCGATCTCGACCCGGAAGCCATCAAGCTTTGCGAGGCGGGGATCGTTGAAGGCGGCAGGTGAACTCATGCAGCGGTTCCTCGTGAACGCGGCGGCGTCTTTTCCGCCTGGTATTCGCCCGCAACCAGCAGGCGGCGCAAGAGCTTGCCGACCGGCGATTTGGGAATGGCCTCAACAAACACATAACGGCGGGGACGCTTGAAGTTGGCGATGCCGGAGGCGCGGCAGAATTCGTCCAGCGCCTTGTCGTCGACCGCTGTGCTCCGCTTGATGAAGGCGGTGACGATCTTGCCCCAGCGCTCGTCGGGCAGGCCGACCACCGCAACCTCCGACACCGCCTCGTGCAGCGACAGGCAGCTTTCGATCTCGACCGGCGAAACATTCTCGCCGCCGGTGATGATCATGTCGTCGACCCGGCCGGTGACGAACAGGTCGCCGTCGGTATCGAAATATCCGGTGTCGCCGGTGAAGTACCAGCCCTGGCGCAGCGCCTTGGCGTCGGCCTCGGGCCTGCGCCAGTAGCCTTCGAAGGATTCATCGCCCTGAAGCAGCGCGATGATCTCGCCTTCCTGGCCGGACCCTGCCGCCTCGTCGGGCGACGAGGCGCCGAGCTTCACAACGCGCACCATCTGGTTGATGCCGGCGCGCCCCGCGGAGCCGGGCTTGTTCGGCGCGTTCTGGTCGATGGTGAAGGTGTAGATTTCCGAAGAGCCGTAATGATTGACGAACAGCTCCGGCTTGAAAGCCGCGGCAAGCTCCTTCAGCAGCCCGTCGGTCATCGACGCGCCGGCGAAGCCGATCTTGCGCACCGAAGATACGTCGGCCTGCGTGAAGCGCTCGTGATGCACCAGATCGTGATAGAGCGTCGGCACCAGGTAGAGATTGCTGATCCGCTCCTTCTCGATCAGCTCCAGCGCGCGCGGCACCTCGAACCGCGGCAGGCACACGAACGCGCCGCCGACGAGCGACATCGCAAGCAGCGAGCGGACACCCATGGTGTGATAGAGCGGCATCACGCCGAGCGTGCGCTCGCCCGAGCGGTAGAGGTTCTGCGCCACGTGGGCGAGTGCTGCTGCGCGTTCCGCGCGCTGCCGCCGCGGCACGCCCTTGGGTTTGGCCGTGGTGCCCGACGTATAGAGCATCACCGACCAGGCTTCCGCATCGGCGCGTGGCAGCACCGCGCCATCGCCCGAAGCCACCAGCGTCTCGAAGGTATGGTCGGCGGCGAGCCCCACGGCAATCCGCGGCATCGCGCCCGCCGCGTTCGAGGCCTTCACGGCTTCCGCCGACACCGCTTCATAGACCAGCGCCCGGGCCTCGGCATTCTCCAGGCAATAGTCCAGTTCGTCCGCGGTGGAGCGCCAGTTCAGCGGCGTGATGACGATGCCGGCGAACTGGCACGCCCAGTGGATCGTCGCCGCCTGCCAGTTGTTCTGCAGCAGCGTGACGAGATGATCGCCGGGCTTGAGCTTCAGGGCGTCGAAGCCCGCCACCAGCGCCGAAATCCGGCGGTACCACTCGGCATAGGTGAAGCGCACGCCGCCGTCGGCGATCGCGAGCGCGTGGGGGTCGCGCGCGACGCTGGCGAGGAAGCTTGTGCCGAGATCGAGCATGGGTGGCGGCGGTTTGGACTGAGGTGTTCCTTGCACCGCAAGGGTGCTAAATGTCCACCCATGAATAAGCATGATTTGCAGCCCAAAACCGGGCGGCCGCGCGGCGACAACGCCCCGAAGCCGGTTCGAACATTGCGGGACTGGCTCGATCATCTCGCCGCCCGCGGCCGGATGGCGGTTCTGCCGCCCGCGCTCGGCCTCAAATTCGAGATCGCCGCCTATGCCAAGCGGCTCGACGGGCAGCGCGCCACGCGTGTTCCCGAAACCTTCGGGCGACACGCCTGGCGGGCATGCGATTCCGGTGGTGTCCGGCCTCGTGTCCGACCGCGGCTGGATGGCCGAGGCGATGGGCGTCGAGCCGTCGGACATGCTCGCGAAATTCCAGGAGGCCGCGGAAAACCCGCTGCCGTGGGACGAGGTGAAGTCGGGCCCGGCGCAGGAGGTGGTCCATCGCGGCGGCAATCTGGATCTTGCGAAGATCCTGCCGCTTCCGACCCACAACGAGCACGACGGCGGCCCCTACATCGCGGCCGGCCTGATGATCGTTCGCAATCCGAAAACCGGAAAGCAGAACGTCTCGATCCACCGCTGCCAGCTCACCGGTCCCAATCGCCTGGGCGTGCTGGTCCTGCCGCGCCACACCTTCGTGTTCCAGCGCATGGCCGAGGAGGCGGGCGAGCCGCTCGACGCCGCGATCGTCGTCGGCGTCGATCCGCTGACGCTGCTCGCCTCGCAGGCGATCGTGCCGATCGACCATGACGAGCTGGAGATCGCAGGCGCGCTGCAGCACCGGCCGCTGCCGGTGGTGAAATGCGTCGCAAGCGACATCCGCGTGCCCGCCGAGGCCGAGATCGTCATCGAAGGAAAATTTCTTCCGAACGTGCGCGAGCCCGAAGGCCCGTTCGGCGAATTTCCGCAATACTACGGCGAGCGCGCGCCGCGCGAGGTGATGGAGATCGTCGCGGTCACGCACCGCAAGGACGCGATCTTCCACACCATCGTCGGCGGCGGGCTCGAACATCAGCTGCTCGGCGCGATCCCCAAAGAGGCGACGCTGCTCACGCACCTGCGGCGCAATTTCCCCAACGTGCTCGATGTGCACCTGTCGCCGGGCGGCGTCATGCGCTTCCACCTGTTCGTCAAGATCAAAAAGAACCAGGAGGGGCAGGGCAAGAACGTGATCCTCGGCGCGTTCGCCGGCTCCTTCGACCTCAAGCACGTCATCGTGGTCGACGACGACGTCGACATCCATAATCCGACCGAGGTCGAGTGGGCGGTGGCGACGCGCTTCCAGGCCGACCGCGATCTGGTGATCGTGCCGGACAGCCAGGGCTCCAAGCTCGATCCGTCGAACCGCGACGGGCTCGGCGCCAAGATGGGGATCGACGCGACCAAGCCGCTCAAGGCGCCGGAGATGGTGTTCAAGCGCATCCACGTGCCGGGCGAGGAGGCGATCGACGTGGCCGAAGTGCTGAAGCGCTCGGGCGGCAATTGGCGCGATATCTTGAAATCGTAGTCCTCACCGCGAGTCATTCCGGGGCGCGCCGTCAGGCGCGAACCCGGAATCCATACTCCGCAGCAGTGGTTATGGATTCCGGGTTCGGCCCTTCGGGCCGCCCCGGAATGACGCCGGAGGGTCTTGCGCTCAGCCTGCCCATAAATCAGGCATCCCCAGGCAGAAATTGCGTCCGAAGGCCCCCTTTACCCCGCCCCACGATTGGCGCGAGGCTTGCACCACTGCCATTGGAACACCCGCCGGGGCTCGCGACTTGAAGGCTCCGCGGGGGGAGAATGCCGGTGGGGCTTGCTTTTGATGAGATGAAGGGGACCGACGGGCAGGTCCGGGCCCCTTATTCCGAGCTGTCCAAGTGGCTGGGCGACGTCCGGCCCGACGTGCTGGACTACCGGCGTCGCGAGGCGGAACTGCTGTTTCGCCGCATCGGCATCACCTTCGCGGTCTATGGCGAGGCGGACTTCGACCGAGCGGCTGATCCCGTTCGACGTCATTCCCCGCATCCTCGCCGCCAGGGAATGGGACCTGCTCCGCAAGGGGCTGGAGCAGCGCGTCAAGGCGATCAACCTCTATCTCAACGACATCTACGGCCGCCGCGAGGTGCTGCGTGCCGGCATCGTGCCGGAAGACCTGGTGTTCCGGAATCCGGTGTTCCGGCCGGAGATGAACGGCCAGAAGGTGCCGCACAACATCTACGTCCACATCGCCGGCATCGACATCGTCCGCGTCGATCCGGAGACCTTCTACGTTCTCGAAGACAACGCGCGCACGCCCTCCGGCGTCTCCTACATGCTGGAGAACCGCGAAATCATGATGCGGCTGTTTCCGGAGCTGTTCTCGCGGCACCGCGTGTCGCCGGTCGAGAACTATCCGGACGAGCTGCTCGCGACGCTGAAGTCCGTCGCACCCGAATCCGCGTCCGGCGATCCGACCGTGGCGCTGCTCACGCCCGGCATCTACAACTCGGCCTATTACGAGCACTCATTCTTGGCCGACAAGCTCGGCATCGACCTGGTCGAAGGCCGCGACCTGTTCGTCAAGTCGGGCTTCGTCTACATGCGCACGACGCAGGGGCCGAAGCGCGTCGACGTGATCTATCGCCGCGTCGATGACGACTTCCTCGATCCGCTCGCCTTCCGGCCGGATTCGGCGCTCGGCGTCGCCGGCATCATGTCGGCCTACCAGGCCGGCCACGTCACGCTGGCCAATGCAGTCGGCACCGGCATCGCCGACGACAAGGCGATCTACAGCTACATGCCGGACATCCTGAAGTTCTACTCGAACGAGGAGCCGATCCTCAAAAACGTGCCGACCTGGCGCTGCCGCGAGCCGGAACACCTTTCCTATGTGCTCGATCATCTCGAAGAACTCGTCGTGAAGGAGGTTCACGGCTCGGGCGGCTACGGCATGCTGATCGGGCCTTCCGCCGACAAGGCGCAGATCGCGAGCTTCCGCACCAAGCTCAAGCTCAACCCGCGCAATTTCATCGCCCAGCCGACGCTCGCGCTGTCGACGTGCCCGACCTGCGTCGACGCCGGCATCGCGCCGCGCCACGTGGACCTCCGCCCGTTCGTGCTGACCGGCCGCGACAAGATCCGCATCGTGCCGGGCGGGCTGACGCGCGTCGCACTGAAGGCCGGCTCTCTGGTGGTGAACTCCAGCCAGGGTGGCGGCACGAAGGATACGTGGGTACTGGACCGATGATGGTTGAACTCCGTGCGACCCGCGAACTCCGCTTCACCCTCCCCTGGAGGGGGAGGGTCGCTTGCCGAAGGCAAGCGGGGTGGGGTGAACCTCACGTCCGAATTTCACCCCACCCCGCCGCGCCCTGCGGTCGCTGCGACCCTCCCCCTCCAGGGGAGGGTGGGCACCGTGCTCCGGATTAGACGCACATGCTCTCCCGCACCGCCGATAACCTCTACTGGCTCGCGCGCTACGTCGAACGCGCCGAATACCTCGCGCGTATCCTCGAAGCGACGCAGCGTAACGCCGCGATGCCGCTCGCCTACGTCGGCGAGACCAACGAATGGGAATCCGCGCTCGCCACCGCCGGATGCTCCAACGCCTTCTTCGCCATCCACGAAGAAGCCAACGAGGAAACCGTCACCGACTTCCTCGCCTTCTCCACCTCCAATCCGTCGTCGATCCGCAACTGCTTCGAGGTCGCGCGATCCAACGCGCGCGCGGTGCGCACCGCGCTGACCATGGAGATGTGGGACGCCATCAACACCACCTGGCTCGAGCTCAAGCGCTTCGGCAACCGGCCGTCGTCGCGCGAGGAGCTCGCGCGGTTTCTCACCTGGGTGCAGGAATCCTCGCTGCGCTACGACGGCTCGGCCTACCGGACCATGCTGCGCAACGACGCCTACTGGTTCTCGCGGCTCGGCGTCTACACCGAGCGCGCCGACAACACCGCGCGCATCCTCGACGTGAAGTACCACCTGCTGCTGCCCGAGCTGGAGCACGTCGGCGGCCCGCTCGACTACTATCAGTGGGCCGGCATTCTCCGCTCGGTCTCCGCGCTCACCGCCTATCACTGGGTCTATCGTGACAGCCTCAAGCCGTGGCTGATCGCGGACCTGCTGATGCTCAACGACCAGATGCCGCGCTCGCTTGCGAGCTGCTACGAAAACCTGGTGCAGAACCTCGACCGCATCGCCACCGCCTATGGCCGTCAGGGTCCGGCGCAGCGGCAGGCGCGCGCCATCCGCACCCGGCTGCAGAACAGCCGCATGGAAGAAATCTTCCAGTCCGGCCTGCACGAGTTCATCACCGCCTTCATCCTCGACAACAACAAGCTCGGCTCGGCGATCACGCAGCAGTATCTGGCATAATTCTCTCCACGGTCATTCCGGGGCGCGAGCGAAGCGAGCGAACCCGGAATCCAGACAAAGAAAAGTCCCTCTGGAATTGGATTCCGGGCTCGCGCCTTTCGGCGCGCCCCGGAATGACGCCGGTGTGAGAGCGGCGGCTTTACATAACTTTACATTCAGGACAAACGCCGGAAATCGAGCGCCTCCATCTTGGGTGCAGTGGCAATGCCGCTGATGACCCAAACGACAGGAGAATTTCGATGTCCGACAATCCCAACACCCCGGTTTCCGGCGCTGTCTTGCCGCGGAGCCGCAGCCGCCGCACCGGCTGGATCGTCGCCATGGTGATCGCAGCCGGCCTCACCGGGGCCGCCGCGACCACCGCCTTCAGTCACGGTCCGGGCTTCGGTCATGGTTTCGGCCATGGTTTCGGTCCTGGCGGCTGGCACGGCCGCTTCATGGGCGGCCCGCTGGACGCAGCCCAGATCGAGGACCGCGCCGACCGCATGGTCCGTCATGTCGCCATCGAGATTGACGCGACCGCCGAGCAGCAGGACAAGCTTCGCGCCCTGGTCAAAGGCGCGGTGAAGGACCTGGTGCCGATGCGCGACAAGGCGCGCGATGCCCGCGCCAAGGCGCGGGGGCTGTTGACCCAGGACAAGGTCGACCGCGCCGAGATCGAGAAGTTCCGCGCCGAGCAGCTCGCGCTCGCCGACGCCTTCAGCAAGCGCGTCTCGCAGGCGATCGGCGAGGCGGCGGAAATCCTCACGCCCGAGCAGCGGCGCAAGCTCGCCGACCGTCTGCCGCCGGGCGGCCATGGTCCAGGTTCGGGACCGCGCTGGAATTGGTGATAAAGTCGCCGGGTGACCGAGCGCATATTGCTGATCGAAGACGACCCGCGCCTCGCCGAGATGGTGAAAAACTATCTGGGCGAGGCCGGATTTGCGGTGACGGTGTCGCCGCTGGGCATCGCCGGCATCGCGCTCGAAGCGCGCGAGACCTTCGACGCGCTGGTGCTCGACCTCATGCTGCCCGACATCGACGGTCTCGAAGTCTGCCGCCGCATCCGCGCGCGCTCGCAGACGCCGATCCTGATGCTGACCGCCCGCGGCGACGCGATGGACCGCGTCGTGGGCCTGGAGATCGGCGCCGACGACTATCTGCCGAAGCCCTTCGAGCCGCGCGAGATGCTGGCGCGGCTGCGCGCCATCCTGCGGCGGCGCGGCCGCGAGCAGCGCAACGACACGCTGCGGTTCGGCAGGCTCGAGATCGACGCCGGTGCCCGGACCGCGCGGCTCGACGGCAAGGAATGCGCGCTGACCGGCTACCAGTTCTCGCTGCTGCTGACGCTCGCGCAGCACGCCGGCCGCGTGATGTCGCGCGACGCGATCATGGAGGCGATGAAGAACGAGAAGCTCGATGCCTTCGATCGTTCCATCGACGTGCATGTCTCGCGCATCCGCGCTGCGATCGAGGAGGATGCGAAGAAGCCGCGGCGGATCGTGACCGTGCGCGGCAGCGGCTACGTGTTCGCCAAGGCACAGGACTGAGCCCGCCGCATGCGCCGCCTGTACCTTAAAATCTATCTCACCATCATCGTGAGTCTCGTGTTCGTGGTGCTGGTGGCGGGAGCGGTGTGGCGCTGGGGCGCGGGCGGACCGCCGGGCGCGCAGGTGTTCGAGATTGCCGGTGAGATCGCGAGCCTCGCGTTGCCGCCTGCCGATGCGCCGCAAGCCGAGCAGCAGCGGGTGATCGGGGAGCTGGCCCGCCGCTTCCGCAGCGATCTTGCGCTCTACACGCAGAACGGCGATCCGATCGCGGCGGCCGGCCGGCCGCTGCCGCCGCCGCCGCGCGGTGCCGACGGCGACTTCATTCGCAGCCGCGGCGGGCCGGCCTGGGCGTTCCGGCTGCCGGACGAACGCAGGCTCGTGGTGCGCGCGCTTCCGCGGCATCGCCATCCGGCGATCGGCTTCCTGCTGGCGCTGGGCGGCATCGCGCTCCTCGTCGCGGTTGCGGCCTATCCGTTCGTGCGCGGCCTGACCCGGCGGCTGGAGCGTCTGCAGGCCGGGGTCGAGAATCTCGGCGCCGGCAACCTCTCGGCCCGCGTCGAGGTCAAAGGCAAGGACGAGGTGGCGCGGTTGGCCACGAGCTTCAACCGCTCGGCCGCGCGCATCGAGGAACTGGTGGGCGCGCACCGCATGCTGCTCGCCAACGCCTCGCATGAACTGCGCACACCGCTGTCCCGCATCCGTCTTGGCGTCGATCTGTTCCAGC
Source organism: uncultured Alphaproteobacteria bacterium (assembly GCA_963830015.1). Lineage (GTDB taxonomy): Bacteria > Pseudomonadota > Alphaproteobacteria > Rhizobiales > Xanthobacteraceae > Z2-YC6860. The sequence continues at coordinate 111,187 of CAWHLG010000017.1, forward strand.
AGACGCAGGATCCCAAATATAAGACCGGCATCGAACGCGATATCGCCGAGCTCGATCAGATGATCGACGAGATCCTGCTGGCGAGCCGGCTCGACGCGATCAGGACGCCGCAACTCGAGGAAACCGTCGATCTGCTGGCGGTGGCGGCCGAGGAGGGCGCGCATTACGACGACTGCTCCGTCGAAGGCGAGGCGGTGGCCGTGCGCGGCGACCGGCGGCTGCTCGGCCGCATGATCCGCAACCTGCTCGACAACGCGAGGCGGCACGGCGCGCCGCCGATCGAGGTTACGGTTCGCCGCGAGGCCGCACGCGCGATCGTCGAGGTGAGCGACGGCGGCAAGGGCGTGCCCGAGGCCGAGCGCGACCGGGTGTTCACGCCGTTCCACAGGCTGGCCGGCGGCACCGAGGGCGCGGGGCTCGGCCTCGCTCTGGTGCAGCAGATCGCCCGGCTGCACGGCGGCGACGCGGCGGTGACTCCAAGGCCCGGGCGTCCAAGCTGCTTTCAGGTCAGCCTGCCTAACCTTGCCGCGACGGCCGCTTAGTTCGTGGGCTTGACCGGGCGGGCGCGGTTTTCGATTGTGGCCCCGTTATGCGCATCCAGGTGTCCCACGAGACGGTCTACCGGTACGGCCAGCCGGCGAACGGCGTCATCCAGACGCTGCGGCTGACGCCGCGCAACCACGAGAGCCAGTACGTGGTGGACTGGCGGATCGACGTGTCGGAGAACTGTCATCTCGACCAGATCGAGGACGCCTTCGGCAACCTCATCCACGTGTTCAGCGTCGACGGCCCGTTGCAGGAATTGCGGATTCTCGCCGAAGGCGAGGTGGACACCCAGGACGCCCACGGCGTGGTGCGCGGTGCGATCGAGCGCTTTCCGCCGAGCCTTTATCTGCGCGAGACCGCACTGACCGAAGCCGACCCGGTGATCGTCGAGTTTGCCGAATCGACGCGCAGCAAGAGTCAGCCGGACGTGCTCTCCGTCCTGCACGCGCTGCTCGATCGGCTTCACGCCGACATGACCTATGACGAGGAAAGCCCGACCACCTCGGCGACCACCGCGGCGGAGGCCTTCGCGCTGAAGCGCGGCGTCTGCCAGGACTTCACGCATGTCTTCATCGCGGCGGCGCGCAGCCTCGCGATCCCGGCGCGCTACATCGGCGGGCACTTCTTCCGCAGCGACGGCGCGGTGGCGCAGGAGGCGGCGCATGCCTGGGCGGAGGCTTTCGTCCCCGATCTCGGCTGGGTCGCGTTCGACGCCGCGAACGGCATGTGCGCGACCGACGCGCATGTGCGGGTGGCGGTCGGCCTCGACTATCTCGGGGCCGCTCCGATGCGCGGCACGCGCTATGGCGGCGGCGACGAGGAGCTCGACGTCACGGTGCGGGTGAGCTGTCCGCTGCGGCCCTCGCAGAGCCAGTCGCAAAGCCAGTAGCGAAACGCCGGGCTAACGGATCGCGTGGATGTCCGGCGAGGCCATGCGGATGGGCGTCGTGCGGACCGAGACGATCGCCGGTCTGCTGCGCGCTGGCTCCTTGATCTGGCACAACTCGTCCGCGGTTCTGTCCGGCAGCCGCAAGCCCCCGAGATCGAGGCTGGCCAGCGCCACCTGCTGGACCGTCGCGCTTTGCAGCGAAATGCTCGCCCGCGAATTGAGCTTCCAGTCCTGCGCCGCCGTCACCGTCGCGGGTCGCGCCGGCGTCGCATGCTGCACGTGCACGATGCGGAAGCCGCGCGCTTTCAGCTCGGCCAACAGGATCGGTAGCGCATCGACGGTGCGCTGATGGATGTCGTGCAGGAGCAGAATGCCCTTGCCCTTGCCTTCCAGCCGCCGCACCGCGCGCTTGGCGACCTCGTGCGCGCCGACCCGGAGCCAGTCGTCGGCGGGCGCGTCCGCGCCCCACACCATCAGCCCGCGCGAGGCGGCATAGGCCTCGACCGGCGCGCTGTGGCCGAAGCCGGGAAAGCGGAAGAACGGCGCAACCTTCCTGTCATCGCCCAGCGCCGCAGCCGTCGCGGCAATACCGCCGTCGATCTGCGCCTTGGCCTGCTCCAGTCCCAGCTCGCGGAAGCGGAGCGGGTGGCTCATGCTGTGCGTGCCGACGGTGTGGCCGTGGTCGTGGACGCGGCGCACCAGTTCGGGATTGGCCCGCGCCATGCTGCCGACGATGAAGTAGGTGGCCTTGACGCATTCGGCGGCCAGGATGTCGAGGATGCGGTCGGTGTAGGGCGGCAGCGGCCCGTCGTCGAAGGTGAGCACCACTTCCCTGTCGACAAGCGGCAGCGTCTCCGCATAGTTCATCGTGCCGATCTTCCGGTGTTCGGCCGGATCGACGACGATGGTGCGGCTGGTGCCGATCGCGCCCGGATTGCCGGGGCAATGGGCGGCGAGAGCGGGGGCAACGGGAAGACCCAGGGCAAAAGCCGCCAGGCCCATGCGCGACGAATCGCGAAAGTCTGATTCTCATGAATGATTCTTATGACACTCAAAATATTGCGATGGCATCGGCGTGAAATTGAATCCACATGGATATTGAGTCGCACCAGAGCCCGGTTCGGTTCACGCCGTCGGAACGGCGCCTGATTCGCAGGCTGCGCTCGCCGTTGGCCGTGCAGCGCTATCTCAACCGCCTGCCGTACAACACGGAAACCAGGGGTGACACGCTGCGCAGCCTTCGCGGGGTGGCGCGCAAGGGCACGGCGCATTGCCTGGAAGCCGCGCTGTTTGCCGCGTGCGTGCTGGAGCAGCACGGCTATCCGCCGCTGGTGATGGGGCTCGAGTTGATCGACGGGCTCGACCACGTGATCTTCGTCTACAGGCATCGCGGCCGCTGGGGCTCGGTCGCGCGCTCGCGCGATCCGGGCCTGCACGGGCGAAAGCCGGTGTTTCGCTCCCCGCAGGCGCTCGCCGAAAGCTATTTCGACCCGTACATCGACTACACGGGCATGATCACCCGCTATTCGGTGGTGCATCTGCGCATCATGGGCAATTACGACTGGCGGCTGTCGCGGAAGAATGTCTGGGCAGTCGAGCGGATGCTGTTCACGGTGCCGCACTGGAAGATCAAAAAACGCTCGCGCAGGCGTGTGCGCACCGAGCGCGAGAAGTACCGGGCGTACCTGGAAAAATACAAGAAGAAGCCGCTGTACTATCGCGGCCGCGAGAAGTGGACGGAGATTCCGAAGCACTTTCTCTGAGGCGGCGGTGCGCTGGATGCTCCCCGAGTCATTCCGGGGCACGCGCGAAGCGCGTGAACCCGGAATCCATTACCACTGCTGCGGAGTATGGATTCCGGGTTCGCGACATAGCGCGTCGAAGACGCGCGTGAACGCGCTTATGCGGTCGCGCCCCGGAATGACTGGCGGAGAGAGCGGCTCCCCGCTCACATGATCGCGTATTCGGAATTCTTCCGGTCCGTCACCAGCATGCAGCCCGGATAATGCGTGATGCAGAACTCCGGCTTCACCGTCGCCACCACCGACTGCGGCGTCACCCCGCAGGCCCAGAACACCGGCGTCTCGTCGGGGTTCATCTGCGGCGGGTCGCCCCAGTCGGGCTTCATGATGTCCTTGATGCCGATCAGCTCCGGCATGCCGATATGCACCGGCGCGCCGTGCACCGCGGGAAACCGCGTCGTGATCTGGATCGCGCGGATCGCGTCGGCGGGCTTCAGCGGCCGCATCGACACCACCAGCGGCCCGTGGAACGGGCCCGCGGCGGTGGTCGGCACGTTGGTGCGGTACATCGGCACGGTGGTGCCGTTGGTGATGTGGCGCAGCTCGATGCCGTCCTGCATCAGCGCGTCCTCGAACGAGAACGAGCAGCCGAGCGCGAAGATGACGAGATCGTCGCGCCAGTGCTTCGTCAGGTCGGTCGGCTCGTCGACCAGTTCGCCGTTGCGGAACACCTTGTAGCGGCAGAGGTCGGTGCGGATGTCGAGGTCGCCGCCGAGCGAGGGCAGGTGCGGATCGCCCGGCGCGCCGGCGGCCAGCACCGGGCACGGCTTCGGATTGAGCTGGCAGAACCGCATGAAGTCGGAGGCGAGCTTCGCCGGCAGGATCGCGAGATTGCCCTGCACGTAGCCGGGCGCCATGCCCGAGGTCGGGCCGTCCCATTCGCCGTTGCGGATCGCCAGCCTTGCGGCCACCCCGGTCTGCGGAATGTTTGCGGTTTTGCGTTGCGCTGCGGCGGTCGGCATGGCGGCTCCGGATGGCATTTCAGAAGGTCTTCACGCACCAAACCTAGCACGCTCCGGGCTGCAGCGTCCGCCGCACCTGCATGCGCTTCCTGCGCCACGCAAGGCCCATTTGCCGCATTTTTCCCCACGCCCGGCCCGTTGGCAGCGTTGAAAATTGGTGGCAGTCTGGTGGACGAAGGACACTGATGGCGGACGCGGCGGTGCGCGCTTCGTAGGGGGCATCAGAGGAGATCCTGAACGCCGCGCCGCACGCCTAGCCGACAGTCAGACCATCCAATCGGGCAGCCACCGGTCAACGGAGGCGCACGCGTTAAGGCATCGCCCCATGTGTTGTGGCGATGACCGCAACCAGGGCTTCGAGCCGACGCTTGGAGCCGACAGAGAGGGACGTAACATGGCAGACGATACTCGGGACCACGACGGCTTCTGGCACCGCGGCAAGGTTACCCGCCGCAAGGTCCTCGGTTACGGCGCATCGGCCGGTGCGCTCGGCGCCACCATGCTGGTGCCGGCGCCTTGGCAGGCCGCCTTCGGTCAGGCCAAACCTTACAAGATCGGCACGCTGCAGCCGCTGTCGGGCGCGGGCGCGGCCGGCGGCAAGACCGCCCTGGTCGGACTGCAGATGGCGGTCGACCGTATCAACAAGATGGGCGGCATCAACGGCCGTCCGGTCGAGATCGTGGTCGCCGACGACGAGTCCAAGCCCGACGTCGGACGCCGCAAGACCGAGAAGCTGCTGGTCGAGGACAAGGTCGACGCCCATGTCGGCGGCTTCCTCTCCAACATCTGCCTCGCCTGCATGCCGGTCTATGAGGAGTACAAGGTGCTCAACATGATCAGCGTGTGCCTCGACACCACGCTGACCACCACCAAGTGCAACAAGTACAGCTTCCGTCCCTACGACTACGCGCCGTCGCAGGCGGTGGCATTCGCGCCGACGCTGATCAAGATGGGCAAGCGCTGGCACATCGCCTATGCCGACTACTCCTGGGGCCAGTCCACCAAGGACGCCTATGTGGAGCAGATCAAGAAGGCGGGCGGCGAGGTCGTCGGCACCACCGGCATTCCGCTCGGCACCGCCGACATGACGCCGTTCCTGTCCAAGATCACCGGCAACTTCGACGGGCTGTTCGGCATCTTCTTCGGCAAGGACGGCGTGACGATCGGCAACCAGGCGTTCGATCTCGGCCTCACCAAGAAGTACAAGTGGGCGGGCGACGGCGCGATTGCCGAGTCCACCAACATCCCCGCGCTCGGCAACAAGATCGAGGGCTTCATCGGCATCAACCGCTATGTGCCGACGCTGGAGGCTCCGCTCAACACGCCGGCGCACAAGCGGTTCTGGGATGACGCCAAGGCGCGGCTCTCCAAGATCGACTCCTCCAACCCCGATCCGGACCGCTACGTGCAGTCCAACTACGAGGCGATGAACGCGCTCAAGATCGGCATGGAGAACTCCAAGTTCCGCGGCCGCGAGGACACCGACAAGCTGATCGCGGCGCTCGAAGGGCTGGAGATGAAGGAGGGTGACGACTTCCCGCAGGGCGACAAGACGCTGCGGAAGGAGGATCACCAGGCCTTCCTGCGCCAGTTCATCTTCGAGGTGAAGGGCGGCAAGCCGAAGATTCTCGAGGTGGTCGCCAAGGACAAGACCATCTTCCCGCCGGCCTGCAAGTTCTCCTAAGTGCAGGAAACGGCGTCACCAGTCATGTCCTCCCCGGCGGAGAGCCGGGGAGGAGAGACGGTCCCTGTGCTCCGCACCGAGGGGCTGACCATCCGTTTCGGCGGATTGACCGCGCTCAACAACGTGAACCTGGACGTCCGCCGCGGCGAAATCCGCGCGGTGATCGGCCCCAACGGCGCGGGCAAGAGCACGTTCTTCAACTGCGTCACCGGCGTGCTGCGGCCGACCTCCGGCCGCATCCTGCTCAACGGCAACGACATCACCGGCCAGCCGCCCAACCAGATCTCGCGGTCCGGCATCGCACGCTCCTACCAGATCACCAACATCCTGCCGAACGCCACCGCGCTGGAAAACGTCCGCATCGCCGCGCAGTCGCGCAAGCACGGCTGGAACATGTTCCGGCACTACACCCAGTTCCGCGACATCATCGACAAGGCGGAGGCGGTGCTGGCCTCGGTCGGGCTTGCCGGCAAGGCCGACGAGCTCGCCTCCAACCTCTCGCATGGCGAGCAGCGCAACCTCGAGATCGGCATCGCGCTCGCGACCGAGCCGCAGCTTCTCTGTCTCGACGAGCCGACCGCCGGCATGAGCGCGGCCGAGACGCAGGACATCATGCAGCTCGTGCGCAAGATCGCCAAGGATCTGACCGTCCTGATCGTCGAGCACGACATGCCGCTCGTCATGGAGCTCGCCGACCGCATCACCGTGCTGCATTACGGCCAGGTGCTGGCCGACGGTCCGCCGGCGGAGATCCAGAACAATCCGCGCGTCCAGGAGGTCTATCTCAAGACATGACCACGCCGGACGCTTCCTCCTCGCTCGTCGCCGTCGACGGCATTCACACCTACTACGGCAAGAGCCACATCCTGCACGGGGTCTCGCTCACCGTCGGCAAGGGTGAGGTCGTGGGCCTGCTCGGCCGCAACGGTGTCGGCAAGAGCACGACGCTGAAGACCATCATGGGGCTGGTTCACCCGCGGCAGGGCTCGATCTCGCTGGAAGGCGCGGCCATCGCCGGGCTGCCGTCGCACAAGCTCGCCCAGCGCGGCATCGGCTACGTGCCGGAAGACCGCCGCGTGTTCCGGCTGCTCACGGTGATGGAGAATCTGCGCACCGGGCTCGACCGCCCGGGCGTCACCGACGCGCGCAAGCACGAACTGCTCGACAAGGTGTTCGCCTATTTCCCGGTGCTCGGCGAGCGGCGCAACCAGGCCGGCGGCACGCTGTCGGGCGGCGAGCAGCAGATGCTGGCGATTGCGCGTGCCATGATGCTCGAGCCCAAGATCATCCTGCTCGACGAGCCGACCGAAGGCCTGATGCCGCGCATGGTGTCGCAGATCCGGCAGATCATCGACGTGCTGCACCAAGAGGGCGTGGCGATCCTGCTGGTCGAGCAGAACGTGCCGATGACGCTGGAGGCGAGCCAGCGCGTCTACATCATGGAGAAGGGCGTCATCCGCCATCAGGCCGCGTCGCGCGATCTCAAGGTCGGCGACGACGTCATCAAGCAGTATCTGGGGGTGTAGGGTGGCATCGGTCCTCGCATTCTTTCAGAATTTTCCGTTCGAACTGTTCGTTATCCAGACGCTGAACGGCATCGTCACCGGCATGATCCTCGCCCTGATCGCCTCGGGGCTGACGCTGATCTTCGGCATCATGGACGTGGTGAATTTCGCGCACGGCGAGTTGTTCATGCTCGGCGCCTATCTCGGCGTGCTGGTGCTGGCGACCACCGGCAGCTTCTGGCTGGCGCTGATCCTCGCGACGCTGCTGGTCGGCGTGTTCGGCGCGGCGATGCAGATCACGACCTTGCGGCCGCTGATCGGCCGCGATCCGCTGACCACGATCCTTGCGACCTTCGGCGTGTCGCTGATCCTGCAGAACTACGCGCTCTGGCAGTTCGGCCCGGTGGCGCGCAAGATCCAGGAGCCGTACACCGGCCACTTCAATCTCTTCTACCTGGAATATCCCTGGTACCGCCTGGTGATCGCCGGCCTTTCGGCTGCGCTGATCGGCGGCTTCTGGCTGTTCCTGAAATACGGCAAGTACGGCATCTGGATCAGGGCGACCACGCAGGACCGCGTCATGGCGCAGGCCATGGGCATCCCGGTGCCGCTGGTGCACACCGCTGCGTTTGCGATCGGCGCCGCGATGGCGGCGGCGAGCGGCGTGCTGTTCGGGCCGCTGGTCGGCGTCAATCACACCATGGGGCTCGACTGGGTGCTGAAGGCCTTCATCGTCGTCGTGGTCGGCGGCATGGGCAATCTCGGCGGCTCGATCGCGGCCGCGATCTTCATCAGCCTGCTGGAAGCCTATGCCTCGATCTGGATGAGTCCGGCGCAGGCCGTGATCGTCTCCTTCGTCGTCCTCATCCTCACGCTCCTGTTCCGGCCGACCGGCCTGTTCGTGCCTACGCCGAAGTAGTTGCACCCAAATGAACGCCAAGCGCCACACCATCATCTACTGGACCGGCTTCTGCGTCATCATGGCGCTGCTGATCGTCGCGCCTCTGGTGCTGCCGGAGTACTGGCGGCGCTTCCTCACCGAGATCCTGATCTGGGGGCTGCTCGCGATGTCGTCGGACATCCTGATCGGCTACACCGGCATGGTGTCGTTCGGTCATTCGGCGTTCTTCGGGCTGGGCATGTATGGCGCAGCCGCAGCGCTGCTGATGGTCGCGCCGCCGAACCTGCTGCTGGCGCTGATCTTCGGCCTGGTCGCGGCCGCGCTGGTCTCGGCCTTCGTCGCCTACTTCTCGACGCGGCTGCGCGACATCTACTTCGCCATCACCACGCTGATCTTCTCGCAGATATTCTACGTCATCATCTTCACCTGGACCGAGGTGACCGGCGGCGAGAACGGGCTGTCGTTCCGCCGCCCAGCGCTCGGCATCCCCGGCATCTGGAGCACGCCGTTCACCTCCGAGACGCTGCACTGGTTCGTGCTGGCGATCGTGGCTGCGTCCTACCTGATCCTGCGCCGCATCACGCAATCGCCGTTCGGCATGGTGCTGCAGTCGATCCGCGAGAACGAGCCGCGCACCCGGGCCATCGGCTATCCGGTGGAGCGCTACAAGATCATGGCGGTGATGCTGTCGGGGATGTTCGCGGGGCTGGCCGGCGTGCTCTACGCCATCCAGAACCGCTTCGCCGCGCCCGACTTCGTGTTCTTCCTGATCTCCGGCGAGGCAGTGATCTTCAACGTCATGGGCGGCATCGGCACCCTGGTCGGGCCGATCGTGGGGGCGGGCGCGTTCCTGCTGCTCCGCGAATTCCTCGGCCGGCTGTTCGGCGAGCAATTCCCCTATCTGATCCCGCTCGGCTTCATCTTCATCGTCATGATCATCTTCCTGCCGCAGGGCATCCTCGGCTTCGCGCGGAGATGGCTCAATCGGTGACCCGTGTCCCGGGCGCAATGCAGCACGCAAGTGCTGCGTTGCAGACCCGGGACCGTACCAAACACCGCCTTCGCGACGGTCCCGGATCAGCCATAGCGCGTCGAAGACGCGCGTGAACGCGCTTATGGCACCGTTCCGCTTCGCTACACGCTGCACCGCATCCGGGACACGTGTGGCGCCGGCCGTTCCTTGGTGTAACATCGCCACAACAACCATTCGCTTTCGGGAGCAGAAACCATGGCCAAATTCGGAATCGGACAGGCGGTTACCCGCGTCGAGGACCAGCGCTTCCTGACCGGGCAGGGCCGCTACGTCGACGACATCGTGCTGCCGGCCATGGCCCACGGCGTCAACGTGCTGTCCCCGCACGCCCACGCCAAGATCAAGCGCATCGACGTGTCCAAGGCCAAGGCCGCGCCGGGCGTGCTGGCCGTGCTGACCGGCGCCGATGCCGCGGCCGAAAAGCTCGGCGCCATGACGGCGCACCTGATGCCGGAGGATTTCGGCGCGCCCAAGGGCCACCGCACGTTCCAGCCGATGCTGGTGTCCGACCGCGTCCGCCATGTCGGCGACCGCGTGGCCTTCGTCGTCGCCGAGACGGTCGAGCAGGCGCGCGACGCGGCCGAACTGGTCGAGGTCGACTACGAGCCGCTTCCCGCGGTCATCAACATCGAGGACGCGGCCAAGCCCGACGCGCCGAAGGTGTGGGACGACAACCCGCAGGGCAACAACGCCTTCCGCCTGATGTTCGGCAGCCAGGAGGCGACCGACGCGGCCTTCGCCAAGGCCAAGCACGTGGTCAAGCTCCGCGTCGAGAACAACCGCATCTCGCCGGTGTCGATGGAGCCGCGCGTCGCGATCGGCGACTACGACAACGCCAACGATTTCTACACGCTCTATGCGGCCTCGCAGAACCCGCATGGGCTGCGCATGGAGCTCTCGCACGTGTTCCATGTGGCGGAGAACCAGATCCGCGTCGTCTCGCCGGACGTCGGCGGCGGCTTCGGCCTCAAGGGCGGGCCGTTCCCCGACGATCTCCTGGTGATGTGGGCGTCGAAGAAGCTCCGCCGCCCGGTGAAGTGGGTGGCGAGCCGCAGCGAGAGCATGCTCAACGACCACCACGCCCGCGAGATGGTCTATTACGGGGAGCTTGCGCTCGACGAGAGCGGAAAAATCCTCGCGCTGCGCAGCAAGTCGCTGTTCCAGATGGGCGCGTATTTCGTCGGCGCGGCACTCGCGGCCGGCGCGTTCTCGATCCGCTTCGTGCCCGCGGCCTACGACATCCAGACCATGCACATCATGTCGCAGGGGGTGTTCACCAACACCTCGCAGAGCGGGCCCTATCGCGGCGCCGGCCGCCCCGAGGCGGCCTACTTCATGGAGCGGCTCATCGAGCACGCGGCGCGCCAGATCGGCATGGAGCCCGCGGAAATCCGCCGCCGCAATCTGATCCCGACCGAACAAGCTGCCCTACACCACGCCGACCCACTGGGTCTACAACTCCGGCGAGTTCGTGCGGCTGATGGACAAGTGCATCGAGCAGAGCGACTGGAAGGGCTATGCGGCGCGCAAGCGCGAGTCGCAGAAGAACGGCAAGCTGCGCGGCCGCGCGGTGAGCTTCTACATCGAGTTCGGCGGCATCTTCAACGAGCGCATGGAATTGAAGTTCGATCCCTCCGGCGCGCTCACCGTCTATGGCGGCACGCATTCGCACGGCCAGGGGCACGCCACTGCGTTCGCGCAGCTCGCGCACGAAATGCTGGGCGTGCCGTTCGAGCAGATCCGCTACGTGCAGGGCGACACCGCGCAGGTGCAGATCGGCCGCGGCACCTATGGCGCGCGCAGCATGGTGGTCGGCGGCAATGCGTTGAAGGCCGCGGCCGACGCCATGATCGAGAAGGGCAAGAAGCTCGCCGCCGCCATGATGGAGGCCGACGCGGGCGACATCGACTTCAAGGAGGGCACGTTCGTCGTCACCGGCACCGACAAGAAGGTCAAGCTGGTGGACGTTGCCAAGGCCTCCTACGCGCCGATGGGACCGCTCACCGGCAAGTTCGGCATCGGCCTCAATTCAACGGGCAGCTTCGATCCGACGCCGCCGAGCCATCCCAACGGCTCGCATGTGGTCGAGCTCGAGGTCGATCCGGAAACCGGCCACGTCGCGATCGACCGCTTCTTCGTGATCGACGATCTCGGCCGCATCATCAATCCGATGATCGTGAAGGGCCAGCAGCAAGGGGGCGTGGTGCAGGGCATCGGCCAGGCGCTGCTGGAGCATCAGGTCTACGACCGCCAGAGCGGCCAGCTGCTGACCGGCAGCTTCATGGACTACGCCATGCCGCACGCGGCCCAGATGCCGAACGTCGATTGCGCGCTGGAGGAGATCCCGTGCAAGACCAATCCGCTCGGCGTGAAGGGCATCGGCGAAAGCGGCACCATCGGCGCGCCGCCGACCATCATGAACGCGCTGATCGACGCGCTCGCGCCGCTCGGTGTCGACCAGATCGACATGCCGGCGACGCCGCTGCGGGTGTGGGAGACGATCCAGAAGGCGAAGGGCAAGGCCAAGGCGGCGTAGCAATTCACGGTTGAATTGATATCCAGTCTGGCGGCTAGCTGCAAAAAGCCGACGCGCATTGCGTTCCATCCTGAACGGCACTTCAGTTTCATAAACAACCGTTTAAGAAAAGAAACGGAACGTTGCCCGCGCGGATGCGTTTTCTTCTCATCGTTCCAGAGGAGAACATCGCATGCGTAAGATCGTCCTTGCACTTGCTTCTGTCGCGGCACTTGGCCTCGCGATCCCGGCCATGACCGCACCGGCGGAGGCGCGCGACGTGGTGATCATCAAGAAGAAGCATCGCCACTACCACCATGATCGCGGCCATCACTATGGCTGGTACAAGCACCGGCACCATCACCATGGGCACAATCACCACGGCGCGAAGGTGGTGATCCGCTAGCGAAGGCTTCCATCGCGCGGGACAGGCAACAGCGGCTCCGGCTTCGGCCGGAGCCGTTTGTGCGATTGGCAACCGTCAGGATGCGGAGCGCGCCGACGCTAGATCAGCAGGTTGACGATTTGTCCCTGGGCCTGGATGCGGGCTGCAACAGGCGATTGTGCGGCGGCTGCAGGCGAAACGGCCGCCGCCGCGGACGGGGCGCTGAGCGCGCCACCCAGGATCACCGCAGGGGTGTCGGCCGCGTCCTTGCCGGTGGCCGTCGCGTCTTTCGGCGCGTCCGGCTTTGCGGGATTCTGAAGCTCGTCGAGTTTTGGATGCGGATCGACGCCCTGCTTCGCCTTCGAGACGTCGCACGAAGACGTACACAAAAATCCGTTGACGAAGCTGATGGCCATGTTTCCCCGCGACAAACTCTAGTTTCAATCGATGAACGACCGGCTAGCGCCGCAGCGTCCGGCGTTCAAAACGCCGTGAGTGCGACGGCAGGCAGGCCTGCGGGTGTCAGGTTGGTTCACGAGCGGTAAATTCCGGCGGCGGCCTATGTGCTTGCGCCCCCAAGGGGTTGCGGATCGTTCTGCTGGCCGCGGAGGCTTCCGCAAACGGTCCTAACCGCAACAAACTGCAAGTGAAAATCATAAGATAGTATCTTTACTACCTTAGCCGGGAGAGGTAGCCTCCGGGCCATGGTCGCACAGCCGCAATCGCTCGCCGCCAAGCTTCCCGGCCGGATTTTCTTTCCCGGCCGCTCGGCGTCGCTGTCGTCGCAGATCATCGCCGACGTGCGCGACGCGCTGTTTGCGAAAAAGCTCAAGCCCGGCGATGTGCTCGGCACCGAGAACGAGTTCGCCGAGCGCTATGGCGTCTCGCGCATCGTCGCGCGCGATGCTTTGCGCACGCTCGAGGCGCTCGGCATCGCCGAAATCCGGATGGGGAAGGGCGGCGGCGCGAGGGTCGCGCGCGGCAATCCGCGGCTGTTCGCCGAAGCGCTCGCCGTGCAGCTCGACCTGACCGGCGTGAGCGTGGCCGAGATCATGGACGCGCAGCGCGCGATCGAGTGCCTCGCCGCCGAGCTTGCGGCGGAGAACGCCACCGACGCCGATATCGCAAAGCTCAAGCTTCTTCTCGCCGACGCGGAGGCCAACCTGCATGACGTCGAGCGCACCACGCAGCTTGGTGCCGAGTTCCACCTGGCGGTCGCCGAAGCGTCGCACAACCGCGTGCTGGTGGTTCAGCTCATCTCGCTGCAGCACGTGTCGTGGCCGCGGCGCAATCCGACGCTGACATCCAAGGTCGCGCGCCGCATTCTCGACGTGCACAAGGAGCTGCTGGCGCTGATCGAAATTCGCGACGCCGCCGGCGCCCGCAAGCTGATGGACGACCACGTGAAGATGATCCGCGCGCGCCGCGTGACGGAGGATGCAAAGCGCACACCGCAGCCGCTCGGTTCACGCTCGCGCGGGAGCGAGGGGAAACTGCGGATCGACGACGGAAGCGACGAAATCGACTGCTGCTGAAACCCGCGCATGGCGCCGAAGCCGCGAACCGGTTTTCGGAGACGATCATGCGCAACGAAGGAAGGAAAAAGGAGAGGAAACATGGCCAAGGAAAAATTCATCATCGAACCGCACTTCCGCCTGCACGAGTGGGTGGCCGAGGAGAAGGGCTACTTCAAGGACGAGGGGCTCGACTACGAGTTCCGGGAGCTGGTGCAGTCGAGCGACGGCGCGTCACAGCAGCTTGGCGACAAGGTCGGCGCGATGCAGACCTTCGAGCGCGGCCGCAAGTCGGACATCTCCTGCGCCTGCCACTGGACGGTGAACGTCGCCGCCACCAAGGGTCACGGCAAGCTTTACGGCGATGTCTACCAGGTCTCGACCTGCGGCATCTTCGTGCCGGCCGACTCCAAGGTGAAGACGCCGGAGGATCTCGCCGGCGTGCCGATTTCGGTCGGCTACCAGTCCGGCAGCCACTACGCCACGATCCAGGCGCTCGAGCAGTTCATGCCGCAAGACAAGATCAACCTGTCGTTCAAGGACGGGCTGGTGTTCGGCCGGATGGAAAAGCTTCTCAACGGCGAGGTGCCGGCCTGCACGCTGTTCTCCGGGCCGTATTATTTCGCCGAGCAGCTCGGCTTCCGCAAGGTCGTCGACTGCACCTTCATGATGGCGACCATGCTCACCGGCGAGCCGGACATGGGCGACGTGCAGAAGTTCTTCCGCGCGTTGCGGCGCGCCCAGGCCGACATCGATCTGCGGCCGGAGCTCCACACCAAGCACTACAAGAACGAGTTCCCCAAGCGCTTCCATGACAAGATGGATACGCGCCGCTGGGGGCCGGGCGAGCGCATCGTGTTCGAACCCTATTCGCGCGAAATCTTCGAGGACTCCCGCACCTGGATCCAGGAGCGCGGCATTTTCGAGGGCGGCGATCTCGGGCAGGAGGCTTACGACAAGGCCGTGGTGCGGTTGACGGCGTAATCCGAAGCGTAGGGTGGGCAAAGCCGCGAAGCGGCGTGCCCACGTCGTCGCCGAACCTCGTGCGACGATCAAGAAAAGGCGTGGGCTCGGCGCTAGCGCCCTTGGCCCACCTACGCCGCTTCGGCGGTCAGGTCAGGCTTGGCCTCCGCCACGCGCAGACCGATGTAGCGGTCGAGCGTGGCGTGGTCCTTCAGCAGGTCCTGCGAGCGGGCGCGGTGCACGATGGCGCCGCGCTCCAGCAGCACGGCGTGCTCGGTGAGCGACAGCGCGATCTCGGCGTGCTGCTCCACCAGAATGACGGCGGTGCCTTCCTCGACGATCATCTTGCGAAGGCCCCGCACCAGTTCCTCGACGATGATCGGGGCAAGCCCCTCCAGCGGCTCGTCGAGCAGGAGGAGGGCGGGATTGGTCATCAGCGCCCGCGCGGTCGCCAGCATCTGCTGCTCGCCGCCCGACAGCTGGTTGCCTTTCGACTGCCGCCGCTCCTTCAGGCGCGGAAAGAACTCGAACGCGGCATCTAGGTCCCAGCGCCCCGGCCGTGACGCGACCGTCAGGTTTTCGTCGACCGTCAGATTGGCGAAAATCTCGCGCTCCTGCGCCACCCAGCCGATGCCTGACTGGGCGCGGCGGTGTGGCGCCATCCGGCTGATGTCCTTGCCGCGCCAGATGATCGTGCCGCGGCGCAGTTGCGTGAAGCCCATCAGGGTCAGCAGCAGCGTGCTCTTGCCGACGCCGTTGCGGCCCAGCACCGCGAGGCTGCCGCGCTCGGCGACCTCGAACGACACGTCGTCGAGCACCACGGCCTCGCCGTAACCCGAGCGCACATTCTTGAAAGCGAGCAGGGGCTCTGCCGATTTCGGTTCAGCCATGCGCGCCTCCGAGATAGACCTCGCGGACGCGCGGATCGGCCGAGATTTCGTCGGGTGTGCCCTCCAGCAGGATGCCGCCGCTCACCATGACGATGATGCGGCTGGCGAGCCGGAACACCAGCTCCATGTCGTGCTCGATGAACAGCACCGTGATGTCCTTCGACAGGCTGTTGATGGCGGTGAACAGTTCGGTGCTTTCGTCGCGCGGCACGCCCGCGGCCGGCTCGTCGAGCAGGAGCACCTTGGGCCTGGTCGCGAGCGCCAGCGCGATCTCCAGCAGCCGCTGCTGGCCGTAGGCGAGTTCCCGGGTTTCGCGAGTGCAGACCGGCGCGAGCAGCAGCGATTTGAGAATGTCGTAGGCCTCGTCGACCGCGGCGCGGTAGCCGGCGGTGGTGCGCCACCATACCCGCGAGATCTTCTCGCGCTCGCACACCGCAAGCGTCACCGCCTCCAGCGGGTTGAGATGCGGGAAGAGGCTGTTGATCTGGAAGGTGCGCACGAGCCCGCGGCTGACCCGCTGCTCCGGCCCGAGCGCGGTGATGTCCTCGCCGCCGAGCAGGATGTGGCCGCCGTCCGGCTGCAGCATGCCGGTCATCAGGTTGATCAGCGTGGTCTTGCCCGCGCCGTTCGGCCCGATCAGGGCGTAGCGCACGCCCTGCGGCAGCGCGATGCCGATCTCGTTGGCGACCACCAGCGAGCCGAACCGCTTGTTGAGCCCGCTGGTCGAAAGGGCGGGCGTGCCGGCCGGCGTATTCATGCGCCGCGCCTCCAGGACGGCAACCAGGCCGGCGGCGAGGTGAGCCAGCCGAACCAGCGCTGGCCGCGTTCGGTGTTCACCAGCTGCGAAACGCCGCCGAGGATGCCGTTCGGCAGGAACAGCACGACCGCGATCAGCAGCACGCCGATCGGCAGGTACCAGTATTGCGGATTGACTCCGGAGAACCAGTCGCGGGCGATCATGAAGATGATCGCGCCGATCAGGCCGCCGTAGAGCCTGCCCGCGCCGCCGAGAATCAGCATCACCAGCACGTCGGCCGATCGTTCGAAGCTGAGCACGCCGAGCGAAACCGTCTCGGTGGTCTGGGTCAGGATCGCGCCGGCGACGCCGGCGATCGCCGCCGAGATGGTGTAGATCGTGCGGATGTGCGGGCGGCTCTCCGCGCCGATCGCGCGCATGCGGACGGCGTTCTCGCGGATGCCGCGGAGCGACAGTCCGAATGGCGAGTTGATCAGGCGGCGGCTCACCAGGAACAGAACGAACAGCGCGATCAGCGAGTACCAGTAGGCGGTGACGCCCCAGAGATCGAACTTGAACAGGCCGAGCAGTGGCCACATCTTGACGCCCTGCAACCCGTCGGCGCCGCCGGTGAGCCCGCTCGCGCTGTTGGCCAGTTCGAGCAGCAGGAGCCCGAAGCCGAGCGTGATCATGATCAGTGCGAGATGCCGGAAGCGGGCGATGATGAAGCTCACGGCGTAGCCGAGCAGACCCGCGGCGAGTCCCGACAGCAACAGCCCGGTCAGCGGCTCGCCCCAGCCGTGCTTGGAAAGGAGCCCTGCCGTATAGGCGCCGAAGCCGAAGAAGGCGGCATGCCCGAGCGAGACGATGCCGGCATAGCCCAGGATCAGGTCGAGCGAGAGCGCGAACAGCGCCGTGATCGCGATCTGGCTTGCCAGCTGCAGATAGTTCGGCGCCACCACGAAGGGCAGCAGGGTGCAGAGCCAGAACACGATCTCGACCGTGCGCCAGCGGGCCTGCTGTTCCAGGTATTGCTGTGGTCCGGCGAATCCGGAGGCGGACGCTGTGCTCATACGCGCCTCCCGAAGATGCCGGCGGGCCGCCACATCAGGAGACTGATCATCACCAGATAGATCATGAACGAGCCGATTTCCGGGAAATAGTATTTGCCTGCCATGTCGCTGATGCCAAGCAGCACCGCCGCGGCAAACGTGCCGCCGATCGAGCCGAGACCGCCGACCGAAACCACGATGAGAACATAGACGAGGAAGGCCAGCGCAAACGACGGATCGAGGCCGACGATGTCGATCGCGAGCGAGCCGCCGAGGCCGGCAAGCCCGCTGCCGAGCGCGAAGGTGATGGCGAACGCGCCGTCGACGTTGATACCGAGCCCGCGCGCCATCCGCTGGTTGTCGACCGCGGCGCGGACCTGCGCGCCGAACCGCGTGTATTCCAGCGCGATGACCAGGGCCGCGGTCACGACCAGCGCAAACACGATCAGGAACAGGCGATAGGCGCCGAGCGTCACCCCGCCGACCTGGAACGAGCCGCGCAGATAGCTCGGCAGCTGCACCGGCTGCTGGACGGTGCTGTAGATCAGCGCCGCGACCGCGACCGACACGAAGACGAGCCCGATGGTGAGCAGGCACTGGTCGAGGTCGCTCGCCCGGTAGAGCCGGTTGAACATGGTGCGCTCGAACACCACGCTGATCGCGGCTGCCGCGACGAACGAGACGGGTAGCGTCGCGAGAAACGGCCACCCGGCCTGGTTGATCAGCGTCACGGTGACATAGCCGCCGATCATCGCGAACGTGCAGTGCGCGAGATTGACGAAGTTCATCATGCCGAGCGTGACCGACAGCCCGACCGACAGCAGGAACAGCAGCATGCCGTAGGCGAAGCCGTCGAACAGCACGCCGGCCAAAGACGTGAGCATTTACGGTCGTCCCCCTCGGCGGCCGTGCACCGGACCCCGCTTACTGCTTCGGCATCCGCGCCTTGAACGGGTCTTTCATGTTTTCCAGCTTGTCGAACTCGACGTTCACGAGCTGGCCGTTCACCTTCTCGACGCGGCGGATATACACGGTCTGCACCACGTCGCGGGTCTCCGGGTCGAGCGACATCGGGCCGCGCGGGCTTTCCCACTTGAGGCCCTTGGCTGCGGCGATCAGCGCGTCTCCGTCGGTGTTGCCGTTGGTCTTCTTCAGCGCCTCGTAGATGGCGTGCATGCCGTCATAACCGCCGACCGAGAACATGTCGGGGTTGCGCTTGAATTCGGCGTTGTAGTCGGCGACGAACTTCCGGTTCTTCGCCGACTGGTGATTGTGGTCGTAGTGGAACGCGGTGATGAAGCCCAGGCCCGCGTCGCCCATGCCCTTGAGCGCCTCGTCGAAGGTGAGCTCGCCCTGGCCGAGCACCTTGGTCTTTTTCAGGTCAATGCCGCGTTCGGCCACGGCCTTGCCGATCGCTGCGGGCTGCGGGCCGCCCGGCACCCAGATGTAGAGCACGTCGGGGCTCAGGTCCTTGGCGCGCTGCAGGAATGCGGTGAAGTCCTGGTTCGCCACCGGATAGCGTGCCGAGCCGATGATCTCGCCGCCGGCCTCCTTGAACGCGCGCTGGAAGGCGCCTTCGCCGTCGTGGCCCGGGCTGAAATCGGACACGAGGGTATAGGCTTTGCGCGCGCCGCTCTTGTAGGCCCAGGTGCCGAGCGCCTCGTTGACCTGCGGCACGGTGAACGACGTGCGCACCATGTAGGGCGACTTGGTGGTGATGATCGAGGTCGCCGCGTTCATGTTGACCATGAACTTCTTGGCCTGCGCCGAAACGTCGGCCGCGGCCAGCGCGTTGGGCGTCAGATCGAAGCCCGCGATCATGTCCACCTTGTCGCGGACGATCAGCTCCTGGGCGAGGCGCTTGGCGACATCCGGCGCCACGCCGCCGTTGTCCTTGCGGATCAGTTCGATTTTCTTGCCGGCGACGGTGTCGCCGTGCTCCTTCATGTAGAGCTTGATGCCGTTGTCGATCTGCGAGCCCGGATCGGCGAACTGTCCGGAATAGGACATGATCACGCCGATCTTGACGGTGCCCTGGGCATAAGCGGACGTGGCGGCCAGAAGTGCCGCGGTGGCGATGGCAAGCCCGGTCATTGCGCGTTGCATGGTGGTTCCTCCCCAAACTTCGATCGTTGCATTGTTTGCCGCTATTTATCCCGCCGGAGCCGCGAACCGCAATGGCCGCTAGCAGGCTGCTGAAAAACTCCGGGCCGTCATTCCGGGGCGCGCCGAAGGCGCGAACCCGGAATCCAGAAAAGCATGGAATCCCGCTGTTACTGGATTCCGGGCCCGCCGCTTCGCGGCGTCCCGGAATGACGGCCCGGAGTTTTTCAGCACTGCTAGCCAGCTAAGCCCGTTCATCGGCTCCTACGCCGCGGCTCTCGGCCGCAGATACAATCGGGACCGGCGATGGCATTTGCCAAAGCCGGTCCCGACGATCAAACAGGTTCGGATTGTGCCGGAGCCTTACTTGGGCATCCGCGCCTTCACCGGATCCTTGACGTTTTCCACCTTGTCGAAGGCGACATTCGTCGGCTCGCCACCCACCTTTTCGACCTTGCGGATGTAGATGGTCTGCACGACGTCCCGGGTTTCCGGGTCGATCGACATCGGGCCGCGCGGGCTGTCCCACTTCAGGCCCTTGGCGGCGGCGATCAGCGAGTCGCCGTCGGTCTTGCCGCCGGCCTTCTTCACCGCCTCGTAGATGACATGCATGCCGTCATAGCCGCCGATCGAGAAGAAGTCCGGGTTGCGCTTGTGCATCTCGTTGAACAGCTTCACGAACGCGACGTTCTTGGCATTGGACTTGTCGGTGTACTCGTAGTGCCAGGCGGTGATGATGCCGAGCGCGCTGTCGCCCATGCTCTTCAGCGCCTGTTCCGACGTGGTCTCGCCGGAGCCGAGAATCTTGGTCTTGTTCGGATCGACGCCACGCTCTGCAAACGCCTTTCCAAGTGCCGCCGGCTGTGCGCCGCCCGGAATGAAGATCATGATCAATTCCGGATTGAGGTCCTTGGCGCGCTGCACGAACGCCGAGAAATCCGGGTTCGCCACCGGGAAACGCACCGAGCCGGTGATCTCGCCGCCGGCTTCCTTGAAGGCGCGCTGGAAGCCGTTTTCGAAGTCGTGGCCGGGACCGTAGTCGGTGACCATCGTGTAGGACTTCTTGACGTTGGCTTTCTTGGCCGCCCAGGTGCCGAAGGTCTCGGCGACCTGCGGCAACGTCACCGAGGAGCGCACCGAGTAGGGCGACTTGGTGGTGATGATCGAGGTCGCCGCGTTCATGATCACCATGAATTTTTTCGCCTCGGCCGACACGTCGGCGGCCGCGAGCGCGTTCGGCGTCAGCACAAAGCCCGCGAGAATGTCGACCTTGTCGCGGACGATCAGCTCCTGCGCGAGCCGCTTGGCGACGTCGGGTGCGGGGCCGCCGCTATCCTTGATGATCAGCTCGATCTTCTTGCCGCCGACCGTCTCGCCGAACTGCTTCATGTAGGTCTGGACGCCGTTCCGCATCTGGATGCCGGCGTCGGCGAACTGGCCGGACAGCGTCATGACCAGACCGATCTTGATGGTGTCCTGGGCACCGGCCTGGGTCATCCCGACGACCAGGGCGGCGGCACTCAAAAGTCCGACAAGCGATTTGCGCATTCAATTCCTCCCGTTGGAAGGCCGATTTGGCCATTTTTTTCCAACGGTAAGGCCTGCCTGATCGCAGGTCAATTTGGCGTAGTGCCGCGCAGTCGGAGCGGCGCAATCCGGGCGGTGTGCTCCCTCCCCCTGAAAGAGGGAGGGAGCACGCCACCCGAGCCGCGCCAGATGCGACGGCTTGCGGTGGGCAGCGGCCCGCAGGTCAAACGGGGATGTTCAGTCGAGCTTGATATTCAGGCGTTTGATCGTCGGCGCGAGGTCGGCCTCGGTCTTTCGCATGGCGGCCGCAACCTCGTCGGCGGTGAGCGGCGTCGGGTCGAAGCCGATGCCGGCGAACCGCTGTTTGAGCGTCGGCTCGCCGACGATCTTGCGCAGCTCCGCGCCCATCGTTGCGATCAGCGGCTTGGGCGTGGCGGCCGGCGCGAACATCATGAAATGCACGCCGTGCGAGTTCATGCCCGGCAGACCCTGTTCGGCGGTGCTCGGAATGTCGGGAACGAGCTCGGACCGCTTGTCTGCGACGATCGCCAGCCCCTTGAGCTGGCCGCCCGCGATCAGCGGCTTGGTGGTGCCGGCGAGGAAGCCGCCAAAATCGAGACGCGCGGCGACCAGGTCGTTCATCGCGGTGCCGCCGCCGCGATAGGCGACGTGGGTGAACTTGGCGCCCATGCGCTGCGCGATTTCCTCAGAGGCGAGATGCTGCTGCAGGCCGTAGCCCGCGGTGCTGTAGTTGAGCCCCTCGGGTTTGGTCTTGCTCCACGCGACCAAGCCCTTGATGTCGTTCGCCGGCACGGAGGTGGCCGCGACGATCAGTGTCGGCGTGATGCCGACGCCGCCGACCGGCGCCAGATCCTTGAACGGGTCGTAGGGAAGCTTGTTGAAGCTCGCCGGGAAGGTGGCGATGACCGTTGCGTTGACCAGGAGCGTACAGCCGTCCGGCGGGGCCGTGACTACCGCGACCGTTCCGATGTTGCCGGTCGCGCCGCCGCGGTTCTCGACAAAGAAGGTCTTCTTGAACACGGCTTCGAGCCGTTCGGCCACCACGCGTGTGGCGACATCGGTCGCGCCGCCGGCCGGGTAGGGCACCACCAGCTTCACCTGGGCGCAGGGATAGTCCTGCGCCGCCGCGCTCGCACCAAATCCAAGCGCGCCAGGTCCGAGGCCGATCGCCAAGGAAATCGCAAAGCCAGCCGCTGCCGTCCGCATTGCGGTCCTCCCCATCGTTGCAACGAACCTTATGTCATTTCTTCAAATGCGGCATCACTTCGGACGCGAACATCTCCATGTTCCGCTTGGTCAGCTCGTCCGACAATGTGCCGAATTGCAGCATGGTGATGAGCTTGCCGGCGCCGGTGGCGTCGCGCAGCTTCGAAAGCTGGTCGCGCACGGTCTGCGGGCTGCCGACGATGACGGTGCCGTTGTCGGCCAGTTCCTCGAAGCTCAGCCGCTTCTGCGCGCCCAGCGCCTTGCGCATTTTCATGGTGTTCTTCATCGACGGCAGCGACATGTAGCCCGGCGGCAGCAGCATCTGGAACGGCACCGCGAGGAAGTCGTTGAACAGCGTCTCGACGCCCTCCTTGGCTTCCTTCCGCGCGCGCTCGTCGGTGTCGGCGACGTAGACCGGCGAGGCAAAGCCGATCTGGCTCGGCAGGGCTTCGTAACCGTACTGCTTGGCCTGGTCGCGATAGACGTTGAGATAGCGCGTCACCAGTTCGCGGCTGGAGAACGTCACCAGGAACGGATACTTGCGCTCCGGCGCCGCCGCCCACTTCACCGTCTCCGACGATCCCATCGACGGGATCCAGATTTCCGGATGCGGGCTCTGGTAGGGGCGGGGCCACAGGTTGACGTAACGGAAGTTGAAGTGCTCGCCCTCGTAGCTGAACGGCCCCGGCTTTGTCCACGCCTGGACAATGAGGTCGTGCGCCTCCTGGTATCGCTCGTGCGACCAGAACGGGTTGATGCCGGTCGCGTGATATTCGTTGCCGATGCCGCGCACGAAGCCGGTGATGATCCGCCCGCGCGACAGGTTGTCGAGCATCGCGAATTCTTCGGCGATGTTGACCGGGTTGTTCACCAGCGGCAGCGCCCGGCCGATGATCGCGATCTTGGCTTTGCTGGTGCGCGCGATGAGGTTGCTGGCGATCAGGTTGGGCGCCGGCATCATGCCATAGGCGGTCTGGTGGTGTTCGTTGACCGCGATCACGTCGAAGCCGAGCTTCTCGGCATAGACGAGCTGGTCGATGTAGGACTCGTATTCGTCGGCGCCTTTCTTCGGATCGTAGAGCGCGTTGGGCAGCACGACCCATGCGGCGCGATGCTTGTGGCGCTCGGCCATGTCGAGCGGGCGGTACGGCATCAGGTGGAAGAACGTGAACTGCATCAGCGTGTCCCCGCATACAGGCGGCTGATTTCCCGGGCGGTGATCTCCGGCTTCTCGACCGCCGGCACGTGGCCGCATTCGGCAACGATCTCGACCCGGCTGTCCGGAATCCTTTCGCCCCAGCGCGCCGCGTAGGCGCTCGGGAACAGCTTGTCGTCCTTGCCCCAGACGATCAGCGTCGGCACCGCGATGCGGTGCAGCCAGCGCTCCAGCGACGGATTGTACCAGCGCGGCTCCCAGCCGAATTTCGTCGCCGCGAAGCGGTTGGTCAGCATGATGTCGGCCTGCTCGTCGGTCGGTTGCATCGACAGCATCTGATCGGGGATTTTCTGGTCGTGGTAGAGATTGCGGACCGACTCTTCGGCGTCCCAGATGAAGTTGTCGGCGGCCGGCATGCCCTTGATGCGGATGCCGGCCGGCGCGAGCAGCGACAGCGATTTCAGCCGCATGCAGTTGCGCACCGCGACCTCGGCCGCGGCCCAGCCGCCGAGCGACTGGCCGACCAGATGGACCGGATGCGCGCCCAAGCCGTCGATGAAATCGAGGTAGTACATCGCGAGATCGCCGATGTTGCGCATCCAGGGCGGGTTGTCGGACGTGCCGAAGCCCGGGTGTTCGGGCACGTACACCTCGAAGTTCCTGGACAGCAGCTCGAACACCGGCAGCCACACCGGAAGGCCGTTGGCGCCGTGCAGGAACAGGAGCGGCGGGCCCGATCCGCCGCGCAGCATCCGCACGGTCACGTCGCGGACCTTGTGTTTCGTTTCCGTCCCCGGCATGGCATTGTTCTCCGCCAATGGTGGGCAGCAATCTACAGGCCCGCACAAGCCTTGCAATGCAGGACGACAGACCGATGGCCGCAGCCGACACCGAACGCTTCCGTCTCCGCCGTTTCGTCGAGCGGCTGGTGCAGCTTGGCGAATGCGAAATCCACGACACGCCGATCGATCTCGTCGACGTGGGTGCGGTGCTCGACGGCAATCCGAAGGCGACCTGGTTCAAGGCGGTCGGGCCGGAAAAGGCCGAGCTGATCGGCAACGTGATGGGTTCGCGCAAAAGGCTGGCGCTGGCGCTGGATACTGATGAAGCGGGGCTTTTGCCCGAGATCACCCGGCGGCTCGCGGCGCCACACAAGCCGGTGAAAGTGTCAGCCGCCGACGCGCCGGTGCAGCAGGTGGTCCGCAAGGGCGAGGAGGCCGATCTCTGCGCGCTGCCGGTGCATCTGCAGCACGGCGAGGACGGCGCGCCGTACATTTCCGCGGGCCTCGATGTCATGCAATTCCGCGATACCGGCCATACCAATATCGGCTGCCGCCGCATCATGCTGCGCGGCCCGCGCACCGCCGGCATCGACATGATCGCGCCGAGCGACGCGCGCGCGATCTATCTCGAAGGCGTGGCCAAGGGCGAAAAGACTCCCGTCGCCTATGTGGTCGGCTCGACGCCGTGCGACTTCATGGCGGCGGTCTGCATGAACCCGCCGATGGACGAGCTGGAGGTGCTGGGCGCATTGCGCGGCGCGCCGGTGCCGATCGTCAAATGTGTCACCAGCGACATCTTCGTGCCGGCCGACGCCGAATACGTGCTGGAGGGCTATCTCGACAGCAAGGGCCACGTCGAGCCGGAGGGCCCGTTCGGCGAGTATGTCGGCTACTACGGCGTGGTGAAGCGCAACCCGGTGTTCCATCTCACCGCGATCACGCACCGCAAGGATGCGCTGTTCCAGACCGTGACGATCGGCGGCAAGCATCTCGGCCGCACCGACACCGCGCAGCTCACCACCGTGAAGACCGAGTCCGCGGCCTGGGCCGGCCTCGTCACCGCGGTGCGCGAGCCGGTGGCGTGCTTTGCGACGCCGTCGAGCGGCGGCATGTACAATGTGCGCGTCTCGATCCGGCAGCGCGTGCCGGGCGAGGCGCGCAACGCCATCGCCGCGGTGTTCGGCAGCATGGCCGAGGCCAAGCAGGTGTTCGTGTTCGACGACGACATCGACGTGTTCTCCGACGAGCAGTGCGACTGGGGATTGGCGACGCGCTACCAGGGCGACCGCGACACCATCCAGGGCTCGGGCTTCCGCGTCGTGCCGCTCGATCCGTCGCTCGGCGGCCAGCGCACCGGCGCCAAGATCGGCTTCGACTGCACCATCCCGTTCGGCAAGCGGCAGTCGCTGGAGTGGGGCATCCCGATGGCGCCGGTGATGCCGAAGACGAACGGCAACAAGAAGTCGGTGGCCGACACGCTGGCGGCAGGACCCGCGAGCTTCCTGGAACTGATGGCGGCCGCCGGCAGCCGCGACGGCCGCGAGATCGTGCGCGAACTCGACACGCTCTATTCCGCCGACAAGCTCACCCGCAATGACACCGGCCGTTATGTCCTGAAGGGCGGCTAGCAGGTTGGCGAAAAGCCCGCGGCGTCATTCCGGAGCGCGCCGAAGGCGCGAGCC
The DNA here is from genome assembly GCA_963830015.1 of uncultured Alphaproteobacteria bacterium. GTDB lineage: Bacteria > Pseudomonadota > Alphaproteobacteria > Rhizobiales > Xanthobacteraceae > Z2-YC6860. The sequence continues at coordinate 137,041 of CAWHLG010000017.1, forward strand.
CGGAATCCAGACACATCGGGATTCCCTGCGCTTCTGGATTCCGGGCTCCGGCCTTCGGCCGGCCCCGGAATGACGCCCGGGTCTTTTTCAGCATCCTGTTAGTCCGGCGGAGGCGGACGAGGATGGTCCGGAGAAATGCCGCGGGATGACGCGATCGGGCGGTCCCGGTCTCGGAGCTGCGGCCGGCAGCGATGCTGCCCTCAGCGCGGCAGTCGCAGGCGCTGCTTTCTTTTCGGGACCGCTTTGGCTCTGAAGCGGACCGGATATGACAACGAGAGCCGGAAACGCAACGAAATGAAACGTTGGACAATGGCTTAGGACGCTTTCGCGCCACCCATCACCGGCACACTTTGCAACGCCTCGCCTTCCACAGACGGAATCAGCGGGTTAAGGTCCATCAACGTGGGTCGCAACCCGGTTGAGGCGGACGAGGACGAAGCCGCCAAGTCATCGTCATCACAGGGAGGAATACCGGATGAAGTGGTTTACGTCTGCCGCGGCTGCCGCCGCGTTACTCGCCACCGCCACCACGGCGCAGGCCCAGCAGATCGACGCCGTACGCTGGCCGGTGCCGATGGCATTCGGCTCCAATCTTGTCGCGCTCGGCGACGCGATGCCGTGGGTCGCGCAACAGCTCGACAAGATGTCGGGCGGCCGCATCAAGCTGCAGGTGTTCGAGCCGGGCAAGCTGGTGCCGGCGCTTGCGGTCTTCGATTCGGTAGCGGACGGAAAGGCCGAGGCCGGCTACACCTGGATGGGCTACGAGGTCGGCAAGGTGCCGGCCGCCGCCTTGTTCGGCGCCGTTCCGTTCGGAATGGAGTCGCCCGAATTCATGGCCTGGATGTATTTCGGCGGCGGCAACGAATTGCTGCGCGAGCTGTTCAAACCGCACAACGTCTATCCGATTTTCTGCGGCACGATCGGGCCGGAAGGCGCAGGCTGGTTCCGCAAGGAGATCAATTCGGCCGATGACATCAAGGGCCTGAAATTCCGCGCCGCGGGTTATGGCGGCGACATCTACAAGGAAGTCGGCGCCTCGGTGACGCTGCTGCCCGGCGGCGAATTGTTCCAGGCGCTCGAAAAGGGCGTGCTCGACGGAACGGAATTCTCGCTGCCGACCGTCGATGAACAGCTCGGCTTCTACAAGGTCGCGAAGTTCTACTACTTGCCCGGCTGGCATCAGCCCTCGACCAACCAGTATCTCTATGTGAATCTCGCGGCGTGGAACAAGATTTCGCCGGCGACACAGGCGCTGATCGAAACGACCTGCACCGCCGCCGTCACCATCGCGCTGGCGAAGTCGGAGGCCCTGCAGGGCAAGACGCTCGCCAAGTTCGAGAAGGAGGGCGTGCAGGTGAAGCAGGTTAATCCCGCCCTGCTCAAGGTCTTCCAGGCTGCGACCAAGAAGGTGATGGCTGAAAAGGCCGCCGCCAACGCGCAGTTCAAGAAGGTCTATGACAGCCAGCAGGCTTTCATGGCGCAGAACCAGAAGTGGAAAGAGTTCGGCTATCTGCCGCGCGACTTCAAATAGCCGGTTCGGTGCATGAGCATCGTCCATCCGATACCGACGGACGGCCCCCATTCGGGGCCGTCCGGAATTCCGCTGCCGCACACGGCGCTGTCGCGCGCCTTCGACACAGTGATCAGATTTGCCGGCGAAGCGTCGGCCGCGATCTGGACGGTCCTGATGCTGCTGATCGTCTATCAGGTCGTGCAGCGTTACGTGTTCGGGCTCGGCTCGATCAAGATGGAAGAGATGCAATGGCATCTCTATGCCATAGGTTTCATGCTGGCGATCCCGTTTGCGGAAATGCGCGAGCGCCACGTGCGCATCGACGTGCTGGCGGAGCATTGGCCTTTGCGCCGTCGCCTGTGGGTGGAGGTCTTCGGTCTCGTTGTTTTTCTGCTCCCGTTCTCGCTGTTCGTCCTGATCTGGTCGGTCCCATACGTGACCGAGTCGTTCGCCGTGAACGAGATCTCATCGGCGCCGGACGGGTTGCCTTATCGTTACGTGTTGAAGGCCTTCATGGTCGTGACCTTTGTGCTTCTCGCGATGGCCGGCGTGTCGCGGCTGTCGCGCGTCATCGCCGCGCTTCGAGGGCGGCATTGAGGGGGCCGGATCTGGGCTGTTGCTGAGGTTCGCTGGGGGGACCATGGAAGTCTACGAATTCATCGTCATCATCTTTCTGCTGTCATTCCTTGCGTCGCTGTTCCTCGGCTATCCCATCGCCTGGACGCTCGGCGGCCTGTCGCTGTTGTTCACGGCCGGCAGTATCGTTCTTCACGATTATTTCGGTGTCGACACATTCCTGCTGACGCGCTGGGGCAATTTCGCGATCATCGTCGACCGTATTTTCGCAACGATGGCAAATTGGGTCCTCGTTGCGCTGCCGATGTTCGTCTATATGGGCCTGATGCTCGATCGCTCGGGCGTCGCCGATCTGATGATGACGAATTTCGTCCGCGTGTTCCGCGAGATGCGCGGCGGGTTGGCCGTCACCGTCGTCCTGATCGGAATCCTGCTCGCGGCATCGACCGGTATTGTCGGCGCGTCCGTCGTGCTGCTTGCGACATTGTCGATCCCGATCATGCTGCGGCAGAATTATTCGAAATCGCTCGCGGCCGGGGTGGTCGCGGCCTCCGGCACGCTCGGCATCCTCATTCCGCCATCGATCATGCTGGTCATCATGGCCGATCAGCTGTCGATCTCGGTCGGCGACCTGTTCATGGGCGCGGTCATCCCGGGGATGATGCTGGGGATCTTCTATCTCGTCTACGTGATCGTGCTCGGGCTGGTCCGGCCGGATTTTGCGCCGCCGCCGCAGCAGCACCACAAGCTGACCGGCCGCGAGATCATCGGCGCATTCCTGGCAACCGTCCCGACCGTTGCGCTCATTCTGGCGGTGCTGGGCTCGATCTTCTTCGGCGTAGCGACGCCGACCGAGGCGTCCGGCGTCGGCGCCTTCGGCGCGACGTTGCTTGCGCTGTTCAACGGACGGCTCAATCTCGCGGTCGTGCGTCAGGTCGGCATCGAGACGGCACTGACGACCGCCTTCATTTTTGGCATCTTCCTCGGCGCCACCGCGTTCGCGCTGGTGATGCGCTCGCTCGGCGGCGACGAGTTCATCGGGCACTTGCTGAAGGGCCTGCCGTTCGGGCCGACCGGCATCGTGATCTTCATCCTGTTCGTGGCCTTCATTGCCGGATTCTTTCTCGACTGGCTGGAGATCGTGCTCATCATCCTCCCGCTGGTCGCCCCGGTGGTGAAGGATCTCGGCTTCAATCTGGTATGGTTCGTGGTGGTGTTCGCGGTTTGCCTGCAGACCTCGTTCCTGACCCCGCCGGTCGGCTTCTCGCTGTTCTATCTCAAGGGCGTGGTGCCGAAAGAGATTACCACGCGCCACATTTATATCGGCATCATCCCCTTCGTGATCCTGCAAGTGCTCGCGGTGGCGGTGACCTTCATCTGGCCTGAGATCGTGCTCTGGCTGCCGAAAAAGATGTATGGCTCCGTCGGATGACCGGCGCCGTGCTTATGAACACGCAGGCGGACGATCTCCCATGATCAAGTCTCTCCTCACACTCCAGATGCCGTCACCACCGGATCCGGTCCCGGTGGTGCTCGATCCCAGGACAACGGCATTGCTCATATTCGACGTCATCGAGCACATCTGCGCGCGTCAGCCGGCAACCAGGGAACGGATGGTGCCGGCGATCGCCGCGCTGCTGGCGCGGGCGCGAAAAGCCGGCGTCACCGTCGCATACGGGACGCGGGCGGCGAACATGTCGACCTGGCTGCCGGAGGTTTCTCCCGCGCCGGGCGACATCAGGATTGAAAATCAAGCCCAGGACAGGTTCTACAACACCGATCTCGACAAGGCGCTGAAGGCGAAAGGGATTGCGACGCTCGTTCTGACGGGCTGGAAGGTGAGCGGCTCGGTGACCTACACGTCGGTCGGTGCGACGCTGCGAGGTTATACCGTCGTCGTTCCCATCGACACGACGTCGGACGCGACGGACTACGAAATCGTCATCGGGCAGTACCAGATCCTCAATCAGAACAGTTCGAATGTCGCGAACGAGCCTTTGAAAGCCAAAGCTTCGACTCTCAGCCACACCGATTTGATCACCTTCAAATAGCGCGTAGGGCGCATAGCGAAGCGTATTGCGTTGCCATCCCGCAAATGTCTGCGCGGAGGTTGGTCGCTCAGGATCATTTCTTTCGCAGAATTTTGTCCATCGCCTTTCCCTTCGCCAACTCATCGATCAGTTTGTCCAGGTAGCGAATTTCTCGCATGGTTGGTTCTTTGATATCCTGTACTCGGACACCGCAAACCACGCCTGTGATCAAGGCTCGGGAAGGATTGATCTTGGGGGCCTTTGCAAAGAATGTTTCAAAGTCAGTCTGCTTTTCCAGTTGAGCTTCCAGCGCCTTCTGACCATAGCCTGTCAACCAGGAGATGACCTGATCGACCTCCGCTTTTGTGCGTCCTTTTTTCTCTGCTTTCGCAACGTAATGCGGGTAAACGCTGGCGAAGCTCGTTGTATAGATCCGGTGTTTTGCCATGGGCACTCCGAGATTCCGCTCTTCGAGTATAGGGCTGACAATTGGGGGCGAGCCGCCACTGGTCCGGCGCGCTCATGCCGCCTGTAGTAACCGACGTCGTGTCGATCCGCTTCGATGTCCGCAAACTGCCGAAGCGGTGCGTACGGCACAATAGCGAAGCATAGTGTGCTCTGCGACCCTCACAACGCAAACGTCTCAAGTTGGCGAATTGCGCTTTGCTAATTCGCCTTACGCGCTATGCTGGCAACCTGACGTGCGGAGTGCACTCATGACCGGCAGCAGTAATCCAGATTCCGCTCCGGACGTTTCGGTCGGGAAGCGCGGTAGCAGAGGTCCCAACAAATACGGACCGGATCCGCGCGGTGAGCCCAAGTCAAGTGAATCCAAGTCAGGTGAACCCAAGTCAGTGAACCCAAGCCATCGGCGTGAGTTGAACTCCCCAATCAAGGTGTTCGGCTCAATGCCGCGACCCTTTGGGAACAAGTTGAAGAAAGTCTGGAGACACCATGTCTGACGAAGAACTGAAAGCGGAACTCGAGCGCCTGCGGAGCGAGAACGCGGCCCTGAAAAAGGTGGGATCGTCGCCTGTCCGAATGAAGGTCAGCGAAAAAGGAGCCCTGTCGATCTACGGGATGGGGCGCTTTCCCGTGACGCTGTATAAGGAACAGTGGCTCAAGCTGCTGGGCATGGCAGACGAGATTCGCGCCTTCATCGCGGCGAATGAGGCGCAGTTGAAGACAAAAGCCTGACGGATGGCGCGGCCTCGCCCGGAGAACCCGGTGCTGTAGAGGACCCGGTTGTTTGCTGCTCGACGCTCCTCCGCGATGCCTTCCCGGCCGCCTAGGCCGGCACGTGCCGCTTCAGGAAATTGCGCGCGCGGTTGATGGTGCGGGCCTTCAGCTGGCAAGTTCCTGCCGACTAAGTGTCACGGCGCTTCCGGCAACACGCAGGCATGTGGATACAAGGAGGGGGCGGTCTATTTGATCATGAGGTCTATCAGCGAGGCGGTCGCCACGCGGTAGCCTTCAGCGCCCAGGCCGGCAATCACCGCTGTTGCCGCCTTCGAAACGTAGGAGTGATGATACATGCTCTCGCGGCGGTGGATATTGGTGATGTGAAGCTCGATGATCGGGCCTTCGAACATCTTCAATGCATCGAGGATTGCCAGCGACGTGAAGCTGAATGCGGCCGGATTGATGATGATGCCGGCGCCGTGCTCGATGGCGTCGTGAATCCAGTCGATAATCTCGGCTTCGCTGTTCGATTGCCGGAATTCGATCGGATAGCCCTGCGCCGCAGCGCGGCACATGGCCTCGATCTCGGCCAATGTCGTCGTTCCGTAAATTTCCGGCTCGCGCTTGCCTAGTCGGTTCAGATTGGGGCCGTTGAGAACGTAAATCGGTTTTGTCATGAATTTCAGCCTTTGTAGCCCATGAGGCGAGGGAGCCAGAGCACGGTGTCCGGCACGAAGGTGATGATCGCGAGTGCGGCGAGCATCGCCCAGACGAACGGCATCGTGTCCCTGATAATTCCGCGCAGCGGCGCGCCGGAGATCGCAGAGATGATGAACAGCAGCAGGCCGTAAGGTGGCGTGATCAGCCCGATCATGATGTTCACCACGGCGACGACGCCGAAGTGCACCAGATCGATGCCGAGCGCCTTCGCCGTCGGGATGAAGATCGGCAGGATCACCAGAATGATCGTGCTGCCTTCCAGCAGGCAGCCGAGCACCAGCAGGATGACGTTCACCACGGCAAGGAACAACAGCGGCGAAAGCTCATAGCCCGCGAGCAAGCCGCGCACGGTGCTGGGAATCTGTTCGATGGTGACCACGTAGTTGAAGATCAGCGCGCCCGCGATCAGCATGCCGATCGAGGCCGTCGCCCGCGAGCTGTTGAGCACGGCCAGATAGGTGTCCCGAACGGTGACGTTGCGATACCACAGCACCGCGACCATGAACGCGTAAGCGGCGGCGACCGCCGCAGCTTCGGTCGGAGTCATGACGCCGCCGTAGATTCCGCCGAGCAGGATGACCGGCATCAGCAGCGCCGGCATCGCAACCCAGGTGATCATCGGCCATTCCCGCAACGGAATGGGCTTCTCGACCGGGTAGTCGTGCTTGTGCGCCATGTACGAATTGATGGCCATTTGCGCCAGCGCCATCAGCACGCCTGGAATGACGCCGCCGAGGAACAGGTAGCCGACCGATGTGTCCGAGACGAGTGCGTAGAGCACCATTGGAATCGACGGCGGGATGATCGGCCCGATCACCGCAGACGCCGCGGTGACGGCCGCGGCGTAGCTCAGCGGATAACGGTTGTTGCGCGTCATCATGTCGATGCTGATGCGCCCGGTGCCTGCCAGATCGGCGATCGCCGAACCGGACATGCCGGCGAAGATGATGCTCTGCGCGATGTTGATATGACCAAGCCCGCCGCGGAAGCGGCCCACCAGCATGTCGCAGAAGCGCAGCAGATGGTCCGTCATCTTGCTGACGTTCATCAGTTCGGCCGAGAACAGGAACAACGGGACAGCGAGCAGCACGTAGCTGTTGTAAAGGCCGTTGAGGATCTGCTCGGCGGAGGTGCCGAGGTCGAGGCCGGCGAGCAGGAGATAGAGGATCGAGCCCGCGATCATCGAATAGCCGATCGGCAGGCCAAGCAGTCCGAGCCCAAGGATCACGCAGATCGCAAGACCGAACGGGCTGATCACAGTGCCGATCCGCCGCCGAGCTCGATCTCCGGCGGTTTGCCCTTGATCGCGCGCCACGTCAAAGCGCCATAGCGGATGATCGCGGCGATCGCGAACACCGCGTAGATCGAATAAAGATAGTCGAGGCGGATGCCGAGATAGGCCGATCGCTCGACCTTCAGGAACGTGATGTAGCCGATCACGGCAGGCAGCGCGATGCCGAACAGAATGACGGCGGCGATACCGGTGATGATCGTGAAGACCCGGCGTGTCTGCGCGCTGACGCTGCTATAGATGATATCGAAGCGGACTTCGTCCCTTTCACGAAGCACGAAAGCCGCGCCCCACAACGTACACCAGATCCAGCAGAGGACGCTGACCTCATCGGTCCAGCCAAGCGGGCGGTTGAAGACGTAACGCGCTGCGATTTGCAGGATGAAGCAGAGAAACATCGCAAGCAGCAGCAGCGCGGAGACATTTTCCGCGCGTCGCCGCAGCCAACGCCCGACCGCGATCGCTTGTGACCGTCGATCGGGCTTTTCGGCCAGTCTGGCCTCGGGCACCTGGCTTTGCCCTCTACTTGACCGCGTTGATCTTCTCGATCGCGTCCTTCGGCCAGTCTTTGCCATACTTTTCGACGTAACGCTTCTGGGCAAAGGTGCGGAAGGCGTTCTGGTCAGGCGTATAGACCTGCTTGCCTTCCTTCTTGAAGAACTCGATCGCTTCCTGCTCCTGCGCGTTGTATTTCGCGGCGCTCGCGTCGAAGGCCTTGTCGGCCTCGGCGCGCAGCTTCGCCTGCTGCTCGGGCTTCAGGCTCGACCACGCCTTCTTCGAAACCGCCAGCATGTCGTAGCCGAGCACGTGGTTGGTCAGGATGAATTGCGAGGTCACCTCGTAGAACTTCATCGAGCGGCCGGCGACCAGCGGATTGTCCTGTCCGTCGACCGCGCCGGATTGCAGCGCCGTGTAGAGTTCCGCATAGGCGACCGGCGTCGGGTTGGCGCCGAGCGACTCGCCGAGGAACTGCCAGAACTCGCCAGGCGGCATCCGCAGCTTGACACCCGCGAGATCGGCGGGCGTGTTGATCTTCCTGGCCGGTTTCAAATTCACCTGCCGCGCGCCGAAAAACACCGGGCGGATCAGCTCGATGCCAAGCTGGTCGCGGGCCGTCTTGATGAATGCTAGGCCGATCTCGCTCTTGAACGTCTTGTTCAGGTGGTCGTAATCGCGAAACAGATACGCCGAGGTCATCAGCGACCAGGCCGGAATCTGCTTGGAGATATCCGCCGGCGCGAGATTGCAAAGCTCGAGGTTCTCGCGCTGGAGCGCGACGAGCTCGGTGCCCTGCTTGAACAGCGTGTTGCCCCAGTACGGCTCGAAGTCGAAGGCGTCGCTCATGGCCGCGGCGAAGGCCCTGTAGGCTTCGGTGCGCAGATCGTTTTCCGTGAACGCGCTGCTGAAGCGCATCTTTGGTTTCGCCTGCGCGCGGGCCGGCGCCGCGCCGGCCAGCGCAGCCATCGCGGCGCCGCCAGCGACCACGGATCGGCGGGTAAGTGTCGTCATGGCAGTCCTCCGGTGTTTCTGACAATTTTCTTGGGGCACTTGCGGTGGCGCTCTCAATAGTCAAAAATCGGATCATCATACGATCCATGGATCATCGGAGGTCAAGTGAGCAGCGTCAGCACGGGCGTCGAGACCGCCGGCGAGAAGGCCTACCGCCGCCTGCGCAACGACATCATTTTCGGCCGCCTCGCGCCTTCGCAAAAGCTCCGGCTCGAATCCCTCAAGGAGGCCTACGGGATCAGCGTCAGCACGCTGCGCGAGTTGCTCAACCGGCTGACATCCGAAGGATTGGTGGTGGCCGAAAGCGCGCGCGGATTCGAGGTTGCGCCGGTGTCCGCCGACAATTTCCGGGAACTTGCCAATCTCCGGCTGCTGCTCGAATCCCACGCGCTGCAACGCTCATTCGTGCTGGGTGATATGGATTGGGAAGGGCGTGTCGTCGCCGCCCACCACAAGCTGGCGACGATGGAAAGGCGAACGCTCGCCGGCGACAATCGCGGCCTCGAAGTGCTCAAGCGGTACAACTCCGAATTCCATCAGGCGCTTTTGTCGGCCTGCGGCTCGCGCGTCTTGCTGGACGCGCACGCGGCCGTATTCGACAAATATATCCGTTATCTGATGATCGCCGTGATTTTCCGCGCCGCGGCGCCGCCGGAGCATCAAAGATTGCTCGAATGTGCGTTGAAACGCGATGCGAAAACCGCGCAGGCGATACTCTCGACCCACATCATGGATTGCGTCACCTACACTCTCGCCAATGCGCCGGAAAATCTGCTCGGAATCCATCGAGCGGCCGGCAAGCGCCGCCGCCCGGCCGATCCCGCAGTCGCGACTGCCTGAGGCTGCCTTGGAAACAATTCGTCTCGGCCTGATCGGCGACAATATCGCCGCCTCTCGTGCGCCCGATCTGCATCATGCCGCCGCACGCATTTGCGGGATCGACGTCAAGTACGAGCGGCTGGTGCCGCACGATCTGGGTCTGACGTTCGATGATGTTGTCGAGCGGGCGAAACAGGACGGCTTTCGCGGTCTCAACATCACGTATCCCTACAAGGAACAGGTGCTCCGCTTCGTAACGATCGACGACCCGGTCGTGCGGACGATAGGTGCCTGCAACACCGTGCTGTTTCGCGCGCCTGCGATTGGTTTTAATACCGACTACACCGGATGTGTGTCGGCCTTCCGCGCGCAATTCGGCGCACGGCCGCCTGGCGCGGTGGCGATGGCCGGCAGCGGCGGGGTCGGCAAAGCCGTTGCGTTCGGGCTCGCCGAATTGGGCGCGAAATCTCTCAGTTTATTCGACATCGATGACGGCAAGTCACGCAGCCTCGCAGCCGCGCTTCAGCCGCATCAAGGCGCAATGTCCGTCCGGGTCGCTGCGTCGCTCGATGATGCTTGCGAAGGCGCGGACGGCCTCGTCAATTGCACGTCATTGGGGATGGTCGGCTACGGCGGCAATGCCTTCAGCGGCATTCCAATCAAGGGCCGGGGGTGGATTTTCGACGCCGTCTACACGCCGATCCGGACGGCCTTCGTGAAGGAAGCGGAGGCGGCGCGGGTCGAGATACTGAGCGGTTACGAGCTGTTTCTTTATCAGGGCGTCCACGCCTTCAAGCTTTTTACGGGATGCGATGTGGACGCCGGCGAACTTCGGCGGATGCTGAACGAAGGCTAGGTCCGCCGCAGCCGATGTCCGCTGAAGGGCATTCCTGCGCGGTCTTGAGTACACGCCCTACACGACGGCGTTGACAACGATCTCCACCAGGGTTTCGCCTTCGAGCGTCACGGCGAGGCACGCGCGCATCGGCGGACTGTTGCGGTCGGCCCATTCGTCCCAGGCGCGATTCATCTCTGGCTTTCGCGTCATGTCGGCGATGTACACGATGGCCGTGAGGATGCGGCTTTTGTCGGTGCCGGCTTCCCGCAGCGTTGCATCGATGTGAGCGAGTGCGCTCTTGGTCTGCAAATACATGTCGGGCTTCTTGTCGGTGACGAACGACACCGCGTGCACGCGGCCTTCGTGAATGACGGCACGGCTGCGCGTCGGGAACGGACCGGGCAGGTGCTTGATCATGGGTGCCTCGCCGAGTGAACCAGAGGGAAAATGTCTCAGAGATCGTGGGCTGCGAAACGCAACCAACCCTGATATGTGAACACGATACTTGGGTCTTTATCGACGATCGGCTAGGCTTGCATCCTCCATCGGGGCGAACTCCATGGTCCTTCCACGCCGGCGTTTGCTGAAGCTGTTGATGGGCGCTGCGGCTGTGGCCGGATGCCCGCGTTTGGGGATGGCGCAGAGCTATCCGGTGCGGCCCGTGCGGGTGATCGTCCCGTTCGCGCCGGGTGGCCAGACCGACGTGGTCGCGCGCCTTGTCGCGCAAAGGCTGTCCGACCGGCTCGGAAAGCAGTTCTACGTCGAGAATGCAGCCGGTGGAGGCGGCAACATCGGCGTAGGCCGGGCTGCGCTTGCCGAACCGGACGGATATTCGATTGTACTGGTCGACGGGATCGCCTTTGCGGCCAATCCGGCGCTCTATGCCACGATCCCGTACGATCCCGTCGCGGGCTTCGAGCCGGTGGGGGTTGCAGCGAGCACCATGCAGGTCCTCGCAGTCAATCCGTCGGTCCCGGCCAACACCGTCCAGGAGCTTGTCGCCCTGATCAATGCGAGCCCCGGCAAATTCAGCTATGCGTCTGCGGGCGTCGGGACAGGCGCCCACCTGACCGGCGAACTGTTCCGTTCGTCGCTCAATCTGGACCTCGTTCATGTCCCGTATGGCGGCGGCGGGCCCGCCATCGCCGCGTCGGTGGCCGGCCACACCCCCATCTCTTTCGGTTCGCCGGCGGCCACCATTCCGCAAGTCAAAGACGGCAAGCTTCGTGCGCTGGTGGTTGGCGGGGCGAAGCGGTTGCGAGCGCTGCCCGACGTTCCGACCATGCGCGAAGCGGGCTACGCGCAGGTGGAGTGCGACGCGTGGGTCGGCGTTCTCGCGCCTGCAAAGACGCCGCGGGACATCGTCACGCTGCTCCACCGGGAGATCGTTAGGGTCGTCCAGATCCCGGAGATCCAGGATCGGCTCGTCTCGCTGGGATTCGAGCCGGCCGAGACGAACCCGCAGCAGCTTGCCGATCTGATCAAGTCGGAGCTGTCGCGCTGGCGAAACGTCGTGCGCACCGCCAACATCAAGGCGAATTAGCATTGCTGCGTCAGAAGCGGCGTGGTTGTTGTGCCCTCTCCTTTTGGGAGAGGGCTGCACGGACCGCTCAGCGAAAAGAACGGGTGAGGGGTTACGGTCCATCGATAGACCGTAACCCCTCACCCAACTCAGCCCGCTGCACGTTTGGTGTAGCCCTCTCCCAAAAGGAGAGGGCACAACAATATCCGCTTCGGCGCTTCTGACGCAGTAAGATTAGCTGACCACGCGCAGCGGCGCTGACGCGGGCTTGTTGCCGTCGTACATCCGGCACACGTCCTCGGCGATCGGCGAATGCGCGGCGTGGATCCGCATGATCCAGCTCCGCGCCCCGTCACTGTTGTGGTGCTTGTCGGCCTCATTCGGCAGATCGATGCGGACGTTGTTCACCTGGTCGCGGAAGGTGAACATCGGGTCGAGACCTTCCTCGACCTTCTTGATTTCGCGGCGCAGGACACGGCGGTACAGCGCGATGCCGTTGTCAGATGCGCCGAGATTCTCCTGGGTGCGGTCGGCGATGGTGCCTTGCGTGATCCACGCCATGATGTCCTGGGCGTCGACATTGTCCATGATGAAGTCGCCGTTCTCGTCCCGGTACGGCACGTGGTAGGTGTAAACCTTGTCGAGCAGGTGCGGCGCGACCTGATAACCCTTCGGCGGGACGTAGGCGGTGTACCAGAGGTGCAGGGTGTGCGTGTCGTCCACCGGTACGCGGATCTGGAACGCGTAGTAACGCGAGTTGAACTTCTCGTCGCCGGCGCCGACCGACAGAATGTTCGGAAACACGATCGGGTGGCCGACCTTCCAGTCGTCGCAATCCTCCGACTGGCCGGTCAGCAGCCGGTGCTTGGTGATGCCGTGGTCGAATTCACGGAACGCGATCTTCTCGTGGTGAGCGCTGATCGCCACCTTGTGCGCCTGGCCCTTCTGCTCCTTCACGAACTCGTAGGTATGGCCGTGCAGCCATTCGGTGTGGACCGGGTCCAGCGAGTTCTCCATGATCTGGAGCCAGTTGCACGGAATGATCGCGCTGCCCAGCATGCGGACCGTGCTCTCGGCGACAAAGCCGTCAAGGCGCGGCAGCAGCGGCTTCGAAACGGCTGGGCCGAGGTAGGCCCAGAACACCCCGCCCATGACCTCGACCGAGTAGGCCGGCGTCGTCACCTTGTTGCGGAACTGGCTCTTCTCCGGCTCGTTGGGCTGTTCGAGACACTGCCCGGAGTGGCCGAAGGCCCAGCCGTGGTAGGGGCAGCGGATGCCGTCGTTGGTCGGAATGCCGAACGCGAGCGAAGCGCGGCGGTGCGGGCAGGCCTCGGTGATCAGGCCGTATCGGCCCTGCTTGTCACGGTAGAGCACCAGGTCCTCGCCCAGCAGGCGGACGCGCTTGTTCCACTTCAGGCCGTCGAGCTCGGAGACCGCCGCGATCGGATGCCAGTAGCGGCGCATCAACTCGCCGCAGGGTGTCCCTGGCCCGATCCTGGTGAGCAATTCGTTCTGCTCGGCGGTTAGCATCGTCGTCTCCATTTATCTAGCTTGCACGCAGTTTACTCTTGTCAGGCAAATCTGACCAGCGAGCGCCTGTAAAGCTAGGCGCATAGGGCCGGGTTCTTGGCAAAGCGGGCAGATTCGCGAAAGCTGCCAGCCGGAACTTCAGCATCGCCCGCTTGTTGGCTTGGGCGTCCCGGACAGCTTGCCGATTGTGTTGTGGCTCTTCACGGTCTTCTAAGTCGGTATCCTACAGTTCGAACGGGTGACGGCGCCCGCAGGCGCCGTCCGTAATCGCCAATCGCTCTCGGGGTCGGCAATCACCTGCCGCCGATCAATCCAGCGGCGACATCAATCCAGCCGCCCAGTTCGCTCACGAACGGTTCGATCCAAAGACACGGCCCTCAGGGCCTGCGTGCCGTCAGTGCGATCACTTTGCGCACTAGTTTGGCGAGATTGCTCGCGCCCATCTTTTCCATGACCCAGGCGCGGTAGTTCTCAACGGTGCGCGGGCTGATATTCAGCCGGTGGGCGATCTCTTTGTTGGAGAATCCCTCCGCCACGAGATGCATCACCTCGACCTGCCGCGGGGAGAGTTGGGCGACGCACGCTTCGAGCTCGGCCCGCTCGGTCTGCTCGACGCGCGCCCGCTCGCCGCTTTCCAGCGCCTCCGCAATGCTCGCGACCAGTCGCTCATCATCGAACGGCTTCTCAATGAAATCGAACGCGCCCTGCTTGATCGCCTGCACCGCCATGGCGATGTCGCCGTGGCCGGTGATCAGGATCACCGGCACGGCGGCGGCGCGCGCCTTGAGCTCGCGCTGCAGCTCCAGGCCCGACATGCCGGGCATGCGAATGTCCGATACGACGCATTGCGGCGGTGCGGATTCGACATCGGCGAGAAAGCTCTCGGCCGAACCGTAGGCGCGCACCGCCACGCCGCGGCTTTCGAGCAGCATGCTGAGTGACCGCAAGATCGCCTCGTCGTCCTCGATCAGCGCAATCGCCATCAGAGGACCTCCCCGCCTTGGTTCTCGGCGCGCGTTTCGGCCGGAAGCGTGAAGGAGGCGCAGACCCCGCGCGGCGTGCTTTCGATCGAGAGCTCGCCGCCATGGGCCTCGATGATCGAGCGCGACAGCGGCAGCCCGAGCCCAAGCCCGTCGCGCTTTGTGGTGGCGAAGGGCGTGATCGGCTGCCCGGCGAGATCCGGGTCGAGGCCTGGTCCGTTGTCCGTCACCCGCATGGTGACCATCCCTTCAGGGCCCGCCGTGGCTTCGATGACGATCCGGCCGTCCTGGCGGCCGGCCTGCGACAGCGCCTCGGTCGCGTTGCGGATGAGATTGAGCATCACCTGTTCCACCTGCAAGGCATCGGCCACGATCTGCGGCAGCGCTCGGTCGAGCCGTGTTTCGGCGGCGATGCCGTGCCGTTCGAGATCAGAGCGGCAGACCGCAAGGGTTTCGCTGATGAGTGTCGTGACCGCCACCGGCGTGGTCTCGAGCCGACCGAGGCGGATGAACTCGCGCAGCCGGTTGACCACCGCGCCGGCGCGATCGACCTGCGCGATCGCTTCGCCTGCGGCCTTCGCCGCCGCGGCCGCGTCGGGCGGAGTCAGCTCGGCGGCGCGCCGCGCCAGCCGCGCGAAGTTGCCGATTGCGGTCAGCGGCTGGTTGATCTCGTGCGCCACCGCCGCGGCAAACTCGCCCGTAGTGGCAAGCCGCGAGGCGCGGTGCAGCGCGTCCTGATGCACCCGCAGCTGCGCCTGCGTGCGGTGCTGTTCGGAGACAAGCACGCCGATAGCAAGCCCGGTTGCCGCAAGCACCACCATCAGGGCCTGATAGGCGATGACGTTGCCCGCCGTGTCGCGGCCCATGATCTCCACCGTTGCGATCACGCCGATCTGGATGACAGCAAGCCCGAGCGTCACTCCTTCGAGGGCGAACCGCACCGCCGTCCAGACCACCGGCAGGAACAGCACGTAGAACAGCTGAAAGCGCAGCGCGTCTGAGAAGCCGAATACGACCCAAAGGGCGGCGAGCATCAGCAGAAGGATGGCCGCCGCCTCCCAGGCGGGCGGCGCAATGCGCTGCCGCGTGAATGCGATCAAGACGAACGGGGTGAACACCATCACGCCGATCAGATCGCCAACGAAGGCGCTTAGCGCGGCCAGCGCCAGCTGGTGGGCGGGGATCAATTCGTGCAGCAGCAGGATGAGGCCATGCCCGAGCGACACCGCCGCGATACTGACGGTCGCAACCCCAAGCAGCCACAGCAGCGAGCGGCGCGACGACAGGGCCGGGTCGAAGCGGATGCGCGGCGCGAGCAGCAGCAGCGCGCCCAGGCCATAACCCAGGCCGGTGATGACCACCACCAGGATCTCCGCGCTGAGTGGCAGCGGCAGTTCGCGGACGATCAGGTCGGCCGCAAGTGGTGCGACCACGAGCCATGGCAGGTAGCTGCGGCCGAGCAGCAGGATCAGGGCGAAGCTCAGGCCGGTCTGCGGATTCCACGGCGTGATGCCGAACTCCGCAAACGGATGCACATAGCTCACCCAGTCGAGCAGCACATAGGCCGCAAGATAGGCGAAACCGGTCGCGAGATAGGAGCGCGACATCCAGGTGACCAGCGGCAGGCCGGGGCCGGCCGTCTCCAATCGCGATTGCTGTTGCATCGGACCCATACCGCGCGCCGGCCGCGGCGCGCACCTGCGTAGTTCTACTCTAGGAGTGTCCCCACGGGGGAGTGCCGGAGGGTTTCGTGCCGAATGGACCGCGCCGGCGCGACCTTCCAGTTTGACCGCGTCGTCCACGTTGGAGGCCAAGCACCGTACCCGCGGAAGCCCCGGACACGCTCGGTGGTCTTGGCGGCACATCGCTTGCGATGACATCGCGAATTTCGAAGGAGACGCACATGGCGAAGCGGTCTTCCACTCACGATGCCTTCCGCTCCGCCTCCACTGGCTCCCGTGCGGGCCAGGGTGCGGCCAACCGGATGCGCTTCCTCGTCGTGGTCGATGGCCACGAGTGCACAAACCGCGTGATCGACTTCGTTACGGCGGTCGCGGGAGAACGAAACGGAACCGAGGCAGTGGTGCTGAACGTGCAGGAGCTGCGCAGCAATGCGCGGCTGCGTGGCTACGACAGTTTCAAGCGGGAGGAGATCGAGGACCGGCTGGTCAACGAGTTCGGCGGCCCGATCGTCAACAGCGTGAGCACATGGCTGCAGAAGGCCCGTGTGCTGGCGGTGCCTACGGTCAGGGTCGGCGATCCGGTACCGATCATCCTCGATTGCGCGGAGGAAAACGAATGCGACGCGATCGTGATCGGCGAGCCGCGGCCGAAGGGATTCCGCGGCTGGATTGAGGCCGTGACGCGGCTGCCGCTCGTCTCGCTGCGCCTCCATCAACTCATGATCCGATCTGTGAGGCCGATTGTCGTGGTGAAATAGGCGGCGCGCGAACAACTGAGCACGGATTAAAATGCGGTACGTCAGTTTAACAGCCTTCCTGTTTGCGTTCTGGCTTGCCTCGTCAGGCCACTACACGCCGGGCCTGGTGGCTGCCGGAGCAGTGAGCGCGGGGATATGCGTCCTCGCCGCCGTTCGTATGCGGGTGGCCGACGGCGAGGGGCATCCGGTCGAGCTGTTTTGGGGGGCCATCACTTATTACCCCTGGCTCGTCCGGGAGATTGCCAAATCGGCCTGGAGCGTGACGAAAATCATCCTGCATCCGAGCCTGCCGATTTCACCGACCATGACGATTGTTCGGGCGAGCCAGAGGACCGCGGCTGGCGTTGCCACCTATGCGAACTCGATCACGCTGACCCCCGGGACCGTCACCGTCCGGGTGAACGGCCGTGATCTCACTGTCCACGCTCTGGTTCGGGAGGGGGCGCTTGACTTGGAAGGCGGCGGCATGGACCGCCGCGTCAGGCAATTTGAAGGGACGGCGTGATGTTTGCAGTCGCTGCCGCAGCCGTTCTCGTCGCGCTTGCCCTCACAATCACGCGCGCCATCAAGGGTCCGACGGTGTTCGACCGGCTGCTGGCCGGCAACACTGTAGGCACGCTGGCAATCATGCTGCTGGGGGTGGTCGGTTTCCTGACAGGCCGTCCCGAGTTCCTGGACATCGGCCTGACCTATGGCCTGCTCAATCTCATCGGCACGCTCTCGGTCCTGAAGTTCTTCCGGCACGGCGACCTCGCCCACGACAGCGAGGCGGAGCCAGGCACATGATGCTGCTTGTCGAGGTTGCGAGCTGGGCCCTGATATTGCTCGGATCGTTTTTCACGATCGTGGGCGCGCTCGGGCTTGTCCGTATGCCTGAGGTATTCACTCGCATGCACGCGGCGAGCGTGACCGATACGCTCGGTGTCGGCTTCCTCATTTTAGGGATGTGCTTGCAGGCAGGCTTGAGCCTGATCACGCTGAAGCTGCTCTTTCTGATGCTGCTGTTCGTCTTCACCGTTCCCGTTGTGACGCATGCGCTTGCGCAAGCATGTTTGCACGAAGGTGTAGAACCGGCGCTGACGCACGACGGTGGCTGCACTCGGTCGACCGCTTCAGACCAGAGGAGGCAGCAATAGAATCCATCATCAACATGGCGCTGCTCACACTGCTGGCCGTCGTCACGGTGGCGATCGTGCGCCAGCGCAGCCTGTTCGGCGTCGTGATCCTCACCAGCATCTACAGCTTCCTGATGGCGAGCGTCTTTATCGTTTTGGATGCCGTCGACGTGGCGATGACGGAGGCTTCGGTCGGAGCCGGCGTGTCCACCGTTCTGCTCCTGGCCACACTGCATTTGATCAAGACGAGAGAGATGCTCCCGGTTCGAACCCGCTTGTTGCCGCTGTTCGTCGCGTCGGGCACCGGCGCGATCCTGGTATGGGGTACGCTCGTGCT
Source organism: uncultured Alphaproteobacteria bacterium (assembly GCA_963830015.1). Taxonomy (GTDB): domain Bacteria; phylum Pseudomonadota; class Alphaproteobacteria; order Rhizobiales; family Xanthobacteraceae; genus Z2-YC6860. The sequence continues at coordinate 155,443 of CAWHLG010000017.1, forward strand.
GCCTTCGTTCGGGTCCGCCGATGCCGTCATCCACAAACACGTCGCGCCGCGTTATCTGGCCGACTCGATCAAGGAAACCACCGTTCCGAACGTGGTAACCGCGATTCTCGCCGACTATCGAGGCTATGACACGCTCGGCGAGACGACGGTGATCTTCACGGCCGGCATCGGCGTGATGCTGCTGTTGCGCAGTGCACGCAGGCGAGGCCGCTCCGGGCCGGAGAGTGCATCGTCATGAGTTTCGACCTCGTCCTTCGCGTGGGCACCAAGCTGATCCTGCCGTTCATTCTGCTGTTCGCTATCTACGTTCAGCTCCATGGCGACTATGGACCTGGAGGCGGATTCCAGGCCGGCGTCATCGCGGCCGGCATGGTCATCCTGGTTGGCATCACCTTCGGCCTGAATGCGGCGCAGCGCATCGCACCGCAGTCGCTGGTCGAGGTCATGATCCCGCTCGGCGTATTGATCTACGCGGGGACCGGCGTCGCTGGGCTCCTGATGGGCAAGAATTATCTCGACTACTCCGTCCTCTCCCACGAGCCCGCTCTGGGCCGTCATCTCGGCATATTGCTGGTAGAGGCCGGCGTGTTCGTGACGGTGTCCGGCACAATGACGGCTCTTTTCTACGCCTTCGTCAACCGAGCGCGCTGATGCCGACTCTGACGAGCCTGATCGAGCACTACAATTACTTCATCACGATTTTTCTGATGATGACGGGCCTTTATATCGTCGTCGCCCGAGGCAACCTGCTGAAGAAGCTGGTCGGGCTGTCGATCTTCCAGACCTCCGTCTATCTCCTCTACATCGAACCGGCAAAAATCATCGGCGGCACCGCTCCCATCCTCGACCCGGCATTCAAGGTCTACTCGAACCCGCTGCCTCACGTTTTGATCCTCACTGCAATCGTGGTCGGCGTTGCGACGCTCGCGCTGGGCCTCGCGCTGGTGGTCCGCATCAACGAGGCCTACGGCACTGTCGAGGAGCACGAGATTTTCGAACGGGACCGCGACACATGAACGCGGTTTGGCCGCAGCTTCCCGCCTTGCTGGTCGTGATCCCGCTCATTGCAGCGGCTCTTGTGGCGCTGTCGCGTCACGGCGAACTGGCCTTCGCGCTCACCTTGGTCGTGAGCTGGGTCCTGCCCTTCATCGCTGGGGCGATGCTGTGGCAGGTCCTGCAAACCGGACCGATCTCGTATCACATCGGCGGCTGGGAGCCGCCTTGGGGTATCGAATATCGCGTCGACGCATTGAACGGCTTCATCCTGGTCTTGGTCTCTTCGATCGGCGCGGTGATTGTCCCGGCCGCCTGGCGGTCCATTTCGTTCGAAATTACCGAAGGTCGGCTGGCCTGGTTTTACTGCATGTATCTGCTCTGCCTCGCCGGCTTGCTGGGTATCGCGATCACCGGGGATGCGTTCAACGCCTTTGTGTTTCTCGAAATATCGTCGCTGGCGAGCTACGTGCTGATCGCGTTGGGTTACGACAGGCGCGCACTGCTGGCGGCCTACCAGTACCTGATCATGGGAACGATCGGAGCGACGTTCTATGTGATCGGTGTGGGGCTGCTTTATCTGCTCACCGGCAGCCTGAACATGGTCGACATTGCGGCGAGGCTCGGTCCTGCCGCGCCGGCGCAGATGCCCGCAATTGTCGCTGCTTTGGCATTTCTCACCGTGGGCATCAGCTTGAAGCTCGCGCTGTTTCCTCTCCATGCCTGGCTGCCCAACGCATACGCCTACGCACCTTCATGGATAACGGTCTTTCTCTCTGCCACCGCAACCAAAGTCGCGATCTATCTGCTGATCCGATATTACTTCTCGGTATTCGGCATTGCCATCGACTTCGCTGCGCTTCCGATCACCGAGATCGTTATCGTGCTGTCCGTCGCGGCTATGTTCATAGCCTCGCTCGTCGCCGTGTTCGAAACCAACATCAAGCGTATGCTTGCCTATTCGTCGGTTGCTCAAATCGGTTACATCACGCTTGGTATTGGCCTCGCCAATCAGGCCGGACTGACCGGCGGGCTTGTTCATGTCGTCAATCACGCGCTGATGAAGGCGGCGCTGTTCCTTGGTGTCTGCGCGATTGTCTATCGCGCTTGTCCCGTGCAGCTCGAAAATCTCGCCGGTATAGGCCGCAAGATGCCGCTGGCCATGGCAGCCTTCACGATCGCGGGCTTCGGACTCATCGGCACCCCCGGCACGGCCGGCTTTATCTCCAAGTGGTACTTGGCCGCCGGTGCGTTCGATAAAGGCTGGTGGCCGTTGGTGGCCGTGATCGTCGCCTGCTCGCTGATAGCGCTTGTCTATGTCGGCCGCCTTCTCGAGGTTGTCTGGCTGCGTGAGCCTTCGCCGGGGGTCGCGCACGCGACCGAGCCGCCGGCGTCGATGCTGTTGCCGCTCATCGTATTGGCTGCTGCCACAATCTATTTCGGTTTCGATACGGAGTGGACCGTGGGGGTCGGTAGCACAGCCGCCAAAGCGCTGCTCGGGGGACTGCGGTGAACGCCGTTCTCTCGCCCGAAAGCCTCGTTCTGATTGCCGTGATCGTGCCATTTGCTGGTGCGCTGGTGATTCCGCTCTTCGACAAGATCCCCAACGTGCGCGAGGCGGTAACGCTCGTGACCGCGGGCTGTCTGTGTCTCGCCGTCTTCTCTCTGCTCGCACCGGTCTTGGACGGAGCCAGACCGCGGGCGGATGTCATTCGGGTCGCGCCCGGTCTCGATCTGGCCTTTGAAGTCGAACCGCTGGGGATGCTTTTCGCGCTTGTGGCTTCGACACTTTGGATCGTCAATTCGATTTATTCGATCGGCTACATGCGGGCCAATGCCGAACCCCGGCAGACGGTATTCTATGTCTGTTTCGCTGTCGCGCTGGGTAGTACGATCGGGTTGGCATTCGCCAAAAATCTGTTCACGCTGTTCCTGCTCTACGAAGTCTTGACGATATCGACTTATCCCCTGGTCACGCATAGGCAGGACCAGGAGGCCATCCGCGCCGGCCGCATCTATCTTCTCCTGCTGCTCGGCACATCGCTTGTTCTGTTCCTGCCGGCCATCATCGCGACCTGGGTTCTGGCCGGAACGCTGGATTTCACGCCCGGCGGAATCCTCGCCGGCAAGGCCGGGGCGCCGCTCATCGCCGCTTTGCTCGCGCTCTATGTCTTCGGGATCGGCAAGGCGGCGCTGATGCCGCTGCATTTCTGGCTTCCGGCGGCGATGGTGGCGCCAACGCCGGTCAGCGCGCTGCTGCACGCGGTGGCGGTGGTGAAGGCCGGCGTGTTCACCGTCGCCAAAGTCGTGGTCTACGTATTCGGGCTCGACACGCTGACAAAGACCGGTGCCAATGACTGGCTCATCTTCGTCGCTTCGGCGAGCCTGCTTACCGCATCGTTCATTGCACTGTCGCGCGACAATCTGAAAGCGCGGCTCGCCTATTCGACGGTGAGTCAGCTCGCCTATGTCGTGCTCGGCGCGGCGCTTGCGACCACATCCGGGATCATCGGCAGCGGGCTTCAGATCGCAATACATGCTGCGGCGAAGATCACGCTGTTCTTCTGCGCCGGTGCCATCTACACCGCCCACCATCTGACGGAGGTCAGCCAGATGACCGGGATCGGCCGCAAGATGCCGGTCACGATGCTGGCCTTCCTCATCGCCTCGCTCAGCATCATCGGTATCCCGCCGCTCGGAGGTTGGAGCAAATGGGTGCTCGCTCTCGGTGCGCTCGATGCGGGTCATACCATCGTCGTGGGTGTAATGATGCTGAGCTCGCTGTTGAGTGCCGGCTATCTGTTGCCGATCGTGGCACGGGGTTTCTTCTCGCAGCCGCCTGGCGCGCGGGTGGCGGACAAGCAGGTTATCGAAGAAGCCCCGGCCGCCTGTCTGGTTGCATTGTCCTGCACGGCAATCCTTTGCATCGTCCTGTTCTTTGTCGCGGGACGAATCCAGACACTGCTCACAGGGCTCTAGGACGCGAGGTCCGCTTCAATGGCAGACAGATCCGACCCGCATGGAAAGACCTACTGGCTGGACGACCCGCGCAATGTGGATCGGCTGGTACATGGTTTCTACGTCATCTGCGGTCTGCTGGTCGCGATCGACATCTTCGTGCCCAAGCACGGCCCCTTCGCTATCGAACATATATACGGCTTCTACGGCATCTTCGGGTTTGTAGCCTGCGTAGCTCTTGTGCTGATCGCCAAGCAGCTGCGCCGCATACTCATGCGCCCGGAGGACTACTATGATCGCTGAGTTCTCCCCCGGCCTCATCCTGATTGTCGGGGGCTTGGTCGCTCCGCTGTTCCCGGCGCGTGTGCGGCCGTTCCTGATGGTTTTCCTGCCGCTCGTGGCTTTTGCCTATCTGCTCACGCTGTCGCATGGCGAGTTCGGTCAGCTGCAGATGATGGGCTTGTCGCTTGTAACTCTGCGCGTCGACAAGCTCAGCCTGCTGTTCGGCTATGTCTTCCTGCTCGCGGCGTTCGTCGGGGGAATTTATGCGATCCATGTGCGCGACACCGTCCAGCATGTGTCAGGACTGATCTATGCCGGCAGTGCGCTCGGCGCGGTGTTTGCCGGCGACTTGGTCACGCTTTTTGTCTTCTGGGAAGGCATCGCAATTGCCTCGGTTTTCCTGATCTGGGCGTCTCGCAACGAGCGCGCCATTCGCGCCGGCATGCGCTACATCATTGTGCAGCTCGGCTCCGGCATCCTGCTGTTCGGCGGCATTCTCATTCACTATCGACACACGGGTGCCCTCGGTTTCAACGCAATGGAGCTCGCGTCGCCCGGTGCAGCGCTGATCCTGCTCGCATTCGGCATCAAGTGCGCGTTCCCGCTGCTGCACAACTGGCTTCCGGACGCCTACCCCGAAGCGACCGTGACCGGCACGGTGCTGCTCTCGTCGTTCACCACCAAGGTAGCCGTTTATGCGTTGGCACGCGGATTTTCCGGCACGGAGATCCTCGTGCCGATCGGTGCGGCGATGACGGCGTTTCCGATCTTTTATGCGGTCATCGAAAACGACCTGCGGCGCGTGCTGGCCTACAGTCTGAATAATCAGCTCGGCTTCATGGTGGTTGGAATCGGAATTGGCACAGAGCTCGCCGTCAACGGTGCGGTCGCGCACGCCTTTGCAGATATCCTGTTCAAGGGCCTGCTGTTCATGTCCATGGGCGCGGTGCTGTTCCGTGTCGGCACGGTGAAGGGCTCGGAGCTCGGCGGTCTGTACAAATCGATGCCGTGGACCGCCGGCTTCTGCCTGGTCGGAGCGGCATCGATTTCAGCCTTTCCCCTGTTCAGCGGCTTCGTGACCAAGTCGATGATCATCACGGCGGCAATGGAAGGAGGCTATTTCTGGACGTGGATCGTGCTGTTGTTTGCGAGCGCCGGCGTATTCCACCACGCCGGAATCAAAATCCCCTATTTCGCGTTTTTTGCTCACGATTTTGGAAAGCGCTGCAGAGAGGCACCCGGTCACATGCTGGTGGCCATGGCCATCGCGGCCACCGGTTGTATTGGCATCGGGTCGCTGCCGTGGCTGTTTTACCAACTCCTTCCGTTCAAGGCCGACTATATGCCGTACAGCTCCGATCATGTGGTCGGACAGGTTCAGCTGCTCTTCCTGTCGGCCTTGGCTTTTACGCTGTTGATGCGAACGGGGATTTACCCACCCGAGCTGCGCTCGACAAACCTCGATTCCGATTGGCTATACCGCCGGCTCGGTCGGACGGTCGCGCTAAGCATTGGCGAAGGTGCTGGGGCACTGTGGAACAGCTGCGCCAGCGCACTCATCCAGTGCTCTCGCAGCCTGTTCGGAGGACTCAAGCGATACCATGGAAGCGGGGGCGTTCTGGCCCGCACCTGGGCGACCGGCAGCATGGCGTTTTGGGCCACGCTCATGCTGGCCGCTTATTTGATTCTGACACATCTGTGACGATGCATCCGATGTTGGAAAGAATCGGAACAGAGGTCGAAAACCTGCTCTATCCAGAACTTCGCCCTTATGGACGAATTGATCGTGATCGCCTCCTGAGGGAGGCCAGCAAAACGTCGCACGATCTTCTCGAATGGGCGGGAATACTTGCTGCTCTCGTGTTCGTTGGTGTGTTGACAGGCTACACTGCGTTCGATTTCAATCCGGCGCAGCGGTTTGTGGCGGCAGTGATAAATTTCTTCGCTGCGTTACTTCTGCTCGGCGCCACCGCCGGCCCATTTCTCGTACGGAGAACGAGGAGGGGGTTGCGCTCGCAACTGCACTGAGGCCGGGCTGGGATATCCGCCAAATGTCAGAAGGCGACATCCCCTGGCAGGAAACTTTATCTCCGCTTCACAGCTGAAAGCGGATATTCCGGCGGCGTCTGAGCGCCAAGTGCCACGAGCGGATACTCGTGCGGCACGAAAAAGCATGTTGCCCCCTTCCGCCTGCGCGCAAGCCTGATGTAGCGTGCCTTTGAAGCCGCCAGCGGGAAGTGCCGAGTCCTGCTTGTTGCAACGGCGGCAAGGGTGCCATCGGCGGGCCTCCATCCAAGGGTACCAGTCCATGCCAAAACTCTACGAAGCCCTCGCCGAAGCGTTCGTTGCCGAGGGCGTCGACACGCAGTTCACCCTGATGGGTGACGGCAACATGCACTGGTCCACCGCCTTTGCGAAATTGCCGGGCGTGCACACCGTCCACGTCAGGCACGAGCACGCCACGGTCGCTGCGGCAACGGCCTACAACGTCGCCACCGGCAAGGTCGCCGTGGCCTCCGTCACGTGCGGCCCAGGCGTGACCCAGTTGATGACCGCGCTGCCGGCCGCGGTGCGCGGCCGCCTGCCGATGGTGGTGTTCGCCGGCGAGTCGCCGATCAACGCCAGGTTCTACAACCAGGCCATCGACCAGGCGCCGCTGGTGACGGCAACCGGCGCGCATTACATCGCAGCGCACAGCGTGGCGCGCATGATGGACTACGTGCGCGAGGCCTTCCACATCGCCAAGCACGAGCGGCAGCCGGTGGTGCTGGGCATTCCCTACGACCTGCAGAAGGTCGAGTACATGGCCAACCAGCCTTACGAGACCTCGGCGATGTATGAGCCCAGGGCCGGGCGCATGTATCCCGATCCCGAGCTCGTGGCCGAGGCCGTCGAGCGGCTCGCCGCGGCGAAGCGGCCGATCATCTTCGGTGGCCGAGGCGTGGTGTGGTCCGGCGCGCGCGATGCGGTGGTCAAGCTCGCCGACCGCAGCGGCGCGTTGCTCGCCAACACGTTGCCGGCGCGCGGCCTGTTCCACGACCATCCGTTCGGGCTCGGCATCGCCGGCAGCTACTTCTCGGCGCTCGGCCGGGAGATCTTCGAGTCGGCGGACCTCGTGCTCGCGGTCGGCACCAGTCTGTCCTACTACACCGGTGTCGGCCACTACTGGGGGAAGGCCTACAAGATCCAGCTGGACGATGCCCCGCGCGGCCTGCGCGACGGGCAGAAGGCCGCCGACCTCTACGTCAAATCCGATGCGCGCGTCGGCGTCGAGGCGATCCTCGCAGGCCTCGACAGGAAGCTCGGCGCGGGGAAACCCACGGCGGCGGCGATCCGCACGGAAGGGCTCGCGCATCGCATCGCGACCGAGCCTGCGGACTCGATGCAGTTCGACGTCGCGCCGGGCCTGCTGGATCCACGCAAGGTGATCGACACCATCGACGCGGTCGTTCCGAAGGACTGGGACATCGTCGTCGGCGGCGGACATCAGGCCTATTTCAACGCGCAGATGCGCGGCAGGCCCGCGGAGCGCTACACGACGATCCGTGAGTTCGGCGCGGTCGGCAACGGCCTGTCCTATGCGCTCGGAGTTGCTGCGGCGCGCCGGCAGGGCCGCGACGGCAAGATCGTGCTGTTCGAAGGCGACGGCGGGCTCCTGTTCCATATCCAGGAGCTCGAGACGCTCAAGCGCCAGGGCTACCGCATCCTGATCTGCGCGATGAACGACGGCGGCTACGGCTCGGAGTTTCACAAGCTGCGCGCCGACGGCATCGACGACAGCCTGGCTTTGTTCGGCCGGCCCGCGCTCGAAAAAATCTCGCACGGCTTCGGCCTGCGCGGCCACGAGATCCGCGATGTGTCGGTCATCCCGAAGCTGTTCGCCGACTTCGTAGCGCAAGGCGAAAGCGAAATCTGGAACATCCAGATCTCCGACCAGGTCACCGCGCCGGTGATCCGCCAGACCATCAAGCGCGGCCACGGCAATATGTGAGCGCGACGCCATGCGGGCGGTGTGCGACGAAGCGAAGGCGGATCGGGGAGGGGGTCCGCTTCTGCGGGAGTTCAGGCGCCGTCCATCAGCGCGTGGGGCGGACTGGTTAGTGCCTGCCGCCCGGACCAAATGCCAGGAAACCGAAGAACCCCTGGGGCTGACTCTGTTGGGGCTGGCCCGGTCGGTCGACGTTGGCAAACGCCTGACGCGATTGTCGCATGGCTGCATCGGAGTTGTGCCTATTCGGCGCCGTCCTGGCAGACGCGACCTTTGCAGGCTTCGCAGTGATGGGCGTCAGCCGTTCGGGCTGGGGAATCGGCCTGGCGAGAGCCTGTCGGATCTCCCGCGCGCTCTCCAGCTGGATTTCGAACGGCGATTTCGCACGGGGCGATGGTTCGGACACCACTGAACCGCCAAGCATCGCCAGCGCCACCCCGATGCTGCCGACCAGCGCGGCGATGACGGCGAGGTAGACGCTCAGAACTGCAACGGAACTGCGGTTTTCCATCATCCCCTCCAGCCAGGTACCGCATCACAACGGAGATGTCCGTCCCCGGTTCCGAAGGTGGACGCAAGAGATACGCCGACCGGTCCGACGAAAACGCCCCCGGGCATCGGGGGCGTTTGATAGGAACAACCAGGAATGGCTTAGCGGCCCGCCACGCGGGAGGTTGCCGGGCCCTTCTTCATCACCTGCAGGCAGGTGGCGCTCACCTGCTTCTTTTTCTGGATCATGCACTGGGTGATGCGCGCCTGATCGGGGATGGCCTCTGCGCACAGGCGCATCACGTCGGGCGTGCAGGCCTGCACCTGTTCGTCCGTGTAAGCGAAAGCAGGTGTGATTGTCATCGTCGCGACAAGCAGCAGCAACCCGCCGATCGTCCGCATGAAAGCCTCCCAGCCTGTTTTGGACTTCGTCACAATAACGGCGGTTGAGTGGATAGGTTCCACCAGGGAGGCGCCGCCTGCGAACAATCCTCGGGACAGGGTCTGTCGTGCGTTGCAGGGCCCTGCAAAAGCAAACAAGCTGGGTTACCCTGCGAAAGCCACCGACACCAGGCATTCAGACAGGAAGGGTCCCAACGTCGGGTGTACAGCAATGATCCGGACCGCGGTTCTCCGTGCGCTTGTGCTGACGGCGGCTTTTGCCGCGGCGTTGACGCCGGTCACGTGCCTTGGCCAAATTCTTGGCCAAAATGGCCAAAATCTTGCCCAGGACAGCGGTCAGTCGCCCGACAAGCAGCCTGCTAAATCGTCTCCCAAGTCGCCTCCCAAGTTGCCCGCCAAGGCAACGAAGAAGCTGCCGCCCGAGCTGCTCTCGCTGCTCCGGCAAAAGAAGATGCCCGTAAATTCACCGATCCTCGTGCGCGTTTTCAAGGAAGAGGCGGAGCTCGAAGTCTGGAAGCAGGACACCACCGGCCGTTTCCAGATCCTCAAGACCTATCCGGTTTGCCGGTGGTCGGGCGATCTTGGGCCGAAGTTGCAGGAGGGCGACCGTCAGACTCCGGAAGGGTTCTACAAAGTCACGCCCGAGCTGATGAATCCCCACTCCAACTACTATCTTTCAATCAACATCGGCTACCCCAACAGCTTCGACAAAGCGAACAACCGCGACGGCAGCCTGCTCATGATCCACGGCGACTGCTGGTCGATCGGTTGCTATGCCATGACCGACGAACAGATCAGCGAGATCTATGCGCTGGCGCGCGACTCGTTCCTGGGCGGCCAGCCGTCATTCCAGGTCCAGGCCTATCCGTTCCGCCTGACGCCGGCGAATCTGGCGCGGCATCGAAATAATCCGAACCTGGCCTTCTGGAAGATGCTCAAGATCGGCAACGATCACTTCGAGGCGACGCACCTCGAACCCAGGGTGAATGTGTGCAACCGCGTCTATGTATTCGACGCGCAATCTCCCCCGAAGTCGCCGAAGTCTCTTGTGTTCAATCCCACCGGCAAATGCCCGGCCTTTGTCGTGGATCCGAAAATCGCGCGGCGGGCGCTGGAGAAACAACGCGCCGACGCGCTCGAATACGCGCAATTGCTCAAAGACAACCTGCCGGCCGCCCCGACTTACAGCGAACTGGACGGCGGAATGAACGAGGCTTTCCTCGAACGCTTTCCGGACAGGGTGACGCTTTCAAAAAAGATCGGCCTCGATCTTGCTCGACACCCGGTCGAGCTGCTGATGGGTGCGCACCAGCGGATGCAAGCGCTCAATTGGACCAACGGTGGTGGTCCGCATGCATCTCACCTGCCGGACCTGGCACCGCGCCCCTAGGTCGACACCGATCGTTCGTTGACGAGAAAAATTGTCTGGCGCCTTGTTCTGATATCGCGTGCCGCGTCTTACCACCTGCGCTGGAAAAAATTGAAGAAGCCACGGTCGTCCGCAATGCGGACTTCGGTCGGCTTGCGCGTGATGAAGCCGCCCTGGGGCTGGTTGCTGAGCACCGCGGTAAACTCGGTGCGATAGTTGGTCTCGGCGCTCAGCGGCTCGTCCGAGATGATGATCGATGATCGCGGCAATGCGGTCGGCGCGATGCGATCGAGCACGGCCTGCGGGATGGTGATGCGGTCGAGCGCGCCCTTGGCGTCGTCGCCGTCGTCGATCGTCACCGCAGACCAGCGAAGACCTTTGTCGTTGCGCGCCATCGCGGTGAACACATGCGTGCCGATCCGCTTCTCGGGATTGCGGATCGTGACCGGAACCTCGATGCTGAAATCGAACACCTCGCCGCCGTCCGGCCACGGCTTATGGGTGTTGCGTCGCACATAAAGCTTCTGCGTCGCGCGGCTGATGTAGATCGAGACCGGCACGACCGCGAGTTTCGCATCGAGCGCGGCCTTTGCGGTGGTGGCCTTCCTGGCCTCTGCCGTCTTGACGGCGTCCTTTGCGGCGGCGGCGTCGGGCTTCGACTTCGCATCGGCCGTTGCGGTGTCGAGCCGCTTCCCCGCTTCCTCGGCCCTGGAAGCGGCCTTCTGCCTCCGCTCCTCGGCCTGCGCCTTCGCCTGATCGGCTTTTGCGGTGGCGAGTGCCTTTTCGGCGGACGCGAGCTCGGCGTCGGCGCGCGTCTTGAGCGATTTCAGCTGGCCCAGCGACGCCGCGCGCGATGCCAACTCGCGCGCCACTGCCCCCACGGCTTTCTTGGCCGCGTCGGCGGCCTTGGCGGCCTCCGTGGCCTCGCGGGCGAGCGTTTCGGCACGCGCCGGAGCCGCCGCGAGAGCATTCGCATCCGGCATGAACAGCGCCGGGTGGGAAAACTCGACCGGAGCCGCGTCGTTCGGCGAGATGATCACCCGCATCCCGATCCGCGTCTTTCCGAACAGCTTTTGCGCAAAGCCGAACGGCATCCGCACGCAGCCGTGGGAGGCCGCATATCCGGGCAGCGGCCCGCCGTGCAGCGCGATGCCGTTCCAGGTGATGCGGTTCATATGCGGCATCCAGGCATCGTCATACATGTTCGAGCGGTGATCCTCTTTCTTCTCGACGATGGCGAAGACGCCGGCCGGCGTTTCGCGTTCCTTGGTGCCGGTCGACACCGGCGCGCGCAGGATCCAGCCGTCGGCATCGTATAATGTGACCTGCTGGGACTTGATCGACACGATCGCCATGATCGGCTCACCGGCATTGCGCGGCGCCGTCTCCTCCGGGGGCTGCGCGGGGCGCGCCTGTCTCGGCGCGGCGTCGGCGGTCACCGCCGTCAATGCGGCCAACGCCGCGAGCGTCACTAGGGCGGGAAATTTCCAGCGCCCCATGTCCACGGCGGATTGCGCCATCGTCAATCGATTGTCCATGCCATTCCCGGTTGAATTGCCTGCCAGCGGTTGCGCCAATCAAGTGGGAGATTGCGGCTTTTGGATAACGAAGCGTCGCCACTTCGTTCTTTAGGGATTATCGGGACGAACGAATTGAGATTTTCCCATCGGGAGGAGGCAAGTGCAACTCCGGGAGGCGCTCGATCCTCAACCCTGAGACCGAAGACCAGGTTGATACCCGAAGCAACTTTCAACCCCCTATCAATGCACTCCTTCGAGCCGCTACGATCCATTGTTCCAAGCCTTGGGGGCGGGCATGCCTGACAACGCATCGACGAGTTCGCCTCCGGCACCGCCGACCTGGTCGGCGTTCCTCGGCTACCGCGGCCGCATGGGACGGCTCGGTTATTGGATCGGCATCTCGATCGCGGGGGTGCTTCTGTTCGGCGCAGTCTTCGCGTTGGTGCGCGCCTCGACCCCGACTGCGATGGGTGACGCGACGCCACTCGCGCTTTTGTTGTTGACGCTGTTCTTCTGGGTTCATTCGCTGGTAACTGTAAAGCGGCTGCGCGATGCCGGTCTCCCGGCCTGGCAGTATGTGTTCTACGTGTTCGTCCCGATCGCCTGGCTGGCGCTGGTGGGCGCGCAGGGGAACTCGTCAAACAAATCCGATGCAGTATTCCTGGCGGGCTTCGTGGCTATCCTCGCCTTGCCCGGTTTTTACAAGAGCAAGCCCGACCCCGCTGCGGAAGCCAAGGCCGACTGACGCCGCCAGGGATGAGGCGGCGACATTTCCGCACCCTCGCGGACGCCCAGGTAAGCGCCAAGCGGCACGCGTTATTGGTAATCTGCTCTATCCATTCGGCCAACCGGTCGAGCCACACACGAGAGCCAAACATGACTGACACACCTGAATACACGCCGCCGGACGTCTGGGTCTGGGAGAAAGACGACAGTCCCAAGTGGCGCTATGGCAATACCAATCGCCCTGTCGCGGGTGCGACGCATGAGAAGGAGTTGCCGCGCGGAAAGCATCCGCTTCAGCTCTATTCACTGGGAACGCCCAATGGCGTCAAGGTGACGATCATGCTGGAGGAGTTGCTGGCCGCCGGCCATGGCGGAGCGGAATATGATGCCTGGCTGATCCGGATCGGCGAGGGCGACCAGTTCGGCAGCGGATTTGTTGGGGTGAACCCGAATTCCAAAATCCCGGCGCTCATGGACTACAGCGAGCCGACGCCGCGACGCGTGTTCGAATCCGGGGCGATCCTGCTCTACCTGGCGGACAAATTCGGCGCCTTCCTGCCGAAGGATCGCGGCAAGCGCACCGAGGCGCTGAACTGGCTGTTCTGGCAGATGGGCTCGACGCCCTATGTGGGCGGCGGCTTCGGGCATTTTTATGCCTATGCTCCGGTGAAGATCAAATACGCCATCGACCGTTTCGCAATGGAGGTCAAACGCCAGCTCGACGTGCTCGAGCGGCAGCTTGCGGACCATCGGTTCATCGCCGGCGACGAATATACGATCGCCGATATGGCGATCTGGCCGTGGTACGGCAACGGCATGCTGAACGGCGCCTCCTACAACGACCCGCGCAAGTTCCTGCAGACCCACGAATATAAAAACCTGACGCGCTGGACCAAAGAAATCGGCGAGCGCCCGGCCGTCAAGCGCGGGCGAATGGTCAATCGCACGAGCGGGACGCCTGAAGAACAATTGCACGAGCGCCATGACGCCGGCGATTTCAAGACCAAAACGCAGGACAAGATCAGCGTACGGGCAACCCCATCGTAGTCCTCATAAATCAAGCCGACGATGTCAGCCTCACTTCTGTTGCGTGATCGAATGACAAAGCGCAATGTCCGGCTCGACAAGCTCATGCGCCGGCTGAGAGATCCGCGCAGTTGGCCCTGATCATCCGGTGTCAGGAGAAGAAACTTGCCCCCGGCGCTCTTGTCAGGGCCCGCGGCGCCCACGTCCGGGATCGGGCGATCCGGCCTCGGGGTTTTTGTTTGGCAATGGCGGGATACGAGCTGAAAGGAAATCTCATGTCGGCTCTGTCACTCTTGCTTAATATATTGTGGATTGTCTTCGGCGGCTTATGGATGGCAGCGGGTTGGGTGATTGCAGCGATTCTCATGGCGATCACCATTATCGGGCTGCCGTGGGCTCGCGCAGCGTTCAGCATCGCCTCCTACGCGCTACTTCCTTTCGGCCACCAGGCTGTGTCGCGCGCCGCCTATACCGGTAGCGAGGACATCGGCACCGGACCGCTCGGCCTTCTCGGCAATATTATATGGCTATTGCTCGCGGGCTGGTGGCTGGCGCTCGCGCATCTCATCACTGCAATTGCGCTTGCTATTACGATTATCGGTATCCCATTCGCTTGGGCTCACCTGAAGCTCGCCGGGATCGCGCTCTGGCCGATCGGCAAAATAATTGTACCAATCGGGTAGGTTTCGCTTCCAACAGTCCATCGCAGCGCGTAGCGCCGTGCAGCCACCCCAATGCAAACGTTCTGCAGTGGGCGGACTACGTTTCGCCAATCCGCTCTCCGCGCTGGGGCCAACCATTCCGTCCGGCGTGCTGTCGATCGCCGACGAGGCGATCGAACAGGCGACCGAGGGCCGGGCCCATGTCCGCTGTCACGCATGACCGCGCGACGCGGGAGAGAATCGCAGTCAGCGACGTGGCCGGGCTTTCTTTTTCTTCGCAGCCGCCGGGCGCTTCTTCGCCTGGGCTTTGTACTTTGGCCGCCGCGGCGGGCTTTTCTTCGTCGGCTTCTTCAGCAAGTGCACGTGCGACAAGGGCGGTTCGAAGAGCGGCAGGGTGCCTATAGGAATGTTTTGGCATAGCTTGTCCGCGTACTCGGCGGCCTTGTCGAACATGTCATCGAAGCTCACGCCACACGCATCGTCGGCGCGGTGAACCAGCTTCTGATCCTCGATCTCCCACATGGTCTTCATGCCGGCCGCGTGCGCTTCGACATTCAACTCGGTCGAATTGACGGTGAGCCACAGGTCGCTGCAGCAATAGAGCGACTTGACGCCCAGGCCCTCAAGACGGGCGATGAAGTCCTCAATGTCGTCGTTTGGCGTGAGGGTCGAGTCACTCAGCTGCACGACCTGCTTGCCCTTGTCGATCAGCTTCTGACGCGCGTCGTTCATGGCGGTTTTGACAGGTTCATTGTTGTAGTTGCCCACGACCGCGAACTTGTTGACGAAAATCGGATTGTCCGTCATGTGCTTGACGCGCTCGGGCACATACTTCACCTGGCCGTTGCTGCCTCCGGTGAAATTGCCCGTCGGCGTCAGCCCGGTGAGCGCGGGATCGCCGATCGAGGCATAGACGAACGGTTTCTGATTGGTCGCCGTCGCCTGCTTGCAGGCTTGCGCCCCCATGGTGCCTGCCGTGACGATGACCTTGATCTGGGGGTCGTTCGCGAGCGCCGTTGCAGCCGCGAGAACATCAGCGAACTCTCCACCGGCCCCTTTCCTGGGAAAGATCTTCGCTTTGTTGCCGTTACCGCGATTTTTCAGCGTGCGCTTGAACCTTGCGAGATAACCCGCCCAATCGCTCCGGTTGGTTGCGAGCAGGAAGCCTACGTTGACTGGCATGATCCTTCCCCCGTGGCTGAAGATGACAATATCAACTGCGATGCACTCGCTGGACTGGCAAGGCAAAGACCAATCCTGTCACACCGGCCATTGGGGCATCAAGGAGCCGAAGCCCGAAAAGGCGCAAACTTTCCGGCTTGGTGTGTCGCGCCGGTCGCTGGTCCTTGGGTGCAAAGCGCAGGAATCGAATAACCATCCATGAGAGATCATCGTAACCAGGCACGCCACCCGCGATAGCGTCATGCAATGACCCGGAGCCTTCCCATGACCCCCACCATCACAGCCTTTGAACGGTCACCCGATGGCGGCAAGGGACTGGCGCGTGATACGCGCGTTCGCTGGGCGCTGGAGGAGGTGGGCCAGCCTTACGAGGTTCGCCTTGTTTCGTTCAGGGCGATGAAGGAGCCCGCACATCTGGCGCTGCATCCGTTCGGGCAGATTCCGACCTATGAAGAAGGCGATCTCGGCCTGTTCGAGACGGGGGCGATCGTGTTCCACATCGCGGAGCGCCATGCGGGCCTGCTGCCGGACGATGCGAACGCCCGCGCGCGCGCGATCACTTGGATGTTTGCCGCGCTCAGCACGGTGGAGCCGCCGATCCTCGAGCTCGCTAACGCCAGGCTGCTCGAGGGCGACAGGTCCTGGACCGCGCAACGCATGCCTCTCGTCGAGGATCGCGTCCGTGACCGGCTTAGCCAGCTTTCCCGTCGCCTTGGCGATGCCGACTGGCTCGATGGCGCGTTCAGCGCCGGCGACCTGATGATGGTGTCGGTGCTGCTCAGGTTGAAAGCGTCGGGTTTGCTGGACGAAGTTCCGAACCTCTCCGCCTATGTGGCCCGCGGCGAAGCGCGCCCCGCCTACAAGCGTGCCTTCGAGGCGCAATTGGCGGTTAACACCGCCAGGTGACACAAGCGGACGAGCTCTAACCTGGCTGCCGTGGCAGCGAATGCTCCAGGAAGAAACGCAGCATTTCTCTCGTTGCGTCCGGTCCTCGCGGATCGGTGTAGGAGCCTGCAGGGCTGCCTCCCGACCATGCGTGTCCTGCTCCGTGGATATTCCAGTGCTCGAAGATGCCGCGCCCGGTCGTGTCGGTATGGATCGTGCGGGTATAGGCGTGCCCATCCGGTACTCGCCCGCGATGCACCTTCTTCTGCATGTTCGTCGTTCTCACAAACTGCTCAAGAATTTGATCGCCATTGTTGGGATGCACCGTGGTGTCGCCATCGCCGTGAAAAACAATGGTCGGGACGGGTTGCCCATCACCTGGAATGCCCCTGTCATCGGACACAGGGCCTTGTCGCATGGCGACAAACGCAGAGGGAAGGTCGATGGCGGCCCCACAGGCGAGGCCGGAATGGACGCCGATTGCCGCGTACAGATCGGTGTACGTTGCTCCCATGATGGCAGCAGCGGCGGCTCCGGCCGACAGTCCGCCAACGTAGACGCGCTTTGGATCAACCGAATAGTCGCGCATGATTTGGCGAGTGATGCCCGCGATCAGCGAAGGCTCGCCTCTGCCCCGCTGCTGGTCGGTTGCGCGAAACCAGTTCCAGCATTTCGCCTGGTTTGCCTCGCTGCGCTGTGCAGGATAGGCCACAAAGCACATCTGTTCTTCTGCGATAAAGTTCATCCTCGTGCCGGCCGCGAAATCGTCTGGCGACTGGGTGCAGCCGTGCAGCATGACGACCAAAGGAATTGGTTGCCCCTCCTGATAACGGCTGGGGATGAAGATCCTGTAGGCACGGCTCCCCGCCGGATTGCTGTAGGTCCCTTCGATGAACCTTGCGCCCTCCGGCACGATGTCCCGTGTGGACGGCCGGGCGCGCTTTATCCCATCTCGCAGACCGAACCCGGAGCGCAGCTGTGCGCGATCGAGCAACGAGCGCAGCATGGGCGGTTGAGCGGATGGGGCCCGCGCCGGATGCGGATCATCCGGTCCCTCAACGGTATTGGCCTTCGCATCGATGATGGGCGGCTCGCGTCCTGCAAGGGAGGTGCGCCCGGTGGTGCGCAATGGCGCGCTCTCGCCGCGAAGCATGCGCTGAAGCAGCGCCGTGGCCTCGGCGAGTTGGCCCGCGCGCGTGAGGCGTGTGGCTTCGCGAACTGTGTCCTGGTTCGGCATCGCCTTCACCGCGTCCTGTCGGCGAGAGCCGCCTTGACCGCAGGACTGGCGTGCAATGCTCCCAGCACCGAGACTGAGGCAATTGTCGCGCGAGCAAGTTCGGGCGTGACATCGTGGGCGATACTTGCAAGGCCCAGAACATTGATGTGCAACATCTCGCCGGCTCGCCGCGCCGCTTCGAGATGCTCCCGGCTGTAGTCCCGCAGACCGAGGTCCAGACTTTTTCGGGCAGTGGACTGCTTGACGACGTCTGCGTGACGTTCGAGCTGGTTGCGGATCGCTGTCCGAATGAAATCGGTTCGGTTCGAGTAGAACCCTTCCTGCACCATGAGATCGACGTGACCCAGGTCGACAAAGCCGAGATTGATCGTGATTTTTTCGGTGTCGGCAGGCCTGGGCCGGAGTTCGCGGACATTGTTTGACATGGCAAATTCCATCCAATAACCATCTGATTGGATGGTATATGGATGTCACAGGACAGCTTTCAAGGGGTGCGCCCCGGTCAGAATCGATTTAGCCAACGACCGTTTGAGGTCCATGAGACGACATGGCGGCTCATATTGGGCGTGTCCAATCAACCCCTCAAAGCGACATGCGGCAGGGCGGGCCGGGGTGTCCGCCCGGTGCCAATATCGGAATTCACCAGCGGCTTATTCAATCGTTTTGCTGGCGCGCAGCAGGATCGATGTCGGCACCTCGATATCCAGCGCCTTGGCGGTTTTGAGATTCACCACCAGCTCGAACTGGGTCGGTTGTTCGACCGGAAGATTGGCCGGGTTTTCGCCGCGCAAAATCCGGTCCGCGTAGGTCGCGAGCCGGAAATAGGTGGCGCGCTGGTTGGCGCCATAACTCAGAAGGCCACCGGCGTCGCAATACTCACTCCATCCGAACATCGATGGCAGTTTTTGCATCACCGCGAATTGAGCGATTTTGGCCCGGTGCACCAAGGTTGCGCCCTCCGGAAAAACCAGCATCGCATCGGCGCGGGCGCCGGCCAATGTCGTCATCGCTCTGTCCAGCTCGCCTGCGCCGGTGAACGGAACATAGACGGGTTCGATGCCGAGCTTTTGCGCGGCCTGCTGAGTGACGTTCCATTCAGAGCGCTCTCCCGGATGGTCGGTGTTCGACAGCACCGCGAGCTTGCGCAATCTCGGAAAGATCTCCTTGAGCAGATCGACCCGCTTCGCTGCGAGGTCGAGCGAAAGGAACGTTGCGCCCGTGAAATTGCCGCCCGGCTGCGCCAGACTTTTGACGAGACCGATCTCGATCGGATCGCCGCTGATGGCAAACAGCACGGGAACGCCGGTCGCCGCTCTCATCGCGCGAATTGCGGGGCCGCTCGATACGGCGAGGTCGGCGTTGCCGCGCGTCAATTCGGATACGACTGCACGCAGTGCATCGGGATTGCCGGGTGCATAGCGCAGCTCAAAAATTACATCTTTTCCCTCGACATAGCCGCGCTCGCGCAATCCTTCCCGAAATCCGTCAACGAATGGGTCAGGTTGCGATTCAGTCGAGATCCAGAAGATTCGAAAGATTTTTGCCCGCTGCTGCGCGCGCGCCATGAGCGGCCACGCCGCGGCCGATCCGACGAGACGCGCGATAAAGTCGCGTCGTCGCATATTGTCTCCCTCGGAGCCCCAGGGACCAGGCTGTGTTGCCCGGAACATAGCAGATCGCGGCCTGGCATATGGGCGTAGATCGGCTCAGGGGCTGAGGACTGCCATCAGCTGTTGGCAGCCGCCGCTCCGTTGTGGGGCCAAATGGCACCATCGCGGCATCTTTCAGTCACGTGCGCTCTTACCCGGATACCGGCCGTAGTGGGGTCAAGCGAACACGGGCCGCGTCTGACGCAAGTTGCTTACTCCGGCTTGATGCCGGCGGCCTCCACCACCTTGCCCCACTTGGCGTATTCCTCGCGGATGACCCTGGCATAGTCCTGCGGGGTGGTGCCGACCGTGTCGACGCCGATCGCTGCCATGCGCGCTTTGAAGCCGGGCATGGCGATGATGTCCGCGGTCGCGCGATGCAGCGTGTTGATGATGTCAGGCGGGGTGCCAGCCGGTGCCACGAGTCCCACCCCCGAGCCGACTTCGACCCCGGGGAAGCCCGCCTCTGCCATGGTCGGCACGTCCGGCAGCGCGGCGATGCGGGACGCGCCGGCCGAGGCGAGCGCGCGCAGTTTGCCGTCGCGGATCAGCGGCAGCAGCGAGTTGATCGCTCCGATGAAGACGTGGACGCGGCCGGCGAGCACATCGGGAATGGCCGCCGTGGCGCCGCGGAACGGCACGTGCACCATGTCGACCTTGGCCTGCAGCTTGAAAAGCTCGGCGCCGAGTTGCTGCGGCGTGCCGACGCCGACCGAGGCATAGCTCAGCTTGTCGGGCGAGTTCCTGGCTAGCTCCGCGAATTCCTTCACCGTGCGCGCCGGCAGCGAAGCTGGCACGACCATGACGAAGGGCACGTCAGCCACCAGGTTGATCGGCGCGTAATCGTTGACCGGATGGAACGTCGGCGTGCGGGTCAGGTGCGGCGTGATGGTGAAGGACACCGGCGCGATCAGCAGGGTGTAGCCGTCGGGCGGTGACTTGGCGATCCCGGTATAGGCGATGGCGCCGCCGCCGCCCGGGCGGTTCTCGACCACCGCGCTCTGCTTGAAGCGCTCCTGGAAACCGGCGGCGAGTTCGCGGGCCACGATGTCGTTGGATCCTCCCGGCGTGAACGGCACGATGATGCGGATCAGCCGGTCGGGGAAGCCCTGCGCATGAACCGCCGAAGTCAGCGCCGCGATCATGAAGGCGCAGGCGAGCAGTCTTTTGAACATGTTCCTCGCGCTCCAGGGACGGTGCCCCACAAATGCAATAGGCGGCGACATCACTCGATCACCTCGTCGGCAGCGAAAAGCAGTTTGGGCGGACCGTGAGCTATTCGAGCGTCGTAAGCGCTCTCCAGGCAGGCTTACCGCGGCTTCGGCGGCTCCGTGATCTTTAATGGCTTCTGCGGGGGCTTAAACTCTTGGGTCTTCACGCCCACCATGCTCGGCTTGGGCGCCGGGTTGGCGCGCACTGCAGGCGGGGGTGCGGCACGGCCATCAAACACATGGTCTCGGGCCTTCTGGCCCTCATTGGCCTTCTGCAGCTGCTGACTTGGCTTCGCCTGTTGAGCGGACGCCGGGCCAGAAAAACACAATGCAACAATTCCCAGCAATAGAATAAATTTCATTATCGCCTCCTCGGTCGTAGCAAATCATTCTTGCCGAGTTGAGCGGGCTGATCAAGGCTAGGAGCCCGTCCAGATAGTTCTGGGACTAGGCTGCTCGATGAATGCTAGCCGGCTCATACGGCTGTTGCGAGCTTGGTGAGATTGTGGGCGGTGCAGATCAAAGCCCATTCTGCCGTCACTTTCTCGATCCCGCGCAACAGGAACTGTCTGAACCCCCTTGCCTGCTTGATCTGTCCGAACACCGGCTCCACGACTTGCTTTCGCAATCGGTACCTGCTGCGCCATCCCGCGCGCTTCAGCTTGTCCCGCATGGCCTTGGTGAGCGGCCCTGTGATCTTTCGCTTGACGTCGCTGGGATGCTTGGCGCGTCCGGTCGCGATGTAACCGCGGATGTCGCGCGCGGCCAAGGCGGCAAGGTTCGCCTCGCTGCAGTAGCCGGCATCGGCGGAAGCCTCCCTGGGCTTGCGGTCGAGATTGTCCTCGGTCGTATCCAGCAGCGGCACGAATTGGTCTTGATCGCTCATGCTCGGCGTCAGGCCATGGGCGACGATGATCTGGGCCTCGGCATCGACCGCAGCCTGGGCGTTGTAGCCCTGGATATAACCGTCCTTGGTCTTCAGGATACGGCTTTCCGGATCGGTGAAGTTGCGCTGCGCCTTGCCGTCGGGCTCCTGTTTCGGCGGCGCGGGCGTCTTGCCGTTCTTCTTGCGGCCTTCGGCGATCCGTCGTTCCTCTGCCGCGGCCCGGCGACGCATCTCCTCGGCAGCGGCGGCCTTGGCTTCCGCCTCCAGTTCGGCCTTGGCCGCGCGGATCTTGGCCAGCCGCTTCTGCTTGTCGGCCACCCAATCCGGCATCTCGTCGCCACGCCTGCTGCCGTAGAGCTTGTCCTCCTCGGCATCGGCCGCCTCGGCGGCTTTGAGCCAGCGGTCGACCTCAGCCGCAAGCTCCACTTCCCGCTTCTTCATGCGCTCATAGCTCATCGCTTTGTGCTTGGACGCGTTCGCCTTGATCTTGGTGCCATCGAGCGCAACATGCCCGAGCTTCACCAGCCCGGCCTTCTCGGCCAGCTTCAACACCTGTACGAACAGCCCGGCCAGCGCCGTAAGGTGCCGCTTGCGGAACTCCGAGATCGTGCGGAAGTCCGGAGGGTCGCCCGCCACGAGCATCATGAAGTCCGCGCGTTCCACCGCCGCCTTGGCGATCCGCCGCGACGAATAGATGCCGCTCGCATAGCCATGCAGAAGCAGCGCCGTCATCATCCACGGGTCAAACGGCGGCTGACCCAGCCCGCTCGTGTAGCGGCCGGCAATCGCGGAAAGGTCAAGCTCTTCCCGGACCAGCGCCACAATCAGCCGCGACAGGTGGTCCCGCGGCACATAGTCCTGCACGCTCGGCGGCAGAAGCAGGACCTCATCGATCTTCCAGGGGCGAAAATTCTTGCTCATGGGCCCGCAAAGAATCGAACTCGACCCCACTTGACCAGTCACTACTCAGACAGGCTCCTAGGGGGAAGCGTCAAAATCTGGCGGACCTTGCGGCGTCCGGCACAAGCCACTCCGCGAACGCCAGCGGGTTTCATTGACGAGAACTGAGCCGCCACCAACATGACCCGTGGTGCTTCTTGTGGCGCTGTGCCGACTGCTCGGTCCGGCCCCGATAAAAGGCGGCCACGATAAAACCCGAATAGCCAGTCTCCGCTGCCCCGTAACCATTAAGCGCGCTCTCGCAGCTTGGTGTCCGCTTGGGGTCCATTCGCGTCGATTGGGGCCCATTCGAGGGTGATCCGCTTTACCCCCGATAGCGTGTGTCGGCACGTCCGTTAAGTGCCCAACAAGAGACCCGCATACCGCAGGCTGAACGGCCATCTTGCGTCTATTTCGTTGAAGGCAGCCTCCATGTGGAACCTTTGTTCCAGCCTGGCGTTGTCTCCGTGAATTCCACAAAAACCCGGGGGGCTCACATGCGTACTTTCAGTGCGTTGCTGTTGACTGTTTTGATGGTCGCGCCTGCGTTCGCGTACACCGATGAACAGGTGGCGGCTTGTACGCCGGATGTGATGCGCCTGTGCTCGGATGCCATCCCTGACGAAGCCCGCATCATCAAGTGTATGATGCAGAAAAAGAAGCAAGTCAGCATGGCGTGCATGATGACTTTCAGGTCCGGGACTTCAACCTCTCGCGTTGCAGTCCGATAGGATTTCCTCTTCAGATTTTCTCTTCAGGTTTTCTCGGCCGCATCGATATCGCTTCGAGCGGCTCACCCCATGATCGGACGCCGCAATGACTAGCCATGGCCTGCGCTCGCGCGCGCTTTTCGGCACCTGCGCCTACGTGTTCGCAGTTGCCGCAATCATCGGCGGAGCATTTTTCGCCACAATCGCCCTCACGGTTGAAATTGCTTCGACCGTGGCCCCGCAGGTTTCGGCCGGCAAGATCGGACCCGGATATGCTCGACGGCCGCCGGTTGATCTTGGAAAGCCGGAAAAGGTCGTCGACTCGACGCCATACCGTCCGCATGCGGCCAATCCGGGTGTGTCGGGACACAAACAATTACGCCCAATCGTCGCAGCGCGACCTGCAACCGCCGGACCGCCGATGAAGATAGCGGAAGTGGCGCAATCGACGTACAGTCGTCCGGACATCCACCGCTTGCATTGAAGCTTTCATGTGCAGACCACGGTCTGCAACGTTCGGAGCCATAAGCGGGCAACTGGCACGGGCTTTCTCATTTGCTCGATTTGAAGGTGCCGCCGATGGTCACCGAGCCCACAACCTGAAGCCGACCGTCCTTGTCGTCGAAGACGAGATGCTCCTGCGGATGCGCGCAGTTGATATCGTCGAGGACGCCGGTTTTACTCCGCTTGAAGCGGTCAATACCGAAGATGCCCTGGTGCTGCTGGAGTCGCGGTCGGACATCGATCTGTTGTTCACCGACATCCAACTGCCCGGCGCCATGAATGGCCTCAAGCTGGCTTATGCCGTTCATGAGCGATGGCCCTCGATCAAGATTATCTTGGTGTCCGGTCAAGTGACGCCAGGCGAGGCGGATCGACCCGCGGACAGCCGGTTCTTCGCAAAGCCGGTCGAAGTTCAGCATATGACCCAGGAGCTTCAAGACATGATGGGTCGAGGCTCGCTGAAGATTATTCCGTCCGGCATCGCCGGGCGCCGAAGCGGGGGTGATGCAGGCGAGCAGGCAAGAGCAACCGAGACCAGTTCCCGGCAGATCCTGACGGCGGAAAATGACAGCCTTCGCGTCCTGCTGGAGCAGGCTGGAGTCGACGCCAGGGCGCTGCTCGCCCAGGCGGGCATCGATGCAAAGGAGCGAGAGAGCGCCGACAAGCTGCAAAAGCTGATCCTGGAAGAACTGCACCATCGGATCAAAAATACGTTGGCCACAGTGCAAGCCATTACGTCCCAAACCTTGCGGACGGCGATCAGTATCGAGCACGCACAGCAGGCCATTGAAAGCCGGCTTGCCGCCCTCGGGCAGGCGCATGATCTGCTCATGAAGGCAAAATGGGCCAACGCAAGTTTTGCTCAGATCGTCCGCAGTGCAACCGAGCCCTACGACAGCCAGAGCGCCGGCAAGTTTTCAATCGAGGGGCCCGACATCAACATTGCGTCGGCTGCAGTTATTGCCTTCGCGATGACGCTGAATGAGCTCTGCACCAACACGACGAAATTCGGCGCGCTGTCTGTCCCGAGCGGACAGGTCGAGATTGCCTGGCGTATTGAAGCAGAGAAAAATCGTTTGCTGTTTTCGTGGACGGAAAGCGGCGGCCCGGTGGTGTATGCGCCCATTCGACGAAGCTTTGGGACGCGGCTGATCAAATCGCTTGGGCAGCAATTGAAGGGCGAGGTTCAGTTGAACTACAGCCCGGCCGGCTTCGCGTACACCCTGGATGTCCCCATGGCTTCGCTGGTGCCCGCGGAGCCCGCCGCGCGTTCTCTTGCCTAGGGGTCCAGCACTATGCGACTTTCCGCTTTGGACGTAACTGCGTGTCGCAAAGAAGGGAGTTGAACGTGGGCGTCGTACTTAAGGTTGAAGACGAGGAACAAGTCCGGGTATTGGCCGAGTTGGTGCTGCAGGAGGCGGGGCATACAGTCGTTGCGGCAACGGGAGAGGATGGCGCCACAGCCCTGTTGCAGGGCGACAAGCCGGTCGATGTGCTGTTTATCGACCTGACGTTGGGGGGCGATCCGGAAGCGGGCTTGCGCGTTGCTCAGGATGCGAAAGCTCTTCGTCCTGAACTGTCAGTTCTCTACACGACGGGTGCCGGCGTGAACGAGGGGATGAAGGCTCTTTTTGTGGAGCCCTTCCTGTTTCTTCCAAAGCCCTACACATTCGAGCAGCTGACGAAGTCGATTGCATTTCTATTGCTGAAGGCGCATCCGCCAGTTCCTCCCGCACAATCGGAATAGCTGGAATTGCCGACCGGAACAGGGCGTGAACCAGTGCCTTGCCGTTTGCATAGTCGCTGAACGCAGCAAGAACCCGGCGGCGTTCAGAGCTTCATCATGGCCGTCGCCAAATATACTTCGTGGATGAGTTGGCCTGACTCGTCTTTCACGGTGATGCGCTCGCTTCGCAATATGGGGCGGTGCACCCTGACGAGATCACGCGCAACCAGATCGCCCTCCCGTTTCGCAGTTTCGTCGTCCGGATATTCCTCGGTCGAGGACCAAAGTGGAAGCGTCGGTTCGAGGGCGATCACGTAGCGGGCCATACAACTCAATGTTGCATTGGCCGCCACGTTCCTCTGTTCGTGTCCCGCCATACGCGCCAACCAGGCCACTGCTTATTTCAAAACCGCACCAAGGATCGAAACAGGCCAGTACCCACGATCCGCGCTTTGGCGAGCAGTACAAATTTGACTTCGACTGCGAACGGGATGACGGCGGCAGGGGCCTGTCATGAAAGAGGCCGGCAACCGAAGCGGCCTACTTCTTCTCGTCGTCGTCCTTTTTGGGCTGCTGCTGCTGCTGCTGTTGCTGCGGCCGGCCGATCTGTGGAGGCGTTTGCAGCACCGGAGGCCAAGTAATCCAGGTGGATCGTTGGCAGGAGTTCACAAAAGTAAACGCGGCGGCCGGGCTCACTGCCTAGTGCTGACACTTCCGTAACGAAATTGGCTTCCATGCCGCAATGTTCACACGGCATGGCATTTTCTGTCGGCATTGGATGGTGTGTACTCCCACATCGACAATATGTGAAAGGACGACTTGTTCCAGCCCACGAGTGAGCAAGTGCCGCTGCGGCCATTCAAATCGGGCCACCGTAATTCAAAAAACCGCCACTAAGGGTCGAAACAGGCCAGTACCGGTCACTACATAGGATCAGAACGGGGACGGGGGCGATCGTGTTCCATATCGCCGAGTGCCATGCGGGGCTGCTGCCGACGATGCGAATGCCCGGGCGCTTGGGCAGCAATTGGCGAGGTTCAGTTGAACCACAGCCCGGCCGGCTTCGCGTACACGCTGGATGTCCCCATGGCCTCGCTGGTGCCGAGGGCGTAGCAGGATAGGAATCCGCTCGGCCCACGGCTTTGATCCATGGCCGTTTTGGGTCATGAGCGACATTTTCGGTCTATTCAGCCGATGTCGGCTTTGGTTCTGAAAGCGGCCTGGTCGGCGGACGCCGATTGATGTCGGCGACGTGCCCATAAGCTCGAACTCGGTCGCGCGCTCGACCGGCATGTCGGCCGGCCTTGCGCCCTTGAGGAGGCGGCCGGTCAGAACTACAGCGCGCCGAAAAGCATCGGTGACGCTGTTGCCGTAGCCGATCAGGCCGTCGGCAAGCGGGAACTTCCAACGCCGACGCTCAAACCTTTCACGGATTCTGCCGCAGTGAAGTCAGAATGTCGGCCAGCCGGTCGACGGCTGGTTCCGTCAATTCGGGATACACCGGCAGGAATACGGCCTCGGTTGTGATGCGTGCGGCGTTGGGCGTTGACTGCAATGAACCGTCCGCTGTCGGGACGGCTCGCAATTGGCTGCCGGCCGACGCATCGAAGCCGGCCGCTCGCAAGGCCGTCAAGATCGGGGCGGAGTTGCGAACACAGACGGGGAAGACCCAAAATGAATGCTCGGCCGCCGCAACACCGGGACACTCCACGACCAATGCCAACCGATCGGCCAATCGCCGGCCCAGCCGTGCCTGTCGATCAAGCCGACCCGCGCGAAACGTCCTCAGCCTCCGAGCCAGCAGACGCAGCATCGCGGTCGGAGAGCGATGCCGAAGCTGCGCAATCAACTCGTCTCCCGGAAAGTTGCGCACCGCGCTGTTGAGCACCCGGCCGGGATCACGTCCCAGCAGTTTCAAAATCGCCAGAAGCACACGAAAGGCGATGCGTCCCGACAGAAACTTCAGCATCGCATACCGTGCGACTCGCGACGCGAACGAGCGGCTGTTGGACAACGGCCAGGTCTCTTGAGCCGACCGCATCCGTGTGAGCAAGTCGCGATCACGCACACGCAACAGTCCACCGCCGAGCGCCGTCGCGGTCTTGATCGGGCCGAAGCTGAACATCGCTGCGTCCGCTTCGGGATGCCCGGGGTAGCGGCCATCGAAGGCTTGGGCGCAATCCTCCCACAGCAGCAACCCGTGCTCTCGAGCTTTTTCGGCGAACGGCTGTAACGGCAGTCGCGTGCCGAACAGATGGGCAATCAGCATCGCCTTCGTGCGCGATGTGATCGCTCGGTCTATGTCCTTGAAACTTGGCGACATGTCCGTCGGATTCACGTCCATCGGAACCGCGACCAATCCGTGATGCCGCAGAATTGTCACCATGTCCTCGATCGTGACAGCCGAAACCAACACCTCCGAGCCCGCCGGCAGACCGAGTTGACCGAGCATCAGGTCCAATCCGCTGCGCACCGACAGACACGCGATGACGTCATCGCTGCCGGGCCACGTCTGCTCCGCCGATTGCTGCGCCGTCGCTCGCGAACCGGGAAACAGCGCATAGCCGGCTGCCGCCAACAAGTCGCGCCAGCCAATATCGAGTTCGCTTGCGTGCCCACATCGCCGGAGGTCTCCAGGCCGTATCGCCGTCCGCCTCTCGACAACGCCGCGTCGATCAAGTCACGAGTCATCGCTCGTATGGCGTCGTACCAGCCGCCGAACGTGGTTGCTGAAACAGCATCACGTAGGCCGGCGGCATCAGCCTCCCTCGACTTGTCTTTAGCCTCTGCGCAACGTCTGCGAGTTGGCGGATTACGCTTTGCCAATCCGCCCTGCGCGCTCTATTTCAGCGCCAGAACCACCGGCCCGGCCACTGCGTCGGTGACGCCAAGCCCGTCACCCAGGTCGTCCAGCGTATCTCGGAATGAATTGAGCGTCGCGATCATGTTGGGCCGCGCCTTGGCGAGTGCGTCGATGTCGGTCCACTCCGCGATGATGCAATAGCTTCGGTCACCGGTCTTGATCATGTTTACGTGCCTGAGGCCAGGCCAGTTGCCAGCAATGTCCTTGTGCGCGTCCAGAAATTCCTGGTCGCGGCCGGGCTTCACCCGAAAGCGCACGGCGTTGAAGGCAGTCATTGTAAGCTCCCTTGCAGGTGACGGATGGTGCCATGAGGCGACATCACTCGATCACCTCGTCGGCCCGACCGAGCAACGATAGCGGGACGGTCAACCCGAGGCTTTTCGCCGTCTTCAGATTGACGACCAGTTCGATTTTAGTGAACTGCTGCACCGGCAAATCAGCCGGCTTGCTGCCGCGAAGCAGCCGCCCGGCATAAACGCCAACCTGGTGCATTGCATCCGAAAAACTGCCGCCATAGCTCATTAAGCCGCCGGCCGCCGCGAACTCGCGAAACTGGAAGATGGCAGGCACTGCGTGACGCAGCGACAGTTCCCCGAACCGCTCAATGTTGTCGAGGAAAACAAGATCGGGCACGATCACGAGCCCGGCTGCCTTCGAGTGCGCCTGAGCAAACGCCGGCTCGAATTCGTCTTCCGAGCTTGCATGGATCACTTGCACGTCCACCGACGCCGCCTTCGAGGCCGCCTGAATCGCTGCAATTGCGGCCGGTGTCACTGCGCGGTTGGACGGATTTGCGAGAAGCGCGACGCCTCTGCCGGTGCGCGGCAAAACTTCATGCAGAAGCTCTAGGCGCTTTGGTCCGAGTTCGCCCGCGAGATTGCTGACGCCGGTGAGATTACCGTCCGGCCGCTCCAAGCTTGACACGAGCCCGGCCGCGACTGGATCGGCTGCCGCATTGAACACGATCGGGATCGGACTTGTCTTGGAGCGCGCCACAAGTGCCGACTGCGTACCGCCTGCTGCGACAATGATAGACACCTGCCGGCGAACAAACTCATCTGCGAAGCCCGAAATTCGTTGATATTGCCCCTCCGCCCAGCGCTGCTCGATCACGAAGTCGCGGCCTTCGACGAAACCCACCTCCTGCAAGCCACGCCGCACCGGCGCAACCACTCTTTCGGCATTGCGCGCCGAGCCGACGCCGAGCAATCCGATCACCGGCATGGCCCGCTGCCCTCGCGCAGCGATAGGCCACGTCGCAACCGCACTGCTCAATCCAACGAGAAATCCCCGCCGCTTCATCGGCCCCCCGTGAGATCATCGTAGCGGCCCATAGAGAGAAACTGGAAGCCCTTTCGACGTCAGCTTTATCATTCGCGCCGTCCGGCGAACTCGCCCGCCGATCGTCAACCGGGCGCGCGGCTCAGCGGCGCGATCGGACCGTTCTCGTCAGGACGATTTTCATTCCTTCGGGGTTGACATCGATCCTATAGGAATTTATGTGTGTTCTGTCTTTGTTCTCTCCCGGTCCCGTCGATCGCGGTGTCCGCAAAGAGAGCAGGGATGCGGTGCCCGACAACTGGCATCGCGTTGGAGCGCCGGGAGGCGCCGGGCCCCTCGCAAGGGCCCGCACGCCCCGGGACCCCCACCCCCCTCGAAGCCTATGGGTCCCGGAATCTTGGCGTGCGACCGGCCTTCGCAAGGCCGGTCGGGGAGTCCCGCAAACTCCCCGGCGCCTCTCGGCGCTCCAACCCTCTTTTTAAGAGGGACGGAAAAAGAGATACGGCGGGCCGGCCCGGGCGCCCGAATTCAAAGCCAGGGTTCGCGGAGCTTTGGCCGGAGTGCGGACACCAAGACACGAGCGGCGGAGACACGAGCGCCGGCATTCAATTTGAGCGGATCGGACTCAAGAACTCTTGCCGGACACCGCCATCGCGGCGCGCCAGGCGAACACCAGCGCAGGTCCGAGCGTGATGCCTGGGCCGGGGTAAGTGCCGCGCATGATCGACGCCATGTCGTTGCCGCAGGCGAACAGCCCTGCGATCGGCGCGCCGTTCGCGTCGAGCACGCGGCCGTCGGCGTCGGCCTTCAGCCCGATGCTGCTGCCGAGCGTGCTCGGATAAACCGCCATCGCATAGTAGGGCGGTGTCGCGATCGGTCCGATGCAGGGATTGGGGCCATGCTTCGGATCCCCGTTGTTGCGGTCGAATTCGGTCGAGCCTTTGCCGAAGTCCAAGTCCTCGCCGGTTTTGGCGTAGCGGTTGTTGCGCGAAAATTCCTCGTCGAGGCCCGCGGCATCGACATCAATCGCCTTGGCCAGCGCATCGGCGGTTCGGGCCTCGACGAGATAGCCATTCCTGATCGCCCAGCTGAAGCTCTCGCGGCCGGGCGGGATGCGTCCCAGGCCGTATTTGTGCAGGAACGCGGCGTCGCAAACGAGCCAGGCCGGAATGGTCGGCACCGTTTCGTGCGAGCGATGCATGCCGAGAACGAAGTCGTGATACGACACTGCCTCGTCGACGAAGCGCCGGCCCGCGGCATTGACCGCGATCAGTCCCGGCTTGGAACGGTCGAGCGCGAGATGCGGGTAGGCGCCGCGGCCGCCCTTGAGCCAGGCGGTTCGCGACACCGGCGTCCAGAACACCGGCTGTTCGTGATCGTCCTCGACCGCCGCGCCCACCGCGCGCGCGATCCGCATGCCGTCGCCCTGCGCGCCGGCAAAGGCCACGGCGTCGGCGAGCGGCGGTCTCACATATTCGTTGAGGCGCACGGCGCTGCCGCCGAAGCCGCCGGTCGCGAGGATGACGCCGCGCCGCGCCGCGATGCGCTGCGGCTTGCCGTCGATCGTGACGACCGCGCCGGTCACGCGGCCGTCCTCGACGGTCAGCTCCTGCAAGGCTGCGTTCAGGCGGATCCGCACCTGTTGCGCCTTGAGGCTCATGAGCAATCGCGCGGCAAGCGCGTTGCCCATCAGCAGCCGCGTGCCGCGGGAATGACACAGGCGGTCCTGCGCCTGACGCCACACCAGCGAGACGGCCTTGCGCAGCGACGCCAGCGAGCCGAACGGCCGGGTCAGCGGCTCGATGTCGTCGCGGCCGATCATCATGCCGCCGAGCGCCATGAACTCGCCGATCGGCGGCCGCAGCAGCTTGAAATCCTCGCCGAGCAGGCGCCCGTCGAACGGCAGCGGCGCCAGCGCCCGGCCGGCGAGTGTCGAGCCGGGGCGGTTGACCAGATAGTCGGGATGTTTCGTGTAGGCGGAGAATTTCACTTCGCTTCGGCTGTCGAGATATTCGACCACGTCCTTGCCGGTGGTGAGATAGATGTCACGGCGGTCGTCGGTCGACGGCCCGATGATCGCGTCGAGATAGCGGCGCGCGTCGTCGATGTTGTCTGTCGAACCCATTTCGCGCGCCTGCCGCGTGCCGATCACCCAGATGGTGCCGGCCGAGGTTGCGGTGGTGCCGCCCACTTGCGCCGTTTTCTCGCACAGGAGGACGTCGAGACCCTCCAGCGCGCAGACCAGCGCCGCGGTCATGCCGCCGGCGCCCGCGCCGAACACCAGCGCATCGACCGTGACGGTGTCGTGCTCCGGGGACGTCATGCGCTACACCCGCCACAGCAGGACACGGGCCAGCGGCTCCGGCAGACCGAGCGAGCTGACGATCAGGCTCGTCTCCACCGACACCATCAATGCGCCGGCGACCGAGATCGCGACGCCGAGCAGCACCAGCGGCCCGACGATCTCGTGCGCAGGATTGAGCCAGGTGGAAAACAGCATCCGGAACACCAGGGACAATTGCAGGAGCGGCATCACCAGCATGACCGGCGCAACGGCGACGCCGGCGAAGAAAAAGCCCTGCGCCGCCGCCACGAACACGCCCGAGGCTGTGAACCAGCGCGCGTTCGTCCGCGTGATCGAAAAGACATTGTTCCGGATCGCGGGCGAAACCAAGGCCAGTGCCGCCACCGCCGTTGCCGCAACGTAGGAGATCAGACCGCCCAGGATGCCGGTCGCCGGACCCGTATTCTCCAGCGCAAAGCGCGCCATCACCGGCGTCGAGCCGTACGAGACGGCCGCGAGCGAAGCGAACAGATAGCCCGCGAGGTAGCGGGGCGCGAACAGCGGCATGCCCGATTTTGGCTGAGCGGTTGCTCGCGCTGGCGAGCCGTCAGCGCCCTCGACGCGCTGTGGCGAGCGGCCAGCGCGAGCACTTGACCGTGGCCCCGCCGGCTCCGCGTGACGCTTCGCGTCACTCGGCGGCGCGGCGGTGCGGGCCGGCGCCTGTTGCGTGATGAGCGAGCCCAGGATGATCAGCCCGCCGCCGATCATCTGCGATGTGGTGCATGGCTCGTGCAGCACCACGACGGCCATGATCATGGTCACGACGACCTGAAGCTGGACCACCGGTGCGGTCAGATTGACCCCCGCGAGCGCATTGGACCGAAAGTTGCAGTAGCGCCCGATCACGAAATGCACGACGCCGACGGCGGCCATCCACGCGGTGGCGGTCATCGGAAATTGCGGCAGACGCATCAACTCGCCGGTCAGGACCGCCAGCGGCAGGAAGCAAACCACGCCGAGCGGCACGGTGACGGCCATGGCCTGGATCGGCGTGCCGCTGACCACGCCGCGCCGCGCCATGGCGGTGTTCAAGGCGAACGACGCCGCTGACAGGATCGCGAAAATGGCTCCCAGCACTCAAATCCCTCGACTGCTTCGCCCCGGCGCCATAGCGCGTCGAAGACGCGCGTGAACGCGCTGGTAGCGCGTCGAAGACGCGCGTCAACGCGCTGGCGGCGTCGCGGTTTTCATGGTGCCAGATCGTTCAATGCCTGTCCCACGCGGTTTTCGGAAGCCGGTTCGTCGCCCGCCGCGGTTCTTCGCAAGGCATTTTTGCCGTAAGGGGTGGGTGAAAATTGCGCACTGGTCATGCGGCCGGCCGGGCTATAAGTCATGGACATCTTTGCCCGGGGAACCCGAAGCGTGAATGCCGTGCGACGTAACGTAAGAGCTGGCAGTGGCGGATATTCGCGGCATCGCGGGCTTCGGTTGACCTGATATCACGCTCAGTTCGGGTTTCTGCGGCATGCGGGCCGGTGGCCGGCAGCCTGCGACGGTGCGGCAAAACGGACAGGTACGAGGCGATCGAATGCAGTTCTCCGCAATGACTATGAACATGTTCGTCCCCGGCAACGACGATCCGGGCGACGACAGCCGCATCATCGACATGGCCGTTGCGCAATCGATCTGGCTCGGCGAGCTCGGGTACCACGTGTGGTTCACCGATCACCATTTCAGAGGGCCGTGGCACAGCAACCCGATGCAGTTCGCGGCCTATGTCGCGCCGCTGATCCCGCGCGACCGCTATATCGGCTTCGGCGTGCTCTCCATCCCGTTCTACCACCCGGTGCGGCTGGTCGAGAGCATGAACCTTCTCGATCAACTGACCAAAGGCAAGGTGCTGTTCGGTGTCGGCAGCGGCTGGCAGGGCACCGAGCCGAACGGGCTCGGCGTCGACCCTGAGCTCCACGCCTCGGGCCGGCTCGCCGAGGAGACGCTCGACGTGATGGAGCGGCTGTGGAGCTTCAAGTACGGCGATCCGGAATACAGCTTCTCGGTCGGCTCCAACAGCGGCCGCATCAAGCGACGCATCATGCCGGCGCCGTACTCCAAGCCGTACCCGACGATCATTCGCGTTGCGACCCGCGAGGCGGGCCTGATCCGGGCGGCGCAGAAGGGCTGGCCGGCGTTTCTCGGCGTCCTCGGCGCCGACCTGCGCGAACAGATGCAGGTCTACTATCGCGCGCTCGACGAGGCCAATCATCCGCAGGCCGTGAAGGACAACTGTCTGCGCTGGAGCTCGTACGACTGGGTCGGCGTCACGGTGGCGAAAACCGACGAGGAGGCGCTGGAACGCGAGAAGGCTGCCCGCGCCGAAACGCTGGCGATCCGCGGCAGCTTCATCCAGCGGCACGGCAAGATGGATGGACCGGTGATCAAATCGACACCCGGTCAATCGACGGCCGACGCCTATGCCAAGGGCGGAGACATGAAGGCGACCATCGCCGGCACGCCCGATACGGTCGCCGCCAAGGTGAAGCACCTGGCGGACATGGGCATCAATCACCTGCATCTGCGCTTTCTCGGCGAATGGGACGGCGAGACCCGGCACATCTGCAAGACCTCGGCCGAACTGTTCGCCAAGGAGGTGATGCCGCGCTTCGTCGATGTGCAGGTCTCGCGCCAGCCGGCTCTGGCGGCCGCGCTCTAGCTAGCAGGTTGCTGAAAAGCCCTCCGCGGTCATTCCGGGACGCCGCGAAGCGGCGACCCGGAATCCAGAAAAGTAGGAAATCCCGATGTTCTGGATTCCGGGTTCGCGCCCATAGCGCGTAAACGCGCTTATGGGCGCGCCCCGGAATGACGGCCCGGAGTTTTTCAGCAGACTGCTGGATGCTCCACAGCAGGGCACGCGCGATCGGCCCGGGCGCCGCAAGCGCGCGAGGATCAGTTCTTCGCGGCCTTCGCCTGTTCGGCGAGAAACCGCCGCAGGCGCTCGCGCACCGCATCCGCGCTTTGCGGCGTCCATTTGCGCAGGCCCTCGCCGGTCCGCATGCCGAGCTTGCCCTGCGCGACCTTGTCCTTGATGAACTGGGTCGGCTCGGTCGAGCGGTCGAGATCGGCCAGCAGCGCATTCTGGATGTCGAGCGTCAGATCGACGCCGACCAGATCGGTCTGCTCCATCGGCCCGAGCACCGCCATCCGGGCGCCGAAACCGCTTTTGACGACTTCGTCGATGGTGTCGGCGTCGCACACGCCGGACGAAACCAGCGCGATGGCCTCGCGCTTCAGGGCATGCTGCAGGCGGTTGCCGACAAAGCCCGGAATGTCTTTTTTGACATGGACTGGTTTGCGCCCTGCGTCGCGCAGCAGCGCCATCGTCCTTTGCACAGTCTTGTCGCTGGTGAATTCGTTCTGCGTGACTTCGACCAGCGGCACGAGATGCGGCGGATTCCAGAAATGCGTGCCGACCACGCGATCGCGGTGCTTGAGCTTCTCGCCGATCCGGGTCGAGGGGATCGCCGAGCTGTTGCTGGCGAGGATCGTGTCGGGCGCGGTGAGACTTTCCAGTTCGGCGAACAGCTGCTGCTTGAGCGGCAGCTTTTCCGGCGCGGCCTCGAACACGAACGAGGTGCCGGTCATCGCAGGCTTCATCTGGTCGTGCGCCGAAATCCGGCCGAGCAGCGCCGGATCGCCGCCGAGCAACGCGCGCGAGCTTTCCAGCCGCTCGGGCAGCGTTTTGCGCCATTCCGCCGACGGATCGTAGATGCGGACGGTGTGGCCCGCGGCCGCCAGCAGATAGGCGATGCCGTGGCCCATCAGGCCTGCGCCGATCACTCCGATGGTCTGGCCGCTCATGTTTCGCTTCCTCTCGTCGCGTATGCGCCCGGTTTCGACCGTTAACGGCTGCGCAACGCTGTTTGTCAACACCTCCGCAAGCCTGTTCGTCAACGGAAACTCAAGCTGAATGCGTCATCTTCGCCGCCATCAAGCGCCGTCGCAAAAGAGGCGCATCAGCGCGTTTACGCGCGTCTTTGACGCGCTACGGGGAGTCGGGGATGTTTCGCGCGATTTCACGCGGCGTGCTGCTGCTTGCGGCACTCTGCGCCGTGGCGGTGACGGAGGCGCATGGCGGTCCCATGCTGCCGATGACCATCCATCGCGAGGATGTCGATGTGTCCCGCTATCCATGGTCGGCGATCGGCAAGCTGTACAACGAGACCGGCTCGTCGTGCAGCGGCGTGCTGATCTCGCGCGACGAGATCGTCACCGCGGCGCACTGCCTTTACAATTATCGGACGCGGCGGTTCATCCCGGCCGCGTCGCTGCATTTCCTGGTCGGCTATCGCACCGGTCGCTACGCGGCGCATGCGCGGATCGCGAGCTACGAGATCGGCCCGGGCTTCGATCCGGCGCGCTACGACCAGACCTCGGGCTCGGACTGGGCCGTGCTGACGGTGACGCAGACGCTGCCGGAGCACATCGAGCCGCTGCGGCTTCGCCGCGATGCGTCGCCCGCCGGCACCAAGGCCATGCTCGCGGGCTATCCGCAGGACCGCGCCTTCGCCATGACCGCCGACCGCGATTGCGAGTTGCGCGAGAAGGTCGGAGGCGGGCGGCTGGTGATCCACACCTGCCGTGGCGTCCACGGCACGTCCGGTGGGCCGATCCTGGTCGGCGAGGCCGGCAAGGACATGCAGATTGCCGGCATCCAGATCGCGACGTTCCGCGACGGCGGCGTCAGCAAGATGCTGGCGGTGCCGGCGGAGATGATCCGGCGGCTTGGCCGCAAAGACAACGAGGCGCCGCGACCGCAGGACCTCGTGGTTCCGATCGCGTCGCAGTGCTTTGCGCAAGGCGTGATCGGCATCGGCCTGGCCGATGTCCAGGACCGGATGGGTCCGGACCTGTTCGACACCGTCTCGTCGATCGGGCGCCTAAGCGAACAATTGCTGGCGCATGCAGGATGGCCGGCGGCCGAGCCGTTCGCCGTCGTCGCTCCTTGAGCGGAGCTCGACTGCCCTGCCGTGCGCTGAGTGGCTTAACGACATCGACTCTCGCGCAGTGCGACGCATGCGAAGGTGTTGACGCGCGCGGCGAGCGGCGTCGCGCGGAATTCGGCCGGCATTGAGCGGCTCCGGGATAGCCGATAAGGTCGCGGGCCTTAAACCCGCCAAATTCAAGCCCAGTTCGACCGTCAAGACCAGTCACAACGCCAGCGGCGCATTGCGCGCGGCAAAAAAAACGGAGCCGAATGACGGCCCTCGAGAAGCTCGGCGAATTCGTCGCCACATTCGTTCCCGACGAGGGCACCTGCGCCGACGCGCGGCTGCACGCGGCCGACATTATCGGTGCGTGGATCGCGGCGACCACGACCGAGGAGGGCAGGCTGCTGCTGGCTTTCCGGCAGCAGGGCGCCACGCTGCCCGATCAACTGGCGGTCAACTGCGCGCTCGCGCGCCTGAGCGAGATCGACGACATCTATCCCGGCGCGATGATCACGCCCGGCGCCATCGTGGTGCCGGCGGCGCTGACGATTGCGGCGGCATTCCCGGAGCTCGATAAAGGCGAGCTCGAAGCCGCCATCGTGGCGGGCTACGAGGCGATGATCCGGCTCGGCGTCGCCATCGACGGGCCGACGGTGCTCTATCGCGGCATCTGGCCGACCTATTTCGCGGCGCCGTTCGGCGTCGCCGCGGTTGCCGCGCGGCTGATGCGGCTTGGCCCCGAGCTCACCGCCAACGCCCTGTCGATTGCGCTGATCGCGGCTTCTCCTGGCACCGGGCATCACGCCGCCGTTTCGACGGCGCGCTGGCTTGCCGTGGGACAGGCGGCCGCGCGCGGACTGCAGGCGGCGATCGCGGCGGGCGCGGGGTTCACCTCGGACGTGAAGATCGCCGACGGAGATTTCCTGAAGAACATCTACGGCGTGACCACGAATTCGGTGGTGCTCGGCGGCGGGTGGGGGATCCCGGCGCTCGGTCAGACCTCGTTCAAGCCCTGGTGCGCCGCGCGCCAGACCATGGCCGCGACGCAGGCCCTGAAGGAAGTTCTCGCCGACGGTGTCGCCGCCGACACCGTCGTGCGCGTCGGCGTCGCGGTCCTGCCGCCGCACCTGAAGATGATCGACCACGGCGTTGTCGCAGGCGACCGCTTCTCGCACCTGACCAGCGTGCAGTACCAGATGGCCATCGCGGCGCTTGCGCCCGACCTGGCCTACGGGCTCGGCGCGCCGGCCGGACCCACCTCGCCGGACATCCTCGCGCTGATGGAGCGGATCAAGGTGCGGGCCGAGGACAGCCTGCTCAGCGCCGGCTATCCGCAGGCATGGCCCGCGCATGTCACGGTGACGACGCGGACCAAGCGCTACGAGCGCAGCGTGGTCCACGTCCCGGGCGATCCGGCGCGGCCGTTCGGCGCGGACGAGCTGAAGGCGAAATTCCTGCGGGTGATTGCGCCCGCGTTTGGCGCCGAGCGCGCGGAAACGCTGTTCGTGGCGGCGCTGGGCGGGATCGACAATCCCGCGGGCATGATCCGAGAGATTGAGGGATTAGGCTCCGCCTAGAGCCCGTAGCTCGCGAGAACGGCGTTGCAGCGGCCGCTGATCTTCGAGCGGTTTTGGACGATGCAAACCACCACGTTGCGGATGTTCGGCATGGCCTCACGGCAGTACCGCACGGCGTCCGGCATGCACGCGGCTCTGGCCGACGCCGACACCTTCATGGCTTCCTGTCCCACGGCCGAAGCCGCCGGCATCAGCGTGGCGAGACAAATGCCAATAACCAGTGCACCACGTAAGGACATGGGTGATTCTCCCCCGCCAAAGCTGCTTGAAAGACGGCTTGGTTGGACGTTATGCCGGGAACTTGTCCTATAAACGCAACCGGTGTTCCTTCGTTCCACGAAGCCGCCACAAAAATGCAAATCCCCCGCCACGAGCTGGGCGGGGACTGAGCAGGTGGAACCTGCGGGCGCGGGATGCCCATCAAATGGTCAGCGTGTTGACCATCCGGCTTTCGATTTCCGTGCGCAAAGTCGCATAAATCCGCGGGTTTCGGGCGGACAGGATCTGCAGCGCCGCGAGCACGGCGTTGGCGGGTTCCAGGACCGTCATCACCGGAACCTTGCTGGGTGCGCGCAGCGACGACCAGACATCCTCGGGAAAATCCTTGGCGCTGGCCGGCACGGTGATGACTGGAATGGTCGACATCGCCGACAGCACCGGGCCGGCGCCGTTCGATCGCCCGATATTGGCGATGACAACGGTGTCCGGCACCTCCTGGATCA
This sequence comes from uncultured Alphaproteobacteria bacterium, assembly GCA_963830015.1. Classification (GTDB taxonomy): domain Bacteria; phylum Pseudomonadota; class Alphaproteobacteria; order Rhizobiales; family Xanthobacteraceae; genus Z2-YC6860. Next base: position 194,499 of record CAWHLG010000017.1, read on the forward strand.
TCCGCGCCAAGGTGTTGGCGCCGGCGATCGGCTCCTTGTGGATGGAGCAGGTGACGACCGTCATCAGGTCCTTGAGCTCGCCGAGCGCGTCAGCGAACGGCTCGGTCTTGTCGGTCTCTGAGCCGCGCCACAGGATCAGGCGCTGGCTGGGCAGGCGGAAATGCCCGGTGGTGTCGGCGACCTGCTTGTATTTGGCGGCGACCGTGTCGAGCGTGCCGCCGTCGCGGTAGACCTGCTTGTCGATATAGGCGCCGTCCTCGATCACCCGCCAGGAATCGTTGTCGATCACGTCGGCGAGCAGAAGCCGGCCCTTGGCGTCGAAGCCGAACTCGACCTTGTAGTCGACCAGCCGGCCGCCCTCGAGCGCCCAGGCCTTTTCCAGCACCAGGAACGCCTGCCGCGCGATCTTGCGCATCTCCGGGAAGAACTTGAATTCGTTCGGCTGGCTGAACACCTCGGCGGTTTCCAGCACCAGGAACGGCTCGGAGCCGAGGATGGGCTTGGCTGGATTGAACAGCCTGATCTGCGCGCCGCCGTCCTCGTACTGCATCAGCGGGTCGTCGGCGACCAGCGGCTTACCCTTCCAGTTCTTGTCCTTGGTCTTGAGATAGAACTCGACCAGCAGCTTCGGGAACAATTGCCCCTTGCTGAAGTGCGGGCTGCGCTTGAGCGCGGAACCGTGCGCCTCGCGCCGTACCACCACCTCGTAGGGCAGCATGGTGCAGGGCGGGGCGATGAACGAGGTCGCACTGTTCTGCTCCTCGAAGGCAACGGGAATGCCGCAGGCCTTGAGCAACCGGAAGACGTTGCAGGTCGTCGCGGTCGCAAGCCGGCCCTTGTCCGGGATGATGTCGTGCTTGGCGCCGTCGCCGGCGGTGATGTCGTCTTTCGCGACCACCGAGACGAGGTCGGAGCCGACGATGCGGAAGATTTTCTTGGTCTTGCCTTCGGTGACGAGCGCGCCGAGGGAAAGGGCTTTGGGGTGTCCGGCCGTTGGGGCGTCCACGTTGCGATCCTGCATGGCGTGAAAGAAACCGCGAAAATAGTCGTTCGCCTAGCCGCCATCTAGGGCCGGGCAGGGGTTTTTCAACGGAAACCTTGCAGGTTCCAGGCGCCGGCCAGGCTTTTTGGCGTGGCTACGGCGCCTGCTCGGCCGCGATCAGCTTCTTCAGAACCTGCTTGTAGCGGACCGGACCCGCGTCGATCGCCAGCATGACCGGATCCATCGCGGTCTGCGAGGCGTCGATGAAGCGCTGCTGCGCCTCGATCACCGGCGCATCCTGCTCCTCGAAGGCGAACCGCCGGGTGGCGGCCACCTTTTCCTGGATCTGGCGGTTCAGTTCGTCGCCCTTGCTGTAGACGCCGAACCGGATGGCGGTGAAGAAATAATGCGTGGTGCGGTCGGTCTCGGGCGTCAGCAGGTGGATCGCGTGATAGCCGCTGCCGCTCTCGGGCTCCTTGCCCGGCAGGCAGATGCCGGCGAGGAGCTTCAGCGTCGACGGCGCCATCCACTTGATGAACGAGAACTTGTCGACGACGTCCGGCACCTCCGGCCACATCAGCTTGTTCATGCCCGGCGGCTCGCAGTTGCGGGAGTAGCGGGACACGGTGACGCTGTCGCCGTCCTGGACCACCTCGATATCGGATTCGACCGTGCTGGCATTGCCGAGAATGCCGGCGTGCAGGTAGGCGGTGTGGCTGAGGTCGAGCAGGTTGTCGATGATCAGCTCGACATTGGCCTTGATGGTGATGCGGTCGCGCTTGGTCCAATGCAGCTCCGGCACGTTGTCCATCACGGAGAAATCCGGAACCTTCGTCGGATCGGGCGTCTGGTCGCCCATCCAGATCCAGATCGCATTGTGCTTCTCGAGCACCGGGTATTTTTTCACGCGCAGCCGCGAGGCGATGTGCTTGTTGCCGTGCGGGTTGAGCACGCAGGCGCCCGCGCCGTTGAACTCCAGGCCGTGATAGGGACACTGGATGCGGTTGCCGTCGAGCACATGTCCCATGCTGAGGGGGGCGAAGCGGTGCGGGCAGCGGTCGTCCAGCGCCACGACCTCGCCGTTGCCCTGCCGGAACAACACCACCGGCTCGTTCAGGATGGTGCGGCCGAGCAATGCGCCGTCGCCGAGGTCCTCGCACCACGCCGCGACATACCAGGCGTTGTGGAGATAGGTTCCGCTGACGAGCTTCTTCTTGCTCTCCAGGAGCGCGCTGTCGTGCCCGATCCGGATGTTCATCGCTCGTCCTCCAGGGGATTCGCGTTCACGGCATGTTAGAACCAATCGAAAAGGATTATCAGGCCCGGTCTCGGGCCGGGTCAAGGCAGCCGGTAGCGCATCTTTAAGGCATAGCTCGTAGTCATTTTCCGCGCGTCTCGGTTCTGTTGCGGAGCTGGACTACCGTCATGAGCATGCCGGATTGGTTCCTGGTGGCTTGGTGGCTGCTTGCCGCCGCGGTCGGCATTCCGATGTTTATTCTTACACGGCGCTCGGACCACCTCGATCGCCAGAGGGCGGTGCTGTCCTATCTGAAGGGAATTCCGCGCTGGTGGTCGCCGGCGTGGCGGGGTGTGCAGTTGCCGGGACCGGTTCCGGTCGCCCTTTTGGTATCGGTCGTGTCGCTGGCCGTAGGCGCCCTGGTGCTGCTCTTCATTCACGACTGGACGCGGCTGCTGGTGCTCAACTTCCAGATCTTCATGATCATGTTCGGCGGCGCGGTGGCGATGGCGGGTTTGTCATCCCGGGTCTTTGCCAAAGTGTCCGCGGTGTGGGTGCGGGCTGCACCCCGCTTGATGCGGACGCTGTTCACACTGCTTGGCGTCGCGATCATTGCGACCGGGAGCATCGCCGCGATCAAGGACGTCGCGCTGCCAAGGCTCGTGGTCGAGGGACATGTCGACCGCGTCACGACCGGCCGGTGGAGATTTTTCGGCGATGAGTACTTTGTCGTCATCGACGGCAAACGTCTTCGCTCGACCTTTGAGGCCTTTGTGCATATTCATCCGGCCCGGCGAGTGCGCGTCGAGATCGGCGCGGGCTCAGGCATGATCTTCGCGTCGGAGGCGCAGGCGCGCGAAGCCGCCCGCATGCCTGCCCGGAACTAGCCCGCACCCTTCGCCTTCTGGATCGCTTCCCAGATGCGGCTGGGTGTCGCCGGCATATCCATGTGCTCGACGCCGAACTCCTTCAACGCGTCCATGATCGCGTTCATCACGACGGCAAGCGCCGGCGTGATGCCGGCCTCGCCGCCACCCTTGACGCGCAGCGGGTTGCCCTTGGTCGGGTCTTCCGTCAGCGCGATGTCGAAGGAGGGGACGAGGTTTGCCCGCGGGATGCCGTAGTCCATGAAGCTGCCGGTCAGCACCTGTCCGTTGTCGCCGTAGCACACGTCCTCCAGCAGCGCCTGGCCGATGCCCTGCACGATGCCGCCATGGACCTGGCCGTGGAGAATAAGCGGATTGATCGCCTGGCCCGCGTCGTCGATCGAGCCGTAGCGCGGAATGGCGATCTCGCCGGTGTCCGGATCGATCTCGACCTCGCAGATCGCGCAGCCGGTGGGATAGGCCGGGATGCGGCCGGTGAAGGTCTTCTTGGATTGCAGCGGCTTTCCGCCAGCCAGCGCGGGATTGTCGTCCATCGCTTTGGCGACGTCGTAGACCGTCAAGCGCCGGTTGCTGTTCGGCGCGGCAAACAGCCCGTCGTCGAACGAAACCTCGGCCTCCGGCACGCCGAGGATTTTCGCCGATACCGCCTTGGCCTGCGCCACCACGTCCTCGGACGCCTGGAACATCAAGGTGCCGCCGAGCCGCATCGAACGGTCGGAATGCGTGCCGCTGCCGGAGGGGATTTTCGCGGTGTCGCCGCCGATGAAGACGATGTCTTCCGGATGCACGCCGAGCAGGTCGGCCATCACCTGGGCAAAGCTCGTCTCATGGCCCTGGCCGGTCGATTGCGTGCCGACCGCAAGCTCGACTTTGCCGGTGCCGAGCACCGTGACCTCGACGCGCTCGTGCGGGATGCCGACCGGGGTTTCCAGATAGTTCGAGATGCCGATGCCGCGCAGCCTGCCGCGCTTCTTCGACTCGCGCTTGCGGGCGGCGAAGCCCTTCCAGTCGGCGGCCTCGATCATCCGCTTCATGTTGTTGGCGAAGTCGCCGCTGTCGTAGAGCAGCCCGCTCGCGGTGCGATACGGCAGCTTCTTCTTCGCAATGACGTTCTTCTGGCGGATTTTCAGCCGATCGATGCCGAGCCGGTCGGCCGCCATGTCGATCAGCCGCTCCAGCACCAGCGTCGCCTCGGGCCGGCCCGCGCCGCGGAACGGTGCGGTCGGCACCGTGTTGGTCATCATCGAGCGGCAGCGCATATGCATCAGCGGGATATCGTACACGGTGGTCGCCACGCGATACGCGTTGGAAAGCGGCACGTAGGTCACCGTCTGTCCGCCGCAGGTGCCGACGTGATCGACGTGATAGGCGACGATGCGCCCGTCCCTGGTGAGCGCGAGCTTCGCCGTCGTCACGAGATCGCGGCCCGCATAGTCCGTGAGGAAGGATTCCGAACGGTCGTTGGTCCATTTCACCGGGCGGCCGACGCGCTTCGCCGCCCACAGGATCGAGGTCTGCTCGGGATAGAGATTGTTGCGCAGCCCGAAGCCGCCGCCGACGTCGGGGCAGACGAACCGGATCCTGTCGAGCGGCAGGCCCCAGCTCTCCGCCAGCACCATGCGCGGCGCGTGGACGCCCTGATTGCCCGAGATCAGCGTGTAGGAGTCGGTCGCCGCGTCGTAGGAGGCGACGCCCGAGCGCGGCTCCATCTGGCAGTTGGCGATCCGCTGATTGACGAAGGTGTGCTCGACCACGAGGTCGGCCGCGTTGAACGCCGCGCGCACCGCTGCGCCATCGCCGAACAATTCATCGAGCGCGACATTGTCGGAGCAGGGGCCCGGCCAGATCGGCTCGGCGCCCTGCGCCTCGCGGGCATCGGTGACCGCCGGCAGCACGTCGTATTCCACTTCGACGGCTTCGGCTGCGTCGCGCGCCGCCAGCCGGCTCCCGGCGACGACCATGGCAACCGCCTCGCCCGGATAGCGCACGCGGTCCGCCGCCAGCGGATATTGCTGCTCTCGAGCACCGGCCGCTTGGCCGGATCGAACGCGCGCACCTTGATGTCGATCGCGCCGGCCGGGTTGGCGCGTTGCAGCGCACCCTTGAGGCCGTCGGCGATGTAGTCGGCGCCGGTCAGCACGGCGATCACACCGGGCATCTTTTTCGCCGCTGCGGTGTCGACCTTCTTGATCCGGGCATGCGCGTGCGGCGTGCGGACAAACACCGCATAGGCCTGTCCCGGCATCGATATGTCGTCGGAGTATTGTCCCGCGCCGCGCACCAGGCGCAGGTCTTCGAAGCGGGGCATCGGCCGGCCGATATAGGGGCCGCCTTCGGCTCTCGGTTTGCGATCCATATGTCGGGCAGGCTTCGTTTGCGGTTTTGCTTCTTGTGGTTTTGCGGGCGGCAGCCTATCGAACGCGGGCGGTCGTTGCCAGCGCAACCAAGTTGGAAGCGCGGCGAAAACATCTATAATTCGGCCGTGGGAGAACGCCTATGAACGTGGTCGAAAAGCCCGGAACACACCTGAAATCGAATGTTGCGGATTTCGACCGCTTCCGGTTGCGCCGTTTCATCGAGGACCTGGACCAGGACGAACTCGACACGCGCGGCGAGGCCGGTCGATCTTGCCGGCATCGCCGAGGTGATGGAAGGCAATCAGAAGGCGGTGCTGTTTCGCTCCGCGGGACCCGAGAAGGCCGAGCTGGTCGGCAACGTCATGGGCGGCCGCGCGCGCCTTGCCGCGGCGTTCGGCGTCAAGCCCGGCGGGCTGCTCGCGGAAATCCAGCGGCGGCTTCGCAACAAGCCCGACATTTTCGAAGTCTCGCGCGCCGAGGCGCCGTGCCAGCAGGTGGTGCTGACCGGCGACGACGCCGACGTGACGAAACTGCCGGTGCATCTGCAGCACGGCGCCGACGGCGGGCCCTACATCTCGGCTTCGATCGACTACGTGATCGATCCCAAGACCGGCTGGACCAATGTCGGGCTGCGGCGCCTGATGCTGCGCTCGAACAAGGAAACCGGCATCGATCTCGTCGCGCCGAGCGACCTGAAGGCGATCTACGAGGCCAACGCCGCGGCGGGGAAGCCCACGCCGGTGAGCTTCGTGGTCGGCGCGCATCCGATCGACCATGTCGCCGGCACCATGCGGCTGCCGGTCGACGAGCTGGGCCTCGTCTCGATGCTGCGCGACGCGCCGCTGCCGGTGGTGAAAAGCATCACCAACGACATCCGGGTGCCGGCCGACGCGGAATATGTCATCGAAGGTTATCTCGACGAGCGCGGCCATGTGGAGCCGGAAGGGCCGTATGGCGAGTTCCTCGGCTATTACGGCGCGGTGAAGCGCAATCCGGTGTTCCACGTCACCGCGATCACGCACCGCAAGGACGCGCTGTTCCAGACCTCGACCATCGGCGGCAAGACGCTCGGCCGCACCGACACGGCGCAGCTTTCGGCGCTGCGCACCGAAGTCGCGATCTGGCACGCGCTGCAGTCGGCGGTGCGCGAACCGGTCGCGGTCTATGCGACCACGTCGAGCGGCGGCGCCTTCAACGTCCGTGTCGCGATCCGCCAGCGCGTGCCGGGCGAGGCGCGCAACGCCATCGGCGCCTGCATGGGCGCGCTCGCCAACTGCAAGAACGTCTATGTGGTCGACCCCGACGTCGACATCTTCTCCGACGAGCAGATGGACTGGGCGATGGCGACGCGCTTCCAGCCCGACCGCGACCTGATGGTGATGAGCGGGCTTCGGACGCTGCCGCTCGATCCGTCGCTGCCGCCGGGCGCGCGCGTCGGCGCCAAGGCCGGCTACGACCTGACCTGGGCGTTCGGCACCCACGACCGGCTGGAGGTGCGGGTGCCCGCGCCGCCGAAGTTTGCCGGCAAGCGCTTCCCTTCGGTGGAAGCGGCGCTCGCCGATGGGCCCAAGTTCTTCGAGGAATTGATGACCGCGGTGGGCAGCCGCGATGGGCGCGAGGTGGTGCGGACGCTGGGCCTGCTCCGCGACAAGCTTTCCCTCGACCGCGACAACGAAGGGCGCTACTTCATCAAATAAGGCCCGGCCAAGAAAGAACAAGCCAACGGGCCGGCGTCTGGCACAGGGAAGGGATGGCCATGAGGTTTGCACAGTGGATTCTGCTGGCCGCGCTCGGTCTCGCTGCAACCGCCTCCGCGAGCGCGCAGGAAACCGTCGTCCGCATCGGCATGGCGCGCTCCACGTCGAACTCCGCCGAGCTGATGGCGACCAACAAGGGCTACTTCAAGCAGTTCGGCATCAAGATTGAGATCGAGGACATCGAGTCCTCGGCCAACGTGATCGCGCTGCTCGCGCAGGGGCGGTTGAACATGGTCGCCGGCGGCATCTCGGCCGGCTACTTCAACGCCATCGAAAAAAACCTGCCGATCACCATCGTGGCCGACCGCGTCTCCACGCCGATCCGGCACAACCTGATGATCCGTCCCGACCTGAAGGACCAGATCAAGAGCTTCAAGGACCTGAAGGGCAAGGTGGTCGCCAGCAACGCGACCGGTTCGGTTTCGACCTACGAGGTCGGCAAGATGCTGGAGCGCGAAGGCCTCAGCATCGCCGATGTCGAGATCAAGGTGATTCCGTTCCCGCAGATGTCGGTGGCCTTCACCAACAAGGCGATCGACGCGGCCATCGTCATTCCGCCGTTCGTCTGGGCGTTCGAGGATCAGAAGATCGCGGTGAAATTCGGCGAGGCCGACGACCTGATCCAGCCGAGCCCGATGACCATCGCGGTCATCATGGTCAACACCGATTGGGCCAAGCAGAACAAGGAACTGCTGAACAACTATTTCATCGCCTGGCTGCGCGGCGCCCGCGACTACTGCCAGGCCTTTCACGGCAGCCCGCTTCGCGCCGACGTGATCGATGCGCTGGTCAAGAGCGGCACGGAACGCCGGCCGGAACTCCTGCACAAATATCCGTGGCCGGCGCGCAGCCCGAACGGACAGGTCAACATGGCGAGCCTGCTCGACATCCAGTCCTGGTACCTCAAGTCCAAGATGATCACGGCGCAGTTTCCCGCCGAGCGGCTGATGGACGTGAGCTATCTGCAGAACGCCGTGCAGAAGCTCGGACCGTTCGTGGTCGAGAACAAGGACAGCAAACATCCGGGCTGCCGCTAGCTCCGTGGCTGCCGCTGCGCCAGCGATGAAGTCCCAGCGCCGCGGCGCCGCGGTGGAAATCTCGGGCCTGCGCCGCGAATATGCCAACGGGCAGGGCACCGTCGTCGCCATCGATCATGTCGATCTGAGCGTTGCGCCCGGCGAGTTCCTCTGCATCGTCGGCCCGAGCGGCTGCGGGAAATCGACGCTGCTGCGAATACTCGCAGGCCTCGACAGGCAGTCGTCCGGCTCCATCAAGGTCGATGCGACCGGGTGGGCTGTCGAGAATGCGATGGTGTTCCAGGACAGCGGGCTGTTTCCCTGGATGGACGTCGAGACCAATGTGCGGTTCGGCCTCGACACCCGCGGCGTTGCGCGCCCGGAAGCCGAGGCGCGCGTCGAAGCGGCGCTGAAGCTCGTAGGCCTTGGCAAATTCCGCAGGCACTATCCGCATCAATTGTCCGGTGGCATGCGTCAGCGCAGCGCGATCGCCCGCGCTTTCGTCACCGATCCCGGCATGCTGCTGATGGACGAGCCGTTCGCCGCGCTCGACGCGCAGAACCGCGTCCTCCTCCAGGCGGAACTGGTACGGCTCTGGGAGCAGACCGGCAAGACCGTCATCTACGTCACGCACTCCATCGAGGAGGCGCTCCTGATGGGCGACCGCACGGTGATCATGACCGCGCAGCCCGGCCGCATCAAACAGATCATCGACGTGCCGTTTCCGCATCCGCGCGACCTGATCCAGCTTTCCGCGTCGGCCGAGTTCGGCAGGCTCAAGCTCGACATCTGGAAGGTGCTCGAGGAAGAGGTGATGCGCGCCCGCGCCGAGATCGAGCGATGAGCGGGGTCACCGGCAAAACCAAGGAGCGCCTGCTCTATCTGGCCTCGCCGATCGGGCTGCTTGTGCTGTGGCAATTGCTGCTGATGGCGGGCCTCGGCGACCGCCGCTTCATTCCGACGCCGAGCGACATCGCCGCCCGCTACTGGCAGATGGTGGCGAGCGGCGAACTCGCCCAGCACACCGGGGTCACGCTCTATCGGGTGTTCGCCGGCTTCTTCATCGGCAGCATTCCCGGTATCGCGGTCGGCCTCCTGATGGCGATGTTCCGGCCGGTTCGCATTGTCGTCGATCCGCTGATCGCGGCGCTGTTTCCGATCCCGAAGATCGCGCTGATGCCGCTGCTCCTGCTGGCGTTCGGCTTTGGCGATGCGTCCAAGATCGCCCTGGTGGCGATCGCGGTGTTCTTCCCGGTGATCATCAACACCTATTCGGGCGCCGCCAATATCGAGAAAATCTACTGGGACGTCGCCCGGAACTTCGGCGCAAGCCAGCAGGTGATGTTCCGCCGCATCGTGTTCTTCGGCGCGCTGCCGATGATCTTTGCGGGCCTGCGGATCGCGCTCGCGGTGTCGTTCATCGTGCTGGTGGCGGCCGAGTTCGTCGCGACCAAGGCCGGGATCGGCTACCTGATCTGGAACTCGTGGGAGCTGCTGCAGGTCGACGTGATGTTCGTCGGCATCGTCACGGTCGGCATTCTCGGGCTCATTGCGACCGTGGCCTTGCAGGAGATCGAGCGCAAGGTCATTCCGTGGAAGGCGGAGTAGAAGGTCGAGCGTAGGGTGGGCAAAGCCGCGAAGCGGCGTGCCCACGCCCTCGCGCCGAGCAAGAACGCGTGGGCCCGGCGCTGACGCGCCTTGGCCCACCCTACAAACTATTTCGGCTTCCAGCCCTTCTTCCACGCCGGCGGATCGTGCGAGTCGATCAGCACGAAGCAGATGCGGCACGGCTTGCCCGAATTGTTGACCCAGGCGTGGTTGGTTCCCTGCTGCACCAGGATGTCTCCGGCCTTCAGGTGCACCTCCTGGTCGTCGAGCAGCATGTCGATTTCGCCGTCGAGCACGATGGCGTAGTCGATCGACCGCGTGCGGTGCGTGAAGATGTGGCGCTGGTAGCCCTGCGTTGCCGGATCGATCCCCATCTGCCTGAGAATTTCGTGATGGTCGATGCCCTGCGGCACCTTGCCGTCATAGGGCGCGAAATCGACCACCCGGCAGATCGCGCCGTTGCGGGGCGGGGGCACGCCGGTTTTCTGGTTGGCCTGGTCGCGGGTGTGCGACAGGTCCACCGGCGACTCGTTGGTGATCCACACAAGCTGGACCACGTTGCCTTCGCCACGCTGGTTCACGTAGGGCGTCGGCGCGTCCATCAGGATCACCGCCTTGCCGTCGGCGTCGTGGCCGGTGACCACGCGCCGCACTGGTTTCTTTTCCATCTCTCTCCCCAACGCTGATTGTTGTGGCGCGCATCCTTTCGGCTCTCCCGACGCTTTGTCAATGCGCCGGAGGGTTGCGGAATTGGCACGGCCAATTTGCCTGGCCTTGGACCGGCTGCGACAGTTTGCCGGAACGCCGCCATTCCAGCCGTCGCGGCAATTGCCTATGCTTCGGCATTCCATTTGCCGGGAGATCCGTCATGCGCCACGCGCCTCGTTCGTTCCTTGCATTGCTGGCTCTCGGCCTGCTCGCCGGCGGGCTTGCGTCGTTGCCGGCGCAGGCTCAGTCGCAAGCCTGGCCACAGCGCTCGGTCCGCTTCATCGTGACGCTCGGCCCGGGCAGCGGAACCGACATCGGCGGACGCCTTCTGGCCGACCGGCTCACCAAGAAGTGGGGCCAGCCGGTGGTGATCGAGAACAAGCCCGGCGGCGACGGTATCGTCGCCATCAGCGCCTTCGTCAGCGCCAAGGACGACCATGTTCTGCTGTTGTCGCCGTCGTCGTCCTTCATCGCGCACCCCTGGGTGCACGAGAACCGGCCGTACCAGCCTTCCGATCTCGCGCCGATCGCGCGGGTGTCCAACACCATCATCGGCATCTCGGTGCCGACCGAACTGACCAACATCAACTCGATGAAGGACCTGGTGGAGTACGCCAAGGCCAAGCCCGGTGAGCTGAACTGGGCCGGCGTCACCGGCGCGCTGTCGTTCAATTTCGCCGGATGGCTCAAGGTTGCGGGCCTGGACATGAAGCAGGTGCCGTATCGCAATCCGGTCGAGGCCGCGAACGATCTCGCGGCCAACCGGGTGCAGGTCTACGAATCCGCGGTGGCGATCGCGCAGCCGCAGATCCAGGCCGGCAAGATCAAGCTCCTGACGGTGGTGAACACGTCGCGCGCGCCGACCTATCCGAACATTCCGACCGTGGCCGAGGCCGGCCAGCCGGCGCTGACGATCGACGGTCTCGTCGGCCTGTTCGGTCCGCCGACCATGCCGATGGCGCTGCGCCAGAAGATCGCGGCCGACATCAAGGAGGTGATGGAAGGCGATCCCATCATCAAGGACCGCCTGACCGCCACCGCGCAGATTTTTGCGCCGGGCGGGCCGGAGGAGTTCGGCAAGGCGATCGACGCCCAGCGCGCCGTCATTGCGAAGAATGCGAAGGATCTCGGTATTTCTGAAAAGAAGTAGCCCGGCTATTTCTTCGCTGTGGCGGCCACAGGCGGGCCGTCATCCGTGAGATACCCGTCGGCCACCGTGCCATGGTGCTGGAGTCCGCAGTGCGGACAGCGCAGGCTGATCGGATAGTCGAGCGCCATCCTGAGGCTGTCCGGGCCGGATTCGATCCCCGAGAGGATCGGCTGGTTGGTGTAGGGGCAATGGAACACGAGCTGGGCCATCGGCGTCCCCGTTTCGGCCGCTGCTTCTTCAACGCGCAAACGCACGTCACGTTCCCGCCCGGCGAAGGCCGCTACTTTGTCCCGCCGACGATGGCCGCGACCCGCTCGCCGAACGCCCTGGTGCCGAGCGGCCCGCCGAGGTCGGGCGTCCGCCATTCCGGCCTGGCCACGGCGGTGTCCAGCGCCCGCTCGATCAGGTCTGCCGCTTTCGCCAGCGTCGGATCGTTGCGCCGCTCGCCGAGCCAGGCGAGCAGCATCGCCGCCGAGCCGATCAGCGAAGCCGGATTGGCGCGGTCCTGGCCTGCGATGTCGGGCGCGGATCCATGCTGCGCCTGGGCGAGGGCATGCTCGTCGCCGGCATTGACCGAGGCCGCAAGCCCGAGGCTGCCGGCAATTTCGGAGGCTTCGTCGGACAGAATATCGCCGAACGCGTTGGTCGCCACGATCACATCGAACCGCGTGGCGTCGCGCACCAGCAGCGCCGCCATCGCATCCATGATCTGCTCCTCGCACTCGACCTGCGGGTAGTTTGCGGCGACCGCGCGGGTGCATTCCAGGAACAGCCCGTCCGACATCCGCAGCACGTTGGCCTTGTGCACCACGGTGACCTTGCGGCGCGGCCGCGTCATCGCGAGCTTGAAGGCTGCTTCGGCGATGCGCGTCGAACCCTTGCGGGTGATCTTGCGCACGGCCAGCGCCACGTCCGGCGTCGGCATGAACTCGCCGCTGCCCGCGAACATGTTGCGGTCGGCATAGAAGCCCTCGGTGTTCTCGCGCACCACCACGAGATCGACCGGCTTGCCGCAGCGCGGCGGCAGGCCGGGCCGCGACTTGGCCGGCCGGATGTTGGCGTAGAGATCGAGGCGCTTTCGCATCTCGCCCGAGGGGTTGAGCCCGCCCTGCGCCGCCGGCGGATAGTCGTTGTGCGACACGGGTCCGAGAATGACGCCGTCGGCGCGCTTGCCTGCCTCGAACGAAGCGTCGGGCATGGTCGTGCCGTGCTTCTTCAACGCCTCGAAGCCGATCGGCGCCTCTTCGAAGCTGAGCCCGAGCGACAACAGCCGGTCCACCTCGCGCAGCACGTGCAGCGTCGCCGCCGTGATCTCGGGCCCGATGCCGTCGCCCGGCATGACGACAAGGTGCGTGCGGTTGGACATGGCGGCGGCTCCGTGATTTCGGGCGAACCGACCATTGTCGCGGTGCCGAGTCAAATCCGCCCGCGCTGGCGAGCGAAGCGAGCGGCCAGCGCGGGCACTTTTATAGCGGCCGCGCCGGCTCCTCGCGTCGCTATAGCGCGTCGAAGACGCGCGTCAACGCGCTGGTGGCGCCGCTCGGCGGCGCGGCTAGGGGCCCTTGGGGCTGACCGCGCGCGCACCGATCAGGATGCCGACCGCGGTGATCGCGGTGAACGCCGTCTGCCAGTGGCCCGCTGCGGCAAGGCCTGCGGTCGCGGCCCAGGCGATCGACGAGAAGGCTTCCGCGAAGGTCGCGATGCGCGAGGAGGTCTGGCGGCGGCGGAAATGCTTGCGCCGCGCCTGGGTGCGGAACCAGAGCTGGATCAGCGTCGCCGACACCGCCGACACGACGATGCCGGCCGCGGCCATCACCGCATCGCGGAGCGAGACGAGCGCCATCGCCGCGACGAACGGGGCGAACACCACGGCGACGCTGCCGATCACCGCCTCGGACTTGGCGCGGATGATGAAGCTTGCCGGGACCGGCGCGGTCGCCACCAGATCGGGCGCGTCCTCGCCCGAGATGGCGAGCCACGCGAGGCCGCCCGCAAGCTGGCCCGCCGCCATCACCAGCACCGGAACCAGCAGCACGACGTCGCTGCTGTTGGCGCCGAAGGCGCGCCATAGCATCAGCCCCGGCGGCAGCAGGTACAGAAGCTGCATCAGGGTCTGCGAGGCGAGCCACGGATCGCGGGCGAGCAGCGTCCATTCCTTCTGCCGCAGCGTGCTCCGGGGCGACAGGCGCCGGAAGCCCTGACGTGGGTTCTGCAAGGCGCCCGCGTCGGAAATGCCGGCCGCAGCCATCGCATGCTCGCCGAAGCGGGTCGAGAAAACCGCGATCGCCGCGCCGAGCAACAGCGCGCCCATCGAGACCACGGCGGCGAGCGCATGGAGATCGCCGAGCACCGCGTGCGCGGGCCACCAGACGAAACTCTGCAGCGCCGGCACGTAGGCGACCAGCGCTTCCGATTTCAGGAACGAGAAATAGGACAGCGTGCCGTACGACAGGATGGCGGCGACCTGCAGCCCGATGACGAAGGTCGCGCCGACGATCGCGGCGACGATCTGGGCTGCAAGCCGCGTCCGCTTCGGTCCGATGGCGCGGAACAGCGCGACCGTGAGCGCAACCGACATCGCGGCCGCGACTGCGCCGATCGCGGCCACCACGCCGTAGGCGGCAAGCCATCGCGCGCCGCCGCGCCAGGTCAGCACGTTGATGAAGGGAGCAGCCAGCAGCACCGCCATCATCACCGTCGAGGCCGCTATCGCGCCGATCCGCACCGCGAACACCCGGCGCGAGGCCATCGGCGACGACAGGATCAGGTCGAGGTCGGAGCGGGCGTAGAACGCGCGGGTGACCTGTTCCATCGCCTGCGACATCATCAGCGACCAGGCGAGCAGCGCGCAGCCGGTGATGACCACGAGGGTGCCGCGGTCGGTGTCCGGCTCGATGCTGGCGAAGTTGCCGACCACCGCCAGCGCGATGAAATGCATCAGCACGGCAAATGCGGCGATCGCCAGAACGACCACGCGCGTCCGGTGCCGTTTGCCCGCGGTCAGCATCGACCACCAGTCCCGCCACGAGAGGCGGAACTCGTGGTGTGCAAGGAAGGAAATGGACGCGGCGGCGGTCACGCGGCCTGCACCTGTTCGGCGACCAGCGTCAGGAAGGTGTCTTCGAGGCTCGAGTCGCCCTTGCCGGCCTTTATCCGCAGTTCGTCGAGCGTGCCCTGGGCGATCAGCCGGCCGCCGGCGATGACGCCGATGCGGTCGGCCATGCGCTCGGCGACCTCGAGGATGTGGGTGGTCATGATCACTGTGCCGCCGGCCGCGACCCGCTCGCGCAGCACGTTCTTCACCTGCCGCGCCGAGCCCGCGTCGAGGCCGGTCAACGGCTCGTCGAGGATGATCAGCATCGGATCGTGCACGAGGGCGCCGGCGAGCGCCACCTTCTGCCGCATCCCCTTGGAGAAGCCCTCGCAGCGCTCATGCGCGTGCGGAGCGAGCCCGAGCCAGCCGATCAGGTCGTTGGCGCGCTGCTCGGCCTCGCCGGCATCGATGCTCCAGAGGCCCGAGACGAATTCGAGGTATTCGTACGGCGTGAGCTTGTCGTAGATCATCGGCTCGTCGGAGACCCACGCGGTGATCCGCTTCGCCTCGACCGGATCGGTGAGCGCGTCGATGCCGAACACCGAGATCGAGCCGGCGTCGGGCTTGAGCAGGCCTGCGACCATGCGCAGCGTCGTGGTCTTTCCCGCGCCGTTCGGCCCGAGCAGGCCGTAGAACTCGCCCCTGCGCACGGTGAGATCGAGGCCGTCGACCGCGGGCCGGTCGAATTGCTTGCGAAGCCCGCGGACGTCGAGGGCTGCGACGGGAACCGGGTGGTGCATGCGGGCGGCCTTTCGCCCGCGATCCTAGTTGAGAGAGGTTTCCCGCCGGTGAATCAAAAAAGGGAGAAATTGTCTTGAGTCTTAACGATTTAGGGCCCGGCTGACGCGACCTCGGCGCGGGTGACGAAGGCGTCCGCAAAAAATTCGTCCTCCGGCAGTCCCGCGGCGATGAACTCGATGCGGGCGGCCTGCGTCATCACCGGCACGCCGCAGACATAGGCCTGGAACGCCTCGAGCGAGGGATGGTCCTCGAGTACCGCCTTGTGCACCAGATTGCGCCGGATGCCGGGCGAGGGCTCGTCGGACAGCACCGGCACGTAGCGGAAACGGCGGTTCGCCTTCGCCCACTTTTCCGGCAGTTCCGAATAGAGCCCGGACCGCTGCCGCGCGCCCCAGTAGAGCACCATCTCGCGATCGATCCCCTTGATCGCCATGTCCTCGATGATCGATTTGATCGGCGCAAAGCCGGTCGAGCCGGCGACGAACAGAATGGGCTTGGCGCTGTCGCGCAGCAGGAAATCGCCAAACGGAATTTCCACGTTCAGGACGTCGCCGCGCCTGAGCTTTTCGAACACATGGGTCGTGAATGCGCCGCCCGGCACATGGCGGATGTGAAGCTGCGCGCCGTCGCTCTCCCGCGGCGGATTGGCCATCGAGAAATCGCGGCGCTCGCCGTTGTCGAGGATGAGATTGAGATGCTGGCCGGCCCTGAACCTGGCGCGGATGCCCGCCGGAAACCGCAGATGCACCAGCATCACGTCGTCGGCGAGGCGCTGCAGGCGGAACACCCGGGCGGTCGTGGTCTTGCGCGCGAACGGATCGGCCTTGCCGATCGAGCGCGGCGCAATCGTCAGGTCGGACCGCGGCCGCGTGTTGCAGAACAGCGCTTGGCCCTCGGCGCGCTCGGCCGGGCTCAGCGCGTCGCCGGCGAAGGCGCGGGCCTCGCCCGAGACAACGCGGCCCTTGCAGGTGCCGCACACGCCCTTGCGGCAGGAGAAGGGGATTTCAAGACCCGCGCGCTGCGCGGCGTCGAGCACGGATTCGTTCGGCTCGCAGGGGAAGCGGTAGTCGGTATCGGCGACGATGACTTGAAACGTCATGGCGTCGAAACCTTCAACTCGCGCTGCCCTATCCCCGTCACCCTGAGGTGCGAGGCGCGAAGCGCCGAGCCTCGAAGGATGCACGGCCCGGGCCGTCGCCCTTCGAGGCTCGCCCTTCGGGCGAGCACCTCAGGGTGACGGGAATAGAGTGGAGCGCGGCGCATCACAACGGCAGCGCCAGCAGCGTGTGGATGCGCGAGGAGTCGCACACCACCAGACGCTTGGCGAATTTCAGATCGTTGCCCGCCGTCCGCACGACGTCGAGATAGACGCCGGTTGCGAAGATATCGGTCTGGCCGTCGTGCATGATGCGCACGACCATGAAGGGCGTCTCGGTTTCGGCCTGGTCGCCGCCGTTTCTCGTCACGCTCGGCAGGCCGAGGATATGACGGTAGGTCTGCTTCTCGTAGACATTGGCGCCGCGCAGTGCCGCGACCCGGTCGATCAGCATGCCTTTGGTGTCGGCATAGATCATTCCGCCTTCGAAGCCGTTGCGGTGGTTTTCCGCGCTTGTGACGACATAGAGGCAGGGATCGGCAAAGAAATCCGGCCATGCCTCGAGCTCGTCGCGGTCGATGCAGCGGATATAGGCGGCCTGCAGCGCGAGGATGCGCTCGATGGTGATGGCAGCCATCCGATGACCTTAAACGTTCATATGCGAGCGATAGCACTTCCAGAAGCCGCGCACCGAGGCTTCGGTCGCCCGCGTGCCTTCGTTGGCGGTGCTGGTGCCGCCCATCTCGACCACCGCGTGCTCGGCGTCGGCGGCGGCAACGCCGCGCTGCACGAAGCCGCCGACCGCGCCGTCCTCCATCGAGACATAGCCGGCGGGGCCGGCGAGGTTGTTCTGGCGCAGCCGCCGGGTCTTCATGTCCGCCGTGTCGTCGGCAAATCCGAACGTGGTCCAGTTCAGCGCGGTCTGCTCAAGCCCCTTGGGCAGGATCTGCCGCACCGCCAGCGAGTTCTGGATCTGCTGCAGCACGAAGTTCGGGAACACGGTCAGGATCTGCATGTGGCAGCCGTCGCCGAACTCGTCGGCGTTGTCGAGCAGGCTCGGGTCCTTCAGCGTGAAGTTCTCGTTCTCGGAGCGCAGCCCCATCGCCGCGTAGTCGTTGCCGCTGGTTTTCGTGTCGATGAACGAGAAACTCGCGTGATTGCCGCCGTCCGGGCTCACCACCATGCCGCCCTTCTGCGAGATCCGGTTGATGCCGAAGGTCGTGAAGAACGTGTGCAGGAGCGACGCGTGATAGGTATCCTTGACGTTCTCGAAGTAGAGCTTCCAGTTGTTCGGCAGCATCTGCGTGAAACGGCCGGTGACGACAACCGGCTTGTGCAGGACGCGCTTGATACGGCTCGAAACCTCTTCGCCGAGATATTCCTCGATCGGCGGCACGTCGTCGCTGAGGCTGCCGAACACCAGGCCGGCGAACAGCGCGATGCGCAGCTTGCGCGGGCCGTGGTCGGAGCGGCAGAACGTCTTGGGCATGCCGCCACGGCCGTTGACGCCGTCCTCGAAAGCGACCGCCTTGAGGTTGCCTTTCAGGTCGTAGTTCCAGGCGTGATAGACGCAGGTGAAGTCGCGGGCATGCCCGCCGCCGTCGAGCGCGATCAGCGCGCCGCGGTGCGCGCAGCGGTTTTCGAAGGCGTAGACCTCATCGTCGAAGTCGCGCGTGACGATCACCGGCATGCTGCCGGCGAAGGTGACGCGATAGTCGCCGGGCCTTGCCACTTCGGCTTCGAGGCAGAGGAAATTCCAGACCGGGCCTTCGAAGATGCGCTGCTGCTCGCGCGCGTAGATGTCCGGCGAATGGTAGATCCAGTAGGGGATGCGGGTCAGCGCGCCTTCCGGCCACTCCATCGGTTGCGGAGCATTGGGAATCGAGCCGGGCGGGACGTTGACGTTCATCTGGCTCTCTCGTCCGTCATTCCGGGGCGGCGCCATAAGCGCGTTTACGCGCGTCTTTGACGCGCTATGGCGCCGAACCCGGAATCCAGTTTCAGGTTCCGAATTTGCCGCCGGATTCCGGGTTCGCGCCTTCGGCGCGCCCCGGAATGACAGCGGAGAGAAATCAGCCGGTCTTGCGCGCGGGCGCAGTCGCGTCCCACCACGGACACACGTCGCGCGCCACCTTGTAGTTGCCGTCCATCACGTTGAGCGGGATGCGGTAGCCCTTCTCGGCGTTGGAGATGCGAAGCTCGCGCGCCTCGTTGCGCTGCTCTTCGTTCAGCCAATACCGCTCATGGCCCCACAGGCTCGGGCCCTGGGTGATAATCTCGGGCGTCCAGTTCTCGGTGTCGATGGTGCGGCCGCCCCAGCCGTATTCGAACATGAACTTCGACGGCGACCACGAATAGAACGAGTGGACCTGATCGTTGTAGTGCCGCCCGAAGGTGGTCGCGATCATCTCCGGGTTCTTCAGCGCGAGGTCGTAGCCCTGGCCGACATCGTCGAGATAGCAGGTCTCCACCATCAGATGGTGAATGCCGGTCTTGCCCGACTCGATGAAGGCCACGCTGTGGTGGCGCGGATTGACGTGGAAGAAGTAGGCCGAGAACGGCTTGGTGAAGTAGTCGCTGAGGTGGAAGCCGAGGATGTCCTGGTAGAACGGCAGGATGTCGCCGATCTTCTCGCAGTGGAGCACGGCATGGCCCATGCCGAGCGGGCCGGTGCGGAAGCCGGAGATGGCGCGGCCGGGCTTGAACGGGTCGGTGGTGGTTTCGGCGCCGTGGAAGATTTCCAGCCGGTTGCCGGCGGGGTCGGACAGCACGATCAGGTCGCGCACCTTGCGCTCTTCGGCGAGCGCCCGGGAGCCGCGCGCGAACGGCACCTTGTGGCGCTCGAGGTTGGCCGCATAGGCGTCGAGCGCGGCTGCGTCGCCGACCTCCCATCCGAAGAAGCCCGGGGCATCGCCGGCGTCCTCGTGCACCACCAGCCGCTGCTTTTTGTCGTCCATCCGGAACGTGGCGGTGCCGCGGCTCTTGTCGACGAGCTGCATGCCGAGAAACCGGCCGGCATAGGCCGTCCAGTCCTCGAGGTTTGCCGTGCGGAGGCCGATATAGCCGAGCGTTTCCAAGCCCATCGCAGTACTCCTGCGGAATAATCGGGTGATTTGCCCACCTTATACCACAGCCGCGGGGTTCGGCGGAATGTCGCGTCATGTCCGCAAAGCATGGGTGCACAGGGCCTTTGACGGCCGATCCGGTCGCTCTGCCGTCGCCCAACCGTTGGGCTTCCGCCCCAACCGGGCGGATGTTAGCGTTGCCGCACAGGTCGTTTTCAGCGTGCAATCAACATCCGCGCGGTCACGACAGAAGGGCCGCGGATTCTCCATGGAGGACAGCATGGCCTTTCGCCAATCTCGAATCTTGCTTGCGTTACTGTCAGGTGCGGCGCTTGTCGCCGCAGCGGGCGCGCCGTCGCGCGCCGCCGATGAACTGCGGATCGGCCTGATCGCGCCGATGACCGGACCCTTTGCCCAGGTCGGCAAGGACATGGTCGACGGCTTCAACATGTATCTGGAAGAGAACAAGGGCGAGTTCGCGGGCGCCAAGGTCAAGCTGATCGTCGAGGACGACCAGGCGAAGCCCGACACCGGAGTCACCAAGGCAAAGAAGCTCATCCTCCAGGACAAGATCCATCTCCTGGTCGGCGGCGTGCTGGCGTCGACCGGCTATGCACTGGCCCCCGTCAGCACCGCGGACAAGACGGTGTATCTGCCGTCGGTGCCGGCGTCCGACGATCTCACCCAACGCGACCTCGCCAAGTTTCCCTATCTGATCCGCACCGGCTGGACCAGCTCGCAGCCGCATCACGCGCTCGGCGCGTGGGCCTGCGAGCAGGGGCACAAGAAGATGGCGGCGATCGCGGCCGACTATGCGTTCGGCTACGAGGTCGTGGGCGGCTTCCAGAAGGCGTTCGAAGACTGCGGTGGGCAGATCGTCCAGAAGATCTGGCCGCCGCTTGGCGCCAAGGACTTCGGGCCGTTCATTCCGGGCATCAAAGCCGACGTCGACGCGGTTCTGTCGCTCATGGTCGGGCCGATGGCGCTGCAGTTTCCCAAGCAGCTTCGCCAGTCCGGCTTCAAGAAGCCGATCGTCGGCGGCGGCACCAGCTACGACGAATTCGCGCTGCCGTTCATGGACGACGGCGTGATCGGCGATGTCTCGGCCCTGCAATACAGCGCCGCGCTCCAGACGCCGAAGAACGAAGCTTTCGTGAAGTCGTACCGCGCCAAATACAACAAGGTGCCGTCCTACTTCTCGGAGACCAACTACAGCACCGCGTTCATGATCCACGAGGTGCTGAAGGGAACGAACGGCGCATTCCCCGGACCCGAGCAGTTCGTTGCCAAGATGGCGGCGCTCAAGGTCGACACCCCGCGCGGACCGGTGAGCTTCGACGACATGCGCAACCCGGTGCAGAACATCTACATCAAGAAGGTCGAGAAGAAGAAGATGTTCGGCTACGACAAGGACGAGCTCTGGAACACGGTCATCAAGACCTATCCGAACGTCAGCCAGTTCTGGACCTACGGCAAGGAGGCGTTCCTCAAGCAGCCGGTCTACAGCCGCGACTTCCCGCCCTGCAAGTTCTGCTAGGCGCGCGCTCACACCAAACCGAAACCCCGGCCTGACGGCCGGGGTTTTTCGTTGTCACTCGCGCTTTGCGCCAGCCTGCATCATCATGCGGGTGTTTTGTTCGGCGATGTCCCACAGCCCGCGCATCAGGATCATCGGCATCCAGAACAGAAGCGGCATAAGTCACCTCACGGCCAATCCACGATTTTGTTTTTCGTGCGGTGATAACGCGCCTGAGGCGCATTGCGTTGCCGTATTAAATTAGAGGATAGGGCA
Organism: uncultured Alphaproteobacteria bacterium; assembly: GCA_963830015.1. Lineage (GTDB taxonomy): Bacteria > Pseudomonadota > Alphaproteobacteria > Rhizobiales > Xanthobacteraceae > Z2-YC6860. The sequence continues at coordinate 215,989 of CAWHLG010000017.1, forward strand.
GGCATCGGATGGAACTTTTGCCGTCCGATTGCATTGGGTGGCGGTCAATCGAAACCGTGGAATTTGCAGAACTCGTGCAGTTCGGCGCGCGGCGAGCGGAAGTCGTTGGCCTTGTGCTTCCTGTCGCCATAACCGATTGCGAAGCCGCAGAACAGCATCTCGTTTTCCGGCAGCCTCAGGAAATCCGCGACGGTGTCGTAAAGCCGCGCCCAGGCCTCCTGCGGACAGGTGTCGAGGCCGTAGCCGCGCGCCAGAAACGCCATGGCATGGATATAGCCGCCGAGGTCGGCCCATTGGCCGGGCCCAAGCCGCCGGTCGATGGTGATGAACAGCGCCACCGGCGCGCCGAAGAATTCGAAGTTCTTCTTGTATTGCCCGAGCCGGCCCGCCGCGTCGTCGCGATCGATGCCGAGCGAGCCATAAAGCTGCACGCCATGCTCCTCGCGGCGCTCCTTGTAGGCGCCGAACATCGGCTCGGGATAGATCGGGTATTCCGGTTGGCTGTGGCGCGGGTCCTGGCCGGCGATGCGCTTCTGCACGATCGCCTTGAACTCGGCGAGCGGCGTTCCGGTGAGCGCGTAGACGTTCCAGCTTTGCAGGTTGCCGCCCGACGCCGCGCGCTGCGCCTTGACGATGATGTCCTTGACGATCTTGAGGTCGACCGGCCTGTCGAGGAAGGCGCGGCAGGCGATGCGCGAGTCGACGGCTTCGAAGACGTCCATGTTTGGTCCTGCAGGTGATTGCTCCGCCCTCATCCTGAGGAGCGGTCCGAAGGACCGCGTCTCGAAGGATGAGCGCGGCCCCATCCTTCGAGACGCATTGCTCCGCATTGCTCCTCAGGATGAGGCCGGGAGAGGGTTGCGCTTGTGAGGTTCATTCATCAAGAGGCGACGTGAGACGGCGCGGCGGGGAGGAGAGTTCCTGGGCCTGGGGCGCGCCGAGCGCGGCCGGGTCGTTGTGCACGCGGTAGAGCTGTGGCGCGGCGCGATTGATATGCACCTGGAAAATGTCCGGCCGGTTGTAGTGGCCGGCGAAATCGTGACGCAGCTTCATCTGGATGCCGAGGTCGAGATTGCATTCGGCATAGAGAATGCCTTCCTCCGCGCCCATCGGCCCGGCAATGATGCGCGACAGCGGATCGACGATCAGCGAGCCGCCGCAGCAGTCCGGATTGCGCAGGAATTTCTCGGCCTCCGGGCCGGGCGAAAGCATCTCGATCATCCGCTCGTCCACCGTGCCGCAGGCCGAGATCACGAAGGCCTTGCTCATCTGCGCGAAGGCCTGCGAGTTGATCGCCACCCGGTTGCGCAACGGATCGCCGCTGGTCGGGAAATGATTGGGCCAGCTCATGACGTGGACGCGCGTGCCTTCGGCGATCAGCGCGAACACCGCGAGCGGATTGGAGTTCTCGCCGCAAATGAGTCCCGACATCGGCCCGAACTCGCTCTGGAACGCGCCGAACGTGTCGCCGTAGCCGCCCATATGGACGATTCGCTCGCCGACCGTCGGCATGATCTTCTGGTGCTTGCGGATGATGCTGCCGTCGGGGCCGAAATAGATCTGGGTGTTGAACATCGTCCCGGTGGTGTTGGGGAGCTTCTCGCACACGCCCATCGTCACATAGGCGTTGGCGTCGCGGGCCGCCTGGCCGAGCGCCTCGGTCTGCGGTCCCGGAATCTCGACCGAGTTCTTGAACAGCTCGACGGCGAGCTTGTTGGCGAGCGTGCCGGTCGCGGCGTGATGGTGATACCAGACCGGATGCGCCGGAATGAAACCTTCGGGAAAGCCGATCACCCGCGCGCCGGCCTTTCCCGCCTCGCGGATCAGCCGGCACGCCTTCTCGGTCGAGCCCTCGCGGTCGAGGAACACCGAAGCCGCCTGCACCGCCGCGACCTTCACCGTGCCGTAGGTGTCGCCCATTCGCTCAAGCTCCCGCGCTTTTCTCGCGCAGCGCGACGGTGGGCGCAAGGCCGATCACGACCATCGAGCAGATGCCGATCGGAATGAACGGCGCAAACGTCCAGCCCGTCAGGTCCCAAAGCGCGCCGCCAATGATCGGCACGATCACCGCGCATGAATAGCTGATGGTGAAGATGCCTGCGGTCACGCGATGGACGTCCCCGGGCGGGGCGATCAGCGGCGGCAGTGCCAGCACGAGCACCAGCACCGCCGCGCCGCCGAAGCCCCATACCGCACAACCGGCGACCGCCCAGGCGCCGCCGAGAAACACGATTGCCGTTACCGAAACAAAGCAGATCAGCGCGAACGTCATATACGACCACATGGTCCGGACCATGCGTTCGGCGGAGGCGAGGAGCAGGAAGGATGCCGGAAGCTGGCCCGCGTTGAGTGCGGTGAGCGCGCCGTGAATGAGGTCGGGCCGGCCGGTGTGGGTGAAATAATCCGGCAGAAAGCCGTTCATCGAGAAGTAGGTTGCGTTGACGCAGCCGAGCAGGAGGCCGATCCGCCAGATTTGCGGGTTGCGAAAGTCCGGTATCCATAGGCGATTGGCCGGGCTTGGCGCCGCGGCCGGCGCACGTGGAGCGTAAATCGCGATCGCCACGGCGATCGCGCCGACGATCAGCCCCCAGAACAGAAAGCTGCCGCGCCAGCTTTGCTCGATCAGCGGCAGCACCAGCGGGGTGGTCAGCCCGGCGGGCAGGATCTCGCCGATGATCAGCCCGTTGATATAGACCGCGGTGGCGAAGCCGATGCGCTGCGGCACCCAGGCGCGCACCAGCGGCGGCAGCGACGGCTGCATCACGGCGACCCCGAAGGCTGTCACGACGGTGCCGAAGTAGAGCATCGCGACGTTCGGACCGACGCCGCGCAGCGCCGATCCCAGCGCGCAAAGCACGAGCCCGATCAGCAACGCGTTGAGCGCGCCGAGCCGCGCGATCATCAGCGAGCCGGCAATCGCCGCGCCCGCAAACAGCACCATCGGCAGGCCGGTGAGAACGCCGACCAGCGTTTCCGACAGGCGCAGGTCGTCGTGGATGAGCGGAATGACCGGAGGAACGGCGAGGATCGTCAGCCGCAGCGCGTTGCCGGCGAGCCACAGCAGAAGCAGCGCGCGAAGCGGCCCGGCCATCGGCCGCCTATGCGGCTTTTCGATGCGGCACGAGGACCACCGCGACGATCGCCAGAAGCGTGAAGCCCGCGACCGCCACGAAGGTCCATCGCGGCATGCCGTGATCGAGCAGCGCGCCGAACATCAGCGGCGCAAGAATGCCGGCGACATGATAGCCGGTGGTGACGAACGCGAAAACAGCGCCGAACGAGCCGGCAGGGGTGACCTCGCGCACGATCATGTCGCGGGACGGCATCACGATGCCGCTGCACAGGCCGACCAGCGACATCACGAGAATGAGCAGGACCGCGCCGAGGTCGACGCTGCCGATCAGGATCGCGGCGAGAACCGTTGCAAGAAGCCCCAGCGCAGCGATCAGGCGATGATGGCTGATCCGGCCGGCGAGCCAGCCGCCGATCAGCACGCCTCCGGCGCTGAGCAGCAGGTAGCCGGAGAGTGCCGTGTTGGCCGTCACCGGGCTGGTGCCGTAAAGCGAGCCGAGCGCCACCACGGAGAAGTTCGACAAGCCGAAGCTGCCGAACGCATAGACCAGGAAGAACACGAAGTTCATCAGGATCGGCGCGGTCGTGAGCAGCCGCCAGTCGGTCGGCGCGGAGCCCGCGTCGCGCGGCTTGACGGCGGTCGGATGCGGCTCGCCGTCGGGCTGGAACAGCAGGATGAGGGCGGCGATGAGGCCCAGCACCGCCGCGCCGAGAAACGCGCCACGCCAGCCGAACAGCCCGTGCAGCAGCAGGACGGCGCCCGGCGCGGCCGCGCTGCCGAGCATCCCTGAGAATGTGTGCACCGAATAGGCGCGGCTGATGCGCACCGGCGCGACGTGGCGCGACAGCAGCGCATAGTCCGCCGGGTGATACACGGTGTTGCCGAGCCCGATGACACCGAACATCGCGATCAGCATCCAGTACGAGTTGATGAGGCCTGCGGCGGCAAAGCCTGCCGCGCCGAGCAGAAGGCCTGCGACCAGGGCGAGCCGCGCGTTGATCCGGTCGATCAGGAAGCCCGCCGGCGTCTGCGCCACCGCGGACACGACGTTGAACACGGTCAGCGCCAGGCCCACCTCGGTGTAGCTCACCGCATAGTCGTCTTTGACGAAGGCGAACAGCGGCGGCAGCACCAGCATGTAGAAATGGCTGACGAAGTGCGCCGCGCTCACGCCGGCGACAAGGCGCGTGTCGCTCGCCCGCCGCGCGGCAAAGGTGAGATCGGTGGCTTCGGTCATTCCGCGCGCTTCTTTCGCCGCTTGCTCGGACTACCTCGCCCCGCTTGCGGGGAGAGGTCGGATCGCGAAGCGATCCGGGTGAGGGGGACTCTCGACGAGTCCGAATTCTTTGAGATTCCCCCTCACCCCGACCCTCTCCCCGCAAGCGGGGAGAGGGAGAAGAAGACCGGTGCTCTACTGCTTGGCCTGTGCGTCCTGGATCGCCTGCCACACCCGCGCGGGGCTTGCCGGCATGTCGATGTGCTTGATGCCGTAGACCGACAGCGCGTCGACCACCGCATTCATGATCGAGGTCAGCGAGCCGGCGCAGCCGGCTTCGCCGCAGCCCTTCACGCCGAGCGGATTGGTCTTCGCCGGCACCGGATGGCTCACCACCGCGAAGTCCGGCACGTGGTGCGCCTTCGGCAGCGCGTAATCCATGAACGAGCCGGACAGGAGCTGGCCGTTCTCGTCATAGACCGTGTGCTCCATCAGCGTCTGGCCGATGCCCTGCGTCACGCCGCCGTGCAACTGGCCGTCGACCAATAGCGGATTGATGATGGTGCCGAAGTCGTTGACCGCGGTGTATTTGACGACCTCGATGTTGCCGGTGTCGGGATCGAGCTCGACCTCGCAGACATGGCAGCCGTTGGGGTAGGCCGAGGGCGCGCCGTCGCTGACATGCTTGACGTCGAGCGACTGCGGGCCGTCCGGCGGCAGGTTCATGCCGGTGCGCACCTTCTGCGCCAGCTCCATGACGCCGATCTCGCGGTCGGTGCCGGCGACCACGAACTTGCCGTCCTTGAACTCGATATCGCCGGCCGAGGCTTCGAGCGCGTGCGAGGCGATCTGCTTGCCTTGCTCGACGACCTTTGCCGCGGCTTCGACGATCGCCTGGCCCGAATTCATCATCGAGCGCGAGCCGCCGGTGCCGCCGCCCGCGAGCAGTTCGTCGCTGTTGCCCTGCAGGATGCGCACCTTGTCGAACGGCACGCCGAGCCTGTCGCTCAGCACCTGGGCGAACGGCGAGGCATGGCCCTGGCCGTAGTCGAGCGTGCCGGTGCGGATCGTCACGCCGCCGTCGGCGTCGAAGGCGATGCCGCCCATCTCCTTGTTGGCGGGCGCGGTCACTTCGAGATAGCAGCCGATGCCGATGCCGCGCACCTTGCCGCGCTTCTTGCTCTCGCGCTTGCGCTTGTTGAAGCCCTTCCAGTCGGACGCATCGAGCGCCTGCTTGAGGATCGCCGGGAAGTCGCCGCTGTCGTAGGTGGTGCCGGCCGCGGACTTCCAGGGAATCTCGCTTTTGCGGATCTGGTTCTTGCGGCGCAATTCGATGCGGTCGAAGCCGGTCTCGGCGGCGGCATAGTCGATCAGCCGCTCCATGAAGTAGTTGCCCTCCGGCCGGCCGGCGCCGCGATAGGGGCTGACGAACGTCGTGTTGGTGAACACGCACTTGCTCGACACCTCCATCACCGGCGTGCGGTAGAGGCTGATGACGTTGCGGACGATGTTCAGCGTGCCGGGCTGCGGCGACATCGCGCCCTGGAAGCCGCCGAGGTTGGCGAAGCCGTCCAGCCGCAGCGCGAGGAAATGGCCTTCCGCGTCGAGCGCAAGCTCCGCGGTCATCTCGTGATCGCGTCCGTGATTGTCGGACATGAAGCTGCCCGAGCGCTCGTCGGTCCACTTCACAGGGCGGCCGAGTTCCTTCGCGGCGTGCAGGATGCAGATATATTCCGGATAGACCTGCGCCTTCATGCCGAACGAGCCGCCGACATTGCCGGTGAGGATGTGCACCTTGTCCGGCGTGGTCTTCATCGCGGCGGTGACGCCGGCCTTCATGCCCATCACGCCCTGGCTCACGGTGTTGAGCGTGTAGCTTTCCTTGGCCTTGTCGTAACGGCCGATCGCCGCCCGCGGCTCGATCGTGTTGACGACCATGCGGGTGTTGAGGAGCTTCAGCTTGACCTTGTGCTTCGCCGGTCGCAAACGCCGCGGCCACCTTGTCGGCCTCGCCGTAATGGAAGTCGAGACAGACGTTGCCGGGCACGCTGTCGAACAGCGCGGGTGCGCCGGGCGCGACAGCCTGCGCGGGCGTGGTCACGACCGGCAGCGGCTCGATGTCCACTTCGATCGCTTCGGCGGCGTCCTTGGCCTGCAGCAGGGTCTCGGCGACCACGCAGGCGATCGGATCGCCGACGAAGCGCACCTTGTCGGCCGGCAGCGCCGCCCGCGGCGGCTTCTTCAGGTCGGTGCCGTCCTTGCTCTTGAGCGGCAGCGCCGATTGCAGGGTGCCGTACTGCGCGAGGTCCGCGCCGGTGTAGACCGCGATCACGCCCTTCATCTTCTTGGCGGCGGCGGTGTCGATCGACTTGATCCGCCCGTGCGCCACGGTCGAGCGCAGGATGAAGGCATGCGCCTGATTCGGCAGGTTGATGTCGTCGGTGTAGCGGCCTTCGCCGCGCAGCAGCGTGGCGTCTTCCTTGCGCGGCACCGGCTGGCCGATGGCATAGGCGGATCGGGTCTTGGCGGTGTCCTGAATGTTCATGGAGTGATTTCGCCTATTTCGCCTGCGTTTCGGGGGAACAAGGGCCGGTTTGAGATATCGGACCGCGTCCGGTTCGACAAGCACAGCCGCCGGTTTTGGGCATGTCCTGCCGGACGCCCAGAGTTGCGCCCACCGGTGCGGCTCTTTACACTTTGCCTCGAAGTTGGATTGACCGCCGCGCCGTCGAGCCCTGCGCTTTGAGCGCAATCAAGGCTTCGGCGTGGGGAAAGGTTTCAAATGGACGACGAGGCCCGGGCGACCGGCCTCGGCCCTGTGCCTGACCGGGACCCCCGTAACGGGCCTCGGCGGGGCCGGCGGTCGCCCTATCGGCATCCGCGCAGCGATCGCGGCGGAGGCGGCGCGGGTGGGGTGGACCTGTCCGGTCCGACCTATGCGGCGCTCGATCTCGGCACCAACAATTGCCGCCTGCTGGTGGCGCGCGCCACGCGCGACGGCTTCCGCGTCGTCGATGCCTTTTCCCGCATCATCCGGCTGGGCGAGGGGATCACCACCTCGGGCCGGCTCAGCGATGCGGCGATCGTGCGCGCCGTCGAGGCGCTGCGCGTCTGCAACGCCAAGATGCGCAACCGCGGCGTCACGCGGACGCGGCTGATCGCGACCGAAGCCTGCCGCGCCGCGGTCAACGGCATCGATTTTCTGGAGCGCGTGCGCAACGAGGTCGGCATCGACCTCGAGATCGTCGACCGCGAGACCGAAGCGCGGCTGGCCGCCACCGGCTGCACGCCGCTGGTCGATCCGGAATCGAAAGGCGTCATCCTGTTCGACATCGGCGGCGGTTCCTCGGAACTGGTGCGGCTCGGACCCTGCGAGCCGACCCGGCACGGCCCGCCGCACCCGGCGATCGAAGGCTGGACCTCGATTCCGATCGGCGTCGTGACGCTTGCCGAGCGCCACGGCGGCGTCACGGTCACGCCGGAGATCTTCGAGAACATGGTCGCCGAAGTCGCCGAGCACGTGAACCGGTTCGCCGCGCTGCACGGCGGAACCGACGGCATCCACATGCTCGGCACGTCGGGCACGGTGACCACCATCGCCGGCGTCTATCTCGATCTGCCGCGCTACGAGCGCCGCCGCGTCGACGGGTGCTGGATGACCGAGGAGCAGGTGACCGGCGTGGTCGAGCGGCTGATTGCGATGAACTACGAAGGCCGCGTCGCCAACCCCTGCATCGGCGCGGAGCGCGCCGATCTGGTGCTGGCGGGCTGCGCGATCCTCGAAGCGATCCGCCGCGCATTCCCGTGCCCGCGGCTGCGCGTCGCCGACCGCGGGCTGCGCGAGGGCATGCTGGTGCAGATGATGCGCGAGGACGGGGTGTGGCAATGACCTCCGATCGCGGCGAACGAAGGCTCAAGGTCCGGGTCAAGGACAAGCGCAAGTCGCAGTCCTCGCGCAAATGGCTGGAGCGGCAGCTCAACGATCCCTATGTGGCCCGCGCCAAACGCGAAGGCTACCGCTCGCGCGCGGCCTTCAAGCTGACCGAGATCGACGACAAGCACCATCTGCTCAAGTCCGGCGGCCGCGTCGCCGATCTCGGTGCGGCGCCCGGCGGCTGGAGCCAGGTCGCGAAAAAGCGCGTCGGCGCTTCGGGGCGTGTCGTCGGCATCGACATCCTCGACATGGACGAGATTCCCGGCGTCGAGTTCGCAAAGATCGACTTTCTCGATCCGGCCGCGCCCGAGCGTCTGAAGACGATGCTCGGGGGGCCTGCCGACGTGGTTCTCTCGGATATGGCTGCGAACGCCACCGGCCATCGCGCGACCGATCATCTGAAGATCATGGCGCTGATCGAGGCCGCCGCCGAGTTCGCCAGCGAGGTGCTGAAGCCCGGCGGATCGTTCCTGGCGAAGGTCATCCAGGGCGGCACCGAGGGCGCGCTGCTGGCCGGATTGAAGCGCGACTTCGCCACCGTGAAGCACGTGAAGCCAGCGGCAAGCCGTTCCGATTCGGCGGAGCTTTATGTGCTGGCCACCGGATTTCGCGGCCGCTCTTAAGGAGTGGCGCCCAGCTCTTTGAGCAACTGCCGCGTCGTCGGCAGCTTGGGATTGATCTCCAGCGCCTTCTTGAAGTCCGCAATCGCGCCGGCCTTGTCGCCGGAGTCCTTCTTGGCGAGGCCGCGGTTGTTCCAGGAATACGCGTCCTTCGGATCGTATTCGAGCGCCTTGTCGTAGTCGGCGATGCCGCCGGCATTGTCGTATTTCATCAGCTTGATCATGCCGCGGTTGCGCCAGCCGCGCGCGTCGGTCGGCGCGACGCGGATCGCTTCGCCGTAGTCGGCCGCGGCGCGGTCGAGATTGTTCATCGCGCGATGCACATTGCCGCGGTTGATGTAGCCGAGCAGGTCGTCCGGCTCGAGCTCGATGGTCTTGCCGTAGTCGGCGAGCGCCCGGTTGTATTCGCGCTTGCGCTGATAGGCCCAGGCGCGGTTGCCATAGGCATCCACACTCTTCGGGTCGTGCTTGATCGCGGTGGTGAAATCCTCGATCGCCTTGTCGAATTCGCCGCGCCGCATCAGTGCGTCGCCGCGGTTGTTGTAGGCGACGGCGAATTTGGGATCGAGCTTGATGGCCCGGTCGTAGTCGGCCATCGCCTTTTCGAGGTCGCCCTTCAGCGCATACACGCGGCCGCGGTTGCTGAACGAGCAGGCATAGCTCGGATCGAGCTTGATCGCCTCCTCGAGGTCGGCCATCGCGCGGTCGAGTTCTTTCTTCTCGGTCAGCACGAAGCCGCGGTTGCAATAGGCGACGGCAAGCGAGCGGCCGGTCTCGATCTTGGCCTCGATCATCGCGGTGCAGCCCGCGAGCCGCTCTTCGTTGGTCACGTAGCGGGCCTTGCAGGCGTCGGCCGGCGCGCCCTGTGCGATGGCCCACTGCGCGGGCACGGCGGCCATCAGAAGGCCTGAGGCAACGAGAGTGGCTAAGCGCATGGCGAGATCTTTCCCCGGCTGTTCCCGATTGGTCGCAGGACCGTGAGGGGCGGTTCACTCCACCCGTTTTGGGGCTTTTTTCGGCCCAAATTTGCGCAAAGAGATCAGCGCATCACGCCAAGGCGCCGGAGCGCGTCGGCGGGCTGCTGGAGCGCGGGATCGAGCGCCGCCGCCCGCCGCAGGTCGGCGATCGCGGCGTCCTTGGCGCCGAGCTTTTCCTGGATCAGCCCGCGCAGGCTGAGCGCCTGCGCCCAGTTGGGGTTGAATTCGGCGGCCTTGCCGGCGTCGGCCAGGGCCTCGCGAAAGCGTCCGGCGATGTAGTGCGCCTGCGCGCGTTCGTAGTAGGCAGGCGCGAAACCGGGCGAAAGCGCGATGGCCTTGTCGTAGTCGGCGATGGCGCGGTCGAGCGTGCCGCGGTTGCGCCAGATATTGCCGCGGTTGCCGTAAAACGTCGCGTTGCGCGCGTCGAGCGCGATCGCCTTGTCGAGGTCGGCCAGCGCGCGGTCGGAGTCACCCCGCGCTTCGAGGGCGATGCCGCGGTTGCCGTAGGCCGACGCGTTTTCGGGCGCAAGCCGGATGGCGGCGTCGAAGTCGGCTATGGCGCGGTCGGGATCCTTCTTGGCGTTCCAGGCGAGCCCGCGGTTGAGATAGGCCAGCGCATAGCCGGGATCGAGCTTCAGGGCTGCGTCGTAGTCGGCGATGGCGCGATCCTGCTCGCCCTTGTCGGCGAGCGCGATGCCGCGGTTGTTGTAGGCGGCGACGTCCCTCGGGTTGAGCCGCAGGGCCTGGTCGTAGTCGGCGATGGCGCGGTCGCTCTGGCCGATGCGGCGGAGCACCAGTCCGCGGTTGAAATAGGCCGCACTCAGGTTCGGATCGAGCTTCACCGCCTGGTCGTAGTCGGCGACGGCGCGATCGCTGTCGCCTTTGGCGTCACGGGCGGTGGCGCGGCCCATGTAGCTCGACGCGCCGCGCGGATCGAGCCGGATCGCCTGGTCGAAGCTCGCGATCGCCCGGTCGAAGTCGCGCCGGACGAGGTGTGCGTTGCCGCGGCTGAGATAGGCGCGGGCATAGCCGGGATTGATGCGCACCGCGGCGTCGAACTCGGTGACGGCGCGGTCGTAGTCGCCCGACCGGGCATAGGCGATGCCGCGGTTGGAATGCACGATGGCGAGGTTGTCGCCGACATAGCGCCCGCTTTGCAGCAGTGTCGTGCAGGCGGCGGCCTGAGCGTCGGAACTGACGCCGCCCATTCCGGCGCAGCGCCGCTCGTCGGCGGACAGCGGCGGGCCGGACTGCTGCTGCGCATAGGCCGGCGCCGGCGCAAGCGTCAGCGCGGCTGCGGTCAGCGCGGGAATGGCGAGGCGCGGGATCGGCATGGGTATGGTACGAGCCTCCAGACGGCTCACCGCCAAATTTAAGGTCGCGCCGCCGCCTTCGCCAGCATTGTCGCCGCCGGTGGATGGCGCGCGGAATTGCGCGGAATACCCTAGGAAAACCGGCCGCACGGTGCTATCCACCATCGCCAACCCAAAAGCGGGCCCGATTCGGGCGAGGACGCACGGTTCTCGCGAAGGGATCGCTTATTTCGCATCCGGACACCATGTTCCGGAGCAGGGTCCCGGAGTTGGCATGGCCACCATCAATCGTTCGCCTTTGCCCGAGGCATTCACCTTCGACGACGTGCTGCTCAAGCCCGGTCTGTCCGACGTGCTGCCGTCGGACGTCGATATCCGCAGCCGCATCACCCGGTCGATTGCCCTCAATCTGCCGATCGTCGCCTCGGCGATGGACACGGTGACCGAGTCCAAGATGGCCATCGCGATGGCCCAGGCCGGCGGCATCGGCGTACTCCACCGCAATCTCGAGCCGCATCAGCAGGCCGCGCAGGTGCGGCAGGTCAAGAAATTCGAATCCGGCATGGTGGTGAACCCGCTCACCATCAGCCCCGACCAGACGCTGGCCGACGCGCTCGCCCTGATGAAGGAATACAACATCTCCGGCATTCCGGTGGTCGAGGGCGGCGGCAACGGCCAAAGCGTTACAGTGCCCGGCAAGCTGGTCGGCATCCTCACCAACCGCGACGTGCGCTTCGCCACCGACACCCGCCAGAAGGTGTCGGAGCTGATGACCAAGGACAAGCTCATCACCGTGCGCGAGGGCGTCAACCAGGACGAAGCCAAGAAGCTGCTGCACCAGTACCGCATCGAGAAGCTCCTGGTGGTCGATGCCGGCTATCGCTGCGTCGGCCTGATCACCGTCAAGGACATCGAGAAGGCGGTCGCCAATCCGAACGCCTGCAAGGACGAGCAGGGGCGCCTGCGGGTCGCAGCCGCGACCACCGTCGGCGACAAGGGCTATGACCGCACCGAGCAGCTGCTCGAAGCGGGTGTCGACCTCGTCGTGGTCGACACCGCGCACGGCCATTCCAGGCACGTGCTCGATGCGGTCAACCGCATCAAGCGCGCCTCCAACGCCGTGCAGGTGGTGGCCGGCAATGTCGCGACCGCCGAAGGCGCGCAGGCGCTGATCGATTCCGGCGCGGACGCGATCAAGGTCGGCATCGGGCCGGGCTCGATCTGTACCACGCGGATGGTCGCAGGCGTCGGTGTCCCGCAGCTCACCGCGATCATGGATGCCGTCGAGGCCGCGAAGAAGGCCGACACGCCGGTGATCGCCGACGGCGGCATCAAGTATTCCGGCGATCTCGCCAAGGCGCTGGCGGCCGGCGCCGACGTCGCGATGGTCGGTTCGCTGCTCGCGGGCACCGATGAGACGCCGGGCGAGGCCTATCTCTATCAGGGGCGTTCGTACAAGGCGTATCGCGGCATGGGCTCGGTCGGCGCGATGGCGCGCGGCTCGGCCGACCGCTACTTCCAGCAGGACATCAAGGATGCGCTGAAGCTCGTGCCGGAAGGTGTCGAGGGGCAGGTGGCCTACAAGGGACCGGTCGCAACCGTGCTGCATCAGCTCGGCGGCGGCTTGCGCGCCGCGATGGGCTATGTCGGCGCGAAGGACCTCGACGAATTCCACCGGAAGGCGCAGTTCATCCGCATCTCGTCGGCGGGCTTGCGCGAAAGCCACGTCCACGACGTCACCATCACCCGCGAGAGCCCGAACTATCCGGGCCGGGCGTGACGTGACGGCGAAATGCCTGCATCCTTCGGCGGATCGGATTGGCGGTGTCTGACGTGACGACGGGCAAGCGCATCCTGCTGGCCTCGCGGCCGGTCGGCGAACCCAAAGAGAGCGACCTTCGCATCGAGGAGATGCCGGTCCCGGCACCGGGGCCCGGCGAGATGCTGCTGCGGACGCTGTGGCTGTCGCTCGATCCGTACATGCGCGGGCGCATGAGCGACGCCCCGTCCTATGCCACGCCGGTCGCGATCGGCCAGGTCATGGAGGGCCGCACCGTCAGCGAAGTGATCGCGTCCAATCTCGACGGCTATGCGCCGGGCGACATCGTGTTGAGCCCGAGCGGCTGGCAGACCCATGCCCTGAGCCAGGGCAAGCTCACCCGGAAAATCGATCCATCGATCGCGCCGGTTTCGACCGCGCTCGGCGTGCTCGGGATGCCGGGCATGACGGCCTATGCGGGACTGCTCGAAATCGGGCAGCCGAAGCCCGGCGAGACGGTCGTGGTGTCGGCTGCGTCCGGCGCGGTGGGATCGCTGGTCGGCCAGATCGCCAGGCTCAAGGGCGCTCGCGCGGTCGGCATCGCCGGAGGTCCGGCCAAATGCCGCTACGTCGTCGAGGAACTTGGCTTCGATGCCTGCATCGATCATCGGCAGGGCGACATGGCCGACAGGCTGAAGGCCGCATGCCCGAGCGGGATCGACGTCTATTTCGAGAACGTCGGCGGCGCGGTGTTCGAGGCGGTGTTTCCGCTGTTCAACAATTTCGCCCGCGTGCCGGTTTGCGGGCAGATCGCAACCTACAACGCCACCGAGATGCCGCAAGGCTCGCTCCGGACCTCGCAGCTCACGCGCGCGATCCTGACCAAGCGGCTGACCTTGCGCGGCTTCATCGTGTCCGACTTCGCGTCGCGGCAGGCCGATTTCCTGCGCGACGTCTCGGCCTGGCTGCGGGAAGGGCGGATCAAGCACCGCGAGGACGTGGTCGAGGGGCTCGACCGGGCGCCCCGCGCGCTGATCGGCCTGCTGCGCGGCGAGAACTTCGGCAAGCTGCTGGTGCGGGTCGCTGCGCCGCAGTCCTGACGCAATGGTATGCGTCAGAGATATTTCTTCACCCGGTAGCGCACTTCATATTCGCCCGGCGGCAGCGGCGGGATGTTCTCGCGCGGCGGCGGCATGAACTCGATGCGCTGCCACGGGCCGAACGCCTTTTCGAGTTGGGCGTCGGCGCGGACCGGCATCGTCCAGTGGCTTTCCTGTCCGCGGTCGAGGCCGAGCGACATGGTCTGGCCGTCGGCCTTGCTGGTGACCAGGCAGCTTCCGGCGATCACCGGGCGGTCGCCGTCGCGCCGCAGCCCCGAGATGTAGCAGCCGCTGCCCGATTTCTCGCTCCACAGCTTGACGCTGATCCTGTCGAAGCGTGGCTGCGGCATGCCCGCGGGCAGGCGGATCTCGTACAGCACGCTCGGCGTCCCGGCGCTCTTCGGCCAGTCGAAGGTGCCGAGCATCAGGAGTGCGCCGCAGACGACCGCAACGCCGACCGCGATCAGCCCCGTGCGCTGCGCCTCGGCGCTGCACCGCGTGCAGGCGAGCACCAGCCAGACCCCCACGAGCAGGCCGACCACGCCGCAGGCCACCGAGCTCCAGATCAGCATGTCCTTGAGCTCGGCGATGTCGCGGTCGGTCCATTCGGCGATGGCGTAGGCCAGCGCCTCTCCGCCATAGAGGCCGAGCAGGCCGCCGGCGGCGGCAACCACGACGCCGATCAGGTGGCGGACCGGAGCGGCGAACAGCGGGGCTGAAGGGGTCGGAGGGGAGGCCATGCGATACTTGAGCGAAGCGAGACGGGTTCCGCTAGAGATTACACCGGATTTGCGCCCGCGCCGCAGGTATGGAGCTTGAAATGCCGAAGAACGACGCCGATCCGTTCGGCCGCGTGCGGGACGCAACCCTCAAGCACCGCGCGAAGCACGGCTGCGGCGCCTGGCCGTATGGCAACGGCCCGCTGCTCGGCACGCTCGCCGCGGCGGTGGATGCAAGGCGCATCCTCGAGCTCGGCTGCGCGCTGGGCTACACCTCGCTGTGCTTTGCGCAAGGCGCGCCGAAGGCCAAAATCGACACCGTCGAACGCGACCCCGAGCATGTGCGGCTCGCGCGCGAGCATATCGCGGCCGCGGGCTTTGCCGCGCGCATCACGGTCCACGAGGGCGATTTCGCAAGTGTGCTGCCCTCGCTCAAGCCGGGCTACGATGTCGCGTTCTTCGACGGCCATACGCCGGTTCCGGCGCTGCACAAGACCCTGCACGGGTTGCTCAAAACCGGCGGCCTGCTGATCACCGCCAACCTCAATCACGGCGGCACCGCGGACGAGGTCTCCAAGGCCTTGTTCGGCGGCAAGGCATGGCGCAGCGCGCTGGTCGATGACGACGGCGAGACCGCGATCAGCGTGAAGCTTTGACGGCGGCGGTGCGGTCACGCGGCGTGGGCTATCTCTTGCGCATACGAGCCGCTAGAAAGCGCCACCCGGTCGCGCCCGGGTTCGGCTCGACGCGCGAAACGGAGTTCCGGAATGTCGGTGCCCACGATCCTTGCGCCCCTGTTCGTCCAGGTGCTGCTCACCCTGGCGCTGATGCTGGGCATGATGATTTTCCGCGGCCAGGCATTGATGAGCGGCGCGACGCGCCTCGAAAGCATCGCCATGCGCGAGCCGAACTGGCCGCGCCAGGCCACGCTGTTCGCCAATTGCTTCGGCAACCAGTTCGAGCTGCCGGTCCTGTTCTATGTCCTGACCATCCTGTCGATGATGACGCGGCACGCCGATCTGCTGTTCGTGCTGCTGGCCTGGGTGTTCGTCGCGATGCGCGTGCTGCAGGCGCTGGTGCATGTGACATCGAACGACGTGCGGTTTCGCGGCGGCTTCTACGGCGCAGGCGCGATCGTGCTGCTGGTGATGTGGCTGATCTTCATCGTCAAGATCATGCTGGGCCTGCCATGATGCGGGATCCCTCATGACCCCCGGCGCACGCCTCGCGGCAGCCATTGAAGTTCTCGCCGACATCGGCGCGCGGCGTCGTCCGGCGCCTGATACGCTGAAGGATTGGGGCCTGTCGCACCGCTTCGCCGGCTCCGGCGACCGGTCCGCCATCGCCGGCCTGGTCTACGACGCGCTCCGGCGGCAGGCATCGTCGGCCTTCGTCATGGGCGACGACAGCCCGCGCGGCGTGGCGCTCGGCATGCTGGTCCGCGAGCGCGGCCTCGATGCCGATGCGGTGGCGCGGCTTGCCGACGGCACGGGCCATTCGCCGCCGCCGCTGACCGACGCCGAGCGTGCCAAGCTCGCCACGCCGGATGTCTCCGGCGCGCCGCCGCATGTGCGCGGCGACTATCCCGAATGGCTCGATCCGTATCTCGCGAAGGTGTTCGGCGAGGAGCGGGCGGAGGAGGGCGCGGCGCTCGCCTCCCGCGCGCCGCTCGATCTGCGGGTCAACACGCTCAAGGGGCGGCGCGACGAAGCGCTGGCGGAGCTTTCCGACCTCAAGGCCGAGCCGTCGCGCTGGTCGCCCGACGGGCTGCGCATCAAGCTTGCGGCCGACGCCCGAAATCCGGCGGTGCATGCCGAGCCCGCCTGGCTCAAGGGCCTCATCGAGGTCCAGGACGAGGGCTCGCAGCTTGCAGCGCTTCTCGCCGCAGCCAAACCCGGCGAACAGGTGCTCGACCTCTGCGCCGGCGGCGGCGGCAAGACGCTGGCGCTCGCGGCCGCGATGCAGAACAAGGGCCAGATCTACGCCACCGACGACGACAAGCGGCGTCTCGCGCCGATCCACGAGCGGCTCGCGCGCGCCGGCGCGCGCAACGTGCAGGTGCGCACGCCGAAGTCGGTCGGCACCGAGATCGACGATCTCGCGGGCCGGCTCGACCTCGTGCTGATCGACGCGCCCTGCACCGGCATCGGCGCCTGGCGGCGCAATCCCGACGCCAAGTGGCGGGTGCGGCCCGGCGCGCTCGAGGTTCGCAACAGGGAGCAGGTCGCGGTGCTCGATCGCGCCGCGGCGCTGGTGAAGCCCGGCGGCCGCATCGCCTACATCACCTGCTCGGTGCTCGATGAAGAGAACGGTAGCCAGGTCCGCGCCTTTGTTGGGCGGCATTCCGGCTTTTCAGTGCAACCGCCGTCCGAGGTGACGAATGCGCTGGGCGAGCGCGCCTACCTGTTCCGCCGGGCGGTATTGATGTCCGGCGAGGGCTTGCTGATGACGCCGCGCCGCACCGACACCGACGGGTTCTTCGTCAGCATTGTGCGGCGTGCAGCCTGACGGAACAAAGGCGATGCATCGATGCTTATGATCGACCATGGACACTCGATTTCTCGCACAGCTCAGGTTAGCCGGGTTTCCGCAACGCAATCCGGACGCAGTTCCGACTTGCGCGGAGCTGATTGAGGGATGCGGCGAAGCGCTGCAAAGCGTTGAGTGGAATCGCTCTGCAACCGAATGGACAGCCTACTCCCGCGACGGCTCGATTTACGCCGGTCGGACCCCTGAAGACGCGCTGGCCAACCTGTGGCTCGCCACGCATCGGCAATTCGACCGCCTGACCATGGTGTAGAAGCCGTCACGCCGTTTCATTCGGTCGAATGGCATGCCTTCATCCAGCGTGCGTCAATCAGGTTGGCGTTGCATGCCAATCCGCCCGCATCCCTTCGAAGGCGTCGGCAATTGCGCACTTGCCTGCCAGGAAAGCACTCAGCGCGCAAATTGCCTGGTTGGAACAAAGCAGACTGGTCAATGCTGCAGCAAAGAACCCGGCCCTCTGCGGAACCGGGTCCTCTGGTCGAGGCCGCGCCATCCGGCAGCGCCCCGTCACGGGCCGCTATTCGCCGTCCGTATAACGCTCTCGCGGGACGGGGGGAGCGGCCAGGAAGTGCGGCGGCGCAGGCCCCGACGTGGGGGCTGGGGGGCTGAGGTCGCCAAGGCGAGCGCCAACCGCATTTGCCAAACGAGCGTCCGCAACGAACGTTCCCGTCAAAAGACAAGGAGCCCAGGTGGAAACCTGGGCTCCTTGTGGTGCGCGGCGTCTTGGCCGTCCTCGTCTTTCTCTAATCGCGCAGAGCTTCCCCTGCCGCGCTAGCAGTTTCGAGAGTGGGGGAAATGCACGTTGACCTGCATCGTTCCTCTGCAGGATCGCGAATACTTCCGGTTCCAGCCGGTCGCGACCGGAACTGGCGGTTGAGGTGGTCGTTGGCCCTGGAGAACTGTCGAACCGGTGACCGCCATGATCTCAAAGACACACAAGGATTCGGACCGAAGACGGAGACGGCGAGCAGTCGTGTCGGAGCGCGTTCGTCGCTATTTCGACAATCTGAAGTCCGCACTCGAACAGGATAGCGAAGAGTTTTTGCAGCGCGTCCTGGCACAAAGCCAGCGACAGCCCCGTGCTCACCCTCATGCTTCCGGCGGACGCCGATCCTGAGGCGAGGGCTCGCGAACCGCACGCAGGGATGGTTTCGCGGAACGTCGGCCGGGCCCTAACACGACAAAGGCGGAACAGAAAAAACTGGCCCGGCTTCCCGGGCCTTTGTTTTTGGCTAGCGCCTTGCCCCAACAAGGTGCGATCTGACCCACTTCGTGTGTTCTTCATCTGCTTTGCGTTGTGACTCCGAGACGAGATATCGCTCGGTGACATGCACCGCCGCCTGCCAGGCGATGATGAAGTTCACCACGAAGAATCCAAGGAAACTGAACAGACTGGCCAGTTCGGAATAGCGCTCGATGATCGAACAGATGCCGACAGCGATGGCGTCCAAAATGACAGCGAACAAAATGAACAAGCCGATGACCTGCATCGGGATAGTTCTCCCGGAAGTATCCGGTCGCCCTGGCTATTCCAGCGCTGTTTGATGATGAATGTTACCGGACGGATCGCCGCTGTGACGATTTAGCGCTTGTACCAAGCGCTGTTGCACCCGCCGGCACATCTTGCCTGCTGAGGCCATATTACGCAGGACAGACGCCCGAGGGTGCGGTATGTCCGGGACCCGGAGGCCTGATGAACGACGAGCAGTTCAGGCGCAACGCCGCCGAGGCCGAGGAACTGGCGGCAAAGGCGAAGAGCGAAACCGCCCGGGAGCGGTGGCGACGGATTGCGCGGGGCTGGTTGGGAATGCTGCGCAAGCCAACGGCGCCAGGGCTGGCTCACTCCAAGCCGTCAGATCCTCCCGAGCCGGCAACCCGAAGCAGACATTGATCGCCTCTGAATTATACAGGCCATGGATCAATGGCTGGCCACTTTTCCAGTGTTCTGGTTTTTTGACCGCTGCGATATCTTAAGTCTCCAGGAAGCCGGTGAGACGGTGCGAATTCATCGCCCTTGTCGGCGACGGAGCAGGACCCGTGCAACAGCCAGCCGATCATCATCTTGCGCAGTTGAACCTCGGTCGCATTCGATACGATCTCGAGGACCCGCGCATGGCGGATTTCACCGACAATCTCGCCTTGGTGAACGGCATCGCCGAACGCAGCGCCGGATTCGTCTGGCGCTATATCGACGAGAGCGGCAACGCCACCGACACGCGGCCTTATGCCGACCCGCGTATCATCGTCAATTTCTCGGTGTGGGAGAGTGTCGAGGCGCTCGAGCGCTTCGTCTGGCAGACGATACACAAGCGGTTCTACGGCCGCCGCGCCGACTGGTTTGAGCATTTTGAAGGGCCGTCCATGGTGTTGTGGTGGGTGCCGGCCGGTCATCGGCCGAGCGTCGCGGAGGCGGTCGCGCGCATCGAGCATCTGCAGCAGCACGGCCCAACCGATCACGCGTTCGATTGGCAAACCGCATCCGCGCAGCTTTGGAAGACGGCGCGTTGCGCGCCCGCGGGGCAGGTGGCTTAAGACCCCAAGCCGATGCGTCAAAGCGAACCGCGCCCCCCAGCGCCCGCTATGGCATTCCGGGGACGGTCCGTCCCGGGTATGCCGTGAAGCCGAAAAGGCCTGTCCCGGCCGGTGCGTTTCGTGCCGCCGCCGTTCTCGGGGCCTCTCCCGAGGCACCGCTGGCCGGGCCCTTTGGCCGCCGCCTCCGCCGCCCGAGGAATTCAGGAACCGCCGGTTCGGCACCTCAGCGGTGCAGAGGTGTGGAAAATGGCGGGAATTACGCCCACCGCCCTCACGGTCGCCGGTGCGGACCGCTATCTAATCGGGAGCCGGTAGGTTTCCTGACGGGATAGCGCCGCCTTGACCCAAAGTTCAGCAGCCGCCAAAACCACGCCCAAACCTGCGCCCGGCGGACGCCTGCCAGCCCGATTCCGGCGAGATGGCGGCGCACATGTCCGAGCAAGGCTCGCACGACAAGATCCTGATCGTCGATTTCGGCTCCCAGGTGACCCAGCTCATCGCGCGGCGGGTGCGCGAGGAGAAGGTCTATTGCGAGATCGTGCCGTTCCAGAAGGCGGCCGAGGCGTTCGCCGCGATGAAACCCACGGCGGTGATCCTGTCCGGCGGCCCCGCCTCGGTGCTCGACAAGGACGCGCCGTTGGCGCCGAAGGCGCTGTTCGAGGCGGGCGTCCCGGTGCTGGGCATCTGCTACGGCGAGCAGGCGATGGCGCATCAGCTCGGCGGCGAGGTCGAGGCCGGGCACCACAGGGAATTTGGCCGCGCCGAGGTGCTGGTCACCGAGGACACGCCGCTGTTCGAGGGCGTCTGGAAGAAGGGCGAGAAGTACCCGGTCTGGATGAGCCACGGCGACCGGGTGACCCGGCTGCCGAAGGGCTTTCGCGTCGTCGGCACCTCGCCCAATGCGCCGATCGCGATGATCGCCGACGAGAAGCGGCGGTTCTACGCCACGCAATTCCACCTCGAGGTGATGCACACGCCGCAGGGCGCGCAGATTCTGAGCAATTTCGTCCGCAAGATCGCGCGGTGCCGCGGCGACTGGACCATGCGCGCCTTCAAGGAAGAAGCGATCGAGAAAATCCGCAGGCAGGTCGGCAAGGGCCGGGTGATCTGCGGATTGTCCGGTGGCGTCGACTCGGCGGTCGCGGCGGTGCTGATTCACGAAGCGATCGGCGACCAGCTCACCTGCGTGTTCGTCGATCACGGCCTGCTGCGTCTCAACGAAGGCAAGACCGTGGTCGATCTGTTCCGCGGCCACTACAACATCCCGCTGGTGCACGTGGACGCTTCGACGCGAGTTTCTCGGCGCGCTCGAAGGCACCACCGACCCCGAAGCCAAGCGCAAGACCATCGGCCGGCTGTTCATCGACGTGTTCGAGGCGGAAGCAAAAAAAATCGGCGGCGCCGATTTCCTGGCGCAGGGCACGCTCTATCCCGACGTGATCGAAAGCGTGTCGTTCACCGGCGGGCCGTCGGTGACGATCAAGTCGCACCACAATGTCGGCGGGCTGCCCGCGCGCATGAACATGAAGCTCGTCGAGCCGCTGCGCGAATTGTTCAAGGACGAGGTGAGGGCGCTCGGGCGCGAGCTCGGACTGCCCGACGTGTTCGTCGGCCGCCATCCGTTTCCGGGACCGGGGCTCGCGATCCGCTGCCCGGGCGAGATCACCGGAGAGAAGCTCGACATCCTGCGGCTTGCGGACGCGATCTACATCGACGAGATCCGCAAGGCCGGGCTCTACGACGAGATCTGGCAGGCGTTCGCGGTGATCCTGCCGGTGAAGACCGTCGGCGTGATGGGCGACGGCCGGACGTACGATTTTGTGGTGGGCTTGCGCGCTGTGACGTCGACCGACGGCATGACCGCGGATTTCTATCCGTTCGACATGAAGTTCATCGGCCAGGTCGCGACCCGCATTATCAACGAGGTCAAGGGCGTCAACCGCGTGGTCTATGACGTGACGAGCAAGCCGCCGGGTACGATCGAGTGGGAGTGAGCCGAGGATCGATACTGCATGAATATCGGCGCGGGCGAGTGGGTCGTCTATCGACCGCCGAAATCCGTCAGCTTTGGGCATCAGTCGCGGATACGCGACCCGAGACGCGCTTGGCCCATGGTTCAGCAATTTATGGCCGATCTAACGCGATTTACGTTGGGCGATCGCATTGAACTCATGTGCTATGGGTCTGGGCCGCAGACCAACGCGGATGTCGCCGCCGCCAGAACTCAAGAGGCCCGACGTTCTTTTGGCCCTGAAGTTGAACGGCAAGGAACCCATCAAACATTTCCTAGCTGGAGGATAAGCGAGGCCCAACTCGCGTCGGCCGTTCGATTTGCGCTTGATGACGACAAGTTTCCAAAGCAGGAAGCCGGGCCGTCCTATCTTGCCTTCAGCTATCAATTTTGCTGGAACGAGTTCGACTCTAGGATTGGGTGTTGCACGCGAAATCGAATCCCGGCGTATCTTGTCATTCCTTATTGTGACAATCGGTCAACAGCGACTCTTTCTGCAACCGCACTTCGTATATCCGGCCGCGTGGAATTCTGACCCCCTGAAAGACTTCATTGACCGTAGCGAGTTGATCGCGCCTTTCAGATTCCGGGATCAATATTTCGTGCGCTGGCTTCCACCTCAAAGCCCGGGTAGTCATGGTCGCCGGGTGCGCCTTGAAGCGACGTGGCGGCGGGGTTCCGTGTCGCACTGAGGGCACGCTTCATCCGGACGGATTTCTTCCCGCGGTCACAGGTCGTGCCCTCTGATGACCTCAAGAAATGCCTCGCCATACCGCGCAAGCTTGGCTTCGCCGACGCCGGAGATGCCGGCTAGCTCGGCCGCGGATCGCGGTGAGCGCGCGGCCATCTCCATCAGCGTCTTGTCGTGGAAGATGACATAAGGCGGGACGTTCCCCGCCTTGGCCAGCTCCAGGCGTCTGGCGCGCAATTTCTCGAACAGGATGCGGTCGGCAACCGGCATCGCTTCCTTCGCCTCCCGTCGCGCGGACTTTCCTTTTGACCTGCTGGCCTTCTTCAACACGCGCAGGCTCAAGGACGGCTTCCCACGCAGGAACTCGCGGCCTTTGTCAGAGATCGACAAGCCTCCATGGCCCGCCACGTCGACGTCAACCAGTCCATGCGCCACGAGCTGGCGGATGATCGAGCGCCAGGCGTTGCGGTCGTGCGTCTTGCCGATGCCGAACGTGGACAGCTTGTCGTGGCCCAGGCGTTCGATGCGCTCGTCGGGCTCGCCCAGCAGCACCGAGATGACATGCGCCTGCCCGAAGCGCTCGCCGGTGCGGTAGATGCAGGAGAGAAGCTTCTGCGCGTCGAGGGAGCCGTCGAAGGTCTCCGGCGGGTCGAGGCAGACGTCGCAATTGCCGCAAGGGGCGCAGTCGTCGCCGAAATAGCGCAACAGCACCTGCCGGCGGCACTGGCAGGATTCCGCAAAGCCCAGCAGCGCGTCGAGCTTGCGGTGCTCCATCCGCTTGCGCGCGTCGGGCGCCTCCGTCTCGTCGATGAAGCGGCGGCGCAGCGCCATGTCGCCGGCGCCATAGAGCATCAGCACTTCGGAAGGCAGCCCGTCGCGGCCGGCGCGGCCGGTCTCCTGGTAATAGGCTTCGATGCTGCCGGGCAGATCGACATGCAGCACAAAGCGCACGTCGGGCTTGTCGATGCCCATGCCGAACGCGATGGTGGCCACCATGATCACGCCTTGCTCGTGCTGGAAGCGGCGCTGGTTGGTTTCCCGCGCCTTCATCTCCATGCCGGCATGGTAGGGCAGCGCGGTGTGGCCGTGGTCGTTGAGGGCTGCGGCGACCTCCTCGGTCTTGCGCTTGGACAGACAATAGACGATGCCGCTTTCGCCCTTGCGGGGCTCGAGGAAGCGCAGCATCTGCTGCGTCGTGCCCGTCTTTTCGGCGGCGCCATAGCGGATGTTGGGGCGGTCGAAGCCGGCGACGAAGCTGTTTTGCGCGCCGATCCTCAGATGTTCGACGATCTCTCCCCGGGTCGGCGTATCCGCCGTGGCGGTGAGCGCGACGCGTGGCACCTCGGGGAAGATGTCCGCGAGGCCGTCGAGCGCGCGGTATTCGGGCCGGAAATCGTGGCCCCATTGCGAAACGCAGTGGGCCTCGTCGATGGCGATCAGAGAGAGGGGCGCCGACTTTCAGCCGGTCGAGGCTCTTCAAAAGCGTTTCCGGGGCCATGTAGAGGAGGTCCAGCTCGCCCCGCTCGATATCGCGCCAGAGCAGATCCTTTTCCGTGCCCCAGAGCCGGGAGTTGAGCGCAGCCGCCTTCACGCCGGCCGCTCTGAGCGCCGCCACCTGGTCTTCCATCAGCGCGATCAGCGGCGAGACGACGAGGCCGGTGCCCGCCCGGACCAGCGCCGGGATCTGGTAGCAGAGCGACTTGCCTCCGCCGGTCGGCATCAGGACGAAGGCGTTATGTCCCGCGATCACATGCTCGATGATCTCCCGCTGCTGCCCGCGGAAGGCGTCATAGCCATAAACTGTCTTCAGAATGGAGAGTGGGTCGGTGGGCACGGGAACAGTCGAATCCTGCAAGAGTGTCTCTTTATGCATAGCGATATTCTTTTGCGGCCGCAGCATCGGCCACGCTTTCGCGCAACGTGGCGTTATGGGTGCTATCGGCGCTATTCGCTGAACCACGCGTCGCTTCGCCTGAAACAGGGCAAATTTGCGTTTGAGGGAGCGATGGCCGGCACGCGCTCGGCCTGGGCCGCGTGCGCGATTTTGACCGTCCACAGGAAGATTTTGCTGCCGCCGATCGATGCGAGATTATATCCCGATCCGGTGAAGACCCAGCTTCGCTGCCAGCATGAAAGCCAAAGACCCGGCCCGTTTTGACATCGACGCGCTGCGAGAGCTTGCGGGCGCAAAGGTATTCGCGCGCGGGCAGGAGTACCACCGCGATGGAAGCGTGCAACTTCTGTCGCTGAATTCGAAACGCGTGCTGGCGCAGGTTGCCGGGACGGAAGACTACCGCACGGTGCTCACCGGTCGCGGGGCGGACATCGGCGGCGAATGCTCCTGCCGTGCCTTTGCGGATTGGGGCTTCTGCAAGCACATGGTTGCGACTGCCCTGGCTGTGAATGCCGCGGGAGATGGCGCCGAAGCCGAGGCAGCCGGTGCTCTGTCCAGAATTCGCGATCACCTGAAACGCAAGGGTATCGATGCGTTGGTCGACCTTGTTCTTGAGCTGGCGGAGGAGGACCAGGAGCTGTTCCGCAAGCTGGATATGGCTTCGGCCGTCGCGAAGGGCGACGCAAAGACGTTCGAAGCGCGTCTGCGGAAGGCCATCGACGGGGCAACGCGTACCGGCGCTTACGTGGACTATCGGGAGGCTCCGCGTTGGCGCGATGGTGTGGATGCGGCCCTCGATGCAGTGGCCGATCTCGCAACGGGCGGGCATGCAGGCGTTGCGCTGAAGCTTGTCGAACGGGCAATCGAACGCATCGAAGCCGCGTTTGAGGCGATCGACGATTCCGACGGCCACCTCGGTGCGCTGCTCGAACACGCCCGCGATATACACCTGGCCGCCGCGAGTGCGGTCCGGCCGGAGCCGGTTGCGCTCGCCCGCGACCTGTTCGAACGCGAGACAAACAGCGACTTCGAAACGTTTTTTGGCGCTGCGGAACTCTACGCCGATGTGTTGGGCGACAAAGGTCTTGCGGAATACCGGCGTCTTGCGGCCGCGGCGTGGGACAAGCTCCCGGCGCGCTCGGGCAAAGTCCGTGGCGGGGATACGAGTTTTGGCAGCTTCCGCCTGATGCACATCCTCGACTTTTTCGCCGGGCGGGACGGCGATGTCGATGCGCGGGTCGCGCTGCGCGCCAAGAATTTGTCGTCACAGTGGGACTATCTGCAACTGGCCGAGTTCTGCCTGTCGCAGGGGCGCGGAGAAGAAGCGCTTCGCCGCGCCGAGGAAGGGCTTTGGCTGTTCGAGGACGACGGGCCGGATGAACGGCTGTTGTTCTTCACGGCCGGGCTGCTTGCCAAGGCCGGCCGGAAAGCCGATGCAAGCGCGCATCTGTGGCGGGCGTTCGAGAAAGAGCCGGGCCTCGATATTTACAAGCAGCTTCTCAAATTCGGCGGCCGCGCGGCAGCCGACCGCGCGATCGATTTGGCGGAGAAGCGCGCGGCCGGCCGGCGGCGTTCGGTCTGGGATCGCAATGCCGATCTGCTGGTCGAAATCCTGATGCATGATAAGCAGTTCGACGCCGCATGGTCGGCCGCGAAGAAGTTCGACGCTTCTGCCAGCGTGAAGCAGGAACTTGCCCGTGCCAGCGATCGAAAGCATCCGGGCGAAGCGCTGGAAGTGTACGCCGTTGAGGTGGAACATCTCGCCGGCCACAGCAATTATGACGAAGCCGCGAAGGTGATCGCGCGCATGGAGAAAATCCGAAGCGCGGCCGAGCAGGCTGCCTATGTCGCCGACCTGAAGGTTCGGCACAAACGCAAGCGCAACTTCATGAGGCTGTTGGGATGACGCCCCACGATCTCGAAGCCGGCCTGCAGCGAGGCACGAATACAGATACGTCCGCGGAGACGTCCGCGATGAGAGGAACCTGACCTTGCATAATCTCAACTGGTCGCCGTCCGAAAAGAAAGCTGCGCGCGCTGCCTTCGATGCCGCTCTGGAAAAGGCGCTTGCCAGGGCCATGGCCGAATTCAAAAGCAGGGCGGAGGCTGCGGCGTCGCCTTCCGACATGTGGGAGATCGAAAGCTTTCTGCGTCAGCGCAGGCGTGAGATCGACGAGACGTTCGACTTCCGCTACTCGCAGCTTCCGCTGGTTTTTGCCCGTCTCATGCAATCGGGGCTTCTGGAGGAACGCGAGCTTGCGGGCCTGTCGGAGGAAAAGCTGGAGATCATTCGCTCGTTGCTCTCCCTTGCCGCGGAGCGGTGACGACGGCAAGACCTGGCCTGCCGCTGCGGTTGAGGGTGGATTTCGGCCGGGAGGCAGGCTTGGATAGGTTCAGAACAAGCAAAGGAACGGGCAATGGCACGCGTGCGCTGTATCACCGAGATGGGCATGGGCGTCGATGTTCACGGGCGCGACGCCACCAAGGCCGCCAAACGCGCGGTCTCGGACGCGATCCGCCATTCCAGCCTCGGCTTTGTCAGGATGCTGGGGAAGACGCCGCACGACATGTTCGTCGATGTCACCATCGGCGTTCCGGACTCAGGCGCGGTCGACACGTCGGCCGTCGCGAAGGAACTTCCCTACGGGACCGTCACCGTCAAGGCGGTGAAGGGCGGGCTGGAGATTCCGGCTGAAAGCGGCGGCGATGCGATCACGATCGCCAATGCGGCGGTGATCGTGAGCCTGGACGACGGCAAGTAAGCATCGGCCCGATCGCTGCGGCAGACAGCCGGGACAAGAGAAAGTCATGGCATTCGCCATCAAGGCCGAGGTTCGCGATCCGCGGGCGAAGTCCTTCGCCTCCACGGCGCAGAACACAATGTATGGCGGGCAAGGCCTTGTTGTGCGAGGCATCGTCAACTCCCCCGTAGCGAACGCGAAGAAGCGTGGCCATTGCGCGTCGTAGACGCGTGTAAACGCGCTGGTCGCGGCGGCAGGCACCGCGCGTGAGCATCGCAGTCAGCGACACCGCGCTCGTGGGGCCAGCCGATGAGAGGCCTTGCGGACCGTTCATGTTTTGTTCTAGATTTTGAATGTTGGCGTTTCAGGCCTTTGTTGACGCCGTGGCAATCGGCAGCAGGGGGCGTGATGCAGGTTGATCTCAAAGCGGTCGAGCAACTCGCCCCCGACCAGGCATCGCTGCGTGCAGCTGTCGGCTTGGCCAAGGCGGGCACATGGTCGAGCCTTGGCTCCAGTCCTGATGGCGTGTTGATCTGGGCCGAATGCTGGGCTGGCTGGGATACGAAATTCTATCGCGTCGTGGCGGACCTGCGCCATCTGGGCAACAAATGCACATGCCCGTCGCGCAAACATCCGTGCAGGCATGTGCTTGCGCTCCTTTGGCTCAATGCTGAGGGGATGTTTGCCTTTCCGCCCGCCGAGACACCCGACTGGGTCGGCAAGTGGGTCGAAATGCCCGACGATCCGAAGGCGGCGGCTCGCCGCGAAGCCACGGCCGTGAAGCGCGCCGACGACACCGATCGCGCGGTGCTCGATGTGCTTGAAGCGCTCGAGCAATGGATCGGCGACCAACTGCGAACAGGACTCGCCACGTTCATCGATGATGTGACCGCGCGCTGCCGCAAGATCGCTTTGCGGCTGGTCGACGGCAAAGCAGCAGCGCTCGCCCACCGCATCGAGGAGTTGCCTTCACGGCTGCTCGCGTTGCCGGCGGCCGACCGGCCGCGTGGCGCGGTCGTCGAACTCGGCAAGCTGGTGCTGCTGGGCCGTGGTTTCCGCATGGCACCACGCGATGCA
Source organism: uncultured Alphaproteobacteria bacterium (assembly GCA_963830015.1). GTDB lineage: Bacteria > Pseudomonadota > Alphaproteobacteria > Rhizobiales > Xanthobacteraceae > Z2-YC6860. The sequence goes on from CAWHLG010000017.1 coordinate 244,193, forward strand.
GACATCCGCCGCGCGGTCGCTGGCGCCGAAACGCGAGAGGCCGTGCTCGGCAATCCTGGGTTACTCCGTGCGCGTGGAATCTGGGAAGTTCTGGCCGAACTTGTGCGCACGCACCATGATGGACGAGTGTGGCGAACGAACTGGCTGCTGAACCTGGACGGCACTGGTCCGCGCTTCGCAATGCTGCTCGATCAAGTCTCCGCAAACCGGGGGCGGCGCGAAGCCGGGCTAGCGCCGGGCGGACGCTTCGTTGGCGAACTCGCTTTTTTCCCCGCGCGGAATCCGCTGCGTGCGTTGCTGGTCGAACGCGAGCCGATCGGCGCGGAGCGTGAGTTCGATTGGCCGGAACCGGGGTCCGCGCTCTCCGGGATTCTGACGGAGCCGCTGCTCGCCGAGCCCTGGGCGCTCGACGTGCCCGTGCTGCTCCCCGCCGGCCGGCTCGCGATCGACGCTGCCGGCCAGGGCTGGTGGCGCGCGTGCGGCGACGACGCGGCGGTCCCGCTCGCCGAGGCTGCGACGGGGCTGATCCGCAGCACCGAACTGACGCGCGCCGCGGCGCTCTGGTCGGGGAATCGACTGTCTATTCTTGCGGCGCGCACGCGTTGGGGGCGTATCAGCAGCCATGGCTAAGGCGATCTTCGACGCGCTTGGGCCGGTGCTGACGCACTGGATGACCGGCGCCCCGGCCGCGCCCGCGGTGCCGTCGGCCTGGCGCGACGCGATCGGCAGCGAACCCGGCGAGGCCGAACTTCGGCTGCTCGCGCTGTCCGGCCAGTTCCTGGCAGCCGCGGTGGTGGCGAAGCCGCAGAGTGAACTGCGTGCGCTGCCCGATGTGCCGGTGCTTGCGCTGCCGATGCTGCCACTGAAGCTGCGGCCGCTGGCGCGGCGGATGGTTGAGGTCTGTAGCTGGCGGAACGACGTGCTTCACTTTCTCGCCGGGCGCGGGTGGACCATGCATCCGGAAGACTGGATGCCCTCGGCGGACGATGAGGACGTGCCGGCGGTCTATGCGCCTTGGCGCGAGTGGGCGCAGGCCGTGGCGTCGAACGACACGGTTCGCAAACCTGTCCGCGCGTTGACCGCCGATAATTGGCGCGATTATCGGATGCCGCAGCGCGCGGTCGCGCTGGCAGATCTTCGGCGGCGCATCCCGGATGCCGCACGTGCGCTCCTCGAGGCCAACTTCGCCCATGAGACCAACGACGCAAGATTCAGCCTGCTTCGCGTGCTGGCGCAACAATTGTCAAAAGCGGATGCGCCCTTCCTGGAGCGGGTTGCGATCGCCGCTGCCGGGGCGGATTCCAGAGAGTATCCCCAGGCAAATGTGCAAGCGTTGGCGGCGTCGCTGCTCGTGCGTCTGGGGCGTGGTTCGGGCACCGTCGTCGCCGAGCTCGCCAGCTTCTTTGAGTTGCGCCGGATGGAGGAGTTCGGTGGCGGATCGACGGTGGCGCCGCGAGCGGTCGAGACTTCGGTCCAGCGCGCGCGCCGCAGCGTTTTGTTCGCCGATGCCGAGTTCGACGCCTTCGCAGGCGCATTGGGGTTCTCATCCCTCGGGTTGGTCGAGGCTTGGAGCTTTGGTGCCGATGTGCAAGCGGACGTCGGGTTCGCGGCGATGGCGTCGCGCTCGGCTGCCGATGAGGTTGTCGTGACGCTCGCAGCCGCGCTCGCCGAGCATGCCGGAAGCAACCTGCCTCCGCTGTTTGCTCTGGTGCCCCGGCTCGATGAAGCGTGGCGCATCCGGCTGGCGCAACAGCTTCTGCGTGGCGGTTGCAGCTTTCCGGATGCGCTCGCGCTCGGGGGAGTAGGGAGCCGGATCGACGGCGCTATCGATATGCCGGCCAGCGTGGCCTTGATTGCCGCGTATGCCGGCCACCCGGCGGATTGGCCCCGATGGGGTCATTTGGAGGCGCTGGGGCTGATCGCCTCGCGCGCCGCCGCGAGGCAGGCACTCGAGCAACTCAAGACGGCGCTCGCGCACGATTTGGTGTTCCAGACGATCCGGCTGAATGCCGAACTGGACGATAACGGAGGACAAGGATGATTTCGAAACTGCGGATGCCCGCAGAGGAGCTTCACGCGGGCGAGCTCCGCGCGCTCGTCGCGACCGACACCGGCCATCGTCCTCCAGGTTGGGCGCTCTCGCCCCGGCAGGTGATCACCTATCTGATGGGCGGCACGGCCACCGACGGCACAGCTATCACTCCAAAGTATGTAGGCGACAAGCGGCTGATCGAAACAGCGGTCGCAACGCTTGCCACCGACCAGGCGCTGCTCCTGCTCGGCCTGCCGGGGACGGCCAAGTCCTGGGTCTCAGAACATCTCGCTGCGGCGATCACCGGCGATTCGAAACTGGTGATCCAGGGCACCGCCGGCACCGACGAAAACCAGATCCGCTACGGCTGGAATTATGCGCAGCTGCTCGCGCACGGGCCGCGCCGCGAAGCGCTGGTCCCCACGCCGCTGATGCGTGCGATGGAGGCGGGCAAGCTCTGCCGCTTCGAGGAATTGAGCCGCATGGGCAGCGACGTGCAGGACACCCTCATCACCGTGCTCTCCGAAAAGATGATGCCGATCCCGGAACTCAACAGCGCGGTCTATGCCGCGCGAGGTTTCAACATCATCGCCACCGCCAACAACCGCGACAGGGGTGTGAACGAGATGTCGTCCGCGTTGAAGCGCCGCTTCAACGTGGTGGTGCTGCCGCTGCCCGAGAACGCCCAGCAGGAAGTGGCCATCGTCACCAAGCGCGTCAGCGAGATGACGCAGAATCTCGACCTGCCGGTGCCGAAGAACGTCGAGGAGGAAGTGGCTCGCGTGGTGTCGATTTTCCGCGAGTTGCGCTCGGGCGTGACGGAGGACGGGAAGGTGGCGCTCAAGTCGCCGTCGGGCGGGCTTTCGAGCGCCGAGGCGATCGGGGTGATGGTGGGCGGCATCAGCCAGGCAACTTTCTTTAATGACGGACGCCTGACCGCCGAGGCGCTGGCCGCCAACATGATCGGCGCGGTGGTCAAGGATCCGGTGCAGGACCGCGCCGTGCTTGGCGAATATCTTGAGACCGTGCTGAAGAAGCGGCGCGGGTTCGAAGGCTATTATGCTTCCCTGACCGAATTGATCTGAAGCGATGGGCGATATCTCGCTGTTCGGCATCCGTCATCACGGTCCGGGCTCGGCGGCTCGGCTGGTCGAGGCGCTTGATGTGCTGCGGCCCGCGACGGTGTTGATCGAAGGACCGGTGGATGCATCGGAACTGCTGCCGTTGCTCGCGGATCCGGGGATGGCGCCACCGGTTGCACTGCTGGTCTATGCCGAGGAAGAGCCAGCGAATGCCAGCTTTTTTCCCTTCGCCGACTATTCCCCCGAATATCAGGCCGCCCGCTGGGCGGTGCGACACGGCGCTGCGCTGCGCTTTATCGACCTGCCTTCCTCGGACCGGCTGGCCGCGCAGGCCGGCGACATCGTGGAGCAGACAGCCGGTCTTGATGAGGACCCGATCGTACGCGACCCGATCGGCGTGCTCGCAGCTGCGGCCGGCTACGATGACGGCAAATCCTGGTGGTCCGACGTGATCGAGGAGAATCCGGCACCGGGGCAGGTCTTCGCCGCGGTCGCCAACGCGATGGCCGCGGTCCGCGCCGAGGCCGGCGCGCTCTCTGCCCGTGAGGCGGCGCGCGAAGCCCACATGCGGATCGAGATCACGCATGCTGCCAGGGAGAGCGACGGACCAGTCGCGGTGGTGTGTGGCGCCTGGCATGTGCCGGCGCTGGCCGAACGGCGCAGTCTGGCGTCCGACCGGGCTCTGCTCAAGGGCCGGCCCAGGACGAAGACCAAGGTCACCTGGGCGCCTTGGACGGCGCCTCGCCTGGCGCGGGCCAGTGGCTATAACGCGGGCGTGGTCGCTCCGGGCTGGTTCGCGCATCTGTGGGAAAATCGCGATGCCGCAGATCGCGACACCCTATGGCTCGGGCGGATTGCGCGCGCACTACGGGAGCGCGGCCACGACGTTTCGATCGCTTCGGTGATCGAGGCGCGCAGGCTGGGCACGGCGCTTGCGGCGCTACGCGACCGGCCGGCACCTGGGTTCGAGGAGCTCCGCGAGGCGACGATCGCCTGCCTGTGCGGCGGCGATCGCAAGATATGGGACGATATCGCGGTCGAACTGCTGATTGGATCGGCTGTGGGGGCGATTCCCGCCACGACTCCACTGGTGCCGTTGCTCGAGGACCTGCAGCGCCAGCATAAGGCGGTGCGGCTCAAGCCGGAAGCGCTGGAGCGCGCGTTGACAATCGATCTGCGCGGCGCGGTCGGGGCTGCCCGTTCCACGCTGCTCCATCGACTCGCCGTGCTCGACGTACCCTGGGGCCGGCTGGCGGATGTCGGGCGTGGCCGCGGTACGTTTCGTGAAGACTGGCTGCTTCGCTGGGAGCCGGAGTTCGCGGTGCGGCTGGTCGAGAATCTCGTATACGGCTCCACGATTGCCGAAGCGGCGAGCGGCCGTCTGATCGAGGAAATGTGCGCCGAGTCTGTATTGAGCGCGCTGGCCAATCTGGTCCGCAGCGCCATGACCGCCGATCTGCCGCGCGCTGTCGAAACCGGGGTCGCCGCTCTGGAGAAGAAGGCGGCGCTGACCAGCGACTGTGGCGCTTTGCTCGCCGCGCTGCCGCCGATGGCTGACATCCTGCGCTATGGCGAGGCGCGAGCAGGAACTGTCGATCACCTCGCGGCGCTCATGCCTCGAGTGGTGGTCCAGGCGGCGCTCGTGCTGCCTTATGCTGCTCGCAACCTCGACCCCGAAGCTGCCGCCACGCTCCGTGGCCAGATCCTGGCGGCGGAAGGTTCGATCGAATTGGCCCAGCTCGAACCCGATGTCGTCGCCGCCTGGCGCAAGGCGCTGCAAAAACTGCTCGACGACGCGCAAGTCACGCGCATCGTCGCGGGCGTAGCTGCGCGGTTGTTGTACGAGGCAGAATTGCTTGGCGTAGAGGCGGTCGCGGAGCTGCTCGGGCGTATGCTGTCGCCTGGCACACCGGTGATCGACGCGGCAGGCTTCTTCGAAGGATTTCTGGAAGGCGTCGGACAACGGCTGATCTACGACACGCCGCTGCGTGAGGCGGTCGACCAATGGCTGGTCATGCTCGACGCGGAGTCCTTCATCGCCAACTTGCCGCTGTTCCGCCGCGTCTTCGCCGCGCTCGACCGCAACGAGCGGCAACGGCTGATGGATGCGGTGCTCGGTCGCGGCGACGGCGCCAACGGTTATCGCCTTCTGCCCGGGGCGACGGACCTCTGGCCACGGCACGAGACCCGGGTGCTCGAGCTGCTGAAGGGAGGAGCCGGCCGATGAGCGATGACGGCGAACGCGGCCGCCGCTGGGCACTGGCTCTCGGCGTGGAGGACGAAGAGGAAAAAGGAGGGGGGCAAGAAGCGGGGGAGCAGGCGCCACCGCTCTCCGCAAGCGAGCGCCGTATGTCGCAAGCGTTGACTGCGCTGTACGGCGACGGAGAGAAGACGACGAAGAAGAGCCGCGGCGGGCTCGGCGGATCGGCGCCGCGTGTCGCCAAATGGCTCGGCGATATCCGCGAGTTCTTTCCGACGCCCGTCGTGCAGGTGATTCAGAAGGACGCGTTCGAGCGCAAGGGCCTGCGCCGGATGCTGCTCGAGCCCGAGTTCCTCGCCACCGTCGAGGCGGACGTGAACCTGGTGGCGGATATCATCTTGTTGCGCAGTGCGATGCCGGAGAAGGCCAAGGAGACCGCGCGCATCGTGGTCGCCAAGGTGCTCGCCGAGCTGATGGAACGGCTTGAGCGACGCACGGCCGACGCGATCCGTGGCACGCTCGACCGGTCGCGACGTACCAGCCGCCCACGCTTCGCCGACATCGATTGGCCGCGGACCATTCGGGCGAACCTCAGCCACTATCAGCCGGAACACCGCACCGTGGTGCCCGAACGGCTGATCGGCTTCATGCGCCGGCAGCGCCGCATCGTCGATCTGGACGAAGTGATCCTGTGTGTCGATCAGTCGGAGTCGATGGCGACCTCGGTGGTATATGCCTCGATCTTTGCTGCCGTCATGGCGTCACTTCCGGTGGTGGCGACCAAGCTCGTCTGTTTCGACACTGCGATCGTCGACCTGACCGCGGAGCTGGCCGACCCTGTCGAGGTGCTGTTTGGCATACAGCTCGGCGGCGGCACCGACATCAATCGCGCCGTCGCCTATTGCGGGGACCGGATCGAGCGGCCGTCCAAGGCGCACCTGGTGCTGATCACCGATCTCCGTGAAGGCGGCGACGCCGACGCACTGGTCGACCGGCTGGCCCGGCTCGCCATGTTCGGCGTCAACGTGATCGTCCTGCTCGCGCTCACCGACACCGGCGGTCCTACTTACGATTCGGTCCTGTCGGCGAAAGTGGCGACGCTCGGCGTTCCCGTCTTCGCCTGCACACCCGACCGGTTTCCCGGTTTGATGGCGGCGGCGCTTCGTCGCGAAGACATCCATGCCTGGGCGGCGGATCGCGACATCAAGCTGATCCGATCGGAGAGCATCGATCAAACCGCCGCTCCAGGCGGGATGGTTGTGCCATAAACGTCCCGGTGCAAGGAGACCCTGGCGAATGACGAGGCACGCTGTTTTCACGATAGTCCGGGCGGAATTGTCAAGATGACCTCGAAGGCGAAGTTGGGACGATGACTGAGCGGTACGGGATTTCGCAGCCGGTGCGCCGGAGCGAGGATGTTCGCTTTCTCTCCGGCCGCGGCACCTATGCCGACGACGTCAACGTGGCCGGTCAGAGCCACGCTTCGTTCGTACGCTCGGCCTTCGCGCACGGCACGATCCGCTCGATCGATTTCGCGGACGCGCGGCGCGCTCCCGGCGTGATAGCGGTCTTCACGGGCGAAGATCTCCGATCGGCCGGCCTCAAGGGAATCGTTGCGCGGACGCTCGCGGGACGGGTCGACATGGAGCCGCCGTTGCACACGCCGCGGCCCGGCCTCGCGCAGGACGTGGTGCGCCATGTCGGCGAGCCCGTCGCCGTCGTGATCGCAGAGACGCGGGCGCTGGCGGACGACGCCGCGGCGCTGGTCAGGATTGAGATCGACGAACGGCCGGCGGTGACGCGGATCGCCGGCGCGCTGCGTCCGGGCGCCCCGGTGGTCTGGGACACCGCCCCGAACAATCTCGGCAATGTCTGGCGCCATGGCGACCGCGCGGCGGCCGATGCGGCCTTTGCGCATGCCGCGCATGTGACGCGGCTCAGGCTCCACAACAACCGCATCCTCGCCAATCCGCTCGAGGCGCGCGCGAGCCTTGCCAGCTACGATCCGAAGACCGACCGCTACACGCTCATCGCCAGCACCCAGGGCGTGCAGTACTTCATGGAGGTGCTGTGCCAGCAGGTGTTCGATCTGCCGCGTGAGCGCATGCGCGTATTGACCTACGACGTCGGCGGAGGCTTCGGCGTCAAGGAACAGCCGATGCCGGAGGACGTGACCATCCTGTTCGCCGCCAAGGCGATCGGGCGCCCGGTCAAGTGGAGCGGCAGCCGCGCCGAGCATTTTCTCTCCGACAATCATTCACGCGATGCCGATATCGAGGCCGCGCTGGCGCTCGACGCTGCCGGCAATTTCACCGCGCTGCATGTTGCGGTCGATGAAGCGATGGGCGCGTATTTCGCATGCAACGGCGTGGGCATGCCGCTGCGCAACATGACGAACGGGTTGCCGCTGGTTTACCGGACGCCGGTGATCACGGTCGATGTGCGCCTCGTGATGACGCACACGAATTCGGTCGGCCCCTATCGGGGCGCCGGCCGCGAGCAGGCCGCCTATGTCGTGGAGCGGTTGATCGACGAGGCGGCGCGCGAGACCGGCCGTGATGCAGTCGAACTGCGCCGGCGAAACATGATCCCGCCGTCCGCGATGCCCTACAAGACACCGGTCGGACGCTCCTACGATTCCGGTGAGTTCGAGGCGGTGCTGGACAAGGCGCTGAAGCTCGCCGGCTGGGCGACTTACGAATCCCGCCGCGATGCGAGCGCGGCGGCGGGCAAGCTGCGCGGCCGGGGGCTCGCCTGCTATCTGGAGAACGTCGGCGGCGGATTTGTGCGCGAGGGCGCCAAGATCCGCTTCAATGCAGGGGGTCAGGTCGATGTGGTGGTTGCCGCGCAGAGCCAGGGCCAGGGTCATGAGACCAGCTTCAGGCAGGTCGTCGCCGGCCGGCTCGGCGTGCCGTACGACGCGGTGAGGCTGCACCAGGGTGACAGCGACGACGCACCAGGCGGGCTTGCCACCATCGCATCGCGTTCGATGATCATGGCCGGTTCGGCGATGTTCAAGACCTGCAACGCCGCGATCGAGAAAGGCCGGCTGATCGCCGCCCATCTGCTTGAGGCCGCCGCCGGCGATATCGAGTTCGCCGATGGCGCATTCCGTGTCGCAGGCACCGATCGCAAGATCACGCTGCTCGAACTCGCGGCACGGCTCAGGACGTGGTCTGAACGGCCGGCCGATTGTCCCGACTCCCTCGATTCCACCGAAGAATTCCTAGCGCCGGACCAGTTCTATCCCAACGGTTGCCATGTCTGCGAGATCGAGATCGATCCGGAGACCGGCGTCATCACGGTGGATCGCTATGCCGCGGTCGACGATGTCGGCATCGTCGTCAATCCGATGATCGTGCACGGCCAGGTGCATGGCGGAGTCGCGCAAGGGCTCGGCCAGGTGCTCAGCGAGGCCATCGTGTACAGTGCGGAAGGCCAGCTGCTGACCGGCTCGTTCATGGACTATGCGATGCCACGCGCCATCGACCAGCCGGCGCTGGCCGTCGACTTTCACGAGGTGCCCTGTCTGACCAACCCGCTCGGCGTGAAGGGGGTCGGCGAAGCCGGCATGGTCGGAGCCCTGCCGGCCGTGATGAACGCCATCGCCGACGCGTTGGCCGCGCGCGGCAAGCGCATCGACTTCGACATGCCGGCAACACCCGAGAAGTTGTGGCGGGCGCTCAACGGCTGAACGCCCGCCGATGTCGGCTCCTGCGCGACAGCGCGCCTGGCCGCGCGTCATCGTTTTGCTTTTCCGGGCCTGCGGACCGCCCGCACCTTGCCGCTCTTTCCGCCGCCGCAGAAGAACCGGTCGCCGCCGTCGGACTCGAGCCCCGATATCATCGTGCCGGCCGGCATCTCGATCGTCTCGAGAACGTCACCCGACCGCGGGTCGATGTGCCGGAGGTCGCTCTGGTCGCCCTCCAAGGTGCCGTGCCACAACTCGCCATCGACCCATGTGACCCCGGTGACGTGGCGCTTGGTGTCGATGGTGCGAAGGACCGCGCCGGTGTCCGGGTCGATCTGGACGATCTTCCGGGCCTGATACTGTCCCATCCAGAGCGAGCCTTCGGCCCAGGCGAGCCCGGCGCCGGCGCCGCCAGGCGTTGGAATCGTCGAGAGCACGCGGCCGCTCTTTGGATCGATCTTCTGGATGCGGTCCGCGGCGAGCTGGAACAGGTGCTGGCCGTCGAACGCCGTTCCGGCATGCGCGGCGACATCGATCGATCGCACGGGCTTTCCGCTCGCGGGATCGAAGGCGTTGAGATTGTCTCCGGAGGCGAACCAGACGTGCTGGCCGTCGAATGTCACCCCGTGCACGTGGTCGACGCCCGGAAAGGGGCCATACTCGCGGAGAATTTCGGCTGACGATGTTTTCATGTGTTCGTCCTCGGTTTGAATAAATCAAACCCTAATGACCCGGCAGCGGAGCCGGGAGTAACAAGGTTGTCGTGAACCCCGGCAGCGGCGGCGTCATCCAGCGCCGCGCCCGGCCGCGGCCGAACGACTGAACCTTGCCTTCCGCGGCGAGTTCGTCGAGCGAGCGCTGCACGGTGCGCTGGCTGCCGCCCAGCGCAAGCGCCAGCGCCGAGCTCGACCACGACTCGCCGTCGGCGAGGAAGGCAAGCACGGCCGCGTTCTTCTCCTCGACCGGCCGCGCCAGCACCACGACCCCGGATGCCCGCCGCGGCATCAGCGCGAAGCCTTGCTTCGTCGCGCTCACGTCGGCGAGCTTTCGAAGCGCCGCGCGAAGCCGCCCGATCTCGACCCGCAGCCGTGCGCGATGCGATTCATCGGCGTGCTTCGCGCGGAACGCCCGCTGCAGCAGCGCCTCTCTCGATACATCGCCCGGCCATGCCTCGCCGAGCGCGCGGGCGAGTGCGAACAGCACCGGCCGCCTAGCGAGCGAGACCACTGAGCCGGCGTGGCGCACGACATTCCGGCAGGCGTCGACGACGAGCGCTTTTGACGCCAGCAGCGCTTCGACATCGTCGAGCAGGAGAGGGCGCTCCTCGCCGTCCGCGATGAGCCGCGCCGCGGGCGCGTCGAGGGCAAGCGACGCGCTTTCGACCTCCGCGGTGAGCGCCGGGATGCCGGCGTCGCGTGCAGCCTGCGCGGCGCGGACGAGCGCCGCGCGCGCGGTCTTCGTCCGGATGCGTCGCATCGCGATCCCGGCCACCACCAGCTCGTGGGCAGCCTTCCAGGCGGGTGGCAGTGGTTCGGGGTCGACGTCCGCGAGCTTGCGCTCGGCCTCGTCGAGGCGGCCGATCAGAAGCAGCCGCCGGACTTCGAGATGCCGCGCATGCGCGGCATTCATGCGGTCGCCCCGCGCTTCGAGCGTCGCGCGCGCCGCGTCGAGCGCCTTGGCGGGCCAGCCGAGGTCGCGCGAGGCGAGCGCGATCTCGGCCTCGGCGACGACACACCGCGCACGCGCCAGCGCCTCTTTCGGTCCGAAGACGCGCGCCGCCCGGCGCAACAGAGCCTTCGCGCGAACGAGATCGCCGAGCTGCGCCATCGCGATGCCGCGCAGCGCCAGCGCCGGCCCGTCGTCGCGCAGCGCGACCCGGTTCAGCGCGCCGAGCGGATCACCCGCCGCGAGTGCGCGCGCCGCGGCCGTGATCAGGGAGTCCATCGCAATCCCGCCACACTTGTCACTCCCAACTTTCGTTGTCGTCGTAATCTATCTCGCGACCACCGGCCAGCACGTCGTATCGTGAACGCAGCGCAATCGCTGGACCGTCGCCATCAGGGAGGAGACCGATGCCAGAGGCCCTCGTCGTCCGGCGCGAGACGCACATCCCGGCGCCGCCCGCCGCGGTGTTCGCCCTCCTGACCGATCCGGAGAAGATCCTGCGCTGGATGGGAACGGAGGCGCAGGTCGAGCCGGAGCCCGGCGGAATCTATCTCGTCAACGTCACCGGCGCGCGCTTCGCCCGCGGCGCCTTTCGCGAAGTGGTGCCGGTGCACCGCCTGGCCTACAGCTTCGGCTGGGACGGCAGCGAAGCGGTGCCGCCGGGATCGAGCCTGGTCGAGATCGACCTGATCGAGCAGCCACCGGCCGGAACGCTGCTGCGCCTGACCCACAGCGGCCTGCCGAGCGCCGACCAGTGCGCCGGTCATGCGGAAGGCTGGGCCCATTACGTCGGCCGGCTGGCCGAGGTTGCGGCCGGCCATGACCCGGGCCCGGACCCGTGGCACGGCCGCGGGAGGTGACGGCGGCGACGCCTTTTAGCGCGACCGAACAGCAGACATCGCTGGATGTCCGCTAAGTACCCAATAGCGAACGCTCTCAGTTCCTTTGACTTGAATCAACAACTCTTGCCCCGAGGCACGTAGGATTTTTCATTCCAAAAGTACGAGATCGCGTCATGTCAAATTCGCAGGTCGTCATCTGCTCGCCAGTTCGCACCGCCATCGGCACATATGGAGGAACGCTAAAAGATACTCCAGCAGCTGATCTTGGCGCGATAGCCATACGTGCGACGCTGGAGCGTGCTTACAACGCGCTTACTGCATTCGATGCAGCGCGATGGCCTGAAACGCGGGGTGGTCACTTTGTGCATCGGCGGCGGACAAGGGATGGCCCTCGCGCTCGAGACAGTTCAGTGATCGTTTTTCTGCATCCCTCAAGGAGTAAATTACCATGAGCGAAAAAGAGAAATCAGCGAAAAGTGAAATTCAGATTCTGCGCGATGCCTTCGAAGGCATGAAAGGTCGTCAGCCGAAATCGGATCAGGAGCTAAAAGAATGGCTTGCCACTGACGAAGGCAAGCAAGCGACGATGTTTAAGTCCACGTCTTTTTCGCGCTTTGGTGACACTGGGCACGCTTAAACGACCATTTCGAGTTGAGCGGCTTATGCCCTGTGGTCATTTGCCGACATAACGGCCTTGATCGGCGATGTCGGCTATGCGCCCAAAAGTGGACATTCGGCAGACGGACCACAACGTCCGCTTCGTGCCCCATAGCAGCCATCATCGACCTTCCGCCGCGAAACTCAGCCGCGCCGCGCCGCCTTGATTGCGGCGACGTCGATCTTCATCATCGTCATCATCGCCTCAAACGCGCGCTTTGCCTCATCGCCGCCGGCCGCCATCGCCTCCATCAGCACACGCGGCGTGATTTGCCACGACACGCCCCACTTGTCTTTGCACCAGCCGCACGCGCTCTCCTGGCCGCCATTGCCGACGATCGCGTTCCAGTAGCGGTCGGTCTCGGATTGATCTTCAGTGGAGATCTGAAACGAGAAGGCTTCGCTGTGCTTGAATGCAGGACCGCCGTTGAGGCCGATACACGCGACGCCGGCCACTTTGAATTCGACCATCAGCACATCGCCCTTCTTGCCGGATGGGTAGTCGCTCGGCGCCCGGTGGATGGCGCCCACTGAACTGTCGGGAAACGTCTCGGCATAAAAGCGGGCAGCGGCCTCGGCATCCTTGTCGTACCAGACGCAGATCGTGTTCTTGACCATTGCACGTCCTTTCGCTTTGACGCCCACCAAAACGCTATCCACTGATTTCAACATAGGGAGCCCAATCGCCGTTCTCCACTGGAGAAAGAGCCCGTTTCGCGATGGTCATGCACAGCGTCGCTGTCCGTTTCGGGTTATTCACGTCGATTTTGGCCTGTCCGTACGACCTCTGCTTTACCCCCGACTGCGAACATTCGGCGGTGGTTCTTGGATATCCGCCAAGTGCCCATAGCCGACGTGGATGCTTATTCGATCACCTCGTCGGCGCGCGCGAGCAGCGTGGCTGGCACGATAAGGCCGAGCGCCTGAGGGTGACGGCAGACTGGCAGGCTTTTCATCCTCGAGCACGCGATCGACGTACCCGGCCACGAGGCGGTACTCACCGACCAGTTCAGGCCCATGGGACAGCGTACCGGGCGCTTCTCCTTTGAGAATGCGACCGATCGATCCCTGCTTGGCGGTCCATGCCAGGCAAATTGACGCCATAACCGATCAGGCCGCCCGGTTGAGCAGACCGCGCGGCACGGCATTTTCCGCCATGGCAATTGCCGACCCCGGCGCGGCGCGTCTAGGCTGGCCGACATGGCCCACAACAGCAGCGCACGTCAAAGCGAATGAAAATGCTCGCCCTGTCGTCACGAGACGCGGCGGCCTGGAGCGGCTCGAACCGTGAGGCTGGCGTCGTGCACATTGCAATTCGACTGTTCTGAGGAAGGGTTTGGGACAATGGCGACACGTCCTGCGGACAGCCGAAGAGCGGCCAGGAAGCATGTTCTGCGTACCTGGGGTGATGGACATGCGACCCTGAAATGGGTGTGGACGGTCGTTCTTGCAGGCGCGGTCATTCAAGCTTGCTATGTCGTCACCGACGTCGCGACCTGTCAGATCGATCTGGTGATCAGGGCGATCTATCCCGCTTCAGCCGGTTCGAAGGACAAATGCGTCCTGATCAACGCGCCGGCCATTTGGGGCAACTACATCGTATTCATGCTGACGTTCTTCCGGTTCTATGTCGGCGATGCCCGATTGCTGGATTTGCGCTATGTCGAACTGCCGGAGTACATCAACAGCAGGATCGAGGACGGAGGTGTTGAATACGAGGACGATTTCATCAACGCGCTCACGGCATTCAGGCGAAGCGCGCAGTTTTTCGACTTTGCCACGCTGGCATGGCAGGCCACTCTTTTTATCTTCCTGGCCAGAAACATCGACAATGTCTTCGTTTTCTTTTTTCTCTATTTTGCGCTGGCGACGATCAATGTGGTCTGGCTGCAGATTGCAAGCAGGCTCAATCCAAACGCCACGGGAGATATCTGGCGCAAATTTGTTTCCGATTTTCAGGTGGTTGAAAATCTGACCGGAAGCGGGGCGGTTCGCCTGTGGGTTCGGAACAACTTGCTTTGCGCGTTGGCCATGATCGGATGTGCGGTTCTCCTGGTCGGCAACGTCTGGTCCGAAGCCGCGTTTCGGCTCGCGTTCATCGCGGTCATGTTGACCAACTGCCTGGTCGATATCGCCCTGGCACGGCGCTTTTATTTCCCCGAGCCGGACATCCGATACAAGGCAATCAGGTGATCGAAGGACGCCGCCACTTCAGGGGCGGCGCCGCGTCGATAAGCTCGGGGTGCTGCTGGAGGTCCGGTTGGCGCGCCGGCCTATGTCCGGGCTGAGGACGATGCAACGGCTGCTTCCGGCACACAGATGCCACGCTCGCCGCTGGCTCTGATGAAATCGGTCACCGTGCGCACCAGCGGCTCATGGCCGTGCTCCGCGGACACGCCGTCGAGGCGCGTGCGCAGCGTGTCCTTGGCGGCGAACAGCCCGCGATAGGCGGCCCGCAACACATGGATCCTCGCGTTTTCGATGCCGCGGCGTTGCAGGCCGACAATGTTGAGCCCCTTCAGCCGCGCGCGATTGCCGATCGCCATTCCGAACGGAATGATGTCGTTCTCCACGCCGGTCTGGGCCCCGACAAAAGCGGATTCGCCGATGCGCACGAATTGATGGACGGCGCAGTTTCCCGAAATGATGGCAAAATCTCCGACCAGGCAATGACCGGCAAGACCCGAATAGTTGACCATCGTGACGTTGGATCCGATTTTGCAATCGTGCCCGATGTGTACACCGGTCATGAAGTAGCACTTTTCGCCGATCTCGGTGACACCGTCGCCCTTGTCCGACCCGGCATTGATCGTCACGTATTCCCGGATGACGCATCCCGCCCCGAGCCTGAGCCGGCCCGGACCACCGGTGTATCCGGCGATCTGCCCGGCTTGTCCGATCGATGCGAACGGAAAAATCTCGGTGCGCTCGCCGATCTCGGTGTGTCCCTTGATGATGACGTTCTCATGCAGACGAACGCCGGCAGCGAGCACGACGTCCGGCCCTATGACGCAATGAGGACCGATCGTCACGTCGGCAGAGACTTTCCCCTCAACCTGGGCCGTGGCATGGATTTTGGACACAAAGACCTCTTGTCGGGTGTTCATCTGCCCGTGCGGTTTCCCGTCGGTCAGCATCGGTGGGGCGGACTTGGGAACCTGCCGCCTGTTGCGACGTCAAGCGGCCGTCGCGATTCTGATCCAACGATACGCCGATCACGGCAGAAAGGCCCGGCCGGATTGCGGCCGATCCCTTTCCGTTTCAAAGTGTTCGATCACGGCCGGGAAAAATATTGTACGTGCGTATAGCCGCTTTGGATCAAAAGCCGCAAGCGGCGTTTGTCCATTTGACCAGCGCCGGCACCGAGCCTGGAAGGCTCGCCGGCGGATGTCTAGTATGGCCGGGCCGAACAGCCGCAGGAACCGGACAATGACCGCGCGGATCCATGCACTGGCGGAATTCATCAAGGCCGAGGCCGCGAAGTGGAGCAAGGTCGTCAAGGACGCGAATTTGAAAGTCGAGTGAGCCACGCATGCGGGCAACTGGGCGTGCGTCCGTGAAAAGCTCTCCCGCGGTCATTCCGGGACGCCGCGAAGCGGCGGACCCGGAATCCAGAACGTCGGGACTACCTGCGTTTCTGGATTCCGGGCTCGCGCCTTCGGCGCGCCCCGGAATGACGCCCCCGAATTTTTCAGAAGCCCGCTAGGGAGTTTGCTTATCCCATGCAAGCGAATACTGACGATTCCGCCGTTGCTGCCGCGCGCACATTTGCCGGAGGCGTGGCCGCATTGCTGGATGGAAAGACGGGAGACGGACTCCTCGGAGTTTATCTGCTCGGCAGCCTCGCACACGGAGGGTTCAACCGCCGCTACAGCGACATCGATATGGCGCTCGTGACGGAAAATGGGATCGACCAGGCCACGCTCGAGGCGGTCAGGACAGAGGCTGCGGCCTTGTCGCCGGAGCTGACCGCAAAGCTCTCGATCTTCTGGTCGGATCGCCGGTTCACCGTCGGTCGTTTTCCACCGCTCGATCGTGTCGACTACCTCGATCACGCCGTGGCTCTCATCGAGAGGGAGTGAGTCGATCCGATACGGCCGACACTTCAGGACATCCGGGGCTATCTCGGCGGTGCTCCGTTTGCGAACTGGGCTGCAAGCGCCGCGCACTTCGCTGGTCTCGATGCCCTCGGCGCCCATGAGCGCAAGCCTTATCTGCGGGCGTTGCTTTATCCCGCGCGATTGATCACCAGCTGGATGACAGGCGGCATGGCCTCGAATGACGATGCCGTGGCTTTTCTGAACGAGCAGCAAGTCCCGGGATTGGATTTCAATCTGGTGGCCGCTGCATTGCAGTGCCGTCATGACGCGAGCGACCCCGACCATCTTTTTCCCGCTCGATCCGTTTTGCCGCGACAGGTGGAAGCCTGCGCGCGGCTCGTCGGCCTGCAGGCGTGAGCGGCGAAGACTGACAAGGTCCATTATGATCGCGGCATGGATCTGCCCGCGCCTCTCGCCTGGCTTGTGGACGAGGCCGGCGCCTCGTCCGGCCCGGACCGGTTCCTGGCCGAGCTTGGCGGCCGGCTGCTGGCCGACCGCCTGCCGCTCGCGGGCGGCGCGCTGACGCTTGCGGTGCCGCATCCGATCATCGCCCGCCGCACCTGGCTTTGGCGGGCCGAGACCGGGACGGTGATCGAGGCGCTGGGGTTCACCGCCGGTGCGCCGAGCCGGGCCGGGCGCGACTGGCTCGCCGGTCTTGGTCCGGTGCAGGAGCACACGGTTGGCCCGGCGCCGGACGATGCAGTGCTGGGCTGGGCCGGAACCCGGCCATTCGGCTCCGACGAGGCCGCACGCCTGCGCGAGGTCGCGCGCTTCGCCGCGGCCCCGTTGGCGGCGCTCGCCGCGCGGGCGGCGCTGGCGGCGCTGCTCGAGGCCTATCTCGGCCGGCGCAGTGCCGCGCGCGTGCAGGCCGGCGCGCTGCGCCGCGGCACCGGGGAAGACCATCCGCGCCGCGTTGCTCGTTGCCGATCTGCGCGGCTTCACCGCCCTGTCCCAGGAGACCGAGCCCGTGGCGATGATCGCCGCCCTCGACGCCTGGTTCGATCGTGTCGCCGGTGCCGTGCACGCGTTCGGCGGCGAGGTGCTGAAGTTCATCGGTGACGGCGTGCTGGCGATCTTCCCGGTCACCGGCACGCCGGCCGCGGCCTGCGAGGCGGCGCTGCGCGCCGTCGCCGCAGCCCGCGCCGGCATGGCCCATCTCGATGCGGTGCGGCAGGCGCAGGGACTGCCGCCGCTGCCGTTCGGCGCGGCGCTGCATCTCGGCGAAATCCTGTGGGGCAATATCGGCGCGGCCGACCGGCTGGACGTCACCGCCATCGGCCCCGCGGTCAACCTGGTCAGCCGGCTGGAGGGTCTGTGCCGGCCGCTCGGCCGCTCGGTGCTGATCTCGGGCGCGGTCGCCGCCGCAATCACCACGCCGCTGGTGCCGCTGGGCGAACACGTGCTGCGCGGCATCGCGGAGCCCTGCGCGGTCTTCACGCTGCCGGATGCGTGAGCGGCTGACGCCGCAAGCGGGATGATTTGAACGCGAAAATCTCAGATGACGGCCCGATTGCAAGAGGCAATAACCGTTGCCGCGTGCCTGCGTTCGTCAAATGTCGTTCCCTGTGGCGGTTGCTTTTTGTCGAGCGCCAAAGCTGCGCTAGACTGCAGGGATTGCGCCCCGACACTGGATGCCAGATGGCCCAGAACCAGAACGATCACACCCATGCCTGGGTGCTGGACCTGCCGCCCAGCGTGTTGGAGAAGCGATTGGCGCTCGGATTGATCGTTGCAACGGCTGTGGCGTTTGTCGCGGTTCTTCCGGTCTCTGACCATGCTCTGGTCGAGATGAACGCGCTTTTCCCCTCGCTCGACGCGATTGTGTTGATTACCGACGTGATCACCGCAGTGCTGTTGTTCGCGCAGTTTTCGCTTTCGGCCGCGCGACCCCTGCTGGCGCTGGCGACCGGATATCTGTTCACCGCATTGATCGTCGTCCCGCATGCATTGACCTTTGCAGGAGCTTTTTCCACGAGTGGCTTGCTGGGCGCAGGAGTCCAAACGGGATCGTGGCTTTTTATCTTCTGGCATCTCGGCTTCGCATTGGGCCTGTTGGCTTATGCGGCGCTGCGGATCGGCAAGCCTGATCAGGCGATGCCGAAGACGTCGGTTTCGGCTGCAATTTGGTCGGCCGCGGCAGGATCGCTGTTTCTCGTCTGCGCTTTGACATGGCTTGCAACAGCGGGACAATCGCTGTTGCCGACTCTGATCCTGGACAATGGCCGACTCGGTCCGAACGTCCCGCCTATCATTCTGTGTGTGATCGCCGTTTGCGCAGGTGCGGTCGCTTTGTTGTTGCTCAATCGCCGGCGTTCCACGCTTGATCACTGGCTGATCGTTGTAGCCGCCGTGTCAATCGGCGAACTCGCATTCAGCGGACTTCTTCCGACCGTGAGGTTCAGCGCGGGCTTCTATGTCGGCCGGGTCTTTTCGCTCATCACATCGAGCATTGTCCTGATCGTGTTGCTTGCCGAGACCACGCGGCTTTACGCTCAGGTCGTTCGCTCCAATGCAACGCTGCAGCGCGAGCGGGACAACAAGCTCATGAACATGGAGGCCATCACAGCGGCCATCGCACACGAAGTCAGGCAACCTCTGACCGCGATTTCCTCGTCAAGTGCCGCCGCCCTGAACTGGCTCAAACGAACACCTCCGGACCTTGAAGAAGTGAAGATCGCGCTGAATGCCATCATCGACGCCGGTCATGGCGCAGATGCCGTCTTCAACAACATGAGAACTCTCGCCCGGGCGGAGCCGATCGTACATTCGCTGGACCTCAACAGCCTGATTTCCGAGGTCGTCCGCACCATGGATGCGGAATTCAAGCAGCACAGAATTCAAATCGAAACCGATCTGTCCTGGCGGCTCCCGCCGATACTTGGGCACAGAGGTCAGTTGCAGGAGGTCATGAGCAACTTGCTCAGCAATGCCATCGAGGCAATCGGCCCGGTGAGCGGACCCAGGCTCGTTAAAGTCAGCACAGAGCATGGCAGCGAGGGCCGCGTTACGGTTACGGTCGAAGACTCCGGCCGTGGGCTCGATCCGGAAACCGCCCAATCTATTTTTGAACCGTTCGTGACAACCAAGGCTCGCAGCATGGGTCTCGGCCTGGCGATCTGCCAGATGATCATTCAGCGTCACGATGGCGAACTCTCTGCAAGGCCGGCCAGGACGCGCGGTGCAGTTTTTCAGATCACGCTGCCGCAAGCCAAGGCGTAACGGGCTGCCGGCGAGGTGAGCGGCTGGCGCGGGTGGATTTGCGGATGGCACGTTCAGGACATGCCGGACCGTCGGCAATTTCGTCGCTATGAGAGGCAAATCGGACACTGCGCTGAGATCTCCAAAAAACCGATGCTCGACGGCCGACGAAAAGGTGAGGCCGACAAGCGCGCCTGCCTCGCTGTTTGCCAACCCTGGGAACCGGAATACGGTCTTGAGGTTGTTAGGACTTTCACCGTCAATGTGGGGGCCCTGTGCTTCAGCAGATGGACCAGCGGTTGAAGGCATCCGCCACCTTCGAGGCGGCCGTCCGGACAATCCTTTCCGACATCGTGGCGCTGCATGGCGCAGAGTTTGGCAACGTTCAGCTGGCGGCTGGAGACAAGCTCATCATTGTTGCCGAGCATGGTCTCCGCGCGCCGTTCTTGCTGGCGTTCCGCGAGGTTCGGACCACCGATGGCTGCGCCTGTGGCCGCGCATGGCAAACCGGTGAGCCCGTCATTGTTGCCGATGTGGAATTGGATAAGCCTTTCGCTCCGTTCAGGGAAATTGCGAGGGAAGCCGGTTACCGCTCGGTCCAGAGCACCCCGCTCGTCACCGGCGACGGCACCCCTTTGGGAATGGTGTCCACCCTGTTCGCCAATCGGTACGTTCCCACCCGGATCGAAATGGCGATTTGCAAGGCATACTGCATTACCGCCGCGGATCACCTGCAAGTCCTGCTGGATGGCTCCAGGCTTGAAGACCAGGCGCAGCAACTGCACGAGGCGCTTTATGCCGATCTCCGTGTCGATGGATGACAAAGCCGTCCACGGGTCGGATCGAGCCGCATAACGGCGCGGCCGTGCGTGGATCATCTGCGGCTGGATTGCCTGCGCCGCGCTGACACCGGCCCCGTCTCGCGGGCACCGCCCTTCGTCCACCCCGGCAACAGGCCGGTAGAAAATAACTTTCCCGGCTTGTGGTTTGTTCATGATTTGTTCTAGACTGTTTGCGCTGTCGGAACTCCATTGTGCGGGATGTAAATGCGTCTGATCCTGAGAACCCAGGCCCTTCAATCGAAACTCGAAGGCAAGCCGCCCTTCACCGAGGATCCCGACGACTACGCCGTTGTCGTCGATGGGCCGAGCGTCGGGCGCATCTACCGCCAGTCGGGGTCGCAAATGCCCTCCGCGCAATGGCGCTGGGTCTTGCAGAAGCCGGAATTTCACGGTGGCTACACAGCGACGCTCGATGAGGCGAAAGCCGAGATTGCCAGGGCGTACGCGTTGACTCAGCAAGCGCCGCCCGACGGCTAGCGACGGTGCCGTCAGATGGCGCACACCATCAGCGAGCGACAGATCCGGATGTTCTGGCGGCGCGTAGGGCAGGAAGAACTGCGCCGCACCGAACCGCAGCGGCGACGGGCGACGATCGAAGCGAAGATTGCGGTTGCCGCGTTCAACGTCCGCGCGCGGTCGGCTCATCCGGTTTTGGCGTGGCCGACGTTTCGGGCGGCAGTCCTGTCGGAGCGTCCATTTTTAATGGTGGAATGCGTATCTTGCGGTCAGATCGCCTGTGTCGACTTGCGTAAGATCGGATATCACCTCGATGCCTCGATCAATGCCCTGACGCCCTATCTCAAATGCATGCGGTGCCAGCCCGATCCTCCGTCGCCCAGACTTTTCGGGCTTCGAAAGTGCCGCCTCTGACGCAACACGAAAGCGCGCATTGCTTGCCCGAGCGGGGATTAGAGCGTGTCGATGGGGATCCTGAGTCTGCCTCAATCTCGATCAACGGGCATCGCGCCTCGCACGTTATTTTGCGAAACGGTCTTGATCACGATTTGTGTCGAACGCCAAACGCCTGCTTGTAACGGGCAACATAAAAGCCACTTCCCGTAGAAGGCGAGCGTGAACTGCGAGTTCGTTTCAACCCGCGACAAACAGCTCGTGACCAGCCGGGACAATCTGAATCAGCACGCCCCCAGGGAGGCAAAGCCCATGAATACGACTGCCAAGCCAAAATCCGCCGACGTCACGCAACAGGTCCGCGAAGTGACAGACACTGGAACTCAGCGATCCAAGGAAATGTTTGAAACGATCGGTGCCGCCACGACTGAAGCGGCCGATGTTATGAAAAATTGCTGTTCCACCGCGCTCAAGGGAGTGCAGGACTATAACAGCAAGCTCGCCGAGTACTCTCAAACCAACATCAAGTCCTACGTCGAGTTTGTCCAAAAGCTGGCTGGCGTAAAGTCGCCTTCGGAGTTCCTTGAAGTGTCAACTGCCCATACGCGCCATCAGCTTGAGACGGCGGGCGAGCAGGCCAGGCAGCTGGCGGACATCGCCCAGAAGGTGGCGATTGCAGCAGCCGAGCCACTCAAGACAAGTTTTGCAAAGGTTTCCAATCGCGCCGCCTGAACGCGGCGGTCACCGTATTTTTCGGCGTCTTGAAATCCGCAGGCGGTGCAACTGAGCAATGCATTCAACAGATGCATGCTCAACCACGGAGTTTCGCCATGAAAGTCAGAGACGCGATGCACAAGGGCGTCGAGTGGGTCGGTCCAGACACATCCGTGATCGAGCTCGCAAAATTGATGTGCGGTCACGATATCGGCGCCGTTCCCATTGGCGAGGACGATCAGTTGATCGGCATGGTGACGGATCGCGACATCGTCTGCCGGGGTTTGGCGGGTCATAATTTCGATGCCGGCCGCGCGACGGCACGCGATGTGATGACGCCGGGCATTCATTGCTGCCGGGAGGACGATGACCTCGCCCAAGCGGTGCGGCACATGGAGAAACTCCAGGTCCGCAGGTTGCCGGTGATGAACGAAAGCAAACGAATGGTCGGCATCCTCAGTTTGGGCGACATCAGCCATTCGGCCCCCGGAGCTATGCTGTCCGAATGCATGAGGAGCGTTTCGGCCCATCACCACTGAGACACGCAGGCTTTGCTGCCCGGCCGGGGTGACCCCGCCGCCGGGCACGCTTCGTATCGATCGTGATGGGCTGGTGAGCGACCGTCAGCGCCACGCCAGAGCTGAACCAATTATTTCTGAAGCGCCGACGTTCTTTCTGCAAAGTAATGACGTCCAGATATTCAGCACGCGCTGTCTTGATCAGACCAAACGTCACGCGGGAACAGGCGGCTGCAACAGAGCATCGTGCGCCGGCCTACGCCACCGACCCCGCGTATGCTTATATGGGTGACCCGGCCTATGCGTATGGTCGCGGCTTTGGCTACAACCCCAATGCCGTCGGCCCGTGGCAGGAACGCCGGCTCCTTGGGTCGGACTACTGACAGATCAGCCTGGGCAGTGCTCAAGCGAGAAAGGCCGGAGCAATCCGGCCTTTCGCACCAAATAAAGCAAGCGCTCCCAGGCTGGAAGAAACCCATCCGGGGCGACCAATAAGAGTCCGGACGATGCGTCAGCGTTGCCGAAAACCTCAGCTCATAAGGCCGGCGCCATCGGCGACGGACGATAACCTTGCTCCGCCGCAGTTGAGTTGCGGGGCCGCACGGTTGATCTGAGTCAAAGTGTGCCAGCCGATACAAGGCATTATTGGTCGTTAAAGCCAAAACATCGAGGTGACCGATGCTCAGGTTGATCGCGTTGCTGCCTTCGCCTTGGCCGTCGCTACGCCGGCGCAGGCCAGGTCGCCCGCGCCGCTTCGTCAGCCGGGCGGAATAACCACGCAAGCCGCCTACGGATACGGAGCCGGCCGGACAGGAAGAGCGGCGTTCACGTCGCTATTAGCTGTCCCGGCGGATTGCAGCGAGCCTTTGGGGGCGCCGAAAGCCTGCCCGCCGCGAAGCCTTCGCAGTGTGGCGCATGACCGGTGACGCGCCTTGCTTCGATGGGGCTGTTACATGATCGACGAGAGTATCCTGGCAGCAGACTGGAAATGAAATCGCATTTCTCGAAAGGATTCGTTGATCGCAACGCTTGATCAGCCGGAGGATGGCAGCCATGATTTCCTTGGAGGATTGCATCGGACTTTGCGGACTTGACGAGAAAGAAGTCGCCGCCATCAGCGAGCACGAGCATATCCCGGAAATTGCGGCCGCAGCGCTCGCCAGCTATTTGCTGCATCAGCCGCACGGCGGCGAAGCCATCCGAACGATGATTACTGACGATATTCGTCAAGCGCTGGATGAAGGCCGTATCAAGCACGCATCGGAATTGTTCATGGCGCTCCAGCATTTCCTTGAGCAAAATCCAGACGCGCGCATTGGACTGGCTCGTGAGTAGTTATCACTTGCCGCGGCGAGCGAACGGGGCAGCGCCTGACTGATGCATTGCGTTGTGCTCCGGGCGGTGACGAGGTCAGCCCCGTTGGGCAGTCCAGGAACTCGAACAACGACGCTGCTTGAGTGGCCGGTCCACCGTATCCGCCGACGCTTCCCGGCAGCGAGGCGTCGAAATCAAATGCCCAAGCGCCGCATGATGCCGTAGATATTGAACGCGCCGTGCGGGCGAGACTGGCACTTCGCCTCCCGCGGGTTATCCTGTTCGATCACGTCGTCGGCGCAGCGTGGCGCTGCCATGAAGTATC
This sequence comes from uncultured Alphaproteobacteria bacterium, assembly GCA_963830015.1. Lineage (GTDB taxonomy): Bacteria > Pseudomonadota > Alphaproteobacteria > Rhizobiales > Xanthobacteraceae > Z2-YC6860. The sequence goes on from CAWHLG010000017.1 coordinate 268,222, forward strand.
TGCCCCATAACTTTTCCCGGAATGCTGGATTAGTCTGGCCAATTCCCCGACACTCCGGGACCAGTCACTTGGCAACGGTCTGACCCATGTCCATCACCATCTACGGCATCAAGAACTGCGACACGATGAAGAAGGCCCGCGCGTGGCTCGACAAGAACCGCGTCGCCTACCAGTTCCACGACTACAAGACCGCCGGCATCGACCGCGAGCGCCTGGAGCGCTGGTCGAAAAAGGTCGGCTGGGAGACGCTGCTCAACCGTGCGGGAACCACCTTCAAAAAGCTGCCCGACAAGGACAAGGCCGCGATCGACTCCGCGAAGGCGATCGCGCTGATGCTCGATCAGCCGTCCATGATCAAGCGGCCGGTGCTCGATCTCGGCGGTGGAAAGTTCCTGGTCGGGTTCAAGCCGGAGGCCTATGCCACGGCGATGTCCGGCGGGCGCTGACGCACAACTCGACACAACCCGGCACACAACCTGACGCGCCTGCTGGGGAAATCGTTGAAGAGTGTGCCGCAAGCTCCGCTAGACTGACCACGATTCGCGGGGGACGGTGGCTGTCGCGCCATGCAGGTCGATTCGTACACGGTTTTGCTGTTCGGACTGTTCGTCAAGCTTTTGCTGGGCGGGCTGTTCGTCGCGTTCTGGCTGAACAGCCGCAGCTCGCCGTGGTTCGGCTGGTGGAGCATTGCGCTGGCCAGCGGCAGCGTGACGGCGGCGCTGTTCATGCTGCGCGGAGCGGCCCAGAACTATCTCACCATCGGCATCGGCAATTCGTTCTTCATCGTGGCCTTCGTCTGCTTCTGGCAGGGCGCGCGCGCGTTCGAGCGGAAGCGTCCGGTGTGGCCGGCGGTGCTGGGCATCCCCGCGACGTGGCTCGCGGTCTGTGCTGTTCCGGGCTTCCTGGAAAACCTGCCGTTTCGCATCGTCGTGTCCTCGGTCCTGGTCGCGACCCTGCTGGTCCTGTCGGCCCTGGAGTTCTGGCGCGGCCGCGGCGAGCCGCTGGCCTCGCGGTGGCCGGTGATCTTCATCTGCGCGTCGCTGGCGCTGTTCTTCGCGTCGCGAATCCCGCTGATGGGAATAGCGCCGTTTCCGTTCGGCATGCTGCCGATGCAGCCGTGGGTGCTGGGCGCGTTCAACCTGTTCGTGTTCGCGCACACGCTGCTGTTCGCCGTGCTGGTCGTGGCGATGTCGAAGGAGCGGCTCGAGCTCGAGCAGCGCACCAAGGCGCAGACCGATCCGCTGACCGGCGCGCTCAACCGCCGCGCCTTCATGGCGCGCGGCGAGCGGCTCCTGGAGCGCCACCGCCACGAAGGCGCGCCGCTGTCGCTCTTGTTCCTCGATCTCGACCATTTCAAGTCGCTGAACGACCGCTTCGGACACTCCGGCGGCGACGACGTGCTGACCTGCTTCGTCGGTCTGGTGAATTCCTGCATCCGGCCGACCGATTTCCTGTTCCGCATCGGCGGCGAGGAATTCTGCTGCCTGCTGCCGCACACCGGCGCGGAGGCGGCGCATCAGGTCGCCGAGCGCATCCGCCGCCAGGTCGAGGCGGCGTCGGTGATCGTCGCAGGCATGCCGGTCAGGACAACGGCCAGCATCGGCGTCGCGTCCACCGAAGCATTCGGTTACGACTTCGACGCGCTGATCCGGTACGCCGACGGCGCGGTCTATGCCGCCAAGCGGGCCGGCCGCAATCGCGTGACGACCGCCGATGCCGGCCATGCGCTGCGGGCCGCCACTGGCGGGGGAGGCACGCTGGCGGGCTGATCGGCGACAGAAACCGGTCGCGAATCGACAGCGCTATCGTATGTCACGTGACGTCGCGGCGAGAGGGGGTGCAGCCGCGTCAATGGCTTGAACGAAAAATCCAGTGTCACGTGACACTGGATCGGCCACTCCGTCGCCCCGCTTCGACCAGTTCACATCAGCCGCAGCCCGCGCCCGGCCTCGATCTCGATCCGCACCGATGCACCGGACTGAAAGAGAAAGACCGCCACGGCGCTGCTGGGGGGGATGGAGGTGCGCGCCGTGACGGTCTTTGTGACCACCACGGCGGTGGGGGGGATCGAGCCGTGGACGGTAGTCGCAAGCTAGAGCGGACTGCACCACTGTCCCATTGAACTTAGGGAAGACCGGGCTGAACGTTGGTATAAATACAACGTCGGCTCGCGCGCCGTGTTGGTCAGCGGCTGATTTTAACCCCAGCAGGGCTCGACCTGTACAAACTCCAACACGCAATTGAACGACATCCTCGGCAGGCAGAGTAGCGCCGCTGGAGCGTGGCGGCGGGCCTCTCGCCCGATCAGGCCAAGACCATGCTGCGCATCGTCAACGTGCGGTCACATCAGCCGCAGCCCCGCGACCGGCCTCGACCTCGATCTGCTGGCATCTCTCCTATTGGGGGCATAACCGACATGGCGGGAGCCACCGCTGGCCTCGCCCCGGTCGCAAATGACCCCAATGCGGTCATTGCGGCTTGAATCTATTACAGTGCGAATTGGAGCGTCGAGCCCATGGGGGAAGTCCGGCCATTTTTTCATCGGGTGGAGTCGCTGCGCGGCATCGGAGCCGTCATCGTGGCCGCGTGGCATGTATCCGGCTGGGCCGTGAACGGCGTCATGCTGTTGCCGCACATGCCCTGGCCGGACGCGGGCTGGGTTCAGAACACGATCGGACGAATCGAGCTTGCGCTGTTGCCGGGCCATTCGGCGCTCATGATGTTCTTCATCATCAGCGGGTTTGTCCTGCGCGTCTCTCTTCAGTATGGCCCGCAAGATCCCGCCGGGGCCGCCGTCCGGTTCCACATCGCGCGCATCTTCCGCATCTATCCGGTCGTGATGTTCTCCATGCTGCTCGCCGCGATCGTCTACGGCTGGCGTTTACCGGGCCACGACGGGCAGCCCGGGCCGCCGCTCGAGGTCGGAACTTTCGTCGCCAACCTGCTGCTGCTCGATGCCTCGCTGAACGGCACGTTGTGGGCCATACAAGTCGAGATCTTGATGGCCCCGGTTATCGTCGCTCTCTACTTCGTGGAGCGCTCTCGCGGTCCGTTGATGCTGCTCGCCATTGCGGTGGTCACGAGCGCGCTGTCGTTCTCCGCAGGCTGGGCTTTCTGGCGTCCGCTGTCCCACAACATGTTTGTGTTCGTGCTCGGAATGCTGGTGCCGACCCTGGGCTGCAGGCTGGTGCAAGGCCTGTCCCCGATTGCGGCCCGCCGGGTGCTGCTCGCGGTCGTGCTGGCCCTGTTCCTGACCGGCCCGATATTCGGCTTCTTCTCCCGCTTCGCCGCCTTGTTCGAAGGCTACCTGGCGTTCGTGCTGGTGAGCCTGGCGGCGTACCGGCTGGACGTCGCGGGCTTGAGGTTTCTCGACCGCAGGCCTGTCAGGCTGCTCGGGCTCTCGTCCGGGAGTTACTATGTCCTGCATATGTCATTGCTGGTCTGGATCGTGCCACTCGTCGCGGTCGGCGTGCCGGCGGCCTTGAGTTTGCAGGTACCGGCAATTATGGGCCCGGCGATTATTGCAACCGCGATGGCCTGCCTCGCCGTTCCCGCGCTGGTCAGCTACTACGCCATCGAGGCCCCGGGCATAGCGCTTGGCCGTGTCATCCTGGTGGGTTGGCGGCGTCGCGTCTCACATTAGTGCCCACGGCTCGGCTTGCGGGCCTTCGGATCGCTGCGTTGCCACGTTTGCTGCCTGCCAAGGCGTCGGGCTCGCCGTGCCGCAGTCCGTACTCGCGCGGACGAGGTGATCGAGTAAGTAGACCGAATGTGCATTGTTGGCGCTTAAATTTCAGCTACTTCGACGTAGAACGGAAATGTCACGTCGTGCCGGATGAGTTCGAAGTTCCGGTGGCGAAGCAGATGATCGATGTTGGTCCGGGAGGCGCTGAAGCAATTATCGGCACAGATTACGTTTGCGCCGGTTGCGACCAACCGATCGGAGAGATGCGAGCCCAGAAATCCAGCTCCACCCGTGATCAGAATTCTCTTCTGAATGTGCTGTGCACCTAAACTGTCGGCCCATATTAGCTAGACACTACTCGAAAATAATTGGCATCAGACTTGATGAGGTCCGCCCACTCGCATTTCATGTCAAAGACAACAAAGCTGGCCATTTTTCATAGATGATGATCTCTGGAATCAATCACCAAATATTTCATCCCAGCTACAAACGGCGCCGCACTATATAGCCAGAATATTTCGACCAGCGGCTGCGAGAGTTGTCTCAGCGACGTAACGCGCCAGGGCGTGTGGCGTGTGATGTTTCAAAATGTTTGATTGGGCCGCTTGAGCCATAGCCATAAGCCCGGCGCGGTCATTCAATGCGCGTCGAACCGCCAGAGTGAGCTGGCCGGGTTCAATATCGTAGTATACGGCGTGTTTTCCATCGATGAATGGCTCATGGCGTTCGATGGTCTGCCGGCTGATGAGCGGCACAGACCCGGCAAACGCTGCCTCGTACGAACGGAAACAATCCCAACCGTAGCCTTCCGGCGACCAGACAAGCCATGCGCGGGCACAGCGGGCCAGGTAATCGCGGGGCGACAAGCCGCTTTCCTGGATATCGATACGGAACCCCTCGTTCCGCAACTGCTCGAGCTCTTCAACGCCGCGTTCCCGAACCGTGCTCGACCACTTGAATTGCCCCGCGAAGAACACGTCGATGTCTTTGGCGGCCGGCAACAGTTTTGGAGCGCCACACGCCAGCATGTTTTCGGGGAGGCCGAGCGACAGGGGGCGTATGCGAGACAGTGCGGACCTATAGCGCGCAAGTTTCCGATACCGAAGCGTCGGCGTTTTGCCGCTTCGCATCAGTAACTGCCATCGGTCCGGCGGCAGTTCCCGCTTGAAATAAAGCGTCGAACGCCGCAAGAGATGCAGATTGCATGAAAGAATCGAAGGCGAAGTCATGCAGGTCGAGCACTGCAACCGGCGCGATCGTGCGGCGCCTCAGCAATTGCTGGGCAAGACCGCGGAACAAAGGAACATGGCCATCAAGTGTGCTCCGCCGGAACACGGTGCGGACCAGTCCGTCAAAGCTGCCATGGGCAGAGGCATGCACGACGACAAGATCCAACCCTGGCTCTGACAATCGCCTGGCAAGCTGGACCAGAGTCGTTGCCGAAACGAGCTTGCTTCCAGGCGGGATGCTCCGCTTGGAATCCATGACGTAGGTAGAGAAAAACTCCGTTGTAAGCGGATATGCGTGTTGCATCCGAGGGACCTGACCGATTTCCAGGATTTGCGGTGCGGAGGAATTCGGGGGGGGCACCTGGACGTCCATCTGGGTCTCCGTAGAAATTCCGAGCTTATGGCATGTCAAACGTATTGACGTAATCGTCGGCCCTCACGCACCCCTTGCCGCGGGGGCAGTCGACAAGTCGACTAATGCTTCCGATAGTATCGCTGCGGCCACGGGAACTGCAGATCCAATGACTATGGTGCTCAAGCCGGCGGTGAAACATCAGCGCGTGGCGCAGGCCATCGTGCCACGGGACAATCACTAAACAGCTTCATGGCCCCACTCGATCTGAACGTCTTCACCAACTTCTGCGCCAACCGGATCGACCGGCTCCCGATCTTCGGGACGCTTCGCTCCTTTGGCGCCGTCTTCGGGTTCGACGCATTCGCCAACATCCGGGTGTTCTGCCACGCGGCACCGCTCAGCGTGCCTTTCGACGCGCTCCACGCTGCGCTGCTCCAAACCGTTCCGGGCCGGACCATCGAGCTGCATTCGACGCGGGGCCTGGCCGACGGCTACGTGCGCAGCCTTCGGCTGAGCAACGCCGATATCGTCTGCCAGCTCGAGCACGACTATCAATTCCATCCGGGCCGGATCAGTCACCGCGTATCGGATATCGCGCAGGCCATGCGCACCGCCGGCGTTCCCTGTCTTCGCTTCAATATCGGCCCCAACAACGACAACGAGCTCGATCGCATCACGGCCGTCGACATGGCCGGCATCCCGGTTTGCCGGACGGTGATCTTCTCCAACCGGCCGCACCTGCTCGACCGCGCTTACGCGCTGCAACACTACGTCCCGCAGGTGAACGTGGCCGGTCGCGGCTCTCGCGGCATCGAGAGGGAGCTGACGGCGGCATTCAAGACCGGATGGATCTACGGGCCGGCCGGTCATCCCGCCGTCATTCACCACACGGATGGACACGCGGCTCTCAGGGAATGGCGCAAGGAGCGCCTTGCCCGGCGGCTGCTCGAGTTCGTCACCCGCTACGCCAAGCTCGTGCGCGACAGCTATGGGCTCGGGCACTACGGGCGCATCTATTGACGGTTACGGCGTGACCGCGGGCTTTGTCCGAATTCACCTGGAAAGCTCCTCAGACCGCGACTCCATCGTCCGACGACCGGCTGTGGGCCTGAGCCGGAAAACTGAAATCGGCATACTCCGGAGCATGAGACGGTCCGAGCTAGCGTCGGCCGCCATGGTATGCGTCAATTCCTGTTCAAAAAAGATTATTTGGGCAACAGCGGGTGCAATCCAGTCGGTGGCGCTTCCTTTGGGGGGTGGAACTGATCCCGATTGATGTACGAGATGCTGGCGAGATCGAGCGCTCCGTCACGGCCTCCGCGCCAGGGTCAAATGATGGCCTGATCGCCTCATCGAGTGGATTTGCGGTCCGATATCGCCAACTGATTGTCACGCCCGCAGCGATGCATCGATTGCCCAGGGTCTGTCGATCGTATCCTTAAGGGCGAAAAGCCGGGCGAGATTCCGGTGATCCAGTCCACCAAGTTCGAATTCGAGATCAACCTTAAAACCGCCAAGGCACCCGGACTGGAATTCCACCCGCAACTCGCCACCGCCGACGAGACGATCGAACAGCGATGCTGTTTTGCGCAGTGCGAAGTGACGCGATTGGCACATCACGTCATTGCGCGGCGGAGCAGCAACTCGGTCGCTTTCGGAGCGAAGCGGACATCGCAGCGAGCCAATCATCCTGTTGACCGCTCGCTGGGTCACCGCCGGGACACGCGCCGGTCAGGGGGCACTGCCGAGACACCGGCGCGCGTTACGGGTTGACTCCGATATTGCAGGCGCTATAAATGTTCCTGTTTTGTTCTTTCGACGAAAGCCGTCGATCGCGGCGTTTGAAGAGGGAGCAGGATGCGGTGCCCGACAACTGGCATCGCGTTGGAGCGCCGGGAGGCGCCGGGCCCCTCGCAAGGGCCCCACGCCCCGGGACCCTCCACCCCCCTCAGGAGCGCACTTGGGTCCCGGAATCTTGGCGTGGCCCGGCTTTCGCAAAGCCGGGCGGGGAGCTTCGCACGCTCCCCGGCGCCTCTCGGCGCTCCAACCCTCTTTTTGAGGGAAGGAAAATGAGAGAATGGCGGGCCGACCCGGGCGCCCGAATTCAAAGCCAGGGTTCGCGGTGCTTTGGCCGGAGCCGTCTTCAGTGAGAGAGTGACCTCCAAACTTCCAAACGCAGGACCCGCATGGATCGAAAGACTCTTGCCGCATACGACACCGGCGCCGCGGGCTTTGCGCGCGACTGGCACGAGCAGCCACCGCCGGCGGATCTGCATGCGCTGGTGCGGCGCTTCTTCCGCGCGGCGGGACGCACCGCGGACATCGGCTGCGGCAGCGGGCGCGAGGTCGCGTTCCTGGCCTCGAACGGTTTCGACGCGATCGGCTACGACGCCTCCGACGCGCTGCTGGAGCAGGCGCGGGCGCGCTACCCGAAGCTCGAGTTCAAGGCGGCGTCGCTGCCGCAACTTGCAGGCGTGCCCGACAGCTCGTTCGACAACGTGCTGTGTGAAACGGTGATCATGCATCTGCCGCGCGATCTGATCGCGCCGGCGGTGGGCCGGTTGCTCGAGGTCCTCAAGCCCAACGGCATTCTCTACCTGAGCTGGCGCGTCACCGACGGGTCCGACCAGCGCGATCCGGTGGGCAGGCTGTACACCGCGTTCGATGGCGGCCTGGTCCGTGCCGCACTCGGCGATGCGGTGGTGCTGCTCGACGACGAGCCGGTGAGCCTGTCGTCGGGCAGGAAAATTCATCGTATGGTCGCGCGCAAGCAGGCGGAGGCCTGACGCGGCACGCAGCGTTCCGCTGAGTTTTGGCGTTCGGGAGGAATTCAATGGAAATCAGTCTTTCGGGGCGTGCCGCCATCGTCACCGGCGGCAGCAAGGGCATCGGCTTTGCGGTGGCGACGCGGTTTGCGGCCTCCGGCGCCGACGTCGCCATTGTTGCGCGCACCAAAGAGTCGCTCGACGAGGCGGTCGCGGCGATCAGAAAGTCGGCCAAGGCCCGCGTGATCGGCGTGCAGGCCGACGTCGGCAAGGCAGCCGACATCCAGCGCGCCTATGACGAGGCGATGAAAGCGTTCGGCAAGGTCGACATCATCGTCAACAACGCCGGGACCTCGCGCGCGATGCCGTTCGAGAAGGTGACCGACGAGATCCTGCACGACGACATCGAGCAGAAGCTGTTCGCCGCGGTGCGGTTGATCCGGCTGGTCGCGCCGCAGATGAAGGAGCGGCGCTGGGGCCGCATCATCAACGTGCTCAACATCGGAGCCAAGGCGCCGCGTCCGAACAGCATGCCGACCTCGGTGTCGCGCGCCGCCGGCATGGCCATGACCAAGGCGCTGTCGCAGGAGTTCGCGCCGCATAACGTGCTGGTGAATGCGATGCTGGTGGGCTTCATCGAGGCCGACCAGCACGTGCAGTCGGCCAAGCGCGCCAACGTGCCGATCGAGGAATACTACAAGGCGCGGGAGAAGGAGATTCCGCTCGGCCGCGCCGGCAAGGCGGAGGAGTTCGCCAACCTCACTTGCTTCCTCGTGTCCGAGCAGGGCGGCTACATCACCGGCACGGCCACCAATGTCGACGGAGGTCGCTCGCCGGTGGTGTGAGTGAGGCGCCGGCTAGCTCCGCGGTCATTCCGGGACGCCGCGAAGCGGCGGACCCGGAATCCAGCAAAGCAGGAAATCCCGATGTTCTGGATTCCGGGTTCGCGCCTTCGGCGCGCCCCGGAATGACGGCCAGGAGTTTTTCAGCAGCCTGCTAGGGCCTGTCTTCAGTTGAGCAGGATCATGGCGCAGGCGAGCTGGACGCCGGCGAGGAAATTTGTGGCGAGTTTGTCATAGCGGGTGGCGATGGCACGAAAGTGCTTGAGTTTGTTGAAGAAGCGCTCGACGAGGTTGCGCTCGCAATAGAGCACGAAATCACAACTGCGCGGCACCTTGCGGTTGGCCTTGGGCGGAATCACCGGCGCGATGTCGCGCCGTTCGAGTGCGTCAATGAAGGGGTCGGCGTCGAAGGCCTTGTCGCCAAGCACCGCCCCTGGATCGACAGATTCCAGCAGCGGCTCCGCGCAAGTCAGATCGTGCGCTTGTCCGGGCGTGAGCATCACCTGGACGGGATTGCCGAGCGCATCGACCAGGGCGTGGATTTTGGTGGTCAGCCCGCCGCGCGAGCGGCCGATCGCCTGTTCGCCGTTTTTTTTCGTGCGCCGGCGCTGTGCTGGTGAGCGCGCACGATGGTGGCGTCGATCATCATGTATTCGTTATCATGGTCGCTCGCCAGCAGCTTGAAAATGCGCTCGAAAACTCCGCTCTTCGCCCACCGATTGAAGCGCTGATAGACAATCTTCCAGTCGCCGAAACGCTCGGGCAAATCGCGCCACGGGATACCAGCTCGGTATCGGTACAGGATTGCTTCGATGAACAGCCGATTGTCAGCCGCCGTGCCTCCTACATGGCCTTCGCGGCCGGGTAGAAAATCCTTGATCCGGCCCCACTGGTCGTCGCGTAATGCATAGCGTCGCATCGGTCGGCCCTCCTCAAGCCGACCGCCCATGAGTTACAGAAAAACTGATTTGGGAATCCCGTTGCCCTCTACGGGGCTAAATCCGTCCTCACGGACTAACTGAAGACAGGCCCTAGTTCATGGCGCTTTTGGCCTTCAGCAGCACCGAATAATGCGCTGCGATATAGAGGCCGGCCACCAGACCAAACAGCGAAAGGCCTCTCGATCCGAGATCGCCGTCCATGATGCCGGACAGCACGTGGCTTGCCGAGACGATGGCAATCAGCGCGCCCGCGCTGACCTGAAGCTTCAGCCGGCCCTTGGAAAGCGCCGCGACCTGACGCTGGTAAGCAATGCTGTCCCCTGAAATCAATGGGTTCACGGCCGCCTCCAAAATCACGGCGCTGGCTGCGCCTGAACCGCACCGGCCTCATTCAGGGCCGTCAAGCATTGGTCGGTTCCGCGGGTGGCCGGGTTCAAGGCTCTGAAAGCGGGATTCAGGCCGGAATATCAATGGGGCGAGGGGCGGCGGGGCCGGGCAGGGTGCAGTAGCTGGTGGTCCAGCCCAGCCGGCAGGCCCAGTCCCGCACTGCGAGTGAGCCCTGAACGGCGGCGCCCACTGCGCCGATGACGATGAAAGCGGCAACGACGCTGGCGCCGACGACCTGGGCCCGCGACATCTGAATGCGCCGCCGGACCTCGACCGGCTTGCCGTCCCAGTAGAGCCGGCCGTCATTGTCGATCGACAACCGGGTCAGGTCGGCTGCGGCGAGGCCATGGACGTTGCGGCCTTTCATTTCCGGCTCCGGATCCGGTTTGGGCTGAGTCTCGCGATACGCCTCCTGGATTTTTTCCGGCGCCACCAGTTCGAAGACGTTGTCTTCCGCTTCGCGGGGTACCGCTTGAGGCGAATCGCCGGCGGGCTCCGCTTTCGGGGCCGTGTCGTCCGGGCGCGTTCGCGCCTTGAAAATGGCCGGCAGGAAACTCATCCCGCGCCATGATGGCGGGACGTCTCAGGAAGTCAAAGCGCTATTGCGCATGCGCCGCGGTGGACAAGGCGTAATGAAATGCGACTTGGGTGATTCGCGCCTACGCAGGAATGTCGGAGCGCGAGGACGGCCGTGGCATCGCCGGACACTGGGTCTGGATCAGCCCGGTGCGGCAGCCCCAGTCATACGCGGTGGCAAAGCCGAGCGCCGCCACACCCAGCGATCCGAACAGCAGGCACAGCACGACCAGGATCGCGCCGAGCGACTGCCAGCGCGTGAGCGTGATGCGGACGCGGTCGGGGATGTGAACGACCGGAGCGCCGACGGCCTCCGAAAATTCTCCGCCCATCGCGCTATGATGCACGACGCGATGCTGGACGGCCCGCACATCGTCGAGATCGTGGAGGTGGTCGTCGCGATGCGCGACGGCGCGCGCGTCGGCCGGCCGGTCGAGTTCGGTGCCTTCGATGGTCTCGCCCGGCTTGTGGTCGTCGTCGAAGTTGCGCGGCTCAGCCTCGACCGGGGTGCGGTCGGGCGGCTCGGCCTTGGTCACTTTCGACTCCGGCGGCTCGTAATTGACGAGGCGGCCGTCCCAGTAGAAGCGGCCCGCGCCGTCGATCGTCAGCCGATCAAGCTCGGTCGCGGTCAGCGTGCGGATCTTTTTCGGCCAGTCGGGCGCGCGGCTGACCGGCGGCGATTCATTCCCCAACTCGTCCGCGGTGACCTCGGGATGTTGTTCCGTGCTGCTCATGCATCACTCCGCGCTACCAACCGGTCCGACTTGTGCAATCACTGACTAAATGCCGGTCAATTAACCTTGACGTCCGCGGCCCTGATCACCGGCGCCCAGCGAACGATCTCGCTGTCGATCCGCGCCCGGAACTCGGCCGGACTGTTGCCGATCGGTTCCATCAATTGCGCCGCAAGTTTGTCACGGATCGCAGCCGTCGCAAGTGCTTCTACCACCGCGCGCTGAATTCTCGCAACGATGGCGTCCGGCGTGTGCGCCGGCGCGATCATCCCCATCCAGGCGTCGGCATCCACGTCGATTCCGGCCTCTTTGAGCGTTGGAATCTGCGGCAAATAAGGCGAACGCCTGGCGGTCGAGACGGCGAGAATTTTGACCGCGCCGGACGCCTCGTGCGGAGTCACCGCGATCGCAGGCAGGCAGCCCATTTGCACGTCGCCGCGGATGATCGCCGTCATGGCGGCGGGCGAAGACGGGTAGGGCAGATGGACGAGCTTGGTCCCGCTGTGCAGCGCGATGGCTTCCATCGCGAGGTGCGACAGCGAGCCGTTTCCGATCGATCCGAAGTTGAATTTGCCCGGTTCGCGCTTCAAAAGCGCGACAAGTTCGGCGACGCTGTTAACCTTAACCGATGAATTAACCGCAAGCGCGCTCGGCTGGGTCACCAGTTGGGTGACCGGGGCGATGTCGGTCTTGGGGTCGTAGGGCAGCTTCGAGAACAGCAGCGTGTTGATGGCGAGCGGCCCGCCGATGCTCACCCCGATGGTGTAGCCGTCGGGCGCGGCCTTGGCGACGGCGTCGGTGCCGGTGTTGCCGCTCGCGCCCGGCTTGTTCTCGATCACGAAGGGCTGGCCGAGCGTTTTCTGCAGATGATCCGCGATTAGCCGCGCGACCACGTCGGGCGTGGAGCCCGGACCGAACGGCACCATGATCTTGACCGGCTTGGTCGGCCATTCCTGCGCGGCGGCCGGCATCGCTGCCGCGAGCAGTGCCATCAGCGCGAATGTGATGTGTTTCATCATGTCGTTTCTCTTGGTTGCGGACTATTTTGGTTGCAGGCTATTTTTGGTTGCAGATTATGCGATGTCGCGCCCGAGCCAGGCGCCGTCCTTCTCAAGCAAAGTTTGCAGCGCTTCAACCGGAATTTTGTCGAGTGGGGAGTTGCCGGACAGCGCGAGATGCGCCGCGGTTCCTGCGGCCTGGCCCATCACGAAGCAGCCGCCGCTGACACGCGCGGCCGATTGGCCCTCATGCGTCATCGAGGCGCAGCGGCCGGCCACCAGGAGGTTCTCCACCTTCTGCGGCAGCAACATCCGGTAGGGCAGGTGATTGAAGCCGCGCGACGCCGGAATGTCCGGCCACAGCCATTCGACGTCGCCTGCGACGTGCTTCTCGATCGGCCAGCCGTTGACGCCGATGGTGTCGGGAAAGCTTGCGCAGCTGAGCACGTCGTCGCGGCTGAGCTGGTAGTGGCCGCTGATGCGGCGGGTTTCGCGAATGCCGAGCTGCGGCGGCGTGTCGACGATATAGGCGTTGCCGAAGCCCGGCGCCTCGCGTTTCAGGAATTCGAAGAACGCCGCGGCCTGGCGGCGGCCTTCGATCTCGCCCGCCGACAGCTCGTCCGCATCGGTGCCGTCGACCGCTGCGCCGTCCGGGCGCTTCAACTGCGTGACGTTGACGCGCCATTCGACCGGATTTTTCTGCGGGCGGACGATCGCGCCCTTGCGCGGAAATTTCGCGCCGCGCCGCTCGGCCGCCTCCATCAGCAGGGGAATAGTCTTCCAGGCCTCTCCCGCGGCCACCGGATCGACGCCGTTCACGCGGAACATCATGGTCGGATAGAGCATGCCGCCCGCGCCATCGCCATGCTCGAACGGCGCGCCGGACCAGGCCGCAAGGTCGCCGTCGCCGGAGCAGTCGATGAAGACGCGGCCCGTCACCGCCTCGCGGCCGGACTTGGTCTCCACGATCAGGGCGCGGAGCGTGCCGGCGTTGTCCATGATGACGCCGGCGCCGAGCGCGTGAAACAGGATGTCCACGCCGTGTCCGAGCAGCAGATCGTCCGCCGCGCACTTGTAGGCCGCCGAGTCGTAGGCCTGCGCCGCGATCCTGCCGAACACGATATGCGGGGCGTTGAGCCCGCCGAGCCGGTCGATCCGCGACAGAAATTCATCGGCGACGCCGTGAACCACCTGCTTGATTTCGCCATGGACGTTGGCGTGCAGCCCGCAGAAGTTGGTGACGCCCGCGGCCGTTCCCATGCCGCCGAGGAAGCCGTAACGCTCGACCAGCAGCGTCTTGCGTCCGTGCATGGCAGCCGCCGTCGCAGCCGCAATCCCGGCGGGGCCGCCGCCGAGCACGACCACATCGTATTCGCCACGCACGGGAAGATCGCGCGCCGGCTCCCGGATCGATGTCGTGTTCATGGGTCCATACTGTTTGGGGCCATGATAGCCGCGCCGGCAAACAGGCCAAAATCGGGGCCAAATGCCACGCATCCGGGCTTAAGGGGCATACCTTTGGGGTCCTTGCGCGGCACGGCGTCATGGCCTACTGCCGTTCAGGCTTCCGGGTTCGTGAGTAAATCCATGTCGATTCAAGAGCAGATCAAGCGCGTCACCGCGCCGGATATCCGGGCCCGCAAGGGCGGCGATCCGATCGTGTGTCTCACGTCCTATCACGCACACACCGCGCGCCTGGTCGACAAACACTGCGATGTCATTCTGGTCGGCGACTCGCTCGGCATGGTGATGCATGGGCTCGAGACCACCGTGCCGGTGACGCTCGACATGATGATCCTGCAAGGCCACGCGGTGATGCGCGGGTCGAAGCAGGCGCTCGTCGTGGTCGACATGCCGTTCGGCTCCTACGAAGCGTCGAAAGAGCAGGCCTTCATGAGCGCCGCGCGCGTGATGAAGGAGACCGGCTGCGGCGCGATCAAGGTGGAGGGCGGGCGGCGGCTCGCCGAGACCGTGTCCTTTCTCACCCAGCGCGGAGTTCCGGTGATGGGTCACGTCGGCCTCACGCCGCAGGCGATCAACACCATCGGCTCGTTCCGCGCCCAGGGCCGCGAGGAGAAAGACTGGGCGCAGATCGAGGACGACGCCAAGGCGGTGGCCGACGCCGGCGCTTTCTCCATCGTCATCGAGGCGGTGGCCGAGCCGCTGGCGCGCCGCATCACCGGGCAGGTGGCGGTGCCTACCATCGGCATCGGCGCGAGCGCCGCCTGCGACGGGCAGGTGCTGGTTCTGGAGGACATGCTGGGGCTTTCGCCGCGGGTGCCGAAATTCGTCAAGCGCTACGGCGATATCGGGCCTGGCATCGAGGCGGCGGTCGCGGGCTATGCCCGGGAGGTCCGGTCGCGGGCGTTCCCCGGCCCGGATCACGTCTATGCCATGAAGAAGAAGTAGCTGGCGCGCTCCGGTTGCGGCTGTTAACGGAAGGTGCCGTTAAAGGGGTGCCGCGGCGGCTTTTGCCTTGCCGCTGCCACATCACTAATTTACCAGCCTGCGCATGGCCTTAGCCGGGGAACGGCCGGCCCGGCAGGACCAGGGGTTCGCGCAAGGGAACGCTTCGGGGGAACCGCTTCAGTGTCCGATATCTTCCAGGAAGTCGACGAGGAAGTACGCCGTGAACAGCTCCGCAAGATGTGGGAGCGGCACGGCAAGTACATCATCGCCGCCTGCGTTCTCGTGGTGGCCGCGGTGGGCGGCTGGCGCTACTACGAATGGCAGGAGGCCAAGAAAGCCGGCGAGACGGGCGCCCGTTTCGAGGTTGCGGCGAACCTGCTCAACGAGGGCAAGACCAAGGAAGCCGAGGAGGCCTTCGCCAAGATCGCGGCGGAAGGCACGTCGAGCTACCGCATGCTCGCCAGGTTCCGCGAAGCCGGCGAGCTCGCGCGGCGCGACGCGAAGGCGGCGGTCGCCATCTACGACCAGCTTGCAGCCGACAAGAGCCACGGCACCGTGCTCCAGGATCTGGCTGCGGTGCGCGCCGGCACGTTGCTGGTCGATACAGCGCCCTACGGTGACATCAGGCAACGGCTGGAGCCGCTCGCGGCGCAGGATCGCGCGTTCCGGCATACCGCGCGCTCGATGCTCGCATTCTCGGCCTGGCGCGCCAGCGATGTGACGGCGATGCGGCGATGGACCGAAATGATCCTGGCCGATCCCGAGACGCCGCCGGGCACGCGCGGCCAGATCCAGATGCTGCTGGCGCTGTCCGACAGCGACAAGAAGAGCTGAGAGGCGCAATGCGTGTCCGCCGCACATGGTCGAAGACCTGGTTGACCGCTTCGCTGCTGGCCGCGGGTCTGGCGCTTTCGGGCTGCGAGAGCTTCGATCCGGAGAGCTGGTTCAACACGAAGAAGCCGCTGCCGGGCGACCGCAAGCCGATGTTCCCCGGCGGCGTGCCGGGCGTGCCGCAGGGCGTGCCGCCCGAGCTGGTGCAGGGCTACCAGGAGCCGCCGCAAAACCCGCCCGAGGTCGTGCGGGCCCAGCCGGAGCGGGCGAAGCCCAGGCCCGCGCCCAAGCCCATTGCGCCGCCGCCCCGCCAGGCTGCAGCGCCGCAGCGTCCGGCTGCGCAGCAGGAGGCGCCGCCGCCGCAGGCCGCGCCATGGCCCGCGCCGCCGCAACAGCAGCCGCAGGGCGCTTCGCCGTTCCCCGATCCGCCGCAGCGCTGATTCATCCGCATTGACGGGTTGCCACGCCCTGCCAAAGCGGGGCATCCAATGGCCATGAGCTTCACCATCGCGATTGTCGGGCGGCCGAACGTCGGCAAGTCGACGCTGTTCAACCGGCTGGTCGGCAAGCGGCTCGCTTTGGTCGATGACCTGCCGGGCGTCACCCGCGACCGGCGCGAGGGGCCGGCGCGGCTCGGCGACCTCGACTTCACCATCGTCGACACCGCGGGCCTGGAGGATGCCGGCTCGGAAAGCCTTGCCGGCCGGATGATGGCGCAGACCAAACAGGCCATCGAGCAGGCCGATGCGGTGTTCTTCATGCTCGATGCGAAAACCGGCCCGATGCCGGACGACCGCGCCTTCGCCGACCTGGTGCGCCGTTCCGGCAAACCGGTGATCGTGGTTGCGAACAAGGCCGAATCCAAAGCCAGCACGTCGGGCGTGCTCGAATCTCATGCGCTCGGGCTTGGCGAGCCGGTCGCGATCTCGGCCGAGCATGGCGAAGGGCTGGTTGACCTGTTCGAGGCGTTGCGCGAGGCGCTGCCGCACGCGACGAAGAAAAAGACCAAGCAGGACGAAGAAACGGACGCGGCCGGGGAAGCGGCCGCGCCGCGCGCCATTCGCGTGGCTATTGTCGGGCGGCCGAACTCGGGCAAGTCGACGCTGGTCAATCGTCTGCTCGGCGAGGACCGCATGCTCACCGGGCCCGAGGCCGGGATCACCCGCGACACCATCGCAAGCGAGCTGCAATGGCGCGGCCGATCGTTCCGCTTGCACGACACCGCGGGCCTGCGGCGGCCGCCGCGCATCCAGGAGAAACTGGAAAAGCTTTCCGTCGCCGACGCCATCAACGCCATCCGCTTTGCCGAGGTCGTCGTGCTGCTGATGGATTCGCAGCAGGCGTTCGAGGAGCAGGACCTGCGCATTGCCGCGCTCTGCGAGCGCGAGGGGCGGGCGCTGGTGATCGGCATCAGCAAATGGGACCTGAAGGAGCGCAAGCCCGGCAGCATCGGCAAGCTGCAGGAGCAGGCCGATGAGCGGTTGCCGCAGGTCAAGGGCGTTCCGGTCATCGGCGTATCGGGCCTGACCGGCGACGGCGTCGACCGGCTGATGGAGGCGGTTGTCGACATCCACGAGGTCTGGAACAAGCGGGTGACGACCAACCAACTGAACAAATGGCTCGAGGACGTGATTTCGGCGCATCCGCCGCCCGCGGTCTCCGGCCGGCGCATCCGTCTCAACTACATCACCCAGGCCAAAGCGCGCCCGCCGAGCTTCGTGCTGTTCTGCGCCCGCGCCGACGCGGTGCCTGCGGCCTATACGCGCTATCTCGTCAATGCGCTGCGCGAAAGCTTCGACATGCCCGGCACGCCGATCCGTTTGACGCTGCGTGAGAAGGCCAATCCGTTCGCCGGCAGGAAGAAGAAGCGTTCGTGAGCGGGATCGCGCCGCCGGGTGCCGCCGTACCCGCGCCGCGGCGCGCGGCATTCGTTTTCATCTTCATCACCGTCGCCCTCGACATGCTCTCGCTCGGCATGATCATGCCGGTGCTGCCGAAACTCGTCGAAAACTTCATGGGTGGCGACACCGCGCGGGCTGCCGAAATCTTCGGCGTGTTCGGCACCGCCTGGGCGCTGATGCAGTTTTTCTTTTCGCCGGTGCTGGGCGCGCTGTCCGACAGCTACGGCCGGCGGCCGGTGGTGCTGATCTCGAACTTCGGGCTCGCCCTCGACTACGTGCTGATGGCGCTCGCGCCCAACCTCTGGTGGCTGTTCGCGGGCCGGGTAATCTCCGGAATTTCGTCCGCTTCGATCGCCACGAGCTACGCCTATGTCACCGACGTCACGCCGGCCGAGCAGCGCGCGGCGAAATTTGGCCTGCTGGGCGCGGCCTTCGGGCTCGGCTTCGTGCTGGGTCCGGCGCTTGGCGGCGTGCTCGGCGCGATCGATCCGCGGATGCCGTTCTGGGTTGCGGCGGGGCTCAGCATGCTCAATGCGCTCTATGGCCTGCTGGTTCTGCCGGAATCCCTGCCGCGCGGGCAGCGAACCCGGTTCGAATGGAAGCGCGCCAATCCGGTCGGCTCGCTCAAGTTGCTCCGCTCGCATCCCGAATTGAGCGGGCTTGCGGTGTCGGAGTTTCTCGCGGCGTTGGCCCATGTGGTGCTGCCGAGCGTCTGGGTGCTCTATGCCGGCTACCGCTACGGCTGGGACGAGCGCGCCGTGGGGCTTTCGCTCGCGGTGGTCGGCGTCTGCGCGGTGATCGTGCAGGCGGGGCTGGTCGGGCCGGTGGTGAAGGCGATCGGCGAGCGCCGCGCCCTGATGTTCGGGCTTGCCGGCGGCGTCGCGGGGTTCATGGTGTTCGGTATTGCCGAAACGGGACTGGTGTTCTGTCTTGGGATTCCGCTGCTCGCGCTGTGGGGCATCGCCAACCCTGCGATCAGCAGCCTGATGACGCGGCGCGTCTCCGAGACGGAGCAGGGCCAGTTGCAGGGCGCCAACGCCAGCATCCAGGGCATTGCCAACCTGGCCGGGCCGTTCGTCTTTACGCTGGCCTTCGCCTGGTCGATCGGCGGCGGGAAGGACACGCACTGGCCGGGCGCGGCGTTCGTGCTCGCGGCCGCCATGCTGGTCGGAGCGGCGGCGATCGCGTGGTCCGCGACGCGGGCGCGCTATTAACCGGTTAACCGGTTTACCCGTTAACCCGCAATTCCGCACAGCGCTTCGGCGAGCGGGTAGGGTCGCCGGGAACCCAGGCATTTCGAGGCATCGCGATGAAGCACGCATTGGCAGGCGCATTCCTGATCGCCGGATTGTTCGCCGCCGCACCCGCGTCGGCGCAGCTCGCTCCCGCCGAAAAGTGCTACGACTGCCCGCAGCCGCGCGAGCACTACGACACGCAGGAGACGATCCGCACCACCAGGGACGTCGATCATTCGCGCGTGATCGAGACGCAGAGCGAGGTGCCGGTATCGGGACGGGTGAAGAAGACCAATCATCTCGTCATCCGCGAGAACGAGACCCGCAATGTCGGCGTCGTCAAGCACAATCACACCATCATCGAGCGGGTGCCGCGCTACGTCGTGCGCGTGCCGGTGGTGACCACGGTAAGCTTCGTCACGCAAAACTACCGGGTCGTCGAGACGCCGGCGACGATGACGGTTCCGGTGCAATACCGGCCGGCGCGGCGCTGCGCATACGGCAAGCGTCACGGCTACGACGACACCTGCCGCCGCGTGCTTCGCACCCGCGGTTGATCTCCGGAACGATCCTCAGTCCGGCGGGCGAAACGACAGCAGCCGCTGCTTCGGAAAATCGTAGAGCTTGCCGGTCTCCTGGAAGTCCGGCGAGCAGAGCGGAACGATCTTCGCGGCCACCTCCTCGGGGGTCGGCAACGTCATCGGATCCTCGCCCGGCATGACGGCGGCGCGCATGCGGGTGCGCGTCGGCCCCGGATTGAACAGGTTGACCTTGACCGGCGTCGACGCGGTCTCCGTGGCATAGACGCGGGCCAGCACCTCGAGCCCGGCCTTGCTGGTCGCATAGAGCCCGCGGAACGGGCGCGGGTTCGACGGCGCGCCGGAGGTGAGGAACACCACGCGGCCGGCATCCGAACGCTTCAGTAGCGGATCCATACAACGGATGAAGTGCCAGTTCGCGGTGATGTTGACCGCAATGACCGTGTCCCATTCCTTGGTCTCGAAGTGGTCGAGCGGCGAGTTCGAGCCGCCCAGCGCCGCGTTGCCGACCATGATGTCGAGCTTGCCGTAGCGTTCGTTCAGCGCGGCCGCGAGGCGGACGATGCCGTCGGTGTCGCGCAGCTCCAGCGGCACGAGGGTCGCGGTGCCGCCCGCGGCGCGGATCGCGTCGTCGAGTTCCTCGAGGCCGCCCGGCGTGCGCGCGGTCGCGACGATGTGCGCGCCCTCGCGGGCGAGCGCGATCGCGGTGGCGTAGCCGATCCCGCGCGAGGCGCCGGTGACGAGGGCGATGCGGGAGGCGAGAGACTTTGTCATCCGTGCTCTTTCAGCGCCGTGGCTGCTGTCTTGTAACGGCATCGGCGGCCGGGACAAGCCCGGCCGTCATGGCGGAACGGTTGCGCGGAAAACGCCTTCGTGCGGCAATACTTCGCCGCGGGGGAGCAAGCTACGGCGCGCCGGGCTTGTACTCCTGCACCGGCGTATTCGCGAGCTTGACGAGGCTTGCGGCGAGCACGCGATCTTCTTTCACGAAAGCTGCGAACTCCGCCGGCGAGGTCGGCGCGGCTACCACCGCCTGCTTGTCGAGGAATGCGACGAAGTTCTGATCGCTGAACAGCCGCACGAACTCGGCATTGAGGCGGCTCACCAGCGCCTCCGGCGTGCCCTTGGGCGCGGCCAGGCCCCACCAGCCGCGCTGCTTGTAGCCATCGAGGCCGGCTTCCTGGAACGTCATGACGTTCGGCGCGAGCGCCGAACGGCGCGGCGCCGACACCGCGAGGAGCTTGATCTTGCCGCCTTCGGCCAGTCCCAGAAAATTGCCCAAACCCACGCCCCCGACCTGGATATCGTTCGCGGCCAGCGCCTGCGCCATCGGGCCGCCGCCGCGATAGGGAATTCCGACGATGTCGGTGCGCCACTGGTTGTTGATCCAGCGCAGAAACAGCTCCGGCGCCGAGCCCTGGCCGAGCGTGCCCCAGTTGAGCTTCTTGGTGTTCGACTGCGCCAGCGCGCGCAACTCCGCGACCGTGTTCACGCCGGTCGACGGGTGCACCGCAAGCGACTCGATCAGGAAGAACAGCCGCGTGATGAGCACCATGTCCTTGTCGACGTCATAGGGCAGGTTGCTGAACATCACCGGATTGAAAGAAAGCTGATTGTGGAACACCACGCAGATCGTGTAGCCGTCGCCCGCGCTCGCCGTGCAGGCCTGAGCGCCCGGAATGCCGGCGGCGCCGCCGCGGTTTTCGATCACGACCGGCTGGCCGAGCCGCGGCGAAAGTTCGTTCGCCGCCGCGCGCATGATGACGTCGGTGAGGCTGCCGGCTGCAATCGACACGATCATGCGGATCGGCCGCTCTGGGTAGTTTTGCGCGGCGGCGGCCGAGACAAGCGCCGCGATTAAGGCCAGCGCCGCAAGGCCCCGCGTTACGAAGCGTGTTGCCATGGTCATTTCCCCCTTTGTCGGTTGCGCAAAGTCTAGCGGGCGGCCGCCGCCGGCGCCATGCATTCCTGTCCGGAGCCGGCCCGGATGGCGGGACACGCGACCGATCGCGGCCGGCCCGCATCGTGGGACAGCTCGCGATCTATTGACCTTGAGCGTGGAGTGTTGAGGACTCCTGCGTCAAAGCGCCGGAGGAAGCCATGCTCGAGCTCTATCACAGCGGACTGACGACGTGTTCCAAGCAGGTGCGCCACTGCCTGCGCGAGAAGGGGCTCAAATACGAGAGCAAATACGTCGAGCTGTGGCGCTACGAGAATCTCAGCCCGGACTATCTCAAGCTCAATCCGAACGGCGTGGTGCCGACGCTGGTGCACGACGGCACGCCGGTCATCAACTCGTTCTGCATCAACGAATATATCGAGGACGCGTTTCCGGAACCGCCGCTGCGGCCCGCGGACGCGACGGAACGCGCGCGGATGCGCTACTGGGCGTGGACGGCGGACGAAATCCATCTGCAACTCGCGCGACTGACGCATGCCAGGCTGCTGCATGCGCGGGTGAAGGATCTCTCCCCGCAGGATCACGCCATCATGCTGAAGAGCACGCCGGTGCCGGAGAAGCGCGACCGCTGGCGGGTGCTGACGCAGGGCGGCTATTCCGACGAGCAGCTTGCGACCGCGCTCGACAACGTGCTGTTCGTGTTCGGGCGGATGGAAAGGGAGCTTTCCGAACGCGGGCCCTGGCTCGCGGGCCGGACGTTCTCGCTCGGCGACATCAGCATGCTCGCCATCGTGCATCGCATCTTCGAGCTCTATCCCGACCGGCTCGACCGCAAGGCGTTTCCGCGCGTCAACGACTGGTGGGACCGCGCGATGCAGCGTCCCGCCGCGAAGTACGCTTATTCCGACGGCACCGACGAGGTGCCGCCGCGGCCGCCGACCAAGTCGGTCGCCGGAATTTCGGAGTACCGGGTGTGAATTGAACGGACGCTAACGCTTCTTCGCGGGCCTGGCCGGCGTGGTGACGCCGTACGGATACCGGCGTCCTCCATAGGTCGCGACGGCCGGCGGCCCGACATAGAGCGGCGATCCACGCTGGTTGGCACTGTAGTTCGGTGTCGGGACCGGTTGGCCGCTCTGGCCGATCGGTTCGGCCGAACCGTAAGGCTGGGCGGCAAGCGCGGTCGCACCGATGGTGAGAGCCGCCAGTGCCAGCAACAGCGCTTTCGTCCACCGACCGGTCATGCAGGACAGCTAGCGTCGAAATGCGGCTGCAGCCGGGCGGTGCTGCGGCCTATTCGTTCCGGTTCCAGGGCGTCGGCACCGGGATCGGAAGCGGAATTCCCGATCTCGAGGACAGCGACAGGCCGACATAGGAGGACTCGGAGCGGGTGTTCGGATCGATGCCCGGCACCGTGCGGCCGTCCGTGAAGCGGCCGGCGCTGGCCGATTGTCCCGACGCGAAGCCGATCGTGCCCCCGGGAACGCCCTGCACCGGCACGCGGCCCAGCTCGGAGGTGGTCTCGAGTGTCACGGGTTGCGAGGGCGTGGCCGAGCGCTGGGTGGACGCGGGCCGCCCCTGCTGCTGACGCGAACGCTCCGTCGTGTATTGCGACGGCAGATTGGTGTTGACCGTCCAGTAGTCGGAGCCGATCTGAACGGGCGTGGGCTTCGGCGCTGGCTTCGCAGCGGGTTTCTGAGCCGAATTTTGATTGGCCGTTGAAGCCGCCGATTGCGCCGCCGCCTGATGCGGCGCGAGGGCGACAAGTCCTGCGGTGACGATCGCGCCGAAAACCGGCGCCGCGAGCCTGGAAAACATCGTGCTACGCCCCGAACGTTGCCGGCCGCTGAAGGCGGCCGGTCCCTTCTGAAATTCCTTCAGCCGGCTTCCGCGAGCAGCGACAATTGCCGCGGCTGCGCCTGCTGGCCGGTCTGGTCGGTGAGGCCGGTCGGATATTCGCCGGTGAAGCAGTGGTCGGTGAACTGCGGCCGCAACGGATCGCGCGCCTCGTGGCCCATCGCCTTGTAGATGCCATCGACCGAGAGGAAGGCAAGCGAGTCCGCGCCGATGAACGCCCGCATTTCCTCGAGGCTGTGGGTCGCCGCCAGCAGCTTGTCGCGCTCCGGCGTGTCGATGCCGTAGTAGTCGGGATGCGTGATCGGCGGCGATGAGATGCGGAAATGCACCTCCTTGGCGCCCGCGTCGCGCATCATCTTGACGATCTTCGACGAGGTGGTGCCGCGCACGATGGAGTCGTCGACCAGCACGATGCGCTTGCCGTTCACCACCGCGCGGTTGGCGCTGTGCTTCAGGCGCACGCCGAGCTGGCGGATCTGCTGGGTCGGCTCGATGAAGGTGCGGCCCACGTAGTGGTTGCGGATGATGCCGAGCTCGTAGGGAATGCCGGAGGCCTGGGCGAAGCCGAGCGCCGCGGGAACGCCGGAGTTCTGGAACCGGCACGATGACGTCGGCGGCGGCAGGCGATTCCTTGGCGAGCTGCGCGCCCATCGCCTTGCGCACGTCGTAGACCGGGCGCCCGCCGACGATGGAGTCGGGGCGGGCGAAATAGATGTACTCGAAGATGCAGGGACGCGCCGGCATCGGCGGGAACGGCTTGTGCGAATGCGCGCCATCCTCGTCGAACACCAGCACTTCACCGTTTTCGACGTCGCGCACGTAGGTCGCGCCGATGATGTCGAGCGCGCAGGTTTCCGAAGCGAGCACCGGGCAGCCGTCGAGGCGGCCGAGCACCAGCGGGCGGATGCCGAGCGGGTCGCGGGCGCCCAACAGCTTCTTGTTGGTCATGCCGACGAAGGCATAGGCGCCTTCGAGCTGGCGCAGCCCCTCGACGAAGCGGTCGACGAAGCGGTTGCGCTTGGCGCGCGCGACCAGGTGCAGAATCACCTCGGTGTCGGTGGTCGACTGCATCATCGCGCCTTCGGCGACGAGGGCGCGGCGCAGCGCAAGACCGTTGGTGAGATTGCCGTTGTGGCCGATCGCAAAGCCGCCGCCTTCGAGCTCGGCGAACAGCGGCTGCACGTTGCGCAGGATGGTTTCGCCGGTGGTGGAGTAGCGGACGTGGCCCACCGCGGTGGTGCCGGGCAGGCGGTCGATCACCTCGCGGCGGGAAAAGTTGTCGCCGACCAGGCCCATGCGGCGTTCGGAGTGGAAGCGCTTGCCGTCGAAGGAGACGATGCCGGCGGCCTCCTGGCCGCGGTGCTGAAGGGCGTGCAGGCCGAGCGCGGTGATGGCTGCGGCGTCGGGGTGGCCGAAGATGCCGAACACGCCGCACTCCTCGCGCAGGCGATCGGCATTTGGATCGAACGTCTCCGCGTCGGTGGTCATGGCCATGCGCTCAATCCCTAACGTCGTGTGGCGTCGATCAACTGCCGCATGTCGGTGCGGTCGGAACGCTGGTACCCGGCGGTATTGCTGACCGAGCCGGTGACATCCGGCGCGCCCAGCCCGGATCTCTGGCCCGGCGTTTCCGGCGGCAGGTCGCGGTCGTCAGGCTTCTTCTTCATCCACTTCGAAAGATAGTTCTCCGCATCCTGCGGCAACAGGGCCTGCAGCCATTCACCGGTGTTTTCCAGCACAACTCTCGACTTCGCGTTGCGCACGCCCTCGGGCTGCTTTCCGGCGGGAACGAGCCAGGCGAAGAACACGAAGGCCACGACGACGATCACGAGGCCGCGGCCAAGCCCGAACAGGAAGCCCAGTGTCCGGTCCAGCGCGCCGATTCGGCTGTCGAGGATCATGTCGGAGATGCGAACGGTGATGATCGACACAATCAGCAGCGTCAGCAGGAATACGCCGCCGATCACCGCGGCGTGCGCGACCGTATCGCCGCCCGGCAGGTTGGCCTTGGCCATGTCGATCAGCTTGCCGTGAAGGTACAGGGTCGCGACCGCGGCTGCGCCCCAGGCGACGATCGACAGCACCTCGCGCATGAAGCCCCGGATCATGGCCAGGATGCCGGAAATCAGCATGACGCTGAGCAACAGGATATCGAGCCATGTGATCGGCATGGAGTGCTCAGCTAGGCCTAATTACGGGTCGGCGAATGGCAGCCTGGATCGGGCGAATCGGAGCCGGTTTCATCCCACACTCTCTTGCCCGCACCGGCACAGGCAAGAGCCTCGGATACTCGGCCCAATGGTTTAATTTTGTGTCGTTTTTGGGCTGGGTTTCGAGGCTGGAACTGACCGGCATGCGCGCGTGTGTATAGCGGCCCGCGGAACCCGCGTCATCCGTCTTCTGGGAGCGGTTTGGGCCCCGATTTGCCTCGCTTTTCGCCCTTTGCGGCGATCTCGGAAACGAGCCCAACCAGGGAATTGACCGTTTCGAGACGGAGCCCCTGATCCGAGGCATCCGGGCTGTCGGGCATGACCGCGCGGGCGAAGCCGAGCTTCTGCGCTTCCTTGAGGCGTGACGCGGTTTGCGCCACCGGGCGCACCGCGCCCGACAGCGACACCTCGCCGAAATAGACCGCGTCGGCCGGAAGCGGCGCATTGGCGAGCGAGGAGACGAGAGCCGCCGCGGCCGCCAGGTCGGCGGCGGGCTCGCTGATGCGCAACCCGCCGGCGACGTTGAGGTAGACGTCATGGCCGCCGAGGTTGATGCCGCAATGCGCCTGCAAGACCGCGAGCACCATCGACAGCCGGCTGTTGTCCCAGCCGACCACCGCGCGCCGCGGCGTGCCCAGCGTCGTGGGTGCAACCAGCGCCTGAATTTCCACCAGCACCGGCCGCGTGCCCTCGATGCCGGCGAACACCGCGGTGCCGGGCGATCCGAGATCGCGCTCGGACAGAAACAGTTCGGACGGGTTGGTAACCTCGCGCAGCCCCAAGCCGGTCATCTCGAACACGCCGATCTCGTCGGTCGGGCCGAAGCGGTTCTTCACCGCGCGGAGGATGCGGAACTGGTGCGAGCCTTCGCCCTCGAAGGACATCACTGCGTCGACCATGTGCTCGACCACGCGGGGGCCCGCGATCTGGCCGTCCTTGGTGACGTGGCCGACCAGGATGACAGCGGCGCCCGAGCGCTTGGCAAAACGGATCAGCGCCTGCGCCGAGCCGCGCACCTGGGTGACCGTGCCGGGGGCTGCGTCCACCGCGTCGGTCCACATGGTCTGGATCGAGTCGATGATGACGAGGCGCGGCGTCGCGCCGTCCGACAGCGTCGCAATGATGTCCTCGACCGAAGTCTCGGCGGCAAGCTCCACCGGCGCCTTCGCGAGTCCGAGCCGCTCGGCGCGCAGCCGCACCTGTGCTACCGCTTCCTCGCCCGAGATATAGACCGAGCGATGACCGGCCCCTGCCAGTGCGGCCGCGGCCTGGACCAGCAGCGTCGATTTGCCGATGCCGGGATCGCCGCCGAGCAGCAGCACCGAGCCGCGCACGAAGCCGCCGCCGGTGACGCGGTCGAGCTCGGACAAGCCGGACGGCAGGCGAGGGGCGTCATGCGACTCCCCGGTCAGCGGCTCCAGCGAAAACTTGCGCCCCTTGCGCGGCGCGCGGCCGGGCAGCTTGCCGGCGATGCCGGTGCCGTCGCCTTCCTCGACCAGCGTGTTCCATTCGCCGCAGGCCTCGCACTTGCCGACCCAGCGCGCCGAGGCCGCGCCGCAGTTCTGGCAGACGAAGGTGAGGTTGCGGCGGGACATTGTGCGATCCGGTCAGGCCGCTTCGACAAGCTGGATGTTGCCGCGCGCGTTGAACTCTTCGGCGGTGAGCTCCCGCTGGATCGTCGCCAGCGCCCAGATGTAGCCGAACGGGTCGATGATGGTCGCGACGCGGTCGCCCCAGCCGGCGTCCTGTGCGGCGGTGCGCACGATCGCGCCGGACACGGTGGCGCGGGCGAGCACGGCGTCCACGTCGTCGACGCAGAGCTGGAAGATGGTGCTGCCGCGGCCTTGCGGCGACGGCGTGCAGGGGCCGGGCAGCGCCGGGTCGGCGTCGCGCTTGGGATTGGCGCCACTGACCGTGAAGGTGGCGCGGCCGATCAACAGATCGATGCCGGTGACCTCGCCGGTCCTGGGGTTGATCCAGTGCCGGGGTGAAACTGCGCCAAACACCGCGCGGTAGAACGCCGCCGCCTCATCCTGGCGGCCCTGCGCCACGAAGAGCGTCAAACCGATGCCGTCGCGCGAAGTGATGCCTTCAATCGCCATGTCCGAACCCTCTTTATCTGGAAGAATCGAAGCTACAGGACAGATGTGAACAAATCAAGAACATTCGCGCGGGCCGCCGATTTGCCGACAACTTTGCATTGGCAATTTCGTGCAATCGTCCCGGCATCGGTCGCGGGCAGGGTTCGGATGCTGTTTCTTCACATCGGGCGGCACAAGTCGGGCACCAGCTCGATCCAGCATTTTTTCAACCAGAACCGGACTGCGCTCGAGCGCGACGGAATTCTGTATCCGGCTCCCGCCTCGGGCGTCGCGCACCACGCCTGGTCGGCCACCATCAAGGACGTTCAGAAGGGACTGCGTGACATGTCGGCGCTCGGAGCGCTGCGCGCGATGGTCGACGACTATGCCGCGTCCGCCAACACGGTCGTGGTGAGCAGCGAGGATTTCCAGAACATTCTCAAGCCCGAACTGGTCCGCGAGGCGTTGGGCCGTCACGACGTGACCGTCGTGGCCTACCTGCGGGAGCACTTTGCCTATGCCTGGTCGGCCTATTCGCAGCGGGTGCAGGCCAACCGCTTCACGCTGTCGTTTGCGGAATTTCTTGAAGACTTCAGCCAGGACTATCTCGAATTTCTCAACCGCTGGGCTTCGGCGTTCGGGGCGTCGAGCATCAAGGCGAGAATCTTCGACCGCAGCCACCTCAAGTCCGGCGACGTGGTGGAGGATTTCTGCGCCCTCGTCGGCATCGACAATCCCGGCCGCTATCCGCGCCGGCGGACGGCCAATCCCAGCATCGGCTGGCGCCTGATCAATGCGAAGATCGAGATCAACAGGTCGCTGGCCGGCACTGGAAAGCCGATCGCGTCCGAGGGTGCGCTCTACAATCTGTTCGAGGCGCTCACCGCGAGCCATCCGCGGCTTGCCGAAAAGCCGGTGTTCGATGCGGAGTTCGTCGCGGCCTATCAGCGGCGGTTTTTGGAGAGCGACGCAGCAATGGCGCGAAAATATTTCGGCATCGACGGCTCGCCGTTCCGGCTGAACTGGTCGGGCGACAGCCGCTGGGACAGCGACGATTGCTCCATACCGGAGTTCGACGAGACGCTTGCCCGGCCGCCGTTTCAGGCGCTGGCGCGCGAGATGTCGGATGTTCTTCCGGCCGACGTTGCCGGGCGGATCGGCTGGCCGGCGAAAAAATCAACCGGCGCAGCGAAGGATCAAACTTTCCAGACCCGGTGAAACCTGCGCCCGAGATTGGTCAGCACCTCGTACGAAATCGTGCCGGCCTGTTTCGCGACGTCGTCGATTGTGAGGCCTTCGCCAATCAGCGTCGCCATCATGTCGCGCCGCACTTCGCTCACCGGAACGTCGGTGACGTCGACCGCCAAGAGATCCATCGACACGCGGCCGGTCATGCGGCAGCGCTTGCCTGCGACGATCACCTCGCGCGCCGACGCGGCATTGCCGTCGGTGGTCGTGGCCTGACGCAGCACGCCGTCGGCATAGCCCGCAGCGATTATGGCGATGCGGCTGTCGCGCTTCGCGGTCCAGGTGCCGCCGTAGCCCACGCTGGCGCCCTTCTCGAGGTGGCGCACCTGAAGGATGCGGGCCTGCAGGGTCACCACCGGCTTCATCGGGTTCGGCCGGCCGGGCGTCGGATTGCCGCCGTAAAGGGCGACACCCGGGCGCACCAGATCGCAGTAGGTCGAACTGTCGAGGAAGATGCCCGGCGAATTGGCAAGCGAGCTGGAGATGCCGCGGAACAGCGAGCGCACCTCGCGGAACTGGCGGATCTGGCGGTCGTTGAGCGGATGGTTCGGCTGATCGGCGCAGGCGAGGTGGCTCATCAGCAGCGCCACGCCGTGGTTCTCCATCTGGATGCGGGAGGCCACGGCGGCCGCCTCCTCGATGGAGAGGCCCAGGCGATTCATTCCGGTGTCGACGTGCAGCGCCGCGCCGCCGGTCCACTTGCTCGAAGAGATGAAGTTGTCCCATTCGGCGAGCTCGACCGAGCTCGAGATGACCGGGCGGGCGTAGCAATCGACGAAGGCCTGGGCCGACGCGGATGAAAAGCCGTTGAGCACGTAAACCGTCGCCTCGCGCGCCTGCGCGCGCACGCGCCGCGCCTCCGCGAGATTGGCGACGAAGAATGTCTTGCAGCCGGCACGCGACAGCGCCGCGGTGACCTGATCGATGCCGCAGCCATAGGCGTCGCCCTTCACCACGGCGGCGCATTCGCCCGGCACCACCCGCGCGGCGAGCATCCGGTAATTGGCGTGGATGGCGGCGAGGTCGATAGTCAGGATGCCGCCGGCCTCGAGCGCGGGCGGCCCGCCGGTGCTGGCGGCCGGTTCGGGCGCGGGTTGCGGCGCGGGCTGGGCGGTGGGCTGTCGGGCCATGGAACCCGCGTTATGGCCGGATCGATGCGCAACGTAAAGTGCGCTTGGGCACAGTCGCAAAATCTCTCCGTCATTCCGGGGCACGCGCCATAAGCGCGTTTGCGCGCTCATGGCGGCGAACCCGAATGACGAGGAGAGAGTTTCGCTAGTCCCCCATCCGCTCGGGCAGGTACTGCTCCTTGGCCAGATCGCCGAACCGGGTGATGTGGGCGTCGAACTGCACCTGCACTGTGCCGGTCGGGCCGTGGCGCTGCTTGCCGATGATGATCTCGGCCTTGCCGGTGACCAGTTCCATATCAGTCTGCCACTTGATGTGCTCTTCGCTGCCCGGCCGCGGCTCCTTGTTGGCGAGGTAGTATTCCTCGCGGAACACGAACATCACCACGTCGGCGTCCTGCTCGATGGAGCCGGATTCGCGGAGGTCCGAAAGCTGCGGGCGCTTGTCGTCGCGGCTTTCGACTTGGCGCGAGAGCTGCGACAGCGCCAGAATCGGCACGTTCAATTCCTTCGCCAGCGCCTTCAGCCCGGTGGTGATTTCGGTCACCTCCTGCACGCGGCTTTCGTTGGCCTTGCGCTGCGAGCCGGACAGCAGCTGGATGTAGTCGATCACCAGCACGTCGAGGCCCTTCTGGCGCTTCAATCGCCGGGCGCGGGCGGCAAGCTGGGCGATCGCCAGGCCGCCGGTCTCGTCCACATAGAACGGCAGGCGCTGCAATTCGATCGAGACGTCCTTGATCTGCTCGAAATCGGCCTCGGTGATGCCGCCGCGGCGGATATGGCTCGACGGAATGCCGGTGCGCTCGGCGATGATACGGGTGGCGAGCTGCTCGGCCGACATTTCCAGCGAGAAGAAGCCGACGATGCCGCCATTGACGGTTTCCATGTGGCCGTCGGGCCGGGTCTCACCCTGATGCGCGCGGGCGATGTTGTACGCGATGTTGGTGGCGAGCGCGGTTTTGCCCATGCCGGGGCGGCCGGCGATGATGATCAGGTCGGAGGACTGCAGGCCGCCCATCTTGGCGTCGAGGTCCTTCAGGCCGGTGGCGATGCCGGAGAGCTTGCCGTCACGCTGGTAGGCGCGCGCCGCCATGTCGACCGCGGTGGTCAGCGCCTGCGAGAAGCGCTGAAAGCCCGAGCCGAAGCGGCCGGTCTCGGCGATCTCATAGAGCTTCCGCTCGGCGTCCTCGATCTGCTCGCGCGGGGCAAAGTCGACCGGTGCGTCGAACGCCTGGTTGACCATGTCCTCGCCGATGCGAATGAGATTTCGGCGTACCGACAGGTCGGTGATGGTGTGGCCGTAGTCGGCGGCGTTGATGACCGTGGTGGCCTCCGCGGCCAGGCGCGCAAGGTACTGGCTTGCATTCATCCCGCCGATGTCGACGTCGGAGGGCAGGAACGTCTTGAGCGTGACGGGGGTCGCGATCTTGCCGGCGCGGATGAGGTTCGAGGCCAGTTCATAAAGCTGCTGGTGCAGCGGCTCGAAGAAATGCCCCGGCTCGAGAAAGTCCGAGACGCGGTAGAACGCCTCGTTGTTGACCAGGATCGCGCCCAGCAGCGCCTGCTCGGCCTCCATGTTGTGCGGCGCGACGCGCGGCTCGGGCGCTGCCGGTTCGGGAAGCTTGCGGACGGTCGAATCGAGAAGGGCCATGAGCAGCGATCGGAGTTGCCGGTTGTTGGTTTTATGGGGTGCCGCAGCACAAGGACTTCGGCAAACGCGACGCAACGACGCTACATCATGGGACTCACGAAAGAATTGTCGGCGATTGGCGCGTTTTGATGACGCCGCAGTCGGATGCGTGTCGGTGACGCGCCGATATGGACTAGCACCGTGCAGGGCCGGGCGGGGAAAGCGTTCGAGTCTTTTCCCGCAACCCACAAGGAGACTGTGGACCGCAGGCGGGAGCTTGACGGATTCCGGCGACTGAAGCGGTCAGACTGGCGCTTTATCCCGCACCGGAACCGCCACCGTCGCGCCGCTGTGAATAATCGCGTCGATCCGCTTCTCGGTCTTGACGTATTCGCGGGCGGCGTCGGTGTGGAACATCTCGTGGGTTTCGATCTCGTCGTCGGTGACGGGCTCGATCGCGAGGTCGGAATATTCGTAGCGCTTGGGGTTGTGCTTCACGCGCAGATAAATCCAGCGCAGCCTCAGATAGATTTCCGCCCATCCGGCGGTCTTGCGGGCGATCTCGGCCAGGTATTTCGGATAGAATGACCAGACCGGCTCGATCGGCATGCCGGGACGGCGATCGCGGCGCGATTTCAGCCGCAACAGCCCGCTTTCGACCGGATGGCAGTTCTCGAGCTCGAACGAGGCCTTGAACCAGGTCATCACGAACAGCACGTTGCCGAACGCCCGCAGCGCCGCGGCGCGCCGCATCACCCGCTCGCAGTGCTCGTAGGAATAGTAGCGCTTCCAGCTCTCGCGGTAGGCGTATTCCCACTCCTCCTTGGACATGCGGGGATGCCCTGCGGTGATGTGATGCAGGTCGTACTTGTTGAGGTCGGGGTCCATCCAGGTGCCGGCGCGGAACAGCTTCTGGTGGTCCTCGGAGCCCGGCAGCGGCGTGAGATAGTGGATTTCCAGAACGTCGATCGGCAATTCACGTTTTATCACCTCGAGATCGTTGAGGATCGACTCGGCGGTGTCGTGCGGAAAGCCGGTGATGTAACCGGCATAGACCAGGATGCCGGCCTTCTGCCATTCGAGCAGCATCTTGCGGTAATCGGTGATCTTGTTCTGCTTTTTCTTGGCGGCCATCAGGTTGGCCGGGTTGATGTTCTCAAGCCCGATATAGGCCTTCTTGACGCCCGCCAGCCGGCACTTCGGAATGAAGTTCGGCAGCTTGTGGCACGCCGTGTCGACCTGGATGATCAGGCTGATATCGAGCTTCTGGCCGATGCGAAGCTCGATCAGCCGGTCGAGGATCGCCTCCCAGTCTTTGTTACGGGCGAAATTGTCGTCGGTGATGAAGAAGCGGTAGATGCCCTGCGCGATATTGCTGCGGACGATTTGCTCGATGTCGTCGGGCGTGCGCCGCCGCGACTTGCGGCCCTGCACGTTGATGATGGTGCAGAATGAGCACTGGTACGGGCAACCGCGGCCGGCGTCGAAGCTGGTGGTGCCGCCGCCGGTGCGCTTCACCCGCTCGCGGGCGAGCAGCGGAAGCGGCGCACCCTCGATGCCCGGCAGATCGTTCATGTAGTTGTAGAGCGGCTTGAGCGTTCCGGCCCAGGCGTCGGTCAGCACCACGTCGAGCCGGCCTTCGGCTTCGCCGGCGTAGACCGCGAGCCCCATCGCCTGCGCCTCGCGCAGCGCCGGGTCGTCGCCATCGACCATCGAAATCACGCCGGACATGTGGAAGCCGCCGATCGCGACCTGGATGCCCAGCGCGCGAAGCGGCCGCGCGATGTCGAGCGCGCGCGGCGTCTGGTTGGACTGCACGCCCACCAGCATGACCATGCCGGCATCGGCGGCCTTCACCATCGCGGCGATGCGCTCGGGGCGGATGCGGGTGTTGGCCTCGTCGAGCGCGTGAATCTCGATATCGACGTCGTCGCCCAGAACCCCGCGATCGGCGCAGTCCTGCGCGATGCCGTAGATGCAGGCGAGCGAGTTCGACGGGATCGCGGAGCGGAACCAGCGGATCGGATAGCCGTCGTCGCAATAGTGGGTCGGCTTCACCAATACGAGGCAGAAGCGCTTTCGGGAGCGCTCGCTGGAGCGCTTTTCCGGGCGCGTCGCGGCAAGTTCATTCCGAGCGACAGGTGCATTCCCAGACGGCATGGCAAGCCTCCGGATGCAGCAAACCCGACCTGAGGCTATCGATTCGATCCGCCGTGCACAATCGGCCCGTTGCACAAAACGGCCTCTGGTCCGGAACGCGATACCTATTCGCCGGCAAGCCGCAGCGGCGGGCGCTGGCCGGTTTCGAGTGCGCGCAGCCGCGCCTCCTCGCGAACCAGGTAGTCGCGGGTGGTCGGCACCACGTCCTGGCGCTTGGTGAGCTGGATCTGGAACACCATCATCGCCTGCTCGCGGAACGCCATTTCGGAGGCGGCGAGGTAGAATTCCCACATCCGCACGAAACGTTGGTCGTAGATGCGCGTGGCCTCCTCGCGATGCGCCATGAAGCGGTCGCGCCAGTGCTTGAGCGTTTCGGCGTAGTGCAGGCGCAGGATCTCGATGTCGGTGACGAGCAGGCCCGCGCGCTCGATCGAGGGCAGCACCTCCGACAGCGCCGGGATATAGCCGCCGGGGAAGATGTATTTGGCGATCCAGGGATTGGTGACGTTCGGTCCCTCGGAACGGCCGATCGAGTGCAGCAGCATCACGCCGTCGTTGGCGAGAAGCTCGGCGCAGCGGCGGAAGTAGGCGTCGTAGTAGCCGACGCCGACATGCTCGAACATGCCGACCGAGACGATGCGGTCGAATTTCTCCGGCACGTCGCGGTAATCCTGCAGGCGGAATTCGACCGCGCTGGCGAGGTTCTTTTCGGCCGCGCGCTCGGTCGCGCGGTGCAACTGCTCGCGCGACAGCGTGATGCCGGTGACCCGCGCGCGGCAGAACTCGGCCATGTAGAGCGCAAGCCCGCCCCAGCCGCTGCCGATGTCGAGCACGCGGTGGCCGTCGCGGAGCAGGAGCTTGGCGGCAAGATGCCGCTTCTTCGCAAGTTGCGCGTCGTCGAGCGACTGGTCGGGCGCCTCGAAATAGGCGCAGGAATATTGCCGGTCGGCGTCGAGAAACAGCGAATAGAGTCTTCCGTCGAGATCGTAATGATGCGCGACGTTGCGCTGCGCGCGGGACGGACGGTTGAACTGCTGCAACCTGCGGTAAAGATAGCGCAGCAGCCACTGCGGCTGCGCCCAGCCCGGCGGCATGCCGTCCGGCGTCTGGCCCAGCACCAGCGCGAGGAAATCGGCGATGGTGCCTTCCTCCACGCGCAGCGTGCCGTTCATGTAGGCTTCGCCGAGCCGGACTTCGGGGTCGATGATGACGCCGCGCTGGGCGGCAGGTGTCATGAAGCGGATCGCGACCGGCCGGCCGGTGCCGTCGCCGAAAGAGAAAACAGTGCCGCGCGCCGTCGTGATCCGGAGGGTTCCGCGACGTACAAATCGCCTGAGTAACAAATCCAGCAGCCGGTCCATCGGCCGCCCCCACCACGTTCAACCCGAACCGGACCCTTTGCCGTCCCCACAGCCGGATCAGGTTCGCCGAACAAGCCCCACATATGCGTTGGACGGCACGATATTAGACCAAAGTTCGGGCTTTCCGGCAATGCGACGGCCCGTCCCTCGCCACGGCCTAACTTTCGCGCGATTATGGTTTAAACAGCGGATTCGGATGGTTGCTCGCGCGCAGGGTGCGGGCAGGGAGGTCTGGTTGCAGGTGATGGAGCGTCCGACGAGGGGGGCGTTTGGGTGCGGTGCGGTAGCGGTGGCTGCCATGCTCTGCCTTTGGGGCGCTCCGGCGGCGAGCGCGCAGAGCGACAACAGCCCGCCGCAGTCCTCGGTGCGCGGCGAAAACCTCAGCGCCAAGCCCGCGCCCGCGCTGTTTGCGGCCGACTGCACCGGCAGCGGTTGCCACAAGGGGCCGCAGGGTCTTGCCAAGAACCAGAGCCAGTCCGGTCTCGCCAGTTTCCTGCGCGAGCACTACACCAACAGCCGCGAAAGCGCGGCGGCGCTTTCCAACTATCTGCTGCGGCTTCCGGCCGGGCCGGCGCAGCCCGAACCGCGCGCGGCGCGCACCACCAACCCGCGGGGCGGGCCGAGCGGCCCCGGCGGAGCAGCGGACGGTCCGTCCTGGTTCGGTCCAGATCCGGCACCCGGCCCGAACGAGGCCCGCACGCCGCGCCAGCAACAGCAGCAACAACAGGGAACGAGGCCGCCAGCACGCGCTGCAGCGCGGTCGGGCGACGACGCTGCGCCCGCGGCGCCTGCGCCTGCTGCGGCAACTCCGGCCGCGGCCGAGCCCGCCAGGCCTCAACCCACGCCGCGCAGTCAGCGCGGCCGTCAGCAGCCCACGGCTGCGGCTGCGGCCGCGGCTCCGCCTGCGCCGGAGGCGGCACCGCCGCCTCCACCGCCCGCGCCACCGCCGCCGCAGTTCGACATCTTCGACTGAGCGCCCGGACTATTCGGCCTTCTCGGCCTTGGCTTTGCCTTTGGCCCTCGGCTTCGATTCGGCGGGCTTCGCCTCGGCCTCGGCAGGCGCGGTCTCCGTGCTCTCGCCTTCAGCATCGGCTGCGTCCGGCTCGAAGACCGCTTCGGCTGCGGCCTTCGCGGCTTTCGCCGCCTCCGCCTCTTCCTCGTCGGCGCCGCCCTCGCGGCGGATGGTGACGTTCTCGCCCTTGGCGAGCCGCTCGGCCTCGTCGGGGTTGCGCGCGACGTTGACGGTGATCGTCACCTCGAGTTCCGGATGCAGCAGCACCGGAACCTTGTGCTGGCCGATCAGCTTGATCGGCACGTTGAGCGCGATCTGGTTGCGATCGACCTCGAAGCCGTTCGCGTTGAGAAGATCCGCCAGGTCGCGCGGCGACACCGAGCCGTAAAGCTGTCCGGTTTCGGAGGCCTGGCGCAGCACCGGGAAGCTCTTGCCGTCGAGCTTCGAGCTGATCTTCTCGGCCTCCGCCTTGGTGGCGAGGTTCTTCGCCTGCAGGTCGACCTTCATGGTCTCGAACTTGGCCCTGTTGGCGTCGGTCGCGCGCAACGCCTTGCCCTTCGGCAGAAGGAAATTGCGGGCAAAGCCGTCTTTGACACGCACGACTTCGCCCATCTGGCCAAGCTTGGCGACGCGTTCGAGCAGGATCACTTCCATGGTGGTTCTCCTTGTTTCAGATTGGGGGATTGGCGGGAGGGGGTGAGCCGCGGCGTCCGGCGACGCGGCCGCGAATGTTGAAGGCGGTGTCGGCGAGCCCCAGCATCGACAGCAGCAGGACCGGCCAGCCGAAGAACAGCACCACCGCGTAAAGCCCGCCGAGCGCGAACGGCCGGCTCGCCATGCCGCGCGTGATGGCGTGCATGACGGCAAGCCCGAGGATCGCGTAGGCCATCAGGAGGCTCGCGGTGAACACCGTGCCGAAGCTGCCGATCAGGCCCGGCACGAAAGAGGCCGCGACCGCAACGGCGATCAGCGCCGGTGCATAGGCGGGAAACTGCATGGTCGCGAGATCGGACGCAGGACGGCGCAGGCGACCGGAAATCCGCGCGATGCGGCTCGCGAGCCAGAGATTGAGCAGGTTGGTGATGGTGGTGACGACGGCGGCGGTCGGCGGCAGCGCCACCACCAGAAAGTCGATCAGCCGGCCGGATTCGGCGCCTTTCGGCAGTTCGACCGGCGGCGTCGCCGTGCGTCCGCCGCGCAGCATGCGTTCGAGGAAGTTGCGAAGCGTCGCGCGGAAGCTTTCCTCGTCGGTGCCGAAGTGCAGCATGCCGGCGATCACGACGGATGCGCCGAGGATCGCGGCCCAGACCACGAGATGGCCGACCGGATACCATTCGAGGCCGTCGGGCGCGCCTTCGACCGGCCGCGCCAGCAGCGCGAGATAGCCGAGCCACCACGCGGGGAGGGCTACGCCGATCAGGAACGCGAGGAAGAAATAGGAGCTGAACACCGCGGCGAGGCCAGCGGAAGCGAACAGCGCCGCGATCAGCCCGGCCCAATGGCTCCAGCCGAGCGCCGCCAGCAGGATCGGCAGCGGCGCGAGATAGAACAGCAGCACCGACAGCGGCGAGCCGGAGGCGACCGACGCGAACAGCAGCGCCGTCGCAGCGCCTGCGCCAATGCCAATGAGGAACACCTGGATCATCGAGCTGTCCCGCTCCTTTGAGCGGTTAGAGACGGATCAGGTCCGTCCCAACCATCGGTTCCCGGGACGATCCCGGAAACCTCGATTTGCCTTTCCTCTCCCTCGAAAGAAGAAGGAGAGGCCGAACCGCCTTAGCGGATCACGTAGGGCAAGAGACCGAGGAAGCGCGCGCGCTTGATGGCCTGCGCCAGCTCGCGCTGCTTCTTCGCCGACACCGCGGTGATGCGGCTCGGCACGATCTTGCCGCGCTCGGACACGTAGCGTTGCAGCAGCCGCGTGTCCTTGTAGTCGATCTTCGGAGCGTTGGCGCCGGAGAACGGGCAGGTCTTGCGTCGGCGGAAAAACGGACGCCGTGCGCCGCCACCACCGCCACCTGCACCGCCGCGAGGAGAATCGCCACGAGGAGAATCGCCGAATGCCATGATCGTTACTCCTCCGTC
The DNA here is from genome assembly GCA_963830015.1 of uncultured Alphaproteobacteria bacterium. Taxonomy (GTDB): domain Bacteria; phylum Pseudomonadota; class Alphaproteobacteria; order Rhizobiales; family Xanthobacteraceae; genus Z2-YC6860. The sequence goes on from CAWHLG010000017.1 coordinate 306,320, forward strand.
GGGGCTGGAACTTCGTCGCGCGGACGCCGCTCGCCGCGGTCGTCATCGCGGTCGCGGCGCGGCGGACGATCGCCGCGGTCGCCGAAGCGACCACCGCCACCGAAGCCACGGTCGCCGCCGAAGCCGCGGTCGCCGAAGCCGCCGCGCTCGTCGCGCTCGCGGTCGCGGTCGACCTTGCGCATCATCGCCGAGGGACCTTCCTCGAGCTCTTCGACGCGGACGGTGAGATAGCGCAGCACGTCTTCGTTGATGCGCTCCTGACGCTCGACTTCGGTCAGCGCGGCCGGCGGCGCGTCGACGTTGAGCAGCGTGAAGTGCGCCTTGCGGTTCTTCTTGATGCGGAAGTTCAGCGACTTCACGCCCCAGTATTCGTTCTTGGTGACCTTGCCGCCCAGACCCTCGATCACGGTCGTGAACTGCTTGGTCAGGTCCTCGACCTGCTGCGCGCTGACGTCCTGGCGCGCAAGATAGACGTGTTCGTATAGCGGCATGAAATGCCCTTCCTCTGTTGGTCCATCTTTCGGCGCTAAGCCCTTCGAGCCCTTCGGAAAGGCTCGAACGCTTCGAAGGCGAGAACACGGGACGACGGGCCCACTGGCCCTGCTGCGTCTTGAACCTTGAGGGAAGCAAGAGAAGCAGCCGTCCGTTCAGCTCCCGGCCGATCGACGGAATGCGCGGGTTATAGGGTGTTTCGGCCAAAACGCAAGCTTCCGGGCGGTTAACGAAGGTTCCGCGGTTCCGACCCCCGGCGGCACCGGCTCGCTCCGTCCGCGCGTATGATCTAGTTTTGGCACCCCAATGTCGCCTGGGAGGTTTGAGCGCTTAAATGCTGGCAACGACGGATAAATCCCTCACGGTGGTTGCCGAGGAATGGCTGGAGCGGTTCGAGCGGGCGTTGGCAAGCCCGGCGGGCCTGCGGGATCTGTTTCGTCCCGACTGTCATTGGCGGGACGTGCTGGCGCTGACCTGGCATATCCGCACGGTCGATGGCGTGGATGCGGTCACAGGCGAACTTGCGGCTCAAGCGGCCCGCGCAAAGGCCGCAGGCTTTCGGATCGACCCGGCCCGCACGGCGCCCCGCAAGGTGACACGCGCGGGCACCGAGGCGGTGGAGGCGTTCTTCCACTTTGAGACCGCCGAAGGTTACGGCAGCGGGGTGGTGCGCCTGACGCCGGGCGCCGACGGGACATACAAGGCCTGGACGCTGCACACCGCACTCGACGCTCTCAAAGGTCACGAGGAGAAGGTTGGGCGGGCGCGGCCGAAGGGGGCGTCCTATTCGCGCGACTTTCGCGGCCCAAACTGGCTGGATCTTCGGAAATCGTCTGCGGCCTATGCGGATCGCGATCCGTCGGTGCTGGTGGTGGGCGGCGGGCAGGCCGGGCTCTCGGTCGCCGCGCGGCTCACGCAGTTGGGCGTAGACACGCTGATCGTCGATCGCGAGCCGCGCATCGGCGACAACTGGCGCAAGCGCTATCACGCGCTGACGCTGCACAACCAGGTGCACGTCAATCATCTGCCGTACATGCCGTTTCCGCCGAACTGGCCGACCTACATTCCGAAAGACAAGCTTGCCGCGTGGTTCGAAGCTTACGTGGAGAGCATGGAGCTCAACTACTGGACCGGCACCGAGCTCCTGAGCGGACGTTACGACGAAGCGGCGCAACGCTGGACGGCGAAGCTCCGCCGGCCCGACGGGAGCGAGCCGACGATGCATCCGCGGCACGTCGTCATGGCGACGGGGCTGAGCGGCATTCCGGCCCGGCCCGACATTCCGACCTTGCAGAACTTCCGCGGCGCGATCCTGCATTCGAGCCAGTACGAAGACGGAGAGGCCTGGAACGGCAAGCGGGCGCTCATCATCGGCTCCGGCAACAGCGGCCACGACATCGCGCAGGATCTGGTTTCGAGCGGCGCGGGGGCCACGATCGCGCAGCGCAGTTCGACCATGGTGGTCAATGTCGAGCCGAGCGCGCAGCTCCCCTATGCACTCTACGACGAAGGACTGCCGCTCGAAGACTGCGATCTCATCACCACGTCGATGCCGCTTTCGCTGGTCCGGAAAAGTCACATCCTTCTCACCGAACAGGCGAAGAAGCTCGACCAGAAACTGCTCGACGGGCTCGAGCGCAAGGGTTTCCGGCTGAACTTCGGCGAGGACGGCACCGGCTGGCAGTTCAAGTATCTGACGCGCGGCGGCGGCTACTACTTCAACGTCGGATGCTCGGACATGATTGTCGAAGGCAAAGTCGGCCTGGTGCAGTATTCCGACATTGCGGAGTTTGTCGCCGGCGGCGCCCGGATGAAGAGCGGGGAAACGCTTCCCGCCGACCTCATTGTGCTGGCGACCGGATACAAGGGTCAGGACGCGCTGGTCGGCCGGCTTTTCGGCGACGACGTGGCGGCCCGCATCGGCCCGATATGGGGCTTTGGCGAGGAACAGGAGCTGCGCAATATGTTCGCGCGCACCCGGCAGCCGGGCTTGTGGTTCATCGCCGGCAGCTTCGCCCAGTGCCGCATCTATTCGAAGTATCTCGGCCTTCAGATCAAGGCGTGCGAACTGGGACTGCTGTCGCCGGTGGTGCCTGCGGCTTGACACGTTCCCCGATTTTGGGGCCATTCAGCGCGTTTTTTGCAGCGCGTTTTGACGAGAGGACGGGCGATGACGGCAGCCTTCGTGTTTCCGGGCCAGGGCAGTCAGGCGGTCGGCATGGGCAAGGCGCTGGCGGAAACGTTTCCGCCCGCGCGTGCGGTATTTGACGAAGTCGACGCGGCGCTCGGCGAAAAGCTCACCGCGATCATGTGGGACGGTCCAGCCGACCGGCTGACGCTGACCGAGAACGCGCAGCCCGCGCTGATGGCGGTGTCGGTCGCGGTCATGCGGGTGCTTGAGGCGGAGGCCGGGATCGATCTTGCGCGCGACGCCAAGTTCGTCGCGGGCCATTCGCTCGGGGAATATTCGGCGCTGGCCGCGGCCGGGGCGTTCACGGTGACCGACGCGGCGAAGCTTCTGCGGATCCGCGGCAGCGCCATGCAAAAGGCGGTGCCGGTTGGAACCGGGGCGATGGCGGCGCTGCTCGGGCTGGAGCTCGATGCGGCAAAAGCGGTCGCGGCCGAGGCGGCGCAGGGCGAGGTGTGCCAGGCCGCCAACGACAACGGCGGCGGGCAGGTCGTGGTGTCGGGCAACAAGCCGGCGGTGGAGCGTGCGGTCGAGATCGCCAAGGCCAAGGGCGCGCGGCGCGCGATGATGCTGCAGGTGTCCGCGCCGTTCCATTGCGCGCTGATGCAGCCCGCGGCCGACGCGATGGCCGAAGCGCTCGGCAGGACGAATGTGAAGAGGCCTTCGGTGCCGGTGGTGGCGAACGTGCTGGCGCAGCCGATCAGCGATCCGAAGGAGATCGTCAAGAGTCTCGTCGCGCAGGTGACCGGCACGGTGCGCTGGCGCGAATGCGCGGCCTATATGGCGGGGCAGGGCGTGACCACGTTCTACGAGGTCGGCGCGGGCAAGGTGCTCACGGGCCTGCTCAAGCGCATCGCCGACGGCGCAACCGGCACGGCAATAGGCACGCCGGAGGATGTTGCGGCGTTCAAGACCGCGCGCGGATCGTAAAATTTCGGGAGATGCATATGTTCGACCTCACCGGCAAAACCGCGCTCGTCACCGGCGCAACCGGCGGCATCGGCGGCGCGATTGCGCGCGCCTTGCACGCGCAGGGTGCGAAGGTCGCGGTTTCGGGAACACGGCGCGAGGTACTGGAGACGCTCGCGGGCGAACTCGGCGGCGCGCCGGTGTTGCCGTGCGATCTGTCGAACAAGGATTCGGTCGAGGCGCTGATTCCCGAGGCGGAAAAGGCGCTCGGGCAGGTCGACATCCTGGTGGCGAACGCCGGCATCACCAAGGACAATCTGTTCGTGGCGCTGAAGGACGAGGACTGGGACCAGGTCCTCAACGTCAACCTGACATCGACGTTCCGGCTTGCGCGGGCGGCGGTGAAGGTGATGATGCGGCGGCGCTTCGGCCGTATCATCGGCATCACTTCGGTGGTGGGCGTGACGGGAAATCCCGGACAGGCCAATTACACCGCGACCAAGGCCGGCATGATCGGCATGTTCAAGTCGATCGGCAAGGAATACGCCAAGCGCGGCGTCACCGCGAACTGCGTGGCGCCGGGCTTCATCGCGACGCCGATGACCGACAAGCTGAACGAGAAGCAGCGCGAGGCGATCATGGCGATGGTTCCGGCCGGTCGGCTCGGCGCGGGCAGCGATGTCGCGGCGGCGGTGGTGTATCTCGCGTCCGACGAGGCGGCCTATGTGACCGGCCAGACCCTGCATGTGAACGGCGGGATGGCGATGATTTGATGGGCCAGCAATGGGGCCGAACTGCGTGCCGGGTGCGGCAGCCCTTTGGCTGGTCAAGGCAATTGAAGTATGTTACCCGAGCCAAGTCTTGCTTGGGACTGAGGGGCTGACGGGGCGACCCGATAGGCGAGGGCGACAGGCGGTCCGCTCGCGACCGCAATGACTCCCCCCGTCTTTCGCGGCTAAGCTTAAGGTGCACTGACCGGGATCGTTGACCGAGCCCAATACAAACGAACTAGAGGTTCAGACGATGAGTGATATCGGCGAGCGGGTTAAGAAGATCGTCGTGGAACACCTGGGCGTGGAGCCCGACAAGGTTGTTGAGGGCGCAAGCTTCATCGACGATCTCGGCGCGGACAGCCTCGATACGGTCGAACTTGTGATGGCCTTCGAGGAAGAGTTCGGCTGCGAAATTCCGGACGACGCGGCGGAAACCATTTTGACCGTCGGCGATGCGGTGAAATTTCTCGAGAAGAACGCCAAGAGTTGACGGCGTAAATCTGCGTCCACTGCCGGCGTCCGCGCGGTTTCGGTTCGCGCGGACGGCATCGAGGCAGACGGGTAACCTCATTCGGTTTGAGGGATGCGATTTCGGGCCGGTGCCGCGAGGGACCGCAAGCCCGCCTGTGGCGGCGAACTGAAAAAGGCTCGTTGAGACATGAGGCGCGTTGTCGTCACCGGTATGGGAATGGTGACGCCGCTGGGTTGCGGCGTCGAGACCAATTGGTCGCGGCTGATCGCGGGCGAAAGCGGGGCCAAGAAGATCGACACTTTCGAGGTTTCCGACATCTCCTGCAGGATCGCGGGCGTGATCCCGGTCGGCGACGGGACCAACGGCACCTACAATCCCGACCAGTGGATGGAGCCGAAGGAGCAGCGCAAGGTCGACAAGTTCATCGTCTATGCGATGTGCGCGGCCAGGCAGGCGCTCGAGGATTCCGGCTGGAAGCCTGCGACCCCGGACGAGCAGTTCGCGACCGGCGTGATGATCGGCGCGGGCATCGGCGGCGTGGAAGGCATCGCCGACACGGCGATCACGCTGCACGAGCGCGGGCCGCGCCGGGTGTCGCCGTTCTTCATTCCCGGCCGCATCATCAACCTCGCCTCGGGTTACGTTTCGATCGAGCACGGGCTGAAGGGCCCGAACTCGGCGGTGGTCACGGCGTGCTCGACCGGCTCGCACGCGATCGGCGACGCCGGGCGGATGATCGCGCTCGGCGATGCCGACGTCATGGTGGCGGGCGGCACGGAATCGCCGGTCAACCGGATCTCGCTCGCGGGCTTTGCCGCGGTGCGCGCGCTCTCGACCGGGTTCAACGATACGCCGACCAAGGCATCGCGGCCCTACGACAAGGATCGCGACGGCTTCGTGATGGGCGAGGGCGCGGGCGCGGTGATCCTGGAGGAGTACGAGCACGCCAAGGCGCGCGGCGCGAAGATCTACGCCGAACTGATCGGCTACGGCATGTCGGGCGACGCGTTCCACATCACCGCGCCGACCTCGGACGGCGATGGCGCGTTCCGCTGCATGAAGGCAGCGATCAAGCGCGCGGGCATCGAGCCGGGCGATATCGACTACATCAACGCGCACGGCACCTCGACGCCGCTCGGCGACGAGATCGAGCTTGGCGCGGTCGAGCGCGTGGTCGGCAACTCGGCGGGCCGCGTGTCGATGTCCTCGACCAAGTCGGCGATCGGCCACCTGCTCGGTGCGGCAGGCGCCGTCGAGGCGATCTATTCGTTGCTGGCGATGCGCGACGGGATCGCGCCGCCGACCCTCAATCTCGACAATCCGTCGGTCGAGACGGCGATCGACCTGGTGCCGCACAAGGCGCGCAAGCGCGAGATCAATGTGGCGCTGTCGAACTCGTTCGGCTTCGGCGGCACCAATGCGTCGCTGATCTTCCGCCGTGCTTCGTGAGGGCGGCTGCCTGAAATCAAGCGCGGGGCAAAAGGCCGGACGGCGTCCAACCTTTCGCCATATTTTCTTTCATCCTGGTGCCGGGTGCGTTGCGACGAAAATAATGGGCAGCGCAAGGGAAATCTGCGAGCATGCGTATCTTAAATCTTCGGCTCTGGGGAGGCCGACGCGCATGATTTGGGGGGATCGGCGGTGAGCGCGCCCAATCAGCCGCCCGGCGGCAACGGCCGCGGCCGTCAGCCGCCGGCCCAGCCGCCTGCTCAGCGGCCGGGGGGCCAGCCGCCGCAGTATCCGGCGGCGCCGGCGCGTCCGCCACAGCAGGCGGTGCCGAACCCTGCGGCGCTACGGCCGCAGCCTCCGCAGCAGCCGCGCCAGCCGGTTTCGGGCCGGCCGCCGCAGCAGGCGGCTCCGCAATCGGCGCGTCCCACGCCAGGCAACGCCTTGCCCTCGCCGGGGCGGCGGCCGGCGCAGCCGCAATCTGTGCCCCAGGCCTCATCGCAAGTCCCATCGCAAGCCCGATCCCAAGTCCCATCCCAAGCCGCATCGCGCCCCAACGGGCAGGGCGGACCTCCGCAAGTCAGGCCACAGGCACAGGCCGCTCCCGCCCCGCCGAGAGCCCCGGTCCAGGCCCGCCCTGCGGCGGCCCAGGCGAGGCCCGCGCAGCAGCAACAGCAACCCGCCGCGCCGCGCCCGCCGCGGGTCACGGTTAACGGCGCGGCTCCGGCCGCGCGGCCACCGGCGGTCCAGCCTGCCGTGCAACCGCCACAACCGCCGCGTACCCCCCAGCAGGCTCAGCCGGCGCATATTGCCGCGCCGCGGCCGCAAGCCCCGGCGCAGCCGCCGGTTCAGCCGCCCGCGCCGCCGCTGCCTCCCGACACGGGGCGTGCGGTGCCGGGAGCAGGCGATCCCTATCCGGCGCTGGTGGTGACACCGCTCGATGGGGCGGCTATCGACCCTCGGCCGATTTCGGCGCGCAGCCCGCGCGCCGCGGCGCAACCGGAGAACGTGCCTATGCCGTCGTTGTTGCGATCTTCCTCGCGGCGGTCGCGCAATCCGTTCGTCATCGTCGGCAACATGTTTCTCACGCTGTTCTTCCTGATCGCCATTTGCGGCGGCGTGGCCTTCGTCATCGGCAAGCAGCGCTTCGATCTGGCGGGCCCGCTGGCCGAGGACCGGGTCGTCAACGTGCCGCGCGGCGGCATCCGCGACACGGCCGACCTGCTGATGCGCGAAGGCGTGATCGACCAGCCGTATCTGTTCATCGCCGGCGCCTTGATGTTCAAGGCAAAGCACGACCTGAAATACGGCGAATATCGCTTCGTCAAAGGCGCGAGCCTGCAAGACGTCGTCGACACCATCATCGAAGGCAAGGTGGTGCAGCACGCCTTCACCGTCGCCGAGGGGCTGACCTCCGACCAGATCGTGCAAAAGCTCACCGAAAACGACGTGCTGACCGGCAATATCCGCGACGTGCCGCGCGAGGGCACTTTGTTGCCGGAGACCTATCGCTTCACCCGCGGCATGACGCGCGAACAGATCGTCCGCCGCATGCAGCAGGACCACAAGCGCGTGCTGCAGGAGGTCTGGGAGCGCCGCAGCCCCGACCTGCCGATCCGCACGCCGGAGCAGCTCGTGACGCTCGCCTCGATCATCGAGAAGGAGACCGGCAAGCCGGAGGAGCGCACCCGCGTCGCCGCGGTGTTCGTCAACCGGCTGCGCCAGAAGATGAAGCTGCAATCCGATCCGACCATCATCTACGGCCTGGTCGGCGGCAAAGGCGCGCTCGGCCGGCCGATCATGCGCAGCGAGATCGAGCAGCCGACGCCCTATAACACCTACACGATCGAGGGGCTGCCGCCCGGACCGATCGCCAATCCCGGCCGCGCCTCGCTGGAAGCCGCGGCCAATCCGGCGCGCACCAAGGAACTGTTCTTCGTCGCCGACGGCACCGGCGGTCACGCCTTCTCCGACACCTACGAGCAGCACCAGCGGCACGTGGCGCGGCTTCGCGCCGCCGAGCAGCAGGCGCGCGGCGCGGCGCAGCCGGCGGTGGCGCCGCGCACGCGATAGCGCGGCCGGATCGGGCGTCGCCGGTCAGGATCCGTCGCCGAGAAGCGCGCGAAGACCCGCGAAAATCGAAGCGCCTGCGGTGCCGAGCGCGCCGAGCGCGGTTCCCACGGTCCCGAGATTGTCGGAGATTTTCTGGGCGCGGCGGCGCAGCGTCTGGCTGCCAGCGGGCCCGCCGACGATACGCACGGCATGCAGGACCGCCGGGCTCGGCGCGCTCGACGCGTCGAGGGTTTTCGGCACCATGCGCTGCGCCAGCGCCGCGAGCACATTGCCCGTCACGTAGGCCAGCATGATGCTGGCGGCGTATTCAAACACCTCGCGCCATTCGCGGGTGTTTTCCGGCAGAATCGCGATGTTGTCGGCGAAGCCGACGATCGTCAGCATGCCGGCAACGCTGACGGCGCCGACCACCGCGCCATACAGCGCCGACCAGCGAAACCCGTGATGCGAGAACATCAGCAGGACGAACCCGAACGGCAGCGGGATCGCGAATGAGCCGAGCCGGAGATAGAGCAGCGGCACGTCGAACATGATCGTGATGACGTAGTGGGCGATCAGCAGCAACACGATCGGCACAAGCAGGTAGACGCCGAAGTGAAGCGCCCAGAATTGCAGCGGCATGGCCTGCCGCGCTTCGGCGGCGCGCAGCCGGTTGACCCGCAATTGAAGCTCGCCAGCCTTGCGGATCAGTTCCTGGTTTTCCTCGATGATCGGCAGGACAAGGCGCAGATCGCGGCCGCAACTCTTGCAGACCCGGGCCGTGTCGTTGAAATCCTCTGCGCAGAACGGACATTCCATGACCGGAGCCGATCACTGGTCCGGTGCGCGCGGCAACAAGCCGGCGCCGGCCGCTGTCCTGCGCTGCGCTCGCCGGGCGAGGAGTTGTTCGCACTCGGCCTGCAGATCGCGCACCTGCTGCTTCAACTCTTCGTTCTCGGTGATCAGCGCTTCTGGAATTTTCAGGTCGTTGCCGCAATGGCGGCACACGGAGGCCTCGTCGCGTACGTCCTCAGCGCAGAAGGGGCACTGCATGATCGCGCAAAGCCCCCGGTTAGTTGGCCACCTTGACAACGAAGGTGAGCGAGCCGGCGCGGCCTCCCTTGTCCTTGATCTCCGCGCGCAGCGTATGCGTGCCTGGCGGCACAGCCGCTTCGGGAAGATCGATGCCCGCGGGCTTCACAAACGCCTTCACGCGTTCGGTCAGGTCGACCGCGGACTTCTTGACGTAGGTGAGCTTGAGCGAGTCCGCGTCGATCTGCGCACCGCCGCGTCCTTCGAATTTCAGTTGCAGGCGAATGGGCGATTGCAAGCCGGTGTCGTTGGGCTTCGGCGAGATCACGGTGATCGAAGGGCCTCGCGATACGCCTGCACGAAACGTCAGGTCCTGCGATGGCGCCGCGCCGAGATTGCTTTCTTCCGCCGTGATCAGGATCACTGGCTTTGATTGGGCGAGGGCCGCCCGGGCATCGATCCCGACTGCGGCAATCAGGCATGTTATGATCGCGGATATTTTCATCGGCCGATTCCATCCCCTCCCTGAGGAAACCGATATTCGGCGGCGAATCTCCCCATGGCAAGGGTCGAGATCGGACCGCAGATGCTACATAATCGCCGGAACGCGATGTATAGATTCGGGTCGCGAGCAAGCTGGGGATCGGCAATGAATCGCATCGATCGGTTCAAGACGGCAACGACGGCGGCGGTAATCGCGCTGGCCGGCACAAGTCATGGCTTGGCTCTCACCAAGGAACAGGCGATCGAGAATTGCCGCAACACGGTCGGCCGGCCAATCGTGCAGGCCTGCATGGGCGGGAACCGCAACGGCGATCTCGAAGCATGTCGCGCCCAGGCCACCCCGAAGGTTCGCGCCTGCGTGATCGCGGCGCTCAACGCCGCCAATGGCCGCGCCAACGTGGCGGCCCCGGTGCCCAAGGAAGTGGAGGTTGCACCGGCTGCAGGTCCGGCCGCTCCGGTGGTGTTCGTCGCGCCGCCGCGCACCATCGCCGATATCACGGCCATTCTCGACAGCGAAAAGCCGGACCCGCAGAAGATCGAAAAGATCAGGGCCGCAGCCGACGCGCATCCCCCCAGCGGTCTCGCGCGCGACAAGCTGGCGCGTTTTTATTACGAACGCGGACAGGCCCGTTCGTTTCTTGGCCGGTTGAACGACTCCATCGCGGATGCCAACAAGGCGCTGGAAACCGCGCGCGGCGCCGTGGAACTCAACCAGCTCGGTCGCCTGATGCAGTTTGCCGGGCTGCAATATTCCGCGGCCGGCGATCCCAAGCGTGCCCTGGAAATTTTCGTGCGCCAGGGACGCGAAATGGATGGACCCGGCGCCAAGGGTTATCAGTTCGACTCCAACCGGCAGATCGCGTCGATTTATCTGCAGATGGGCGATGTCGCCCAGGCCGAAGCCTATTTGCGACGGAACATGGCGCTTATTGTCGAAGCCAGGACCAGCGGTATGCCCGGCTGGCGCGCGTCTTATCCTGGGCTCGGGCAAAACTGGGAAGCCATCGTCGAATCCCATCGTGCCATGATTTTTGAAGCTCGCGGACAATTCCGTGATGCGGAAGGCTCATTCCGGCTCGCCGAGCAGCGTCTGCGCGGCGGACTCAAGTCATTGATGATGAGTACCAAAAATCCGCCTCCGGAAAGCCAGATCTTGCGTTCGGCGGATTTTCTCGCGTTGGGGCAGGCGCGCATGAAGGCGCGGCAGGGCCGCCTTGCCGAGGCGGAGGCCGATGCGCGCCGCGTGCTGCTGTCCCGCCTGAAGGCGGAGGGCAAATATCACCCGATGACGCCGCGCTTCATCATGGGCTTGGCGGACGTGCTAGTTGAGCAGGGGCGCTATGCCGAAGCCGAGAAGCTTGCCCGCGTCTCGCTCGAAGTCAACGAAACGATCGGCATCGCGCACGACGCGTATATCACTGCGCAGTTGCTCTCCAACTTGGCCGGCATGCTGAACCTGCAGCGCAAGCCGGCCGAGGCGCTGGCGGTGTTCGGCCAGCTCGACAAGGTCATCGCCAAATGGGAGCCGAACCGCCGGCAGGTATTCGAGATCAACGGCGCTCGCATCTATTCGCTCTACGCGGGCGGCCAGATCGACGCCGGTATCGCCGCGGCGCAGGCGCTCCTCAAGCGCGAGATCAGCCGGGTCGGCGAGCGGCATTTCGACACGGCTTCGGCGCGCGGCACGCTCGCCATCGGCCTGATGAAAGCCGGCAAGGATGCCGAGGCGGCGCGCGAGTTCCGCACGGCTATCCCGGTGCTGATGGCATCGGCGCGCGAAAACGCCGACGATGACGACACCACCGTGGTCGCAGCCAAGAGCAACCGGCTGCAGAATATCGTCGAGGCCTACATAGCGCTGCTCGACCATCAGCGCGGCGGCGGCGATGTCGCGACCGAAACCTTCGCGCTGGCCGACGCGATCCGCGGCCGTTCGGTGCAGCAGGCGCTGGCAGCTTCCAGCGCGCGTATGCTTGTGAAGGACCCCGCGCTCGCCGACGTGGTCCGGCAGGAACAGGACTTGGTGAAGCAGGTCAACGCCCAGCTCGGCACGCTCAACAATGTGCTGTCGCTCGCTTCGCACGAGCGCGACGAAAAAGGCGTGCAGGCGCTGCGGGCGTCGATCAATACGTTGCGGGCGGACCGCGACCGGCTGCGGGCAGATATTGCGAAGCGGTTCCCGGCGTATGCCGACCTGATCGATCCCAAGCCGCCTTCGGTCGATCAGATCAAGGCGACGCTGAAATCCGGCGAAGCGCTGCTGTCGTTCTATTTCGGCCGCGAGGCGAGTTTCGTCTGGGCGGTGCCGAAGGACGGCGCGATGGCGTTCGCCGCAATTTCGGCGACGGCAGGCGACCTGGAATCGAAAATCCGCAAGCTGCGCGAGGCGCTCGAGCCGCAGGCACAGTCGATCTCGGATATTCCGGCATTCGATCTCAAGCTCGCCTACGAACTCTACACGCTGTTGCTCAAGCCGGTCGAAGCCGGCTGGAAACAGTCGAAGCAGCTCATCGTCGTCACTAACGGCGCGCTCGGGCTGTTGCCGCTGTCGCTGTTGCCGACCGCACCCGCGGAGATCAAGGACACCGAAACGACGTTCGCCGCCTATCGCGGCGTGCCATGGCTCGCCCGCACCCATTCGGTGACGATGGTGCCGTCGGCCGCGGCGCTGCGGACGTTGCGGCAGATTCCGGCGGGTGCGGCCGAGCGCGAGCGCATGATCGGCTTCGGCGATCCGTTCTTCAGCAAGGAGCAGATGGAGGCGGCCGCGGACGACAAGGCTATCGACACTGGAATTCAACTGGCCATGGCGAACACGCGCGGCGTGCCGCTCAAGCGGCGCGCTTCGCCGCAGCTCGAAGGCGTGGACAGTGCCGAGTTGGCGTTGCTACCGCGGCTTCCGGATACGGCCGAAGAACTGCGCTCTATTGCGCTCGCGCTCGAAGCGGATCCTTCAAAGGTGGTGCAGCTTGGCGTGAAGGCGAATGAGCGGGCGGTCAAGGAGACTGACCTGTCGCGCTACAAGGTCATCGTGTTCGCGACGCATGGCCTGGTGCCCGGCGAGTTGAACGGTCTGACACAGCCTGCATTGGCGCTGTCGGCGCCCGATGTGTCGGGGTCGGAGGGCGACGGCTTGCTCACGATGGAGGAGATACTCGCGCTCCGGCTTGACGCCGACTGGGTGGTGCTGTCGGCCTGCAACACCGGTTCGGGAGCGGGGGCGGGCGCCGAGGCAGCGTCTGGGCTCGGGCGGGCGTTCTTCTATGCGGGAACGCGCGCGTTGCTCGTCACCAACTGGTCGGTGCATTCGCAGTCAGCGCGCGATCTCACGACCGATCTGTTCCGCCGCCAGAACGCGGACCAGAAGCTGTCGCGCGGCGAGGCACTTCGGCAGGCGATGACGGCGCTCATGGACGGGCCTGGCTTCACGGGCCCCGACGGCAAGACCGTGTTCGCCTACGCGCATCCGTTGTTCTGGGCGCCGTACACGATCATCGGCGACGGCGGTATCTGAGCCGCCGGGCGATGTCCTTGGGATTGGGGGTTGTGGGCCGGAGGGGAAATCGCTTTCGGCGCCTGCACAAAATGCACTAAGGTCCGGCAAATTTTTCGGGCAACGGATTCGGAAATCGGATGGCGCTCTCGAGCATGACCGGCTTTGCGCGCGGACACGGCGTCGCCGGAACCTATGCCTGGTCATGGGAGATCAAGTCGGTCAATTCCAAGGGGCTCGATCTGAAGCTGCGGCTGCCGCCCGGGTGGGACGCGATCGAGGGGACGGTGCGGGCGCGGGCGTCCGAGGTGCTGTCGCGCGGCAGCGTGTTCGCCAATCTCACGGTGGCGCGCGAGGGCGTCGCGCCGGTGGCGCGCATCAACGAGCCGGTGCTCAATGCGGTGCTCGCGACGCTCAAGGCGCTGTCGGGCAAGGTCGATGCCGCGCCGCCGACGCTCGACGGCATTCTCTCGCTCAAGGGCGTGATCGACGTCAGCGAGGCCGAAGAGAGCGAAACCGAGCGCGCGGCGGCAGAGACTGCGGCCGTCGCGGGTTTCGTGCAGGCCCTGAAAGGGCTTGCCGAGATGCGGCGCAACGAGGGCGACGCGCTTGGAAAAATTCTCACCGGGCGGCTTTCGGAAATCTCCGAGCTTGCCGCGCGCGCGGAGGCGACGCCCGGACGCAAGCCCGAGGCGATCAAGGCGCGGCTCGCCGAAAAGATCGCCGAATTGCTCGACGGCACGCAGCGCTTCGACCCCGACCGGCTGCATCAGGAGGCGATCCTGCTCGCGACCAAGGCCGACATCCGCGAGGAGCTCGACCGGCTCACCGCGCATGTGGCGCAGGGCAAGAAGCTGATCGCCGCCGGCGGGCCGGTCGGCCGCAAGCTCGACTTTCTCGCCCAGGAGCTCAACCGCGAGTCCAACACGCTGTGCTCCAAGGCCAACGATCTGGAACTGACCAATATCGGGCTGGATCTGAAGGCGGTGGTCGAGCAGTTCCGCGAGCAGGTTCAGAACCTGGAGTAGCGATGGCGCGCGCCAAGAGCAGAACCATCGCCCGCCGCGGGCTGATGCTGGTGCTGTCGTCGCCCTCCGGCGCCGGCAAGACCACGCTGTCGCGGATGCTGCTCACGTCCGAGCGAAACATCGAATTGTCGATCTCGGTGACGACGCGCCCGCGGCGGCGCGGCGAGGTGAACGGCCGGCACTACCATTTCATCGACCGCAAGAGCTTCGATCAGCTGATCAAGAACGGCGAGTTGCTGGAATACGCCGATGTGTTCGGCAACGGCTACGGCACGCCGAGGAAGCCGGTGGAGCGCGCGCTGAAGGCCGGCCGCGACGTGCTGTTCGACATCGACTGGCAGGGCACCCAGCAGTTGCGGGAACGGGCGCGCGACGATCTCGTCAGCGTGTTCATCCTGCCGCCGTCGAGCGGCGAGCTTGCGCGGCGGCTGCACACCCGCGCCCAGGACGACAAGAAGGTGATTCGCTCCCGCATGGCGAAGGCCGGCGACGAGATGAGCCACTGGGCGGAGTACGACTATGTCGTCGTCAATCGCGACCTCGACCGCGCATTCGGCGAGGTGCGGTCGATCCTCGCCGCGGAGCGGCTCAAGCGCGAGCGACAGCCCGGCCTGTCGGCCTTCGTGCGCCGCCTGCGGGCGGAACTCTAGGAGTTACGGAGAGCTCAGGTGCTGCCCGGAGGCGCGAAGAAGCACTTTCGCTTGCCGCCCCAGTAACAGCGCCAGTAGGTTCCGGTCGGCGAAGGCGTCGCCTCGTCGAACGGGATCGTCTCTTTGGTGGCGATCACAAAATAGCCGGCCGGGGTCACCTTCACGTCGGCCTCGGTCAGTTCGAAGCAATCCCGCTCACCGCAGCACAATTCGCCAAGAGCGTTCTTGAAGCCGCCGCGCTGGATCCATTCGGCCGGCCCGTGCGCCTGGGCCAGAGACAGAAGCATCAGAACGGTGACGACGGCTAAAAGCGGACGCGCTACGCCACTGGGAACGTGCATGGCCATGACCAAGCTCCATTTTTTTCCCGGGCTTGGCCATGCTGCAATGCAACAATGATGAAATCAAGGGCAGAGAAAGTATCGGAATACCAAGGTCGCTTTATTAGTCTGAATGTTGCTGCGGCGCGACAACCAAGGTTGCCAACAAGTCGCGTCAGGTATTCACGCCACAAGAACGAGACGGCCGACCACGCGGCCGGCGCGCAGGTCGTCCAGCGAGGCCTGCGCCGCCGAAAGCGGCCGCTCCTCGATCGGCAGCGGCGCGATCTTGCCGGCCTGCGCCAGCGCCACAATCTCCCGCGCCTCGTCGAGCGTGCCGGTGAGCGTGCCTTCGACGGTCATCGCCTTGAGCACGAACATGGTGGCGGGCAGCGGGAAGTTGCCGCCGAGGAGGCCGGTGACGGCAATCTTGCCGCCCTTGGCAAGCGCGCCCGCGGCAAAGGCGAGCGACTTTTCCGAACCGACGAAGTCGCAGGCCGCGAATACGCCGCCGCCGGTGGCCTTGAACAGGGCGCGGCGTGCCTCGCGGTCGGCCGGATCGAATGCGGCTGCGGCGCCGGCCTTGAGTGCTGCCTCGCGCTTGCCTGCGTCGATATCGGCGACCAGCGGCGGCTCCTTGAACAGCGCCTTGGCGAGGCTCAATCCCATCATGCCGACGCCGCCGAGGCCGACCAGCAGCACGGGGCCGCGCGTCGCGTGTGCTTGAAGGCGCTTGAGCGCCGAGTAGGCGGTCAGACCCGAACACATCAGCGCGCCCGCGAACGACGCAGACAGCGGCGCGTAACCGATCAGATAGCGCGGATGCGGCACCAGCACATGCGAGGCGAAGCCGCCGTCGGCGGAGATGCCGAGATGGCGGTTGGTGTTGCAGAGATTTTCCTCGCCCGCCTTGCAGGCCGCGCAAGTGCCGCAGCCGATCCAGGGATAGACCGCGACATTTGCGCCGGCCTTCGCGTCCGTGGCCTCAGGCCCCGCGCTCTCGATCACGCCCGCGATCTCGTGGCCGAGCGTGAACGGCAGCGTGCGCCCGGCGCGCACGTCGAGGGTGGTGCCTTCACCGAGTGCGAAATAGCCGTCCTGCATGTGCAGGTCGGAATGGCACACGCCGCAACGCTCGATGCGAACCAGCACCTCGGTGCCCCTGGGCTCCGGGCAATCGACGACGGTTTCGCAAAGCGGGGTTTGATAGGCGGTGAGCGAGAAGCGGCGGAGTTTTGTCATGTCTCTATTCGTTTGCGCATGGTCATGCGCGCATTCTAGCCGCTTCGAAACCGCGCGCGAGGGCCGCAAAACCTTCGACAGGAATGTCTTCGGCGCGGGCGGTGGGCTCGATGCCTGCGGCCTCGAGCAGCGGCAGCGGATCGGTGCCGAGCGATTTGAGGCTCTGGCGCAGCATCTTGCGGCGCTGGCCGAAGGCCGCTTCGGTGACGCGCTCCAGCGCGGCGCGGCTGCAGGGCAGGGGCACGGCGCGCGGGATGAACTGCACGACCGACGACGTGACCTTCGGCGGCGGCACGAACGCGGACGGGTTCACGTCGAACAGAATCTTCGCCTGCGCACGCCACGATGACAGCACCGACAAACGCCCATAGGTCTTGCTGCCAGGCGCGGCGACGATGCGCTCGGCGACCTCGCGCTGGAACATCAGCACCATGCGGTCGTACCAGGGCGGCCAGGGCTCGGCGGTGAGCCAGCCAATCAGCAGCACGGTCGCGATGTTGTAGGGCAGGTTTGCGACGACGCGGACCGGACCGCCGTCGAGACGCGGCACGGGATCGAACTCCATCGCATCGCCCGGCACGATCGTGAGGCGGCCAGGACAGTGTTCCGCGATCTCGCCGAGCGCCGCGAGCGCCCGCTCGTCGCGCTCCACCGCGACGACACGGCGCGCGCCTTCGGCGAGCAGCGCCCGCGTGAGCCCGCCGGGGCCGGGCCCGATCTCGACCACGGTCACGCCTTCGAGCGGGCCCGCGGCGCGGGCGATGCGGCCGGTGAGATTGAGGTCGAGCAGAAAGTTCTGGCCGAGCGATTTCTTCGCGGAAAGCTCATGCCGCCGGATCACGTCGCGCAGCGGCGGCAGGCCGTCGGACGCGCTCATGCGAGCGCCGCGGCGGGCTTTCGCAGTTTGCGGGCGTCGGCCGCGGCAAGCCGCGCCGCGAGTTTCAGCGCCGCGATCAGGCTCGACGGATCGGCGCGGCCGGTGCCGGCGATGTCGAAGGCGGTGCCGTGGTCGGGCGAGGTTCGCACGAACGGCAGGCCGAGCGTGGTGTTGACGCCATGATCGAAGGCGAGCGTCTTGATCGGGATCAACGCCTGATCGTGATACATGCAAAGCGCGACGTCGTAGGTCCTGCGCGCCGCCTCATGGAACATGGTGTCGGCGGGAAGCGGGCCGCGCGCGTCGATGCCGTCGGCGATCAGCCGCTCGATGGCCGGCCGCACGATCAGGCTGTCCTCCTTGCCGAGCGTGCCGTCCTCGCCGGCGTGCGGGTTGAGCCCCGCCACCGCAAGACGCGGGCGCTCGATGCCGAAGCGGTCCGCCAGGTCGCGCGCCACGACGCGCCCGGTCTCGAAGATCAGGTCGCGTGTCAGGTGCTGCGGCACGTCCTTGAACGGAATGTGGATCGTCACCGGCACCACCGCGACCTCCGGCGCCCACAGCATCATCACCGGCCAAGCCGGATCTCCGGTGGCCTCGAAGGAAAGCCGCGCGAGGTATTCAGTGTGCCCGGGATCCTTGAAGCCCGCCTTGTAGAGCACGCTCTTGGCGACCGGATTGGTGACGACCGCGGAGGCCTTCCCTGCGAGCACGTCGGCAACGGCACGGTCGATCGAGGCGATGGCTGCGGCCGCGCTGCTGCCGTCCGGTTTGCCGGGCTCGGCCGTCACCGTGATGCCGAGCGGCATCACCGGCAGCGCGCGGGCAAAGGTCGCGGCTGCAGTCGCGGGTGTCGCGGTCTCGATCGGGACGTTGAGGCCGAGCGTTCGGGCTCGGCGTTCGAGGTGGGCCGGATCGGCGTGCATGTAGAACGGCGGAAGCTCCAGCTCGGAGCGGCGGGCCCACGCCGCGAGCGCGATATCGGGGCCGATGCCCGCGGGCTCGCCAAGAGTCACCGCCAGTGGAGTTACCGCCAGTGGAGTCACGGCCAGCGGCGTTGCGGCCAGCGGTTGCGGCATCGAGCGTATCCCTTGTAACCCAAGCGTCTCCGGCTACTGCTTGTACTCGATCATGGCCTGGCTGCGCAGTTCCTTCAGGAACGCCTTGGCACGCGACTCGAACGCCTCGTTGTAGAGCTGATCGCGCGCTTCCTTCTTTTCGAGCGCGTTCTCGCCCTGCTTGCGGCCGCACACCGCATAGACCTCGACGCCCTGCTGCGTCGTTTCCGGAGGCGTGAGCCGGCCGACCTCGGTCCTGGTCAGGATGTCGCGCAAGGCCGCGGGCAATTCGGCGGAGTTTTTCGTCACCGGCGCGCGCACCGCGACGAAGCGCACGTTGCGTGCCAGCGCAATACCTTCCTCGCAGCTCTGGAATTGGGCGCGCAATGCTTCGGCCTCCTTGGCGCGGGCCTCGAACGCCGCGGGCGGCGAGCCGCGCGGCACCACGAACAGGATGGGTCGCAGCGTATAGTCGTAGGACACGGTGGTCGGCGCCGTGCCGGGCGGATGCTTGGCGTCGATCTTGGATTGAATGTCGCGATCGCTGAACTGGAAGCTCGCCTGGTAACGGCCGCGGATGATCTGTGTCCAGACGATGTCGGCCTTCATGCGCGACTTCAGCGTCTCGGGCATGATCCCGGTCTTGCTCAGCTGTTCGCCGAACTCCTTGGGCGATTGTCGCATGCGGCGAGCCATGTTGGCGTAGGCATTGTCCACGTCCTTGTCGATGTCCGGGATGGTGTAGCGCTTGAGCAGCTGGATCTTGACCTTTTCGTTGATCAGCTCCTCAACGACCTCCTGGCGCGGCGGCGTCTTTTGCGTGCTGACCTGGAGAAGCTTGCTGCGCTGTTCGATGTCGAAATTGGTGATCGGATCGCCGTTGACCAGAACGACGACGCCCTGCGCCGACGCGCCTTGCGGCGCCGTTGCAACGACGGCCAGCGCGAGCCCGACGGCGGCGGTAAGGCCGCGCAGCGCGGACGGGAAGGCGGCTTGGGGCTTGAGGCCAGGTTTGAATTTCATCGCGTCAGGCATTGCATTCTGTGGCGGCGCATTCTTTGGCGACCTGCTTCGCGGTCATGCCGCGCGGAGGCCGGGCTGGCTCAGGCTCGCAACTATAACCCCGCCGGACCGCTGCTGACAGTCTGGCTGACCGACGTGCCGCCGAGCGTGCGGAGCGTCATTTGCAGCATGATCCGGTCGTCCCGGGTCGCAACGCCGCTATAGGTATAGTTCCGCATATAGTTCAGGGCGACAATGAGGCAATCGTCGATATAGCCGATGCCGAACGAGGTGCCCGCGAGCGCATGCGCGTCGACATCGTAGCGGACGGCGGCGTTCGCCATCCAGTTCTGCGTGAGCTTGATCGAGCCGCTGCCCAGGATGCCCTCGCGACGCTCCAGGAAGCCGAGTTGCGGCTGGGCGTCGTACTTGCCGTACAGCAGCGCCACCGACCAGCGGTCGAAGCTCGCGCGGGCTTCGGTCTCGAAGCGCCGCACTTCGAAACTGCCCTGGTCGAAGCGGAAGCGGGTGGTGAACGACCAGACGCGGTCCGGCTGATACAGCAGGCGGGCCACGTAGTCGGATCGGTTGGTGTCCAGGCCGCTGTCAAGGCCGGTGTTGGTGTTGTCGCCCACCGCAAACGAGTTCGTCCCGAACAGGTGATAGGACTGGCCGAACAGGGCATTGACGAAGCCGCCGCGGTTGAACTGCGTCGTGTATTGCACGCCGACGTTGGCGCGGCCGCCGCCTTCGGTGCGATCCCAGCCGGCGAACTTGTCGACGCGGAACAGATTGGTGTCGTCGAAGATCAGGCTTTGCGAGTCTTCGTTCGGCAGCTTGCCGATTCCGCTCTCGTTCGGGCGCACGATCACCTGCGCGATCGGTTCGATGGTCTGCGTGCCCCAGGACTGCACGGCGATGAACGGATAGCGATACTCGAGGCCGACCGTCGGCATGGCGCGGAACTGCGTGGTATCACCGGGGGTGAAATAATTGGACACGCCGATCTGATTGTCGATCGACGCCATGCCGGCGTCGGCGCGCAGATTGGCGAACGGTGTCCAGATCTGCCCGAGGGAGTCGGTGATGCTGCGCTTCCAATAGGCTTCGGCGGACGCGCGGGTGTAGGTGCCGGGGAAGCCGCGCAACAGGCAGTTGGCGGGGATCTTCTGCGCGGGATTTGCGCTGGTCAGCGAGCACAGGCCGAAGTTGAACGCCGTCGAGCTGATGGGATCGAAGGCGGCGGTGCTGCGCGACAGGCTCGTCAGGTTGGTGCGGTAGCCGACTTCGCCGCCGAACAGCGGATTGTTGAAGATGTAGCTGTAGTCGAGCACCGGGTGGATGATCGGTATCTGCTTCTGCACGTCCGCTTCGGAAAAGCCGTAGTAGTAGATCGTGCGGACGTCGAAGTAGCTGCGGTCGCCGCGGCCGGTGAGATAGAGCTGCGACACGCCTTCGGTCAGACCGGATTGCAGCATGCTGGCGCCGCGCTGATAGGTCGACAGGTGGTAGTCCTGGAAGTACGTCGGGTCGGTCGGCAGAATGCCATCCCAGCCCCAGGTCCACCGGTCGGTCAGCGCGAACTGGCCCGCGGTCTCGATCGCGCCGCGGAAGTCGCGGAAGCCCGGCGTCGGCGGCCCGCCGTCGTCGCGCAGGAACACGTCCTTGTCGAGCTGGTAAATGCCGGAGGCCCGGATCGAGTACGCGCCATCGATCAGCCGCTGCCGCCACTCGCCGCGCGCCAGCACGCCCTGCTTGGTCATGAGCCGGGGCGTGAAGGTCAGGTCGTAATCCGGAGCAAGCGCCCAGTAGTACGGAATGTCGACGCCGAAGCCGTAGATCGAGCTGCTGCTGATGACGGGAAACAGAAATCCGGATTTCCGCTTCACCGTGGGATCCGGCGCGGAGAAGTAGGGCATGTAGACGACCGGCTTGCCGAAGAATTCGAGGCGCGCGTCCTCGAAGTAGATCATCTTCTCGTTGCCGTCGTGGATCATGCGCGCCGCCTTGACCTGCCAGGTCGGCGGCTTCTTGGGGTCGTCCTTGCAGGGCTCGCAGGCGGTGTAGACGCTCGAGTGGAAGACGGTGAACGTGCCGGCGGAACGGTCGGCGCGCGCCGCCGCCATCCGGGTCGCGTCGGCGGTGTCAAGGCGCAGCGAGTCGACGAAGCCGTCGCGGAAGTCGTCGCTCAGATCCATCACGTCGGAATAGGTGATCCGGCCGTCGGGCTCGGTCATCCGCACGTTGCCTTCGGCGCGCAACCGCTTTGCCGTTTCGTCGTAAGTCAGCCGGTCAGCCTCGATCGTCGTGCCCTGATGATAGACCTGCACGTTGCCGACCGCCGAGACGCGCTTGTTGGTGTAGTCGTACTGCACCTCGGCCGCCTGCAGCAGCATCGGCGCCTTTTCGTCCTTCTCGCGCGGAATGGGCTTGGGCTTGACGCGCTGCGGACGCTGCGGGAAGCTCATGATCTGCGCCTGCGCGGGCGCAATATCAAACCAGAAGCCGGCAACCAGCGTTGCCGCGCTCAACAGGACCAGAGCCGCTTTCCTCACTCGCAGACGCCAACAGAACGACGCACGAGTGCTGGCAACGCCAGCCATCAGCCGTCCTCCTGGTACAACAGCACGACAAAGCCGGTCATCGCTCCGATCGCCACCGGCATCCATGCGGCGACGATCGGCGGAATGAGTTCGGCATTGCTCAGATCGTCGGTCAGCTTCGACATCACGTAGAGCAGGAAGCCCGACGCGATGCCGCCCAGCACCATTTTCTGCACGCCTCCGAAACGCACGAAGCGCAGGCTGAATGCCGCGGCGAGCAACACCATCGCGGCCAGCATGAACGGCCGCGCCAGCAGCTTGTCGTATTGCAGGCGATAGCCGGTCGCGCGCAGGCCCGCGCGTTCGGCCATGTCGATGAAGTACGGGAGTTGCCAGAACGGGACCGTCTCGGGGGTCGAGAAGGTTTCGCGGACCTGTTCGGTGGTCAGGTTGGTGGCGAGGCGGTAGGACTCCAGTTCGCGCGGCGGCTCGCCCGGCGCATGGACGCGCGCCTCGTCGAGCAGCCAATGGCCGGCTGAAAGCGCGCCCGAGGCAGCGTCAACCCGTTCCACGAACCTGTTGTTCTGATCGAAGACGAACGCCGTCACTTTGCTGAGCACGACGCCCTGTTCGCGGCTGTTCGCGGCATTGATGATCGAATGGCCGCTGTCGCTGCGCTGCGTGACCCAGAAGCCGTTGACGGTGGCCTGAAGTCCCGACTGGTTGTTGCCGGAAATCTCGGCCTCGAGGCGCTTGGATTTCTCCTGAAGCACCGCGGCGATCGGATTGTAGACCGTGGTCGCGACAATGCCGACGCCGAGCGCCACGAACAGCGCGGGCGCGATGAACTGCCAGGCCGACATGCCCGCCGCGCGGGAGACCACCAGTTCGAGCCGCCGCGACAGGCCGAGATAGCAGGACATCGCGCCGATCAGCGTGCAGAACGGCAGGATGCGCTCGGTGATCTGCGGAACGCGGAACAGCGAGGTCTGGGCGACCTTGATGGCCGAGACGTTCGGCGCATCCGACAACCGACGCATCATCTCGACGTAGTCGATCAGGATGACCAGCGCGAATACGCCGAGCAGCACGGCGATCAGCGTGGTCAGGAACTTCATGCCGAAATAGCGCGCGAGCGTGCCGGTCATCGCGCGGCTCCCGCAATTGCGGCGACCCGCTGCGCGACCCATTCCTGGATGCGGCCGGTCGCGGTGGTGAGGAAGACCGGCGGCTCGATGATCAGCCCGCGCGAAATCGAATAGAGACACGCGGCAATCGTTCCGCCCACGGCGAAATACTGGATCAGCACGGCAAATGGATATTTCAGAGTGAACACCGTGCTGGCGAATCCGATCAGGCGCAGCGTGGAAACCGCGAAGATGACTGCGGCAATCGACCATGCCGGGCTTTGCCGCGTGGTGCGCGGCGCGCCGAGGAACGCAAACGCGATCAGCACGAAGGCAAACGGATAGATCGGCGCGAGCAGCCGGTCATGCAGTTCGGCGCGGAATTGCCCCGGTTGCTCCTTGTATTGCGGATCGTTGGGGTCGGGACGCATGAGTTGCCAGAGATAGCGCTCGCGCACCGAATACTTGATGACCTGCGGGCCGCTGCCGCCGAACTGCGACAGGTCGAAGGCGTAGCGGTCGAACAGCACGATGTTCGGGTCGCGCTGCTTCAACTCGTGCCGCTGGATGCTGCCGTTTTCCAGGATCAGGAAATTGCCCTGCTGGTTCTTCAGGATCTCGCCGCGCTCGGCGAGGATGGTGACGCGCTGTTGGGGATCGCGACGGTCGTCCATCAGCAGGCCGACGAGGAGGCCGTTGGGGCGGCGTTCGCGGATATTGAAGGCGAGGCCGGATTCAATGGCGATGAAGCGGCCGGGCTGCACGATGTTGCTGACGAGGTCGGTGCGCACCTCGGTCAGCCAGCGCCGCAGCGTGCGCAGGCTTTCCGGCGCGAAATACGCGCTGATGCTGGCAAGCAGGACCGAGGCGACGATGGTGGCGGCCATGAACGGCTGCAGCAGCCGCCAGGGCCGCATGCCGGCGCCGTTCATCACGATGATTTCGGAATCGGAGGCGAGCTTGTGCAGGTTTTGCGAGACCGCAAGCACGAGCGCGACCGGCGCGATGACGAGGACGAGGTGCGGGATGATCAGGCTGGTGATGCCAACGAACACCAGGACAGTCTGGCCCTGGTTGGTCATCAGGTCGATGTCGCGCAGCGCCTGCGTCATCCAGATCGCGCCCGTCAGGCTGACAAGCACGAGCACAAACGCCCCAAACGTGGTGCGAAAGATGTAGCGGCCGATTGACCCCATCCGCCTGCGTCGTCCCCACCTTCGGCCGAACCGCCAAGCCTGCCGGACCCCAATCCGGCGGCCCCCACTGAAGGCGGACCGCTCCCCCCAAAATTCACTATGCCTTGATCCGCCCACAAAGTGGCTTCCGAAAGGCAAACCCGTTGAACGTGCACAACAAATGGTTAATTGCCGGGCCCGATGCAGGGCCCTCCTTTTGCGTTGGATTCCCGCTCTTCGCAATGCCGAAAACGGTTTGGAACGGTGCCCTTGGCAGGATGCCGCAGGCCGGGCGATAACGTCGCGCCTCGCAGGTCTGCTTTGAAAGGTACCCCATGGCCGATGCCCGGAAGCTTGCGTTTGCTGCGTTCACGCCGCCCTCCAAGGGTGTTCTCATTGTGTTCTGCGAAGAAGGGTTGAAATTCGGCCCAGCGACCCGCAAGGCGCTGGCCCCGGCGGATGATCTCGTGCAACGGGCGGCCGCGGCGGACAAGTTCACCGGCAAGAGCGGCAGCGCCCTCGACATTGTGGCGCCGGCGGGCCTGCCGGCCGCGCGCCTGGTGGTCATGGGGGTCGGAAAGGCCGGAAAGCTGAAAGCGCAGGATCTCGTCAAGCTCGGCGGGGCCGCGATGGGCAAGGTTCCCGCGCGCGCCGAAGCAGCCTCGATCTTTGCCGAATTCGCCGGCGGCCCGCTCAAGCCCGACCAGGCTGCGGAACTGGCGCTGGGCACCCAACTGCGTGCCTATGTGTTCGACCGCTACAAGACCAAACGCAAGGAAGGCGAGGAAGCGTCCGCCAAGCCGCAGATCACCATCGCGGTGAACAACGCCGCTGCCGCGAACAAGGCGTGGGAGCAATCGCGCCAGCCGGTCGCCGACGGCGTCATCATGGCGCGCGACCTGATCAACGAGCCGGCCAACGTCCTCTATCCCGAGGAGTTCGCCAAGCGCGCGACCGCGCTGAAGAAGCTCGGCGTCGCGGTCGAGGTGTTCGACGTGCCGGCGATGAAGAAGTTCGGCATGCATTCACTGCTCGGCGTGGGCCAGGGATCGCGTAAGGACAGCCGCATGGTCATCATGCGCTGGAACGGCGGCAAGAAAAGCGACGCGCCGGTTTCGTTCATCGGCAAGGGCGTGTGTTTCGACACCGGCGGCATCTCGATCAAGCCCGCGGCCGGCATGGAAGACATGAAGGGCGATATGGCAGGTGCCGCCTGCGTTGTCGGGCTGATGCATGCGCTCGCGGCGAGGAAGGCGAAGGTCAATGCGATCGGCGCGATCGGGCTGGTCGAGAACATGCCGGACGGCAACGCGCAGCGCCCGGGCGACATCGTGAAAACGATGAACGGCCAG
This sequence comes from uncultured Alphaproteobacteria bacterium, assembly GCA_963830015.1. Lineage (GTDB taxonomy): Bacteria > Pseudomonadota > Alphaproteobacteria > Rhizobiales > Xanthobacteraceae > Z2-YC6860. The sequence goes on from CAWHLG010000017.1 coordinate 332,055, forward strand.
ACCATCGAGATCATCAACACCGACGCCGAAGGCCGCCTGGTGCTGGCTGACGTGCTGCACTACGTCAACACCAGGCATAAGCCGAAGTTCATGATCGATCTTGCCACGCTCACCGGCGCGATCATCGTCGCGCTCGGTCAGGAATATGCCGGCATGTTTTCCAACGACGACCGGCTGTGCGATCGCCTGACCAAAGCCGGGCAGGCGACGATGGAGCGGGTGTGGCGCATGCCGCTCGGTCCGGAATACGACAAGATGATCAACTCCAAGTTCGCCGACATGAAGAACACCGGCGGCCGCTACGGCGGCTCGATCACGGCTGCACAATTGCTCGCGCGCTTTGTCGAAAAGACGCCGTGGGTGCATCTCGATATCGCGGGCACCGCGCTGGGTTCCCCGCAAACCGACATCAACAAGAGCTGGAGCTCGGGCTGGGGCGTGCGGCTGCTCAACCAGCTGGTGGAAGATCATTACGAGCGGTGAGAGGTGCGATGACCGAAGTCGTCTTCTACCATCTGATCCGCAAGCCCCTGGAAAAGGCGCTGCCGGAGCTTCTGGAGAAATCCTACGAGCGCGGATGGCGGGTGGTGGTGCAGGCGTCGTCCGACGAGCGAGTCGATGCGCTCGACGCGCATCTTTGGACCTACAACGACAGCGACTTCCTGCCGCACGGCACCGCGCGCGACAACGACGCGGCGCTGCATCCGATCCTGCTGACGACCGCGGAACACAACCCGAACGGCGCCAAGGTGCGGTTCCTGATCGACGGCGTGCCGATTCCGGGGGATGCGGCGAGCTATGACCGGATCGTGCTGATGTTCGACGGCGAGGATGACGACGCCGTGGCTGCCGCCCGCGAGCGCTGGACCGAGGCCAAGGCGCAGGGTTTCGACACCGCCTACTGGCAGCCGGACGAGCAGGGGCGCTGGGTCAAGAAGGCCTGAGCGCCGTAGCGCCGTTAACCGCGGCGCAGGGGCGCAGGCAACAAAACTTGCGGCTGCCGCGATGGTGACGCAAAGTTGGTTTTGAGATCGTTTCCGGGGGGAAACGGATTCGGGGACTGTTGGTGCGATTGACCGCAAGACGCTTGACTTCAAGGCGTTTGCCTTGGGGATTGTTGGCTTTGCCTGCCGCGTTTGCGCTCGGTGCGTGCGCGGTGCCGGACTTTGACTCGTTCCGTGCGCCCACCGCGGATGCGATATTCCGTCCGTTGTCGGTGACGAACGTCAAGGACCGGGTGTTGCCGCCGGTTGCGCCCGACGACATGGTCGATGCGAGCGGCCGCTGCGCCGGCGCCTATGGTCCGCCGTCCGGATCGGGAGCCGACCAGCCCGGCGGGCAGCCGGAGACCGTGCCGCAGGCGGGAGTTCCGGTGATCCCCTCGGCCATCGCACTCGAAATGAGCGAGTGCGACGTGGTCAAGCGGGCCGGCTTCCCCGAGCGGGTCGAGATCGGCGCGAACCCGCGCAACGAGCGCACCGCGACGCTGACTTACACCGGCGGCGCGCGGCCCGGCATCTATGTCTTCGTCGAGGGTCGCCTGAAGTCGATGGAGCGGGGACCTGAACCGGTCGCGCCGGCCAAGCCCGCGAAGAAGCCTGCCAAGCCTGCGCCCAAGCCGCGGCAGGCATCGGCGTCTGTTCAGTAAAAGTTACTCCGCGGCGGCTTCGAGGGCTGCGCCGGCGGCGAGCCAGTCCTCTTCGGTCTTGGCCAGCGCATCGGCGCATTCCGCGCGCGACTTCGCCATGGCGGCGGCCTTTGCCGGATCCCGGCTGAACAGTGTTCCGTCGGCGAGCGCCGCGTCGAGCTTTTCGATCTCGCGGGTCAGGCGGGCCATTTCGGCTTCGGCCTTGTTGACGCGCTCGCGCAGCGGCTTCTTGTCGATGCGGCCGGCCGGCCGTTTTGTGCCGGGGTCCTTGCGCGCGGTTTTGCGCGGGCGTTCCTCGCTGTCGTCGCGTTCCGAAAGCACGCGGCGGCGGTAGTCGTCGAGGTCGCCGTCGAACGGCGTCACCGTGCCGTCGGCGACCAGCCAAAGCCGGTCGGCGCAGGCGTCGAGCAGATGGCGGTCGTGCGACACCAGTATGGTCGCGCCGGAATAGTCGTTGATCGCCTCGATCAAGGCCGCGCGGCTGTCGATGTCGAGATGGTTGGTCGGTTCGTCAAGGATCAGAAGGTGAGGGCCGCCGAATGTCGCGAGCCCCATCATCAGCCGCGCTTTCTCGCCGCCGGAGAGCTTCTCGACCTTCTTGTCGGCGTTCGCCGCCGAGAAACCGAACGAGCCGGCGACCGCGCGCACCTTCGCTTCGGGGGCATCGGGCAGGAGGGTGCGGACATGGTCGTAGACGGTGGCGTCCTCCTCGAGCTCGTCGAGCTGGTGCTGGGCGAAGTAGGCGATTTTCAGCCGCGACGCGCGCGTGACGCTACCCTCGAATGGCTCGAGCCGCGCCGCGATCAGCTTGACCAGCGTCGACTTGCCGTTGCCGTTGGAGCCGAGCAGTGCGATGCGGTCGTCATTGTCGATGCGGAGCGACAGGTCGCGCAGCACCGGCTTGCCGGGCGTGTAGCCGACCGTCACGTCGTCGAGCGCGATGATCGGCGGCGAGAGCAGCCGATCCGGTTCGGGAATGACGATGGGAAGCACTTCGTTCGTGACGATGGCCGCGATCGGCGCCATCTTCTCCAGCATCTTGACGCGCGACTGTGCCTGACGCGCCTTGGTCGCCTTGGCCTTGAAACGGTCGATGAAGGTCTGGATGTGCTTTCGCTGCGCCTCCTGCTTCTTCACCATCTTCTGGTCGAGCATCAGCCGCTCGCTGCGCAGGCGCTCGAAGTCCGAATAGCCGCCGCGGTAGAGCGTGAGCTTGCAATTCTCCAGCGACAGGATCTGGTCGACCGAGGTGTCGAGCAGGTCGCGGTCGTGGCTGATCACGATCATGGTGCGCGGATAGCGCGCCAGATGATCCTGAAGCCAGAGCGTGCCTTCGAGATCGAGATAGTTGGTCGGCTCGTCGAGCAGCAGAAGTTCGGGCTCGGCGAACAGCGTCGCGGCAAGCGCGACCCGCATCCGCCAGCCGCCGGAGAACTCGGAGCAGGGGCGCTGCTGATCGGCCGCCGAGAAGCCGAGGCCCGACAGGATGGACGCCGCCCGCGCCGGCGCCGCATAGGCGCCCATGTCGGCGAGGCGCAGATGGATTTCGGCGATCTCGTGCGGGTCGGTTTCGGTCTCGGCGCGTTGCAGAAGCGTCGCACGTTCGACATCGGCCTTGAGCACGACATCGATCAGGCTCTCCGGGCCATTGGGCGCTTCCTGCGCCAGACGCCCAAGCCGCCAGCGCGGCGGAAACTCCACGTCGCCGTGCTCGGCCGCGACGTCGCCGGTGATGACGTTGAACAGGGTGCTCTTGCCGCTGCCGTTCCGGCCGACAAAGCCGATGCGGCCGCCTTCCGGAATCCGCACCGATGCCTGCTCGATGAGCAGGCGGCCGGCGACGCGGACGGAGAGGTCGTCGATGACAAGCATGGCGCGCTCTATGGCCGAGCCGGGCGCGTCGCGCAATCGTTAATGTGACGGGCCACCCGGTTGCGCGTGGCGCGGGGCAGCGCAATGCTGCGCGCGATTGTGACCGCCCGTCGCGGCAGCAGAATTGAAGGAGGCGATCATGTGTGTTCCCGGATGCATGGAAGCGGTTCATGCGACACTCAGCCGGCGTGGGTTCTTCAGGGGCGCCGCAGCCACAGGCTTTGCCGTCACGGCGCTGTCATCGGCCGAGGCACAGACCCGATCGAAGAGCAAGGACAAGAAAGAACCGGCCTCCGCTGCGGGCGAACGCTATTTCAAGGCGGTGGTCGATCTCACCCACACCATGTCGCCGGAATTTCCGACCTTCTTTGGCGTGCCTGGCATCGAGATTCAGAAGCAGTTCGACTTCAAGAAGGACGGCTTCAATCTGAACTGGTGGCGGATCATCGAGCATGCCGGCACTCATCTCGATGCGCCGATTCATTTTTCCGAGAACGGCATCACCGCCGAGAAGATCGTCGCCGGGGAACTCGTGGTGCCGCTTGCGGTGATCGACGTGCGCCGCCATGCCGAGAAGGATCCCGATTATCTCGTCACCGTCGAGGACGTGCTGACCTGGGAAAAGCGATTCAAAAAGCTGCCCGACAATTGCTGTGTCGCGATGCTGTCGGGCTGGGCGCAGCACGTCGGCAACCCTGCAAAATATACTGGCAAGGATGCAGCAGGCGCATTCCACTTCCCGGGATTCTCTCCTCAGCTTGCCGAATGGCTGCTGAAGGAACGCAAGGTGCTGGGGCTTGCCTCTGACACCCTGTCGCTAGACAATGGCCCATCGAAGGAATTCAAGACCCACCACATCTGGTTGCCGTCCGGCCGCTGGGGTCTGGAGAACGTCGCCAACCTCGAAAAGCTGTCGCCCGCGGGCGCGACGCTGGTGGTCGGCCTGCCGAAGGTGAAGGATGCAACAGGCGGCCCGGTGCGGTTGATCGCGCTCATTTGATATATCTCAAAGGCGTGATCGACCTCACCCGCACAATGTTGCCGAGGTTTTCCCACCTTTCTCGCCATGCTGGGCATCGAGCTGCTGCCGCAGCGCATTGTCGGGAAGCTGGCTCACTTTCCAAGGATTGCCGATTTTTATATACGAACCGGGAACAAGCTGAACACGATCGGAGAGGACCATGGACGCCAAGACTGACGACAAGAGTGCGGGCAAATGCCCGTTCACGGGCGGACACAGGAACCGCGACTGGTGGCCGAACGCGCTGGACGTTTCGGTGCTGCACCGGAACTCGGCCTTGTCCGATCCGATGGGCGAGGCGTTCGACTACGCCAGGGAGTTCAAGACCCTCGACCTCAACGCGGTGATCAAGGACCTGCATGCCTTGATGACGGACTCGCAGCCGTGGTGGCCGGCCGACTTCGGCCACTATGGCGGCCTGTTCATCCGCCTGGCGTGGCACGCGGCGGGCACCTATCGCATCACCGACGGCCGCGGCGGCGCGGGCGCCGGCCAGCAGCGGTTCGCGCCGCTGAACAGCTGGCCGGACAACGCCAACCTCGACAAGGCGCGCCGGCTGTTGTGGCCGATCAAGCAGAAGTACGGCCGCAAGCTGTCGTGGGCCGACCTGATGGTGCTGGTCGGCAACGTTGCGCTCGAACTCGATGGGCTTCAAGACGTTCGGCTTTGCCGGCGGCCGCGCCGACGTCTGGGAGCCGGAAGAACTGTTCTGGGGTCCTGAAGGCTCGTGGCTCGGCGACGAACGCTACAGCGGCGAGCGCCAGCTTTCGGAGCCGCTCGGCGCGGTGCAGATGGGCCTGATCTACGTCAACCCGGAAGGGCCGAACGGCAATCCGGACCCGCTCGCGGCCGCGAAAGACATCCGCGAGACGTTCTTCCGCATGGCGATGAACGACGAGGAGACGGTTGCGCTGATCGCCGGCGGCCATACCTTCGGCAAGACCCACGGCGCGGGCGATCCGTCGCTGGTCGGGCCTGAGCCGGAAGCGGGAGCGCTTGAGGACCAGGGCCTCGGCTGGAAGAGCAAGCACGGCACCGGGTTCGGCGCCGACGCCATCACCGGCGGTCCCGAGGTGACCTGGACGCAGACGCCGACGAGGTGGAGCAATCACTTCTTCAAGAACCTGTTCGAGAACGAATGGGAGCTGACCAAGAGCCCGGCCGGCGCCAAGCAGTGGAAGGCGAAGGGGGCGGCCGCCACCATCCCGGACGCCTTCGACAAGTCGAAGAAGCATGTGCCGACCATGCTGACGACCGACCTGTCGCTGCGGTTCGACCCGGCCTACGAGAAGATCTCGCGGCGCTTCCACGAGCACCCGGAGCAGTTCGCCGACGCGTTTGCCCGTGCCTGGTTCAAGCTCACGCACCGCGACATGGGCCCGATCCAGCGCTACCTCGGCCCGCTGGTGCCGAAGGAGACGCTGATCTGGCAGGACCCGATCCCGGCCGCGGATCATCCGCCGATCGGCGAGCCGGACGTCGCGGCTCTCAAGGCGAAGATCCTCGGCTCCGGCCTGACGGTGCCGCAGCTGGTCTCGACCGCCTGGGCGTCGGCGTCGACGTTCCGCGGCTCCGACAAGCGCGGCGGGGCGAACGGCGCGCGCATCCGGCTGAGCCCGCAGAAGGACTGGGAGGTCAACCAGCCGGCGCAGCTGAAGACCGTGCTGCAGAAGCTCGAGGCGATCCAGAAGGAGTCCGGCAAGAAGGTGTCGCTCGCCGACCTGATCGTTCTCGGCGGCAGTGCCGCGGTCGAGAAGGCCGCGAAGGACGCGGGCGTCGACGTCAAGGTTCCGTTTACGCCGGGCCGCATGGACGCGTCGCAGGAGCAGACCGACGTCGAGTCGTTTGCGCCGCTGGAGCCGCGGGCCGACGGCTTCCGCAACTACACCAACGCCAAGAAGCAGCAGTTCATGGCGCCTGAGGAGGCGCTGGTGGACCGGGCGCAACTCTTGACGCTGACGGCGCCGGAGATGACGGTCCTGGTCGGCGGCCTGCGCGTGCTCGGTGCCAACGCCGGCGGCTCCAAGCACGGCGTGTTCACCAGCAAGGTTGGCACGCTGAGCAACGACTTCTTCGTCAACCTGCTCGACATGGGCACGCAGTGGCAGCCGGCCGGCGACAACCTGTACGAGGGCCGCGACCGCAAGAGCAACGCGGTCAAGTGGACCGGCACCCGTGTCGACCTGATCTTCGGCTCGCACTCGCAGTTGCGCGCGTTCGCGGAGGTCTATGCCTGCGCGGACGCGAAGGAGAAGTTCGTCAAGGACTTCGTGGCGGCGTGGACCAAGGTGATGAACGCCGATCGCTTCGACGTCGCCTGATCTCCGCCGAAAGGTTCGAGGTCCAAAAAAGGACCCCGGTCTCGCTCGCGCGAGGCCGGGGCTTTTTTGGCTTTGCGCCGATCAGCTGCTTTTTAGTAGCAGATGTTGACCACGCGGAGCACCATCTCGCCGTAGCGATTGACGACCCAGCGGCGGCGCAGGCACGAGTCGTAGCTCACGCCGTAGAGGCCGTAACCACCGCGCCAGTGGAAGCCGTGGTGATGATGATGGTGATGGCCCTTGTGCCAGAAGCCGGCCGCGGCCGGAGTCGAGACGGTCAGGGACACGGTGCCGAGCGCCGCAACCGCGGCAACGGCGAGAACGAACTTGCGGATCATAGTGGTCGCTCCTGTTTGATCGGATGTGTCGTCACATCCCATGACCCGTCAGTCGCCCCCCACTGCGGGAAGGTTCACGGCGCTGGTTCAATAAGAGGCACCTGAATTGGCGTTCAGGCTTGGGCTTTCCTTTGAATTTTCTCGTGAATTCAGTGTACGCCGCGGCACTTGGCCGTTCGCGCCCAAGAGTGCCCCGATACCGTAAACTTGCTGCACCGCCGCGCGGCGGCTATAAGCCCGCCACCCTGCGCACGGGTCTTGGTGCGTGCCGAAAGACAATCCCAAAAGGACAAAAACGATGGCGATCGAGCGTACCTTTTCGATCATCAAGCCTGATGCGACGGCCCGCAACCTCACGGGCGCCGTGAACGCCATGATTGAGCAGGCCGGCCTGCGGATCGTGGCGCAGAAGCGCGTCCGCATCACCCGCGAACAGGCGCAGACGTTCTACGCGGTGCACAAGGATCGGCCGTTCTTCGGCGAACTGGTCGATTTCATGATCTCCGGCCCGGTGGTGGTGCAGGTGCTCGAAGGCGAGGGCGCGATCGCGAAGTACCGCGAGGTGATGGGCGCGACCGATCCGGCAAAGGCTGCGCCGAACACGATCCGCAAGGTCCACGCCAAATCGATCGGCGAGAATTCCGTGCATGGTTCCGACGCGCCGGACACCGCGGCACAGGAAATCGCGCAGTTCTTCTCCGGCAACGAAATCGTCAAATAACAGTAATTCTGAAACGTGGCGCTGCGCCACGTGGTCTTGCTAATAATAATTGAGAATGGTGGCGCGGCCCGGCTGCCAGTGCAGCCGGGCCATGCTTGTTGCAAGACCGTGCCGCATATGCGGATTGGCTGGGGAAACGCCGGCAAAGCCGGCAAACGGGAAGGAACATCAAGTGGGTGAGCTGCTGTCGGACATGATGCTGCCGGCGTTCTGGATCGCTGTCGGCCAGATCATCTGGATCAACATTCTGCTGTCCGGCGACAACGCGGTGGTGATCGCGCTCGCCTGCCGCTCGCTTCCTCCAAAGCAGCGCTTCTGGGGTATCCTGCTCGGCGCGGGTGCCGCGGTGCTGCTGCGTATCTTCTTCACCATCATCATCGCCCAGATCATGGGCATCGCCTTCCTCAAGCTGGTCGGCGGCCTGCTGCTGCTCTGGATCGCGGTCAAGCTGATCGTTCCGAGCGAGGAGCACGGCGAGGAGAGCGTGAAAGCCGGCGACACGCTGATGCGTGCGGTGTGGCTGGTGACCGTGGCCGATATCGTGATGAGCCTCGACAACGTCATCGCGATTGCGGCGGCGGCTGAAACGGCCGCGGCGCGCGTGGACATGGCGCATGCGCTGGCGATCAAGACCACGCTCATCGTCTTCGGCCTCGCCACCAGCGTGCCGCTGATCATCGCAGGGAGCGCTTTGCTCATGAAGGTGATGGAACGTTTCCCGATCCTGGTCTGGGCCGGCGCTGCCCTGCTCGGCTGGGTCGCGGGCGAGATCATCGTCAAGGACGTGGCCGTGGTCGGCTATCTCGGACAGGAGCTTGTGGACAAGATTCACCTTTGGTGCGCAGCGGCTGGCGCGGTGTTCGTGGTGGCGCTCGGCTGGGGCATCCGGAAGATGAAGGGGAAAGCGCCTCTCGATGCGCCGCTGGTGATCGACTTGCCGGGACCTGACGACTTCCCGCACCGGGCCAAACATTAGTCATTGTTCGGTTCGATTTTTCCGGCGGGCCGCCTCACGGTGGTCCGCCGGAAAACGTTTCAGGGCAGCATGGAACTGGCCCGCGCCAAGCTGATAGAGTGGGGCGCATGAATCAGGCCGTTCGTCTTCCGAATATGCGGATCGGCGCCTCCGCCTGTCCGCACGATTGCCCTTCCACCTGCGCGCTCGAGGTCGAGGTGCTCGATGAGCGCACCATCGGCCGCGTCCGCGGCGCGCCGGACAATTCCTACACGGCCGGCGTGATCTGCGCGAAGGTCGCGCGTTATGCCGAGCGCATCCACCATCCCGGCCGGCTCCTGCAGCCGATGCGCCGCACCGGGCCGAAGGGGTCGGGACAATTCGCGCCGATCGCCTGGGACGACGCGCTCGATCTGGTTGCCGAAAAATTCCTCGAAGCCGAGCGGCGTTTCGGGCCGGAGTCGGTCTGGCCGTACTACTACGCGGGCACCATGGGCCTCGTGCAGCGCGACGGCATCCACCGGCTGCGCCACGCCAAGAAGTATTGCGGCTTTCATTCGACGATCTGCGTCAACGCCGCCTACACCGGCTTCGCTGCGGGCACCGGGCGGATTGCCGGTGTGGATCCACGTGAAATGGCGAAATCCGACGTGATCGTGATCTGGGGCACCAATCCGGTCAGCACCCAGGTCAACGTGATGACGCACGCGACCCGCGCGCGCAAGGAGCGCGGTGCGAAGATCGTCGCGGTCGACGTCTACATGAACGGCACGATGGAGCAGGCCGATCTCGCGGTGCTGGTGAAGCCCGGCACCGACGGCGCGCTCGCCTGCGCGGTGATGCATTGCCTGTTCCGCGACGGCAAGGCGGACCGGGACTATCTTGAGAAGTACACCGACGCACCGCGCGAGCTCGAGGCGCATCTGCGCACGCGCGATCCGCAATGGGCCGCGGCGATCACCGGATGCCCCGTCGAAACCATCGAGGAGTTCGCAAAGCTGGTCGGCGAAAACAAGCGTTCGTACTTCCGGCTCGGCTACGGCTTCTCGCGCTCGCGCAACGGGCCGGTGAACATGCACGCGGCGTCGTGCATTCCCGCGGTGACCGGCGCGTGGCTGCACGAGGGCGGCGGCGCGTTCCACAACAACGCCGACATCTACCACTGGAACAAGTCGCTGATCGAAGGGCAGGACGCACGCGATCCGGCGGTGCGGATGATCGACCAGTCGCGGGTGGGCGCAGCGCTGTGCGGCGACCGCGAGACGCTGAAGGACGGCCCGCCGGTTGCGGCGATGCTGATCCAGAACACCAATCCGGTTTCGGTCTGTCCCGAGCAGGAGATCGTCAAGCGCGGCTTCGCCCGCGAGGATCTGTTCGTCTGCGTCCACGAGCAGTTCATGACCGAGACGGCGCGGATGGCCGACGTGGTGTTGCCCGCGACCATGTTCATGGAGCACGACGACGTCTATCAGAGCGGCGGCCATCAGCACATCGTGCTCGGACCGAAGCTGATCGAACCGCCGGGGGAGTGCCGTCCCAACCACGATGTCATCTGCGGACTCGCAAAGCGCGTCGGCGCGGAGCATCCGGGCTTTCACATGACGTCGCGCGAACTGATCGACTGGACTCTGCAGAAGTCCGGCTGGGGCACGCTGGAGCGGCTCGAGCGCGACAAATGGATCGACTGCCAGCCCGATTTCGAGGCGGCGCACTACCTCAAGGGCTTCGCCTATCCGGGCGGAAAATTCCGCTTCAAGCCGGACTGGCCGAACGTGCCGTTCCGCAGCAATGTGCACTCCGGCCCGATCGCGGAAATGCCGAAGCTTCCCGACCACTGGACCATCATCGAGGAGGCGGACACGGCGCATCCGTTCCGGCTTGCGACGTCGCCGTCGCGCGGCTTCCTCAACTCGACCTTCAACGAGACGCCGTCGTCGCGCGCGCAGAACCGCGGCCGGCCCGACGTGATGATCCATCCCGACGATGCGCGCACGCTCGGCATCGCCGACGGCGCGCCGGTCGTCATCGGCAATGTTCGCGGCGAGGTGCGCCTGCACGCAAAGCACTACGAGGGCGTGCGCCATGGCGTGCTGATCGCGGAATCGATCTGGCCGAACGACGCCTATCCCGACGGGCGCGGCATCAACACCATCACCGGCGCGGATTCGATTGCGCCCTATGGCGGCGCGGCGTTCCACGACAACCGGGTCTGGATCCGCAGCGCCGCATAGCGCTTTGCTGGCGCGTCAGCGCACTCCCGCCGTCAGAGCTCGCGTCCCAGCTTGCGGTCGAGCGAGTAGGGGCCGCCGCCGCGCAACCCGATCGCGACGATGATCAGTCCCCAGAACGCGGGGTATTCCCAGCCGCCGCCCGGCCGGTTCCAGGGGAAGCCCGGCGCCCAGTGCGCCACGAACACGATGATGAGGAATTGGATACCGATCGCGGCGGCGAAGAACCGAGTGAACAATCCGAACATGATGCAGAGCGCGCCGACGGTCTCCAGGAAGAAGACCGCATAGGCGAGCGGCACGGACGGCTCGATGCCGCGCCGCGCCAGGCTGTTGGCCGCAAAGGCGGCGATCGTGTTCCCCGTCAGCTTCTGGATGCCGTGAATGAGCAGGAAGCCGCCCGCCGTGCAGCGCACCAGCAGCCACGAAAAGTCGCGAACGTTATCGTAGAATGGCGCAAGCGCCGGAATGACCGGTCTTGGCTCTTGAGACGATGTCGACATTGTTGCCTCCCCGTTCGGGCGTGTGATCCGCCCGTTGCTTGGACCCCGGCCCGGCGGCAGGGGTCATCCGCTACCAGCGGAATTCAGCGCCGACGGTGCCGGCATGCGACGTCAGATTGCTGCGGAAGCGGCCGTCATAGACCGCGTAGAGGCGCGCGACCTGCGAAACCTTGACCGAGAACGTCGCGCCGGCATCGGCGCCGAGCGTGCTTTCGCGGACGCCGGTGACGAGCTGCGGGGTGGTGAAGACGGTCGTGTCGTTGATGATGAGATCGCCGATGTTCTGGGCGAGATTGTCGACCAGACGCCCATAGACCGCGAAATCGAAGATCTGGCGGCCAACCAGCCACGTGTGTCCGACCTCGCCGCCGGCCAGCATGCGGATTCGCGTGGCGGTCACCGAGGAGCCCGAAAGCGGATTGATGCCGCCTGTCTCGACGAAGGCGTCGGTGGTGGAGCGGAGCCAGTCGAAGGTGAGCCTGGGGACGAAGCGCCAGTTGTTGGGCAGGGCGACGTAGTAGCTGAGCTCGGCCATCGTGCCCCAGAGCCGGGCGTGGTAGGCCGCGGTCGACGTGCCGCCGCCGTCGAAGCGGCTGGAGTTCACGTCGCCGAAGCCGTGAATGACCGTGACGCCAAGCGTCCATGGGCCTTTCTCGAACGAGCCGAGCGCTCCGATCTGCGTCATGTCGATGCGGCCGCTTGCGCCGGGCAGATCGGCATCGGTGGTGTTGCGGTCGACCGAAAGGCCGAACGTCACGCCGGGCGTCACGGTCATCCCCGCGCCCGCAAGGCCGCCATACATCTTGCGGCGGTCGCCGACGAACGTGCCCTGTGCGTCGGTCGTGGTGTTGATGCCGTAGCCCTCGAACCAGGTCCGGTAGCGCTCGTAGGTCACCGGGTCCACCGTCAGATCCGCGCCACCGCCTTGTGGATTGTTGCCCCGGCTCGCGGCGGTGCGGGACGACGACAGCGCGCCTAGGCGGTTTTGGAAATGGCTGCCGATGTCGAACAGGGAAGCCTGCGTCGACTCGAATACGCTGCCGTTCGAAGCCGGCACCGGCGGGCAGGGCAGGAAAAATGTGCAGCCGCCTTGAGCCGCGGCGGGAGAGGTCAATGCGGCAGCGAAGAGCAAAGCGCCCACGGCGAGCGCCGCAAAACGCACGAACGCGCGCCGTGCGACGGCGCGTTCGAATATCGTCGTGGGCCAAAAGCTCAGCCGCACCCTTCGCCCCCGTTCAACCGGCACTCGTGCGAGAATCGCTCAAGTGCTCACCCCGCCGGCGAGACGACGATTGTTGCAAACGTGACCCACCGGTCAACCGCCGCCGTCGACTTGATCACCACGTTCTTCGCGCGCTGTGCCTGCAATATCACACGAGGTCCGGCGAAGATGCAAAGGTGCGCGACGCCCGCCAGCCATGCTTAGGCCGCATTTTTGCTGTCTTGTCGGCCTCGCAACAGGATTTTGGCCACGTTCCGGCCGCTGCGTCGCTGACGCGACAATCGGATCACCAAACCAAAACCCGGGTTGTGGCGCGGATTGCAGCGGAGCGACAGCGACGATGCAGGCCGGGTCGAATCCAGATGATTGACGAGACTGGGAGACCGACGATGCAACAGGGCACCGTCAAGTGGTTCAATCCAACGAAGGGTTACGGGTTCATCAAGCCGGCGGGCAACGACAAGGATGTGTTCGTTCACATTTCGGCCGTTGAGCGCGCGGGCCTGTCCACCCTCAATGAAGGCCAAACCGTCGAGTACGAACTTGTGACTGGCCGCAACGGCAAGACGTCCGCCGAAAATCTCAAGGTGGCATGACCTCAAGGGACACGACGGTCTAAGCCTTGCGGGGTTGTTTCCCGTAACCCTCGGCTCTGGCCGGGGGTTTTGTTTTGCCGATTACGATGACGGAGTTGCGACGGGTTTGCCGTCGATCAGGCAGGCGCCGTTTTCGATTGCGACGCGCCCTTCGGCGACCCAGCGGAGCGCCTGCGGATAGATGCGATGCTCGACTTCGAGCACGCGCGCGGCGAGCGCTGCTTCGGTGTCGCCCGCGAGAACCGGCACCGCGCCCTGGATGATGATCGGCCCGGCGTCCATTTCCGGCACCACGTAATGCACCGTTGCGCCGTGCGTCTTCGCGCCGGCTGCGAGCGCGCGGGCATGCGTGTCGAGGCCCTTGAAGGCGGGGAGAAGGGCCGGGTGGATGTTGAGCATCCGGCCCTCCCATTGCCGCACGAACCAGGGCGTGAGCAGCCGCATGAATCCCGCGAGACAGATGATCTGCGTTTCGAACTTGATCAGAACATCCTGCAGGGCGCGCTCGAATGCCTCGCGATCGCGCCCGAACCGGCGGTGGTCTACGACCTCGCGCGGGATGTTTGCGGCGGCCGCGCGTTCGAGCCCCTGCGCCGCCGGGTCGTTGGAGACGACGACGACGATCTCGGCCGGAAACGACGGATTTTTCGCAGCCTCGATCAGCGCCACCATGTTGGAGCCGCGGCCGGAGATCAGAACGGCGACGCGCTTGCGGGGCATGAGTTAGAGATTCAGCTTGCCGGAGTAGCTCACACGCGGCTTGCCCCTGGCGGCCGGGACGACCTCGCCAAGTTGCAGCACCGTCTCGCCTTCGCTTTTCAGCACCTTGGCCACCGCGTCGGCCTTGCGCGGCTCGACCACCGCGATCATGCCGATTCCGCAATTGAAGGTGCGCAACATTTCCTGTTCGGCGATGCCGCCCGTCGCCGCGAGCCATTTGAACACCGGCAGCACCGGGATGCGGCCGAGGTCGATGCGGGCGCCCGCGTTGTTCGGCAGCACGCGCGGAATGTTGTCGGGAAATCCGCCGCCGGTGATGTGGGCCAGCGCCTTGATCGCTTTGGTCTTGCGGATCGCGGCAAGCAGCGGCTTCACATAGATGCGCGTCGGCGTGAGGATCGCCGCGCCGAGCTTTCTCTTTTTGTCGAACGGAGCGGGGGCGTTCCACTTCAGCCTGGATTTGGCGACGACCTTTCGCACCAGCGAGAAGCCGTTGGAGTGCACGCCCGACGATGCAATCCCGAGGATGACGTCGCCCGCGCGGATGTCGGTTCGCGGCAACACAGCGTTGCGCTCGACGGCGCCGACTGCGAAGCCCGCCAGATCGTAGTCATTGCCATGATAGACGCCGGGCATTTCCGCCGTCTCGCCCCCGATCAGCGCGCAGCCGGCCTGCTTGCAGCCGTCGGCGATGCCCGCGACGATTGCGGCGCCGACTTTCGGGTCGAGCTTCCCCGTCGCGAAGTAGTCCAGAAAAAACAGCGGCTCGGCGCCCTGCACCACGAGATCGTTTACCGACATCGCCACGAGGTCGATTCCGACCGTGTCGTGAATGCCGGTGTCGATCGCGACCTTGGCCTTGGTTCCGACGCCGTCGTTTGCGGCAACCAGCACGGGATCCTTGAAGCCCGCGCGCTTGAGATCGAACAATCCGCCGAAGCCGCCGATCTCGGCGTCGGCGCCCGGACGCGCTGTCGCCTTCACCAGCGGCTTGATCAGGTCCACCATGCGGTTGCCCGCGTCGATATCGACGCCGGATTGCGCATAGGTCAGGCCCTTTTTGCTCATGCCCCTGCCTATGTCGGAATCCGATTGCGCGCAATGGCGCGAACACCGATATACTCAGGCGAAATCGCCATTTGCGCCGGGTGGGGACCAGTTGGCGCGGGGTGGGCCGGGGACTGACGTTTGAGTATTCCGAACCTGATTACGTTGGCGCGCATCCTGCTCGTGCCGGTCGTCGTCTGGACGATCGCCACCGGGCAGATGTATTTCGCGTTCCTGCTGTTCCTCGCGGCCGGCATCAGCGACGCGGTCGACGGCTTTCTCGCCAAGCGGTTCGGCATGAAGACCGAGCTTGGCGCCTATCTCGATCCGCTGGCCGACAAGGTGCTGATCGTGTCGATCTATGTCGCGCTCGGCATCACCGGCGTGATCCCGCTCTGGATCGTTATTCTGGTGGTGTCGCGGGACTTCATGATCGTCGGCGCCATCATCCTGTCATGGCTGGTCGACCGGCCGGTCGCGATCAAGCCGCACATGATCTCCAAGGCCAACACCGCGGTGCAGATCATCTTTGCCTGCCTGGTGCTGGGCTCGAAGGGGCTCGGTTTCGACGCCGAGCCGGTGTTGACACTGGTGATGGCCCTGGTCGCGGTATTGACCTTGGTTTCGGTGGGCCTCTATGTCGGCGACTGGATACGCCACATGAACTCCGCGGAAGCCGGCAAATAGGCCGGAGTAGCGGGCCGGTGGCAGCGTGAGTGTGGTCTGTACCCAATGGCTTTCGAACACCAATGGCTCTCGAACGGCAGGTGATTTTCTGGCTCGGGGCACTGCTGGTGTTCGCGGCCCTGCTGTGGCTGCTGAGCCCGGTGCTGCTGCCGTTCATCGCCGGCATGGCTCTCGCCTATCTGCTCGATCCGCTGGCGCGGTTTGGCGAGCGCTTCGGCATCAGCCGCGGCATTTCGGCGCTGATCGTTCTCACGGTCGTGATTGTCGCGGTGGTTTTTTCCGTCATGGCCGCCGCGCCGGTGATTGCGACACAGACGGCCGCCTTCATCGACGAGATGCCCAGCTATATCGCCAAGGTGAGGTCGATCCTGTCCGATCCGAGCAGGCCCTGGCTTGCCAAGATTTTCGGCGGCGCGATGCCCACCTCCGGTGAGCAGTCCGGTGGCGCGGTGTCGCAGGGCCTGGGTTTCGTCACGACGTTCCTGACGTCGTTGTATTCGGGCGGGCGTGCCGTGTTCTCGGTGCTGTCGCTTCTCATCATCACGCCGGTGGTGGCGTTTTATCTACTGGTCGACTGGGACCGCGTGGTGAAAACGGTCGACAACTGGATACCGCGACACCATCGCGACACGGTGCACGGGCTCGCTCGCGACATGGACGCCGCCATCGCAGGCTTCGTGCGGGGGCAGGCGGTGATCTGCCTCATCCTTGCGGTTTTCTATGCCGTAGGCCTGACGCTCGCCGGGCTCAAATCGGGGTTTCTGATCGGCCTGATGACCGGCCTGTTCAGCTTCATTCCGTTCGTCGGTGCGTTCGGCGGATTTCTCGTCGCCGCCATCGTTGCGGTGGCGCAGTTCTGGCCGGACTGGTTTTCGATCGGACTCGTGGCGCTGGTGTTTGTGCTCGGCCAGGGGCTCGAAGGCTACATCCTGTCGCCCAACCTCGTGGGCGCCAAGGTCGGCCTGCATCCGGTCTGGCTGATGTTTTCGCTGCTGGCCTTCGGCTATCTGTTCGGCTTTGCGGGCCTGCTGATCGCCATTCCGCTTGCGGCCGCGATCGGCGTGCTGGTGCGCTTCGCCATTCGCAAATACATGGAAAGTCCGGTCTATACCGGCCGGCAGGAGCGCTGACGTGCCGGGAGCGAGCGCCATCGCGAATGATGGACATCGCCGGGAGCCGATGCAGCTCGCTCTTGCGCTCGACCACGCCGAGAGCCATGCGCGGGAGGATTTTCTCGAGGGGCCGTCGAACGTGGCCGCGCTTTCGCTGATCGAGCGCTGGCCGGACTGGCCGTCGCGCACGGTGCTGCTGCGCGGGCCGGAGGGTTCGGGCAAAAGCCATCTTGCGGCAATCTGGGCGCGCGAGGCCGGCGCGCGCATTCTTTCGCCGCGGATGCTCGAGGGCGCGGAGGTGCCGGTGGCGCTGGCGACCGGCGCGCTGGTGCTCGACAATCTCGCCGAAGGCGCGTTCGACGAGGCGGCGCTGTTCCATCTCCTCAATCTCGCGCGCGAGGAGCGGGCCTATGTCCTCGTCACCGCGCGGACCGCGCCGGCCGGCTGGCGGATCGCAACGCCCGATCTCGCGTCGCGGCTGCGCGCGCTTCCGGTGGTGGCGCTCGATACGCCAGACGACGCGCTGCTTCGGGCGGTGATCGTCAAACTGTTCGCCGACCGGCAGCTCGCGGTCGACGAGAGCCTCGTGGGCTTCCTGGTCAACCGGATCGAGCGGTCGTTCGCGGGAGCCCGCGAGGCGGTTCGCGCCTTGGACCGGGAGGCGCTCCGCCTCAAGCGTCCGGTGACCCGGGCCCTGGCCGGGGACCTGTTTCGCTAAAGGTCCTTTAAGCATCCGTGCGAACTTCGGGTCCGGGGCACCCGCCTTGACGCCTGAACTTTCGGGCGGTTTTGTCATTCTTGCGTCACCAAGGACGGTCATGATGGGCCGTCACAAAGTTGTCATGGATCACATGAGCGAAGACGCACAAGATATTGTTCTCAGGGCAGAATCCGGCGGTTCCGGCGCTGCCGCGGCGGTGGCGCGCCCGGCTGACGCCGTCCCCGACCTCCTCGCCAGCCCGGAGCGGTTCATCAACCGGGAGCTGTCCTGGCTGCATTTCAACCGGCGGGTCCTGGAGGAGGCCGAAAACCCGCAGCACCCGCTGTTCGAGAAGGTCCGGTTCCTTTCGATCTCCGCCAACAACCTCGACGAGTTCTTCATGGTCCGCGTCGCGGGCCTCAAGGCGCAGGTGCGCGAGGGCGTCACGACCCGGAGCCCGGACGGGCTCACGCCGGGCGAGCAGCTTGCAAAGATCAGCGATGGCGTATCGAGCCTCGCCTCCGACCAGCAGGCCCGCTGGCGGGAACTTGCGCGACGAACTCCAGGCTGCGAACATCGTGTTCATGGAAAGCGACGGTCTGAAGAAGGCCGACCGCACCTGGCTCGAAGACTATTTCCTCCAGAACATCTTCCCGGTGCTGACGCCGCTCGCGATCGATCCGGCGCATCCGTTCCCGTTCATCCCGAACCTCGGCTTCTCGATCGCCTTCCAGCTCCATCGCACCAAAGACGGCAAGGCGATGAACGCGTTGATCCGCGTGCCGCAGAAAATCGAGCGCTTCATCCGCTTTCCGATCGCCGAAGGCGGGCCGGCGCGGATCATGACGCTCGAACAGGCGAGCGGCCTGTTCATCCCGCGGCTGTTCCCGGGCTACACCGTGAAGGGCCAGGGCGCGTTCCGCGTGGTCCGCGATTCCGACGTCGAAGTGGAAGAAGAGGCGGAAGACCTGGTGCGCCTGTTCGAGAGCGCGCTGAAGCGCCGCCGCCGCGGCTCGGTGATCCGCCTCGAAATGGAAGCGGCAATGCCCGCCGAGCTTCGGCGCTTTGTGCAACGCGCGCTCGCCGTGGCTGACGACGAAGTGTTCATGGTCGAAGGCATGCTGGCGCTGGGCGAGCTTTCGCAGCTTCTGGCCATCGACCGGCCCGATCTTGAATTCGTGCCGTACAATCCGCGCTTCCCCGAGCGCATCCGCGATCACGCCGGCGACTGCTTTGCCGCGATCCGGCAGAAGGACCTGATCGTCCATCATCCCTACGAATCGTTCGACGTGGTGGTGCAGTTCCTGCAACAGGCGGCGCGCGATCCCGACGTGATCGCGATCAAGCAGACGCTTTACCGCACCTCCAAGGACTCACCGATCGTGCGCACGCTCGCCGAGGCCGCCGAAGCCGGGAAGTCAGTGACCGCGGTGGTGGAGCTCAAGGCGCGGTTCGACGAGGAGGCCAACATCCGCTGGGCGCGCGATCTGGAACGCGCCGGCGCGCAGGTGGTCTACGGCTTCTTCGAGTTGAAGACGCATTCCAAGCTGTCGCAGGTGGTGCGCCGCGAGGGCGGCAAGCTGGTGTCGTATGTCCACGTCGGCACCGGCAATTATCATCCCGTGACCGCGCGCATCTACACCGACCTGTCGTTCTTCACCACCGATCCGGTGATTGCGCGCGACGTCGGGCGCATCTTCAACTTCGTGACCGGCTATGCCGAGCCTGCGGAGCTGGAGAAGCTGGCGGTTTCGCCGGTGAACCTGCGCCAGCGCATCTGCGAGCACATCGATCAGGAGATCGCGTTCGCCAAGGCCGGCAAGCCCGCGGCGATCTGGATGAAGGACAACGCGATGGTCGATGCAGAGATCATCGACCGGCTCTACGACGCGTCCCGCGCCGGCGTGCAGATCGATCTCGTGGTGCGCGGCATCTGCTGCCTGCGGCCCGGCATCCCCGGGCTGTCCGAGAACATCCGGGTCAAGTCGATCGTCGGCCGGTTCCTGGAGCACAGCCGCATCTACTGCTTCGGGGCTGGGTACGGCCTGCCGCATCCCAAATCGGCAATGTACATTTCGTCCGCCGACATGATGCCGCGAAATCTCGACCGCCGGGTCGAGGTGCTGTGCCCGATCCTCAATCCAACTGTGCATGAACAGGTTCTCGACCAGATCATGCTTGCAAATCTGAAGGACAACGAACAAAGCTGGCTGTTGTTGCCGGACGGCTCGTCCAAGCGAATCAAGGCGGCCGCCGGCGAGGAACCCTTCAACGCGCACAAGTATTTCATGACCAACCCCAGCCTCTCCGGCCGCGGCAAGTCGTTCAAGGAATCTTCGCCCCGCAGTCTGACGCGGCGGTCCGAGCGTGCTTGAGAAGCTCACCGCGGCCACTCGCGTGGCGCAGGGGCGGCTCGACTACGGGCCGCCGGTGGCGGTGATCGACATCGGATCGAACTCGGTGCGTCTCGTGGTCTACGAGGGCGTCACGCGAAGTCCGACGCCGCTGTTCAACGAAAAGACGCTTGCCGGCCTCGGCCGTGAGGTTGCGACCAAGGGGCTGCTCGCCGCCGACGCGGTCGAGAAGGCGCTCGCAGCCCTCAAGCGCTTCCGCGCGCTGTGCGACACCATGCAGGTCGAGCGGCTGTGGGTGCTGGCGACGGCAGCCTGCCGCGATGCAAGGAACGGCAAGGACTTCATCGCCGCGGCCGAGCAGATCTGCCGCGCCAGGATCGACGTGATTTCCGGGCAGCGCGAGGCGGAACTGACCGCGCTCGGCGTGGTGTCCGGCTTCCACAAGCCCGACGGCATCGTCGGCGATCTCGGCGGCGGCTCGCTGGAGCTGGTCGAGGTGCACAACAGCCGGCTGCGGCCGGGCGTCACCTTGCCGCTCGGCGGTCTCGCGCTCGACGACCGGTCCGGGCACTCGGTCAAGAAGGCCGAGAAGCTCGTCAAGGACGCGCTTGATTCCGCGAAGCTCCTGCAGAACGGCGAGGGCCGCAATTTCTATGCGGTCGGCGGCACCTGGCGCGCGCTGGCCCAACTGCACATGGCGCAGACCGGCTATCCGCTGCATGTCATGCACGGCTATGTGATCCGCGCCAAGGAGGCGCTGGAGTTCGCGCGGCTGGTGCGGCGCGTGAATCCGGAAAGCCTGTCGCAGATCGAGGTGGTGAACTCCGCCCGCCGTCCGCTATTGCCCTATGCGGCGCTGGTGCTCGAGCACATCGTCCGCGAGGCCGAGCCGCGCGACGTGGTGTTCTCCGCGCTCGGCGTCCGCGAAGGCCTGCTTTATTCGCTGCTCGACGCCGAAGAAAAGCGAAAGGACGCGCTGCTCGCCTCCGCGCAGGAATTGAACCGGCTCCGCTCGCGCTCGCCGCAGCACGGCGAGGAGCTGATCGACTGGACCGACGCCTTCATGGCGACGTCCGGCATCGACGAGAACACCGACGAGAAGCGGCTGCGTCACGCCGCGTGTCTGCTGGCCGACATCGGCTGGCGCGCGCATCCCGACTATCGCGGCGAGCAGTCGCTCAACATCATCGCGCACGCGGGCTTCGTCGGCATCGACCATCCGGGGCGCGCCTATATTGCGCTGGCGATCTTCTTCCGACATGTCGGCCTGCTGCACGACGAGGAATTGTCGCCGCGCATCCGCGAGCTTGCATCGACCCGCACGCTCGACCGCGCCCGCGTGCTGGGGGCGGCGCTGCGCGTCGCCTACATGGTTTCCGCCTCGCAGCCGGGCGTGCTGCCGCGCACGCCGCTCAAGGTCGAGCGCCACCGTCTGGTGCTTCGCCTCGAAGGCGACTGCGCGGCGCTCGCCGGCGACCGCGTGTCGTCGCGGCTCAAGCACCTGGCCCGGCTGGTCGGGCGTGAGCCGGCGGTCGTCACCCGCTGACCGTCATGGCGAACGAAGCGCAGCAGATCGTCGGCGACCAGATTGTCGGTACTTGGAAGCTCGTCTCGGTGATGTATGAGGACCAGGAGAGCAAGGCGCTGACGCCGATCATGGGCGACAATCCGCGCGGCTTCCAGATCGCGACGAAGGACGGCCGGTGGCTGGCGCTTGCGGCTCGCGCTGGCGAGCGCAGCGAGCGGCCAGCGCGAGCATCTTAAAGTGGCCGCGCCGGACCCTCGTGTCGCTTTGCTCCACTCGGCGGCGCGGCGCCGAGCGGACGCAAGACGCCCGAAACCGACGCTGAGCGCGCGCAGGCGTTCCGCACCATGATTGCCTATTCGGGCCGCTATCGCGTCGAGGGCAGCACGATCACGACAAAAGTGGAAGCCGCCTGGAACGAATCCTGGGTCGGCGGCGAGCAGGTGCGCCACATCCGCTTCGAGGGCGACAGGCTCTTCATCGAGAGCCCGCCGATGCCGCATCCGAACATGTTCGGCAAGACCGTGCGCGTGATCGTGGTCTGGCAGCGGGAAGCCTGAAACCCGCCGTATCACGCGCAAGAGAAGCGCGGGAATCGATCCAAACTCAACCAATCGCTGCGTAAATCTCGGGTTCCCGCCGGAACGCCGTTCGAAGGGCCGCGTTGCATCCCTGAAATGCAGCACTGCTGCACCTGGGATCGAGGAGACAATCGTGGCTTTGATCAAACAGACCGGAAGTCTCGGGAACCATCCGATCCTCATGGCAACGACCGCGGCGAGTGGCGGGGTGCTGCTTGGCGTCTACGTGGCGATGCAGATTTTCGCGGCCCCGGTTCCGAACAGTGCCAAGGTTCCCGCGGCGGCGCCTGTAGCGGAATTGAAGCCGCCGGTGAAGCCGATCGATAAACCCATCGAGACGACCGGCTCGGCGCCGACGAGGGAAGAAGCCGCAACTGATCGCTGCGAGGGCCAGACTTGGCCTAACCTGTCGCGGGAATGCTCCGAGCAGATGCAAAAGAATCGTCCGACGCGGGTCGTCACGACGGACCGTGTTGAAAAACCGGCACCGGAATCTCCGGCGCCGCCGCCGAGCAATCCCGTTGCCTCGTTGCCTGCACCGGTCGCACCTGCGCTGGTCGCGCCGACGCAAAGTGCGGCGCCTGCAGCTGCGCCGGGTGTGAGCACGTCCACCGGTGCCGCGCCGACCGCCTTCGCGCCAAACATCGCTGCCGCGACCCCGCAGGCGGCGAAGCCTGCGCCCGCGCCTTCGCAGGCGGCGGTCGCGGCAGTCCAGCCAGCATCCCCTCCGCCGGCCGCCGAGCCTCACACGAAGCCGCCAACGACTGTTGCAGTTGCGGCTCCCGTCAATCCGCCGGACACGATCGTTGCCAACGAACCGGCCGCGACCTCGAAGGCTGCCGAAAAGCGCAAAGCCAAGGAGTCCAGGCGAAGCAAGAAGAAGGAGCGGGAGAACTTGGACGATGACGGCGTCGCCTTCACCGCTGTGGACCGGGACCGCGAGAGCCGCCGCGGTGCGCGGGATCGCGACCTGCGGGAGCCCGACGACGAGCGCACTGACCGTGCTTCGGATCGTGCCGAACGCCGCAGCCTGCGCGCCGAGAGCCGATCCGACCGCTCGCGTCGCGAGCGTGCGGCGAGCCGCGATGCGGACGATGATGAAAACACGTTCTCGGATCGCCGGGGCGGCCGCCGTGTTGTCGTGATCGAACGCGACAGCGACGCCGGCGAACAGCGCGGCGGCCTGTTCGGCCGGAGCGGTCTGTTCGGAGGTCTGTTCGGCGACTAACGCCTGATCGGGGCGTTACCGCTCGACCGCGACCACGCGGCTGCGCTGGATCGCAAGCGACAGCTCGCCGTGCTTCAGCGCCAGCGCCTTCTCGCCGAACAATTCGCGCCGCCAGCCCTTCATTGCCGGCACGTCGGCTTCGTCGTCGGCGGCGATGCGGTCGAGATCGTCCACCGTGGCGATCACCTTGGCGGCCACGCCGTGATGCTCGGCGGTCATGCGCAGCAGCACCTTGAGAAGCTCGACCGTCGCGGAGCCGTTCGGTGCGCCTTTCGGGCGGTCGATCGGCGGCAGCGTCTTCGGGTCGCGCGCGAGCCCGCGCTTGACCGCCTCGATGATGCCTTCGCCCCATTTCGACCGTTCGAAGCCCTTGGGCAGCGAGCGCAGCGACGAGAGCCGCTCCACCGAGGTGGGCGCCTGCACCACGATGTCGCCGATGGCGTCGTCCTTGAGCACCCGCGAGCGCGGCACGTCGCGGGTCTGCGCCTCGCGCTCGCGCCAGGCGGCCACTTCGATCAGAACTGCCAGCTCCCTCGGTTTGCGCACGCGGGTCTTGAGCCGCATCCAGGCCCGCTCGGGGTCGGCGCGATAGGTGTCGGGCGAGGTGAGAACCTCCATCTCGTCGTCCATCCAGCCGGCGCGGCCGCGGCGGCCGAGGTCGGCCAGCAGCGAGGAGTAGACGTCGCGCAGGTGCGTTACGTCCGAGATGGCATAGGTGACCTGCGCCGGCGCCAGCGGTCGCCGGGTCCAGTCGGTGAAGCGGTGCGACTTGTCAAGCGCATCGCCCGTGATGCGCTGGACCAGCGAGTCGTATGAGATCGAGTCGCCATAGCCCAGAACCATCGCCGCGACCTGGGAGTCGAAGATCGGGTGCGGGATGATGCCCGCGCGATGCCAGACGATTTCGATGTCCTGGCGCGCGGCGTGGAACACCTTCAGCACGCGCTCATCGCCCATCAGTTTGAAGAATGGCGTCAGATCGATGCCGGGCGCCAGCGCATCGACCACCACGGCCTCCTGGGTGCTGGCCATCTGCGCCACGCACAGGAGCGGATAGTAGGTGGTCTCGCGCAGAAATTCGGTGTCGACGGTGACGAAGGGCTGTTTGGCGAGGCGCTCGCAGGTCGCGGCCAGTTCGTCCGTCGTGGTGATCAGTTCCATGGGGGGCTTACATAGCGCGGTCAAAACGGCATAGCCAAGGCTCAAACGTCAAAAGCCTAAATACTCCAAGCCTTAATGCTTGAAACCTCAATGCTTGAAGCCTCAACATTCCAGCCCTCATTGGCCGCGGGCGGGAGGCATGAAGATGAACGGCCAGGGCGAGGGGAACGGGCCGACCGGCACGTCAATTAACGTAGGTCCGTCGCGCCGGGCGAACGCCCGCCGCAGTGCAGCGCGCAGTTCCTCCGGCGTGCGGGCGCGCTCGCCGGCCGCGCCGAAGCTCTCGGCAAATTTAACGAAGTCGGGATTGACGAGGTCGCTGGCGATCAGCCGGTTGCCAAAACGCTCCTGCTGGATGCGGCGCACGTTCCCGAACGCGCCGTCGTTGAACACGATGGCGGTAAGCGGGATCCGGTGGCGCACGGCGGTCGCCATTTCGTTGGCGGTGAACATGAAGCCGCCGTCGCCGGAGATCGACACGACGGGCACGTCGCGCCGCGCGTCGGCTGCGCCCAGCGCGGTGGCGAAGCCCCAGCCGAGATTGTCCTGGTAGCCGGGCGACAGGAAGGTACGCGGCTTGTGGACCGGGAAGGCGAGGCGGGCGGCGAAGCCGATCTGGGTCACCTCGTCGACGAAGATGCCGTCCTCGGGAAGCTCCGCGCGAATGGCGTTGAGCCAGGAAATTTGCGGGCCGATCGCTTCCAGCTTGTTTTTCCACGTGGCCTGCCGGCCTTCCATCTCGGCCTTGCGCGAGGGCCGCTTGCCGTTGTGGGCGGGCAGCGCGTCGAGCAGGCGCTTGAGGATCGGTTTCGCGTCGCCGATCAGAGCCGCGGCGGGCTTGTGCAGCCGGCCCGGCTCCTCGGGGTCGGCGTCGATGCGGATCACCTTGAGCTTCTGGTCCATGCCCCATTGGCGGAACTGGATCAGCATGCGCGAGCCCACGCCCAGCACGACGTCGGCCTCGCCCCAGAGCTCGTGGGCGAGCGGCAGCGTCACGCTCAGCGGGTCGCGGCTGTCGAGCACGCCGCGGCCGCGGCGATAGCCGAGCACCGGCGCCTGCAGCATGGCGGAGAGCGCGGTGACCTCGGAGGCCGCATCCTGCGCGCCGCCGCCGCAGACAATCATCGGGTTCTTCGCCGCACCCAGAAGCTTCGCCGCCTTGCGGATCGCCGCCTCGTCGGGCTTCGGCCGGCGCACCGGCAATGGCGGCTGTGGTGCGACCTTGCCGGGCTTGCCCCAGACGTCGATGGCGCATTGCAGCGAGGCGGGCCCCGGCCGGCCTTCGGCCATCGCGCGCATCGCCTCGGCGATGAGGCGGGGCGCCTGCTCGGGCTTGCGGATCAGCGCCGAGTAATCCACCAGGCGCTTGAGAATGCCGGCCTGATCGCGGATCTCGTGCAGATGGCCGAGATGCCTGCCGATGTCGGCATCGGGGATTTCGCCGATCAGCGCCAGCACCGGCGCGTTCATCGAATAGGCGGTGAGCAGCGCCGCCGAGGCATTGAGCAGCCCGGGACCGGGCACCACGGCAAAGGCCGAGGGCCTGCCGGTGGCCAGAGCCGCGCCCAGCGCCATGTAGGCCGCGCCCTGTTCGTGGCGGGTGTGGATCACGCGCATGCGGCCGGTGACCCGGAACAGTGCCTCGAACAGGAGGTCGTTCTGCACGCCCGGCAGCGCGTAGATGGTGTCGATGCCGTGCGCGATCATTCCTTCCGCGACTGCGTCAGCCGCGGTCATGGTTGCGGTCTTGGTCGCGGATTGCGCCGCGGGCTTCTTGGCAGATCTTTTTCGGGCGGACTTCACGCGAATTTCTTATCTTATTTTTCCGGCAGCGAATTGATCAGGATCATGGCCTTCAGCAAATCGTGCGGCTGGCCCTTGCCGAAGGTTTTTTCCAGCACCGCGTCGATCTTGCCGGTGCGATAGAGCCGGGCAAGCGTCCGGTCGACCAGCAGGCGGAACGCGCCGTCGTCGCGCGGCAGCGCCAGCGCATAGGTCTCGTAGCTGAAATACTGCCGGCTGACGTCGAAGCCCGGCCGCCCGCCTTCCCGGAGGATGGCGAGGATGATGCCGCGGTCGGCGAAGTAGGCGTCGATCTTGTCGTCCGCCAGCATGTCGAAGCCCGCGCGATGATCGCGGACCGTCACCACGGTCGACCTGAGCCCAAGTTCCCCGATCGACGCGCGCAACGTCCGTTCCGTGGTGGTGGCTTCGAGGACGCCGACGCGCTTGCCGCCGAGGTCCTCATAAACGCGGACCGGCTTGCTGGTGCGCGAAAGGGCGCTCGCGCCATCGAGGAAGGTGGGGATCGAGAAATCGACCAGTTCGCGGCGCTCCATGGTGATCGAACTCGGGTCGCACAGGATGTCGACCCGGCCGTCGCGGACCGCCTCGAAGCGATTGTCCGGCGGCACCAGCACGTATTCGGCCCGCACGTTCGGGCCCAGCGCTGCGGCGACCTCGGTGCAGAGATCGACGATGTAGCCCGCCGCCTGGCCATGCTCGTTGCGGTACGAGTAGGGCTTGGCGTCGGCCCGGTAGCCGATCCGGAACACGCCGCTGTCGCGCACCCGGTCGAGCGTTGCCGGCCGTGGCCGCCTGCGGCGCCAGGGATAGGGTGACGGTGAGTGCGGTCAACAGGGCTGACAAACGGGGCAGGGACGCTGGCATGGGCAGCCTCGATGGGGCCTTCAGGCGCCGTCAGTCTTGAATCAATTGGTCTTCGCCGCAATGGCGGACCCGGCCCGCCCTTGCCTTGACAAAAACGGCCCTGCATGTGCCTTGTCCGCCGCCTAAAAGCGGCGTTTCCCTCGATTCTGGCCGGGTTTTCAGCATGCATCGTTACCGCTCCCACAACTGCGGCGCGCTTCGCGACAGCGATATCGGCAAGGACATCCGGCTGTCCGGCTGGTGCCATCGCATCCGCGACCATGGCGGCGTGCTGTTCATCGACCTGCGCGACCACTACGGGCTCAGCCAGGTGGTGGCCGACCCGGACAGCCCGGCGTTCAAGACCGCCGAGACGCTGCGCGCCGAATGGGTGGTGAAGATCGACGGCAAGGTCAGGGCGCGCCCGGCCGGCACCGAAAACCCGGACATGCCGACCGGCAAGGTCGAGGTCTACATCACCGCGATCGAGGTGCTGGGGCCCGCCGGCGAACTGCCGATGCCGGTGTTCGGCGACCAGGAATATCCAGAAGAAACAAGGCTCAAGTACCGCTTCCTCGACCTGCGCCGCGACAAGCTGCACCAGAACATCATGACCCGCGGCAAGGTGATTGATTCCATTCGCCGCCGCATGAAGGAGCAGGGCTTCTTCGAGTTCCAGACGCCGATCCTGACCGCGTCGTCGCCGGAGGGCGCGCGCGACTATCTGGTGCCCTCGCGCATCCATCCCGGCAAGTTCTACGCGCTGCCGCAGGCGCCGCAGCAGTTCAAGCAGCTCATCATGATGTCGGGCTTCGACCGCTACTTCCAGATCGCGCCCTGCTTCCGCGACGAGGACGCGCGCGCCGACCGTTCGCCCGGAGAATTCTACCAGCTCGATCTGGAGATGAGCTTCGTCACCCAGCAGGACGTGTTCGACGCGGTCGAGCCGGTGATGCGCGGGGTGTTCGAGGAGTTCGCCGGCGGCAAGCCGGTGACGCCGAAGTTTCCGATGATCCCCTATGCCGAGGCGATGCGGAAATACGGCTCGGACAAGCCGGACCTGCGCAATCCGATCGAGATGCAGAACGTCAGCGAAGCGTTCCGCGGCTCCGGCTTCAAGATTTTCGCCGGCATGCTCGCCTCCGATCCCAAGGTCGAGGTCTGGGCGATTCCGGCGAAGGGCGGCGGCAACCGCGCGTTCTGCGACCGCATGAACGCCTGGGCGCAGCACGAGGGCCAGCCGGGGCTCGGCTACATCTTCTGGCGCGAGGGCGAGGAGGGCGGCGCGGGACCGCTTGCGAAGAACATCGGGCCGGAACGCACGAAGCAGATCGCCGATCAGCTCGGCCTCGGCGTCGGCGACGCGGCTTTTTTCATCGCCGGCAAGCCCGCGCAGTTCGTGAAGTTTGCGGGGCCCGCGCGCACCAAGGTCGGCGAGGAGCTCGGCCTGGTGAAAAAGGACCGCTTCGACTTCTGCTGGATCGTCGATTTCCCGATGTTCGAATGGAACGAGGAGGAGAAGAAGATCGACTTCTCGCACAACCCGTTCTCCATGCCGAACATGGACGTGGACGAGTTCCTGAAGCTCGACGCCGGCGATCACGACAAGATCCTCGGCATGAAGGCGATCCAGTACGACATCGTCTGCAACGGCGTGGAGCTGTCGTCGGGCGCGATCCGGAACCACCGGCCCGACGTGATGAAGAAGGCCTTCGCGATCGCCGGCTACGACGAGAGCGTGCTGGAGGCGAAGTTCGGCGGCATGCTGCGCGCACTGTCGCTCGGCGCGCCGCCGCACGGCGGCATTGCGCCGGGCATCGACCGCATCGTCATGCTTCTGTGCGGCGAGGAGAACCTGCGCGAGGTGGTGCTGTTCCCGATGAACCAGCGCGCCGAGGACCTGCTGATGGGCGCGCCGTCGGAGGTCACGCCCAAGCAGTTGCGCGAACTGCATATCAGGCTGAACCTGCCGGACAAGAAATAGCGCGGCCCCCGGCCGACCCTGCGTTCGATCAATATCTCACACCGGCGCGGTCCGGGGCGCGCGGCGAGCGTACCTTCTGAACTGCCGCCGCAGCCAGATCCACATCCCGGTCACCAGCAGGCCGATCATGGCGAAAGAGATCACGACGTTCATCAGGGCGGACCACCCGCCCGCAAAGTTGCCCTCATGCCAGAGCCTCGGCCAATTGCGCGGCATCGCCACGGTGCCCTCGCGGGTCACGGCATAGACGGTGTACTCGCCGCCCTTGACCAGGCGGACCGCCAGGCGGCCGCCGAGCGGCCTCATCCAGACCAGCGATGCAAGGTCGTGCTCCCGGCCGACGATTTGTACGGCTTCCCGCAGCGGCAACGGCGCCCCTCGAGTTGCGGGAGCGGCGGGCGGGCCGGTGAACGTGACGCCATAGGCCAGGAACAGGCCGGTCAACGGCGACAGCACAATGAGCGGCAGCAGTCCCCACGCCATGCCCTTGTGCCAGCCGGACAGCGAATTGGAAAACCGCGGCCATCCCATCAGCACGCCGAGAACGGCCAGCACCAGCATCGCCACCGTCGATGCGATCACCAGCCAGCCCAGATCGAGCAGCAGGGTTTCGTGCATCCGTCGCATCGTAACCAGGGTGTTCGCCAGCGGCGACGGCCCGGCTTGCACCTGACCGGTTGCGACGTCGACGACCTTGCCGCCACTCCGTCCGGCGGCGATCGTCAGGGTCTTGTCGTAGCTTCGGTATACGAGCGAGCGGGCCTGCCCGGCCGGATCGTGCTGGCCCAGCAATTTCTCGATGCCCGCCGGCGTCAGCGCGTTTGGCTCGATCGAGCGGACAACCAGCCAGGGCTCGACCGACAGGATCAAACCGGTGCCAAGCACGAAAACCAGCGGGAGTGCGAAGATGAGCGCGACCCAACGGTGCAGCTTCAGGAGCCAGGTTTTCATGCGGAGGCCCTCGACGTTTCAGCTATCCCGGATTGAACAACCGCCTTGCATTGTCGCCAGGGATCCGAGTTCGGTCGGTCTCGGAGGTCGCGAGGCGACGAATATAGGCGACGTCCTGCGCCGACCAAAGCCCCGGCGGCGGCAAGCGGCATCACCTGGCGCCGGTTCTGCTGCTGCATCTCTGGCTCCTCAATTCTATAAATCCGTTGCATAGGCCGCGCTTGTGAAACTTGATGTGCGTCAAAAAAGGCCGCGCTCAGGCAGCTGCGCGAGTTGCGTATCGGGCTGGATATGTCGAACAAAACGGGACAAGAAAACACATCGAGCGTCGGCTACTATTGTGCCGTTGCGAAAGGAGGATGGCATGGCAGCAATGGTCGATCCCGCTTTCGTGCGGACGATGGCGGCCTATAACGCCGAGATGAACCGGCGCATCTACGAGGCTGCGTGGCGCATTCCCGACCGGGACCGGCGGCAGGACCGCGGCGCGTTCTGGGGTTCGCTGCACGGCACGCTGTGCCACCTGCTCTGGGCAGACCGGATGTGGATGGCGCGCTTCGACGGCTGGGAGAAACCCGCGGTGATCCAGAAGGACAGCGCGACACTGATCGAGGATTTCGATGAGCTGCGGCATCAGCGGGTCCTGGACGACAAAAGGATTTCGGACTGGGCCGCGCGCGTCACGCCGGACTGGCTCGCGGCGGATCAGGTCTGGTTCAGCGCGTCCGTGCAGCGCGAGATGCGTCAGCCGCGCAGCTTCCTGGTGACGCATTTCTTCAATCACCAGACGCACCATCGCGGGCAGGCGCATGCCCTGATCACGGCGTGCGGCGAGAAGACCGGTGACACCGATCTATTCTTGGTCGTGCCGGAGCCGGCATAGACGCCATCGCCGGGCGTGAGCCGTCCTTCAAATACCGAAAACGGCTACGCCGACGCGGTCCGGCGCGCAGCAGGCCGACCCGTGGCAAAGGAATGCTTGCGATTCAATACACGGAGGCTTGCGATCCTGACCCGCCGCGCGCTTTGCAGCCGATCGGCTCGAAATGGTGATCGAGACGCAGGCCGAAAACTACAGGGCAGATGGCAGGCGAGTTTGTTGAGCGAGATCAACTCACACCCGGCTGGCACCGCCGCCATTCCTGCACCGGCGCGTCCGCGCCCTGTCGGGCATGCGCGAGGTACTCGCTGAGCAACTGGATCGACACCGTTGCTCCGGCATCGGCTTCCCCCGATGGAATGACATAAGAAAAGAAATGCCGGGTGTAATTGCCATTCGTCTCCCGGCCACCGGGCGTAATGATGGCAGGGCCGCGGATTGACATTCGTTTGCCGTCGGCGCGGCACCAGTCGCCGTCGATCGCATCCGCGAGCGCCGGACGGGAAAATCCGCAGAGCGCGGCGCATACTGCCCCGGCGAGGAGGATGAACGATCGAGACATAATCCAAGGCTCCGTCTGATTTGCGATCTGAATGGCCAGACAGCGGCGGGCCACAGCTTATCCCGATTCAGGCCAGCCCACGAGCGGTGTCGCCCGCCGCAACAGGGGGGCAACATTCGTCTGGGGGCAGCCGAGTGCCGTTGATCTGCCTCAAGGCGGGTATGGCCGCAAAGAACAAAAATGAAAAGTCATGAGCGCGCATGCTTTCGAACAGCCCTATCCTCTGCTTCGCCTGTTTATCCGCTACATCGTCCCGGGCCTGCTGATTCTCCTGGCGTTGTCGGCGATCCTGGCCGCGGCCGGCGCACGTCATCTGGCCGAGGGAGTCTATCTCGAACAAGCGACAAGGCGCGCGCAGGTCATCGATCGCGCGATGAGTGAGGTCGCTCCCGATCACTGGCGTCGCCTGAAGCGCGGTGAAGCGCCGGCATCGATCTATGGCGACGCCAAGGGCCAGGCGTTGCTCGCCGAATTGACGCGCGAAGTGCGCGAACTCGACCTCAACCATCTGAAGATCTATTCCGCCGCCGGTATCATCCAGTTTTCGACCGACGCCGGCCAGATCGGAACGGTGGATCGTAGCCCGGCATTTGCGGCGGCCGCGGAGCGCGGCATCAGCTCCGTCGTACACAAGACCACGCCGGACGGCCTGTCGCTCTACGAGCTTTATGTCCTGGTCGCGGTGCCCGATGGCGCACCGGTCATCTTCGAGCTGTATGAGCCGGTGGATCATCTCAATGTTCTGCTCTGGCGTGCGGGGCTTGCCGCGGCGGGAGTGCCGAGCGTCATCCTGATCGCGCTCATGCTCGGGATGACACGCCTGGTCATGCTGGCACAGAGAAATATCGACAGCCGCGCCGCGCTGGTTGCCGAATTGCGCGCGCGCCTCGAACGGCTGGTCTCGGGCGCGGCATCGCAGGCGGTGCATGACGCGGTCAGCGCCGGCGGCACAATTGCGTCGAGCCGAACGCGCTGTACCGTTCTGTACTCGGATATCCGCAACTTCACGTCGTTTGCGGAAGCCAATGAGCCGGAGCGCGTGGTGCAATTTCTCAACCGGACGATGACGATCATCGTCGATGCGATCACCCGCGCGGACGGCGATGTCGACAAGCTGATCGGCGATGCGGTTCTGGCGCGCTTCCAGGGCACCGGGGCGGAAGCGCGCGCCATCGCCGCGGCGCGCGACGCGATCCGGCTTGTGGAGCAGGCCGGCCTGCCGCGTGGCGTCGGCATCGGAATTTATACCGGCGAGGTGATTTCCGGCACGGTTGGGTCTGCAGATCGCATGGACTTCACGGTCATCGGTGACAGCGTGAACCTTGCGGCGCGTCTGTGCAGCGCGGCCGCGCGCGGCGAGATCGTTGCCGATGCCGAAACCGTGAAAGCTGCGGGCGAAACGGAATTCGGCACGGCCGAAACTATTTCGGTGAAAGGCCGGCGCGGCCTGCTGGAAGTTCGGCGATGGCGGAATTCACGTCCACCGTCATGAGCGCCTCCATGAGTACCGTGTGAGCACCCCATGAGCACCCCATGAGCAGACTTCATGCGCATCCGGAGATCCACAACGTTGCGCGAATTGGGTGGCTGCGGGCCGCGGTTCTGGGCGCCAACGACGGAATCGTCTCGACCGCGAGCCTGATTCTGGGTGTTGCCTCCGCGTCGGCGAAGCCCGGCGACATTCTTATTGCGGGCGTCGCCGGGCTTGTCGCGGGGGCTATGTCGATGGCCGCCGGCGAATATGTGTCGGTCAGTTCGCAATCCGACACCGAACGCGCGGATCTTGCGCGCGAACAAAAGGAGCTCTACGAGAATGTCCCGTTCGAGCGGGAGGAGCTTGCGAAAATCTATGTCGGCCGCGGCGTGGACGTCGAACTGGCTCGTCAGGTCGCCGATCAACTGATGGCCAAGGACGCCTTGGCCGCGCACGCGCGCGATGAACTCGGCATCTCGGAGATCAGCACGGCACGGCCCGTGCAAGCGGCGCTCATGTCCGCCGCTACGTTCACTGTCGGCGCTGCGATGCCGCTCCTTACTGTGCTCGTTTCTCCACCGGGCCCGCTGGTCGCGGTTGTCGCGATCGCTTCGTTGGCTTTCCTCGCCCTGCTGGGTGCGGTCGGAGCCAAGGCCGGCGGCGCCGACGTTCTGAAGGCGACGGCTCGCGTCACCTTCTGGGGCGCCCTCGCGATGGGCTTGACTGCCGGAATCGGCGCGATTTTTGGGACCGTCGTGTAAGACGCTCACGCTCAGTTAGATGCATCGACCCGGACTCCGTCCCGGTTGTCTGCCGGACGGCATAACCGGCGTCCGCTCCCTCAAGCTGTTGTTGTCCCAACGGTGACGTAAGCCGAAATCGGCCGGTAGAACGTCCGCTGCGCGCCTGGTACCAGCTGGGTCGCCGATCGATCGGACGCCTCGGGGTCGGCCTGGATGCAAAGTCCGATCAGCGGCGTGTGGCGGTCGAGGCCGATGACCGGCAGCCACATCATGTCGGGTTCTGAACGCGCAAGCTCCGCGCGGGCCGCTTCCGCGTCAGATACGCTTATTCCGTCGAACGCGGCCACCTCCAGCGCGCCGCCGGGCGCCACCGAAAAATCCTGCTCGCCCGCTGAGCCGCCATCGAACAGATCGCGGCTCCAGTTCGTGACGTGCTGCTCCCACTCGAAGAAGCCCCAGTCGGTCGTGTATTCGCGGGACTTGAATGCGTCCGGCGAACTGAGCACCCACAGCGCGAGATAGTCGCGGCCGCTGCCGCCCGTGCGCCGGAAGCGCTGGCAGGAGCGGAAGTGCGGCTTTCGCAACATCTGCGCGATCTTCGGTCCGCTGTACCAGTCGTTCCAGGCCTGCTCCTTGGCGGGATCGGTGAAGTCGCAGCGGACGATGTAGACGGAGGTCACCGGATCACTTCTGCGGCAGCGGGATCGACTCGATCTCGTCGCCCGGCACCTTCTGGAAGTGGCCCGCGGCCCATTCCGCCTTGGCCTGATCGATGCGGTCCTTTCGCGACGACACGAAATTCCACCAGATGTGGCGCGGGCCGTCGAGCGGCTCGCCGCCGAACAGCGCGATATGCGCGTCGCTCACCGCGCGGATGCTGATGCGGTCGCCGGGCTTGAACACCAGCAGCCGTCCGCCGCCGAAACGGTCGCCGGCAATGTCGATCTCGCCGTCGATCACGTAGATGGCGCGCTCGACATGATCGGCATCGAACGGCAGCATGCCGCCGGCTTTCAGCATGGCGTCTGCAAACAGCGTCTCGGATGCGGACACGACCGGCGAGCGCCGGCCATAGGCGCCGCCGACCACCACGCGCACCGAGGTGCCGTTGTCCGCGACCATCGGAAACTCGTCCACCGCGTGATGCGCGAAAGCCGGTTCGACTTCCTCTTTCGCCGCCGGCAGCGCGACCCACATCTGCAGCCCGTGCAGGCTGTCGCCTTTGGCGCGGCGCTCGGTGCCGGTGCGCTCGGAATGCACGATGCCGCGGCCGGCGGTCATCCAGTTGACCTCGCCGGGCCGGATCGGCACAGCCGTTCCGAGGCTGTCGCGGTGCATGATCTCGCC
Organism: uncultured Alphaproteobacteria bacterium; assembly: GCA_963830015.1. Lineage (GTDB taxonomy): Bacteria > Pseudomonadota > Alphaproteobacteria > Rhizobiales > Xanthobacteraceae > Z2-YC6860. The sequence continues at coordinate 367,185 of CAWHLG010000017.1, forward strand.
GTCGAACAGGTAGGTGACGGTGGCGAGCCCGATATGCGGATGCGGCCGTACGTCGAGGCCGTTGCCGGACTTGAACACGGTCGGCCCGAAGTGGTCGAAGAACACGAACGGCCCGACCATGCGCGACTGGATCGACGGCAGCGCGCGCCGCACCGTGAAGCCGTCGCCGAGGTCTGCGGTGCGCGGCACGATCACCGTCTTCAGCGCATCGCACTGGTATTTGTCGCCGGGAGCGGGGTCTTTTCCGGGGAAGAAACTCATGGGGGCCTCCTGCCGTCCAATATAGGATGGCGACAGGGAGCCTGCCATTGGCCGGTTTAGGCGGTCTTGAGTTTGGGCAGAAGCTTCTTCGCAGTCTCGTTTTCGATCGCGCGGAGATCCGCGGCCGAGAAATTCCAGGCCGCGATGCCGCTATTGACCTCGGCGCCGTCGCGGTACGGATAGTCGGTGCCATAGAGCACCTGCGGTACGCCGACCATCTCGAACAGCGCCGCAAGCTGCGCCTTGGTGTTGCCCTGCGCCAGCTCGTAATAGAACTTCTGGAATTCCGGCATCGGTCCGTTCGGCAGATGCGCGTGCTTTTGCGTTTGCTGCTGGCGGACGAAGCGCGCGGTGAGGAACGGCAGCGTGCCGCCGGAATGCGAGAAGATCCAGCGGATGTCGGGATACTTCTGCGACGTGCCGCTGAACACCAGGTGCGCGATGGTGCGCGTGCTGTCGGTCGCGTATTCGATCGAGCCGGGCGGAATGCCGGGCACGGTGTTGTTGCAGCAGTTCGGCGTCAGCGGATGCACATAGATCACCGCCTTGCGGCGGTTGAGCTCCTCGTAGACCGGCGCGAACGAGGGATCGCCGAGATATTTTCCGTCGTAGCTCGTGAGCATTCCCAGGCCGTCGCACTTCAGCGTGTCGAAGGCGTATTCGATTTCCTTGAGGCTGCCTTCGACGTCGAGCGGCGTGATGGTCGCGAACAGGCCGAAGCGGCCCGGATGCTCCTGCACGAGCTTCGCGCCGTATTCGTTGATGGCGCGGCTGAGCGAGCGCGACTCGGCTGCGTCGCCGTACCAGGTGCCGGGCTGGACCTGCGACAGCACGGAGGTCGCGATCCCGCTCTTGTCCATCTCTTCGAGCGACATCTGCGGCGACCATTTCGGCGCGCCCATCTTGTGCTTGGTCAGCGCCTCGCGATGCACCGGCGGCAGGAAATGATGATGCACGTCGATCCGGGTCTTGGCGGCCTGCGCCTTGGCGGCCGGTGCGCCGGTGGTTCCGGCGGCAACGCCGAGGCCCAGTGCGGCAAGTCCGCCGGACAGGAAGCTGCGCCGGTCGAGCGGAATTCCGGTGCGTGCGGGAGCCGGCTCGCAGCAGACGCAATTGGCGAAGAACTTGCGCTTCGACGATCCGCCCATCCTGGTCTTGGTCATGCCATCCTCCCAATGCGCCTCTTGGCCCGGGCGCGTTCGTCCGTGCGCCTAGCTTGGCGCATCCCAATTCTAGTTCGTCGGCCGCGGCCCAAACAGCTTCACGGCATTGCCGCTGGCGATGCGGCGGGCCTGATCCTCGGGCAACTGCCCGAGCCAGGCGCGATAGGACTTGAAGATCGTGTCGTAGCTGAACCAGCGTTCGTTGATCCAGGTGTCTGAGCCGATCATGAAGCGGTCGGAATGGCTCGCGAACAGCGCACGCCATTCGTCGGACAGTTTCCCCTGGCCGTCGGCGACGCCATAGCGGTACGACAACTCACCCCACAGCGCCGGATACTTGTCGAGCAGCTCGCGCACGCGCGAAGGCGCGAGGCTGAAGCCGACATGCGGCCAGACGATCCTGGCCCGCGGATTGTGCTTGAACAGATGCTCGATCGCCGTGTCGTCGGCATGGGCGTGCAGGTAGAGGTCGCGCTCGACGGCAAAATCGACGATCGATTTGACCAGCGGTCCGGCTGCGTCGTTGCCGGAAACGTGGAATTCGCCGACGCCGCGATAATACCCGCGCTTATATTCGTCCTTGATCAGATCGAAGATCGTCGGATCCTTGAACCAGGTTTGGATGTCGGCCCGCACGCGATAGGGCCGGATGAACGGGACGATCCAGAGTCCCGGCGGCTTGGCGTCGACCAGCTGGTTGGTGCCCTTGTTCGGGCGGCTGGTCGCCAGAACTCCGGTGACGCCGTTGCGGCGGAACACGTCGGGCAGCTTTTCGAGCGGGTAATAGGGCGTGGGCTCCTGATTGTAGTGCATGTGCGCGTCGAACAGTTCATGCCGATAGGGCGCGCCGTTCTGCGCGGCGCTCGCGCCGCAGAGCGCGACCGTCGCGGCGAGCGCCAGCAGCCACCGCGCGGGGCGAAGATCGCGCGGCGTGCCGCCCGGCATCCTGCCCAGGTCTTTCGTCATCGAATCCCCCATTCCGGGTGCAGTCGCGGCTCAGTCTAATGCATTGAGGCTCCGCCGCTACGCCGCAAATTTACCGTTTGTTGACCATGCTGAGGCGGGTTCCGACCCGGCAGTTGCCAGGACCGACAGGGTTAATCCGGCCTTTACGCGCCTTGCGCAATGTCGCGTCCTGGAATGGTGGGGCTGCGGTTTGCGTTCTCCTAGTCGCACGTGGAAGATCTTTGCGATCGTCTTCGGCATTGCCGCCGCAAGCGTGCCCGTCCTTGCGTTCAACGCGTGGGTCAAAAGCCACGGCGAGGACGAGGCCTCGCTCACCGCCGGCTGGGCGCTGGGACACGCCGAGGCGCAGATCGGGCAGGCGATCGCGGCGATCCAGGACCTTTCCGGCCGCGGCGTCGACAGTTGCAAGCCGCCGAATATCGAGGCGATGCGCCGCGCCGCCTTGCAGACCGGTCCGGTGAAGGAAATTACGCTGATCGGCGCCAACGGCCAGATCGCCTGCAGCGATACCGGTGCGCAGGTCCGGCCGCAGGTCATCGTCACGATCGCGACCGCGAACCGCGACTTCATGCTCGACCTGGTGCGGGTGGCGGACGAGCGCTTCCTGCGGGTGCGCAAAATGGGGCATCTGGACAAGCCCGCAATCGCTGCGCTCGTGCCGGCGAGCCTGCTGCTGCCGCAGGTGTCGATCCACGGCGGGCCGCTGAGCGGCTCGCTGCGGCTGGCATTCGCCGGCGGCGCGCAGATCGCGGAAGCCGGGCCACCGCAGGGCGGAGCCTGGGAGCAGCACTACGCCCGGCAGCGCTCGCAGGCCTATGGCATCAGCGCAGCCGTTTCGCTGCCGAACAGCGGCCTGATCGCGAGCCACGACAGCCTGAACCGCATCGGCGTCGTGGTGACCGGCACGGCCGCCATTGTGATCCTGCTGTTCACGTTCTTCCGTCTCGTGCGCAAGCGGCCCCGCAAACCGATCGCCGATCTGGTCCGGGCGATCCTCGCCGAGGAATTCGTGCCGTACTACCAGCCGGTGGTCGATATCCAGACCGGCAAGATGCTGAGCGCCGAAGTTCTGGTGCGCTGGCGCAAGCCCAATGGGACGATCCTCGAGCCCGCGGCCTTCGTCGAGCTGGTGGAAACCAGCGGGCTCGCCGTCGATCTCACGCGCTCGCTGATGCGCCGCGTGCGCGAGGAAATCGGCTCCGCGATCGGCAAGCGCCCGCATGTGACCATCGCCTTCAACGTCGCGCCGGAGCACTTCGACGACGCGCTGGTCCTCAACGACGTCGGCACCATCTTCGACAGTTCGCCGGTGACGCTCGCGCAGATCGTGCTGGAGCTGACCGAGCGGAGCCGGATCCAGGACCTCTCCGGCATGCGCGACACCGTTGCAGCCTTGCAGCGGAAGGGCTGCAAGGTCGCCATCGACGACATGGGAAACGACGATTGCGGGCTGTCCTACGTGCTCAAGCTCGGTGTCGATATCATCAAGATCGACAAGGGCATCGTGCAGTCGATCGATACCAAGAGCGATTCCAAGGCGACCATCGAGACGCTGATCGATCTCGCCAAAAACATGGGGATGGACATCGTTGCCGAGGGCGTCGAGACCTTCGACCAGGTGACGTATCTGCGCGAGCGCGGGATCACCGCCGCGCAAGGCTACGTGTTCGCCCCGCCGTTGCCGTCGAGCTCGTTCCTGCAATTGCTCGACGCGATGGACCCGGTTGCCGAAGCCGCAGCGGCCGGCGCCGGACAAGGCGATCTCTGCTCAAGTCCCGGCCGAAATCCCAGCCCAGATCCCGGCTCAAGCCGCTGCCAAAGCAGCCCCGGCCCAGGTTCTGGCCCAGGCCGCCGCCAAAGCGGTCCCGGCCAAGGCCACGCCTGCCCAGCCTGCGAAACCGGTGCCGGCCAATCTCGCAGCCAAGATCGCGGCCATTTCGGCCAAGGCTCCGCCGGCGCGTCCGGCCCGCGCCGCTGCCGGTTAACGGATCGTCAACGCAAGCCAACTGTGCGGCCAAAGTGCCGCAGCGGCTGGTTTAAGTGGCCCTTAACAGTAATCGTTCAACTTTGAGACGGTTTAGGGTGGGGTGCTGGTGTCGCCGAGGCGCAAGTTGCTCGTTGCGATCTGCATCGGCGTGGCTCTCGCGAGTCCGCCGGTGCTGGCGCTCAACTATTGGCTGAGCAGCCTTGTCGAGCGGCAGGGCCGCGAAGAGCTCGAGCAGTCGGCGCGCCGGCACATGGTGCTGGCCGAAGTGCGCGTGGCGCGCGCGATTGCGACACTGGACGAGCTTGCCGCGCGCGGCGTCAACTCCTGCCGCGCGCCCCATGTCGATGCCATGCGGCAGGCGACGTTTGCCGCGGTGCCGGTCAAGGAACTCTCGGTCGTCGCGCCCGACGGGCGGACGCTCTGCACCGACGTCGGCAATCAGCCCGAGCAGAGGCAGGTCCAGTCGTCCGAGCCGGTGGCCGCGGGCAGCGCGGTGCTGCTTGAAGTGATCCGCATGGGACCGAAGGGCGAGGGGTGGGTCCGCCTGCGCCGGCCCGGCGCAACTGGCGTCAACGGGCTTGCGGCGCTGATGCCTGCCGGGCTGTTCGTGCCGCAGGTGTCGGGCGCCGGCGAGCCGATGAGCTTCCGCGCCCAGATGCTGACCGCCAAGGGTGCGACGATTGCGGAGAGTGGCGACGTCAAGGGCGCACAAAGCGGCGATCTCATCTCGGTCGACGTGCCGTCAAGCCGCTTCGCGCTCAAGGCCAATATCGCCGCGTCCTCCGCCGTCATGGCCTCGGGCAAAAGCGATCTGCGCAACATCGGCACGGTCGCCAGCGGCCTTCTCGCCATCATGATCCTGTCGCTCACGGTGCTGCTGCCGCGCCGCGAACGCCGCAATCCGATCGTCGACATCGAGCGCGCATTGAGCGCGGGCGAGTTCGTGCCGTACTACCAGCCGATCGTCGATATCCGCTCGGGCAAGCTGCGCGGCGCCGAGGTCCTGATCCGCTGGCGCAAGCCCGACGGCACCATCGTGCCGCCGGGGATGTTCATTCCGCTCGCCGAGTCGAGCGGCCTGATCATCGAATTGACCCGCGCGCTGATGCGGCGGGTGCTGAAGGAGGCGGGCGCGGCGCTCGGCAAGCGGCCGCACCTCACGGTCGGCTTCAACCTGACCGCGCGTCACTTCGCGAGCGAAGAGATCGTCGACGACGTGCGCAACATCTTCAAGCGCTCGTCGCTGCGCATGTCACAGCTGATGTTCGAGGTGACCGAGCGCCAGCCGATCGAGAATCTGACCGAAACGCGCCGCGTCATCGCCGCGCTCCAGGGGCTCGGCTGCAAGGTCGCGATCGACGACGTCGGTACCGGCCACTCAGGCCTGTCCTACATGCTCAAGCTCGGCGTCGACGTCATCAAGATCGACAAGATGTTCATCAACTCGCTCGGCACCGATCGCTACTCCAACACCATCATCGAGACGCTGATCGATCTCGCGCAGAACATGCGCATGGACGTGGTGGCGGAGGGCGTCGAGAGCTTCGAGCAGGTCGTGCACCTGCGCGAATTGGGAATCCGCGCGGCGCAGGGCTACGTGTTCGCGCCGCCGCTGCCGCTCCAGGCCTTCCTGCAACTCGTCGACGCCATCGACCCGGTCAAGGCCCGCGACCGGGAGCCGGCCAAGGAGCCGGTCGCGGCCATCGCCGCAACTTAAGAGCCCTTCAATCGGACGCGCGGCTTCCGGGCCCGAATTGAAACGCCGGGCGAAAGTCTGTATTTTGACACTCGGGCGGGACGATCATGAGGAATCACGACATGAAGCGAATTTTGACGGCAGCGGTGGCGCTGACGGTGATCGTTGCCGCAATTCCGGCCGAGCCCGCGGCGGCGCAGGACGCGCTCGGCGGCGCGCTGCTCGGCGGCGCGGCCGGCGCGATCATCGGCGGGGCTGCGACCGGCCGGGCCGGCGGCGCGGTTGCCGGCGGCATCATTGGAGCTGCGGCGGGCGCTGCGATCGGCTCCTCGATGGAGCACCGCCGGGCCGGCTACTACTGGTATCAGGACGGTTGCTGGTTGCAGCGCCGGGACGGCAGTTACGTGCGCGTCTCACGGAGAAACTGCTACTGACGCGCTGAGGCCGTTGTTTCCGGCGCCCTCCATCGGAGGGCGCTTGACCCTGTCGCGCCGTCAGGCGCCGGAAGCGTGCATTTGAACCACGGGGCGGCGGCAAACGACCGTCATACCGTGACCCTATGAACTGCCGATTGTCCCCCGTTGCAGGGGTGAGGAGATCAAGACCATGAACATTTCGATCACGCTGGGCCGCATTTTTCTGTCGCTGGTCTTCATCGTTGCCGGCATCCAGAAGCTGATGAATGTCGGCGGCATCGCCAAGATGCTGGAGGACAACAAGGTGCCGATCCCCGAGCAGATCGTGCCGTATCTCGGCGCGGTCCCGAAATACGAGGCGCTGGGTTATCTCGTGGCGGGCGTCGAGCTGGTGGGCGGGCTGATGGTCCTGGTCGGGCTCTGGGCGCGCTGGGGGGCCATGATGCTCGCGATTTTCACCGCTTTCACCATCGTCGTCGTGCACCACTTCTGGGACATGGAAGGCGCGGCCTATACCGGCAACATGACGCAGGCGCTGAAGAACCTGTCGATCATCGGCGGCTTGCTGCTGGTGGTCGGGATCGGCTCGGGGCCGGGCGCGATGGACCGGCGCTGACCGGCCGGGGTTGAAGCTGGCGCTGAAAATGAAAGAGGGCGGCGCTGGGCGCCGCCCTAAGTTTGATACGCCACGCGGGAGGAACCTCGGGACGGGTCGGCCCCACACACAACGCCGCCGAACCGCGTGACTGCAAATTCAAGTGTCCCTGTGGATAAATACTGATTCGAAGCGATTCGTCACGTTGTTTCTGAGTGATAGCGCTGTCCACAGCGATACCCACAATGTGGATATCATCGCCGCCAGACGGTCAGGCTGAGGCCTGCGGACGCGTCGAGAACCTGCATGGGGCCTGGCTTCAGACCTGATTGAGCCAGCAGATCTTCGGGTGTTGCGGGAGGTATCCCGGGAAACACCGGACGGCCGCCGGGAAGCCGTGCGTGGGCCGCCCGGGTCAGGTGAAAGGCGTCGTAGCCGCGGTCGAGAAACAGCCCGAACGGCTCGGTGCCGCCGATCACCGCCAGAAGCCCCCCGGACAGCCCGAGCGCGTCCCAGGCCTGCTCCAGCGTGGCGGAAGCCGGATTCCAGAGCATGGCGCGCGGATGCCGCGGATCGGGCGCAAGCCCGTCGATCCGGCGCGTCAGGATCAGCCGCCGCCGTCCCGCGGCGTCAGGCCCGCCTTCGCCCGAATGGCGGCCGTGCACCAGCGCCGCCGCCGCATCGAGATGGCTTCGGAAATACCGCTGGTCGGCATCGATGATCAGCGAGGGCGGCTGAACGCGCCGCGCGTCCGCGATCATGCCGTCGGCGGACACGATGGCGAGGCCTTCGATGCGATCGGGCAGGGGCATGCGGCAGGCGTATCCTCTCACCCGCATGATACGCGGGGGACGGTCCGAACCGCAGCCAAATGCGCAGATTTCAAATGCAAAGGGGCGGCTCGCCCGTGAGCCGCCCCCGCTATGGCACCGATGGACGGCGGTCAGTCGACGGTCTTGACCACGCTCGAGGTCGGACGCTGGCTGACGGTCGGAAGCTTGGACTCCTTGGCCAGTTCCTCGTCGTATTGCGGCAGCGTGACCATCGCGTTCTTCGCCTTCATGTGCACGATCTTGTAGCCGCCGGCCTTGAGCTCGGCGAGAAGCTGCGGCACGGCCTGCGCGGTGCCCGCCTGGAAGTCGTGCATCAGCACGATGCCCTTGCCGTGCTTCTGCAGCTTGGTCATCACCGCCTTGATGATCGCGTCGGGCTTGCGCAGCTTGAAGTCGAACGAGTCGAGGTCGGTCGAGAAGATCGCGATGTTGCGCTCGCCGAGATAGGTGACCATTTCCGGCGGATGGCGCAGCGCCGGGAAGCGGAAGAACGGCGTCTGCTGGCCCTGGTCGCCGAGCGCCCACCTGATGGCGCTGACGGCCTTTTCCACCTCGGCCTTGGCCTCTTCGACGGTCTTCTTCGACAGGTCCTGGTGCGACCAGGTGTGCGAGCCGACGCTGTGGCCGCCGGCGGCGACCTGGCGCAGAATCTCCGGATAGTAGGTGGCGTGCTTGCCGATGATGAAGAAGGTCGCGCGCACGCATTCATCGGCCAGCGCCTTGACCACCGCGGCCGTGGTGTTCAGCCACGGGCCGTCGTCGAAGGTCAGGACCACTTCCTTGTCGCGCAGGAAGTCGTGCTGCTTGAAGTGCTCGAAGCCAAAGCCGGGCCCGCCCGTGGTGTCGATTTCGACCGTGCGGGCGACGCCGAGCGCGCCGGGCTTGCAATTCGCGGCGGCCGCGGGCGGATGCCACAGGCGGAGCCTGGCGCTGCGGCTGCGCAAGCGCCGGAGGCTGCGCCTGGACCGCTGCAGGCGTCGCCGGCTGAAGCTGCGGCGGCCGTATCTGCGACTGGCCGGTGGTCGGTGACGGAGCGCGGGCCGGCGCAGGCTGCGCTGCGACCGGCGGAGGCGGATCGAGCAGGCTCGGTGCGGAGCTTTGCGCCAGCGGGGCAGGAGCCGGTGCCGCGGCAGGAGCCGGTGTAGGCGTCAGCGACGGCGCGGGTGTGAGCGCAGGCGCCGGTATCAGCGAGGGGGCAAGCGCAGGAGCCGGAGCAATCTGCGGCGGTGAGTTCTGGGCGGAGACCTGTGACAGGACCAGCAGGGACGCCGACATCGCCAATGCAAATGCAGCCGCACTGCGCATTATGACCCTCCAATGTTCACGAATGAATGAGCCCCGTGGGCTTGGCGGAGAAATGAAGGTATTCGCCTGCCAAGTCAATAAAAGCCGCGCGCTCACAACCGTGCAATCCGCGTTAAGCTTATTTTGCCAAGCCTGCGGCCAGATTGTGGCGATTCTAGACGGGCAGGTGGCTCAGTTTGGCCCGGCTATTGGACCGATTGTCGCTGCCGGATAGCCGCGGGCGACCTCTCCGCTATCTCAATTCTTTCTCGATGGCCGCGATGACGCGCGGATCGGTCGGCTCGGTCTGCGTCGAAAACGCCGCGGTGATTCGCCCGTCGCGGCCGACCAGGTACTTGTGGAAGTTCCATCGCGGTCCGTCGCCCGGCCGCTCCAGCGCCGCCCATTTGTAGAACGGGTGGGCGGACGGTCCCCTGACCTCGGCCTTGGCCGCGAGCGGAAAGCCCACGCCGTACTGGCCGTGCGCGGTCTTGTTGATCTCGTCGGGGCCGCCCGGTTCCTGGCCGCCGAAATCGTTCGACGGCACGCCGATGATGAGCAGGCCCTTGTCGCGATAACGCGTCCACAATTCCTGCAAGCCGGCATATTGCGGGGTGTAGCCGCATTGCGACGCGGTGTTGACGATCAGGATCGGTTTGCCCGCGTGCTCGGCGAGACGCAGACTCTTGCCGTCCAGAGTGGAAAACGAAAACGCAAAGGCCGTCGGTCGGCTCATGGCGGGCGCCTGTGCGAATGCGGGGGAGGCGAGTGCGCCGCCGCAGGCGGACGCGAACAACGCGAGGGCATGTCGGCGGTGGAGCGTCATGGGGTGCTCGCTGGTTTCAGCACTTCCGTCTTATACGGCGCCGCGTGACCTTTGGATGCGGCCAACTGTCGAAAAGAATTCCCCTCTCCAACTTTTGATCGGAGAGGGGAAGCCGTCGTTATGCCGGATCAAAGAACCTTGTTCTTCTTCAGATAGTCGAGCGCCATCTTCCAGGCGTCCTCGGCCGCCTCCTTGCGATAGCTCGGCCGGTAGTCGGCATGGAAGCCGTGCGGCGCCGCGGGATAGGTCTTCCACTCGGTCTTCTTCTTCGCTTTCGCCAGCGCTTCCTTCATCGCCTCGACCTGCGCCATCGGAATGCCTGCGTCGGCCTCGCCGTAGAGCGCCGAGCACCGGCGCCTTGATGTCGGGCGCAAGCTCGGTCGGGCTCTTCGGCCACTTGCCGCCTTCCTTCTGGGCCGGCGGGTCGACCAGCGAGCCGTAGAACGCGACGCCGGCGCGGAGGTTCTTGTTGTGCGCCGCGTACTCCCACACGGTACGGCCGCCGCGGCAGAAGCCGAGGATCGCGAGCCGGCGCGTGTTGCCGCCCTGCGACTTGGCCCACGCCACCGTCGCGTCGAGATCGGCGAGCAGCTCGGCGTCGGGCTTCGCGTTGACGATCGGCATCAGCTTCGGCATTTCGGTGATCTTGGTGAGATCCTCGCCCGAGCGGAAATAATAGTCCGGCGCGATCGCCAGCGCGCCGGCCTTGGCGAGGCGCCGCGTCACGTCCTTGATGTATTCGTGCAGGCCGAAGATCTCCATCGCCACCAGGACGACCGGCGGGTTCTTCGCCTTCTCGGGCCGCGCGAAGTAGACCGGCATCTCGCCGCCTTCGACCTTCACCTTGCCTTCGCCGACCTTGAGGCCGGTGGTGTCGGTGGCGATGGCCTGCGCGCGCACGGGGCCTGCGGCGAGCGTATAGCCCGCGGCCGCGGCCGCCGATGCGGTCATGAAGAAGCTTCGCCGCGACACCGGCGACGGCGTGGTCAGTCCGATAATGTCGGACGGCAATTTGGAATGAAAGTTCATTGTCTTTGGTCCTCTCCCGTTTGACGCTGATGCCAGAGCAAACACCGGCGCGGGCGCATTATTGCAGCAATCGCCATGCGCCGCGACGGGGTTTGGCGGTCGTCTTGTGCAGCGCGGGGAGTGTTTCCGCCGGATGCCGCGGGCTATAGTGTCCGGGACAGGCATCCACAGGAGGAACAGCATGCCCGAGATCGTCGTCTACGCAGTCGGAAACCGTCCCGCCGAGCAGAAGGCAGCCCTCTGCAAGGACATCACCGACGCGATGGTGAAGAACTACAAGGTGCCGGCCGACGCCGTCGTCATCACGCTGGTCGAAACGCCGAAGACCGACAAGGCCAAGGGCGGCGTGATGTTCAGCGACATGCCGGCGCGCTAGGCACAGCGGGAATTGAAGCGACAGCGGCGGCCCAAAAGGCCGCCGTTGTCTTTTTGGCAGGGGCCTATTTCTGGAATTCGATGCGCTTGTCCGGCCGCTCCAGATCGACGTGCAGGGCCTCGCACAGCCGGTTGGAGTAGTTCCACATGCCGCAGAACACGGTCAGCTCGACGATCTGCTTCTCGGTGAAGTGCTGCTTCATCGCAGCGAATGCCGCGTCGTCGTCGCGCGCGGTCATTTGCGTGACGGCTTCGGCCCAGCGCACGGCGGCCTTCTGGCGGTCGTCGAGATCGGGCGACGCCATGTAGGCGTCGCCTTGCGCCGCCGCGACCTGCGCCTCGCTCAGCCCGACCTTCCTGCCGAGCGGCACGTTGTGCGACATGCAATAGGCGCTGCGGTTGAGCGCCGAGGTCTTGATGATGACGAGCTGCTGGATCTTCACATAGTCCGGGTCGGCCTTCACGTTGTTGAGCCGGATTGCGTCGTTCGGCAGCGCCCAGCCCATCAGTGCGGCGGGTTGATGCGCCAGCACCTGCGAGAAGTTGGAGATCCGGCCCCATTGCTTCAGCACATGGTCGTAGACCTTGCGCACCGGGCCGTCGGTCGAGTCCGGCGGGATCATCGTCACGCGCGCCATCGTGGGCTCCCTAGAGGCTCTTGCCGTCGAACGGCGTGACCTTGAGCGTTGAAATATCGACGTCGTCCAGGCAGCGGATATTGACCGCAAACGTGTCCTCGCCGTTCGGTGCGATGCCGCGCGAATAGGAGCCGACGCCGCAGTTGTCGCAGAACAGGTGATGGATCTTCTTCCGGGCGAACTGGTAGTCGGTCAGCGCATCGTCGCCTTTCAGCAGCGTGAACTGCGGCGCCTTGACGAAGGTCCAGAGCGCGCCGCGTTTTGAGCAGATCGAGCAGTTGCACTCGGCGGCTTGTGTCAGATCGGCCTCGATCCGATATCGGATGCGGCCGCAATGGCAGCCGCCTTCGTAGGTTCTGGTTTCGGCCACGAAACTGGTCCCTCTATTCGACGCCGCTGTCGGTCATATGTTTGCGCGCCGGCGCGGTGGCAAGGAACGCCAGAAACTTCCGCGAGGCATCCGCCTGCGCGCCGCCGAGCATCACCGCGGAGTAGGGCAGCACGATCTGGATTTCGTCGGGCACCGGCCCGCCCCAGTCGACGCCCTTGCCGCGCCAGGCGATGATCTCGGTCGCAGGACCAAAGCCCAGTGTCCTGTCGGTGCCGTTGTCGGCGATATGCTTGTTGAGCAAGGTCGCCGTGTCGAAGCGCTTGAGCTTCGGCGCGATCGTTGCGGCAATGCCGAGCCGGTCGATCACCTGCATCAGATGGTCGCCGGTCGGCGCCAGCGTCAGGAGCACGGAGTCGGCGGCAACGAATGCGCGGCGCAGCGCATCCATGCTGGCGATGTCGGGGCGCGGCGCGCCGGCCTTGATCGCAGCCCCCATCCGCACCGCGCCGATCGCCAGCAGCGTCGACTTGTCGGCGCGGCCGGCTTTGACGATCTCGTCGGCCCATTCGGTCGGCACCACGATGACGTCGGCCTGCGCCTCGCCCGCAAGCGCGTGCTTGCGGATGTTGTGGCCGTGATCGGTCGCGACCGCGACGGCAACGCCGCTCTCGCGGGTGAACAGGGCGGCGGCCGGGCGCAGCCCGTGCAGCGCCGAGCCCGCGGCGAGAACCTTCAACCCTGTGCTCTGTGCCATGACGCGGCCGGCCACTGTCGTCATCGCGCCGGCCAGAACGGCGCGGCGTGACAGTTGAACGAGATCGATCGATGCACGCAGGAGAGCCTCCCGGGAAACAATTGGCGTGAAGCTACAACGAAGCGGGCGCCGCTGTCAGCGGCGCCCGCGGATCGGCGGAGATCAAGCGGCCTGCGTCAGTTCGGCTTGATGCCGGCAGCCGTCGTGATGCGTTCGTAGTCAGCGGTGATGTCGCGCAGGAAGCTGCCGAACTTGTCGCCGCAGCGGCCGTCGGGGAACAGGCCCTGCTGCGCGAACTTCTGCTTCATCTCGGGCGTTATCGCGTTGGTGAGCATGGTGCCGATGCTGTCGAGCGCGGCCTTGGGGGTCTTGGCCGGCGCCACGATGCCGTAAAAGATTTCAGCCTCGTATTTAACGATGCCGGTTTCGGTCAGCGTCGGCACACCAGGCAGTTCGGCGAGGCGCTTGGGCGAGGTCGTCGCCAGCGCCCGCAGCGTGCCGTTCTTGATATGCGACACCACGGTCGGATAGTCGGCCCACACCGCCTGCACGTGGCCGCCGATCAGCGCGTTGATCGCCGGCCCGCTGCCGCCATAGGGCACATAGTTGGTCTCGATCTTGGTGGCGAGCCGAAGCACCTCGATCGCCACGTGCAGCGAGGTGGCAGGGCCGCCGCTGGCGAAGGTGAACTTGCCGGGATTGGCCTTGGCGTAGTCGACCAGCTCTTGCACGGTCTTCCACGGCGACGAACTCTGCACCACCAGCGGCATCGGCGTCGTGGCGAGATTGCAGATCGGTTCGAAGGTGGCGAGCGTGAAGTTGCCGCGCTTGGTCGCCATGTTGACGGTGAACCCGTTGGCCACCAGCAGCACGGTGTTGCCGTCGGGTTCGGCGCGCGCCGCCGCCTCGGTGCCGATGTTGGTGCCGCCGCCGGGCCGGTTCTCGACCACCACGGTCGGCCCACCCTGCTTGGCGATCTGCTCGCCCATCAGGCGCGAAATGATGTCGGGGCCGCTGCCCGGCGTGTAGGGAACGATGACCTTCAGCGTCTTCGACTGCGCCAGCGCGTCCTGGCTTCCAAGTTGGCCGCCAACCGCAATCGCTGCTGCCGCGACACCGGCCACGGCCAGAGATCGCATTGCCCATTTCAACCGGACCATCGGACGCCCTCCCAGGGATTTTTTATATCGGCGTCGTCAGCCTGATTTGTTTTCGCGGCGCTCCGCAAGACGGCATAGCGGCCCCTCCGGCGCGGCCGGAGGGGTCTGGATCGCTGGATCGGGACGCGATGACCGGGACACTCCCGGCCGTTCAGGCCGCCTGCGCGTCAGTGGCCGGGTACGAGACCATGGTCTCGAACTGATAGTCGCAACTGTCGCAGGACCAGAAATGACGGATGCGACGGTCGTCGAAGTACTCGCTCCACTCCGGGGCGAACAACGCTTCCCCGCATTGCGCGCAGGGCACGATAGGCCGGGACTGATGGAAGGCACGCACAGTCTGGGATCGTAGCTTCATGGTACGTCCTCGTTCTGACGTTTCCTTGCTGTCACCAACTCCCCCTCCGTTTTATTATCTCCGATCTTTACGACAGCATCGTGACCTTCGGTGGTTTGCAAATGAAGCAGCGGCGCTGACGTTTCGAGTTTGCATGCGTGCCGTTGCGAAAGAACGCTGAAACCCCTGCCGCGCTTGCGGGTTTCAATACCGACGCAGCTCGTGCCGCGATGCGGTGCGGCTATTGGTATCATCGGCGACGAGCATTTCCGTCCGCCTCCCGTTGGGTGTTGAGTGAGCACCCGAATGCATCGCGATGCAGCAAGGCAGGAGATTGACGTCATGATCATCGAACGATTTGCGGCGCTGCACCTTGCGACATGGGCGGCAGCAGCGCTGTTCTGCGCCGCCGGTGCTGCAGCGCAAGATGCGCGCGCTCCGGAATCGCGCACCACCGGGTCGGCGGTTCACGAAATTCCGCCGACCGTGCCGCCGGCGCCGGTCGGTCACCGCCAGCCGAAGCTTTCCGACCTGCCGGCCGAGTCGCAGAATGCCGCCACCACCACGGAACGCTCGGCGCGCGACCGGGAACTGGACCGGAAGCTGCAGATTTGCCGTGGCTGCTGAGTTTCCTGTGGCATGTCCGCGGTCGCGCGTGCGCGTCGGGTTGCGCGTTTCGCGGCGACGGCGTGGCGGCATTGCGGCGAACACGCGTTGGATTCGGAAGCCTGGCGGTTTCAGAGGAACGATCGTTTCCGGCGCTCGTTGAATCGCGTTGGCGGTGTTGCCAACGTCCCCCATGAAAGAGGAAATCACCATGAAGCTTGGCAGACTGACAGCGTTGACGTCAGCCGCGTTGCTTGCGGGCGCGACTTTTGCGATGGCCCAATCCAATCCGCCGTCGCCATCCGGTTCCATGAATCAGCCGAGCGCGGCCCAGTCGGGCAAGTGCTGGGACAGTGCGAGCCAGATGATCAAGGACAAGGCCGACAACAAGAACCAGACCGCGAGCGGCGCGCGCAATCAGGGCGGCGTGGCGACCGGCGCGTCCCCGAGCGGCAGCGCTTCGCAGACCACCGGCTCGGCGCAGGCGCAGCGTCCGGCGGCGGCGGCGGGCCTTCCGAATTGCTAACGATGCTCCGTTCGCATCGACACGGCGCCAGGGCGAAAGCCCCGGCGCCGTATCGTTTGTATCGCCGGGTGGAAAATCCCGACGCGAAACACAACGAAGTCTCTCTGTTTCCTGACGAAACCGGCTTTGCCCCCGCGCGCGCTGTGGATTGAACGGCGCGCCCGATCGCAGCGACCAATGGCAACCAGCAAGCACTTTAGAGAAAAGACAAAGACCATGACCGATACGGTTCGCCCGTCGCGCCTGGGCGAAATCATCGAATTCCCGAACCAGCCGGCAGGGCAGGAGGCGCAACGCCTGCACCGCTGTCCGTGCTGCGGCTGCCGGACCTTGCGGGAGCGCGGCGGTTTCGAGATGTGCCCGGTGTGCGCCTGGAGCGATGCCGGCCGGGATGAGCGCGACGCCGACGCGGTGAGCGACGGCCCGAACGGTCCATTGAGCCTCCGCCAGGCGCGAGCGAACTACCGCCGCCTGGGCGCCAGCGAGGCGCAATACCTGAGCCACGTGCGGCGGCCCCGCCCGGACGAGCTTTAGCCGATCCGGCGTTGCGCGTTTCGCAGCGAGACGGTCCGTCAATTTACGACAGGCATCAGCCCGGCGTCAGGCAGTGCGCCCGGATCGAGGTGAGGGCCTCCGGACCTTTGATGAAGGAGAGGTAGCTCTTCGCGGCCTCGGTCTCTTTGGTTGCCGCGCCGACGCCGCCGATGAACACGATGGTGCGCTGGAATTGCGGCGGGTAGGGCAGGAAGGTCGCGCCGCGCACGCAACGGATTTCGTGCTCGGCCTGCACGGCGAGATCGGCCTCGCCCTTGACCACGCGGGCGGCGTGAAAGCCGCCGCCGGGATTGGGCACCAGTTTGTCCTTCATCTGCTCGGTGATGCCGAGCTTGTCGAGCACCTCCATCAGGTGCACGCCGCTGATGCCGCCCGCCTTGGGATCGGTGATGAGCACGGTCCTGGCGGCCAGGAACACCCGCTTGAGGTCCTCGGGCGTGGTGGTTTCGGGCCGCGGCCCGTCGGCTGCGACCGCGAGCCCGAAGTTGACGCGGATCAACTGCACCCCGCTGCCCGGCGCCATCTTGCCCTGCTTCTCGAAGTCGTCGGCGACGGCCTTAGGCACCATGATGACGTCGTACTGCTCGCCGCCCAGCACGCGACGGCGGATCTCGCCGGTCTCGACCACCGTGATGGTGAGCCGGTGACCGGAGGCTTGTTCGAACTTCGCCCGGGTCTCGGTGATCACCTCGCGCATGCCGTTGGCGGAGATCACCTTGATCTCGGCGGCGCCGGCGATGGCCATCGTGCTCATGAAGAATGCGATCGCGATGCACGCTCGCATGGCTGTCACCCCACTACTTTTTCTCGATCGAGATGCCGCCCGGCCCGAGATTGATGTTCACCCCTTCGGGCTTCTTGCGGTCCTGATAGAGCTGATAGCCCAGCACGGCGACGGCCACGCAGAGCGCGCCGACGACGAGGTAGAGGATGTTGTTCCGGGTCATCGACGCCCCCTTGCTCCGGCATGATGGTAACGGGCCGCCGGCGATTTGACCAACGGCCGAGGGCGTCTTCGGTTCATCCAGAGCATGTGGGAAGCCGGCCTGCGCCGCGCTATAGTGGCGACCGGCACGCCTGTTGAGCCAACGGGAGCGTCGAGATGGCCGAACGCATGATGGCTGACAAGATCGTCGAAAAGCCGCGCACCGCGGGCAAGACCAAGACCGCGCCGAAGACCCAGCGGCCACCGCTGTACAAGGTGATCCTGCTCAACGACGACTACACGCCGCGCGAATTCGTCGTGCTGGTGCTCAAGGCGGTGTTTCGCATGGGCGAGGAGACCGCTCACCGCGTGATGATGACGGCGCACCGGCGCGGCGCCTGCGTGATCGCGGTCTATACCCGCGACGTCGCCGAGACCAAGGCCAAGGAGGCGACCGAACTCGGCAAGAGCAAGGGCTATCCGCTGTTCTTCACCACCGAGCCGGAAGAGTAAGCGCAGAGGTCTCCGTCAGCAGCGCTTGAAATAGCGGTAGGTGTCCGGCGCGCGCATCCAGTGGAAGTCGCGCTGCAATCCGCCGCGTGCGTTGATCCAGCCCTTGATGTCCTCCGGGTAGGCGTTCCAGATCATCGCGGTGGCGTGCGCGCGCTTGGCGAGGTGGAAACCGAAGCTTGCTTTCGGCGTGACGCAGATGCGGTTTCGCGGGATGTGGCCGATCAGGATGGTACAGGCCGATTTGCACGGGCCGGCCACGCGGACGCTCACGCCGCGCTGCGCATATTCGGCCCAGCGCGCGTTGTACTGGACGACGGGGCCGCCGTGGTTGTCGGACACGTCGATGGTTTCCGCGCGCGCGGAGAGCGCCAGAAATCCGGTCAGGAGGCCCGGCAGCGCGGCCATGAGTAAAAGACGTGCGGCAAATGTCATGATGAACCCCGGATTGCAAAACAGTGCGTCGGGCCCCCGGGAAATTGGATGGGGCGGCCGACCCCGGATATAGCCTTGCGGCGGGTCCCGGGCGTCGGGCGAACGGATGACGGCACCCTGCTATCTTTGCCGTTATCCTTGCCGTTACCCATGAAAGGCCCGGCGGAAGCGGCTGTCAGCACTCTTTGAACCGGCGCGGCGGCTCGCCCGACCAAAGGGTTGTATCGGGAGACGAACCATGACCGAACAGCAACCTCAATCCGGGCGCGCGCCGCGGCAGCGCGCCAGTGCCGGTTCATACGCGGGGCTCGTTGCAGGCCTCGCCGCGTTGATTGCGCTCGTGGCGCTCGGCATTTCGCTCTACGGCCTGTTCAAGCAGTCGACGACCGCGTCGCTGGAGAGCCAGTTGCCGTACCTCATCGCAGCTGGCAGCGGGATGACGATCGCGGCCGTGATCGCGGCGTTCCGCAGCATGGGCGTGTTGGACATCCTCGAGGCCGTGTGGGGCGCGATCGAGATGCTGTTCGCGCTGATCGGCGCAATCCTCAAGGGCATCTGGAACGCGATCCTCGGACTGTTCGGATGGAACTGAGCGGCGAGCGCAAGCGGCCCGGTCCAATCGCGGAGCTGATGATCCGCGTCCGCGCCTCCGGCGGCCTTACCAATTTCATCCTCGTGAAGCTCGGGCTCGGCGATCCGTCGAACGTCAGCATCTCGCGGGAGACCGAACCGCGGCCCACCTACCGCTGCCCGTGCTGCCGTTCGCTGACGCTGCACGGCCGCGGCGGCTTCGAGATGTGCCCGGTGTGCTGGTGGGAGGACGACGGCCAGGACGAGCACGACCTCGACACCATGCGCGGCGGGCCGAACGGCACGCTCACGCTCCGCGAGGCGCGCGAGAACTACCGCCGCTTCGGCGCGAGCGAGGCGCTCTATGCCGACCGCGTGCGCAAGCCCCGGCCGGAGGAGATGGAAAGCCCGCCGCTGGCGCCTTGAGGCGTGGCGCCGCGAAGGCCGCAATGCAACATGCGGCGGTCCTCACAGATAGCCGACGAGGCAGATCACGTTGGCGAGACACGCCAGCGTCAGGACAAGGACCAGCGTCTTGATGGACATCGCACGCTCCGGGAAATCGCAGAGAAAGCCGCACACGGGAATCGACCGCAGGAATCGATGCGCGGAGGATGAGGCGAGCGCGGTCAGAGAGTCCCAAACTAAGTTTTTTCGCTGATTCACCTCTCGTTTACGGAGCCGAGTCCAATTCCCGGCAAAGCCTTTCCCCCGCGAAGCCACGGCAAACATTCCTTTTAAAAATGACACAGGCCGGAACCCGCAGGTTGCGTGCGGGTTATCGCTGCATCGTTTGGAGGAAACATCCGATGAGTATCGGCACTATCATTCTGATCATCCTGGTGATCGCCCTGCTGGGCGGCTTCAGCGGCATCGGCGGCGGACCGTTCTACGGCACCGGTTACTACGGCGGCGGCGGGCTCGGCCTTGTCATCATCATCCTGCTCATTCTTGTCTTGATGGGACGGATTTAGCGGCAGGCTCCGCGCCGCAAATCGGCACCTTGTGGACAAGGCGCCGAATTCGCGGGCCTGCCGATGAATGTGAATTGCGCGAGATGGTGCGGGACTCGCGCATCCGAATCAGTGGAAAAGTGACAGGCGAGGGGGTGGATTGCCCTCCGCACCTCGTCGTTCAATCCAACTGAAAGAGGATGCTATGGCGAAGAAAGCCAAGAAGGCGAAAAAGGCGAAGAAGGCCCGCAAGAAGAAGTAGTTTGCGAGGCAGTGGTTTTATGGCTCGGGCGCGAATGCCCGAGCCTTCACTTTTTCGGACGCATCGGATCGAAGCGCATCCTTGCGGTCAACCCACGCCGATCCCACGCTGAACCTTGGCCCGCCGCAGCGCGACTAAGCACTGCGAGCGCCCATGACCAGCATTTCGCACAGCGGCAACTCCGGCGGCCCCGGGCCAGACGACGAGGCCGATTGCGACGATGGCATCCTGCGCCTGCCGGCAGGCGACCGCTCGCTCGCCGGCACCATGCAGGAGGGCCGCGACCTCATGTTCGCCGAGCTCAAGGGTGTGGACCTGAGCGGGGCCGATTTCTACTGGGCGATGTTTCACCAGGCCGTGTTGGAAGGCGCGAACATGGCGCGCTGCGACCTGCGTGGCGCATCGCTGCACGACACGAACCTGCGCGGCGCCGATCTTCGCAGCGCCAGGCTCGGTCTCGACGGCCTCGGCGGCTATACGCGCTTTCACAGGGCCGACCTCTCGGGCGCGGATCTGCGCGACGCCGATATCGGCGGCGCGGACTTCACCGGCGCGATCATGACCGGGGCCGACCTTCGCGGCGCGCGCGCCGTGAGCGCGCCCGATCGGCCAACTCTGTTCAACGGCGCGGACCTCACCGACGCGTGGCTTGCCGGCGCCGAGCTCAAAGGCGCGGTCTATGACGAACGGACGGTGTTTCCGCGAAAATTCCGGCCCGAGCGGGTGGGGATGGTGACGCCGATGAAGAAGGGCTGGCGATAGCGGACACGGTGCCCGCGTCGCGCGAAGGCGCGTCCGATCACCGGCAAAAAAAGAGGGCTCCTCGGAGCCCTCTGCTCAGTCCAGGTGACAAAGACGCCTCGGGGGCGAGACGTCATGCGACTTATAGCCCAGAAGATTCTGTTATCGCATTTAATGCGCGGTGGAAAATTCGCGATAAATTTCTCTGCAAAGTTCCCGCTAGGTGCCGAATTACCCTTGTGGGTACGTGGGTGTGGGGCGGCGCCATGCGTTTGCCGCGCATCAGCCCGGACAGCGCATTAAGGTTTGCGAACCGTTCATGTCGCGCATCGACAGCGTGTTGCCGCTGACGCGCAGCACGACCGTATCCATGGTGTGCGGCTCGGTCTCGGTCTGGCCCTCGTCGCGGCAGCTGGTGCGCAGCCGCCAGCCTGTGCCCTGGCGCTTCACCGACAGCACGCGGCACGACGCGGCGAATGTCTCGATCGAGCGCCGGGTGATGACGATCGGCAGGTCATCGGTGTTGCCGGCGCGCGTGTTGCGGCAGGAGGCGAGCGTGTCGCCCCAGCGGCCTTCATAGGCGGGGGCGGCGTGGCCGATCGGCACGCTCGCGAGAAGCAGCGCGAGCGCGAACGGCAGGCGGAGCGAAAAGGTGAGGGCGCCGGGCATCAGTCGAACAGCGACAACCAGAAGACGAAGTCCATCCCTTTTTTCGTGTGCGGCATGCGGCGCGTTCAGGGCGCCTGCCGCACGCTGGCCTGCGCGGGTGGAACGAACCTTGCTAGTCTGGCGCCGGGCATCCCGACAGACCGGGACCGGTCAAGCCAAGGGTCAGGAATTCACGATGCAGCATGCGCGACGGTCACACCACGGGTTTTCCTGGTCCTCAGCCTGGCTGCGGCGGGCGCTTGCCGGCGTTCTTGTCGCGCTTGTCGTGCCGGCCGCTTCGCCCGCCGTCGCATGGCCGGAGAAAACCGTGACCGTCGTCGTGCCCTATGCGGCCGGCGGCAACACCGACATCATGGCGCGGCTGGTCACCGACTGGCTCACCAGCCGCCTCGGCCAGCGCTTCATCGTCGAGAACCGGGTCGGCGCGGGCGCGACGCTGGGCGCGGCCTTTGTCGCGCAGGCCAAGCCCGACGGCACCACGTTCCTGTTTGGCGCAGCGCCCCAGCTCCTGATCGCGCCGCTGGTGCAGAAGGTGAGCTACGACGCGCGCAAGGATTTCGCGCCGGTCGTCATCTTCGGCACCGGTCCGCAGGTGCTGGGGCTGAGCGCCAGCGTGCCGGCGAAGAACCTTCGCGAGCTGATCGCCTATGCCAGGGCCAATCCCGGCAAGATCAGCTACGCGAGCGGCGGCTCGGGCACGGCGGCCCATCTCACCGGGGCGCTGCTCGCCGCGCGCGCGGGCCTCGACATGGTGCACGTGCCCTACCGGGGTGGCGCGCCCGCCACCACCGACCTGCTCGCCGGCCAGGTGCAGATGTATTTCGGCAATGCCTCCGAGCTCCTGCCGCACGCCAACAACGACAAGGTCCGGCTGATCGCCGTCTCGACCTCGAAGCGCATCGCGCAGCTTCCCAACGCCGAGGCGGTCGAGGAGATCTTCCCCGGCTTCAAGATGGCGGCCTGGAACGGCTTTGTCGCGCCGGCCGGCACGCCGCGTCCGATCCTCGAGCTGCTCGCGCGCGAGACCGCGGCGGCCGCGAAGGACCCGAGGATCGTCCAGCGCCTGACCGAGCTCGGCATCGAGCCCGGCGGGATGATGCTGGACGATTTCGTCCGCGACATCGAGGAGAGCCGCCCGGCCTATGCGGAGGCGGTCAAGGCCGCGGGCCTCAAGGCCGAGTGAGCCGGGCCGGCGCGCCGTCCGCCAACTGCGACATCGGGTCCGGCCTGCGCGAATCCGCGGGCAGGAGTATCATGGCCGCGGCTGGGGGGCGCTGCTGGAGGCGCCCATGACAATCGTTCTGAACACGCCCGAGCGGCTGGTCGTGCAGGCCGGCTCGCCGATCAGCAAGTGCACGCTCACGCTCGACCGGACCACCGGCCACGCGCGGCTCGACCGCACGCTGCTGCTGTGGCCGCGCAAGCCCGTGGAGTTCGCGCTGGCCGAGATCGACCATGTCGATGTCATCACCAGCCACGATCCGGCCTCCGGCGCCGACACCCACCAGCCGGTGCTGCACACCAGGAGCGGCCAGGCGATCGCGGTGCCGGTGGCGGAGCACGAGGCCAGCAGCACGGCGATGCAGCTCAGGGGATTTCTCGGGCTGGCGTCGTAGCGGCGTCCCGCGAAAGCCGGACGCGGTGGCGTGACGCTGATGCACCAACGGCGGTGTCATCGCTGCGCATAGCCGTCGTAGGACGGCGTCGCTTCGCTCGCCTATGACGCGGCGATCGATGACCCGGTTGCCGAGCGGCAGCCTTACGTGAGACCGCCGTCGTGGCAGCGGCCTCATGGATGCGCGGGGCATGGGCCAGCGAAGCGACGCCCGTCCTTCGGACGGCCGCGGGTGCGAGCAAGGCGACGCCGTGCTTCGCACGGCTACAGGGCCCTATTGATTGTCCTATCGATTTGGGTTCGTTATTTTTGTCTGCAATTACCAGTTGTAGTAATTGTCCGCACACGCTTCCGCCCGGGGCCCCGATTTCGCCCGGGCGCGCGGTCGCGTCCCGCCTTCGCTCGCTACGCGAGCTACGGCGCGGCAAGCCATCACAGATTCACTTTTTCAAACAGCGCAAGGCTTATTTTCACGATTATATGGTTGACAAAGCAGGATCGAGAGGCGCATAAGGGCTGCACACCGAAGGAATGCGGCCCATGAACATCACCGATGCTTGCTTCTCAGATGCCGACAAAGCGCGCGTTTATCTCGAATCGCTGCGTTGGCCGGGCGGTCCTGTGTGCCCGCATTGTGGCTCGCAGAAGGCAACCAGCCTTGAAGGCTTGAAGCACCGTCCGGGCGTCTATCAGTGCAACGAAGCCGAATGCCGCGAGCAATTCACGGTGACGGTGGGCACGGTCATGGAGCGCAGCAAAATCCCGCTGAACAAGTGGCTCTATGCGATCCACGAAATGGGCGCATCCAAGAAGGGCAAGAGCGCGCACCAGATGCACCGCGAACTCGGCATCACGTATCAGTCGGCTTGGTTCATGTGCCACCGCATCCGCGAGGCAATGCGCGATGACAGCCCTTCGATGATGGGCGGCGGCGGCAAGGTGGTCGAGGCCGACGAAACGTACTACGGCCGCTCAAAACAGAAGCACCCGCTGTCCCGCAATCGCAAGCCCACCTACACCAAGAAGGGCTGGAAGGACAAAGGCAGTGCGCGTCCTATCGTGGCGCTGGTGGAGCGCGGCGGCAGCGTGCGCTCATTCCACATCGGCCACGCGACACAGGCCCAGGTGGAGAAGATCGTCACCGAGAACGTGGCCAAGGAAAGCCGTCTGCACACCGATGAAAGCAGGCTCTATACCCGCATCGGTGCTGAGTTTGCGGGCCACGAGACGGTCAAACACAGCGCCAAGGAATACGTGATCTACAACCACACGTTCGATGAGAACCGCAAATTGCACACCGAGGTGATCACGACCAACACGATCGAAGGCTATTTCTCGATCTTCAAGCGCGGCATGAAGGGCGTCTATCAGCATTGCGATGAGAAGCATCTGCACCGCTATCTCAGCGAATTCGACTTCCGCTACAACTCACGCACCGCGCTTGGCGTCACCGATACGGAACGCGCTGGCCGCATCGTGCGCGGCGCAGAGGGCAAGCGACTGACTTATCGACGGCCTGACGGCACCTCGCTTTGAGGAACAGGTGAAGCGTTTTATGCGCTATCGTCGTGTGCAGAAACGCAAGGGCAAGGGCGCGTCATGAAGATCCTTAAGGCTATGGTTTTCGACGCAGCTGGCAAAACGCCTCCTACTTTGCGCGACGCCATAGAATACCAAGGGCGGCTTTGGCTCGTGCCCGGTTGGTACGAAATACCAGCCAAAGCAGCGACCAAGCCAGTACGACTAATTCCGCTTGATCTTTTGCGATATCAAAAGGTGGCTGGCGAGCCGTATGATTTGCTCGTAAACGATGGATTGCCCACACAGCTTTTCGACCCGGAAATCCCGACAGAACTGCGCAGCAAGTTTCAAGTTCTAGAGGGGCCGGATATTGAAATCCCGGCAGGCGGCGGGCGGATTCAGTAGCCATACCAGAAATGATGCTGATTGCGGCAACTGGCCGCAACGCACAAGCTGACTAGGGCCTGTCTTCAGTTGAGCAGGATCATGGCGCAGGCGAGCTGGACGCCGGCGAGGAAATTTGTGGCGAGTTTGTCATAGCGGGTGGCGATGGCACGAAAGTGCTTGAGTTTGTTGAAGAAGCGCTCGACGAGGTTGCGCTCGCAATAGAGCACGAAATCACAACTGCGCGGCACCTTGCGGTTGGCCTTGGGCGGAATCACCGGCGCGATGTCGCGCCGTTCGAGTGCGTCAATGAAGGGGTCGGCGTCGAAGGCCTTGTCGCCAAGCACCGCCCCTGGATCGACAAATTCCAGCAGCGGCTCCGCGCAAGTCAGATCGTGCGCTTGTCCGGGCGTGAGCATCACCTGGACGGGATTGCCGAGCGCATCGACCAGGGCGTGGATTTTGGTGGTCAGCCCGCCGCGCGAGCGGCCGATCGCCTGTTCGCCGTTTTTTTTCGTGCGCCGGCGCTGTGCTGGTGAGCGCGCACGATGGTGGCGTCGATCATCATGTATTCGTTATCATGGTCGCTCGCCAGCAGCTTGAAAATGCGCTCGAAAACTCCGCTCTTCGCCCACCGATTGAAGCGCTGATAGACAATCTTCCAGTCGCCGAAACGCTCGGGCAAATCGCGCCACGGGATACCAGCTCGGTATCGGTACAGGATTGCTTCGATGAACAGCCGATTGTCAGCCGCCGTGCCTCCTACATGGCCTTCGCGGCCGGGTAGAAAATCCTTGATCCGGCCCCACTGGTCGTCGCGTAATGCATAGCGTCGCATCGGTCGGCCCTCCTCAAGCCGACCGCCCATGAGTCACAGAAAAACTGATTTGGGAATCCCGTTGCCCTCTACGGGGCTAAATCCGTCCTCACGGACTAACTGAAGACAGGCCCTAGGGCCTGTCTTCAGTTGAGCAGGATCATGGCGCAGGCGAGCTGGACGCCGGCGAGGAAATTTGTGGCGAGTTTGTCATAGCGGGTGGCGATGGCACGAAAGTGCTTGAGTTTGTTGAAGAAGCGCTCGACGAGGTTGCGCTCGCAATAGAGCACGAAATCACAACTGCGCGGCACCTTGCGGTTGGCCTTGGGCGGAATCACCGGCGCGATGTCGCGCCGTTCGAGTGCGTCAATGAAGGGGTCGGCGTCGAAGGCCTTGTCGCCAAGCACCGCCCCTGGATCGACAATTCCAGCAGCGGCTCCGCGCAAGTCAGATCGTGCGCTTGTCCGGGCGTGAGCATCACCTGGACGGGATTGCCGAGCGCATCGACCAGGGCGTGGATTTTGGTGGTCAGCCCGCCGCGCGAGCGGCCGATCGCCTGTTCGCCGTTTTTTTTCGTGCGCCGGCGCTGTGCTGGTGAGCGCGCACGATGGTGGCGTCGATCATCATGTATTCGTTATCATGGTCGCTCGCCAGCAGCTTGAAAATGCGCTCGAAAACTCCGCTCTTCGCCCACCGATTGAAGCGCTGATAGACAATCTTCCAGTCGCCGAAACGCTCGGGCAAATCGCGCCACGGGATACCAGCTCGGTATCGGTACAGGATTGCTTCGATGAACAGCCGATTGTCAGCCGCCGTGCCTCCTACATGGCCTTCGCGGCCGGGTAGAAAATCCTTGATCCGGCCCCACTGGTCGTCGCGTAATGCATAGCGTCGCATCGGTCGGCCCTCCTCAAGCCGACCGCCCATGAGTTACAGAAAAACTGATTTGGGAATCCCGTTGCCCTCTACGGGGCTAAATCCGTCCTCACGGACTAACTGAAGACAGGCCCTAGCGCTTCGCTTTTGCCTTGCGCTTGGGACTCGGCTTCGGCTTTGCCCTAGGCTTTCCGAATTGCGTTTCATCGCGCTTGGTCGGGGGCGTCGCGAGAAGCCGCCGCACTGTGCGTTCGAATTTGTCAGCGTTGGAGTCGGTCATGGCTGTCCTCAAATTGCACCCCGCGTCAAAACAGGTAGAGCGGGATCGGCAAACGTTCCTCGGTCTGCTTGGCGAATGTGTGAGCCTTTGGGCTTTTCTGGACCGCGAGCTATTCAATCTAACCCAAGCTGCGCTTGGTGTTGATCATACCCGCGCGGCCATTGTTTTCTACAGTTGGGCGAACATCGCCAACCACCTGATTTTAGTTGATCGGCTTATGAAACACCGCCTGGCCGCCAAAGATTTTCAGGCCGAATGGAAGCCATTAAGCAAGTCGATCCGGCTGCATCTCGATACGCGGAGCGTTTACGCGCACCAGCCAATTAAGCGGACAGGGAGCAGCGAAAACAACCGCGCGTCTTATGCCTATTCGGTTCACATCGAACCTGCTGAGCGGCTTCTAGCGCGCGAATATCACGGGTTGGGCGGCAAGTCGGAACTATCGGCAAAGGACCTTCGCAAACACGCATACAGCCTAGAAAAATTGGTACGGCAGGTGTCAGAGTTTCACACAGCCTTTAAGGGCATTCAGCCCAGCGCGTAATGCGTCCTCGGCGATCTGATCGCACAGGCTTGGGCTGTCGAGATCGTACAGCCTCAGATTGGCCGCCACCGTTGCGGCACCAGCCTCAATCATTTCAGCCGTAATCTCGGGCGCGCCAGCGTCCCGTGCGTTGCCGGGATCGCGTGGTTTTCCTATGCTATTTATCATGCTTTGTCATCCATACAATTGCGCTTATTTTCCTTGGGAATTCGGTCTTGTCAACCCCGCGATGACGCGCGGCCGGACAGACCATCCGGTCGTGGCGCCCGGTTCTGGCCGACAGCCGCGCGTGCGTGGCCGATCGCCTGTGGAGCGGGTAGACTGGCGGCGCGAATCGGCTGCGCCGCCAACCCTGTTGCGACGGCCGCCGAAATGACTTGTCGCCTTGGCGTGACCAAAACCCAGAAAAAACGTTCTGGTGCGCGTCGAACACCGGCCCGGACGGGCGCAGGACGACCTCGCCGGGATCGCGCGCGAAATCCACCGAGAGGAAGGGAAACGATGCAGGCGTTGGATGCTCGTGTCGATATCGGTCTGGCCGGCATTACCCGGGGCCACCACAACATGCATTACCGGGGCGTGCGCTGCGTCAAATGTCCGCTGGACTATGTGCTTTACCAGATGATCGTGAGCGAGCTGCGCCCCGACCTCATCGTCGAGATCGGCACGCACCAGGGCGGGAGCGCGCTGTATCTCGCCGATCTCCTGCAATTGCTCGGAGGCGGCGTGGTCCACACCATCGATATCGAAGACCGGCTGGATCCCCGGGTGCGGGAAAACCGGAACATTCGCGTGTTCGGCGGCGGCTGGGAGGCTTACGATCTCAACCTGGCCGCGGGTTTCAAACAGGTTCTGGTCATCGAGGATTCCGCGCACAGTCGTCGGATGTTGACTGTCTGAAGCCGCTGCCGAGCGCTCGGCGAATCGTGCCTGAGGCAGCGAGATGCTACGCGCGGGTCGAATTGTCGCATCCACGAAAGTGACCGCGCATGAGCGATCGACTTTTCGGCGACAAGACGCGGATGCACCTCGCGGCTCCCTACCAAGACACCTCTGCGGTTCCATCTGAACCATGGTTCAGGAGCGGCCGACCAACGGGCAGGGAAGGTTCGACGACCATTGAGGAGCGCTCCATGAATGCTCTCAAGATCAGTCACCTTCGTCCGGCCACCGACCTCGCGGAGATCAAGATCGCGCGCCGCGCCGCCGCGCCCAATCCTTACGACGACGGAACGATCTCAATCCAGGATCACGCTTCGGTCTTCGACCCGCTCGGCGCCGTCGAGGAGATTCAAAAACCCGAAGGCAGCGACGCACAGGAGCGCGCCGGCCCGGCCCCGATCTTGTCCGCCCTCATCATGCAGGACCCCGAGCCGCATGACGACCACAAGAGCGGCACAGGCTTCGACCTCGATCGATCCGGCTCCCCCGCGCATGCCACCGTCGCACCGCTCGTCGATCCGGCGACGTCCGCGGACCAGGGGCCTGCCGCGCTCGCACCCGGCGCAAATCAGGCGCCGGTTGGCCTGCAGCCGTACGCGACTGCGCCCGGCGCGGCTGGGCTGTTCGCGAGCGACGTCCAGCACGATCCCGGCCAGGCCGACGGCCCGGCCATCCCGCTCGGTCCGGTCGATTTCGACATCGTTCCGCCGCCGCCGACGCATCACATTGGCGCAGACAATCTGCATGAGCTGATGGATCACCTGAACCGGCACGGCGAGGGTGAGCTGAACAAGTGGTCCGCCAACGAGCTCGACGGCGGAACGATGCTGCGGGTCGGCTTCCCGCAAAGCTGGGACCAGATCCCGGAGGAACTGCGGATTCTCGACGGCATCGACACGCCGCTCACCGCCTTCCTCAACGGTCTCGGTTTCCTCGGCGACACGCATCGGGAACGCGTCGAGCTGGCGGCGCAGACCTGGGCTGACCTCGCCAATGTGCGCTTCGACTTCGTCCAGCCCGGCGAGACAGCCGACATCTACGTCTACGGCCTCAACTTCGCGAACGCCTTCGGCCCCGCCTTCGCGAGCGCCGGCGGTATCTCGACTGGTCCCAACTACGACTACGGCACCCGCATCGCCATCAACACCACGAACGGCTGGCCCAGCATGGAGCCGGGCGCCCTCGATGGATTCCTGACGCCGGTGCACGAGATCGGCCACGCGCTCGGCCTCTCGCATCCCGGTCCCTACGACGGCGGCGGCAATTTCACCGGCTACAACTGGGACGCCGAGTACGTCGAGGACACGCGGATGTACTCGGTCATGTCGTATTTCTCGAGCACGATCACCGGCGCGGACTATGCCGGGATCGACACCGAGATCGTGACGCCGCGGACGCATGACGCTTACGTCATCCAGCAGCTCTATGGCGCCAACTGGGACACGCGCTCGTTCGACACGACCTATGGCTACAACGCATCGGGCGTGACCGAGTTTTACGACTTCGACAGCAACGGCGGCGTTCCGTTTGTCCTCACCATCTGGGACGGCGGCGGCGAGGACTGGCTCGATCTCTCGGGCGACGCCTCGGGCGTGACGCTGGACCTGCGCCCCGGTGCGTTCTCCAGCACCCACGGCATGACCTACAATATCTCGATCGCCTATGTCCCGGAGGACGCACCGGACGAGCTGGCCGGCTATATCGAGAATGCGCGCGGCGGCGCCGGCAACGACCTGCTCACCGGCAACGACCGCGACAACGTCCTGATCGGCAACAACGGGCACGACACCCTGATCGGCCTCGACGGCGACGACGAACTGCGCGGCGGTGGCGGCAACGACCGGCTGGAAGGCGGCTTCGGCACCGACTGGCTCGACGGCGGCGGCGGCACCGACACGGTCGACTACACCTACAGCTCCGGGAATTGGACCATCGGCCTGGCGGCGGACCTGGACGATGACGGTCCCGGCGGTGTCGGCATCTGGGGAACCGCGACCACGGGCGGCGGCGTCGAAACACTCCTCGACATCGAGAACGTCGTCATGGGATCCGGCGACGACCATGTCACCGGCTCGAGCCGCGACAACGATCTCACCGGCAACGGCGGAGACGATACCCTGACCGGTCTGGACGGCGACGACCGGCTGGAGGGCGGCGACGGTAACGACACGCTGGACGGCGGCAGCGGCCGCGACTGGCTGTTCGGTCTTGCCGGCAACGACGCGCTCACCGGAGGCATCGGCTCCGACTATCTCTATGGCGGCACCGGCAACGACACGATCTGGGGCAACGACGGCTACGACCTGATCTACGGGCAGGGCGGCCACGACACGATCTACGGCGGCGACGACGGCGATACGATCGACGGCGGCGACGGCAACGACGTGATCTCGGGCGGCCTCGGCTTCGATGATTTGGACGGCGGCGCCGGCACCGACGTGCTCGACTTCACCTACAGCAATGGCGACTGGACCGTCAGCCTCACGTACGAGACCGCCAGCGCCGGCGGCGACGTCGAGTCGGTGCGCAACTTCGAAAACGTCGTAATGGGCGACGGCGACGACACTGTCCGCGGCACCGGCACCGCCAACTACATGTACGGTGGCGGCGGGAACGACTCGCTGACCGGGCTCGCGGGCAATGACTGGCTGGAAGGGCAGGGCGGCGACGACCTCCTCAACGGCGGCTCGGGCAACGACTTCCTGTTCGGCGGAAGCGGCAATGACACGGCCAGCTATCACGACGAGTTCTCCGGCGTGCTGGTCGATCTCGGGTTGGCCGGCGTGCAGAACACGGTGGGCAGCGGCAACGACCTGCTGCAGAGCATCGAGAACCTGATCGGCTCGACCCATGACGACTGGCTGATCGGCAATGGCGTCGACAACCAGCTCCATGGCGGGCTCGGCGCCGACCAGATGTTCGGCGGCGGTGGCGCCGACATCCTTTTGGGCGAGAACGGCAACGACAACCTGTTCGGCGGCGACGGCAACGACGTCCTGAGCGGCGGCAGCGGCATCGATTGGGCGTCCTATCTGTTCCAGAGCTCCGGCG
Source organism: uncultured Alphaproteobacteria bacterium (assembly GCA_963830015.1). Taxonomy (GTDB): domain Bacteria; phylum Pseudomonadota; class Alphaproteobacteria; order Rhizobiales; family Xanthobacteraceae; genus Z2-YC6860. The sequence goes on from CAWHLG010000017.1 coordinate 398,618, forward strand.
TCTGGGTCAATCTGACGACGGAGAATTCGCAAAACACGTCCGGCGCCGGCTGGGACACCCTGATCAGCATCGAGAACGTCGCCGGCAGCAACCACGCCGACTTGCTGATCGGCAACGGCGCCGCCAACCGGCTCGAAGGCTGGGGCGGCAACGACGTGATCACCGCCGGCAACGGCAATGACGTGCTGTTCGGCCACGACGGCAACGACTCGCTCAACGGCGGGCTCGGCAACGACGTGCTCGAAGGCGGCTCAGGCGTCGACTGGGCGCTCTACAACACCGGCCTCGGCTCCGGCATCACCATCGACCTGTTCAGCGAAACCCAGGTCGCGGGCGGCGGCGGCGTGGATACGCTGCGCGACGTCGAGAACGTCATGGCCACCGGCTACGCCGACTCGCTCACCGGCAACAACCTTGCCAACGAGCTGCGCGGCGAAGGCGGCGATGACTGGATCTGGGGCAACGGCGGTGCCGACGTCATCAATGGCGGGACCGGCAACGACGCGATCGCCGGCGGGACCGGTGCCGACACCATGACCGGCGGGTCGGGCAACGACCACGTGTGGGGCGGCAGCGGCAACGACCGGTTCGAATTTGCGTCGAACTGGGGCGACGACTGGGTGTGGGACTTCCAGGCCGGCAGCGACACGCTCGACCTCAGCCAGGTCGGCGGTCTCAACAACCTGATCCAGCTTGATATCGAAGACACCGACAATGGTGCGCTGGTGAGCTACGGCACGAACTCGATCCTGCTGATCGGGGTCGCGGCGAACGCCCTGCAAGACAGCGACTTCATCGTGTAGGGCGGATTTTCAAATGCGCGGATGCGCGGGCCATGGCCCGCGCATCCGCACGTCATGGAGCGGGCTGGCCCATCCGCCGCGTCAGTGGCGGGCGCGTCCGACGAGATTGCGCCAGTGTGATCAAAGGATGGCGCACATTCTGTTTCAACCCGGCCCGTCCGCGGCCGGGGTCACAATGCGAAGCGAAATCCACCGCAGCCTGTGACGGGGGCGTTCCGCTCTGCGCTTGGGCATGAAGCCGGAGATGCGGGCTAAGATGAAGGAGGAGTTTCCGGGCATGTTTCCGAAGGCGGTCGAGCGGCACATGACGATGGTCGGGCCGGCGGAGGTGGACATCAAGAAGCGGTAGATGCCAATCGCTGCCGCGCGATCGGCAGAAGGTGATCGCGCGTCAGCGGTGCCAGCGGCAGGCCGGCGCCGTCGGGCGCGACCCACACGGCCTCGTCGATCTCGCGCGTCGGAGACACGTTGAAGTCGGCGCGGAGGTAGAAGCACGCCGCGCTGACGGTGTGTCCCGTCTCGTTCGCGGCCTGCGCGGTGAACTCGCCGAGATACTCCGGTGCGTCGGGTGCGATGCTGATTCCGAGCTCTTCCTCGAGTTCGCGAGCGAGCGCTTGCGCTGGGCTTTCGTGCGGCTCGATCTTGCCGCCGGCCTGCATGAAGGTTGTCGTGCCGCGCTTTCGTACAAGCAGGACGCGGCCGATGTTGTTGACGATCAAGCCTGCAGCAATGCGGATTGAAGGTGGGGAAGGTGAGTGCGTGATTTTTTGTTCGCTCATTGCCGGTCTGCTTGCTACCATCTCTGGTCAGCGTTGGAGGAGACAGCGATGATCCGCCGATTTTCTGAGAATTCCTCGTTAGAAAACCAAGCGCTTCAAATCTATCAGATTCTCGTTGGTTGCGCGCATAGTCGACAGATTGTGACCTACGGAATGATTGCAGATCTTTTGAAATTTGGAGGCGCGGGTGTCTTGGACCGCCAGCTTGGACACATAATGTTCTGGTGTCACGCTCACGATTTGCCTCCACTTTCAGTTCTTGTCGTAAACTCCGGAAGCGGGAAGCCGGGTGTGGGCCTAATAAAATCAGAAGACTTTGATAGAGATCGCGAAAAAGTGTTTTCGTTTGATTGGTTCGACGTGTTTCCGCCGACGCCTGTTGAACTAAAAGACGCCTACGATAAGGGAATGAAAGCGGTCAAACAGCACTGATGTGCAAGCGGCTGGCCAAGGCTTCTTTAGTAATTTTAGCGGCCTTCGCGACGGGCTTTCCGGAGGCTCGTGCGCAAATCACGGTGATGTCTGAAAATGAAATGAGGTTGCTCAGATTGCGAAGTGAAAGGCTTGAGATCGAGCAGCGTCTACGTGAATTCGAATTGCAAAAGATGCTGCGGCAAGAAGAGGATGGAAATCGGCGGGCCCGCGCAATTGATCGAGTCCAAAAGCGTTACGTCGAACTGACTGAGGAAAGTCGGGCCCAGTTTGAAGGAAAAACTGTATTGGAAGCCGTACACTTATTTTTAATCGGCCCGCGCGTCACAGCTGAAGAATTCAAAAACTTCCTAGAACGCTATGCCGCGTTTCGTTGGCGTTTCCTGCAAGGCGTTCATATGATTGTTTGCGAAAGTGTCTTGGACGTTTCCGGTGCGGCGGACGTGCGCACCCATGCAATGACTTTACTAAAGTCGATGGAAGATCGTATCGGGATTAGCGACTACAGCATCACAGGTATACAAGCTGCGTACCGTAAAGCATTGATTGATGAAAAGCAGTATGAATTGCTGAATTCATTGTCAGAAGCGCAGCGGATTGAAATTACCAAATGCAATCTATTAGACCGACTTTCTCCGGCATGTGAACAAATTCTCCGTCAAAGGCTGCAGTAGCGGCAAAGAATCTCGAAGCTGCTCTGAAGGCTTGAATGCGATAGATTTCGCTGCGTTCAACCCATCCTGCGATTGCTGCGGCGATAGGCTAGGACGGGGGGTATGGTTCTTGGTCTTTCATCGGGCGCGCGGCGGGGCTGCGGAGTTGCAGCCCGTGGATTTTCTCGGCGCTCGACTTCCCGGACCTGTCATTTTAGATTTTCGGCTGATAATTTGGAGCCATGGCCAGAAAACCTCCTGCCGCTCCTGAAATTGCCCCGAAGATTTTTACGACGGTCGATGAGATCGACCGCGCGATCACGAAACTTCAGCGGCGCATCAAAGAAATTGAACAGGTCGATTTTGCAGCAGCCGTTTTCAGTCACACAGGTGCTGATGATGTTGCCGAGAGCAATATTCGGAACACGATCCTCGAAATCTATGGCCCAAATTCGCCTGAATACACCGAGCATAGTCATATAGCGATTTGGGCCGGTGGTATGTACATGGGTATGAGCGATCACGAGTTCGTCGAAGGTAAAGTCCGTGGTCGAACACAAACTATCGGGATCATCAACGGGCTTGTTGAACGGCTGAAAGAAAAACGAGAGGACATCGAGGGCGGGGAGCGGCCAGTCCCTTCGTCTTATTTTGAAAAACTGAACCTACACCCTCGAATTGCAGATGTAGCGCGCGATTTGTTTCTCGACGGTCATCATTTTGAAGCCGTATTTGCTGCGGCGAAAGCTCTAGTTAATTTCGTCAAGGAGCGGTCTGGACGTCACGATCTTGATGGCGCACCACTCGTGAGAACGGTTTTCTCAAAGAACAATCCAGCACTTGCATTTAATAGCCTCGCAGATCAGACCGACTTAGACCAGCGAGAGGGCTTGATGCACTTATTCGAAGGAGCTGTACTTGGGATACGAAATCCTGGAGGCCATGCCTTCCCGGAAGGAACCGAACAGCGGGCAATCGAGTATATTTCCTTGCTCAGTCTTCTTGCTTATTTGGTGCAGGAAGCGAAAAAGCGTTCGCCAAAATGAATAAGTGATAGGCGGCCTTTCGGCCGCCTATTTGTTGCTGGCTGCGATAGATGTTTACGAACACCCCGTCGTGCTGCCGCACGTGTCGCACTTCATGCACGTCCCGTTCCGCACCAGCGTGAAGTTCATGCACTCGCCGCACATCTCGCCTTCATAGCCCTTGGCCTTCGCCTCGGCCCGGCGCTCTGCAACCTGCGCCTTCACATCGCGCTTCGGCTCGGCCCACGGCAACGTCTCCAGCTTCTCCGCCGGTGACAGCTTCGCCTCGGGCTCGGCCTTCAGCGCAGTCGCGCCCGCGGCATGCAGCGCCGTGACGTTGGCCGCGACCGCGCGGGTCGGCGCGTCGGAGGCCTGCACGCTGCCGCTCGCCACCACCTGGAGCTTGTCGGTGCGCGAACGGGTCAGGCCCTTCGACACATACTTGGCGCCGGAGGCTTCGGGGCGGCCCTCGGCCTCGCCCTTGCCGAGCGCGCCGTAGTCGGCCTCGCTCGGATCGACATGGGCGAGGTCGAAGCGGTCGATGTAGGAGATCGCGAGCTCGCGGAACACGTAGTCGAGGATCGAGGTCGCGTACTTGATGGTGTCGTTGCCCTGCACCGGGCCCGCGGGCTCGAAGCGGGTGAAGGTGAAGGCGTCGACGTATTCCTCGAGCGGCACGCCGTATTGCAGGCCGAGCGAGATCGCGATGGCGAAGTTGTTGAGCAACGACCGGAGCGCCGCGCCCTCCTTGTGCATGTCGATGAAGATCTCGCCGAGACGGCCGTCCTCGTATTCGCCGGTGCGCAGATACACCTTGTGGCCGCCGACCACGGCCTTCTGGGTGTAGCCCTTGCGCCGGCCGGGCAGCTTCTCGCGCTCGCGCAGCACGGTGATGCGCTCGACGATCTTCTCGACCACGCGCTCGGCGGCAATGGCCGCGCGCGCCGCGTTCGGCTTGTCGATGAACGCCTCGATGGCGTCGTCCTCATCCTCCTCGTCGGCGATGAGCTGGCTCTGCAGCGGCTGGCTGAGCTTTGAGCCGTCGCGGTAGAGCGCGTTGGCCTTGAGCGCGAGCTTCCAGGAGAGGAGATAGGCCTCCTTGCAGTCCTCGACGGTGGCGTCGTTCGGCATGTTGATGGTCTTGGAGATCGCGCCCGAGATGAACGGCTGGGCGGCCGCCATCATGCGGATGTGGCTCTCGACCGAGAGATAGCGCTTGCCGATCTTGCCGCACGGGTTGGCGCAGTCGAACACGCCGTAGTGCTCGGGCTTGAGGTGAGGGGCGCCCTCGACCGTCATCGCGCCGCAGACGTGGACGTTGGCGGCCTCGATCTCGCGCTTACTGAAGCCCATGTGGGCGAGCAGGTCGAACGACGGCGAGGCGATCACCTCGGCCGCGACGCCGAGCTGGTTCTTCAGGAGGTCCTCGCCGAGCGTCCACTTGTTGAAGGCGAACTTGATGTCGAAGGCGGTCGGCAGCGCCTTTTCGACCTTGGCGATGGCGTCGTCGGTGAAGCCCTTGGCCTTCAGCGTGGTGTGGTTGATGCCCGGCGCCTGGCCGAGCGAGCCGTGGCCGACCGCATAGGCCTCGATCTCGCCGATCTGCGCCTCGCTGTAGCCCAGCGCGCGCAACGCCTCGGGCACGGCGCGGTTGATGATCTTGAAGTAGCCGCCGCCGGCGAGCTTCTTGAACTTCACCAGCGCGAAGTCGGGCTCGATGCCGGTGGTGTCGCAGTCCATCACCAGGCCGATGGTGCCGGTCGGGGCGATGACGGTGGCCTGCGCGTTGCGGTAGCCGTGCGCCTCGCCGAGCTTCAGCGCGTTGTCCCAGGCCGCCTTGGCGTGGGCGGACAGCGCCGCGTAGCCCGCATGGGTCGCGGCGATGCCGGCGTGGTCGAGCGGCACCGGCGGGGTCGCGACCTTCTCGTAGGCGTTGCGCTCGCCGTGGGCGGCACGGCGGTGGTTGCGGATCACGCGCAGCATGTGCTCGCGGTTCTTCTTGTAGCCGGGGAACGGGCCCAGCTGCTTCGCCATCTCGGCCGAGGTGGCATAGCTCACGCCCGTCATGATGGCGGTCAGCGCGCCGCCGATCGCGCGGCCGGCGTCGCTGTCGTAGCCGATGCCGGACGACATCAGGAGCCCGCCGATGTTGGCATAGCCGAGACCCAGCGTGCGGTACTCGTACGACAGCTGCGCGATCTCCCTGGAGGGGAACTGCGCCATCAGCACGGAGATTTCGAGCACGACGGTCCACAGCCGGACGACGTGCTCATAGCCCGCGACGTCGAACGTGCCGGTCTTCTCGTCGCGGAACGTGAGCAGGTTCAGCGAGGCGAGATTGCAGGCGGTGTCGTCGAGGAACATGTATTCGGAGCAGGGGTTCGATCCGCGGATCGGACCCGAGGCCGGGCAGGTGTGCCAGTCGTTGACGGTGGTGTGGTACTGCAGGCCCGGATCGGCGCAGGCCCAAGCCGCGTAGCCGATCTTCTCCCACAGCTCGCGCGCCTTCAGCGTCTTGGCGATCTTGCCGGGCTTGGTGCGCCAGGTCAGGTCCCAGGAGCCGTCGGCCTCGACGGCTTTCAGGAACTCGTCGGTGACGCGCACCGAATTGTTGGAGTTCTGTCCGGAGACGGTGAGATACGCCTCGCTGTCCCAGTCGGTGTCGTAGGTCGGGAAGTCGATGTCGGTGTAGCCCTGCCGCGCGAACTGGATGACGCGCTGGATCAGGTTGTCGGACACGAGGCTCTTGCGGGCGAGCTTGATCTCGCGCTTCAGCGCCGGGTTCTTGTCGGGCATGAAGCAGTCGTCGCCCGGGCCCTCGCAGTTCACGCAGGCCTTGAGGATCGCCTTCAGGTGCTTCTGGTTGATCTTGGATCCGGTGACCAGCGCCGCGACCTTCTGCTCCTCCTTCACCTTCCAGTCGATGAACTGCTCGATGTCGGGATGATCGGTGTCGACGATCACCATCTTGGCGGCGCGGCGCGTGGTGCCGCCCGACTTGATGGCGCCCGCCGCGCGGTCGCCGATCTTGAGGAAGCTCATCAGGCCGGACGACTTGCCGCCGCCGCCGAGCCGCTCGTTCTCGCCGCGGAGTCTGGAGAAATTGGTGCCGGTGCCGGAGCCGTACTTGAACAGGCGCGCCTCGCGCACCCACAGGTCCATGATGCCGCCGTCGTTGACGAGGTCGTCGGCGATCGACTGGATGAAGCAGGCGTGCGGCTGCGGATGCTCGTAGGACGACTTCGACTTGGTCAGCTTGCCGGTCTTGTGGTCGACGTAGTGGTGGCCCTGGCTCGGGCCGTCGATGCCATAGGCCCAGTGCAGGCCGGTGTTGAACCATTGCGGCGAGTTCGGCGCGCACATCTGTGACGCGAGCATGAAGCGGAGCTCGTCGAAGAACGCCTGCGCGTCGTTCTCGGAATCGAAATAGCCGCCCTTCCAGCCCCAGTAGGTCCAGGTGCCGGCCAGGCGGTCGAACACCTGCTTGGAGGAGCGCTCACCGATGATCCGCTCGCTCTCGGGCAGCGCGCCGAGCGCCTCCTCGTCGGCGACCGAGCGCCACAGGAACGAGGGGATGGTCTCTTCCTCGACCTTCTTCAGCCGGGCAGGGACGCCCGCCTTGCGGAAATACTTCTGCGCGAGAACGTCCGACGCCACCTGCGACCAGGATTCCGGAACCTCGACGTTCTCGGCCTTGAACACGACCGAGCCGTCGGGATTCTTGATCTCGCTCGTGGTCAGGCGAAACGCGATCTCCGCGTAGGGAGACTGGCCGTCCTTGGTGTAGCGCCGTTCGATCCGCATCTTTTTAGTGCCCCTTTGCGTGCGCCGGCCGCCGCTCCCGATTTCCAGGTTTGGGCGCCGACATTTTATCTCCAGCCGGGACCCTGAATCCCGGCCGCGTTCAGTGTTTTTGACGCGTCCCTTACATAGTCACGGGGGCCTTGGGCGGCACCCTTTTGGCCCTTGGACCGGGCCTTATTCCCGCGGATCGAGGCGACAGAAACTCCTTCCCCGCCAAGCCGGAAAACCGGGCGGGAGACTGTCTTCGGTCTGCAAGATTGTGCCTGGCGGGGACAAAGAACGGACCCGCGCCGGACGGTTGGAAAGCTAGGACAGACTCGCCGCACACGTCAAGCTGTAGCGGCCAACCCTGAATCAAATACTAAGGCTAGTGTCCCTTGTGAACTGTGGGGACTGCGGGGACGACTCAGCGGCGGCCCCGGAAGTATCGGACAGGACTTGCAGATTCGGGAAGTCCCCTTCGTCACAATTCCCCGGCCCGCTGTCACAAAACCACAGTCAATCCCCAATAAGCTTTCGGCCGGGCCGGGTTCCAACCGCTGGCCTCGATCACCCGCAATTGGCCGGGTGCGAAATTGCGGGCGTTTTCGCGAGGCAAGTTTTCCGTGCGTTGGGTGCGTCGTCCTAATGCGCGGCGATTCTCCAATTTCGATCAGGCGGTTACGGACCACGGCCTGCCGGGATCGGCCGATCACGGCGACCCGGCGCGCGACGTTGTTGTGGACAGGCGCGCCCGCCGGCGCGTTTGCTGTGCATGTCGCGTGCGCGTCTGGACAGGGGGCGGGGGCGCTGGCAAGAACGGATCGATGTTCCACGAATTTTCGCCTCGCAGCGGCCGCTCATGAAAACCTTTTTCCTTCGCTTCTTCACCTGGTGGAACGGCCAGACCTTCGGCACCCAGCTCTGGACGCGCCTCTATGGCGAGTTCGTCGGCGAGGACGAGTTCGGCAACCGCTACTACCGGACCAGGGGCGGCAAGATCGATCCGGTGCTGCTGATGGAGCGGCGCTGGGTGACCTACAACGGCGTGGCCGAGGCCTCCGCGGTGCCGCCGTCGTGGCACGGCTGGCTGCACCACACCGTCGACGTTCCGCCGACCGAGGAAGACTACCAGCCGCGGTCCTGGCAGAAGCCGCACCGGCCGAACCTCACCGGAACGCCCGCGGCGCACCGTCCGACCGGCTCGACGCTGGCCCAGGGCCGCCGCCCCAAGGCGACCGGCGACTACAAGGCGTGGAATCCGGGCCGCTAGGGCGATCAGCGAGTTCGGAACTCTCCGCACTCGCCCATGGCGGTGGTTGCCGGCGCACCGCCCTTTCCCGGCCGCATTCCCCGTGTTAACCGGGCTTGCCACGAGATGGCCCGACGCCGTTGTCCAACGGCATAGCCTCCGTTCGGCCATCCCGTTCGGTCGATGCTCGCCGCTGGTGCGCGCGCAAGCGCCGCGACGCCGGCCGTTGCGCAATTCGACCAGATCTTCCGCGGCAGCCCGCTGGAGGCGATCTTCGGCGGTCCGCCGCGGCCGCCGAGCGACGTGCCGAACCGGCCGTCATATCCCGGCGATCCCCGCTACGGTCCGGGCGGGCTGCAGCCGCCGGGGCCGCCGCCGGGATCGCGCATCCGCGGCGAGCCGCTGCCGCCGCCTCCGGGCTCGCCGCGCAGCGCCAACCTGCCGCCGCAGGCGCCGGCCGCCCCGCTGCCCGGCCAGCGCGTGCAGCCGCCGCAGCGCGGCACTCCGACCCCTTCGAACACCGCGCCGCAGCCCGGCGACGAGGTCGTGGTCGAGCCGTCGGCGACCAAGATCACCAATCCGACCGCGGTGTTCTCCGGCCTCGACAAGATCACCGGCCGCATCATCAGCTTCGATGTCTCGATCAATGAAACCGTGCGGTTCGGCGCGCTCGAAGTGACGCCGCGCGCCTGCTACTCGCGGGCGCCGACCGAGGCGCCGAACACCGACGGCTTCATCGAGGTCGACGAGCTGACGCTGCAGGGCGAGCTCAAGCGCATCTTCACCGGCTGGATGTTCGCGGCGAGCCCGGGCCTCAACGCGGTCGAGCACCCGATCTACGACGTGTGGCTGACCGACTGCAAAGGCGGCGCGCCGCCCGCGGTCGCGGAAGCGCCGCCGCCTGCGCCGGCCCCCGCGCAACAGCAGCGTCCGCCGCAGCGGGCCCAGCAGCCGGGTCAGCCGCAACAGCGCCGCGCGACGCAGCAGCAACTGCCGCCGCCGCCGGGATTCCAGCGGCAGTAGTTTCCACTTCCGTCTGCATCAGCGCGACATCGGCGGTCTTCACCCTCCCCATAGTCCGTCGAAGACGGGCGTGAACGCCCTGATGAGGGGGAGGGTCGCGAGCGAAGCGAGCGGGGTGGGGTGAACCTTCGCGCAACAAAGCTCACCCCACCCCGCCTGCCTCCGCTTCGCTCCGGCAGTCGACCCTCCCCCTCCAGGGGAGGGTGGAGACTGGCTGCGTTGCTGATGACTACGGCTGCGCCAGTTCGACAGCCTGCGCGCCGGTCAGCGCCGGGCCGCGGCTGAAGGCGGTGAAATCGGCTTCGCCGACCAGCGAGGCTTCCAGCAGCTTGTGATAGCGCTGCTGCGGCACCTCGATGGCGCCAAAGGTCGTGAGGTGGGTGGTGACGAACTGCGTGTCGAGCAGCGTGAAGCCGCTCGCCTTCAATCTTGCGACGAGATGCACCAGCGCCACCTTCGAGGCGTCGCGCGCGCGGTGGAACATGCTCTCGCCGAAGAACGCGCGGCCGAGGCACACGCCGTAGAGGCCGCCCGCAAGCTCCCCGTCCTCGTAGGCCTCGACGCTGTGGCAATGGCCGATGTCGTAGAGCTTGCAGTAGAGATTGCGGATGCGCGCATTGATCCAGGTCCGCGTGCGGCCGGGCGCGGGCTCGGCGCAGCCGTCGAGCACGCCCTGGAAGTCGCGGTTGATGGCGATGCTGAAGCGCTCGGCGCGGACGGTGCGCGCGAGCCGCGACGGAATGTGGAACGTGTCGAGCGGGATGATCCCGCGCTTCTCCGGCTCGATCCAGTAGAGCGCCGGGTCCTCGGCGCTCTCCGCCATCGGAAAGATGCCGCAGGCATACGCCTTAAGCAGGACCTCGGGCGTGATCTCGACGAAGGCGGTTTCTCGGCTGGCCATCAATGAAGCGTCGCGGTTGCGGTGCCAGCTTAGCCCGAAGCAGGGTCATTTATGAAGTGTTAGCCATGATGCCGGTCATTTAAGGCAACTTGCGAACAACCGGGCGCCGTCCGCATTGCCCCTGCGCCCGCATTTGGGAACGTGGCGCGAGGAGGGGAATGCGATGGACAATGCCGATGACCGCCGGCTCCGGGTCCTGCTGGTGGAGGACGAGTTCCTGATCTGCATGATGATGGCCGATGCGCTGACGGATCACGGTTTCGAGGTTCGCTCCGCGGCGAATGCGCAGGACGCGCTCGCGCATCTCACCCGCGGCGCGCCCTGCGACGTGCTGCTGACCGATCTGAATTTGGGGCCAGGCCTCGACGGCTCGGGACTGGCGAAGCTCGCCCGCGAACTGCGGCCGGATCTGCCGGTGGTCTATGTGTCGGGGTCGGTGCGCTGTATCGACGAGCTTGAGCCGGTGCCCGGCGCGGCGTTCATTCCGAAGCCCTACATTCCGGAAAAGGTGTGCGAGGTGCTGGGCGAGATTCAGGCGTCGCGGCACTGATTGTTTTGGACAAAACACCAGCGACGCGGGCGGTTTGCTCCCTCCCCCTGAAAGGGGGAGGGTTGGGGTGGGGGTCGCTTTGTGCAACTCGACTCACCGCAGGTGCGTTCATGCAGTCTCGCCGCGTGCCCGAACTCCATCGACACCAGGACAGTCGGAGATCATCTCGGTCCAATCTGTCGGGAATCTTCCGGGTCTGTACCCGTGGCTGACCCCCACCCCGACCCTCCCCCTTTCAGGGGGAGGGAGCGCACCACCTGTGTTGCTACGGCTCCATGCCGCCTTCGGCGAGGAAGCGCTCGAGCCAGTGGATGTGATAGTTGCCGTCGACGATGTCCTGGGTGCGCACCAGCTTGCGGAACAGCGGCAGGGTCGTCTCGATGCCGTCGACCACGAACTCGTCGAGCGCGCGCTTGAGCCGCATCAGGCATTCGGTGCGGGTCTTGCCGTGCACGATCAGCTTTCCGACCATCGAGTCGTAGAACGGCGGGATCGTGTAGCCCTGATACACCGCCGAATCGACGCGGACACCCAAGCCCCCCGGCGGATGATAGGAGAGGATCTTTCCGGGCGAAGGGAGAAACGTCACCGGGTTTTCCGCATTGACGCGGCACTCGATGGCATGGCCGCGGAATTCGACGTCCTTCTGCGCGATCGGCAGCTCGCCGCCGGCGGCGACGCGGATCTGCTCCAGCACGAGATCGATGCCGGTGATCATCTCGGTCACCGGATGCTCGACCTGAATGCGCGTGTTCATCTCGATGAAGTAGAACTCGCCGTCCTCGAACAGGAATTCGATGGTGCCGACGCCGAGATATTTCAGGTCGCGCATCGCCTTGGCGACGACCTCGCCGATCTTGTCGCGCGCGGCTGTGTTGAGCGCGGGCGAGGGGCTTTCCTCGAACACCTTCTGGTGCCGCCGCTGCAACGAGCAGTCGCGCTCGCCGAGATGAATCGCGTTGCCGCGGCCGTCGCCCAGCACCTGGATCTCGATGTGGCGCGGGCGCTGCAGATATTTTTCCAGATAGACAGCGTCGTCGCCGAACGCGGCCTTGGCCTCGGAGCGGGCGGTGGCGAGCGCCATCGCAAGCTCGTCCTCGTGATGCGCGACCTTCATGCCGCGCCCGCCGCCGCCGGCGGCCGCCTTCACCAGCACCGGAAAGCCGATGGCGCGGGCGATGCCGAGCGCTTCGGCGTCCGACGTGACGCCGCCCTCCGACCCGGGCACGCAGGGGATGCCGAGCGCCTTGGCGGTGCGCTTGGCCTCGATCTTGTCGCCCATCTGCCGGATGTGCTCGGCCTTGGGACCGATGAAATGGATCGAGTGCTCGGCGAGGATTTCGGCAAAGCGGGCGTTTTCCGACAGGAATCCGTAGCCCGGATGCACGGCGTCGGCGCCGGTGATCTCGCAGGCGGCCAGCAGCGCTGGCACGTTGAGATAGCTGTCGCGCGCGGGCGGCGGGCCGATACAGACGCTTTCGTCGGCGAGCCGCACGTGCATCGCATCGGCGTCGGCGGTGGAATGCACCGCGACGGTCGGAATGCCAAGCTCCTGGCAGGCGCGGAGCACCCGGAGCGCGATTTCGCCGCGGTTGGCGATGAGAATTTTGTCGAACATCGCGCGCGGTGTTCCCGGCCTACTCGATGATCATCAGCGGCTCGCCGAACTCGACCGGGTGGCCGTCCTCGATCAGGATCTTGGTCACCGTGCCGCTGCGCGGCGCGGGAATCTGGTTCATCGTCTTCATGGCTTCGACAATCAGCAGCGTTTCGCCGGCGACCACCGTGCTGCCGACGTCGACGAACGGCTTGGCGCCTGGCGCAGGCCCCATATAGGCGGTGCCGACCATCGGCGAGGTCACGGCGCCCGGATGCTTCGCCGGATCGGCCGGCACGGCGACGGCCGGGATCGCCCCCGGCGCAGCGGCGGGGATCGCCGCGGCAACCGCGGTCGCGCCACGGCCGACGCGGACGCGCAGGCCTTCGCGCTCGATCTCGATTTCGGTGAGGCCGGTTTCGTCGAGCAGCTGCGCGAGCTCGCGAATGAGCTCCTTGTCGATCGCGGGCTTGTCCTCAGCCATGCTGTCGTCTCGCAGTTTATGGCGCGTTCTGTTGCGCGTTTGGTGGGCTTAGCGTCGCCCTTTGCCCGTCGTCGCGGCAAGGCCGTCGATGGCGAGGGCGTATCCCTCGATGCCGAAGCCGCAGATCACGGCCTTGGCGGCGAACGATACGTAGGAATGGTTACGCCACGGCTCGCGCGCGTGGATGTTGCTGATGTGGGTTTCGATCACCGGCACCTTGATGCCCTTGATCGCGTCATGGACCGCAACCGAGGTGTGGGTGAGGCCGCCGGGATTGAGCACGACGCCGAACGCCTTGTTGGCGCCGGCCTCCTGCAGCCAGTCGACGATCACGCCCTCGTGGTTCGACTGCCGGAAGTCGATGCCGAGCCCGTGCGCGGCGGCCGTCTTCACGCAGAGCTTTTCCACGTCCTTCAGCGTCGAATGGCCATAGATCTGCGGCTCGCGCGTGCCGAGCAGATTGAGGTTCGGGCCGTTGAGCACGTAAATGGTTTTGGCAGCGGCTTTGGCCATATCGTCTCGCGATCAATCACGCCCGGTTCAGGGCCTTGATGGCGCAGGCGAAACCGCCGCAGCGCCGCAGCACGTCCGCTTTATAGGCAGGCCGCCCCGAAAGGGGAAGCCTGAGCACCTCAAAGCGGCCGCGCCGGGCCCTCGTGTCGCTTTGCTCCACTCGGCGGCGCGGCGTCCGGCGGGCCTTTTCCGCCCGTGCACTACTGCGTGGCAGCCTTGATGCCCAGCACCTTGGCGGTTTCCGCAACCCCCGCGCGCTGCCGGTCGATCGCGGCGGCAAACTCGGCGGCGGAGCCCGGCACCACGTCCTGGCCGGTTGCCTGCAGCCGGCTGACGATCGCGGGATCCGCCAGGACATCCTTGACGTCGGCCGCGATCTTCTCGCGCAGAGCGGCCGGCATGTCGCGCGTGCCGTAGAGGCCGACGAGACCGTCGAAGGTGAGGCCCGGGAAGCCTGCCTGGGTCACCGTGGGGATGTCCGGCACGACCCTGGATGGCTCGCTCGCCGTGATCGCGATGACCTTGACGCGGCCGGCCTGCATCTGCGCCCGCACGATGGCGAGCGCCGCCTCGTAGAAGTGCAGGCGGCCTTCGGCCACGTCGTTCAGCGCCTGCACCGGATCGCGATAGGGGATTTTCGCCATGTCGAGGTTCTGCGCCTTGAGAAAGCCTGCGACCACCAGATCGGTGGCGCCGGTGATGGTCGCCCAGTTGAGCTTGCCGGGTTGCGCGCGCGCCTTGGCGACGAGATCGCCGAGCGACTTGACGTCAAGCGACGGCGGCACGGTGATCGTCACCAGCGTCGCGCTGACGCGGGCCACCGGCGCGAGGTCGCGCGGATCGTAGGGAAGCTTCTCGTGCAGGAACGGGTGTGCCGTGAACGCCGACGCCGGGCCGAACAGCAGCACATGATCGTCGCGGGCGTTGGTGAACGCGTTGATGGCGACAAAGCCGTCGCCGCCGGGGCGGTTCTCGACCACGACCGGCTGGCCCCATTTGGCGGCAAGCTTTTCGGCGATCAATCGCGCGCCGATGTCGGCGCCGGAGCCGGGGCCGAGCGGCAGGATGAATTTCACCGGCCGCTGCGGCCAGCCCTGCGGCGATGCCGGCTGCGCCGCAGCGGAAAGCGCGCCAAGCAGGAGAGCGGACAAGGCGATGGCGATACCGGACAGGGCGCGTGTCGCGCGCATGATGTGCCTCCCTGGAACTCTGCTCGTCTTTGGCCCGTTCTCAAGCCCACTCGCGCGGGCTGGCGGCGCGTGTCGTCAATCGTTACCGAACGGGCATGTCGTGTAAAGCGAAAGCGCGCGCCGGCTGCTCAGACGGGATGCGCGTTCTGACGCAACTCGACCAAACCTTCGGAATTTGTGGCTCTGGGTCCCGCTCCCGCGGGAACGAACGGGGAGAGAGTTCGCCG
Source organism: uncultured Alphaproteobacteria bacterium (assembly GCA_963830015.1). Lineage (GTDB taxonomy): Bacteria > Pseudomonadota > Alphaproteobacteria > Rhizobiales > Xanthobacteraceae > Z2-YC6860. The sequence goes on from CAWHLG010000017.1 coordinate 413,830, forward strand.
TACCGTCAGCCGTTCGTCCCCGCGGAAGCGGGACCCAGCGCTGCGGAAATCGATTTGAATTGTATTTTGGGTTCGATCCAGATCAGCAGGTCGCCTTGCCGCAGCGCGCCGAGTTGACCTTTTCCTTCAACTGATCGAGGCCGACCGCGCCGACCACCACGTGCGGGCCGATCACGTAGCTCGGCGTGCCGTTCAGTCCGAGCTTCTCGGCGAGCTTGAGGCTCTCTTCGAGCGTAAGCCGGACTTCGTCGCTGCCGAGGTCCTTCTCGATCCGCGCCACGTCGAGGCCGGCTTCCTTGGCGGCCGCGATCGCGCGAGCCTTGTCGACCTGGCCGCGGCCCGAGAGCAGCTTCTGGTGGAAGTCGAGATATTTCTTGCCGGTCTTGTCCTGCATGCGGACCGCCACCGCGACCCGCGCCACCTCGACCGAGGCCGGGCCCAGCACCGGGAACTCCTTGAGCACGACCTTGAGCTTGGGATCGTGCTTCATCAATTCCATCATGTCGACCATGGCGCGCTTGCAGTAGCCGCAGTTGTAGTCGAAGAACTCGACGAAGGTGACGTCGCCCTGCGGATTGCCGACGGTGACCTGGCGCGGCGAGTTGAAGATCGCCTGCGCGTTGTCCTTGACGGCGGCCTGATGCTTCGCGGCCTCGTCGGCGGCGTGCTTCTTTTCAAGCGCGGCGATGGCCTCCTGAAGCACCTCCGGATTGGCGATCAGGTATTCGCGGATGATCTTCTCGATCTCGCCTTTCTGCGCGCCCGAGAAATTCTGTGCGTATCCGGACACGGCGCCGAGCGACAGCAAGGCCGCGGCGGCGACGAGACGTGCGACAATGGACATGGAGTGGTCCTTTCAGGATCAGGGGCGCCCGCTGCCCGACCCGGGCGGCCGTGCGGTGCTTACGATGTCGTCGGCCTTCACCCATCCGGGCGAGCCGATCGCAAAACGGGTCTTGGCGCGCGCCGCGAGCTGGCGCGCGGTCGGGCCGTCGCCGCGCATGATGGCGGCCTGGGCGGAGGCGAGGTCGGCCTGGGCGAGGTCGCCCTTGCGGCCGTAGGCCACGGCGATCTGGGCATATCCGTCGGCGGACTCGGGCTCGCGCGCGAGTGCGGTGCGCAGGAGCCCGATCGCCTGGTCGGCTGATTGCGGATTGTTCTGCGCGTTGAGTGCCTGCGCCAGCAGCACCTGGACCAGCGCCGGCTGCGGCGCGAGCTGGATCGCGCGCTGCAGCGGCGCGACCGCTTCGGCGGGCTTGCCGCCTTCGAGCAGCGCCTGGCCCTTGAGCTCGTGGAAATACGGATTGTTCGGCTGGGTCGCGATCAGCGCGTCGATCTGGCCGATGGCGGCGCGCAGGTCGGCGTGCCGGTAGGTCGCAATCGCGCGGGCGTATTTCGCCGCCAGGCTCTGGTCGTTGATCGGATAGCGGCGCGCGACCGCGTCGCCGCGCTCCATGAAGCCGAACAGCTTGGCGCGCATCAGGTCGTGGCGAAGCTGCAGTTCCGGCGAATCCTTCTTGTCCCAGTTCGGGCTCGACTGGGCGAGTTCCTGGAGCGCACGCACGCGCTCGGCCGGCATCGGATGCGACTGCATGTAGGGGTCGGCATTGCGCGCGGCAAACAGGATTTCGTCGGACATGCGCTTGAACGTGTCGTGCATGCCCTTGGCCGACTGGCCGGTGGCGGCGAGGAACTTGACGCCGGCGCGGTCGGCCGCTTCTTCCTGCTGGCGCACGTAGGACAGCAGCGAGCGGCGGATGGTTTCCTGCGGTCCCAGGATCGCCGCGGCCGGATTGCCGGCATTGCCGCCCGCCGCGACCATCGCGCCGACGCCGAGCAGCATGGCGATGATCGATTGCGTCTGCGCCACCGCGAGCTGCTGGCGGAGCTTCGACAGGTGGCCGCCGGCAATATGACCGGTCTCGTGCGCCAGCACGCCGATGATCTCGTTCGGCGTCCTGGAGTCCATCAGGGCGCCTGCGTTGACGAAGATGCGGCGGCCGTCCATGACGAAGGCGTTGAACGACTTGTCGTTGATCAGCGTGACCTGGATGTTCTGTTGCGACAGCCCCGCGACCTTCAGGATTGGCTGCGTGTAGTCCCGCATCAACTGCTCGATCTCGGCGTCGCGGATCAGCGGAATGCCGCGCGGCAGGCTCCGCGTCTGGGCGGAAACCGGCGCAGAAACCGGCAAGGAAGCCGGCACGCCCGCGACCGCGAACGCCGTGAACAGCGCGAGCGCGCGGGTTGCTGGCGTCCGCCGCCGCGCCCTGATAGGTCTTCCGTCAACGGTCATATTGGTACGGGATCGCGAGCCCAAATGTTCCGCCAAACTAGTGTCAGCCCCCGGCAGGGTCAACGCGACCAGGATCACGTCTGGTTGCGCGTTTTGCCCGGCGCCTGGGCGTAAGGAACGGCCGAATGCGGCAGCATGGCGGCAAAGCGTTAACGTGCCGTCCTGGAGCGGCGGGGCAGTGGTCATGATGCTGGATTCCGCGCGCCGGTTGATCGCACCGTCCAGCCGAAGCGACGTGCCGGCCTTCATGGTGATGGACGTGATGGCGGCGGCCGCCCGCATCGAGGCGGCGGGCGGGCGCGTCATTCACATGGAGGTCGGGCAACCCGCGGCCGGCGCGCCGAAGCCGGCGATCGAGGCGGTGCGGGCGGCGCTAGGTTCCGGCCCGCTGGGCTACACCGAGTCGCTCGGCATTCCCTCGCTGCGGGCGCGGATCGCCCGGCACTATTCCGATGTCTACCGCCTCGACGTGGGGGTCGACCGCGTGATCGTGACGACCGGATCGTCGGCGGCATTCACTCTCGCGTTTCTGTCGATGTTCGAGCCGGGCGACCGGGTGGCGATCGCCAATCCGGGTTATCCGCCGTACCGGCATATTCTCACCGCGCTCGGCTGCGAGCCGGTGCTGATCGAGACGAATGAGACGACACGCTTCGCCATCACCGGCGACAATCTGCGCGCGGCGCATCGCAAGAAGCGCCTGGCCGGCGTGCTGGTGGCGAGTCCGGCCAATCCGACCGGCACCATGATGAGCCCGCAGGCGCTCGCCGACCTTATCCGTGTCGCCGACGAGGAGGGCATCCGCTTCATCTCCGACGAGATCTATCACGGCCTCGACTACGCATTTCCCGCGGAAACCGCGCTGCGCATGTCGGACAACGCCGTGATCATCAACTCGTTCTCGAAATATTTCTGCATGACCGGCTGGCGCATCGGCTGGATGGTCGTGCCGCCGCCGCTTACGCGCGCGGTGGACCGCCTGCAGGGCAATCTCTCGATCTCGGTGCCGACCTTGTCGCAGATCGCGGCGCAGGCCGCGTTCGACGGCCGCGGCGAGCTCGAGGCGATCAAGCACGGCTACGAGGACAACCGGAAAATCCTGATCGAAGGCCTGCCTAAGGCGGGGCTTGACAAGTTTCTTCCGGTGGACGGCGCGTTCTATCTCTATGCGGACATTTCGAAGTTTTCCGACGACAGCTTCGATTTCGCCAAGCGCCTGCTTGCGGAGGCGCACGTGGCGGCGACGCCGGGCGTCGACTTCGATCCGGTGGACGGTCGGCATTACCTGCGTTTCTGCTACGCCGGGTCGGCGGCGGACATGCGGGAGGCGGTCGAGCGGATCGGCGGCTGGCTGAAGCAGGCTTGAGATGGCGCCGCTGATCGCGTCCTGCGCCGGCGAAACAGTTCACTCCGACAATGGCTCCGCGATCGTTCCATGGTGGAGCATCACCAAGACGGCGCTTGCCGCCTGTGCGCTGCTGCTTGTGGCGGGCGGCAGGCTCGAACTCGATCGCCCGCTTGCCGGACGGAAATACACGCTGCGGCAATTGCTCCAGCACACCGGCGGGCTCGGCTGCTACACCGATACGCCGGACTACGAGGCGGCGGTTGACGGCCATGCGGAGCCGTGGAGCGGCGACCAGCACGCGCTGTTCGCAAGCGGGACGCCGGCGTTCGAGCCGGGGCGCGGGTGGAAATACTCGAATTCGGGATATTTCCTGGTGCGCTCGGCGATCGAGCAGGCGACCGGGATGGAGATCGGGCGCGCGCTGCAGTCGCTGGTGCTGTCGCCGCTCGGTATCGAGAACAGCTTCATCGCGCGCTCGCGCGCCGATCTGCAACGCAGCGTGTTCGGTGGCGAAGACAACTTCCATCCCGGCTGGGTGGCGCACGGTCTCCTGATGGGGCCGCCGTCCGACGTCGTTTCGTTCATGCACCGGCTGTTCACCGGCGCGCTGCTGCCGCGACCGATGCTCAAAGCGATGCAGGAGCGCCATGCGGTCGAGACCGAGCTGGCCGGCCGGCCGTGGCGCACGGCGGGCTATGGGCTCGGCGTGATGGTCGATATCGCGTCACCCCAGGGGCTTTGCATAGGCCATTCGGGGCAGGGACCCGCGAGCGTGTCCGCGGCCTATCATTTTCCCGACCTCTCGCCGCCACTCACCGTCGCGGCTTTCGCGCCGACCGATGATCAGGGCGTCGCCGAGCGCGCGGTGCTGGAGGAGGCCGCACGGCTGCGCTGAGTGGGCCACCGCCCGTACGCACGACGATTGTGGAAGGCCGCGGTCGCCGCTAGGCTCCGCGCAACCAGAAAAGCTTCGGGAGGAATGTGCGATGCTGCCGGTTTGCTGGACACGCGTGTTGAGTTTTTCGGTTCTGCTCGGTTGCGCGGCGCTGCTGCCGTCCGCGGCCGGCGCGCAGGGGCAGTATCCCGACAAGCCGATCAAGCTGATCGTGCCGCAGGCGCCGGGCAGCGCGACCGACACCGTCGCGCGCATTCTGGCTTCTGAACTGGGCCCGCAGCTTGGCCAGACCGTGATCATTGAGAACAAGCCGGGTGCGGCTTTCACCATCGGCCTCGATCTCGTGGCGAAGGCGCCGCCCGACGGTTACACGCTGGGGCTCGGCCCGATCGGCGCGCTGTCGATCAGCCCGAACATGATCGCGAGGATTCCCTACAGCATCGAGAAGGACTTCCAGCCGATCGCGCTGGTGTCGCGCGGGCATCTGCTGCTCGCGGTCGCGCCGACCTCCAGCTACAAGTCGGTGAAGGAGCTGATCGAGGCGGCGAAGAAAGATCCCGGCAAGATGACCAACGCCTCGTCGGCGACCGGCTCGCCCGGCCATGTCGGCGCCGAGCTGTTCAAATATATGGCCGGGATCGAGGCCGTGCACGTGCCCTATCGCGGCGGGGTGGCGGCGACCACCGACCTGATCGCAGGCCGCGTCACCTTCATGTTCGAAAGCCTCAACTCGATTGCGCCGCATGCCAAGTCCGGCGCGGTGCGCGGGCTCGGCGTCAGCGGCGACCGCCGTTCGCCGGCGTTCCCCGACGTGCCGACGGTGGCGGAAGCGGGCGTGCCGGGCTACAGCGCGCCGACCTGGAGCGGCGTGATCGCGCCCGCCGGCACGCCGAGGGCGATCGTCGACAAGATCAACGACGCGGTGAACAAGGCGATCAAGACCCAGGCGTTCAAGGACCGCTTCGGCTCGATCGGCGACGAGCCCGCCGGCGGCACGCCGGAGGAGTTCGCCTCTACGATCAGGACCGATCTCGCGAAGTGGAAGGACGTGGTGCAGCGGTCAGGCGCGAAGCTCGAATAGGTGCGGGTGCGCGTCAACGGAAAATACGCGACAGCACGGCTTTGCCGACGCCGGCCGGCTCGACGGCGTGAATCGATGCAATGTAGTCGCCGGCGTAGAAGCTGCGGATCATGTCGATGCGCGCGTTCAGGCCGTCGTCGAATTTCACGGCAAATCCGCCGGGCAGCGGACGCACGATCGTCGCATCGATGGTCTGACCCCGCAGCGTACACTTGATTAGGGATCCGGCCGGGCCCGGCGGTTCACCGCGAAACCGGGCGCCGGTGATCGAGATATCGGCCAGCCGGTAGATGCGGGAGCGGCCGTCCGCTGCGATCTGCACTGCTTCGTCGGTTTCGAAGCGCTCGGCCTTTCGCCGCCGCGGCTGTTCGATGCACACGAAGCAGACCAGCATCAGAACGATCGAATTGTACCAGCTCCAGGCCAGCGCCAGATCGCCATAGGCGATGCTGTCGCCGTGCGCGTGGACCAGGAAGGCGATGACGATGCCCGCAAGATTGAAGGCGAGGGCGCAGGCGTAGAGGCGCAGCAGCCGCCACTCGACGAACCGCCGGTCGCGATTGCCGCCTTTGGCCGTCACCTTGAATTTGTGCCCCTGCGGCTTCAACAGCCCGGTCACGACGGCTTTGACGATCGCCGGGGCGGCGATGAACTGGGCCACGTCCGAGATGATCGCAAGCGAGCGGCCCCTGGAGATCCAGGTGATGGTCAAGGAGTGCCAGATAAAGAACGGCAGGAAATAGGCGAGCAGCGTCAGCAGATCGGCGTTTACAGCGCGGATGCCGAACACCAGATAGAGACCAGGCACGACCAGGCCCAGAAGCTTGGCCGGATAGACCGACGTCCAATGCAGAAACGAGTCGATCAGGGAGAGCCGATCGATGAAAGCCAGGCGCGACGTGGTCGACAGAGGCCCGCTGCGCCCGCGAGCGATTTGCATGAAGCCCAGGCACCAGCGGCCACGCTGCGTGATGTATTCCTTCAATCCCTCGGGAGCGAGACCGACGGTCAGCCGTTCGTTGAGATAGACGGTGCGAGAGCCGATTTCCTTCATCCGCAGCGTGACGAGATAGTCCTCGGTCACCGAGTCGGTCGGAAAGCCGCCGATCCGCATGAGCGGCTCAAACCGGATCACCGACGACGTGCCGCAGCAGAAAGCGGCGCCCCAGGCGTCCTTGGCTGGCATCAGCACGTCGAAGAACAGCCGCTGCTCGTCGGGCCAGACGCGCGCGGCGGCAAGATTGGTCTGGATCGGATCGGGGTTGATGAAGTGCTGCGGCGTTTGCACGATGCCGACCGATCGATCGCGGAACAGGCACATCGCGCGGTACAGAAAATCGGGCATCGGCACGAAATCGGCATCGAGGATGGCGATGAATTCAGGCAGATCCGGCAATCGGGCGACATGCGCCAGCGCATGATTGATGTTGCCGGCCTTTGCGCCGGCGTTGTCGGGCCGGGTGAGATAGCCGGCAGCCCAGTCGTTCCGACAGTCGCCGCAGCCATGGGCGGCGGCCGTCGTCGAGAACCCAGACGCGGTAGTTTGCATAGTTCAATCCGGTCGCACCGATGATCGTGCGCTCCAGAATCGGCGCCTCCTCGTTGTAGGTGCAGATGAAAACATCGACTCGCCGGCAGGGCTCGGCGGCAAGCCAGGCCTTGTTGGCTTCGACCTCCGGCGTGCGGTTGGTGAAGCGGCTCAGGAAAAACAGATTGAGCTGGCCTGCGAGAAGCGCCGCCGCCTCCGCCACGAAAAAAACAATGCCGACGGCGAAATCGAGGCTCCATCCGAGGGGCGGTATCGTGCTGGTGGACCGCCAGGCGAAATAACGCGTGAGCAGCAGGAACGCGACGGTCACCATGATGGCGCGCGCGAGCGGCCGCTCGCTGTTCAGCCAGGGCAGGATCAGAAGGCAGCAACCAAGCGTCAGGAGGCCCGGACTGAGCGCCTCGAGCAGGCCGCCGCCGGTCATGGGGACCTCGCGGCGTCTCCCGCAAAAATCACCCGTCCGGTGCGCCCGACCGCGCAGTCGTTGGCTGCTTCTTTCAATTTCGGAACCGAGACGGTGACCCGGTAGGGCTCCCTGCCGAGCGCGCCGGGATTGATGGCGAGGTTTGCTGCCGCACCGGCGGCGCCGGTGAGGTTCAGAACCGTGCCATCCAGATCGGGGCCGCCATCGGCAGGCCGAAACCACGCCTTCGCGCCGGCCTGCAGCCGGTTGTAGACGCTCTCGGTGACATTGGCCGTGACCACGGCGCCCGAGCAGTCGAGCACACGCAGCAGCGGCTGGCCCGCGCGCACGTCTTCGCCGGGGGAGGTCATGACCTCCCAGATGCGCCCCGACACCGGCAGCAGCACCGCGGCCTCGGACAGGCTGCCGTAGCGCGCCTCCTGGCTCGCCACTTCGCGGCGGAGCCACGCAATTTCCGCCCTGCTGCTTGCGAGGTCGGCATTGAACGTGTCGACCCGTTGCCGCATCTCTTCCTCGCGTTGCACGGAGCTGGGCCGGTCGTTGTAACTGTCGCCCAGGAACGTACCTTCGCGCGCCGCGATCAGTTCGACCTCGCTGGCGTCGAGTCGGCGTCTGGTTCCGATTTCTGTTTGCTCGGTGATGGTGCGTTCACGAATCAGGCGGGCCGTCTCGACCGCCGATACGCTTCCCGACCGCGTCAACGACGTTGCGCGCTCGACCGCCGCTGAGGCTTCCTCGCGGCGCGCCGCCGCGACCTCGATCAGGCTGCGAAGCTCGGCGATGCGCGCTTCCAGCTGGCGAATGCGCCCCTGGCTGAATCGCGCGGCTTGCTGTGACAAATCTCTTTGGGCAGCTTCCGCCGAGATCAGTTTTGCCAGCAGCGAAGGCTGCTCGCTTTCGAGCCGAGCAAGCTGCCGCCGCAACTCGTCGAGGCGGCCGCGGTCCGCGCGCGCATTGACGATCCGCAGCACCATCCTGCCTTGCGGGACGACGCCGGACTCGAGCAGGGTTGCGTCCGGCGCGGAAATCTCTCCGTCAATCGGCGCCCGCAGCGTCACCACCCGCGAATTGATCACGGCTTCGACGCTTGACGACTGCATCACCGTCTGCAGCGGGATCCATCCGAACACCGCGACGATCAGCGCTCCGGCGGCAATCTTGGCGGCTCGCTTGATGTCGAAGGCGGAACGAAGATCGGAGGGGGCATCCTGTTTTGGCTTCGTCTCGGCGGCTTCCGGCGAGGGCTCCGGCTCGGCTATTCGGTCTTCGATGACCCGACGCATGGAGTGCACGTCGAGCGGTCCGGTTGGACTCTCGCTGGAGCCGTCCGTGGACGTGGCATGCGGTCGACTTTGCATGAATCCACCATGTGTGCGTGACAATGGTCGGATTCAACGCGTCAGCAAAGCAATCCGCTCGCGAGTTACGCTGTTGGCCAAACGACCGCTAACAGAATTGCTTCAATTGTTGCGATGGGTCGCGTTTGTCGGATATCTGCGCGGGATTGTCTGCTAGAACTCCACGTCGAGTTCTTCGAGCTCTTCGGGCTCGGTGCGCGCGGCCACGATCCACTCCTGCATGAAGGGCATCGCCAGGATCGCCTGGCTGTAGGCAGCGCAGACCGCATCGAGCTTGACGTCATAGGTGGCAAAACGGGTGCAGACCGGCGCAAACATCGCGTCCGCCATGCAGGGCTTTGCGCCGAACAGGAACGGACCGCCATACTCCTTCAGGCATTCACGCCAGATCGTCACGACGCGCTCGATGTCGGGCTGGGCGCCGGCGAAAATCCTGTAGCCCTTGTAGTGCGCCTTGAGGTTCATCGGCAGCGCCGAGCGCAGATTGCTGAAGCCGGAATGCATCTCGCCCGAGATCGAGCGGCAGCGGGCGCGCGCCGCGCGATCCGCCGGGAGGAGGCCCGCGTCGGGCGTCAATTCGTGCAGGTACTCGCCGATCGCCAGCGTGTCCCAGACCTTGACCCCGTCATGGGTGAGGCAGGGCACCAGGAACGAGGGCGACAGCAACAGCAGCTCGGCGCGGGTCGAGGGGTCGTCGCTCGACACCGGGACCTCGTCGAATTCCAGCCCCGCCATCCTGCAGAGCAGCCAGCCGCGCAGCGACCACGAGCCATAGTTCTTGCTGGCAATCGCCAGCGTGGCTTTCGCCATTCCACTCCCCCTGGGGCTTCGACCGGCTCGTGCCCGAAGAAATTATCTCGCAGTGCAGCGGGAAATGCACTAGTCTTTTTGCACTGCGAGGGAGCGGTTTCCGCCGTGCCGGGCGGCTGCGACACCGCAGGGGACTGGGAATGTTGTACGCGGCCTATCAGGCCCAAGCGGATGTCATGGGTCCGGTGCGGATGCTGGCGGGGATGGCAGCCCGCTCGTTCGGCCATTTCGGCATTGGAATGCCCGGCCACGGCGCCGTCCGCAACCTCACCGCGGCCTACGAGCTGATCGCCCGCGCGGGGCTGACCCACAGTCGGCCCTCGTTCGGCATCGGCCATGTCACCGTGGGCAACCGCGACGTCGAGGTGCGGGAAGAGGCGGCGCATGTGACGCCGTTCGGCACGCTCCTGCATTTCAAGAAGGATATCGAGGCCGAGCAGCCGCGCGTGATGGTGGTCGCGCCGCTGTCCGGGCATTTCGCGACGCTGCTCCGCGGCACGGTGAAGACCATGCTGCCCGAGCACGACGTCTATATCACCGACTGGCACAACATGCGCGACGTGGAGCGCCGCCACGGCCGCTTCGGCTTCGACGAATATGTCGAGCACATCGTCCAATTCCTCGAGGCGATCGGCGAGGGCGCGCATGTGGTCGCGGTGTGCCAGCCCTGCGTCGCGGTGCTGGTCGCGGCCGCGGTGATGGCGCAGAACGGCAATCCGGCCCAGCCGCGCAGCATGACGCTGATGGCGGGCCCGATCGACACCCGCGTCAACCCGACCAAGGTCAACGAGCTCGCCAACTCCAAGCCGATCGACTGGTTCGAGCAGAACCTGATCGCGCGCGTGCCGTTCCGCCATGGCGGCGCGTTCCGCAAGGTGTATCCGGGCTTCGTGCAGCTTGCCGCCTTCATGAGCATGAACATCGAGCGCCACGTCAACGCGCACCGCGAGCTTTACGAAAACCTGCGCCAGGGCGAGTGGGAGAAGGCGAAGCTCACCAAGGACTTCTACGACGAGTATTTCGCGGTGCTCGATCTCAGCGCCGAGTTCTACCTGGAGACCGTGCAGCGCATCTTCCAGGAGCACCAGCTTGCCACCGGTACGCTGAAATGGCGCGGCGAGACGGTCGAGCCGCGCGCGATCAGGCGCACCGCGCTGCTGACGGTCGAGGGCGAGAAGGACGACATCTGCGCGGTCGGCCAGACCTCGGCGGCGCACGATCTCTGCTCGAAGCTGCGGCCCTACCGCAAGCGCCACCACATGCAGCCCGGCGTCGGCCACTACGGCGTGTTCTCGGGCAAGCGGTGGGAAGGGCAGATCTATCCGCTGGTGAAGAACGTCATCCTGTCGAGCGAGTAGGGCGTCCGCGGCGGCACCTGTTGTTTTTGCAACTCATTCCTACATAGGAAGCCCGAAAGGCATTCCCATGTACGATCTCAATTCCAAGAACGCCGAAGATATCGAGCCTGTCGCTGCGGCGTCCGAGCCCCGCGACGAAGAACTGCTCGACGCCTATTCCGATGCGGTGACCGCGGTGGCGGACCGCGTCGGGCCTGCAATCGTGCGCGTCGAGCGCGTGGTGCGGAAGGGCCCAGGCGGGGCAGGTTTGGGCGGCGTGGGCTCCGGCGTCGTGATTTCGCCCGACGGCCTGGTGCTGACCAACAGCCACGTGGTCGAGGGCGCGAAGGAACTGCGCCTGACCGATCCCGAGGGTCGCAGCATGGACGCGCGGCTGATCGGCGAGGATCCCGACACCGACCTGGCGCTGCTTCGTGCCGGTGCCGCGCGCAATCTCGCGTCGGCCACGCTCGGCGATTCCAAAAGGCTCAGGCGCGGCCAGCTTGCGGTCGCGATCGGAAATCCCTTGGGCTTCGAGTCGACCGTGACGGCGGGCGTGATCTCGGCGCTCGGGCGAAGCCTTCGCGCGCGGACAGGGCGGCTGATCGAGGACGTGATCCAGACCGATGCAGCGCTCAATCCCGGCAATTCCGGCGGGCCGCTGGTGTCGTCGCGCGGCGAGGTGATCGGCATCAACACCGCGGTGATCGCGGGCGCGCAGGGTATCTGCTTTGCGGTCGCGAGCAACACCGCGCAATACGTGCTGAGCGAGATCCTCCGGCACGGCCGGGTGCGGCGCGCCTTCATCGGCGTTGCGGCGCAGACTGTGGCGGTGCCGCGGCGGCATGCGCGTGCCGCGGACATCGAAAACGATTTCGGCGCGATGATCACCGCGACCGAGCCGAACGGGCCGGCGCAGGCGGCGGGGCTGATGTCCTACGACATCGTGGTGCGGCTCGATGGCATTGCCGTGACCGGCGTCGACGACATGATCCGGCTGCTCAACGGCGAGCGGATCGGGCGCGCGGTGGCGTTCGACGTGCTGCGACGCGGGCAGTTGCGGAGTTTCGAGGTGAAGCCTGTGGAGCGCCAGGCGGCGAAAGCCGCCTGAGCGTCAGCCTTTTGCCATCAGGCTTGCGCGTCCAGTCCCTCGGCCGGAATCGACCATTGTGCCCGCAGTGCACGCAGCGGCACCTCGACATAAGCCCAGAAGTCCCAGCCCGGAGCGAACGTGTCGACGGTCGCCGCGGCGCCGCCGGCCCAGGCGTGCCAGAACTCATTGGGATCGAGCGCGCCGGCTGCGTCCTTGGCGACGGCGTTGATCTGGACCTTGAGATGCCAGCTGAAGATCACCGGCAGCACGTGCCCGGCCATCGGGTAACGCGGATGCATCGCTGCGGTGAAGGTCGACACCAGCAGTTCACCGCGTGGCGTGGTGTCATAGCCGCTCAGAACGTGGGCGGAGTCGTGCGGCACGCTGAAGGCCGCATTCAGCGCGGTCGGATCGCCGGGGAAGGTGTAGCTGTTGTCCTTGAAATGCGCCCAGAAGACATGCCCGAACGTATCCGGCGCCAGCCGCTCGAGCACGGCATATCGCGCCGTGAGCGCGGCATCGGCCCGGCCGTCGCCGTAGGGCAGGAGCCATTTATTGATATCGCCGCCGCCCCACGAGCGGCCCGTGATGCTCTCCATATTGCTGCGGGTCATGTCGGCCAGCGCCTCTTGCAGGCGGTCTGCGGCAGCCGCGGCGATATCGTCGAGATAGCGCTCGTGGAGGCCCAGCGCTTGCGCGTAGCGGAGCACGCTTGCGATCTTGGCCTTGTCGAGCGTGCCGTCAACCAGCGCCATCACCGTCAGGAATTTGGCGGCGTCTTCCCCGAGGCGCGAGCCGCTGAGCGCGGAGACGAGTGCTTGCGGCGCGACCGGCGCGATGGCGTCGAAGCCTGTGTTCTCGTGCCCGAACAGATAGCGGCCGGCGCTCGTGATGGCGTGCCGGTCTGCCTCGCTCGCGAGTGCGCCGGTCTCCGCCACCGCCCGCATCGCGCCGAGGATCGCCGCGACCTGGGACGGCGATGCATCCGGTATCAGCGGCGGAACGGTGTTGCCTGACGACGTCATGGTTGCCCTCTCGGTTGCAACGAACGATCGTCCGCCCTCGGCGGTTGGAGATATCCCGGCAGTCGGCCTCGGGTCAGCGCCTGGTCAGCCCTTGGCCTTGAGCGAGTTGAACATGTCGAAGGCCTCCCTGGGCTTCACGTTCTTGTGCACGACCGCGCCGACCGCCGCGATCATCGCCTTCGGCGCATCCGACTGGAAGATGTTGCGGCCCATGTCGACACCGGCCGCGCCCTGCTGCACGGCGTTGTAGGCCATGGTGAGGGCGTCGAACTCGGGCAGCTTCTTGCCGCCGGCCATCACGATCGGCACCGGGCACGAGGCGGTGACGGTCTCGAAGTCCTGCTCGACGTAGTAGGTCTTCACGTATTGCGCGCCGAGCTCGGCGATCATGCGGCAGGCGAGGCGGAAGTACTTCGCGTCGCGCACCATGTTCTTGCCGACGGCGGTGACTCCCATGACCGGCATGCCGACGCGAAGGCCCGCGTCGATGAGCTTGGTCATGTTGTGGATTGAGCGGGTCTCGTGATCGCCGCCGACGAACACCTGGATGCCGACGCCGGCGGCGTTGAGCCGCACCGCGTCCTCCATGTCCATCGCGATCTGCTCGTCGGAAAGCTCCTCGCGCAGGATGCTCGGGCCGCCGCTTGCGCGCAGCACCATCGGCTTCTGCGATTCCGCGGGAACGAGCGAGCGCAGGATGCCGCGGGTGCAGAACAGCGCGTCGCATTGCGGCAAGAGAGGCAGGATCGACAGGTCGATGCGTTCGAGGCCGGACGTGGGGCCCTGGAAATAGCCGTGGTCGATCGCCAGCATCACGGTGCGGCCGGAGGCCGGATTGAAGGTGCGCGCGAGGCGGTTCTTCATGCCCCAGTCGAGCTGGTGCGAGCCTTTGAGGAAAAAGCCCGGCGCCGCCTGCGGCGTTGCGGCCTGGTAGCGTTCGCCTTCCTTGTCGGCTTCGGGCATGCGTGACCTCGTGATCGATCGACGGAAATGAATAGCGGGAGGAGGCGGGTCAGCGCAACGCCGCGGCGATGTTGCCGCCGTCGACGGTGGTGATGTCGCCCGAGGTTTTGAGCTCCAGCGCCTGGTGCAGGAAGGCCTGCGCCACGTCGTCGGCGGTGACCTCGCGGCCGAGCAGGTTGCCGCTCATGTAGTCCTTCTCGGAAAGGCCGCGCGCCTTCGAGCGCTCCTTGATGAAATCGTCGGTGAGGAGCCCCGAGCGGATGCGGTCGGCGTTCACGCCGTTGGAGCGGATGCCATCCGCGCCGTAATCGACGGCGTACTGGCGGACCAGCAGCAGCGTCGCAGCCTTGGGCAAGCCGTAGGGGCCGAAGTTCGGGCCGGGATTGACCGCCTGCTTGGAGACGTTGAACAGAAGGCATCCGCCGGTGCCCTGGGCGAGCATGGTCTTCACCGCCGCCTGCGCCACGCGCTGGTGACCGAAGAAGTTCAGCTCGAAGCTCTTGCGCAGCGTGTCGTCGCTGACTTCGCCGATCCGGCCCTGCCACGCCGCGCCGGCATTGGAGACGACGATATCGACCCCGCCGAAGGTCTCGACGATTTGCAGGAACGCCGCGCGGACCGTGTCGTTGGTGACGTCGCAGGCGATCGGCACGGCGTTGCGCCCGATCGCCCTGGCCTGTTCGGCGGCCGCGTCATAGTCGACGTCGAGCAGCGCAACCTCCGCGCCGGCATTCGCAAAGGCTCTGGCGGTCGCAGCGCCGATCGCGCCGCCTGCGCCGGTGATGGCGACCACCTGGCCCGCGAGCGGCGGCTCCTTCATGTCGCCGAGCTTCGCCTGCTCCATCGGCCAGTATTCGACGTCGAAGTCGTCGGCTTCCGTGATGGTCTCAAAGCGGCCGATCGCCTCGGCATCGGTGATGGTCGCGACCGCGGTCTGCGCGAGATCGGCGGCGATCCGCGCATCCCTGGCCGAGCGACCGAGGCCGTAGAGCCCAAGCCCGGGAACCAGCGCGACGCGGGGGAGCGGATCGAGCATGCGCTTGCCGCCGCCGACGCGGGCATTGTGGCTCGCGAAATATTTTCGGTAGCCCTCGACATAGGACGCGACGGCCTGCGCCGCGGCGGACTTGAACTGATCGAGCTTGCCGGCTTCCGGCGCGGGCAGCACCAGCGGCCGGCGCTTGGTGCGGATCGCGTAGTCGGGCGTGATGACGACGGACGCACCGTAGCGCTGCAGCTCCGCGCCGTTGACGAAGTTCAGGATCGCGTCGTTCGAGCGAAATTCCGCGATCATGCGCCGGTGCGCGCCTTCGCCGCCGTCGTTCTTCAGGCTGCACGCGCCGCGGACAATCGGCGCGACGTCCGCATGGGGCGCGACCTGCTGCGGCAGCTTTGCCGTGGCGAACACCGCCTTGCGGTTCTTTCTCAGCCGCTCCTCGGCGCGGCTGACGAGATCGATCATGCGCTCGTAGGACTCTTTCGCGCTCGCCCCGAAGGTGAAGATGCCGTGCTTGTCGAGGATCAGCCCCTCGACCTTCGGATTCTTGTCAAACGTGGTGGCGGCGGCCTTGGCGAGCCCGAAACCCGGCCGCACGTAGGGCACGAGGCCCAGGCGGCTGCCGAACACGTCCTCGCACAGTTTGGCGCCGTCCGGCTGGTCGATCAGGCTCAGCACCGCGTTGGCGTGGGTGTGATCGACAAAGGCGTGCGGCATGAAGGCGTGCAGCAGCAATTCCACCGACGGATTGGGGGCTGACGGCTCGATGAGCCAGGCCCGTTGCACGCGCGCCATGTCTTCGTCAGGCAGGTCGTCGCGTGTGCGCAGTTTCTTCAGCGGATCGAGCCGCACCGCTACCATGCCGGCCGGCTCGATCACCGCCATGTCGCCGCCGGTGCCCTTGACGACCAGCACCTCGACCTCGTCGCCCGCGAGATCGCGCATGCGTGTCTTGAGCGAAGTGTTGCCGCCGCCGTGCAGGACCAGCGCCGGATCGGAGCCGAGCAGCCGCGTGCTGTAGATGCGCTCGGCGACGTCCGGTGCGATGCCGGACGCAGCGTAACGGTCGACCGCTGCCTTGGCTTCGCGATCGACCCAGCGGCTTTGCATCAACCCCAGCCTTAGCCTTTGTCGCCGCCCAGGAGCCGCTTGGCCCACCAGCCGGTGCGCCGCGGCTTGCCCGCGTCGTCGGCAGATTCGGAATCCCCCACGGCCGCGGCCGGTGGAACCGGCTGCGGTGCCGGCATCGGCGTCACCACCGGGTCGCTTGCGCCGAACGTGGGCGCGGGCTCGCGCACCGTCGAGCGGCGGCGCGGCGGCGCTGCCGGTTCGGGCTCCGGCTGCGGGGCAGGGCTTGCGGCCATGGGTTGCGGCGCGGCCTCGTATTGCGGCTGCGCATAGGCCGGCTGGACCGGCTCGGGTGCCTGCGCCTCGCGCGGCGGTGTCCAGTCCGGACGTTCGCTGTAGTCCGGCCGCGAGTGGATTTCCGGGCCGGGCGCGAAATTGCCCGAGAAACCGCCGGCGTCGGGCTGCGCCTCGTGGTCCGTTCCTTGGCCGGCTCCCTGAGCGATGCCGGGACCGCCCTCAAAGCCTTCGCGATCGCGCCGGTTGCGGCGTCCGCCGCGGCGCCCGCGACGGCGCCGTGCGCGTCCGTCGCCGTTGCGATCGCCGCCCTCATGCGGGCCTTCGCCGAAGCGCTCCTGCGGCGGCATGCCTTCGGGCATCGGTTCGCTGCCCTCGGATCGCGCATAGGCCGGTTGATCGCCCGGCTGCTGGGCGCCGCCCTGATCGGCGGCGAATTCGCCGGCTGGCTCGTGCTGGCCTTGTTCGTAGCGGGGCTGCTGATCCGAACCCTCGCGGCCTTCGCCGCGCCCGCCGCGGCCGCGCCGGCGGCGGCGTCTGCCGCGCCCACGGCCGCCTTCGCGCGACTCGCCGTTTTCGCGTCCGCCTTCGCCCTGCGAAGGCACGAAGCCTTCCGCGTCGAGCGCATCGTGCCCGGATGCATCGGCGTCGCCGCGTTGGTCGGCATCGGCTTCGGATCCGGCCTCGGCTTCGGTCTCGTCCTCGAAGCCTTCTTCAATGACCGGCTCTTCCTCTTCGATCAGCGCAGGCGCGGTGAGATCGGCCTGCTGCGCCAGGACAACCTTGGCTTGCTCCACCGACATCACCTGTTCGCCGCGGTCGACGCTGAAGCCGGTCTGTCCGCCGACCTCCTCGTCGGCATTGACCGTCAACGTGACGCGGAAGCGCTCCTCGAGGCCCTGCAGGTGCGCGCGCTTGTGGTTGAGCACATAGAGCGCGATGTCGGGGCGCGTGCGTACGATCAGATTGTGCGTCGGTCCTTTCAGCAGCATTTCTTCGACGGCGCGCAGAAGCTGCAGCGCGACCGAAGACACCGAACGCATGTGGCCGGTGCCGCCGCAATGCGGGCACTTCTCGGTCGAGCTTTCGAGCACCGAGGTGCGGATGCGCTGCCGCGACATTTCGAGCAGGCCGAAATGCGAGATGCGGCCCACCTGAATGCGGGCGCGGTCGTTGCGCAGCGCGTCCTTCATCCGCCGTTCGACGGTGCGGTTGTTGCGCTTCTCGTCCATGTCGATGAAGTCGATGACGATGAGGCCCGCAAGGTCGCGCAGGCGAAGCTGGCGCGCCACTTCCTCGGCCGCCTCGCAATTGGTCTTCAGCGCGGTGTCCTCGATGTGGTGCTCGCGGGTGGAGCGGCCGGAATTGACGTCGATCGAGACCAGCGCCTCGGTCTGATTGAGGACGATGTAGCCGCCGGAGCGCAACTGCACGGTCGGCGAGAACATCGCATCGAGCTGGCTCTCGATGCCGTAGCGCGTATAGATCGGCTGGGAGTCGTGATAGAGCTTCACGTTCTTCGCATGGCTCGGCATGAGCATGCGCATGAAGTCCTTGGCCTCGCGATAGCCCTGTTCGCCGGCGACGACGATCTCGTCGATGTCCTTGCTGTAGAGGTCACGGATCGAACGCTTCGCGAGCGAGCCTTCCTCATACACCAGCGTCGGCGCGGTGGACTTCAAGGTGAGGTCGCGCACCAACTCCCATTGCCGCAGCAGGTATTCGAAGTCGCGCTTGACCTCCTGCTTGGTGCGGGCGGCGCCCGCGGTGCGCAGGATCACGCCCATTCCCTCCGGAACCTCGAGTTCCTCGGCGATTTCGCGGAGCTTCTTGCGGTCGTCGGAACTGGTGATCTTGCGGCTGATGCCGCCGCCGCGCGCCGTGTTGGGCATCAGCACGCAGTAACGGCCTGCAAGCGACAGGTACGTGGTCAGCGCCGCGCCCTTGGTGCCGCGCTCTTCCTTGACCACCTGCACCAGCATCACCTGCCGGCGCTTGATGACCTCCTGGATCTTATACTGGCGGCGGTAGCGCGGCGCGCGGTCCAGTACCTCTTCCATGGCGTCGGCGCCGCCAACCGACTCGACGACCTCTTCCTCTTCTTCGGCGCCATGCTCGGAGCCTTGGCCGTTGGCGTCGTCGGGATGAGCGTCCTCGGCATGGTTGTCACCAGCGTGACCGTCACCGGCGTCGTCCTGGCCGTTGGCTTCCGACGGCGTAAACGCATGCGCCTCGCTGTCTTCGGCGTGCGCGGCGTTCTCGGCCGCCTGCGCGGCCCTGGAATGCTCGTCGTCGTGGTGTTCGCCGGCCGTGTGTTCGGCCGCGTAGGACTCCGCCATCGCGGACGCTTCGGGCGAGGGGGCGAATTCAGGCTTCGGGTGCTCGACCGGCGTGCCGA
The DNA here is from genome assembly GCA_963830015.1 of uncultured Alphaproteobacteria bacterium. Taxonomy (GTDB): domain Bacteria; phylum Pseudomonadota; class Alphaproteobacteria; order Rhizobiales; family Xanthobacteraceae; genus Z2-YC6860. Next base: position 432,766 of record CAWHLG010000017.1, read on the forward strand.
TCTCAGCCGGCACCGGCGGGTTCGCGGCCTCGGCGGCCGGAGCGGGCGGCGCCTCGTATCCGGAAGCTTGTTCGGACCCGTGAGGCTGTGCAGGCTGCTCGCCGGCTGCGTGTTCGCCGGTGACATGGTCGCCTGGCGCGTGCCCGGTTGCGGGAGCCTCGTGTCCGTCGTGCGCGGCCTGGTCCGCGGACAGCGGTTCGCCGTTCACCGGGGCGCTTTGAATTGTCTCGTCGCGGCGGGAATGCGGCCGTTCCTGACGGCGATGACGGCCGCGATGGCGGCGTCCGCCGCGCTGGCCGTTGTTCTCGTCATCCTCCTGCTCGCGCTCGGCGCGGGCGTCGGCATCCAGCAGCGCCTGCCGGTCGGCGACCGGGATCTGGTAGTAGTCCGGATGGATTTCCGAGAACGCGAGGAAGCCGTGGCGGTTGCCGCCGTACTCGACGAAGGCCGCCTGAAGCGACGGCTCGACGCGGGTGACCTTGGCTAGATAGATGTTGCCGCGGAGTTGTTTGCGGTGCGCGGTTTCGAAATCGAACTCTTCGACGCGGTTGCCGCGCAGCACGACCACCCGGGTCTCCTCCGGATGCGTTGCGTCGATAAGCATCTTATTGGCCATTGAACTGTCTCTTTACGGCGCGTCGGCGCGCAGCGGCCGGCATGCGGCAGCGCGAGCAGGGACGGGCCTGATCTGTCGTGGGAAGGGCGGGTCACTGAGCCACGCCAAGGCGCGGTGAAGGTCCGCAGGCCAACGCGCGCGCAGGGAAGCGGGCGACGTTGCAGACGGACCTGGAAAAACGCTTCGGGCATGACCTCGACCCGTTGGAGGGCGGCGGCGCACCGCGCCACCGGTCTTCGCACTCACGGCTGGCGCGGCGAAAATGCGCACTATGCGCTGCCGCGTCGTTCCGGTGTCCTGACAAGGGTCTCGGCTTCGATCGGCCGTCGCCACAACACCTGGTTTCGAAAAACCTTGGCGCGAAGCGAGAAAGCCGGTCGCATACCGCCCGCCAAATGGCCCCCAAAAGCCTCTCCGATGGGGAGCGTTTCCTTGGCGAACGTGCCGGAGGCCCGAACGCGGCACACCCGGTGACTCAAACCGTAAGCAACCCTTACTTACGGCGGGAGTGGAGGGATGGCAAGCTAGTACCTGAAAAGTCACAGCAAGCCGTGGGTTGTGGTTGACCGTTAAGTTCCGATTAACCAACCACCTCCTAATGGAGTAGCAAGAAGCTCGGAGGCTCGGGGTTCGGTGGCATTTCGGGCAAAAGGCCTCGTTTTTTGGGTTGTTTGGGGACTGCTGATGGGGGCCGGAATGGCTCCTTCGGCCGCGCAGAACGCTGCGCGCGCGCCTTTGGCCCCGTTTCCGGTCGCGACCGACACCCGGGTCGGCGGCGACGACACGCTCACCCGCTTTGTCATGGACTTCTCGCGCAAGATCGACCTGCGCGCCTTCACGCTGGCCGACCCCTATCGCGTGGTGATCGACCTGCCGCAGGTGACCTTCAACCTGCCGCCCAAGACCGGGGAGAGCGGCCGGGGGCTGGTCAAGGCGTTCCGCTTCGGCCTCGTCATGCAGGGCGGCTCGCGGATCGTGCTCGACGTCGGCAAGCCGGTGAAGATCGAGAAGGCGTTTGCGCTCGACGCGCAGGGCGGCCAGCCGGCGCGGCTTGTGCTCGACCTTTCCGCCACCGACCGCGACAGCTTCATGCGCAATCTCGCCGCGGACAGCCGGGTGCAGCCCGCCAGTGCGGCCGGCGGCATCGACCAGCGGTCGCAGGAGGCGCGTCGGGGCGCCGATGCCCGGCCGATCGTGGTGGTCGATCCCGGCCACGGCGGCATCGACAACGGCACCATTGCCTCGACCGGCGTGATGGAAAAGCAGATCGTGCTGGATTTCGCGATGGCGCTGCGCGAGCGGCTGGAGCAATCCGGCAAGTACCGCGTTGTGATGACGCGCACCGACGACAGCTTCGTTCCGTTGGCCGACCGCGTGCGCATGGCGCGAATCCGGCAGGCGGCTTTGTTCATCTCCATCCACGCGGACGCATTGAAGAAAGGCGAGGGCGAGGCGCAGGGCGCGACCGTCTACACGCTGTCGGAAACTGCGTCCGACGCCGAGGCCGGACGGCTTGCCGAGAACGAGAATCGCGCCGACGTGATTGCCGGCATCGATCTGTCGCACGAGTCGAACGACGTGGCCGACATCCTGATCGACCTTGCCCAGCGCGAGACCAAGGCGTTCTCGGCGCATTTCGCCAAGTCGCTCGTGGCGAGCATGCGCAAGGTCGCCAAGATGCACAAACACCCGCTGAAGTCGGCGGGCTTCAAGGTGCTGAAGGCGCCGGACGTGCCCTCGGTGCTGATCGAGCTGGGCTACGTTTCCAGCCAGGCCGACCTCAAGCAGCTCACCTCCGGGACCTGGCAGACCAAGACCGCAGGCTCGATCGCCCAGGCGGTTGATACATATTTCGGCACCCGGATGGCGGGCGCCGCCGCCTCCGCCGGTGGAAACCGGGGCGGCAATGATCGGTAAGCCTCAGTTTCAACATAAAAACCGGGGACTTTCCGGGACAGTGAGGTGGGTCACAGGGGGCCTTCCGTCCACCGGGCCGTACACGCGTGCTTTGCGCCGGAGGGGAACAAAATCGTACAATGCGGCCGCGCTCCCCCGGCGAACCGCTTGTGGCTGGACGGGACAGATGGGAATTCCGCAATGAGACTGCTGCTGCGCTTCTGCGGCTTCGTGTTTGCGGTGGGCACGATCGTGTTCCTGGTCGGCGTCGGCGCCGCGGCAGGTTTGCTGTGGCATTTCTCCAAGGACCTGCCCGACTACTCGCAGCTTCAGGACTACGAGCCGCCGGTGATGACGCGCGTGCACGCGTCGGACGGATCGCTGGTCGCCGAATACGCGACGCAGCGCCGCCTCTACATTCCGATCCAGGCCGTGCCGAAGATGGTAATCAACGCCTTCCTCGCCGCGGAAGACAAGAGTTTTTACGAGCACAACGGCCTCGACTTCCAGGGCATCATGCGCGCCGGCGTGCTCTATCTCCAGACCTACGGTTCGGGCCGCCGTCCGCAGGGCGCGTCGACCATCACGCAGCAGGTCGCCAAGAATTTCCTTCTGACCAACGAGGTCTCGCTCCAGCGCAAGATCAAGGAAGCGCTGCTGGCGCTGAAGATCGAGCGCACCTATTCCAAGGAGAAGATCCTCGAGCTCTATCTGAACGAGATCTATCTCGGGCTGGGCGCCTACGGCATTGCCGCGGCCTCGCTGATCTATTTTGACAAGTCGGTGCATGAACTGACGGTGCCGGAGGCGGCGTATCTTGCGGCGCTGCCGAAGGCGCCGAGCCAGCTCAATCCGTTTCGCCAGCGCGAGCGCGCGATCGAGCGGCGCAACTACGTGATCGACCAGATGGCGATCACCCGCGTGGTCAAGGACGCCGAGGCCGAGAAGTTCAAGAAAGAAGCATTGACCGTCACGCCGCGCCCGACCGGCGCGCACATCTTCGCCGCCGAATATTTCGCCGAAGAGGTCCGCCGCTGGATCTACGAGAAGTACGGCGAGAAGACGCTCTATGAAGGCGGCCTGTCGGTCCGCACCACGCTCGATCCGAAGCTCCAGGTGGTGGCGCGCAAGGTGCTGGTCGAGGGCATGATCAAGTTCGACGAGCGCCATGGCTACCGCGGTCCGGTGCAGAAGCTCGCGCTCGCCGGCGACTGGGGACCCAAGCTCGCCGAGGTGAAGCAACTCGGCGACATCGCGCCGTGGCGGCTTGCGGTGGTGCTCGAATCCACCGACCAGTCAGCGCGTGTCGGGCTTTATCCCTCGCGCGAGCCGGGCGGCTCGCTCTCCAAGGAACGGCAGACCGGCATCGTGCCGCTCGATGCCGTGAAGTGGGCCAAGTGGACCGAAGGCCCGCTGCGCGGCCGCGTGCCGGCGAAGGTGAGCCAGGTGCTCGAAGTCGGAGACGTGGTTTATGTCGAGCCGATCGACAAGGACGCCAACACCTGGCGGCTCCGCCAGATGCCGGAAATTTCCGGTGCGATCGTGGCGATGGATCCCACAACCGGCCGTGTGCTGGCGATGGTCGGCGGCTTCTCGTTCGACCAGAGCCAGTTCAACCGCGCGACGCAGGCGATGCGCCAGCCGGGCTCCTCGTTCAAGCCGTTCGTCTACGCGGCGGCGCTCGACAACGGCTACACGCCGTCGACGGTGGTGATGGATTCGCCGATCGAGATCGACCAGGGCCCCGGCCAGCCGCCGTGGCGTCCGGAGAACTATTCGGCCGGCAAGTATTACGGCCCGCAGACGCTGCGGTTCGGCATCGAGCACTCGCGCAACGTCATGACGGTCCGGCTCGCCCAGGACGTAGGCATGCCGCTCATTTCCGAATATGCGAAACGGTTCGGCGTCTACGACAACCTGCCGACCTATCTGTCGTATGCGCTCGGCGCCGGCGAAACGACGGTGCTACGCATGGTCAGCGCCTATTCGATGTTCGACAACGGCGGCAAGCGGATCATCCCGACCTTTATCGACCGCATCCAGGATCGCTACGGCCGCACGGTGTACAAGCACGATCAGCGCGAATGCCGTGGCTGCGCCGGCGGCGACAAGTGGCAGAACCAGCCCGAGCCGAGCCTGGTCGACCGTCGCGAGCAGGTCATCGATCCGATGACCGCCTACCAGATCACCTCGATGATGGAAGGCGTCGTGCTGCGCGGCACCGCCACGGTGGTCAAGCAGGTCGGCAAGCCGGTGGCCGGCAAGACCGGCACCACCAACGACGAGAAGGACGCCTGGTTCGTCGGTTTCTCGCCGGACGTCGCGGTCGGCGTCTATCTCGGCTACGACAAGCCGCGCAACATGGGCCGCGGCTCGACCGGAGGCCAGCTTGCGGCGCCGATCGTCTCCGAATTCCTGAAGGTTGCGCTTGCCGACAAATCCGCGGTGCCGTTCCGCGTGCCGGCCGGCATCAAGCTGATCCGCATCGACGCCAAGACCGGGCTCCGCGTCGGCCCCGGCGCTTCCGGCGGCGTGATCCTCGAAGCGTTCAAGCCGGGCACCGCGCCGCCCGACAGCTATTCGGTGATCGGCTACAGCGACCAGCAGCAGGAGCCGCAGGGTTACAATCAGAATCCCGGCTATGTCGGCGTGTCGCCCGAGCAGGATCGCGCCGTGCGGCGCGGCACTGGCCTCTGGTAGCTTGGGACTTCGTACCCTTCAGCCAGCCCTAGGAGCCTGTCTGAGTAGTGACTGGTCAAGTGGGGTCGAGTTCGATTCTTTGCGGGCCCATGAGCAAGAATTTTCGCCCCTGGAAGATCGATGAGGTCCTGCTTCTGCCGCCGAGCGTGCAGGACTATGTGCCGCGGGACCACCTGTCGCGGCTGATTGTGGCGCTGGTCCGGGAAGAGCTTGACCTTTCCGCGATTGCCGGCCGCTACACGAGCGGGCTGGGTCAGCCGCCGTTTGACCCGTGGATGATGACGGCGCTGCTTCTGCATGGCTATGCGAGCGGCATCTATTCGTCGCGGCGGATCGCCAAGGCGGCGGTGGAACGCGCGGACTTCATGATGCTCGTGGCGGGCGACCCTCCGGACTTCCGCACGATCTCGGAGTTCCGCAAGCGGCACCTTACGGCGCTGGCCGGGCTGTTCGTACAGGTGTTGAAGCTGGCCGAGAAGGCCGGGCTGGTGAAGCTCGGGCATGTTGCGCTCGATGGCACCAAGATCAAGGCGAACGCGTCCAAGCACAAAGCGATGAGCTATGAGCGCATGAAGAAGCGGGAAGTGGAGCTTGCGGCTGAGGTCGACCGCTGGCTCAAAGCCGCCGAGGCGGCCGATGCCGAGGAGGACAAGCTCTACGGCAGCAGGCGTGGCGACGAGATGCCGGATTGGGTGGCCGACAAGCAGAAGCGGCTGGCCAAGATCCGCGCGGCCAAGGCCGAACTGGAGGCGGAAGCCAAGGCCGCCGCTGCCGAGGAGATGCGTCGCCGGGCCGCGGCAGAGGAACGACGGATCGCCGAAGGCCGCAAGAAGAACGGCAAGACGCCCGCGCCGCCGAAACAGGAGCCCGACGGCAAGGCGCAGCGCAACTTCACCGATCCGGAAAGCCGTATCCTGAAGACCAAGGACGGTTATATCCAGGGCTACAACGCCCAGGCTGCGGTCGATGCCGAGGCCCAGATCATCGTCGCCCATGGCCTGACGCCGAGCATGAGCGATCAAGACCAATTCGTGCCGCTGCTGGATACGACCGAGGACAATCTCGACCGCAAGCCCAGGGAGGCTTCCGCCGATGCCGGCTACTGCAGCGAGGCGAACCTTGCCGCCTTGGCCGCGCGCGACATCCGCGGTTACATCGCGACCGGACGCGCCAAGCATCCCAGCGACGTCAAGCGAAAGATCACAGGGCCGCTCACCAAGGCCATGCGGGACAAGCTGAAGCGCGCGGGATGGCGCAGCAGGTACCGATTGCGAAAGCAAGTCGTGGAGCCGGTGTTCGGACAGATCAAGCAGGCAAGGGGGTTCAGACAGTTCCTGTTGCGCGGGATCGAGAAAGTGACGGCAGAATGGGCTTTGATCTGCACCGCCCACAATCTCACCAAGCTCGCAACAGCCGTATGAGCCGGCTAGCATTCATCGAGCAGCCTAGTCCCAGAACTATCTGGACGGGCTCCTAGAAGCGTCAGAACGACGGCACGCAACTGCCGTCGCGCTGCACGTAGCAGACGGTGGCCACGACCGGCGCGGCCTGCCGCTTCGGCTTGACCGGCACGAGCGCCGGATTGACGCGCGGCGGCGCAGGCTCGGCCTTCGGCGCGTCATTGGCGGCGACCTGTTGATTCCTAGCGATGAGCAGCTCATTTGCGGTCGTCGCTTGGTTCGAGGCCTGGTTCGAAGCTTGGGTCGCCAAGGCTTGGGCCAGCGCGATGCATTCGGTCGCGGGCGCGGCAGCGGTTGCTTTCTTCGGTTCGGCCGCGTTGTCGTCGGCCGCCGCGAGCGTGGGATCGAATTGCAGCGGGCCCGACGAGTCGTCGCCCAGCGCGCGTTGCTGAGTACCTTGTCCGGGCGCCGCACCCGCCGGGCGCGGACTGCCCATCACTACGAACGTGCCGCCGCCGACCGGTTGCGGATTGGCGGGCCGTGCGGCTGCGAACGGCTTCGGCGACTCCATCGCGCCGGGCTTTTGCGCCTGGCCGGCCATCGGCTTTGCGACCGTCGCCGCCGCGGCAGATGGCTTGGAGCTCGACGAGGACATCCGGAAGCGCGCCCGCGCGTCGGCATCGCCGCTCGCAAGAACGATCGAACCGGTGAATGCAACGGCCAAGGCAATTCGGAACACACGCGCCTCCCTGCGTTGGCGGCAATTCAAGCGCAGGCATGGTTGAAACGGAGTGTCATGGCGCGCGCCAACGCCTCGAAACGGTCAGCGCCGGGTTACCCGGATCGCTAAAAATGTACCGATCGCCGCATTGCGCCGGATCGCCCGAGAGGATACATCGCAACACATGCCGGGAATGCGGCGGTGGATCGGGTCATGCGCAGCGAAATCGAGACGGTGGTCGAGGACATCAAGCGGTCGGTCGGGCTGCTGAGGAGGCATCTTTGACTTCGACAAGTCGAAGGCACGCCTGGCCGAACTCAACGCGCTGGCCGAAGACCCCACGCTCTGGAACGACACGGCGCGCGCACAGCGCGTGATGCAGGAGCGCACAGCGCTCGAGGACCAGCTCAATTCCATCGGCCGGATCGAGCGCGACCTGGAGGATCAGGTCGGCATGATCGAGCTCGGCGAGGCCGAGAAGGACCAGGGCGTCGTCACCGAGGCCGAGGAAGCGCTCAAGAAGCTCAAGGCCGAAGCCGCGCGGCGCGAGTTCGAGGCGCTGCTCTCCGGCGAAGCCGACGGCAACAATGCCTATCTCGAGGTGCACGCAGGCGCCGGCGGCACCGAGAGCCAGGACTGGGCCGGCATGCTGTTTCGCATGTATACGCGCTGGGCCGAGCAGCACGGCTACAAGGTCGAGATGCTCGACGAGTCCCAGGGCGAGGCCGCGGGCATCAAATCCGCAACTATCGAGGTCAAGGGCCGCAACGCCTACGGCTGGCTCAAGACCGAAGGCGGCGTGCATCGCCTGGTGCGGATTTCGCCGTTCGATTCCAACGCGCGGCGCCACACGTCGTTTGCCAGTGTCGCCGTGTTTCCGGTGATCGACGACGAGATCAAGATCGAGATCAACGAATCCGACGTGCGCACCGACACCATGCGCTCCGGCGGCGCGGGCGGTCAGCACGTCAACAAGACCGAGTCGGCGGTGCGGCTCACGCACATCCCGACGGGCGTCGCGGTGGTGTGTCAAGCCGAGCGTTCGCAGCACAAGAACCGCGCCACGGCGTGGAAGATGCTGCGCGCGCGGCTTTACGACATCGAGTTGAAGAAGCGCGAGGAGAAAGCCGCGGCGGACAACGCAGCCAAGTCCGACATCGGCTGGGGCCATCAGATTCGTTCTTACGTGCTGCAGCCGTATCAGATGGTCAAAGATCTGCGGACCGGTGTGACGTCGCCGACGCCGTCAGACGTGCTCGACGGCGACCTCGATCCGTTCATGGCCGCAGTGCTGGCGCAGCGCGCATTCGGCGGCGGGCCGGAAGAAGTCGACGACGTGGAGTAGGGAACCGCCGATTTGCGGATGGAACCCGCCGATTCGCGGATGGAACCCGCCACTTCGCAAATGGAACCGCTGTTTCGCAGTTGGAACCAGCAGCGGCATTTGATTCATTCTGTGGAATGTCGCGATACGCGCCGTTCACGCCTTAGAACGCATCCTTCTGATCCATAAATAAATACATGGAACCGCCGGTTCCATCCGGAACGCTTGTTCATAGTCGGCGTTATCTGCCGCCTGCATCGAGAGGCCGGTGCACTTCGAGTCGGCCGATCGATGAGAACCGCAGGTAAACGATGGAGGAAGGCTCCGATGTGGATTGCTCTTTTTTCGATCGCTTCTGCGTTCGCGGTTTGCCTGAGCGTGGCTGCTGTAGTGATTCAGGCCAACCAGGGTGAAACGCTGCCTCGGGACGATGCAGCGTTGAGTGTCTGACTGAGCAGAGAAGGTTGATCTCGAAAGGGATCAAAAACTCGGGCGGCAGGCTTGCCGCCCGATTTTTTTATTTGAAATGCGGTTCGGCAAAGCTGCGCGCGTCACAGCGCGTTGCCGAGACGAAGGCCCGCGCGCAGGAATTTCTGCGGATCGACCGCGTCGCCGTCGATGCGCGTTTCGTAGTGCAGATGCGGTCCGGTCGAGCGGCCGGTCGAGCCGACCTTGCCGATGATCTGGCCGATCCTGACCTGCTGCCCGGGCTTTACGTCGATCTCCGAGAGATGGCCATAGCGGGTCGAGTAACCGTTGCCGTGGTCGATCTCGACCAGCTTGCCGTAGCCGCCGTTCCAGCCCGCGGTCTCGACCGTGCCGTTGGCGGTGGCGCGCACCGGGCTTCCCGTCTCGCTGCGGAAGTCGAGCCCGCTGTGCATCGCCGGCCGCCCGAGGAACGGATCGGAACGCACGCCGAAGCCTGAGGACAGATCGATGTCGCCCGTGATCGGTTTTCGCACCGGCACTGCACCGAGCGTTCGCGTCAGCCGGTCGACGTCGGCGCGCGAGACGTGCACGCGGTAGAGCTGGCGCTCGAAGAGCCCGGCGTCCTTGCGCAAGGTGAGTGGAACGTAGGGGCCGCCGACCGCGGACGGCGGTGGCGGTGCTCCGAGCTTCTTGCCGTGCATGCCGAGATCGGCGAGCACGCCGCGGATGCGCTTGGCCTTGGAGTCGTAGCGCTCTTCCATCGCGTTGAGCGCGGTGGTCTGCCGCGCCTCGACGCGGTCGAGCGAAGTCTGCAGCCGCGCCAGCATGCCTTCGACGCCGGCCACCGGTTTGGACGAAGCGGCGGCAAAGCGCTTGAGCGCGGCCTGCGGCAGTTCGCGGGATTCCAGACGCGCTTCGCGATCGGGCGGCGCGGTGAAGATCACCGTGTCGCTGATCGGCGACGCTTTGGCCCGGTCGTCGGATTGCGGGTCGGCGAGCGGGGCGGGCCGGCTTCGGCCGATCGAGCCGGTCGGCGTCGGATCGGGCACCGAGGACAGCGTGGTCGCGCGGTTCTCCAGGACCGACTGACGCCGCATGACCTGCTCGAGCTTCTGCTCGAACTGCTCCTGATTGAGCAATTGCCGGCTGGTGATGCGGTCGACCTGCGCCCGCAATTCGGCGATGCGGTCCTCGTAGGCGAACTGCTGCTCCTTCTGACGCGTGATCAGCCGTGTCAGCACGTCGTCGTGGAAAGCGAAATAGGTGCCGGTCGCGAGCGACCAGCCAGCCATGATCACGAGGCTGCCCACCGCGATCCAGAACGTGACCGGCCCGACCCGCACCTGACGGCCGGAATGCCCCAGCGTGTAGTCGGTTTTCCGGCTGGACGGCCGGGGCGCCTTGGCGTGGGCTGCCGGGGGGTGGGCTGCCGGCCGCTGAGCATGGTGCGCGGGTTGGGATACGGCAGAGGCGGCATTGGCGGCCGCATGGGTCTGCACAACGCGCCCGGAATCGGCGCGATAGTGGTGCCCGCTCGACCGCTGCGACATCGACGCTCCCCAACCGCAATCCCGTTGGCCCGGAACTGCGTGCGTAAGCCTCGATTTCAGCCGGTCATGGTTAATATTCCCCGAACGGAATCGGGAAAATCCGCGCGGTCGGTAAACCAACCGTGCATGCGGGCCAGATGGTCCACAGGACCGTCAAAGGCAACCCGGTCAAAGGGTTTTGGCGGCCTCCAGGACCTCCTCGGCGTGGCCTTTGACCTTCACCTTCTCCCAGATGCGGGCGATCTTGCCGTCGGGGCCGATCAGGCAGGTGTTGCGCAGGATTCCCATGTATTTTCGCCCATACATCGATTTCTCGGCCCAGACCCCGTAGGCGTTGAGCATGTCCAGGGTCTCGTCGGAGGCCAGCGTGATGGTCAGGTCGTGCTTGGTTTTGAACCGGTCGAGCTTTTTCACCGGATCGGCGGATACGCCCAGAACGGCTGTTTTGGCGCGGGCAAAGGCCGGACCCAGCCTGGAAAAGTCCTTGGCCTCGATGGTGCACCCCTCGGTGTCGGCCTTGGGATAGAAATAGAGGACGAGCTTGCGGCCCTTGAAGTCGGCCAGCGACACCTCGCCGCCGCCGTCCCGGGGAAGGCTGAAGGCCGGAGCCTTGCCGCCGGCAGCGATCTTTGCGCTGATGTTTGGGCCCATTGCGCCTTCCTTTCGTCGTTTTCGCGCGGTCAATCTGGCTTCGGCGCAGGGGCTTGAGGGTGGCGGAACACGGGGATTTCGTGCGAAATCCCTGTGGTGCCAATGGATTCGGCAACAGATTCGGTTGGCCGGCAGGACACGAAACGGAGGGCCCGGTTGCAGCGGGTCCGGTAAAGAACCGGCGGACGAGGGGACGGCCGATCGGGCATGACGGACAAGAATAGCAGTCCGCACATCGCGGCGCTCCAGGAATTGGAAGCGGCGCTCGATACGCATCGGCGTACGCAGGCGACAGCCGGCGCGCCCGAGTGCGCGGCTGCGGATGCACCGTCCGCCGATTCAAGGCTCGGCCGGCGCCGTTTTTCGTTCGGATGGCCGGCCTGGTTTCAAACACGGGGCCGGCTGCCACGATGGCGGCTTCTGCGGCGGAAGATCGGACGGCTGCCGATCAAGCCGGATATCCTGAACCCGGCCGTCCTGATCGACCGCAAGCGTCCGTGGCTGCGCAAGCTGACTTTCACCGCCGCAGGCCTGGTCGCGGTGGTTCTGATCGCCGGCGGCGCCCTGTGGTGGCGGCTGCTCAGCGGGCCGATCTCGCTCGACATCGCGACGCCCTGGCTCACCTCCGCGGTCGAGCGCAATTTCGGCAACCGCTATCGCATCGAAGTCGGCGGCACGCTGCTCGAGCGCGATGCCCAGGGACGGACGGCGCTCAGACTTCGCGACATCGTGCTGCGCGACACGTCGGGGGCTTCGGTCGCGGTCGCGCCCAAGGCCGACATCGGACTGTCCGGCACGAGCTTTCTGATCGGCAACCCGCGCGTCCAAAGCTTCCGGCTGGTCGATGCGAACATGACGATGCGGATCGACCAGGACGGACAAGTCAACGTCATCCTCGGCGGCGAGAAACCGTTCAGCATGATCGCGCCCACCCCGGCGCAGCCGGTCACGACGCATGCTCTGGCCAGTCAGGCGCCATCATCGTCGCGGCCTGCCGCAACGCCTGCGCCGGGCCGCGCCGCTCCGGCGCCATCTTCTGCGCCGGCGACGCAAGCCGCGCCAGCGAACCAGGCCGCGCTGGCCAGACCGAGCGAATTCTCGTTCCAGTCGCTGGCCGAGCGCGGACTTGCCGACAATTTTTCCGCGCTGGTCGAGTGGATCGATAAGCTCGGCGGGCTCGGTCGCGACGGCTCCGGCGGTTTCGATGGGCAGGCCTTGACCGACATCGGTCTCGCCAATGGCAGCCTCACCATCGACGACCGCCGCAACAATCATCAGTGGAAGCTGACGCAGATCACGCTCAACCTCAGCCGGCCGCGGGCGGGCGGCGCTGTGCTCGCCGTGCTCTCCGACAATCCGGAACGCCCGTGGGCGCTGAGCGCGGCGCTGACGCCGGGGCTGCAGGGCAACCGGCGCCTGCAACTCGAGGCGCGCAAGGTCCTGCTCGACGATCTGCTCGCGCTGCGGATGGCCGAGACGCGACTGCGCTCCGACACGCTGGTGTCGGCCTCGATCGATTCCGATATCCGCGCGGACGGCAGCGCGCAGACGCTGTCCGGATCGATCCTGGCGCAGGGCGGCTCGATCGGCGACCCAGCCGATCCGGAGCACCAAATTCCGATCACCACCGCGGAGTTCGGCCTCGACTGGGATCTCGCGCGGCGAACCCTGCGGGTGCCGTTCAAGGTGACGTCGGGCGCCGCGCGCTACACGCTGCGCTCCGAATTCGCGGCGCCCGCCCAGTCCGGCGGCAATTGGGAATTTGCCCTGGGCGGCGGCTGGATCGTGCTCGACCCGCTGACGCCCGACGAGGAGCCGCTGGTGCTCAAGCGCGTGGTGATGCGCGGCAGCATCGATCCCAACCAGCAGCGCATCACGCTGACGCAAGGCGACCTCGGCACCAAGGAGCTTGGCGCCCGGCAGGACGAAGGCCTGACGTTTGCGCTGTCCGGCCGGTTCGACTACGGCGGGGAGCCGCGCCTTGCGCTCGGCGTCGCCAGCAACCCGATGCCTGTGGCGGTGATGAAGCGGCTGTGGCCGTCCTTCCTCGCGCCGAAGGTGCGCGACTGGGTGGCGGTGCACGTCGTCGGCGGAAATGTCCAGCGCATGGACATCGCGGTCAATGCGACGTGGGCGCAGTTGCAGCCCAGCGGCCCGCCGCTGCCCGACGAGGCGCTGTCGATCGAAATCGACGGCACCGCCGCGACGCTGCGGCCGGTCGCCGGACTGCCCGCGATCCGCGACGCTGATCTCAACGTGCGCGTCAACGGCCGCATGGCAAAGGTGACGCTCGGCAAGGGCATCGTCGATGTTTCGCCGGGCCGCAGGCTGACGCTCTCCAACGCAGCGTTCGAGGTGCCGAACCTCCGCATCAAGATGCCGCCGGCGCGCGTGAGCTTCCGCCTCGAGGGTGCGGTTGCGGCAGCCGCCGAACTGCTCGCGCTGGAGCGGCTTCGCGAATTCTCCGGTGCGCCGTTCGATCCCGCGGGCGTGCGGGGGACGCTCGCGGCGCAGGTGAACTTGGGGATGCCGCTGCGCCCCGACCTGCCGCCGGGCTCGACCGACTACGATATCACCGTGGACCTTGCGAACTTCAGCGCCGACAAAATGGTGTTCGGACACAAGGCCGAGGCGCAGGCGCTGCGGGTCACCGCCAACAACAACATTTACGAGATCAAAGGCGACGTGCGGGTGGCGGGCGCGCCCGCTTATGTCGAATACCGCAAGCTCAAAGGCGAGCCGGATGCCGAGGTGCGGCTGCAGGCGACGCTCGACGAGACGACGCGCGCGCGGCTCGGCGTCGATCTCGGCAGCATGCTCACCGGCGCGCTGCCGATGCGGCTCACCGGCCGGGTCGGCAACGATGAGCGGGATGCGCGCTTCAACGTCGAGGCGGACCTCACGGCCACGAAGATCGACAATCTCCTGCCGGGCTGGGTCAAGCCCGCGGGGCGGCCGGCGCGGCTTGCCTTCATGCTGACGCGCGAGAAGAACGGACTTCGGTTCGACGACCTGCTGGTCGACGGCTCCGGTGTGCTCGCCAAGGGCAGCCTTGAACTCGACAGCAACGGCGAGCTTCAGGCTGCGAACCTGCCAGTGTTCGCCACCTCCGATGGCGACAAGGCGACGATCAAGGCCGACCGCGGCGCGGATGGCGCGTTGCGTATTGTCGTGCGCGGCGACGTGTTCGACGGCCGCAACTTCCTCAAGACCGCGATGGCCGGTCCGCCGGATCCGAAGGCCAAGGCCAGGCATCCGGACCTCGATATCGACGTCAAGATCGGTGTGATTGCCGGCCACAACGGCGAGACCATCCGCGGCCTCGATTGGCGCATGTCGCGGCGCAACGGGCGGGTGCGCACCTTTACGCTCAACGCCAGGATCGGCCGCGACACGCCGCTGATCGGCGAGATCCGCACGCGCGTCACCAACAGCCGGCCGGTCCTCTATATCGAGACCAAGGATGCCGGCGCGCTGTTCCGCCTGACCGACGTCTATCCGCGCATGGTCGGCGGCCACATGTGGCTCGGCATGGACCCGCCGTCGCAGGACGCTGCTCCGCAGGAAGGCATCATCAACATTTCGAGCTTCCAGATCCGCGGTGAAGGCGCGCTCGACCGCGTGGTGGCCGGCCAGCCGAACGGCGTGCAGCGGACCGATAACATCGACTTCTCGCAGGCACGCGCCGACTTCACCCGCGTGCCCGGCCGCATGTCGATCCGCGACGGCGTGCTGCGCGGGCCGATCATCGGCGCGACAGTCGAAGGCAACATCGACTATGCGCGCGACAATGTGAACGTGCGCGGCACGCTGGTCCCGCTATACGGACTGAACAACATGTTCGGCCAGATCCCGATCGTCGGCCTGTTCCTCGGCGGCGGCAGCAACGAGGGCATCTTCGGCATCACCTACGAGGTGACCGGCCCGACCGGCAATCCGCGGCCGGTGGTCAACCCGATCTCGGCGATCGCGCCGGGCCTGCTGCGCAAGTTCTTCGAGTTCCGCGAACAGCCGGATCGCGACCGCACCTTCACCGAGCCGTTGCGGTAGTCGGCTCGGTTCTACTCCGGCTTGATGCCCGCAGATTTCACCACCTCCGGCCAGCGCTTCAACTCGCCCTTGATGAAGGCGTCGAACTGCTGGGGCGTGCCGGCGATGATGTCGGCGGCCTGCCGCTCGGCGATCGAGGTGCGGATGTCGGGCACCTTCAGGATGGCATTGAACACGCCGTTGATGCGCGCGGTGAGCGCGGGGTCCATGCCGGCCGGCGCTGCGATGCCGTGCCAGACGCCGACGTCGTAGCCGCGCACGGTCTGCCCAACCGGCGGCGTGTCCGGCAGTTGCGGCATCGGCCGCATCGAGGCGCCGGCGAGCGCACGGATCCTGCCTTCCTTGATCTGGCCGAGCGAGGTCGAGACGGTGATGATCGCGGTGTCGGCTTCGTCCTTCAGCAGCGCGGTCAGCATTTCCGCGCCCGAGCGGTAGACGACGTTGACCTGGTCGATGCCGGCCTGGCTGTTGAGGTAGGCCATGAACAGATGCGTCCAGTTGCCGAGCCCCGCCGAGGCGTAGTTGAACTTGCCCGGCTGCTGCTTTGCCGCGGCGATGAATTCGGCGAGCGTCTTGTAGGGCAGCGTCGGCCGGATCAGCACGATCGCCGGCAGGTTGACGAGATGGATGATCGGCGTGAACGCGGTATGCGGGTCGTAGGGCAGCTTGGTCGTGAGCGTGTGCGAGACGGCGTTGGGCCCGACCTCGGCGAGGAACAGCGTGTAGCCGTCCGGCTTTTCGCGGGCAACGGCGGCGGCCGCCAGCGTGCCGCCCGCGCCGGGGCGGTTCTCCACGATCAGCGGCTGCCCGTTGGCGAATTGCGCAAAACCGCTTGCGAGGTTGCGCGACAGCGTGTCGGCCGCGCCGCCCGCGCCGACCGGAACCAGCAGCCGGACCGGACGGTCAGGCCATTGCGCCGCGGACTGGGCGAAGGCGGGGAGGGCGGCGAAGGTTGCCGCGGCTGCCGCGGCGATACCGATCAATCGGCGGCGAGCAATGTTGGCGAACGTCATGGCATTTCCCCCTGAATCTCGTCGTTTCTTCATTGGTAGCCGCAGGCTGACGAAGGCACAACCGCCGGACCCGCCGATTTCCGCTCATTCCGTCGCGCCGGTGGATGTGCCTCGGCGTCCGGAATGTGAGGACGTTGCGGTTGCCGGCGCGCCGGTATTCCACGGACTGCATCAGCGACCGCAGCAGATGAATTCCCAATCCGCCCACCTTGCGGCGGGGGGGCGGATGTCGGCGGTTTGCGAAGCGGTGAACGGGCGCCGTCGTCGCTGACCGTTGCGGTAGGGGCCGCGCGGATTCGATCGCAGTTCGATCTCGTGCGCGCCGTCGGGAAAGGCGTAGGAGATCGCATTGGTGAGCGCTTCTCGATCGCGAGATTGAAGCGGTGGACGAGTCGCGCCGGGTACGCTTCCAGGCGCGGCAGAAAGCCTCGACGCGCTCGGCGCGCGCGGCACCTCCGCCAGATCGTTGGTCAGCACGATCGAGAGGCTGTCAGTCTGCCACGGCAACTCTCCGCAGTGCCGCGATGCTCCGTTCATTCAATGCTCGAAGCCGAGGTTGATGCGCTGCGTCGCGCCGCCGCCCTTGCCGGTCGTCAGGCGGGTCGCCTGGCGGCGGATCATGATGGCGCCGAGGCGCGTCAACTGGGACTGGTCGGCCAGCATCTCGTCGACGCTCGGCGCCGCCGCGCCGGTGACGAGCGGCTTGCCCTCGATACTCGGCCGCGACATCGAGCCAATACTCGTCGAACGTCATGGTCACACGCGCCGTCGTGCCGCGCTCGACCAGCAGGTCGAGGCATTCGGCGGTCTCGATCATCGCGTTCACCACACGTTCGATGACGTCGCGGCGCGCGCCCCAGACCCCGCCCTGGTGCTCGGCAAACTGCTCGAGCTTGTCGAGACGGATCGATCCCGGGCGTGAAATCGATCGATGCCGATTTCTTGACGCCGATGCGGAACACGAGATTGAGCAGGAGCGCCCCGAGGAGCCCGAGCACCAGGGGCGAGCTCACGGCCGGCTGAAGCAGGTCGCGGCGCGCCGGCATAGAAGCCGGGAAACAGGAAGCGGCTGAACGCCAGCAACAGGCCGCCGCCGATCACCAGGACGCGGCGGCCGTCCATCAGCCGGCTCGTCATCACCTGCATGGCGGTGACGTTGATGAAGCACGACGAGAACACGAGCGTGGCGCCGATCACCGGGCGCGGGATCACGATGAGCAGGTCGTGGATCGGTCGGAATGAAGGCGATGACGATGAACAGGGCGCCGGTGGCGAGCCCGACCACGCGCGCGGTCACGCCGGTCGCGACCGAGGCGCCGACCGAGCCGGACGTGGTGCCGAGCGCCACCGTGCCGAGCGCATCCCGCCACCATGGTGCCCAGCCCGTTGGCGGCGAGGCCGTTGCGGATCATCCGCATGTCGGGCCGCTGCCAGCGGGCATCGTTGATCTTTTCCGCCGTCGTCAGGTCGCCGATCGGCGCGCAGCGACGACGCAACCGCGGCGATCGGCGAACGGCAGGATCAGGTTGACGGCAAATGCCGGCCAACCGGGGCTTCCGACCGGGAAGTGCGACGCAGGCTTCCGGCCGAGAACCGGATCTCCGGATGTCGCGTACCATGCCGAGCGCGTAGGCCACGACTGTAGCCCACGGCAAGAACGATCAGCACGATATAGGTGCTGGAGGCTTGCCGGGCCCCAGACATGCAACGCGATCATCAGGCACGACGCAGGCGACGCCGAGCAGGGCCGGGACGTCCATCTCGGCCTTCATGCGTGTCGATCGGCGGCGGAAACGCCGGTGATCAGGTTGAAACCGACCACCGCGAGCGTGAATCCGCTCATCAGCATGGCGAAACCGGCGATCTCGGTCGGAAGGTAGGCGCGCAGCCGGTGAACGAACCGGCTGAGCAGAGACCTGGACCAGTCCCGGCGAACATGGTCATGCCGGCGACCAGCGGGAGGCCGCCCTGCTTGCGCGGCGAGTATGCTGACCGAGAAGTAAACGCCGGAAAACGAGGCCGGCATGAGATAGCCGGAGCCGAGGTCGCGCGCATTGAGGCAGAACAGGAGGGTGCCGATGCCGAGCGCCAGCATGCAGACCGACATCACGCCCTGGATGGTCTCGTGCGACGCCTGCGCGGCGTCGAGAACCAGCAGGGGAAAGAACATCCCGACGGTGGTGGCGATGAGAAGGTGCTGGAGCGCCCGCCATCCACAGCATGAAGCGCGGCGGGCGCTCGTCGACGCCGTAGGCAAGCTCGGCGGGCTTGACGGGCGGACGACGCTTCCGGCGGCGCTGTCCTCGGCCTCGCCGCGCCAGAGTGCCAAGAGTTCGTGCTCGCGATCGCATCACGGCCGCCCTCAACTGCAGCAATCATCCCATTTTGTTTCATGAAGCTGAAGGAACTTTTCTGGTATTGGTTGGCTGAAATCCGACACGCGGACATCTCGAGGGATTTGCGGCCGAATTGCGCATAGGCGTCCGGATCGTCGCAGCGGGACACTGCAATGGAAGTCATCGGAAGACGCAGCGTCGGCGGCGACGACGACATTGCGCATTGTCGGCCGCGTCGACAGTTCGGTGTCCAGAGCAGCTCGAGCAGAAGGTGCTCGGACGTCGTGTCGCGCGACGACAGGATCGTCGTGGACTTGCGGGATACGAACTACGTGTCCAGCGCCGGACTGCGCTCGTTCATCACTCTTTGCCAAGCACGCGCATTCGCAGGAACCGGAAGATCGCGCTGTGCGGCATGCACGAGGAGGTCGCCGAGATCTTCGAGCTCAGCGGGATTGCTGGAACTGTTCACCATCTACGACACCGTGGAAGCTGCCGTCGCTGCAGCCGCCGCAGTAGTCAGCCGCGAGCCGGCCGTGTGCGGTCATGACAGACCTTGCGACTTCGGCGTAAGACTGTCTCTTGCCGCTGCTGGCGCCCGCCGATCCGTCCGTGCCGCGCCGCCTCCGGTCCTGGATCCTCCTCAACGTCGCGGTTGCGGTCGCCTACAGCATCGCCGGGCTGGTGGTGCGTGCTGTTCGGCATCGGGCCCGCGAAGATCAGCCCGATCTATCCCCCGGCCGGCATCGCGGTGGCGGCGACGCTGATCCTGGGGCCGCGGGTCCTTCCGGCGGTGTTCGTGGGCCAGTTCCTCAACGGCTTTCCGTTGCTGGCCGCTGCCCGCACACGACGCTGTCGATGTACGCTGCTCGCCAATACCGGCACCGGGCATCGGCTCGATCCTGGAGGCATTGATCGCGGTCGCGGTGCTGCGGCGTCTCGCGGGCACATGGCATCCGTTCGACCGCGCTCGCCACGTGGTGATCTTCCTCATCGGCTCCTGCCTCGCCGCGGCGCTCGTCTGCGGCGCGATCGGGACATTCTCGCTGTGGGCGGGCGGCTTCGTTCCGGATGACGAGGTCGAGATCACGTTCGTGACCTTCTTCCTCGCCGACGCCGCCGGGATCGCGGTGTTCGGCGCGCTCGGTGCTGGCCTGGTATCGCGACGCCGCGGCTCGACCGGGAGATCGTCCTGCGAGCTCGGTGCTCATCGTCGCCGTCGTGCTTTGCGATCGCGGTGCTTCGGCGCGTGGAGCCGCTACCCGATCGACTATCTGTACCTGCCGCTCCTGCTATGGGCCGGGTTTCGCGTCGGTCCGCGCGGCGTGACGCTCGCGGCGGCCGCTATCACGGTCGTCGCCATCCTGGCGACCATCTACGGTGTCGGCTCGTTCGTCGGCAAGACCGACAACGAGTTGATCCTGCTGCTCGAAGGCTTCATGGCGGTGATCACGTTCACCGGCCTGCTGGTCGTGGCGGTCCGCGCGCAGCAGCTCGGAGGCGGACGCCGCCTGGAGGCCCACAACCGGATGCTGGAGCAGCGCGTCGCCGAGCGTACGGCCGAGGTGGCCGAAAAGAACCGGCTGCTGGAAGAGAAGCAGGCGCGCATCGACGACGACCTGAACACGGCGAAGGTGCTGCAGGCGTCGATCCTGCCGACCGACTTCTCCGCCTATCCGGCAACCGGGATCGCGGCGTTCATGAAGCCGGCGCTGGAGGTCGGGCGGCGATTTCTACGACGTCTTTCCGCTGGACGGCGGCCGATTGGGGCTGGTGATCGCCGATGTGTCCGGCAAGGGCATCGCGGCGGCCTTCTTCATGGCGGTGACGCGGACGATGCTGAAGGGGGTGGCGCTGGCCGGAACGCCGCCATCGGATTGCCTCGCCCGCGTGAACGAAGCGCTGTGCCGGGAAAATCCGCTCGATATGTTCGTGACCGTGCTCTACGCCGAGCTGGACGAGGCATCGGGCGCGGTGCAGCTTCGTCAACGCCGGTCACTGCGAGCCCATCGTGGTGGATGCCGGCGGCAAGGCGCGAGTTGCTGCAAGCGCTAGGGAAATCCGCCGCTCGGCGTGATGCCGGGCCGGACATTCGTCGAGCGGAGCTTCACGCTCGGGCCGGGCGAGATGCTGTTTTTTTACACCGACGGGGTGACCGAGGCGTCCAATCGCGACGGCGACTAGTTCCGCGTTCGGCGCCTGCTCGACATCGCGCAACGGTTCGCCGGCCGTTCGCCGCAGGAACTGATGCTGGGCGTGATCGAGGGCGTCGAGAGCTTCTCGGCCGGGACCTTGCAGGCGGACGACATCACCTGTCTGGTGGTCCGCCGGAATTCCGTTTCCTGAACCGCGGCCTATTGCGGCTTGATCAGGACGTGCCGCTTCTTGCCGAGCGACAGCTTGATAACGCCTTCGGGCGTGAGCGCCGCAGGCGTCAGCACCATCTTCTCGTCGGTGACGGTCGCGTCGTTGACCTTGAGCCCGCCGCCCTTGATCTGGCGGCGGGCCTCGCCGTTCGACGAGACGAGGCCTGCCTTCACGAACGCCACCAGCACGCCGAGGTTATGCATCTCGGCGCTGGCGATTTCCACGGTCGGCAGGTTCTCGGCGTGCGCGCCTTCCTCGAAGGTCTTGCGCGCGGTGCCGGCGGCCTCTTCGGCGGCGGCTCGGCCGTGCACCAGGGCCGTCGCCTCGGTGGCGAGCACTTTTTTCGCTTCGTTGATCTCCGAGCCTTGCAGCGCGGCGAGCCGCGCGATCTCGGGAAGCGGCAGCACGGTGAACAGCTTGAGGAAGCGCGAAACGTCGCCGTCCTCGGTGTTGCGCCAGTATTGCCAATAGTCGTAGGGGCTCACCATGTCGGCGTTGAGCCACACTGCGCCCGCCGCGGTCTTGCCCATCTTGGCGCCGGAGCTGGTGGTGATCAGCGGCGCGGTCAGCGCGAACAGCTGCACGTTCGACATGCGGCGGCCGAGATCGATGCCGTTGACGATGTTGCCCCACTGGTCGGAGCCGCCCATCTGCAGCACGCAGCCGGTGCGCTTGTTGAGCTCCACGAAATCGTAGGCCTGCAGGATCATGTAGTTGAATTCGAGGAACGACAGCTCCTGCTGCCGGTCGAGCCGCATCTTCACCGAGTTGAACGAGAGCATCCGGTTGACCGAGAAGTGCCGCCCGACGTCGCGCAGGAAATCGATGTAATTGAGCGTGTTCAGCCAGTCGGCGTTGTTCGCCATGATGGCGTTGCCGCCCGCACCCTCGAACTTGAGGAACTTGGCGAAGATCGCGCGGATGCCGACGAGGTTCTGGTTGATCATCTCGTCGGTGAGAATGCGGCGGCTTTCGTCCTTGCCCGAGGGGTCGCCGACCCGCGTGGTTCCGCCGCCCATCAGGGCGATCGGCCGGTGGCCGGTCTGCTGCATCCAGTGCAGCATCATGATCGGCAGCAGCGAGCCGATGTGCAGCGAGGCCGCAGTGCAGTCGAAGCCGATATAGGCGGTGATCGGCTGCGATTTGGCGAACTGATCCAAGGCGTCGGGATCCGACACCTGGTGGATGAAGCCGCGCTCCGCAAGCACGTTCAGAAAATCGGATTTGTAAGCGCTCATTTGGGGACTAGTGGGGCTCTGGGCCCGGCCCGGCTGTCGTCTCTGTCGGCGGCTGGTGTAACAGGTCCGGCACCGGATTCAACGGTTCCGGCCCGCCAGGGTTGTGGCAGGGTTGATTTCCCGGGCTTGGGTCCTGACCGTGGTCGTGGCCTGTTTCCGGCAGGGCAGCCCGGCGGCATGGATGGAACGCCTCTTGCATTTCACGGCTCGACGTCAATCACAGTCGAGATCATGAAATGTCATCTGCCAATCGCTTGAACTTCCGGGCTCCCGTGCTCAGCCGCCGCGCCGCCTGCCTCGGATTGGGCGCCACGCTGCTGTCCTCCGCGGCACCTCCCGCCCGCGCCGCCGGCTGGCCGGCCCGCAGCGTCACCGTGGTCGTGCCCTACGCGCCCGGCGGCAACACCGACATGATGGCGCGGCTCGCCTCGCAATATCTCGCCGACAAGCTCGGCCAGCCGTTCGTGGTCGAAAATCGCGCGGGCGGTGGCGGATCGGTGGGCGCGGTTGCGGTCGCGAAGGCGCAACCGGACGGATACACGCTGCTGTTCGGCGCCTCGACCCAGATCATCAACATCCCGATGCTGCAGAAGGTCAGCTACGATCCGCAGAAGGACCTCGTGCCGATCAGTATCTTCGGCGCCGGTCCGTATCTGCTCGGCGTCAAGGCCTCGTTGCCGGTGAACACGCTCGCCGAGTTCATCGGCTATGTGAAGGCCAATCCCGGCAAGCTGAACTTCGCCACCGCCGGCGTCGGCGGCAACATCCATCTCAACACCGCGCTGTTTGTCACACGCGCCGGCCTCGACATGGTGGCGGTGCCTTACAAAAGCGGCGCGCCGGCGATGGGCGCGCTCGCCGCGGGCGAGGTCGAGATGTATTTCGGCAATGCCTCCGAAGTGATGGGCCACACCGAAAACAAGGCAATCAAAGTTCTCGCGGTTTCGACCTTGCAGCGGCTGCCGCAGTTGCCGGACGTGCCGACGGTGGCGGAGACCTATCCGGGCTTCGACACGTCGTCATGGAACGGATTCTTCGCGCCCACCGGCACGCCGCAGGAGATCGTCGACATGGTCGCTCGCGAGACGATTGCTGCCGCGAAACAGCCCGCCATTGTCGACCGCCTGGGCAAGCTCGCGATCCTGCCGTTCGGCACGACGCAGGGCGAATTCCGCGAAGTGATCGCGAAGTCGCGAGTGGCCAATCGTCAGGCGATGAAGGCTGCGGGCTTGCCGATTATCGGCCCACTGCGCTGACGAAGCGACGGGCCAGTATGGCATCATCAGCGGAACCTGATTGGTCAGTGCGAGCCCGGCCGCTCACGGTCGGTGACGAGCTACTGGGCTGCGACCGCCCGCACCGTCGGCGTCGTCGCCGCGATCCAATCGACCGATCCAGGGCCGGATTGTGACGACAGATCAGCCTGCCTCGGCCTTGCGTTCCATGTTCAACCGCTTGTCGAGATACTCGCTGACCGACTGCATCAGCGGCTCGATCCTGTTGTCGAAGAAGTGGTTGGCGCCGACGATCACCTTCTGGTCGATGATGATGCCCTTCTGGGTCTTGAGCTTGTCGACCAGGCCGGTGACGTCCTTGTACGGAACCACGGCGTCCTTGTCGCCGTGCACGATCAGGCCCGACGACGGGCAGGGCGCGAGGAACGAGAAGTCGTAGAGGTTCGCCGGCGGCGCGACCGAGATGAAACCCTCGATCTCGGGCCGGCGCATCAGCAGCTGCATGCCGATCCAGGCGCCGAACGAGAAGCCGGCGATCCAGCAGGAGCGCGCCTCGGGATTGATCGACTGCGCCCAGTCGAGCGCGGACGCGGCGTCCGACAGTTCGCCGGTGCCATGATCGAACGAGCCCTGGCTGCGCCCGACGCCGCGGAAGTTGAAGCGGATCGCGGCAAAGCCGCGATGCACGAAGGCATAGTAGAGCTGATAGATGATCTGATGGTTCATCGTGCCGCCGAACTGCGGGTGCGGATGCAGCACGATGGCGATCGGGGCGTTCTTTTTCGGCGCCGGGTGGTAGCGGCCTTCGATGCGGCCTGCGGGTCCGGTGAAGATGACCTCGGGCATATTGTCAAACCTCGATCGGCGATGTTCCGGCGACGGCGCCTGCGCCTGCCGCGGGAGGGGATTGGGGGCGCGCGCTTGACGCCAAATGCTTGACGTTTACGAGTGGGCGCACGTAACTGACCGAAACTGTTGCTGAAACCCGGACGTTCGGGTCTCGGCGCGGACGGGCCGAAGGCGAAACCGCCCGGTCGGGCGGCGGGTTCTAACATGATCCCGGGTGCAAAAAGCAAGTAAAATGAGTGCGGTCAGGGGGTTGGCGCCAGGAATTGGCGATCCTGGATTTGGCACTGCCGGCCCGTGATCGAAGTGAGTGACAGCTTATCTGAAGGCCCGGAATTCAAGGCAATGCCCGAGCACGTCTATTTCGACTGGAACGCGACGGCGCCGCTGCGGCCGGAGGCCCGGGCCGCGATGCTGTCGGCGCTCGACGCGACCGGCAATCCGTCGTCGGTGCATGCCGCCGGCCGCGCCGCGCGGCGCCTGGTGGAAGACGCGCGCGAGAAGGTCGCGGCGCTGATCGGCTCGGATCCGCGCGAGGTGGTGTTCACCTCCGGCGGCACCGAGGCCAATACGCTCGCGCTTTCGCCTCAACTCGGCGAGACGCTGCTGGTGTCGGCGATCGAGCATCCGTCGGTGCGAAGCGGCGGCCGGTTTGGCACGCTCGAAGAGTTTCCGGCGACATCGTCGGGCGTGGCCGATCTCGCAGCGCTCGAAAACATGCTCAAGAACCGGACCCGGCCGCTGGTGTCGCTGATGCTGGCCAACAACGAAACCGGGGCGATCCAGCCGGTCGCGGAGGCCGCCGCGCTGGTTCATGCGGCGGGCGGGCTGCTGCATGTCGACGCGGTGCAGGGGCCAGGAAGGATTGCCTGCGATTTCAAGGCGCTGGGCGCGGATCTGATGACGCTGTCGTCACACAAGATCGGCGGACCGCAGGGGGTCGGCGCGCTGATCGTGCGCGACGGGCTGGTGCTGGACGGGGCGATCCGGGGCGGCGGCCAGGAGCGCGGCATGCGGGCCGGCACAGAGAATGTGGCCGGGATCGCAGGCTTCGGGGCGGCCGCGGATGCCGCCCGGTTGGGCCTTGGCTCGGAAGCCCCGGCCATTACGGCGCTGCGCGAAAAGCTCGAGGCCGGGATCAAGGCCGTCGCGCCCGGGGCCGTGTTTTTCGGCGCGGAGGCGGCGCGGCTTCCCAACACCACGCTGTTTTCGGTCAAGGGCATGAAGGCGGAGACCGCCGTCATCGCCTTCGACCTCGAAGGGGTCGCGGTGTCGTCCGGGGCCGCCTGTTCGTCCGGAAAGGTGGCGCCGTCGCACGTTCTCGCCGCCATGGGGGTCGATCCGGCCCTGTCCCGTGGCGCGATACGGGTAAGTCTCGGATATGCAACCACAGATGGGCATATTGGGACGATTCTAAAGGCTTGGGAGAAGCTCTCGAAAAGCCTATATAAGGCGGGAAACCAACAGGAAATCGCCGCCTAGGGCGAAAGGTGCCCCACCCGGGAAACCGAACCACCATAACCGACAATCCAACCCACGGGCCTTGACCCCGTGAGCGGAGGGAAGAGTGCCGGCAGTCCAAGAGACGATCGAGCGGGTTCGCCGCATCGACGTCGACCAATACAAATACGGGTTCGTCACCGACATCGAGTCCGACAAGGCCCCGAAGGGCCTTTCCGAGGACACGGTCCGGTTCATTTCGGCCAAGAAGAACGAGCCGGAATGGATGCTGGCGTGGCGTCTCGACGCCTATCGCCGCTGGCTCACCATGAAGGAGCCGAACTGGGCGCGGGTGGACTACAACAAGATCGACTACCAGGACCTCTATTACTACTCGGCGCCGAAGAAGAAGGCCGGCCCGAAGTCGCTCGACGAGATCGATCCGGAAATTCTCAGGACCTACGAGAAGCTCGGCATTCCGCTGCGCGAGCAGAAGATTCTGGCGGGCGTGGTCGAGGACAAGCCTGAAGACCTCGACGCCGATGGCGAAGCCCGGCCGGCGAACGGCAACCGCAGGGTCGCGGTCGATGCGGTGTTCGACTCGGTTTCGGTCGCAACCACATTCCAGGCGGAACTCAAGAAAGCCGGCGTGATCTTCATGCCGATCTCGGAGGCGCTGCGCGAGCATCCCGATCTCGTGAAGAAGTACATCGGCACCGTGGTGCCGACCTCCGACAACTTCTTCGCGACGCTCAACTCGGCGGTGTTCTCCGACGGCTCGTTCGTCTACGTGCCGCCGGGCGTGCGCTGCCCGATGGAGCTGTCGACCTATTTCCGCATCAACGAGAAGAACACCGGCCAGTTCGAGCGCACGCTGATCATCGCCGACAAGGGCTCGTATGTGAGCTACCTCGAAGGCTGCACCGCGCCGCAGCGCGACGAGAACCAGCTTCACGCCGCGGTGGTCGAGCTCATCGCGCACGACGACGCCGAGATCAAATATTCGACGGTGCAGAACTGGTATCCGGGCGACGCCGAGGGCAAGGGCGGCGTCTACAACTTCGTCACCAAGCGCGGCGACTGCCGCGGCGTGAACTCGAAGATCTCCTGGACCCAGGTCGAGACCGGCTCGGCGATCACCTGGAAATATCCGAGCTGCATCCTGCGTGGCGACAATTCGACCGGCGAATTCTATTCGATCGCGATCTCCAACGGCCGCCAGCAGGTCGACAGCGGCACCAAGATGCTGCATCTCGGCAAGAACACCACGAGCCGCATCATCTCCAAGGGCATCTCGGCCGGGAAATCCAGCAACACCTATCGCGGCCAGGTGATGGCGCACCGGCGCGCCAAGAACGCGCGCAACTTCACCAATTGCGACTCGCTTCTGATCGGCGACCAGTGCGGCGCGCACACCGTGCCCTATATCGAGGCGAAGAACTCGTCGGCGGTGATCGAGCACGAGGCCACCACCTCGAAGATCTCCGAGGACATGCTGTTCTACTGCCGCCAGCGCGGGCTTTCCGCCGAGGAGGCGGTGGCGCTGGTGGTCAACGGCTTCGTCAAGGACGTGCTGCAGCAGCTTCCCATGGAGTTTGCCGTGGAAGCGCAGAAGCTGATCTCGATCAGCCTCGAAGGCTCGGTCGGCTAAGCGCGGCGCCGGGCGGGGAACAATTCGATGTCGGCGCTCGACAAGGCGGTCGCGGAGCTCGAGGCCAAGCGTGCCAAGGACGACGCCAGCCGCCGCGCCCGCCAGGATGCGGCGAGCGCGTTTCTGAAGGAGTTTTTCGACGCCGATCTCGCGTCTTCGATGAAGCTCAAGGACCACGGCGTGCAGGCGATGTTCGACGGCAAGCGCATTCTTCTGCAAAAGCCGGAAGAGGGCGTGTATGCGGAAGCAATGATGATCGTGGTCGGCGAGCAGGGCGAGATCGATATGAATGGGCGATCGTTCGGCGTCGTCGTCGCCGAGAGCGCCGAAGACAAGGCCACGAAGAAAAATCAGCTGATTGCCGAGATCATCTCGCATTTCAGCCTGTAGGTAAGGATCAACGAAGTGCCGATGCTTGAAGTCAAGAACCTGCACGTCGAAGTCGACGGCAAGCAGATCCTCCAAGGCCTCGACCTTGTCGTGAACAAGGGCGAGGTGCACGCCATCATGGGCCCGAACGGCTCGGGCAAGTCCACGCTGTCCTACGTGATGGCCGGCAAGCCCGGCTACGAGGCGACGCAGGGCGAGATACTGCTCGACGGCGAGAACATCCTGGAGATGCAGCCCGACGAGCGCGCCGTGAAGGGGCTGTTTCTGGCGTTCCAGTATCCGCTGGAGATCCCCGGCGTTGCGACCATGACGTTTCTGCGCACCGCGCTGAACGCGCAGCGAAAAGCCCGAGGTCAGGCCGAGCTGTCGACGCCGGAGTTCCTGAAGCTGGTGCGGGACGCTGCCGCCAAGCTCGAGATCAATCCGGACATGCTGCGCCGTGGCGTCAATGTCGGGTTTTCCGGCGGCGAGAAGAAGCGCAACGAAATCCTGCAGATGGCGCTGCTGCAGCCGCGTCTCTGCGTGCTCGACGAAACCGATTCCGGCCTCGACATCGACGCGCTCAAGATCGTCTCGGAAGGCGTCAACCGGCTGCGCTCGCCCGACCGCGCCATGGTCGTCATCACCCATTATCAGCGGCTGCTCGACCACATCGTGCCGGACGTGGTGCACGTGCTGTCGAAGGGCCGCATCGTGAAGACCGGCGGCAAGGAGCTGGCGCTGGAGCTCGAGGCGAGGGGCTACGCCGAATACCAGGACGAGGCCGCGCTCGCATCATGAACGCCGAAGTCCTTTCCCTGAAGACCGGCGCCGAGCTTGCGCTCGCGGAGACCTATGCCGCGGCGAAGGCGAAGCTTCCCGGCGACGGCAGGGTCGCGGCGCTGCGCGAGGCGGCGTTCCGGCAGTTCGACGACACCGGCTTGCCGAGCTGGCGGATCGAGCAGTGGCACTACACCGATTTGCGCGCGCTGATGCGGGACGTTCGTCCGCTGCCCGGCGCGCCGGACGCGGCCGCCAAGGCGCGGGCGAACGACGCCGGCCGCCTGATCGGCGACATGGACGTCCGCCGCATCGTGTTCGTCGATGGCGTGTTCGTGCCGGAATTGTCCGATCTGCAAAATCTCTCGCCCGGCCTCACCATCCGCCCGATGGCGCAGGCGCTCGCCGCCGGCGATCCGCTGGTCGCGGCGCATCTCGGCAAGGTCGTCGCGACCGAGCGCGAGGGCGTGGTCTCGCTCAACACCGCGCTGATGCGGGACGGGGCGCTCATTCACGTGGCCAAAGGCGCGACGGTCGAGCATCCGGTCCATCTGGTGTTTGCCGCAACCGGCGACAAGCCCGCGTCGGTGTTCACCCGTTCGCTGATCGTGGTCGAAGAGGGCGCCCGCGCGATGGTCGTGGAAAGCCACGACGCGGCCGCGGGCCATCAGGTCAACACCGCGATCGAACTGATCGTCGGCGACAAGGCTCACGTCGATCACATCAAGATCACGGCGGGGCCGGCCGATCTCGTTCATATCTCGTCGCTGATGGCGGCGGTCGGCGCTCACGCGCGGCTCAACGACTTCGCCTTCAACATCGGCGGCGGCGTGGTTCGCAACCAGCTGTTCGTGCGGTTCGACGGCGAGGGCACCGTGGCGAGCCTGCGCGGCGCGAGCCTGCTCAAGGGCAAGCAGCACGCCGACACCACGCTGATCGCCGATCACAAGGCGAGGGGGTGCCAGAGCCGCGAGGTGTTTGCCTCCGTGCTCGACGGCGAAAGCCGCGGCGTGTTCCAGGGCAAGATCATCGTGCGGCCGCATGCGCAGAAAACCGACGCCAAGATGATGACGCGCTCGCTGCTGCTGTCCGAAACCGCCGAGGCCGACAGCAAGCCGGAGCTCGAGATCTTCGCCGACGACGTGCAATGCGGGCACGGCGCTACGGCGGGTGCGCTCGACGAGGACCTGAAGTTCTACCTGATGGCGCGCGGCATCCCGGAAGTCGAAGCCGAGGCGCTGCTGGTTCAGGCCTTCATCGGCGAGGCGATCGAAGGCATCGAGCATGCCGGCCTGCGCGACGCGCTGATGGAGCATGTCGTGGCCTGGCTCCGGGCGCGAGGAGGCTGAGCCATGTCCTCAGCAGCATTGCATCCCGCGGTCTCAAACGGCGCCTATGACGTGAACCGCATCCGCGAGGATTTTCCGATCCTCGGCATGGACGTCTACGGCAAACGGCTGGTTTATCTCGACAACGCAGCGTCCGCGCAGAAGCCCAAGGCCGTGCTCGACCGCATCCAGCAGGCCTACACGTCGGAATATGCCAACGTGCATCGCGGGCTGCACTATCTCGCCAACGCCGCGACCGAGGGCTACGAGGGCGCGCGCGAGAAGGTGCGGGCGTTCCTCAATGCGCCGCGCGCCGAGGAGATCATCTTCACCCGCAACGCCACCGAAGCGCTGAACCTCGTGGCCTATACGTTCGCCCGTGAGCGCGTGCAGGCCGGCGACGAGATCGTGCTCTCGATCATGGAGCACCATTCCAACATCGTGCCGTGGCATTTCCTGCGCGAGCGGCAGGGCGCGGTGATCAAATGGGCGCCGGTGGACGAGGAGGGCAATTTCCTTCTCGACGAGTTCGAGAAGCTTTTGACGCCGCGCACCAGGATGGTCGCGATCACCCACATGTCCAACATGCTCGGCACCGTGGTGCCGGTGAAGGACGTGGTGAAGCTCTGCAAGGCGCGCGGCATTCCGGTGCTGATCGACGGCAGCCAGGGCGCCGTCCATCTCGAGGTGGACGTGCAGGACATCGGCTGCGACTTCTATGCCTTCACCGGCCACAAGATCTACGGCCCCTCGGGCATCGGCGTGCTGTGGGGCCGCTATGATCTCCTTGCCGCCATGCCGCCGTTCAACGGCGGCGGCGAGATGATCCGCGACGTGTTCGAAGATCGCGTCACCTATGGCGAGCCGCCGCACCGCTTCGAGGCTGGAACGCCGCCGATCGTGCAGGCCATCGGGCTTGGCGCTGCCATCGACTACGTCAACTCCATCGGCAAGGCGCGCATCCGGGCGCACGAGGCCGCCGTC
Organism: uncultured Alphaproteobacteria bacterium; assembly: GCA_963830015.1. Taxonomy (GTDB): domain Bacteria; phylum Pseudomonadota; class Alphaproteobacteria; order Rhizobiales; family Xanthobacteraceae; genus Z2-YC6860. The sequence goes on from CAWHLG010000017.1 coordinate 463,690, forward strand.
TCGGCCTACGCCCACGACAAGCTCCGCGAGATCAATTCGATCAGGATTTTCGGCAATGCCAGGGACAAGGGCCCGATCCTGTCCTTCGAGATGAAGGGCGCGCATCCGCACGACGTCGCGACCGTCATCGACCGCTCCGGCGTCGCGGTGCGGGCCGGCACCCATTGCGTGATGCCGCTGCTGCATCGATATGGCGTGACAGCGACCTGCCGGGCCTCGTTCGGGCTCTACAACAGCAGGGACGAGGTCGACAGCCTCGCCCGCGCGCTGCTGAAGGCGCAGGAAATCTTCGCATGAAGGGGTATTCGCAAGGAAACGCCCATGAGCGATGAACCAATCCGCAAGCGGGACGACGTAGATATCGAGAGCAAAGCCACGTCGCTGCCCGAAGGCGAACTGACCCGCCTGACCGACGACATCGTGGCAGCGCTGAAAACCGTCTACGACCCGGAAATTCCGGCCGATATCTATGAACTCGGCCTGATCTACCGGGTCGACATTGAGGACGACCGCTCGGTGAAGGTCGATATGACGCTCACCACGCCGAACTGCCCGTCGGCGGCCGAATTGCCGCAGATGGTCGAGAACGCGGTGGCGAGCGTGCCGGGCGTCGCCAGCGCCAAATGCAACGTGGTCTGGGACCCGCCGTGGGACCAGAGCCGGATGTCGGACGAGGCGCGGCTGGTTTTGAACATGTGGTGAGTTGCGCGACTCTGCGCGGCGACCTACATGTGTTGTTGAAGTGACTGGGTTTGTTTGAGTTGTTGTCATTCGAATGTGGCTTCGCGTCGAACCGAGGCTTTTTGAACCGGAATTTGGAGACGATGAAATGGCCACCGCCCGGCCGAGACCCCAGGTGATGCGGCTTTCCGAAGCCGCCGCCACGCGGATCAAGGAGTTGATGGCGAAGTCCGATCGCCCGATCGCGGGACTGCGCGTCGGCGTGAAGAACGGCGGCTGCGCCGGCATGGAATACACGATGGAATATGTCGACAGCATCGGCCCGAGGGACGAGGTGGTCGAGGACCAGGGCGTGAAGATCGTAGTCGATCCCAAGGCGGTGCTGTTCCTGATCGGCACCGAGATGGACTGGAAGGTCGGCAAGCTGTCGTCGCAGTTCGTGTTCAACAACCCGAACCAGACCTCGGCCTGCGGCTGCGGCGAATCCGTGCTGCTGACGCCGTCGAAGTCCGAAGGCGCCAATTCCGAAGGCGCCAATTCTGAAGGCGCCAAGGCGCATTGAACGGGGTCGGCCCGTGAGCGGCGCCGATCCGGACTATCTTTCAGAGCTGTTTTCCGGATTCGGACCGGTGACCGTGCGCCGCATGTTCAGCGGTGCGGGGATCTTCGCCGACGGACTGATGATCGCGCTGGTGGTCGACGGCGTGATTTTTCTGAAAGCGGATGCGGACATCATCCCGCTGTTCGAAGGCGAGGGGCTCAAGCCCTTCAGCTACAAGCGGAAGGAAGGCCGCCGCACCATCATGTCGTACTGGCGGATGCCCGAACGGTTGTATGACGATCCGGGCGAACTTGCGGAATGGGCGCGGCGGTCGATGGCGGCGGCCCGACGCTCGGAAGCGCCAAAGCGGCGCAGCAGGCCGGCAAAAGCCACAACCAATCGGAACAAGCCGAAGGTGAAAACCGCCCGCAAGCGGCGGTAGGATCAGGCGACCTTGGTTTCGCCCGACGCGGAAAACTCCGGATCGGTCTCGCAGATTACCCGGTTGCGGCCGTTGCGCTTGGCCGCATAGAGGCAGGCGTCGGCGCGCGCGATCAGCGTCTGCGCTGTGTCGCCCTTGTGCACCGTCGCGACGCCGAGCGAAATCGTCACCCGGCCGAGATTCTGGCCGGTCGAGCGCTTCATCAATTCCTTCGACATCACCGCGCGGCGCACATGGTCGGCGACGGTCAGCGCCGCGCGCAGCACGGTGTTCGGCAGGATCACGGCGAACTCCTCGCCGCCGTAGCGGGCAGCAATGTCCTGGCCCTTGACGTTCTGCTTCAGCGACATGGCAACCAGCCGGAGCACCTGGTCGCCGGTGAGATGGCCCCAGGTGTCGTTGAACGCCTTGAAATGGTCGATGTCGGTCATCACCAGCGACAGCGCCTCGCTGCGCTCGGCCGCTTCCTCGATCGCCTGCGCCAGCCGCTCGTCGAAGTGCTTGCGGTTGGAGAGGCCGGTCAGCGGGTCGGTCAGGCTCTCGGTGCGCACCACCGCGAGATTTTCCTGAAGCTGGGTGATCTCTTCCTTCGAGGCGTTGAGCCGCTGCTCCAGCGTCTCGTTGTTCTGCTTCATTTCGTTCGCGGTCGCCACCAGGCTTTCGACGATGGCGCGGAGCCCGTCGCGGTCCTTGGTGTTGATGAGCTCGCTGGTGACGTTACTCAGGCTTTCGCTGTAGGTGCTGGCCGAGCCCGCTGCGGCGTCGATCATCGACATGACCTGGTCGATCTCGTCCATCACCCGGACACCGACATTGTCGATCTTGTCGCCGAAGCGGCTCGCCGAGATATAGGTCGTGTAGATGGTTTCGAGATCGCTGTCGGACAGCGTGCCCTTCTGCGCCAGCAATTCGTTGATGGTCTGGTTGAGCGACGGATTGTAGCCGGTCGCGTAGGTGTACCAGACCTCGTAGTTGCGCGGGGTCGAGGTCTGGCGCAGCGCTTTGATCTGGCCAAGAGCGATTTCGGCGAACGCCAAGGTGCGCTCGTGCTCTCCGCCGCCGGACTCCGACATCGTTCTTCCCCGTGCAGCGGCCTTTGCAATGCCGCCGAAACTCTTCAAGTCATTGCGGAAACACGTAATTTCGTGCGCCACAATGCCCACAGAGAAGTAAAATTGAGGTAAAGGCCCGATTAGCGGGCTTTTTTTATGCCTTGCCGCGCACCGGGCGGAGCAGGAAGGCCGGCAGGTGGGAAGAATCGGCCGGCTCGTTGGCCGGGGCGCGAGCCGGGGTTTGCGCCCGAGCGGGGGCCTGAGCCCGGGGCGGCCGCGGCTGCTGGCGCCGGGCATCCTCGATCCGGGCGACCGGCGCTGGCTGGCGCGGTTCGTGTCGCGATTTTTGCTGTGATTCCTGCTGCGGCGCAGCGCCGCCATTGGCCTGCCGAGGCTCTTCGCGGGGCTCGCTCCGGCTTTCCGGCCGGGTTTCATGACGATTTTCGTTTCGGCCTTCGTGACGCCGGCCTTGACGGGGGCCGCGATTGCGCTGGCCGCGTCCGCCGCGGCGTCCGTCACGCTCTTCGGCCGGTGCGTCGGGATCGGGCACGGTGCTGCCGGCGGGCGCATCCGCCCAGGCGATGCTCTGGCCGATCAGCTTTTCGATCTCGCCGACCGACCGGCTGTCGGCCGGTGCGACGATGGTGATCGCGGTGCCGCTCTTGCCGGCGCGGCCGGTCCGGCCGATGCGGTGGACGTAGTCGTCCGCGTGGTGCGGGACGTCGAAATTGAAGATGTGGCTCACGTCGGGAATGTCGAGGCCGCGGGCGGCGACGTCGGAGGCGATCAGCAGCGCGACGCTGCCGTTGCGGAACGACTCGAGCGCGGCCGTGCGCGCGGACTGATCGAGGTCGCCGTGCAGCGCCGCGGCGTTGAAGCCGTGCCGGACCAGCGAGCGGTGCAGTTGCGCGACCTCGCGCTTGCGGTTGCAGAAGATGATGGCGTTCTTGAAGTTCTCGGCAGAGCGGATCAGGCGGCGCAGCGTGTCGCGCTTCTCGTGGGACTCGCGGCCGGCCTTGACCAGAATCTGCGTGATGTTGTTCGCGGTCGTGGCGGGCTTCGATACCTCGACCCGTACCGGATTGTGCAGGAACTGCTCGGTGATGCGCTGGATCTCCGGCGGCATGGTCGCGGTGAAGAACAGCGTCTGGCGGGTGAATGGCACGAGCTTGCAGATGCGCTCGATGTCGGGGATGAAGCCCATGTCGAGCATGCGGTCGGCTTCGTCGATCACCAGGAGCTCGACGCCGGTGAGCAGCAGCCGTCCGCGCTCGAAATGGTCGAGCAGGCGACCCGGCGTCGCGATCAGCACGTCGACGCCGCGCATCAGCTTGGCGTCCTGGTCATCAAAAGAAACGCCCCCGATGATGAGGGCGACATTCAGTTTGTGGTTCTTGCCGTACTTGTCGAAGCTGTCCTCGACCTGCGCCGCGAGCTCTCGCGTCGGCTCCAAGATCAGCGTGCGCGGCATGCGCGCCCGTGCGCGGCCCTGCTCGAGCATGGTGAGCATCGGCAGGGTGAAGGCCGCGGTCTTGCCGGTGCCGGTCTGCGCGATGCCGAGAACGTCTCGCCGGGCGAGGACGTGGGGGATCGCTTGTTCCTGGATCGGGGTGGGAGCGGGATAGCCGGCCGAGGTGACGGCGGCGAGAACCTTGTCGGACAAGCCGAGCTTGGAAAAGGGCATATAGCCTCGATTAAGGACCGCCCGGAGCCGCGCCGGATTCAGACGTCGACGGTAGTGCGCGGGGGAGGACGGTCGAATCTCACATTCGTACCGTTGCGGCGCAAACATAGGGGCGAAACGCCGAAAGTCAATGTGGGGGACGGCCGTTAAGTTAAATTACTATCTGCGTTTTCCGCGGTTGGGCTGTCACGGCAGCGTCACGATGGCGCGATGCCCGCGAAGGCGGCAACAAGCATCGACTTTGCCCGAAATCCCGCTAGTTTGACGCGCTTCAAGCCAAAAACCACGGAATGGGAGGACTGCTATGAAAACAATGAAAACATGGGGCGGCGCGCTTGTGGCCGCGACCCTCGGGCTGCTGGCTGCGGCCGCGCCCGCCGTGGCGCAGAGCGACGCGGCTGCGAACTATCCCAACAAGCCGATCCGCGTGATCGTGCCGTTCGCGGCCGGCGGCGGCAACGACATCTTCGCGCGGCTGGTCGGCAACAAGCTGTCGGAAATCCTCGGCCAGCCGGTGATCAACGAGAACAAGCCGGGCGCCGGCGGCCGGATCGCGGCCGAATTCGTGATGAACCAGCCGCACGACGGCTACACCATCTTCATCGGCGCGAGCGGCGTGATGTCGGTGGCTGCCGCGGCCTATCCGAACCTGTCCTATCATCCGACCAAGACCTTCATTCCGCTGACGATGATCGCGAACTTTCCGCTGATCATGGTCGTGCCCGCCGATCATCCGGCGAAGAACGTCAAGGAACTGGTCGAGTGGGCGAAGAAGAATCCCGACAAGGCGAACTACGCCTCGACCTCGCCGGCTTTCATCACCGCAACCGAGCTGCTCAAGCTCAAGAGCGGCATGCCGGGACAGATGATCCCCTACAAGAGCAGCAACGAGATGATCCTGAGCGTGATGCAGGGACAGACGCTGCTCGCGATCTCCGACGGCCCGCCGGCCATTCCGCAGATCAAGGCCGGCAAGGTGAAGGCGCTGGCGGTCACCGACCAGGTCCGCTCGCCGGAACTGCCGGACGTGCCGAGCATGAAGGAGGCGGGCTTCCCCGACGTCGACATCAAGCTGTTCAGCGGCTACTTCGCGCCGATCAACACGCCGCCGGCGATTGTCGCCAAGCTCGAGGCCGGCCTGCGCAAGGCGATCCAGGATCCGGACGTGAGTTCGAAGCTGAAAGCCATGGCGGTGACGCCGGGCGGCCAGCCGGGATCGGAATTCCGCGCGATGATCGACAACGACATCAAGGTGCTGTCCGAAGTGATCAAGGCGGCCAACCTCAAGTTCGACAACTGACCTTTCGCTGCGGCTGAAAAGTGCTCAAGCCCCGCATTGCGGGGCTTGAGTTTTTTGTCGCTGCCGGTGAAACGCGTTCTAGTCCAGCGGTTCGAGCTTGATGATCGACGCGCCGTGGTTGGAGCCGATCCAGAACGTCACCGGCGTGGTCGAGTTGTCGACGAACACGCGGCGGATGTTGGTGGTCTTCGGCAGTTGATACTCCACATACTGACCGGTCTTCGGATCGAGCCGCGATACGCGGTCGCTCATCATCGATCCGGTCCAGGCTTCGCCGTTCTTGTCGACGACGACGTCGTAAGGTTGCGCCCACGGCGTCGGCACGACCCATTCCTTGACCTTCTCGGTCTTGGGATCGAACATGCCGATCGCATTACCCGCGTATTGCGCATACCAGAGCCGGTCCGCGCCATCGACGACGCCGCGGCGCGGCCGTGAATTGGCGATCTCGCCGCGATAGGGCGTGAACTTCCTGGTCTTCCCATCGACGATGCCGATGGTCGAGGTCTGGAAGTCGAGCAGGTAGAGATTGTTGCTGCTGTCGGCGCGGATGCCGTAGACGCCGAGGCGCTTGCCGTTGTCGCTGAACGAGCCGAGGTTCTCCCATTCGCCGCTGGCGATATCGAGGCGCAGGATTTGCGAGCGGTCGGAGTTCTTCACCCAGACCTTGCCGTCGACATGGGCGAATGACGGATCGAGATGCCCGGTCTGCGCCGCATCGGTCTGCCATTCCTTCGGGATCGACCAGGTCTTGAACGTCTCGGTCTTCTTGTCGAAGCGCGCGATGCCGCTCTGGTACATCATGCCGATCCAGGGATTGCCGTCCTTGTCGAGCCCGAGGTCGAGCGTGCCGACCGGATATCCGGGCTTGAGCACCGGCAGCGGGTATTCCCAGACCTGGCCGGTCTTCGGATCCATCTTGCCGAACAACTGCTCGGCAAAGTGGGTGAACCAGACCACGCCCTGTTCGTCGAGCACGACGTCGTGCGGCTGGATCAGCCGGCGCGGCAGGGCATATTCGGTGGTGATGAAGCGGTTGGAGCGGCCGGTCAGCCGCGGCAGCGTCTTCAGCGGGTAGGACCACGTCTCCTTGCTGAGGTTCACCGATGCCAGATATTCCGCGACCATTCGCAGCTGCGGCCCTTGGCCGAGCGAGCGCTGCGCATTGCCGACCAGACGCTGCGGGTGCTCCGGCGTGCTGCCCGGGTAGTAGCCCACCATCCGGTTGAAGATGTCGACAAACTGCTCGCCGTCGTACTGCGAGCGCACGATACGGTCGAGGTTGTGGCAGCTTACGCAGTTGAGCAGCGCTTTCTTTTCCTGGTCCGTGCCGGGGAAGCTCATGAACCATTCGGCGTTCGACATCTGCTTGGCAAGGTTCTTTGTCGGCGCAAGCTTGATCTCGATGCTTTCGTTCTTTCCGGCGGTGACGTCGGCGCTTCGGGGATTTTCCAGGTCGTAGCCGATGGCGCGGATGCTGAGCGCGTACGGACCTGGCTCAAGCCTGCCGGCCAGGAAGCTGAAACGGCCCTTATCGTCGGTCGCGACGCTGGTGGTGATGGTCGAGCCGACCCTCCTGGCGCTGACCACCACGCCTTCCATCAGGCCTTCCCTGGCGGAGGATACGGTGCCCGACAGCAGGGCGTTTTGCGCCGGCGCCGCGGTGGCAATCAGAATGGCGAACAGGACAAGACCCGCGATGAGCGGCATGCGTTGCATGATCGTCTCCCCAGACAAGTCGGATCGGGCGCGGTTGTCGCGCAGGCTTGGTGATTTCTTCAAGCATAGGCCGCGTGGAGGGGCCGCGGCAACGGCAGGGGCGGTCATCCCGCGGTTTGCACCGCGGAAAATGACCGGGCATTCCGGCATCCGTCCCTTGGCGTGGCGCCGGTTCCGCCGCACGATTGTCGGCAAGAACCGGGAGGAACCATGCGCGCGCAGGTCGGGATCGTCGGGGCCGGACCGGCAGGGCTTATGCTGTCGCATCTGCTGCACCTCGAAGGCATCTCCAACATCATCGTCGAGGATCGCAGCCGCGCCTATTGCGAGGCGCGGGTGCGCGCCGGCCTGATGGAGAACTGGGTGGCACGCATGCTGATCGACACTGGCGTCGGCGACCGCCTCAAGCGCGAGGCGATGGTGCATGATGGCATCTACATCGCGTTCCGCGGCGAGGCGCGTCATGTTGATTTTCACAAGCTGATCGGCAAGCAGGTCTTCATCTACGACCAGAAGGAGGTCGTGACCGACCTGATCGGCAAACGGATCAGCGACGGCGGCGAGATCTTCTTCGAGGCCTCCGATACGAGCGTGCATGATTTCGGCGGCAGGAACCCGAAAATCCGCTTCACGCACGACGGCAAGCCGCAGGAGATCGAGTGCGACTTCATTGCCGGCTGCGACGGCTTTCACGGCGTCTGCCGGCCGAGTTTTCCGGCGGGTGTGCTGACCGGCTACGACCGGGTCTATCCGTTCGGCTGGCTCGGCATTCTCTCGGAATCGCCGCCGCCGGACGACGAACTGATCTACTGCTTCCATGAGCGCGGCTTCGCGCTGTTCTCCATGCGCGGCCCGGACTTGTCGCGGCTCTACGTGCAGGTGCCGCCCGACGAGGACATCGAGAAATGGTCCGATCAAAGGATCTGGGACGAACTCGAGACGCGGCTCGGCGGCGTGCGGCCGCTTGCGCGCGGCAAGATCGTGCAAAAGGGCATCACGCCGATGCGGAGCTACGTCACCGAGCCGATGCAATCGGGGCGGCTGTTTCTTGCAGGCGACGCAGCGCATATCGTGCCGCCGACCGGCGCCAAGGGAATGAATCTCGCGATGGCCGATGTGCGGGTGCTCGCGCGCGCCATCGCCGCGCACACCAGGTCCGGCCGCGAAGACCTTCTGCAGAATTATTCCGCGACGTGCCTCGGCCGCGTGTGGAAAGGGCAGCGCTTCTCGTGGTGGATGACGCAGCTTTTGCACCGGCACGGCAGCGAGATGGACTTCGACACCAAGCGGCAGATCGCCGAAATCGACTACGTCACCGGCTCGGATGCCGCGATGACGTCGCTTGCCGAGAACTATGCGGGCCTGCCGATTGACTGACCCGAACTGCGAAGCAGCTGCACATGGCGGCGACCGCGTGAGGTCGCCGCCGCATCCGACCGGTACCGAGGCCGTGCTGCGCGATCTCGGCTATGACGCCGCCGCGATCGGCAGGCTTCGCGCGGCCTCGGCAATCTGAGCCGATTGACCGCATCGCGCTTTGCCGTGACAATTCGGGCTTGGCGCCCACAAACAAACAACAAGGGCCTCAGGGAGAGAAACGATGCGCCGGACTGCGATCGCGCTTGGCTTGGTGGTGGCCTGCTGGGCCGGAACGGCTGCGGCGCAGGACGCCGTCAAGATCGTGGTGCCGTTCGCGGCAGGCGGGCCGGTCGACGCGATGGCGCGGCTCCTTGCGCAGGAGATGCAGGGGCCGCTCGGCGTCAGCATCGTGGTCGAGAACCGCGCCGGTGGCGGCGGTGTGATTGCGGCGGATCAGGTTGCGCGGGCGCCCGCCGACGGCAAGACGCTGCTGATGGGCAGCCAGGGCTCGCATGTCATCACCGCGGTGCTGCAACCGCATGTCAAATACGATCCGGTGAAATCGTTCGACGCCATCGGCATGGTCGGCGCGTCGCCGACGCTGCTGGTCGCCAGTCCGCAGCTTCCGTTCAAGGACTTCAAGGATCTCGTGGCGCTGGCGAAATCGCGCAACCTCAGCTACGCCTCGGCCGGCCCCGGCACGACCATGCATATCGCCGGCGAGCTGATCAACACCGGCGCCGGCATCAAGATCGCGCACGTGCCGTATCGCGGGGTCGCACCGGCGATCCCCGATCTGATCGCCGGCCGGCTCGACGTCATTCCGGCGGATGCACCGGTGCTGCTGCCGCTGGTGCAGGGAAACCAGGTGCGGCCGGTCGTCGTGCTCGGCGTGAAACGCCTTGCCGGGCTGCCGGACACCCCGAGCTCGGTCGAACTCGGCTATGCCGACATGGTGATGGAGAACTGGTACGGCCTGGTCGCTCCGGCGGGCGTTCCGCCCGACGTGCTCAAGAAGCTCGAAAACGCGATGCTCACGGCGGTCAGGTCGGCGGCGATCCAGGAGCACATGCGCAAGGGCGAGATTTCCGGCACATTGGACTCGAGGGGCTTCAGCGCACGCATCGCCAGCGACGTGGCGCGCTGGCGGCCGATGCTGCCAAAGCTCGGCATCTTTCCGCAGGACGGACCTGCGCCCGCGGTCCGTTAACGCCGCAGCAGCGTGCCCTTGCCGTGCCAGCGTACGGCGTCTTCGAGGCGGTCGTCACCCCAGAAGATTTCGCCGCGCGTGACGAAGGTCGGCGCGCCGAAGATGCCGAGCGTTTTCGCCTCGGCGGTCGCCTGGTCGTAGGCGCTGCCGGCTTCCTCGGAGTCCGCTAGCGCCAGCACGCGTCCGGGGTCCTGGCCGATCTCCTTCAGGCTCGCCGAGACGTTGGGCTCGCTGCCGGCTTCCTCGCCGAGCCCGAACCAGCGGCTGTAGGTCGCGCGGACGTAGTCGGGGCACCAGTCTTCGGCCGCTCCGACCACGGCAATGCGATTGGCGAGGTCGAAGTTCTTCAGCGGGTAGGGCGGGCGCCTCGGAAAATCGCACAGCGCACCCGCGGCGCGCCGTTCGATGTCGCGCCACATGTAGGCGAGCTTGGCGGGCTTGCGCGCCGGGATGTTGTCCATCTCGATCATGATCGATCGCACACTGAACGGCCGCCAGCGAAACGTCACGCCGTGCAACTCCTCGAAGCGGTCGATCCGCATCACCGAGAGGTAGGTGTAAAGGCTTCCGATCGAAAACCAGAAGTCGATGGGAGCGGCCTGTGACATCGGAAGGCTGGGCTATTTTTGGCTATTTCCCGATCGCCTTGCGCAGCGCGTCGTTGATGCGGTCCTGCCAGCCGGGTCCGTCCTTCTGGAAGTGATCGAGCACATCGCGATCGAGCCGGACCGACACCATCTCCTTGGCGTTCGGAACCTTCGGCCGCTCCGGCGGCAGGTCGGCGGGCTTGGCCGTGACCTTCTTGAACGCGGCTTCGGCTGCGTCGCGTGTCGAGAGCGGACCCCGGGGCGGTTTGTCGAAAGCCATTGCGATCCTCGTACGATCCTCTTGCGATCAGACGTCCAGCGCGGCCTCGTCGGCGAACGCCGCGCGCTCCTGGATGAACTCGAAGCGCGCCTCCGCCTTGTTGCCCATCAGCCGCTCGACCGATTTGGCGGTGGCCTTGCGGTCGTCTTCGACGATGCGGACCTGCAGCAGCGTGCGCTTGCGCGGGTCCATCGTGGTTTCCTTGAGTTGGGCCGCCATCATCTCGCCGAGCCCCTTGAAGCGGCCGACCTCGACATTGGCGTTGGCGTGGAATTCCTTCTTGCGGATTTCATCGCGGTGCTTGTCGTCGCGGGCATAGAAGGTCTTGCCGTTGTGCGACAGGCGATAGAGCGGCGGCACGGCAAGATAGAGATGGCCGCCCTCGATCAGGTCCGGCATCTGCGTATAGAAGAACGTGATGAGGAGCGAGGCGATGTGTGCGCCGTCGACGTCGGCGTCGGTCATCACGATCACCTTGTCGTAGCGCAGGTCGTTGTCGCGATAGCGCTCGCCGGTGCCGCAGCCGAGCGCCTGCACCAGATCGGCCAGCTGGGCGTTCTGCGCGAGCTTGTCCTTGCCGGCGGATTGCACGTTGAGGATCTTGCCGCGCAGCGGCAGCACCGCCTGCGAGGCGCGGTCGCGCGCCTGCTTGGCCGAGCCGCCGGCGCTGTCGCCCTCGACGATGAAGATTTCCGAGCCCGCTGCGGCTCCGTTGGTGCAGTCGGCGAGCTTGCCGGGCAGGCGGAGCTTCCGCGTCGCGTTCTTGCGCGAAATATCTTTCTCTTGGCGGCGGCGGATACGCTCCTCGGCGCGGTCGGCGACGAAGTCGAACAGCTTGCTCGCCTGGATCGGATTTCCCGCGAGCCAATGGTCGAACGGGTCCTTGATTGCGTTCTCGACGATGCGCTGCGCTTCGGCGGTGGCGAGACGGTCCTTGGTCTGGCCCTGGAATTCCGGCTCGCGGATGAACACCGAGAGCATGCAGCCTGCGCCGACCATGACGTCTTCGCTGGTGATCGCCGCGGCCCGCTTGCCCTGACCCATGCGCTCGGCGTGATCCTTCAGGCCGCGGAGGAGGGCGGTGCGCAAGCCCGACTCGTGCGTGCCGCCGTCCGGCGTCGGAATGGTGTTGCAGTAGGAGTTGAGGAAGCCGTCGACGTCAGCGGTCCAGGCGACCGCCCATTGCGCGCCGCCATGCGCTCCGGTCTTGCCGGCGCTGCCGGTGAAGATGTCGGGATGCACCAGCGTCGCGCCGTCCAGCGTCGAGGCAAGATAGTCCTTCAGCCCTTCCTCGAAATGGAATGTCGCCTCGGCCGGAACGTCGGTGCCTTCGACCAGTTCCTTGTCGCACGACCAGCGGATCTCGACGCCGCCGAACAGATAGGCCTTGGAGCGCGTCATCTTGAACACGCGCTCGGCCTTGAACGCAGCCTTCGGCCCGAAGATGTCCGCATCGGGATGGAAGCGCACCTTGGTGCCGCGTCGGTTCGGCGCCTTGCCTGCATCCTGCAGCTTGCCTTTCGGCTTGCCGCGCTCGAACACCATCTTGTAGAGCTTCTGGCCGCGCGCGACCTCGACCTCCATGCGGTCGGACAGTGCGTTCGCCACCGACACGCCGACGCCGTGCAGGCCGCCCGAGGTTTCGTAGACCTCGGAATCGAACTTGCCGCCGGCATGCAGCGTGCACATGATCACTTCGAGCGCCGACTTGTTCTTGAATTTGGGATGCGGATCGACCGGGATGCCGCGGCCGTTGTCGGTGACGCTGATGAAGCCGTCGGCTTCCAGTTCCACCTCGATGAAGGTGGCATGGCCCGCCAGCGCCTCGTCCATCGCGTTGTCGATCACTTCCGCGAACAGGTGATGCAGCGCCTTCTCGTCGGTGCCGCCGATATACATGCCGGGCCGGCGGCGCACCGGCTCGAGCCCCTCCAGCACTTCGATGTGCTTGGCGGTGTAGCCGGATTCGCCTGCGCTCGAGGCGGCCGAACGCGAAGACTTCGGACTCGGGGACGCTGCGCCCGAAGATCTGGCGGCGGCCTTCTGTTGTGGCTTGTCCATCGCGGCGAACAGATCGCCGACGGCTGCGGTTTTCTTCGGATTTTTCGTGACTTTGTTCGCGGTCTTGGCCATTTCGCTTCGACGTGATCCGGACGTTACGGTGATGGGAAGGGAGGCGAATCAGTTAAGCGCCGAATATGCCACGGCAAGGGCCATCGGGCTGCATGTGAGGCTTCATGCCGCCGCCGCGTTCCCCACCATCCTTGTTCCGGATACTGGCTAAACGGCGGCGGCCGCGATAAACAAATGGCCCCGGTTGCGTGCCTTGGCCTCAGATCGGCCCGAGGTCAAGAAAAGACTCATGAATCTCGAACAATACATCCAGCCGATCATCGACTATGTCCGCGAACATCAGGTCTGGGCCGCGCCGATCGTATTCGTGCTCTGCTTTGCCGAGTCGCTGGCATTTATTTCGCTGCTGATCCCGGCCTGGGGCGTGCTCGTGGGCCTCGGTGCGCTGATCAGCGCGAGCGGGCTCAGCTTCTGGCCGATCTTGATTGCCGGCGCGCTCGGGGCGGCCCTCGGCGACTGGCTGTCCTACTGGGTGGGGCTCAAGCTGGAAAACCGCGTCTATCACATGTGGCCGCTGTCGCAGCACCCCAACCTCATTCCGGCCGGCGAGGCCTTCATCAGGAAATGGGGCTCGGCGGCGATCTTCATCGCGCGTTTTTCGGGTCCGCTGCGCGCCTCGGTACCGATCGTCGCCGGCGTGTTCGCGATGCCGTACTGGCGGTTTCAGGCCGCCAATTTCTCCTCGGCGTTTGTCTGGGCCTGGGTGCTGCTCTCGCTCGGCGACGTCACGTCGGTGACGGTCAAATGGTTCGTCGATCTGATCGGCAAACAATAGGACTGGCCCGCAAAACAAAACCTGCCGGGACTGGCCCGGCAGGTCCGCGATAGAGCCATATGGCTTTCGACTATTTCACCGCGTTGACGCCGGCCTGACAGGCCTGTCCGTCCTGCTGTCCGGTGCCGCCGCTGCAGCCCATCGCGCCGACAATCTTGCCGCCGACGACGATCGGGATGCCGCCTTCGGAGGCGATGATGCCGTCCAAGGTCAGTGCGGTGAGCCCCGCACCACCGGAGGCGATGCGATCTTCGAACACTTTGGTGGGGCGGCGGAACGTCGCAGCGGCCTTCGCCTTGTGCTGCGAAATCACGATCGACGCATATTGACAGTTGTCCATGCGCTCGAAGTAGACGAGATCGCCGGAGGGCGCGACGACGGCGATGCACATCGCCCAGTTGTTCTTTTTGGATTCGTCGGCGGCGGCAGCGGCAGCCTTCTTCGCGGTTTCGATGTTGAGGGCTTCACCATAGGGCGCGGGCGCCTGGGCGCGCGCGTCGGCGCCGAACAGGATGGCCGCGCATAACGCGACCGACGTCACGACTAACTTACGCATCGAATTCCTCCCCAATGACCGGGCCGGTCTGTCGCCGGCTCGTCGTATCGTTGCGCGAAGCCCGTGCCCAATGCATGCGCCCCCGCAAGCGGCGCATCTTAGGGGCCGGGCGCGGCTATCTCAACATTGCGTGAACGCTCCGCGGCGCGTCATCAAGGTGGAATACAATCGTGCGAGCGGTGTTAGGCTGCCATCGATCGGGCGGGATCGGGACGTCCCGCCCATCAGTCATCGCCACAAGGGGGTGAAGGCATAAGGGGCGACGATCCGGCCGCCGCAGCCTCGCGGGCGGCGGTCATTCGTTGCTCCGGGTAACGATCGCTACCAACCAAATCCAGGGAGAGACCCAATGACCGAACTCACTCGCCGCACCGTACTGGCCGGCGCAGCCGTGGCCTCCGCCGCGACCGCGCTCACGCCGCTGGCTCCGGCCAAAGCCGCGGCACCGCTGCTCGGCACGCAGGCGCCCGGCTGGTACCGCTACAAGGTCGGCAGCTACGAGATCACCTGCGTCACCGACGGCCGCAACACGTTCAAATTCCCCGACAACTTCGTGTTGAATGCGAAGAAAGATCAGGTGAACGAGGCGCTCGCCGCGTCCTACATGGAAAAGGACACGATGACGATCCCGTACACGCCGATCGTCGTCAACACCGGCTCCAAGCTGGTCGCCTTCGACACCGGCACCGGCGAAGGCAACTTTGAGCGCAGCAAGGGCGTCGGCGGCCAGTATCACGGCAATCTGAAAGCCGCGGGCATCGACCGCAACGCGATCGACGTCGTCATCATCTCGCACTTCCACGGCGACCACATCAACGGCCTGATTACGCCGGACAAGAAGCCGTCGTTCCCGAATGCCGAGATCATGGTGCCGGCGGCGGAATGGAAATACTTCATGGATGACGGCGAGATGAGCCGCCAGACCACCGATCGCATGAAGGGCGTGTTCGCCGGTGCCCGCAACGTGTTCGATGCGCTCGGCCGCAAGGTCACGCCGTACGAGCCGGGCAAGGAGCTTGCACCCGGCATCACCTCGGTCGCGACCAACGGCCATACGCCGGGCCACAACTCGCACATCGTCGCCTCCGGCAACAGCAAGGTCTATGTGCAGGCCGACGTGACCAACCATCCGGCGCTGTTCGTGCGCAATCCAGGCTGGCATGCCTTCTTCGACCAGGACGCCAAGATGGCGGAAGACACCCGCCGCAAGGTCTACGACATGCTGGTGGCCGAGAAGATGCTGGTGCAGGGCTTCCACTATCCGTTCCCGGGCATGGCCTATATCGAGAAGGCCGGCACGGGCTACCGGGAGATTCCGGTGATGTGGAATCCGACGCTCTGATCGGAACAACTCGCAACACGGGGAGGGCCGTCACGCTGCGGCGGCCTTCTTTTTTGCTCCCGCCGGAATAGACTTCCTCCAGTTGCCGCCGCCGCTCTGCGCGGACGATGTGGCGACGATCAAGGGGGAGACGTCATGATCGAACTCAATCGCAGGTCGCTCTTAGCGGGCACGGCTGCCGCCGTGGCCGCATCGTCGATTTCCGGAAGCATCGCGCGTGCAGCGGCGCCGCTCGCCGGCAAGCAGACCAACGGCTGGTACCGGATGAAGGTCGGTACCGTCGAGGTGACCGTGATCTCCGAGGGCGCGCGCACGTCGCCGCTGCCGGAGAATTTCGTGCGCAACAAGAGCCGCGACGAGGTCGTCGCCGCGCTTCAGGCCCTCTACATTCCGGCGGACCGCTTCGTGCTGCCGTTCAATTCGGTGGTGGTGAACACAGGTTCGAAGCTTGTCGCCATCAACTCGGGCTTCGGGCCCGGCGCGCTTGCGACCAGCAACGGCACGATGGGGCAGGGGCAGGCCAACCTCGCGGCGTCGGGCATCGACATCAAGAACATCGATGCGGTGGTGATCTCGCATTTCCACGGCGACCACATCAACGGTCTGGTCACCGACGGCAAGCCGTCCTATCCGAACGCCGAGGTCATGGTGCCCGGGCCGGAGTGGGACTTCTGGATGGACGACGGCAACATGAGCCGCGCGCCGGAAGCGATGAAGGGCGCCTTCGCCAATGTGCGGCGGGTGTTCGGCATCGTCGGCAGCAAGATGACCAAGTACGAGCCCGGCAAGGACGTGGCGCCGGGCATCGCTTCGATGGCGGCGCACGGCCATTCGCCGGGCCACACCGTGCATATCGTGTCGTCCGGCAATTCCAGCCTGATGATCCAGGGCGATCTCACCACGCTGCCGCAACTGTTCGTGCGCAACCCCGGCTGGCACGTGATGTTCGACATGGACGCGTCGAAGGCCGAGGAAACCCGCCGCCGCGTCTACGACCGGGTCGCGGCCGACAGGATTCCGGTGCAGGGCTATCATTTCCCGTTCCCGGCGGTCGCCCATATCGAAAAGACGCCATCGGGCTACCGGGAAATCCCGGTGATGTGGAATCCGACGCTCTGATCGGAGCGGTTTGCAAGGCGGGAAGGCCGCGCTTTGTCGCGGCCTTCTTTTTTGCCTCTCACATCGGATGGGCAATGGGTTACGATGGGCAAGGCAGCCAAGCGCGAACTCGAACGAACGCGCGGCGCCGATCAGGGAGGGATACTCATGACTGAACTCACTCGCCGGCATCTGCTGGGCGGCGCAGCCGCCGCGGGCGCCCTCGCATTCACGCAGCATTCGCCGGGACACGCCGCCGCGCCCGTCAAGGGCCAGCAGGCGCCGGGCCTCTATCGTTACAAGGTCGGCGACATCGAATGCACGTCGGTGAACGACGGCGCGCGCACGTTCCCGATGCCTGACACCTTCGTGCGCAACGTGCCGAAGGAGCAGGCGCTCGCGGCCGCCGAGGCGGCCCGCTGGCCCAAAGGCATGGTCACCGTGCCGTTCAATCCGCAGCTCATCAACACCGGCGGCAAGCTGGTGCTGATCGACTGCGGCAACGGCATCGGCCAGCTCGAGGCGAGCAAGGGTGCGGTCGGCCGCACCATCGGAAATCTCGCCGCCGCGGGCATCCAGCCCAAGGACATCGACATCGTGCTGATGTCGCACCTGCATCCCGATCACACCAACGGCATCCGCGCCGCCGACAACTCGATGGCGTTCCCCAACGCTGAGATCATGGCGCCGGCCAAGGACTGGGATTTCTGGACGAGCAAGGAGAACGCCGCCAAGGCCAACTCCAACCCGATGATGAAGAACTATTTCGCCAACGTTCAGAAGGTGTACGCCGGCATCGAGGACAAGGTGACGCGCTACGATTGGGACAAGGAGGTCGCACCCGGCATCACCGCGATCGGCGCGCCCGGTCATACGCCGGGTCACACCACCTTCGTGGTCGCTTCGGGCTCGGCCAAGGTGCTGATTCAGTCCGACGTCACCAACATCCCCGAATTGTTCCTGCGCAATCCGGACTGGCATGTCGCCTTCGACATCGACCCGCAGGAGGCTGTGCAGACCCGCCGCAAGTTCTACGACATGGCGGCGGCCGAGAAGGCCATGGTGGTCGGCTTCCACTTCAATTTCCCGTCCATGGGCTATGTCGAGAAGGACGGTGCGAATTACCGCCTGATCCCGGCGGCCTGGAATCCGGTTCTCTAACGCGCAGGGAGGCACATCATGATGACTGAACTCACGCGACGTGGCCTGATGGCCGGTGCCGGTGCCGCCGGTGCGGCGCTGGCGCTTCCTCTGCAAGCCTCTGCGGGCGCGCCCGCCGCCGGCAAACAGGTGCCGAGCTTCTTCCGCTCCAAGCTCGGCGATTTTGAACTCACGGTGGTCAGCGACGGCGCGCGGCCGATCCCGCTTCCGCCGCGCTTCGTGCTGAACGTGCCCAACGAAGAGGTGCTGAAGGCCGCCGAAGCCGCGTATATGCCCAAGGGCACGGTGTTCGCGCCGTTCAATCCGCTGCTGGTCAACACCGGCGGAAAACTCGTGCTGATCGACACCGGCTATGGACCGATCGCGCCCACCGTAGGCCTCCTGCCGCAGTCGCTCGCGGCGGCCGGCGTCGATCCCAAGTCGATCGATACCGTCGTGATCTCGCATATGCACGGCGACCACATCAACGGCATCAAGAACCCGGATGGCTCGCCGGCCTTCCCGAATGCCGAGATCAAGGTGCCGGCGAACGACTGGGCATTCTGGATGGACGACGCCAACATGGCCAAGGCGCCGGAGGGCTTCGTCAAGGCGTCGTTCGGCTTCGCCCGAAAGATGTTCGGTGACATCAAGACCCGCGTGACGATCTATCAGGGCGGCAGCGAGGTCGGGCCGGGCATCATCGCGATCGACACCCCGGGACATACCCCGGGCCACAGCTCGTTTGCGATCCAGTCGGGCCAGAGCAAGCTTCTGTTCCAGGGCGACGTCGCCAACGTGCCCGACCTGTTCCTGAGAAATCCGGAATGGAAGGTGATGTTCGACAATGAGCCGGATCAGGCGGTGGCGACGCGCAAGCGCTTCTACGACATGGCGGCGGCTGAGAAGACGCTGATCTCCGGCTATCACTTCCCGTTCCCGGGGCTGGGCTGGGTCGAGAAGGCGGGCAGCGGCTATCGGCTCGTCCCCGCGCCGTGGAATCCCGTGCTGTAATCGGCAGGGAGCTTGCAAGAAAAACCGGGGCCGCCCATCTTGGGCGGCCTTTGCGTCAAGGAGAATTCGGAATGGCTGAGTTTCATCGTTACAAGGTCGGCGACATCGAGGTGACCGTGCTGTCGGACGGTTTCCGCATGGTGCCGGTGAACGGCAACTATCTGGTCAACGCAAGCATCGAAGACCTGGCCAGGGCCCTGACCGCGGCGGGCCTGCCTGCCGACAAGATGAAGAACACCTATTCGCCGATCGTGGTCACGATCGGGGGCAAGAAGTTGCTGTTCGACACCGGCAATGGCGAGGCCGCATCGATCGAGAGCAAGGGCGAGCGCGGCACGCTCAACGCCAATCTCAAGGCGGCCGGCATCGACCGCAACGCCATCGACATGGTGATGATCTCGCATTTCCACGCCGACCATGTGAACGGCCTGCTGATGCCCGACAATTCGCCAGCCTTCCCGAATGCCGAAATCAAGGTGCCTGAAGTCGAATGGAAGTTCTGGATGGACGACGGCGAGATGAGCCGCGCCTCCAAGGGCCGCATGACCGAATTGTTCGCCAACAACCGGCGCGTGTTCGACACGCTGAAGCGCAAGGTCACGCCCTACGCCTGGGACAAGGAGGTCACGCCCGGCGTCCTGGCCGTGGGGACGCCCGGCCACAGCATCGGACACACGTCCTATCTCGTCAATTCGGGCAACAAGACCATCTTTGTGCAATCGGACGTCTGCAACAACGTCGCGGTGTTCGCGCCCCATCCGGACTGGCACGGCTTCTTCGACCAGGACCCGCCGAAGGCCGCCGCCACGCGGAAGGGCGTCTACGACATGCTGGTCGCCGAAAAACTTCCGGTGCAGGGCTATCACTTCCCGTTCCCGGCGCTGGCCCGGATCGAAAAGCAGGGCACCGGCTATCGCGTCAACCCGATGCAGTCGCTGTAGGGCAAGGCACCTAAGGGCATGCCTGCGGACGATTCGCTCATCGCAAGTGCGCGCCCCGAGAGCCTCAAGCCCGAATACGACTATGTGGTCGTGGGCGCAGGCGCTGCGGGCTGCGTGGTGGCGAACCGGCTGTCGGAGGACGGGTCGTCGGTGCTGCTAATTGAAGGCGGCGGCACCGATATCAGCCAGGCGAAGATTTCCGATCCCCGGCTGTGGCCGAGCAACTTCGGCACCGACACCGACTGGTGCTGCTCGACCGTGCCGCAGCCGCACCTGAACGGCCGCAGCATCGTCGCGCCGGTGGGGAAGGTGATCGGCGGCGGGTCGAGCATCAACGCGACCGTCTGGCTGAACGGCGACCGGGCCGACTACGAGGCGTGGGAGGCCGCGGCCGGACCGGACTGGGGCTTCGACCACCTGATCCGCAACTTCAAGAAGGCCGAGCGCTACGCGGGCGGCGAAAGTGCCATGCGCGGTGGCTCCGGCATGATCGCGACGCGGACGCCGGACCGTTCGCATCCGGTGACGCAGGCGTTCATCGAGTTCGGCGGTAGCCTGCGGCA
Source organism: uncultured Alphaproteobacteria bacterium (assembly GCA_963830015.1). Taxonomy (GTDB): domain Bacteria; phylum Pseudomonadota; class Alphaproteobacteria; order Rhizobiales; family Xanthobacteraceae; genus Z2-YC6860. The sequence continues at coordinate 484,107 of CAWHLG010000017.1, forward strand.
AGGCCCTGCGGCGCGACGTCAACGACTTGGCGCAGGTCGGCGATGTGGCCGGCCAGAACGACGTCAACACCGATACGAATATGCGCCGGGTCTCGGCGGCGCACGGCTATCTGCATCCGGCGCTGCGGCGCCCGAACCTCACGCTGCTGACGCACGCGATGGTGACGAAGCTCGAGATCGCGGGCGGCGAGTGCCGCGGCGTGTTCGTCAGCCTCGCGGGCGAGACGCGGCGGATCGCCGCCGGGGAAGTGATACTGAGCGCCGGCGGCATCATGTCGCCCAAGCTCCTGATGCTGTCGGGCATCGGGCCCGCGGATCATCTTCGCAAGCTCGGCATTGCCGTTGCGCTCGATCAGCCACGGATCGGCGCAAACCTGCACGATCATCTGCTGACGCGGCTGTTGTTTTCGACCAAGGGCGTCAACCCGCCGCAGACCGACACCGGCCACGCCGGCATCACCTGGCACAGGAGCAACCCGTCGCGGCCGGGTCCCGACATCCAGGTTTTCGGCCGGATGTTCGTGCCGAACGTGCCCGAGGTGAAGCCCGACGAGGCCTACGCCATCATGGTCGGGCTGATGAAGCCGAAAAGCCGCGGCAGTGTGCGGCTCGCCTCGGCCGATCCTCACGCCGCTCCCGTCGTCGATCCCAACTACTTTGCCGATCCGGCGGACGTCGATGCTTACGTGGCCGGGATGGAGCTTGGGTTCGCCATCGGCAACGGTCCGGGGTTCGATGGGATGCGCAAGGCGCAGGTCAGCATTCCGCGCGCCAGCCGTGCCGACATTGTCGGACACATTCGCGCCAATGCCGGCACCTACTATCACTATGTCGGCACCTGCGAGATGGGCACGGATGCGTCCGCGCCGGTCGATCCGCAATTGCGGCTGCGCGGCCTATCCCGGCTGCGCGTCGCCGACGCCTCGATCATGCCCGAGGTGAACTGCTGCAACACGCACGCGCCGACGCTGGCGCTGGCCGAACGCGCCGCCGAAATCATTCTGGCCAGGATGTGAATGATCGCACGCGCAGGCCGATGACAGGGGCGCGCGAATCGCATTCGGTGCGGCAATCATTTTCTTGATTGATTGGGGAGGGGCCTTTGATCCGTCTGTTGCAATCCTTGCCGGCGGCCGTTCTGGCCGCAACATGGCTGACGACGTCCGCAGTCGCGCAAACGCCGGTCGAGCGCGGCGCCTATCTGGTCAACGCGGTCATGGGCTGCGACGGCTGCCATACGCCGCGCGGGCCGGGCGGCTTTGATATGAGCCGGCGCTTTTCCGGCGGCTCGCAGGTGTTCGACGAGCCGCAGTTTACCGTGAAGGGCTCCAACATCACGCCGGACCGCGACACCGGCATCGGCACGTGGAGCGACGCCGACATCAAAAAAATGATGACCGACGGCGTGCGGCCGAACGGCGTGCCGGTCGCGCAGATGCCCTACGCGTTCTACAAGATCATAACGCCGGGCGATCTCGACGCCGTGGTGGCGTACATCAAGACGGTGGCGCCGGTGCGAAACGAAGTGCAGCCGCCGATCTACAAGGCTGCGCTGCACCAGGAACTGATTCCGGGTGCCGAGAAGCCGACCGGCAACGAAGTGCCCGCCGATCCGGTGAAGCGCGGGTTCTATCTCGCGACGCTGGCGCATTGCATGGAGTGCCATGCCCGGAAGCCCGGGGGCGGGCAGGACTATGTCGGTTGGCTGGGCCGGGGCGGCCACGAGATGAAGGGGCCGTTCGGCGTGGTGAAGGTGTCGAACATCACCGCGCACCGGGAAAAGGGCATCGGCGCCTGGACCGATGACGAAATCAAGAAGGCGCTGACCCAGGGCGTCGGCCGCGACGGCCGCGCCTTCAAGACGCCGATGGCCCGGCAGGTCTATTTCAGCAAGCTCACCGCGCAGGACCTCGACGCCATCGTCGCCTGGGTGCGGACCATCCCGGCGGCGGAGTAGGCGCGGCCCCTCACGGCACGCGGGGACGCCAAGGGCCGGCCTTGTAAGACCGGCGGCAAGCCGCTATATCGCCCCGCGATGACCCGGTCCGTCACCATCTCGTCGCGCCGCCGCCGTACGGAAGTTTCGGCGCGCGCCTGATATTGTCTGCGCCGCCGGATCTGGGCCCGCGGCGCGTTTTCCCAAAACTCCCGCGATGCCTGCCTCGATCCGGTGGTCCTGTTCGGCTGTCGACAAAGGATTGAGACCATGGCTGCGAACGAAACTGCAAAGGCGAAGGTCGGCGTGCTCGGCGCGTCGGGCTACACCGGCTCCGAACTGGTTCGCCTGCTGCTGCGCCATCCACGCGTCGAACTCGTGCTGCTGACCGCCGACCGCAAGGCCGGGCAGGAGATGCGCACCGTGTTTCCGCAGTTCGCGCCGTTTCCGCTGCCGACGCTGGTCTCGATCGAAAGCATCGACTGGGCCCGGGCCAATCTCGATCTCGCGTTCTGCGCGCTGCCGCACGCGACGACCCAGAAGGTCTTGAGCGATCTCCTCGCCAAGGCGCCGAAGACCAAGGTGGTGGATCTGTCCGCCGACTTCCGGCTGCACGACCCGGCCGTTTACGCGAAGTGGTACGGCCACGAGCATCACGCGCCGGAACTGCAGAAGGAGGCGGTGTACGGCCTCGTCGAGATTCACCGTGAGGCGATCAAGCAGGCGCGCCTGGTCGCCAATCCGGGCTGCTACACGAGCTGCGCCCAGCTGGCGGTGACGCCGCTGCTCAAGGCCAGGGCCATCGAGCCGGACCAGATCGTCATCGACGCCAAGTCCGGCATGACCGGAGCCGGACGGGCCGCCAAGGAGGAGATGCTCTTCTCCGAGGTGTCCGAAGGGTTCCACGCCTACGGCGTCGGCCATCACCGGCACATGGCCGAACTCGACCAGGAGTTCTCGCTCGCGGCCGGCCGCGAGGTGGTCCCGACGTTCACGCCGCACCTCGTGCCGATGAACCGTGGCATCCTGTCGACCATTTATTTGCGTTGCACCACGGGCACTTCGCCCGAGGATCTTCATGCGACGCTTTTAAAGTTCTACGCGAGAGAACCGTTCGTTCATGTGCTGCCATTCGGCCAGACGCCGCAGACCCGGCACGTCCGCGGTTCCAACATGACCTTCATTGGCGTGGCGAAAGATCGCGTGCCGGGCCGCGCCATCGTCATCTCGGCGCTGGACAACCTGGTGAAGGGCGCATCCGGCCAGGCGGTGCAGAACATGAATCTGGTGCTCGGCTACCCCGAGGGCATGGGGCTGGAGCAGATCGCGCTGTTCCCTTGACGCGATCAGATCTGAGACCTGAGGATCACGTAAAGTCCGACCGTGATGACAATGGCGGAGAACGCCAGCGACAGCGCGCGCTTGTGCCTTGAAAGCCTGCGGCCGAGTCCAATGCCAAGGAGACCTCCTAGCGCTCCGCCGATCACGAAAAGCAAAGCGAGCCTCCAGTCGACCAGCCCGGAAAGTGAATAGCTCGCCGCAGCGGTCAGGCCGAACGCCGTCACCGACACGAGCGACGAGCCGATGGCGTTGATCATCGGCATGCCGGTTGCAGCCATCAGGCCCGGCACCACAAGAAAACCGCCGCCGATGCCGAAGAATCCGGCGAGCGATCCCACCGCAAGTCCATATCCGATCAGCAGAGGCAGAAGTTGCGCCGCGCTCGACCGGTCGAGCCGGATTTCCGGATTGCCCGGATCGCGGAGCGGCCGCAGCATCGACAGCCCGATTGCGACCATCAGCACGCCGAACAGAAGCAGCAGGCGGCGGCCATCGACCATCTTGCCGAGTTCGGCGCCGCCGGCTGCTCCTGCCATGCCGGCAACCGCAAACACGACAGCGCAGCGCCATTTTACCGTGCCGGCGCGCGCGTGCCCGATCAGATTCGCGGCGGCGCTTGCTGCCACCGCCACTGCGCTGGTGCCGATGGCAATATGCGTCGAGGTCACGCCCACCGCATAGACGATCAGCGGCAAGGCGAGGATCGAGCCGCCGCCGCCGACAAGGCCCAGCGTGAATCCGACGAGGCCGCCGGATGCCACCGACAGAATGTCCTGAAGTCCCGGCATGGGTTTCCCGTGGCGCCCAACTACGGGCGCGGAGCAAGTCGCCGATCGCGGCGTTTAGGCGGTGCGCCGGTTCCACGGCATCGCGGCCAACAGTGTGGCCATGCCGCAGAAGCCGCTGATGCCTGCGAACATCAGTCCCGCGCCTACGAAGCCCGGGACGATGTAGAAGTAGGGCGACACGGTTGCACCGAGCAGGGCGCCTGCGAGCACAAGGCCGCCGGCGACGATCTGCACCTGCCGGATGATCTCTATCGGCTGCCGCGTGTCCACGACGGTCGGCAGGCCGGCGCGTTTCCAGGCATCGAGCCCGCCCTCCAGCACGTAGGTTTCGCAGCCGCCCGCCGCCGCGAGCCTCGGCGCATTCGCCTTGGTGCGCGCGCCGGAGCGGCAGTGGAACACCAGCACGTCGTCGCCCGCGCGGGCCGGGTTGTCGGTGCCGAGCTTCGACAGCGCGTGATGCCGGGCGCCGGGAATGCGCTCGCGTGCATGCTCGTCGGCCTCGCGAATGTCGATCAGAACGGCGCCCTGGCGGACCAATTCGGCAGCGCGTTTGGGAGAGACGGATTGAAGGGGCGTCATGGGATCACCAAGGTTCCGTGTTGTCGTTTGTTGCTTCAAGGGCAGTAGATGCTCTTCAACACCGCCAGAATCCGGCGCGTGTCCGGATCGGCGATGCGGTAGTGGATCGTCTGGGCCTCGCGCCGCGTTGCGACCAGGCCTTCTTCGCGCATCTTCGCCAGATGCTGCGACAGCGCCGACTGGCTCAGGCCCACGGCCGCGGCGATCTCGCCGACCGGCATTTCGCGTTCGGCGACAAGGCGGCAAAGGATCAGCAGCCGGTTCTCGTTGGCGAGAAGCTTCAGGAGCCGCGCGGCCTCGGCCGCCTTCTGCTCGAAGCTGCCCATCGCGAAGTCTTGCTTGCGCACGGCCTGTGGCATCGGTTCTCCAATAAATCAGATATTGCTAAATTAGATATCTCTAATATATATGTCAAGTCCGAAACGAGACCCATGGAGGAAAAAATGGCCATCAGCGCCAGGCCCGCGATCCGGGCGTTCTTCGACGAGCCCACCAATACGGTCAGCTATCTGGTCTGGGATCCGGTGACGAAACAGGGTGCCGTGATCGATCCGGTGCTCGACTACGACCACAAGAGCGGGAAGGCTGCGGTCACGTCGGCCGACGCCATCGTTGCCGCGGCCAAGGCCGAAGGCGTCGCGGTGACGTGGGTGCTGGAAACCCATGCCCACGCCGACCACCTTTCAGGCGCGCCGTATGTGAAGCTCAAGACCGGCGCCATGGTCGGCATCGGTGAGCATATCCGCGAGGTGCAGCGCATCTTCCGGCCGGTTTTCAATGCCAGCGACGTCTCGGGCGACGGCTCGGAATTCGACCGCCTTTTCCGCGACGGCGAGAAGTTCGCTATCGGCGGTCTTGAGGTCGAAGTGATCCATACGCCCGGTCACACGCCGGCCTGTGTTTCCTACAAGATCGGCGACGCGGTGTTCGTCGGCGACACGCTGTTCATGCCCGATTATGGGACGGCGCGGGCCGATTTTCCCGGCGGTGATGCCCGCACGCTTTACCGCTCGATCAGGCGCATCCTCGATCTGGCGCCGGACACGCGTCTGTTCATGTGCCACGACTATAAGGCGCCGGGCCGCGATGCCTACGCTTGGGAAACCACGGTGGGCGAGGAGCGTTCGCGCAACGTCCATGTCCGCGAGGGCGTGAGCGAGGACGAGTTCGCGGCAATGCGCAACGCACGTGATGCCAAGCTCGCGGCGCCGACGCTGCTGCTGCCGTCGATCCAGGTGAACATCCGGGCAGGTGCGTTTCCGCCAGCCGAAGCCAACGGGGTCCGCTACCTGAAGGTGCCGGTCAAGCTCACAGGCTAGTGTCGCTGGATTCGAAGTCCGCAAAAGTGCTTGCCGGGCAATCGTGCGAACTTCGGGTCCGGGACACCAGCCGGAGCTGCCGCGCGTCCGCCGTCACGACGCGCCGAGCAGCCGCAGCGCGTTGCCGCCCGCGACCATCTGCTGCTCGGCAGCATTCAGCCCGGAATGCGCGAGCGCCTTGGCGAGCCGCTCGGGGACCGATTTCTCCTCGACGATCGGCCAGTCGGTGCCCATCAGCACATGGTCGGCGCCGAGCAGGTCGATTGCGGCGCGCACCGTCACGGGATTGATGCCCATGGTGTCGACATAGACGTGGCGGCGCGTGAGCGCCGGCGCGTCACTGCGGATACGCGCGCCGTCACCGAATCCGCCGGCGAGCATCAGCCCGCCCAATGCCAGCGTCGTCACCACGAGCTGAAGCTTCGGCGCTTCATCGAAAGCTCCGCTCTCCAGCATGTTGATCAGTGCTGCGTTGTTGATCGTGCCGCGGGCCAGCCGCAGCCCGATCCGCCCGGTTCGGGAGAAGCGCTTGTGGAGCTGCGGGTCAGTCTGCGGATGCACGAACACGGGCACGCCGAGGTCTGCCGCGGCCTTCAGCATCGGCCGCGTCTCCTTGTCGCCGAGCAGGAGATCGCCTCTGGCGCTTTCGACGAACACGCCGCGCAGCCGCAATTCCTTGACCGCGCGCGTCAGTTCGCGGGCGCCGGCATCGCCCGAGAATGCATCGACGGTGGCAAGTCCGTGGAGCTTGCCGGGGTGTCGGGCGCAGACCTCCGCCATCCGGTCGTTGACGCGTTGCGTTGCGTCGGCCGGAACTTTGCCGTCGGCATCCTCGATGAACGCGGTCGGCGTGTTGATGACGCGAGCTGACAAGCCTGCGCTCTCCACCGACGCGATCAACGCGTTTTCACTCTGCAGATTCGCGTTGATCTTTTCCCATGCCGGTCGCGCCGGGGGCGGGACATTGGCGAGATTGGTCAAGGTCCAGGATGGACCCATGTAGTGATTGTGGAAGTCGACGATCTTCAATGGAGCTCCGCCCTGTGCCGTGGCTTCGGATGTTGCAGCGACGGCGCCTGCCGCTGCCACGCCAGCGCTCAGGGCGCCGATAAATTCGCGTCGTGAGGAATTGCCGATTGTCACCATTGCAAGCCTCCCCAGGATGGCGGTCGATGAGTCGCCGCCTCTTTTCGGGGAAGTCTACGCCTTAACTTCGCACCTTCACATACCGCCCCGGCGCATCCTCGATCGGCGTGAGCTTGCCGCCGCCGGGCTCGCGCGCCGGCACCTCGTCGGCGCCGTGCGATTTGATCCACTCAAACCAGTCCGGCCACCAGGAGCCGGGGTGCTCCTGCGCCTTCTTCAGCCACGCTTCGAGCGTGCCGGTGCCGGCCTTGCCGCCGGTCCAGTACTGGTACTTCACCTTGTTCGGCGGGTTGACCACGCCGGCGATGTGGCCCGAGCCCGAGAGCACGAAACGCACCGGGCCGCCGAAGAACTTCGAGCCGAGAAACGCCGACTTTGCCGGCGCAATGTGGTCCTCGCGGGTGGCGAGGTTGTAGACCGGCACCGTGACCTTGCCGAGGTCGAGCTTGACGTTGGCGATGGTCATCTTGCCCTGCGACAGCGTGTTGTTGAGGTAGCATTGCCGCAGGTAGAACGAGTGATTGGCGGCGGGCATCCGCGTCGCGTCCGAATTCCAGTACAGCAGGTCGAACGGCATCGGCGCCTTGCCGCGCAGGTAGTTGTTGACGACGTAGGGCCAGATCAGGTCGTTGGAGCGCAGCATGTTGAAGGCGTTGGCCATCTTCTTGCCTTCGAGATAGCCGCGCTCGGCCATCCGCCGCTCCAGGATTTCAAGCTGCGGCTCGTCGACGAACACCTTGAGATCGCCGGCGTGGGTGAAGTCCACCTGCGCGGTGAACAGCGTCGCGGAAGCGATGCGCTGGTCGTTGGTCGCCGCCATATAGGCGAGCGTGATCGCGAGCAGCGTGCCGCCGACGCAATAGCCGATGGTATGGACCTTGTTCTCTCCGGTCGCCTGTTCGATCGCATCGAGGGCTGCCAGCGGCCCCTGCCGCATGTAGTCCTCGAAGTTCATCTTGGCGTGGCGCTGGTCCGGATTGACCCAGGAGATCACGAACACGGTCAGCCCCTGGTCGACGGACCATTTGATGAAGGACTTTTCCGGGTTGAGGTCGAGCACGTAGAATTTGTTGATCCACGGCGGGCAGATCAAAAGCGGCGTCTTCAGCACCGACGGCGTCGACGGCGTGTACTGAATGAGCTGCATCAGCTTGTTTTCGAAGATCACCTTCCCCGGCGAGACCGCGAGATTCTTGCCGACCTCGAACTTCTCGGCATCGGATTGCCGGATTCTCAATTCGCCGCCGCCTGCCTTGATGTCTTCCGCGAGCATGTGCATGCCGCGCGCAAGGTTCTCGGCGTTGGTGATCAGCGTCTCCCGCAGCAGTTCCGGATTGGTCAGCACGAAGTTCGACGGCGACAGCGCGTTGCCGAGCTGCCTCACATAGAACTCGGCCTTCTGGCGCGTGTGCGGGTCGAGGTCCCGGGTGTCGGCCACGAGCTGTTCGGCCCAGCCGGTGCCGAGCAGATAGGCCTGCTTCACGAAATCAAAGAAGTGGTTGGTCGTCCATTCCGGATCGGCGAAGCGCTTGTCGCGCCGGTCGACCTGCGCCACCGGCTTGACGTCCTCGCCGGAGAGCCGCTTGGCGGTCGCGCCGAACAGTTCGAGATAGGCGCGGCCGAGCCGCGATTGCAGTTCGACCGCGCGCGCCGGGTCCGACAGCCAATACTCGAGCACCTGGCCGAGCGTCTTGATCATGTCGGTGATTTCGTCGGAGGGGCCGGTCTCGACCTTTCCCTCCTCGCGCGGCTTGAGGTAGGCGGCGAGCGCCTGGCCGCCGCCCTCGATCATGCGGGCGAGGTTCTTGGAGAACGCCTCAATGTCGACCGAGCCGAGCTTGGCGGGCCCGAGCAAGGGGGCGGGCGCCTTGATTTCGGCTGCCTTGGGTCCTGCCGCCACGTTATTTTTCATGACCTGCCGCCCAGCAAACTTCGTGCCCGAACCGGCCGGCACGCTAGCCGCCAGCCTTTAACCCGGTCCTTGCTTTGGACATATTACAGGTCTACCCAAATTCCAGTTCACTTTATTGAATTTACGTGAATTTCACCGTTCGCCCCAATGTTGGGCAGTGAGTGAGTTGGGTTCTGGGGTCGGGGATCGATGAGACGGCGCGCCGTCGCATTGCAGCAAAAGATCGGATCGCGGGCGCTGCCGGCCGTGGTCCTTGCCTTGGCGGCGGCTACGCCGCTGGGTCTGTCCGGCTGCGCGTCGATCAATCAGAAATTCGCCGAGTCCGCGTCGCAATTGCCGCATGTCGGCGTTTCTCCCAATGCGCCGGCCCGGCCGGCCGAACAAATGACCTATCCGGCGGTCCATGACGTTCCGCCGCCCCGGACCGCCGTCATGCTGACGGACGTCGAGCAGCACAAGCTCGAAACCGATCTCGTCGCGGCGCGCGACCAGCAGCAGATTTCGGTGGGTGTTCCGCCGGCCTCCCGCAAGAAGAAAGAACCCGCCAAAACCCAGGCCGCCAAGACCGAGGTAACCAGGACCGAGGCAACCAGGACCGAAGCCGCAAGATCCGCGCCAGCTCCTGCGCAGGCTCCCGCATTCGCTCCGGCATCTGGCGGGCGCATCTACTAGCTTTTGTCCGAAGCATGTTAAAAGGCTGAACAACGGGCTGGCCCCAGGGCCGCCGAATTCCTTTTCAGAGACCGAGCGATGGAAGAATTTTACCGCATCAAGCGCCTGCCGCCCTACGTGTTCGAGACGGTCAACCGCGCCAAGGCGGTCGCGCGAAACCAGGGCGCCGACATCGTCGATCTCGGCATGGGCAATCCGGACCTGCCGGCGCCGCAGCACGTGATCGACAAGCTGAAGGAGACGCTCGGCAAGCCGCGCACCGACCGCTATTCGTCGTCCAAGGGCATTCCGGGCCTGCGCCGCGCCCAGGCCGCGTATTATGCGCGCCGCTTCGGGGTGAAGCTCAATCCCGACACCCAGGTCGTCACCACGCTGGGCTCCAAGGAAGGCTTCGCCAACGTCGCGCAGGCGATCACCGCGCCGGGCGACGTCGTGCTGGTGCCGGACCCGAGCTATCCGATCCACGCCTTCGGCTTCCTGATGGCGGGCGGCGTGATCCGCTCGGTGCCGTCGGACCCGACGCCGAGCTTCTTTTCGACGCTGGAGCGCGCCATCACGCACTCGATCCCCAAGCCGATCGCGGTGGTGGTCTGCTATCCGTCGAACCCGACCGCGCATGTCGCGGATCTGGACTTCTACAAGGAGCTGGTGCCGTTCGCGAAGAAGCACGGCATCTTCATCCTGTCGGACCTTGCCTATGCCGAGGTCTATTTCGACAACAACCCGCCGCCGTCGGTGCTGCAGGTCAACGGCGCGATGGATATCTGCGTCGAGTTCACCTCGATGTCGAAGACCTATTCGATGGCGGGCTGGCGCATGGGCTTCGCGGTCGGCAACGAGCGCATCATCGCAGCCCTGACACGTGTGAAGTCGTACCTCGACTACGGCGCGTTCACGCCGGTGCAGGTGGCTGCGACCGCGGCCCTCAATGGCCCGGACGACTGCGTCAAGGAAATGCGCGACACCTACCGCCGTCGCCGCGACACGCTGGTCGAGAGCTTCAGCCGCGCCGGCTGGGACGTCCCGCCGCCCAAGGCCTCGATGTTCGCCTGGTCGCCGATCCCCGATCCGTTCAAGGAGCTCGGCAGCGTCGAGTTCTCCAAGCTTTTGGTCGAGAAGGCGGAGGTTGCGGTTTCGCCTGGAACGGGCTTCGGCGAGCGGGGCGAGGGCTATGTCCGCATCGCCCTTGTGGAGAACGAACAGCGCATCCGGCAGGCCGCCCGCAACATCCGGCGTTTCCTTGAAACGGCTCCGGAAAAGCTCCATAACGTCGTTCCTCTCGCCACGCGGCGCTAAGGCCGCTGTAGTTTTGGATCAGGTCGCGCTTTCCTCGGCGAACCGTTTCTCTTTTCGCCGGAAAGCGCTCCAGAAGCGGACGACGACGCTCCCCATGGCCACCCCGCTGAAAGTGGGTATCGCCGGTCTCGGCACGGTCGGCGCTTCGGTGGTGCGGCTGATCGCCGAGCAGCGCCAAGTGCTGACGCTGCGTTGCGGCCGGCCGATCGAGGTGGTCGCGGTCAGCGCGCGCAGCCGCGGCAAGGACCGCGGCATCGACCTGAAGAAGCTGCGCTGGGTCGCCGACCCGGTGAAGCTCGCGACCGATCCCGGCATCGACGCCTTTGTCGAACTGATCGGCGGGGAGGGAGGCGTGGCCCGCGCGGCGGTCACGGCGGCGCTCAAGGCCGGCAAGCCGGTGGTCACCGCCAACAAGGCTCTCCTGGCACGCCACGGCATCGAGCTGGCGACGCTTGCCGAGAAGCGCGGCGTGGCGCTCAATTTCGAAGCCTCCGTTGCGGGCGCCATCCCGGTCGTGAAGACGCTGCGCGAGGGGCTTGCCGGAAACTCCATCGCTCGCATCTACGGCATCCTCAACGGCACCTGCAACTACATGCTCACGCGCATGGAGCGCGAGAAGCTGTCGTTCGAAGAGTGTCTCGAAGGAAGCGCAGCGGCTGGGTTACGCCGAAGCCGATCCGTCGTTCGACATCGAGGGGCACGACACCGCGCAGAAGCTCGCGATCCTGGCGAGCCTGACGTTCGGCATCCGGGTCGATCCGAGCGCGATCTATGTCGAGGGCATCACGTCGATCACCACGGCCGATCTCGAAGCCGCCGACCAGCTCGGCTATCGCATCAAGCTCCTCGGCGTCGCGGTGAAGACCGAGCAGGGCATCGAGCAGCGCGTGCATCCGACCTTCGTGCCGAAGGACTCCGCCATCGCCCAGGTGATGGGCGTGACCAATGCCGTGACCATCGACGCCGAAGGCATCGCGCCGATCACGCTGGTGGGCCCGGGCGCCGGCGGCATGGCGACCGCCTCCGCGGTGGTCGCCGACATCGCCGACATCGCGCGCGGCGTGCGCGCCGCGCCGTTCGGCAGGCCGCAGGGCAAGCTCACCGTCAGCAAGAAGGCGCCGATGCAGCGCCACGAGGGCGGCTACTACATCCGCATGCTCGCGGTCGACAAGCCCGGAACCGCAGCCACCATCGCCAAGCGCCTCGCGCAGCACAACATCTCGATGGAATCCATCGTCCAGCGCCACTCGGGTCCGCCCGCCGGTGGCGCCGAAAAGGCGTCCGGTCCGGTCCCCGTCATATTGATCACCTATGCCACCACCGAAGACGCAGTGCGCAAGGCGCTTGCGGCGGTGCAGCGCGACAAGGTCATTTCCGGCCGGCCGCAATTGATCCGCATCGAAAAAAATTGATGATGGCCGGGTAGAGAAGGAAAACCGTCATGGCGTCATCGATCACCGTTGCGCAGCACCTGCTGCTGGAGCGCGTCCTGTCGATCGAAATCGTGCGGGTGACCGAGCGCGCCGCGGTGTCGGCGGCGCGGCTGCGCGGTCACGGCAAGAGCAAGGCCTCCGACCAGGCTGCGGTCGACGCCATGCGGCGCGAGCTGAACAAGCTTCCGATCGACGGCACGGTGGTGATCGGCGAGGGCGAGATGGACGAAGCGCCGATGCTGTTCATCGGCGAGGTGGTCGGCAACAAGACCGGCCCCAAGGTCGATATCGCGGTCGATCCGCTGGAGGGCACGACGCTCTGCGCCAAGAACATGCCGGGCGCGATCGCGACGCTGGCGATGGCGGACGCCGGTACGCTGCTGCATGCGCCGGACTGCTACATGGACAAGATCGCGATCGGGCCGGGCTATCCGAAAGGCACGGTCGATCTCGACGCGCCGACCGAGGAGAACATCCTCAATCTCGCCAAGGCCAAGGGCGTCAGGCCCGCGGAGATCACCGCGATCCTGCTCGACCGGCCGCGGCACGGCGACATCATCGAGGCGGTGCGCAGAACGGGTGCGGCCGTGGCGCTGATCAGCGACGGCGACGTGGCGGGCGTGATCCACTGCGCCGAGCCCAAGACCGGAATCGACATCTATATCGGCATCGGCGGCGCGCCGGAGGGCGTGCTGGCGGCTGCTGCGCTGCGCTGCATCGGCGGCCAGATGCAGACCCGCCTGGTGATCGACAGCGAGGAATTGCGCGAGCGCACGCTGAAGATGGGCATCAAGGATCCGAAGAAAAAATACGAGATCGAGGACATGGTGAAGGGCGACTGCCTGTTCGCCGCGACCGGCGTCACCACCGGGCCGATGCTGAACGGCGTGAAGTTCGGCAAGGCGATGATCGAGACCGACACCGTGGTGATGCGCTCGGTCACCGGCACGGTGCGCCGGATTGTCGCCGAGCACCGCCAGTTCGAAAAATTCCATCTCGATTGAGCCGCCGCAAATGCCGCGCGACCGCTCCGACGGCGCTGCCGGCACGTGCAGGCGGCCCGAGACCATTCCAGAACTGCTGCACATTCATGCGGAGGTCGCGGGCTGATGACGGCGAACATCGAAATCCGCCCGGTCGGCCTGAACGAGCGCGCGGCCTGGGATCCGCTGTGGAAGGGCTATCTCGATTTCTACAAGACGTCGGTGCCGAAGGAGGTCTACGACACCACCTGGGCGCGGCTGCACAATCCGGCCGAGGCGATGCACCTGCTCGGCGCCTACGTGGACGGCAGGCTGCTCGGCATCGTCCATTTCATCTATCACCGCTCGTGCTGGACGATCGCCGACTATTGCTACCTTCAGGATCTGTTCGTCGCGCAGGACGCTCGCAAGCTCGGGCTGGGCCGCGCGCTGATTGAGGCGGTTTACAAGGCCGCTCACCAAGCCGGCGCGAGCCGAGTCTACTGGCTCACGCACGAAAGCAATGCGACCGCGCGCTTGCTCTACGACAAGCTAGCGACCTGGCCGGGCTTCATCGTCTACCGCCATCTGTTCGAGGGCCGCATCTAGGCGGCACAGGCCAACGACTTCATTCGCGCGGCATCGTGCGCCGCGCGCGAAGGCGTATGCCTCAGTTGGACGGTTGCCGTTGCTTGCGCCGCCGCCACTACACCGCGCAGCTGCGGCGGCGCGAAAGCGCGTTCCCGCGCGTCTTCGACGCGAGATCAGCACACCCAGACGCGGCGCCAGCGCCAGCCGTACGGCGTGCCGACGCGGACACTTCGCCAGCAGCCGCCGGCATACGCGCCATAGGGATATCCACCATAACCATAGCCGCCGCCATAGTACGGATAGCCCGCCGCGAGACCGAGCCCGATGCCGACTCCGACGGCCGGGCCCCAGCCGCGGCCCCATCCGCCTCGGCCCCAACCGCGGCCGCCGCGCCCGCGCGCTTGCGCGCCGGTGGCACTCGCGGCTCCGATGGTGACGATCGCCACCAACGCAATCATGATCTTCCGGAACATGTATCAGCTCCAATGAAAGCCTTCGCCCTCGGACCATTGAGCCGTGAGGTTGGGACTTATTTGTGGAATTGCGGCGGTGGATTGTGGGAAGTCCGCTGTACGAACGTTCATGCTGCGGTGCACAGGGTGTAGTTTCCCGGAAGCAATCAATAGAAAGCGAGATTTTGCCATGACGCCCGCCCTGGCGAATGCGCCCAAGGTGCCGGCGGCGCCGACTCGCCTGTTCCTCGACGTCGAGCGTTCGGCGACCGGCCGCGCCTGGCGCGACCGGCTCGACGAGCGCGCAACGGCGCGCGCGCTTGCAATCGCGCAGCGCTCCGCGGTGCCGGAACTGCTGGCGCGCGTGCTCGCCGGCCGCGGCGTCGAGCCGGGCGATGTCGAATCCTATCTCGATCCGACGGTGCGGCGGCTGATGCCCGATCCGCACACGGTGACGGCGATGGAGGCTGCGGCCGTCCGCATCGCCGACGCGATGATGCGCGGCGAAAGCATCGCGATCTTCGGCGACTATGACGTCGACGGCGCGACCGCGTCCTCGCTGCTCGCGCGCTTCCTGCGCACCAGCGGCGCGGAGCCCGCGATCCACATTCCGGACCGCATTTTCGAAGGCTACGGCCCGAACGCGGGCGCGATCCGCGCGCTCGCGGAGAAGGGCGCGACGCTGCTGATCACCGTCGATTGCGGCACCACCAGCCTCGAGCCGTTGGCCGAGGCGCGCAAGCTCGGGCTCGACGTCGTGGTGATCGACCATCATCAGGCCGACGAAAACCTGCCGGATGCGCTGGTCGTCAATCCGAACCGGCTCGACGATCTCTCCGGGCTCGGACACCTCGCCGCGGTGGGTCTGGTGTTCATCACCATCGTCGCGGTCAATCGCGTGCTGCGCAGGCGCGGCTTCTGGACCGACGCGCGGCCCGAGCCCGATCTTCTCGGCGCGCTCGATGTCGTGGCGCTCGGCACCGTCGCCGACGTCGTGCCGCTGCACGGCCTCAACCGTGCCTTCGTCGCCAAGGGGCTGATCGCGCTGCGCGGCCGCACCAATGTCGGCCTGACCGCGCTGATGGACGTGGCGCGGCTCACCGGCCCGCCGGAGCCCTGGCATCTCGGCTTCATGCTCGGCCCGCGCATCAACGCCGGCGGCCGCATCGGCCGCGCCGATCTCGGCGCGCTGCTGCTCACCACCGACGACCCGGTCGAGGCCGGGCGGATCGCCGCCGAGCTCGACCGGCTCAACCGCGAGCGGCAGGTGCTGGAGCAGGCGATGCTCGCGGAAGCCGAGGCCGAGGCGATGGCGGCGCTGGGCATCGAGGAGAAGGGCGCGGTGGTGGTCACCGCCGCCGCCAACTGGCACCCCGGTGTGGTGGGCCTGCTTGCGGCGCGGCTGAAGGAGCGCTTCAACCGCCCGGCCTTCGCCATTGCGCTCGAGCCCGGCGGCATCGGCACCGGCTCCGGCCGTTCGATCCAGGGCGTCGATCTCGGCCGCGCCGTGCGCCGCGCGGTTGCCGATGGTTTGCTGCTCAAGGGCGGCGGGCACGCGATGGCCGCGGGCATCACCGTGAAGCACGGGCGGCTGGCCGAGTTTCGCGCCTATCTGGAAAGCGAGCTTGCCGCGGCCGTCACGGTGGCGCGCTCCGACCAGTCGCTGCTGGTCGACGGCGCGGTGAGCGCATCCGGAGCCAATGTCGCGCTGATCACGACGCTTGCGCAGGCCGGTCCGTTCGGCGCGGGCAATCCCGAGCCGGTGATCGCGCTGCCGTCGCACACCGTCGCCTATGCCGAACAGGTCGGGCAGGCACATGTGCGGGCGCGACTGCGCTCGGGCGACGGCACCACGATCAACGCAATCGCGTTCCGCGCCCTGAATCAGCCGCTCGGCCAGGCGCTGATGGCCGCACGCGGCCAGCCGGTCCATGCCGCAGGCACGCTTTCGATCGATCGCTGGAACGGCAACGAGCGTGTGCAATTCCGCCTGATCGACGTCGCCATCCCGAACTGAATCGCCAAACGGGATGCCGAACCGAGGGTGACGGCCGAGCGATCGCCCGGCATACTCCCGGCCCGAACAAGAAGGCTGGGAAGACAATGGCGAAACTCAATCTCTCTGTCGCGATCGGCGACTACGACCGTAACCGCCCGCTGATCGACGGCGCCGTGCAGATCGACGGCGTCGATCCGGTGTTCATGAAGCTCTATCCGGAAGAGATCTTCTTCCGCGCCTTCCGCAGCGAGGACTTCGACATCTGCGAATGCTCGCTGTCGAGCTTCACCGTGAAGACCGCGGCGGGCAACAATCCTTACGTCGGCGTGCCGGCCTTTGTGTCGCGGATGTTCCGCCACACATCGATGTATGTCCGCACCGACCGCATCAAGAAGCCGCAGGACCTCAAGGGCAAGAAGGTCGGCGTGCCCGAATACCAGCTCACCGCGAACGTCTGGGCGCGCGCCATCCTCGAGGACGATTTCGGCGTGAAGCCGAAGGACATTCACTGGATCCGCGGCGGCATCGAACACGCCGGCCGGCCCGAGAAGATCACCATCAAGCTGCCGAAGGGCGTCCGCCTCGACAGCGCGCCCGAGGGCAAGACCATCTCGGTGCTGCTCGCCGAGGGCAAGATCGACGGCTTCATGGCGCCGCGGCCGCCGGCGGTGCAGTCAAGGAACATCGGCTGGCTGTTCCGCGATCCGGTCGAGGCCGCGAAGGACTACTTCAAGCGCACGCGCATTTTCCCGATCATGCACCTGATCGGCATCCGCCGGACGCTGGCCGAAAAGCATCCGTGGCTACCTGCGGCCGTGCTCAAGGGGTTTGAGCAGTCGAAGGCTGCGGCCATGGCGCATCTGTGGGATACGTCGGCGACCAAGGTGACCATGCCGTTCGTCGAGGAGCGCGTGGCAGAGGCGAGGGCGCTGATGGGCGAGGACTACTGGCCCTATGGCGTCGACGCCAACCGCAAGACGCTGGAGACGTTTCTCAAGCACCACCACGCGCAGGGCCTGTCGTCGCGGCTGGTGAAGGTCGAGGAGCTGTTCCACAAAGGAACGCTGGAGAGCTTCAAGATTTGACGGGGCAAGTGTACAGTTGAGGCCCGTCCGGTCATGCCGTTCGTCTCGATCACGCGGCTACGCCTGCGGTCATGGCGCTTCGTGCCTGGCCTGTTCTGGTATGCTGTTCGTTCAAGGTGGCAGGCCAGGTCTGCGCCCGGCAATCTGGTTGCGCTGACGCTGCGCGAAGCAAATCACACGTTTTGGACCTGCACGGTCTGGGAAGGCGAAGACGCCGTGCGCGCCTTCATGACGTCCGGAGCGCACCGAAACGCCATGCCTCATCTCCTGGAATGGTGCGACGAGGCGTCGGTCGCACACTGGCACCAGGACGACCCGGAGCCGCCGGTCTGGTCCGAGGTCTATCGCCGCATGCAGAGCGAGGGTCGACGCTCAAAGGTCCGACATCCGTCATTGGCGCACCGGCGGTTCGAGATTGCGCCGCCGCGCCTGTAAGGCCGTCTTATTCCGGCTTGATCTTCGCTTCCTTCACCACCTTGCCCCACTTCTCGTATTCGTCCGCGAAGAATTTCGAGAACTGGGCGGGGTTCATCCGCACGATCGACGCGCCGTCCTTGTCGAACTGGTTCTTCACGTCGTCGGAATCCAGCACCGCGGCGATGGCGCCATGCAGCTTGTTGATGATCGGCTGCGGTGTGCCGGCGGGAACGCCGATGCCCCACCAGTTCGCGGCCTGATAGCCCGGCACGCCGGACTCGGCGATGGTCGGCACGTCCGGCAACAGGTGGGTGCGCCGCGTATCGCTCACGCCAAGGGCTTTAAGCTTGCCCGAGCGCACGTGCGGCACCGAGGCGAGATACGAGTTCATTAGCAGATGGCTGTGACCGCCCATGACGTCGATCATCGCCGGCCCGCCGCCCTTGAACGGGATCTGCTCGACCTCGATTCCCGCCATCATGGCGAACAGCACCGACGCCGTGTGGGTGAAACTGCCGACGCCGGCATGCGCGAACGCGTACTCCTTCGGCTTGCTTTTGGCGAGCGCGATCAATTCCTTCACGGTGTTCGCCGGGACCGACGGATTGACGGTCAGCACGCTTGGGCCGTTGCCGAGCATCGTCACGAACGAAAACGAGCGCTGTGTATCGTAACCGACCTTGTAGATATGCGGATTGACGGTGTGGGCGAGAGAAACGAGCAGCAGCGTGTAGCCGTCGGCGGGAGCCTTGGAGGCAAGCTCGGCGCCGATGATGCCGCCGGCGCCCGCGCGGTTGTCCGGCGTCACCTGCTGGCCGAGCCGGTCACTGAGCCTGGAAGCGACGAGCCGCGCGACGATGTCGACGCTGCCGCCCGGCGCGAACGGAATGATCAGCCGCACCGGCTTGGTCGGATAATCCTGCGCCGCGGCCGCCGTGGCGCACACCAGCAGAAGGCCGAAGGTCTTGAGCAAGGTCCTCAGCATCGACGCTCTCCCACTCAATTTGTTTCTTCGCCCGGATCGGCTCCGGATTTGCATATCGGCTCCGGATTTGCATGGAGTATGCGGACATGTCGTGCCGTCCGGCAAGCCGGCCGTGAGGTCACGTCCCGGCGCGCAACCGCGCCAGCACCTTCAGCCCGGCATAACCGTCGGCCGGCTCCATGCCGACCTTCTGCTGATAGGCGCGGATCGCCTTTTGGGTCCCGGTGCCGATCCGGCCGTCGGTGCCGCCGGTGTCGAAGCCCGCTTTGGTGAGCCGCTCCTGCAATTCCTTGAGCTCGGCCACGGTCGGCGGCCGTTCGCCGCCGGGAAACTGCTTCACAAAATGTCCTTCGCCGCGCAGGCGGTCGCTGAGATGGCAGATCGCGAGCGTGTAGTTGTTCGACGGATTGTAGCTTCGCACCGCCTTGAAGTTCTGGCCGATCAGGAACTGCGGACCGCCGCGCTCCGGCGCCCAGAACCGCATCACCGCGTTCGACGAGGGAAGTGCTTCGCCGTTGGCGCGCGTGACGCCCGCGGCCTTCCAGTCGGTCAATTTCCGCGGGCGGTTGCCCGAGGCGGCCTTGACCTCGTAGCCCCAGCGCTCGCCCGCCTTGTAATTGCCGCGCTTGACCAGATACCGCGCGGTGGAGGCGAGTGCGTCGGCCGGGCTGCCGAACGGCGAGACGCGCCCGTCTTGATCGAAATCGAAACCCATGTTGAGCCATACCTCTGGCATCCACTGGGTGTGCCCCATGGCGCCGGCCCACGAGCCGCGCATCTGCGCGGGCGTGCTCCAGCCGCGCTCGACGATGACCAGGGCGTTGAGCAGTTCCTTTTCCCAGTAAACGCGCCGGCGCGGTTCGCCCCAGGCCAGCGCCGCCAGCGCCGGGAAGATCGGCCGCATATAGCGCTCCTGGATCAGCGGGTCACCGTAGGCGGACTCGACACCCCACAGCGCCAGCAGGATATAGCGGTCGACACCGATCTCGCGTTCGATCTTCGCCAGCAGCGCGCCGTGTTCCTTGAGGATCTCCTTGCCGTTGTTGACCCGCCAGTCGTTGGCGCGGCGGTTGATGTATTGCCAGGTCTCTTCCTGAAACTCCGGCTGCGCGCTTTGCAGCGCATAGACCGACGTGTCGGGCTTGAGCCCGTTCATCACGCTGTCGTAGGTCTTGTCCGAAATGCCGCGGGCGTGAGCGCGCTTGCGGAATGCCTCGACCCAATTCGCAAACGAGGTTCCGGATTTCTGCGCTTCGGCCGGCGCACCGAGCGCGAGCAACGCCGCGCCGGCGAGCGCGCGTTGAATCACATGACGACGGGTCTGTGTCATTCAACCATTCTAGGAGAGTGGCGCATCCCTGCAAACCACCGACGCCATCGCAGTTAACGCTGCACGATTAACGGTTGGCGTATCGCCGCCACTTCGCCTTGTTGCGGCTGCCCTTGGTCCAGTTCGGCTTCTTCCGCCGCGGCGGTTCCACTCGCGGCGCCTCGGTGCCGGTCACCGATCCGGTCACGGTCGGGTCGGCCGCCGCGACGACGCTCGGATCGGCGAATTCGGTTCCGCGCTCGCCGATCAGTCGCTCGTAGGCCGCCACCAGCGTCATGTAGGGATTGACGAACACCCAGCCGTTCTTGGTAGGCACCTGGATGTCGAAGTGCAGGTGATAGCTCGTGCCATTCTCCCGCATGCTGTAATTGCCGACCTCGCCGATCACTTCGCCCTCGTAGACGCGCCGGCCGCTGAGCAGGTTGTCGGCGTCCATCTTGCGCGGGCTCATGTGCATGTAGCGGAAGCGGATGTGCTCGTTCGCCGAATTGACGAACAGGTAGGCCGCCTCCTGGCGCAGCGAGCGCAGGATCACGCCGTCGCGGGCCGCGACCACGTCGCCCGGCGGGTCGCAGCGGTCGGAGTTCGGCGCGGGCCGGCAGATCAGCGGCCGCACGTCCTGGCCCTGATGTCCGATGCCGACGGGACACTGGCTCACCGAGAAGCCGCGGCGTTCGCAGAAATTGTCGCGCCAGGGATTTTGCGCGATCTGCGCCGGCTGGATGTCGTTCGGGTCGGAGATGCGGGTGCGCGGCCCGCGGTGGAACAGCTCGGTGCCCGCATAGGCCGGCGCTTCGGCAAGCGGGAAGCGGATTTGCGAATAGACCGTGTAATCCTGCCGCCCGCCCTTGCCGCGGAAACCGGTGCCGGACCGGATCTGCCCCGGCGCGTAGTAGCTGAATGTCTGCGACACCTTCTCGGGACGCTCGATCGGCCAGGGCTTGCCCGCGCGCATCGGCCGCGGCGTGCCGCCGACGACGCGGAGCGCGCGGAGAAAGCGCTGCACGACCTGATCTGCAAGCCGGCACGACGGCGTCTTGTGGCGCACCGACGCGGTGTCGAAGCAGCCGACCGACACCGCATAGGGCACGCCGTAGCGCACGAAGGTATATCGAAGGTGATGTTCGAGGATGGTGCGCCGGATGCCGGGAAACTCGTCTTCGAGCGCGGGCACCGGTTGGCCGCCGGCTGCGACCGGGACATCGAGCTCATAGAGCAACGCGGAGCCCGAGATCAGCACCACGATCGGCTCGGCGAACTTGGAATCGAATTCCGGCAGGTCGCTTGCGCGGATCGCGAAGGCCGCATCATAGCCCGCCGGTCCGGGATAGAAGAATTTCGCCGCGTGAAAGCCCGACAGATATTGGGCGTCGTCGGCAACGTTGCCTTCCGCCTGGTCGCGCAGCCGGGCCGTGACGTCGAATGGCAGCAGCACCGGCACCGGGCTCGTCGTCAGCGCCGGAAAGTGCGCCGACATGACCACGTTGAGCCGGGCAAGGGCGGGAGTGGCGTGGCGCGCGGCTCTCGAGTTCCTCGCGCGAACCGGCAGGTCCGCCGGACCGAGCATGTCGACATCGGCGAGCGACGCCGCAGCGGCCTGCCAGTCGATTTCGGCGTAGGACAGTTGCGGCGGCTTCATCGCCGGCGCCTGCGCGGGTTGCGGCAATTCCTGCCGTGGCTCCGCCTGATGGGACTGTGGCGCGGCGGGCAACGCCTGATGTTGCGCGGCGTCAGGCCGCACAACGTCCGGCGCAGCGGCGACCGCGCCGCCGAGCGCCAGCAACAGGCCTGCCAAGAAAGCGGTCTTCACCGGATGTATTTCCAGCCCAAATCAATGCCCGGCAGGCAAAATAGCGGATGGAACCGGCCTCGCGCGAGCGCCGCGACGGACAAAACCACCATAATATCGTCGCACCCCCACGCGGGGAGGGTCTCCCGGCCGGGAAAACCGGGCCGTTGACCCTGCGCGACAAGGGATCCGGCTGCCGGGAGCCTCAGCCGAAGAGTGGCGACCCCGGAGAGATTCGAACTCCCAACCTATGGAATCGAAATCCATTGCTCTATCCAGTTGAGCTACGGGGCCGGCGCGATCGAGAGCATCGGCGCGCCGTGAGCTATAGCATGGTTGCGGTGGCTGCCCTGTGGATGGTTTACCGGGCTATGGCGCCCGCCGGGCGGATGGCGGCGCCTTAACCAGGCCGCATACCGCGGCAGGATATGCTTCGATCTTGCAGGGCCTATCGGGCGAAAGACCGGGGAGTTCGGGTTTGTCGAGTTTCACCATTCGGAGCGCCTGCGCCGTTGCCGTGGCGATTTCGTCGCTCCTCGGCGGTTGTTCCGGCTCGAGCCTCGAAGGCTTTGCGTTCGGCAGGGCGCCGGAAGTGCCAAAGGACGACGGCAATACGTTTCCGGCCTATTACAAGCAGGAGGTGGCCGCGTTCATGCGGACCTATCTGGAAAATCCGCGGAAGGTGCGCGACGCCGCGATCGGCACTCCGGTGCAGCGGCCGGTCGGCGGCGCGCCCCGCTATGTGACCTGCGTTCGCTTCAATCCGCAAAATCCCGAAAACAAGTACGAAGGAATCAAGGAGCGCTTTGTGATCTTTCACGCCGGCAAGGTGACCCAGGTCCTGGACTCCGACCCGCAGGTCTGTCCGGGGTTGGCCTACCAGCGCTATCCGGAAATCGAGTCGATGGTGCCTTAAGCTGGAGGCGTGGCGCGCGCCGCACCGCCTTGAGTGGTCCGCCTTGCAGTTTTGACAGGTCAGGCATCCGCTGCATGACCGGCCGCGCCTTGCCCGGCTCCCGAAAACCCAGCATCTTCGCCGCCAAATTCGTTCAACCGCTGCGGAGCCCGTGCTTCGCGCGTATCGGAGGACTGCCATGATCCAGGTCAAGCGCTTCAGCCATGCCACGTTCGAGACACCCGACGTCGCGCGGCAGACCGACTACTTCTCGCAGGTGGTGGGACTTGCGGTTGCGGGCAAGCAGAACGGACACGTGCACATGGCGACCAAGGTGGGCGACCTCGTGCTGGAGGTGAACAAGGGCAGCCAGCCAGCCTGCACCAAGCTGTCGTTCCAGGTCGATCCGAAAACCTCTTTCGCGGACGTCCGCAAGGGTCTCGACGCCGAAGGCATCAAGAGCGACGAGCGCTCCGACGCCGCGCCCGGCATCGCCAAGGCGATCGTGTTCAAGGATCCCAAGGGCACCGAAATCGAGATCTTTGCCGAGCAGACGCCGGTCGCCGGAAACCAGCTGGTGACGGGCATCGGCCCGCTCAAGCTCGGCCACCTCGCGTTCTGCGTCGACGACTGCAAGCGCTACGCCGATTTCTACTGCAAGGTGATGGGCTTCCGGGTGTCGGACTGGATCGAGGACTGGTTCGTCTTTCTACGCTGCGGGCCCGATCACCACACCATCAATTTCGTGCAGGGCAAGCGCACGATGATGCACCACGTGGCCTTCGAGCTGAAGGACTGGGCGCAGGTGCAGTCGGCGATGGACTTTCTCGGCTCAAAGAACATCAATCTGGCCTGGGGTCCGGGCCGGCACGGGCCCGGCC
The DNA here is from genome assembly GCA_963830015.1 of uncultured Alphaproteobacteria bacterium. Taxonomy (GTDB): domain Bacteria; phylum Pseudomonadota; class Alphaproteobacteria; order Rhizobiales; family Xanthobacteraceae; genus Z2-YC6860. The sequence goes on from CAWHLG010000017.1 coordinate 507,915, forward strand.
ACAACATCTACACCTATCACCGCAACCCGGACGACCAGATCATCGAGCTGTTCACCGAGCTCGACAAGATGCTCGACGAGTCACTCGGCTATTTCGATCCGCGGCCGTGGCACCGCGACCATCCGCAGCGTCCGAAGGTGTGGGACAACCGCCGCGACATCTGGGGCATGCCGCCGAACGCCGACTACATCCGCCAGCGGGAATAGCAAAAGCGCGTTCACGCGCGTCTTCGACAGCCATAAGCGCGTTCACGCGCGTCTTCGACGGCCAGGCCCTACGCCGTCCGGCGCATCTCGGACTTGAGCACGTCCGGGTTCACGACATTGACCGGATGGCCGTCCGCATAGGCCGTGATCTGGTCGAAGATGTCAGCGAACTGGACCTCGTATTCGTCGCGCGTGACGTAGCCGAGGTGAGGCGTGCAGATCACGTTGTCCATGTTGAGCAGCGGATGCGTCGTGTCGCGCACCGGCTCCTCGTCATAGACGTCGACCGCCGCCATTCCCGGGCGTCCGGCGCGCAGCGCATCGACCAGCGCGCCGCGCTCGATCAGCGGCGCACGGCTGGTGTTGACGATGAGCGACGTGGGCTTCATCCGCCGAAGGTCGTCGAAGGTGACGATCCCGCGCGTGGCGTCGACCAGTCGCATGTGCAGCGTCAGGACGTCGCAGCGCTCGAAAAAAGCGAGCTTGCTCGGCGCGACCAGATAGCCCTCCGCCCGCGCGTGGACCATCGACTGCGGCCGCGCCCAGACCACGACGTTCATGCCGAACGCCTTGCCGTAGGCCGCAACCGCTGCCCCGATCCGGCCGTAGCCGAAGATGCCGAGCGTCTTGTTGCGGAGCGTCGAGCCGACGCCGATCTGCCAGGTGCCGGCCTTGAGCGAAGCCATCTGCTGCGGAATCTGCCGGAATGAGGCGAGGATGAGGCCCCAGGTCAGTTCGGCCGTGGCATAGGACGGCGTGCCCGGGTGCTGGCTCGACGACACCACGATGCCTAGCTCGGTGCAGGCCTCGATATCGATGTGCGGATAGACGCTGCGCTGGCTGATCAGCTTGAGCTTGGGCAGCCGCTCCAGCAGCGGCGCGCGGATCTGGGTGCGCTCGCGGATCAGCACCAGCGCCTCCGTGTCCTTCAGGCGGTCGGCCAGCGCGTCGTTATCCTGGACGTGGTCGTTCCAGACCGTGACGTCATGGCCGTCGAGCTTGCGGAAGCACGAAAGCGTCCGCACCGTGTCGTGATAGTCGTCGAGGACTGAAATTTGCATACAGGGGTACTCTTCGGCGGCAGCATATCAGATTGCCGGAAATGCCGCAGTGCGACGGAGCTATACCTTTGAATAGGCTATGAGTTGAGCCGGTCCAATAGGCGCGCACTGGAAACGGCCGGCGGCTCGCGGCTATCCTGAGGCGCAGGTCCCGGTGGAGAAGCAGATGGTACGGCACGTTTTCCGGGCATTGGCGATTGCGGCCTTCGCAGCCATCGCCTCGAACGGCACGGCTCAGGACCGTGACTGGCCGAACCGGCCGGTCACCATCGTCAACCTGTTCGGCGCGGGCGGAAACGGCGACTTCGCGTCACGGGCGGTGGCCAAGGCGCTGAGCGACAAATTCGGTCAGCCGTTCGTCGTGGAAAACCGCCCGGGGGCCGGCGGCACGGTGGGCACGGTCTATGTCGCCAAGTCCAGGCCCGATGGATACACGCTGCTGATGACAGCGACAGGCCCGGCGGTCCTCAACCAGTTGCTGTTCAAGTCGGTGCCCTACGACACGGACCGCGATTTTGCACCGGTTGCTCTGGTCGGCGAATTGCCGCAGGTGATCGTCGCCGGGCCCCAGTTCAAGACCTTGAAGGAGCTGATCGAGTTCGGGCGCGCCAACCCCGGCAAGCTCAACATCGGTCATGCCGGCGCAGGCTCGACCGGCCATCTCGCCGCGGCGCTGCTGATGGCACGCTCCGGCGTGCAGGCGACGCTGGTCGGCTATCGCAGCGCCAACGCCATCGTCGCCGACGTGCTCGGCGGCACGATCCAGGCCGGCGTGCCGATGTATGTGCCCTCGGTGAACACGGTGAACGCGCTCGCGGTCACCAGCGAGCAGCGGGTCGGCTTCCTGCCGAACATTCCGACCGCGCGCGAAAGCGGCAGCGAGTTGGTGGCCAGCACCTGGGTCGGGCTGCTGGCGCCCACCGGAACGCCGGACGACATCGTCACGAAGATCAATGCGACAGTCGACGAATACATCAAGTCGCGGGACGGCATCGAAACCTTCGCCAAAGCCAGCATCCGTCCGCTGGGAGGCGACGCCGCGCACTTTGCCCAGACCATCAGGCAGGATCGCGCGCTCTGGGCGCCGATCATTGCCAAGGAAAACATCCAGCTCGAGCCCAACTAGAACTCCAGGGCTGCCGGCCGGACAGTCTCCACAAGGAATCCCCGATGATCGAATCCGTGGTCGATATCGAGACCTCCGATGGACGAATGGACTCGTTTGTCTGTCATCCGGAAGGGGGCGGGGTGTTTCCTTCGGTGGTCATCCTCATGGACATCTGGGGCCTGCGCGAGGAGCTGTTCGACATCGCGCGCAAGATCGCGGTCACGGGCTATCACTGCGTCGTTCCGAACTTCTGGTACCGCCAGGGCCGGGTGCGGTTCGAATTTCGTCATAGCAACGGGCGGATGAAGTCGTTCGAGCATATTCCGGTCGAGGCGCAGAAGCAGATGCGCGAGCAGATGCGCGTCACCACCGACGAGATGGCGATGGCCGACATCGGGTCGGTGTTGCGGTTTCTGCAAACCCAGCCGGTCAAGCCCGGACCCAAGGGCACGCTCGGCTATTGCCTGGGAGGCCGCTATTCGCTCGAGGCTGCGGCGCAATACCCGGACGTGTTTCACGCATCCGCAAGCCTGCACGGCACGCGGATGGTCAGCGACGCGCCGCTGTCGCCGCACAAGCATGCCGGCAAGATGCGCGGCGAGATCTATTGCGGCTTTGCCGAGTATGACGATCTGGCGCCGCCCGAAACCCGCAAGGCGCTCGAAGACGCCTTTGCCGGCTGCCGCGACGTCCGCTACCGCGCGGTGCTGCACAAGGCGGCCATCCACGGCTACGCGCTGCCCGATCGCGACATCTACGACAAGCAGGCGAACAACCGCGACTGGGAGAACATCTTCGCGATGTTCAAACGGGTTCTGCCGGTCTAGCCGGCTGAGTCGGCCTAGCCGGCAATGGCGTGGCGGCGCATGAACTTGATGAAGGCGAGCGCCGCCGGCGACAACTCGCGCTCCCGATAGATGAAGGACATCGGCGACATCGGCGGCGTGTCGGTTTTGAACGGGCGGTAGACGACGTTCGGGATGTCGACGCGGGTAAAGGGGTTCGACACGACGGCGACGCCTTGCCCCGCCGAAACATAGGCGAGGATGCTGAACACGCCGGTGACGCGCCTCGCAATCTTCGGCTTGAATTGTCCGAGATTGCCGAGGATGTCCATGTGCTTCCAGAAGCCGACGTCGAGATCGGGCGAATAGTTGATGAACGGCACGTCCTTGAGCGCCGCGGGATCGATCTGGTTGTGACGCGCCAGCGGATGGTCGGCCGGCAGCGCGAGGATCATCGGCAGCCGCGCCACCAGAAAGCCGTTCAGGCCGACCGGATATTTGTCGGGCCTTCTGACAAATCCGAAATCGATGTCCCGGCTCAGGATCGCGCTGATCTGGTCGAGCGTCACATACTGATGCAGCACGACCTCGATGGCGGGATGCTCGCGCTGAAATCCGCCGGCGAACTTCTCGATGAACCCGGTGAGGATCGCGACCGCCATGAAGCCGATTTCGATCCGGCCGATCTCGCCGCGCGCCGCCTGCCGCGCAACCACTTCGGCTTCTTCGGCTTCGCGCAGGACGTTGCGTGCCCGTTCCAGGAACCGTTTCCCGGTGTCGGTGAGTTCGATGTGCGTATTGCCACGCCGCTCGACCAGCCTGGCGCCCAGCCGGGCCTCCAGCTTCTGAATCTGGTTGGTCAGCGTGGAGGGGCTGATGTCGAGATTGGCCGCGGCGCGGCCGAAATGCTGCTCTTCGGATAGCGCGACGAAATAGCGAAACAGGCGCGTTTCAATGTCGGTCATTCATTCGACGCCATCGAATGAAAAGCGGGCCGGCCTTTAATGACAGCGACCGCTTCATGTGAATGACTATGGCCTAAGACGGCTTGCCGGACAGCGCGGTCTGTTCGGCAAGCTCCTGCTGCTGCCGGGTGAACTCGAGGAAGGCCATTTCGAGCAAATATGCGCCAAACTCATAGCCTTGCTCCCGCGCCATCTTGCCGAGCGAACCGCACATGCTGGCGATGTATTGCGCATCGGAATGCCCGTCCTTGCTCCTCATCTCCGACCCCCCATCGGGCTGCCCCGGTCTGCCGACGCACATCCTAAACGTGGAAATCGTACGATGGCCAATAACAAGTTGAAGATTTTGCCCTCGCAGCACGCCGCCGCCCTGCAACCTGAGGCAGGCAGCGCTCTCGGGCCGGGTTGTGCCCGTGACGGCGGGCCGGCCGCGGACGAGGGCTTGCGCCTGATCCGCGCTTTTGCCCGCATCGGCGACCCCAGGCGTCGCGCCTGGCTGCTCGATCAGGTCGAGCGGCTGGCCGAACTGAAATCCACCATGCAGTAGGGCGCGGGCCGGCGCCGCCGGTCTCGTCCGAACACCCGCGTTAGCAAGGAAAGATGTTAGCCAGAAAAAAACCAAACCCGACCGACCGCTACGTGGGCGCGCGAGTGCGCATGCGCCGGCTGATGCTCGGCATGTCGCAAACCACCCTCGGCGAAGCGCTCGGGCTGACGTTCCAGCAGGTGCAGAAGTACGAAAAGGGCACCAACCGGATCGGGGCAAGCCGCCTGCAGCAGATCTCGCACGCGCTTCAGGTGCCGATTTCGTTTTTCTTCGAGGAACTGCCTGTCGCCACCAAGTCCGCAGCGGAGCCCGGTCTTTCGCCGAGCATGCTGACCGGATTTCTCGCAACCTCCGAGGGGCTGGCTCTGGTGGACGGCTTCATGAAGATCAGGAACGGCAAGGTGCGGCGGCGGATCGTCGACCTGGTCGAGCGGATTGCCGAAACCTGACCAATTGGCGTCCCCACGGGGATTCGAACCCCGGTCTTCACCGTGAAAGGGTGATGTCCTGGGCCTCTAGACGATGGGGACGAGGCCGTGCCCGGAGTGGGCGCGCCGACCTATAAAGAGCTTGGGCCGGACCGGCAAGCGATAGCTCAAAAGGCGTCGCGGCGCCGGCCAAGCGCCCGGCGAGTGCCTAACAGGCGTCCGCCAGCCGCTTACCACTTCCCGGTGTTCTGCATCGAGGTCCAAGGTTCCTTGGGCGCCAGCGGCTTGCCCTTCTGCAAGAGCTCGATGGAATGCAGGTCGGGCGAGCGGACGAACGCCATGTTGCCGTCGCGCGGCGGGCGGTTGATGGTCACGCCGCCCTTCTGCAGCATCTCGCAGGTCGCGTAGATGTCGTCGACCTCGTAGGCGAGGTGGCCGAAGTAGCGCGCCTCGCCGTAGTCCTCGGTGTCCCAGTTGTAGGTGAGCTCTACCATCGGTGCGTCTCGCCGGCCCTCGGCCAGCGCCTTCTTGGCAGCCGGAGCGTCCTCGGGCGCCGCCAGAAACACCAGCGTGTATTTGGCCTTCTCGTCGGTCCGGCGGCGGACCTCCTCAAGCCCCAGCAGGTTGCAATAGAAGTGCATGGCTTTGTCGAGGTCGCGTACGCGCAGCATGGTGTGCAGGAACCGCATCTTCGCTACTCCCTTGAGACCTTGAGAACCCCTCAGGGCATCCGGTCGCACGGAATAACAGGAAAATGCAGGTTGGGGCAGGACCTGGGGCAGGACCTGGGCAGGACCTGGGGCAGGACCTGGGGCAGGACCTGGGGGCAGGACCTGGGGCAGGACCTGGGGCAGGACCTGGGGCAGGACCTGGGGCAGGACCTGGGGCAGGACAAAGCGAAGCCCCGCCGCAAGCGGCGGGGCAGGCGCGAGAGGTGCTGCACTTCGGCCCGGCGGCTGCATCCCAGATTTTTGTGACGGCAATGAGTCAGGGACCGGGAGTGTGAGCGACGGGTCGGCGAGCCGCCCCCAACGCACTTTGGGCAGAGCCACTTGGGGCAAGGCATACATGGGGCAACAAATGCATGTGAGGCTCGCCGTTTCCGCATTGATGCTGGCGCTCACGGGATCCGCCGAGGCGTCGAACAAATTCTCATGGGGGTTCATCAAGATCGATGAGTCCGAGGTACAGCTGTCCTATGGCCTGCCTGAGTCCGATATCGTGCCTCTGGCGTACATCTGCCACACCAAGAAGAAGCGCGTCGAAATCGTCACCTCTGTGTTGCCGGCGAAGCGGAAGAAAGGTCAGCCGCTCCGGACCACGTTCCGCAACGGCGCGAAGACTGCCGTCTATGACGGGAAGGTCGGCTACAGCAAGGCGAGCGAAGAATATCATTTCGAGGTGGCGACCGCGGCCGATCCCAAGGTCGTGGACATTTTGAAGTCGGGTGTTTCGCTGACGATCAGCATCCCGGGCTACAACGAACGTGTGCCGTTGAAGGGCGTCGCAAAACCTCTCGCGCAATTCGAAGCCGCCTGCTTCCGCAGAAGCCCGCGCTGGCGAGCGAAGCGAGCGGCCAGCGCGGGCACTTATGTAGCGGCCGCGCCGGCTCCTCGTGTCGCTTCGCGCCACTCGGCGGCGCGGCTGACGGTGGAAATGCCGATCAGGGCTGCCCTGCAACGACGCCGGTGATAAAAAGGGCTCCCTGTCCGGCGCGTGAGGGAAGACGTAATCGATGATCGCATCCGATCTTGAGACCGGTATCCGCAAGCTTCGGGAAATGGTCGAGCAGGCGGGCACGGTCGTGCCGTTCACCGGCGCCGGCATCTCGACCGAGTGCGGCATCCCCGACTTCCGCTCGCCGGGCGGCATCTGGACCAAGATGCGCCCGATCGAGTTCGGCGACTTTCTGGCGAGCCAGGAGGCGCGGGACGAAAGCTGGCGCAGGCGGTTCGTGATGGAAGAGCAGTTCGGCGGTGCAAGACCCGGCCGCGGGCATCGGGCGCTCGCTTCGCTCTACAAGGCCGGGAAGATCCCCGGAATCATCACCCAGAACATCGACAATCTCCATCAGATCTCCGGGTTTTCCGCTTCCGACGTGGTCGAGCTGCACGGCAACACCACCTACGCGACCTGCCTCGACTGCGCGAAACGCTATGAATTGTCCTGGGTTCGCGAGCGTTTCACCGATTCCGGGGGGCGTTCGCCGGATTGCCCGCAGTGCAGCGGATACATCAAGACCGCCACTGTCTCATTCGGCCAGGCGATGCCGGAGGACGCGATGCGCCGCGCCCAGAAGCTGACCGAATCATGCGACCTGTTTCTCGCCATCGGTTCGTCGCTAGTCGTTTGGCCTGCCGCGGGATTTCCGCTCGCTGCGAAACGGGCCGGCGCGCTGCTTGCGATCATCAATCGCGATGCAACAGATTTCGATGATGTCGCCGATCTCGTGATCCATGACGACATCGGTGCAGTGCTGTCGGCCTTCATCGCCCATTAGGCGGAGCGTTTTCCGTGAAGCCTGTCCCGGACTCGATCCGGGACGTGAAGCGGTTCGCCGTCGAAACCGCGGCCAGGCATCGAAAGCCAAGCACCTTGCGTAAGCCTGCCCCGGACTTTGATTCGGGTTGCGAAGCCGTTCTCCATCGAAAACGCGACCAACCCGTCGAAGACAAGCGTTTCCGGCACGGTGCAAAGCTATTGCAACGGCGAAAACGCGGCCAACCAGTTAAAACGCCTCGATATCCACCACGTTTTTCACAGCCGTCTCGACATTACGTTGCGGAACGATTTGGCGGGTGCGACTGTTGCGCTCGTTAAAGAGATTCGCAGAAGCGTCCGTAAGAGACGAAACAGGGGCAACCGAGCGTCGTCATGGCGTCGGACGAAATTCCAAAAGGTTTCGGGCTTGACCCGCAAACAGCCGGCGACGTCGGAGACGACTCGACGGCAACCATTATCGAGCTCTCCGGAGTCATCAAATGGTTCGATGTCTCCAAGGGCTACGGTTTCATCGTTCCGGACAACGGGCTGCCGGACATTCTCCTCCATGTGACATGTCTGCGACGCGACGGATTCCAAACCGCGTATGAAGGTGCGCGAATCGTCGCCGAGGTCCTGCAACGTCCGAAAGGCTTGCAGTGCTTCCGCATCCTGTCGATGGACGAGTCGACGGCGATCCATCCATCGACGCTGCCGCCGGCGCGGACCCATGTCACGGTCACGCCGACCAGCGGGCTCGAGCGGGCGGTGGTGAAGTGGTTCAACCGCCTGCGCGGCTTCGGCTTCCTGACCCGCGGCGAGGGGACCCCGGACATCTTCGTCCACATGGAGACGCTGCGGCGCTACGGCCTCGCGGAACTCCGGCCTGGGCAGACCGTGCTGGTCCGGTTTGGGCCAGGTCCCAAGGGCCTGATGGCAGCCGAGGTGCGGCCTGACGGCGGCACCACCGGACCCGCCTCCCACTAACCCCGATTACCCGCTTGAATTGACGGACATCGCGCCTTTAATGGCGCGATGCGCCGTTTTGGACCCCTGGTTCCGGCTGTTCTGTCGCTCTGGGTCGCCTTTTGGCTGGTCTCGGCCGCGGGGGGACCCGCCCTTGCCGCCAAGCGGCAGCCGCTAAAGATTGCCACCGCGGCCGGGGCCCGCAGCTTTTCCGTGGAACTGGCGGCCACCGGCCCGGCCCTGGACCGCGGGCTGATGTACCGGCGCTCGCTGCCGGCCGGGCAGGGCATGCTGTTCGACTTCGGCTCCGAGCAGCGCATCACCATGTGGATGAAGAACACCTACCTGCCGCTCGACATGATCTTCATCGGTGTCGATGGCCGGATCAGCCGGATCGCCGCGAACACGAAGCCGTTATCGACCAGCCTGATTTCCGGCGGGCGGGCGCGCTATGTGCTGGAGGTCAATGCCGGCGCGGCCCGCAAGCTCGGCATCACGGTCGGCGACCGCGTGTCCCATCCGGCGATCGGCGGGAAGGCGCCGTGACGCATCCGGTGAGGCATTTCCGGGCTGGCTTCCCGGCTCGTTTTCAGGTTTGCCGGTTCGTTGTCTTTTCCGAACCGCCCGCCTATTGAGGGAGCCGGCGCCCCCACCATGTCAGCCGTTCCGGCCGGGAGAGTTTCTTGATGCGCAATTGGCGTGTGATGTGTTTTGCCGTCGCTGTGGTCCTGGCGGCGGCGGGGCTGCAGGCCGTGGTTCGCGCCGTCGCACAGGAGAACGGGCTCCTGGAGTTGCGGGAGTCGATCTACAACAACATCTTCATTTTCGGCGACAAAGAGAACGTCTCCATGACGTTTGGCCATAACAAGCGCTACTACACCGAGAGCAGCATGCGGCTCTCGGACCCGGGCCTGCTGACCGTTGACTACACCCGCTACATGACGCTCGGCATCGCCTATCCGCCGAAGGCCGAGCGCATCGTCGAGATCGGGCTCGGCGGCGGCCGCACCGTCAGCTACCTCAAGGGCGCGATGCCCGACACCGCGATCCTCGCGGTCGAGATCGACAAGGACGTGGTCGATCTCGCCAAGAAATACTTCAAGTTCGCCGAGTCCGCGACGCTGCGCGCGGTGGTCGCCGACGGGCGCTCCTACCTGATGCGCGACAGCGAGAAGTGGGACGTCATCATGATCGACGCCTATCGCGGGCCGTTCGTGCCGTTCCACCTCTTGACCCGGGAGTTCTACACGCTGGTCAAGTCGCGGCTCAATCCGGGCGGGGTGGTGGTGCAGAACATCGAGCCATCGACCATGCTGTTCGACAGCGCGACCGCGACGCTGCGGACCGTCTTTCCCTCGGTCGATCTCTATGACGGCGGCGGCAATGTCGTCGCGGTCGGCTACGAAGGCGCGTCGCTCCCGCAGCCGGAATTGCTGGCCCGCGCCGCGAGGGCCCAGGAGCGCTACAACTTCCGCCACGACCTGCGCACGCTTGCCGCCCACCGGCGCGTGCTGACGCGTCCCACCGGCAAGATCCTCACCGACGATTTCGCCCCGGTCGAAACCATGCGCGCGATCGAGAAGAACAACGAAAAGTGGAAGGAACAGACGGAAGCGCCCCGCTGATGCAGTCCTCCTTCATGCGCGGAACCCTGCTGATGGGGCTCGCCCTGGTTCTCGGCTTCGCCCTGATGGGCTTCGAGATGCTGGCGAGCCGCTACCTCTATCCGTATTTCGGCGGCGGCATCAACACCTGGGCGTCGCTGATCGCGACCGTGCTGGTGGCGCTGATGCTGGGCTATCTGCTCGGCGGCGCGCTGGTCGACCGCACCATGAGCCCGAAGCTCTGCGGCGCGCTTCTGGTCATTGCCGGCGTCTACCTCTTCACCATTCCGCTCTGGGTCGATCCGCTGTTCACCTGGATCCTGACCGGCATAGGCGACGGCATGGCGGGCATCATCTTCGGCGCCACGATGCTGCTGCTGCTGCCGCTCACCCTGATGAGCGTGTTCACGCCGTTCGCGGTGCGGCTGCTGCTGGTGTCGGTCAAATTCGGCGGGCGGATCGTCAGCTACGTCTATGGTGTCTCCACCATCGGCAACGTGCTCGGCACGCTGGTGACCACGTTCACGCTCATGCCGCTCTACGGCTCTCGCGCTTTGACCATGGTGTTCGCGGCGGTGACCATCGCCTGCGGACTCGCTGATGGTGGTCGGCGACCGCTATCTGCGCGGCCAAGATAGGCGGACCGGCCAAGACGCCGGTAAAGCCGCATGACCAGGGCCGCCATCGCCGCGGCGTTCGCGCTGCTCGCGGGGGCTGCGGCGGCGGAGCCCGCGGTGGTCGCCTCGGGGGCCTATCCCGAGGGGCTCCTCTGGCACGGCGGCCGGCTCTACTTCACGGAAATGGGCGCCGACCGCGTCAGCATCGTCACCGAAGCCGGTCCCCGCGAATTCTGGAAGCTTGCGGGCTGCGGGCCGACGCAGATCGTGCCGTTCGGCGCGGGAGGCTTCGTGGTCGACTGCCATCTCGGCCGGGCGATGGTGGAGGTAACGGCCCAGGGCACGACCGGCCGCCGCTTTGCGACCGCGCCGGGCGGCACGCCGCTGCAAAACCCCAACGCCGCCGCGAGCGACGGGCAGGGCGGCGCGTACTTTTCCGACGCCGGCGTGTTCGATCTGTTGGCGCCGCCGACCGGCCGCGTTTATCACCTGAGCGCCGCCGGCGCGATGACCGAGGTGGTGGGCCCGGTCCGCTACGCCAACGGCGTGAACTTCGATCCGGCAAGCCGCACGCTTTACCTGTCGGAGCATCTCGCCCGCCGCGTGCACGCCTTCACGCTCGATGCCCGCCACCACGTCACCGCGCGCAAGGTGCTGATCGATTTCGCGCAGGTGCCGGCCGCCCGCGGCTTTTCCTACCCGCTGGCCGGCCCCGACGGCATTGCGCTGCGTCCCGGGCTGATGGCGGTGGCGGAATACGGCGAGGGCCGCGTGCACATCTTCGACCGCGACGGCAGGCACCGGAACACGCTGAAGGTCTCGATGCCGTTCGTCGACACCGTGATATGGGACAGCGCGGGCAACCTCTATGCCGGCGGCGCGTTCCAGAACATCCGGCCGCCCTATGAGGGCGCGGTGGTCAAATTTGCGCCGTCCGAGTGGGAAAAGGCGCCGTAAACGGTGCATTGACCCATCCGGGCCATCATGCGATTCACTTGCGCCTTCGGAGCATAGCGCAGCCTGGTAGCGCACCTGCTTTGGGAGCAGGGGGTCGCAGGTTCAAATCCTGCTGCTCCGACCAGCTTTCGCTCTTCGAGCTTCGGCTCGGCGAGCCCAACGACGAACCCGGACCGGCACCATGACCGCGCGCATCTACCGCCCCGCCAAGACCGCCATGCAGTCCGGTCACGCCAAGACCCGCGAGTGGATCCTCGACTACGAGCCCGAGGAGCCGCGCGTGGTGGAGTCGCTGATGGGCTGGACCAGCTCCGGCGACATGAAGAGCCAGCTGCGGCTGCGCTTCGCCACCAGGGAAGAAGCGGTGGCCTATGCCGAGCGCCACGGCATTCCCTATCAGGTGCAGGAAGGGAAGCCCGCGGCGCGGCGCGGCATGTCCTATGCCGACAACTTCGCCAACAACCGCCGCGGCTCCTGGACTCACTGACCTGTGACGCCTGCGGCCACGCATGGCGGCCGCCGATTTCGCTATAGTAGGACGCCGGGTGCCGCACGGGGCGGCGCCCAAACATGGGGCGTCCTGTCCATGCCTTCCAATATGCGTTTCATGAATCCGCCGGCGATCGCCAAGCCCGGCGGCTACACCCACGTGGTCGAAGTCACCGGCCCGGGCCGGATCGTCTACATCGCGGGCCAACTCGGACTGAAGCAGAATGGCGACATCGCCGGCGACTTCCGGGCGCAATGCGTGCAGGCGTTCGAGAATCTGAAGGCCGCGCTCGCCGCCGTCGGAGCCACGTTCGACGACGTGGTCAAGCTCAACAACTACCTCATCGACATTCCGAAGAACCTCGGCGCCTACCGCGAGGTGCGCGACAAATACGTCAACACGTCGCAGCCGCCGGCCAGCACGACCATCGGCATTCCGGCGCTGGCGCGGCCTGACGCGCTGTACGAGGTCGAAGCGGTGGTGTTGCTGGCGAAGTGACGCCGCTTGCTCTGTTCACCTCTCCCCGCTTGCGGGGAGAGGTCGGATCGCCACCAGCGCGTTTGCGCGCGTCTTCGACGCGCTATGGCGATCCGGGTGAGGGGGACTCTCGGCGGGCAGTCTCTCTCCCCGCAAGCGGGGCAGGGCTGTCCGGGGAACGGATCAGTGATTCAATGACTTAGTTTGTGTTCCTGAGTTCTGCATCGCAGCAATTCCGCCGAACTTGGCTATGGCTATGCATTTGCAAAACTCGCGAAATTTTTCCCCGGACAGCCCTGCAAGCGGGGAGAGAGGGATCACCGCCGCCTTGGCGGCAGCGGAAACATCACCCCACCGCCGGCAGCACCTTGCCGTTCTCGGCCTTCACCGATTTGGCGTCGATCAGGATCACCGCGAGGATGCACGACTCCTTGCCGTTGTTGATCCAGTTGTGGATCGTGCCCCGCTGCACCATCACGTCGCCGGCCTTGAGATGAACCACGGTGCCGTCGAGGTCCATGTCGATCTCGCCGCCCATGCAGACGATGTAATCGATCGAGTCGGTGCGATGGTTGCGCGCCTGCACGCCGGGCTTGAACTCGATGACGCGGAAGATGGTGCCGCCGGGCAGGGTCGTCTGCACCGGACGGGCGCCCGCGTCCTCCTGGGTGTCGTTGTTCACCGGGAAGCCTTCGGTGGTCCAGATCGCGTGCGCCATGGCGCCCGGCCGGCCCTCCCGCACATTGCTGACCACCTCGTCGATCTTGGCGATCGCCTTGCCGTTTGCATCATGGCCGGTGATGATCCGCCGCACTTTCAACGCCATCGCACGCCTCCCTTTGGTTGTTTCGAGCGTCGGCCGGAACGCTAAAGCATTTTCCGGCGAAGTGTGAAGCGGTTCGCCGCAGAAAATGCGACCAGACTGGAAAGCTGGAAGCGCGTTCTGTCGCAACCCCGCCCGCTTTCGCGAATGCGATTCCGGGACTAGGTTGTGGCCAACAAGAACGCGACGGGAGGAATCGACATGAAAACGATCGGGCTCGGTCTTGCGGCGCTGGCGCTGGTTGCGGTCTTGGCGGGCGAAGCTTCGGCGCAGCAGTATCCCTCCCGGCCGGTCAAGATCCTCGTCACCATCCCGCCGGGCGGCGCGCCCGACATCGCGGCGCGGCTCTTGGCCCAGCGCCTGACCGAAACCATGGGGCAGTCGTTCTTCGTCGAGAACCGTCCCGGCGCCAACGGCAACGTCGCGGCCGATGCGGTCGCCAAGGGCGAGCCCGACGGCCACACGCTCATTCTCGGGGCCGACAGCCTGATCACCATCAATCCGCACGTCTATGCGTCGCTGCCCTACGATCCGCTGAAGGATCTTCTGCCGGTCGCGAGTGTCGCATCGAACCAGTTCTTCCTCGCGGTCAATCCGGGCCTGCCGGTGAAGACCGTGCCGGAGCTCGTTGAACACGCCAGGAAGGCCAACCCGCCGATCGCCTATGCATCGGGCGGCAACGGCAGCCAGCATCAGCTTGGCATCGAAATGCTCAGCCAGCGCGCCGGCATCAAGATGCTGCACGTGCCCTATCGTGGCGGCTCGCCGGCCGGCACGGCGACGGTCGCGGGCGAGACCATGGTCGTGCTCGCCGGCGCCTCCAGCGCTGGTCTGCTGAAGGGCGGCCAGTTGCGCGGCCTTGCCACCACCGGCACCAAGCGCTCGCCGCTGTTCCCCGACCTGCCGCCGATCGCCGATACTTACCCGGGTTACGACCTCACCATCTGGCTCGGCATCTTCGCGCCGCCGGCGACGCCCGAGCCGATCGTGACCAGGCTTCGCACCGAGGTGCAGAAGGTGCTGCGCGAGGCAGACTTCGCCCAGAAGCTCAACGTCACCGGAGCGCTCGAGCCGCTGGCCCTCTCGCCCGCCGACTTCAATGCGCTGATCAGGCGCGACTATGACAAGTACGGCAAGCTGGTGCGCGACGTCGGCGTGAAGATCCAATAAAGCGCTATCCGCCCTTGTATCCCGTGCGATCGAAGTTCTCGAGCGTCGCCTGATACTCCTGCGGCACCTCGCAATTGCAGCGCAGGTGCCAGCGCCGCACCAGATAGCTGAACGCGTTGCCCTGCGAGTCGCCGCGGTTGGTGCGGGCGCGCTTCGCCGCAAGCTCCTCCTCCTTGACGAACAGCTTCGGCCCGCCGGCCTGCTCGGCCAGCATCTGCACGCGGCAGGCGCGCTCGAGCTTGATCGCCAGGAACACCGCATGCTCGATGGTCGAGCCCGCGGTGACGATGCCGTGGTTGCGCAGGATCAGCGCGCCCTTGTCGCCGAGCGTGCGCGCCACCGCCTTGCCGCGCTCCTGGTTCACGATGAGATCGGTGGTCTCGGAGAAGATCGGCACGCCCGAGGAAAACATCGTGCCGTCGTTCGACATCGGCTGCAGCTCCTTGCCGAGCGACGAGAACGCGATGGCGTGCTCCGGATGAGTGTGGATCACGCAGTTGACGTCCGGCCGCGCGCGCAACACCTCGGAGTGGATATAAACCTCGTTGTGACGCGGCCATTCGCCGGAAACCTTGTCGCCTTCGATGTTCACCGTGATGACGTTGTCGTCGGTCATCTCCTCGATGCCGATGCAGCCGGGCTTCATCAGGAACTTGTTGGGATCGCCGGGCAGCCGCGCCGAGATGTGGCCCCAGACGTAGTCGCCCTGGCCCTCGTCGACCAGGACTCGGCCGGCATTGATCATCTTCGCGCGCAGTCGGTCGGTCATCGGTGGCTCCCCAGCCTTTGTTGTCGGGCTTCGTCCGGATGTCCGCGGACGGTGTCGATCAAGGCGCCTGCGTCGGCGGGCCCGGCATCGGCGCGCCAGGCGACATGGCCGTCCGGCCGTACCAGAACCAGGCGACGTTCATAGGCGGCCAGCACCTTTTCATCGGTGAGGACATGCACCGTAAGCGGCACGCCGCGTTGCTTGGCCGCCCGTTCGATATTCGCCGACGAGGGCGGATCGCTCCCAAGCCTGAGCAGCACAAATCCGTGGCCGAACAGATCGAGCGTCGAGCGGTTCTCGCCCAGCCAGACATGCGGCGCGCGGGCGCCAGGGCGGGCGGTCTGCACGTAGGGATGCGAGAGATCCGGCGGCGCGGGCGTGCCGTCCGGCATGACGATCGGCGAATTGTCGTAGCGGTAGCCCATCATCACGCCGTTGGCGAACCACTCCTGCCGCATGATCGCGGCGAACCAGTCGCCGTATTCCTTGCGCGCGGCGTCACTGGCCGCGCCGGCTGCGAAAATCTCCGGCCCCGGCAGCCGCTCCCGCGTCGACAGCATCCGCTTGAGGTTGCGGCTTGCCTCCACGACGTTGCGCAGCCCTACCGGCCGCCGCTCGGCTTCGTAGGTGGCGAGCAGCGCCGCTCCGCTCCAGCCCTTGATGGCAGCCTCGAGCTTCCAGCCGAGATCGACCGCGTCGCCGATGCCGGTGTTCATGCCGAAGCCGCCGGTCGGCGACATCAGGTGCGCGGCGTCGCCCGCGATGAAAATTCTGTCCGTGCCGTAGCGGTCGGCGACCAGTTCGCGGCGCACCCAGCGCATCACCGAGAGGATGTCGTAGTCGAAGTCCTTGCCCATAGCGCGTTTCAGCGCCGCGCGGATGTCGTCCTCGCCGTGGTTGATCTTCTGCGGCGTGCCGACGATCGACATGCGGAAGCGGTCGGAGCCGTTCACCGCGACGATGGTGAGCCACACGCCCTCCGGGCCGATGAAGATGAAGCGGTAGCCCAGCCCCTTGTTGTGAAGCTGCGAAAAGTTGGGTGAGCGGAACATCACGTTGGTGGTGTAGGTCAGCGCCGGGTTGCCGGTCATGCCGATGCCGAGCTGCTCGCGCACGGTGCTGGCGCCGCCGTCGGCGCCGGCCATGTAATCGGCTTCGATGGTTTCTTCCGCTTCGGTGGCGGTGTTCCGCACCCGGGCCTGCACGCCGTCCGGCGTCTCGGCAAACGAAACCAGCTCGCAATTGTATCGCAGCGTCGCGAGCCCCGGCCGCTCGGCGAACCGCCGCAGAATCGGATCGAACATGTCCTGCGGCACGCGTTCGCGCTTCTGCGGGCTCTCCGGCGGGCAGGGCTCGAAGCCGCGGCCGGGAAACGGCTCGCGGCCGAGCTCGTAGCCGTTGAGGCCGGTCACGTAGATGTAGTCCTGCGGATAATCGAGCGGGTAGGGCGCGTCGCGCACGAAATCGAGGATGCCCCAGCGCCGGCAGAATTCCATCGTGCGGATGCCGACCAGGTCCATCTTCGGCTGCTCGATCGAGCCGTCGGACTTCTCGATGAGCGTGCAGGGTATGCCGCGCCAGCCGAGCTCGCCGGCGAGCGCCAGGCCGACCGGCCCGCCGCCGACGATCAGCACCGGCGCCCGCGCGGTCATTTGTATTTCCGCTCCATCGACTGGAAGGCTGCGATGTCGACCAGGCGCTGCCGCTCGGTGAAGGTCGCCAGCAGATCGCTCGTGTCACCCATCTGTCCGTCCTGCCTGAGACGGCCGAGCGCACGCTGCATCCCCAGCACCGCCGCCTGCAACGCGGTGTTGGCGTAGATCACGCCGGCAAAGCCCTGCGCCTTCAGCTCCGCATTGGACCGTTCCGGCGTCTTGCCGCCGATCACGATGTTGACGAGTTGCGGATAGGGCAGGCGGCCGATTTCGGCGATCTGCCCGGGCGTGGTCGGCGCCTCGACGAAGCCGATATCGGCTCCCGCCTCGTAAAAAGCATGCGCCCGCTCCATCGCTTTCGCAAAGCCCTCGACCGCAATCGCGTCCGTCCGCGCGACGATCATCAGGTCCGGGTCGGTGCGCGCGTCGACCGCGGCCTTGATCTTCGCCACCATCTCGCGGGCCGGGATCACCTCCTTGCCCTCGAAGTGGCCGCAGCGCTTGGGGAACACCTGGTCCTCGATCTGGATCGCGTCGGCGCCGGCGCGCTCCAGCGTCTGCACCGTGCGGCGCATGTTGAGCTCGTTGCCGAAGCCGGTGTCGGCATCGACCATCAGCGGTCCGGGGAACACGTCGCGGATCGCCGCGACATGCGCCACAAGCTCGCTCGCCGTCACCAGTCCGTTGTCGGGAATGCCGAGGAATGTGTTGGCGATGCCGGCGCCGGTCACATAGGCGGCCTCGAATCCGCAATCGGCGACCACCCGCGCCGCCAGCGCATTCGCCACCCCCGGCAGGATGACGGCGGAGCCGGGCTTGAGCATCGCCCGGCACTTTTGTCGTGTGGTTGTCTGCATTACGACGGATGGTGCCGGATCGGGCCGTATCCCTCAAGTCACCTGGCTTACGGGATCAGCACCACCGATCCCGTGGTCTTGCGCGCCTCGACGTCGCGATGCGCCTGCGGCGCCTCGCTGAGCGGATAGCTGTGGTTGATCCCGATCTTCACCTTGCCGCCCGCCACCATGCCGAACAGGTCGTTCGCGGTCTCCAGCAGTTCGGCGCGCGTCTGCGTGTAGTGAATGAGGCTCGGATGGGTGACGAACAGCGAACCCATGTTGCCGAGGTCGCGTGCCGACACCGGCGGCGGATCGCCCGACGACTCGCCGAACGAGGCGAGGATGCCGCGCGGGCGCAGGCACTTCAGCGAACTCTCGAACGTCAGTTTGCCGATCGAGTCATAGACCACCGGCACGCCCTTGCCGCCGGTGACCTCGATCACCTTCGGCGCGAAATCGTCATAGCGGAACACGTGATCGCAGCCGTGCGCTTTCGCAACCGCCGCCTTGTCGTCGCTGCCGACTGTGCCGATCACGGTTGCGCCAAGATGCTTCGCCCACTGGCTGACGATCTGGCCGACGCCGCCTGCCGCAGCATGGATCACGATGGTGTCGCCGGGTTTGACCGCATAGGTGGCCTTCAGTAGATAGCGCGCGGTCATGCCACGGACCATCATCGAGGCTGCGGTTTTCTCGTCGAGGCCGTCCGGCAGATTCACTGTGCGGACGGCCGGTGCGATCCGCGCCTCTGCATAGGCACAGTCCGGCCGTGCCACGGTCGCCACGCGGTCGCCCGGCTTGAACTCGGCGACGCCCGGGCCCACGGCGTCGATCACGCCCGCGCTCTCGGTGCCGAGCCCCGACGGAAACGACTTCACCGAATGCTGGCCGCGCCGCACCAGGATGTCGCGGAAGTTGAGCGCCACTGCGGTGTGGCGGATGCGCACCTCGCCGGTGCCGGGCTCGGGCAGCGGAATCTCGTTCCACCGCATCTCTTCCGGGCCGCCGTGCTTCTGGATTTGCCAGGCTTTCATGTCGTTTCCTCCGCACGGCTTTGTAGCCTGCGGGATCGGCGCGGCGAAGTCCGTTCACCCCGGACCCGGGCGATCCTGCATGCCTGCACGTCCTTGTTGCGCGCAGGTTGCGGGGGCGGACCGCTTGCCGTCCCGTGCTGCCCAAGGCAGCATGCTGAAAAATCACACGGTGCACCAACGTCAGGGAGGAGCGGTCATGGCAAGCGTCAAAGCAAAAGCCCGTTCACGGACCAAGAAAACCGTAAGCCGCAGCGCCGCACGCCGTCCGGCGGCCAAACGCGCGGCGCCCAAATCAGCCCTTGCGCCGCGCCGTCCGCACAAGTTCGTCAAAAGCCACTTGCGGGCAGAGGACTTCAAGGCCGACGGGCTTCGCACCTACGCGCACTACCGCGACCTCGGCGTCAAGGACGCCACCCACGGCATGGCGCTCGCCCATGTCATCCGCTTCGTCGGCCAGTGCGATCCCAAGGTGGTGTCGAAAAAGCACCTGCACGAAGCCGAGTTCCAGATGATCTACGTGCTCAAGGGCAGCATCACCACGGAGATCGACGGCCACGGCGTGCACAAGATGAACCCGGGCGACTGCTGGCTGCAGCCGCACAGCGCCGTGCACAAGGTGCTCGACTATTCGGACGGCTGCGAAGTGCTGGAGATCGTGATGCCGGCGAAGTTCAGGACGGTCGAACTGGAAAAATAGTCGCAGTGCTGGCCAAGCAGGACGTCGCCGAAAAAATCCCGAGCACGGACGAGATCATCGCGCGGGCGCGCGCCATGATCCCGGCGTTGCGCGTGCGCGCCCCGCAGGGCGAGCGCGAGCGCCGCATCCCGAACGAAACTATCGCCGAGATGCAGGCCGCAGGCCTGTTCAAGGTGCTGCAGCCGCGGCGCTGGGG
This sequence comes from uncultured Alphaproteobacteria bacterium, assembly GCA_963830015.1. Taxonomy (GTDB): domain Bacteria; phylum Pseudomonadota; class Alphaproteobacteria; order Rhizobiales; family Xanthobacteraceae; genus Z2-YC6860. The sequence continues at coordinate 527,790 of CAWHLG010000017.1, forward strand.
CGGCTACGAGATGGACATGGGCACCTATTTCGAGGTGCAGATGGCGCTCGGCGAGGGCGACATGTCGGTCGCCTGGGTCTACGGCGTGGTCGGCATTCATCCGTGGTTCGTGGCGCAGCTCGACGAAAAGGCCGAGCAGGAGATATGGGGGGAGGACAACACGACGCTGATCTGCTCGTCGCTGATGCCGGCCGGAATTGCCAAGCCGGTCGAAGGCGGCTTTCGCCTCGGCGGCACCTGGAAATATGCCTCCGGCTGCGAGCACTGCGCATGGGCGTTCCTCGGCGGCACCGTCGAGGGCAGCCCGGACGACCGCCGCGTGTTCGCCGTTCCGCGCAACGACTACCGGATCGTCGACACCTGGCACGTGCCGGGCCTGAAAAGCACCGGCAGCCACGACATCACTGCCGCCGATGCATTCGTGCCGGAACACCGGACCCAGAAGTATTCGGACAGCTTCAACGGCGTGGCGCCGGGCCGGGCGGTCAACCCCGGGGCGCTCTACCGGCTGCCGTTCGGACAGGTGTTCTTCCGCGGCGTCTCGACCGGCGCGATCGGCGCGCTGAAAGGCATGCTCGACGCCTATCTGGAATACGGCAAGAAGCGCATCGGCCGCGCGAGCGGCACGCCCGCATCGGAAGAGGCGATCGTCCAACTCGCCTGCGCCGAGATCGCCGTCGCCATCGACGAGATGAAGACCATCCTGCATCGCAATTTCCGCGAGCTGGAGCGCTATGCCGCGAAGGGCGAACTGCCGCCGCTGAAGCAGCGCGTCGAATACAAGTTCCACAATGCCGTGGTGGCGGAGCGCTGCAGCCTGCTCGCCTCGCGGCTGTTCAAGGCGGCCGGGACCGCGGGTATTGCCGCCGACCTCCCGTTCGGCCGCATCCTTTCCGACATCACGGTGGGCCGCCAGCACATCTCCAACCAGTTCGAGCAGGCCGGGAAAAGCTACGGTGCCTTCCTGTTCGGCATCGAGAACAACAGGGATTTCGTGCTGTAGCCCCGGTCATTCCGGGGCGCCGCGTAGCGGCGAACCCGAGAATCCAGAGCCGAGCAATCACATGCCGCAATCGTTCACATTGCTCTGGATTCCGGGTTCGCGCCTGCGGCGCGCCCCGGAATGACCGAGGTGAATCAACCTGCTAATGTCCGCGCCGCGCTGAAGGCGCCAAAGGAGTGTTACAAAATGAAGCTCTGCCGCTATGACGACGACCGGCTCGGCGTGGTGATCGGGGACCAGGTCCACGACGTGACGCAAGCGCAGACCGAGATCCGCAATTCCACGCCCTATACGGCCAAGGTCGATCCGGTGATCGCGGCGCTGCCGCAATGGCGGAGCAAGCTCGAAACGATGGCGAAGTCGGCGCCCGGCAAGCCCATCTCGCAGGTGAAGCTGCTTTCTCCCGTCGCGCGGCCGCCGAAAATTCTCGCGGCCCCCACCAACTACGCCAAGCACATCGAGGAGATGCAGAAGTTCCGCGACACCGTGCCGGGCCTCGCCCGCTTTTCGCCGGACATCGAGAAAGCCGGCATCTTTCTGAAATCCAACACCTCGCTGGTCGGCCCCTCCGAGGGCATCCCGATGCGCTTCCCCGACCGCCGCAACGACCACGAGGCCGAGCTTTGCGTCATCATCGGCAAGCAGGGCAGCGACATCCCCAAGGAGAAGGCCTGGGACTACATCGCCGGCTACTCGCTCGGCCTCGACATGACCGCGCGCGGCCAGGAGGACCGGAGCTTCCGCAAGTCGATCGACGGCTACACCGTGCTCGGACCCTGGTTCATCACCGCCGACGAACTGCCCAAGCCCGCCGACGTGCCGTTCGTGCTGCACGTCAACGAGGAGAAGCGGCAGGAGAGCAACACCAGCTTCCTCATTTTCGACATCCCGAAGCTGATCGAGTTCGCCTCCAAGTTCTACACGCTCTATCCGGGCGACATCTATTACACCGGCACGCCGGAGGGCGTCGGCCCGGTGAAGCCCGGCGACACCATCACGCTGAAATCGCTGCCGCAGCTGGGCGAGCTGAAAATCCAGGTGCGGGCGCACGGCATCAGGGCGTAGCGCCGGGGCTATGACAATGATCGACGTTCTGCGGGCAGGGCACGCGACGTTCACGACCCCGGACCTCGACCGGCTGACGGACTACTATTCCGAGGTGCTCGGCTTCGTCGTCACCGAGCGCGACAGCAACCGGGCGTTCCTTGCCACCCGGACCGGGCTCGAAGCCATCTGCCTCGAGCGCGGCGACACGGCCGATCTGGTGCGGCTGTCGTTCCAGGTCGCCCCGGACGCGGACCTTGCCGCCTGCGCCCGCGAACTCTCGGGGCATGGCATCAAGAGCGAGCTTCGCAACGGCATTTCGCCGGGGGCGGCAAGGGCGCTGGTGTTCACCGACATCAAGGGCACGGTGATTGAGCTCTACTCCGGCTACGTGTTTGCGAAGGATGACGGCAAGCCGGCGGTGGTGAGGCCGCTCAAGCTCGGCCACGTCGCGCACCGCGTCGCCGACGTGCAGAAGACCGTGAAGTTCTATACCGATGTGCTGGGCTTCCGCGTCTCTGACTGGCAGTCCGACTTTTTCGCGTTCCTGCGCTGCGGCCGCGATCACCACACCGTCAATTTCGTGCACACCGACAAGCCGCAGCTTCACCATATCGCCTTCGAGGTGAAGGACTGGGCGGAGATGAACAGCGCCTCCGACCATCTCGCGCGCCACGGCATCCAGCTCGTGTGGGGCCCCGGCCGTCACATCATCGGCCACAACGTCGCCGCCTATCACCGCAACGCCGACAATGTGCGGGTCGAGCTCTATTGCGAGATGGATCAGATGTCGGACGAGCGGCTCGGTTACTTCGATCCGCGGCCGTGGCATCAGGACCGGCCGCAGGTGCCCAAGGTTTGGCCGAAGGATACGCTTCGCAGCTACTGGGGCTTCGGCTCGTTCGGCACGTTCCCGGGCTATCCATAGAAAAACGTAAATGGGGTAACGGGCCTCGGCCCTGCCGCCAAGTAAGCTGCTCGCTCGGCTACGGCGCTGTCGAGTGGCGCGCTCGATTGGGAGCTTACTTTCCGGCAACTCGTTGAATAAACTCCAGAAGATGTGTGAATACGACAGCCCTGAAAGGGGGAGGGAGCACACCACCCGCGTTGCCAGCGGTTCAACCTGAAGCGGTCGCTGTTACTGTCGCCACGGCAAACCCGGCGCCGGCAGCCCGTCCTTCCAGGTCAGGATCGAATAGCGGACGTCGCGCCGGTCGCCCTTGCCGTCGAACGCGACGTTGCCGACCGCGGTCTTGAACGTGCCCGAGCGGAGCGCCGCGATCACCGCCCTCGGGTCGCCGGAGCCGGCGCGACGCACCGCCTCGGCCCAGGTCTGCACCGCGGCGAAGTTCGACAGCGCGACCAGGTGGGGCGTCACCTGCGCTTTCATCAGCGTATCGGCGGCGTGGATGAAATCGGTGTTTTCGAGCGACTCGATCGGCGTGAGGATATGAATGCCTTCGGCGGCGGACGGGTGGTTGCGCCAGAAGCTTGCCGAGAGAAGGTGCTGGCCGCCGAGCAGCAATGACTTGATGCCGCGCTGCCTGAGCTTGCCGACAAACTCGGCAGCCTGCGGCGGATCGAGCGAGATGAAGATGAGATCGGGCGGCGCCTTTTTGAATTGATCGGCGAGGCGGTCGGAGGCGCCGGTCACGTCGGCGAGCGACTCAAGCCGCGTCGTTTTCTTCTGCTCGGGCGATAGCGCCTGATCGATCATCCTGGCGCTGGCGCGGCGATAGAAGAACTCGCCGAACACGATGGCGATCTTCTTGCCGGCCTGCTCGCGCGCCAGATACGCGGCGAGGGCTTTTGCTTCCTGCGCGTCGTTGGCGACCATGCGGAATATGCTGTCGGGATACTTCTCGGTCAGTTCGACTGCGGTCATCGTCGGTACGAACTGGATAACGCCGGCCTTGGCGTAAACCGGGGCGGCGTCCATCACCACGGCCGGGCAGGTCGGGCCGATCACGAAGCCGACCTTGCTCTCGATATGCTGCCGGGCGACGGTCGAGGCCATCCCGGCATCGCAGCGGTCGTCGGCCGCGACCGGCGCGACCGGAATGCCGAGAAGTCCGCCCGCCTTGTTCACCTCGTCGACAGCGGTTTCGGCGGCCTTCACGGTCAGCCGCCCGAACGCGCCGGCGGCGCCGCTCAGCGGCGCTGCGATCCCCAGCGGCACCTTTCCGGAGGCGCATTGGGCCGGACAGGGCTCGGCCGCTGCAAGCGGCACGGTCGTGGCAAGGACGCAGCCCAGCGCAAGCGCGGCGATGACAGAACGGCTCGGTTTCATCGTTCATTCCCCGTGCAGGCCGGGATGAGGGTCAGGAATACGGTGCCGACGCAAATCAAGGCAAACTGTCGCCGATTCCGCCTGACCTGACAGGTTCTAGCACAATCAAGCCGATGCTTTGAGGACCTTGAGTCCGGTGCTTTCGCGATCCCCGCGCGCGGGCGGACATTCGGCGGGGCAGGCCGGCTTCACCGGCACGGCACGCGCCCGAAATTGGAAGCCTCAACATCGGCTTGCTTACCGTCGCCAACAAGCCCACAAGCTTGCAGGCAATAGGCACAAGGATAGATATCATGAGTTCCGAACCGGTGAAGCCGGCTGTTGCGAAGCCGCGCATCGCGAAACGGCCGTCGACGGCCATTGCCAGCCAACCGACCTATCGCGTGAGCAAGGCTCTGTCGCTGCGGATGCAGGCTTACGACAAAAAGGTCGAGGCGGCCGAGGCGAAGAAGGCGAAGGCCGCTGAGAAAGCGAAGGCCGACAAGGCGGCAACATAACAGGCCGATCAGGATCGGGCCTGCAGCCAGCCTCGTTCGCAGGACACACTTCGCCGTCACCGGATGGCCAAAAGGCAGGCGGCCGGAACCTCAGCGGCAAGACCGCGAAGTCCGAACCAGCCAACTTCTGCAATTTCACAGGAACCGCCGGCAGAAACCCGGCCTTGCTTCGCGCCGGACGCTTCGATTGTCAGGCTCTGGTCGATCGGACCCGCGAAAGGCTCGAACTCACCGCCAGCGGCGCGTCTGCGTTGCCTCCTGCAGCCGCCGCCCGGCCAACGCAACGGCTGCGGCCCTCGGCAGGCAACCGGTACGGCGGCTTTCTTCAATGACGATGCGGGTGTTGGTCTGGATGCGTTGCTGGATGCTGTCGAAAGCCTGGCGTTCGCTGCCGCCTTGGAATTCGGTGGCTGCGCAGATCACGCCGCCGGCATTGGCGATGAAATCCGGAATGGTGAGCACGCCACGCCCGTGCAGGGCTTTTTCGGCATCGGCGGTGCAGGGGATGTTGGCGCCTTGCGGTATCAGGCGCGCCCTCAGGCGATGGACGTTGTCCGCGCGCACCACGTCGGGACGGGCGGCGGGAATCCAGATGTCGCAGTCGATGTCGAGTATCGCGTCGGCGGGGAGTTTCCGCCCGTTCGGATGATCCCGTAGGGGACATCCTTTATCCTTGAGCGCGATCAGGGCAGACACATCAAGCCCGGACCCATCTGCGAGAGTGCCGCTGGTGTCGCTCGCCGCCACCAGAATTGAGCCTTGCTGAGCGAGAAAGCGCGCGGCGTGCTTTCCAACGGCGCCAAAGCCCTGAACAGCGACGCGGGCGCCTTTGAGGTCGAGACCAAGAATGTCAAAGGCGATCCCGACCGAGGCTGCAAGCCCGAATCCCGTCGCGCCGACCTGATCAAGCGGAATTCCGCCGACAGCATCCGGCAGTCCGACGGCGCGTCCGATCTCGTCCTTGACCCAGCCCATGCAGAGCTCGTCCGTCCCCATGTCGGGGCCAGGCACGTAGTCGTGGATGTCGCCGATCGCGCCGGCAAACGCGCGGATGACCCGCTCTTTTTGCGCGGATGGCATCCGCGGATCGCCGAAGATGACCGACTTGCCGCCGCCGTGGGGCAGGCCCGCCGCGGCGTTCTTCCAGGTCATCGCGCGAGCAAGACGAAAGCATTCCTCAACCGAAACGTCGGGCGCCATGCGGACACCGCCGATCGCAACGCCGCAGGCCGTGTTGTCGATGACGGCAATCGCCTTGAGACCGGCCGCAGGCCGATGGATATGAACGATGCGGGCCGGACCGAATTCGTCAGAAAATCGAAACACGTCATCCACGGCTCGTTCCCTCGCTCATGCGGGCTTTTCCAGGTCGCCGATCATGGCGTACATGAAACGGGCGACGTCGCCTCCGGTGACGACGCGGTGGTCGAATGAGACGGACAACGGCAGCATTCGATGCAGGGCAATGCCCTGGCCGCTGTCTACCGCTTCTTTGGTCACGCGGCCGGCGCCGACGATTGCGACTTGCGGGGGAAGGACAATCAGCGATGCATGCCGGCCGGCGATGGCGCCGAAGTTCGACAGGGTAATCGTTGCGCCGCGCAAGTCCGCGGGAGACAGGCTGCGGTTGGCGACGCCGGCCTTTGCGCCATCGATCTGCTCGCGCCAGCGTTTCGCGTCGGTCCGTGCCACATCGCGCAGCACCGGGACAAAAAGTCCATCCGGGCTGTCGACGGCCAGCCCGATGTCGATTGAAGCGTTTTGATGCAGCGTCTCGGCGCGGGCATCAAAGCTTGAATTGAGCAATGGCACGGCGTTGCATCCTGCAACGATCGCCCGGATCAGCCGTAGGGTGACGTCTTCTTGCGCGGACCAAAGCTCGATGTCCGCCCGATCGTGCAGCGTCGCGTGAGGAACTTCGTGCCAGGCCTTGACCATGTGACCGGCCATGGTTCGGCGCGCGCCACGGAGCATGTTCGACGGGCCGGTCGTGGCCGCTGCGGCCGCCTCGATGTCCGCGGTCGTGATGGCGCCGCGCGGACCGCTGCCCTTCATGCGGGTCAAATCGATGCCCAGTTCTTTGGCGCGCGCGCGAACAGCGGGCGCGGCATGAACGGCTTCTCCGGGTGCAGCCTGCGCGGCTGCTACGGGTACAGCCTGTATGGCCTCTGCGGGTGCGGGTGCGGGCGCAGGCGGCGCCGGGGGCTGGGCAAGCTCGCCGACCACTGTCCCTGTTTCGGCATGAGGCCCTTCCTCGAATGTCAGCAGCGGGGCGCCGACCTTCACGCGATCGCCGGTGCGGGCCATCAGCTGGGCGACATGACCCGCTTTGGGCGAGGGGATTTCCACCACCGCCTTTTCGGTTTCGACCGATACCAGCGGCTGATCGACCACGACGTGATCGCCGGCCGCCACGTGCCAGGCGACAATCTCCGCCTCCTGCAAACCTTCACCGAGGTCTGGGAGACTAAAGGTGCTCATGTGTAGGCCAGCGCGCGCCGTGCGGCCGCCAGGATTCGCGGCACGTCGGGCATGTAGGCGGCTTCCAGCCGCGGATACGGCATCATCGTGTCGTAGCCCGCGACGCGCTCGACCGGCGCCAGCATGCTGGTGAGGCCGCGCTCCGCGACGCGCGCGACGATTTCGGCGCCGAAGCCGCAAGTCACCGGCGCTTCGTGAATGACCACGAGGCGGCCCGTCCGCGCGACCGATCCGAGAATGGTGGCGCTGTCGAGCGGCTTCAATGTTGTGACGTCGATGACCTCCGCGTCGATGCCTTCGCCGGCAAGCGCTTCGGCAGCTTTGCCGGTTTCGCTGATCATGGCGCCCCACGACACCAGTGTCAGGTCTTTGCCCGGTCTCCGAACGACGCATGTTTCGAGAGACAGGCCAATGCCGTCGTCGACGACGTCTTCCCGGGCCGCGCGATAGAGTCTCGTCGGCTCCAGAAACACGACCGGGTCGGGGTCGCGAATGGCCGAAAGCAGCAAGCCATACGCCTGCGCGGGCGATGACGGCATCACGACCTTGAGCCCCGGGATATGCGCAAACATGGCCTCGGGACTTTCCGAATGATGCTCGACAGCCTTGATGCCGCCGCCGGCCGGTGAACGGAGCACCAGGGGGCAGGTCAGCCGGCCGCGGGTCCGGGCGCGCAGGCGCGATGCATGGTTGATCAGTTGGTCGATGCAAGCGTAGGCGAAACCGGTGAATTGGATCTCGGCGACCGGCAGGAACCCCTGCGCCGCGAGCCCAATCGACAGTCCGGCGATCGAGGCCTCGGCGAGCGGCGTGTCGAGGACGCGGTCTGCTCCGAACCGCTGGATGAGACCGTCCGTCGCCCGGAAAACGCCGCCGTCGATTCCCACGTCTTCGCCCAGCACAACAACACGCGGGTCGTCGGCCATCGCCCGCTTGAGCGCCAGATTGATGGCTTGCACGAGGCTCAGTTCGGTCATGGTGCGGCCTGCGGCGCGACCTGCGGCGGGAACGCGGAAGCGCGTTGCTCGGCCAGATCGACGGACGGCAGCGCGTAGACATGGTCGAAGATCGTCTTCGGCGCTTGGGGGGGCGTTGCCAGGTATTCCTCTGCTGCATTTTCCACCGCAGAGCCGCATTCGGAGAGAAGCGCTTCTTCCTTGGCTTTGTCCCAGATGCCCTGCCGCGTCATGTAGGTGCGCAGGCGAATGAGCGGTTCGGCATGCCAATGCGGGCTGACCTCGGCATCGCTGCGATAGCGGCTGGCGTCATCGGCCGTCGTATGATCTGAAAGGCGGTATGTCAGGGCCTCGATCAGCGTCGGCCCGTCGCCGCGATCGGCTCGTTCGATCGCCTGCTCGACGGTTGCCCGCACTGCAACGACGTCGTTGCCATCGACCTGCTCGCCGGGGATGCCGGCTGCCACGGCCTTTTGGGCGAGGGTTTCGGCCGCCGTCTGTTTCCTGGTGGGGACCGATATGGCCCAGCCGTTGTTGCTGACGACGAAAACAGCGGGCAGTTTCCACACGCCCGCGATGTTCAGCGCTTCGGCAACGTCGCCTTTGGATGTTGCGCCGTCGCCAAAAATGGACACCGCGGCGCGTTTTTCGTTGCGCAGGCGAAATGCCAATCCGACACCGACCGCATGCGCGGCATGTGAGCCGACCGGAACGCAATTGGGGAAGTCCTGGCGCGGCACCGAAAAATCATTGCCGCGTTCGTCGCCGCCCCAATACAAAAGCAATTCCTTGAAGGTGACACCGCGCCAAATTTGCGCGCCATGCTCGCGAAAGCTTGGAAGCAAGACATCGGTTGGCCGCATAGCGGCTGCGACGCCGACCGGCACGGCTTCCTGGCCGAGCGACGAAGCGTAGGTACCCAGGCGGCCGGTCCGTTGCAACGCGATGGCTTTGGCATCGAAGGTGCGCGTCAAAACCATGCCGCGATACAAGGCGATGAGCTGGTTTGCATCATGCGCGAATGGCGGCCATGAACCGACCGCCTCGCCGGAGGGATCGAGGAATCGTGTCGAGTTGATCGCGAAACCGCTGGTCATGGCGAACGTCAACCGTCCTCAAAAAGTGGCAACGGTGACGTTTATGAGCGTGCTGAGCGGCTTACGGATTGACCTATCTCAACGCTTCGCCGTAGGGGCGCGAGGTATCGGCCCGGCGCTGAAATCGGACGGATGGTCGATGCCGACCCCGCCGCTGACAGGAATGGCTGCCGGAAATCCAGTCGGGCAGGGCGGCTCTGCCACTGTCCGCTGGCGTAGCCCGTAGCGGCACATCCGCCCGGTTGTCCGAGTTCGTTAGCGATCAGGAGTCCGCACTGAGCGGCCAGATCCTGATGTTGTCGTTCACCGCTCGCACGCCTGGGGTCGCTTCTGCGGCCACGCGAATGGCCTTGCGTTCCGAATCGGTGCGAGCGATGCCCCACAGATCGACCACGCCGCCATTGACCGTGACGTTGACGAGGCCGGTGCGCGCCCAGCTCTGCGCGTTCAAGTGCGACAGCAGCTTGTTGCGAATCGCGGAATCGTCCAGCGGAATGTCCAGGCCTTTTCCTGCGCTGGCGAAAACTTGAACGAGATTCGCGCGGCTGACGATGCCGACGAGCTGTCCGTTTTCCACGATCGGCACGCGCTTGATCGCATGCTTTTCCAGGAGCGCGGCGATGTCCTGCAGCGAGGTTTCGGGCGAAGCCGTGATGACCTGGCGTGTCATTGCGTCGGCAACCTTGCGGGCATGAGCCTTGACGTAGTCCAGCGCCAGTCCGTCCTGGCTCATGATCGCCTGCAGCCACCACGGGCGCTGCCGTTCCGTCCCCGTCTCGGCACGATGCATCAGGTCGCCTTCGCTGATGATGCCGACAAGCGCTCCCTTGTCGTCGACCACGGGAACGGCGCTGATCCGATACTTGAGGAACGTTTCCGCTACGCTTTTGATGGTCGCGTGCGGAGTGGCGGTGATGACCGGAGCCACCATGACGTCGCGAGCCTTCATTTTGTCCTCCCGAATGAGCCAATCGAACGTGCGTTGGGACCGAGTATTTTGACATTTTGCGTCCGTTGCGCGCGCCGGCTTTGATCCTGGTCAAATGCCGGCTCGATGGTCTTCGACCGTGATGCGCCTTTGAGGGAAATCAATCGGCAGAAGGTTCTTCGATCTATAAACAGGCCCCTTGGGTCCTGCGTCGGGAGGCGCCTCATGCGCGTGGGCGTGCCAAAGGAGATCAAGCACAACGAATACCGCGTCGGGCTCATTCCCGCGGTGGTCAGAGAACTCAGCACGAGAGGGCACCAGACCCTGGTCGAAACCGGCGCCGGTCTCGGCGCCGGTTTCTCAGATGCGGAATACGTCGAGGCCGGTGCCGAGATTTCGGCCGATGCCGCGCAGGTGTTTGAGCGATCCGAGCTGATCGTGAAGGTCAAGGAGCCGCTGGCGGCCGAACGAAAGCGGCTGCGTCGGGGGCAGACATTGTTCGCCTATCTGCATCTGGCGCCCGATCCCGAGCAGACGCGGGAGCTTGTGGCGTCGGGCGTGACCGCCATCGCGTATGAAACAGTCACTGACGACCATGGCAAATTGCCGCTGCTCACTCCCATGTCCGAGGTGGCGGGACGGATGGCCGTGCAGGTCGGCGCCCACTATCTGGAGCGTCCCCAGGGCGGCAGCGGCATACTGCTCGGCGGTCTGGCCGGAGTAAAACCTGCGAATGTGCTCGTGATCGGCGCAGGCGCGGTCGGCAGTAATGCGGCGCTGATCGCTGCGGGGATGCAGGCGGAGGTGACGGTCACGGCGCGCAGTCTGAAATCATTGTCGCCTCTTGTCGGGCTGGGGCCCCGCGTGCGGACGGCCGTCTCCACCACGCAGATCGTCGAGACGCTTTGCCGGCAGGCCGATCTGGTCATCGCCACGGCTCTGATTCCAGGTGCGATGGCGCCGAAACTCATTGCGGCCGCCACGGTGAAGGCCATGAAGCCCGGCTCGGTGATGGTCGATGTCGCGATCGATCAGGGCGGCAACGCCGAGACGTCACGCCCGACCACGCACTCGCAGCCGACCTTTGTCGTCTATGGCGTGGTGCATTATTGCGTGACCAACATGCCGGGCGCAGTCCCGCGCACGTCCACGCTTGCGCTCAACAATGCAACCGGCGCGTTCGTCCTCGCGCTGGCTGACAAAGGCATCCGCCGTGCACTGGACGAGGACAGGCATCTGCGCAACGGCCTCAATGTGCATGAAGGGGCTGTGACGTGCCGGGCGGTCGCGGAAGCGCAGGGGCTGGCCTATGCACCGGATGCCGCGCCCTGAGCGCGGTCAATGCGATGCGCTTGCGACGGGCTAGGCCGCTCTTGCCACGATGGCGGGCCGGAACATCAAAAGGCCGAGGGCGAGCAGGCACAACGAAGCCCCCGTCACGAATGTCATGGCCGGCCCGCCGACCGTCCAGAGCAAGCCCGCACCGGCGCTGGCGGTAAAGGTCGCGACCCCGACGGCGAGGTCGAACAGGCCGAAAGCGGTTCCACGCAGGTGCGCCGGCGCGTTGTCGCCGATGACGGCCGTCAGCAGGCCCTGGCTGACGCCCATTTGCAGGCCCCACAGCGCTGCCCCGAGTGCCGTCATCCAGACGGTATTGGAAAAGGCAAGAACCAGATCGGCGCTCACCAGAATCGCAATGCCCGCGGTGAGTTGCACGGTGCGGTCGGTGCGATCCGCAAGAACGCCAAACGGATAGGCCGACGCGGAATAGATCACGTACATCACGGCGAGGATGGCCGGGACAAAGGCCGCGTCCATGCCCACGTGGTGCATCTTGAGAACCAGAAAGGCAGGACTGAACCGTGCCGTCGCAAGGATGGCGGTCAGTGCGATCGTCCACCAGAATGCCGCGGGCAGCTGAGAAAAGTCCTGCCGGCACAGGGCGGGCCGTCGCGCGTTGTCGGCCGGCTCCGCGCGTTCGGTGACGCCGAAAATCACGACGGCGACCGAGATTGCGCCGGGAATCAACGCAATCCAGAACACCAGCCGAAAATCATTGTCGCTGAGCGTCATCAGAGCGATGGCAAAGAGCGGCCCGATGACGGCCCCAACCGTGTAAAGCGCAAGACGCAGTCCGAAGTTCGCGCCGCGGGACCGGGTTGGCGTGATGTCGGTCAAAAGCGCGTCCCGGGGCGCATCGCGAATGCCCTTGCCGACGCGGTCGGCTATTCGTGCGAACAGCACCATCGCCACGGAGTCCGCGAGCGGAAACACCAGTTTATTGATCGCCGAAAGCGCATATCCCATCACAACCAGAGGCTTGCGGCGGCCAAGCCGGTCGCTGATGTATCCGGAGAAGATCTTCACGAACGAGTTCGTCGCCTCGGCGATCCCTTCAAGGGCGCCGACCGCGGCCATGCTGGCCCCCATGACGGTCACCAGGAATACAGGCATGAGGCCGTAGATCATGGCCGACGACATGCCCATCAGCAGGCTTACGAAACCCAACGCCACGACGTTGGCGTTCAAGCCGCCCGGTTTTGGCGCGGGCTCCAGAACCAGCGGCGGGCTGTCGGTCGGCAGGCTCATGGGGGCCTTCTGGCTGTCGTTTCGGCGCCGGTTGGTTTCAATCTATCCGAGCCTCCGGGCGCCAAATTGATGCTGCTCAATACGGTCTTGCGCTTCTTGCGCGTATTTTGATCCAGATCAGATCGTGCATGGCCGTGCAGGGTAGCGTGCAGTCTGTTCAGTCCAGCCGAGCGTCGCTTGCAGCAACGGATCTGAAAATGTCCTACGCAACGATCATGGTTCATGTGGACGTCAATGGCGAATTGAACGGGCGCGTTCAGATCGCCAGAGAGCTTGCCGGCCGTTTTGAGTCCCGTCTCATCGGGATCAGCTCATGGATGCCGCGCCCTCCGTTTGCGCTCGAGGGTGTGGTCATCGATCCCGCGTTGACCGAGGAAGATCTGGCAAGCCGAACAGCCTGGCTGAAAAAGCGCGGCGACGCCTTCAGGACTGCCGTTGGCCTCGAGGTAGGCCGCGTTGATTGGCGCTGCTCCCAGGAGTTTCCAGGCGAATACATCGCGCGCGAGGCGCGCGCCGCAGATCTCGTCGTGATCGGTCGGGAGCGGGAGGCGTTTGATCCTTACGTGTTTCCGGAACCCGGCGCGTTTTTGCTGCGGGTCGGGCGGCCGGTGCTCGCCGTGCCGCCGGGCGCCCGGTCCTTGAGCGGCCGCCGCATCGTGGTGGCATGGAAGGACACGCGGGAATCGCGTCGCGCCGTCCAGGATGCCCTGCCGTTTCTGCAGCGCGCCGACCAGGTCATTATGGCCGAGGTCTGCGAGGGATCGGACGACGTGGGGCCCTCGCAGGCGAGACTGCGCGATGTGACCGCTTATCTGCTTGCCCACGGGATCACGGCCGTGACCGAACGGGTGACGCCGGTCGAAGGCACGGCGGCAAACAGCCTGCTCAGGCTCGTCCAGGACAAATCCGCCGATCTGATCGTCGCGGGCGCGTACGGGCACAGCCGGCTGGGAGAGTGGATTTTCGGTGGAATGACCCACGCGCTGCTGCAGGAAAGTCCGGTCTGCTGCCTGTTTTCACACTGAGGAACTGCAAGCCCGAAGTCGTTCTAGCAGGTTGCTGAAAAACCCTCCGCGGTCATTCCGGGACGCCGCGAAGCGGCGGACCCGGAATCCAGAAAAGCAGGAAATCCCGATGTTCTGGATTCCGGGTTCGCGCCTTTGGCGCGCCCCGGAATGACGGCCCGGAGCTTTTCAGCAGCCTGCTAAAGTCCGAACGGATACGTCTCCGGAGTTCCCGCCTTCACATCGGTGGGTAAGGGCGTCACGGCGCGGGTTTCTTCGAACCACACGTAGCCGTCGAACTGCTGCGGGAGATGAGCCTCGAAATAGTGGCTCGCCAGCTCTGTTTCCGGTCGATAGATCACACCGATGGCCCGCTCCAGGCGTGCATGCATGAGCTCTGTGCGCAGCGCCTTGTGCCGGTCTTCGCGCAAATCCAACAGGAAGCGCCGGACGCCGCTGTCCAGACAAAGCCGCTCATAGCTCTGGGCATGTGCGGGGCGCACCGTCTTGATCTTCATCGGACCGTCCCAATCGTCCGCGGCAGCCACTGTGCCTCGATCGGTTCCAAAGCCGATCAGCGCCGCGTCGGCGCCAAATCGTTCACGGCAGAGCTGACCGATGTTGATCTCATCGCGCGCCTTGCCCATGTCGGTCGCCGCGGCGTCGCCGATATGCGAATTGTGCGCCCATACGACGGCTTTGGCTCTCTTGCCGCGCCAGTTCATGAGATTGTTCAGCGTCTCGAACATGTGCCGGTCGCGCAGGTTCCAGGACTCTGCGGTGGCGTAATACATGGCGCGATAGTATCGCTCGGCGGATGCGATCAGCCGTGCATTCTGTGATGCATTCAGGAAGCTATCGCGATCCTGTGTTTCGTATTCCAGTTTCTTGGCAAGCAGATCGCGCAGCGCCAATGCCACCGGCCCCTCGCATCTGGCAAAGCCGGTCGTAAGTGCGGCGCGACCGTAGGTTGCCGGATCGCGCTGCCATGGCGTGAGACAGCCATAACGCTCTCGTGCGATCTGCGCCGCTTCAAGGTCGACGCGTTCAAGATACTCGATCACCGCGCTGATCGAGGCATTCATGTTGTAGATATCGAGGCCGAAGAACCCGGTGTGATCGTCGGGATGCAGCGCCGCATTGTGGGCACGCAGCCAGTCGACGAAGTTCGCGACCTCGACATTGCGCCACATCCACTGCGGAAAACGGCGGAATGCCGGGCTGCTGCCGGCATGGGCCGACTTATGCCGGACGTAGCCATCGATGCGCGCCGCGTCCGGCCAATCGGCCTCGACCGCCACGATATTGAACCCGTGACGTTCGATCAGCCGGCGCGTGATCTGTGCCCGCGCGCGGTAAAATTCGGATGTCCCGTGTGTCGCTTCACCGAGCAGAACCACTTGTGCCCCGGCGTAGCGATCGAACAACGCCGCAAAGGCCGGATCGTCCAGATCCGGCAACGGCTCGGCGGCGTGGCGCAGAAGCTCCGATATGGACGGTTGGGGCGGCGGCGCTTTCTGACGCCTGGACCAAAGTCGCGAAAACGCCGGCGCGCCATCCACGGCGGGCTCGGCCCAGCCGCCCGCGCCGATCAGCGGCACGAACGTCACCGGTCCGAGATCCTCCTCGTGGTAGCGGTCTTCGCCGTCGCGGACCACCTTGACCAGTTGCTGGGTGCCGCCGAGTTCTCCGACCGGGATGATCAGACGCCCGCCGATTTTCAACTGGCCGCGCAGGGCTTCCGGCACCTCCGGCCCTCCGGCGGCCACCAGGATTGCGTCAAATGGCGCCGCGTCGGCCCATCCCAGCGTGCCGTCTCCGTGACGCACTTCGACGTTCTCGTATTTCAACTTCGCCAGCGCCCGTCTGGCGCTGTCGGCAAGACCGCGGTGCCGTTCGATGCTGTAGACTTGGCTCGCAAGCCTGCTCAAGACGGCGGCCGCGTAACCCGAGCCGGTGCCCACATCGAGCACCCGATCGCCGGCTGTGATCTGCGCAGCTTCGATCATCAGCGCCACGATGAAGGGCTGAGAAATGGTCTGTCCCTCTGCGATCGGCAGTGGACTATCCTCGTAAGCAAACTCCTCCATGCCTTGGCGCACAAAAGCCTCGCGCGGCACCTCTCGCATGGCTGCGAGGACGCGCACGTCGGTGACGCCACGCCCGGCGACCTGGGCGGCGATCATCCGCTCGCGTTCGGCTGAGCGATCCCGAAATTGAACTGAAGCGTGCGCCATGGAAGCCAACGTCCGGCTGCGGCATGCGGTTGCACGGTCAAGTTCACATGGGTCAATGGGTGGTCAATTGACCTGCATCAATTGCCGCGTCCACGGGCGATGATTTATGAGCCACGAGCCCCCGAAAGCCTGATGTGGTCAGGAGC
The DNA here is from genome assembly GCA_963830015.1 of uncultured Alphaproteobacteria bacterium. GTDB lineage: Bacteria > Pseudomonadota > Alphaproteobacteria > Rhizobiales > Xanthobacteraceae > Z2-YC6860. The sequence continues at coordinate 544,062 of CAWHLG010000017.1, forward strand.
GACAAACATGATCCGGGATATCGTTCTGCCCTTGCAATTCGGGAACCGCCGGGATGCGGCGGCGGAATATGCTCTTTCGGTTGCCGCCGCTTTCGATTGTCATATCGCGGCCATTGGTTTTGCTTACGAACCGTCACTCCCCGTGCTCGACATGGGCAACAATATACCGTTGGAGATCATTGAAGCCGAACGCGAAGCCAATAGGCAAGCCGCCGCGGATGCGATCGCCCGTTTCGACGACGCAGCGAGACGAGCCGGCCTGTCGAGCGAATCGCGTCTCGTTGAGGCAAGCTACTACGGTGCGGCGCAGACCTTCGGTGAAATCGCCCGGTCGTTCGATCTTTCCGTCGTCGGCCAGGAAAATCCCAACGAGACGAACGACAATCTTGTGATCGAGGGGGCCTTGTTCGATTCAGGGCGGCCGGTGCTTGTGATCCCCTATATCCAGTCGGCCGGTCTCAATCTGGCCCATGTCACCATTTGCTGGGATGGCAGCCGCAGTGCTGCGCGGGCGGTCAACGACGCGATGCCGTTTCTTGCGAAGGCCAAAGCGATCGATGTGGTCACCGTGAGCGGCGAAAAAGACAAGCCCGAACCATTGCAGAACGTAGACATCGCGCAACACCTGGCTCGCCACGGATTGGCCGTCGAGCTCCGGACGATCGTCGGGGGAAATTTGGATGTGGCGAATGCCCTCCTTTCGGACGCCGCCGACCGGGCGACCGACCTGTTCGTGATGGGAGGGTACGGCCATTCCCGATTGCGCGAGTTCATTCTCGGCGGCGCAACGCGCGGGATTCTGCAATCGATGACGGTCCCAACGTTCATGTCGCACTGAGCCGCAACGCCCCGGGATGCTTCGGGTCCGATGGGCAGCGACGGACTGTTGCGCGTGGCGCGGATTGATCTGCCGCAATGCATTTACGCGTCAACGATCGACAATTATCGAAATTGAGAAGGGGCGCTGCAGCCATGACCGCCAAAAGCCTCTTCACGCTGCCGGCCGGCGTCGTCCTGGCGGCCTTGTTGGCAGCCGGTTCTGTCTTGCATGGCCAGGAAAGGCCGCGCGATGCAGCCGCAGCGACTGCCGGCAGGGCGCCGAACATCCTCGCCGAGATCGAGCAGGCGACGATTTCATTGTTCGAGCGTGCCTCGCCGTCGGTCGTTCAGATCACTTCACTGGTGAAGGACGATGACGGGGCGGCCATCAGCATCAAAATCGGATCGGGCTTCTTCTGGGACGCCGATGGCAACATTGTCACCAATGCGCATGTCGTTCGAGGTGCGAAAGAGATCGCGGTGTGGCTGGCGTCCGGTCAGCAGGCGCGGGCAGAGGTCGTCGGTTCGGCGCCGAATTTTGATCTGGCGGTGATCCGGGCAAAGGAGTTGCGAGCCGCGCCTCTTGCGATCGGCACGTCCGGTGACCTCAAAGTCGGACAGCTGGCCTTTGCGATCGGCAGTCCCTTTGGCCTCGATCAATCGCTGACCTCCGGCGTGATCAGCGCTCTGAATAGACAACTGCCGACCAGCAAAGGCAGGTCGATCGCCAACATCATACAAACCGACGCGGCCGTTCATCCGGGAAACTCCGGAGGCCCGCTTCTGGATTCGTCCGGCAGGCTGATCGGGGTGAATACGATCGCTTATTCGAGTTCGGAGCTGGGCACGTCATTCGGCTTTGCCATTCCGGTCGATGTCGCCAGCCGGATCGTGCCTCGACTTATCAGGGAAGGGCACATTCCGACGCCGGGCATTGGAATTGTCCCGGCCGCCGAGTCATTGGCCATCCGGTCGGGGATCGATGGAGTTGCTATCGCGCGTATCACGCCCGGCTCGCCGGCCGAACGCGCCGGCTTGCGGGCTGCCGACACAACGACAGGGGCCGTCGCCGACATCATCACGGTTGCCGATGGTCAACCGGTCCGAAACGTATTGGATCTGACCGAGCAGCTGGAGAACCTCGGCGTTGGCCGCACGATCCTCCTGAGAATCGACCGCAAGGGGACGACATTCGATGTTTTGGTCGACATCATCGATATCGAACCGCGGACCTAGAGCGCATCCCGGTTCAGATGAACCGGGATGCGCTCTAAATTTTACGTTTGCGCATGTCCTTTTCGGAAAACCGGTGCCCACTTTTCCGGGACATGCGCAACCTGCAAAACCGTGTGTCGGGGGGCGCCGGAGTGTCGGCGTCAATGTATTGCACGTGCAACGTGCGCCTGTGCCGGATGCTTCAGATTGGCTTTGATCGAGATCAAGCACCGCCGATCGGAACTTGCTTAGAAATGGCGAAAGATCTCACCGGACAAGCCCATTTGATGAAAAGGCTATGACGGCAACGTCGGCAGGATGCAGCGCCCGGGATAGTCTAAGCGAGTCCGAGGTTCGCGCCGCCCTTGCGCGCGTTGTCGCGAGCGAGTCCTTTTGCGGGTCTCCGCAGCTTTGCAGGTTTTTGCATTTCATCGTCGACGCCAGGCTGCGGGGGCAGGGCGCGAACATCAAGGCCTATTCGATCGGTGTCGATGCGTTTGGGCGCGATTCGAGTTTTGATCCGGACCGCGATGCGATCGTCCGCGTCGAGGCGACCCGTTTGCGGCGCGCGCTCGAGCGTTATTATGCAGGGGCGGGTTTTGACGATCCTGTCCTGATCGGTCTGCCGCGCGGAGGCTATCTGCCGTCGTTTGATCGTCGCGCCTCGGCTCCGCCTGCGGAGGAGGTGTCCGCCGGACAGCCGGGCGCGCCGCCCGGGCGCCGCCCGCAGGCTCTGGCGATCGTCGTGACCGTCCTCGCCGTGGTCGGCGCCGGCTTGCTGACGGTGCTCCTTCTGCCCCGCAACGGCGGCGACCCGGGTTCGCGCCCGCCGGAGGTCACGGCGAACGCCGATGCAGGGACACCCGTGAGCCGGCTTTCGCAAGGCAACGGCATGCCGACGGTCGAGATCGCATCGCTGCGGGTGTCCCCGGCCAGCCACGCCGGCGACACGCTGGCGGCCTTGTTGACTGGCAGGATCACAGAGGCGTTTGCCCGTTTTGATTCGATCAACGTCGTGTCCGACTCGGCGCCGGTCAACGGCAAAGCACCGGTTCCGCCGACCGGGCAGTCGCGGCCCGACTACCGCCTGTCCGGCTTTATGGACCACGGCAACGTCACCACCGCCGTCCATCTCCGGTTGATCGACGCCGCCGAAACCACGATCGTCTGGTCACGCACATTCGAACGTCCGACCGGCGCAATGGAGCAGACGTTGGCCGGCGATGATATTGCAAGGATGGTCGCGAACTCGCTGCTGCAGACTTATGGCTTCATTCACTCGCGCGACCGCGCCAGGTACCGCCACTCGACAGGTGGGGATCCACGTTATCGTTGTATTCTTGAAGCTGGCGACTCGTATCGCACTTATGACCAGGCCGGCCATCAGCGGGCCCGGGCCTGTCTGGAACATCTGACAAGGCTCGATCCCGGTTTCGCTGTCGGGTTTGAGGCCCTGGCGGTCATTTACAACCGCGACTATTTGCTGGGCTCCGGCGTGCCGGCGGACGAGCTGGTCAAGCTCGACCTCGCACTTCGTGCCGCACAGCGAGCTGTCCAACTCAATCCGGCGAGCGCGCGTGCGTATCAGGCCCTGATGATCGTCCTGTACAGCCGCCGCGATACGGCCGGGGCCTTTGCGGCCGGCGACAAGGCGCTGGAGTTAAACAAGTACGACAACCTGATCCTCGGCGGATATGGCGGTCGGCTGATCATGGCCGGCAATGTCGAGCGTGGCATGACGATGCTGCGTCGCGCGGGCGACAACGGGCAGGTTCGCCAGCCGCTGCATCATTTCTTCATGTTTCTTGGCCACTATCTCGGCGGCGACATGCAGGCAGCCGCGTTTGAAGCCGGGCAGATCACCGAGGACGGATTTCCGCTCGGTCTTGTCGCACGGGCGATCGCGGCGTTCGCTGCCGGAAAGGCGGACCAGGCCAACAGGGCCATCAGCCAGTTGATCGCAGTTCAGCCGGGCTGGCGCACCGATCCGCGCCACATGCTGGAACTGACGATCTACAATCCCGATATCGTTGCCCGGCTTTTGCGGGACCTCGCGGCAGCAGGGCTCGGCAATCGATCAGGCTATCGGTCGGGTGCACCGTCCGGATCGAGTGCCACGTAAACAATCCCCATGACGATGCTGTAGGTCAGGAACATCGCGAGCGAAAATACGGCGGGCCAGATGCCCAGTCCGAGCCGGGTGGCAAACAGGCCCATACCGAGCAGCGGAAAGAACAGGAGCATCATCAACGCCCATCCGAGAACGCCGAAAACCAGGCCCTTGACGGCGCCGCTGTCGCCGGGAAGGCGCGGGTAGAGACGGGCGAACGCGAAGCCGACGATGATCGAGCCATTGAGGTAAGACATCGCCCAGGGCACGAGCGGATGAACGTCGCTTCCGATCCAATGACTGACCGTGAGCTGCAACTGCTGGTAAGGCTGAAATGTCGGAAGAATGCCGCTGCGTGATTTGGCGTACATCAGCAGCGTATGGGCAACGCTGCCGCTGAGCCCTGCGAAGAGCGGTCTCCAGCCGGGCCTGCGAAAAAATCGCCGCATGAATCGTCACAGCCTGGAGACGGAATGACCGACCTTTGCGCGCCGTGCGAATTCACACAAAGCGCGTCGCGCCGCCATGCAGCCTGCGGCAGCGTCGTGGCCGCGCACCGTGCTTCGCGCCCGGCGAACCCGTGATGGCGAATGCCGGCCCGCAACAAGCTCAGACAGACATCAGCCTGCGATCTCGAATTTGTCGCGCTTGACCTTGGTCAGATCGACGCCCTCGATGCGGATCAGGCGGGTCTCGGACTCGCGCCTCGGCGAATGAACGTCGCCTTCGTTGTAAACATGCGCCTGGCCGGGCGTTAAACTGTACGTCGGGCCCTTCACGACCTTCCCGGGCTGCCCGTTCGCCGGCTTTTCGACGAGCCGCCAGTCGGTCATCTCCGTGACGCCGGCAACCTGGCTGTAGATCGCCCAGCTCGGGCCGTGATCGTGCGGCGAGCTGTTCTTGGCGCCTTTGTAGACGTGAGCAAGAATGCAGAAGTGCAGATCGGGATCTTCATAGAGGATTTTCCGCTCCGCCTCCGCAGCCGGGCCGAGATACCTGGCGACGAAGTCCGGATCGCTGCACGCCTTTTCAGTGTATTGGCGCACGATCTCGCGGCCCGCCGGGCCGGGATCCTTCAACAGCGCCGCGCGGCAATCGGCCGAATATTGCTCAAGCGTATAGCTCATGGCCAAATTCCCTCCATCGATCTTGAGGCATCGTAGCGGAACTCACAGGAGCCGTGTAGTGCGGAGTGGCCTGCCGCGGACGATCCCGCCAGCGCCCACAGCGGTCCACGTCAAGGGCGTCGGCGGGTACCGCAGGTGCTGACGCCGAACAGCGAGTAGGCCGGACAGACGCCCAAGAACGCCGTAAGCAACGGCACGACACCGATCCAGCCGACCCAGTTCCACCCGGTCTGCGCAAATCCGACAGGAATGGCATAGGCAATCAGCAGAATGCCCACCACGATGCGTGCGATCCGGTCGGCCGATCCAACATTCTTCATAGGCATCACCTTGTTGCGCTCATACCAGCAGGAATATTCATTCGGCGGGGGCGATCGCGCTGCGGGATTGCGCGGACGCCCCCGGCGTATTGCCGTCGTTGTCCGTTCCAAGATCGTCGCGCCACGGCCGTGCCCGTTCCATGACGAACAGAATGACGACGATGGCGGCCGACAAGGCGATCGCGCCTTGCCAGTAGGGGATGTTCAGAAGATCGGTAAAGACAAGCTTGGATCCGGTGCCGATCAGCGTCCGGTCCAGCCACGGCTGCGCGTATGAAAACGCGACGGCGCCGAGCAGCCCGCCTGCGAGCGTGAACAATGCGTCGCGATAGCCGACACCGATCTGCGCCAGCGTGGTGCCGGGGCAGGCGCCGGCTAGGGCAATTCCGGCTCCCAGAACAAGTCCGCCGACCGCGTCGGCTGCGTAAAGTGCCGCCTTCGGCTGCAATTTGACCACCCCGAAGCCGTTGAGCGCCGCGAGGACCACGGCTCCGGTCGCAACCGCGGTCAGAAAGACCTTGAGCATGATGAAATTGCGCAACTGCATCTGCCCGACAATGATGCCGGGCTCGAACACGCGCGATTTTTCCAGCGCAAAGCCGAATGCGATTCCCATCAGCAGGCCGGTCAGAATTGCGGGAAGGATGGAGGACATCGGAGCTCCTTCGAATCAAAGCCGGCGCAGCGCGAGTGAGGCGGTCACGATGCCGCCGGCAAACATGGCGGCAACCGCGACCGTCGAGCCGACGGACAATTGGGCAAGACCGGAGAGTCCGTGGCCGCTGGTGCATCCGTCGGCGATGCGCGCGCCGAACAGCATCAGAAAGCCGGCCACGAATGCCAGCGCGTAGCGGATCGCCGGCGACGGCGTGCCCAGCGCCCGGGCCCAGATCGGCGAAACAGGCTGCCGTTTGGCCCCGGACAGCTTCATCGACGCCAAGGCGCCGGCTGCGATGCCGATCACCAGCGCGACCTGCCACAAATTCTTGGCATTCGTTGCGACATGCCTGGCGACATAGTCGATGCGGAGCAGGGCAGGGTCGAGCCAGCCCGCCAGGAACGCCCCCACCGTCACGTAGGACGACGAAGCGCCCAGCGCGGTTTCGATCATCAGGAATGCCGGAATCTGCAACAGTCCGATCGCGACTCCCGCGACATAGGGCGACCAAGCCTTGTCAAGGATCGAGGGCATGGGGACCTCACATATTCAATATTTAAAATATGATAAGAGGCGCTGCTCCGGCCGGTATTGATATGGATCAAGGGATGCCGGACGGATCTCGCCCCGGAGTAACCGGTAGGGATTGCGCACTGGCGAGCGCGTGTGGTGACCCGGTCGCGCATCAGGTACTCCCGCGGAGTTCGCCCGGCAGACCGGAAACGTCAGGTTGCCTGACGCCGGCGGATCGTGCGCAAGGGTTTTACGATCGTGACGATCTGCGTCTGCTTCTGCGCATCGGTGATTTCGATGCTTTCCAATCCGCCGGGACCTTCGCTGACGACGATCTGTCGCGGTGCCTCGATCAAATGATCGAGCCCGTCCATCGCGATCTCCAGCGTCTTGTCCTTGGAATCGTATGTGACGCCATACAATGGGAGGCACCGGGCCTGCCGCCGGTCTCCGAATGGGAGGTCTTTGACCTCGATCATGGCCCGTTCGCCGTCCAGGCGTTTGGAGGCCTGGTCGAAATACGACGTCCACTCGGTTTCGGGGAGGACTCTGGCGCTCATATCAAGTCCGGTTGCTCGCATCCCGATGGTGTTTCTACCGACGACTTCAGTGCCGCAAGGCGCCGGGAGCTCGATAGGGCTCCGGCCAGATGTTGCGGATCTCCAGCGGCAGGCATCGCCTGACGTCTTCGATCTCTCCCTCGGTGACCTTCTTGGTGAGCAGTTGAAAGACGGCCATGGTCGCCATCGCAGGATCGGGCAAAGGGTCCCGCTTGAATTCGTGGTTCACGCGCTCGAGAAACCCGGCCACGCCGTGGAATTTGACGGGCGTTGTGGCGGGTTTCCACTGCTCGTAATAAGCGCCCCGCAACAGGGTCGGGAGTTGGGCGCCGAGATCGGCCGCCTCGTTGATCTGCAGGGAATCCCGCAACGTATGCAGCACCGCCTTGAGCAGGCGGTAGCTTCGCGGCTTGTCGTTCCATTCCAGGCGACGGTCCAACTCGTTGATCCAGATATGAGTCAGTTGGACGGTGCGCTCCAGTCCTTCCAGTCCATGAGTGCTCATGAGCGTCTCCTTGGTTGCTAGAGGGCCATTTCGGGCTCGAGCGGCGCACGCTCTCTGGTCGGCTCCGGAATTTCGGTCATTGTTGCTTCGGTCAGGAGCAGGACGCTGGCAACCGAGACCGCGTTTTCCAGAGCGACGCGCACAACCTTGGTCGGATCGATGATCCCGGCATCCATCAGATCGACGTATTCCTTGCGCCCGGCGTCGAATCCGTAATTGCCCTGGCCCTCCCGCATCCGCGCCACGACGACGCCGCCATCGACCGCGGAATTCTCCGCGATCTGGCGCGCTGGAGACTCCAGAGCCCGTTTGAGGATTTGCAGCCCGGTGCGTTCGTCACCCGTGCATTTTGCCTCTTCCTGCTCCACAGCCGCGATGCAACGCAGCAGCGCGAGACCGCCTCCCGGCACGATGCCTTCGGCCACGGCAGCCTTGGTGGCGGCGATCGCGTCATCCAGCGCGTCTTTCTTGGATTTCATTTCCGCTTCTGCCGGTGCGCCCACGCGGATGACTGCAACGCCGCCCGAAAGCTTGGCGAGGCGCTCCTGCAGTTTTTCCTTGTCGTAATCGCTGGTCGTTTTCTCGATCTCGCGGCGGATCTGCTCGATCCGTCCGTCGATCCGCTTGCGGTCGCCGGCGCCGCCGATAATCGTCGTATTGTCCTTGTCGACCACAATCCGCTTGGCGCGCCCGAGCTGTTCGAGCGAAGCCTTTTCCAGGCTGATGCCAAGCTCTTCGGCGATCATCTGCGCCGCGGTGAGTTCTGCCATGTCCTGAAGCATCGCCTTGCGCCGGTCACCGAATCCCGGCGCCTTCACGGCGCAGCTTTTCAGCGACCCGCGCAACTGATTGACGATCAGGGTGGCGAGCGCTTCGCCTTCGACGTCTTCTGCGATCAGCAACAAGGGACGTCCGGACTTCGCGACCTGCTCGAACAGCGGCAGCAGATCCTTCAGCGCGCTGATCTTGCGGTCGCACAGCAGGATGAATGCGTCCTCGAGCACGGCTTCCATCTTCTCGGCATTGGTGATGAAGTAGGGCGACAGAAAGCCCCGGTCGAATTGCATGCCTTCCACCACATCGAGCACCGTCTCGGTGGTCTTCGATTCTTCGACGGTGATGACGCCTTCGCCGCCGACCTTCTCCATGGCGTCGGCCACCAGCTCGCCGATGCCTTCGTCGTTGTGCGCCGAAATGGCCGCAACCTGGGCTTTTTCCTTGCGGGTTGCCACCGGCCGTGACAACGCCTTCAGGGCCTGGATCGCGCACTTGGTCCCACGATCGAGACCGCGCTTGATGTCGATCGCGCTCGCGCCTGCGACCACATTGCGTACCCCGTCCGCGAAGATCGCGTGGGCAAGGATGGTGGAGGTGCTGGTTCCATCGCCGACCACGTCGCCCGTCCGCTCGGCAGCCTGGCGCAGCATTCGTGCGCCAAGATTTTCTTCGGGATCTTTCAGATCGAATTCCTTCGCGATGGTCACACCGTCATTGCAAACGATCGGCGCACCCCATTTCCGTTCGATCAAAACGGACTTCGAGCGCGGCCCCAGCGTGACGCGGATGGCGTCGGCCAATTGCGTCGCGCCGCGCAGAATTTTCTCGCGGGCCGCCGAGCGGAACAGAACTTGTTTGTGTGCCATGGGTCGAAGGTCCCTGGGGTGATTTGTTTCAATTTTGCGGTGCTGCAGTCGCCGCCGCCTTGATCTTGCTCAAAGTGATCGCGGGTTAACGAAGGACCGTCGTCTGGCCAGGGACCGCGACCCCAACCGCCTCAACGCAGCGTAGCGTGCAAAGAAAACGTTGATGACAAGGAGCGCCGCAAGCAGTGCTATCGTGACGATCCTCGGATGCGTTGAAGCGTTCGCGCGGCAAAGCGACGGGGTCATCGACGCCTTCTTTTGAGTCCGCAATCAAGATGGCACGGCGACAGGCCGGCGCTTTGAGCCAAATCAAACGATCGATTGTCGGAATCTTGTTTTTGATCCAGGCCGGAACCCGGCCGTCATTGTGGGCAGAGATTGCAGAATGCGTTTGTCAATGCATCCGGACCCGCCGGCTGAGCCGGCGAGCCAGGGATGCGTTCGATTGCGGCGCGAGTGTCAGCCGGCCTTCGGCAAATCGGCCGGATCTTCGGGAGGCGTGAAAAACAACCCTGAGGCCGGGTCGACCCAGGTGACGTGGTCCTTCACGGCTTTCACGCCTTTGATGTTTTCCGCCGCGACAATCAACGCCTGACGCTCGCGTTCCTCGGTAATGGTGCCCCACAGCTCCACGACGCCGTTCTGCACGATGATGTCGATCGCGCCCAGCGGAGCCCAGCGTTCCTTGCCGAGCTCGTCCGTCAGGCGCTCCCGAATGGTCTTGTCGTCGGCCGTGGCGGGTTTTGCATCGCCGACAATGCGCGCCAGTGCGTGCAACAGATTGGCGCGGCTGATCATGCCGACGACCTTGTGTCCCCGCAGCACCGGAACGCGTTTGATGCGGCGCTTTTCCATGACCGCGACCACGTCATCGAGCGGAGTGTCTTCGGTCACCGTCGCCGGATCGGTTGTCATGATCTCGCTCACCTTGCGGCCATGGGTGTGCACGTATTCCTCGGCCAGCCGGCCGGAGGCCATAAAGAACTCCAGCCACCGTGGACGCCGGCGTTGTGTACCGGTCTCCGCGCGCCGGAGAAAATCGCCCTCGGTGATCATGCCGACCAGCGCTCCGTAGGGGTCAAGCACCGGCAGGCCGCTGATATCGTTCTGCAGCATCGCGTGCACCGCCCGCGCGATGCTGTCGTCCGGGCCAACCGAAATGACATGCTGTGTCATCACGTCCTGAGCTTTCATGGCCGCCTCCTTTGGATAGTTCATTTTCATCCGCCGGACCCGAGGCGGATTGAGGCAGGTCAAAGCCAAAAACGAATCTTTGCGGCGCGTATAAAAATGGCCCCGGCGAAAGCGCCGGGGCCAATAACGCCAGACCAAGCGGGGGGAGGGGGAGAAGTCTTGGTCTGAAACTACATGCAGATTGGCACGGCGGACGGCGCCCGGCTTGAGGCAGATCAAAAGCCTGCGATTTTTAATACGCCGGAATTTTCACCGTGCTTGACGCATCTCAAAGTGGAGCTGGAAGCATGGCAACAAGATGAATGGACGCATTTCGGCCGCAAGCGCAGGTGCTCCGAAGCAACCAATTGCTGGCGCTAAACCTTTCAGGGACGAACGAATGCAGGCGATGGTTCTCGAGAAGCCCGGCGAGCCGCTGGTGCTCGTGGAGCGGCCGGATCCGGAGCCGTCAGCCGGCGAAATCGTCGTCCGGGTTGCCGCTTGCGGCGTGTGCCGCACCGATCTGCATGTCGTCGACGGCGAGCTTCTCCGGCCGAAGCTTCCCGTCATTCCGGGCCACGAGATCGTCGGGCGCATCGAAGCCGTCGGCAGCGGCGTCGACTCGCGGCGCGTCGGCATGCGGGTCGGCATTCCGTGGCTCGGCCAGACGTGCGGCCAATGCCGCTATTGCCGTGCCGGGAGGGAAAATCTTTGCGATCGGCCGCTCTTCACGGGCTACACGCGCGACGGCGGCTACGCGACGCATGTCGTTGCCAATCCCGACTACAGCTTTGTGCTGCCCGATACCGGGGATGATGTTGCGACCGCGCCGCTGCTGTGCGCGGGCTTGATCGGCTGGCGGTCGCTCAAGCTTGCAGGCGAGGGCGCAAGGATCGGTCTGTACGGCTTCGGCGCTGCGGCGCATATCGTTGCCGCGGTCGCGCGGTGGCAGGGGCGCGAGGTGTTCGCTTTCACGCGGCCGGGCGACCGGGAAGGCCAGGAGTTTGCGCGCAAGCATGGCGCATCGTGGGCCGCGGGTTCGGACCAGCCGCCGCCCGAGCCGCTCGACTGCGCCATCATCTATGCGCCCATCGGCGCGCTGGTTCCCGCGGCGCTCAGCGCCGTGCGCAAGGGCGGGCGCGTCGTTTGCGCCGGCATTCACATGAGCGCGATCCCGAGCTTTCCTTACAGCTTGCTGTGGGAGGAAAGAGAACTGGTGTCGGTTGCCAATCTGACGCGGAGCGACGGCGTGGAGTTTTTCGAGCTCGTGCCGAAGATCGGCATCGTGACCAAAACCACCGCTTATGCCCTGGGACTTGCCAATGAAGCCCTGGCGGACCTTCGGTCCGGCCGTCTGCAAGGCGCGGCAGTCCTTGTGCCTTGACGAGCGTTCGTCACCCAAGGCTCAGGGCAACGCGCTGAAGGCGGCCGTGGCGCTCAAATGGGCCGCGCATCGGGGGACTAAGGGGTTTCCCTTAGGGATGATATCTGAATGTTCCCGACATCGTGCGGGGGCTACCCATGACCTTAACGGAGGGTCATGCCATGCACACGCAAGGTTCAATTCAGTCCCGCACATTCAATCCACAGATCAAGCCGAAGTTGCCTGCAACGGACGCCACTGCCGGGGGCGCCATCGCGATGATGGGCGCGCCTATGACCTTCAAGCGGAATGTGGAGATTTACGGCGAGAACGAACCGGCCGAATACCTCTACCAGGTGGTTTCGGGCGCCGTGCGGACCTACAAGGTGCTGGCCGACGGCCGCCGCCAGATCGGCGCGTTTTACGTCCCGGGTGACGTGTTCGGGCTCGAAACCGGGGAGATGCACCACTTTTCCGCGGAAGCGATGACCGAAAGCAAGGTGCTGGTCGTCAAGCGGAGTTCGCTGGTGGCGCTCGCCGCGCGCGATACCCAGGTTGCCGGGCAGCTCTGGACGATTACCGCACGGGAGCTGGAGCGTGCCCAGCAGCATTTTCTGGCGCTGATCAAGACCGCCGAGGAACGCGTGGTGGGCTTTTTGCTCGACATGGCGTCCCGGGTTTCCGGCAGCAACCGGTTCGAGTTGCCGATGTCGCGCCAGGATATCGCCGACTACCTCGGCCTCACCATCGAGACGGTGTCGCGCACCATGACGCACCTCGAAAGCGCGGCCGCGATCGAACTGCCGACCTCGCGCTGTGTTGTCCTGCGCAACCGGGCAACTCTGGGCCGGATGACCGGATGAGTTCCTGAAATTGGCTGCATCGAGGTGGTGCACCATGACGAATGCTTCTGATCCTGCGCAAGGATCGGAGGCGGCTTTGATCGTGCGCATCGTTCGGCGATGTCTTGCCGCGGTCCGGGCCGTCTTTTGTTTCCGATCCGGAACGCCTGAGCATCGGCCCGCCCAAACTCTGCCGCCGGTCCCGCCTGTGCCTCCGGTTCGTGCCGGCCGCTGGCCCGGTGCCGAGACCCTTCTTGCAGAGCGCATGGTGTCCGACCGGCCCGGCGCGGCATCGAAACCCGGCGACAATGCGGCCGATTGACGTTTTCACACTTCATCGCCGGGCGGGACGCTCCGCGCTTCATCGAGCGTTGATTGTCGTCACCGCATCTGGCGCCTCGACGTCGCTTGCTCTGCGTCGATTGACCTAAATCAACATGCGCCATCGGCCGGTTGTCTATGAATATTCTGGACGCCCAGCCTCGGCGTCTTTGACCGACAGGAGAGGATCATGGCTGAAGCCGCAGTGAAGACGACCGACAAGCAAGTGACCAAAGCGCCGCCCACGGCTCCGGCCGCGTGGCACCCGCTCGACAGCTTGCGCCGCGAAGTCGATCAGCTGTTCGAGGATTTTGGCCTGCGTTCGCTGCGCGCGCCGTTCGGGCGTAGCGGGGTCGACCTCGAACCGTTCTGGCATGGCGAGATCGCGTTCGGAAAGGTGCCGGCGGTGGACTTCGTCGACAACGAGAAGGCCTATGTGGTGACGGCCGAATTGCCGGGCATGGCCGAATCCGACGTCGACGTGAAATTCTCGGACGGCACGCTCACCATCCGCGGCGAGAAGAAGGAAGAAAAGGAAGAAAAGAAGAAGGACTACTATCTGTCGGAACGGCGCTACGGCTCGTTCCGGCGCACGTTCCAGGTGCCTCACGGCGTCGACGCCGAAAAGATCGAGGCCAGATTCGCCAACGGTGTCCTGACCGTCAATCTGCCCAAGGCGCCGGAAACCGTGAAGAACGAGAAGAAGATCGAGATCAGGAAGGGCTGAGAGGCTCGCCTGCCGGGTCTTCGGGGGCCGGCTTCATCGGCCGGCTCCTCGTTCCATCATGCATCGGGTGCGCCATGACCAACATCAAGCTGGACAAGGATGCTGTCGTCGTCGTCTGCGACGGCCGCAAGGCCATGATTCTCGAAAATGCAGGCGATGCGCGTTTTCCCAACCTGCGCTTGAAATATGCTTTTGAGCACGAGGACAAGCGCACACAGGAACTGGGCGTCTCGCCGCCCGGCCGCTCGCATCAGTCGATCGGGCACCATCGCAGCGCGGTCGAGCAGACCGACTGGCACGACCAGGCGGAGCGCACGTTCTTGCGCACGCTGGCGACCCGCCTGGATGCGGAGATCGCGCAACGGAGCCATGGCCCGCTGATTGTCGTGGCCGCTCCACGCGCGCTTGGCATGCTGAGAGACGCTTATTCGCCGGCGGTTCGAAAGGCTGTCGCTGCGGAAGTCGCCAAGGACATGGTGAAAATGCCGATCCACGAGATCGAAAAAGCCCTGGCCGCGCAAGCCTAGCAGGCTGCTGAAAAACTCACGGCGGTCATTCCGGGGCGCGCCGAAGGCGCGAACCCGGAATCCAGAACACCGGGATTTTCTGCCTTTCTGGATCCGGGTCCGCCGCCATAGCGCGTCCAAGACGCGCATAAACGCGCTCATGGCGGCGTCCCGGAATGACCGCGGAGAGTTTTCAGCACACTGCTAGCGCGGCTTGTTGCGTTCCAAGAGGCGCTGGAATCCATAGATCATCGCCGCGCCCAGCAGGGCCAATGCGCCCGCGATGTAGATGCCGCGCTCGAACAGACCGAGCAGCAGCCCGATCAGGGCAATCGCGGCCACCGGCAGCAACGGCATTCGTCCCGCCGAAAACGGGACCCGGAACGGCCGCGGATGACCCGGCGCCCGGTATCGCAGGATGATCAGGGTCGCGTTCACGGCGAGGAAGGCCAGCAAAGCGGAGAACGACGAGGCTTCGGCGAGCGTCTTGACGTTGCCGAGCGGAACCAGAATGGCCGCCGCGGCGAGCGTGAGGACCGCCGCGACTGCGGGCGTCTGCCCGCGCGACGTCAGCCTGGCGAAGCTTTCATGGATCACACCGTCACGCCCCATCGAAAACAGCAGGCGCGAGGCGGCAATCATCGTGATCAGGACCGTGTTGGCGGTCGCGAACAACGCGATCGCGCTCATCAACGGGCCGGCGCCCGGCCACACGTTCTCGATGGCGAGCGCCAGCGGCGCATCGCTCCCGGCGAGATCGGCCGGCTTCGCGAGCGCAAGCACGGCCAGCGCCACCAGCACATACAGGACGGTCGTGATGCCGATGCTGAAGAAGATCGCCCGCGGAATATCGCGCACAGGGTGGCGGGTCTCCTCCGAAAGATTGGCGATCTCCTCGAAGCCCAGGTAGACGAAGAACAGCACCGCGGCGGCCTGGACGGCGCCGATGTGCAGCGGCGCCCGGAGCGGGGCGGTGAAGTCCGGCTGCGTGAAGCCCGCCGCGATGACCAGCATGAGACCGCCGACTTCGATGCATGTGAACAGAATGTTGGCCCAGCTCGATTCCCGCAGGCCGACAATGTTGAGGACCGTGCAGCCGACCAGAAGCAGCAGCGCGGAAACCGCCGGCGGAATATCGGCGAACTCGCGAAGGTACCCGCCGAATGCGACCGCCACGGTAGACGCGGTTGCCGACGCGCCGATCACGATCGTGATGGCGACGATGAAGGAAAGCCCGGGAAGACCCGGCAGGGCGCGGCGCATATAGGAATACTCGGCGCCGGCGGCGGGGAACGACGTCGTCATCTCGGCATAGGACAACCCCGTCAGTAGCGCAACGAAGCCGCCGATGATGAAGCTGAGCCACAGTCCCTCGTGGGCGATGGCCGAGGCCGCACCGATGACCGAGTAGACACCGGCGCCGATGATGACGCCGACGCTGTAGAAGGTGAGCTGGACCGGGCCGAGCGTTGGCTTGAGTTGCATTCGATGGCCCGGCTTACCAGGACTGACGCGGCGTGACGCGTATGACGCCTGCATTTCTTCGTCGCGCGCAAGGAAAAGCAAGGCCCATAGAACCCTAGCCCACAACCGCCGCGGCCAGCGCGCCGATGACATAGGCGACCGTGCTGGCAAGCGCCCCGAGCGCCAGCATCTCCAGACCTGCCTTGAACCACGACAGATCGGAGAACAGCGAGCGGCAGGCGCCGACGCCGAACAAGGCCACGCCGGCCAGAACGCAGGCGGTCGGAAACCGTGCATCCGCGGAGAGCGGAAGCACATAGATGGAAAGCGGGACCAGGCCCGACAACACAAACGCCACGAACGTTGCGATGCCGTTTCGCGACGCATCGCGCAATCGCGGCCGGGTCGCCGCGGTCAGCGCCGAGCGCATCGAGAGGACATTGCTCGTCCCCATCGAAAATCCGTCGGCGACCAGATTGGCGAGACCCAGGACAAGAATGACCGCGGGCGGCAATGCGGCCCCGGTCACGCTGGCGATCACGACGAGTGTCGTGACGATGCCATCGTTGGCGCCGTACACGATATCGCGAAGATAGCGCTGGATTGTCAGCTTTCGCCCGCTGCCATATGCGACGCTCATTGCTGCTCCGGCCTTGCTTGTCCGAAAGCCAAGTATCGGTCGTTGGAAGAATTTCGACGTTGACTTGCATCAAAGCAGGAAGCGCCGGGCGCTGTGGTTATTGCGGAGAGGCGCCCCTTAAAGGGAGCCGCCAATGCCGGTCAAACCGGTGCGGCGAAGCGGATAGGCCGCGCTGTCATAAAGGCAGTGAATTTCGTGGCACGCGAAACGCGCCTCGTCGACCTCAAGGTAAGCGCCACGCAAAGCGGGCGCAGGGACGTCCTCGACGGCGAAGCGGATGGCTTCGGCTGCGGTCTCGAAACGCCTGTATTTGAACTGGCCATGTCCGTTCTTGATGCGGCACGGAAACAGCTCCGCGGGCGCGCCGTAATCGAACTCGAACGGGCGCTCAATTGTCTTCCGGACCAACTCGCGAACCCGGTTGACCGTCTGTGGTTCATTGGACATTGAAAAACTCTTTCCGGGAAAAGAACAAAGCCGCTCGAAGGCGGCCTTGGCATCATTCCCCAACAGGCAGCCAAAAGCCGGGCAGATTCAACGGGGCATCGCGCCGGGCCACGAAAGCGCCATTCGTTGACAATCTTATGGATGAACGCCGGTCAACAAGATCGACGCAAAAACGAAGACAGTCGCCACGAGAGTAAAATAGACCGTCTTGACCGTCGCGTCTGCAAGAACGTCACGATAAACGTCAGAAACAGCGTGGGGAATAGCGCGAGGGCGTGCGCCAGGAAAAACATAAGCCAAAGTCATAACTCGTCTCCTACGAAAATTTTGTGAAACCTGTTGCACAACAGATGGGGTCGCCTGGGTCATATTGCGATGGTGCAGTTGCAGAATCTTTTGACAGGACCGCGTCCCGAGCGCAGCCGCTGAATGGATCATGCGTGCCGTATGGCCTCTACAATGTCGTGCACCGGATGATCGATCATCTCTTTCGGAAGCTCGCCGACGATCCTGGCATGCAGCGTCGAGTGAAAGTGCTTGCGCATCTCGCCCAGCGTCCTGGGATCGGCGATGACGAAAAGCCGCTCGAGCGATCCCTCGAGAGCCAGGCGGTTCAACTGGCCGGCGCTCGCCGCGGCAAAGTTGTCCTCCGCCTGGCGGTGCGGGTCCGGATTGGACGAGTCGCTGCGATGACGCGAACCCGATCCGGGATTGGCGGAATTGATGGCCGGATGGCCGAATTCGGCGAGGTCGAGATGCGGCTCGGTGCCCCTGTTCCTGAACAGCCTGAGCGCCGTGCCGTCTGCCACGGCCACCACGGTACCATGCGGAAGCATCATCGATGGTTCTCCTGATCGTTTCGAAGCGGTTTCTCCGGATGGCATCGATAGACGACGCGCGAACTCCGAGGTTGATTTAGGTCAAGGGTCGACGCGAATGGCGCAATCGGATGCCCGCCGGCCGCTCTCAATCCTGGGTCTGCAGCCGCGACCTCTGCACCACAAGCACGGTCAACAGCGGCGCCAGCACCCCGATCGACGCCACCGTGATCAGCAGCCAGCCGAGCTGGCTGTAGTCGGCGGGCGTCTGGATCGCGCCGCTCACCGGGTCCTTGACCTCGCGGGCCACCAGGAAGATCTGATTCATGTATTTCGTCAGCAGGCTGCTGGCCGTCAGCGCCATGTTGGTGAACGAGGCCATCACGGCGAAGAACGTCGCCTTGAGATCGGCCGGGGCATTGCGCGCGATCCAGGTCAGCAGCGGGATCATCGCGACCTGGCCCAGCGGGGACTCGAGCGTGGTTTCGATGATGGCGATGAAACGCGCATCGACCACGCCGCCGGTCAGGCGCGCCGTCCATTCCTGGATGCCGTAGTAGAGCCCGATGTTCGGCAGCGCCAGGACGCCGGAGGCCAGCGTCAGCAGGACGACGATGTAGGCGATCGAGCGGCTCGCCATCAGCGGCCGCAGCAGCACCATGCCGAGCAGCGTCAGGCAGGATGCGATCAGCGACAGGATGGACAGGAATTGCTGGTCGAAGCGAAGCTGATCGATCAGGAACCAGGTCGCGCCCGCGCCGGGCAGGGGAACCGCGCGAAACACGAAGATGATCAGCGCCGTGCCGATCAGCGCCCGCGCCTTGGCGCGTGGCAGCTTTTGCACCAACTGATAGATCAGCACCGCGATGATCGTCATCGATCCGCAGAACACCAGCTCCTGTCCGAGCGGAATATCGCCGATGCCGATGGCGAGCGTCAGGGCGACAAAGGCCGCGCCCCCGCCGAACATCCAGTAGTTGGGTTCCGTCTTTTCACCCGGCGAATAGACCAGCCGGTCGGCCTCGTCCGCGCCGAGCCCCTGGTCGCGAAGCCGCCGCGCGCGCGCGGCCAGCATGAACTGGGACAGCATCACGCCGCTGACCGACACCAGCGGAATGGCGAACGCCGTGAGGTAGATGCGGGCGTAGACGTCGGCCTTCAGCGCCGGCTCCAGGTTCTCCACGCCGGCGAACATTACGATATTGAGCACGGCGACGAACACCAGCCCGCCGATCAGCGCGATGCGGCCGAGCGTCTGCATGGTGGTATGCAGCGTCTTGGATTCCGCTTCCGACAGCGGCTGGCCGTCGTCGCCGGTGCGCGGCACGGCTTCGACCGACATGGCATCCGCAACCGTGTCCTGCACCACGTAGCCGGCCGGCGCCAGCAGGCTGCTCAGCACGAACCAAGCCTCCACGCTCCACCACTGGCGCATCGCCTCGGTGTGCACGATGAGCCCGTACATGATGCCGAGGCTCGTGGCGATCAGGGCTGCGCCGAGATAGACCAGCAGCGCCTTCCAGCGCCAGATCAGGTCGACCAGGTGGCCGAGCGGCATCTTCAGCGCCCACGGCAGGCCGGCCCAGAACGTGAGGGCGGCGAGAAACGCCGCCGAAAGCCCGAGGTACTCCTTGACGAAAAACGTGCCGACGATGGCGGTCAGCCCGGAAATCCCGGCCGCGAAATAGACCATCAGCGGCGGCAGGAACGACCAGCGCACCTGCCGGAAGATGTCGATGAAGGTTCGCCCGAACCACGCGCGCGCGGCGGTGAGCACGCTTTCGATTTCGCCGGCTTTGCCGCTCTCTGGGACGTGGGTCATTGCGACGTCTTTATCCCCTTGTCATGGCCGGGTTTGTCCCGGCCATCCCCGCCTTACTTTGGTGCCAAGACGTGGATGCCCGGCACCATAGGCGAGCGAAGCGACGCCGTCCTTCGGAGGCTATGGCCGGGCATGACGCGGAGGGGCCGGTGCAAACCAACTGGAAACTGCACTAATTGCGAAACTCCTTGATCTGCGGTTTGGCGCCCCATTCGCAGAAGCCCTTCGGGTCGAACGGCAGCTGGCGCTCGCGGTAGAGCAGTTCGTCGGCGATTTCGCGCACGCCCGACGAATATTCGAACACCATGTTGTCCGGGCCCTCGAAGTAGAGGAAGCGCGCCGATGACGTCGGATGCCGTCCCGGACCGAACACCATCGGCACCTGGCGCTCCGACAGGAAGTTGAACGAGCGCATCACGTCGTCGCCGCTCGCGACCTGGTGGTTGATGTGCTGGATTCCGGCGCGGTCGGTCGGAAACAGCGCAATGGTGTGATGCACCTCGTCGATGCGCAGCAGCGCCGCGTCGCCGATCCGGTCGCTCACCCGCGCATTGCACACTTTGGTCCAGAAAATCTCGTCGCGGGCAGCGTCCGTGGTGCAGAGCCCGATATGGCTGAAGCCGGTGATGCCGGCGTCGCGTTCGCCGTGATAGCGCTGGCTGCTCATGGCGGGCCGCCACACCAGCTCGATGTTGTTGCCGGTGGGATCCTGGAAGGCGATGAAGCTTCGCACCCGGCGCAGCTCCGCCTCCTTCTCCGACCCGAAGCGGACGCGATGGCCGAGGCGATCGAGCTCGGTCGCCGCCATGTCGAGCTCGGCGCGTTCGGCGACCTCGAAGGCGGCGGTCTGGTCGGCCGGCGAACCGCGGAAGTAGCACAGCGTATGCTCGCGCTGGTCGGACTTGAGATAAACCGAATCCTTCGAACGGTGCGAGATTTCCAGGCCCAGATAGTCGGTGGCGAATTTGGTCGCGCCGTCGAGATCCGCGGTGCCGAGCCGCACGTAGCATACGTCTTGCAGCTTGATCATGGGGGCAATCTCCCGTTCACACCGGCGTGGTCTGGCCGTTGCGGCCGCGCGCGGCGTCGTTGAACTCGGCGATCTTGCATTCGCTGCCCCAGTTGCACAGTCCGGCAGGTCCTGCGGGGAACTGGCGCGGCCGGCGCGCGGCCGCATCGGCCGCGGCGCCTTCCGCGACGAAGCTGAACAGCACGTCGCCGGGGCCCGCGAAGGTCAGGAACAGCTGCTCGGACGCGGGGCGGCGTCCCGGCCCATGCACCACGGCGATCTGCAGGTCGCGCAGCACGTAGGAGTTCCGCATCAGCAGGTTGACGTCCTCGACCGCGTATTCGACGGCGAGAATTCCAGGCTTTGCGGCCGGGAACAGCACGATCCGGTGATGCGCGTCGTCGAAGCGCAGATAGGCGGCTTCGCCCGCCCAGTCGCTGACGCGCGCGCCGAGAACGCCGGTCCAGATCGACAGGTCTTTCTCGATGTCGGTGCTGCGCATGATCACGTCGGCGAGGCCCCGGACGCCGGCATCGCGGCTCGGAAAGTACCGCCAGCCCGAATTGAGCGGCCGCACCACCAGTTCGATGCGGTTGCCGCTGAAGTCGGTGAACCAGGCCATGTCCTTGACCTTGCGCAGCGCGCAGTCCTCGGCCGAGCCGCGCCCCGCCGAAAGCCCAAGCCCGCGCAATCCCTCGAGCGCCGCGTCGAGATCCTGCGGATAACGCACCTCCAGGCCGATCGACTGGACGGCCCGCTCGCCGGTGCCGAATGCCAGCGTGTGGTCGCGAAAGTCCGAGCGGTAGGTCGCGATCTCCCCGTTGCGGTCGATCGGCTCGAGTCCCATGACGCGCCGGGAAAAATCCGCGGCGCTGCCGAGATCGTCGGTGATCAGGCGCACGTAACGCAGTTGCTGGAGCTCAACCATTTTTCCGACCGCCTGCCATTTGCAGCGGCATTCTAGATGGATGCGAACGCCCGGGCCAGTTTGGCGATGGACACCGGGGTGATCGAAGGTCGCGTGTTGACGCTTGGCAGACATCCGGAACCCGCCGGCGGATGTCCGCTATCGGGGGTGAAGCGGACATCGCGTTTTGACTGCCCAATGTCCGCAAATGACGCAAAGCGGAGATACCCGGTAGCTGTCGCTCGCGCTCCGAACATTGGAAATGCTCGCAATTTTCCGACCCGTGCCGGTGCCCTGCGCCGGACGCACGGTTAAGGTTGCTTCGATGATTTCGTTGCCCCGGCTTGCGGCATCGGACCAAATGGCGGCAGCCACAACCAAGAGGTTGCTCCCATGCGACTGTATTTCGCCGCTGCCGCGACTGTTGCGTTCGTTGCGCTTTCTTCCGGCGCGGGTGCCGGTCCGGCGGCCGCTCCAGCAGGTGCCCGGCCAGGCTTCGCCCAAACGAATGGCATCGAGCAGGTGCGCACCGTTTGCCGCGATGACCGAGCCACGGGCCGCCGCATCTGCACGATCGACCGCAGTCAGCCGCCGACCGTTTGCCATTGGGTCCGGGATCAGAACGGCAACCTGGTCCGCGACTGCTACTAGGTTGCTGTCGAAGCACCGTAAGCGCCCGCGAGGCCGGCCTGCCGCTCTCGTGTGTGCGGGTGTGCTTCAGGATCATTTCCGCTTCTGGCGCTAGCGACCAATTCCGGCATGTCCGCTTTTTGGTGGCTATTGAGGCTAAGCGGACCTCGCTCGGATGGGCCGAAATCGACGCGAATGACGCAAGGCGGACATCGCCGGTAGCAAGCGCTCAACAGCCATTCGCGTGACTGGCGTGTTAGGCAGCGGCGCCGTCCGACCGCGCGGCCGCGTGGCAAGGCCCCACCGCTTGCGCTATCAATGCGCCCCATGAGCGACGAAAACCCCCCGGTCAAAAAGCGCAACGAGCTTGCGATCCTGCTCGGCATTGTCGGCGCCGTCGCCGGCTATTTCGGCACGCTGGTGTTGCTCAATCTGCCCGCCAGCCACACCTCCGGTGACGCGGTCATCGGCGCAGCGCTCATCGTGCTGTTCGTCGTTAGCCCGATCGGCGCGATCGTCGGCCTTCTGACCGGCGTCTGGATCGGCCGAAACCTGCGCGGCGGGGAGAAGGCCGCCGGCGAGAGCACGACGAAGACGGCCGTCAAGACGCTCGCCATTGTCTTGACGGCGACGGTCATCGGCGTCGGCGCCTATGCGATCTACGAGTTTTCGATCGCGACGCCATGGCTGCGGCCCGGGAACGTCCGCTTGCAATTCGAAGTGCGGCTTCCGCCGGGCGCGGCCCTGCCGCCGGCGCAGGATGTGAAGGCCGAGTTGCAAACTGACCTGAACACCATGCCGGCCGACATGAAGCCGGACCAGTTCCGCAGCGACGACGGCCGCCCGGTGATCGTGGGCGCGGTCTGGCTCCACTTCCGCACCAGCATCCGCCAACTCGCCGTGCAGGTGCCTGGCCGCATGGAGCGCACCTATCCGATCAAGAATTCCCGCCAGGGCGCCGCATTCTGCAACGCTCGGCGCCTGGCAGCCGCAGCCCGACGGCAGCGAAATCCGTTATCGCTCCCAATGGCCGGGAGAGGATTGAGGCCGCGTGACTGGCGACGGCGGCGCACGCGAGGAAAAGCGTAACGGCCTGTCCCATTTTCCCCGCATTTGCCGTACGGGTGCCCGGCATGATCGGTGGCCTCGCGCTCTCCCCCTGCGAGCAAGGCTTTGTGACACGCGATGTCGCCGATTGGCACTCGGCGGACATGGCAGCCAAACCCCGGATGTCCGTTTTCGGGGGTAAAGCGGGCGTCGTAAGAGCAGGCCGAAATCGACGCGAATGACCCTGGCTGTGTGAAAACGCCCCGCTTCATGAGATTCTCGCGGTGCTGATTCTTGGCTGCGGCGGAGGGTCGGATGAAGCGCTTCGTAGAGGGCACGGATCGCGGGCAAGGCACGCTGTTTCCGGAATGCCTGGAAGACTGGATCGATGAGAACAATCCGGTTCGGGTGATCGATGTCTTTGTTGACGAGCTCGATCTGGCGGAGCTGGGATTTGACGGGGTTGCTCCCGAGGTAACCGGCCGTCCCGCGTATCATCCATCGGTCCTGCTGAAGCTCTACATCTACGGCTACCTCAATCGGGTGCAGTCGAGCCGGCGGCTTGAACGCGAGGCCGGCCGCAACGTAGAGGTGATGTGGCTCGTGGGTCGGCTTGCTCCCGATCACAAGACGATCGCCGACTTCCGCAAGGACAATGGCGGCGCGATCCGCCAGGTCTGCGCCCGGTTTATTGTGCTCTGTCGCGCCATGGATCTGTTGACGGAGGCCAGCGTGGCCATCGACGGCAGCAAGTTCAAGGCGGTGAACAACCGCGACAAGAACTTCACTCGTGCCAAGATGGATCGGCGTATGGCGCAGATTGAGGAGAGCGTTGCGCGTTACCTGCAGCAGCTCGATACCGCCGACCGGCAGGAGCCATCCGAGGCGCTCAAAGCCAAGACGAACCGTCTGAAAGACAAAATCGCGAAGCTGAAGCAGCAGATGCAGCATCTGAAACGGCTCCAGGTGCAGATGCTGGCGGCTCCGGACCAGCAGATATCACTGACCGATCCTGATGCCCGCTCGATGGCGACAAGCGGCCGAGGGTCTGGTGTTGTCGGCTACAACGTTCAGGTTGCGGTGGAGACCAAGCATCATCTGATCGTTACGCATGAGGTGATCAACGAAGGGATCCGACCGAGCGCAACTCTCGCCTATGGCCATGGCGGCGAAGGCAGCATTGGGGGTAGAGACGCTCGATGCCGTCGCCGACCGCGGCTACTTCAGTGGTGAGGAGATTCTGGAATGCGAGAACGCGGGTATCACGGTTATGCTGCCAAAGCCGATGACCTCGAACTCAAAGGCCGAAGGCCGCTTCGGCAAGCAGGACTTCCGTTACGTAGCTGAGGACGACGTCTACATCTGCCCTGCCGGCCAAAGGCTCACATACTCATTCACAACCGAGGACAAAGGTTTGGTCCTGCGCCGCTACGCGACCAAGGCGTGCCAGAACTGCGCCATCAAGAACGTCTGCACCACCGCCAAGCAACGACTGATCTCCCGATGGGAGCATGAGCACGTTCTCGAGACGGTGCAGCGCCGGCTCGACGAACATCCGGAGAAGATGCGCCAGCGGCGCGAGACGGTCGAGCACCCCTTCGGCACAATCAAAGCCCGGATGGGTGCCACCCACTTCCTGATGAAGACGCTGCCACGGGTGGCCTCAGAGATGGCGCTGCATGTGCTGGCCTACAACATGACGAGGGTGATGAGCATCATGGGCGTCCGGCCGCTGATGGCAGCGATGAGGTCATAGTCGCCGCAGACAAGCGTCCGTCTGCTGTTGCAGAACCGCCCAGGACGCCGGCATCCCAATCAGAAGCATTCAGAACGAGAAACCGCAAAACTCGGGAAAATCACTGCATTCGGCCACCACGCCGGCAGTCGCAAGCCGTCAATGCTTCCGCCAAGGCGTTTTTACACGACCAAGACCCAAAGCGGACACCAACGCCCCCTTCCAGCATGTTGGATTGAGCCGCTACGATGCCTGTTCCTGTGGCAAGGGGTGGTGCGGTCGCTGCGTGGCCCCTCACGGTGTGACGAACATGTTCCTCATCATCTCATGGGTCTTGGGCGGCGCGGTGGTCTGCGGCATCGGCGCCGTCGTCATTGCCAGCGCCGTCTACACAACCGGTCCCGCCGATGACATCGGCACCGGCCTCGCTTTGCTGTTCTTCGGTGTGATGCTCGGGGCGGCCGGTGGCGGAACAATCGGGCGGATGATCCGGCAGAAATTCGCCGGCAATCCCGGCAAGCTCAAACTATTCGCTGGCGCACCCTTGATCGCGGCGGCCGTTCTCGTGGTGGGCATCAACGTATTCAGTCAGTTGCGCGAGAGCCGGCGAAATCGCGACTTTCTGCTGCCGGACGGCCACTCCGTGTGGCTGACCTACCAGGTCAGGCTTCCGCCCGGAACGCCGGCGCCGGACAACAAGGCGGTTGTGACCGAGTTCCGCACCGAAAAGGAAACACGGAAACAGTCCTTTCCCGGCCACGATGTTCACGTCGAGCGCGTCGGCGATCGCGTGGTGGTCCAGGGCGCTTTCGAGACCCATAAGACCGCGGAACGGCGGGTCGTCCGGCTGCGGATCGGCTACGGCCCGACGCATGAGTTCGTGTTGAAACTGCTGCCGCCGCGTCCGCCGCCCGGCTACGCCAAGGACTATTCCGAGTGGCACGGAGCCGAACAGATCGAAGAGGCGGGCAAGCCGCCACGATCGCCGCTGCCCAACGAAGCTCTGGAGATTCGCTACAAGATGGACATCATTTGACGAGTGCTCGCTGCTGCTGATTGTGAACGTGTGACTGGTGTGATGTCCGCTGTCGGGCGTAAACCAGACATGCCGATTTGGCGGCGTCACGCCGGCTTTAATCCAAAGCGGACCCTGACGGCCCCCCCTTCCAATTCTACGGCTCGACCCGCTACGATGCGGCATCCTGAGCCTTTGGGGGGATCATGAGGCGATGGAAATTCACTGCCGTCCTGGCTGGCGCTGCAGGCTTGGCGGCAGCCGCGCACGCGCAAACCTCGCAAGTTCGCACGGTCGCTCTGGCTCTCGCCTTTCAGGAAAGTGACCCGGAAGGGCAAAAATACTTCGCCGCTTTTCAGCGGGAGCTGCAACGGCTGGGATTGACGCCGGGTGGAAATCTGAAGGTCGAAGTGCGCTGGGGCGTCACCAATGCCGACCGTGCCAACCAGGTCGCCGGCGAGCTGATCCGGCAAAGACCCGACCTCATCGTCTCGCACGCGACCGTGGGCACCCGGGCGTTCGTTCGGCAGACAAAGGATATCCCGATCGTATTTACAAACGTATCCGATCCGGTCGGCGAGCGATTTGTTGAAAGTTTTGCGCGTCCCGGAGGAAGCGTCACCGGATTTACCAATGTCGAGCCCACGGTCGGCGGAAAATACCTGGAGCTGTTGAAGGAAATTGCTCCGGCGGTCTCACGCGCCGTCATGATCTACAATCCGGCTTCAACTCCCGGCAGAGGAGCCTTTTTCTACCCGCCGTTCGAAGCCGCCGGCGCAAAACTTTCCGTCCAGACGTCAAAAGGTGAAGCGTCCAACATCACCGAACTTGAAGCTGCCATTGCGGCCGTCGACCAGGCGCGCGGCGGTCTCGTGGTCATCGGTGAACCATTCACGAACTTGCATCGCGCGCGGATTCTCGAGCTTGCCCTGGAAAGGAAACTGCCGGCCGTTTGTCCTTATCGGTTCTATGTCGAGAGGGGCTGTTTGATCTCCTACGGCGTGGACTTCAACGATCAGTTCAAGCGCGCCGCCTCATATGTCGATCGCATCCTGAAGGGCGATAAGCCGGAAACTCTCGCCGTCCAGTCTCCGGTAAAATTCGAGATGAATATCAACCTCAAGACGGCAAAAAGCCTTGGCGTCACGGTTCCGCCAAGACTGCTGTTCACCGCCGACGAGGTGATCGAGTGATGCGGATGGGCCGAGATCGACGCGAATGACCCACTG
>CAWHLG010000018.1:0-65832 GCA_963830015.1 uncultured Alphaproteobacteria bacterium
GCGGACATGGACGACACTGAGCTGCTGCACCTCAAAATGGATCATCCTCACCCCATTTCGTCGCACTCAATTTCCTGCTTTGCTCCGCATTGTGAGGTTTGGCGTGGTCCTGAGCCTTG
The DNA here is from genome assembly GCA_963830015.1 of uncultured Alphaproteobacteria bacterium. GTDB lineage: Bacteria > Pseudomonadota > Alphaproteobacteria > Rhizobiales > Xanthobacteraceae > Z2-YC6860. The sequence goes on from CAWHLG010000018.1 coordinate 120, forward strand.
AGCTGGGAGGTTCGGAATGAGAATGACATCCGTTGTTCGTGCGGGGGGCGGCCACCGTCGCGCTGACCCTCGCAGCATCGACGCTCGTCAATGCGCAGAGCTTCGGTCTTGCAACCATGCAGCCCGGCTCGCTCAATCACACCACCGGCAGCGCTATCGCCAAAGTGGTCAAGGAGAAGGCGGGCTTGAATGCGCTGGTGCAGCCGATGGCCGGCGAAACCGTCATCATTCCGCTTGTAGGCCGGGGCGAAACCGAGTTCGGCCTCGCCAACGCGCTCGAAGTTTCAGTTGTGAACGAGAACAACCGTCTGCCGGATCTGCGGCTGATCGGCGTGCTGCATCCGCTCCCGACCGCCTACTTCGTCCGCAAGGAAACCGCCATGCGGAGCATGGCCGACCTCAAGGGCAAAAAGGTCGTCTGGGGCTTCTCGGCCCAGCGCACCATCGACATCGTCGCTCGCGGCTTGCTGGCGACCGTCGGCCTGACCGATAAGGACATCACGCCCGAGCTGGTGCCGAACGTGGTCCGCGGCGCCGACGATTTCATTGCCGGCGCCGTGGACACTTTTTATTTCGCATTCGGCGCTCCGAAGGTGCGCGAGGTGGACGCGACCGTCGGCGGCATCCGCGCGCTCGAGGTTCCCGAGAGCGGCATGGCGGAAGCGCGGAAATTTTACCCCGACGGCTATCTGGCGCCGGCGACGCCGGGCCCGTTCTACGTTGGCGTCGAGAAACCCATGGGCGTCTACACCTGGGACAATCTCATCTTCACTCATGCCAAGGTGAAGGACGAGGTTGTCTACAGGATGATCGAGGCCATGGTGAAGAACAAGGACGACATGGTCGCGGTCCAGCCGGCGTTGCGCGGCTTCAGACCGGAAGCCATGTACAAGAAATTCAGCACGCCGTACCATCCTGGCGCGCTGCGATATTTTGCCGACAACAACATTCAGATGAAAACCGCGCCCTAAATTCGGGAGCCACCACGGGCTGGGCCAAGACGCTTGGCCTCGGCGTGCCCCTGCCGCTGACTACAACGCTGCTCTGCAGCTGAAGCGACATCGGCATTCGGACGGGAAGCGTTGGCCCTGGCGCTGTCAAAACAAGCCTTCCGCTGCTTGTCGTTATCTCTGCCTACCCACAGCGATTTCTTTTTTTGTGCTTCCGTTTGGCTGAGCGCCCTCTTTTGCTTTCGGGATGGCGAGGGCGGCGCGCACGATTTCCGCCTGGACTTTGGCGGTCTTGTCGATGGTGATGTGGGTGATGGTCAGCGAGGAGGCGAGATCGATGTTGGAAAGCTTGCCGCGGAAGTCGCGGTCGGCGCTGAGCGGCGAGCCCCACCCGGGGTTCTGGTAGAAGTTCAACGCCTGGACCACATTGACCGGAACCGGGTTCTGCCCCGAGGGAACAAGCGTGACCAGCAGATCGACCGGGATTTTGTGCGCCTTGAGCGCGCGCGCGATCTCGATCGCGTTGATCGCGCCCTGCGAGTGGCCGACCAGCACAAGCGCTCCAAGCTTGCCGGAGGTCTTGTCCTGAACGATCTTGGACAGCGTCGACTTCCAGGACATATGGCCGATCGCATCGGCTTTGATGCCCTGGGCTTTCAGTTCCGCGGCGAGTTCGTCCATGCCGGTCGAAAACACGCCGAACCAGCCGCGCAGGAGATAGGCATGCGTGTCGGCGGCCTGGGCGCAGTTGCACCAGAGCATGGCGATGCCCGCCATGGCTGCGGCCCACCGCGGGCCCGGTTTCGAACCTTGACGGTCACGAACGTCACGCATGCGCAAAACCGATGTTGCAGTCGCCTGGCATAGTGTCCCCCGGCGCCGTGATGATGTCAGCCTTGGCGGAGCGGCGGCAATCCGCTGAGCGGGAGGAACCCGGATTCAACGGCCTCTGAATTGGTCTGACCCCCTGCCATCTGCCCTCCCGGCGGCCGCCGGCGAGAAGCCTTGGCCCGGGATCGCGGCAAGGAGATGGCCGACCCCACGGACTTCACCAGCGCCACGGACGTCCAAAGCCGATGATGGCCACGGCCGTCTCGTGGTCCGGCACCACGATCTGCCGGTTGAGCGGCGGTCCGGCGACACGCGACGGCGGCGTCGGCAACGATCGGCCCAACGGCGGCGATGGCTTCGACCTGATCCCCGGCGGTGCCGGCCGGCAGGAATTCAATCAATTCGTTTGCGGTGGGCTCTTCGTTCCCGGGGTCGGCTTTGCTTATACTTTTTGCTGATGAACTTTTTTCGGAACGGCGCGTTGTTGCTGCAGGTCGAATAAACAAGCAATTGTCCCCCGCTGAAGAAAACCCGGGTGCGCCCAGACTTACGGCGTCCCGGGTTTCTTTTGACCTGCCGTTCCCGCGACGCAGCACCCTTTGCCCGGAACCACGCTAGCAGCGTGCGGGTTATCTTTGCAGAAGGGATGGAGGTCTTAACCCGCCTCACATCCCCCCAAGGAGTAGCTCGGCGCACAGCCATGCGCCGGGCTTCTCTGTGAGGACCAGGCCGTGGATTGCTCCGCGGCTTGGCTCCGCCCCGGCCTCCTGCATTTCAAGGCCGGGGCGGGGATATTTGCGGGCACCCGGTCGTGCAGGGCTGGGTGCCTGTCAATCCACGGAATATTTTCGTCAATTGCGGTTTGTTGGGCCAACTCTGTTTTGCAGCGATGACCATGACCGACACCGGCCACTACCTTCTGATTACAGGTTTGCTGACCGCGGGCATGACCCTGATCTGGCTGGCGATGCGCGGTGCGCCTCTGATTTAGCGGAGGGCATACAAGCCTGGTTATGGCAGAAGGCATTCCTTCCCGATCTCGGGAATGAAATGGTAGTTGCGGAACGCGTATTGGCCCTGTTCCGTGGAACGCAGCTCGAGCTTGAACCGGTCGATCATTGCAAAAGCCTTGGCGGCGGGAAAACGGGCGATTGCGTCCTTCTGCGGCGACTTGCTGATCCAGTCGAACAGATCGGTGTATCCCCGCCGGCCCAGCACGCCGAGCGACCCGCGCGGCGGCAAGGCCTTCACCAGCGGCAGGATGTCGGGCGACACGCTGAATACGTCCTTCTCCTCGAAGAAGTCGTCGAGTCCTGAAATCGATCACCCGTGCGAGGCAGATGTTTTCCAGCTCGTTCGGTTTTTTCGGCTTTCCGCTTTGGTCGAATTCCAGATCGATGAACCGGACCTGCGAGCCGTACTTCTGCTTGAGCTCCTGCAGCGGCCCGTCCGGCGTGCCTTTGCCGTCGGACCGCGGCACGCCCTCGGTGGAGTAGGCATAGATCGCGATCTCCGCGCTTGGGCTTGCCTTCAGCGCCGTATCGGCGGCCCAGAGCGTATTCTTTTTGAAGAACGGGTGACCGCGTTTCGGCAGCGGGAAATCGTCGTGCTGCTCAAAGGCATTCAGGTACACCAGCCGCTTCACGGCCTTGAGATCGACGAGTTCATTGATGATCGTCTCGTTGAAGCCGCGATAGCCGGTATGCCAGCAGCTCAGAACCTCGATCGTGAATTCGATGCCCTTGAGGCCGGCGTCGTCCAGCAACTGCCGGATCATCGCCGTGGTGATCCCGATCCCCCAGTTGTTGTACATGTTGATCGTCTGGCCGATGGTCGCGACGCCGGGGACGGTGATGACGACGGAGTCTTCGGTGGTCTGAAAGAAGCTCCTGAGCCCGAGTATGTTGAGGTCGTACCACGACCCGAAATGCAGGCAGACGCGCGCCTTTGGCTTTGCCGTCCGTGTTTTGGCCTCGAACGCGGACAGCAGGACGTGCGGCACAAAAATGCAGTACGCGCCCTGGCCGTCGAATCGTTCCCGGGCCAGTGCGGACTTGTCGCGGAGATCGTCGAATTTCTGCGGCAGTATCTTCGCGGAGCCCGGCAGTGGATTTTTCTCCAGTCTGTGTGCGGTCATCGGATGGCCGGTGGCGTAGCTTCGGTACGCCGCACTCGCAGGCGGGTCGATCGGTCCAAAGCCGCTTGACCGGGCGCCGGAGAAGGTCGTGAACACGTTGTAGAACGACTTCACGGGATGCGCCGATTTCGGAACCACGAGGCTGCGTTCGTTGCGTCGAAAGGCGTCGAGCCATGGATGGCGCGGCCCGGTCGCCGTCAGGAACGTCGGCGACGCGGCGCTCGGCGCCACCGGCGGCAGTGGCGCGCCGGGCAGGGGGGACGGCCGCGGCGGCGGAGTGTTCAGCCCTGTATCGGTGCCACCCATCGCGATGCTCCGCCGTCACGCCGGCGGGTCTTTGACCTGGAGCGTTTTGGGGTCGTATTCGATGGCCAGCGCCACGACCTGATCGGTCGGGAGGATCTCCATCCATTGCGAGAAGATCGCCTGCTCGGTTCCGCTCTGGTCGAAATGGACGCCGCCCTGGAGCGGATAGAATCCATGTTCGAAAACCGCCTCGGTCGGCAGGCTTCCGGCGAAGTGGTTGCTGGCGTCCTCCGGGTCGGCGGGGTTACCGACGATCGCCGACCGCGCATTTCTGTCGAACTCCTGGATCTCGCCGATCAGGAACTCGAGCGCGTCGTTGAGGGTCACGGGATGGCCGGGCGTGGAATGCAGTTCGGGCGGGTCGTCGGACGTGGCGACATAGGCCGCATCGAGGCCGTCGGAGCCTTCCACATGCGCCTGTTGCAGCCAGTTGATGGCTGCGCGTTCCTTGCCGGTGCGGATCGGAATAACCGCCTTGACCCACGGCGCGTTGAGGAAAGCGTTGCGCAGATTGTCGCCGTCGAGTTGCAGCAGCCAGCCGAGCGAGCTGCCGAGCTTCGCCGGCGCGCTGTCCTCGGTGATGTAGTAGTTGTCCCGTTCGAGCTCCTTTGCGCCGCCCCAGTCCACGATGTTGTCCGACGTAATGGCGGTTCCGCGCGCGCTCGCGCCGAATGTCGAAACGACGCCGGGTAGCCGGCCGGTCAGTTTTCTGAATGCGCCCGAGGCCTTCAGACTTGCCACGCCGGCGGTCACTGTGCTGCCGGTTGAAGGCCGCGTGCCGGGCTCATCGCCGAGATTCTGCGCGCTGCGGTGCAGCCGCGGTGCCCACCATTCCGGCGCGACGAAATAGAGCATCTTGTCGACATCGAAAATCGAACGGACAAGTTCGGAGATGACGTGCTTCGAGTGGTTGTTGCTGACGTTCATCAGCTGGCTGATGAGGGTGCGGTACACGGCGGTACGCTCCTCCTCGCGCAGGTCTTCCGAGGGCCGCGGCGTGATGGCGCTGGCAAGCTTGATGCGTTCGCGGGCGGCCGCGACGAAGGCCTCCTTGTAACGCCGTGCCTTCTCGATGGTGTATTGCTGCATCCTCGAATTGTACTGGGCGGTGACCGCGTCGCGCGTGGCCGCGCTCGGCTCCCAGTGCAGCGTGGCCTTGACCGGTATGTTGTTCTGCCCGCTCCAGTTCACGTAGTTGAGGTGAACCGTGAACGTGCCGGAGCTCGATCCGTCGGTGGAGTGCAGGTTGCGCACCGACAGAAGCGCATCGATGCCCTGCGGATCGAGATCGACCGCGGTCAGCGTGTAGCCCGGCATCGTGTACATCACCCGCTGGTCGAAGTCGGCCTGGATTTTCTCGGTGATATCGATCAGGCCGACTTCCGTTTCCACGCCGTCGGTGTAGGCGTTGTCGGTATCGTCGGTATTGAGGCCCACGAACGGGATGCTGATATTGGCGTCCTGCGACTTGGCCGTCGGCATCTCGGGGGCATCGGGCTGGACCAGGTCGCCGAGCTCGGGCGGCTGTCCGATATGGACGAGCTTGGAAACGCCGAGATCGCGCCCCGCGTCGTCCACGAACGTATGCCAGCACAGCGCAACGCCGATGTCCTGCACCTGCACGCCGACTTTGCGCATCTTGCGCCGCAGCTCGTAGTTGACGAGCTTGTCGGTCGTGTTCTGGATGACGTATCGCTTGCTCGACGTGTCGGTGACCTCGGTGGTGGTCTTGAACGTCGTCTTGAAATTGCGCTTGATCTCGCTCGACAGCTTCTCGCTCTGCTGACGCATCTGCTTGTGCGTGGATTCGCGCGAATTGGTCTTGCTGTTGTCCAGTGAAAAGCTCGCCGTCGCTGATGCCGAGGACACCGGCGTGGACGACGAACCCGTGTAGCTGAAGCCCAGCTTGATGTCGTTTCGGTTTTCTTCTTTGACCGCATCGGCGACGTCGTCCTGGGTCGTGATTGCGGATTCCGATTTGGCCGTGGTTTCCAGCGACTGCTCCAGCGATTTCTCGGTCAGCGTCCGCCGCGTGCTGACTTCGACGAGTTCGACGGTCCCGCCCGGACTGAGCCAGACGTGTCCCACCGGCGGTCCAAGGAACGAGTCGAACTCGAAGAAGTATTCGCGATACAGGTGGATGATGCCGATCGGCGACAGGATGGCCTGGTAGTTGTTGGCGCCGAAATTGAGCAGGGGGTCTGCGGCCTGCGCCATTGTCAGCAATGCGGACGCGGGCTTCCGGTAGAACAGGTTCGTCAGGTGCGATGGCGTGTGCTGCGACAGGAACAGCAGATAGCCGCCGATCTTGGCCTCCTTGGCGAAAAGCTCCTGCAGCAGCGCCGGCGTTCCGCCCTGGACGTCCACGCTCCTGCTGAAGAACTCGACGTAATCTTTCAGTTCGGGATGCCGCTGCAATTGGCCGGGATTGCTCAGGATGTCCTTGAGCTTCTTGAGCCGTTCATCAATTCGACGCGGACTGATCAGCGTTTTCCAGTCTTTCGGCGGTTCGGCGCCGAGATCGTGCGCGATCATTCTGGCGATGCCGCTGTCGATCGTATCCGAGACGTGGACCTCGGCCGCGGCAGTGAGATCGATGGGAGCCAGATTCGAGATTTCAAACGAAGCGCCGCTCGCCGCGTTCGCGAGCACGTCGCGCGGGTTCAGCTTGATCTGGACGGGCGCGCGTGCCGTGACCAGCGTCCGGGCCGCGAGCTCGGCATAGAGTGACGATCTGAATCGCTCGTACCGCTTCTGTATGATCTGCGATTTCCAGCCGAGCAGGGGCTGATAAATTCCAAAAAGCTCGCTGGCGTACGGAAGTATGCCCTTGTAATCGTCAAAGGAGCCCATTTGAGAATTCCTTCGGCTGAATGAATTTCTCTCGACGAGCAATCCGCGGTGGCGCCCTTCAATCCAGCAGGCGCCCCGATGAAATAAAGCGGACGCCCGCAATGAGGCAAATTGGTGTTAGACGCGGTGCATTTTCAGTGATCGGGCGAAAGCAAGTTTGGATCAAAAGCAAATCACACGGCGCCGGCGGCAACGCCGGCCCCGGCACGCGCGGTTATGGGCATGCGCAATACTTGCCGTATCGTCAGCGCAATTCAGAAAGGCAAGGCGACCGGACGTCAGCTTGGATGTCGCGGGGAGGGAATGACCTCTCCGAGCGTGAGATGGTCGAAGTAGACGGCAAGACGTTGACGCGTGCCGTCTTGGAGGGCCGCACACGCCTTTGTGGAACCCGCTATCGGCGCCGTGAACCCCGTGCCGGGCCGACACGACCAATGGGCGGAGATTGGTTTGCGGTTCGCCACTACCGCAGCACGCTGGTTCCATTGTATGAGGACAACTCGGATGAAAAAAGTTCCGATCCTCGTCGTGTCATCCCTGGCCTTGAGCATTTGCATCTCGACATCAGCCTTTGCCGATCTGATCAACTGCAAGCCGGTCAACAACTGCCGGGCCGGCAACAAGCCCTGCTTTGTCGAGGTGACGCAACGCAACTGGTTGATCTCGTTTGTCGGCGAGGATGGTGCGGACAATCCTCTGCGTCCCAGGGCGGCCATTCGCATTCGCGCCTGCACGGGCGCCGACGATGTTTGCCAGAGCGGCACGCGAGACCAGCGGCTCAACTGGAACGTCTTCAATCAGGATCAGGTGGTCGTGAGCGGACAGCTTGGCAGCCAAACCGGCATTTGGGACACCGGGCCTTACACGGAAATCGGCCCGCATACGTATTTTGGTGGCATCTGCCTGACTGGCAGACAGTCCTGCAAGATCGCCTGGCAGTATTGCCAGTTCGAGCTTCCGCTGGTCGCGGGTGGCGCGGGAGCATCGCAGCCGAAAAAGCCGGGTGACATCTCGCCACACATGACGGACAGGCAAGGCGTCCACGTCAGAACGCACCGGCTAATGTTCGGCCCGGGCTCCGCCTATCCCGGAAGGTAAGGCGCGTCACGTCACCGCGGCGCGGGTGCGGAATTGGTCCTGGTCCCATTCGCGGGCCTGCATCACGGCCTTGATCTGCTGCACGCCGTTCCACAGGTCCGCGTACGACAGGGTGATGGGTGCGACGCCGAGCCGGACGAAATGCGGCGCGCGGAAATCCCCGATCACGCCGCGCGCCTTCAGCGCCTGGACGATCGCATAACCGTCCGGATGCGCGAAGATGACGTGACTGCCCCGCTGCGCAGCGTCAGGCGGTGACGCGAGCACGAGATCCGCGCCGGCGCATTCCTGCGCGATCAGGTCGACGAGCAGGCTCGTCATGTCGATCGATTTGGCGCGCAGCCGTTGCATCCCGGCGTCGGCGATGATCCCGACCGCGGCCTCGAGCAGCGCCATCGACACCACCGGCGGCGTGCCGGTGATCATGCGCGCAATGCCGGGCGCGGGACGATAACGGCTGCCGAATTCGAACGGCGCCGCGTGGCCGAGCCAGCCGGACAGCGGATTGGCCATGTGGTCATGATGGCGTCGTGCGGCAAACAGGAACGCCGGCGCGCCGGGACCGCCGTTGAGATACTTGTAGCCGCACCCCACCGCGAAGTCGGCATTCGCGCCGTTGAGATCGACCGGCAGCGCGCCGGCGCTGTGGCTCAAGTCCCAGATCGCCAGCGCGCCGCAGGCGTGGATTTGCGCGGTGATCTCGCTCATCGGCTCGATGCGCGCCGACTTGTAGTCGACGTGGCTATAGGCGACCGCCGCGACATCGTCGCCGAGCACATCGGCCAGCCGGTCCGGCGGAGCGGCGCGAAGCCGGTAGCCGTTGCCCTTGAGCCGGCACAGGCCTTCGGCGATGTACACGTCGGTCGGGAAATTCTCGTCGTTGGTGACGATGGTGCGGCGGTCCGGCCGCTGGGCTGTGGCGCTCGCCAGCGCCTTGAACAGGTTGACCGAGGTCGAGTCGCACACCACCACCTCGTCGCCTCCGGCGCCGATCAGGGGCGCGATCGCGGCGCCGATGCGCAGCGGCATGTCGATCCAGCCGTGCTCGTTCCAGCTGTTGATCAGCGACCGGCCCCACTCCTGTTCGACCACGGTGCGGGCACGCTGCGCGCAGGCGCGCGGCAGCATGCCGAGCGAATTCCCGTCGAGATAGATCACACCCTCCGGAACGACGAACGCGTCGCGAAATCGCCGCAGGGGATCCGAGCGGTCGCGCGCGGCCATCGTTTCGGGTGTGATCGTGTCGCCGGCCATAACCTGAATTCGCGGTGCGTTCTGGAAGTTCTGGCGTCCGTCCGGTACCGTAGCACAATGGCGGGGACGGCAATGACGCGCGTCGGTTTGGTCGGGTTCGGGTTCATCGGCTCGGGTCTCTATCGCGCGATTTCCACCGGCGCCTGTCCGGGGCTCGAGATTGCGTTCGTCTGGAATCGCAGTGCGCAGAAGTTGCACGGCGTTTCAACGGAGCACGTTCTGGACGATCTCCCGCGCTTCGCTCCGACCGCGCCGGACCTGATCGTCGAAAGCGCGCATCCCGACATCACGCGTTTGCACGGCGAGGCGTTTGTTTCGAGCTGCGACTACATGCCGTTTTCGGTGACCGCGCTGGCCGATGACGGGCTCCGCGAGCGGCTGATGACCGTCGCGAAAAGCAGTGGACACAGGCTCGTCATCCCGCAGGGCGCGCTGGTCGGAACCGATGCGCTGCTCGGCTGGGCGCATATGTGGCGCGACGTCACCATCACGTTTCGCAAGCACCCCGCCAACATCGATCTCGGCATGGTCAATCTGCGCGCCGGGGATATCCGCGCCGAAACCGTGATCTTCGACGGCCCGGTGCGGGACATCGCGCCGCTGTTTCCCCGCAACGTCAACACGATGGTGACCTGCGCGCTGGCGACCGTCGGCATCGACCGCTGCCGCGGCCGCATGATCGCCGACCCCGCGCTCGATCACGCGGTCGCCGAAGTCGAGGCGTGGGGCAGGGACGGCTCCTATCTGACGACGGTGAAGCGGCAGCCGATGGTCGGCGTGTCGGGTACCGAAATGTTCGCGTCCGCGCTGCGGTCCGTTCTGAAGGCAACCGGCGCAGGCCCAACTCTGGATTTCCTGTGAAGACTCCGAACTCCACTGCGTCGGAAAAGCGCGCCGTCCGCGACTGCGCCCTCTCCCAAGGGGAGAGGGCTACGCAAGACGCGCAACACAAAGGTTGGGTGAGGGGGTACGGTCCGTCGACGGACCTTAACCCCTCACCCATTCTTTTCGCTGATCGGTCCGTGGTGCCCTCTCCCAAAAGGAGAGGGCACAATAACAACGCTTCGAACTCTTCTGACGCAGTAGGATTAATCGAGGGGAGAAAAAACCATGACACGTCGTTTCGTGCTGGCGCTGACGGTGGCAGGCGCGTTCGGGTTGGCAACCGGCCAAGCAAGCGGTCAAGCCGGCGCCGGCGACGGCAAGAAGGTCGCCATCGCGAACATGGGCCCGCATGGCACGCTGACCCAGGTGATCGAGGGGTTCAAGGCGGCGATGGCCGACAAGGGCTACGCCGACGGCAAGAACGTGTCCTACGAATACAGCGACTGCAATTTCGATCCGTCCCTGATGCCGCAGGTGCTCGCGAAGCTCGAAGCCACCAAACCCGACCTGCTGGTGACGGTGACGACGCCGATGACGCAGGCCGCGGTGCGGTTGATCCAGAACAAGGCGCTGCCGATCGTGTTCGCGCCGGTCACCGACCCGGTCGCCGCCGGCCTCGTGCCCGACTGGAACCGCGGTTCGGCCCGCTTCGTCGGCGCCTCCAACATGCAGTCGACCGAAACGGTCATCGAGTTTGCCGGCAAGCTGCTCGGCAAGGACATCAAGTCGTTCGGCATGCTCTACAACCCCGGCGACGCCAACGACGTGGTCGGCAAGAACCTCGCCGAAGCCGCCGCCAAAGCGAAGGGCATGGCGTTCAAGGCGATCAGCGTCGGTTCGGTCAATGACATCGCGCACAACGCCACGGCGCTTGCGGGCGTCGATTTCATCTATGCCATTCCCTCGAGCATGCTGATGCCGGCCCTGCCGGCGATTGCCTCGACCGCGGACCGGATGGGCATCCCGCTGATTTCGTCGTCGCCCCAGGGCGTGCAGGAGGGTGTCGCGCTCGCTTCGATGTCGGTGTCGTGGACCAAGGTCGGCTACAGCGCGGGCCTGCTCGGCGCGCAGATCGCCGGCGGCGCCAGGCCGTCGGACCTTGCGAACTACAGACCGACGCCCGCCGACCACTCAGCCCTGATCAGCGTCAAGCGCCTCAAGGCGATGGGCAGGACGCTGCCGGCCGCGCTCGCCGACTGCAAGTGCGTGGTCGAGTAACGCGATGCTGGCCGCGCATGCGATCTGCAAGACGTTCCATGCCGGAACGCCGGGCGCGCGCGTCGCACTCGATAACGTCGGCCTCGATCTCGCGCCCGGCGACTTCGCGGTCGTCATCGGCGGCAACGGCGCGGGCAAGAGCACGCTGTTGAATGCGATCGCCGGCGAGGTCCGCGTCAATTCCGGGTCGATCGTCCTCGACGGCCGGGACATCACGCGCGAGCCGACCCACCGCCGCGCGACCGCGATCGCGCGGGTGTTCCAGGATCCGCTGGTCGGCACCGCCGGCGTGTTGACGATCGAGGAAAATCTTGCGCTCGCCGGGCGCAGGGGGCGGCGCAACGGGCTGCGGCCCGGCCTGACGGCCGCGGCGCGCGGGCGTTATCGCGAGCGGCTTGCGGAGATCGGCCTGGGCCTCGAGAGCCGGATGGGCCAGAAGGTCGAGCTTCTGTCCGGCGGCCAGCGGCAATCGCTGGCGCTGCTGATGGCGGTCCTGACCACGCCGAAGCTCCTGCTGCTCGACGAGCACACCGCGGCGCTGGATCCCAAGACCGCCGAGCTCGTCATGCGGGCCACCACCGCGGCGGTGCAGCGCGAGCGCCTGACGGCGTTGATGGTGACGCACAACATGCAGCACGCGCTCACGTTCGGGAACCATCTGATCATGATGTCGGAAGGGCGCATCGTGTACGCCGCGCGTGCGGCCGAAAAGGCGTCGCTGACGGTTGAAAGCCTGGTCAGGCGCTTTCAGGTCACCAGCGACCGCCTTCTGCTGACACTATGAGCGTCATGAGCATTCTCGACGCATACATCAACCTGATGCCGGTGACGCTGTTGCAGAGCGCGATCTACGCATTTGCAGCCCTGGGCATCATGATCCCGTTCCGGCTGCTGTCGTTTCCCGACCTGACGGTCGAGGGCTCGTTCCCGCTCGGCGGCTGCGTGGCAGCGGCGCTGATCGCCGCGAACATTGATCCGGTGGCCGCGACGGTCGCCGCCATGCTCGCCGGCGTGGTGGCGGGGCTGGTCACTGCGACGATCCATCTGACGCTGCGGCTCAACACGCTGCTGTGCGGGATTCTCGTCCTGACCATGCTGTTCAGCATCGACATCCGCATCATGGGCAAGCCGAACACGGCGCTGTTCGCCCATGCGACCATTTTCGACAACCTGCTCGGCACGCTGGGCGGCTCGCTGCTGGTGCGGACGGCGGCCGTGGGCGTGCTGCTGGCCGGCCTCGCGCTTCTGCTGCTGTGGTTCTTCCGCACCGAGATCGGCATGGCGCTGCGCGCCGTCGGCGCGAGCCACAGCATGGCGCGCGCGCAGGGCCTGTCGGTCGGACGCTACACCTTGCTGGGCCTGGGGCTTGCCGGCGCGTTGTGCGCTCTGTCCGGCGCGCTGCTCGCGCAGAACCAGGCCTTCGCCGACGTCGGAATGGGGTTCGGTATTGTGGTCAATGGGCTCGCCTCGGTGGTCGTCGGCGAGCAACTGATCGGCCGCGGTTCGCTCGGCCGGCAGCTGATGGCGCCGATCGTCGGCGCGTTCGTCTATTACCAGATCGTCAGCCTCGCGCTCGCCGTCGGTCTTCAGCCGTCCGACCTCAAGCTGGTGACCGCGGTGTTCGTGCTGATCATGCTGGGCGTGCCGATGCTGGCGGGCGTCCGGCAGCGCCCGATTTGAGTTCCGCGATACAGCTGCCTGCAGCGACGGGTGGCGATACCATCGTCGAGGCGAACACGCGCGGCTCGCGCCGCAGCTACGGCCCGTCGTCCGATCTTGCTCCCGCGCCCCGGCGCGATGCGATCACTTCCTGGCTTTGAGATCCTGCTCCCATCCGGACACGGAGCGACCACCGGGCGAAGCGGAGTGCGCCGTTTCGTCAGCAATGATCTTCTGCAGGGCGGGTCCATTCGCCACGCCTCCAATCGCGAGAGGGGCAGAGTGTCCTGATCGGGCCGCGCGTCGGTTAGCGAAACGAATGTAATTCAACCTGCGGCGACGCTGCGTACGGAAAGCCAAATTAGGTAGTGAGCTGAATGGGAGGCGACCGGCCTTCCAGCCAGTCCTCCACCCTTGCCAGCTGTCGCCAGGATTCCGCCATGCGGAGATATCGCTTGCGATCGGCGTCATTGTCCGCGCGCTCTGCCAGTTCCGCGCAGTTTTCAGCGTTTGCGAGACAAGCGTCGGTACGCACACGTTCCCCCTTTTCTCTGATGGACACAGCCGCTCTCGTGAGGGGCATGCAACGAGAGCGGCTGCGTTCCGGACGCCGTCCACGGGGGTGAACGGTCCGAGGTTGACTCCGGGCGCCCCGGCCGTCCGCTCGCTGCCCGACACAGGACCGGACAAAAATGGTTGATCGGTGGGGGAACCGAAGCCAGGCACCGGTCGCGGCCGCCGCCGTTGGCGACGCGATACTTCCGCGGCGATGCATTTGAGAGGCCGCCCGGTCGATGTCGCCGGTACGAGGACGTGGCTTGGTCAATCCCGCTCTGGCTGATCGAGCCGGCAGGCGAGATGTGCGGTGGTGGCACTAGCCCGCCCGGAATATTCGTAGCTGAGCGCAAGCTTGATCCAGCGTGCCTCCAGATCGAGATACGTTGCCTTGCGTTCGGCGTCGGTTTGCCTCGCAGCCGATTGCCGGTTTTCCTCGGCTCGATGATAGCAGTAGGCCGCGTCGGTGTTGGGTCCCGCATCCATGGTGCGCGTCCCTCGGGTTGTCGGATTGAGTTGCAGATTACCGGTCGGGTGGGAATGCCGTCTGTCCGGTCCCGCACTCAAGCCCGTCTATTTGCCCATGTAATTTGTCGCATGAATTGGCCGGCGCCATGTCAATTTTTATAGACGCCGCAAACGGCGGTCGTTGCTTTCGAAATCCTGGAGCGGCGGGTGGGTTCGCAATCAGCGGATGTCAGACAGCATCTCTCAAGAGCCGGAAGCCGCTTGCTCTTTCGTAGCATTTACACGTTCCGCTCTTGAGACACTCAACATCTGTTATCCAGATGTGACCGCGACTGGACTTGATCCATCCAGCGACCGGCGCGCGCGATGGCCGGCAAGCACGGTCATGAGGTCGTCGAAACCCTGCGTGTTTTGCAAACTGCGCACCACCCTGCACAGCACCGGCAAAGCCGCGCGCCGGCACTGATGCCGCCGTAAGTTCCCGGTCTTTTCTGTGTCAGGTATCGAACAGACGACGTGCGGTCGAAATCCCATGATGCATCCGGCCCGGTGATCGTCATCAGCGCCGGTCCGGGCTGCTCGGGCGGTTCGTGCCCCGGGGTAACCGCGTGCGCTTCCCCCAAGTGCGAAGCACATGCCTGCACAAAATCTTTTGATCGACAGCCTTTCGGGCAGCGAACGCAGTCTCCTCGAGCCGCACCTGAAGTCCATCGAGCTGAGCCAGCAGACGGTTCTGTACGAGGCGGGCGCGACGGTCGAGACCGTGTACTTCCCGACGACCGCGGTGATCTCTCTTGTTGTGTCTTTATCGACGGGCGAGATGATCGAAGCCGCGATGGTCGGGCGTGACGGCGTGGTCGGCGCTTCAGCGGCGCTTGAAGGAAAGGTGTCGATCAGCCGCGCCATCGTGCAGATCGGTGGCGCGGTCCTCGCCTGCGAGGCGGACACGCTGAAGGGCCTTGCATTGCAAAATGCGAACTTGCTTGCTTTGCTCATCCGCCACGAACAGACCGTCTATGCGCAGGCTCAGCAGTCCGCCGCGTGCAACGCTACCCACCATGTCGCTGCCCGCATGGCTCGATGGCTGCTTCGCGCCCGCGATCTGGCCGGGGCAGAGACGTTGCCGTTTACCCAGGAGTTCTTGGGCGAGATGCTGGGCGTCAGGCGTACCAGCGTCTCGGTGGTCGCCCACACACTTCAAGAGGCCGGGCTGATCCGATACAGGCGGGGCAACATCCAGATCACGGATCTGGAAGGGCTGCAGGAAACCGCGTGCGAATGCTACGAGACGATCAGGAAGCACTACAGCGTCTTGTTGGGGGTCATTCCGAACAAGTAGCTCTTGGCGGCGCCGGTGAGCGTTCGCGATACCCGGCACGCCGATCGCGTCCTGCTGCAAGGCAACATGTTCTCCCCTGCGGACGCGTCGATGCGCAGGCATCCGTCGGACATCCGACACATCGGACCGGCTGTCCACACCGCGCAAAGCAGGCAGGTTCAGACGAAACCGATTGTCATTGACTGTTTCTGGCCAAGTGGCAGGATTGTCTTTCTCGCCTGAGACGCGGCCATGAACATCGTGCCATTTTTGCAGGGCCGAGCGTTCGATCCGGAACAGACCTACGTCATGGGTCTGGCTTTCGAGAAGGCGCGCGCCGGCTTGCACGACACCGGCCAGCCCGCCGTCGTACAGGAGATCATCGCCAAGCGGATCGTGGACATCGCCGCGACGGGCGAGCGTGATCCCGACAGGCTTGCGAGCAGAGCGCTGGAGGCTCTGGGAATACAGAGCCCGTAGTCCACTCGACCGAGACATCCCGCGCTCCTTTGCACCTGGCCTGCTGCGGGCAAGGTGGTCGGCCGGGTAGACGGAAGGAAATCCTGGCCGGCAGACCCAGAAGCCCGGAGGGCGCTGGTTCACCTGCGTTCGGAATGAAGAAGAGCCCGCTCAGGCGGGCTTCTTTTCGTACCCGCGAAACATCAGACGCCCACGCGTGTTGCCAAAAAAAATGAAGACATCCAAGGAAGACCATCAAAACGAACGTCCGTTGCGCCAGGCGGCCCGTCAATCTCGTTGGGAGCGCCGATCTTCAACGCCCCTTTAGCGGTTGCACAGCTGGGGCGGCCCCCCTCCATATGGTCTGTACGTGCATGTAGCCTCGTCAAAAGAGCGGTAGAAGCGTCGGCAAGCCGGGACGTTGCAGGCTGCGTCGCGTTGCGGCGTCATGTCGATTTGCGAGAACACTCCGGCCTCTCGTTGAACCGCCGATGAGCCGGTCGTCTCGACGTTTGGTCCCTGGTTGGCGAGCGATGGCGGTTGGTGCATTGGTTCCGGCGTGGCGCTGACCGTCCAGTCAGCCCGGTTGATTTGCGTCGTCGGCGGCACCAGAACCCATCCGCCGTTTGTCGCGGCGCCGGACCGCTTGGCAAACAGGTCAACCGGACCGGAGAGGAAAAACGCCGCCGTGACGGCCCCAGCGCCGAAGAAGCCCAGATATTTTGCGACACTTCGAATAGACGTCACAGCATATCCGTCGTGTTCCATGGGCGTCTGCCGGCCCTCCCGGCGTGCAATCAACTTTCACACGCTCTCGTCTGTTCCAAAGCAATGGGTTCAATCGTTTCCGGTTGGCGCCGCGCCGGCCCTGGATCGGCTGGCGAGTTTCAGGCCTTCAGTGCGAGGGGTTCGTCACCGGTATCCGCCAGACTTCCAGAAGTACGATCGCAGTCGCAACGGCAACCGGTCCCAGCAGAAGTCCGGGCGGACCGAACACGATGATCCCGCCGATGATGGCAATGAAAGACGGGACGGTATGCAGCTTCAGCCGATCCCCTACGAGCACGGGATACAGGAAATTGTCGATCGCTCCGATGACAAGCGTGCCCCATGCCGTCAGCAGCAAGGCGCTGGCCCAGTGGCCTTCCAGAACCAGAAAGATCGCGACGGGCACCCAGACGATGAACGCGCCGAGCACGGGGACGATCGCCAGAACGCCCATCACCAGACCCCAAACCAACGGGGCAGGCAATCCGAGCCACCAGAACATCAGCCCGCCCAGCGCCCCCTGGATGACCGCCACCGCGAACGTCCCATAAAGCGTGGCCTGGACGGTGTCGACGATGCGTGTGAACAGGCGTCCGGTATCCGCCGTCGAGAGCGGCGAAACCTCGTGAAGCCAGCCGACCACCAGCCTGCGATCCCGCAGAAAATAGAACAGCAGATAGAAGGTCAAAAGAATCGTCACCAGTTGCAGGATCCATCCGCGGATGAATGCCGCGGCCTTCGTCGCGGTCCAGGAGGCCGCGCCGCCGATCGCTGCCGGCAGATCCAGTTCCTCGATCCAGGGTACGAGAGTCGTCAGCACGGCGCGACTTTCGAAAATCGCCCGCCATTCCCCGGATGCTATCTTCTCCTTGATCAAGACCGCCCCGGCCGCCGCCTCGGTCATCAATCGGGCGCTGATCCAGATCGCCGGCATCACCACGACCATGCCGATCCAGCAAACCGAAATCAATGCAGCCAGCGAAGGTGATTTCACCTTGCTTTCGGTCCAGCGATGCGAGGGCACACAAAGGATTGCAAGAGCCAGGGCCCAGGTGAGGGCGGCCAGGAACGGAAGCGCCAGCAGGAAGCACACGAACAGCGCGCCGATCGTCATCGCGAGAACCACAAAGGCTCGCATGCGATCGGGCGAGCCCAAATTCGCGGTCTCGGCTGGTGTCCTGTCGTCGACGCGTTGGTCCATGTCCGGATTTTCAAGGCCGAGCCGGCCCCGCGACTGCGCCCGGCATGGTCGGCATAGCGACCTCCAGTGCCGGTAACGCTTGAAGCCGGCAATGGGTCCGGGAGCCGTCCGGCATCGAACGAGGGAACTCGCCGGCGCGGTCTTGCGTTTTATCTGTTGTCCCATGAGGCAGAAGGATCCGACGTCCGTCGTTGCCGGCAGCAATGCACCAGCCACTCACTCCAGAACCTGCCCGGCCTGCCCACACCGCTGTTCTGACGCCCGGCCGCAACTGCGGCTGCATTGCTCGAGCCGGTCGCGCGGCCGTTCTCGTCGATGCGTCCGAGTACTATCGCCGCCTCGAACAGGCGCTTCTTCAGGCCACGAAATCAGTTCTCATCATCGGCTGGGATTTTGACGGCCGCATCAAGTTATGTCCCGACATGCGCGATTGCCGCTCGCTCGGGCGGTTTCTTCATGGGCTGGTCGAACGGCGGCCGGAGCTTCACGTTCGCATCCTGGTGTGGAGCGGTGCTGTGGTGCATGCGCCCGGCGATCCTGTGCCGCTCCTGTTCGGCGCGGACTGGCAGGCGCATCCGAGAATCGCCGTGAAGCTGGATCAGCACCATCCGCTTTACGCCGCACACCATCAGAAGATCGTCGTCATCGACGACCGGCTTGCGTTCGCGGGCGGCATCGATCTGACGGTAGAGCGATGGGACACCTGCGGACATTCGGAGACGGACCAGCATCGTCTGCGCCCTGACGGCACTCCCTACCGGCCGGTCCACGACATCCAGATGGTTGTGGACGGCGATGCCGCGGCATCGATCGGCGACGTGGCGCGCGAGCGGTGGCTTGTCGGCACGGGCGAAGCTTTGCAGCCGGTCGGGCATGCCGGCAATCCGTGGCCGCCCGACCTGGTGCCCGACTTCCGCGATGTCGATGATTTTGCTGCCCCTGTGTCTGGCGGCCCGTTGTTCGGTTTGACCGAGCTGATGTTGCGCAAGGGCGCCGGTGGCTCAACGAGCACTGCCAGGGCTGGTTCCCATGCTCGTTCCATGGCTCGTTGTTTCAATCCGGAGACGATGCCGGACGTGTTTTTTATCTGCTGCCCGTGAAGTGTTTTTTGGGAACACCAGGTGCGCGAGGTCGTTCAACTATCGATGCAAAAAGTCGGCATTCTGTTCGGCGCAGCCCTGGTTTTGGGCGCAATCGCCTATGCCCTCGTCCAACTCATGAATGCATATGGCATTCGAACGCCCGACAACTCCAGGATTGTGGCGCAGGAGAGGGTTGAGAATCAGGAGCTGGCCACTCGACCGCCTGTCAACCAATAAGAAATGTACATTTTTACCTCTCTGAGAATTTTCAGCCTGCGCCGGTTGCCTCGGGGAGATGATTGTGGTCGGCCTTCCTGCTTCTTCGGAATGGCCAATGTCACGGCGAGACCTATCTTGTGGGCCATGAGCCGGACTTGGGAATCCTACGTTCACGTCGCCATGTTCGCGGCCGCCGTCGCGGTCATCCTCGCGCTTCTCGCCTGGTGAGATCCTTTGCGGGCGGTGACGCGGCTTGCCATATCGACCGACGCGCTGCTTTTTTCCGCGCTCCCGGTTGTCGATTGATCAACCCGCCGCGTTACGCCGCGCCAACCAGTTTCGCGGTGAGCCGGACCATTCCGTGGAGCCATACGACGGTGGCGACAGCCGACGTCTCTACAGCATCGCAATCTGGATCATGGAGACTGCGCTGAGTGAAATGCCGATGGCGACCAATCCATAGATCACGGCTTGCGGATCGGACCCGGTTTTCCTTGCCAGCTTGCGGAGCAGGGCATTCATGACGGGCGGCTCGGCGGGCTATGATCTCGAAAACGTCCGGCATTTGCGCCGGGGCTGAGTTGGACTTTCAGGCGGAGACGGTCTGCACTTGACCGGCGCTGCGGGTCAGGTTCATGGCCGTTCCCCTTCGTATGAATTGAAGGTGGACCCCAATCCGTGAGCCGTGAAGTGCGGGAAGTCACAGGACGACCACCACCCGGCCGGCCCTTGACCCGAACCGTCCGGAGTCACCAAAGAACATCATCGAACGCTGAAAAAACCTGGTTGAAATCGGGGCCCCAGACATGTTGTGGGGGCGGATAGCGGTGTATCGCCGTGGCGGCACCTGCAAATCCAAGCATCAGCCCGCCCACGATGACGGCAATCCAGCGGCTCGTATTTTTGTTGATCGGAACGTCACTCCGGCGACCACGGCATCCCTGCGCAACGCTTTCGCCGCCGAACAACGTAACTTCTCGTTCACGGGTGGCGCACATTGGAAGTCCCCTTTGGGGTTTGTGTCGCTTCCACCATTGAGCAGATCGGCGCAAATCTGAAGCGCGATAAGTCACAGCACAGAGGACGGGAATCGGGGCCGCCTGCAAATGGGCGGCCCTTCGCCAAGCTATCTCAGCATCAGCACGATGATCATGATGGCCGGGACGACGCCCGCGAGGAGAAACGCCACCACAGCCGTTCGGATGTCGGACTGCTCCATGCATTGATGCTGGCACACCTTCGCGGCCGAACGCAGGTATCCGAGGATTGGGTCGTCGAACCTGACGAAAAACAGCGGATTTATTTGACTGTTGCTGTCCGGCAAGACCGCTCATAACGGTCTGGTTGCGAGCCGGAGCGTGAGCATTCGACGGTGGAGCAAGGTGCAGGATTGATGGAGCGACAGTCCGACTATCTGATCTTCCGGCCCGATGACGTTGACCTCGCGCGATCGCCGCTCAGGCGTTCGATCGCGGAAGCGACCTATGTGATGGGAGCGTTCAATCCCGGCCTCGCGCGGCTGCCGAGCGGCAACCTGTTGCTGATGGTCCGCGTGGCGGAGGCCCTGAAGGAGCCGGTGGCAGGGCGATACGTCAGGACGATCCGCTGGACATCTCGAGGCTATGTCCTCGATCGGTATTCGCTGGACAGCGTCAACATGACCGATCCGCGCCAGTTCTCGCTCAAGCACGGCACGCACCGGCTTCTCGGGCTGACCTCGCTGTCCTGGCTGCTGCCGGTGGAGCTCGAACCCGACGGGCGAGAGATCGTCCACATCCATTATGACCGTGCGATCGAGCCCGCCGCGTCCTATCAGGACTATGGCGTCGAGGATGCCCGCATCTCAAGGATCGACGGCCGCTGGTATATGACGACCTGCTCGGTCAGTGCCGAACGGCACTGCACGACGCTGCATGTCTCGCGGAATGGTCTCGACTATGAGCTCAAGGGCATCGTCCTCGACCACCAGAACAAGGACATGATCCTGTTCGAGGGCAAGGTAGGCGGCTGCTTCATGGCGCTGACCCGGCCGCTGGGCGAGGTCTATTTCGCCTATCCCGAGGAAAGTCCCTATGCGGGCGGGCCTTCGATCAACCTCGCCCAGTCACCCGACGCCATCCATTGGAAACCGCTCGACCAGGCCTGCATCCGTGCGCGCAAAGGCTCGATGTCCGGCATGAAGGTGGGCGGCGGCAGTCAGCCGATCCGCACCGACCGCGGCTGGTTCCTGATGTACCACGGCGTCGAGACGCGGGAGACCGTGGGCATCTATCGCACCTTCTGGGCGCTGCTCGACCTCGACGATCCGAGCCGCATCCTGCGCCTCGAGGATGGGCAGCCGGTGCTGGAGGCAAATCCGGAGCTGACGCGTTCCATCGCGCACCAGATGTATCTGCCGACACCCGTCGTCTTCACCACCGGCGTCGCGGATGCAGGCGATCACTACATCGTGGCGAGCGGCGAGGCAGACCTCGCCTGCCGTATCACCCACATGCCCAAGGCGCTGTTCGCATGACCGCGCTCTGGTGGCAGTCGGGCGTGATCTACCAGGTCTACCCGCGCTCCTTTCAGGATACCGACGGCGACGGCATCGGCGACCTCAAGGGGATCGCGCGGCGGCTCGACTATCTGACGAGCCTCGGCGTCGATGCGATCTGGATCTCACCCATCTATCCTTCGCCGATGGCTGATTTCGGCTATGACGTCGCCGATTATTGCGACGTCGATCCGCGCTTCGGCGTGCTCGCCGATTTCGACGATCTGCTGGCGCAAAGCCATGCGCGCGGGCTCAGGGTTCTGCTCGACTTCGTGCCCAACCACACCTCCGACCGGCACCCCTGGTTCGTCGAGAGCCGCGCCTCGCGCGACAATCCGAAACGGGACTGGTACATCTGGCGCGATCCCGCCGCCGACGGCGGGCCGCCCAACAACTGGATCAGTGATTTCGGCGGCTCGGCCTGGGAGTGGGATGAGGCCACCGGCCAATATTACTATCACGCCTTCCTGAAGGAGCAGGCGGACCTCAACTGGCGCAATCCGGCCGTGCAGGCGGCGATCTACGATGTGATGCGCTTCTGGTTCGACCGCGGCGTGGACGGCTTCCGCATCGACGTGCTGTGGCACATGGTCAAGGCGGCAGATTTCCCGGACAATCCGCCCAACCCCGGCTATCGGCCGGCGCTGGGCGATATGCACCGCGTGCTCCAGCTCCATTCGACGGACCAGCCCGAGGTGCACAGGATCGCCGCCGACATGCGCGCCATCGCCGACAGTTATGGCGCCAAGGGACGAGGCGAACGCGTGCTGATCGGCGAGATCTACCTGCCGGTCGATCGGCTGATGCGCTATTACGGCCGCGAACGCGCGGAGGTGCATCTGCCGTTCAACTTCCAGCTCATCGATGCGCCGTGGGAGGCGCGCTCGCTGGCAACGCTGATCGCCGACTATGAGGCTGCGCTGCCGCCGGGCGGCTGGCCGAATTGGGTGCTCGGCAACCATGACCGGCCGCGCGTTGCCGCCAGACGCGGGCCAGCCCAGGCCCGCGTTGCTGCGATGCTGCTGCTGACGCTCCGCGGCACGCCCACTCTCTACTACGGCGACGAACTGGGCCTGAGCGACGTCGCGATCCCGCCCGAGGAGGTCCAGGACCCGCGCGAGCTGCGCGAGCCGGGACGAGGGTTCGGCCGTGATCCGGTCCGCACACCGTTGCCCTGGGACGGGAGCGCGAATGCCGGTTTCACGACCGGCCGGCCCTGGCTGCCACTCAATGCGGACTGGCGGGCGCGCAACGTCGCGCGCATGGCGGAAGAGCCTCATTCGATGCTGACTTTCTATCGTCGGTTGCTGGCTTTGAGGCGTGCGCATCCTGCGCTGTCGATCGGCGACTTCGCGTTGCTGGACGCCGACGGCGACGTGCTCGCCTATGAGCGTCGGCACGGCGCGGAGCGACTGATCGTTGCACTCAATCTCGGAGCACGGTCGCAGCGCCTGGAACTGCCGGACCGGGCGGGCGATTGCCGGCCGCTCCTGTCCACGATCGACGACGCAATGCGGATCGCAGACGGCGGGCTGCTGCTGCGGGGACACGAGGGTGTGATCCTGCGGAGCGCTTAACCAAAGCAGGGAAGGATATTCACTTGCGCATCGCCATGCTGGCGCCGATCTCCTGGCGCACCCCGCCGCGGCATTACGGTCCATGGGAGCTGGTGACGAGCCTGTTGACCGAGGCGCTGGTGGCGCGCGACGTCGACGTCACCCTGTTCGCCACGAAGGACAGCCGGACGGCGGGCACGCTGGCCGGCGTCTGCCCGGCAGCCTATTCCGAGGACCCTGCCATCGACGCCAAGGTGTGGGAGATGCTCCACGTCGCCCATGTCTTCGAGCGCGCCGAAGAATTCGATCTCATTCACAACCAGGCCGACTTCGTGCCGCTCGCCTTCTCGCGCCTGGTGAAGACACCTGTGGTGACGACGATCCACGGCTTCTCCTCGGAACGCATCCTGCCGGCCTTCAAGGCGTACGACGATCGCGTCCATTATGTCGCGATCAGCAACGCCGATCGCCATCCGGACCTGCGCTATGCGGCGACGATCCACCACGGTATCCGGCTCGATGACTTTCCCTTCGACCCGCGCGGCAGCGAAGACCTGCTGTTCTTCGGCCGCATCCATCCGGACAAAGGGGCTGTCGAGGCCATTGCGGCGGCACGCCGGGCGGGGCGGCGGCTGGTCATGGCCGGCATCGTCCAGGATCAGGATTATCATAACGAGAAAGTCGCACCCGCGCTCGACGAACGTTCCGTGGTCTATCGCGGCCCGGTGGGCGGGGCGGTCCGCACCAAGGTCCTGGGTTCGGCGCGCGCGCTGCTCCACCTGATCAACTTCGACGAGCCGTTCGGATTGTCGGTTGTGGAGGCGCTCGCCTGCGGCACGCCGGTCATCGCCTGCAATCGCGGATCCATGCCGGAGCTGATCGACGATGGCGTGACCGGCTTCCTGGTCGACAACATCGATGAAGCCGTGGATGCTATCGGCCGTATCGGCGAAATTGACCGCGCCGCATGCCGGGCCGCGGTGTCCGCGCGCTTTACGGTCGAACGCATGGCGGATCGATATCTGGACCTGTACCGGTCGCTCCTGGGCTGACATTTCCTCTGTGTTCCATCGAAGAGAGTTTTCAAACCGCCGCTGCAAATTTTGATAACGGAACCTCGATTGCGGCCTGCCGTTACACATTCGCATGTTGAGCCGCAAAAACCATTTCTGGACTGACGCCGAGGACGCGAAGCTGCGCGAGTTCGCGCACCAGGGCGTCCATGTTCGCAACGTCGCGATCCGGCTGAAACGAACGACCGATGGGGTGAGACGCCGCGCTCAGCAGCTCGGGCTGTCGTTCCCCCGGCCGCCACGCGTTCCTCTGTCCTCACGTCGCTAGCTGCATGCGAAGTTGCCCTGCACCAATGCGAGACCCCGGACCATGGATGAAAGAATCCAGCAGCTTCTCGACTTGACGGACCGCGTTCTGCGGGACCTCGAACACAGCATTCCTCCCGAAGTCACGACGACGCAGGAGCTTCGGAAGCTGGTCGACGAACTGCAAATTAAGTCCAAACGCTCTGCCATTTGACAGGGTGGCGGTGCCAGGGATGAGGTATTGCTCGTTCATCGCTGGCGCGGCTGCCGGCTGAGAGACAGCGTCCCGGCAGGATGCCGCCGAAAGTGTCAAAGTTAGTAGCGGCCAAAGTGCGCCGGACCTACACCCCCATGCAGGAAGTCACTGAATACCTTGTTAGAGCTCGACAGTGTCGCGAGATGATAGAACGCGCGCTGCCCGGTCAAAGACAAGCCTTGGAAGAACTCGCACTGACCTGGGAGAAGCTGGCAGAAGCCCGGAAGCGTTCCGTGCAATCGGACTCACAGCCCTCTGGAGCTGAAGGAACAAGTAATCTTTGAAGGCAGTTCAGTTGCTATGACAGAGTATTGCGTTTTCCAGCGCACCGGCCGCGTGTGGCAGACCGTTATCAAGGCCGCAGACGACCAGGCCGCAATCACAGTGGCCCAGCGGTTTTTGCACGGGTCCGATTTGCAACTCTGGCAGGGTGGGCGGCTCGTCACGACGCTTTCGGAAACGTCACATCTTGCGCTCGACGCGGAACGGCCCCCTCGGTTCGCTTTACCCGAGTAGCAAACGTTTTCAGGACTGCTGCAAATCATTCCTTACGGAACAACTCGGCTGCCTTTCGGTCGCCGGCGATTTTCTCCCCAGGGGTTCTCTGCCGGTATCTCATCGTTCCCCAAACAAGGGCAGCCAGCAGAACGACCGCACCAATCGCGTAGAGAGCTTCAAACGGCATGAGGCACCTTTGATGACCAGTACGGATTTAAGCCGTCGCAGATGGAATGGTTCCGAATAGAAAAGAGCCCGGGGGCGAAATACCCGGGCTCTTTCCCGTTCAGAGGCTCCCATGGCAGGGGATGCACGGACAGGCTCGGCATGCCCGCGTTCCGATGAATATTGTTCTGCTGAAATGTCATTTGAGATAGACGGTCGGGAATTCTCCAATGAGCGCCGCAGATCGCGGGTGCGACCATCGAAGTCCGATGCGCTGAGTGAAACCGGAATGCGGTTTGGCGGTTATTTGCCGCCGACCGCCGCCGCGGCAATGGCCTCTGTTGGGGGTCCGATGGCTTCTATCGCGACTGCCGGCCTGTCGGTGGCCTCGCTGGAGCAGGGGGAAACGCATTTTTCAACGATGCCGTCGCCCTCTTGAAAATTTGCAGCTGTTTTCTAAATCGGTCCGCCAACAGGTGCCGGAAGGGCCTGTTGCGGGCGCCGGCGGTGTCCGGCGCTGCTTCGTACCCATGTGCTTCAAGGAGGATGTGGCTATGAGGACTTTCGACTTTTCTCCCTTCGCACGTAACGCGATCGGCTTCGAGACACTGTTCGACCGGCTCAACGACCGCTCCCATGAAAATCAAGCGAACTCATACCCGCCATATGACATTGTTCGGAAGGGCGAGGACGCCTTCCAGATCAACCTGGCCTTGGCAGGGTTCGCGCCCAATGACATCACCATAACTTCCGAGGCAAGTCAGCTGACGGTGGCCGGCAGGAAGTCGGACAGCGAAGGGACCGAGTACCTTTATCAGGGAATTTCGGCCCGGGCCTTCGAGCGGCGGTTCAATCTCGCCGACTACATCGAAGTCGAAAATGCCTCGTTCGAAAATGGCCTGCTGCATATCAACCTCGTCCGACGGGTGCCGGAGAGGATGAAACCGCGGCGAATCGACATAGGGGAGCGTCAGTCGCCTGTAACCAAGGGATCCGGCAAGTCTGCTTGAATCATGTAGCGGTATGGAGCGGCGGTGGGCCGCTTCTCAGGGGCCCGCAAATCGGTCGGCGATGATGTCGATGGAGGTCTTGAAAATCCGTAATCGCTTTCTAGATCGCTGCCCCGACGGAGCCGGAGAAACGCGCCGCGGCGTTGCGATGGGAGCAACGCTGATGATGTCCCATGTCCACTCAACGCTCATCCACATCCAGCGGCGAGTGATCGATCACGACAAGCTGCTGCTTCGACAACATACGAGCGATCGGGAGCGGCATTCGATCAATGAGAAACTCGCTGCGAAGAGAGCGTGCTGTCCCGTCTCGTGACTGAACGCATGGCTGCCTGATGCCGACCCGGGAGCCGTCCATGTAAGGCAACCTGGCCCACATCGCCGAAGGACGAGCCAGCGCGTATTCTCGAAATCCACCATCACACTGTTCCGACCGGAACCACGAGGGTTTCAGGCGGTTTGTGAACCAACGGAGGTTCACATGAAACATCCCCTCGCGATCATCTTTGCCCTCATCGTCTTCGGTGGTGCTGCCTGGGCCCAGGGCGGAGGCGGGGGCGGCTCCGGCGGAGGAAGCGGCGGTGCAGGGAGCACGGGCGGAGCTGCGGGGTCGTCCGGACCGGCGGCCACCGGCACCGGGTCACCGGAATCGCTGAGCGACCCAACCCGCGGAACGAACGCCACCGCGCCCGCGCGCCCCGGTCTCAACTCAACGACTGGAAGCGGCGCACCGGGCGAGGCCTTGGGCGTCCGCCCTCGTCCGCCGTCGGAGAGCGAGCGCGCCAGCCGCGCCGGTGGCAGCAGCGTGACCGGTGCCGGCAGTCCCCAGGCAACCCCGCAATTCGACAACGGCACGCCGCGCATTATGGCCCCTGAACGCTAACGCGACGTGGACTGGCAAAGAAGAGCGCTGGCCACCGGGATCGAGATGCTGCACGAGCAACGGGCGGTGTTTTTCTGATGGGAGGACATCGGCAGGAACCGATGTCAAATTGAGGAGCGGATGCCAGCCGCGCGGTGCATCACAAAGAATGTCACGCACGAAATTGACGATGCGGGTCGTGTCCGTTGCGGCGGGCGATCCCGTTCTCATTGCGCCGCCCGCTCTCGCATTTGATCGGCATGCTGTCGATTATGGCTGTGGCCACTGTGGCGTGGATCTGCTGCGCACCGAAACGCCATCCCATCCCAGGCAGCTTGGCCGACTGGTAATCAGGTGCGTCGCCTGTGGCAGCCACAATTCACTCGATTGAGCGGGGGAGGACAGGCCGCCGGACCGGAATGTCCCGCTTATACCGCGTTACGAGCAGTGCATTTGAGCTGCACGCGGCAGCAGATTCGAAACTGACGATGCGTAGCGGCGCCCGCCGCGAACTGATCGGATGCTCGCTGATCGAGGGCCTTTGTCTGCACCCCGCCGCGACTTCAGGCGTCACCCCTAGGCGACGCTGCTTCACGGCCAACTGAGACTTGGCCCCGGCTTCCAACCGGCTGAGATAGGGTCTAAAAGGTTTGGAATGCGGTCCGGGGAGGGGCGCTCATGCGCGGTTGGCTCGTGACTTTTTCAGTTCTTCAGGCGGTGTTGCTCGCAATAGCGGTGACGCAAGTGTATTTCTGGATCGAACCTTTCGCGAGCGAACTGGGCGGCTGGATCGATGCCGTTTCCGGATTGATCGACGGCAGGTGATCGCCGGAAGCAGTCGCCTCGCGATATAGAGACGGCGCCCTTGCGGGCGCCGTCTCTATATCGATCTGTCGTTGTTGGGATGCTACGAGAACACGCCAAACAGCCACAGCACGACAAGCAGACTGAACGGAACGCCCAAGAGCCACAGAATGACCGGCATGATTGCCTCCAGATTTCACTGGGCAGTCAACAAGCGGGTGATGCAGAAGTTCCGGCTGACAGTTCTGTGAATCTTCGGAGCATTGCGCATGCTCGGGTCTTTTCACGCAGCGCCCGGTGCATCATGGCAAGCCACCCGGTCGCCTGTGGCCGTGTCTCGCCGAAGCCGTGCGCATTGGCCGTGCGAAGGAACCGCTTGTCGTGTGGACGGTTGAACATGGTTAACAGCTCGGGCTCTTCCGCCCGGCGGGAGCGCCCATGCATCGTCCGGTAGCCACGATTGTCCTCCTCGGAGCCAGCGCCTTGCTGTCGGGCGTGGCCGTGGCGCAGGAGACGTGCGTTCTGACGCCCGCCGGCACAACCGCCTGCGGCATGCTGCTGCGGCCCAATACCGAGAAACCTGCCGGCCCGGCCGCTGCACCGCCGCCCGGCGTCGAAACACGTTCGGACGAGCGGAGCGGCGAGCGCCCGGATGAGCGCCGTCGTGTTGAACCGCGGGAGGAACGGCGCGGCGATGAGCGCCGTGTTGACCGGCCTGACGAGCCTCGCCGTGGAGAGTCTCGCGACGAGCCCCGCCCGGATGAGCGGCGGGGCGAGCGTCTCGACGAACGGCGCACCGGCACGGGCGACCGGGATCGACGGGACGAGAGGATGATCGACGGCCGGCGCTACGACGGCCAGGACCGGGATCGGCGTGGGGAGCGCGTTGACGAGCGGCGATACCGTGACGACCGGGAACGCCACGGGGAGCGGATTGACGAACGACGATACGACGGTCGAGACGGAGAACGCAGCGGGGAGCGAGCAGACGACCGCCGCTCCGAACGTTGGCGCGCGCATCATCAGCACCGTCGTGACGCAGCTCGCCGATGGGAAGGAAGGGACGAACGACGCTACGACCACGGGCGGGACCGGGATCGGCGTGCGGATCGGCCCGCCATGAAACGGTACGAGGGACGGTACGAGGGTCGCGGTACTGATCGTTACGCAGACCGATCTGCTGTGCGACGGACCGACGGCCGCAGCGGAGAACGGCGTGGCGGAGAACGGCGTGGCGAAGCACGGCATGTGCGCCACTACGACCATGTGCGCCGCTACGACGATGCGGGCATGAGCCGTCGTCGCTACCATCCGTGCGAATACGAGGTGAGGTGCTGGTAGGCTACCGCGTGATCGGCTCACCCACGTCGGCGTGCCCCAACGCGATCCGTTCGGCCGGAGACGGAGGAACCAGGACAACATAGGCATACGCGACGAGGCCGCACATCGCGAACGCCATCGAGGTTCCGAATATTGCCAAGCCTGAGAGCTGTTTGTACGGCCGCATGGCGATTCAACCCGCCGGCGAAGGCGATGTTCCGGTGACAAGGCTCACACCCGGGCCGCGCCATCGGGCTATTTCTTGCACAGACGCCGCGCGCCGCGGGGGGGCTTGTAGGTGCAGGTGGAAGCATCGAATGACCGATAGTGACGGCAGGCCCGCCGGTCGCACTTGGGCGCCGGTTTTGCAGCTCTGGAGTCGGAAGCTGCATCTTTCTTCGCAGGCTCGCTTCGAGCCGTGCCGCTGGTTTCGGTATTCGACGGCAGGATCGGGACAACCCGAACTGGTTTTGACTCGATCGGTTGTGATGGGGCCGGCTGCGGTGGGGGCTCCGCGACCTGAGAGGGCGCCGCCGTCGGGTTTGGGCGTTCCGCAGTGAAGCTCTTCGTTGTGTCGCTTGCACCCGAGATGAAATACCCCGCCGCCATGCCGGCGGCGAAGACAGCCAGAACCGCGAATGAGAACGGGCTACTGATCATCGGACTGAGTTGCGGCTTTTGCACAACCCAGAGTAATCGATGAAGCGGCTGTCCGGTTCAGAGCCGCACAACTTGGTAAAAAGTCGGGTATCGGACCAGGCGACGTCAATTAACCAATCAGTCGACGTTCGTCCCCTTCTCGTATGTCATTCATCCTCGATACGTATCGTAAATGCCCGCGGTGACGGTGGCGAACCGTGACCGCATCATCGCACTCGCCATCCGGCATCGCCTCCTAACCATGTTCGGCGACTGCGCCCGGGATCGGGAGCCTTCGCCAGTTTCGGTTGTTGCGGCCTCCTCGCGAGCCCGCCGCGCGTCCACGAGTTGCTGCATCAGGACGCGGCTCACGATGCGAAGGTCCTCGCCAGCAACGCGCCGCCGGCGCCCAAAACGAGTGCGGCGGCGACGCATTGATTGATGCGCACGCGGCCGGCGATGAGATCGGGGGCTTCGCGCAGCGGTTCCAGGAAAAAGCGACCCAGTCCATACCAGGCCAGGACGCCCAGCGCGTAATTTCCGGGCGGGAAGGATTTGGGCCAGAGCCATATGAACCCGATGCCGCCGAGGAGCCACCAGGCCATTTCCAGAAATTGCACGGGGACGCGCCGCCGGCGCACGCCGCGGGTGTCGTGCAGGCACACGCCGCACCAGCCGCGCGTTTCCCGGCCGCCGCAACAGCCATTGAACGCGCAGCCGAGCCGCGTCCAGAAGCCGCCCGCGAGAATACCGGCGCCCAGGAAATCCCAGAAGACGTTCGCGGGAACGTCGAGCAGGTGCGCGACCGCGAAGGAACAGGGAGCCACCGCGAGGAATGCGCCAACCAGGCTCCCGCCGCCATCCTCGGAATTCCACACGCTTTGGCGCGCGTTCTTTCCGAAATAGAGCGCGTGGTGAACCAGCAGGTGATACACCCTCGCGCCGGCCAGGCCGATGATCGCGAGCGCGAGCGAGCCCACGCCCACGCGTAAGGGCGGAAAGCCCGACGATTGCGCGAGTGCGGCGGTCACGAGAATGCCGAGGCAGATGCCGACGCAGAGAAACACCTTGAACGAATTGACCCACTGCCCGGCGATGCGGAAATAACGCGGATAACGCGGGCCGTTGTCGGCGCGCGGCGCTGAAGACGGCAGGCTCATGTCAGTGCAGATGACTGGCCAGCGCGGAAACGATGAAGCCGGCGGTGCCGATCGAGATCGCAGCGTCGGCCAGATTGAATGCCGGCCAAAAGCGCAGGCACAGGTAATCGCAGACGCGTCCGCGTCGAGACGTCTCGATCATATGGCTCAACGATCCGCCGAGCAGCAGCGCGGCGCACCACTCGGATCCCGGGAGGCGGGTGGCCAGCGCCAGCAGCGCGCCGGCCCCGGCGAGCCAGGTTGTCCAGAGCATCGCCGGCGTTGGCCGGAATCCGCCGCGCGCCCACCAGATTGGCGCGTCGATGACGCGGACCGAGCCCAACGGTCCCAGCGAAACGACGCGGTCGCCGAGCTGCTGGCGGAGCAGCGCCTTGATCGCCTGGTCGGCGAGGGGAATGAGAAGAAAGGCAGTGACGGCAGTGACCCAGATGCTCATGTCTTCGCCGCTCTCGATTTTGCAGGGCGCTTTGCCGGTTTGGCTTCCCGAACCGCACCGAGTTGCATCCGGCCGATGGAGCCGTCCGGGTTGATGGCGATCGTGGTGGGCCAGCATGTGATCCCGTATTGACGCGCGATCGCCTGATCTCGGTCCTGCACGAGACGAAAGCTGAGGCCATGGCGCTTGCGCAGAGCCGCGACCGCCTTCTCGTCGTTGCCGCCGTGGAAGGCCACGACATACGGTCCGCCGCCTTTCGGTTGCTTCTTCTGCAGCGCCTGCAGACGTTGCAATTCCCGGATGCATGGCGCGGACCAGGACTGGAAGAAATTCAGGATGACGTTGCGCCCGCGCAGCCGGTGCAGCGCGAAGCGTTCTCCGCCTTCATCCTCGAAGACGATGTCAGGGGCGCCCTGGCAGCCGCAGCCGCAGCCGGAAACCCTGGGCTGCAGCGCATGGGACCGTGGCGCCGGCGCGGGAAGAAGGTGCTTGTCGAGCGCCGCCGCTAGCGCCGCGGGTTCGATATCGCCCGGCGAGTTCCATGCGAACTGGCGCCGCGCATTGACGATGTGCGCCGAAGGCCGCTTGGCGACCGCGAAGGCGCGCGACCACCCGCCTTCCTGGTCCACGGTGACCATCAAGCGTCCCTCGAACCGGCTGGACACGGCGCGCAGCCTGGCTTCGAGGTCGCTGCTGCGGCTGTCGAGCGCGGCTGCGGGCAGCACCACGACGAGGACGAGCGAGACCTTGCGGCGCCGCATCGCGGCCATGGCGCGCGCCACGGTTTCGAGCGGTTCATCCCCGCGCCAGTCCGGAAAATAGACCAGTGTGTTGTGTGCGAGTTCGCGGCCGCGGGGCTGGTCGGCTTGCAAGGGGACGTGACCCGCGATGAGGTCCTTCAGCCTGGCGCCGGGCTTGGTATCCGCGAGCCAGAGGGGCGCCGTGATCGACTCCCACCATGCGGGCGATTCGAAAATGGTCCCGAAAGCATCGCGGATCTGGAGCGGGCTTTCCGCCGTGATGGGCGCGGGCCGGCCATCCGCTCCGGTTTGCGTTCCCTCGATGCGGAGACTGACGCTGCCGAGCGGGTCTATTCCGGCCGGCTTCGGAAAGATGAAGCGGTGGGTCGCGATGGAAGATCTGTGTGACGTGGAAAAGAGCTTTGCCGGTTTCTTTCCGGAATGTCCGGCCCAGGACCAGATGTAACGATCGATCTTTCCCCCCGGAATCCATGTCGCCAGCGCCGAGAAAGCCCGGCCTTCGTCGATCTCGTTGAATTGCACCACCGGCGCCTGACGCGGTCCGCTTTCGATCTCGCCGCGAACGATGAGCCCGTCCTTGGTGATCTTGACGGTGGTGAGGATCGCGGAGGCCAATTCATCAAAGACCTTCAAGCCGCCGACCAGCTTCTGCCTGGCGCCGGCGAAAACCTGGTTGACCGCGACGTTCACATCTTCCGACAACGCGTCGTCCCGCGCCGCCTTGATCGCGTTCTCGAACGCGTCGTGCAGGAAATTGAACGGCAGATTCGTGTTCACGGAGGGATTGCCGTCGGCTTTCAGCGTCACCTGCTGGGTCGAGTCATCGAGCGCGAGCTTCAATTTCTGGGTAAACCTGAAGTTCACGTCGATGCCGGGTCGCACCACGAGCTTGAGACTCGCCGAGAGCTTGATCCTGCCGGATTCCCATTCGAGCGAGGGCCCCGACCTGAGCTGAAGCGTCAATCTGATGGTCTGCGTGAAGGGAGCCACCCCGATGGTGATGTTCCTCTTGAAGTCGCTGACCGCGTCGGACACCGCGTCGAACAGCGGCTCCAGCAGGTCCTCGACATATTCCTTGCTGGCGGCGAACGCGAATCCGCTGGTACCGGCGAAGTTTTCGTCGAGGTTCTGGATCCCGCCTGTGGGCAACGGAGAATCCGACACCTGGATCGGCAGGGCGACGACCTGGTTCGCGCCGCTGCCGATCACCTTGAATTTGGAGAAGGGGAAATCCGGCGGAAGATCGACCGGCTGCGGCGTGAATTTCTCGCGCACGATGTCCCGCACCTCGGCGGAGATCCGCGACACTTCGGCGGTCGTGAGACCCGTGCCCGAGGCGGCGTTGAACCGAATCTTGCTGTCATTCGACGAGGGGCGCACGGACAATTTTCGGCCGGATGCGCCGGAGAGAACGGAAAGTTCGAACGCGGCGCGCACCTCGCCATGCAGCGCATGGTCTGCGGCGGCAATTTCGCCGGCTCCGGAATCGGGATCGTAATGGGCCCGGACATCCGTCCGCAGGGTGGCTTCGGAGGTGGCGCCGTCGGCCAGGACGAGGGTGGGCGAGGAAAGGTGAAACTTCACGCGGCCGCGCGGTTTCTTTGACGGCTGTTTTCCCGGCCGGGGTTTCTTCAATTTGGACAATTCCTCCTCGATCAGCTTGGTGGCCCCGGGGGGCGCATTGGCCGCGATACGGGCGCGGAAGTCATCCAGGTTCGAAGGCCCGCCCGCCAACTGGAAATTGCGAATCCAGTTGCGCAAGCGAAGCCGGGTGAGCTCGGGCTTGGTTGGCTTTGGGTCGCCGACCCGGAATGCCCCGTTGTGCCCGAGCCGCAGTGGCGGCTGGTCGCTCGCGCCGTTCTGGTGCAGGGAGGCGAGCAGGCCGTCGAGTTGCCGCCGGCTGATCTGCACCACGGCGTCGTAGGGTCCGGTGAGTTTGTTGGCCATGCTACGCGACCTCGATCTTCTCGATGAGGTAGAGGGTGTTTGGGCCGCCGCCCGTGTAAGCTGGCGCCCGGTCCTGCACGCCGGCTTCCGCCGTCGCCGGCCTGGTGAACGCTTCGGCGCCAGGCAGAGCGCCGAAGCGGGGGTTGCCTTCGCCGGAAGTGTTGCTGACGTCGAAGGCGACAAGCAGGTCCTGGGTACGATCGAGCGTGTAATTCACCGGTCCGATGGTCGCCAGGGTATTCGGCGGGATGGTCACGCTCGATAC
The DNA here is from genome assembly GCA_963830015.1 of uncultured Alphaproteobacteria bacterium. GTDB lineage: Bacteria > Pseudomonadota > Alphaproteobacteria > Rhizobiales > Xanthobacteraceae > Z2-YC6860. The sequence goes on from CAWHLG010000018.1 coordinate 34,915, forward strand.
GACGTCGGTGAGATCCGGTGCGGCGTCATAGGGATCCCCGGACGCGGCGGGCCGGGAGATGGTGACTTTGTCGAGTGTGAGGCTGCCCGTCGTTGAGCCCCGCAAGATGATCCTGACCTGGTTGCCGACGGCGGTCAGGAGCGTTTGGCTCAATCGCTGGACGATGCAAAATCCCTCGACGCCCGTCTGGTCGGTCGTGAGCGTCCCGGACGGCGCCGTGAATGCGGCGGTGAACGTGGAAGTCGTTGCCGATACGGTTGCCGACGGGGCCGATTTGACTTCCTGGGGAACGTCGTTCTGGAAGCCATCAACGACAATGGCGAAGACGCGGTATTCATGCTGCGTTCCCTCGCCGCGGCCGGGGTGGGAAAACGCGGTGCCGGTGCCGCGGAAGATTTCCGTGAACGCGCCCGCGGGCAGCGCGCGATGTTCCAGGCTGAAATCGGTCGCAGTCGCGGAAGCGTTGTTCCAGGAAAGGTCGATCTGGTCGAAGCTCACCGGAGTGGCGACGAGGTTCACCGGAGTTGCGGGAAAGACCGTAGCCGAGGCCGTCTCCGAGGGTTCGGAAACCTCCCCTTCCAGCAGCGCCCGAACGCGGTAAATGTGGGTGACGCCCTCCAGCAAGCCCGACGCATCCGTCGCGCCGGCGGGGGAAAGATCTGCCGGGGCGGGAATTGCCGCGAACTCGCCTCCCTCCGGGGCACGCTCAATTCGAAAATCGGTGGCCGCCGGATCGGTGTTGATCCAGGTCAGGGACACGGAACGATCATCGATCGCTACCGCCACCAGGTTCTGCGGGCCCGAAGGAGGCGGGGGATCGGGCTCGCCGGGGGTGGCGTCAAAACACGCTCCATCGATGCATCGTGTCCCGGCCGGGCAGTCCAAGTCATTGGCGCACGAGGCCGCCAACGAGCATCCGGCGAATCCGAAAAGCAGCACCACCGGAATGAGGATCGCCGGAACGCCGAGAATGAGGATGAGCCAGTCCATGCGAAATGAACTCCCGCCGCCTCATGCCTGCCCAAGGTCCAGGCCAAGGCATCGTAACGGCTCAAATGGGCACTTTGGTAGGGGCTAAAACCATCTTTGCTTCGCAGCATGAGATGCTGGCCGATTTTCGCTTTGGGTCATTCGCGCCGTTTTGGGCATGTCCGCACGATGTCCGCTATTCACCTCGTCGCGACCGAACAGCGGACATCGCTGGATGTCCGAAAAGTGCCAATAGCAGACGTGCCTCATCCATGATGGATGTTTCAGGATCGTCCGGCTTCGGGCCCACCTGGGGGCAGTGAAAACCGGAAGACCGAGCCTTTCCGCTTACCTGCGGTGACCCATATGCGCCCCTGGTGGGCTTCCACAATTGATCGGCAGATGGCCAGACCCATACCCATGCCATGCGTTTTGGTCGTGAACATTGGCTGGAAGATTTTCTCCGCGTCGGAAGGAGAAACTCCAGGGCCCGAATCCTCGATTGAAACCTGCACCGATCCTGGCTCGATCTGTTCGGATTTGATGAGCAATTCGCGGTGGGTGGGCGTCGGCAGCATCGCGTCCTTGGCGTTGATGATCAGATTGAGAACCAATTGCTGCAATTGGACTTCGTTGCCGGTGACGGCCGGCAGCCCGTCGTCGAGCTGCGTACGTACCTGGATGTTGGGTTTTTGCAGTTCGATCCGCACCAGTTCCAGAACCGACAGAATGACTCGGTTGATATCAACCGGCTCTATTTGCTGACCGTCCTTTTTGAACATGGCGCGGAGATTGGAGACGATGTCGCCAGCGCGATGGCTTTCGTTTACGATCGCGCCCAGTGCGGCGAGCACCTCATCGACATCCGGCGTCTTGGCTGTGAGCCAGTTCCGTGCGGCACTGGCACTTGCCGAAATGGCCGCAAGCGGCTGATTGATTTCGTGTGCGATCGAGGCTGAAAGCTGTCCCGCCGCCGCAATGCGATTCATTTGCGTCAACTCGGACATTGCTCCACGCGCGGAGAGTTCGGCTAGATGGCGGCGCCGGTGCTCGTAGATGAGCCAGGCGATCAATACTGTTTGAAACAGGATCGCAGCCGCAATTCCCAGGATTTGCATCCGATATAACTGCCAGGCAGACGGATCGCGGAAGATCACCTCGCTTCCGGGCACCAATCGACTCTCGCTGATGTGCCAACGCCGTAGTTCCCTCCAGTCGTATTTTGGTATTCCAAAACCTACTGGCTGGATTTCGATTTTGCTTGGCGCTTCGCCGCTGAGGATGCGGTGGGCAACGCGGGAGACCTGCCTGGCCACGTCTACGAGTGGAACAAGCGGACCGCCGACAATTCCTTGGCCGAAGTCAAGGTCGATCCAGGAAAATATTGGAGCATTGGCGACGGCGTGCAGCCGGCTCACCACGTTTTCTCCTTCGAGCGAAACCCCTGCGGCATCAACCGACATATAAATGAACAAGATGGCAGACCGCGGTGGAAGCGCGGCGACGCGTTTGAGCATGTCTTCGAAGGACAATTCATTGAGCCACGTGAACGTCACACGGCCGGTGAAAGGCTTAAGCTCATTGCTTATGGACTCCACCCAAAACTTTTCATTGGGAGAGTTGCCTATCACCACCGCAACATGGTCGGTTGACGGCAACAGACGTTGAATATGGTCGATGATGCCTGCATGATCGACCATGCTCGGGACAACCACGTCGCTCGTCGTAAGGTCAGAGAGTGATACCCGGCGCTTTTCAACACCCGTGAAAATCATCGGAACCGCAGGAAAGGTCTGCTCCCTAACCTTCAGAAAAAAGTTAGCGGCGGGCGCGCCGATGGTCACCACGAGGTCGAGGTTGTATCTGGCAGATAGGGTCCCAAGGTACTGCGCAAACACATCGTCAAGGGTTTTGTCGGCAAGCCGTGCGGTTGCGAGCGATGCCTCGAAAATCTCCACTGGCCCCGACAGTTGCCGACGCAGTTCCGCGCGAATGTGGTACGCATATTCGCGCCAAGGTGAAAACTCCTGGGCGAACGAATGAATCAGCAATATCCGCTTCGTGTCGGCCGCTGCCGCATCTGCTGTTGCGACAACCAAAAGCAGCATCCCAACCAGAAACCTGCTGAAGGTCATAATTTCATCGCCCCTATACGCTGCATGAAGCATCGTATTGGCTCAAACGAGTGCTTTAAATGGGGCTGAATTGGCCTCGGCCAGGCGTACGCCGGGCAAAGGTGATGTCCGCTTCGGGTCCATTCACGTCGATTTGGGCCTGCCCGCGCCATGTCCGATATTCACCCCATCGCGACCGAACACGGAGCACCGGCAACCGGAGTGCCGCTCACAATCTCGGACTGCCCGGTAGCCAGCGGATTTTCCGGCACTTGCCCTGGAACGGTGCCAGACCGCGCGGACATCGGTTCACGAGGCGACCGCGCCCATCGGTGTAGGGGTATTGGTACTGCGGCTCGTTCGGGTACGGATAATCGGGGCCGGTGCCGCCGAACGTAAAACCTTGTGCAATGGCTGAGCCACCGCAGGCGAGCAAAAGTATCAACATGGCGAGCGCTCTCATGCGAGACTAACCGTCCATGTCGCGGGTCGTTCCGATCGGATCGATTGGCTTTGCCGTCGCGCAGGCGTGGCCGCCAGTGAGTTCGTTGCAGCCGCCGGCGCGACGCTGCCCAAGTGCCATCGATTGTTGTGGATCGCGTGAGACGATCGCTCGGATTTGATGTGCCGGTAATCATGATGACTGGCGATACGTCGTTGCGCCATATCCAAGAGCAAAACGTCGCAAATCTCACTGTGGTTCAAAAGCCGGTCGATCCAGATGTACTGATCGAGCTTATCCATGAGATGGCAAGGCGACGGGGCGGCGCAAGCACAACGTCTAACGTGTAAATTTCATCTCGTTCGGCATTGCCCACCATGTTGCAATTGCAGCGGCACTACGCGCCGCTCAAATCATCGCAGCATCGCAATTGCGGCAGGTTCAGGGTCAAGCTGCAATTGGCCTTGTACATGCTGTATTGCCACGACCGACGCCATGGTCGTTACGAGAACCGTGGTGACCGCAAATATCAAGCCGACCACCGCCAAACCAGTCCGATCGACACTCATATCGCTTCCCTCTGACAAGAGAGCGTCGCCGATCTTTATGCGCGCGCGTTGCGGTGGATCAAATTTCTCAAATTTACCGGACCGGTGCTGAGCGGAGCCGTCATCAGACAGGGTTCACAGGTTTTTGCCGTGCGGTGTGGCTGCCGTACTACGGCCGTGTGCGAACCGTTGAGAGAGCAGCACTGGGCTTATTCCGCGTTCTGTACTTGATCCAAAATAAACCCAGTGATTCCGGACCCAACTGCAAACAACGCTGAAAGATACAGCGTGACCACAACATCCCCAGCGGGAATTGAACCGACTGCTCCCAATGCAAAACCGGCCAGTGCGTGCATGAAGGTGAAACGCAAAAACTGTGTGGACTGTTCCTTGACGCCGCCGCCGTGAAAGACGCGCGTGGGGATGCGGGCAAGCCTTGATGCATGGTATGCGCGAGCTTGCGCCGACACGGTTCAAAGACTTCTGGCGCTGAAATTTTGGAGACCCCCACCCACCCCCAAAACACCCCCGGTGGGGACGTCGCGCGAGAGAGTGCTTCGCGACCGATTTCCAAATTTCGACTGTGAGGGCCAATGGCCCTCTCGCGCATGTCCCGGCATGTTGCTGTGACATCGGATCGAGCCCCTTCAAGTCAGCAATCCAACCCGGTACGCTGATCTTGCCTGAGCCTTCGGGGGGAGCATGAGGCGGCGGGAATTCATTGCGCTGGTTGGGGGTGCGGCGGCGTGGCCGCTCGCGGCGCGTGCGCAGCAATCAGCCCGAATTGCACGCGTTGTGCTTTGGCTTGGCGGCAGTTCCGGTGATCCGTGGGTTCAGCGAAGCGCTGCGGCATTCGGGGACACGATGCGCGGGCTCGGCTGGGATGACGGTCGCAACTTGCGGATCGAAAGGCGCTCGTATCCTGCTTCGTTCACGGCGGAAGATATGCGTGCTGCCGCCATCGAATTGGCCGCGCTCGCCCCGGACGCCATTGTGACGACCGGCGCACCAATTCTGGCGGCGCTGCACAGGCAGACCAAAACCATTCCGGTCGTGTTCACGCTTGTCACCGATCCTGTCGGTGATGGCTTCGTCGCAAATCTCGCGCGGCCCGGCGGTAACATCACTGGCTTCACCCTTTTTGAGCATTCGTTCGCTGGCAAGTGGCTGGAGATGCTCAAAGAGGTGGTGCCGAGTATGACGCGGGTGGCGGTGATGCAGAACGCGGGACATCCGGCTTGGAACGCTTACCTGCGCGCCATCGGCTCGATTGCGTCGGGCATGAACATCGAGGTGACGCCTGTGCCGATCAGCAGTCCCGTCGAGATCGAGGCGTCGCTCACCGCATTCGCGCGCTCTCCGAATGGTGGCCTTGTTGTCCTGCCAAGCCCGCTGGTCACTCGGCACCGCGCGATGATCGCCGCCGCCGCGTTGCGCCATCGCCTGCCGTCGATCTACTTGGATCGGCAGTATCCCGAGAGCGGCGGCCTGATGTCCTATGGTCCAGTGACCAGCGAACCCTACCGTCAGGCCGCGAGCTACGTCGACCGCATTCTCAAGGGCGCGAAGCCGGGTGAATTGCCGGTGCAGGCGGCGAGCAAGTTCGAAATGGTATTCAATATGAAGACCGCGAAGGCTCTCGGCATTACGGTGCCAGCGACTATGCTCGGCCGCGCCGACGAGGTGATCGAATGAGGCGGCGGGAGTTCATTGCACTGGTTGGCGGCACCGCAGCGTTGTGGCCGCTTTCGGTGAGCGCGCAGCAGGCCGACAAAGTGCATCGCATCGGCTTCCTTGGTTTGGGCACAGCCTCAACGTGGGCACCCCGCGTGAACGCACTGCGGACAGGCTTGCGAGAGCACGGTTATTCAGAAGGCCGAAACTTCGTCTTTGATTTCCAATGGGCGGACACGTTCGATCGGTTGCGCGATGGAGCGACCGAATTGGCCCGCAGAAACGTCGAAGTGATTTTCGCCATGACCTCGACGGAAGTGGAGGCTGCCCGCCAAGCGACGAAAACAATACCAATTGTGTTCGCCACTCATGCCGATCCAGTCGGCGTCGGCCATGTCGCAAGCCTCGCGAGGCCGGGCGGAAATATAACCGGCCTGACGGTTGTGCAATCCGACCTCACCGCCAAGGCGTTGGAGATTTTCAAGGAGAGTTTGCCTCACGTCAGAAATCTTGGTGTGCTCGGTAACCCTGCCGCACCCTCCTACCGGCCGACGCTGCAGGCCGTTGAATCGGCCAGCACCAAGCTTGGTATTCAGTTCCGCGCGATACCTGTCCAATCGGCGGAGGACTTTGATCGGGCATTCACATCGATGGCTCAGGAGCGGTTTGACGGCTTCTTCGTTTCGGCGTCGTCGTTGACACTGTCTGCACGCGAGCTTCTGGCCGCCCTTGGCCTGAAGCATCGGCTGCCGGGCGTATTCGGTGCGAGGGATAATATTACGGCGGGCGGCTTCATGAGCTACGCGCCAGATGCTCCCAAGCTGGTCCGGCGCGCCGCTTTTTACATCGACAAGATTTTGACTGGCACCAAGCCCGCAGACCTGCCGGTCGAGCAAGCCTCGCAATACCAACTGACGGTTAACCTCAAGACCGCGAAAGTTCTCGGGATCGCTCTGCCGCCAACCATTCTCGCCCGCGCCGACGAGGTCATCGAATGAGACGGTGGCACTTTATCGCCGGGCTTTGCTGTGCAACGACAGCATGGCCGTTCGCGGCGCGCGGGCAGATGCGTGATCGGGTGCGGCGTGTCGGGGTGCTGATGGTGAACTCGGAGTCCGACTCCAAAACTGAAGTCGTCGAGATTGAAACGCTTCCGTAAATGAGGGGGCAGCCCGCGCACGTCCCCGCGATCTGCCTGAGCAGTCATATTGAAGCCCGCAACTATCCGGACATCTTCGGCCGAAATCCGAACTGCTTTTGAACAATGGCTTGGGCTGCACCGTGGCCTGCGCCTTGTGATCCTTGAGGGGTTGACGTCATCTGGAAAAACAACACTCACCAGACAGCCGTTCGCAATCGAAGCCGACGTTTCCGTCAATATCGAGGTGGACGAGTTTCTTGACCGCCCTGTCCCCGGCACTACGATTTACGTGGATGCTATTGACCGACCGGCTTTGGACGCCGCGATGGAGAGCGCCATCGCATCATCGCCTCTTGTGGTTGTTCAGGGCGCTATCGCGTGGCCCTTCGCTGGGCCGGTGGCGACTCGTCTTGGCAAAGGGTGTGTGGGCCGCGTTTATCTTAAGCGGATGAGGCGATTACATCCGGAGACTTGGGCGGACGAAGAATATCTGGTCGACCGAGCGTGGTGGCCGCCGACCGAATACCATCGCTCAATCTATCGGTATCACGCCGAACAGCAGCCGTGGGTCAGCGCAGATTTGATACTTGAACGGATCGAGAGCGACGATGAGTAACGGATGATCTTCTGTCGCTGCTGATCTGACATGGCGCCGCTCAATCCTTCCGATGATCGATGCCGGTGCAAGCAAGTGGGTTTGAAGCCGGTGCTTTGCGAGGATGGCCGGATCAGAAATTACCGCGCCCACGGGCTGCGCAAGGCCGCGCTGCTGACGGCGGCTCTCGCTGGATGCACTGATCGTGAATTGATGGCCCTAAGCGGCCACAGCTCGCCGAAGCAATTGCAGGAGTATTTGCAGGAGATCGAGCAGGAATTCATGGCCGACAGCGCCATCGACAAGGTGATCGCGGCGCAGGCCAAATACGGAACTCATGGTGACTAACCTGAAACGGAACTAGTGACTAACCTCGCGCTAAGCATCTGAAAAGATTGGCAAGCCAAAGCGTGATGGCGACCCCGGCTGGATTCGAACCAGCGACCCTCAGCTTAGAAGGCTGATGCTCTATCCAACTGAGCTACGGGGCCGTGCGGGTTTGAAGAACTGGGTATTTTTTCGTACTCAATCCCGCCGCCGGACCAGTAATATCACAATTCATTTGCGGCGTGCTCCGGGCGGATTCGCCGGTGGAAAACGGGCGGCACGCGGGCAGGGGCAGGTCGCGCGCGAGAGGCCGTTCTGACGCGCTGGTGGGGTGGGACCATGGGGCCTTTGGCGTCTTTGTTGCTGATATTCGGGTTCGCCGTCGCGGTCTTCGGCACCATGTTTGTGTACATGATGCTGGGAGTGGGCGTCGGGGCTTTCCAGGCGAATGTGTTCCTTGCAGCGGTCGTGGGGTTCTCGGCCATCATCGGCGCGGCCTGGTGGTGGTCCCGGCCGCCGAAGCAAGAGCCGTGATCGGGAGAGCCGTCGTTGGCGGGGTGGACAATGGGACAACCTTTGCAGGCTTTGATGCTGATCGTCGGGGTGACCGTCGCGGTCGTCGCGGTCTGCGGCATCCTGTTTGTGTACTGGGCCAAGGGACTGGCGGTCGGGACTCACGCGGCGAACGAGTTTCTGGCTTGGGTCCTGGCGTTCGCGGCCATCGCCGGCGGGACCTGGTGGTGCTGGTGGCGGTCCAGGCGTCCGAACAAAGGGCCGTGATCGGCAGGGCCCGAATCCTGAGAGCCACCTTCGCAATTCCGGGCTGCTCCTCCGCCTGGCGGGCGCGGGGTTGACAGGCATTAATTCCGTTCTATGTTCGTTCTCATCCTGCTTGTTGAGGGGCACCATCCGGGTGGTTGCCGCTGGGAGAGGCAGGAACGGTCTGCCTGCGGGTCCGACTAACCACCGGACTCCCGGGACGCCTCGGACCCCGCCCTACGGGCACCAGATGACCCGTGCGCAGGGAGCCTGCTGGACTACCGGGTGAACACGTCAGTAGCCCGGGAAGGAAAGCGCGGCCCGAGAGCGAGTGAGGCCAAGGCCTCGCGAACACCGTGGTGGAGCGCCGCAAGGCGCGCCGGTCCGCGTCATGGACCGGCAGTCCCTTCCGATGAAGGGACTGGCCCAACCGCAAGGCGGCCACGGGTGCGGCGTTCCGCACCAGCGCCTTTCGGCGCTCCGCTCCCCTCGCAGGAGGGGCAACAAGAAGAAACTTCGCAAAGCCCGGGCGCATCCCGCCGCGGCAACGGGCGCCCATATCTGCGCGCTCATGCGCGCGCCGGTTCGCGCAATCAGGAGAACCACATGACACCTCGAACCAAGACACCTCGAACCAGGACGCCTCGCAGACCAGGTGCCAAAGCTTCCGCCCGGCAGATCGCCTTGCGCGACGCTGTGAGAGCGCCGGCGCTACCAGTGCGATCTGCTGCAATTCTGGCGTCACTGCCGGGACACGCCATGCCGTCGCAAGCAGGCTTGCATCGGCGATCCATCGGCCTGCTTCGACCGCGGCTTTGCCTCGATGTCCGGGGAGGACAAGGAATGGCTGCGCGGCGCAATCATGGCAACGGTCAAGGGAGCCAGCACCAAAGGAGAGCTCATTCGCAGGATCGACGCGGAGATCACCGCTGCACGCCGTGCCAAGCCGATGGACTGCCAGGAGCTGGCGGCACAGTTGCAAAGCATGCTCGGTGCCGCGGGGCAGGAGGCCGGCCTTGCCGCCGTGCCGCCTGTCGCGCCGGCGAACAGGGGCGCGAAAGCGGTTCACCGCAGCCGGAGGCGCACGAGCCCGGGCGCCACGTGGCGGCGCCAGACCGCGAATTGCAATAACTCCGGACGCGGCATCGAGCCGCAGGAAGTCGGAGTGGACGACGGCGACCGGAGGCAGCCCGTGGATCGCCGTGCGCGCGGCTGCACTCCCATCGTCGCCGGGCGAGGCCGATGAGGGCGCCGCCGAGCCGTCCCCGCAGCCCGCCTGGCGCTGGACCGGTCCCCTCAACCCGCCCCAGGCCACCTGTGACGAACAGGGACGCCTGATCATGCCGGACCGGACCGAATACAACGAACGAATCCGCAAGGGCATGGGCTGGGATCGAAATCGGGAAGAGGGACCGGGGCTGAGGCGTGCCCATCTGTGCAATGCGACGCAAGCGGCTAGTGCACCACTCCCTTTCAACGTCATGGCACGGTCGCTTGTCCCGGCCATCCACGCCTTGCTTTGCGCCGCCGAGGCGTGGATGCCCGGGACCACTCCACGGCGCAGCGCTAAGCGAGGCGCCGTCCTCCCCGACGGCGAGGCCGGGCATGACGCTGATGCGAGACGTCGCCATCTCAGGTCTGCAGCCTGCGGGAAACGCACATTGGCAACCGAGCGGCATCCTGCACCGGCGCCAAACGCAGCCCTGTGCACTGCGGCGACAAAGCTTTGCCGTTGCGCCGTCACGCCTTCGACACGATTCGGGAATGTGATTTGATGGTCGCCCCGCGGAAATTTCCACGGCCGCCGGGGCAGGGAGGATACCATCCATGATTGCCCGCGCCCGCGTCGGCTTTTTGGCCGCGCTCGTCACCCTTGCGTCCATTTTTGCCGGCTCTGCCACGGCTTTTGCGGCCGAAAAGGCCTTCCAGCAGGCGGACCTCGACGCCGCCGCGATCAATCTCGAAAGCCAGATCAAGAGCGACGCGGGCTCGCCGGCAAAGCCGCTGGCGCAGCTGCGCCGTGACGCCGACGCGGCGTTCCAGAAGAACGACGTCCGCAACGGCGTGGTGCTGCTCGGCCAGATCATCGCGGCAGCTCCAAACGAAAGCGCGAACTGGCTCCGCTTCGCCCGCGCCACCATGCTGCTGTGGTCGCCGAACGAGCGCGAGCGCCGCGAATTGCTGGAGCGCGCCGAAACCGCCGCCTACATCGCCTATCAGCGCGCCGGCAACCGCAACGAGGAGGCCGACAGCCTCACCGTGCTCGGCCGGACCTACAGCGAGCGCCGCATCTGGCGGCCCGCGCTCAATGCGCTGCGGCTGTCGCTCGAGCTGCGCGAGGTGGCCGACACCCGCGCGCTCTACGAGAAGATGCGCGAGGACCACGGTTTCCGCATGGTCGACTATTCGATCGACTCGGATGCGGCGTCGCCGCGCGCCTGCTTCCAGTTCTCCGAGCACCTTCCGGCCAAGCGCACCGACTTCTCGCCGTTCGTCGCCGTCGCAGGCATGGACAAGCCCGCGCTGTCCGCGGAAGACAAGCAGCTCTGCGTCGAGGGCCTCAGGCACGGCGAGCGCTACAGCGTGACCTTGCGCGCCGGCCTGCCGTCGACCGTGCGGGAGACGCTGTCGAAGTCCGCCGACCTCACCATCTATGTGCGCGACCGCAAGCCGTTCGCGCGCTTTGCCGGCAAGGCCTACGTGCTGCCGCGCACCGGCCAGCGCGGCATTCCGGTGGTCAGCGTCAACACCAGATCGGTGAATGTCACGGTCTATCGCATCAGCGACCGCAACCTGGTCGAGACCGTGCTGGGGCGCGAGTTCCAGCGCAATCTCGAGTCCTACGAGATCGAACGCCTGACCGAGAGCCGCGCCATCAAGGTGTGGAGCGGCGAGCTCGCGGTGGAGCAGACGCTCAACACCGACGTCACCACCGCGTTCCCGGTCGACCAGGCGGTGAGCGACATGCAGCCCGGCGTCTATGTGATGACCGCGGACGTGAAGGGCAACACCACCGGCACCGACGATTCGATCTCGACCCAGTGGTTCATCGTCTCCGACATGGGGCTTTCGGCCTATTCCGGCAGCGACGGCATCAACGTGTTCGTCAATTCGCTCGCCACCACGGAGCCGAAGGGCCAGATCGAAGTGCGGCTGATGTCGCGCGGCAACGAGGTGCTCGGCACCAAGCGCAGCGACGCGCAGGGCCGCGTGCAGTTCGAGGCGGGTCTCTCGCGCGGCGAGGGCGCGCTTGCGCCCGCCATGCTGGTCGCCTCCGACTCGCGCGGCGATTACGGCTTCCTCAATCTCAAGGGCCCGGCGTTCGACCTGAGCGACCGCGGCGTCGCCGGCCGCCCGCCGGTCGCCGGGCTCGATGCCTTCGTCTACACCGAGCGCGGCGTCTATCGCTCCGGCGAAACCGTGCACATCACCTCGCTGCTGCGCGACCCGCAAGGCGTCGCCGCGGCGGGCGTGCCGCTGACCCTGGTGGTCGAGCGGCCGGACGGGCTCGAATATCGCCGCACCGCCGTCGCCGATCAGGGCGTCGGCGGCTATTCGCTGAGCGTGCCGATCAGCACGGCGGCCTCGACCGGCACCTGGCGGGTGCGCGCCTTCACCGATCCGAAGCGTCCCTCGGTCGGCGAGGCCACCTTCCTGGTCGAAGACTATGTGCCGGATCGCCTCGAGTTCGATCTCGCGGCGCCGGCCGGGCAGGTGGCCCGCGGCACGCCGACCAAGTTGACCGTCGACGGCCGCTATCTCTACGGCGCGCCGGCCTCGAACCTCGACCTCGAAGGCGAGGTGATCGTGCAGGTCGCCAAGGAACGGGCTGGTCTCGCCGGCTACAAGTTCGGCACCGCCGACGAGTTCGTCGAAACCGTCCGCCAGCCGCTGGAGGATCTGCCGCAGACCGACGACAAGGGCAAGGCCAGCTTCGATGCCGCGATCGACAAGCTGCCGCAGACCACGCGGCCGCTCGAGGCGCAGGTGATCGTGCGGCTGGCCGAATCCGGCGGCCGCTCGGTCGAGCGCAAGGTCACGCTGCCGGTCGTGGCGGCCGGCGACATGATCGGCGTGAAGCCTTTGTTCTCCGGGCGCTCGCTCGGCGAGGGCGAGACCGCGAGCTTCGACGTCGCGATGTTCGCGCCCGACAGCAGGATGCTCGCGGCGCGCGGCCTGCGCTACGAGCTGCTCAAGATCGAACAGCGTTATCAGTATTATCGCCGCGACGGCCGCTGGGACTACGAGCCGATCAAGATCACCCGCCGCATCGCCGACGGGCGTCTGGACGTGGCCGCAGGCCAGGCCGGGCGGATTTCCGCGCCGGTGCAGTGGGGCCGCTATCGCCTGGAAGTCACCAGCGCCGACCCCAACGGGCCGGTCACCTCGGTCGGCTTCGACGCAGGCTTCTACGCGGAGGCGTCGGCCGACACGCCGGACCTTCTGGAGATCGCGCTCGACAAGCCGGAATACAAGCCGGGCGAGGCGATGACCGTCGCCGTCACCGCGCGCACCGCGGGCCGCGTCACCATCAATGTGATGGGCGACAAGCTCCTGCACTCCGTCACCCAGGACGTGCAGGCCGGCACCGGCCGCATCCGCGTCGATGTCGGCTCGAACTGGGGCACCGGCGCGTATGTGGTGGCGACCTTGCGCCGTCCGCTCGACGCGCGCGCGCAGCGCATGCCCGGCCGCGCCATCGGCGTGCAGTGGTTCTCGGTCGACCGCAAGGCGCACACGCTGGCGGTCAACATGAACCTGCCGCCGCTGATCCGGCCGAACTCGAAGTTGCGCGTGCCGGTCAAGATCGACGGGCTGGGCTGGACCGACCAGGCCCGCGTGGTGGTCGCCGCCGTTGATGTGGGCATCCTCAATCTCACCAACTACAAGCCGCCGGCGCCCGACGACTTCTATCTCGGGCAGCGCCAGCTCTCGGCCGAGGTGCGCGACCTCTACGGGCAGCTCATCGACGGGATGCAGGGCACCCGCGGCGCGATCCGCACCGGCGGCGACGAGGGCGGGCAGCTCAACGGCAGCCCGCCGTCGCAGGCGCCGCTCGCGCTCTATTCCGGCATCGTCAATGTCAGCTCCGGCAGCGCCGAGATCGAGTTCGACATTCCGGCCTTCGCCGGCACCGTCCGCGTCATGGCGGTGGCCTGGAGCAAGGACAAGGTCGGCCGCGCCAATGGCGACGTCACGGTGCGCGATCCGGTCGTGCTGACCGCGACCCTGCCGCGCTTCCTGCTCACCGGCGACCGCGGCACCATGAACCTCGACCTGGATAACGTCGAGGGTCAGGCCGGCGCCTACAGCGTCACCACGACCGCAGAGGGAGCGGTGACGATCGGTGACGGTTCGAAGACCGTCCAGCTCCGCGCCAAGCAGCGCGACCGGCTGACCGTGGCGCTCAACGCCCAGGGCGCCGGCCCCGGCACCGTGAAGGTGCGGGTCAGCGGACCCGGCAACTTTGCGCTCGAACGCACCTACGCGATGAACGTCAAGCCTGCGACGCAGCTGCTGACCCGCCGCACGGTGCGCACGATCGCGCGCAACGAAAGCCTCACGGTGTCGAACGACATGTTCGCCGACCTGGTGCCGGGCACCGGCGCGGTGGCGGTGTCGGTCGGCGCCTCCACGGCGCTCGATGCCGCGGCATTGCTCAAGGCGCTGGACCGCTATCCGTTCGGCTGCTCCGAGCAGATCACCAGCCGGGCGATGCCGCTGCTCTATGTCAACGAGCTCGCCAGCGCCGCGCATCTGGCGCTGGACAACGCGGTCGACCAGCGCATCCGCGACTCCATCGAGCGCGTGCTGGCGCGCCAGTCGTCGAACGGCTCGTTCGGTCTCTGGGGCATCGGCGGCGACGACGCCTGGCTCGACGCTTACGTTACCGACTTCCTGACGCGGGCGAAGGAGAAGGGCTTTGCGGTGCCGGACACGGCGTTCAGGCTCGCGCTCGACCGGCTGCGCAACATCGTCGGCACCGCGGAGGATGCCAAAAAGGACGGCGGCCGCAATCTCGCCTATGCGCTCTACGTGCTGGCGCGCAACGGCGTCGCCCCGCTGGGTGACCTGCGTTATCTCGCCGACGCCAGGATCGACGACATCGGCACGCCGATCGCCAAGGCGCAGATTGCCGCGGCGCTGGGCCTGCTCGGCGACCGCGCCCGCGCCGAGCGCGTCTACCAGTCGGCGCTGAACGACCTCGTGCCGCCGTCCGGGCCGGACTTCTCGGCCCGCGAGGACTATGGCTCGACCCTGCGCGACGCCGCCGCCCTGGTGACGCTTGCGAGCGAAGCCGGCGGGCCGCGGCAGACCATCGTCAACGCCGTGCAGCGCATCGAGCAGGCGAGGGCGCACGCCTCCTACACCTCCACGCAGGAGAACGCCTGGATGGTGCTGGCCGCGCGCGCGATGGCGAAGGACGCGAGCGGCGTCTCGCTCGATGTCGCCGGCAGCATCCAACGCGGCCCGCTGTTCCGCAACGTCAAGGCGAGCGAGCTTGCGCAGCCGCTGCGGATCACCAACACCGGCGGCGGCTCGGTGCAGGCGGTGGTGTCGGTGTCGGGCGCGCCCGTCACGCCCGAGCCCGCGGCCGACAAGGGCTTCAAGATCGAGCGGCAGTACTTCACGCTCGACGGCGAAGAATCCGATCCGAAGAAGTCGAAGCAGAACCAGCGCTTCGTCGTGGTGCTGAAGATCACCGAGCCCACCCCGCAGTTCGGCCGCGTCATCATCGCCGACTACCTGCCGGCCGGCTTCGAGATCGACAACCCACGCCTGGTCTCCTCCGGCGACACCGGCACGCTGTCCTGGATCGCCGACGCCAAGCCTCCGGTGCACTCCGAGTTCCGCGACGACCGCTTCAGCGCGGCCTACGAACGGCGGCCGAAGGACGCCCCGGTGTTCTCGGTGGCCTACGTGGTCCGCGCCGTCTCGCCCGGCCGCTACGTGCTGCCGCAGGCCTACGTCGAGGACATGTACCGCCCCGACCGCTTCGGCCGCACCGAAACCGGCTCGATCGAGATCACCCGGTGATGCGGTCCAAGTCGCGCAACGCCGACGGTGCGCATCCCTCCCCTGAGAGGGGGAGGGTCGGAGGCGAGCGAACGCGTCATCGGCCGCGCAGTGCGGAGAGGTGGGCAACAGGCGCGCAGTCTCCCCGCCCGGCTCGCCCGCCTGCGCTTGCTCGGCGCGGCGACGTGGGCACCGTCCGCTCGCGGGGCGATGGCCCACCGGTGTCGCTAGCGAGCGGTGGCGCTGGACGATTGCCGCGAGGACCGTCGGTGCGATTGTTCTATCGACTACGCTCGGCGGCGCGTGGTGGCTGCGACTCGCTCGGCCCCGCGCCCGTCCTCGCCGACATGTCGCTCTCCACCCAGGTCGTCGACCGCAACAACAAGCTCCTCCGCGCCTACGCCACGCCGGACGGCCGCTGGCGTCTGCCGGTCACCGCCTCCGACGTCGATCCGCGCTTTGTCGAGATGCTGCTCGCCTACGAGGACCGGCGCTTCCGCACCCACCGCGGCGTCGATCCGCTGGCGATGGCGCGCGCGGCCTGGCAATGGGCCGGCAACGCCCGCGTCGTCTCCGGCGGCTCGACACTGACCATGCAGGTGGCGCGGCTGCTCGAACCGCGGGCGGAACGCACGATCACTGCGAAGCTCTACCAGATCGTCCGCGCCATCGAGCTCGAGCGAACGCACACCAAACAGGAAATCCTGTCGCTCTATCTCACGCTCGCGCCCTATGGCGGCAATCTCGAAGGCGTGCGGGCCGCCTCGCTCGCCTATTTCGGCAAGGAGCCGAAGAAGCTCACGCTCGCCGAAGCAGCACTTCTCGTCGCGCTGCCGCAGGCACCCGGACTGCGCCGCCCCGATCGCTCCCCTGACGTGGCCCGCAAGGCGCGCGACCGCGTGCTCGACCGCATCGCCGCGGGCGGAAAGCTTCCGCCGGACGAGATCGCCTATGCCAAGCGCGACGCGGTGCCGAACGCGCGCCGGCCGATGCCGGCGCTGGCGCCGCACGCCGCCGACCAGGCGATTGCGTCCGCGCCCGCGCAGAAGCTGCATCGTCTGACCATCGACGCCACCATTCAGAAGAATCTCGAGGACCTCGCCCGCGAGCGCGCCCGCGCGCTCGGCGTCAGCCTGTCGGTCGCCATCGTCGTGGTCGACAACGCCTCGGGGCAAGTGCTGGCCCGCGTCGCCTCGGCGGATTATTTCGACGAGGGCCGCTCGGGCCAGGTCGACATGACCGATGCGCTCCGCTCGCCGGGCTCGGCGCTGAAACCCTTCATCTACGGGCTCGCGTTCGAGGACGGCGCGGCGCATCCGGAAACCATGATGGAGGACCGCCCGGTGCGCTACGGCGCCTACGCGCCGGAGAACTTCGACATGACCTTCCAGGGCACGGTGACGGCGCGCCGCGCGCTGCAGCTGTCGCTCAACGTGCCGGCGGTCGCGCTGCTCGACGGCGTCGGCGCCAATCGCCTCAGCGCACGGATGTCGCAGGTCGGCGCCGCACTGGTGCTGCCGAAGGGCGAAGCGCCGGGGCTCGCGATGGCGCTCGGCGGGCTCGGCATCAGGCTCACCGACCTGACCATGCTCTATGCAGGGCTTGCGCGCGGCGGCGACGCGTTGCCGCTGACGGAACGGATCTCTCCCGCGGTCATTCCGGGACGCCGCGAAGCGGCGGGCCCGGAATCCAGAACATCGGCACTTCCTGCTTTTCTGGATTCCGGGCTCGCGCCCACCAGCGCGTCTACGCGCGTCTTCGACGCGCTATCGGCGCGCCCCGGAATGACACCGGGGCCGCGCCGGCTGCTCGATCCGGTCGCCGCCTGGTACGTCGGCAATGTGCTCGCCGGCACGCCGCCGCCGGAGAACGCAGCCGGCGGCCGCATCGCCTATAAAACCGGCACGTCCTACGGCTTCCGCGACGCCTGGTCGTTAGGCTTCGACGGCAAACGCACCATCGGCGTCTGGGCCGGGCGGCCCGACGGCGCGCCGGTGCCCGGACTGATCGGCCGCGTCGCGGCCGCGCCGATCCTGTTCGACGCGTTTGCACGCAGCGGGCAGGGCACCTCGCCGCTGCCGGGCCCGCCGAAGGGCGCTCTCTTCGCCTCGACCGCGAAACTCCCGCTGCCGCTCCGCCATTTCCGCCCGAACGGCGCGGTGGCCAGCGACAACGGCGCGTCGCCGCTTCGCATCACCTATCCGCCCAACAATGCACGGGTGGAACTCGCGCTGTCCGACGGCAAGCCCGACCCGCTGGCCTTGAAGATCGCCGGCGGCGTCGAGCCGCTGACCGTCTTAGTGAACGGGCTGCCCACCACCGCGCGTGCCGACCGTCGCACCCTGTTCGTCGATCCCGACGGGCCGGGCTTCGTCCGTCTCACCGTGATCGACGCCAAGGGCGCGGTGGACAGCGTCATGGTGCGGCTGCAGTAGAGCATGATCGGTTTTGGCAGCGATTGCTAGCGACACAGGCGGTCTCATCCCTCCCCTGGAGGGGAGGGTCGGCGAGCAGCGCGCGGAGCGCGGTGCTCGCCGGGGTGGGGTGAACTTTGTTCGCGCGAAGGCTTCACCCCACCCCGCTCGCTTCGCTCGCGACCCTCCCCCTCCAGGGGAGGGTGAAGGCCACCACCGATGCCGCAAGTGCGGCATGCGCCGCAGCCGGTTCCGCTCCGGGCGCCCGGCCTGTAACGTCTTGATCATAACGCGGGGGAACGCTGCATGCTGATCGATCATCGGACCTACACCTTGCGCCCGGGCACGCTGCGCAAGCAGATGGCGCTCTACGAAAAGCACGGACTCGCGGCGCAGAAGCGCCACTTCGGCGAGCCGCTCGCCTGGATGACCAGCGAAACCGGCGACGTGAACACCTACGTGCACATCTGGGTCTACGAAGACGCTGCCGACCGCGCGAAGAAGCGCGAGGCGCTGTTCAAGGATCCGGAATGGCTCAAATACATCGAGATGAACGCGGAGGCTGGTTATCTGCTCAAGCAGGAAAGCAAGCTGATGTCGCCCGCGCCGTTCGCGCCGATCAAGCGCTGAATGAGAAACGACAAGAACGAACAATCGAAGAGGACTGACGTGATGAGATGGGCGTATTCTGTTGTCGATCGCGGCTGTGCTGGCCGGACCTTGGTTGTCTCTCCATCCCACGCGCAGGAATGGCCCTCGCGCACGGTGAAGATCGTGATGGGCTTTGGCGCCGGCGGGCTTGGCGACATTGCCGCGCGCTCGATGGCCAACGTCATGTCGCCCGCGATCGGCCAGCCGGTGATCATCGAGAACATGCCGGGCGCGGGCGGCGCGACCGCGGCGATGAATCTGGCGCGCGCGGCGCCCGACGGGCACACGATGCTCTGGGTCTCGAGCCAGAACGCCATCGCGACGTCGATGTTCAAGAACCTGCCCTATGACTGGTCGCGCGACTTCGCGCCGATCGGCCCGATGGCGACCTTCGACTTCGTGCTGTTCGTGCCGAGCAACAGCCCGCTCAAGACCGTGAAGGACGTGATCGACGCCGCCAAGAAGGCCAATCCCGACAAGTTCAACTTCGGCTCGATCGCGACCGGCACCGCGCAGAACCTGTCGACGCTGCAGTTCGTGTCGATGGCGGGACTTAAAGTTCCGGTGGTGGCGCACCGGACCACCGGCGACGTCATGACCGGGCTGCTCAGCGGCACCATCCAGGCGGCGTTCGAGACCATTCCGGGCGCCGTCGGCCAGATCAAGGGCGGGCAGATGCGGGCGATTGCGGTGTCGTCGACCACCCGCAATCCGTTCCTGCCGGACGTGCCGACCATCGCCGAAAGCGGCCTGCCGAACTACCTCACCTATTCGTGGAACGGCATGGTGGCGCCGGCCAAGACACCGCCGGCCCTGATCGCGCGCCTCAACAAGGAGATCACCGCCACCATCAATTCGGCGGAGGTGCAGGCCAAGTTCCGCGATCTGATCATGGTGCCGCGCACCGGCACGCCGCAGGATTTGCAGAAAATCTACGAGACCGACATCGCGGTCTGGCGCAAGATCATCACCGAGGCGAATATCCAGCCCAATTGAGTCGAGCCAATTGAGTTGATCACCCAGGGAGACCGGCCATGAACACCGTTCCGAAGATCGACACCACCCAGGCGCAGCCGGCGCCTCGCCGCCGCCCGGCATGGACCCGGCCGAGTGGGAGACCCGCGTCGATCTCGCGGCCTGCTACCGGCTGGTCGACATGTACGGAATGACCGACCTGCACCTCAACCACATCTCGGCGCGCGTGCCGGGCAAGGAGGAGCACTTCCTGATCAATCCGTTCGGCCTGATGTATGAGGAGATCACGGCGTCGTCGCTGATCAAGGTCGATCTCGACGGCAACATCATCGCCAACGCCAATCCGCAATACACGATCAACCTGCCGGGCTATGTCATTCACAGCGCGATCCACGGCTCGCGCCACGACGTGAAGTGCGTGCTGCACACCCACACCAATGCCGGCATGGCGGTGTCGGTGCTCAAATGCGGCCTGCTGCCGCTGACGCAAACCGCGATGCGCTGGGGCAAGGTCGCGTATCACGATTTCGAAGGCGTCGTGGTCGATCTCGACGAGCGCAAGCGGCTGGTGCAGAACCTCGGCGACTGCGAGGTCATGGTGCTGCGCAATCACGGCCTGCTCGCCTGCGGCGTGACCATCGGCCAGGCGTTCAACAACATCTACCGGCTCGAGCGCGCCTGCCAGACGCAGCTGATGGCGATGGCCTGCAACAGCGAGATGGTGGTGCCGCCGCAGCCGGTGATCGAGCGGTCGAACGCGCAACTCACCGTGATGCCGTCACCCGACGCCTCGGGCAAGAAGCGCCCGCACGGCTCGCTGGAATGGCCGGCGCTCAAGCGCATGCTCGACCGCCGCGACCCGTCATACCGGAACTAACGCGCCGTCATTCCGGGGCGGCCCGCATAAGCGCGTTTACGCGCGTCTTCGACGCGCTATGGGGCCGAACCCGGAATCCAGAGCGACACGTCGTATGGCTCTGGATTTCGGGTTCGCTCGCTGGCGCGAGCGCCCCGGAATGACGGCACCGATTTGGCCGCACCGATAAGGGCTTAGGTGTGTCCCGGCAGCCCTTTCCCGCATCGGGCCATTTCAATATGGTCCGCCGATTGCGGGAATCCGGGGATGTCGACGGCTGCCAGCAGCAAGAACCGCGGCGCGTTCATGGCCAATGGCCTGACCGCGATCGTCGACTATGCGGTGGCCTCGCACGGCCGCGCCGCGGCGGTGCTGATCCTGACCGCGCTGCTCGCCTTCCTGCCGGGCTTCTTCCAGATCCCGCCGACCGACCGCGACGAGGCGCGCTTCGCGCAGGCCACCAAGCAGATGCTGGAGACCGGCGAATACGTCGACATCCGGTTCCAGAACGAGGTCCGCTACAAGAAGCCGGTCGGCATCTATTGGCTGCAGGTCGGCGTGGTCAAAGCCGCGGAAGCGGTCGGCATCCGCGAGGCGCAGACCAGGATCTGGCTCTATCGCATTCCCTCGCTCGCGGGCGCGATCGGCGCGGTGCTGCTGACCTACTGGGCGGCACTTGCCTTCGTCTCCCGCCGCGCAGCGCTGCTGGCCGGCCTGATGATGGCGAGTTCGATCCTGCTCGGCGTCGAGGCCCGCCTCGCCAAGACCGACGCGATGCTGCTGCTCACCTGCGTCGCCACGATGGGCGCGATGGCGCGCGCTTATCTCGTCGAGCGGCGTCCCGCGGCGTCCGGGCCCGGCGCATGGACATTGCCGGCGATCTTCTGGACCGCGCTCGCCGCGGGCATCCTGCTGAAAGGTCCGCTGATCCTGCTGTTCGTCGTGCTGGCGATCGTGCCGCTCGCGATCATCGACCGTTCGGTGCGCTGGCTCGGCGCGCTGAAACCCGTTCCCGGCCTGATCTGGCTGTGCATTCTGGTGCTGCCCTGGTTCCTCGCCATCATGAGCCGGGCCGGCAACACGTTCCTCGCCGAGTCGGTCGGCCGCGATCTGCTCGGCAAGATCATCAGCGTGCAGGAGGCGCACGGCGCGCCGCCCGGCTACTACTTCGTGCTGTTCTGGCTGACCTTCTGGCCCGGCGCGACGCTGGCCGCGATGGCGGTGCCGGGCATCTGGGCCGCGCGGCGCGAGAAGGGCGCGAAATTCCTGCTCGCCTGGATCGTGCCGGCCTGGATCCTGCTCGAACTCGTCATCACCAAGCTGCCGCACTACGTGCTGCCGCTCTATCCGGCGAT
Organism: uncultured Alphaproteobacteria bacterium; assembly: GCA_963830015.1. Classification (GTDB taxonomy): domain Bacteria; phylum Pseudomonadota; class Alphaproteobacteria; order Rhizobiales; family Xanthobacteraceae; genus Z2-YC6860. Next base: position 56,752 of record CAWHLG010000018.1, read on the forward strand.
CGCGATCCTGATCGCCGGCGTGGTCGACACCAGCGTGCTTGCGCGCCAGCGCTGGCTCACCCGCGGCGCCGGAACCTGGTTCTTCATGCCGATGCTGCTCGGCATCGGCATGGTCATCGTGCTGGTCGTGTTCGGGCGGCAGCTCGGATTGTTCGCCTGGCCGTTCATCGTCGCCTCGATGATCTTCGGCCTCTGGGCCTGGCGGCTGTTCGACGCCGACGGCGCCGAGCATTCGCTGCTGCGCGGGATCGCGGCCTCGATTCTGCTCACGTTCGGCATCTACGCCTTCATCATCCCGGCCATCTCCACCGCGTTTCCGAGCGCGACGCTGTCGCGCATCCTGCGCGAGGCCAACTGCAAGGACCCGCAGGTCGCGTCGGCGGGCTATCACGAGCCGAGCCTGGTGTTCCTCGCCGGCACCTCGACGCGGCTCGCCGACGGCACCGATGCCGCCGAGTTCCTGCGCTGCCGGCGATTGCCGGTTTGCGCTGATCGAGTCGCGGCATGAGCGGGCGTTCCTGCGCCGCGCCGAACTGATCGGCCTGCGTTACGCGCCGCCGCAGCGCTTCGACGGCTACAACTATTCGAACGGCCGCGCCGTCTCGTTCGGCGTCTATCGCTCCGAGGGCGCGCCGTGAGCGCAACCGACGGCGCCGGCGGGAGTGCGGCTGCACTGGAGCCCTGGCTGCATCGGATCGGCGCGAACGCGAAGGCGACACTCGCGACGCTGGTGCGGCCGCCGCGCCGCGTCGTGCCGTGGCCCAGCGCCCGCGAATTTGCGCTGCTGCTCGCAGGTGCCGTTGTCGCGGTGCTCGCCGTGATGGTGACGCTCGATGGCTGGGCCATCGCCCAGGCCCCGCGGCTGCCGACGGGCCTCGTCGAGGCCCTCAACCGGTTCACGGATCTGGGCAAGGGCGGGTTTTTCCTCTGGCCGCTCGGGCTCGCGATGATCGGGCTCGCCCTGCTCGACACCTCGCGGCTGCCGCGGATGCCGCGCCTGGTGCTCGCGGCCTGGACGGTGCGGCTCGGCTTTGTGTTCACCGCCATCGCGCTGCCGGGCCTGTTCGCCACCATCGTCAAGCGGCTGATCGGCCGCGCCCGGCCGCTGGTCGCCGGCAACGACGCGTTCGCCTACCTGCCGTTCGGCTGGAAGGTCGACTATGCGAGCCTGCCGTCCGGCCACGCGACCACGGCCTTCGCGGCGCTGGTCGCGATCGGCGCGATCTTTCCCCAGGCGCGGGCGCTGATGTGGATCTACGCCGTGCTGATCGCGCTGAGCCGGGTGGTGCTGACCGCGCATTACCCGAGCGACGTGGTGGCCGGCGCCGTTGTCGGCGCGGCCGGCGCCTGGCTGGTGCGGCAGTGGTTTGCCGCCCGCGGCCTGGGTTTTGCCGTGTCGGCCGGCGGCGCCGTGCGGCCGATGCCCGGGCCGAGCCTGCGGCGCATCGTCAAATCGCTTGCCCGCCGCTGGCCCGCTGCCTAGAAGCACGCGGGATGAGTGAAGTTTCCACGAGTGCGCCCGCGGTGTCCGTCATCGTTCCGGTCCGGAACGAGGCCGGCAATATCGCCCCGCTGGTGGCGGAGATCGCGGCGGCGCTGGCCGGTCGCCGCTTCGAGGTGATCTACGTCAACGACGGCTCGACCGACGGCACGGAAGCGGAGCTCAACGCGTTGCGGGCTGTGCATCCGTGGCTGCGTCAGGTCAGGCACGCGCAATCCTGCGGGCAGTCGGCGGCGCTGCGTACCGGCATTCTCTCGGCCCGCGGCGGCATCGTCGTCACGCTCGACGGCGACGGCCAGAACGATCCGGCATTCCTGCCCAAGCTGATCGAGGCGCTGGAACACGGCGCGCCGAAGACAGGCCTGATCGCGGGCCAGCGCATCGGCCGCAAGGCCACGGGCTTCAAGAAGTTCCAGTCGCGGGTGGCGAACGCGGTGCGCGGCTCGATCCTGCGCGACGGCACGCGCGACTCCGGCTGCGGGCTGAAGGCGTTTCCGCGCGAGGTCGGCCTGGCGTTGCCTTACTTCGACGGCTTGCATCGGTTCCTGCCGGCGCTGGTGCGCCGCGAGGGCAGGGACATCGGCTATGTCGACGTGGTCGACCGGCCGCGCCAGCACGGCACGTCGAATTACGGCTTCTGGGACCGGTTGTGGGTCGGAATCCTTGATCTCGCCGGAGTTTGGTGGCTGATCCGCCGCAGGAAGCGCGTCCCCGACGCAACGGAGATTGCCTGATGCTCATTTCCATCGGCGAAGCGATCAGCGAGTGTTTTTTACGATGCGTTCGTCGCCAAGTTCGATTTCTGGCTGGTGTTCGGGGTGGGCGCGCAATTGCTGTTTGCGGCGCGTTTTCTGGTGCAGTGGATTTCCAGCGAGCGCGCCGGCAAGAGCGTGATCCCGTTTGCGTTCTGGGCCTTCTCGATGGGCGGCGGGCTGATGACGCTGGTCTATGGCATCGTCAAGCGCGAGCCGGTGATCATCCTGGGCCAGGGCTTTCGACGTTCATCTATATCCGCAACATCATGCTGATCATGAAGGAGCGGCGCGAGGCAGAATCGCGGCCGGGACGCGGCATCCTGCTAAAGCCCAAGCAGCGGCGGGCTTGCGTTTGTTCACCCATTGCGTCGCCTGATCGTAGGCGTGGGCCAGTTGCAGGCAGGCGAGTTCGCCGTGATTGGCGGCGACGATCTGCAGGCCCATCGGCAGGCCCGCGCCGTTGAAGCCGACCGGCACGCTGAGCGACGGACAGCTCGACATCGTCACCGGGATCATCACCTCCATCCAGCGGTGGTAGGTGTCCATGGTCCGGCCGCCGACCGTCTTCGGCCAGTCGGTCATGGCGTCGAACGGAAACACCTGCGCCGACGGCATCAGCCAGTAATCGTAGCGCTCGAAGAAGGCGCGCACGGCCTGGTACCACGCGGTGCGCGCGGCATTGGCGTCGTAGATGTCGTAGGCCTTGAGCTTGTCGCCGCTCTCGACCTCGAACCGCGCCTCGGGCTTCAGCAGCGCGCGTTTGGCCGGATCGGCGTAGTGCGCCTTCAGCGCCGAGCCGGACTGCCAGGCGCGCAGCACCTTCCAGTTTTCCCAGACCTTGGCGATCGGATAGTCGGGGATGGCTTCCTCGACCGTGCAGCCCAGCGCCTCGAACGTCTTCAGCGCGGATCTGCAGAGATCGAGCAGTCCCGGATCGAACGGCATGTGCCCGCCGAAATCGCCGGCCCAGGCGATCCGCGCGCCCTTGAAGTCGCGCGCGAGCGATCCGGCGAATTGCGCCGGGTCCTGCCGGTTCGACAGCGGCGCTCTCGCGTCGTAGCCCGCCTGGACCGAAAGCAGCATCGCGAGATCGGGCACGTTGCGCGCCATCGGTCCCGGCGTGCCCATCACGGCGTAGAAGCCGTCGAGCTGCTGCGCCGGCACCCGTCCGAACGACGGCCGGAAGCCGAAGATGTTGTTGTAGGCGGCGGGATTGCGCAGCGAGCCGCCGTGGTCGGTGCCGTCGGCGACCGGCAGCATGTGGAGCGCGACGGCGACCGCGCCGCCGCCGCTCGATCCGCCCGCGGTTTTTGACTGGTCGTGGGCGTTCAACGTGCGCCCGAACACGTCGTTGTAGGTGTTGGAGCCGAGCCCGAACTCCGGCGTGTTGGTCTTGCCGATGATGATCGCGCCGGCGCGCTTCACCCGTTCGACCACGATGGCGTCGGCGGCCGGCACGAAATCCTTGAAGATCGGCGAGCCCTGCGTGGTGCGGATGCCCTTGGTCGCGGTGAGGTCCTTCACCGCCTGCGGGAAGCCGTGCATGGCGCCGCGGTCCTCGCCCCGCGCAAGCTCGTCGTCGCGAGCCTTGGCCTGCCGCATCAGGTCGCTTCGCTCCTGCAGGGAGACGATGGCGTTGACCTTGGGATTGAGCGCGTCGATGTGATCGAGATAGGCGCTCATCACGCCGGCGCAGGACACTTGCTTCGAGTGGATGGCGCGCGACAGCGCAACGGCATCCAGCATGACGATGTCGGAAGGCTTGTGCATTGGCTTCCTCTACAACGCCGCAGCCAGCGCGGCAAAGCCGCGTTCGAGATCGGCGGTGAGATCGCCGACGTCCTCGAGACCTGCATGAAAGCGCACCACCGGGCCGCCCGGCGCGAAGGTCGTGGCGGTCCGGGTGCCGGTCACATCGACCGGGATGGCGAGGCTTTCGAAGCCGCCCCATGAGACACCGATGCCGAACAGCGAAAGGCTGTTGAGGAAGGCGAACACGGCGCTCTCCGGCACGGGCTTCAGCACCATGGCGAACAGGCCGCAGGCGCCGGTGTAGTCGCGCTTCCAGATCGCGTGGCCGGGATGGCTCGGCAAGGCGGGATGCAGGACCTTCAGCACCTCCGGCCGCCGTTCAAGCCAGCGGGCGAGCGTCAGGCCCAACTCCTGATGGCGCGCCAGGCGCACGGCAAGCGTGCGCAAGCCCCGCAGCGCCAAATTCATGTCGTCGGGGCCGACGCAAAGTCCCATGCCGTGGACCGTGTCCTTCAACCGCGGCAGCGCGTCCGCGTTGGCCGACACCGTGCCGAGCAGCGTGTCGGAGTGCCCGCCGATATATTTGGTGCCGGACTGGATCGACAGGTCGGCGCCATGCTCCAGCACCTTGTGGTGCAGCGGGCTCGCCCAGGTGTTGTCGGTCAGCACCAGCGCGCCGTGCCGGTGGGCCGCGTCCGCGATCGCCGGGATATCCTGCATCTCGAAGGTCAGCGAGCCCGGAGATTCCGTGTAGACGGCCCGCGTGTTCGGCCGCATCAAGCCGGCGATGTCTCCCGCCGATCAGCGGATCGTAATAGGTCGTGGTGACGCCGCAGCCGGCGAGCATGCCGTCGCAGAACCGCCGCGCCGGTCCATAGGCGCTGTCGGTCATCAACAGATGATCGCCGGACTTGAGCACCGCAAGCAGCGCGGTCGAGATCGCCGCCAGCCCCGAAGGCAGCAGCGCAACGCCCGCGCAGGCCGGTCCCTCGATCTCGCGGATCGCGGTTTCCAGCGCCTCCGACGTCGGCGTTCCGAGCCGGCCGTAGAAGTAGGGCCCGTTGTGGGCGAGATAGTCCTCGGCGGTCCGGTAGAGCTGCGTCGAGGCGCGGTAGACGGGCGTGTTGACGTAACCGTGATGGGCGTGCGGGTTGCGGCCGCCGGTGGTGACCTTGGTGTCGGGTTTCAGCTCCGCCGGCGCAGGCTTGCAGGCTTCCTTGCCGGCTTCGGGCCTGTTCATCGCGATGAAATATCCTGCATTTCGGCATTTATGGCGGCAGAACCGCAAACCGCAACCCCTTGACCTGTGTCACGCGCCGTTCTGTGATGCGAAACAGAGGGGATAGAGTAGGTTGGGTGCGGCTGCGCGGACGCGCGGCTTCGCCGGCCTGCATTTTTTGGGAGATTGCGAGTCATGACCAGCGTCGTTCTTCGTCTGGCTTTAGCGGCGATTTTCGGGATGGCGGCCTCGGCGGCCTCGGCCCAGACCCTGAATACGATCAAATCCAGGGGCGTGCTCAACTGCGGGGCGAACGGCACGCTGGCGGGCTTCGGCCTGCCGAACTCGCAAGGGCGCTGGACCGGCCTCGACGTCGATCTGTGCAAGGCGCTCGCCGCGGCGATCTTCAACGATGCGAACAAGATCAAGTTCGTGCCGCTGACCGCGAAGGACCGCTTCACGGCGCTGCAATCGGGCGAGGTCGACGTGCTCGCCCGCAACACGACGTGGACCTCCTCGCGCGACACCTCGCTCGGCCTCAACTTCACGGCGGTCAACTACTACGACGGCCAGGGTTTCCTGGTGCGCAAGGCGCTGAAGGTGAACTCGGCGCTCGAGCTCAACGACGCCGCGGTCTGCGTGCAGCAGGGCACCACCACCGAATTGAACCTCGCCGACTTCTTCCGCGCCAACAAGATGAAGCTCAAGACGGTGACGTTCGCCACCGCCGACGAGGCGATCAAGGCCTACGACGCCGGCCGCTGCGACGCCTACACCACCGACGCGTCGGGCCTCGCCGGCGAACGGCTGCGGCTCGCCAACGTCAACGATCACATTATCCTGCCGGAGGTGATCTCCAAGGAGCCGCTCGGCGCCACGGTCCGCCACGGCGACGATCAGTGGTTCGACATCGTCAAATGGACGCACTACGCGATGGTCAACGCCGAGGAGCTCGGCGTCACCAAGGCCAACGTCGACGACCAGCTCAAGTCGGAAAACCCCGACGTGAGGCGCCTGCTCGGCACCGAAGGCAAGCACGGCGAGGCGCTCGGGCTCACCAACGACTGGGCGGTGCGGATCATCAAGAACGTCGGCAATTACGGTGAATCCTTCGAGCGCAATGTCGGCCAGGGCTCGCAGCTCAAGATCGCGCGCGGGCTGAATGCACTGTGGAACAAGGGCGGGTTGCAATACGCCCCGCCGGTGCGATGAGCGGGCCGCTTCCGCGGTGAGAGACGGAAGCTTATGACCACGGCGAGCGGCGTCGCAACGAAAATCCCGAAGACGCCGCTGATCTACAATCCGAAGGTGCGCGGCATCGCCTATCAGGCGGTGCTGTGCATCATCATCGCGTTCCTTGCGTGGAGCGCGGTGAGCAACGCGGTGGACAACCTCGCCCGTGCCAAGATCGCCTCGGGCTTCGGTTTCTGGGACACCACCGCGGGATTCGATATCAGCCAGACGCTGATCGAGTATTCGACCACGTCGACCTATGGCCGCGCGTTCTGGGTCGGCCTGATCAACACGCTGCTGGTTGCCGGCATCGGCATCGTGCTGGCGACGATCCTCGGCTTCATCGTCGGCATCGCGCGGCTGTCGAAGAACTGGCTGGTGTCGAGGGTCGCCGGCTGTTACGTCGAGATCATCCGCAACCTGCCGCTCCTGCTGCAGCTTCTGTTCTGGTACAACGCCGTGCTGAAGGCGTTGCCCGGCATCCGCGAGAGCATCGCGATACCCGGCGGCGGGTTCCTCAACAATCGCGGCCTGTTCCTGCCGCAGCCGGTGTTTGAGCCTGCGGCGCGCTTTGCGCTGATCGCGCTCCTGGCCGGTGTCCTTGCCGCGATCGGCTATCGCATCTGGGCGAAGCGGCGGCAGAGCCAGACCGGCCAGCAGTCGCCGGTGCTGTGGGTGACGCTCGGCCTCGTGATCGCGCTTCCTCTGGCCGTTCTGGCGCTGTCGGGCTTTCCGGTGCAGTTCAACTATCCCGAGGCCGGACGCTTCAACATCCGCGGCGGCGTCGAGGTTCTGCCCGAGTTCGCGGCGCTGCTGTTCGGGCTCGTGACCTACACCGCGGCCTTCATCGCGGAGAACGTGCGTGCGGGGATCCTCGCCGTCGCCAAGGGGCAGACCGAGGCGGCCTATTCGCTGGGGCTTCGCCCCGGCCCGACGCTCCGCCTCGTGGTGGTGCCGCAGGCGATGCGGGTGATCGTGCCGCCGCTGACCAACCAGTATCTCAACCTCACCAAGAACTCGACGCTCGCCGTCGCCATCGGCTACCCCGACCTGGTGCAGATTTTCGCCGGCACCGTGCTCAACCAGACCGGCCAGGCCGTCGAGGTGATCGCCATCACCATGGCGGTCTATCTGACCATCAGCCTCGTCACGTCGGGATTGATGAATCTCTACAACCGCAGCGTCGCCGTGGTGGAGCGTTAGATGGCGAACGCTGCCGCAGCCTTTGTCCGAACCACTCCGATCCCGGCCATGCCGCCGCCGCGTGCGCTTTCCGGCGCGCTCGGCTGGGCCAGGGACAATCTGTTCTCCAGCCCGCTCAACATCGCGCTGACCGTGGCTTCCGCCTTGCTGGTCGCCTGGATCGTTCCGCCGCTCGCGAAATTCCTGATCATCGACGCGGTGTGGGACGGCGCGAGCCGGGTCGACTGCCTGCCGCGGCCGGAGCGCCCGGAGGTCGGCGCCTGCTGGGCCTTCGTCATCGACCGCATCAATTTCTTCACCTACGGCTTTTATCCGATCGAAGAGCGCTGGCGGGTCGATGTGTTCTTCGCGCTGCTCGCCTTCGGTGTCGGCTGGATGGCGTGGCTCGACGCGCCGCGGCGGGACCTTGGCGCGTTCTACTTTTTCATCCTGATGCCGCTTGCGTCGGTGGTGCTGCTGCTCGGCTTTCCGGCGATCGGGCTGTCCCGCGTCTCGACCTCGCAATGGGGCGGCGTGCTGGTCACCATCGTGGTCGCCGCCGTCGGCATCGTCGCCTCGCTGCCGCTCGGCGTGCTGCTCGCGCTCGGCCGCCGCTCGCGGATGCCGGCGGTGCGGCTGTTCTCGGTGATCTTCATCGAATTCGTGCGCGGCGTGCCGCTCATCACCGTGCTGTTCATGGCGAGCGTCATGCTGCCGCTGTTCGTGCCGGACACCTGGTCGCCCGACAAACTGCTCCGCGCGCTGGTCGGCGTGGCGCTGTTCTCCGCGGCCTACATGGCCGAAGTGGTGCGCGCGGGCCTTCAGGCGATCCCGAAGGGCCAGTACGAGGCGGCTATGGCGGTGGGCCTGAGCTACTGGCAGTCCATGCGGCAGATCGTGCTGCCGCAGGCGCTGCGCATCACCATCCCCAACATTGTCAACTCGACCGTCGCGCTGTTCAAGGACACGACATTGGTGTTCGTCGTCGGCATCTTCGATTTCCTCCGGACCATCGAGGCCGCGCGCGTCGACCCGAACTGGGCGACGCCGGTGACCAGCACCACCGGTTATGCGTTTGCCGCGATCTTCTATCTGATCTTCTGCTATGGGCTGTCGCGTTATTCGCGGATGGTCGAAGCCCGCCTCGCCGCGGGCGACAGGCGATGAGGGGCGCATGGTAGAGCAGTCGGTACCATCCAGGCTGAAGCCCGCGCCGCTCAAGACCGATGTGGCGGTGGAGCTCGTCGGCGTCCACAAGTGGTACGGCGATTTCCATGTGCTGCGCGACATCAATCTGCATGTCACCAAGGGCGAGCGCATCGTCATTTGCGGCCCGTCCGGCTCCGGAAAATCGACCATGATCCGCTGCATCAACCGGCTCGAGGAGCATCAGCAGGGCCGCGTCGTCGTCGACGGCACCGAATTGACCAACGACGTCA
>CAWHLG010000019.1:0-64457 GCA_963830015.1 uncultured Alphaproteobacteria bacterium
GCGTCAACAACTTCCGGGTGGCCGCGGAACAGCAGCCCTTCCACCTCGACCACCGCCTGTTGGGCGTTTCGCCCGGGGCGGTAGGCGTACTGCTCTGGTGGAAGATCAGCTTCGAAGATCGGTTCCAGCACCAGCATCGCTGCTGTCATGCAGACCCGATCCCGTACGGTCAGATGCCCAGCGGCCTGAGTTTGCCGTTGGCCTTCGGTATGAACACTCTTCTGATGGGGTCCGGTCGGTAAGTCTGCTGCCGAGCGCAAGCGCCAGTTCGCCGAGCCACCGCTGCACCCCATACGCGTCGATGTCCGCAAAATCCTGACCGTCCACCCCCGGTGCGCCCTTGTTGGAGCGGCACTGGGCATAGGCATGCACCAGGATGTCCTCACGGCTGATCTTGTCGTACAGGGCGTAGAAGCGATAGCCGGTTTCTGCCTTCGCTTTCGCGTGCAACGCCATCTGCAGTTTCTGAACACTCGTCGGAGTTGATAGGTTGCCCAATCTCCAGGTCCCTCACCACGTCTTGCGTCTGTCTTGAACTGAGGTCCCTTCCCTCCACCGGCATTACCCGGCTTCGGCGGTACTACGAACCTCTCCGCCACCCCAGGGCGCCCGGCCTGTCCCTCGCGGGCGTCCGGTTGGTCATCCGCTGACCGCGCCTTGGGGCTTCCCGTGTTGCGCGCGTTTTCCTTGTGTACATGCTGCCGCCACTACCCCGGCGCAGCGTCTGGGCGTACTGCTTCGCTCATTCACCCAGCCGTATCAGCCTTCCCCGAAAGGGTTGTCGGGTCGGCCTGCGCATCGTCCGTTTCGAGGATTGCTCGGCGTTCACCCACGTTGCGGCCTGCACACTCGCGCGGTCACCAATTCGTGACCCGCTATCCGAAGGCTTCAGCCATTTCGTTACCTCCATGGCTGCTCCGGTTGCTTCCGGCTGGAGCGGTTGCCGGGTGGGCCTTGCACCCACTGGAAAAACGCCGCTTTCCACGGCGCACACCCTTTGACCGACATCGTCGCGGAAACGGTTCTGCATTGTGTGCGGGACGGCAAGGCTGATCAGGTGCACATCCTCAACTGCGCCCGAAAAGCCCTCAACATCCATTAGCCCAGATGGTCTGGCGCGCGGTCACCGACGAGGACATGCACCGCCATTCGTCGGACGGCTACGCCGGGGCAAGTCCGCTACGAACGGCTGTTGAACCAAGCTCACCAACTATCTTGCTATATGTTTGGAACCGGACATAGGATGGGAGGTTCTAGAACAAACTGGCCTTAAGGAGCCGGGCTAACCGGCACCGCACCCCCGACACGCGGCGGACCTCGCCGCAGGCCATCACAGGTCCAGTGGAGCAGTTGAGCAGCGATTTGCTCACCCAGGTCCATCGACCAGCCGACGGATCAGGGAGCGTTGCCCATGCAGGATGCCCGCTACTTCCGCGACCAGGCTGCGTTGGCTCTCGAAATCGCTCGCCAAATGAGCGACCGGCGCGCTGCCGAAAAACTGCGATCCGATGCCGCGCGGTTTTTTGCCAAAGCCGTGGAAGTGGAGAGAGCCGCGGAGGCTGCCATGCAGCCGCCTGCGGTCTCTGACGCGAGTTCACGCTGATGGGCACCGGCATGGACGCGCGTGCCATGGCTGTGATTGCGCAGAGTGTACGGGCGCTGTGGTTCGGCAGCTCGGCGACGTGGAAGTCGCAGACGAACCGGGTGCCAAAGATTGCGTCCGCATGGCCCAAGCGCAACAGCGACCCAACAAACGCCGCGGACCGCGAAGCGGCCAAGCCGCGCTATTCGTTCAAGTATACCAACGGTCATCAAACCGTCGAGGACATGCGAGCCCTCGAATTGTCGACCGACCGCGCTGCGAGGCGAGAAGCTCTGCGCACTGCTCGCGAAATGGCCAACGACGTTTCGTGGCAATCAAGTCAACGCGGTGCGGGGTGGACGGTGCTGGTGATCAATCCGATGGGGCAACAAATTTGCGAGGTGCCGGTCCGGTTAAAAAAACGGCCTTGATTCCCGAAATCCATCTCCCTGATGTCTGTTAATCTTACTGCATCAGAAGAGCCGAAGCGCTTTTTGTTGTGCCCTCTCCTTTTGGGAGAGGGCTACACCAAACGTACAACGGGCTGAGTTGGGTGAGGGTTTCGGTCTATCGATGGACCTAACCCCTCACCCATTCGAATGTATTGCACAGTTCGTGGTGCCCTATCCCAAAAGGAGAGGGCACAGTAACGAGCGCCGGCGTTTTTTGACGCGGTAGGATTAAAACTCATGATCGGAAGTCCTCTGCCAAGCACGACACGTCGGCTTAGCCACGGAAGCGTCGGCGTTTATTTTGCCGTTGAGACGCGCTTCACTGCGGCTCGATGCCCGCGGCCTTCACCACCTTGGCCCACTTGTCGGTGGCCTTGGCGATGATCTCGGTCATCTCGGCGGGCGTCGCACGGATCGGCAGGCCACCGAGATCGGCGACACGCTTGAGCAGCGTCGCATCCTGCAGGCCCGCATTGATCTCGCGGTTGAGGCGCTCGATGATCTCGGGCGGCGTGCCCCTCGGCGCGCCGACCCCGTTCCATGACCTGACCTCGTAGCCCGGGATGAACTCGCCGACCGTCGGCACGTCGGGAAACGTGGGCGTCCGCGCCTGCGACAGGACCGCAAGCGCGCGCACCGAGCCGCTTTTGATGTGCGGCACCGCATTCGGCAGCGCATCGACGCCGGCATGAACCTGCCCGGCGATCACTGCGGGCAGCATCGCCGCGCCGCCGGTGTAAGGCACATGCACGAACTCGATGCCGGTCGAGATCTTGAGCAGCTCGATCGACAGGTGGCTGACGGTGCGCACGCCGAACGAGCCCATGTTGACCTTGCCGGGATTGGCCTTGGCCCAGGCGATGAACTCGGGGAGGGTCCTGGCCGGCACCTGCGGATTCATCGCCAGCACCAGCGGAAATTCGAACAGGCCTGCTACGGCCGTGATGTCGCGCTGGAAGTCGAACGGCAGCGATTTGTAGAGCGACGGATTGATGGAGTGGGTGGAGACCGTATAGAGCAGCGTGTAGCCGTCGGGCGGCGCGTTCACCACCAGCTGGGTTCCGATGTTGGTGCCGGCGCCGGGCTTGTTCTCGACGACGAACGATTGCCCGGTCCGCTCGGTAAGCCACTGGCACATGATGCGGCCGACGATGTCGGTGCTGCCGCCGGCATTGAAGGGGATGACCAGCCGCACCGGCCGGGCCGGATAGGCCTGTGCAAGCGCGGGACGCGAAACAACGGAGCCGGCGGCTGCAAGCCCGGCAACACGAAGGAAGTCGCGGCGCGGAAGCTTTTTCATCGTCGCCCTCTCCCGTCATTCCGGGACCCAGACTCCGGCGCGAGCGCCGAAACGGGAATTCCCGAATGACCCGCTGCAAATATCCGCGTTTGACGGCCTTCCTGCAATGCAAATGCGAGCTTCGGAAGACGCGCAGACCGCAGCCCGGACGGATCCGAGCGACGTCCGGAAGAAACCCTCCTGCATTTCGCTGCGCTCAGCGCGCGTAGGATGGGTTGAGCCGAAGGCGAAACCCATCGTTTTGCCGGGAGAACAATGATGGGTTTCGCTGCACCCAGTCCGGCCAGCAACTCCAGCCAACTGATACACGAACTTTAACAGCCGGATGCAGAACACGCCGAGGCGCTGTAGGGAAAGGTGTCGAGGGGAGATGCGGGGGGCCAGGCGGCCTCGGGCGTGACGACCTGATACGCCAGCGGTTCAGATCCAAATACGATGCGGACGTTGAAATCGAGTTTTCCGGGACCGACATCGTCGCGGAAACGGTTCTGCATTGTGTGCGGGACGGCAAGGCTGATCAGGTGCACATCCTCAACTGCGCCCGAAAAGCCCTCAACATCCATTAGCCCAGATGGTCTGGCGCGCGGTCACCGACGAGGACATGCACCGCCATTCGTCGGACGGCTACGCCGGGGCAAGTCCGCTACGAACGGCTGTTGAACCAAGCTCACCAACTATCTTGCTATATGTTTGGAACCGGACATAGGATGGGAGGTTCTAGAACAAACTGGCCTTAAGGAGCCGGGCTAACCGGCACCGCACCCCCGACACGCGGCGGACCTCGCCGCAGGCCATCACAGGTCCAGTGGGGCAGTTGAGCAGCGATTTGCTCACCCAGGTCCATCGACCAGCCGACGGATCAGGGAGCGTTGCCCATGCAGGATGCCCGCTACTTCCGCGACCAGGCTGCGTTGGCTCTCGAAATCGCTCGCCAAATGAGCGACCGGCGCGCTGCCGAAAAACTGCGATCCGATGCCGCGCGGTTTTTTGCCAAAGCCGTGGACGTGGAGAGAGCCGCGGAGGCTACCGTGCAGCCGCCTGCGGTCTCTGACGCGAGTTCACGCTGATGGGCACCGGCATGGACGCGCGTGCCATGGCTGTGATTGCGCAGAGTGTGCGCGCGCTGTGGTTCGGCAGCTTGGCGACGTGGAAGTCGCAGACGAACCGGGTGCCAAAGATTGCGTCGGCATCGCCCAAGCGCAACAGCGACCCAACGAACGCCGCGGACCGCGAAGCGGCCAAGCCGCGCTATTCGTTCAAGTATACCAACGGTCATCAAACCGTCGAGGACATGCGAGCCCTCGAATTATCGACCGACCGCGCTGCGAGGCGAGAAGCTCTGCGCACTGCTCGCGAAATGGCCAACGACGTTTCGTGGCAATCAAGTCAACGCGGTGCGGGGTGGACGGTGCTGGTGATCAATCCGATGGGGCAACAAATTTGCGAGGTGCCGGTCCGGTTCAAAAAACACGGCCTTGATTCCCGAAATCCATCTCCCTGATGTCTGTTAATCTTACTGCATCAGAAGAGCCGAAGCGCTTTTTGTTGTGCCCTCTCCTTTTGGGAGAGGGCTACACCAAACGTACAACGGGCTGAGTTGGGTGAGGGGTTTCGGTCTATCGATGGACCGTAACCCCTCACCCATTCGAATGTATTGCACAGTTCGTGGTGCCCTCTCCCAAAAGGAGAGGGCACAGTAACGAGCGCCGGCGTTTTTTTTGACGCAGTAGGATTAAGACTCATGATCGGAAGTCCTCTGCCAAGCACGACACGTCGGCTTAGCCACGGAAGACATTCCGCGGTTTATCTTTGCCGTTGAGACGCGCTTCACTGCGGCTCGATGCCCGCGGCCTTCACCACCTTGGCCCACTTTTCGGTGGCCTTGGCGATGATATCGGTCATCTCGGCGGGCGTCGCACGGATCGGCAGGCCACCAAGATCGGCAACACGCTTGAGCAGCGTGGGATCCTGCAGGCCCGCATTGATCTCGCGGTTGAGGCGCTCGATGATCTCGGGCGGCGTGCCCCTCGGCGCGCCGACCCCGTTCCATGACCTGACCTCGTAGCCCGGGATGAACTCGCCGACGGTCGGCACGTCGGGAAACGTGGGCGTCCGCGCCTGCGACAGGACCGCAAGCGCGCGCACCGAGCCGCCCTTGATGTGCGGCACCGCATTCGGCAGCGCATCGACGCCGGCATGAACCTGCCCGGCGATCACTGCGGGCAGCATCGCCGCGCCGCCGGTGTAAGGCACATGCACGAACTCGATGCCGGTCGAGATCTTGAGCAGCTCGATCGACAGGTGGCTGACGGTGCGCACGCCGAACGAGCCCATGTTGACCTTGCCGGGATTGGCCTTGGCCCAGGCGATGAACTCGGGGAGAGTCCTGGCCGGCACCTGCGGATTCATCGCCAGCACCAGCGGAAATTCGAACAGGCCTGCTACGGCGGTGATGTCGCGCTGGAAGTCGAACGGCAGCGACTTGTAGAGCGACGGATTGATGGAGTGGGTGGAGACCGTATAGAGCAGCGTGTAGCCGTCGGCCGGCGCGTTCACCACCAGCTGGGTTCCGATGTTGGTGCCGGCACCCGGCTTGTTCTCGACCACGAACGATTGCCCGAGCCGCTCGGTAAGCCACTGGCACATGATGCGGCCGACGATGTCGGTGCTGCCGCCGGCATTGAACGGGATGACCAGCCGCACCGGCCGGGCCGGATAGGCCTGTCCAAGCGCGGGACGCGAAACAACGGAGCCGGCGGCTGCAAGTCCGGCAACACGAAGGAAGTCGCGGCGCGGAAACTTTTTCATCGTCGCCCTCTCCCGTCATTCCGGGACCCGGACTCCAGGCGCGAGCGCCGAAACGGGATTCCCGAATGACCCGCTGCAAATATCCGCGTTTGACGGCCTTCCTGCAATGCAAATGCGAGCTTCGGAAGACGCGCAGACCGCAGCCCGGACGGATCCGAGCGACGTCCGGAAGAAACCCTCCTGCATTTCGCTGCGCTCAGCGCGCGTAGGATGGGTTGAGCCGAAGGCGAAACCCATCGTTTTGCCGGGAGAACAATGATGGGTTTCGCTGCACCCAGTCCGGCCAGCAACTCCAGCCAACTGATACACGAACTTTAACAGCCGGATGCAGAACACGCCGAGGCGCTGTAGGGAAAGGTGTCGAGGGGAGATGCGGGGGGCCAGGCGGCCTCGGGCGTGACGACCTGATACGCCAGCGGTTCAGATCCAAATACGATGCGGACGTTGAAATCGAGTTTTCCGGGCTGCGGCAAGCGGCATACGTTTCATCATTTTCGGTCTCCTCGCAGTCGCACGACGCGGCTACGATTGTTGCCAATTCTCCGAAGACGCCTGGTGAACCGGCGCGGATCATGCAGCGCTCAGCCCGTTGCCGGCGGCAACCGGTAGAGGACCGGGCACAATGAGCAGCGCGCGCTCGCGAAGGGCTTCGTGCGTGCCACCGGCCTGCACGGCGTCGAGCATTCTGATGAGGGCCGCCAAAGATCCCGCCCCAAGTTTTCTCATCGCGTTGCCGCGATGAACCTTTACGGTGATCTCGCTCACGCCGAGCTCCCAGGCGACCTGCTTGTTCATCAAGCCTTGACCGACCCTTGCAATGACCTCCCGTTCGCGAGCCGTCAGCGCGGAAAACAATTCCCTGATTTTTCCGGCAGATTGTGCGGACTCGCGTCTCTGCGCGTCCTGACGGAGTGCGGCGCAAACAGCGCCGAGCAGCATCGACGCGCCGGCGCGCCGTTCCGCATCGAGGCCGGTTGCGCGCGTCGTCATCGGGACATCGGCGTGATCGGTCACGAACACGATCGGCATGTCGCAGCCGGCCTGTTGCAGCCTCCGCTGGAATTGCAGGCCGCTGATGCCCGGCATCCTCACATCCAGCACGATGCAGCTTGGGACATCGGGAGTTTCCGTCGCCACAAACTCACTGGCAGACGATAGCGGCCGTACGTCCATGTTGGCCGATGAAAGAAACCCGGTCATCGAGGTGCGAAACGCCTGATCGGCACCGATGACGAACACTGTCGGCGTGGACATTTCACTCGTCATTGCCTACCTCCGTTTGACGCTTCGATCCCACATTGCGGGCAATGCGTCTTTCCACATTTGCGCTAAGTCAAATGCGGGCTTCCGAATGATCCAAAACGCCGCCGCGTCAGGCCACCGCTCGCACGGCCTGGCGGCCCATGCTCCGTACCGGGCCTCCGTAATAGTCCTTACGGTTTCATCCGGAGTTTTCGCCGCCCCACGGACGCTGTACAGCACCGGCATCGGGAGGTGGAAAGCCATGACCTCGACGCCGCTTCTGGCCAATCCGCTCGTATATGCGGCTGCGATCCTGAGTGTCGCGCTCGCGTCCCAGCAGGCCGGCCTGATCTCGGCGCGTTCGGGTTCGTCGCCCAATCAGGCCATCGAACGGCCCGTGCCCGCGGCTCAAACCGTCAATCGCGCCGCAAAAGGCGACAAACAGACAGGCACGCCGCAGGGCGGACCTCGGGAAACGCCTGCGCGGGACACGAAGCAAAAGGTCATCGTCGCAGCGAACATGAGGTAGTGCCGGCCGTATCCCAAGGCGCCGGGAATCCGCCGACCGTCCGACGCCAGGTATTTTCCCGAAGGTCCGGGTTTGATCTGCATCAAACAAATCGCACGCCGGATGACGCAACCTGAAAGCATCGGAGCAGGGCCATGAGCAGCACAATGATGACGGCAGGGTCGGAGACCCATGTGAGAATCGTCGCGTTGGCTTTGGTGATGTCGACGGCTTTTGCGTGGATCGGCATCGTGGCATTCGGTTGAGTAGACGGTCGTCACGTCCGGCGCTTGCCCCGACTGCCGGGCGTAAGAAGGACCCAACGCTCCCCCGCGTTGGGTCCTTTTGTTTTGCGGACTGTTCAACCGCAGGCACGCCAAGCGCGATCAAAGGATGCACCAGGCCATGTTCAACTGCAGGTTACAATTTGCTATATTGGTCGGGGCGCGTCATTCCGTGGGGGAGCCGTGCGCATCGAATCGAAGACAGTTCTGGTTGCTGTGGCGACCGCGTTTACGCTTCTGGGGCAAGCCGGACCGACGCCCGCTCAAGCCCGATCTGTGTTCGCGCGGTGCGCCGATCAGGTCGGAGCAACATACATGGGGGAAGGCCGGTGGCGGTTTTCCGGCAGCATCGGTGCGGCGCAGAGCCAGAATTTTTATAATTGCATCGACAGTCACACCCAAGGGCAGCAGTCGTCGTCTCGACCTGCCGTTTCGCAGAGGAGTGCGGGGGCGAAACGCCGCGTTGCACAGCCCAAGTCGAAGAGCCGCCTCGAGGAGTTTCATGCGCGAGAGGCATTCAGCGGCAGCGAATTCCGGATCGCCGCCATGGGCCACGTGCGTACGGATTGCAGCGGCGGGGCCCTGCCCGAGGTGCGCGTCGTCACGCCGCCCGGCGGCGGCGATGTCCGGCAGGAGCCGGTCAAATTTCCCGTCAGTCACGAGAAGAGCCACCCCCGCGCCCGCTGCAACGGCAAGATTGTCGATGCCGTCGCTGTTTTCTACAAATCGAAGAGCGATTTCGCCGGCGCGGACAAAGTCGTTCTCGACGTCGACTTCAAAGTCGGCGTCATCAAGCGTTTCACCTACGCGATCAATATTCGCTAGCAGGCTGCTGAAGAACTGCTGACCGTCATTCCGGGGTCCATCAGCGCGACGCGCTATGGGCGCGAACCCGGAATTGGGATTTTCTACTTTTCTGGATTCCGGGTCCGCCGCTTCGCGGCGTCCCGGAATGACCGCGGAGAGTTTTTCAGCGCTCGGCCAAATCTCAGGTGGAGTGGTCTACGCACTCAGCTTGTCCAGCGTGATCGGCAGATCGCGCACCCGTTTGCCGGTGGCGTGATAGACCGCGTTGGCGACCGCCGCCGCCACCCCGACGATGCCGATCTCGCCGAGCCCCTTGAGGCCGAGCGGATTGCTGTCGTCCGGCTCGTCGACGAAGATCACCTTGATGTCATGGATGTCGGCGTGCACCGGCATGGCGTATTCGGCGAGGTTTGCGTTCATGATGCGGCCGATCCGGTGATCGACGTGGGTTTCCTCGTGCAGCGCCATGCCGATGCCCCAGACCACGCTGCCGAGGATCTGGCTGCCGCCGGTCTTGGTGTTGAGGATGCGACCGGCCGCAACCGCGCTGACGGCGCGGGTGACACGGACGACGCCGAGCTGCTCGTCCACCCTCACCTCGACGAAATGCGCCGCGTGGGTGTTGTTGGCGCGGCTGTGGTCGCCGCTGGGGTTGGTGGTTTTCTCCTGCTCGATGCGGTCGACCGCGCCCTGCCGCATCGCGTCGGCGATCGACACGCCGCGCGAGGCGTCGCCCCTGCTCGCGAGCTTGCCGTCGGCCAGCACGACCTCGTCGGGCGCGGCATTCGCGAGCGGCGAGTTCGGCATCTGCTTTGCCATGCGCAACAGCTCGTCGCGGATCGCGCCGGCGGTGGTCACGATCCCGTTCGACACCGACGTGGCAATCCACGACCCGCCCTCGACCGGCGATTGCGGCAGGCTCGAGTCGCCGAGCTTGATGCCGATGTTGTCGAGTGGCAGCCCGAGCATGTCGGCCGCGACCTGCGCCATGATGGTATAGGTGCCGGTGCCGATGTCGGAGGTCGCGCAGGCGACCTCGGCATGGCCGTTGGCGGAGAGCGCGATGCGCACCGTGATCGGCACCTGCAGCGCCTCCCAGATCCCGGTCGCCATGCCGAAGCCGATCAGATCGCTGCCGTCGCGCATCGAGCGCGGCTGCGGGCTGCGCTTGTCCCAGCCGAACGCCGCCGCGCCCTGCCGGTAGCATTCGCGCAGCGCCTTGCTGCCGAACGGCTTGTCCTCGTTCTGGTCGCGGTCCGAATAGCAGCGCAGGCGAAGCTCGAGCGGATCGAGGTTGAGCTTGACCGCGAGCTCGTCCATCGCGGATTCGAGCGCAAACAGCGCGGTGGTGGCGCTCGGCGCGCGCATGTCGCACGAGGTCGCGAGATCGAGCTTCGCGAGCCGGTGCGCGTATTTGGCGTTCGGCGCTTTGTAGAGCGCGCCGGACCAGCCGGTCTCCTGCCGGTGGAAATCCTCGTATTGCGAGGTGATGGTCACCGCGTCGTGGGTGATGGCATCGAGCGTGCCTCCGGCGTTGGCGCCGAGCGCGATGCTTCTGGATCATCGCCGGCCGGTGGCCGATCACATACATCTGCGCCCGCGTCAGCACCACCCGCACCGAGCGCTGCAGCGCGCGCGCCGCGAGCACCGCCAGCACCACCTGGAACTGCGGACGCAATCCTGAGCCGAAGCCGCCGCCCATGTAGGGCGACATCACCCGCACGTCCTCCGGCTTCATGCCGAACACGCCGCAAAGAAATCTCTGCACGTTCTGCACGCCCTGGGTCTTGTCGTAGACCGTGAGCTTGCCGCCCGGCTCGAACACCGCCGTGGTGGCATAGAGCTCCATCGGGTTGTGATGCTCGATCGGGGTGTAATATTCGGCCTCGTGGCGGACGGCGGCCGCGGCCAGCGCCCGGTCGGGCTCGCCGCGCGGCTTCGGCGGCGCGAACGCGGCCTCCATCGGGTTGGTCGGGCGCCTTCACCGGAACCGCCGCGTCGCGCTGCGCGATAGACGTCCGTCACGAACGGCTCCGGCGCGTATTCGACCCGGACCAGCGACGCCGCATGGCGCGCGACCTCCGACGTCTCGGCGACGACCAGCGCGATCGGCTGGCCGTTGAACATGACCTTGTTGTCGTACAGCGGCCGGAACGGCGAGCCGTCCGGCGCCACGTCGTCCTTCTAGGCTTCGTCCTTGTTCGGCCATCGGCGGACGGTTCTCGTGCGTCAGCACGGCGAGCACGCCTTTGACCCGCATGGCCGCGCCGGTGTCGATGCGCGTGATGCGGCCCTTCGTGATCGTCGCGGCGACCATGCTGGCATGGGCGAGGCCGGGCGTGTTGAACTCGGCGGCGTATTTTGCGGCGCCGGTGACCTTCGCGATGCCGTCGACGCGGGATGTGGCGGTGCCGATATAAGGTGCCATGGCCTTGCTCACGCGATCTTCTTGTTGGACTGCGACTGCGGGGTGCCCCGCGCCGCCTGCGACAGCGCGCGGACGATCGCCCGCCGCGCCAGATCGATCTTGAACGTGTTGTGCCCGAAGCCCCTGGCGTCGCGCAGCACGATGTCGGCGGCCTGCGCGAACGCAGCCTCCCCCGCAGCCTTGCCGCGCAGCGCGGCTTCGGCCTCCGCCTTGCGCCAGGGCTGGTGGGCGACGCCGCCCAGCGCGAAGCGCGCTTCGCGGATGTTGCCGCCGTCGAGCTCGAGGCCGACCGCGACGGACACCAGCGCGAACGCGTAGGACAGACGGTCGCGGATCTTGAGGTAGGTGTAGTTCGTGGCAAACCCGCGCGGCGGCAGCTCGACCGCGGTGATCAGTTCATCCGCGTCGAGGTTGGTGTCGCGCTGCGGCGTGTCGCCGGGAAGCCGGTGAAAGTCCGCAAACGCGAATCTCGCGCTCGCCGCGCGGACCGGTGACGCGGACTTTCGCCTCGAGAACGGCCAGCGCCACGCACATGTCCGACGGATGCACCGCGATGCAGGCGTCGCTGGTGCCGAGGATCGCATTCATGCGGTTGAGGCCGCCGATGGCGGAGCAGCCCGAGCCCGGCTGGCGTTTGTTGCAAGGCGTCGCGATGTCGTAGAAGTAGGCGCAGCGCGTGCGTTGCAGGAGATTGCCGCCGACCGACGCCATGTTGCGCAACTGTTGCGACGCGCCGGCGAGCAGCGCGCTCGACAGCATCGGATAGCGCCGCTCGACCTGCGGGTGATAGGCAAGATCGGAGTTGCGCACCAGCGCGCCGATGCGAAGCCCGCCGCCGGCGATCTCCTCGACCTTGTCGAGCGGCAGCCTGTTGACATCGATCAGCTTGGCCGGCTGCTCGACGTCCATCTTCATCAGGTCGACCAGATTGGTGCCGCCGGCGACGAACTTCGCCCCCGGGCTCGCCGCCATCTGGCGCACGGCATCCGCGACATTGCCGGCGCGCGCGAACTGGAAGTCGATCATGACTGCCCCATCGCCTGCTGGATCGCTGCGACAATGTTGGTGTAGGCGCCGCACCGGCAGATGTTGCCGCTCATCAGCTCGCGGATTTCGGCCGGCGTCTTCGCCTTGCCTTCGGCGATCAGGCCCGCGGCCGAACAGATCTGTCCGGGCGTACAGTAGCCGCACTGGAATGCGTCATGATCGATGAACGCCTGCTGCAACGGATGCAGCGTGCCGTCCTTCGCAAGTCCCTCGATGGTGGTGACGCTGGCGCCATCGGTCATCACGGCGAGCGTCAGGCAGGACACGACGCGCCGGCCGTCGATCAGCACCGTGCAGGCGCCGCACTGGCCCTGGTCACAGCCCTTTTTCGAGCCGGTCAGGTCGAGATGCTCGCGCAGCACGTCGAGCAGCGTCGAGCGGGGATCGAGCGCGAGTGCGTGCCGCGTGCCGTTCACGGTGACATTCACGGAAACGGTGGGTGAGGCGCCGTCGCGCGCTGCCGGCTGGGCCGTGGCGTCGGAGGGCATGCTCATGGTGAGCGGGACCATGGCGATCGGGACCGTGGCGCCGCCGGCCACCACTTCGCGGCGCGTCGGACGTCGGGAAGGAGAACTGGCATGTGGTTCGCTTTCTGTCATGCGTATCACCCGGGAGTAACCGGATACCCGGCCGGCCTGCGGCGGGCTGCGTTACTCTCGCACAACGCGGCTTGTTTAGATTAGGTCCAGAGGGAATAGGCGGTATCCGCCCGGCGCAGGATGATCCGCTTCATGCCAAAAAAAGCGGCATCGCGGCTGCGTCCGTCATGGAATCACACTGCACACGTTGCTGAATGCAGATGCTGCGTGGTTGGAAATCGAGGCGACGTCCGCGACGGAGTCCTGCGCGCGGGACCCGACGCCCGTGTCGCGGTGCCCCTCACCTCGCGTGAAACGCCTCGTTCGCTTCGTTCACGCGCGCCTCAGGGCGACGAAGGCGATACTTTCCCGACAGCCGCTCGCCCCACCGCAAACACCAGCTTCCCCCGGAAATGCCGTCCCTCGCTGATGCGATGCGTCTCGGCTGCGTCGGCGAGCTTGAACAGCTTCACCTCCGGCGGCTTCACCGCGCCGGACACCGCGAGTTGTGCGATCCGCTCCATCGCCACCCGCGTCCGCGGCACCGGGGGGCGCAAGCCCTGCACGTCGGAGCGCGACGTCGCCGGCGCCTTGGCGCCCGAGGCGATGAACGCCGCGCGGCCGCCGGGCTTGAGAACGTCGTAGGATTTCGCAGCAACGTCGCCGCCGACGGTCTCGAACACCGCGTCGCAGACCTGGCCGATCTTCGTGAAGTCCTCCTTGCCGTAATCGATCACCTGGTCGGCGCCGAGCGAGCGCACGTAGTCGACATTGGCCGCGCTCGCCGTGGAGATCACGCGGGCGCCGATCGACTTGGCAAACTGGATGGCGAAGCTCGCGACGCCGCCCGCGCCGCCCTGAATGAGGATCGTCTCGCCGCGCTTGAGCTTGAGCGTATCGTCGACCGAGTTGATGGCGGTGAGCCCGGTCAGCGCCAGCGCCGCGGCGTTGACATGCGTCAGACCCGCGGGCTTCTTCGCCACGAACTCGGCCTTGATCGCGACCTTCTCGGCGTAGGTGCCCTCCTGCCCGGGCGGCAGCACCGCGAAGACCTCGTCGCCGACCTTGAAATCCGTCACGCCCTCGCCCACCGCCGCCACCGTGCCGGAGAAGTCGCGGCCGAGAACATAGGGAAACTTCATCGAATTGCCGTAGCCGCCGTCGCGCACCTTCCAGTCGGCCCCGTTGACGGTCGCGGCGACGATGTCGACGACGATCTCGCCCGCGCCCGCTTTCGGGTCCGGAAGGTCGCCGTACTTGAACACTTCAGGACCGCCGTTCCGCTCGATATACGCCGCTTTCATTGCGCTTCAGCCTTCTTCGGTTCGAATGGGCCGCGAGTGTCGCAACAACCGGCGCGGAATACAACGCACTCAGCGGGCGCCCGCCCATCGGTGTCCGTGTTGCTCCGCCTCGCCGCGCGCCGTAGGCTCGCGCAAAACAACACGCGGAGGACGCACGATGCTCTCGCAAATGAAGCCGCCGTTCCGCGCCGAGCAGATCGGCAGCCTGCTCCGCCCCGCCGCGCTGCTCGATCAGCGCGCCAGGTTCGCGCGTGGCGAGATCGAGCAGGCGGCGCTGACGCGCACCGAGGACCAGGCGATCAAGGACGCACTGGCGCTGCAGCAGCGCGTCGGGCTGAAGTTCGCCACCGACGGCGAGTTCCGCCGCCGCTCCTATCACAGCTTCTTCTACCGCCAGCTCGGCGACATCAGCATCGACACCGTCGGCGGCGAGGACGCCAAGGGCGGCCATGCCGGGCGCCGCGTGTCGCAACCGGTGGCGCTGATCAACAGCCGGGTGCGCTGGACCCATCCGATCAACGTGGCGGACTTCGAGTTCATCCGCGCCCACACCACGCTGGTTCCGAAGATCACCATTCCGGGCCCCTGCGCACTGCACTTCCGCGGCGGCGACGCGGCGGTGCTGGCGCGCGCCTACCAGGATGTCGAGCAGTTCTGGGACGACACCGTGGAGGCGTTCGGCCGCGAGCTCGACGCGCTCGGTGCGGCCGGCTGCACCTACGTGCAGATCGACGAGACGGCGTTCGCCAAGTTCGGCGATCCCGAAGTGCAGCGATCGCTCGGCGCGCGCGGCGACGACTGGAGCGCGCTGATCGACAAGTACATCGCCGTCACCAACCGCGTCCTGAAAAACGCGCCGGCCGGGATGCGGATCGGCATGCACCTGTGCCGCGGCAACCGTGGCGGCCAGTGGCACTCCGAAGGCAGCTACGACGACGTCGCCGAGCGGCTGTTCAACGCGCTCAACATCCCGTTCTATTTCCTCGAATACGATTCGCCGCGCGCCGGCACGTTCACGCCGCTGCGTCTGGTGCCGAAGCACAAGACCGTCGTGCTCGGCATCGTCTCGACCAAGACGGCCACGATGGAAAACAAGGCCGAGATGCGAAAGCGCGTCGAGGACGCGGCGCGCCATCTCGATCTCGACAATCTCGCGGTCAGCCCGCAATGCGGCTTCGCCAGCATCGACACCGGCAATCCGGTCACGCCGGAGGTGCAGGAGCAGAAGTTGAGACTGGTGGTGGAGCTTGCGAAAGACATCTGGGGCGAGGCGTGAGTTTTCGCGCGCTCTCCGCCGTCATTCCGGGGCGCCACGGAGTGGCGAACCCGGAATCCGGTAAAATTGGGACTGCTTCCTTTTCTGGATTCCGGGCACACTCCATAGCGCGTCGAAGACGCGCGTGAACGCGCTGGTGTCGCGAGTGCCCCGGAAGGACAGCCGGCCACGTGTGAGGAGAATTCCATGAGCATGAAGATATCCATCGTCGCCGCGTTCGCGCTGGCGCTCGGCCTGTCATCCGCCGCGACCGCGCAGGACGACGCCTGGCCGACCCGTCCGGTGCGGCTGGTCGCGGCGGCGGGGCCCGGCGGCAATCCCGACGTGCTGGCGCGGCTTCTGGCCGACAAGTTCGCCACCGCCTTCGGCAAGCCGTTCGTGGTCGAGAACGTGCCCGGCGCGGGCGGCATCGTCGCCGCCAACCTGGTGGCGAAGACGTCGCCCGACGGCCACGTGCTGATGTTCGGCGATTCCGGCGCGATGGCGATCAATCCCGCGCTCAACCCCAACCTCGGCTACGATCCGATCAGGGATTTCACGCCGATCACCGCGCTGGTCACGCTGCCGACCATCCTGGTGGTCCATCCCGACGTGCCGGCGAAGTCCCTCGACGAGTTCGTCGCGCTCGCCAAGTCGCAGCCCGGCAAGATGAGCTTCGGCTCGGCCGGTGCGGGCTCGATCCATCATCTGACGTTTGCGATCTTCGCCGAGCGCGCCGGCATCGAGCTGCTGCACGTGCCCTATCGCGGCGGCTCGGCGATGGTGAACGGGGTGCTGACCGGCGAGATCCAGGCCGGCTGGTCCGGCATTCCGAACGTCATGGAGCTGATCGCGGCGGGGAAGCTGCGCGGACTCTGCGTCTCGACCCTGCGACGCTCGCCGTCGACGCCCGCCGTCCCGACCTGCGACGAGCTCGGCCTCAAGGGCTTCAACGTCGCGACCACGATGGGGATGCATGCCGCGGCCGGCACCTCGCCGCGGATCGTGGCGCGCCTGCAGGCCGAGGCCGCGAAGTCGATGCGGGAGCCGGCGATGGCCGCGCGCATGGCGCAGCTCGGCATGGTGATGGAGGAGAACGGCACCGCGAACTACGCGGCGTTCATGCGCGACGACATGGCGCGTTACGAGCAGGCGGTGAAGAAGCTGAACTTGCAGCAGCCGAAATAGACCGGCCGCGGACGGCACGGCGGGAACCGGATACCGGCGCGCGGCATTGACAGGCCGCGGCGCCCGGGCCGCGTTCGCAACGGAGCCGAAGCTGTGCACGCATATCTCAGAACTTTCCTGCTTGCCGGGCTTGTCGTGTCACCGGCGCTGCTGCCTGCGCCCGACGCGCTGGCGGCCGATCTCACCGTGACGCGCGCCAACCGCGTGGGGGTTGTGCATCACAGGACCCGGGTCGTCGCCGACTACGACGGCACACCGATTGTGCTGCGCCGCGTGCGTCCGGTCGTGGTCGCCGGGCCGCATGGCACGGTTGTCGTGCAACGCGGCGAGTACGATGCGTATGTGGTGCCGGGCGCGATCCCGCGCGTCTACTTCAACGGACGGCCGGTCCGGGACTAGCGCGGCAGCCGCACCGGCAACCATCGGGAACCGGTTCCCCCGAGCGGCGTTGTCCCGCAGGCCTGGACACATCCCGCGTTTGCGACCGCGCCTGTCCGGGCCAAAGACCCCGGAGCAGTCGCAGCCCGGGGTCTTTTATGTGGCGCGTCCATGCGCGCGTCAGCGAGCCTGCGCCGATAGAACCGGGCATTCGCGGCCGGAGTTTGTTTTCCGAAGAATCAGGTATGAGAGTCGAATGCGAAAACTCTGGCGCGGCTTTGTTAACTTTTTTGTCGAAGCACTGACCGAGGACACCACGTCCGTGGTGCAACGAAAACACGAAGCGGCGCTGCGTCAGGAGCGCTGGCTCAAATACCTGTCCTGAAAAGCTCAACGCCGCGGCGGCATGGCCGGCGCGGCGCAAGGGTCGCCCGAACCGCTGGTGACGGTCAGGTCTTGTCGGTGTTCAGCCGGGTCTTCACCTCGGCGCGCAGCTTCTGACCCTGCTCATGAAGGCCCTTGTAGGCCTCGCCGGTGTAGCGTCCGTCGTACACGACGGCATCGACCGCCCAGAACACGACCAGGACAGCGACCAGAAACGCAAAGACCCGCATGGCATCCGCCTGAAAATTTGTTTCGATAGCGCTATAACCGCGAAGCCCGCGCCCGGTTCCCGATCGTTTCCGACATGAACAGCTTTTCGCGATCCAGCGCGGCGACGCGACCGCCTCACTCCAGCGTCACCCCGGCGGACTTGATCACCCGGGTCCACTTGGCGGTTTCGCTGCCGATGAACGACACGAACTGCGCGGGCGCCATCGGCATCGGCTCGATGCCCATGCCGGCCAGGCGCTCCTTGAACTTCGGATCGGCCAGGGCCTTGTTGGTCGCGGCGTTCAGCTTCGCAACGATATCGGCGGGCATGCCCTTGGGCCCGCCGAGCCCGTACCAGCCGAGCGCCTCGTAGCCCGGAACGGCCTCGGCCGCGGTCGGAATATCCGGCAGCGTCGCGAGGCGCTGCTTCGTGGTCACCGCCAGCACGGTGAGCTTGCCGTCGCGGATCAGCGCGAGAGCCTGCGGGATCGGGTTGATCGCCATCTGCACCTGGCCCGACAGCAGGTCCGGCATGTAGTTTGCGCGATACGGCACGTGCACCACATCGATGCCGGCCATCGCCTTGAACAGTTCGCCGAAGATGTGGGACGAGGACCCGCGGCCGCCGGAAGCGAAGTTGATCTTGCCCGGATTGGCCCTGGCGTAGGCGACGAACTCCGGAACGGTCTTCGCCGGGAACGACGGCGGGACGATGATCACATAGGGCGCGTTGGCGATGCCGGCGATGTGCGTGATGTCGTCGGCGAACACGAAATTCAGATTGGTGTAGAGCGTCGTGTTGAAGACGTTGGTCAGAACCGTCATCTGCAGCGTATAGCCATCCAGCGGCGAACGCACGACGGAGTCGGTGGCGATGTTGCTCGCCGCCCCCGGCCGGTTCTCGATGATGAAGGGCTGGCCGAGACTGTCCGCCAGCCATTGCCCGGTCAGCCGCGCGACAAGATCGGGTGCGCTGCCGCCCGGAAAGCCGACCACCATGCGCACCGGCCGCGACGGCCAGGCCTGCGTGCCGACGGCTTGCGCGCGAGCAATTTTCGGCAGGACCGGCAGCGCGGCGGCGCCCGCGGCCAGTTTCAGGAAATTGCGGCGTGGAAGTCGCATCGGCAGTCCTTCCGGCAACAACTCGCAACGCGTGTACGCTACGCTGCTTTGGCTGGAGCGAGAAGCCGGACGCGTTGCCGCAGCACGGCAATCGCCAGGATTGCGCCCGGCGCGGCCGCCATCCGACCAGCGGCGTTGGCAGTCCGCCTCCATGCTTCTGCGCGTGTTCGCCGCGGGCGCTGTCGCGATCGCGGCAGACCGTCCGATCAAACGATCGTGACGTGTCTTTCAAGTCGACGCGACACCAGCGCGTTTACGCGCGTTTGGTCGATTGAGATTTTGGTGACATTGGAAATTCCAGATCGGTCGGAGTCGATGCGCACAAGTGGACCCCCACCCCGACCCTCCCCCTTTCAGGGGGAGGGGGCGCACCGCCCAAATTGCGCCGCTTCCGAATGTCGGATCGACTACTGCTGCGGCAGCAGCGCCGGGTTGGCCCGCACGATGCCGCGATAGAGATCGAACTGCTGCCTGGTCAGCGCGTCGAGCTCGGCCGAGCTCGATCCCACCAACTCGGTGCCGACGTCGGCGAGCCGCTTGATCACGCCGTCCTCGCGCATGGTCCTGGCGATCGCCGCCTGCAGCTTTTCGACCACCGGCTTCGGCGTCCTGGCCGGAGCATAGATCGCGGTCCAGAACGGCACCTCGACGTCGACGCCCATCTCCTTCATCGTCGGCACGTCGGGAATGGCCGGCGACCGCTTGTCGGTGGTCACGGCGAGCGCCAGGATCGTGCCCTGGCGGATGTTCGGCGTCTGCACCGGCACGCCGTCGACCATCATGGCGATGCGGCCGGCGAGCAGGTCCGGCATCGCCGCGACCGTGCCGCGATAGGGCACGTGCACCATGTCGACGCCGGCCTTCTGGCGGAACAGCTCGGCGGCGAGATGCACCGCGGTCCCCTGCCCCGACGAAGCAAAGCTGTACTTGCCCGGATTGGCCTTGAGCAGCGCGATGAAGTCCTTCAGGTTCTTCGACGGCAGCGTCGGCGAGGCGACCATCACCGGCGCAAAGCGCGTGACGATCGCGACCGGCAAGAGATCGCGCATCCAGTCATAGGGCAGCTTGTCGGTGACGGCGGCGTGCACGATGCCGGTGGTCGAGTGATAGAGCAGCGTGTAGCCGTCCGGATCGGCCTTCACGACCGCGTCGGTCGCAAGCGCGCCGCCCGCCCCGCCCTGGTTCTGCACCACGATCTGCTGCCCGAGGATGCTGCCGAGCTCGTGCGCCGCGGCGCGCGCGGTGATGTCGATGCCGCCGCCGGCCGGGAACGGCACGACCAGCCTGATCGGCCGCGACGGAAAGTCGGACTGCGCCCGCACCGGCAGCGCGGACGCGGCGAACGCCGCGGCGATGAATGACAGCAGCAGCGCGCACAGCAATTTCCTCATGGGCGCTTCTCCTTCCCTGACTCGACAAAGCCCTTCAGGCGTTCGTTGAAGAATGACGCCGGTTTCAGAATGCGGGTCTCCTGCGTGACGACCAGCGCCCGCGCCTTGTGCAGAAACGCGATCCAGTCGGGATCGTTGAACAGCCGTTCGCGCCGCTCGACGCGATCGTTGAGGGTTTCGTAGGCCCACAGCGTCATCACCTGATTGAGCGGACCGATCTCGCTGTAATAGTAGCCGACCGGAAGCCCGAGATGGCGCTCCTGCGGCGCGCGCCCCTGCTCCTGATAGAGTTTGTCGAACTCCGCGCTCTTGCCCGGAGCGAACGTATAGAGCCTCTGCTCGATGAACATCCGGCGCTCCTGCTGCGGAGAGTGGGCAGAGCAAACGTGGGCAATACGCGGATCGCACTCCACTCAAGTATTCCGAAGCGGCGCGAGCGTGGCAAGCAAATGCGCGCAATGCAATCGGCGTCACGGCGTCTGCGTGTGCGTCATGCAAATCCGCCTGACCTGCACTGCCGCGAGACTCGCGCGCGCATCGTTCGGTTGCCGCCCCGCAACAGCGGGTGTCATACTCTTTTGCAATGCACGCGCAGCAGCAATCGACATGGAAATGCACTGATGAAGCTCAGCACTGACCGGATCCTGACCACCCATGTCGGCAGCCTGCCGCGACCCGACGATCTGGTCGACATGATGATGGCACGGCTCGACGGCAAGCCGGTCGACGAGAAGGCCTACCACGCGCGCGTCGCCAAGGCCGTGAAGGACACCGTCAAGCATCAGGTCGACATGGGCTTCGACGTGGTCAACGACGGCGAGATGGGCAAGCCGAGCTTCATCACCTATGCGGCGCAGCGGCTCGATGGCCTGGAGAAGCGCGCGGGCTCACGGCCGAGCCCGTTCGCCACCTCGCGCGAGACTTTGGCCTATCCGGAGTTCTACGAGTCCGAGGCGGCCAAGCAGGTGAGCGCCCCGCGCCGCCGCGCGCTGATGGTCTGCACCGGGCCGATCAAGTACAAGGGTCACGACCGGCTGAAGATCGAGCTCGACGACCTCAAGGCCGCGGTGAAGGCCGCGGGCGCCGCGGAGGCCTTCGTGCCGGCGATCGCGCCCTCGAACATCGAGACGACGACGCCGAACGAGCACTACAGGTCGCCCGAGGAATACGTGTTCGCCATCGCCGCGGCGATGCGCGAGGAGTACAAGGCGATCGTCGACGCGGGCTTCCTGCTGCAGATCGACGATCCGTTCCTGGTCACCTACTACATCACGCGGCCCGAGCTGAGCATCGCCGAATGCCGCAAGTGGGCCGAGGTGCGGGTCGAGGCGCTGAACGCGGCCATCGCAGGCATTCCCGCCGACCGCATCCGCTTCCACACCTGCTACAGCGTGAACATGGGTCCGCGCACCAACGACATGCAGCTCAAGGACATCATCGACATCATCCTCAAGGTGAAGGCCGGCGCGTATTCGTTCGAGGCTTCCAATCCGCGGCACGAGCACGAATACGAGGAATGGGGCAAGGCGAAGCTGGCCGACGACAAGATCCTGATCCCCGGCGTCATCACCCAGTCCACCGTGCTGGTCGAGCATCCGGAGCTGGTCGCGCAGCGGCTCGAACGCTTTGCCGGCGTGGTCGGCAGGGAGCGCGTGATCGCCGGCGCCGACTGCGGCTTCGCCTCGTTCGCCGGCTCCAACGAGGTGCACCCCTCGATCGTCTGGGCGAAGTTTGAGTCGCTGGTCGAAGGCTCGCGGATCGCGAGCAAGAAGCTTTGGGGGAAGTAGCGACGCCACTCGCTCTCGCCCCGTCATCCTGAGGTGCCCGCCGAAGGCGGGCCATCGCAAGTCGGCCTTGGCCGACTTGCGCACTCAAGAACCGATGTCGGGTAAACCCCACATCGGCGGATGAGCGGCCCCAGTTGGTGCAACAGCCGGGCCGTCGCCCTTCGAGGCTCGCCATAGCGCGTCAAAGACGCGCGTAAACGCGCTTACGTGCGCTCGCACCTCAGGGTGACGGGGATAGAGTGTCGTGTTTGGAAACAATAGACGACGCAGTCGGTGGGCAGCATTTCGCTTGGGCTGCTGCCCCGCGTGAAATCCGCACACCGCCCTCCTCCGGTCCGCCCTACAGTGATAGCGTTGCCGCAGCGAAAACATCGCACGGCCTCGCACAGTCACGCCATGAAGGACTGGCAGGCGATTGTCTGGGAGGACTTCAATATGAGCCAAGCACCAACGCGTGCGCGCCGATCGTTCATTCTCGGCACGGCGCTCGCCGCACTGTTCGCCGCACCCGCCGGGGCGCAAGAGGTATTGCGCATCGGCTTCATCGCGCCGAAGACCGGCATCTTCGCGCAGCTCGGCACCGACATGCAGAACGGCCTGCAGATGTATCTCGACGAGCACAAGGGCATGCTCGGCGGCGCCAAGGTCTCGCTGATCGTCGAGGACGACCAGGGCAAGCCGGACACCGGCGTCACCAAGGCGAACAAGCTCATTCTCTCCGACAAGGTGCACATGCTGGTCGGCGGCGTGCTGGCGACGACCGGCTATGCGCTCGCACCGGTCGCGACGCGGGAGAAGATGCTCTACATCGGCTCGATCGCCACCGCCGACGACCTCGGCCAGCGCGACTTCGACAAGTATCCCTACATGGTGCGGCCGACCTTCGTGCCGTCGCAACCCGCCCACCCGCTCGGGCAATGGGCCTGCGAGCAGGGCTACAAGCGGATCGCCATTGTCGCCGCGGACTACGCCTTCGGCCACGAGACCGCCGGCGGCTTCCAGAAGGCGTTCGAGGATTGCGGCGGCCGCATCGTGCAGCGGATCTGGCCGCCGATCGGCAGCAAGGACTTCGGGCCCTACATCCCGACGCTGAAGGCCGACATCGACGCGGTGTTCGCCTTGATGGTCGGGCCGATGTCGCTGCAGTTCCCCAAGCAGCTGCGCGCGGCCGGATACAAGAAGCCGATCATCGGCGGCGGCACCAACTACGACGAGTTCATCCTGCCGTCGATGGGCGACGAGGTGATCGGCGACGTGTCGTCGTTCATGTACAGCGCCGCGCTCGACACGCCGAAGAACGCCGAGTTCGTGAAGAAGTACCGCGCCAAATACGGCAAGGTGCCGTCCTACTACTCGGAGGCGAACTACACTACCGCGCAATGGATCGACGAAGTGCTGAAGAAGACCGGCGGCAAGTATCCCGGACCGCTCGAATTCATCAAGACGATGAGCGGCATCAAGCTCGACGCGGTGCGCGGGCCGGTCTCGCTCGACGACCGGCAGACCGCGGTCAACAACATCTACATCAAGAAGGTCGAGAAGAAGAAGATGTTCGGCTACGACAAGGAGGAACTCTGGAACACGGTGATCAAGACCTATCCCAACGTCAGCCAGTTCTGGAACTACGACAAGACGGCGTTCCTCAAGCAGCCGCTGTACAGCCGCGACTTTCCGCCCTGCAAATTCTGCGACTGAGTTTCGCGCACCGATGACGACAAAACCCCGGCCTCGCAGCCGGGGTTTTTGTCGGAGATGGGCCGCTCCCGGGGCGCCGGCACGACAATCTGTTCCTGTATTTGTTTCGACCTCCCTCCGTAAAAACCACGGTCACCGGATTGGCCCGGTTCCGGCGCAAGCGCGCGATTTTTCCACTCAAAGGTGCGGCGAGCTGTTCCGGCGAGCCGGCTCGACACCAAAGGCGCAGTCAGTCGATTTCAACAATCTTGATACGGCCGCGCCACAAATCCGCTTTACCGGCTCTGTAAGACCTTGGTCCATCTCGACGTTTCGTCAGCGCAACGTAGGCTCGCTTCAATAGTCAGGGTTCCGTGGAACCTGGAAAGGAATCATGGGTACGGCCGCTTGGGGCAAGAAAACGGCGGCGCAGCCCGTTCCCTTCGCGCTTCCGAGGCTATCCCTCCTCGTAATCTCGGCATTCCTCGTTTCGTCATCCGCGATCGCCAAAGACATGTTCCCCGTTTCGGTTCCCGCGGAATGTGCTGCATTGGCCATGCGCGAAGGCGTCGGCACGGTGATCAACAACCGATACGAGGCTGCCAAAGCCAAGGCCAAATTATTCCGCCTGAGCGACCGCGATCCCGAGGTGGCCCAGTGCCGGCAAGCGGTGAAACGCCTGCAGGACGCGGCGCGCAGCCGCGACGCGGCACCGAGCCAGGAAGCGGCGCGTGGCAAATTTCCGTTGCCGGTCGCGGAGCAGGCCAGGCCCAACGTGTACTGAACCGGGCGCCGGACCCGGGTGCCGGCGTCAACAATACGTTCAGCGGCGCTCCTCCGGCGGCTTGATGTGCCGGAACGAAAACAGCAGTGCCACGTCGTAGACGATCTTCAGCACGCCGCAGACCACCAGCGGCAGCCCGGAAAACGCCGTGGTCAGCAGCACGCCCGCAAAGGCCGGGCTGATTGCCGAGGCCAGGCTGCGCGGCACCGCGGTGACGCTCGCGGCGGCGGGCCGCTCCGCCGGCGTGACCACCGCCATGACGTAGGAGGTGCGGGTCGGCACGTCCATCTGCGACAGCGCCGCGCGCAGCAGCAGAAGCGCGAGCGCCACATAGAGGTCGGGCGAGAACGCCGCGAGGATCAGGAACACGCTCGACGGAATGTGCGTATAGACCATCGTGTTGACGAGACCGATGCGCCTGGCGAGCCAGGCCGCGACCGGATAGGAGAACGCGCTCGCCGTGCTGGTCCAGAAGAAGAACACCGCGGCCGCCGACAGCGACAGGTCGAAGCGCTGGAACAGCCAGAGCGCCATCAGCGATTGCACCGTGAAGCCGCCGGCGAAGGCGTCGAGGCTGAACAGCGCGGCGAGCTTGTAGACCACGCCGCGCGAGGGACCGAGCGGCGCGGGGGGCGCGGCCTCGCGCATCTGAGCGTGCGGCAGGCGCCGGTAGAGCGCGGCGCTGACCAGGCCGAGCGCCGCATAGGCATAGAACATCAGCTTGAACGCCTCGATCCGGCCGATGCCGGCGGGGCCGAGAAGATCCGGCAGCGCCGCAGCAAGCGAGCCCGCCGCCATCGACAGCGCGCCGATCAGGCTGTAGCGCGCAAACGTCCGCGTCCGCTCTTCATCGGCGACGTCGCGCGCCAGCATGGCGTGCTCGAGCGGCACCAGGATGCCGAGATCGCCGGTCGCCGGATTGATGGTGCCGACAAAGGCCACCAGCACCACCAGGGCGAAGTGCTCGAAGTGCGGGAAAGCGAGGCCTGTCGCCGCCATCAGGCCGGCGCCGAGCAGCAGCAGCGTGCGCAGATCGTGTCGCGGCGCGATCAGCCCGATGCCGAGCGTCAGCAGCGCGGTGCCGAGCAGCGAGGCGGTGGCGATGATGCCGACGTCGATCGGATCGTAGCCGATCGCGGTCAGGTAGGCCGGCAGCACGATGATGGCAAAGCCATCGCCGAAACCGCGGATGCCGCGCGCCGCATAAAGCAGTCGGATCTGGGATCGGCTTCCGTCCATGCGCAATCTCCTCGACACGTCGAGTGTTGCGCAGACCTTGAACGGAACGCCCGTTTGCCGGGGAGCCTGCGTTTCCCCCGTGCATTCATATTATTTGTTTGGTCCGCGGCAGGCAATCCACGCGCCTGAGCCGGCTAGGACTTGACGGCGCGCGTCTCCACCGAGCCGCACTCGGAGCAGCGATAGACCACGTCATCGATATCAGGCCCGAGCAGTGAGGGCGTCAACTGCCTGACGGTCATGCTGCCATTGCAGTGCGGGCAAAGGGGAAGTTCGCCGGACGCCGGCGATGAAAAGCGATCCCGTGGGCCACTTTCTTGCGTGGACATGGAAGCGTCAGCTTGCGCGGACATGGAAGCGCCTGTGCACCTTTCTGCGCCGGACGCCTCGCCTGACGCCGGTCGCATCGTGGTCGAAGATCGCCCCCTTCGAATTCGCCGCACTCACATCAATGTTGGCGAAGATTCCAACGGCCGATCGCCAGCACCTTCCTCCTCGGCATCATTGGCGAGACGGTTCCAGGTGTCGGCGATGTGAAGCAGCATGGTCCGCTGCGCCGGCGTCCGCGCGGTCTGCGCGAGCCCGACACATTCTTCGGCCCATTTTCGGTAGTCGGCGGCGCGGCTCATGGTTTCCTCCGCTTCGTCCCCCGCATGACTGAAACGTACGCGCCTTCAAGGTCAATCACAATAGTCCAAAGTCTTTCTTTCAATAAATACTTTGAGATCAGAGACAACTACAATCAATACAGAGAAACTGTACTCGAATTACAGTTATCAACTTCATCAATACGCATCTAACCAGCAGATGACCTCGATTGGGCACAATCCGGCCCATACTCAAATTTCTGTGAATGAGTAACTTGCACACTAGTGAGTGTGTTAGTAGATTTATTGAAAGGCTAAGCTGACAGGGGTTGGCCATGGCAAACGAACTGGCACGCGGTGAAAGACTGCAAATCATGCTGTCGCCGGAGGAACTGGCGGCAGTGGACGACTTCCGCTTCAAGCAGCGCATGCCCAGCCGGGCAGCGGCGGTGCGGGAACTGTTCCGCCTCGGACTGGCTTCCGTCGGAATTCAGGCGGCCGGCGCGGGCGTGAAATCCGGCGATTTCGGCGTGCTCTCCGGCCCGAATTCGGGGCACGGCCAGCCGGATGGCGCCATTGCGGGCGGGAACGGATCCAGGCGCAAGCGCTAAAGCCGCCGGGCACGGCGGCTTTCCGGCTTGTCCCGGTCTTGGCCTGGTTCACTTCGATCTTCGCCGCCGTGACCGCGCTTGAAGCGCACGACTTCGCGGGCGATCTCGGCTCTTTATTTCGAATACTTCGCGACCAGCGCCTGGGCGTCTGCGATCACCTTTGCCCCATCGGAGCCGGATTTGTCGACCTCCTCCTTGAAGCGGGAGAAAACCGGCTGCACAAGCTTGCGAAACCGCTCGGTCTCGGCGGCGTTGAGAGCGACGAACTTGTTCTTGGGCTTGGACTGCATAGCCTTAAGGCCGTCCTGATCGATCATGTCCCAAACCTGGATTGCGAAGGGTGCAAGCCTGCGGCCGGAATTGTCGTCGATCACTTTCTTCAAATCGGCCGGAAGGCTTTCATACTTCGCCTTGTTCATCAGGAACATGAAGACCGTGGTGCCCATTCGCGGCTGCGCGCCGTCGAACGTAGTGAAGTAATCGACAAGGTCCTGCATCTTGACCGCGGGTGCGATCTCGTAGGTCAACACCGCGCCGCTCACCGTGCCCTTGCTCAGCATCGGCGCAAGCTCCGGCAGCGCCACCTGCAACGGCGAACCGCCGGCCGCCTCGACGATCCAAGCCGCGGTGCGTGAGGGCGTGCGCAGCTTCATGCCCTTGAAATCGTCGACGGTGTTGATGGGGTTCTTGGTCATGAACAGCGTGCCGGCGTGGGCATGCACCAGCAGCACGTGGTAAGGCGCAAGCTCCTTCTGCATGTGCTGGGCGGTGAAATCCTGCAGCGCCAGCACCGTGGAGCGGGTATCGCGGTGCAGGAACGGAAGCTCGAAGGCCTCGTCCTTGACCATCACGCCCGGTGTGAAGCCCGGCAGCGTCCAGATGATATCGGCCACACCGTCGCGCACCTGCTGCATGAGTTGCGTCGGATTGCCGCCGAGTTGCATGGCGGGGAACACCTGCACCTTGATGCGGCCGTTGGAATCCTTGCCGACCTTCTCCGCCCAAGGCAGCAGGAAATGCTTCATCGGATTGGCGACCGGCGGCATGAAAGTATGCATGCGGAGCGTCACCTCCTGCGCCACCGTCCGAGCCGGTGCGAGCGTCAAACCGCTGACCACGGCGACGAGCGCAGCCAGGACGCCGCGCTTGAAGACCAGCCGCTTCATCGTTCCCTCCCCGAATTTTAGTCTTTGGCACTTTGGCCGTTGTCGCGATCTTCGCAGCCCCCGTCGACAAAAACAACGGCAGCGGTGGCGGGACGGCCGCAAACCGGCAGAGCCGGTCAATTCACTTCGATCTTCGCCGCCGTGACCGCGCGCTTGAAGCGCGCCACTTCGCGGGCGATCTCGGCTTTGAAGGCGGCGGGTGAATTGCCAACGACAATCGCTTGCTGCGCCGCAAGCCTGTCGCGCACCTCCGGGATCGCCAGCACCCGGACGAGCTCCGAATTGAGCCGCTGCACGATCGGCGCGGGCGTGTCCTTCGGCGCAATCAGCCCGAAGAACGCCATCCAGTTCGCGTCTTCGACGCCGGCCTCGCCGAAGGTCGGAATGTCCGGCAGCGCCGCGACCCGCTTTTCGCCGGAGATCGCCATCGCGCGAAGCCTGCCGGACCGCACCAGTTCCAGCGAGGTCGGCAGGTTGTCGAAGATCACCTGCACCTGGCCGCCGACCGCGTCGTTCAGCGCCGGCCCCATGCCGCGATAGGGCACGTGCAGGAGATTGGTGCCGGTTGCCAGCTTGAACTGCTCGCCGAGCAGGTGCGCGACCGAGCCGTGCCCCGGGGTCGCATAAGAGAGCCTGCCCGGCTGCGATTTCGCGAGCGCGATGAAGGCGCGGATGTCGGCGGCGGGCACGCCCGGATGCACCGCCATGATATTGGGGACCGCAGCGATGTTGCCGATCGGCGCAAGATCGGTCAGCACGTCGAACGGCAAATTCCGGTAGGTCGCGGGATTGATCGCGAGCGTCGAGGCGGTGCCCATGCCGATGGTGTAGCCGTCGGGCGTGGCTTTCGCG
The DNA here is from genome assembly GCA_963830015.1 of uncultured Alphaproteobacteria bacterium. Classification (GTDB taxonomy): domain Bacteria; phylum Pseudomonadota; class Alphaproteobacteria; order Rhizobiales; family Xanthobacteraceae; genus Z2-YC6860. The sequence continues at coordinate 28,969 of CAWHLG010000019.1, forward strand.
ATCGCGCCGGTGCCGAGCGATCCGCCCGCCCCGCCCCGGTTGTCGACCACGACGAACTGGCCGAGCACCCGGCTGAGCGCGTCGGCGATGAGCCGGCCGATCACGTCGGTCGAGCCGCCCGCGGCGAACGGCACGATCATGGTGAGGGGCCGGTTCGGATAGCCGTCCTGCGCGCGGGCGGTTGCGGCGGCGAGGACCAATGCCGCAGCCGCGAGTGCAAACGGCCGGAGCCGGGTCATCGGGGTGGCGCCTTGAACGTCGCGATGCGCTCGATCACCGGCTTCCACAGCGCCTGCTCGGTCTGGATGTAGCTCTTCAATTCCGCGGGCGCCATCGGGTTGACGTAGCTCGCGATGTCCTCGAAGCGCTTCCTGATCGCGGGCTCGGCCAGCACGGTCTTGAGATCGTCACTGATTTTCCTGGCGACGGGCTCGGGCGTGCCGGGCGGGCCCATCAGCGCGAACCAGCCGAGCGCGCGCGGAATGTTCGGCAAGGTCTCGGCGATGGTCGGCGTGTCGGGACGGTTCGGCAGGCGCTTCGCCGAGCCGACCGCGAGCAGCTTGAGCTGGCCGCCGTTGATCGCGCCGGCGAGGCTCGGCAGCCCGTCCATGATCACCTGAACGCGGCCGCCCATCACGTCGGTGAGGCCCGCGGGCGTGCCGGGATAGTTGATCGACGTCCATTCCAGGCCCGCGGCGAGCTTGATCCATTCCGACAGCAGATGCGGAATGCCGCCGCGCGACAGCACCGCGACGTTGACCTGTCCCGGCCGCTTCTTCACGTGGTCGATCAGTTCGCCGAGCGTGTTGATGCCGAGCGAGGTGGGCACCGCCACCGCCATCGGCTGCTCGCAGACAAAGCCGATGGAAACGAAATCGCGGACGAGATCGTACGGATAGTCCTTGGCGATCTCCGGCAGCGCGACGAAGCTCGACGACAGCGCGAACAGAAGCGTGTAGCCGTCGTTGGGCGACGTGCCCGCGACCTTCATGCCGATCGAGCCCGCGGCGCCCGGATGGTTGGTGACGAACACCTGCTGATTCCAGTGCTTCGACAACCCCTCGGCGACGATGCGCGCGATGACGTCGGGCGCCCCGCCCGCGCCGGTGGTGACGATGAGTTTGACGGGCGCGTTGGGGAAGCTCTGGGCCTTTGCGCCAGGCGCGACAAGCGCCGCAAGCAGCAGTGCAACAACTGCGATTCCCACCGTCTTCATCCTGAGAAGCCCCTCACCTTCGAGACGCGATCCTCCGTAGCCAAGTGTACGCAGGCCACGCCTGCTATGGGACCGCTCCTCAGGATGAGGGCGGGGAGAGAGCGGAGTCAATTGCAAGAGACAGCAGAGCAGCACCGCTCAATTGATCTTCTTCGCCGTCTCCGCGATCACCGGCCGCCAGATCGCCTGCTGCTCACGGACGAACGCGGTCAGTTCCTCGGGCGTGGTCGGGCGGACATACGTGCCGAGGTCCTCGAAGCGCTTCTTCACGTCCGGCCGGGCAAGCACCATGCGCAGGTCATCACTGATCTTGCGCGCGACCGGAGCGGGCGTGCCGGGTGGCGCCATCAGCGCGAACCAGCCCATCGACTGAAAGCCGGGCAGCGTCTCGGCGACCGTCGGCACCTGCGGGAAGTTCTCGAGCCGGTTGAGCACCGTGACCGCCAGTGGCCTGACCTGGCCGCCGTCGACGGCCCCGCGCATGGTGGCGATGGCGTCGATCATGGCCTGCAGCCGGCCGCCCATCAGATCGGGCAACGCCTGCGCGCCGCCGGCATAATGCAGCAGCGTGAATTGCGTGCCGGTCATGCTGCGCAGCCATTCGCCGGTAAAATGCAGGATGCTGCCGCGGTTGCCGCCGCCGATGTTGAGTTCGCCGGGCCGTTTCTTGAGCAGCGCGATCAGCTCAGGGAGCGTGCCGATTCCGAGCGAGGGCGCGGCCCCGATCATGATCGGCTGCTGGCCGATGAACCCGATCGGCACGAGATCGCGCAGCACATCGACGGGAAAATTCTGCTGCAGTTCGGGCAGTGCAATGAAGTTGGTCGCGAGCGCCAGATACAACGTGGAGCCGTCCGGCGTAGCCGACGCGACCGCCTTGATCGCCACCGCTCCGGCTCCGCCCGGCTGGTTGAACACAACGACCTGTTGACCCCAGAGCCGGCCGAGATGCTCGGCCAGGACACGGGTGATCAGGTCGGGGGTTGCACCCGCGCCCGCGGCGACGATCAGCTTGACGGGAGCGCTGGGGAAACCCTGCGCGCGCACGTCGGACAGGCTTGCGGAAAGCACGAGCACGCTCAACAGCGCAAGAGCAAATCGCATCGCGCGCAGTCTCATATCGCCCTTCCCCGCTGCAGCTCACTTGATCTTCTTCGCCGTCTCCGCGATCACCGGCCGCCAGATCGCCTGCTGCTCGCGGATGAACGCGGTCAACTCCTCCGGCGTGGTCGGGCGGATATAGGTGCCGAGGTCCTCGAAGCGCTTCTTCAACTCCGGTCTGGCCAGCACCGTGCGCAGATCGTCGCTGATTTTCCGAGCCAGCGGCACGGGCGTGCCGGGCGGCGCCATCAGCGCGAACCAGCCCATCGCCTCGAAGCCCTTGAAGGTGTCGGCCACCACCGGCAAATCGGGAAAGTTATAGAGCCGTTGCCGCGACGCCACCGCCAACGGCTTGATCTTTCCAGCCTGGATCGCGCCCTTCATGCTGGTGATGGCGTCGATCATCACATGCACCCGGCCGCCCAGCACGTCGGTGATTGCCTGCGACGCGGACGGATAGTGCACCAGCGTCGCGTCGATCCCGCCGGCGATGCGAAACCACTCGCCGGTGAGATGCAGGATGCTGCCGCGGTTGCCCGCCGCGATGTTCAACTCGCCCTTGCGCTGCTTCGCCAGTGCGACGAGGTCCTGCAGCGTGCCGACGCCGAGCTCCGCGCTCGCGGCAATCACCATCGGATGCTCGCCGACATAGCCGACCGGCACATAGTCGCGCACCACGTCGACCGGGAAGCCGGCCTGAAGCTCCGGCAGCGCGATGAAGTTCGACGCCAGCGCCATGTAGAGCGAGTGGCCGTCCGGCGGCGTTGCCGCGACCGCACGGATCGCGATCGAACCCGCCCCGCCCGGCTGGTTGATGACGATCGCCTGCTGGCCCCAGAGCTGCGACAGGTGCTCGGCGACGATGCGAAGCAGCACGTCGGGGCTCGAACCCGGGCCGACCGCAACGGTGATCCGCACCGGAGCGGAGGGAAAGCTCTGCGCCCGCGCGCCGCCCGCGAGTGAGAGCGCCGCGCTGCCCGCGAGAAACGACCGCCGGCCGATACCGTTCGCCATCCTCATGCCCGCTCCCCGTCGCCGAACACCCGTCAGGCCGGGCGCAGTTTCATGACTTCGAGCGCCGCACGGCCGAACAGGCTGTACGGATTGCCGAGCTGCTCCATCACCTCGAAGTGATTGTAGCCTTCCATCACCGAGAGCGTGACCGGCTTGCCTGCACCCTTCACGGCCGCGGCGAAGTCGCGACTCTGGCGCTGAAACTCGGGCGTCTCATCGGTTCCGTAGACGACCGCGACCGGCGCCACGATCTTGTCGAGATGACGCTGCGCGCTCAGCTTTTGTTCGGTCTCGTCGGTGAACTTCACGTAGTTCGAGCGCGCCGACAGCCGAACAGGCTTGAGATCGAACATTCCGCTACCGCAAACGCCACCCTTGATGCAGTTTGCCGGCACTGCGTAGTCCTTCTGCCAGTCGGTGGTGAGCAGCACACCCGCCCAGTGCCCGCCCGATGAATGGCCGGAGATATAAAGCCGTTCGGGATCGCCGCCGAAACTTGCCGCGTTCTTGTAGGTCCATGCCACGGCTCGGCGAATCTGGTCGGCCATCGTGAGCAGGCTGCCGCCGACATCTCCCACATTGGCGAAATCGATCACCACATAGTGCGCACCGGCATTGACGAACGTTTCGGCCGCGTAGTGGTACTGCGAGGCAAGGCCCGCCCGCCAGGCGCCGCCGTGCACGAACAGCATGATCGGCGCATTCGGAGTTCTCGCAGAAAATACGTCGAGCCCTTCGATCGCGGTCGGCCCGTAGGCGAAGCGCCTAGGCGCGCCCAGCCGCTCGCGCACCAGTTCGCTGTTGCGCACGCATCGCTTCAGCACCGTGGCCCGGTTCGGCGCATAGACAGCCTGATCGTAGGCGTCGTCGAGTTCCTTCTGGTCCATGTTCATCCAGACCAGTGGACCCTTCTCGCGCGCCACAGGCGCGTTCTGCGCAAGCGCCGCACCACCGGTCATGGCCGCCGCTGCCGCGATCAGGCTCCGCCGCGACAGACCGTTGAAGATTTCCGACGACGCCATGATCCGCTCCCGTCTGTCAGGTGAGATCCACTTCATCACGCAAGCTTCATCTGCTCCAGCACCGCGCGGCCCAGCAAGCCGTATGGACTCGCAAAGGTCTCCGGCATCTCGAAGTGATTATAGCCCTCGCCGACCAGGAGCGTGACCGGCTTGCCCGCAACCTTCAGCGCTGCGGCGAAGTCGCGCGACTGGCGCTGGAATTCCGGCGTCTCGTAAGTGCCGTAGGCGAGCACCACCGGGCAGTTGATGCGCGCAAGATGCCGCTGCGTGGAAAGCGCGTCTTCCATCGCATCGGTGAATTTCACGTAGGCGCCGCGTTTCGACAACCTGGCGGGCTTGAGATCGTAGATGCCCGAGCACAGCACCGCGCCTTTGACGATGCCGGCGGGCGCGCCGAACGCCGCCCAGTCTGTGACAAGCGTCGCGCCCGCAAGATGTGCGCCGGACGAATGGCCGGACACGTAGATGCGGTCCGGATCACCGCCGAAGCTCGCCGCGTTCTTGCCGATCCAGGCGATGGCGCGGCGGATCTGCTCGGCCATCGGCATCAGGTCGCCGCCGGCCTGATCGACATTGATGAAGTCGAGCACGGCGTAGTGCGCACCGGCATTCACATAGAGCTCGGCCGCGTAGCAGTGCTCCCTGGCAAGGCCGACCCGCCATGCGCCGCCATGCACGAACACCATCACCGGCGCGTTCGGCTTCGAGGTCGTCCACACTTCCATGCTTTCGATCGGCGTCGTGCCGTAGGAGAAGCGCTTCGGCTCGGCGAGACGCTTTCGCACCAGCTCACTGTTGGCGTTGCGGCGCTTGCCGAGCTGCGGCTGGTTCGGCGCATAGACCGACTGGTCGTAGGCGTCGTCGAGCTCCTTCTGGTCCATGTTCATCCAGACCAGCGGGCCCCTCTCGCGCGGCGCCGGTTGCGCTTGAGCCTGGGCTTGCGCCGCACCGCCCGCGGCAACCACCGCTCCACTTGCCAGCACCGTCCGCCGCGTCATGTCCATCGCCGCCCCACCGCCCTAAAGCTTCATCTGCTCCAGCACCGCGCTGCCGATCACGCTCAGCGGATTGCCGATCGTCTCGGTCATCTCGAAATGGTTGTAGCCTTCGGCCACCAGCAAGGTGACCGGCTTGCCGGCAGCCTTCACGGCGGCGGCAAACTCGCGGTTCTGCCGCTGGAATTCCGGCGTCTCGTAGGTGCCGTAAGCGACGATCAGCGGGCAGTTGAGCCGGTCGAGATGGCGGATCGAGGAAAGCTTCTCCTCGACTTCGTCGGTGAAGGCCACGTATTCGGAGCGCTTCGAGAGCCGCACCGGCTTGAGGTCGTACATCCCCGAGCAGGTGAGCGCGCCCTTCACCACGTTCGCGGGCACGCCATACTCTTTCCAGTCGGTGGTGACGACGTTGCCGCCGAGATGGGCGCCGGACGACTGGCTGGTGACATAAATACGCTCGGGATCGCCGCCGAAGCTTTTCGCATTCTTGTGGACCCAGGCCACCGCGCGGCGCACCTGGTCGGCCATCGGCAGAAGATTGCCCCGGGTCGCCTCGACGCCGTCGAAGTCGAGCCCGATCCAGTGGCCGCCGGCGCGCACGACCATCTCGGCGAGGAACGCGTAGTCCTTCACCGGCCGCGCGCGCCAGGCGCCGCCGTGGATGAAGATGCTGATCGGCGCATTGGGCTTCGACGTCGCGAACAGGTCGAGCTTCTCGATCTCGGCCGCGCCGTAAGCGAGACGCTTCGGCGCGCCGAGCCGCGCGCGCACGCGGTCGCTGTTGAACTGGTTGCGCTTGTGCACCTGATCGCGGTTCGGCGCGTAGACCGCCTGGTCGTAGGCATCGTCGAGCGCCTTCTGGTCCATGTCGAGCCAGACCAGCGGACCCTGGACGCGGGCGGCTTGGGCGGGAGGATTCATGCCAGACCTCTTATTTGCAAAATTGCGACACAACATGGCGTGACCTTAGCGCAGCCGCCGCACCCCACCAATCGGGCACAAAAGATAGGTGCCCCGCGCTTTTCGGGGCCCATCGGACCGGCTGCAACCAACGAGGCTCCAGGTGCCGCATGGTGCTAATATCCGCTCCGGACAGGTGTATCGGTCAATGGTTCGCCTCGGTCTCAACGGGCGATCGGTGTTGGTCTGCGCGACGCTTCTCATGGGCATCGCGCTGGGAGCAATCATTGCCTGGCCGTCCCTCGACACGCGACCGCCACCCAGGCAGCCACCGCCTCTCGACCAATCGCTTGCCGCGGCCGATCTCGCGATCGCACGCGCGCTTCGAAGCACCATGCCGGCGATGGTGGGCTCGATCGTCTCCGGGTCCAGCAGAACGGCCGTCGAGCGTTTCTACATGGCCCGGGGATTTGCTCCCCTGTGGGTCGATCACGGCGCCTTGAACGCGCGGGGCCGGACGGCGTTTTCCTACCTGCAGAGCGTGGAACGGGTGGGTCTCGATCCGGCCGACTACATCGACCCGGCGGTGCAGTTCGCAGGCAGCCCGCAAAGCATCGCGCGGAGCGAGTTGCAGTTTACCGTGCTGGTCCTGAAGTACGTGCGGCATGCCCTGCAGGGACGGGTTGCCCCATCCCGTGTCAGCGCCGATATCCACGACGCGAGGAGCGCACCCGATCCCGCCGCCATTCTCGAAAGCCTCGCGAGCGCGGCGGACATCGCCGGCCATCTCGACAGCTTCCATCCGTCGCATCCCGGATTCCGCGCGCTCGCCGCAAAGCTCACGGAATTGAAGGAGCCGAAAGCAAAAGGCGACGGCCCACCCGCCGATCGCGACATCATCGTTGCCAATCTCGAACGGTGGCGCTGGCTGCCCCGCGATCTCGGCGCGAGCCACGTGATCGTCAATGTTGCCGATTTCAGATTGCGGCTGATCGAACGCGGCACACTGCGCTTTGCCGCCAGGGTTGTCGTCGGCGAGCCGGCAACCGCGACGCCCATCTTTAGCTCCAGCATGACGTCCATCACCATCAATCCGGTCTGGAACATCCCCAACTCCATCGCCACGAGGGAATACCTGCCGCGTCTGCAGCAGGACCCCGCCCTGCTTCATCGCATCGGCCTGCGGCTCGAGCGCAGACCCGACGGATCCGTGCTGCTGTCGCAGCAGCCGGGCGCGGCCAATGCACTGGGCCGTGTCCGCTTCAATCTGCCCAACCGCTTTCAGATCTATCAGCACGATACGCCCGAGGCCGAACTGTTCGGTCGCAGACGGCGCGCCTACAGCCATGGCTGCGTGCGCGTCGAAAACCCGATCTACTATGCGCAGGCGCTGCTGGCGATCGGCCGCCCGGGCGAAAGCTTCCCGCCGGAGAAACTCTGGTCGATGATCGGCGAGGCCGAAATTCATCTCCCCTTCAGCGTGCCGGTGCCGGTGCACACCACGTATCAGACGGCGTTCGTCGATGGCGAGAACCGGCTGGTGCTGCGCGACGACATCTATCGCCACGACGCGGCGGTCCTTGCGGCACTCGCCATCGATGCGAAACGCCGCGACATGGCGCGCGAACACAGGGCCGCGGCTGCAACAAGTCCTGCCGGCACAAAGCCGCAGCCGCCCAATCCGCCGAGCGCACTCGAACGAACGCTGCAGGCGGCCCGGGACCTGCTTTTCCAACGTTAGCGCCGCCGCCCGCGTCGGCCATTTGGCTTGAAGTTCAAACAGTTACCTGAATTGACCCCCATGTTGCGCAACCGCCACAACGCAGCGCTCCAATTCCGCTAAGATCGTTGTGGTTTTGCATGTTTTTCTGTCGCGGAGTTCTCGATGCGACAAACCCCATTTTGCAATCGGGCGGTGCGTTTCCTGTCGCTGGCGTGCCTGCTGTCGGCATGGGCGCTTCATTCACCCGACGCATTCGCGCAGCAGCCGCCGCCACCCGCTCCCCCGCCGAAGACCGCAGCCGACGTCGTGCGAGAGATGCGGCCGCCGGACCCGAACCCGCCGCGGGGCAGCAGCGCGAGGCGCGCCGAAGCCAGCAAAAAGGCCAACGAAAACGTCGAAAAAGCGGAACAGGAACGGCAGCAGGCCAGCAGGGACGCCGCGAACAATCCCAACGATGCATCCAAGCAGGCGAAGGATCTCGAGGCGCAGCAGAAGCTCGATGAGGCGGTCACAAACAGGGCCAAGCTCGATGACGAAGTGCGAGAGGCCAACGATGCATACCAGAACGCCTACAAGGAGGCGGAGACGGCAGCGAACAACATGGCGGCGGACACCCCCGACAAAACATTGAAGCTCCGCGACGCCAAGCGCCGGTATGACGCGGCCCTGGAGGCGGCGAAGGCCAAGAGCGCCCGGGTTTTGGCGCCGGGCTGGAACCGGCAGCGCTTCGCCGAACTGATGGAGCGCCAGCGCCAGGCCACGCAGCAGGGCGCACCGGGCACGCCTCAGACACAGCCGGGCGGCGCAACGCCGGGGACCGGCAATATCGGCCAGACGCAGACGCCGCCAACAGCCGCGCAGGTGCCCAAGATCAACGTGATCACGGATATCGCGGGCGGCGGCGAGGGATACAACGGCTCCGGCTGCCAGTTCGGGTGGTCGGGCTCATACGGAAAGGGCGATTGGAGCATACGCGGCGAATATCGGTATACAGATTTCCAGCCGTCTCCGCGGGCAGACGCACAGACGGCCGTACAGCCAGCTACAGGGACAGTTGCCCAGACCGCTCCCGACGACGACGCGCCACTTGGCGGACCGAAAGTGGGGCCGGTCGAATACGTCAAAGTCTGCACCCTCTACGGAGCCGGCTTCTTCTATATCCCGGGCACGGACACTTGCATCAAGCTCGGCAGTTACGTCCGTGCCGACGTCGGCACTGGCATCGGTTTCGAGTTTCAAGCCGACAATCCCAATCAATACATCGGCCTGAGGCCACGCGAAGTCATCAGACTGCCTGTCGACGGAGTGGAGAAAAACACCGAGTTAGGTTTCCCGTACGGTACGCTGCGATGTTTTCGCGCCATCGACGGGGGCTGCACCATTCCTCCAGTCACCCCCGAACAAGGCACCGCTTACGGGTTGCCGGACCTCGTGGGCAACCTGAGTTTGGACACCGCGTGGGGACCCAGCCCGGTTACAGGTCCCGCAAAGGTCGTATTTCAGGTCCGATCCCCGAACTATCAGTACGGAGGCAGCGTTGCGAACATCACCGGACAGTCGACGTTTCCGCCCGTCCAGATACCGCAAGGCTGTCAGGCAACCGCTTACGATTTCCCGGTCGGCGATCAAACGTTTCGGCAATTCGGCTATCGCGCTGATCGGAAACTGGGCCTCGGCCTGACCATCGCGTTGAAGTATATCAACTCCAACCTGGCGACGAGCTATCCCGGGGTGGAAGACGATACGGGCCGTAACAAGGAGCCGGCCCTGGACATCGGTACCGCCCTTGCATCCGGGCACACCGAGAAACTGCCGCAGGCTCTGCTCGACCTTCGGCCGCCACCGGCGCGAATGCGGGCACGCCGATGAAGCGATCTGCGGCAAGCCTCGCTTTATGCACGTGCCTTCTCGGCATTTCGCCCGCGCAGGCGCAGGACCGCATGCTGGCTCCGCCCGACGCACACTATTTCAGCAGCAAGAAGTCGTGGGGCAAGGATCTCGCCGACCAGTGGGGACTGCACCGGATCGGGTTCGACGCCTCGCCGCAGTCGGCGTGGCGGCTGGTCAAGGCGGATGCCCAGCCGGTCATTGTCGCGATCGTCGACAGCGGGCTCGACTGGAATCACAAGCACATCAACTGGAACAGCCTGTGGCGCAATCCGAAGGAGCTCGTGGGCAACGGCGTCGACGACGACAAGAACCGCTACGTCGACGACATCATCGGCTGGGACTTCCTCGATCGCAACAACCTGCCCTGGGACTATGACGGGCACGGCACGTTCATCGCCGGCATCATCGCCGGCGACTGGAACGAGAAGTCCGGGCTTGCCGGCGTCAATCCGTTCGCCCGGCTGATGATCCTGCGGGCGATCAACGACTTCGGCCACACCCGGGCGTCGGTGGTCGCCGAAGCGATTGCGTATGCGGCCGACAATGGCGCGCGGGTGATCAATCTGAGCCTCGGCGGCAAGCGGCTGACGACGGTCGAGCGCACGGCCGTCGACTACGCGTTCGGCAAGGGCGCGGTGATCGTGGTCGCCGCCGGCAACCAGGGCGCCGACATCGGCGACTACGGCATCGCCTCGTCGGACAAGGTGCTGGCGGTCGCGGCCACCGGCCCCGACGACCAGAGGGCGAAGTTCTCCAACTGGGGCAAGATCGCGGTCGCGGCGCCCGGCACCGACATCTTGAGCCTGCGGGCCCGCCGCACCGACACCATGCTGGGCATCGACCTCGCCAAGTACAAGCCGGGGACCAATTTCGTCGGCGAGGACAAACGGTTTTATCGCGCCGACGGCACTTCGTTTGCAGCGCCGCTGGTGAGCGGTCTCGCCTCATTGATGATCGCCAACGATCCGAGCCTGACCAACGTGCAGGTGATGAACATCATCAAGAGCACGGCGCGCGACGTCGGCCTGCCGGGCGTCGACCAGTACACGGGTTACGGCATCATCGATGCGCGCGCGGCGCTGAAGGCTTCCAGGGAGTTCAGGCTGCTGGCCGGGATCGAAAAGCTCAGCGTGGTTCAGGTGGGCGGCAAGCCCGCGGTGCGCGTCACCGGTATCGCAGATGCCGATCAGCTCAAGGCGGTCCGGCTCGAGGTCGGCCGCGGCGAGACCCCGAAGGAGTGGAAGGCCGCGGGCGCGGGAAAGCCCGGTGCCCAGTCCGGCAGCGAAATCGGCGATATCCCGGCCGCCGCACTGGCCGGTGCGAAAGTCTGGCAGGTGCGCCTGGTTGTGGAGCACGGGACCGGGGCTCGCCGGGAAGCGAGATACCGTCTATCGTTGAACTGAGGGTACAGGGGGGTGTCATGTTGAGATGGTTGCGGTTGGCTGCGGTCTGCGGCGCGGTGCTCGTGTGGTCGAATGAGGCGTTCGCCGTCGTCCAAAACACGGACGTTGTCGTGACCAAACCCGCCGGTGAAACCGGCACCGTTACCCTGACATTGACCCAGAAAGATTTCGAACAACCAGCCGGTCAAGAAGAGTGACACGGTCCGGATCGCGCGCACCGAGCCAAGAGGCAGACAAACCGTTCGCATTGATCGCGACATAGCCAAGACCGTCGACATCACGATCAAGACGGACAAGGGCGAGCGCACGGTGTCCGTGGACGTCACAAGACTGCTCGGCGGCGAGCCGGTCGATCTTGGAGAAGGCTTTTCCGCTCAGGGCACCCCGAGAACCGCTGTAATCCCGTCGGGCAGGGGGTGGCGCGGCGGGACGCCGTCGAGGTCAGGTTTCAGAATTGCCGAGAATGAAACTCCACGTCCGATGAACCGCATTTTTTTGACGGACTCCACCTTCATGCCGAGGTTCAATGTCGGCTTCGCCGGCGGCGGCACCAATATCGGCGGCGGCGGTGGCGATCCGCTGCTTGTCTCGCTCGACACGTTCGGCGGCAACGCGATCACCAACACGCGCGGCGTCAACACGCCCGGCCCGCAGGGCACCTTCGGCTTCTTCGGCACGATGGAAGTGCCGCTCGCCGGGATGCCAAATGCCGGTGGCATCCCTGGGCCGAACAGCTTCTTCGTGCGGAGCGGAGCCCTGTTCCCGACCGACGGGGAAGTCACGACGCCGTTCAACTTTACCGGCACGACGCCGCTCGGTGCGGGCAACGTCACCGTCAAGGACAGCGCCAGCGTGCCGCTGCTGTTCGGGTTCGGATTCCCGGTATCGCAGCATGCCTCGGTGCAGATCGGCGGCGGCGGGTTCTTCACGTCACGCGAAACGACAATCACCGTCCGCGAGGCGGGAGCAGCCGGAACTCCGGCGTTCAGCAACAGCGTATCGCAATCGTTCTTCGATCCAGCGTTGCTGATCGGCGGGAGGGTCGGAATCTTCGATCTCAACAACGACGGCCGACGCGATGTCTCGATTGGAGTTGACGGGATCATCCGGTGGAAGCAGGACGGTGACCCGCTGGTCCTGCAGTCGCCGAACTTCGCGACTCAGAAATACACCGTCGAGGCGAACCGCGGCGGCACCGACCTGAGCATCCTCGGCTCGCTCAACGTCGATCTGGGCGTTATCTTTTCCGACATCCGCCTCAAACGCGACATCGCCCGCGTCGGCACGCTCGACAACGGTCTGCCGCTCTATCGCTACAAATATCTCTGGAGCGATCAAGTTTTTGTCGGCGTGATGGCGCAGGAGGTGGCGGACGTTGCGCCCGATGCCGTTGTCAAAGGCGACGACGGCTATCTGCGCGTCAACTATGCGCAGCTCGGCACCAGCATGAAGCCTTGGGAGCAATGGTCCGCCGAGCGCGGCTGGCTGTCGCGGGAAGCAAACTGAAGATATTGCCTGCGGTCGAAGCGGCGGCGCGTGATCCGCGCGCCGCTTCGCTTTCCGGCTAGGTCTGGGCGAGCCCCATCTGCTTCAGCATCGCCCGGCCGGTGAGGCCGTACGGATTGGCGAGCGTCTCCAGCAGTTCGAAGTGGTTATAGGCTTCGCCGACCAGCAGCTCGACAGGTTTGCCTGCGGCCTGCACCGCCGCGGCGAAGTCGCGGGTCTGGCGCTGGAACTCCGGCGTCTCGCAGGTGCCGTAGGCCAGCACCAGCGGCGTGTTGAGGCTTCCGATGTATCGCCCGCCGGACAGCTTCTCGATCATCGCCGGCGTGAAGTTCACATAAACCGAACGTTTCGACAGCGCGACCGGCGCAAGATCGTACATGCCGCTCAAGAGCACCGCGCCCTTGCAGAAGTCGGGCGGAAGCCCCTCCTCCTGCCAGCCGCGCGTCAGCACCACGCCGCAGAGATGCGAGCCCGACGAATGCGCCGAGACATAAAGCCGGTCGCGGTCGCCGCCGAAACCTTGCGCACCGTTCCAGACCCACGCGAGCGCGCGGCGCACCTGCTCGTACATCGGAAACAGATCGCCTTTGGCCTGGTCGACATTGATGAAGTCGATGATGACACAATGCGCACCGGCCCTGACCAAAGGCTCGGCCTGCAGCGCATAGTCGGCGGCGACGTTGCGCCGCCACGCGCCGCCGTGGACGAACACGTTGAACGGCGCGCCCTTGATGCCGCAGTCGAAGACGTCGAGGCCTTCGTGTTCGCCCGGTCCATACGTCAGGCGCTTCGGCGCACCGAGCACCGCCCGCGCCCGCTCGCTCGCGGCCTTCCGCCGCTCGACCACCAGCGCGCGGTTCGGCGCATAGACCTCCTGGTCGTAGGCGTCGTCGAGCGCCTGCTGGTCCATGTCTAGGAAAACCAGCGGGCCTTTGGTGCGGACTGCAGGACTTCTGATTTCACGGTGTATTACCCTTCGATGCAAACTCTAACCAGACCGGAAGAGGCGGGACAGACCTTAATCTGCGGCCCAGATTTGCATTGACGGCCTTACTCTTGGCTATCGCAACCGCCAATATGCTGCCATGAGCCAGACGACATTGCCCGCCAACAAACCGGATTCGCGCGAAGCTGACCGGTTTCTGTGGTGGCCATTTGCGGGCGCGATTGCAGCACCGGTGCTCTTGAGTTTATCGGGGGCATATTATCACGATGTCGCCGGCCATTTGGTGCCGTGGCACGACGTGCTGCTAACCATCGCAATATTTCTGATGATGTTTGTCGCGTTGGGCCTGTCGATCAGCATGCTGATCAAGCGGCGCTGGCGGACGGCTCTATCAATGGCCGCGCCGCTCATCATCGTCCCTGCTGGCGTGATGCTGAATTGGCAGACTCACGATCACGTGCGGTGGCATTTACAGCGCAGCCACTATGTGGCTCGACTGAGTCCCGTTCTGGCCGTGCCGGATCAGATCCCGGTCATCGCCTGGGCGTTAGGAGATCTCATGGGAGCAATGGCTGGAATATCATGAGCAGGATCACGTCAAAAAACACCCTCATGAATGGCATGAGCAAGAGAGGCGCCTGGACAAGACAGGCTGTGAGGAAAGCTTCAAGCGGCTTGAAGCAAGGTACTACTTGCACAAATACGTTTGCGGACGTTGACGCGCCTACCGTGACCTGCGGCGTCCGCTGGTGAGGTTCTCATACATCCGCTTCAGCGCGCGCTTGACCACCGCCTGCTCCTTTGCGGTGAGGCCGCCGCTCGCGACGCCTTCCAGGCTCTTGGCGATCGGGATCAGGCTCTCGACCTGCGCCCGGCCCTTCGGCGACAGCGCCACCACCACCTCGCGGTTCGAGGTCTTCGAGCGCGTGCGCGTGACGAGCCCGTGCCGCACCATCCGCGTCACCAGCCGCGACATGGTCGAGGCGTCGATCGAGGTCATCGAGACGAGGTCGATCTGCCGCTGCTTGCCGTTGTTGGACAGCGCCGCCAGCACGCGCCACATGTCGAGGGTGAGGCCCTGCGGCGCGAGCGTGTCCCCGGTATAGGTCGCCGCGATCGCGGTGCCGACGCGATTGATGAGGTACGGCAGGTAGTTGTCAAGGTCGAGATGCGGGCGCTGGGCCACGGCTTCATTCCCGGTGCACGGATTGTCGCGGGTCGGTTACGGCAGCAAGACTGACATAAAAATCGCTTCCTGAGTGTACGCCAAACACTTGCATTTACAACAATTGCGATTGCATTATTGGCGCCGGAAGCGCGGCCGCGCGAGGCCGCCGGATGGAGGAGACGAGCATGGAATTCGGCTACTTCACGCTGAGCGACAACCACTACGAAAACAACACGCGCGACGCCAACACCTTCGTCACCGACATCACCAACGAGGCGCTCTATGCCGACCAACTCGGCATGCACTCGGCCTGGATCGGCGAGCACCATTTCAACTCGCTCGGCGTGCTCTCCTGCCCCGATCTCGTGCTCGCCTACATCGCGGCGCGCACCAGGCACATCCGGCTGGCGCCCGCCGTCACCGTGACGCCGCTGCATCATCCGATTCGCGTCGCCGAGCAATGGGCGAGCCTCGACCTGCTGTCCGGCGGCCGCGTCGATTTTGCCGCCGGCCGCGGCTACGACAGCCGCGAATATGCGCCGTTCCATGTCGACTTCGCCAACAACCAGAGCATCTTCGAAGAAGGCATGGAGGTGATCCAGAAGCTCTGGGCCGCGAAGGACCGCATCTCGCATCACGGCAAGCACTACCGGTTCGACGACGTGCGCATCACGCCGAAGCCGATCCAGAATCCGATGCCGGCCTATATCGGCTCGTTCTCCAAGCCCTCGATCGAACTGGCCGCGCGGCTCGGCTACGGCCTGATCGTCGCGCCGTTCGCCGCCGCCATGAGCTATGGCGGGCTCAAGCAGGTCGCCGACCTCTACAACGAGACCTGCATCAAGCACGGCAAGAAGCCCGGCCGCCTGATGTGCAGCTATTTCACGCATTTCTACGACACGCCGGCGCAGGAGGCCGCGCAGCGCGAGCGCCAGGTCCGCTACTACAAGGAGTGCGTGATCCCGGCGCTCCCCGGCGATCCGAAGACCGCGCCGCCGAGCTACACCTACTTCGTCGACATGGTGGCGCGGCTGCACAAGGTGCAGCCGGAGATGCTCAGCGACAACTCGGTGCTGCTCGGCAACTCGCAGGCGATCACCGACTCGCTGAAGAAGGTCGAGGCCGCGGGCTTCTCCGAGGTGATCCTCTACTTCAACGTGGGGCTGAAGCCGCACAACCAGGTGAAAGAGGAGATGGACCGTTTCATGCGCGAGGTGGCGCCGAACTTCCAGGGCAAGCACAACGAGCGCCGCAAGGCGGCTTGACCGGGCGCATTCGCGCCCGACAACCCTCGATTGCTCTCTTCAATCCTGCGCGCGCCGATGGACCGGCGCGCGCGTTTCACAACATTTGTTTGCGCAATACTCGCCCGGTCGGCCGGAAAATGCGCAGACACAACTCACATTTATGGTTTGTAAATTATTATTCCCCACAACTGACCGCAATTTCTCGTTGTGCTCCGGGGCCCGCGTCACCCGCCCCGGCCGACCGAAAATCAGTTCCGCATCAGCCTCGCCATAAGCTCCGTAGCGTGCGTCCAGCGAACTCAACGCAGGAAAACGCATCATCATGCCGCGACTCGACCATCTGAAAATCGCCGCGCGAATTGGAATTGCCTGCCTGATCCCGATGCTGGCGTTCACCGGCTTCGCGATCGTCAACCTGATCGAAAAGCGCGCCACCGCAACGGCGACGGCAAACGTGCTCACCGTGATCGAGACGGCGCCGTCCATTTCCAGTCTCATTCACGAGGTGCAGCGCGAACGCGGCGCATCCGCCACGTTCGTCAACTCGAAAGGGCAGATGCTCGGCGACGTGATGCGCACCCAGCGCGGGGCCACGGACAAGGCCGTCGAAACCTGGCGACGGCAGATCGCAACCGTCGACCGGCAGGCGCTGGGAACCACATTCACGAAGATATTCGGCGAAGCCGAGACGGCACTCGCCTCGCTCGCCAGCACGCGCGGCAACATAGACCGTCTTGCGATCGCGGGCCCCGACGCCGTTCGGTACTTCACGCAACTGATCGCGCAACTGGTATCGACCGCCGACGCGCTCGGTTTCATCACCCAGGACCCCGTCACGATTCGCCAGGCCAACGCCTTCGCAGCCCTTCTCAAGCGCAAGGAAATGACCGGTCAGGAGCGCGCCAACGGTGCGCTGGGCTTCTCGACCGGGCAATTTTCACCGCAATTGTTGCAGACGCTCACACGTCTCGGCGGGCAGCAGGACGCACAGGCGGCACAGTTCGCCCTCAATGCATCGCCGCCCCAGATCGAAGCCGTCAACGCCATCATGCGAGGCGCCGTCGTCGACGAGATGCAGCGGATGCGTGGCGTGGCGATGGCGTCCGCCGCAGACGCTGCAGCGGCCAGGACCGTCAGCGGCCCGCAATGGTTCGAAACCGCGACCAAATACATCGATCTTCTGAAAACCGCCGAAGACGGGTTCGTCGGCGAGTTTCTGGTCATGGCCCGGACCGCAAATGACGCGGTCCGGCGTTCGTTCTGGATCGTGGCGCTGACGACCATTGCGATGCTGATCGTCTCGAGCCTGCTTGCCATCATGGCCGCGCTGTCGATCACGCGGCCGGTCGACAAACTGGTCTCGACCATGAGCACGCTTGCCGGAGGCGACACCTCGATCGACGTCCCCGGCGTCGAGCGCGGCGACGAGATCGGCACCATGGCGCAGGCGACGCTGAAATTCCGCGACGCCGCGATCGAGAAGGCCCGCATGGAAGCCGAGACCGCCGAACGCGACCGCAAGGCCGCCGCCGAACGCGCGGCCGCGACAACCAGGATCATGGACGAGTTCGACGCAGCCGTCGGCGGCATCGTCAAGGCGGCGATGGCCGGCGACTTCTCGCAACGCGTGCCGCTGGAAGGCAAGGAGGGCGTGATCCGCAACCTCGCGGAGGCGCTCAACACCATGTGTGAAAGCACCGGCAAGGTGCTGAACGACATGGGACAGATGCTCGGCTCGCTCGCCGAAGGCAATCTCACGCGCCGGATCGAGGCGCACTACGAAGGCATGTTCGGCACGCTCAAGGACAACGCCAACACCACCGCGACCCGGTTGTCGGAGACCATCGGCAAGATCAAGGCCGCCGCGGGCGAAGTCGCGAGCGCCTCGGCGGAAATCTCTGTCAGCACCACCGACCTGTCGCAACGCACCGAGGAGCAGGCCGCAAGCCTCGAGCAGACCTCGGCGTCGATGGAGGAGATTTCCGCGACGGTGAAGAAGAACGCCGAGAACGCCCAGCAGGCCAACCAGTCCGCCACCAGCACCCGCGAGGTCGCGGCTCGCGGCGGCGAGGTCGTGGCCCAGGCGGTCGAGGCGATGTCGCGGATCGAGGAGTTGTCGCGCAGGATTTCCGACATCATCAGCGTGATCGACGAGATCGCCCGCCAGACCAACCTGCTCGCGCTCAACGCGGCGGTGGAAGCGGCCCGCGCCGGGGACGCCGGCCGCGGCTTTGCCGTGGTGGCCGCCGAGGTGCGGAGCCTCGCGCAACGCTCGTCCCAGGCGGCGAAAGACATCACCGACCTGATCAACAACAGCACCAGCCAGGTCAAGGACGGCGTCGAACTGGTCAACCGCGCCGGCGAGCAGCTCCGCGAGATCGTTCAGTCGATCAACACCGTCGCCGGCATCGTCTCCGACATCGCCAGCGCCAGCGCCGAACAGGCGGGCGGCATCGACCAGGTCAACAAGGCGCTGACCCAGATGGACGAGGTCACCCAGCAGAACTCGGCGCTGGTCGAGGAGAATGCCGCCACGGCCCGGACGCTGGAGCAGCAGTCGCAGGCGATGGACCAGCAGGTCGGGTTCTTTCGGCTCGACGGCTCCGGCCATGGCTCCGGTCATGGCCCCGGTCATGGCGCCGGTCATGGCGCCGGGCCGGGCCGCGCCGCGCATCGCGCGCCATCCGAACCCGCAGGCGAGGCCGCACCCGCGAAGCGAAGCGCCGTTGCGGCGGTGGCGCGGTCGAGCCAGGCGACCGCGCTGAAGCTCGATGAGCAAACGGCGGAGTTCTGAGCGCGGCGCCGCTCAGCCGCGCTTCAGACTGGCGAAATAGGCGACCAGGTCGTCGGCCTCGTCCGGCTTGAATTCGAAGTCGGGCATCAGCACGTGCTTGCTGCGCAGGAATGCGTGCAGCCACCGTGCCGAGCGCCGGCTGGCGATCACCGTGAAGTCCGGTGCGAATTTGCCGGTCCCCGCGGTTTCCCGCTGCACCGAATGACACTCGGTGCACCAGGCCTGCGCGCTGAGCCGCCCGGCCTCGGCATCGCCCTTCGCACGGCCTGCGACGCCCTGGGCGGCCGCCCCGTGCATGCGCACGAACAGCAGCGCGATCAGCACCAACGCCACCGCCAGGATCAGATAGAGCCACCGTTGGAAGGACATCGCCGACGCTCCTCGCGAATATGGCGGCAGGTTAGCCGGACACGGCGGACCGCGACGTTGATCTGCATCAACCGCCGGGCGGATGGCCGCCGCACGGTTAATGCTCGGCGCCGGCGGCCGCCGTCATTCCACCCGCGACAATATCGTCGCCCGGGCCTAGAGTTGCGGCCGAACGCCAGGTGCCGCCATCCAGTCCCTCTCCCCCTTCGTCATCGCCTATTGCTGCATCGTCATGGCCGCCGCCTATTCGGCGCGCGGCGCGTCGGGGTTTGGCGCGGCGGTGGCGCTGCCGCTGCTCGCGCTGGTGCTGCCGCTCAAGCTTCTGGTGCCGGCCTGGACGCTGATCGCGGCGGTGGCCGGCACCGCGCTGCTCGGCAGCGACCGCAACAAGGTGCTGTGGGGCGAGATCGGCCGGCTGCTGCCGGGCACGCTGATCGGCGTCGTGCTCGGGCTCCTGATCTTCACCCGGCTCGACGCCGACGCGCTGGCGCTGTGGGTCGGCGCCTTCGTGCTGGCCTACGGGGCCTATTCGCTGTGGACTACGTTCGGCGCGCCGAAGCCCGGCCTGCCGCCGAAAAGCGCGGCGATGATCGGCGGCATCCTCGGCGGGCTCACCGGCACCACGGTCGGCACCTTCGGCAGCACCTTCTATGCGATCTATTTCGACGCCATCAAGCTCGGCAAGGAAAACTACCGCGCCACCATGACGGCGATCCTGCTGACGCTGTCGCTGGCGCGCGGCACCGGCTATTTCCTGGTGGGCGAATTCACCCGCGACGTGCTGATCGTCAGCGCGCTGCTGCTGCCGCCGATGTTTCTCGGCATCTATATCGGCAACCGCATCCACCACGGCATGAGCGAGCTTGCGTTCCGCCGGATGGTCGCCTGCGCGCTGATCGTCAGCGGGCTTGCGCTGCTGATCAAATAGCCGCCCGGCCCGACCGGCGGCGGAACTAGACCTTGAACCCGATCCGGAATCCGCCCCAATGGCGGCCGTTGACCGAGACCGGGGCCGAGACATCTTTCATCAGGACGAACGTGCCGCCGCCCATGTCGCGGCGATAAGTCTGCAGCAGGAACTGTCGCTGATTGCGCCCGGCCGAAAGGCCGGTCCGGTCGTTGAATATCCTGCGGTTGCGGCAGTTGGCGGCGTTCCAGACCGGGTCCGGTCCCTGCGGCTTTGAGTAGATCCGATTGTGGGTCGGCAGATAGCCGTTCCGGTCGACCGCCGCGCAGAACGTGATCCGCGGGTCGGCCGACAGCAGCTTCTCCTGAATCGGAGGCAATTTGGCGTCCGTCAGTGCGACGAACCTGGTCATCATCTGCTGCGGATCGGTGCGCGGAATGGGCTGATAGTTTTCGTCGAACAGGTCGGCAAGGCTGATCTCGCCGTCGGCAACGGCGCGCTCGAACACCGCCCCGATTTCGGCCGCCGTGTTCCGGCACAGCTCGATCAACGAGCTGTCCGCGTTCCTGATGCCGCTTTCGGCAATAAACAGCATGAAATCTTCGCTGATGCCGAGAATGGATTCCGCCTTGCGGTGCGCACTCTCCAAATGGCCGGTTCCGGCCTCGACCGCATCGGTGAGACCGCGCAACTCATCGCGCAGCGCGGCGTAGCTGCTGCTGTTCTGTTCGACCGAGTGCGACATGGAATCGATATCGTGAATCAGCCGCTGCACGGTTTCGACCAGGGACTGAAACCGTGCAATCGTCTGCCTGGATTGCTCGGATTTCGACTGGGTGAACTGGGCCGTTTCTGCGTTGCTTTGAGCCCTGGCAGTCAGGTCCGTGAGAATCCGCGTGAGCGACTCCAGATGCTTCTGGTTGGCCAGCGTGGCCGTGCGAATATTCTCGGCCAGTTCCTTGACCGCGTCCGCGATCACCGAGAAGCCGGCACCGGCCGTGCCGGCATGCATGGCTTCGATCCGCGCATTCAGGGCGAGCAGTTGCGTGTCGTCGGCAAATTTCTGGATATCGACGCCGGTGTTGCGCACCAGCGAAATCGTGGCGCTGACGTCGTCGACCGATCGACGGACCGCAACCGCGCCGTCGCCGAGCAGGCCGATCTTTTCCGCGGTGTCGGCAATCGTCGTTGCGATTTCGCCGGCGCTGGACCCCAGATTGGCCTGCGTCTCATAGGCCGACGTTTTTGCCGCCTGCATGGACTCAACCAGCGCGGCGTTGGTGTCGGCCATATGCTGCACGGCCGCCTCCGCACCGCTCGAGTGGTTCTGCTGCACGCCGCCAAGCTTGGCGAGGTCGCTGATGATGCCGGCAAGGTCGGCAATTTCGACACCGAGCAGGCCGCTGCGCTCGCCGATATCGGAGTTCGACGGCTCCGGGTCGGACGCTGCGGGAGCCGGATTGCGACGGGGCGCCAAGGGCATTTCAAATGCTCATTCCGGTTGGCATTTCAAATGCACGCTTTGTTGTCTGCGGCTGACCATCAACCCAATAAATGGATTCGCCGGGAATTCTGACCGATTCGGCGGCGGTGGGCTAAGACTTTAGTCGATGGATCGGACACCCATGGATCGGATACCCATGGGATGCCCTTCGGGGATCTGCGCTGCTTCGTATCGCTTGTCGAAACAGGTCGGGCGCCATGCGCGGTTTGGCTCTTGAGACGGCTCTCGGGGTCCTGCTCGCACTGACCGCGACGGCCTCCGCGCAGCCGCCGGTGACGCGCGTGCCCGATCAGCCCGCATGGTACGAGTCGGCGCTGAAATTCGTGCCGCCTGGCATGATCGCGGGCTACGCCGTCAGGAGCGACGAGGCGAGGCTCAAAGGCATCGTGCCGGTGTTTCCGGCGACCGCCGACGACCCGGCCAAATTCGCCAGCACGTTCGACCGCGGGCAGGTGCTGGAGGTCGAACTCGAGCGCAACGGCGGCACGCTGGAGGCCGCCGCCGCCACACTGCGCCCGCGCGAGCCGTCGGAGACCGGTGCGCCGCAGGGCTCCTCCGATACGGACCTGACGCGGCAGTTCATCGAGATCAATCGCGCGGTCGAAGGCAAATTCAAGGATCTTCCGCCCGGCACCATGGCCTGCAACTTCGGCGCCTGGTCCGTCGACCAGGATCCCAAGGGCCTGAACGTGCGCGCCGAGCCCTCGGCGCAATCGCGCGTTGTCGGCACGTTGCCGCCGCCCTACCGGTTCAAGTCCAGGAGCTCGAACGCCCCTCCGGGCGGCTGGCTCACCGAATTCGTGGTCATCGGCTTCAAGGACGGCTGGTTTCTCATTCAGGGGGCGAAGCCGCCGGGACAGGAATACGACGACGCGCGCATCTATCCGAAGAACCATCCCCGCCCCTATGCCGGGCGCGGCTGGGTCGCCGGCAACAAGATCGGCGCGTTTTTCGCCAACGGCGCGACGCGGTCGGGCGGGCTGTTTCAGGCTCCGGACGCCGACGCGCGATGGCGGCGGGTGATCGACCGGCATGGCAACGAGCTCGGCGGGGGCCCCGGCCCGGACCGCATCCTCGCCTGCTCGGGGGTGTGGGCGCTGGTGGAGATCAACGGCGCCCGCGGCTGGTGGCGGCATCTGTGCTCCAACCAGGTGACGAATTGCAGCTAAAGCCGCCGTTCCGGGGCGGCTGACGAATCGTAGCCCCGTGATATGATTGACCTGCCCGGGCCAAAGCCCGGGTCGTCGGGCCGCAAATGCAGGCCGGACGCGCCGAAAACGGGTGCCAACCGGAGCCGCCAGCATGTTCAAGTTCGCCATCGCTCTGCCCCTGGCGCTTCAACTCGTCAACGTCGCCGACGGCGTGCCGAACCTCGACGTCACGACAAGCTGCCGCGGCGCCGCGCGCGCGGTGGTGAAGTCTGGAATCGGAAAAGCGCGAGAAGGCCTGCTTCGAGACCGAGAAGATGACGCGCGAGAGGCTGCAGCAGAACTGGGCCTCGTTCCCGGCGAAGGACCGCAACTTCTGCATGGGCGCGGTCAAGGGCTACGCGCCGACCTACACCGAGCTGTCGACCTGCCTCGAGATGATCCGCGACGTGCGCAACATCGGCGAGAAGCCCGCCGAGGCGCCGGCGGTGCCGATGCCGCGGGCGCCGAGGCCTGTACGATAAGCCCGCGTTCAGCGGCGGTTCAGATTTTTCCTGACGACGATGCGCGCGATGCCGCCGCATGTGTCCCGGATGCGGTGCCATAGCGCGCGAAGACGCGCGTGAACGCGCTTGTGGTGCAGCGGTGCACCGCTGATCCGGGACCGCAACAGACACCACCTTTGCAACGGTCCCGGGTCTGCCATAGCGCGTCGAAGACGCGCGTAACCGCGCTTATCGCATCACTTCGCGCTTGAACGCGCTCGTGCTGCGCTGCGCCCGGGACACGAGGCTCAGGACAGGTTCAACTCCTTGAAGAAGTCGTTGCCCTTGTCGTCGACGACGATGAAGGCGGGGAAATCCACCACCTCGATGCGCCAGATCGCTTCCATGCCGAGCTCGGGATATTCCACCGTCTCGACCTTCTTGATGCAGTGCTCGGCGAGGTTGGCCGCGACTCCGCCGATCGAGCCGAGATAGAAGCCGCCATACTGCTTGCACGCCGCCGTCACCGCGGGCGAGCGGTTGCCCTTCGCCAGCATCACCATCGAGCCGCCGGCCTTCTGGAAGTCGGCGACGAAGCTGTCCATCCGACCCGCGGTGGTCGGCCCGAACGCGCCCGACGCATAGCCCGCCGGGGTCTTGGCCGGCCCGGCGTAATACACCGGATGGTTCTTGAAGTAGTCGGGCAGTCCCTTGCCGCTCTCCAGCCGCTCGCGGAGCTTGGCGTGCGCGAGGTCGCGCGCGACCACCATCGGCCCGCTGAGCGAGAGTCGCGTCTTGATCGGATATCTGGAGAGCTGCGCGAGGATCTCCTTCATCGGCTTGTTGAGGTCGATCTTCACCACCTCGCCGCCGAGCTTGTCGGTCGCGACCTCCGGCAGATATTTCGCCGGGTTGTGCTCGAGCTCTTCGAGGAACACGCCATCCTTCGTAATTTTGCCGAGCGCCTGCCGGTCGGCCGAGCACGACACGCCGAGACCGATGGGCAGCGACGCGCCGTGCCGCGGCAGGCGGATGACGCGCACGTCGTGACAGAAATATTTTCCGCCGAACTGCGCGCCGACGCCGAGCGACTGCGTCAGCTTCAGCACCTCCTGCTCCATCGCGAGGTCTCGGAAGGCGTGGCCGTCCTCCGAGCCTTGCGTCGGCAGGCTGTCGAGATACTTGGTCGAGGCGAGCTTGACCGTCTTCATCGTCAGCTCGGCGGACGTGCCGCCGATGACGATCGCCAGGTGATAGGGCGGGCACGCCGCGGTGCCCAGCGTCAGCACCTTCTCCTTCAGGAACGCCACCATGCGGTCGTGTGTCAGGATCGACGGTGTCGCCTGGAACAGGAACGCCTTGTTGGCCGAGCCGCCGCCCTTGGCGATGAACAGGAGCTTGTAGCCCTCCTCGCCCTCGGCATAGATCTCGACCTGCGCCGGCATGTTGTTGGCGGTGTTCTTCTCCTCGAACATGGAGAGCGGCGCGAGCTGCGAGTAGCGGAGGTTGCGCTTGAGATACGCGTCGCGCGCGCCCTCGGCGAGCGCGCCCTCGTCCTCGCCGTCGGTGAACACCAGCCGGCCCTTCTTGCCCATGATGATCGCGGTGCCGGTGTCCTGGCACATCGGCAGAACGCCGCCCGCCGAAATGTTGGCGTTCTTCAGGAAGTCGAAGGCGACGAACTTGTCGTTGTCGGAGGCCTCCGGGTCTTCGACGATGGATTTGAGCGAGGCCAGATGCGCGGGGCGCAACAGGTGGTTGATGTCCATGAACGCCGCTTCCGACAGCGCGCGGAGCGCCTCGCGCGACACGACCAGGACGTCCTTGCCCATGATGGTTTCGACCCGGACGCCCTCGGAGGTGATTTTCCGGTAAGTCGTGGTGTCCTTGCCGAGCGGGAACAGCGGGGTGTGCTTGTAGGGCGGGACGATCTGGGTGGGGGCGTTCATGGGAAATTCCTTTGGAATTACCAGTGTTCTAGGGACTTTTCCCGGTCATTGAAAGTGCACTGCCCCGCCAACTACTATCGCCGCATCGTGTCAATTGCTTTTCCCTGAACAGGCCATGTCGCACAGACCAACAATTGCTTTCATCATTATTTTGTTATCCACCGGCTTCGCCCACGCCCAGATCACGCCCATCACCTCGGGCCTGCCGACCACGCCTACCACTACGGCTACAGCCTGTCGCCGGGCTATGAGCGGCCGATGTCGGCGCAGGACATCCGCGAGTTGGAGATCGAGCGGAAATATAACAAGTCGCTGAAGAAGATCCCGAACAAGAAGCCCGCGAACGATCCGTGGAGCGGCGTTCGTCCGGCTCCGGTGGCGGACCGGCACCGGCCGCAGTAACGCAGCGGCTGCACCGACCCAACTCTCCGCGAACTTCGCTCTCTCCCGGCCTCATGATGCTGAGGAGCGCGCCAAAGCGCAGCGAAGGCGCGCGTAGGCATCGAGACCGGGTGCGCGCGCTCAATCCTTCTCGACGAGGTGCAGCACCACCCGCTCGGAGGGCGCAGGCAGCGACGCGGCCGCCGCCGGCAGCGGCGCCCGCGGCTTCCTCGCCTGCGCCACCCATTTCCTGATCCGCCGGCGCACGCGTTTCTTGGGCCCGGATGGGAACTCGTTCGTCGCATCCTGCGTTGCATCTTCGCCGGCCGCTTTCCGGGACCTGCGGGCCGATTGCAGTTCGGACGAGCGAAACAGCGCGTAGTCCTGCGAAACAGCCAGCAGGCCAGTTGGAAGATGCCATGGGTGATGAACAACGCCGCGAGCACGTCGATCGAATAGTGATAGTGCCCGAGCAGCACGATGGTGCCGAAGAACGCCGTCGCGGCCAGAAAACAGCGAACGCAGCAGCGGCATGTGCCAGAACGCAAGCGCCAGCAGGAACGGCAGGCCGGTGTGGCCGGAGAAGAACTGGTCGCTGCCATAGAAGATCGAGTTCAGGAACGGCGCCGGCGTCGGCGGCTCGATCGGCGACGGCGCGATGTGGGTCAGCGAAACGAACACCGCACGCACCAGGAGGAACAGCGCCATGCTTTTCAGCGCGAACGGCAAACAATTCGGTTTCCAGGCGAGCAGCGAGCCGACGAGGACGAAGCCGATAAACGTTCCGTAGACGAACAGAAAACGCATGTCGAAGGGACCGACATTGCTCAGCACAATGTCGGTGACGTGGTTGCTGGCGTTGGTGGTGGCATAGGTGACCGCCGCGAAGATCGCGATCACGCTTGCGGCGAGAAAGGCCGCGCCTTGCCCGACCGAGCGAACGAACGTGCGCGCACCAAACAACGCCCGATACTGCGCCAGTGTGGCTTCCATGGGCGACACCCTGCCTCGGCGGTGGGATCCGTTCGATACGCAACTCCGCTCCGTAGCATCCGGTGGCCCGAGTTCAATGTGGTCCGCTTCACCCGTCAAGAGGAAAAGGCGCCGCAGCGGTATTCGGCTACTCCCTGACGACGCCGGCGTCCTTCACGATGGTTTCCCACGGACATACTCGGCCTTCACGAAATCCGCAAACTGGGCCGCGTCATCGTCATCGCGTCGAGTCCCGCACCGCTCATCGCGTTGCGCGCCGCCTGATCCTTCAGCATGTCCTGCGTCAGCGCATGGACACGGTTGAGCACCGGCGCCGGCGTGCCGGCGGGCGCGACGACGCCGATCCACACGCTCATCAGATAGCCGGGCAGTCCGGCCTCAGCCGCGGCCGGCACGTCCGGCAGATACGGCAATCGATTCCTGGTCGCGGTGAGCAGCAGGCGAATTTTTCCGGTGTCGAGGGCTGCGCGAAACGTGCCGATCGAGCTTGAACTCAGCTGGATACGGCCCGCAATCAGGTCGGTCATCGCCGGCGCGTTGCCGCGATACGGCACGTGCACGAGGTCGAGGCCGGCCAGGCGCGCGAACTCGGCTGCCGACAGGTGCGGCAGGGAGCCCACGCCTGCCGAGCCGTAGGCATAGGTGCCTGGCTTCGACTTCGCCAGCGTCTGGAATTCCTTGAACGTCTTGGCCGGCACCTCGGTCGACAGCGCGATCATCTGCGGCGCTTCGCCGATCGCTGCGACCGGCAGCAGGTCCCTAGCGCGTCGAACGGCATCTGCTTCTGGATGAACGGATTGATCACGAGGTTGCCGTTGAGCGCGAGGCCGAGCGTGGTGCCGTCCGGCGCGGCCTTGGCCACCGCATCCATGCCAAGCGTGCCGGCCGCGCCGGTGCGGTTCTCGACCACGGCCTGCTGCCCCGTGGTGCGGGTGATGTGCTCGGCGAGCAGTCTGGCGCCGAGGTCGCCGATGCCGCCGGCGGCAAAGCCGGTGATGATGCGAATGGGCTTCGACGGCCAGTCCTGCGCGTGCGCTCGGTCCGCGCCGTGCGGCGCGAGCGAGATCAGCGCCGCGATCATAGTCCGCGCGATCATTCGTCCCCTCCTTGAACTCTTTTGCCGCGCCTTCGGGCGCTTGTGGACGGAAGCCGGTGTCCCGAATCCGAAGTTCGCGCGATTGCTCAGCAGGCACCTTCGCGAACTTCGGATTAAAGGGACACTAGGAGGCCTGCTAGTGTCGCTTAGGTTCGGAAGTTCGCTTCGGAGCAAGCTGAGAACGCTGGCGAACTTCCGAACCGCGACACTAGCGCGGATTGCACCAAGCGCAAACGCGGCTGGTGTCCCGGCACGGCCGGAGTGCTAGGCTTCCATCGTTCAAAGCCGCAGTGGCCCGGCCGGAGGATCGTGGATGCTTCGAGTTCTTGTCGCTTTTCTGCTGCTCGGGAGCGCTGGCGCACAGGCGCAGCAATATCCGTCGAACCCGGTCCGCGTTCTGGTCGGCTTCGCGGCGGGCAGCGGTCCGGACATCCAGGCCCGCACCATCGCGCAGCGGCTCCGCGACCGAGCTCAATCAGTCGTTCTATATCGAGAACCGGCTCGGCGCGAACGGCACCATCGCGGCGCGCATGGTGGCGCAGGCCGTGCCCGACGGATTGACGCTGTTGTTTTCCAGTTCGTCGATCTCGCCGACGCCGCACATCTACAGGAACCTCGGCTACGACACGCTGACCGACCTGCGCGCCATCGCGACCTCCGGCATTCTCGACGGCATGCTGATGCTGGTCGACACCAAATCGCCGATCAAGTGCGTGCCGGAGTTCATCGCCCATGCCAAAACCGAGCGCGTGCTGTACGGCTCGCCCGGCGTCGGCAACATCCTGCATCTCGCCGCCGAGCCTTCAACGTCAAGGCCGGCCTCTCGATGCAGCACGTGCCCTACAAGGGCGCGTCGGAGGTGCTGACCGCGATGCTGGGCGGCAGCGTGCAGGTGATGTTCGTCACCCCGCCCTCGGTGCTGGGCCTGGTCAAGGAGGGCCGCGTGCGCGCGCTCGCCTTCACCGGCACGAAGCCGTTTCCGGAACTGCCCGAGGTGCCGCTGATGACGACCTCGTGCCCGGCTATCACCGATGGGGTCATGGGGCATGTTCTTCGCGCCCGGCAAGACGCCGGACGCCATCGTCGACAAGCTCAACGCCGCGGTCCGCGAGGCGCTGCAGGCGCCGGCGGTGTCCGACGTCATGCAACGCGACGGCTATATCCCGGACAACCGCAGCGCCGCCGACACGCAGCGTTCTTCCGCAAGGAGGTCGCGACGCCGGCGAAGCGGTGAAGGCCGCC
This sequence comes from uncultured Alphaproteobacteria bacterium, assembly GCA_963830015.1. Classification (GTDB taxonomy): domain Bacteria; phylum Pseudomonadota; class Alphaproteobacteria; order Rhizobiales; family Xanthobacteraceae; genus Z2-YC6860. The sequence goes on from CAWHLG010000019.1 coordinate 57,968, forward strand.
AAAATCGAGCCGAACTGATCGGCTCGCTTTATAGGTTGCGCTCCATATGCACCGCGCCGGCACCGTACTTCGCCCGCGCGGCCTCCTGAAGCGTCTCGTCGGCGGTGCGTGTAAACCCCGCCGCCTGCCAGAATTGCCCGCGGCGGTTCACCGCCACCAGCGACAAATGCGGCAATCCAACCATCCGCGCGGCCTCAACCAGCAGCGGCACGACGGCACGGCCCTGCCCTTGCCCGCGCTTTGCTTCGTCCACCGTCAGATCATGAACGTAGTAAGTCGTCGGGGCGAATGGAGCGCCGTTAGAAATCCATCGAGCGCAGGAACCGCTCCCCGGATCCAAGGGTGCGAAAGCAATAGCCGGCAATGCCGCCACCCCCCTCAAGCACAAAGCAGCCGGACGAATAGAGCCGGAATTTCTCGGCCAGCACCTCGGCCCGCTCGGCATGGTCCGGATGCACACGCATGGACAGATCGTGAATGGCCGGCAGTTCGCCTTGCGACATCAACCGCCAGGGTTGAGAACTGCCACGATCCGGTCAGTCATCATCCCGGCGTTAAGCGTTCGCCGCGTCGATGCAAGCTCGCACGCCGACAATGTTGTCCACTGCATATAAAAAACTCTGGCGGTCTTTCAATTTTTTCTCTAGATCCCCCGCCGTGCCTGTCAGAAAATATCGCATCGCCCGCTCCCGCACCGGACTCGGCCTGTTCGCATTGAAGCCTTACAGGAAGCGCGAATACGTCGTCACGTATCGCGGACGGAAGATCGCGAACGACGAAGCCGACCGGCTCGAAGCGCGCGGCTCGCGATACATGTTCGAGATCAACTCGCGCTGGACCATCCACGGCTCGTCGCGGCGAAACGTCGCCCGTTACGTCAATCATTCGTGCCGGCCGAACGTCGAGGCCATCGAGCGCCGCGGCGGCGTCATCGTCTATGTCAGCCGGCGCCGGATCAAGCCAGATGAAGAGATCACCGTCGACTACGGCCGGGACTCTTCGATTCCTTCATCACCCGGTCGCGCTGCCAGTGCGACAAATGCCGCGAGCGCCGTGCCGAGCGGCAGAGCCAGTACCGCACCCGGGTCAGGCGCGCCCTGATGCGGAAGAAATGATGCGTAAGCGCTCGCCCATCATCGACGCCAAGCCAAAGGTCAAGATCCGCGCAAGCCCAGGCGCAAAGTGCAGCGCAAAACCAAGCGTTAGCCCGGCTGTTGAACCAAAGTTCCCTGGCTGCATTGTCCTGCGATTGTTCAGCGAACGCATTTCGTTCGAGCCGGTAGGAGGCCCGGGCTGCCGGGACACGACCATGCGCTTCGATCCCACCACCATGTTCTTCATCGTCCTGCTGATCGGCGTTGTGATCGGCGTGGTGTTCGACCGGTTTGGCGGCCGCGGTTGGCTGTCCCGGCAGATCAGCGGCGGCGGTCAGGTTCTGGTCACCAGCGCGCTGGTCGGTGTCGCCGGCTCATTGATCGGCTACCATCTGGCAATCATGCTCCGGCTCGGCACCAGGCTGCAGCAGCTTCTCGGCGCCGCAGTCGGCGCGCTGGTCGTGCTGTTTCTGTGGCGGATGGTGCGATAGCAACGCGGACAACGACGCGCGCCGCCAAAGCGGCGGCGGTGGCGTCGTCTCAGTTCAAGCCTTAAAGACGCCGAGGCTGGCTGAGCCATCAAGCTCTTTGTAGGCGCGGAAGATGCCCCATTCATTGAACCGGATCCGGCGCTCCGATTGCAGATAGGCCGCGATGCGCGAACCTCCGGCCACATGGTCATGCACACCGCAACGAGACGCGGGACTTGCTTCTCGAATCGCTTCATCCGTTTCGGAAATGCATAGCGCAGCCCCTCGACGACTGAAAAAACGGCTCAGGTGACATAGCTGACCCTGCGGCCGAACACATAAGGACCGCGGCTTTTCTCCAGCACGCCTCGAAATAGCCGAGCAGCTTCGGACGCGTTGGCGCCAGAACTCCTCCGTGTACCGCTTCGCCGCCGGCTTCTGGTCTTCGTAATAGAGCGCGGTCGAAAGCGGATGATGGGTGTCGTGAATTTCCTTCACCAGATCGGTGATGGTGAGCTGAAGCTGATGCGCCCACAGCCGGTCGGCTTCGCTCCGCGGCACGAGGCGAAGCCGCGGGCCGAGATAGTGCAGGATCAAGGCGACCTGCGCGATCACGAGCTTGCCGGCCTTGAGAAACGGCGGCGCGTAAGGCGGCCGCGCGCCGCTGTCCATCATCCGCATCATGGCATCGGCGCCGCGCCGCCGCGCCACGTCGACGTAGTCCGCTCCGGCCTCCTCCAATGCGAGACGGACGAACTCGCCGCGGCCCTGGATTTCCGGCCAGTAGTAAAGCTGGTAACGCATCAAAGCCTCCGCTCCCGAACCCGGCGAAGTCTATCGCGCCCGGCGCAGACACCAAAACGCCCGCGTGCTTCGACGTTCCGCCACGGCGGCCGGCCGGAACTGCGGACGTGGTGCGCACGCGACGCGGGGCGCCCATGCAGGGCTAGATGCAATTTGTTCATATTGCCGCTGCCGGTTGCGTCGTCATCGTGCTAACCATGGGCTCCCAACGAAAACAACCACGCTCAAGCGTTGTGACCGCCAAACCCAGCAGCGACAACTTGCCCGCCCCCGCGCCGCCCGAGCGCCAGGAGCGCATCCCGCTTGCGATCTTCTTCATGGTCAGCGCGGGCGCGATCTTTTCGTTTTCCAGCGCGGCCTCGAAACTCCTGGCTGAGACCTATCCGGTCGGCGAGGTGCTGTTCAGCCGCGTGCTGGTTTCGCTCGTGCTGTTCTCCGCGTTTGCCTTGCCGACCGCCGGCATCGCCGTTTTCCGCACCAGGCGGCCGGCCGCGCATGTGCTGCGCTCGATGTCGCAGTTCACCTCGCAGACGCTGCTGCTGATCGCGTTCACGCTGATGCCGCTCGCAAGCGCCACCGCGATCAACTTTTCCGCGCCGCTGTTCGCCGCGCCTCGCCTCGCTGATCTTTCTCAAGGAGCCGATCGGCCCGGCGCGCTGGGTCGTGCTGCTGATCGGCTTTGCCGGCGTGCTGATCGTCACCAATCCGGGCGCCGAGACGTTCCAGATCGGCGCGCTGTTCGCGCTCGCCAACGCCGTCCTGTTCGGCACGGTGACCGCGGGCGTGCGCGGCATGACCTCGACGAAATCGGCCGAAGACGCTGACAATGTATCAGCTCTTGCTGCTGACCTTGTTCTACGGCATGACGCTGCCGTTCGCATTCAAGATGCCGGTGTGGGGCGACGTGCCGCTGATCGTCGCCAATGGCGTCGCCAACATGCTCGGCCAGTACTGGTGGACGCGCTCGCTGCATCTGGCGCCGACATCGGCGGTGGTGCCGTTCCAATATCTCTCGCTGATCTGGGCGATGATGTTCGGCTTCGCGCTGTGGGGCGACTTGCCGACCTGGGGTTGCTGATCGGCTCGGCCATCGTTGTCGCCTCGGGCCTGTTCCTGATCTGGCGCGAGCGCGAAAAAGGAAACCACCGCCGGCCGAGCCGGTCTGACGCGGCCAACGCGCTCCCGCTCAGGTGTCCTTGAGCCGCGGCAGTATCCGCAGCGCATTTTCGCGATCGACCTTCTTGAGATCGTCGCCGTTGAAGAACCCCGTCACGCCCTTGGTGTGGTCGGCGGCGGTCCGGTACGGGAAGTCGGTGCCGTAGACGATCTGCGATATCGGCACGAGCTTGACCAGCGCCGCCAGCGTGACCGGATTGGCGACCTGGGCGGTGTCGTAATAGAAGCGGGTGATTTCCGCCGTCGACCGGTCCCGGGTGAATTTGTCCTTGTACGGAGGCGTGCTGACCATCTGCACCAGGAACCGCTCGGCGAAAGCGGTCAGCGCGCCGCCGCCGTGCGAGAAGATCCAGTTGATGTCCTTGTATTTCCGCGAGGTGCCGCTGAAGATCAGGCTGGCGATCGTGCGGGTCGTGTCGGTGCCGTACTCGATCGCCGCGTCGCCGATGCCCTGCACCAGGTTGACGCAGCAATTGGCGCCGGTCGGGATGGGTATAGACCGTCGCCTTGCGGCGGTTGAGCTCCTCCCACACCGGCGCGAACTCGGGGTAGCCGAGCCACTTGTCGCCATAGCTCGTCATGACGCCGACGCCGTCGACCTTGAGCGTGTCGAACGCGTAGGCGATCTCCTTGAGGCTCTCGTCGACATGCGGCAGCGGCAGCATGGCGAAGATGCCGAAGCGGCCGGGATGATCGGCTCATCAGCTTCTTGGCGTAGTCATTGGATTCGCGCGCGATCGGCCGCATCGGCCTTGCCGAAGGGCTTGGTCTGCGGCGTGGTCGGCGAGGTGATGGCGGTGGCGACGCCGCCCTTGTCCATGTCGTCGAGCGTCTTCTGCACCGACCAGTTGGCCAGCGGCCGGTTGGTGAGGCTCAGCTCGTCCATGCCGTCGAGCCAGGTCGGCGGCGAGATGTGGTGGTGGACGTCGATCCGATGCGGCTTGGCTTGCGCGATGGCGTTCGGCGCAAAGCCGGCGGCGCGCGAGCCCGAGCGGCGGCCGCCGCCGGCAAGGAACCGGCGGCGGCTGACACCCGGCGCGGTCAGCGGTTCGATGCAGCAGTTGCAGATCGCCGCGAGCTCGCGGCCCTTCCACCTGAGCATGGGCATCCTCCCGTTTTGTCTCGGCTCTGTCGGCCGGTGACCAATGCATCACGTTCGCGCCGCACCCCGGCAGCGTCAAGACGGAATCGCGCCAGCGCCGTTTCGGCCTCAAGCGGCCTTCAGTCGCGGGATCAGCCGCGTCGCGTTGCCGCTCTCGATCGCCTGCACGTCGGCCGCCGACAGGCCGAGCTTCTGCAGGTCCTTGTTCTGATCGAGCGGGAAGTACGGCTAATCGGTGCCGTAGGTCACCTGCGACACCGGCACCAGCTTGAGCAGCGCGGCCATCGCCGGCGCCGAGGTGGCGTTGGCGGTGTCGTAGTGCAGCCGCGCGAGCTCGCCATGATGCCTTCGGCGCGAACTCCTTCGACGTTCGGGCCCTTGCCGTAGAACGACATCGATCCGGCCGGCCATCATCGGGACCGTGCCGCCGGCGTGCGAGAAGATCCACTTGATGTCGCGGATAGCGCGGCGAACGAGCCGCTCAGCAGCAGGCTCGTCACCGTGCGCGTGGTGTCGTGCGGCACCTCGATCACCGCCGGAAACGCGCCAACGCTCAGGCCGGCCGCAGCAGGCCGCGACCAGCGGATGCACGTAGATCACCGCCTTGCGGCGGTTGAGCTCCTCCAGCACCGGCTTGTAGGCGGATCGCCGAGCCACTTGTCGCCGTAGTTGGTCTGCAGGTTGATGCCGTCCGCCTTGATGGTGTCGAAGGCGTATTCGATCTCCTTCAGCGTCGCGTCGATAGTTCATCATCGACAGCGGCGCGAAAATCCCGAACCGGCCCGGATGGTCCCGGCGCATCTCGGCGGCGAAGTCGTGGCAGACCCGCACGATCTTGTTGGCCTCCTCGGCGCCGGCGTCGAACCAGAGGCCGGGGGTGGAAGCGAGCGAGATCACCGCGGTGCGGATGCCGTTCTTGTCCATATGTTCGATGGCGCGGGCCGCCGTCCAGTCGAACACGCCGGGGAACGGCGGGATATTGCGCTTGCCCTCGTATTCCTTCTGCATCTGCAAATAGGACGGCGGAAAGAAGTGGTGGTGGGTGTCGATCAGCGTGCGGGCGCCCTGCGCGCGCACCGCAGGCGCCGGCAGCACAGCGGCGGCGCCGGCTGCCCCCAGCCCGGCCATGAAGCCGCGGCGGGACAGACCTTCGTCGTCACAAGCAGGACAGTTGTGGAACAGCATGGGCATCCTCCCGGGCTTTGGCGTTGACGGCATCGGGTTGCATCCCGATTTGCGGTGATGATAGCGGCGGCAGCGGGTTGACGATAGCGCCGACCTTTGGGCTATAGAATTCGACTGGTGAGCCCGGCTGATGGAGCCGGCAGGCCGCAACCACCCGACGATCCAACGCCGAGCGCCATGCCGAAGATCACCTATATCGATCAGGACGGGTCCGAACGGACGGTCGAAGCCGAACTCGGCGCGACCGTGATGGAAACCGCGATCCACAACGACGTCCCCGGGATTCTCGCGACCTGCGGCGGCTCGTGCTCCTGCGCCACTTGCCACGTCTATGTGGACGAGGAATGGGTCGGCAAGCTGCCGCCGCCGCAACTGGAAGAGAGCGACATGTCGACACCGCCCATGACATGCAGGACACTCCGGCTGTCGTGCCAGATAGGGTGACCGACGAGATCGGCGGCCTGGTCGTCACCAGCCCGCCGCGGCAGATTAGCGCAAGCCAGACGACTCGGAGACGTCATTCCGGGCGGCGAGTAGCGCCGCACCCGAAATCCAGAACCGCCAAGAATCCTGTTCTGGATTCCGGGCCCGCCGCTTCGCGGCGTCCCGGAATGACCGTGTGTTACCGGCTGTTCTCCCGCACCGGCTTCTTTAATATC
>CAWHLG010000020.1:0-187077 GCA_963830015.1 uncultured Alphaproteobacteria bacterium
CAAACCCAGGAGTATCGGCAGGACATGGACCTGGTGGGGCAAGGGACCGACGACAACTGCGTGCTACGTGAGCTTCAGATATCCCCCGCCGCCGCTTGTTCGAAGGCACGGCTGCGCTCTCTTGAGCAGAAGATGATACTCGCGCCGCAGTTCAATCCACGACAGCGATTTTATTGCCACCTCGGTGCACGACATCGGCGTCTCACGTGGCTCGGGCAATCGGCTTAAGCTCAAACCGCGCGACGGCACCGGCCGCTCATGGGCGTTTTTGTGAGCGCGGGAGGGCTGTTCAAAAGGTCAGCGAGCAGACGCGCGTGCCAGACGGCTGCTCGGACGTAAAGCTGCCCTTCAGAACCGTGGCACCTTTTGGATCTTTCTGACCTGAAAATTCATACGTCCAGGATTCACCGTCGTCGGATTTTCCCACAGCGGCGATAAGCATCGACCCTTGCGGTGAGAGAATCCCTCTAAATTTTTCCTCGCCAGCTTTCGGCGAGGTGATCTTGCGATCCGTCATCCAAAGGCTTCCGAACAAATCGAATTGCAAATCGAATTGGAAGGATTTGAAAATCTTCGGATTGGATGAATGCGAGCCGCAAGCCAAACTGGCCTTCACATTGCCCGTTGAAGCTTGTTCTGCAGTGGCCGGGGAGATAAAAAAAATGAACGCCAACGCTCGGCCAGTCACCTTCTTTGCGTTCATGATACCCCCGATCCAAGCCACACCTCCTTAGATCATGAGGTAACTTTATAGACATGAGGAAGTGCGAAAAGTCACAGGCCGTACCGTGGGGTATACGGGCGCCCCGGGGGTACGGTGAAGCCCTTGAAACCCACCAGTCAGGGTTTGCCTGATCGCCGTTAGGTGCTTTGCAGGGGTGCATCCCCTTGTCCGCGAAAGTTCGCCTCACTTACTCTTTGCCTGCCGCGAGGTCTGTGACTTTGCGTGCCCTGTACGCCATGTCGCAGAGCACATTCTCCCTTGTTCGGATCGTAGAGAGAGGTTGCGCCCGGCACTTTGAAGCGTGAAGTGCGCCAGCCGCTTCCGCATATCCATGTGCGGAAGGTCGACCAACCGGCTAACGGCGGCTGTCTGCCTGACCGCCGCGCTGGTGGATTTATCAGTTGTAACCCCTTCAGCGCCTCGCAGTTGTTCCCTTTCCTCCGTCATCTGTAGGCCGATTAGCGACGGTACCGGCGGAAATCTCGACAACGCTGCGACGCAGTTATGGCTACCACGGGCTGTGCATGAAGGATATCGCCGCGCAACTGACGCCGCGCACAATGGGAGGAAGCCGAACGAAAGCCGCCAAGCGCAAGATCGTGGATCGCAATGTTTTGCGAACAGTGGAGGGCCGCAGGCCGAATGATGCCTATCGGACGCGCGAGCATCAACCGAATCCGAGGTCGCCATATTGCTGATGCGCTTAAAGCGAACCGGCACGGTCTGCGGGACTGGCTGATCGGGCTGTTGATCTACCGCCACGGTCTGCGAGTGTCCGAAGCTCGCGATGCGGTGGGACGATCTCATCTAATCCAGCGTACCATCGCGGTGAGGCTCAAGGGCAGCATCGATAGCGTCCATCATCTGGAACGCGACGAGTCCGCTGGCCTCAAGCGGCTGCACCGTGAGCAGAACCTGAGTCGGCTCATGTGTCCACCAGCGAGCGCGGCAGCCTCGGGTCCATGGGTGTCGTCGGATGATCGAACGTGCTGGGGGGCTGCCATGCTGTTCGGGTTCACGTCCACATGCTGCGGCATTCCACGGGCTACGCTTTAGCGAACAAGGGAACGGATACGCGGCGGCTGCAACACTATCTCGGCCACGCTTCCATCACGAACACCGTCAAGTACACCGCCATGTCGCCGGAGCCGTTCAAAGATATCTGGCGCTAAGTTCTCGAATCGGTTTACTGAGCGCCTGCCGGAGCCCCCGCCCGGCGCGTATTACCCGCAGGAGGCCCCGGCTATCCCATCCCGCCGGGGCCTTTTTTCATCCGTTGACCGCGCCCGTACCCAAGGTCGCATCACTGAAGCCCCACCGGACTCGATGAGCCCCTCCTAGGCCGCCGCTTCGGCGAATAACTCGGCCTCGGTTGCAAAACCATGGCCGCACAGGTCACAAGTCCAGAGATAACGGATGCGGTCGGTCTCAATGTCCGCGGCTTCCGCGGTTCATGGCAGTTAGGGCAGGTTTCTAACCCCAAGAAATAAACAGCTGGCGATTTGGCAGACACGGCATTTCCCCCGATGGATTTTGCCGTGTTTAGCCGACAACTTTTGACGACAATATGACCCGCTCCAGGCGTCGATGTTGTTCGGCTGCAGCCTGGTCACCTCGCCGTAGTCGGCGGCGGCGCGGGCGTAGTCGCCCTTGCGCTGATAGGCGGCGCCGCGGTTGTTGTAGGCGTAGATCGACTTCGGGTTGACCTTGAGCGACTGGTTGTAGTCGGCGAGCGCCTTGTCGAGATCGTTCTTGGCCTCGTAGGCGGCGGCGCGGCTGTTGAGATAGTCGGGGTCCTGCGGATCGAACTTCAGCGCCTGGCTGTAGTCGCCGATCGCGCCGTCGAAATCGTTCTTGTCGGCCTTGGCCATGCCGTGGAAGTAATAGCCGTTGGCGAGGTTCTTCATCGTCTCGTCGATGACGGCGTCGCAGCTCTTGATTGCGACATCGAGATTGACCGATTTGCGCTCGTTCATGCAGGCCGCGGCGGCCTGGGCCGAGACCGACGCCTGAGCGAGGCGCGGGGCTTGCGCCTGGGCATCGGCCGCGGCCGGCTGCGCGGCGCGCTGCGGCTGAGCGGGGGCGGGCGAGGTCGCCGGCTGGGCCTGAGCGGGCTGTGAAGGCTGGACCGGCCGATAGGACGAAGACGGCGGCTGGCTGGTGGTGGCCGGCTGACCGGGCCCGGTCGAGCGCGTGGTGCCGGGTGTGGTGTAGCTGGGGCCCGGCTGGTTGCTCGGCACCGGCCGGTATGGTCCCGCCGTCTGCGCGCTTGCCGCTGAAACGAATACGATCGAAGCGCCGAAGGCGATGAGATGCGGGAAAGGAAAGCTGCGGCGGTCGCTGCAATGGTTAATCTCCAGACGCCCGAACGGACGCACACCGGCGCCGCACCCCGGTGGCGAACTGGCCGTAAGCGTGCGAGCATCATTGCGTCCCGGCAGTGAAACGCAATGCGACGCGCGCTCTTTCTGTTGCTCAGGTTAATTTGCTACCCGGCGCTCGCGGTCATGCTGGCGGCGGGTCTCGCGCTCGGCATGGTTTGGGTTAACGGCCAATGCCCGCCGTTCGACGCGATCGGCGTCACCTGCGCGACCAGGTTCGCGCAGGCATTGGCCGACTTCGGGCTCGCGGTCGCGCTGTTTTCGGCGACCACCGGAATTCCGGCAATCCCGGCTGTTGGGTGGCGTCGTGCTGATGGTGCTGGATTTGAAACGGTGGCAGCGGAGCTGCGCCGCACCGGCATGAAAGCGTTGGGCTGAGGCCGCAGCAATCCGTGCAGTGTCGTCCGGCTCGGCCAGGGAAGGCAGGTATCTATTTTTTCGTTATGTCGTTGATGAAGTCCGCCAGCAGCGACCTCAGACTGTCGATGGACGGAATGTCCATCAGCAGGGCCACGTAGCCCTGAATGTTTCGGGTGCTGATCTCAAACCGGATGTGAAGAAACAGAACCAGGGTTTGAGCTGCCTCGCCTCTCAACATTTGCCGGCTGTCGCCCCGGATGACGACCGGCAGCGACATCTGCAAGCTTTGTTTCAGAAGATTGGCGATTGTCGCGACCCAGCTGTTCAGAATGATGTTGCCGGTTTCCGCCAGTGCCTCGTCTTCCAGGCTTCCGATGTCCTCGAGCGGAGCCTCGTGGCCAACCACGGCGCGAACCAGTTCGAGGCTGTTGGACTCCGGAAAGATCAGCAGGGCGCGCCCCGAGAACGGACCGCTGAAATCCTGACGCACGGCGACCAGAGGGGGGCTGTCCGGCTTGCCGATAATTCGCGCGGCTTCATCTTTGGAAACAATGTCCACGCTGGGGACGGAAAGAAGCACCTGATGCTTGACCATCTGGCGCAGGCTGTTGGCTGCACGCGCCATTGCGATGTTGGAAAGCTCCGCGAGCGCGTCCCTTTCAAGATCGGAGAGTGGAGGCGTGGGCTGGGACGTCATAGGAACTCCGGTTCGGTTGTACGGATTTGGGCACGATGCATGTCCCCGTTCAACGCCCGTGCGGGTTCCATGCATCGAATGACATATCATTGCTCTTTGCAGCCCAGAACACGCTTCAAAGTTCTAGGTCCCGGATATGTCATGGCTTTTGTTGCTTGTACGGCGCTCTGCATAGCGCGTAGGCTTGATTGCGGCTCTCATGCAGTGGCGCCGCCCCGATCAAGCCTTTCTGGATCCGACCATGCGCAAGAAATCGAACGGCACGCGGAACTCCGGCCAAAAGGGGCGTTCTGCCGCATTCGGCGACATGAAGCGCGGGTTCCGTTGGCTGCCGGACTTGGGCGTTCCGGCACCGTGGCGGCAGCAACCGCCAAACCGAAGTCCTTGATGAAGACGGGCAGTCTTGCCACGCGTGGTGCGGCGGCGACGCGGCCGATGCCGCCAAGCGCACCTGCGTCCGCACGGACCAGTGTTCGCGGGAAGACGGCACGTCCGGTTCCATCAGGTAGCCGCAATCAGAAAATCGAAGAGCGTATCGCCGCGGCGAGCGACGAGCTTGCCAGCGGCATCACCCAATCCGCTTCGGCTGCCGAAGAGCTCCGCCGCGCGATGGAGCAGATCGCGACCGGGGCCGAGGAGGCGGCTGCCGCTTCGCAGGAAACGCTCGCCGCGGCCAACACCACCGCCGCTACACTCGCTCAGGCCCGGGACCGTGCCGCGGCGGGGAGGGGCAGGACCGATGCGCTGCAAAAACTCATTGCAGACAGCTCGAACGAAATCAGCGCATGGGCGAACAACATCAAGGTGAATGGCGAGCGCCAGGCATCGTCGGTCGCCGTGATGGAAAAGCTCATCGAGCAGGCTGCCAGCATTGGCGATGTCACCAAGGCGATCAGCCATGTCTCCGATCAGACCAACCTGCTGGCATTGAACGCCGCCATCGAGGCCGCGCGGGCCGGCGATCACGGCCGGGGTTTCGCGGTCGTTGCCGATGAAGTCCGGGGGCTCGCGGAGTCATCGGAGAAAAGCGCGCGGGACGCGCAAAGTCTCGCCGGTCAGATCCAGGACGAGGTGAAGAGCATCGCCGCGCTGATCAGGAACGCGGCGCAAGGTGCTTCGGCCGAGGCCGAACGCAGCCAGACCGTTGTGCTGGCGCTCGGCGAGCTTCGCAAGGAAATCATCGTGCTGGCGGAGGGCAGCCAGTCCATCGCCATCGCTGCCGCGCAGGCCGAAGCCGCTGCGCGCGAAGCGCAAAAGGGCGCCGAGGTCATTTCGTCGGCAGCCGAAGAGCAGGCTGCGGCTGCGGCCGAGGCGCTGCGCAGCGTCGAACAACAGTCCACGGCTCTCGACGAGTGCCAGAGTGCGACGCAATCGGTCGCCGCGCTGGCGGGTGCGATCGGGACCGACAAGAGCGCTTCCGCGGCCGATGAACTGGCCTCGGCCGCCGAGCAGCTCTCGTCGGCGATCCAGGAGATCTCCGGAGCCGCGGCGCAGATCATGACCGCCGTCGAACAGATCAGCCGGGGCGGACAGCAACAGGCCTCGGCCACCCAGCAGGCCAGCGCAGCACTGGATCAGATCGAGAAGTCGGCAACGGCTGCGCGCGAAAGCGCCGGCAAGTCGCTCGATCGCACCAAACAGGGTGCCCGCATGCTGGCCGAGGTCCGTCAGTCGGTTTCTGAATTGTCGATCGGCATCGGCCGCGCGCTTGAAACCACCCGGCAAGGATTGGGTTTGATTGCCGGGCTCGAGGCCGTGGGCCGCAGCGTCGAAAAGATCGTCGATGGCATCGGCATGGTTTCGATCCAGACCAACATGCTGGCCGTCAGCGGTTCGGTGGAGGCCGCGCGCGCCGGCGATCTCGGCAAAGGGTTCGCCGTGGTGTCGAAGGACATCCGCAATCTTGCCCGCGATTCCGGCGAAAATGCCGGCCGCATCAAAGACACGGTCCGCGCTATTCAGGATCAGATTGCGACGGTGCGGAGGGATCTGGAACAGATCATTGCCGCGGCCGAAGCCGAAAATCAGAAGAATGCGCTCGTGCTGGCCAATCTGACGGCCGTGCAGAAGGACATGGACGAACTTGCGGCTGGCAGCGAGGAGATCCTCGCTGGCTCGGACGCCATTCTGCTGTCGTTGAAGGAAGGAGCGCGTGGCGCCCAGCAGGTTGCGGCCGCGGCCGAAGAGGCGGGCAGCGCCGCAGCGGAAGCATCCGCGGCAGCCAAGCAACAGGCGCGTGGCGCGGAAGAGCTTGCGGCCGCCATCGAGGAAATTGCCTCGCTCGCCGAAGACATCCAGAGCCGCAATGGCTAAACGCACCCAGCGCGATGCCCGACCGCGGCCGCCACGGCGGCGGGCGGCTCGGGAAATGTCGGCGATGCCGACCCGGCGACGATCGATCACGGGTCATGCGGCGAATTTCGTTGATCTTCGATCTCGCAGGCGGCAAGTTCGGATTTCAGCTCGGCGACGTCGGCGAAATCATCCGGGTGCCGAACCTGGCCCGCATGCCGCTTGCGCCACAAAGCCTTGTTGGACTCGCCAATCTGCACGGCGTGGTTTTGCCGGTGGTCGATTTGCGTCGGCTGCTGGGCCTTCCCGGCGCACCGCTGGACGAAGCCGCGCGTGTCATCGTCATCGCGCGCGGCGCGCCGGTGGGCTACGTCGTCGATCGCATTGACGGACTGGTTGCGCTTCCGGCGGGCCGGCTCGAGAAAGACGACGCCGGCGCCGGATCGATCGACCCGGATATTCTGGACGGCGTCATCAAGGGCGCCGAAGGCGAAAGCACCGTCAAGATTCTCAACCCCACCCGGATATTGCGCGACGAGTTCAGCCAGCTTGGCGTTTCCGGCCAGCGCGCATCGGGCGCGACCTCTGTTGCAGTCGCCGGCGCCGCGCCATCCGCCACAGCCGTGGAGCACAAGGTTTCGCTGGTCAGCTTCGAACTCGGCGGGCAGGAATATGCGCTGCCGCTCGACCGCGTGCAGGAGATCATCCAGCTTCCGGACGACATTTCGGAAGTGGCGCGGTCGGAAACCGCCGTGCTCGGCGTGGTGACGCTGCGCGACCGCCTGCTGCCGCTGGTCTCGTTGCGTGCGCTGCTGGGCCTTCCTGCCGACAGCGGGCGCGAAGAACCCGGCAAGGTCGATCGTGCTTCCGATGGGCGGCGGCGCCGTCGGCGTCGTCGCCGACCGCACCCGGGAGATCATCCACGTCGATCCCGGCACGCATCGATGCGGCGCCATCGTTGCTCACGCGCGGGGAGGGCGACGCGGAAATCACCTCGATCTGCCGCCTCGACCACGGAAAGCGCCTGGTCGCCGTGCTCTCGCCGGATCGTCTGTTCCGGTCCGATCTGGTGCGGCGCGTCTTGTCCGAGCAGGGCCCGCAGAGCGACGCCGAGGCAAGCCGGACGGAAGGGGATGCGATGGCCGACGAGCAATTCATTATCTTCCGGCTCGGCGATCAGGATTACGGATTGCCGATTGCGGCGGTGGACGAGATCGCCCGGCCGCCGGAGCGCATCGCCCGCCTGCCCAAGGCGCCGGCCTTCGTCGATGGCGTGATGAACCTGCGCGGCGCCGCGGTCCCGATCATCGATCTGCGGCGCCGGTTCGAGATCGAGGTCGAAGGAACGGTCCGGCAGCGAGCGCATTCTCGTTGTGGCGGTTGATGGAGCGAAGACGGGTTTCATGGTCGACGGCGTATCGGAGGTCATGAAAATTCCGGAAGGCGCGATCCGGCCGGCGCCGGAGGTTTCGACCGAGCAGATGCGCCTGATCGGGCGCGTCGCCAATCTGGACGCACTGGACCGCATGATCCTGCTGGTGGATCCGGCGCAGCTTCTCGACCGGATCGAGGCAGATGTTCTGGCCAAATTCGGCCGGAGCGTTTCTGCACGGGAATCGAAGGCTTCGTGATCAGGCTTCTTATCGCTGACAATTCTGCATTGATGCGGAAGCTGCTCGAAGGCATTTTCCGCGACGAAGGCGATTTCGACATTCAGCTTGCGCGCAACGGCGCCGAGGCGCTGGATCTGGTGCGGTCGTTCGATCCCCATGTCGTCACGCTCGACGTGCAGATGCCGGGCATGGATGGCCTGAGCTGTCTCAGCCAGATCATGATCCAGGCGCCGAGGCCGGTCGTGATGGTTTCCTCGCTGACCGCGGAGGGCGCCGATGCAACTCTGGAGGCCATCGAGCTCGGCGCGGTCGACTTCGTCGCCAAGCCGGGCGGCACGGTTTCGCTGGAGATCGATCGCCTGCGTCCCGTTCTGGTCGAGAAGGTTCGCGGTGCCGTAAAGGCAAAAATCCGCCCGACGCTTCGGCTGAAGGAGCGCATCAGGCATCAATTTCGCGGCGCAGGCGTTCTGTCGGAGCCGACTCGTCCGGTTCGGCCCGCACCCCGCCGGGCGGGCACGCATTCGGCACCGGGGCTGGTCCTGATCGGGACTTCGACCGGTGGCCCGGCCGCTCTCGATGTGGTGCTGCCGCAGTTGCCGAAGCAACTGCCATGGCCGGTGATGGTCGCGCAGCATATGCCGGCGAGCTTCACGGCAGCCTTCGCCAAACGGCTTGACCGGAACTGTGAGCTGAACGTGGTCGAGGTCGGCCGTCCGATGCCCTTGCATCCGGGAACGATCTATATCGGCCGCGGCGATGCCGACGTCGTTGTCAGCAGCCGGGCGTCGGGCCTGCACGCGATGCCCGTGCCGGCGCAGCGCGACTATCCCTGGCATCCGAGCGTGGAGCGGATGGTGCGGAGCGCGCTCGAGCACTACGACGCCACCAGGCTGGTCGGCGTCCTGATGACCGGCATGGGCCGCGACGGCGCCGACGCGATGACCGAGCTGCGTCGTCGGGGCGGCCGGACCGTCGCCGAGGCTGAATCGACCGCGGTGGTGTGGGGAATGCCGGGCGAACTCGTCAAAAGCGGTGGAGCCGAACTGGTGAGGCCGGTCGATGAGATCGCCGCCACCATAGCCGAATGGGTGGAAGCCGATGCCGTTCATTAAGCGCGGTGCGTCCTCTCCCAAGACCGGTGAAGAGACCGATAACAAGACCGATGGCGGAGCCGCATCCCACATCGCGGCACTGAACAGTCCGGATGCGGAGGTCCGCTGGACCGCGGCGCGCGCGCTGGGCGGCGTTGCGGCGGCCGTTCCCGCGCTGGCGGGGGCGCTCGGCAGCGAGACAGACTCCGCGCGTCCGGGAAGCGATCATGACCGCGCTGATGCGCGTCGGCGACGAGGCGAGCGTTCGGGCGCTGCTGCCTTACTTGCGCTCGGAGGATGCCGGCCAACGCTCCGCGGCGATCGAAGCGCTTCAAGGCTTGCCCGAGGCGGTCGCGCCGTTCATGGCGGCGCTGCTCGGCGACGCCGATGCCGACGTCCGGCTTCTGGCAACGGAGCTGGCGCGCAACATGCCGCCGAAGGATGCCACGCGCGTGTTGTGCGGCCTGCTGGAGAAGGAGCCCCATCCCAACGTCTGCGCCGCCGCCGTCGAGGTGCTGGCCGAGGTCGGAACCCGCGATGCCGTGCCGGCGTTGAAGGCCTGCGCCGCGCGGTTCGCGGGCGTGCCGTTCCTGCCGTTCGCCATATCGACCACCATCGCGCGGATTTCGAGCACCGAAAGCTGATACCGGATGGCGCCTCCAGAAGTTCCGGGCGCACGCGCCGTCCACGTTACGCAGGACGACGTCCGGCGCCTCTGCGAATTTCTCTATCGCCGCACCGGCATGTCGTTCGACGACAGCAAGCGCTACTTCATCGACCGCCGTCTCGCCGAGCGGATCGCCGCGACCGGGTCGGGCTCGTTCCAGTCGTATTTTGCCATGCTGCGATCGGACGCCGATCACGAGATCGAACATCTGGTCAACGCCTTCACGGTGAACGAGACCTACTTCTATCGGGAAGACCATCAGCTTCGGTGCATGACCGCGAATCTGCTGGGCGATCTCCTGCGGCGAAAACCGGACGGGGAGTCGATCCGCATCTGGTCGATTCCCTGTTCGACCGGCGAGGAGCCTTATTCGATCGCCATGTGGCTGATGGAGAACTGGGGCGAGGTCGACAAATACAACATCGAGATCGTGGCGTCGGACATCGATACCCGGGCGCTCAAGGCCGCGGCCGAGGGGGTTTATGGCGCCCGCGCGCTGATGCGGCTGTCGCGCGATATGATCGAGCGGTATTTCGAGCGGATCGACGACGGGCAGGTCCGGATCGATCCGGGACTTCGCGAGTCCGTGCAGTTCACGCGCGCCAATCTGATCGATGGGCAGGACATGGCACGATACCGGGACTTCGACATCGTGTTCTGCAGGAACGTCCTGATCTATTTCGACGACGCATCGCGCCGGATCGCGGCGGAAAACCTTTATGACTGTCTGCGCCCCGGCGGCTACATTTGCCTCGGGCACTCGGAGACGATGAGCCGTATCTCGCCCCTTTTCAGTGTTTGCCGGTTTCCCGAGGCGATCGTTTATCAGAGGCCGGAGGCGACAGATGACGGAAAGTGAAACACCCGTCGCCGGTGCGAAAACCCGGATCCTGGTGGTCGACGATTCGTCTTTGGTCCGCCTGTACTGTCGGGATGTTCTCGAGAAAGCAGGCTTCGAGGTCGAGCAGGCCATCAACGGCATCGAAGCCATGGAGAAGGTGCTGGAGCAGACGTTCGACCTGGTCATCGTCGATGTGAACATGCCGAGGATGGACGGCTTTTCGTTCATCCGCGTGCTTCGCGGCAGCGCGCCGCACGTTGCAACGCTGCCGGCGCTTGTGGTGACCACCGAGGCCGGCCCGCAGGACCGCGAGGAGGCGAGAGCGGCCGGCGCCAATTTCTATCTGGTCAAGCCGTTGTCCGAGCCCGACCTGCTGCGCCATGTGGCTGTGCTCACCGGAGCACCGCAGTGAACGCGCTCCACGAACAATTCGTCGCCGAGGCGCGCGAGCTAATCCAGCAGGCGAATGACGATCTCATCGCCGCAGAACGCGAGGGCTTTTCGGAGGAGCGCATCGATCGCGTTTTCCGCGTGTTCCATACGCTGAAAGGCTCGGCCGCAGTGGTCGATCTGCCGGCGATGGGCCTCGCCATGCACGCCGCCGAGGACGTGCTTGCGGCAATCCAGGCGGGGCGGCTTGGCGCGACGTCGCTGGTGATCGATCACGCACTGGCCTGCCTCGATCAGGTGGCGACCTGGGTGGACGAGTTCGAAGCGCACGAGGCGTTGCCGGCGGTGTCGGGCGAAGCCGCGCGCAAGCTCGCCGAAGACCTGAGGGGCCTCATTCAGGTTCAGGATTCGCCGCAACCGGCGGCCGGCCGGACGGCCGGTCGTGGCGGCGATGAAGTCCCGGACTGGGTGAAGAGCCTCCTCGCCGCGCCGGACATGCCGAAGCCTGAGCCGCAAGCGCGGTTCATCGCATTCTGCTACGAGCCGGATCCGGGTTGTTTCTTCGACGGCCACGATCCGCTGGACGTGGTCCGGCATGTGCCCGGGCTCCGGCTGTTGCGCATGGAAGCCCGCGAAGCACAGCCTCCGCTCGCCGACCTCGATCCGTACTCCTGCAATCTCCGGCTGAGGGGCATATGCGCCGCGACGCCGGCCGAGCTTGCCGCTGTATTCCGTCTGTTGCCGGACCAGGTCCGGATTTTTGAAATTCCGAGCCATTCCGGTCCGGTGGCGCGCGACGGCGCGGGCGACGCGACAGCGCTGACACGGGCCGTATTGGAAGAGCAGGTTTTGCTTCTGCGGACGTCCGGGGACCGCGCGCACGGACGCGGGCCGCATCGGCTCGGCGATGCGTGCCGCGATCGCAGCGCTGCGCCACAGCCGGCGCGGTGATCTGGCCGAAAGCATCGAACGCGCCGGCGCGCTGGCAATGTCGCAATCCGGACCGCAGGCGCTGATCGCGGCGATCGGCGAAGCACTTCGGTCATTGACGACGGAAATTGCAGACTCGAAGGGCGGGAACGACGGAAGCGCAGGCTTCGCCGGCGCAGCCTGCGCGATCCGTCAGCCGTTCGCTGCGCGTCGACGAGACGAGGATCGACGCGCTGGTCGATATGGCGGGCGAGTTGCTGGTCGTGAAGAACGGCTTTGCGCATCTGGCCAGGCGCGCCGAAGGCGAAACAGGCGGCCACGATCTCGCGCGCGCCATCAGGGACCAGAACGAGGCGCTGGAGCGGCTCGCCGGCGTGCTGCACGGCGCCGTGCTGCAGCTTCGGATGGTGCCGTTGGCGCAGGTGTTCCGCTCGTTTCCCCGCCTGGTCCGCGACCTTTCGCAGCAACTCGGCAAGGAGGTCCGCCTTGGTGACGCGCGGCGAAACGACCGAAGCCGACAAGACGATTGTCGATCTCCTGTTCGAGCCGCTGATGCATCTGGTCCGCAATGCGCTCGATCACGGCATCGAAGCGCCCGGAGACCGCCGCGCCGCGGGCAAGCCGCAAACAGCGACGCTCACTTTGCAGGCCGCGCGCAGGGCTGACCGGCTCATCGTCGAGGTCATCGACGACGGCCGCGGCATCGACCCTGCGGTCATCAGACGGAAGGCCGGCGAGAAAGGCCTGCTGCCGCCGGATGAACTGGCCGCATTGTCCGACGAGCAGGCGATCGATCTGATCTTCGCCGCGGGACTTTCGACGGCGGCGGAGGTTTCGGACGTGTCCGGACGCGGCGTCGGCATGGATGTGGTGCGGGCCACCATTGAACGGATCGGCGGCCGGGTGTCGGTGACGAGCAAGGTCGGGGCCGGCACCACGGTCAGCCTCGACCTTCCCATGAACATCGCTTTGATGCGCATCATGGTGGTCGAATCCGGCGGTCAGGTGTTTGGCATCCCGATGGATGCAGTGACGGAAACCGTGCGCCTCACGCCGGATCGCATCAGCCGGTTCAAGAACAATGACGGCTTTGTTTTGCACGATCGCGTGGTGCCGATCTGCTCGCTGGCGGAATTGATGAACCTGCCGGTCAGGGCCGCAGCCGATGGACAGGTCAGGCTCGTTGTCGTGGCCGAGGTCGGTGGACGGACGACGGCGCTCGAAGTCGACGGCATTCGCGACCGGCTGGAGGTCGTGCTCAAGCCGATGCAGGGGCTGCTCTCGCATGCCCGCGGCTATGCCGGCACGACCCTGCTGGGCGATGGCGCCGTTTTGCTGGTGCTGGATCTGAAGGAGATGTTGCCGTGACCGTTCGCCGGGACACCGATGGAAAAATCGTCCTGGACGGGCGCTGTCCCGTCGAGGATGCCGAGCCGCTGTGGCAGCTTTTGCAGGCGACCCCCGACGCCATGTGCGATTGGACCGGCTGCAGCCACCTTCACACCGCGGTGGTCCAGGTCATCATGGTCGCTCGCCCTGCTTTGGCCGGGCCCTGCGGAGACGCCTGGATCGAGGCATGGGTTGCGCCGCAATTGAGGTCCTAGACTGCCTCAATGGGCTATGTCATTCGACATGCGACCTTGCTCAAGCGCTGTGCCCCTTGTAGCGGGGCGTTCACGCCGCTAACTGGTGGCGACACCAGCGGAAACTTGTACTGTTGGGTCATCAAAGACGGCAGGACATGCACAAGGTACTGATAGTCGACGACAGCAAGCTCGCCCGGATGGTGATCGTCAGCGCATTCCGGAGGGTTCGGCCGGATTGGGGGCTGACCGAGGCCAGCAACGCCGACGACGCCTTGCAGGCCGTTTCGTCCGGGGCCGTCGAAATCGCCCTTGTGGACTTCAACATGCCGGGTACCGACGGCCTGGAAGTCGTGTCCCGCATCAGGGCCATCCAGCCCAACATGCCGGTGGCCGTTGTCTCCGCCAACATTCAGGACGAGATAATCGCGCGGGCGCGGGAACTAAAAGCCGCCTTCATAGCTAAACCTTTGACCGATGAGGCATTGGGAGCGTTTTTGTCCGGCGCGGCCCTCCGCTTGAAAAAATCCGTGTAAATGGCGTCTGACCTGACCGAGCTGACCGAGATCGAACGCGACGCGATTTCGGAGATCGCCAATATGGGCGTCAGCCGGGCGGCAGCCAGCCTGCGCCAGATGGTCGGCGAACAGGTGCTGCTGTCGGTGCCGACCGTCAGGATCGTAAGCCGCGAGGAAGCGGCCGGACTGGTCGAGCGCGGCTCCCCCAAGCTCGTCGCCGTGCAGCAGTCCTTCGAGGGACCATTCTCCGGCCGGGCCCTGCTGATCTTCCCGCAGGCGCAAAGCCTCGAACTCGTCCGCTCGATTGTCGGGGCGGAGCACTCGCTGGAAGACGTCATCGATCTCGAACAGGAGGCGTTGGCGGAAA
This sequence comes from uncultured Alphaproteobacteria bacterium, assembly GCA_963830015.1. Taxonomy (GTDB): domain Bacteria; phylum Pseudomonadota; class Alphaproteobacteria; order Rhizobiales; family Xanthobacteraceae; genus Z2-YC6860. Next base: position 14,455 of record CAWHLG010000020.1, read on the forward strand.
CCGGCAACATCATCCTGAATGCCTGCCTCGCGACGATCGCCAATGTGCTTCGCAAGTCGATGCGGATGTCGCTTCCTTCGGTGATCCGCGGTGACGGCGCAACGATGTTCGAAACCGAAAAACCGGCTTCCGGTGGCAATCTGGTTCTGTTCCTTTACATCGATTTTACGATCAAGAACCGCGACATCCAGGGCTTTATCGCCTTGCTGATGGACTTGCCATCGATCACGGCTTTAAAGGACATTGTGAAGGACTTCATCGCGGGTATCGACAAGCAACCGGGTCATGTTGGCTGACGTGTCGGCGTTCGAAGCGGAATTTGCACTGGATGCGCTGGACGTCGGCGTTGTCATGCTCGACGCGCAAGGCGTCGTCGTCGGCTGGAACGACTGGATCGTCCGCGCGAGCGGCATCTCAAAGGCGGCCGCGCTCGGCAAGCCTCTGCTTTCGATCTTTCCAGCCTTGCAGCAGACGCGTTTGCCGGCGGCCATCAACGATGCATTGCAGGTCGGCAGCTCCAGCATCCTGACGCATACATTGAACAAGGTTGCTTCCGCTGCACAGCGAAGATGGAAGCGACCTGCTCCACAATATTGTCGTTCGGCCGGTTTCGTCGGGCCAGTCGATCTGCTGCCTGTTGCAAATCAGCGACGTGACGGTTTCGGTCGCGCGAGAGCGAGTTCTGCGCGACCGGCAAAATGCCCGCTACCATGCGATCGTCGATTCCGCGCGGGACGCCATCATCACCACGGGTACGGACCGGACGATCCACTGGGTCAACGGCGCGGCTGAACAAGCGTTCGGCTATGGCGCGACCGAGCTGCTGGGGCAGCCGATCGACATGCTGCTCGAACGGGGCGAGACGCTCGACATCGGCTTTGTGGGCGCTGCTGCCGACAGCAAGACTGCCACCGTCCAGGTCGCCGGGCGCCGCAAGACCGGCGAGCTTGCGATTTTTCGCCGTCTCGCTCGGCCGATGGAAGGCGGACGACCGCGTCTTCACGACCACGATCTGGCGCGATGTGACCGAGCAACTGGCCGCCGAGGCGGCCATCCGCGAAAGCGAGGCGCGGCACCGCGCCTTGCTGGAGGCATTGCCGCAACTGGTCTGGACCTGCCGCGCCGATGGGTATTGCGACTACTACAATCCGCAGTGGCAGAACTACACCGGCGCTCCGGCCGAACAGCATCTCGGATGGGCCTGGCTCAACATCGTCCACGCCGAGGATCGCCAGGATTTGGAGTCGGCGTGGCGGCTGTCGCTCGCGAACGGGAGCGTGTTCGACGTCGATGCCCGTTTGTGCCGCGCCAACGGCACGCATCGGTGGTTCAAGCTGCGCTCGATCCCGATGCGAAGCGCGAACGGTGAAATCGCTCGTTGGTTCGGAACCGCGACCGAAATCACCGACCTGGTCGAGGCACGCGAAACGCTGCGGCGAAGCAACGACGAACTGGAAGCTGCTGTTGTCGAGCGCACGCGCGAGCGCGAGGTTGCGCTCAAGCAGCTTCATGAAGCGCAGAAGATGGAAAGCATCGGGCAGTTGACGGGCGGCGTGGCGCACGACTTCAACAACCTGCTGGCTGTCATCCTGGGTAGCCTGACGCTTTTGCGGAAGAGTCTGCCCGAAGATCCCCGCACGTCGCGATTGATTGACGCGGCCATTCAGGGTGCCGAGCGTGGCGCAAACCTGACAAGGCGTCTTTTGGCGTTCGCGCGCCGGCAGGAACTGAAGCTCGAAGCAGTCGAAATTGCAAAGCTCGTTCCTGACCTCACCGACTTTCTGCGGCAATCGGTCGGTCCGGGCATTGGGATCGTTTTCGATGTGGCGCCCGATGTTCATCCGGTCAAAATCGACGCCAATCAGTTTGAACTCGCGTTGATGAACCTCGCGGTGAACGCCAGGGACGCAATGCCAAATGGCGGTGTGCTGACGATCACCGTACGAGACGACAATACCGCTGAGGGTTATGCGCTTCCGAAAGCGTTGCCGCGCGGAGAATATGTCCGCATCAGTGTCGCAGATACCGGCGCGGGCATGAGTGAAGCGACGCTCGCCAGGGCGATGGAGCCGTTTTTTACGACCAAAGGCGTCGGTAAAGGGACGGGACTGGGCCTGTCCATGGTGCATGGCCTGACCGCGCAGTCCGGCGGGGCCGTTCACATCACCAGTCAGCCGGGCAAGGGGACTGTTGTCCATCTGTGGCTGCCGCGCGCCGAGCGGGCGGACATCGCAGGAAATCGCGCCACTGGCCGAACCGTCAGCCGAAGATGGAGCCGGCGGTTCGCGGGTGTTGCTGGTGGACGACGATGCGCTCGTGAGCATGGGCGCAGCCGACATGTTGATGGACCTTGGCCATAGCGTGACGGAAGCATCGTCAGGGCATGCAGGCGCTGCAGATCCTTGAAGCCGATCCTCAGTTTGATCTCGTTGTGACCGATTACGCGATGCCCGGCATGACGGGGCTCGACCTCGCGGCGAAGATCAAGCAGTTGCGCCCGCACATGCCGATCATCATCGCGACCGGCTATGCGGAGCTTCCGCCCGATGCTCCTCACGACTTTTTGCGCCTGGGCAAGCCATACTCGCAGGAGGAACTGGCCGAGATGATAGGCCTCGCCTCGCGCAATGCGGCCCGCTAGGTCAGTTGAGCAGGATCATGGCGCAGGCGAGCTGGACGCCGGCGAGGAAATTTGTGGCGAGTTTGTCATAGCGGGTGGCGATGGCACGAAAGTGCTTGAGTTTGTTGAAGAAGCGCTCGACGAGGTTGCGCTCGCAATAGAGCACGAAATCACAACTGCGCGGCACCTTGCGGTTGGCCTTGGGCGTATTTACTGGCGCGATGTCGCGCCGTTCGAGTGCGTCAATGAAGGGGTCGGCGTCGAAGGCCTTGTCGCCAAGCACCGCCCCTGGATCGACAGATTCCAGCAGCGGCTCCTCGCGCAAGTCAACATCTGTGCGCTTGTCCGGGCGTGAGCATCACCTGGACGGGATTGCCGAGCGCATCGACCAGGGCGTGGATTTTGGTGGTCAGCCCGCCGCGCGAGCGGCCGATCGCCTGTTCGCCGTTTTTTTTCGTGCGCCGGCGCTGTGCTGGTGAGCGCGCACGATGGTGGCGTCGATCACGATCCGTTATCATGGTCGCTCGCCAGCAGCTTGAAAATGCGCTCGAAAACTCCGCTCTTCGCCCACCGATTGAAGCGCTGATAGACAATTTTCCAGTCGCCGAAACGCTCGGGCAAATCGCGCCACGGGATACCAGCTCGGTAATCGTACAGGATCGCTTCGATGAACAGCCGATCGTCAGCCGCCGTGCCTCCTACATGGCCTTCGCGGCCGGGCAGAAAATCCTTGATCCGGCCCCACTGGTCGTCGCGTAATGCATAGCGTCGTATCGGTCGGCCCTCCTCAAGCCGACCGCCCATGAGTTACAGAAAAACTGATTTGGGAATCCCGTTGCCCTCTACGGGGCAAAATCCGTCCTCACGGATGTGAACCGAAGACAGGCCCTAGTGATTTGAAGAACGCTCCACTGTCTATATGAACCGGCCGCCTCATGGAACAGGCGGTTGAGTTGGCGGGTCGTCATCGGCCTGCCGGGCCTAAGGCCGGGAAACAGCCAGCGCTCCTCCAGGGGAGTTCCTGCATCATAGCGCGATGGGCGGACTTGCCACCATTGTCGCAACAGATCGAGCGTCTCGGCAGACAGCATGACATTGCGATCCTTGCGGCCCTTGGACTGCTCGACGCGAATAATCTTCTGCGCGCTGTCGATATGCTTGACCTTAAGCCGGACCACCTCGCCGGCGCGCAATCCGCAGCCATAGCCGAGACTGAGCAGGATGCGGGCCTTGAGGCTGCTGGCGACAGCCAACAGGCGCTTGGTCTCGTCCGGGCTCATCACCAGCGGGATCTTCTGCGGCTCGCGGAGGTGATAGATCTCGGCGGCCAAATCCAGTCGCCGCAGGGTCACGCGGAACAAGAACCGCAGCCCGGTCATGATGCGGTTGCGCGTGCAGATGCTCACACCAGTCTCGGCCAAGTGCAGTTGGAAACGGCGGATATCCTCAAGCGTGGCCGTGTCAGGAGACCGCTTGAGAAACGCGGCGAACCGCTTGCAACTGCGGATATGACCTGTCTGCGTGCCCGCACAGAGCTTGCGAGCGCTCATGTCCTCGATCATGCGCTGGCGCAGCGGGCTGACAGTATTGGGACTCATAGGCAACTCCTGTCTGGGATGAGGTTGACGACACCTCGATCCTCAAGACAGGACGCCCAACCCGCTATTGGCCACCTCCACCCAGAGTGCCGTGCAGATCGTCACGGGCCCCGCCTCAGCGGGCTATCGCGCAGCGATTTAGATGCTATGGGGCGAGCGGCGAGGCAACTGGCACCATCGTCGCTGCAACCAACCGATGGAGCGCCCCATGCCACAGCCGAACGACTTGAGCAGATCCCTCGTCGCTCTCGAACAAGATGCAACATTGATCGCGGTGATCGAGATGAGCCAGGCGAGCTGGCTCGTTGCCGGCATCGTGCCGGGAATTGAACGCCAACCGCTGAAGAAGACTCACGACCGATCAGGAAGGCCTACTGCAGCTTCTGCATCGCTGGCGGAAGGAAGCAGCCAAAGCTGGACGCACCATCAAGCGCATTACTGTTGCCTTCGAGGCCGGTCGAGATGGCTTCTGGCTGGCGCGCTGGTTGCGCGCTCACCAAATCGAAGCCCATGTCATTCACCCGTCGAGTGTCCCCGTCTCGCGTGAGCATCGGCGGGCGAAGACGGATCGGCTCGATAGTGAGCTGCTCAAGCGCGCCTTTCTCGGCTGGCTGCGAGGAGAGCCAAACCACTGCACCATGGCTGCAATCCCCACGATCGAGGATGAGGACGCAAGACGCCCGAGCCGTGAGCGTGAAAGCCTCGTCAAGGAATGCACGCGTATCGTAAACCGAGTGAGGGCGAACCTCGCGCGTCTCGGCATTCGCGGCTTCAGGCCGACCTTGGCTCATGCGTCCGATCGACTGGAGGCGCTGCGCACGCCGGAGGGTATCGCCGTGCCACCGAACACGTTAGCCGAGCTGCGGCGCGACATGGCGCATCTGCGTTTCGTGAAGCAGCAGATCAAGCAGATCGAAGCGACCCGCGCCGAGCGACTGGAAGGAGCCCCCGGAGAAGGACGCAACCCAATGGTCCATCTGCTGACTCGGGTGGTCGGGGTTGGCATCGAGACCGCGGACATGCTCGTGCAGGAGGTGTTCTCGCGCAAGCTGCGGGATCGCAAAGCCGTGGCGCGATATGCCGGTCTAACAGGAGCACCGGACGAGAGCGGTCAAAAACGCCGCGAGCGAGGACTTGCCAAAGCAGGCAATGCCCGCGTGCGCCGTGGGATGATCCAACTCGCCTGGGGTCATCTGCTACATCAGAAGGACAGCGTGTTGGCCGAGTGGTATCGGACACGAACTGCGGATGCCCGCGGCGGAACGCGCAAGACCATGATTGTGGCGTTAGCTCGCAAGCTCCTCATTGCGCTTTGGCGGTTGGTGACCACCGGCGAGGCGCCGGCAGGTCTGCTCCTTCGCCCGGCAACGTGACGAGTTTGCCTGTGAGCAAGCAGATTGAGGATTTTGCAGTTCGTACTCGAATTGATGTCGAGCTGCAGATGACGACCCGAGGTGGTGGCAACCCGACCTTGCACATGGTCTTTGAGCCGCGATTTAGAATGGGCCCGCCGCCTCGGAGCTTCGCCGCCGATGCGCATGACTGCATCATGGTTCCGATCCTTACGGATCGACCGAATACAAGTTTGTGGCGCGATGCTCGCGCCTGATGGCGAGCTCACCTCGGACCGTTTTGTCGTTATGCTTCTGATCGACTGCAAGCCGTCGCCGCGTGGCTCGGCGGCCGATCGGCGCCGGCTGGCAGTCGCACTCCAATCAATAGGAACATGACGTTGAAAATCGGCGTTGACAGAAAATGCCCCATACAAGTTGCAATCGAACTAAAGGCTTTAGCGCTGCTAAACAAAGTGATGGGGTTCTCAATTCTCAGCACCACAACTCGAGTTGAATTCATGATCGATCGGTTAGTCATCAACCGATGGAGACGACCATGAACCATCTTAAGTCGCTGAGCTTCACCGCTGTGCCGAAGGGCGCCGCGAACCCGACGTTGAACCGACGCGTGAAGTTGATCGAGCGCCTGGAAGAGCAGAAGGCGCTCGCGCAGGATCCTAGCTTCGCACCGACCGTCAGGCGCTGGAAGAAGGGCGCAGACGGCACCAAGCAGCTCGTCGAGTCCAAGCGTCCGATAAAACCCTGGTGGCGCACTGACGTTACGGGCGTGACCGTGCTCACGGTTCGCTACGGGTTCAAGCCGATCGAATTCGAGAAGGGCAAGGCGGGCGTAGCCGTGCCGGCCAAGGAGAAGCTCACGAGCGTGATCGACACTGTGATCGCGGCTGTGCGTGCGGGCGAGCTGGACGCCATCCTTGCGCAACATGGCACGCGAACGGTCCCAAAAGGCAAGCGAGCTGCTTAGTGACAATTCAGGGCGGCGATGGCAAACGCCGCCCTGTTTTTTGTCACCAGCGCAGGCTCTGCAAAGCATCGGCTATGTGTTGCGAAGGAGCTGTCTCTGGTGCCAAGTGGGGTAGTCTTAACTGATAGCCACCGATCGAGGCTATGGCGGCAAAGTTGAGCCCGCTACGGGCTAGTCGGTCCAACAATGTCCGTCGGCCGCTCAAGGAAGTAGCTCCCAAGATGCCCGCTTCCCGGTATGTCAATTGCAGAAAACGTGCAATCGACTGAGCCGTCATGGCACCACCCTTTCGACTGAGCAAAAGTGGAATTTCAGGTCGAGTCGTGCGCAGCAGCCAGAACTGCTGCCCATAACGCTCGAGCGCTTGCCGCAACAAAGATGCAGATAAGAACACAGTTCGCATGCGCGGCCGGCGTGCATACGCAGCGGCGACTTGCAACTGGTTGCGAACCTCTCCGTTCTCATCGTAAACGTCCGACCACTTGATGGTTGCTATTTCGCTGGGACGAAGTCCTGCTCCGATTGACAGTGCAAGAGCTGCTTCAGCGCGAGCTGCGTGTCGATTACGACTGCGCGCACCGCGAAGCACTGCTCGGAGCTCTGATCTTGACAGCATACGGGCTGGACCGTGTACGCCCGTTGGGCGACCACGAGTTCGCCGTGTCATCCGAACTGACATCCTAAGGATGTTAATTCCGGTCTTACAGAGGTAAACCCCGCGCGGGCAGGAAACGGCAAAAAACGTACGCCAAAGTTTATGGTCAGGACGAATGATTTTTTTTGCACAGAAAAAATCCTTGTCCGGTTCATGGTAGGCATGGTCACCATATGGTCACCAGGCACAAGAATGCCCGCGGTCCGGACGCGCATACGGCGGAAAATACATTGACCCATCAAAGGGTAGGTTGGTGGAGCCGAGCGGGATCGAACCGCTGACCTCCTCATTGCGAACGAGGCGCTCTCCCAGCTGAGCTACGGCCCCAACCTTGGACACCCGAGAAATCCGGGAATCCGGCAACGAATTGGGCGCCATTTACGGCTGGTGGGGGGAGAGTCAAGAATGGGCCGGTTTGGCCCGTTCTGCTGGTCCAGGTCGTGTCCGGGTTCTTGTCCGGACCCTTGGCTTGTTCCGCGGCACCCGAGCGGCTAGTTTCGCCAAATCGAACTCAAATCAATCAACACAAGCAATGCGCGCCCTCTTTCTGGTCATCGACCTCGCCCTGAATTTGTACATTTGGCTGCTGATCGCGGCCGCCGTGCTCTCGTGGCTGGTGGCATTCAACGTGGTCAATGCGCGCAACCAGGTCGTGGCCATGGTTGGCGATTTTCTGTACCGGATCACCGAGCCGCTGCTTCGCCCGATCCGGTCCGTCATGCCGGATCTCGGGGGCATCGATCTCTCTCCGGTCATTTTGATCCTGATCATCATATTTATTCGCTACGTCATCGCTTTGTACATTCTCCCCAACGTCTTCTGACGTTCCGCGGAACCATGCGCCCCTGGACCGTCACCTCCGGCGGTCTCACGGTCGTCGTGCGGCTCACGCCGCGCGGCGGGCGTGATGCCATCGACGGCATCGAACGGCGCGACGACGGTCAATGGGTGCTGAAGGCGCGCGTGCGCGCGGCTGCAACCGAGGGCGAAGCCAACGGCGCCCTGGTCGCGCTGCTGGCCCGCGCCGCCGGTGTCCCACCGCGGAGCGTCGCGCTGGTGTCCGGCGCCACAGCACGCATCAAGCGCCTGACGATTGCGGGCCACGGCCCAACGCTGGCCGCCGCGCTGGAGAAGGCATGCGGCGTGAGCTAGATAATCCGGCATGACCGCACGCATCATCGACGGCAAAGCCACCGCAGCGGAGCTGCGCATCAAGGTCGCGAGCGAGGTGAAACGCCTCGTCACGCAGCACGGGGTCACGCCCGGATTGGCGGTGGTGCTCGCGGGTCACGATCCGGCGAGCGAAGCCTATGTCGGCAGCAAGGCCAAGGCGACGGTCGAGACCGGGATGAAGTCGTTCGACCATCGCCTGCCGGACAGCGTCGGCCAGGACGAGCTGCTGGCGCTGGTGAAGAGGCTCAACGCCGATCCGGCGGTGCACGGTATCCTGGTGCAATTGCCGCTGCCCAGGCAGATCGACGCGCAGCTTGTGCTCAACGCGATCGATCCGATGAAGGACGTGGACGGCTTTCATCCGGTCAATGCCGGGCGGCTCGCCTCGGGGCTGCCGGCGCTGTCGCCCTGCACGCCGCTCGGCTGCATCATTCTGGCAAAGACCGTGCATGCGTCGCTCGCCGGCCTGGAGGCGGTGGTGATCGGCCGCTCCAACATCGTCGGCAAGCCGGTGACGCAACTGCTGCTCGCCGAGAATGCCACCGTCACGGTTGCACACTCGAAGACCCGCGATCTGCCGGCGGTCTGCCGCCGGGCGGACCTGCTGGTGGCCGCCATCGGACGGCCGGAAATGGTGCGCGGGGACTGGATCAAGCCCGGCGCGACCGTGATCGACGTCGGCATCAACCGCGTGCCCGGCGCCACGCCCGGTAAGTCGAAGCTGGTCGGCGACGTGAACTTTGCGGAAGCCGCGCAGGTCGCGGGCGCCATCACGCCGGTCCCCGGCGGTGTCGGTCCGATGACCATCGCCTGCCTGATGGTCAACACCGTGCGCGCGGCCTGTGCGATTCACGGACTGGCTGCGCCGGGCGTTTGACGGCTTGAACCTTGCCCTTCGCTGCCCGACCAATGCCGAAGGGACGACGAATCATGCGCAGCATTGCAGTATCGCCTCTTGGTTTGATCGGATTGGCGCTCGCGGCCGGGAATGCGGCAGCGCAACCGGCCGGTTCGCCGGATGCCATCGAGCGCGCCTACACGCCGCTCGATCTTGCCAAATGCAGCCACAAGCGCGGCCGCGAGGTCGAGGACTACGGCTCGTGGCGATGCGCGGGTTACGACGGCAATTTCGTGTTTGTCAGCGCCGGCGATCAGCGCACCTATATCAGCTACGGCCCGAAACCCGCCAAGACCGTCGCGTCCGGCGAGACGCTCGCCTCGTTCAACAGCGAGGGCAAGACCATCGAGTGGCGCATCGAGCGCAGGAACGGCAAGCCGGTTCCGTTCGCCACCATCCTGCGCTGGAACACCACGGTGATGCAGGACAGCGGCGACCGCGTGCGCGGCCAGGTGCTGGTGGTGACGCGGCTCGACCCCGGCGGCGTGTGCCATGTCGGATATGTCGACGGTCGCGCCAATCCGAACGCCAACGATCTCGCGGTGCAACTCGCCGACACGCGCGCTCGCAATTTCAAATGCGGCAAGGACAAGCCGGTGATCGTCGGCGAAAAAGGCCCGGGCTTCAGCGGGCCGTACAACGACTAGCAGCGGAAACAGAGGTCGCCTCCAGTCGCGGCTCAGTGTCGGCAGGCGAACACACAAACGTTTGGTTTTTTTGCCGGAACGCTACGTCAAATAGCACGTTGCCCTGCAGCAAAAGGGGGTGCGCAATGTCGGATTCCCAACCCTGCGACCACTGCGCTGGACCCACCAGGTTCACCGCTCAATTGGCGCCGCTTGGCAGCGAGCCGGGCCACCGCATTCATTTCTGTCCCGCTTGCGAACGATATACGTGGACGACTTGGCGCATCACACAGCAGCAACAGCAGCCGCAGCCGCAGCACAAAGGCAATTAGAGTTTGTTGTCGCGTGCCTGTGACGTCTCTTGATGACGTCTCTTGGGCTCTGAATTCAAAAGGGTGGTCGCCAAACAAAAAGCCCGGCATCGGCCGGGCTCGCATCCATCGTTTCAAATTCGATTCAGTTGTTCCAGGCGAAGGCAACCTTTTCGAGATTGCGTTCGCCGAAGCGCTCCGACGACCGCGCCACCGCCTTGCCGCCGAGCGCGCGGTAGAATTCCACCGCGGGATCGTTGTCCGACAGCGCCCAGATCACCAGGCTCTTCAATCCGCTCTGCGCGAGATCGCGCCGCGCCGAGGTGAACAGGCGGCGGCCGAAGCCGAGCCCCTGATATTCCGGGCGCAGATAGAGTTCGTAGATTTCGCCGTCGTAGAACAGGCTGCGCGCGCGATTGCGTCCGTAGTTGGCGTAACCCGCAACCTTGTCGCCGAATGCGAGGATGGCGATGCGGCTGCCTTTGCGGATCGCGCTGTCCCACCAGTCGGGACCGCGGCGCATGATCAGCTTCTCGAGTTCGACCGCGGGAATCACGCCCTGATACGCCGCGCGCCAAGCCTCATCGTGAGTCTCGGCGACCGCAGCTGCGTCGGACGATTTTGCCCGGCGAATCTCGATCAGGACTGTGCTCATATGCGGATATGAGCAAGCGATTCCGCAGCCTTCAAGCCCGTTGTTTAATAAACGGGTAACGATGTGGATTACTGGCTGCACTGCACGCGCATGCAAACCTCCGGTTCTGAGCAAACCGGCATGCCGTCTGGATTTGCCGGGATGTGGCTCCGATGACACGCAAGGGATTGAATTTGCTGCTTTCGTTCGCTGCGCTGCTGTTATTCGGCGTCGAATTGGCCCGCGCGCAGCTTTCGATCGGTCCGCAAGGCCCGGAAGACGGAGTGATTCGCCGGCAGAGCTGGCTCATTCCGGCACAGGATCGAATCACTCTGATGCGCACCAGCGTCTTCCGGCCGCAGGGCGCCGGTCCGTTTCCGCTGGCGGTGATCGCGCACGGGTCGACCCAAAATGAGATTCGCAGGGCAGGCTTTCGTCAGCCGCAATACACGGCGCTGACCGAATGGCTGGTCGCGCGCGGCTACGCGGTCGCCGTGCCGCTGCGGCCGGGTCACGGCGAGACCGGCGGGCCGTACTACGAAGCGCAGGGCGGCTGCGCCAATGCCGACTTCGCCAAAGCCGGGCAGAGCGCGGCGTCGGGCATCGAAGCCGCGATCGACTTCCTCGCCCGGCAGGCGTTCGTGCGGAAGACCGGCGCAGTCGCGCTCGGCCATTCCGCCGGCGGCTGGGGTGCGCTCGCGCTCTCCACGCACGCCTTGCGTCCGCTCGCGGGTGTGGTCGCGTTCGCTCCGGGGCTCGGCGGCCGCATCGACGACGCCGCCGGAAAAAACTGCGCGCCGGACCGGCTCATCGCCGCGGCAAAAACTTATGGCGAGAAGGCGCGCGTGCCGGCGCTCTGGCTCACGGCGGAGAACGACAGTTATTTCCCGCCGGCATTGTCGAAGCGGATGGTCGATGCATTCCGCGCGGGCGGCGGCCGCGTCACCTATGAGCTGCTGCCCGCAGTGGGATCGGATGGGCACGAACTGATGCTGGCGCCGGCCGCGGCCTGGGCATCGTTCCTCGAACGCTTTCTGACCGGCACTCGTTAGCCCGTTGGCCGGCTGGGGCAAATCCTGACATCCGCCGCACTTCGTGCGGCGACTTCTCCCAATGGGAAAGGCGAACCCACTTGCGGCACCGCCGGTTCAATTTCGCTGGATCAAACTCTAAACCGCCACGGCTTCCTTGGACCGCTCGGCGCGCTTGCGGTCGTTCGCATCGAGCAGCTTCTTGCGCAGCCGGATCGACTGCGGCGTCACCTCGACCAGCTCGTCGTCTTCGATATAGGCCAGCGCCTTTTCCAGCGACATGCGGATCGGCGGGGTGAGCCGCACCGCCTCGTCCTTGCTGGTGGTGCGGATGTTGGTGAGCTGCTTGCCCTTCAGCACGTTGATCTCGAGATCGTTGTCGCGGGTGTGCTCGCCGACGATCATGCCGCGATAAACCTTCCAGCCCGGCTCGATCATCATCGGCCCGCGGTCTTCCAGCTTCCACATCGCGTAGGCGACTGCCTCGCCCTGTTCATTGGAGATCAGCACGCCGTTTCTGCGGCCGGCGATGTCGCCCTTGAACGGTGCGTAGGCGTGGAACAGGCGGTTCATGATCGCGGTGCCGCGCGTGTCGGTGAGCAATTCGCCCTGGTAGCCGATCAGCCCGCGGGTCGGCGCGTAGAACACCAGCCGCACGCGGCCGCCGCCGGAGGGCTTGAGCTCGATCATGTCGGCCTTGCGCTCCGACATCTTCTGTACGACCACGCCGGAGTGCTGCTCGTCGACGTCGATCACGACCTCCTCGATCGGCTCTTCCATCTCGCCTTTTTCGTTGCGGCGGATCAGCACCTTGGGCCGCGACACCGAGAGCTCGAAGCCTTCGCGGCGCATGGTCTCGATCAGGATGCCGAGCTGCAATTCGCCGCGGCCGGCCACTTCCATCGAATCCTTGTCGTCGGATTCGCGCACGCGCAGCGCCACGTTGCCCTCGGCCTCGCGCAGCAGCCGGTCGCGGATCATGCGGCCGGTGACCTTGCTGCCTTCGGTGCCGGCGAGCGGCGAGTCGTTGACGCGGAACGTCATGGCAAGCGTCGGCGGATCGATCGGCTGCGCCTGGATCGGTGTGTCGACCTCGGGATCGCAGATGGTGTGGGCAACGGTCGCCTCCGGAAGACCCGCGATGGCGACGATGTCGCCGGCCTCGGCGTCGTCCACCGGCACGCGGTCAAGCCCGCGGAACGCCAGCACCTTGGTGATGCGGCCGTTCTCGATCAGCTTGCCGGTGTGGTCGAGCACCTTCACGGCCTGGTTCGGCTTCACCGAACCGGAGGTGATGCGCCCGGTGATCAAGCGGCCGAGATAGGGATTGGCTTCCATGATGGTGCCGAGCAGCCGGAACGGTCCGCTGTCGATCTTCGGCTCCTGCACGTGGCGTAGAACGAGCTCGAACAGCGGCTTCATGCCCTGGTCTTTCGGACCTTCGAGACTCGGAGCCATCCAGCCTTCCTTGGCCGACCCGTAGAGGATCGGGAAGTCGAGCTGCTCGTCGGTCGCGTCGAGGGCTGCGAACAGGTCGAACACCTCGTTGATGACCTCGACCGGCCGTGCGTCGGGGCGGTCGACCTTGTTGATGACGACGATGGGCTTCAGTCCCATCTTGAGCGCCTTCGACACCACGAACTTGGTCTGCGGCAGCGGCCCCTCGGCGGCGTCGACCAGCACCAGCGCGCCGTCCACCATGTTGAGGATGCGCTCGACCTCACCGCCGAAGTCGGCGTGGCCCGGCGTGTCGACGATGTTGATACGGGTGTCCTGCCAGACGATCGAGGTGGCCTTGGCCAGGATGGTGATGCCGCGCTCGCGCTCCAGGTCGTTGGAGTCCATCGCGCGCTCCACCTGCCGCTGGTTGTCGCGATAGGTGCCGGATTGCTGCAGCAGCCGGTCGACCAGCGTGGTCTTGCCGTGGTCGACGTGGGCGATGATGGCGACGTTGCGAAGTTTCATACGATGTCCAAAAGCCGTCGCGGGCCTGTAGGCCCGCGGGTGGCGGTAAATCCGGATGCTTGGTTGCGGCGCAATATAGTCAGGATCGGAGTTGAAGCAATGGCCGTTTCCGGGCCTCGGAGGCGGCGCCAAAAGCGTGGTTACTGCCGCGGTCCGAGGGCCCATGTTGGACGAACCGCGGTCAGGCTCCGGCCGAACGGCGGGCCCAGGGCCCGAACTGGAGGCGATCCGGCAGGGCCTCGCGCATCATCAGCATCTCGCCGATCGTCTCGGCCGTAATCAGCCCTTTGAGCCGGCCTTCCGCATCGATCACCCCCACTGCCGGGGCCGATTGCTCCTGAAGCACGCGAAAGGCTTCGTCGAGACAACTGCGATGGCCGACCGTCGGGACCGGGCTCGTCATGGCGGTCGCGACCGTGACCTCCGGCCCGTGTTCCTTCAGCGTCTTGATCAGGTCGTTGCGTCCCAGCACGCCCACCGGCTGGCCCTCGCCATCGACCACCGGAAATTCGTTCTGGCTGGTGCGCAGCAGGAGGTCGACGGCCTCCTCGATGGTGGCGCCAGGCGCGAGCGTTGCAAACTGCGTCATCATGGCTGCGCTCGTCGGCACGCCCCGCGACATGGCGCGCACGGCGACGAGCTGCGCTTCGGAGGCGGCGGCGAGATAGACGAAGATCGCGATGAAGATCAGCAGCGGATTGCCGAACAGGCCGATGAAACCAAGGACAAACGCCGCAAACTGCCCGACCGAGGCGGCGATTTCGGTCGCCCGCGTGTAGCCGAGCCGGCTCGCCAGCGCCGCTCGCAGCACGCGGCCGCCGTCCATCGGAAACGCCGGGATCATGTTGAACAGAACCAGGAACAGGTTCACCACCGCGAGCCTATCGATCAGCGGCACGGAACCCTTGTCAACGCTGGCGAGGTTGCTTCCGTCAAGCGAGGCGCCGAACACCAGCACCAGCACTGCGGCGATTACGACATTCACGGCGGGTCCCGCTACGGCCACCAGGAATTCCTCGACCGGCTTTTCGGGAATGCGTTCGAGTTGCGCGACGCCGCCGATCGGCAGCAGCGTCACAGTCGGCGTGGTGACTCCGAACCGCCGGGCCATGAAGATATGGCCGAACTCGTGCGCCACCACGCAAGCGAACAGCAGCAGCATAAAGGCAAGAGATTCCCAAGCCGCGCTCGGACCGCCGGAGACATAGCTGCTGAAGAAAATCCAGATCAGGAACAGCAGGAACGTGACATGCAGCCGGATTGCCGTGCCGGCAATCGAACCAATGTTGAACGACCAGCCCATGGAAAGCCTCACTGTTCCGCCACCGCATCGGAAACTTAAGGTGTTCCGGCACTTTTACGAGGGCCAGGCAGTGCATTCGATGCCGTGAGCCGATTAAAAGGGGTGAACGAGGGGGCTTAGCAGCTCCCGGAGGACCTTTGCGGGCGCTCACCGTTGGTGGATCACAGCGAAGCAACCGTCGCCAGCGGAGGCGGTGGCTGCCCGTGCAGCGCCGTGCGCCGGTTGGACACCGCCTGCTCGGCGCGCTCGGTCGACAGCGTGTAGGCCATCATGGCGGTTTCATCGAGCGCGCTCGCCTCGACCTCCTGAATTATCCGGGTCTGGATTGCGTCGATCTCGGCCTGCAGCTCGTCGAGGATCTGGATTGATTCCGCGGTGCGCGCGCTCTTGGCGATGTCGAGCAGCCGCTCCAGCGTGTGCAGCCGCCGCACCCGGTCGCCGGCCTTGTTGCAGGTCAGCAGGCCCGCAAAACCCGAGCCGAGGAACGACACCAGCATAATGCCCAGGTAGAAGAAACCAGCCACAAACGGCCGGCATGGGATTGAGCCCGTACGGCGTGTCGTTCGACATATACCAAGGCGGGGCGAACGTCCCACGATCGGCGTAATATGCTTGCGAGGGGACTTCGAACCAGGGAAGAGAAGTTATGGCACAGAAACTGACCGGACAGGACCGCACCGACGCGCTGCGCAACCTCGGTGGCTGGAGCGAAGTGTCCGGCCGCGACGCCATCAGCAAGAAATTCGTGTTCAAGGACTTCAACCAGGCGTTCGGCTTCATGACGCGTGCGGCGCTGGTCGCCGAGAAGATGGATCACCATCCCGAGTGGTTCAACGTCTACAAGACCGTGGACGTGACGCTGGCCACCCACGATGCCGGCGGCGTCACCGAGCTTGACGTCAAGCTCGCCACCGAGATGGATCGGCTCGCCGGCCTCTAGCTGGCGCACCTTGCAGCCGGCCCATGCGATGACCATTTTATTGGCTGCGGGTTTTTGTGGAGGGGTGCATCCATGCGGTTTGCACGTGCGGCGGCGATGAACGACCGGGAGAGTATGGACCACGAGCGTTTCAAACGTGACGAAGCCACCGTGCTTCGCGATTTCTGGGGCAAATTCCAGAGGCTTGCCGCGCAGATCCCGTTCGCCGAGGACCTGCTGACCGCCTATTACTGCGCGTTCGACCGCGCCACGCCGAGCCACGTGCGCTTTGCGCTCATCGGCGCGCTCGCCTATTTCGTCTCGCCGCTCGACATCCTGCCGGACCTGCTGCCGATCATAGGCCTTACCGATGACGCCGCGGTTCTGGCCGGCGTGGTGCGGCTGGTGTGGGGCAATATTCAGCCTGAGCATCGCGAGGCGGCCCGGCTGAAGCTCGAGCGGATCAAGGAAGGGTCGCAGGCTTAGAGCATGATCCCGAAAAGTGTGAAGCGGTTTTCGGAAAAGATCATGCTCAAACCATGACCCTCAGCGGCGCAAGGCCTGCTCGATCTCGCGGTCGATCCGTTCAAGCTGTTCGGTGAAGTCGGCGCCGCTGAGCTTGATGCAGGTTTCCCGGCAATCGATGACGGTCCAGAGCTCGCGCTGCTTCTCGATGGGCAGATCGACGAGCCTGATGCGCAGCCGCACGATCTCCCGGCGCCATTGCGCCAGCCGTTTTTCATCACAGGAAGGCACGCCGATGGCTCCGCCAGCGCGCCGCATCTGCCCCGACAATACGCCGGGGCGGGATTTGGTTTCAAACGTCTGCGGGCCAAGGTTAACGGCGCGCCGAAGGGAACTTCAGCGCTGGAATTCGACGGTGTCCTCCAGCGTGACCTTCTCGAAGTCGTTGACCAGGATTTCGACCCGCACCTGCCAGACGCCGGGAAGCGGCAACTGCAGGCGATCCACCCGCCAGGCTGCGCCTTCGATCTGGGTGGCCGGCATGCGCAACGGCTCGATGCCGGCGTCGGGCTTGGCGAAAAACAGCGTGACCTCTTTCGCGGACAGCGGCCCGAATTGCCCGTCGAGGATATTGACCGCGATCCTGCGGCCGGATGCGCCCGCGAGCTCGATCGTGAGGTCGGCCATCGCCTTCTCGCCATGGATGTGCAGATGGACGGCCGATTCGGCCGCGGCGATCAGCGAGCGTGGCGGCGGCGTGAAGCGCCAGCTTGCGACGAGGCCGAGCGCGACAACAGCGACGGCAATCTCGGTTGTGATCGACCGGACCAGCCGCTGCGGCGCGATCGGGTCGCCGGCAACGACGCGCGGCGTCAGCACAGTGCGATTGACCGCGGCGAGCGCGATCAGCACGGCGACCGCAACGAGCTTGGCGCAGAGCACGAGGCCGTAGCCCGTGGTCCAGAGCGCATCGAATTGCCTGAGCTGGATCACGGCCAGTGCGCCGCCGCTTGCGACGAGCACGAAGACGGCGGGCGGGATCGCCCGCGAAAACCGCATCAGCTCCGCGTTCCGCTGTTCGGCGGTGCGCATCGCGGAGGCAAGCGGCAGAAGGGCTCCGATCCAGAATGCTACGGTCATGGCGTGCAGCAGCACCGCGGCCCGGGTGAGAACCTGTGGGGGTGCCGCGGCGGCGTGCCCGCTCCCGGCCAGCGCGATGCCGACGCCGGCAAGCGCCAGCGCGGCGAGCCATTTAATCTGCGCGTCGAGCGCGATCCGTCCGGCGGCGAGCGACATCAATGCGATGATCGCGGTCCAGCCGTAGGAGGTCGCAAGCCCGGCCATCCAGACGCGCGGCTGCCGCAAATCCGGCAGCGTCAGGCCCAGCACGTCGATGCCCTGCAATCCCACCGACACGATACAAGCCACAAGCCCGCATTCCAGCGCGACCGCGACGGACCGGCGCGTGCGTGGCGTGAGCGGGCCGCCCGCGATCCAGGCGGCATAGAACGCACCCCCCACGCCGCAGAACAGACCGACATAAAGCACAAGCCGGGCGAGCCAGATCGCCACGCGCAGCGGACGTTCGGCATCCGCCGGCGAGCGCGCCGCCGGCGCGGCCTCCGGTGTGACGCTTGGCGCGCCGACCGAAAACATGAGCGCGCCGCCGATCGGATGACCGTCGAGCGAGATCACGCGCCAGCTCACCAGATGCGTGCCGCGCGCCAGCGCCTGGGGCAGCGCCGCGACGAGCGTGTTGCCCGCCGCGGCGACGTCCGTGAGGTCCGTCGTATCGCCGTCCGGCCCGACCAGGCGCAGCGTGAGCGGCGACACCGGCTCGTTGAAGGTGAGCTTCAGCGCCGCCGGCGGACGCGCGACAACCACGCGATCCGCCGGCTCGCTGCTGATCAGCGCGGCGTGCGCCAGCGCGTCGGTCCGGATGACCGCCGCGGCGATGAGCGCGAGAGCGATCGCGACGATCCCGCGGATCCGCCGGAAGACCCGAGGCATCAATGCCGGTGTCCGGTTCCCGGCACGAGCTTCAACGCCGGCGCCGGCTCCTTATAGTCGGACGCGGTTTTCCCGGCGGCCGGGATCTCGATCCAGCGGTGCACGCCCTTCTCGCACTCCTGCACCACCGGGAAGTAGACCGGCCTGGCGGTGTCGAGATCGCCGGCAAGGAAGCCCTGGAACGTGAATTCGTCGTACCAGTCGTCCGGCAGCTTGCCGCCCGACCAGACGATCTCGGTGACGCCTTCGGTCACCTTGCGGTGATAGAGGTCGTAGGCTTTCGGATATTTCGCGACCGTGGTGGCGAGCGTCCAGCCGGGCTTGGGCATCGGCTTCACGCCGATGACGCCGTCGGGAATTTTGACGCGGATCGCGGTGGTGGCGGTGCCTTCGCAGCCGTGCGGCACGCGCAAGGTCGCCTTGTAGGAAGCGCCGGCCTTGGCCTCCTGGTTTTCCAGCGTGACGTGAGCAAGCGCGGTCGTGGCCCATGCGGCGCCGAGCGCGCCGGCGAGAAGAAAGCGGATCATAGTGATTGTCCAATGTTCGCGTTGAATTCAAATCGATGCGTGGCGCGCAATGCGCCTCGCACAGGCTTGATCGTTCAGGCGAAGCTTGGAGGCGCGCGGGAAAGGCCTGCGCGCGGCGGCGGGCGATACGCGGCAATGACAACCGGCGCAGACGAGATGCGTCCCGCGATCTCGAAATGGATTGCGGCGAGCGGCGCCGGGCCTGGGCTCCAGCCCCAGTGCAGCCGCCGCGGCCGCGCAGACGATGCAAGGCAGTTTTTCAGGGGTTCTGTTGTCGCCGTTCGCTGGCCGATCGCGGTCGCCCGAGTGGCAGATCACGCCGAGTGGGTCGAACGCGGTCGTGCGCGCCGCGGCCATCGTCGTGCCGAAGGCCGCGAGAAACGCCTGCATCGCGACGACAGAGCAAAGCGCCACGCGCAGCGTGCGGACCCAGCGGGAATTGGAGCGGCGAAACATCGCGGGCGTTCCTGTCGCGCGGACGTGTACCACGCCTGATCATAGCACAGAAGCCGTTACGTCTTTTGTAACCCACGCAAAAGCAAGAACCCCGGCGCTGCGCCGGGGCTCTCTTCGTCGACTTCTCGTGTTACTGCGCAACCGGCGGCGGGTTCATCGCCATCTCGGTGGTGCAGCGGTCCTTGAACAGCACCGCGCCCTCCGGCGTGTACTCCTTGCTCAGGCAGGTGCAGGGACCCGGCGTCGCCACAACCGGGCGGGCCGCGACGTAGACCGGCTGGGACACGACGACCGGCACCGGCTTGTAGATCGGGTGGTAGACCGGCTTCGGATACAGCGGCCAGTTCACGCCCGGCTTCGGCTTGATCGGATTGCTCGGGATGATCTTGATGGGCTTGATCTGGCGATCTGCTTGATGATGCCCGGGTTGCCGACGGCCTGCACCTTGCCCGTCCGGCCTTGCGGCTTCGCGCTGGCGTTGCTGACCGCGAGGCCGAGAGCCGCGAACGCGGTCAGGGCCAGGATGGTGGACTTGCGAAACATAGTGACTCTCCTTTGGTGATCCTGGCCGGCCCTTGGACCGCGCTCTTGAGGATCTTTTTGATTGCCTCTCCGGAGCATTCGTCGGCAGGCGGTTCCAAAGGTTCAGCCGCGAGGTGCGGCAAAGTGCTGATTTTTCGAGGATAAACAGGCGTTTAGGTCCGGGCGCGTAATCCGTTCATCGCGCGCCGCTCGTGCGTACAAGTGTGGTGACGATCTTCAGCGTCGCTGCGTGGGCCGCCGCCACGACGTCCTCACCGCTCACGCGATCAGCGAACTGATCTCGTCGCGCGCTACGGCTTCAGCACCACCTTGCCCATCACCTTGCGGCCGGCGATCTCGTTCAGCGCGTGCGCGGCATCGCTCAGCGGATACGCCGCGTGAACGTGGCCGCTGATCTTTCCCTCGGCGCACCAGCGCATCAGGTCCGCCATGTTCCCGCGATGTCCGTCCGGATCGCGCTCGGTCCACGAGCCCCAGAACACGCCGCGCACGTCGCAGCCTTTGAGCAGCACCAGATTGAGCGGCAGCTTCGGAATTTCGCCCGCGGCGAAGCCGACCACGAGATAGCGGCCGAGCCAGGCGAGCGAGCGCAGCGCCGGCTCTGCATATTTGTCGCCGATCGGGTCGTAGACCACGTCGATGCCATGCTCGCCGCCCAGCGCCTTGAGCCCGTCGCGAAGATTGCCCGTTGCGTAGTTCACGCCGTGATCGGCGCCGTGCTCGCGCGCGAACGAGAGCTTCTCATCGGTCGATGCGCAGGCGATGACGCGCGCGCCCATGATCTTGCCGAGCTCGACCGCGGCGAGGCCCGTGCCGCCCGAAGCGCCGAGGACGGCCAGCGTCTCGCCGCTCCTGAGCTCGCCGCGCTGCTTCAGCGCGTAATACGAGGTGCCATAGGTGACGATCAGGCCGCAGCCGCGGTCGGCGTCGAGCCCCGCGGGCATTTTCGCCAGCCGTGTTGCGGCGATGGCGAGCTTTTGCCGCGCCGCGCCCCAGCCCGAATAGCCGATCACGCGGTCGCCCGCGGCAAACCCGGTCACGCCTTCGCCCAGGCTCTCGACGGTGCCGGCGAATTCCGCTCCGGGCGAAAACGGAAAGGCCGGCTTGTACTGGTACTTCCCGGCGATGATCAGCAGGTCGAAGAAGTTCAGCGCCGCGGCTTCGACCCGTACCACGGCCTCGCCCGGCCCGGCCACCGGGTCCGGCAGGTCGGCCACCGTCAGGTCCTCCGGCTTGCTCGGGCCGGTGCAGATCAATGCTTTCATGGTGAAAATTCTCAGGTTCTGTCTGGCTTCTCTGGCATCCGGCCTTACAAGGTGCCCACCCGTTTTCCACCGAAGGTCGAATGCGGCGCTGCGGACTTTCAGTTCCCGATTTTGCCCATTATCCGGTTATACTTACACTGGTACGGTGCTTCGTTCCCCGGTCATGCGAGAGGCCAATGAAGGTCAATAAACCGCGCTCCCTCGTTCTTCTGCCGCTGCTTGCCGCAGCGGTCGCCTTGCCGTCCGCAGCTTTGGCGCAGCCGAGGCCTGCGGCGACAAGTCCCACGGCGCAAGCGACGCTGCTCGGCCAATACGGCGACTGGGGCGCCTATGCGGCGAGCCCGGGCGGCCGGAAGGTCTGCTTCGCGCTGTCCAAGCCCACGTCGCAGCAGGACAATCCGCCGAACCGGCGCACCGCGGCCAATGCAGTCTACATGTTCGTGTCGACCCGGCCGGACGAGAAGGTGAACAACGAGATTTCGCTGCTGGTCACCGGCTACGCCTTCAAGGCGAACACCGAGGCGACCATGACGATCGGCGGCGGCGGCTTCCCGATGTACACCCAGAACGACGGCGCCTGGGTCAAGAACGCGGCCGAAGAGGCGCGGCTGATCGAGACCATGCGCAAGTCCGCCGACGCGGTGGTCAAGGCGCAGACCTCCAAGGGCACCGCCACGACCGACACCTTCTCGCTCAAGGGCATTTCCCAGGCGCTCGACCGGGCGGCGCAGGAGTGCCGCTAGCAGCGTACCGCCAGGCGTCTGGCGGCGCGGGCGCAGAGTTCCCATCTAATGATCGTGGCGCGCCGTCCGCGCGCCACTTTCGTTTGTGGTAAAAGCGTTTTCGAGGAAAACGCGGCTATGCAAGCAAAAGCGTTTTCGAAGAAGACGCGTCGATGCACGCAAGAGAGACAGGCGCCGATCAACCGCGCCGCCAAACCATGACCGCTGCCTTGCAGACCGACATCCCGCTCGAGAAGACGCCGCTCGAGCGCTACGTGCCGCCGGCGAAGCCTTCGCTGGTCGGGCTGACGCGTGCGGCGCTCGCCGGGGCGCTCGGCGCGGCAGGCGTCGCGCCCGCCCAGCAGAAGATGCGGGTGCAGCAGCTCTGGCACTGGATCTATGTGCGGGGCGTGCAGGGCTTCGACCAGATGACCAGCGTGTCGAAGGAGCTGCGGGCCGTGCTCGACAGCCACTACACGCTGGCGCGGCCCGAGGTGGTGGCCGAGCAGGTTTCGGTCGACGGCACGCGCAAGTGGCTGCTTCGGCTGCCCGGAGAGGTTGAGGGCGAGCGGCCGCACGAGGTCGAGTGCGTCTACATTCCGGAGTCCGACCGCGGCACCTTGTGCGTCTCCAGCCAGGTCGGCTGCACGCTGACCTGCTCGTTCTGCCACACCGGCACGCAGCGCCTGGTCCGCAACCTGACGCCGGAGGAGATCGTCGGCCAGGTGATGGTGGCGCGCGACCGGCTCGGCGACTTCATCGGCAGTGAGCGCGCCCAGGGCCCGGGCCTGCCGACCGAGGGCGAGCGCTGCGTCTCCAACATCGTCATGATGGGCATGGGCGAGCCGCTCTACAATTTCGAGGCGGTGCGCGACGCGCTCGCCGTGGTGCAGGACGGCGACGGGCTTGCGATCTCGCGGCGGCGGATCACGCTGTCGACCTCGGGCGTCGTGCCGATGATCGAAAAGGCCGGCGCGGAGATCGGCGTGATGCTCGCGGTCTCGCTGCACGCCGTTCGCGACGAGCTTCGCGACAAGCTCGTGCCGCTCAACCGCAAATACCCGATCGCGGAACTGCTCGAAGCCTGCCGCAACTATCCGGGGCTGTCGAACGCGCGGCGCATCACCTTCGAATACGTGATGCTCAAGGGCGTCAACGACTCGCTCGCCGATGCCAAGGCGCTGGTGAAGCTGCTCGCCGGCATCCCGGCCAAGATCAATCTCATCCCGTTCAATCCCTGGCCGGGCAGCCAGTACGAATGCTCGGACTGGGACCAGATCGAGAAATTCTCCGAGATCGTGTTCAACGCCGGCTACGCCTCGCCGGTCCGCACGCCGCGCGGCCGCGATATCCTGGCCGCCTGCGGCCAGCTCAAGAGCGAGACCGAAAAGCTCACCGCGCGCGAACGGATGGCGCTGCGGGCAATGGCGATGACGGACTAACCCGCTGCGGGGGCTCCCATGATCGTCGGCCGGTTTCTGCTGCGCTTCATCCTGGTGCCGCTCGGCGCGGGCTGCGCGATTCTCGCCGCGGTGCTGTTCGTGGTCGTCGCGAACTGGAATCGTTTCTCCGCCGTGGTCGAGGCCAATCGCGGCGGCGAAGAGTTCGTCGTGGCGCTGTTTCTGTTCGGCTCCTGGGTCATGTTCGTCGCCGCGATCTCGGCCGCCGCGATGATGACGCCCGCGGCGCTGGGTGCGGCGATCGCCGAGGTGTTCGCCATCCGCTCCTGGATCTTCCACGTCGCCAACGGCGGCATCTCGGCGTGGGTCGGCCTCAACACCATGGTCGAGATGCGAAGGCCCGCCGACTTCTACAGCGAACCGGTCATCGTGGTCGGCGCGGGCATCGTCGCGGGCTTCGTCTATTGGGCGGTGGCCGGGTGGAGCGCAGGCTTCTGGAAGCCGGTGTTTGCGCAACAGCCTGCCTACGAGCCCTCGGCGGAGGTGCCGCAGTGGGTGCGCGACGAAAAAGAAAATCGCCGGCATAGCCGTCCGTAGGACGGCGTCGCTTTCGCTCGCCTATGCAGTGCCCGGCGATTCTCCCGATATTCGTTAGTCGACTGTCAGCGCCGCGGCTCTTCGGCGCGGGCGCCGCCGCCTTCCAGGCGCTCGGCGAAGGCCGCGATGGTCTTGGCGTAGACCATGGCCTTGTTCCAGCCGCGGATCGCCTCGAAGTTCGGATCGCCTTCGTTCCATCGCTTGCCGGCCTGCCAGCCGTAGCCCTTCAGATAGTTGGCGGTGGAGGCGAGCACGTCCGGCACGCTGTGCACGAGGTCGCGGCGGCCGTCGCCGTCGAAGTCGACCGCATACTTGAAGTAGGAGGACGGCAGGAACTGGGTCTGGCCGAAGTCGCCGGCCCAGTCGCCGCGCATTTCGGCGGGGGTGAGATCGCCGCGATCGACGATGCGCAGCGCGTCCATCAGCTGGTTCTGGAACATCTCGGTGCGGCGGCAGTCGAACGCCAGCGTCGCGACCGAGCGGATCACTTCCTTCTTGCCGAGGTTGGTGCCGTAGTCGGTTTCGAGACCCCACAGCGCAACCACCACGGCGCCGGGCACGCCGAAGCTCTGCTCGACCTTCTTGAGCGTCGCCGCATGCGTGTGCATGTGGCGCAGGCCCTTGGTCATGCGGTCGCGCGAGATCATGCGGCCGGAGAATTCCTCGAAGCTCTGCTTGAACACGCCCTGGCGCTTGTCGGCGGCGAGCACCGACGGATCGACCGCGATGCCGTCGAGCGCGCTGATGCCCTTGCGCGAGATGCCCTTCGCGGCGGCTTCCTTCTTGAACTCGGCGAGGAAGCCGTCCATGCCGGCCGGATGATTGCAGGTCGCAGCGATCGCGGGCGCGGAGAGCACCGACGTCAGAACCACTGCGGAGAGAAGTCTTGCCAGTCGCATGATTGCCCCTCGGATGAAAATTTGCGTTGCGGGCAGATGTAACCGAGCGGCGGAAAGCCGAGTAGCGCGATCCGGTGACGAGGTTAAGCGGCGCGGTTAAGGCACGCGGTTAATCGATACGGTTGACGCGGCACACTGTCGCCCCTGCGCTGGCGCTCCGATATGCGCTGGCGCGGACCGGACGGGGGTGCAAAAATCCGCGTGGGGATGCCGGTTCCTTGCGGTCGGCATTCATGCAAACCGCACAGGAGGCCACGATGCGAATGCTCAGGTTCATTCCTGTTCCGGCGATGGCGTTCGCCTTCGCCACGCTGCTCGCCCAAGCCCTGCTCGCCCAAGGCCCTGCACAGGCCCAGAAGATCACGGTCGGCAAGACCACCGGCGGAAGCGGCTTCCATACGCCGAGCTATATCGCGATGGACAAGGGCTTCTACAAAGCCGAGGGCCTCGACGCGAGCTTCGTCACCTTGACCGGCCGTGCGCTGGTGACGGCCGGTTTGTCGGGCAGCGTCGACTTCATCCCGATCCCCTCCGGCGGGTCGCAGGCGGCGTTGAGCGGGGCCGAAATCCGCTACGTCGTCGGCCAGTCGCTGAAATCGCAATGGCTGATCGCGGCGCGGCCCGAAATCACCAAGCCCGAGGACCTTAAAGGCAAGACGGTCGGTTACGGTCGCGCCGGCTCCGCCGACTACGACGAGGGCGCGGCCGTCATGCAGCGCGCGTTCAAGATGGAGGTCGGCAAGGACTACAAGGTGATCTCGTTCCAGGGCGAGCCGGAGCGGATCGCGGCACTGGTCAATGGCGACGTCGCGGCCGTGCTGATCTCGGTGCCGCACGCGCCGCGCGCACTCAACGCCGGAATGAAAATCCTGCTGCGCACCGGTGATTACATCTCCCGCGCCGGCGGCACGATCTGGACGCGCAAGGCCCTGGTCGACGAGCATCCGGACACGGTGAAGAAGTTCATCCGCGCCATCGCCAAGGCGGTGACGTACTACCGCGACAACGAGGCTGGCTCGCTCGCGACGCTGAAGGAGCATCTCGGCGTGCAGAGCGACAAGGACGCCAAGATCATCTGGGAGCAGACCCACAATACGTTCGGCGCCGAGGTTCCCAAGAACCTGTTCCACGACATCTTCGAGTCCCGGCGCGTTACGATGGTCGCTGCCAAGCAATGGGCGCCGGACAAGCCGTTGCCCGATCCCGAGCAATACCTGACGCGTTCGCTGCTGGAGTCGACGCTCAAGGACATGAAATACGTTCCGACCAAGCTCGACGCCGCGTCGAACTGAGGTGTAGGCTTCCTCCCGGAAACCGCCGGCACAGGCGGAGCGCAGACGGACTTTGGGAGGATTGCATGAGAATGCTCCGGCTTCTGCCGGCGGCCGCGCTCGCGGTCGCCATCGCCGTGCCGCTCGGCGGCGGTGTCGCCGGTGCGCAGACCAAGATTACCATCGGCAAGATCGTCGGCGGCATCGGGCTGCATATCCCGAGCTACATCGCCATGGACAAGGGCTTCTTCAAGGAAGAAGGCCTCGACGCGCGCTGGATCGAATTGCAGGGCCGGCCGATGATCACCGCGGGGCTGACCGGCAATCTCGACTTTGTGCCGATCCCCTCCGGCGGCGCCAATGCGGTGCTTACCGCCGGTGCGCCGCTCCGCTACATCGTCAACCAGTCGCTCAAGCCGCAATACATCATCGTCGCCAAGCCGGACATCAAGAAGGTCGAGGACCTCAAGGGCAAGACGCTGGGCTATGCTCGCGTTGGCGCGGCGGATTACGACGAAGGCGCAACGACGCTCGAGCGGTTCTTCAACATGAAGGTCGGTCGCGACTACAAGGTCATCCAGTTCCAGGGCGAGCCGGAGCGGATCGCGGCGCTGTCCAACGGCGACATCGCCGCGGCGCTGGTGTCGGTGCCTCGCGCCTACCAGGCCAGGCAGGCCGGCTTCACGGTGCTGCTGCGGACCGGCGACTACCTGCCGCGCGCCGGTGGCGCGTTCTGGTGCACCGACGACTACTTCAAGAAGAATCCCGAGACGGTGAAGAAGTTCATCCGCGCCATCGCCAGGGGCGTCATGTTCTTCCGCGACAACAAGGAAGGCTCCTACGCCAGCCTGAAGACCCATCTCGGCGTGAAGAGCGACGAGGAGGCGGGCGTGCTGTGGGATGAGCTGCACAACACGTTTGCGGCCGAATTGCCGGCCGACCTTTATCGGGAGATCTTCGAGTCGCGCCGGCTCGATCTGGTTGCGTCGGGCCAGTGGCCCAAGGACAAGCCGCTGCCCGACCCCGAGCAGTTCCTGGCGCGGGCGTTGCTCGAACTCGACGCTCAAGGAGATGAAGTACGTCCCGACCAAGCTGGACGCCAGGCCCAACTGACTGAGCCCAACTGACTGGGCCGACCGGAAAACCGAAAGCGCGGCCTCAGGGCCGCGCTTTTTCATTCACCGCCTGCCTGCTGCGGCCGCCACAGGCTGAGCCGGTTCTCCAGCACCTGGACCATCGCGGTCATCAGCAGCGAAACCGCCGCGAACACGATCAGACCGGAGAACACGACGTCGACCTGATAGCGCCCGGCCGCCTGTACCATCATCACCCCGAGCCCGGATTCGGCGCCGAAGAACTCCGCCACCACGACGCCGAGCACCGCGCGGCCGATGGCAAGACGCAGGCCGGCGATGATGTAGGGCATCGAGTTGGGGATCACCACCAGCCGCGCGACATCCCATTCGCTCGCGCCGAACGAGCGCACGACGTTGATCAACGTCTTGTCGGCGTTGCGGACGCCTTCGTAGGTGTTGATCAAAAGGGGAAACAGCGCGCCGATGAACACGATGACGACCTTGGACCACAGGCCAAGCCCGAACCACAGCATCACCAGCGGCAGGAAAACCAGCCGCGGCGTGGCGTTGAACGCGGTGATGAACGGATCGAGCATGGCGTTGAGCGTGCGCGAGCGTCCGATCAGGACCCCGAGAGGCAGGCCGACCACGATGGCGAGGCCGAGGCCGACGGCGAAGCCCGTCGCGCTCACGACGAGCGGAGCCCAGATCGATCCGGTCGCGAACATCTTCCACAGCGTGCCGCCGATCTGGCTCGGCGTGGTGAAGAACAGCTTGGTGCCCGCCGACAGCGTGAAGATCCAGGGCAGCACCTCCCACAGGACCAGGACCGCGACGATGCTGGCGCAGCCGTAGGCCGCCGGCTCGAGCCGCCGCCACGGGTTCCTGGGCGGCGCGTCGGCGTCGCCGGCGATATCGGCCTTGAGCGCGCGGGTGTCGGTCATTGCCCCACCCGCCATGGAAACGCGGCCCGCTCGGCCCAGCGAATGCCTTCGGTCATCACCACGGCGATGATCATGATGCACAGGATGCAGGCGAACATCTTGTCGAGCGCGAACAGGTCGCCGAACCGCGCGATGGCGTAGCCGATGCCCTCGGACGCCGCGAAGAATTCGCCGACCAGGATGCCGATCAGCCCGCGTCCGACGGCAATGCGGGCGCCGGCGACGATGTAGGGCAGCACGCTCGGCACGATCACCTTGAGATACAGATCGCGCTCGCCCCCGCCGAGCGAGCGCACCACGTTGATCAGCAGCCGGTCGACGGCCCGGACGCCGGCCTGCGCGTTGAAGATGAACGGGAACACCGAGAGCAGGAAGATCAGGATCGCCTTGCCGCTGACGCCGACGCCGAAGAACACGATCACCAGCGGCGCGAGCGCCACCAGAGGGCTCGCATAGAAGATCGTCATCAGTGGATCGAGCGCGTAACCCACCCTTTGCCGCCAGCCCATGACGACGCCGATCGTCACGCCGACGACGGTCGCGGCGCCGAAACCGTAAACGAACGGCACGGCACTGATGGCGAGATCGCGCAGCAGGTCGCCGTCGATCAACAGCGTGTAGAAGCTTCCCAGGATCAGATTGGGTTTGCTGATGAACAGCGGATTGAACGGAACGACCAGAAACACCGCCTGCCAGGCGGCGAAGAATATCGCCACTGCAAGGGCGCCGAGCAGCACCTTGCGGTGGCGCTCGAGAAAGCCTTGCTGCGGGACGGCCTGTTCGGTCATCGGCTACACCGTGATCTCGTCTTTCAGCTCGTTCCAGATCTCGAGCTTCAGCGCGTTGAATTCCGGCGTCACCCGCATCTCGTAGTCGCGCGGCCGTGACAGCTCGATCGGAAAGATCTTCTTGGCGCGTCCCGGCCGCTTGCTCATGACCATGACGCGGTCGGAAAGATAGATCGCTTCGTCGATCTGGTGGGTGACGAACAGCACTGTCTTCTTCGCTTCCTGCCAGATGCGCAGCAACTCGACCTGCATGAGATCGCGCGTCTGCGCGTCGAGCGCCGCAAACGGCTCGTCCATCAGCAGAACGTTGGGATCGGTTGCAAGCGCCCGGGCAAGCCCCACGCGCTGTTTCATGCCGCCGGACAGTTCGTGCGGATAGTGGCCGTCAAATCCCTTCAGTCCGACCATCTCGATCAGCGGCTGCGACACCTTGCGGCGCGCATCGGCCGACATTCCTTTGAGCTCGAGGCCCAGCTCGATGTTGTGCTGAACCGTGCGCCAGGGCAGCAGGCCGAACTCCTGGAACACCATCGCCCGGTCCGTGCCGGGCCCGGAGATCGGCTTGCCGTCCATGCGCAGGTCGCCCGAGTCCGGCTTGATCAACCCCAGCAGCACATTGAGGAACGTGCTCTTGCCGCAGCCGGAGGGGCCGACGATGGACAGAAACTCGCCTTCGCCGATGTCGATATCGAAGTTTTGCAGGGCACGCACGGGACCGCGGTTGGGGGGCCGGAACGTGAGGTTGACGTTGCGGCCTGAAATGTACGCCTGCATGCGACCCACCCGCTCCCGGAGCCATCCCGCCCCAGGGTGAAGCTTAGCCAAATTGCAGGGGAAAGATCACCGTCTTGGAGTCGCCAAAATTGAGGTGCATTGACGCATTGCGCGCCTACGGGGTCGCGCAAAGGGAAAAAATCGGGGCCGGGAAATGCCGGAAATCGCGGGTTGTTGAACGGAGGGTGCGCCCGCCGTTCAGGAAATTGTAAGCATTCCCATGCTTCGATGTGTTCACGTGTTTGCGGTCCACCGGGTCGTCCAAAGCGGCCAATAATCTGAGGAAATCCCAATCATGAATAAGGCCTTGATTGTCGCTGCGGCTGCCGCGATCGCGGTTGCCGGCATTCAGTCCGAACCTGCCCAGGCAGGCAGCCGGGGCGGTGCGGTCGCCGCGGGCGTGATCGGCGGTCTGGCCGCCGGCGCCATCATCGGTGGTGCCATGGCAGGGCCGCGCTATTACGGTCCGCCGCCGGCCTATGTCGCCGAGCCGGAGCCGGTCTATGTGGCTCCGCGGCCGCGGGACTGCTACTGGGCGCGTGGCGAGCCGGAGTGGGACGCCTATCGCGGCGTCTGGGTGCGCCCGCGCATGAAGGTTTGCGACTGAGCAGGCCGCCCGGCCTCACGGCCGGTTGAGAACGGTTCCAGCGCCCGCGCCGTCCGCGCGGGCGCTTTTTTGCGCCGGAGCGGTGTTGCGCCGCTTGTTGTTCCCCCTATAGTCCGCGAAATTCGGTCTGGCCGGCTGCGGCCACGCGTGTGGGGGAGTGGCTGCGTTTCATGCCCGATACCGTCATCAACAAGCGCGGCATCAAGAAGGTCGTGCTGGCCTATTCCGGCGGCCTCGACACGTCGATCATTCTGAAGTGGTTGCAGACCACCTATGGCTGCGAGGTCGTGACGTTTACGGCCGATCTCGGGCAGGGCGGCGAGCTTCAGCCTGCGCGCGAGAAGGCGCTGATGCTCGGCATCAAGGAACAGAACATCTTCATCGAGGACCTGCGCGAGGAGTTCGTCCGCGACTACGTGTTCCCGATGTTCCGCGCCAACGCGCAGTACGAGGGGCTTTATCTGCTCGGCACCTCGATCGCGCGGCCGCTGATCGCCAAGAAGCAGATCGAGATCGCCCACAAGGTCGGCGGCGATGCGGTGGCGCACGGCGCGACCGGCAAGGGCAACGACCAGGTCCGCTTCGAGCTGTCGTATTACTCGCTCGATCCGTCGATCAAGATCGTCGCGCCGTGGCGCGAGTGGAGCTTCAAGGGCCGCGAGGACCTGATCGCGTTCGCGCGCGAGCACCAGATCCCGATCGCCAAGGACAAGGAGGGCGACGCGCCGTTCTCGGTCGACGCCAACCTGTTGCACTCGTCGTCGGAAGGCAAAGTGCTCGAGGATCCGGCGCGGGAAGCGCCGTCCATCGTCTACCAGCGCACTATTTCGCCGATGGAAGCGCCCGACAAGGTCACCGAGGTGCGCATCGGCTTCGAGAGGGGCGACGCGGTCAGCGTCGACGGCCGGAAGCTCAGTCCCGCGGCCTTGCTCACCAGGCTCAACGAACTGGGCCACGACAACGGCATCGGCCGGCTCGACCTGGTCGAGAACCGGTTCGTCGGCATGAAATCGCGCGGCGTCTACGAGACGCCCGGCGGAACGATCCTGCTCTATGCGCACCGCGCCATCGAATCGATCACGCTCGATCGCGGCGCGGCGCATCTGAAGGACGAGCTGATGCCGCGCTATGCGGAACTCATCTACAACGGCTTCTGGTTCACGCCGGAGCGCGAGATGATCCAGGCGCTGATCGACAAGAGCCAGGAGCACGTCGAGGGCGAGGTCCGGCTCAAGCTCTACAAGGGCAACGTCATGATGGCCGGCCGCGAGAGCGCGAAGTCGCTGTACTCGTCCACGCTGGTGACGTTCGAGGACGACAAGGGCGCCTACGATCAGAAGGACGCCGAGGGCTTCATCCGCCTGAACGCATTGCGGCTTCGCACGTTGGGACTGCGGCGGAAGACCCTGAAGCCCGACCGGTGAGATGCCAACGAGCGGCACGCAGCACCGGCGCGTTCAGTGGGCGAGATTGAGCACCAGCGGGTCGGTGTTGAGGTAGTGAAGCTTCAACTTCCCGTTGGACTGCTGCTGGTAGTCCTTCATCTTTCCTTCGATCTTGGCGAAATGCTTGGCGGCGGTCTCGTATTCCTTGAACGGGCGATGCTGTTGTTTTCGCCTGGCGATGTCGCGCTTCAGGAACGAGGTGCTGCAATTGAACCAGACGTGGAATTTCCTGTTGACCTGCGGATTGCCGCTCTTTTCATCGCCCGAGCCGAGCCGCGACCGCACCAGAACGTCGAGCACACGCAGGTCCGGGTTCTCGTGCCGGCCGTTGCCGCAGATGACGTAGTTTTCCGCAGTAACGCGCTTTGCGAACTCGCGTTTGAAGTTGTGCTCCGCACCGTGATGCTGAATTTTCAGCACGTCGACGTGCAAGCCTCCGCCTTGCTGCACGATTCCATTGTGCTCGAGCCCTTTCAGAATATCGACGTAATGCCCGTCACCGGTGAGCAGGATGCGCTTGTTGTTGCGTTCGATGAACAGCATCAGGGAAGCAAGGTTCTCCTCGGTGACCTCCCTGCGTTTGCCGAGCTGGTCGTCGATGTCGCGGACCGCCGTCTCGAAATCAAAGCGCGCGTCCTCATCGCGAACCCACCTGCGGGTGCGGGCCAGGTTTGCCTGGTTTTTCTGTTCCTGGAGCCACGCGTTCCATTTGGTTCGAAGCTTGTCGAGATCCTCCTTGAACGGGCCGAGAATGCGGATCGTCGGCGATTGGGCGCCGTTCAGGCGGATTTTTGCCGGCGGCGTGCGAACCATCGCAAGCTTGCCCCCGAATTCCTTGTTGAGCGGGATCTTGAGTTGCGCGGGCGAGACGCGTCTTGAGAGTTTGATGGACTCGGGGATCGAGGAGGCGATCGCGTAATAGTCGGCGCCAAGGTTGCGCGCGTCGAGATTGCCGCTCGCGGTGAGCTGCGCCGCCCGTGCGGCAAGCATCGAGCCGATCTCGCTGGCGTTGTCGCCCGCCATGTCATGGAAGCCGTTGTGCCAGATCCGCTTGACCTCGGGCGGTTCGGGGAAATCGGGCTTGTCCCATTGTTCGCCGTTTGCGGTCTTGTGGCGGTACACCCGCCAGTCAACCAGATCGTCCATCAACTGGAGTACGCCGGCGATATGGTCCTGATCGATATGGGAGACATAGACCAGATCGAGTGGCCGGTTGTTCGTGCGATGCCACTTGCCCAGGAAATCCCGCACGTGGTCCGAATAGGAGTCCGGCATGCCGCCGTCGATCAGGACCGTGGTCTTGTCGGGTGATTCCAGAAACAGGCAATCGCCCTTGTCGGAGGGCAGCAGGGTGAGTTTCATCGGAACTTGTCCTTCACGCCGGTCCGTGATTCCACCAGCAGGGCCTCGCGAACGCAGGCCTGGGGATCGATGACGCCGAAGCCGCAATCGTTCACCCATGCGTAGGTGCCGCCGGGCAGGGGACTTGCAGTGGCTTTGATGATGCCGTTGATCTGGGCGGCGGTCAGTTTGGGCTGAGCCGCCAGCATCAGGCCGATAACCCCCGCGACGAATGGGCTGGCCATGCTGGTGCCGGTCATGGAAATCCAGGGCCGGTCGAGTTCGCCAAAGCCGTTGGCGGCAAGAACCCGGGTGCCGACCGCGGCAACGTCGGGCTTGAAACGGCCGTCGCGCGTCGGGCCCTGGCTGCTGCTGATGTTGATGGCGCGGTTCATTTCATCCAGGTTGGCGACCGAGACGATGCGGTTGCCGCATGCCAGCGAACTGACCGAGCACGCGTCCACGTTGGACCGTTCCGAGAAGTAGGAAGGCCAGTAGTGACGTCCGTCGCCGAGGTTGGCCGGATCGTCCCGCTCGATCCAGCCGTGGAAATCACCGTCGCGGATGTCGAGACCGTGCAGCCGTACCAGCCAGACGCCGGCCTGGATGCCGATCATGTTTGGCCCTTTGGTCAGCGGAGAAAGATAGACCGATATGTAATTGGCGCCGTTCGCCGGGTGGTAGAGCTCGTTGTAGATGCTCAGTATCGTCTGGCTGGGAAGCTTGAGGTTCTCGATGAACTCTCCCGGCTTGACCGGGCCGATCCACTTGTCCCCGCCGGGCGGCAGTACGCTGATGGCAATGCGGTCCTGCAACTCGTACCAGATCTCCAGCTCGTTCTCGGACACATCCATGATCGTGTCCCCGGTCACCATCCATTCGATGTCGTGGTTGAGGCCCTTGGCTGCGATCTTGCCGCTGGTGTGGATGCGTCCAAGAATGTAGCCGATGTCGTGTGGCTGTGCGGCGCGCTCCTGACCGGCGTTGCCGGCCGCGACACAAATCGAGCGGGCGGGTCTGGCGAGAAGGGCATCGATCCAGCGATCCAGCGTACTGCTGCCGTCGTGCGCATGGCCGTTGGTGCCGAGGCTGATGTTGATCGAGATCGGCCGGTCGCCTGCGAGCGCCAGCAGGTAGCGCACCGCGTCCAGCAGATTGGTGGTGTCGTAGAATGAGGTCCGGCGCGAGTCTGGCGGGACGGAGATCAATACGGCGGCAATGTCGGCCTTGCTGCACAGGCCGCTGTTGCCGGCCGCGATGCTGGCGACATGGGTGCCATGCGAGCCCGGCACCATCTCGGACTGGGGTTCCAGATCGTGCGCCGACACGCCGACCTTTGCGGCCTCGGTTCGGGCCTTCTTCATCGCCGAAGCGGTGATCTCGACGCCGTAGTTGAAGCCGGCAGGCGCTATTCCGTTGCGCCTGCCCTGGTCCCAGATCGCGACGAAGCGGCTTCCGCCTTTGCCGTCGTCGAAGTCCGGATGCGCCCAGTCAAATCCATGGACGTCGATGATGCCGATCATCACGCCCTTGCCGTTGCGATGCCGCTTCTCCATGCCGATGATCCTGGAGCGCGGCTCGGGCGCCTTGGCCCTGGTGGCGATCTTGATCGATCCGGGATCCTTGAGATTTTCGGCGGGCTCGACGAAAGCGACTTTCGGCCTTTGAGCCAGCGCCTTGACCTGGTCGAGCGGCAACTGCATCACCGCGAAGTTGCCCTCCTGGCTGCGCACGCCGGCGAGACTGGTGGGCTCCGTGGTCTCGACGAAAACATTGACCATCACGTCCGCGCGCCGGGCGTTCTTGCGATCGAGCTTCTTGAGTTTGACTTCGGGTGCATCATCGGCGCAGACCGCCGCCGAAATCGGTGCCCCTTGTTTGGCAAGTCGGGCGGATACGAAAAGCGCGCCGGTCGTATCGGCCCTGCACGCGTTCACGTCCGGATCGCCGTTGAGCATCATGCGCAACTTGGGATGGATGCGCCGCGCCGCAGCCCCGGTTCCGGAATCGCTCTTCGGTTTCCTCATCGCTCCCCCTTGCCGCTTGCAGGAGTCCTTGATGCGTTCCTTTTGCAACTGTTGTTGGCAGGGAAAAATTGTAACAACCGCAGGATAGGAATAACAAGGGGCAGGAAACCCGGCGTCGAGGTGGTTTTCTGTTGCTGCACTGGGGTCAGGGGCAACCAGGCGCGGGAATCCGATGGTTTGACGCGAAGCCGCACCTGGCATTCACCGGTGTCCGCGGCATGGACGGCCGCTTGGCAAACTTGTTCGCAAAGATCGCGCTCACCACCGGCTCGGCGCTCGTCGCGGGCGCGCTGCTGGTGATCGCTTATCTGGCCGCCGGCACCTTCATCCTCGCGGGTTTTCTCTCGGCGGTGTTCCTGATCGGC
The DNA here is from genome assembly GCA_963830015.1 of uncultured Alphaproteobacteria bacterium. Taxonomy (GTDB): domain Bacteria; phylum Pseudomonadota; class Alphaproteobacteria; order Rhizobiales; family Xanthobacteraceae; genus Z2-YC6860. The sequence goes on from CAWHLG010000020.1 coordinate 50,029, forward strand.
GAGAAGACCGACGTGGTGCAGTACGTGTTCGCGCCGATCGCGTTTTCGGCGGTGCTGGTTTTCGCCGCCGCCTCGTGGGCGCTGGGAGCGCTGGGCGTCGGCGCATGGTGGCTGTGGAAGCAGAAACGCCCGGATGAACCGGGCGCTCCGCCGCAGCGTTAGGCCATCTGGCGAAATCTTCGGGCGTGCCTATATGTCCCGCGCCGATCGCACTCGGAGCGATCTTCCTGGGGACCGGGACTGATGATCTACATCCTCGCCGTCTTCATTCCGCCGCTGGGCCTCCTGCTCAACGGCCAGATTTTCTCCGCGGTGATCAACTTCGTGCTGATCGTGCCGTGCTTCCTGTTCGGCTTCGCGTTTCCGGTGCTGTGGCTCGTGCCCTCCGGACATGCCGTCATCGCGATCTACATGTCGCGCGAGGATCGCAAGCACCGCGAGATCGTCGACGCCATCGAGCGTCACGGCCCGCCGCCCGGCTGGCGGAGTTAAGCCGCCTCGCCTGAGATTGTATCGGCTGTCGCGCCGAAGGCGGTGCCATCCCTCCCCGCGAGGGGAGGGTGGACGACGAGCAAGCGGCGAAGTCAGACCAACTCACCCCGGCGCGTGGCAGACGGCCTCGATGTTGTGGCCGTCGTGATCCAGCACGAACGCCGCGTAGTAGTTGGGATGATAGTGCGGGCGAAGCCCCGGCGCGCCATTGTCCCTGGCGCCGGCCGCCAGCGCCGCCTTGTGGAACCCATCGACAGCCGCGCGGTTGTTGCACGCGATCGCGATATGCAGCGGCTTTGCCAGCCCGCCTTCGCCGCCGATCCAGAAGTCGGGCTTGCCGTCCACGCCGAAGCCCGCCGCGGCCGCGCCGCTCGGATTGTCCTTCGCAGCGACCTCCATCACCAGTCCATAGCCGAGCGGGGCCAGCGCCCTGGCGTAGAACGCCTTGGCGCGCTCGTAGTCGGAAACCGGAAATCCCACGTGATCGATCATGCTGCTCTCCGCTGCTCTCAACGTCGCTGCTCCCGCGCATACAACGCACGGGAGCGCGACAAAGATGCGGCGGAGGTGTCGCCGTTCAGCGCCGCACCTTCACGGGAACAGCTTTATTTGCAGGTGTCGAACACCACTTCGACACGGCGGTTCTTCTGCCGGCCGACCGGATCGTCCTTGCCGTCGGCGGTGGTGTTGGGCGCGGCCGGCACGGTCTTGCCGTAGCCCTTGATCGGCGTCGCCGCGGGCACCAGATCGCGCTTCGCCATCCAGTCGCGCACGGTGGTCGCGCGCGCCTCGGAGAGCTTCATGTTGTAGGCGTCGCCGCCTTTGGAGTCGGTGTGGCCTTCGACGCGCGAGGGCTTGCCGCCGATCTTCTTCATCTCGGGAGCTGCCGCCAGCAGCGTCTCCTCGGCATCGCCGCGCAGGTTCGACTTGTCGAAATCGAACAGCGCGTCGGCGACCACGCTCAGGCGGCGCTCGCAGCGGCTGACCGCGATGGATTTCACCGCCCGGATGCCCTTCGGCACTTGGATGTCGCCCGGCACCTGCCATTTGCCGGTCGGCTGCCTGATCTCGCCGGGCACCTGCCAGTTTCCGGAGGGCTGGCGGATCTCGTAGCTCCGGTCCTGCGCCGAGGCCGGAAGAGCGGCGGCGAGCGCGAGCGCAACGGCTGCAAACGTGCGGGAAGAGCAAACATCGGCGTGACTCCTTCGCGGATTGGGTCGAAGGGCGTGACGCAAGGGTTCAACAACGAGACAAAGGCCGGTTATTACGCTTAACAAAATACCCCCGGCCCGGGTTCGCGGCAAGAAAAGCCGCTAGCAGGTTGCTGAAGAACTCTCCGCGAGTCATTCCGGGGCGCGCCGAAGGCGCGAACCCGGAATCCAGACACATCGGGACTGCCTGCTTTTCTGGATTCCGGGCTCGCCGCTTCGCGGCGCCCCGGAATGACGGCGGGGGCTAGTCGTTGTGGGTCTCGTGAATGCCAATCGCGCCGCGCTTCCAGTAGCCCGCGGCCTTCACCCACGCCTTGTCGAAACCACGCTCGGCGACCAGGTGCTGCCGCAGGAGCTTCGCGGTCTGCGACTCGCCGGCCGCCCAGCAATAGCCGTCGCCGGACTGCGGCAGCTTCATCGCGCGCACGGCGTCGAGCAGCGGCGCGGGGTCCTCGGCGCGCGACAGCGGGCGATGCACCCAGACGGTCTCGACGCTGGCGCGGCTGTCGAACGCCTGCTGCTCTTCGGGACCGGTGACCGCGGCGACCACGATGGCGCGGGTGCCGGCGCGAAGCTCCTCGAGCCGCCGGCCGATCGCCGGCAGCGCGGTCTCGTCGCCGATGAACAGGTACCAGTCGAAATCGTCGGGCACGACGAACGAGCCACGCGGCCCGCCGACCGCGAGCTGATGGCCCGGCGCGGCGCGCGAGGCCCAGTCGGTCGCCGGTCCCGCGTCGTGCAGCGCGAAGTCGATGATCAATTCGTTGCGCCCGGTGTCGAAGCGGCGCGGCGTGTAGTCGCGTCCCGGCGAACGCGCCGCTCCGTTGGCCTCGCCGTTCGGAGCGGGATCCGGCAGGGTGGGTTTGGTGTCGCCCGGCAGCGGGAAGAACACCTTGACGTGGTCGTCGTAGGACGCGCTGACGAAGCCCGCGAGATCGCCGTCCAGCGTCACGCGCGCCATGGTCGGCGTGATGCGCTCGACCTGCCGCACGGTCAGCAGGCGGCGGCGCGGCTCGTGGCGGACGCGGGTGATGGCGTGCTTGGACGTTAGCGTTGACATGGACGATCCTTTCGCGGGCGTGGCAATGGCCAATGTCGTCTAATTTAGTTCTGCGCCTCGCGGCGCGAAAGCGCCGGCGGCGAGGTCTTGTCTGGAATGCGTCCAGTCGCGCGCCCTCGTATTGGACATTGTGGGCGCCAATAGATCAAACTTCATGCCAGAAAACACGAATCTCAGGTGAGGAACATGGCGGGCCGGGACGTTTACCTCGTAGGCAGCGTGCCGATGGCGGACGCGGCGCAGGTGTTCGAGGCGGTGAGCTCGGCGCTCGGCCGCCGCATCAAGCGCATTCCGGACGGCGAGACCGGCGAACGCGGTGACTGGATCACCTGGCTCGAGCCGGTCTTCGCGCAAAGCCCGGCGCTGGAAAAATCCGGCGATATTTTCCGGTTGCACGCCACATCGACCCCGCGGGAACGCTACAAGCTCAAGCCGGGCCGCACGTCGCAGGACGTGCGTTTCGACAATCTGCACTACGCCGATATCGCGAAAGCCTCTTACGCGGTGTTCAAGCGGCTGAAAGATGCCGGCAAGATTGCCGCCGAAACCAAATTCCAGATCGATCTCGTGCCGGCTCACTCGGTGATCTGGCTGTATCTCGTCGATGAACTGCACGCGCCGATCGACCCGATCTACAACGAGGCGGTCAAGCGCGAGATCGACAAGATCGCAGCCGCGCTGCCGCACGACGAGATTGCGATCCAGTTCGACGTCGCGTCCGCTGTGTTCGCCCGCCTCGAGCGCAACCAGGCGAGCAGCTACGGGCGCACCAAAGAGGAGACGCAGGAGACATTCAGCAACATCCTGCTCGATCTCGGCAACCGGGTGCCGCCGGACATCGATCTGCTGTTCCATCTCTGCTACGGCGACTCCAACCACAAGCACGTGGTCGAGCCGACCGACATGGGCGACATGGTCGAATTCGCCAATCGGATCTGCCGGCAGATCAGGCGACCCGTCCAGCTCATCCACATGCCGGTGCCGCGCAATCGCGACGACGACGCGTATTTCGAGCCGTTGCGGAATTTGAAGCTGCGTCCGGAAACCGGGCTCTGCCTGGGGCTCGTTCATTACACCGACGGGGTCGAAGGAACGAAACGGCGTCTCGCAACGGCGCGGAAGTACGCGCAGGACTTCTCGGTCGGCACCGAATGCGGCTTTGGCCGGCGCGATCCCAAGACAATTCCAGAGCTGCTGCGCATCCATGCGCAGATCGCCGATCTGGACTGATCAAGGGCGCGGCGCCCGCGCGCCGCCAACGGCAGGATCACACCTGCCGCTCGACCATCTTCTTCTTGATCTCGGCGATCGACTTCGCCGGATTGAGCCCCTTCGGGCAGGCCTTGGTGCAGTTCATGATGGTGTGGCAGCGGTACAGCCGGAACGGATCTTCCAGGTTGTCGAGCCGCTCGCCGGTCGCTTCGTCGCGGCTGTCGTTGATCCAGCGGTTGGCCTGGAGCAGCGCCGCCGGGCCGAGATAGCGGTCCGAATTCCACCAGTAGCTCGGGCACGACGTCGAGCAGCAGGCGCACAGAATGCACTCGTAGTGGTCGTCGAGCTTCTGCCGGTCCTCGTGGCTCTGCTTCCATTCCTTCTCGGGTGGCGGCGACTTGGTCTGCAGCCACGGCTCGATCGAGGCGTACTGCGCGTAGAAGTTCGACATGTCGGGCACGAGGTCCTTCACCACCGCCATGTGCGGCAGCGGATAGACTTTGATCGTGCCTTTGATCTCGTCCATGCCCTTGGTGCAGGCGAGCGTGTTGGTGCCGTCGATGTTCATGGCGCAGGAGCCGCATACGCCCTCGCGGCAGGATCTCCGGAACGTCAGCGTCGGATCGATCTTGTTCTTGATCCAGATCAGCGCGTCGAGAATCATCGGCGCGCAGTCGTCGCGGTCGACGAAATAGGTGTCCATCCGCGGGTTGGCGGTGTCGTCCGGGTTCCAGCGGTAGACCCGGAACGGCGTGACGTTGCGCGCGCCGCTCGGGCGCTGCCACGTCTTGCCCTCGGTGATCTTGGAGTTCTGCGGAAGGTTGAGTTGCACCATGACAGCCTCTTTGGATCTCAGGATCGAACCGCGCCCGGTGGATGTGCAACGTCGCGCGTCCGCCCGACCGGGGTGATGATTGGCTTTTGCATGGCGCGCCTCTCGATGACGACCAGCGTGGCATAAAAGTGGATGCCGTGCATCGAATTGGCAAGCGCGCCGGGGTCTGCCTCGACCTTGTCGCGCCAGAACCATGCATTCATTTCGTCGATGAGTTCCTTGAGGAATTCGACGAACGTGCCGGATGCGCGCACGCCCCCGCCATATTCCGCTTTCCAGTAGGAGCTGCACAAATCCTCGCAGGCGTAAATTCCGTCCTCCTTGATGTGACGGAACAACGTCCGGAATGTCGTGATCTGGTGGTCATAGGCGTGGCTGCCGTCATCGATGACGATATCGAAAGGTCCGAATTCGTCCGCCAGCCGCTCAAGAAATTTCGGGTCGCCCTGATTGCCGATCGCGACATGGGTACCAGGACAGGTTTGGGTGCCGGGAGACTCGAACGCCTTGCAGTCGGGGTTGATGTCGAGCCCCACGATCCGCGCCTTCGGGCCGAAGTAGCGCCGCCAGATCTCCAGGGATCCGCCGTCGGCGACGCCGATCTCCAGAACCGATATTTCGCGTCCGCGAAACCGGGAAAAGTGCCGGTCATAAATTTCGAAATAGTGCTTCCACTTGTTCAGGCGGCGGCCGGTGTGAACGGCGACCATCCGGTCAAGCTCGGACGCCGCGCCCCAAAGCGCCGGAATGCGACGCAGGCCCTTCAGAGTTCGGGAGGAAATCCCAAGGTGCATCGAACTGTTGCTCAATAAACCCGCGCCTTGGGTTCGATGTAGGAGACATCGTTGGTGAGCGTGTAGGTGTGGACCGGGCGGTAATCGAGCTTCACGTTGCCCTTGTCGTCCATCCACGAGAGCGTGTGCTTCATCCAGTTCTTGTCGTCGCGATCCGGATAATCCTCGCGCGCATGCGCGCCGCGGCTTTCGGTGCGGTTGACCGCCGAGTCCATCGTGACGACGGCCTGGGCGATCAGGTTGTCGTATTCGAGCGACTCGATCAGGTCCGAATTCCAGATCAGCGACCGATCCGTGACGCGGATGTCGTCCGCCGCGTTATACGCCTCGTGGATGAGCTTGTGGCCCTCCTGCAGAACCTCGCCGGTGCGGAAAACCGCACAGTTGTTCTGCATCACCTTCTGCATGCGGGTGCGAAGCTCGGCGGTCGGCGTGCCGCCGTTGGCGTTGCGCAGCCGGTCGAGGCGGGCGAGCGCGCGGTCGGCGGAGTCCTTCGGCAGTTCCGGCTGCTTGTCGTTGGCGGTCAGCGTGTCGGCGAGATGCAGCGCGGCAGCGCGGCCGAACACCACGAGGTCGATCAGCGAGTTGGAGCCCAGGCGATTTGCGCCGTGCACCGACACGCAGCCGGCTTCGCCGATCGCCATCAGGCCCGGCACGACGACGTCGTCCATGCCGTTCTTCTTGGTCAGCGCCTCGCCCTTCCAGTTGGTGGCGATGCCGCCCATGTTGTAGTGCACGGTCGGGATCACCGGGATCGGCTCGCGGGTGAGGTCGACGCCGGCGAAGATGCGCGCGCTCTCGGTGATGCCGGGCAGCCGCTCGTGCAGCACCGCCGGATCGAGATGGTCGAGGTGCAGGAAGATGTGGTCCTTCTGCTTGCCGACGCCGCGGCCCTCGCGGATCTCGATGGTCATCGAGCGCGAGACCACGTCGCGCGAGGCGAGGTCCTTCGCGGACGGCGCGTAGCGCTCCATGAAGCGCTCGCCCTCGGCGTTGACCAGGTAGGCGCCTTCGCCGCGCGCGCCTTCGGTGATCAGGCAGCCGGCGCCGTAGATGCCGGTCGGGTGGAACTGGACGAACTCCATGTCCTGCAGCGGCAGGCCCGCGCGCAGCACCATGGCGTTGCCGTCGCCGGTCTGGGTGTGCGCGCCGGTGCACGAGAGGTACGCGCGGCCGTAGCCGCCGGTCGCCAGGATCGTCTGCTGCGCCTTGAAGCGGTGGATCGAGCCGTCGTCGAGGTTGAGCGCGATCACGCCAAGGCAGCGGCCCTCGTCGTCCATGATCAGGTCGATCGCGAAATACTCGACGAAGAATTCCGCCGAGTGCTTCAGCGCCTGGCCGTACATGGTGTGCAGCATGGCGTGGCCGGTGCGGTCGGCGGCGGCGCAGGTGCGCTGCGCGGTGCCCTTGCCGAAATGCGTGGTCATGCCGCCGAACGGCCGCTGGTAGATCTTGCCGTCTTCCTCGCGCCGGGAGAACGGCATGCCCCAGTGCTCGAGCTCGTACACCGCGGCCGGCGCCTCGCGCACCATGTATTCGATGGCGTCCTGGTCGCCGAGCCAGTCGGCGCCCTTCACCGTGTCGTACATGTGCCAGCGCCAGTCGTCCTCGCCCATGTTGCCCAGCGCCGCGGCGATGCCGCCCTGCGCCGCGACCGTGTGCGAGCGGGTCGGGAACACCTTGGTGATGCAGGCGGTCTTCAGCCCGGCCTCGGAGCAGCCGACCACCGCGCGAAGCCCCGAGCCTCCCGCGCCGACCACCACCACGTCGTAGCTGTGGTCCTCGATCGGATAGGCGCGGCCGTTGGTTTTCGGCGCGGAGCCGTTCGTGCCATTTCCAGCCATATCTTACAGTCCGAATGAGAGCTTCAGGATCGCGAACACCGCGGCGAGGCCGACGGCGAACGAGAAGAACGTGTTGAGCATCAGCGTGACGAGCTTCGCGACCTCGTCGTGCACGTAGTCCTCGATGATGACCTGCATGCCGAGCCACATGTGATAGACGCTGGTGATCACGAACAGCAGCAGCGTGATCGCGACCAGGCTCGAACCGAGGATCTGCACCACCGCGGCGTGGTTGCGGCCGAGGATCGACATGATGATGACGATGGCCGCAATGGTCAGCGGCACGCCGGCCACGGCGGTGAGCCGCTGGTGCCAGAAATGGCCGGTGCCGTGATGCGCCGAGCCGAGATGGCGGACGCGGCCGAGCGGGGTGCGGATCGAACGGGGCGCGTGCTCGTTCATCGGATGCCCATCATCAGGTAGCCGACGAACCAGAGCACGACGGTCAGCGCGATCGAGCCCGCGAGATTCGCCGCCGTCAACCATTCGCGCTCGACCGGGCCGAAGCCGTAGCCCAGGTCCCAGATCAGGTGGCGGATGCCGCCCAGCATGTGGTGGATCAGCGCCCAGGTGTAGCCCAACAGGATCAGCCGCCCGAACAGCGTCTCCATGAACCACTGCACCGCCGCATAGGCATTGGGTCCGGTGGCTGCGGCGATCAGCCACCACACCAGCAGCAGGGTTCCGAGATAGAGGGCTGCGCCGGTGATGCGATGGACGATGGACATCATCATCGTCAGCATCGGCTTGTAGATTTGCAGGTGCGGCGAGAGCGGGCGGGTTCTTAGATTCGGTGCCTTGGCCTCGGCCATTTCGACTTACTCCGGGCGGTAACTCTGTCCGCTTTGGAATTGTTCGTATCCCAAGGTCGCGGGTGCCGCAACGCTCGGGAGCCTTAATCCGCGATATCCCAGGCGCTTAAGTCCGACCGCGACGGTTTGGGACATTGCTTCGCTATCTGCGAAAGATAGGCTATAATAAAATGCTTCAAAATCAGCATTTTCCATAGCCTGCCTTCGCCGAACACGAAGGCAAAAGGAAAGAGCGCCATGCGCTTCGACCTCACCGATCTCAGCCTTTTCCGCCATGTCGTGGAGGCGGGCAGCATCACCCACGGCGCCGGACGGGCGCATCTGGCGCTCGCCGCGGCCTCCACCCGCATCCGCAACATGGAGGGGGCGCTTGGCGCGCCGCTGCTGGTGCGGGCGCGCCAGGGCGTGACGCCGACCCAGGCCGGCCGGACGCTGCTGCAGCATGCCCGGACCATGCTGGAGCAGGCCGAGCGGCTGCGCGAAGCCCTCGGCGCCTATGCCGGGGGTGCTGCCGGCCAGGTGCGGGTGCTGTCCAACACCAACGCGACCGAATTCCTGCCCGAGGCCTTGAGCGCGTTTCTGGCGGCGCATCCGCACGTCAGCGTCGACCTCGAAGAACGGCTGAGCGATGAAATCGTCGGCCTGATCGCGGAGGGTGTCGGCGACATCGGCATCGTCGCGGGCACTGTCGATCCCGGACGGCTCACCACCTATCCGTTCCGCAGCGACCGCTTCGTTCTGGTGGTGGGGCGCGATCATCCGCTCGCGAAGAAGACCAGGACCAGCTTCGCCGAGGTGCTGGACCACGACTTCGTCGGCCTCGACCGCGCCAGCGCGATCCAGCGGTTTCTCGGCAGCAAGGCCGCCGGCATCGGCCGCCCGCTGAAGCTGCGCGTGCAGATGCGCAGCTTCGACGCGGTGTGCCGGCTGGCCGAGTGTCATGTCGGCATCGGCGTCGTGCCGGCCAGCACCGTGCGGCGCGCGGCCAAGACCATGGCGATCAAGGCCGTCGATCTGTCCGACCCCTGGGCGCTGCGCGAACTCACCATCTGCGTGCGCGACTTCGATGCGCTGCCGCCGTTTGCCCGGCAGTTGGTCGAGCACATGCGCTCGGACCTGCACTAGCCGGCTCTCTCCGCGAAGTCATTCCGGGGCGCGCCGAAGGCGCGAGCCCGGAATCCAGAACAGCAGGCAGCCCCGATGTGTCTGGATTCCGGGCTCGGCCCTTCGGGCCGCCCCGGAATGACTCGCGGAGAGCTCTTCAGCAACCTCTGCAAAGTCCGATCGGGAACCCGATCCGGCAGCCAGAGTTGTCTCTGTGCGGGGCGGTTCGCCACGGAGACAAACCATGCGTATTCGGGAATTGTTGGGCACGGCCGCCGCGGCCGCGTTGCTGGCTGCCGCTTTTGCAATGCCAGCGTCGGCGGAGTTCGCCAACGCGCAACTCAAGGATTCAAGCGGAAAAGCGTTGGGCGACGCCGATCTGGCGCAGACCCAGGGCGGCGTGCTGATCAAGCTTCGCCTCAAGGGTATTCCGCCCGGCGAACACGCGTTTCACATCCATGCGGTCGGCAAGTGCGAGGCGCCATTCGAGTCCGCCGGCCCGCACTTCAATCCGGGCAATCACAAGCACGGCATGATGAGCGGCCAGGGCCATGCGGGCGACATGCCGAACCTGCATGTGCCGCAAAGCGGTGACTTGTCGATCGAGGTGCTCAATACGGCGGTGACGCTGGACAAGGGAAAGCCGAACTCGCTGTTCGACGGTGACGGCTCGACACTGATCATCCACGTGAAGGCCGACGACTATAAGAGCGATCCGGCGGGCGATGCCGGCGGGCGCCTCGCCTGCGGCGTGATCCAGCCGAGCGGAGCCACCGTCGGCAGTTCGCCGCCGAAGGAGCCGCAGGGCAAGTAGCGGCGTTTGTTGCTGTAGCCCTCTCCCCTTGTGGGAGAGGGCTACAGCAAGGGCTCATTTACAAAGAATGGGTGAGGCTCTTTGCCGGGACGCAAAGACCCTCACCCATTTTTTTGTCTTGCTCGTTCGGAGCAGCCCTCTCCCACCATCAGGGCGTTTACGCCCGTCTTCGACGGGCTAAGGGGAGAGGGCGCAATCGCAGTATCCCTGGCTCACCGATTTTCGCGGGGGTTGACTCTAGTCCTATAGGAATTTATGGTTGTTCCGTCTTTGTTCTCTTCCCGGTGCCGTCGATCGCGGCGTCGCAACGCGAGCAGGATGCGGTGCCCGACAATGGCATCGCGTTGGAGCGCCGGGAGGCGCCGGGCCCTACGTCACTGGGCCAGCGCGCCCGAAAGCGGCAACCCCTGGTAACAGGGGACCTGCCGTGGCGCGCGGCGAACCCCGGCTTTGGGTTCGCCAACCGGCGGCGATCCGCCGGTGGCGCCTCCCGGCGCTCCATTCCCCTTTTTGGGGAAACGGAAAAAGGGAACGGCGGGCCGGCCCAGGCGCCCAAGACCAAAGCCAGGGATCGCGAAGTCATATCCAAATGCAAAGCGGCAGAATGGGGCCACGTGCGAGCACATTTGCAACGCGGGTGGTGTGCCCCCTCCCCCTGAAAGGCCCTGAAAGGGGGGAGGGTCGGGGTGGGGGTCAGCCTCGCGCACTGACTTGGTATCTGAGTCAGGAGCCAAGCGTGCTGCGAAGCGAGTTGAACTCGGAATCGGCGCAATCTCGTCCGCGCTGGCGCGCCGACTGCGCCGCGGCCCGAAGACGCGTGACCGTGCTTGTGGTTGACCCCCACCCCAACCCTCCCCCTTGCAGGGGGAGGGAGTGCACCGTCCGGGATGCGCCACGTCCACCCTCAGCGCGGAATCAGCGCCCAGTAATCGAGATCGAGCAAAACCTGCGGATCGTATTCGTCGCCGGCCTTGTACGGGAAATCCGCGCAGGGCCGGTCCTTCGTCGCGACGGTGCGGATCCGCAGCGCGCCGACGTCGCTGCGCCCCGGAAGCTCGCTTTTCGCCAGCACCTCGGACCACGCGAACACCGTCGCGCCCGCGAACAGCGGCGACACGTGCCGCCCGCCGTTGATCGCGGCGATATGGAAGGCGTTGCCGAGCCCGTTGAACGAGATGGCGCGCGCCAGCGAAATCACGTGCCCGCCATAGATCAGCCGCCGGCCGAACCGGCTCTGCGCCGCCGAGAACTGGTCGAAATGGATGCGCGCGGTGTTCTGATAGAGCCGCGTCGCCGTCTGGTGCTCGGCCTCCTCGACCGTGATGCCGTCGACGTGGTCGATCTTCTCGCCGGCCTCGTAGTCGCCGAAGCGATACGCGCTGCCGGCCAGCGCCAGGTCGTAGGCCTTCACGTCGAGCGCAGGGCACGCATCGCCGAGCAGCCGCGGCTCGACCGCGGCCGGCAGCCGCGGCACGTGATCGCCGGGGGCGGGCGCGCCCTCGTCGCGCTTTCGCACCATCACCCAGCGCACATATTCGAGCACGGCGGTCCCGTCCTGCTTCGTGCCGCGGGTGCGGACATAGACGATGCCGGTCTTGCGGTTGGAATTCTCCTTCAGCCCGATCACCTCGGAGGTGGCGGCGAGCGTGTCGCCGGCATAGACCGGGGCGAGGAACTGCATGCCCGCATAGCCGAGATTGGCGACCGCGTTGAGCGAGACATCCGGCACGGTCTTGCCGAACACGACGTGAAACACCAGCAGGTCGTCGAGCGGCGCGCGCGGATAGCCGATCGCCTTGGCGAACGCATCCGAGGACTGCACCGCAAAGCGCGGCCCGAACAGCCCGGTGTAGAGCGCGACGTCCCCCGTCGTCATCGTCCGCGGCGTCGCGTGGCGGATGATCTGGCCGAGCTTGAAATCCTCGAAGAAATTGCCGGAGCTGGTCTTGGTCATGAACCCGTACCCTCGAACGTCTGCATCCCGGCGCCTCTCTATAGCGCGTTTTGGGCCGTCACAAAATTGTGAGGCGCGGGTTGCATCGCCGGGACCGCGGCCGAGGTATCGCCCATAGCCGTCCGAAGGACGGCGTCGCTTCGCTCGCCTGTGAGTTTGCGCTATTGTCGGTCATCCGGCCGTGCTGGCCTGTCGGAATACGCATGAGCAACATCGGCACGCTGACAGCCCCCGAGCGAGCGCGCCTCGTGATCCACCCGGCCTGGGTGCGCATCACGCACTGGATCAATGCGCTGGCTGTGCTGGTGATGATCGGCTCGGGCTGGGAGATCTACAACGCCTCGCCGCTGTTCGGCTTCCGGTTTCCGGGCTCGATCACGCTCGGCGGGTGGCTTGCCGGCGCGCTGCTCTGGCATTTTGCGGCGATGTGGGTGCTGGCGATCAATGGACTCGTCTATCTCGCGCTCGGCTTTCTCACCGGACGCTTCCGCCGCAAGCTCCTGCCGATCCGGCCCGGCGACGTCGTCGCGGACGTGAAGGCCGCGCTGACCTTCAAGCTCGTCGCACGACGACATCTCGGTCTACAATTCGGTGCAGCGGCTCCTGTATGTCGGCGTCATCCTGGCGGGCGTCGTGATCGTGCTGTCGGGGCTCGCGATCTGGAAGCCGATCCAGTTGCAGGAATTGACCGCGGTGTTCGGCGGCTACGACGCGGCGCGCTATGTGCACTTCTTTGCGATGGCCACGATCGTCGGCTTCCTCGCCGTGCACGTGCTGCTGGCGCTGATCGTGCCGAAGAGTCTCAAGGCGATGGTGACGGGGCGATAGGAGCAAGTCATGCCGCGCATCCGTAAAGCCGTTCCCGGCGTCGATCCGAAGCTCCTGATCAAGGACGCGGCGAAGCTGATGCCCGACCCGGCGCGGCGGCTGTTCCTGCGCGGGGGCTTGAGCCTCGGCGCGCTGACGTTCCTCACCGGCTGCGACATCATCGACAGCGACGCCGCCGAAGGAACGCTGCGCCGCATTTCCAGGTTCAACGACCGCGTCCAGGCCTGGTTGTTCAATCCCAACAAGCTCGCGCCGGAATATCCCGAAAGCGCGATCACCCGGCCGTTTCCGTTCAACGGCTATTACGCCGAAGACGAAGCGCCCGAGGTCGACGGCGCGACCTACAAGCTCGAGGTCGGCGGCCTGATCGACAGCAAGGAGCCGTGGACGCTGGAGCAGCTTTATGCGCTGCCGCAGGTGTCGCAGATCACCCGTCATATCTGCGTCGAGGGCTGGAGCGCGGTCGGCTCATGGCAGGGCGTGCAAGCTGTCGGAATTCCTCAAGCGGCTCGGCGCCGACACGCGCGCCAGATATGTCTGGTTCCAGTGCGCCGAGGGCTATTCCAACACCATCGACATGGCGACCGCGCTGCATCCGCAGACGCAGCTCAGCTTCAAGTTCGACAACCAGATCCTGCCGCGCAAGTACGGTTTCCCGATGAAGTGCCGCATGCCGACCAAGCTCGGCTTCAAGAATCCGAAATACATCACCGCGCTCTACGTGCAGAACAACGATGCCGGCGGCTATTGGGAAAACCAGGGCTACAACTGGCACAGCGGGTTGTAGTTTTCCTGCCTGCCACGGGTGCTATTCTCTCCCGGCCTCATCCTGAGGTCTCGAAGGATGGGGCCGCCCTCGTCCTTCGAGACCTCAGGATGAGGGCGGAGAGAGGCCAGCCTACGACCGCCGGCGCGCGTCCTGCATGATTTCCAGTTGAATCTGCTGAATCTCCGCGAGCCGCTGCCATTGCTTGATGATGAGGTGGTCGAGCTTCTCGTGCAGATGCTGGATTTCCAGCTCGGCCTTGAGATTGACCTGGTAGTCGTTGCGCGACCGGAGCCTGTCCTTTGCGTCCTGGCGCTTCTGGCTCATCATGATGATGGGGGCCTGGATGGCGGCGATGCACGACAGCACCAGATTGAGCAGAATGAACGGATACGGGTCGAAGGATCTTGTGGTGCCGACGGCGATGCTGATGCCCATCCAGATCACGAGGAAGAGTCCGAACGACATCAAGAAGGTCCAGGACCCGCCAAATTTCGACAGGCCATCGGACATGCGCTGGCCCAGCGTCCGACGCTCAAGAAAACTATCCTCGACGTTCTCTGCAATCGTGGCTTGATTGGCGATGCTTTGAGCGACCTGCCGGTCGAGCTCGGTGAACTCGCCGCGCTCGTCCCTCAGCATTTCCTCGACGTACAGGTTCCGGTAGCGGTTGATCTCGCGCCGGTCGACCAGCGCATCGTCGGTCAGTCCGGGATGATCCAATCGGATTCGGTCGGCAAGGGTTGGCCGCAACGTGTCGAGCCGTATCAGGTCTTTTCTTGGGTGTTCTCGGCCGGTGATGGCGCAAGGCCATCGCTTGGAGGCTTCGGATTTGTGATTTTGACTGGCAGGCGCAGTGTCGTTGCGGAGATCGTGCCTCTCCATTTTGCCCTCCATCGTGCCGGGCCGCCCCGTTTTGCCGAGCAGACAGCGTAGCATTTAAGTGAGTGCAGCATCATCGCTTGCCAAGGGCTCTGGCAACGACCCAAGCCGTTCAGCGCACCGATGGCGGCAAAGCCGCGTTCTCGGTGATCATGTCCGCGTGGACCAGATATCGCATCGGCCCTTGTGTCGCGGCGTCCAGCGGCCAGCAGGTCGAAAGCACCAGCTTGTGACCGTCCGCCAGCGGATCGATGCCGGATTGATCGAAGCTGACCACGGACGTCGCGTTGACGCGATAACGAAACGTCCTGCCGTCCCGCCGGGTCACCGAAATCTCGTCACCCATCGTCACCTCCTTGAGAAACCGGAAGTGCGTGTCGCGGTGCGCCGAATAGACCGCGGTGCCGCGTTCGCCCGCGTCGGGCGTCAATTCCACATGACCCGGCCCGAACGCCAGCGCCTGGCCGCTTGAGCCCGCGAGCACGATGGCGCTCGCGCCGATGCGCTTCACCTCGATGCGCGCCAAAGGCCAGGTGTCGGCCCATGACCACGGCTTGACGTCGCGGCCGGTCGCGATCGTCTGGGCAAACGCGCGTTCCAGCAGCACCTGCGCGAGCAGCGCCTTGGCGTGGATCCACGCGCCCTGTCCGAGCAGCAGCAGGCCCGCAAGCGCAATCACCAGAGCCAGTACAAAACGCTTCACGGTTGTCGTTCCTTTGAGAGAGTTTGCGCGCGCGGCCGTCGGGGGGACCTGAGAGGCCGCGCGCGCAGTGGGAGGGAGGCGGGGAGAAACTCCCTCCCGTCCGGCATCAGCGTGCGAACTCTCGACGCCGGGTGAACACGAGCAGGACCAGAGCGAGCGCGAGCAGCACCGCGCCCGCGATCATCTTCAGTTCGGCGTCGGTCGCCGTCTTCGGCAGCGACACCGTGCGCGGACCCACCGTCGGGACCGGGCTGCGTTTCGCCATCGCAAGCTGCGTCAGCGCGCCGCCGTTGTCCGCGCGGCGTTCGTTCGGCGCCGAGACGGGCTGCGGACGCTCGCCGAACACCTTCTCGAAGTCCCAGCCGGCCGGAAGGTTGAGCGGCAGCTCGGTGAGCTTGAGTGTCTCGCCTTCGGGCCGGGCCGGCGTCTTTTCGACCGCGACGAGGCTTGTCAGCCGCGTGACAAGCTGATGCTCGAGCGCGAGCGTCAGGATCGCCTTGTCGGCATCCTCCGGCGTGGCCTGCCGCGTGGTGCGGGCGACTTCGGCGTCGGAGATCTTCCGGCGCGCCCAGACCTTCGAGAGGCCCTTGCCTTCGGCGGCGCTCGCGGCCGGCAGCGTGACGGTCCACGGACGGTCGCCGATCCGGCCGGCGATCGTCACCGTGCCTTGCAGGTTCGCGACGCTTGCCGCGAGCACCAGCGGTTCGCCGCGATAGAGGTCGGGGATCGCCGCCGGCGTCATGTCGGCGATGCCATCGGAGAATTTCGCCGTGATGCCGGTGACCGCCGGGCTTTCCAGCTTGGCGAACAGGCCGCGCATGCGCTCTTCCACCTGCTCGACCGAGCCGATGTGGGTGAACGCGCCGCGTCCGAGTTCGGCCGCCCGCGTCATCAGGAAGCTGTTCGGGGCCGAGCCGATGCCGACCATGAACACCCGCGAGCGTCCGCGCTGCGCCGAGATGGCTTCAAACAACTGCTGCTCGTTGCCGATCGCGCCGTCGGTGAGGAAGATCACCTGCCGGACATGGGTTCCTGCGTCCGAGCCGCGGTCGTTGAGCGCGGCCCGCATCGCCGGCACCATCTCGGTGCCGCCGGACGCCTGCAGCGCGCCGACGAAGCCCTTGGCGCGGGCGACGTTCTCCGCGTCGGCCGGGACCGCATCGGGAAACAGCACGTCCATGGTGTGGTCGAAGCGGATCACGTTGAAGCGGTCGCCCGGTTGCAGGCGGCCGAGTGCGTAGATGAGGCTCGCCTTGGCCTGCGCCATCGACGTGCCGCCCATCGAGCCGGAGTTGTCGATCACGAAGATCGCCTCGCGGGGCAGCGGCTTCTGCTCGGCCTGCTCGACGGTCGGCGGCGTCACGTAAGCCAGCAGATAGTCGGCGTTGCCGACGCGCTCGCGGAACAGGCCGACCGATGGCGCGTTCTCCGCCGCGGGCTTCCAGGTCAGCTCGAAGTCGCGGTCCGCCGGCACCGGGCCGTCGGCGAGCCTGATGACACGCACATCGCCCGACGGCTGCTCGATCTTCACGGCGTGGTGATGGCTCTTCACATCGCCGAGCGGGAAGCCCGATTGCAGGCGCACCGTGATCTGCGTCGGATTGACCGGGCCGTGCTGCGCCGGGTCGAGCACCTGCGGCGAGATGCGGTTGCGGTCGGGCACCGGATCGGTGGTGGTCACGCCCCAGCCGCCCTGACCGGGACGCAGATCGACGCTCTGCACCACGGGCGCGGGATTGTAGCGGGGGCCGACGACCATCGGCACGCGCAGCGAGAATTCGTTGCCGCTCTGCCGCACCGGCTCCTGGTATTCGATCTGCACCAGCACGGTCTCGCCCGGGCCGATATTGGCGACCGAATTGGTGAACATGTTCGGCCGCTCCTGTTCGGTCAGCGCCGCGCGCTGGCCGTTCTGCTTGGCCTGCTCGTAGATCACGCGCGCCTGCTGGCGCTCCTTGATCTCGCCGACCACGATGCGATCGCCGATCACCATCTTCAGCGTGTCGACCGCGCCGCCTTCCGGCAGCGGATAGACGTAAGTCGCTTCGACCCAGTTCTGCGTCGGATTACGGAAGATCTGGGTGACGCGGGCGCGGATCGTCGGTCCCGACACCGTGAGATCGACGTCGATGCCAAGCCGGATGGCGTCGGCGTGTCCGTCATTGTCGCCCTTCAGCAGCAAGGTGCCGGAGCGCACATCGCCCGGCCTGGTCAACGCCTGGCCGGTCGCTCCGGCAGGCGCCCAGCTCACAAAAAAAGCCGCAATTCCCACGAGAATTGCGGCCAGGCTGCGCAGCACACGGAGCGCCAATCGGCTCCATCAGAATTGAACCGGCGCAGCCTGCCGGTTGTCTGGATTTCTTCGCACGTGGTCATTTCGAAAGCTCCCGTAGCCGCCTTGCCCGGTCCGATGTTTTGCGGCGGGACGCCTCAATTCGCGAGCGTGATGATCTGCATTGTTCAGCCGCCGCCCGTCGCGGTCCGTCACGGTGCGCCGGGCGGCGGCGGTCCAGTGCGGCTTTGTGATGGTTTGTCCGTCGGCTAGAGTCGGACGGATTCGGAGGGGAGACATGCTGGCGACCGACAAGCAGCTTTCGGATGAGCAAAGCCGGCAGGTCGCATCGACAATCCGCGAGGAGCTGGCGCGCCGGCGCATCTCGCGGCAGCACCTCGCCGAAAAGGCCAAGATCAGCATTTCGACTCTGGAAAAGGCGCTCGGCGGGCGGCGGCCGTTTACGCTTGCGACGACGGTGCGGCTGGAGGAAGCGCTCGGCGTGTCGTTGCGGAAAGGCACCACGGCGCCTGCGCCCGCAGCGCCCGCCAATGGCGACGTCGCCCCCGACAGCCTCGGCGCCTATTCGCGCCGCGCGGTGACCTGGATCGAAGGCAACTACGTGACGCTGCGGCCGTCGTTCGGCGACAAGGACGCGATCTACGCCTACCGCACCGAGATCGCCTGGGACGCCAAGGCCTCATGCATGCTGTTTCGCGAGAGCGAACGGCTCGACGCCGCGTTCACCCAGTTCGGCGAGGTGTCGGTGCCGAACCAGTCGGGTCATATCTATCTCGTCACCAACCGGCACGGTCAGCACCGGCTGATCACGGTTTCGCGTCCGACCATCACCGGCGAGATGTACGGCATCCTGACCACGCTGCTCGCCGGGCGCGGCTCGCTGCTGACGCCGATCGCCTCGCCGATCGCCTTCGTGCCGCTTCAGGCGATCGCCAAGCCGACCTTCGGCCGCGTCCCGCCGTCCGATCCCAACCACGCGATCTACGGGAAGCACCTCAAGCGCACCATCGACGAGCCGTTTGCGGTGTTCGTTCCGGGTTAGGCCAAAACCCGGGTCCTATCGCTTCCATTAATCTCAGTCATGCAAAGGCTTGTCTTGACGCAATCGCCGTCCGCGCCATCAATGGGCCTGACACCCAGGCTCGGATCAGGATCCGCATGCCCACCTTCGATTTTGACCGCGTTGTCGAGCGCCGCGGCACGCACTCCTCCAAGTGGGACCACATTGCGAAGCTGTCCGGCATCACCGCGCCGGACGCGATCCCGATGTGGGTGGCGGATATGGACTTCCCGGCGCCGCCCGGCGTCACCGCCACGCTCAAGGCCGAGGTGGAGCGCGCGACCCACGGCTACTACGCCGACACCGGAACCTGGGCGAAATCGCTGGTGGAGTGGGCCGCCAAGCGCCACGGCCTGAAGATCGATCCGGCCTGGGTCAGCGCGACGCCCGGCATCGTGTCGGGGCTCGGCCTGATCCTGCAGGCCACCAGCGCGCCCGGCGACGAGGTGGTGGTGTTTCCGCCGGCCTATCACGCCTTCCGCAAGATCATCGTCGCCAACGAGCGAAAGATCCTCGACGCGCAGCTGGTCGAGCGGAACGGCCGCTACGCGATGGACCTCGATGCGCTGAAGCAGAAGCTCACGCCGCGCACCAAGGTCGTGTTCTTCTGCAGCCCGCACAATCCCGGCGGTACGGTCTGGTCGCCGGACGAGATTCGTGCGCTTGCCAACTTCTGCGCCGAGCACGACCTGATCCTGGTGTCCGACGAAATCCATTGCGACTTGGTGTTCGGCGGCGCCAAGCACACGCCGACCATCACGGCTGCGCCGGAGATCGCCGACCGGCTGATCACCTGCTTCGCCGCGACCAAGACCTTCAATCTTGCCGGCGCCCATGTCGGCGCCTGCGTCACCTCGAACCCCGCGTTGAAGAAAAAACTCGACGCGCGGGTCGCGGCGAGCGGTCTCGGCTCCTACAACGGCTTCGGCATGATCGCGACCGAAGCCGCCTGGCGGACCGGCGAAGAGTGGCTCGACGCGCTGCTGGTTTATCTCCGCGAAAGCCGCGACCTGTTCGACGCCCGGATCGAGGCGGCCGCGCCCGGCGCGCGGTCGATGCGGCTTGGCAGCACCTATCTGGCCTGGGTGGATTTCGCCGGCACCGGACTGAAGGCCGAGGACGTCGCGGCGCGGGTTGCCAAACAGGCGCGCATCTATGCGAGCCCCGGTACGCAGTTCGGGCCGGGCGGCGCGACATGGTTGCGCTTCAATTTCGCGACGCCGCGGCCGATCCTTGACGACGCGCTCGGCCGGCTCGACGAGGCGTTCGCGGACCTGCGGGCGGGGAAATGAGACTTTTGGGATTTGATCGGAATTTGAGACATTGGCAATGAGACGTCCCGTCATCGGCGTGATCGGCAACATGCGGCTGATCGAGAACCGGTTCACCGTGCAGATGTGCGGCGAGACCAATCTCCGCGCGGTGGCGGAGGTTGCGGGCGCGCTGCCGATGATGTTTGCCGGCTGCCCCGGCATCACCGACATCGGCGCGCTGCTCGACACGGTCGACGGCATCCTGCTGACCGGCGGCCGCGCCAACGTGCATCCGCGCCGCTTCGGCGTCGAGGCACATCCGAAACACGAGCCCTATGACGAGCGCCGCGACGATCTCGCGCTGGCGCTGGTCGATGCCTGCGTCGAGCGCGCCGTGCCGCTGTTCGGCATCTGCCGCGGCCTGCAGGAGATGAACGTCGCCTATGGCGGTTCGCTGCATCCGGAGATCCGCGAATTGCCGGGCCGGGTGAACCACCGCATGCCGCGGCTCGAAACCGGCGAGCCGCATCCGGACGACGCGGTGGTGTTCGGCGATCGCCACGATGTGCGCCTGGTGCGCGACGGCGTGTTCGCAAAGCTGCTCGGCCAGGACACCATCCGGGTCAATTCGCTGCACGGGCAGGGCATCCTCGATCCCGGCAAGCGCATCGTCGTCGAGGGTGTGGCCGACGACGGCACCATCGAGGCCATCCGCATTCTCGACGCGCCGGGCTTTGCGCTCGGCGTGCAGTGGCACGCCGAGTTCGATCCGCAGCGCAATCCGATCAACCGCACGCTGTTTCAGGCGTTCGGCGAGGCGGTGTCATCGCGCCGGCGCGCTGCGTAGAGCGAAGTCTAATTGCAGTTCAAGCGAATTGGACCGGTCAGCCCGCGAGGATCAGCGCGACACCGGCGACCGTCATCGCCACGCCGGCGACCAGCCGCGGTGTGATCCGCACGTTCGCCAGAACCAGCGCGCTCAAGCCCACCGTTACCAGTGGATAGGTCGCTATCAGCGGCGCGACCAGCGTTACCGGCCCGGCGCCGACCGCGAGATAGAGCAGCAGCGTGCCGATGCCGTTGACGATGCCGGTCAGCGCGAACCACAGCCGGCCGACATTCGGGCCCCGGGCGATGAAGTGGCCGTTGCGGATGCGCTCGAGGGTCAACACCGTCAGCGTCGAGAAGATGTAGCCGGTCAGTCCTGCGCCGATCGGATTGGGCCAGATCTCCAGTCCGATCTTGATGACCGGCGGGGCGATGCCGCGCAGCAGCGCCGCGCCGAGCGGCAGCAGCAACGCCCAGGTTTTCCAGTCGCGCATGTTGCCGGTGCGGTTGACCGTGATGATCAGCACGCCGCCGATCGCGACCATGAGGCCGACGAACTGCATGAGCCGCAGCGGCTCGTGCAGGATCAGAACCGCCAGCGCCACCGAGAACAGCGGCGCCAGATTGCCGAGCGAACTGGTGACCACCGGCCCGAGCGCCCGGTTCGAAACGAAGCTCAACAGCGTCACCGCGGCCGGAAATCCGAATCCCACCGCGGCAAAGATCGGCACCGCCCGCCAGACGACGGTTTCGCCGTACAGCAGGAACGGCGACAGCAGCAGGAACACCAGCGTGAACGACGGAATGCTGAGCGCGGCGCCCGACAGCGGGTGGATGGTGCGGAGCCCGAACTGGGTGAGAACCACGCCTGCGCCCAGGAAAGCCGCGGAGGCGAAGGCGAAAAGGACGGCGGTCATGGGACGGTTGTCGCCCATGCGGCGTGTGCTTGCCAATCCCCGCTCCGGGCTTTAGCAATCCCCTCCGCTGTCATTCCGGAAGCCGAGCGCAGCGAGGCTGTCCGGAATCCAGGGCTGCGTGCGCGAAGTCCTCGGCTCTGGATTCCGGGATCGCGCTGATGCGCGCCCCGGAATGACAAGCGGAGAGTTCAGTCAACGAGGCGTGATCCCCATGGCGACCTACAAGCTGCTTCTTCTCCCCGGTGACGGCATCGGCCCTGAAGTGATGGGCGAGGTCAAAAAGCTGATCGGCTGGATGAACGGCCACGGCATGGGGACGTTCGAGACCGAGGAGGGGCTGGTCGGCGGGAGCTGCTACGACGCCCACAAGGTCTCGATCACCGAGGAGACGATGGCCAAGGCGCATGCCGCCGACGCCGTGATCTTCGGCTCGGTCGGCGGGCCGAAGTGGGACAGC
This sequence comes from uncultured Alphaproteobacteria bacterium, assembly GCA_963830015.1. GTDB lineage: Bacteria > Pseudomonadota > Alphaproteobacteria > Rhizobiales > Xanthobacteraceae > Z2-YC6860. The sequence continues at coordinate 72,148 of CAWHLG010000020.1, forward strand.
GTGCCCTATGACGTGCGGCCGGAGGCGGGCCTGTTGCGGCTGCGCAAGGACCTCGCGCTCTATGCCAACCTTCGCCCGGCGGTGACCTATCCGGCGCTGGCCGACGCGTCCGCGCTCAAGCGCGAGCTGGTCGAGGGTCTCGACATCATCATCCTGCGGGAACTCACCGGCGGCGTCTATTTCGGCGAACCGAAGACCATCACCGATCTCGGCAACGGCCAGAAGCGCGCGGTCGATACGCAGGTCTACGACACCTACGAGATCGAGCGCATCGGCCGCGTCGCCTTCGAGCTGGCGCGCAAGCGCCGCAACAAGGTCACGTCGATGGAGAAGCGCAACGTGATGAAGACCGGCGTTCTGTGGAACGAGGTCATCACGGCGGTGCATCAGCGCGAGTTCAAGGACGTGACCTTGGAGCACCAGCTGGCCGACTCGGGCGGCATGCAGCTCGTGAAGAATCCCAAGCAGTTCGACGTCATCGTCACCGACAACCTGTTCGGCGACATGCTGTCCGATATCGCCGCGATGCTCACGGGTTCGCTGGGGATGCTCGCGTCCGCCTCGCTCGGTGACACCGACCCGAAGACCAAGAAGCGCAAGGCGCTGTACGAGCCGGTGCATGGGTCTGCGCCGGACATTGCCGGGAAGGGTATCGCCAATCCGATCGCGATGATCGCGTCGTTCGGAATGGCGCTGCGCTATTCGTTCGGCATGGGCAAGGAGGCCGACCTGATCGACAAGGCGATCGCTTCGGTGCTGCAGAACGGGTTGCGCACCGGCGACATCATGTCGGCGGGCTTCAAGCAGGTCGGCACGAAGGAGATGGGCGACGCGATCATCGCCGAGATGGCAAAGCTCGCTGCGTAATCGCTGCGAGTTTGTTTCAATCGTCGCTCGCTACTGGAACCAGGGCCAGGGATTGTTCTTGCCCGGCAGGAAGAACGGGTCGGGTATCGGCCCGCGCGGATTGGTGATGTCGTTGGTGCCGAGCCCGTCGGTCGGTCGCTGTCCGTAGAGATGGACGCCGTTCGCCGGCTGATAGGTGCCTGGCATCACTTCGGTGCCGCCATCCAGATACGACCGCTTCTGCACAATGACCTTGGTGCGGGTGCGGCCCTGCTCGTCGCGGGTGATGTACGTCGTCGACCCGGGCGGCGCGCGTTCGACGCGCTGAAGGCGAGGGTTGGTCTGCGCGTTTGCGGCCGGTATCGCGCTTACGGCAAACGCGGCAGCGAGAGCGACAGCCATCAGGCGCATGTTCGACCTTTCGAGCCGCAAATCGGCCCCGATTTATAGTCCGCTTTCGCACCGCACCACAAGGGAACGCGGCTCCGCCTGCGGCGTTCCGCGCGGCGGGTGCTCTGGGTGCAACTCATTCAAAACGTTGAATATCAGAAAATGCCCGCCTAGTCTCGTTTCGGGGCGATCGGACAAGGGAGGCCGGCAATGAAAAAAGAACGCACCATCGAAGAACTGTACGCGAACGACCCGGAACGCGCGGATGCCGAAGCTTTCGGCCGCAAAGCCGGCCTCGACCGGCGCGGCTTCCTCGGCGGAGCAGGGTTGGCGGCGGTGGGTGCCGCCGTCGGTGGGGCGATACCGTTTGCCGCCAACATGCCGGGCGGCATGATCCCCGCTGCGATGGCGCAGAGCGCGCCGCCGGCGCCCGCCGCGCCGAAGGGGCCGCAGTACCTGAAATATCCGGGCAAGAGCGACAAGCTGGTGCTGCTCGGCGATCGTCCGCTGGTCGCGGAGACGCCGGAGAACATGCTCGACGACGACACGACGCCGACCGAAAAATTCTTCGTCCGCAACAACGGCACGATCCCCGAGGAAAGCAAGGATCCCGACTCGTGGAAGATGACGGTTGACGGCGAGGTCAACAACAAGATCGAGATCACGCTCGGCGAGCTGAAAAAGAAGTTCAAGCCGGTGACGCGCCGCATGGTGCTGGAGTGCGGCGGCAACGGCCGCTCGTTCTTCACGCCGCAGGCGCGCGGCAACCAGTGGACCAACGGCGGCGCGGGCTGCGCCGAATGGACCGGCGTGCGGGTGTCCGACGTGCTGAAGGCCGCGGGCGTGAAAGAGAGCGCGCAGTTCACCGGCCATTACGGCATCGACAAGAGCCTCGCCGACGCGAGCAAGGACGCGATCTCGCGCGGCGTGCCGATCAAGAAGGCGATGGATGCCAACAACCTCATCGTGTTCGCGATGAACGGCCAGCCGCTGCCGCACATCCATGGCGGGCCGGTGCGGCTCGTGGTCGCCGGATGGCCGGGCTCGGTGTCGGCCAAATGGTTCACGCGGCTCTGGGTGCGCGACAAGTATCACGATGGTCCCGGCATGGGCGCAACGTCCTACCGCGTCGCGATCAAGCCGATGGTGCCGGGCGACAAGGTGGTCGAGGGCAATTTCCGCGATCTCGAATCGATGCCGGTGCGTTCGATCATCACCAGCCCCGCGAACGGCGCCAAGCTGCCGGCGGGAACCAAAGAGGTGCAGCTTCGCGGCGCCGCCTGGGCCGGCGACCTTCGCGTGCGGCGCGTCGATGTGTCGATCGACTTCGGCGCCACCTGGACGCGCGCGGCGCTCAGCCCGCCGAAGAACAAGTACGACTGGCAGCGCTGGACCGCGACGGTGAACCTGCCGTCCGACGGCTATTACGAGATCTGGACACGGGCGACAGACTCCAAGGGCGCGATGCAGCCGCACATTGCAGGCGCCTGGAATCCGCAAGGCTATGGCGGCAACCCGATGCACCGCGTCGCGGTGCTGGCGGGCTGAGCGCGATGGCGAAGCTCATCATGGCGGCGGGCCTTGCGCTCGCCGTCATTGCTCTCTCGGCCGGCGACGGCCGTGCCCAATCCGCGCAATTTGTGCCGCGCGACGAGACGCCCGAGGAGTTTCCCGCCGGCACCGGACGCGACGACACGTTCTATGCCTGCACCGCCTGCCACGGCTTCAAGCTCGTCGCGCAGCAGGGCATGACCCGGCGGCAGTGGGAGGATTCGCTGCAGTGGATGACCGACCGGCACAGGATGTCGCCGTTGCCGGAGAAGGAAAAGAAGATCGTCCTCGACTACCTGGAAGCGACGTTTCCGCCGCGCGCGCCGGCGCCCGGCCGCGGCTGGCAGAACCCGTTTTCGCCGCGTTGAATCGCGGACCTCGCCGGCCGCATTTTGAGCGCGGTGGCGGTGCACGCTTGGCCGCATGAAACAACTCGTTCTTGCGGTTGCTCTCGTGCAGCTTGTCGCCGACGACGTGCTGAAGGACCGCCCGGCGTTTTCATTGGGCGACCAGCCGGCGCAAAGCTCGGCGCAGTGCGACGACATCCGCAAAATGTCGGCAGGCCTGGCGCGGCCGGACTACCGGATCGACCTCACCATCACCGGCGAACTGACGACGGTCCGCGGCGACGGCGCGCTCTGGTATCTGTTGATGTGCCGCGACGTGCGGGTGCTCTGCGTCACCTACGAGTCGAACGACATGAAGGCAGGCGACCGGGTGGTCATGAAGGGCGGCTACAACCGGCTCGACGACAACCACATCATGCTCGACCCCTGCCTTGCCAATCCGCCCTGAAATCCTTGCCCGCAATACCGACGATACATGCGCAACATTCGCCGGATACAGACGTGGGTTAAACCTTCCGCCGTCGAAGCTGGCCGCAGGATGCCGCGGCCGAAACGATGGAGGCTCTCATGATCCGGATTGTTCTCGCAGGCGCGATCATCCTCGCCATCGGCACGTCGAGCGCGGTGGCGGGCATGATGCTGAGCCGGGCGGCGCTGGCCCGCGCCGTCACGGTGACGACCGGCGTTCCGGTCGATGACGGCCAGAAGTTCCTGCCGGTCCCCGGCGCGTTGCGCGGCCCGATCCGCTAGGCTTTTTTGAGGTCCAGCGCCGCGCGGTTGCGGCCGATGGCCTCGGCCATGAAGTCCAGAAACACCCGGACCCGCGCCACGCGGCGCAGGTCGCGGTGCGTCAGGAGCCAGATCGGCGTCATCGCCTCCGGGATCGTATCGCTCAAGCGCACCAGACCGGGCGCCCGTTCGCCCTGAAAGCACGGCAGCAACGCGAGGCCCATTCCGGCCCGCGCGGCCTCCTCGATCGCCAGCACCGAATTGCTGCGGTGGACGACACGCTCCGACGGGATGTGCGCCGCCATCCATTGTGCCGCGCCGATATGCGCGATGCTGTCGTCGAAGCCCACCCAATCCAGCGTTTCCAGGCTTGCACGCTTGGATTTCAAGCGCGTGGCGAGCGGTTTGCTGCCGTAAACCGCAAACGCCGCTTCGGCGACCTTCCGCCCGACCAGTGCATCGCCCGGCTGTGAGGCCGGCCGCAGCGCCACGTCGGCGTCGCGCCGCGTCAGCGTGAAGAAGGCGTTGGAGGTAATCACCTCGGTGACGATTTCCGGATGCGCGGTGCGGAATTGGGCCAGCAGCGGCGCGAGGAACGGCGCCAGCGTGTCGGTTGTCGTGATACGCACGATCCCGCTCGGACGCAGGTCCTCGCCTGCCAGCCGCCGCTCCAGAAGCTCGATCTCGGCCAGCACGCGCGCCGCCGTGGCGATGGCGGTTTCGCCGGCGGGTGTCGGCGCATAGCCGTCGCGGGCGCGGTCGAACAGCCGCACGCCGAGCCGCTGCTCCATCCCGCCGAGCCGCCGGAACACGTTGGAATGATCCAGCCTGAGCTTGCGGGAGGCCGCCGAAAGCGAGCCGTTCTCGCCGATTGCCTGCAACAGCCGGAGATCGTCGACCGCGAAGCCGCCTTGTGCCATTCGCAATGTCTCCTTGCCAATACGCCATCTGTGCTTGCGGATTATACCAGGGCATGTTCGGCGCATCAAACAACAGGAACGACGACCATGACTTCCCTCGACACCCCTCTCTCATCCACCGATACCCGGCTCGCCAACGGCGCAGCAACCGTCCTGCGCATCGCGCTCGGCGTCATGTTCCTCAGCCATTCGCTGATCCTGAAGCTTTATGTGTTCACGCTCGCCGGCAATGCGGCGTTCTTCCAGAAGCTCGGCCTGCCGGCCTGGATGGGGACTGCGACGTTCGCCGCGGAAGCCGTCGGTGGCGTGCTGCTCGTGCTCGGCGTGCAGACCCGCTGGGTCGCCGCGGCGCTGCTGCCGATCCTTGCCGGCGCGGTCTGGGCGCACTCCGGCAACGGCTGGATGTTCGGCTATCCGAACGGCGGCTGGGAGTATCCGCTGTACCTCGTGGTGCTCGCGGTTGTGCAGATCATGCTGGGCGACGGCGCGTATGCGCTGTCCCGGAGCTGGCTGCCGCAAGGCCTGAGCGCCGCGAAGCCTGCCTTCAATCACTGATCGTCGACAGCGCCGGCCGCGTGAGCGGCTGGCGGCCTGCCTTCCGAATTCAGGAGCTTTAGCCATGCCGACCTACGAACTCGTCAGCCACCACCTCTGCCCCTACGTGCAGCGCGCCGCCATCGTGCTCACGGAGAAGGGCGTGTCCTTCAAGCGCACGCTGATTGACCTCGACAACAAGCCCGACTGGTTCAAGGCGATCTCCCCACTCGGTAAAGTGCCGCTGCTCAAGGTCACACTCGACGACGGCGAAACCGTTGTGCTGTTCGAATCCGCCGTGATCTGCGAATACCTCGAGGAGACCCTGCCGAACCCGCTGCACCCGGCCGATCCGCTGACCCGGGCCCAGCATCGGGGGTGGATGGAGTTCGGCTCGGCCATCCTCGCCGACCTCTGGGGCTATGAGACCGCGAAGGACGAGGCGACGGCGCTCGGCAAGGCTGTGGCACTGAAGCTCAAGTTCGAGCGGCTGGAGCGGGCGCTGGGCGACGGGCCATTCTTCGCCGGCGAGACGTTCTCGGTCGTGGATGCGGTGTTCGGGCCGGTGTTCCGCTACTTCGACGTGTTCGATGCTCTGGTGGAGCATGGCATTTTCGCCGCTACCCCGGAGTTGCGGGCCTGGCGGGCGGCGCTTGCGGCGCGGCCCAGCGTCCGCGCCGCGGTCGATGCGGATTATCCTGAACGTTTGCGGGACTTCCTCGACAAAAAGGCAGCCTGGATCGGACGTTCCATTGCGTCGGACGATGGGATTCAGCCGAAAAAGTCATATATCGGGGTTGCCGCTCATAATTGAGTTGGCAAGGTTTTTCGCCTAAAAGCTGGCGCGCTGGACCTAATGGTTCTGGCCGCCAGCCTGCTTTTGGAGAGTGTGATGGGTTTCAAGGTCGCAGTTGTCGGCGCCACGGGAAACGTGGGCCGCGAGATGCTCAACATCCTGGAGGAGCGGCGCTTCCCTGCCGACGAGGTGGTGGCGCTGGCTTCGCGCAAAAGCATGGGCGTTGAGGTCTCGTACGGCGACAAGACGCTCAAGTGCAAGACGCTCGACCATTACGATTTCTCCGACGTCGACATTTGCCTGATGTCGGCGGGCGGCAGCGTGTCGAAGGAGTGGTCGCCCAAGATTGCGGCGCAGGGCGCGGTGGTGATCGACAACTCGTCGACCTGGCGCATGGATCCGGACGTGCCGCTGATCGTGCCCGAGGTCAACGCCGCGGCCGTCGAAGGCTTCCGCAAGAAGAACATCATCGCCAATCCGAACTGCTCGACGGCGCAGCTCGTCGTCGCGCTCAAGCCCCTGCACGACAAGGCCAGGATCAAGCGCGTGGTCGTCGCGACCTACCAGTCGGTGTCCGGCGCCGGCAAGGACGGGATGGACGAGCTCGACCGCCAGACCAAGGCGCTCTATTCGATCCAGGACGTGCGAGACCAAGAAGTTTCCCAAGCGCATCGCCTTCAACGTCATCCCGCACATCGACGTGTTCATGGATGACGGCTACACCAAGGAAGAGTGGAAGATGGTGGTCGAGACCAAGAAGATTCTCGATCCCAAGATCAAGCTCACCGCGACCTGCGTGCGCGTGCCGGTGTTCATCGGCCACTCCGAGGCGGTGAACATCGAGTTCGAGACGCCGATCACCGCCGACGAGGCGCGCGAGATCCTGCGCAGTGCGCCGGGCTGCATCGTCATCGACAAGCGCGAGCCGGGCGGCTACGTCACGCCGCACGAGTCGGCGGGCGAGGACGCGACCTACATCAGCCGCATCCGCGAGGACGCGACGGTCGAGAACGGTCTGGTGCTGTGGGTGGTCTCCGACAACCTGCGCAAGGGCGCGGCGCTGAACGCCGTGCAGATCGCCGAGTGCCTGATCAACCGCAAGCTGATCCAGGCGAAGCAGAAGGCGGCGTAGTTTTTTCTTCGCCGGTCTTTGCGGTTCTTCTCAGCGCTGCAACTTGCTCCGCTGTTATGCCCGGGCTTGACCGGGCATCCATGCGGTGACGTAACAAAACCGATCTTACGATTTGCATTCGTTGCGCCCGCTCGTGGATCGCCGGGTCAAGCCCGGCGATGACACCGCTCGTATGGCGGGCCTCGCACCGCAACGAGCAGGCAAGAACCGTAATTGTGTAACGCTGCCCCTCGCGCCTATAACCGCTCCATGAGCGCGAGCTGCTGCAGCCATGGCCACAACCACGATGCCAACCAGGGCCATCCCGGCTATCGCCGCGTGCTCTGGGCGGTGCTTGCGATCAACGCCACCATGTTCCTCGTCGAGGTCGCGGCCGGCGTCGCTGCCGGCTCCGCGTCGCTTCAGGCCGATGCGCTCGACTTCTTCGGCGACGCCGCGAACTATGCCATCAGCCTGTTCGTCATCGGCATGGCGCTGCGCTATCGCGCGATGGCGGCGCTGGGCAAGGGCATCAGCATGGGCGTGTTCGGCTTGTGGGTGCTGGGCGTGGTGGTCTGGCATCTCGCGCACGGCACGCTGCCGAGCGCGGTCACCATGGGCGCGGTCGGCATCGCGGCCTTTGTGGCCAATGCCGCGTCGTTTGCGCTGCTTTGGGCCTATCGCGCCAGCGACGCCAACATGCGCTCGGCCTGGATCTGCACCCGCAACGACGCGATCGGCAATCTCGCCGTGCTGCTCGCCGCGGCCGGCGTGTTCGGCACGGGCCGCCGCGATCATGGCGGGCCTCGCCTTGCAGGGCGCCTGCACCGTGATCCGCCAATCCGTCGGTGAATTGCGGCAGCCGGTTGCGGTCCCGGCAGAATAACGTTCTCCGCGCATACCAGAGCTTAGAATAGGTCTATTGCGCGCCGGACCCATCCATTCGTAAGGTTGCGGGCGCCCGCCCGCCGCGCCCGATTCCAGATGAACGGGCGGCGCCATCAGGGAGCCCGCCATGCTCGAACGCACCCCGCCGCAGTTCCGCGAACTGCACGAAATCACCATGCAGACCGACACGCGCGACATCCTCGCGCATGCGACGCGGCAGGCCGAGAGCTTCGAAGACTGTTTCCTCGTCGACATCGATGCGCACGTCACCGAGACCTCGTTCTGGCCGGAAATCCTGGCGATGATCGACAACGACGTGATCCGCCAGATGGGCATGGCGAACGCCGAGCGCCCCGGCACCGGCAACGTGTCGCTGCTCAACAGCCAGCCTGGCATTCTTCACCAGCACGTCTGGGGCCGCATTCCCCATCAGCAGGCGCTGCTCGAGAAGGTCGAGAAGAAAGGCCACCACCATTTCGTCGAGCTCGCGCGGCGCTCGATGGATGCGCTCGGCCTCGACTATCAGGTGGTGTTCCCGACGCCGATGCTCACGCTGGGCATGCACCCGCAGGACGACATCGAGGCGGCGCTCGGGCAAGCCTACAACAAGTGGCTGGTCGAAACGATCCTGCCGCAGGACGATCGCCTCAAGGGCATGATCTACCTCCCGTTCAACACGCCCGAGGCCTGCGTCGAAGAGGTCAGGAAGTACGCCCACGTCGACAGCATCATCGGCTATTCCGTGGTTTCGACGCGCAACAAGCCGGTGCATCACAACAGCTACATGAAGCTCTATGCGATGATGGAGGAGAGCGGCAAGCCGTTCTCGTTCCACTCGGGCTTCAACTGGAACGATCCGTCGTTCCTGCAGCTCAATCGCTTCATCTCCATGCACGCGCTGTCGTTCGTGCATTACAGCCTGATCCACATGAGCAACTGGATCATCAACGGGCTGCCGGAGCGCTTCCCGAAGCTGAAGGTGCTGTGGATCGAATCGGGCCTCGCCTGGATCCCGTACCTGATGCAGCGGCTCGACCACGAGTACCAGATGCGCTCGTGCGAGGCGCCGCTGCTGAAGCGGCTGCCGAGCGAGTACATGAGGGAAATGTTCTACACCAGCCAGCCGATGGAGAAGACCAACCTCAAGCTTCTCCAGGCGACGATGGAAGCCTTCAATGCCGACACGCAGCTCATGTACGCGTCGGACTGGCCGCACTGGGATTTCGATGCGCCGAGCTCGATCACCACGCTGCCGTTCCTCAGCGAACAGGCCAAGCGCAATATCCTCGGCCTGAACGCCGCGCGCGTGTTCAATCTCGAAGTGAAGCGCAAGCGGCCGAAGGCCGCCGAGGTTCTGGCGGCGCGGCCCGGCGTGTCCTGATGGCCGTCACCGTGCAGCCGGAAGTGGCGTCGCTCGGCGAGGACTTCGTCGCCGCGGTCGAGTGCGCGCTCACATCCGGTCAGCCGGGGCAGGTTTCGGACGCCGATCTCGAACGGGTGATGACGGCCGCGGTGCGGCTCTACGCGGCGAAGGTCGATGCCGACATGGCTCCGGCCCAGCCGATCACGCCGTCCGCCGTCACGCCGACCGACATCGTCGTGACCGTCAGCGATCTGATCAAATCGGCGGGTCTCAATCTCTGGGACTTGTCGATGTGGTTCAATAGAAGCAAGCGTTAGCAATGACGCGCGCTCTCTCCACAGTCATTCCGGGGCGCGGACGAAGTCCGCGGACCCGGAATCCATACTCCGGAGCAGTGGTTATGGATTCTGGGTTCGCTCGCTGCGCTCGCGCCCCGGAATGACGGCGGAGAGATCGCGTATCGAAAAGGCAGGGGAGAGCAATGCGTGAAGTGAACATCGGTCCGGCGTCGGAATTCGCGGATCCTGGCCGCAAGCTGATCGGCTTCGAGCGGTTCGAGGTGGCGGTGTTCAAGATCGGCGGCGAGTTTCACGCCTATCTCAACCACTGCCCGCACATGGGCGGGCCGGCCTGCCAGGGCAAGATGATCGCCAAGGTCGAGGAGGTCATCGCCGAGGACCGCACCAGCAAGGGCATGACGTTCTCGAAGTCGAAGATGCACGTGGTCTGCCCGTGGCACGGCTTCGAGTTCGACATCCGCACCGGCATCCATCCCGGCAATCCGAAGGCGCGGCTGCGGCGCATGAAGGTCGCGGTTTCCGACGGCGACGTGATCGTCACCGTGCCGGACTCGCGCGAGAACACGCCGGTGATGCAGGACGCGGATATTTCCGTTTAGGCTTTTGCGACCGGCTTGAACTCGCCGGTCGCGCGGTCCAGCACCGAAAGCTGTCCCGTCGCCACGCCGAAATAGGCGCCGTGCACGGTGACCGCGCCGCGCTCGATCAGCTTTTTGAGCCGCGGAAACGTCATCAGGTTGTCGAGCGTGTTGACGATGGAGGCCTTCTCCATCCGCTCGAGATATTCCTCGCGCGACATGCCGCCGCGCGGCCCGACCTTCTCGGCGGCGGGCGCCATCAGCGACATCCAGCGGCCGATGAAGTCGCCGGGCGAGATCGGCTCGGCCTCCTCGGCATAGGCCTTCACGCCGCCGCAGTGGGCGTGGCCGAGCACCACGATGTGCCTGATCTTCAGTGCGCCGACGCCGAATTCGAGCGCGGCCGACACGCCGTGATAGCTGCCGCCGGTCTCGAACGGCGGCACCAGATTCGCGACGTTGCGGACCACGAACAGCTCGCCCGGGCCGGCGTCGAAGATCACCTCGGGCGAGACGCGGGAATCGCAGCAGCCGATCACCATGATCTCCGGCGTCTGGCCGCGCTCGGCCAGCTCGCGATAGCGGTGCTGCTCGGCGGGCAGCCGGCCGCTGGCGAATGCGCTGTATCCGTCGATCAGGCGCTGCGGGAAACTCAACGGTGCTCACTCCACTGACGGCCGTTTCCTCACACACGAGGCGGAACAAAGCAAACCCTATGCCCAGATCGCCATCGGCAGCCCATAAGCGTCACGCGGCGGCGGATCGGGAAACGGTTTCGCCACACCGAGCCGGATGCGCCGCGCGACGGCGGCACAGGCCAGCGCATCGAGCAGGTCGTCGGCGGCTGCGCCCCTGGGCGGTGTCGCTTTGACGGCTTCGGCGGGCAGGCCTGCGGCGATCAGCAGCGTCCGCCGCAGCGCCAGGCCGGGCTCGTAGGGCCGGCTCTTGATCTTCTTCGGTTCGGTCAGAGCACGTTCGCCGTTGAGCCGCCAGAACGCGACCTCGGGATGCACCTCGAACACCCGCCGCGCCGCATCCGGCGTGGCGCGCAGCGCTTCATCCACTTCACGGATTTTCGGCGCGATGTTGAACAGCTGCTTCGACACCTTGCGCGGCGGGTCCGACGTGGCCTGCGCGACGGTGCAGGCTTCGCGATAGTCCACGGCATAAATCGCGGCCCGCGACGGCACCGAGAACACCGACGACTGCCGCGCGCCGAGCAGCGGCCGGACGCAGTTCTCCGCTGCGCGGCCGCCGGGCCCGGTCCGCTCGGGCAGGCCGACCGGCATGTCGACCGCGACGACGGCGGGCCGCTCCGGCGCCGCCAGCACGTCGGCGAAGCGCGGGACGATACGCAGCCGGGCGTCGACTCCGTCGCGGCGCACGAACGCCACGATCCAGCCGCCGGGACAGCCGTCGGCGCCTGCCAGCCAGATGTCGTCGTCTGAGGTGTCGTCCCCGCTCATCGCCGCTTACGCTGGCACAGCTCTTGCGACCTCGCTACGGTACGACCGCAGGAGATCGACCATGGCCTTTCGTCCGCGCCGCAGCGTCCTCTACATGCCGGGCTCCAATGCCCGTGCCATCGAGAAGGCGCGGACCCTGCCGGCCGACGGCGTGATCCTCGACCTGGAAGACGCGGTCGCGCCCGACTCCAAGGAAGAGGCGCGCAAGCAGGTCACGGACGCGGTGAAGGCCGGCGGCTTTGGCAGCCGCGAGGTGTTCATCCGCGTCAACGGCATCGACACCCCCTGGCATGCGGACGATCTCACCGCCGCGGCCCATGCCCGTCCCGATGCCATTCTCATTCCCAAGATCGGCCGGGTGGCCCAGCTCGAGATGATCGGCCAGCGCCTGCTCGACATGAAGACCGATCTCAAGACCCGTGTCTGGGCGATGATCGAAACGCCGGAGGCGATCTTCAACATCGACGCGCTTGCCGCCGAAGCCCACGATTCCGAGACGCGGCTCGCGGGCTTCGTCATGGGCACCAACGATCTCGCCAAGGAAACCCGGGCGCGTCTGCTGCCCGGCCGCGCGCCGATGCTGTCGTGGCTTGCGACCTGCCTGCTCGCCGCGCATGGCCACGGCATCGATATCCTGGACGGCGTCTACAACAATCTCGGCGACGCGAAAGGCTTCGAGGAGGAGTGCATCCAGGCGCGTGACATGGGCTTCGACGGCAAGACGCTGATCCACCCCAATCAGATCGAGCCGTGCAACGCGGTGTTCTCGCCCGCCGCCGACGAGGTGGCCCACGCCCGCAAGCTGATCGCCGCGTTCGACCTGCCGGAGAACAAAAACAAGGGCGTGGTGCAGGTCGAGGGCCGCATGGTGGAACGCATGCATGCCGAGATGGCGCGACGGACAGTTGCGATCGCCGAAGCGATCAACAATGCGCGAGGTTAGCGCGCATTGGATCTGCGCCTGATAAGGTCGCCCCGTCGCAAGTCCGAACTGCCGGGGGCCTCATGAAATCACGTTTGCTCGTCACCGCGGGCGTTGTGCTCGCCTCTGTTGTCACTGTCCATGCACAGGACATCGCGCCGACCGGCACGCTCCGCGCGGCTTATCTCGCCACCAATCCGGCGCAGGCGGTTCGCAACGCCCAGACCGGCGAGATGCGCGGCGCGTCCTTCGATCTCGCCACCGAACTGGCTAAGCGCATCGGCAAGCCGCTCGACTTCAAGCCGATCCACAATCCCGCCTGCGGTGATCGAGGCCGTGCGCACGGGGCAGGCCGATATCGGCTTCGTCGCCTTTGAGGCGACGCGGCTCGGCACGGTCGATTTCTCGCAGACCTACATGCTGGTGCACCAAAGCTTCCTGGTGCTGGACGGCTCGCCCATCAAGGCGGTCGCCGATATCGATCGCGGCGGCAACAAGGTCGGCGGCACGCGGAACGACTCCATGATGCTTTGTCTCAAGCGCGTGCTGAAGCAGGCCGCGCCGGTCGAGCTCGACAACAGCCCGGAGGTGCTCGCCAAGGCCATCTCGGGCCGCGAGATCGACGCGCTCGGGGCCAACCGCCAGCGCCTCACCACATTGTCGCGCAACATTCCGGGCACGCGGCTGCTGCCCGACAACTTCTTCAACGTGCCGCAGAACATCGTCGTGCCGAAGGACAAGCCCGAAGTTCTCGCCGCGGTCGACAAGTTCATCGACGATATGCGCGCGTCGGGCTTCCTGCGCGACGCCATTGCCAAAGGCGGCGCCATCGGCGTGGAGCCTGCGCCGAAAAGTCCCGGCAGCCAGCACGGCTGTCCGGGTTAAGGCCGAACCATCTGAATTTGAGGATTACGATTCCGGCAGCGTGTAGACGAACAGCGCGTGGTTGCCCAATCCGCCGTGCAGGCAGATGAACCGCGAGGTGCCCGGGCCTTTGCCCGCATCGTAGGTGGCGGTGCCGTGATACACGGCCGAGACGAAGCTGCTGCCGACCTTGTCGGCGAACCGGTCGACCGTCACCTTGCCGCGATGGATGGTGAACTGCCGGAAGCCCGCGTTGTGCCGCTTGAGCTGGATCGCGGCAAGGCGCTCGCAGTCGCGGATGCCGTCGAACCGCGTCTTGCGCGGCGCGGCGGAGGCCTCCGCCGCGATGACCAGCGCAAGGACTAAAGCGAGAGCGAGCCTCAGGCCCACGGCCGTGCAGCCTTCGACTTCTCTTCGAAGCTGTCGATCTTGTCCTGCTTGAGCCTGGTCAGGCCGATGTCGTCGAGGCCGTTGAGCATGGTGTGCTTGCGGTGCGGGTCGATCTCGAACTTGACCACGCCGCCGTCGGGGCCGCGGATCTCCTGCTTCTCGAGATCGATCGACAGCGTGGCGTTGGCGCCACGCTCGGCGTCGTCGAACAGCTTCTCGAGGTCTTCCTTGCTGACCTTGATCGGCAGCACGCCGTTCTTGAAACAGTTGTTGTAGAAGATGTCGCCGAACTGCGTGGAGATCACGCAGCGGATGCCGTAGTCCATCAGCGCCCAGGGCGCGTGCTCGCGCGAGGAGCCGCAGCCGAAATTGTTGTCGGCGACGATGATCTTGGCGTTCTTGTAGGCCGGCTTGTTCAGCACGAAATCCGGGTTGTCGCTGCCGTCGTCCTTGTAGCGCAACTCGGAGAACAGGCCCTTGGCGAGCCCGGTGCGCTTGAGCGTCTTCAGGTACTGCTTGGGGATGATCATGTCGGTGTCGACATTGACGATCCGCAGGGGGGCCGCGACGCCCTCGAGCTTGGTGAACTTGTCCATCTGAGCTTCTCCTCGCTCTTTTGAATGGCTCTTGATTGGCTTTCGGTCAAGCCCCTGCCGCGGCTTCGGTTTTCCGCTCGAAATGGTGGTCGTAGGTCACTTTCGCGACCTTGATGTCGAACATTTCGTAGTATTTCAGCCGGCCGAGCTTCTGCGCCTCCAGATGTTCCGGATGCATCCGCCACGCGCGCTGGCCCTCCTCGTGCTCGAACTCGACGATGGTGACCCGCTCGCCGTCATCGGCCCAGAAGCCCTTGTGCGAGATGTAGCCCGGGATGGTGCGGGCGATCTGCTGCATCCGGTCGACCAGGGCGACGTACTCGTCCTTGAGGCCGGGCATCAGGCGCGAGCGAAAGACGGTGACGATCATGGAGCGCTCCTCGGCGTACTCGTTATCACTCCGATGCCTGCATTATGGCGGTAGGGGGTGGGGCGGTCCAACGCATGTCAACGATAGGATTCATTTGCGCCGACGATGGTTTCTCCCCGCCCTCATCCTGAGGAGCGGTCCCATAGCAGGCGTAGCCTGCGTACACTTGGCTACGGAGGACCGCGTCTCGAAGGACGGGGGCGGCCCCATGGTTCGAGACGCCCGCCGTTGGCGGGCTCCTCACCATGAGGCCGGGAGAGAGCCGCGCACGTCTCATGCCTGCTTCTCGTTCTTGTGAACTCCGTCCAGGCCGGTCACCCATGACCGCGCCGAGCGGAACCAGTTCTGACGCTTCGGCGCGAGCTGATCGCGCTGCGCCAGAATGCCGACCCGCACCATGTAGGACGCCTGCTGGCCTTCGCCCGGCGTGGTCGAATAGATCGGCGAGCCGCATTTCGGGCAGAACGCCTGCACGCGCGGATTGCCGCTGTCCGCCGTGGTCTTCAGATAAGGGGTCGGCTGGCCCTTCATCTTGAATACGCTGCCGGGGATCGGCACCGAGACGCGGAACGCGGATCCGGTGCCGGTCTGGCAGTCGGTGCAGTGGCAGATCGCGACCTTCTCCGGGTCGGCTTCGCCCTCGATGGTGATGAAGCCGCAGTGACACGAGCCGGTAACTTTCATGAATGTCCTCCCTTACTCGGCAGCCTTCTCGATTGAGTACATATCGTCGTCGGATAATCCGAAATGATGTCCGATCTCGTGCACCAGCACATGCGTGATGACATGGCCGAGCGTCTCGTCGTGCTCGGCCCAGTAGAGCAGGATCGGCACCCGATAAAGCCAGACCATGTTGGGCATCTGCTGCGGCGTGCTGTCCGACTGGAACGGCAGACCCACGCCCTGGAACAGGCCCAGCAGGTCGAGCTCGCTCTGGATGCCCATCGAGTTCCAGCACTTCCTCGGTGGCATATTCGTCGACCTGGACTACGACGCCCTCGCAGCGGTCGCGGAACTTCTTCGGCAGACGGCGGAACGCCTCGGTCGCGATCACCTCGAATTCGGCGAGCGACGGCGCCTTGAGCGGCCGCCAGGCGAACGGATCGGCCAAACCGCTATCGGCGGCATCGGCGGTTTTGCTGTCGGAGGCGCTGTCGTTCATCGGTTGCAAACCTAGCACAGGCCCGGAAGGTTGACGCAGCGGCTGCGATGGGGGAGCTTTCCGGCATGCGTGGGATGGTGACGTTTGCCGCAATTGCGGCGCTTGGCGCTCTGTTGTTTTCGGCTTCGCCCGGCGCGGCGGAAACCGTGCCGCCGGCTGCCGCCGCAGGCAGCGCGACCGACCTGTCGTCGCAAAGCCGGGCGCGGCCACGCACCCGCATCCGCGTGCAGAAATACTATCCGTACCGCCGCTACCATTCGCTCTATCCGTTGCCTTACGACATCGAATATCCCGGACCGAACGCAAAGCGCGCATGCGTCGCGCGCTACGTTCAGGAGTATCGTCCGAGCGGTACGGTCGTGGTGCCGCGGATGAGCTGCTGGTGGGTGCGGGGATGAGCGCGATGGTGCTGCGAACCGTGGTGCTGGCTGCCGCCCTGTCGGCATTCGCGGTGCCAACCGCTGAGGCGCGGGAAAAGCGCGTTTCCGAAACCGGTCCGCTGATCATGTCCGGCACCATGGTGCCACCTGCGCAGACGCGCCGCGCCCGCGTTACGGCCGACAAGTGCACGCCGGTGACGACCAAACGACGGCCGCTGAGCCTGTTGTCCCTGCGGTAAAGGTCTTGTCGAGGCTGGCCCGGATGGCCACGTGCTTTGGTTTGCACTCGCAGTCTGACGCCGGAGGAATGCGCCATGTTCAAGCTTTGCGTCGCGGTTTTTGCGCTGATGGCCGGGGCAGCGATTCCGGGCTCCGTCATCGCCGCCGAACGAGGCCGCGACGGCGTGCGCAGTGCAGATCGGATCGAGGTCGGCGCCGCGCGCCGGCATGCCAGGCGCTCGCAGCATCGCGACGGCGGCGTTCGCTCCAGCCAGCCTCCTCAAAAGGAATCGCTCCCTGAAAAGGAATCCTGGGCCGGCTACCGGACCGACTTCGCCGGCAATTCGTATTTCTATTACAAGCCGGGCGCGGGTTCGCCCTTCGGCCCCGGCCAGGGGCTGCGGCCTCCCTATCCGAACTGACAAAAAGGCCCGCCGGGAGGCGGGCCTTTTCAGTTGGGTGTTGCGTCGTCGTTCAGTGCCAGTCGCGCACGTCGACGAAGTGGCCTGCGATCGCCGCCGCCGCCGCCATCGCCGGCGACACCAGATGGGTGCGGCCCTTGAAGCCCTGCCGGCCCTCGAAGTTGCGGTTCGAGGTCGAGGCGCAGCGCTCGCCCGGCTGGAGCTTGTCCGGGTTCATGGCGAGGCACATCGAGCAGCCCGGCTCGCGCCAGTCGAAGCCCGCGGCCTTGAAGATCTTGTCGAGGCCTTCCTGCTCGGCCTGCTCCTTCACGAGGCCGGAGCCCGGCACGATCATCGCGTAGACGTTGGCGTTGACCTGCTTGCCGGCGGCGATCCGCGCCACCTCGCGCAGGTCTTCGATGCGCGAGTTGGTGCAGGAGCCGATGAACACGCGGTTGAGCTTGATGTCGGTCATCTTCTCGCCGCCGGTGAGGCCCATGTATTGCAGCGAGCGTTCGGCGGCGCGGCGCTTGTTCTCGTCGGGGATGTCCGAAGGCACCGGCACCTTGCCGGCGATCGAGGTGACCTGCTCGGGGCTGGTGCCCCACGACACGATCGGCGGCAGCTTTGCTGGCGTCGAGCTTGACCTCGCGGTCGAAGAACGCGCCCTCGTCGGTCGGCAGCGTGTCCCAGTAGCGGCGCGCGTCGTCCCACAGCTTGCCCTTCGGCGCCTTGGGGCGGCCCTTCACATAGTCGTAGGCCTTCTCGTCGGGCGCGATGAAGCCGGCCTTGGCGCCGGCCTCGACCGACATGTTGCAGACCGTCATGCGGCCTTCCATCGACAGCGCGCGGATCGCCTCGCCGGCATATTCCAGCGAATAGCCGGTGCCGCCCGCGGTGCCGATCTCGCCGATGATGGCGAGGATGATGTCCTTCGCGGTGACGTTCGGCGGCAGCTTGCCGTCGACCACCGCGCGCATGTTCTTCGACTTGGTCTGCACCAGCGTCTGCGTCGCGAGCACGTGCTCGACCTCGGAGGTGCCGATGCCGTAGGCCAGCGCGCCGAACGCGCCGTGCGTCGCGGTGTGGCTGTCGCCGCACACCAGCGTGGTGCCCGGCAGCGTGAAGCCCTGCTCCGGGCCGATCACGTGGCAGATGCCCTGACGGATGTCGAACTCGTCGTAGTATTCGAGGCCGAACAGCTTGGCGTTCTCGGCCAGATACGCGATCTGCGCCGCGCTCTCCGGATCGGGATTGGGCAGCTTGCGGTCGGAGGTCGGCACGTTGTGGTCGACCACCACCAGCGTCTTGTCGGGCGCATGCACCTTGCGGCCGGAGAGCCGCAGCCCCTCGAACGCCTGCGGGCTCGTCACCTCATGGACGATGTGGCGGTCGATGTAGAGCAGGCACGTGCCGTCCGGCTGCTCGTCGACCAGATGGTCGGCCCAGATCTTGTCGTAGAATGTGCGCGGTTTCATCGCGGAGAACCTTCAGTCAACAGAGTGGAAAGGGGTCGGCGGCCAGCGCCGCCATGCGGCAGTAACGCTGCGGCGATCAAAGCCCGGCCAGCACCGACGCGGTCAGCCGGCCGAAAAACCGGCCGGGCAGGCGCGCGTGGTCGCCCAGAACGATCCGATGGGCATGGGCTCCTTTAGACATGGTCTAGATATAGCCAGCCATAGCGAATGAGACAACAAACCAAGCCTGCAACGGGGGCTCCCGCCAAACAAAAAGGCCGGCGCAACGGCCGGCCTTTCGTTCGTACTGTTGCGGGAGTTCTTATTCCGCCGCGTCGGCCACGTCGGTCGACTGGCCGCCGTGATGCGCGCCCTCGGCGATGCGCGCCGACTTGCCGCGCAGGTTGCGCAGGTAATAGAGCTTGGCGCGGCGCACCTTGCCGCGGCGCACCAGCTTGATCGAGTCGATCATCGGCGAGTAGAGCGGGAACACGCGCTCGACGCCTTCGCCGTAGGAAATCTTGCGGACCGTGAAGCTCTCGTTGATGCCGCCGCCCGAGCGGCCGATGCAGACGCCTTCGTAGGCCTGGATGCGGGTGCGCTCGCCTTCGACCACCTTCACGTTGACGATAACGGTGTCGCCCGGCTCGAAGTCCGGGATTTCGCGGCCGGCGGACAGCTTGTCGAGCTGCTCCTTCTCGAGCTGCTGAATGAGGTTCATGGCAAATTCTCCGTCGGCTGCGTGCCCCAAAGGACTGCGAAGGGCAGCGCCATGCAGGCTTGTTTTCCGGGTTTCGGGCGAGCTTCTACGACAAAGCGCGCGGCTTGTCACCCCGTCACGTGTGCGGGGGTTTTGCGGGCTTTTTTGGGCGATTTTCGTAAGTCTTCCAAAGGTCCGGGCGGCGCTCCCGGGTCAGCCGCTCGGCCTCGGCCTGCCGCCAGGCCCTGACCTTGCCGTGGTCGCCGCCGGTGAGGATGTCCGGGATCGGGGTCCCCTCGAACACCGCCGGACGGGTGTATTGCGGATATTCCAGCAGCCCCGCGCTGAAGCTTTCCTCGGTGCCCGAGGCCTCCCTGCCCATGACCCCCGGAATGAGCCGGACGCAGGCGTCGAGCAGCACCAGCGCCGCGACCTCGCCGCCCGACAGCACGTAGTCGCCGATCGACACCTCTTCGAGATTTCGCGCGGCGATCAGCCGCTCGTCCACGCCCTCGAAGCGGCCGCACAGCGCGACCACGCCTGGGCCTCTGGCCAGTTCCGCCACCCGCGACTGGGTCAGCGGCCGACCCCGCGCGCTCATCAGGAGGCGAGGGCGGCCGTCCGCCGGCACCGCGTCGATGGCGCGGGCCAGCACGTCGGCCTTCATCACCATGCCGGGACCGCCGCCGGCCGGCGTGTCGTCCACGGTGCCGTGCCGGTCGGTGGCGTGCGCGCGGATGTCGTGCGCATCGAGCGACCACAGGCCCGCAGCCAGCGCCTTGCCGGCCAGGCTCACGCCGAGCGGCCCGGGAAACATTTCGGGGAAGATGGTGAGGATGCTGGCGCGCCACATATGCGGCTACTCCACCGCGGTAAGCGGTACGACGACCATGCGTCCCGCGGCGAGATCGATCTCCGGCACGGCGGCGTCGGTGAACGGCACCAGCAGCGCTTCGCCACTCGCGGGCTTGATCTCGATCACGTCGCCCGCGCCGAAATTATGAACCGCCGTCACGGTGCCGAGCGCAGCCCCGTCCGGCGTCACCGCGGCAAGCCCGACCAGGTCCGCGTGATAGAACTCGCCGTCCCCGGCGGGAGGCAGCCGGTCACGCGCGACGTAGAGCCTGAGATTGGTCAGTTGCTCCGCGGCGTTGCGGTCGCTGACGCCTTCGAGCCGCGCCACGAAGTGGTCCTTCGCCGGCCGCAGCGTCTCGATCGTGAAACGCCGCGTGCCGTCTTCGCTTTCCAATGGACCGTATGACGCGATCGCCGTCGGCTCCCCGGTGAACGACCGCAGCCGGACCTCGCCGCGAATGCCGTGCGCGGCGCCGATCTGGGCAACGCAGATGCGGTCGGCCACGGCGCGCTACATGCGCGTCAGGCTTTGGCGGCAGGAGCGGCCGCCGCGGGCTTCGGCGCTGCGGCTGCGGCCTTGGCGGCTTCCTCGGCCTTCGCCTTGCGCTCCTTGCGCGGCACGGCCTTCTCCGGATTGTTGCGCTTCTCGCGCTTCGCCACGCCGGCCTTGTCGAGGAAGCGCATCACGCGGTCCGACGGCTGCGCGCCCTTCTTCATCCAGTCCTTGACCTTGTCCATGTCGAGCTTGAGCCGGTCTTCCTTGTCCTTCGGCAGCAGCGGATTGAAGTAGCCGAGGCGCTCGA
The DNA here is from genome assembly GCA_963830015.1 of uncultured Alphaproteobacteria bacterium. Taxonomy (GTDB): domain Bacteria; phylum Pseudomonadota; class Alphaproteobacteria; order Rhizobiales; family Xanthobacteraceae; genus Z2-YC6860. The sequence continues at coordinate 93,085 of CAWHLG010000020.1, forward strand.
TGAAGCGGCCGTCGCGCGGTGCGCGGCTGTCGGCGGCGACGATGTGATAGAACGGCCGCTTCTTGGTTCCGGCGCGGGCCATGCGGATGACGACGGGCATCGGTAGTCCTTTCTCTGAGTGATCTGAGTTCTGAGTGAGTGTCTGTGTTCGGGTTGTGCGCTATTTCTTCTTGAAGAAGTCCGGCGGCAGGCCGCCCGGCGTCGGCAGCTTTCCGCCGCCTCCGCCGCCAAGGCCCGGGAATTTTCCGAGGCCCGGAAGTCCTGGAATGCCGGGGCCGCTGCCGGGCATGCCCGGCGGCAGACCTGGAATATTCGGCGGCAGTCCGCCGCTTGAACCGGACTGGCCGCCCGGCATGTTCTGTGCGAGCTTCGCCATCTCTTCCGGCGACGGCATGCCGCCGCCCATGCCCAGCATCTGCGCAAGGCCTGCCATCGGGCCCTTCGCCTTGCCGCCGCCCATGATCTTCATCATGTCGGCCATGCTCCGGTGCATCTTCAGGAGCTTGTTGACCTCTTCGACCTTGGTGCCGGAGCCCGCCGCGATGCGCTTCTTGCGGCTCGCCTTCAGCACGTCGGGATGCTTGCGTTCGCCGGGCGTCATCGAGTCGATGATCGCCATCTGCCGCTTCAGCACGCTGTCGTCGAGGTTGCGCTCGGCCATCTGGCTCTTGATCTTGGCGACGCCGGGCATCATCGCCATCAGCCCGCTCATGCCGCCCATCTTCGCCATGCCGACAAGCTGTTCGCGAAGATCGCCGAGGTCGAACTGACCCTTGCGCATCTTCTCGGCTTGCCGCATCGCCTGCTCGCGGTCGATCGAGGCCGCGGCCTTCTCGACCAGCGAGACGATATCGCCCATGCCGAGGATGCGGCCGGCGATGCGGCCCGGGTCGAAATCCTCGAGCGCATCCATCCGTTCGCCGACGCCGATCAGCTTGATCGGCTTGCCGGTCACCGCGCGCATCGACAGCGCCGCGCCGCCGCGGCCGTCGCCGTCGACACGGGTGAGCACGATGCCGGTGAGGCCGACGCGTTCGTCGAACGAGCGCGCGAGATTGACCGCGTCCTGGCCGGTGAGGCTGTCGGCCACCAGCAGGGTTTCATGCGGGGCGGCGGCCCGCTTCACCTCGGCGGCCTCGGTCATCATCGCTTCGTCGAGCGTGGTGCGGCCGGCGGTGTCGAGCAGCACCACGTCATAGCCGCCGAGCTTCGCCGCCTGGATCGCGCGGCCTGCGATCTGCACCGGCGACTGGCCTTCGACGATCGGCAGCGTCTGCACGTTGACCTGCTGGCCGAGCACCGCGAGCTGCTCCATCGCGGCCGGGCGCCGCGTGTCGAGCGAGGCCATCAGCACCTTGCGATTGCCGCGCTCGGTGAGCCGCTTGGCGAGCTTCGCGGTGGTCGTGGTTTTGCCGGAGCCTTGCAGTCCGACCATCATGATCGGCACCGGCGCGACCGCATTGAGATCGATCGGCTGCGGATCCGCGCCCAGCGTCGCCACCAGCTCGTCATGGACGATCTTCACGACCATCTGGCCGGGCGTCACCGACTTGATGACGTCGACGCCGACCGCGCGCTTTTTCACCTGATCGATGAAGGCGCGCGCCACCTCGAGCGCCACGTCGGCTTCGAGCAGCGCGCGGCGCACCTCGCGCATCGCCACATCGACGTCCTCGGCGGACAGCGCGCCGCGCCGGGTGAGGGTGTCGAGGATGCCGGACAGCTTTTCCGACAGATTGTCGAACAACTTTCGCCTCCAGGAACGGCCGTCGCTTCGAACGGCCTGTGCCAAACATTTATGGCGCCCGAGGGCGCATCGCGCTGTCGGGCGGTTGCCTCCGGCCTCTCAGGACCGGTCGGCGGGGTTCAAATTCCAGCTCTGTTCGAGAGCGGCCGGAACATAGGTGCGGGGGGCCGGAACGTCAATTGCGTGGATCGCGACAAACCGGCGGCACAAATCCCCGGAACCCCGTGTTAAGCAGGGAAAATGAGCATTCTGGCCGCGATTCGCTCCCGCCCGCTGACCTTCCTGTTTGGCCTTGCCATCATTTCGCTGCTGGGCCTGCTGCTGGTTCCGCCGATCCCGCAGAGCCAGATCTACCATGGCTTCGCCGACCGGCGGACGCTCTTCGGCATCCCGAACTTCTGGAACGTGGTGTCCAACCTGCCGTTCATCCTGGTCGGCGCGCTGGGGCTCTGGAAGGTGCGGCGGGATCTGTCGGCCAGCATCTTCTTCCTCGGCGTGTTCCTGACCGGCTTCACCTCGTCCTACTACCACTGGGCGCCGAACGACTGGGGCCTGTTCTGGGACCGCCTGCCGATGACCTTCGCGTTCATGGCGATCCTCGCCAACGTGATCGAGGAGCGGGTCGACGAACGGGTCGGCAAGCTGCTGCTCTGGCCGCTGGTCGCGCTCGGCGTGCTGAGCCTGCTGATCTGGATGCGGGTCGACGATCTCAGGCTCTACGCCTGGGTGCAGTTCTTTCCCTGCATCGCCTTGCCGCTGATGTTCTGGCTGTTGCCGCCGAAATACACCGGGACCTATTACTGGTTCATCGCCGCGGGGTTCTATCTGCTGGCCAAGCTGCTGGAGCACTACGACGCCGCGATCTATTCGGCGCTGCGCGTCATGAGCGGCCATCCGATCAAGCATGTGGCCGCGGCCTGCGCCTGCTACGCGATCTACCTAGCGTTCCGGAAGCGCCAGCCGATTGGCTGATTATTTCAACGGGACATAGACCGTGACGACGAATTTGTCTTCCGGCGTCGTGACCGGATCGGTCTCGTATTCCTCGATGAACGAATCCGCCGCCTCGAGCCGCTTTTCATCCAGATGGTTGGTGATCGCCTCGTAGGTGCTGTCCATCGAATCGTAGGAGCCGCGGTGGACGAACTTCAGCGCCTTGCCGCCGGGCGACTGACCGATTGCGATGTCGCCCTTGGGCGGCTCCTGCGGGGCCTCGGCGATCGGCACCGCGGCCTGGAAGCTGAAACCGGTGTCGTCGGCCTGGGTGTAGATCGTCATCGCCGGGCCGGCCTTGGCGAGGCCGCGGCTGTCGATCACGCCATAGACCGATTTGAACGCGTCCTGCAGGTTTTCCAGCGCCTTGTCCCAGGTGCTGTTGCCCTTCATGAAAATGATGGTCTTGGGCATCAGCATCACCTCGACGCCGAACGGGTCCTTGCTCACCGCCACCGGGGCATTGGAGGGAGCCTGCTGGGCGAATGCGGGTGACGCGAGACCGAGCGCGATGGACGCTGCAAGGGTGGCTGCCCACCACTGAAAATTCATTGAGGTCTCCATGATCCGCCGCGCTCCCGGCTCGGCGCGGGAATCGCCGAAATCTACCATGTCCTCTCCGGCGCGGTCTTAACGAAAACGTGTAGCTGCAAGGCGCGTTCCGAAAAGCGTGCCAGGCTGGCACTGGCCTTTGTCCGGCCATTTCCCATATAACCACAGCCACATTTATGGGCATTTCGCTGTCCCTCGCATGAGCACGCTGTCCAACCGGCCATTCGTAAAGATGAACGGTCTCGGCAACGAGATCGTGGTGGTCGACATGCGTCAAACGCCCGAAGCCATCAGCGCCGAGGCCGCGCGCGCGGTCGCGCAACCGTCCGGCGTGCCCTACGACCAGCTCATGGCGCTTTATCCGCCGCGCAAGTCCGGCACCGACTCCTTGATCCGCATCTACAACAGCGACGGCTCCGAGGCCGGCGCCTGCGGTAACGGCATGCGCTGCGTCGCCTCGCTGATCGGCGGCGAGACCGGCAAGGACAAGCTTGCCTTCGAGGTGGACGGCCGCGTGCTGAACACCTGGAAGGGCGCGGACGGGCTGTTCACCGTCGACATGGGCGAGCCACGGTTTGCCTGGAACGAGATACCGCTCGCCGAGGAATTCCGCGACACCCGTGCGATCGAGCTGCAGATCGGCCCGATCGACAAGCCGGTCCTGCATTCGCCCTCGGTCGTCAGCATGGGCAACCCGCACGCGGTGTTCTGGGTGGACGACGTCAACGCCCATGATCTCACCCGGATCGGTCCGATGCTGGAGCACCATCCGATCTTTCCGCAGCGCGCCAACATCACGCTGTGCAAGATCGAGTCGCGCGAGCACATCGTCATCCGCACCTGGGAGCGCGGCGCGGGGCTCACCAAGGCCTGCGGCTCGGCGGCCTGCGCCGCGGCGGTCGCGGCGGCGCGGCTGAAGCGCACCGGCCGCAAGGTGCGCGTGACCTTGCCGGGCGGCGATCTCACCATCGAATGGCGCGAGAGCGACAATCACGTGCTGATGACCGGCCCGGTCGCGTTCGAGTTCGAGGGCCGCTTCGATCCGGCGCTGTTTTCCTGAGCCGCGCGATGACGATCGATGTCGTGACCTTCGGTTGCCGGCTCAACGCCTACGAGTTCGAAGTGATCCGCCAGAAGGCCGCTGCAGGCGGCGTCACCGATGCGGTGGTGGTCAACACCTGCGCCGTGACCGGCGAAGCGGTGAAGCAGGCGCGGCAGACGATCCGCCGCCTGCGGCGCGAGCGGCCGCAGTCGAAGATCGTCGTCACCGGTTGCGCGGCGCAGACCGAGACGCAGACGTTTGCCGCGATGCCCGAAGTGGATCGCGTGCTCGGCAACGAGGAGAAGCTCGCGGCCGCGAGCTGGGCCGCGCTCGATGCGCCGGGCAAGGTTTCGGTCGGCGACATCATGGCGGTGACGGGCGCGCCGCCGCATCGCATCGACAGCATCGAGGGCCACACCCGCGCGTTTCTTCAAGTGCAGAACGGCTGCGATCACCGCTGCACGTTCTGCATCATCCCGTTCGGCCGCGGCAATTCGCGTTCGGTGCCGGCCGCCGATGTTGTTGCGCAGGCGCGGCGGCTGGTCGAGCGTGGATATCGCGAGATCGTGTTGACCGGCGTCGACATCACGAGCTACGCGCCAGGCCTCGGTCTGCTGGTGAAGCGGGTGCTTCGCGAATTGCCGGAGCTGAAACGGCTGCGGCTGTCATCCATCGATTCGGTGGAAGCCGACGCCGATCTGCTCGACGCGCTCGCCGGCGATGCACGGCTGATGCCGCACCTGCATCTGTCCTTGCAGGCGGGCGATGACATCATCCTCAAGCGCATGAAGCGGCGGCATTCGCGGGCCGACGCGATTGCTTTCTGCAGTCAGGTGCGGCGGCTTCGCCCGGACATCGTGTTCGGCGGCGACATCATCGCCGGTTTCCCGACCGAGACCGAGGACATGTTCGCCCGCTCACTCGACCTGGTCGACGAATGCGGCCTGACGCAGCTGCACGTGTTCCCATTCTCGCCGCGGCCCGGAACGCCCGCCGCGCGCATGCCGCAGATTGCGGGCGGCACGGTCAAGGACCGCGCCCGCCGGCTGCGCCAGAAGGGCGAGCAGGCGCTTCGCCGTCATCTGGACCATGAAATCGGCGCCCGCCGCCTGGTGCTGGCCGAGCGCGGCGGCGTCGGCCGCACCGAGCAGTTCACGCCGGTTCGGCTGGCGGCGCCGATCGAGCCCGGCGTCATTGTCAACGCTGCCATCACGGGCCACGACGGGCGACAATTGCTGGCAGCGTGATAAACTAGAGGCGTCGGAGGGAAATTCATGGCGACCAACGGCTCCAGTCACGTCATCTCCACCATGGCCGAGCTCGAAGCACTCTATCCGGATGGCGTCTATCCGCCGGCCAAGGTCAAGGAAACCGACCGCATCACCAAGGCCTACCAGGCGCTGGTCGAGGCCTCGCCGTTCTGCGCGCTCGCCACCATCGGCCCTGGTGGGCTCGACTGCTCGCCGCGCGGCGATCCCAAGGGCTTCGTCCGCGTGGTCGACGAGAAGACCATCGTCGTGCCGGACCGCCGCGGCAACAACCGCATCGACAGCCTGCGCAACCTGATCAACGATCCGCGCGTTGCGCTGCTGTTCCTTATTCCCGGCGTCAGCGAGACGCTGCGCATCATGGGTCGCGCGACGATCTCCACCGATCCCGAGCTGTGCGCAAGCTTCACCATGCAGGGCAAGGCGCCGCGCACGGTGCTGATCATCGCGGTGGAGCAGGTGTTCTTCCAGTGCGCGAAAGCGATCGTGCGTTCCAAGCTCTGGGATCCGTCGACCCAGGTCGAACGCTCGACCCTGCCGACGCCGGGCAAGATCCTGGCCGAGATCAGCGACGGCAAGGTGGGGGGCGATGAGCACGACCGCATTGCGCCCGAGCGCATGAAGGCAACGATCTATTAGGCCTGGCCGGTCAGGCTGGCGTCCATGCGCCGCGATCTGATCGCCCACCATCTTGAGCTTTCGCTCCGGGAATCGCTTCAGGCGCCGCGGCTGCGGCTGATAGAGCTTGTCGGCGAACGGCCCGCTGTCGACGAGCAACGCGAGCCATGGATTCCGATCAAGTATGGACCGGCCAGGGCCGACGACTGGTTCGGCGTGGTTCGCGCCACTGCCCGCTACGAGCGCGCGCCAGGACTCGCCGCCGAAAGCCTGGATCTGGCCATCAAGGTCAATCCGCGCCAAGGGCTGGCGCGAACGCTGATTCCCTGGATCGTCGAGAACAAGGGCATCGCGCTGGACCGGCCCTATTCTGACTATCGCCGTAGCGCCGAGAGCGACCGCACTGGTGCACGCGAGCGGAACATCTATGCGCTTGCGGCGGCATCGCCCACGCTCGCCCGTGTGCTGCCGCGCTGCTATGGCAGTTGCGCTGACGATACGACCGGCGAGCAGGCGCTGTTCATCGAATACGCGACCGACGTAGCGCGGCTCGATGCGAGCGGCGCGGAGGCGGACTGGCCGCCAGAGCTAATCGATCGTGCGCTGCAAGCTGCTGCGTCGTGGCAGGCCGAGTTCTGGGACATCGGGCCGGAACGATTGTCCTGGCCCGGGCCCCGCCCGACCACAGCCGACATGATCGCCGACGCGCCGCTCTGGCGCGGGATGCTCGACGACGCGCACAGGCGGTTTCCGGATATCGTCACCGACGGCGTGTGGCGGCGGCGTCTCGCCCTGATCGACTTGCTGGGCGACTGGTTCCCGGCGAAAGACCGGTTGCCGGCAACGCTCGCGCACAACGACTTCAATCAGCGCAATGTGGGCTTTCGTCCAGGCGTGCTGGTGCTCGACTGGGAGCTCGTCGAGTTCAATACCGCACACCGCGATCTGGCGGAGATGTTGACCTTTGTGCTGCCGGAGGATGCCGGACGCGATCAGGTCGATGCGCATCTGGAGCGCCATCGGGCGACGCTCGTGGAAATGGGTGTGACAAAAGGAACCGATCGCGACGCGTGGGTCGAAGGCTTCCGCAGCGAGGTGAAGACCGAGGCGATCGACCGGATCAGTCTTCAGTTCCTATTCGGTGCGGCGTTTCCGCTTGCCTATCTCGTGCGGATCAACCGCAATATCGAGCGGCTGCTGGACATGTATGGCTAACCGTTGCTCCGCTCCTCGGTGCGCGGTCGTGACGACAGCCCAAGCGGCGGCGGCAGCGCCTTGTCGTCGTCCTCGTTCCAGCCGCACGCCTTCAGCCGTTCCTTCATGTGCTCCGGCACCGGAGCCGTCACCTTGACCGGCGGCTTGTTCTTGTAGAGCGGCACCATGATCTCGCGGGCGTGCAGATGCAGCCGCGGACCGCCGTGGCGTGGGGCGGTGCCGTAGATGTTGTCGCCGAGAACCGGGAAGCCGGATTCGGCGCAATGCACGCGCAACTGATGCGTCCGCCCGGTGAGCGGCTCAAGCGCGAGCCAAGTCACGCCCTGCGTGCGTCCCATCACCTTCCATGTGCTCTGCGACGGCAGTCCGTCCGGATCGTGCTTCATCCACCAGCCGATCTTGTCGTCCAGCCGGCCGAGCGGCAGGTCGATGCGGCCCTCGGGTTCCGCCGGTCCGCCTTCGACCACCGCCCAGTAGGTCTTGCCGACCTTGCCGTGGCGGAACAGATCGTTGAGGTCGGCCAGCGCCTTGCGGTGGCGGCCGAGCACCAGGCAGCCCGAGGTTTCCTTGTCGAGCCGATGGGCCAGCGCTGGCATGCGCGGCAGGCCGAACCGCAATGCGTCGAAATAGTCCTCCAGGCTCGCCCCGCCTTTCGGGCCTTTGTGCACGGCCAGTCCTGCGGGTTTGTTGATGATCAGCATCAGCCCGTCGCGGTAGAGCAGCCGGCTCCCCATTTCTTCCGGGGTCAAGTGTTCCGGGGTCATGTCTTTTGGCGGCGTGGCTTTCAGTGACATGGCGGAACGGGTATCACGGCGGCAGGCATGAGTGACAGCACCAACGAAAGCGCAACGGAAGCCGGCGAAAAGACCGGCTGGTGGGGCCGGCTCGCCGGCGGGCTCAAGCGCACCTCGTCGGCGCTTGTCACAACGCTCGATAATATCGTCAACAAGCGTCCGCTCGATCCGGCGATGCTCGACGAGATCGAAGAGGCGCTGATCCGCACCGATCTGGGCATCGAGGCCGCCGCGCGCGTGACCGACGCCATCCAGGCCGGCCGCTTCAAGGAAAATCCCACATCGGATGATGTGAAGCAGATCATCGCCGACGAGGTTGCGAAGGTGCTGGAGCCGGTGGCGAAGCCGCTGGTCATCGCCGGCGCCAAGCCGTTCGTCATCCTGGTGGTCGGCGTCAACGGCTCGGGCAAGACCACGACCATCGGCAAACTCGTCTCGAAGCTTTCCGCCGAAGGCCGCAAGGTGGTGCTCGGCGCGGGCGACACCTTCCGGGCGGCTGCGATCGATCAATTGAGGATCTGGGGCCAGCGCACCGGAGCCAAGGTTGTTGCCCGCGAGCCCGGGGCGGATTCGGCGGGGCTCGCCTTCGACGCCATCAACGAGGCCCGGTCCGACAATGCCGATGTCGTGATTATCGACACCGCCGGCCGCCTGCAGAACCGCGCCGAACTGATGGGCGAACTGGAAAAGATGGTCCGCGTGATCAAGAAAGCCGAGGCGACCGCGCCGCACGCGGTGCTGCTGGTGCTCGATGCCACCGTCGGCCAGAACGCGCTGTCGCAGGTCGAGGTGTTCGGCAAGATCGCGGGCGTCACCGGACTCGTAATGACCAAGCTCGACGGGACTGCGCGCGGCGGCATTCTCGTCGCCATCGCGCGGAAGTTCGGCCTGCCGATCCATTTCATCGGCGTTGGCGAGGGCGTGGACGATCTCGCGCCGTTCTCGCCCAGGGATTTCGGCAAGGCGCTTGCGGGTCTGGAATAGACGGATCCGCCTGTGGCGATGGACCCTCGCACCAAAGTCCTGATCGAAGCGCCGATCACGCCGACATTGCTGCGGCTGGCGATCCCCAACATCGTCACCACCGCGGTGCAGGCGTCGACCGGCCTGATCGAAACCTACTTCATCGGCAAGCTCGGCACCGACGCGCTGGCCGGCGTGTCGCTGGTGTTCCCCGGCGTGATGCTGATGCAGATGATGTCGTCGGGGGCGATGGGCGGCGGCGTGTCGTCGGCGATCGCACGGGCGCTCGGCTCGGGCCGCCGCGAGGACGCCGACGCGACCATCCTGCATGCGCTGGTCATCGCGACCTGCTTCGCCGCGTTTTTCACGTTTACCGTGATCGCGGCCGGTCCCTGGCTCTATGCCGCGCTCGGCGGACGCGACGGCTCGCTCGTCATGGCGCTCCGCTATTCCAACATCGTGTTCGGCGGGGTCATCCTGATCTGGCTGTTCAACACGCTGGCCAATGTCATTCGCGGCACCGGCAACACCTTCGTTCCGGCCGTGGTGACGATCGCGGGCGCGGCGCTGCTGATCCCGCTGTCGGCTGCGCTGATCTTCGGGTTCGGGCCGCTGCCGTCGCTGGGTGCGGCCGGCGGCGCCGTCGCGCTGCTGACCTACTACGGGTTCGGTGTCCTGGCGTTCGCGGCGTATCTCTGGTCGGGACGCAGCGTGGTGCGGCCGAAGCTCCTGGAGACCCGGCTGCGCTGGCCGCTGTTCCGCGACATCCTGCGCGTTGGGCTGCTGGCCTCGCTCACCTCGGTGATGACCAACGTCACCATCGCGCTGACCACCGGCGTGGTCGGCGCGTTCGGTCCCGCCGCCATCGCCGGCTACGGCGTTGGCACGCGGCTGGAATATCTGCTGGTGCCGCTCGCCTTCGGCTTCGGCGGCCCGCTGGTGGCGCTGGTCGGCACCAACATCGGTGCGGGCAACCGCGAGCGGGCGCTGCGCGCGGCCTGGATCGGCGGCTGGCTCTGCTTTGGGTTGACCGAGACGATTGGCGTCGCCGCAGCACTGTTTCCGGCGGCGTGGCTGACGCTGTTCAGCAACGACCCGGCGATGATCGCCGCGGGCTCGACCTATCTCCGCATCGTCGGGCCGTTCTACGGCTTCTTCGGGCTCGGCATGGCGCTCTATTTCGCCTCGCAGGGCGCGGGCGCGCTGAAATGGCCGCTGATCGCGGGATTCTCGCGGCTGGTCATCGCCGCGGGCGGCGGCTGGCTGCTGGTGCACTCGACCGGCAGCCTGACATGGGTGTTCGCGGCGCTGGGTCTGGGCCTCGCGGTGCTGGGACTGATGATCGCCGTAGCGGTCAAGAGCGGGGCGTGGTTCCGCGATGCCAAGCCCGGCTGACCAAGAACAGTTGACCAAGACCGGCTGACGGACCGGATGACCATGACAAGGCGCCGCGGTCACGCTAGACACGGCGCATGGACGAAAAAGCCCAACTCAATCCACTCCTCAAGCTCGCGCTCGATCTCGGGCCGCTGCTGCTGTTCTTCTTCGCCAATTCCCGGCCGGGGCTGTTCGAGCCGCTGCTTGCGCCGATCATTCCCGAGGCGGTCGCGCATGGTGAACGGGCCGGCATCTTCGTCGCCACCGCGGTGTTCATGGTCGCAATCGTCGTCGCCCTGGTCGTGTCCTATGCGATGACGCGGCATCTGCCGGTGATGCCACTGGTCACGGCGGTGGTCGTCGTCGTGTTCGGCGCCGCAACGCTGTTCTTTCAGAACGAGACCTTCATCAAGCTGAAGCCGACGATCATCTATTTGTTGTTCGCCGTCACGCTGTTCGGCGGCTTGATCTTCAAGAAACCGCTGCTCGCAATGGTGTTCGATCAGGTGTTCCACCTCACCGACGAAGGCTGGCGCAAGCTGACCGTGCGCTGGGCGCTGTTCTTCCTCGCGCTCGCGGTGCTGAACGAGATCGTCTGGCGCACCACGTCGACCGACACCTGGGTGACGTTCAAGGTGTTCGGCGTGATGCCACTCACCTTCATCTTCGCGGCCTTCCAGTATCCGCTGCTGACGAAGCACGACGCGAGTCCCAAAGATCAGGCAAAGCCGTAAGCCGCGTCTCACGGCCGCGCGGTATTCCGATCTTCCGGACACGTCTTTGTGACCGTTTTTGCCGCCTGCGCTCCGCTGAACGGCTGACGCGGTCCGTTCCGCACGCCGTCATGGTGCGGGGCCTGCAGCGGAGGCCGTCATGCGGAGATATTTTTTCGATCACCTTGCGCCCGAGGATCGCCCGATGGCGCGTCGCATTTATCTGGCGATGGTTGCGGCTTATCTCTGTGCGGCCCTGCTGCTGGGCGTGGCGATCAGGCTCAGTCCGCCGGGCTCCGGCAGCGTTGTGTTGGCGAGTGAACCGTGGCCGTCGCGCGGCGCCTTCAGCGCGGTAGCGGCCGAGCGCCCCGATCTCAAAGAATGCGCCGTGCGCGATCTGCGCATCCTGACCACGATCGGCGAGCATGGCGAGGCGCAGGATGTTGCCGGCGAGGATATCGCGGATGCGTTCTTCACCCTGGTCAAGGCGCGCCAGACTTGCGCCGCCGGCAACATCACCGAAGCGCTGGCGATCTACGAAAGCATTTCGCTTGCACCTCGACGCTCCACGAAAAGGTGAAGGCGCTCAGGAGCGCGGCGAAGCGAGTGCCTTCTCGATCTGCGGCTTCAGCGCCTGTTCCAGGTTCTGCGGCGAGATCGGTCCGACCAGCTTGAACGCAATGCGGCCCTCGCGATCGATCACGAAGGTTTCGGGCACGCCGTAAACGCCCCAATCGATCGAGGCGCGCCCGTTCGCGTCGGTCCCGACCGCGACGAACGGATTGCCGTAGCGGCCGATGAATCGCCGCGCGTTCTCCGGCTGATCCTTGTAGTTGATGCCCAGCACGCGGATGCGCTTGTCCTCGGCGAGCTTCAGGAGCAGCGGCGCCTCGTCGTGGCACGGCACGCACCACGACGCCCAGACATTGACCAGCGACACCGCGCCCTTGAAGTCGGCGCTGGCGATGCCCGGCACCGGCGTGCCGTCGCGGACGAGGCCTTCGATCGCGGGCAGCGGTGTGTCCGGCACCGGGCGGCCGATCAGCGCCGACGGCAGTTTCGATGGATCGCCCGAGCCCAGCCGGAACAGGAACAGTGCCGCCAGCGCCAGAAAGACCGCGAGCGGCAGCAGTACGATCAGCCGCCGTTTGCGGACTGGCGCGGGACTGTCCGGTGCGACGCTCATGCGGGACTCTATGCAGATTCTTGGCCTCCGCCTTGGCCTGCACGGAGCGGCGGGTGATGCCTTGCGACTCGAGCTCCGCGACGCGACGCCGTTGCGAACGATAGTCGAGCGCGATCCAGGCGATCAGCACGAGCAGCACCAGCAGCGCAATTCCATACGCCGCCAGAATGAAGTTCGCGTGCGGGCCCAGTTCGATGCTCACGCTTCGCTCCCCGGGGCGATCTGCGCTTTCAGGAGCATCAGGCTTCGAACGCGCCGTCGCAAAATCTCGTTGCGCATCGCCGCGACGTGCAGCGTGAAGAACAGCAGCGCGAACGCCACGGCCATCGTCAACAGCGGGACCAGGATCGTCGGATGGATCGCCGGTCCGCCGAGCTTCACCACCGAGGCCGGCTGGTGCAGCGTATTCCACCAGTCGACCGACCATTTGATGATCGGGATGTTGATCGCGCCGACCAGCGTCAGGATCGCCGCGGCGCGTCCCGCGCGTGATGGATCGTCGACCGTGCGCCACAGCGCGATCACGCCGAGATACATCAGGAACAGCACCAGCACCGAGGTCAGCCGGGCATCCCACACCCAGTACGTGCCCCACATCGGCCTGCCCCACAGCGAACCGGTGACGAGGCAGATCAACGTGAAGGCTGCGCCGATCGGGGCGGCTGCCTTGGCCGCGACGTCGGCAAGAGGATGCCGCCATACCAGCGTGCCGAGCGCCGCGACGCTCATCACGCCCCACACCAGCATGGAGAGCCATGCCGACGGCACGTGGATGAACATGATCTTCACCGTCGCGCCCTGCTGATAATCGTCGGGTGCGCCGCTCGCGAGATAGAGTCCCGCCGCGAGCGCGAACACGGTCAAACCGATCAGATACGGCAACAGCCGCTCGGCGAGCGCAAGGAAGCGCGAGGGATTGGCGAGATCGATCAGGGCCATCGGCCGCATCCGTAAGGCGACAATATGGGGCGCAATGTGGCGTCACTCCATCCCATGCCGCAAGGCCGCCGCAGCGGCAAATATGCCGATGACGACGCTTGTCAGCGTCAATGCACACAGGATCGTGAACGGCGTTCCGAACGGCAGCGGCCCGACGATGGCGGCGTTCGACGCCGAGACGCCGAAGACCAGCACCGGAATGGTCAAGGGGAGGACCAGCACGGCCAGTAACAAACCGCCGCGGCGCAACGCCACCGACAGCGCCGCGCCGATCAGGCCGATAAAGGTCAGCGCCGGTGTTCCGGCGAGCAGGGTCAGCGCCACCGCGGCGCTGGCGTGGCCGTCGAGATTCATGAACAGTCCGAGCAGCGGCACGGCGATCACCAGCGGCAGGCCGGTGGTGAGCCAGTGCGCGAGCGCCTTGGCGGCGACCGCGAGCTCGAGCGGCGTATCGCTCATCAGGATCAGGTCCAGCGAGCCGTCTTCGTGGTCGGCGGCAAACAGGCGTTCCAGCGTGAGCAGGCTTGCCAGCAGCGCGCCGAGCCAGAGGATGGCCGGCCCGATGCGTCCGAGCAGCGCCATGTCCGGTCCGATGGCGAACGGCATCAGCACGACGACGATCAGGAAGAACAGCACGCCGATCCCGCCGCCGCCGCCGACGCGCACGGCGAGCCGGATATCCCGCATGAATATCGCCGCGAGCGCATTCATGGAGGTGTTCCTGGGCGTATTCCTGGGCGTATTGCCCCAAGCTGCAGCTCGCGTGCGCGGTCGAGGCCGATCGGCCCGTGCGTCGCCGCGGCAATGATCCCGCCGCCGGACAGGTGCGCGCGCATCAGATCGGCCAGCATGTCCTGCGCGTCGCGGTCGAGCGCCGAAGTGGGTTCGTCGAGCAGCCAGATCGGTCGCTTCACGGCGAGCAGCCGGGCGATAGACAGCCGCCGCCGCTGCCCGGCCGAGAGGTAGGCCGCCGGCAGTTCGGTGAGCGCGCCCAGGCCCACCGCCGCGAGTGCCGTATATTCGGCACCCTCGGCAGGCTTTGCGCTTGCGAGATAGCGCATCCAGAACCGGAGATTTTCGCCGACTGTGAGCGACGGCTTCAGCGCATCCAGATGGCCGAGGTAATGCGCCTGCTCGGCGATGCTGCGTTCGGGGTCGCCGTCGGACAGCGACAGCCGCCCGCCGGCCGGCCTGACCAGCCCGGCAACCAGCCGCAGCAGCGTGGACTTGCCCGCGCCATTCCTCCCGGTGACCAGCAGGGCCTCGCCGCCGCCGACCGAAAATTCCAGGCCCGCAAACACCTCGCGGCCGCCCCGGATGCAGGCCAGCGCTACGCCCTCAAGCCGCATGGATGCTCGCTGGGACGTCCGCTGCAGCCGGCGCCGATGGCCGCGTCGATGTTCGATATTCCTGCAATGCAGCCCCCACCCTTGAGCCATTCTTGTCTAGCTAGCAGAGCGCCAAAAAAGCCCTTATAAGCCGATTGGCCGCGCGGCGCTGGACGACCCCGCCCGCATTGCCGGCCCCGGGGGTAAAAGGCGAGTTCTGGCAATGACTTAGCCAGAGAGCGCCAGCTCCTCCGCGTCCTGGGATGGAATCCGTCATGACCTCGCTCGACAGTTTTAAATGCTGCAAGACTTTGAAGGTCGGCAGCAAGACCTACGCCTATTACAGCCTGCCCGCGGCCGAGAAAAACGGCCTGAAGGGAATCTCGCGGCTGCCCTTCTCGCTGAAGGTGCTGCTGGAGAACATGCTGCGCTTCGAGGATGGCAAGACCGTCACCAAGGACGACATTCTCGGCTTCGCGAACTGGCTCAAGACCAAGACCTCGGACCGCGACGTAGCCTTCCGCCCGGCGCGTGTGCTGATGCAGGACTTCACCGGAGTTCCGGCGGTGGTCGATCTCGCGGCGATGCGCGACGCGATGGAGCATCTCGGCGGCGATCCGAAGAAGATCAACCCGCTGGTGCCGGTCGATCTCGTCATCGACCATTCGGTTGCGGTGAACTTCTTCGGCCACAAGGATTCGTTCAAGAAGAACGTCGAGGAAGAGTACAAGCAGAATCAGGAGCGCTACAAATTCCTGAAGTGGGCCGCGCGCTCGTTCTCGAATTTCCAGGTCGTGCCGCCCGGCACCGGCATCTGTCATCAGGTCAATCTCGAATATCTGTCGCAGACGGTGTGGACCTCGGCCGCCACCAAGCTGAAGGCGGACGGCAAGGAGCAGACGCTCGAGCTTGCTTATCCCGACACCGTCGTCGGCACCGACTCGCACACGACGATGGTGAACGGCCTCTCGGTGCTCGGCTGGGGCGTCGGCGGCATCGAGGCGGAAGCAGCCATGCTTGGCCAGCCCTACTCGATGGTTCTCCCCGAGGTGATCGGCGTCAAGCTCACCGGCAAGCTCAAGGAAGGCATGACGGCGACCGACCTCGTGCTCACCGTCACGCAGATGCTGCGCAAGCGCGGCGTGGTCGGCAAGTTTGTCGAGTTCTTCGGCCCGGGCCTCGGCGGCCTGACGATCGCCGACCGCGCAACGCTCGGCAACATGGCGCCGGAATATGGCGCGACCTGCGGCTTCTTCCCGATCGACGACGATACGATCGAGTATCTGACCGACACCGCCCGCCAGCAGGCGCGGATCGATCTGGTCGCGGCTTACGCCAAGGCGCAGGGCATGTACCGCACCAAGACCACGCCGGACCCGATGTTCACCGACGTGCTCAAGCTCGACCTCAACAGCATCGAGCCGTCGATGGCCGGTCCGAAGCGGCCGCAGGACCGCGTGCCGCTGAAGGAAGTGAAGTCGAGCTTCATGAATGCGATGGACAAGGAGTTCAACAAGCTCTCGGGCAGCGAGAAGGAAACCTTCGACATCCATCCGTCGCTCGCCACCACGCTCGACAAGGATTTCGTCAAGGCCGGCGGCGCCAAGCGCGTGCCGGTGGCAGGCAAGGACTTCACGCTCGGCCACGGCGACGTGGTGATTGCGGCGATCACGTCCTGCACCAACACCTCCAATCCGAGCGTGATGGTCGCGGCGGGCCTGGTTGCGAAAAAGGCCGTTGCCAAGGGCCTCACGGTCAAGCCGTGGGTGAAGACCTCGCTCGCGCCGGGTTCGCAGGTGGTTGCCGACTACTATGAGAAGTCGGGGCTGCAGAAGGATCTCGACGCGCTTGGCTTCAACCTGGTCGGCTTCGGCTGCACCACCTGCATCGGCAATTCCGGTCCGTTGCCGGAAGAGATCTCGGAAGCGATCAACAAGAACGACCTCGTCGCCGCGGCCGTGCTGTCGGGCAACCGCAACTTCGAAGGCCGCGTCAATGCCGACGTGCGCGCCAACTATCTCGCGTCGCCGCCGCTCGTCGTAGCCTACGCGATCGCCGGCACGATGTATCTCGACCTCGTCAAGCAGCCGCTCGGCGTGGACAAGAAGGGCAAGAAGGTCTTCCTCAAGGACATCTGGCCGACCAGCCGTGAGATCAATTCGGTGATCAAGAAGTGCATCACCCGGCAGGTGTTCCAGAAGAAGTACGCCAACGTGTTCAAGGGCGACTCCGCCTGGGGCAAGATCCCGGTCAAGGGCAGCCTGACCTACACCTGGGACGACCGCTCGACCTACGTGCAGAACCCGCCGTACTTCGACGCCATGGACAAGAAGCAGCGCCCGATCGAGGACATCGTCGACGCGCGCGTCATGGGCCTGTTCCTCGATTCGATCACGACCGATCACATTTCGCCGGCCGGATCGATCAAGGAGGAAAGCCCCGCGGGCGAATACCTGCGCGACCATCAGGTGCGTCCGAAGGACTTCAACCAGTACGGCACGCGCCGCGGCAATCATCAGGTGATGATGCGCGGCACCTTCGCCAACATCCGCATCAAGAACCAGATGGTGCCGGGCGTCGAGGGCGGCGTGACGATCCACTATCCGTCGAAGCAGAAGATGACGATGTACGACGCGGCGATGAAGTACAAAGCCGAGGGCGTGCCGCTCGTGATCTTCGCCAATAAGGAGTACGGCACCGGTTCTTCGCGTGACTGGGCGGCCAAGGGGACGGTGCTGCTCGGCGTCCGCGCGGTCATCACGCAGTCGTTCGAGCGTATCCACCGCTCCAACCTGATCGGCATGGGCGTCATCCCACTTTGCTTCGAGGAAGGCACGTCCTGGCAGACGCTCGGCCTCAAGGGCAACGAGCAGGTGACGATTCGCGGCCTGCACGGCGAACTGAAGCCGCGGCAGCGGCTGATGGCCGAGATCGTCGCGGCCGACGGCAAGCTCACCCGCGTGCCGCTGACCTGCCGCATCGACACCTATGACGAGCTGGAATACTTCAAGAACGGCGGCATCCTGCAATATGTGCTGCGGCATCTCGCGGCATAGTGGCAGGGCGGCGATGCTTTCCCCCTCACCTGCGGCTCACTGTGAAGTGAGTGGCAGGTGATGGGCGGTCCCGTTAAGAAATCCAGGCTAGGATCTCACCGGCTGGGCGGGGCTGCGATGCTAGGGAAGATCGTTATGGTTCGCCTCCGTCTTGCGTCATCGATCCCAATCGCCTGCCTGGTCGGCTCCCTGGTCTTGATCGCCGGTTCGCAGGCCCCGGCCGAGCCGCGCGGCGTGATCGAGCTGTTCACCAGCCAGGGCTGTTCGTCGTGTCCGCCGGCCGACAA
Source organism: uncultured Alphaproteobacteria bacterium (assembly GCA_963830015.1). Lineage (GTDB taxonomy): Bacteria > Pseudomonadota > Alphaproteobacteria > Rhizobiales > Xanthobacteraceae > Z2-YC6860. The sequence goes on from CAWHLG010000020.1 coordinate 111,163, forward strand.
GCTGATGGGCGAATACGCGCGCGATCCGTCGATGATCGTCATGAGCCTCGCGGTCGACTACTGGGACTATCTCGGCTGGAAGGACACGCTGGCGGCGTCCGGCCATTCCAACCGTCAGCGCGCCTATGCCAAGGTGCGCGGCGACCGGCAGGTTTATACGCCGCAGGCGGTGATCGACGGTGCGGTGCATGCGCTGGGCAGCGACAAGGCGGCGATCGAGCGGGCGATCCGCCAGGCGCGGGATCTGGGCACGCGCGACCAGGGTGCGCCGCTGGCGCTTCCGGTCAAGCTCGAGCGGACCGGCGACAAGATCATCGTGACGGTCGCAGCCAGCAAGGACGAGAAGGGCCAGGCCGAAGTCTGGCTGTGCCCGATCTCCAGGCTGGTGCCGGTCACCATCGCCAAGGGTGAGAACTCCGGCCAAACCGTCACCTACAACAACGTCGTGCGTCGCTGGATCAAGCTCGGCGACTGGTCGGGCAAGGCAGAAACCTACAGCTTGCCGCTTGCCGATTTTCAGAACAGCACCATCGATACCGCGGCCGTGCTGGTGCAGCACGGCGTTGCCAGTGCGCCGAAGCTGATGCTCGGCGCGGCGCAAATCGCGTTGCGTTGATCGCATCGTTTGCGTTGATCGTCGCGATGCGCGGATCATCGCATTGCGTTGAGCGTGACCGTGCGTTGATGGCCGGGCGGCGCCGACCGCGCCCCGGCGCCTCCCAGAAAACCGGAAAAGAAAAAAGGGCCGGCGACGAGCCGGCCCTTTAAGCGTCGGGGGATTGAACCGTACGCGAAACAACCGGCCCGGTCCGCTCAAGCCCCGGGGGGCTGGGGGGCTGAGGAATCCGGTGCTCTCACGAGACCGGGCCTGAGGCAACTGCCGACTATCATACCGGGCAGCTTGGCCGTGGCCTGACCGAAATTGGGCAGCAATATGATTTTGCTAACGAATCCGTGATGAACGCGACGCGATCGGCTGCAACGCATAAGCCCTTGCCGTCATTGGATTCTGGGGCGATCATGAACGCCGGACGACAACCAGGGAGGCGCCGCATGTCCCTCGGCGAAACCGATCCGAGCGCGATTTCCGGGGGCGCCACTGCCACGGCGGCCCCCGTCAGCCAAATTGGCGGCCGGGTGACCTTCGACCGGCGCGAACTCGACCGGATCCTCGGGCTCTACGGCCGCATGGTGGCGTCCGGAGAATGGCGCGACTACGCCATCGACTTCCTCAAGGACCGCGCGGTGTTCTCCGTGTTCCGCAGAAGCGCGGAAGTGCCGATCTACCGCATCGAGAAAAATCCGAAGCTTGCGCGCAAGCAAGGCGCCTACAGCGTGGTGTCCGCCACCGGGCTGATCCTGCGGCGCGGCCATGAACTCGACCGCGTACTGCGCGTGCTCGACAAAGGGCCGAGTCTGGTTTCGGTGTAGTCCCCGTCGTTCAGGGCTGCGTCGTTGCCCCCGGTCCGAGATCGCGCTGCATCAGCACGCTGTCGAGCCAGCGGCCGAACTTGAAGCCGACGTTCTCGAAACTGCCGACCATGCGGAAGCCCAGCGCCCGATGCACCTCGATCGACGGGGTCTGCGCTGAATCGCCGATGACCGCGAGCATCTGTCGGAAGCCGCAGCGCTCCGATTCCTCAATCAGGCGGGCGAGCAGCACGCGGCCGATGCCACGCCGGTGCGCGCCGGGATCGACGTAGATCGAATCCTCGACCGTAAAACGGTAGGCCGGGCGGGTGCGATAGGGACCGGCATAGGCGTAGCCCAAAATTGCCTGGCCCATCAGTGCTCCTCCGTCTGCCGCGACGATGTAGGGAAAGCCGCCGCTGAGCATGGCCTGCATTCGCCGCGTCATTTCAGTCTCGTCCGGGGGTTCAAGCTCGAACGACGCCGTGCCGTGGATCACGGCGTGGGCGTAGATGCGGGTGATGGCGGGAATGTCGGCGGGCGTGGCCGGGCGGAGGGCAATCTCGGTCATCCGGGCATTTTAGCAAATGTTCCAAAAAGAAAACGCCCCGGCGGGGGCCGGGGCGTTCCTTGATCCGTCAGGCTTCCTGGCTTAGCGGCGGTCGCCGACCAGCCGCAGCAGCATCATGAACAGGTTGATGAAGTCGAGGTAGAGCGACAGCGCGCCCATCACGGCCTTGCGGCCGAGCGTGCCGTCGTCGTCCATCGAGCTGTACATCTCCTTGATGCGCTGGGTGTCGTAGGCCGTGAGGCCCGCGAACACGCCGACGCCGATCACCGAGATAATCCAGTCGAGCCCGCTCGACTTCAGGAAGATATTGACCAGGCTCGCGATGATGATGCCGAACAGGCCCATCATCAGGAACGTGCCCATCGCCGACAGGTCGCGCTGGGTGGTGTAGCCGTACAGGCTCAGCGCGCCGAACGAGGCGGCCGAGATGAAGAACACCCGCGTGATCGACGACCCGGTGTAGGTCAGGAAGATCGACGATGTCATCACGCCGAGCAGGCCTGCATAGAGCATGAACAGCGCCATGGCCGTCGTGTATTGCAAGGTGTGAATGCGGAAGCTGATGAAGAACACCAGCCCGAGCGTCGCCAGCACCAGCACGATCATGCCCACGCCGCTGAAGATCATCTGGCCGAACGAGGTCAGGCCGATGATCGCGCCCGACGCGTCGGTCGTTACCGCCGCCTGGAACGTGAACCAGGCCACGACGCCGGTCAGCGCCACGGCCATGGCCATGTAGTTGTAGACGCGGAGCATGTAGGCGCGCAGTCCCGCGTCGACCGCGACGGTCTCACGGACCTGGCCGGGAGCCGCCGTGTTCCATCGATTGAAGTCCGACATTGGAATTCCCTCATATCCCGGACCGAGCCGGGCCTCAGACTTGCCAGCCGGAACAACCGCCAGGCCGGCAAATCGTTTCTGGTTGGAATTTAGTGAGATTGAGGGGCGTTTGCCAGATGCGCCTAAGTCGCAGAGTTACCGGGGCGTTTGCGCCCCGGGTCAGGTTGGCGGCCAAGTTCCAAGGAAGTCGGGCGTCAGGCGGTGGCTGCTGCTTTCTTCTTCTTGTAGAGCTGGAAGCCTTGGTCAGCGATGCTCTTCTCGATGACGGGGCGGCTCATCTTGTGCGGCGGCTCCTTGTCGTCGCGGACCACGCCGACCGCGGTCCACGGGCCATGCCGCGACGGCAGCTGCTGGCCGCCGGGCTCGCCTGCGAAGGCGTAAAGCTCGCGATTGGTGTCCGACTTGAACATGAACAGGCGCATGGCGTGTTCTCCAGTTGGAAAAAAGCCGCCGCTTTCACCAGCGGCGGCCCCGGTTTGATCGATCGTTAGCTCGCGTTACGCGAGCTCGATCGCGCCGACCGCGGTCTTGCCGCTGCGGGGATCGTTCTGGGTGTCGAACTTCACCTTCTGGCCTTCACGCAGGCCCTGGATGCCCGCGCGCTCGAGCGCGGTGGCATGAACGAAGACGTCTTTCTGTCCGTCGTCCGGCTGAATGAAGCCGAAGCCCTTTTGGTCGTTGTAGAACTTCACGGTGCCCGAAATCATGGAAATGTCCTTTCACTGTCGGCATGCACGTGGGAAGTGGCGCGCGAGAATCGCCGCCATTGTTCCCGGTTCGTCGATTTGGAAGAGGCTGAAACGTGCGGCCCGTCAGTGACGGAGCGAAGCGGCCCAGTTGTCCGGCCAAAGTCGATCACGATACATAAGCGTTTATGCCGCAAATAACAAGGTCCGGTGCCCAAACCGGCCAACGTGATGAACGAAATGGAGCCCGCAGCGCTATTTCCCTGGCGTCGGCGCGCGGACCACGATCGGCGCTTTCGCATCACTCGGAGAGCGGCCGCCGTCCGGGAAGCATGTTCCGGCCGAGGCCAGAAAGGCTAAAGAATTCAGCGCGGCCTCGATAGATGTGCTATCTCTTGGCCGAACAGAAAGGCTCTGAATATGTCGTTCAAGTTTGCCGTCGGACAGGCGGTGGAATACAGGCCGACCGGCGCAAAGGTCGGGCTTTTCAAGGTGACGCGGCAAATGCCGGAAGAATTCCAGGCCATCGATCGCAAATACCGCATCAAGAGCGACCACGAAGGGTTTGAACGCAACGTGCTTGAGTGCGATCTCAACGAATCGACGAGCCCCGAAGAGGCGTATTTGCCGTTGCGGCCGTTGCGTCGAAGTGGCGGCCACTAATTGAATTCGTCAGTTGTGATGAGACGTTCGCCGCAGCAGGCGGCGCGCACCATGTCGTGCGGATCTGTTCCCGAATTCCGGCACATGTCTCAAATTCAAATCGCACAAGGAGCTTCCGATATGAGCACGATCAGCATGCCAAAAAAGGAAAAGGCGAGCGCCGAATCCAGCGCGCCGCCGCCTGCGGCAAGTCAGGGACGGATTGCTCTGGGACGTTTCAGGTTGCAGGTCGACCGGCAGACCAAGGCCGCTTATGCCAACCTGAGCGATGCCGAGAAGGCCGGGAAAGAAATCAAGAAGGCGCATCCGATCGTTCAGGTTTCCATCTACGACGCCGAGGAAAGCCGGCAAACCGTGTTGGACTGACCCGACTTTTCGAATCGGCGTTACTTTTTGATCAGCGGATAGTTCTTGCTGTCATACAAGGATCGGATGCGGAGTCCGTCGAGCCTTTCGTCGCCGGTTTCCAAAATCGTTCCGTCCAGAAATTTCGAAGGTATTTGCTCGACCGCGTATTGAATGGCTTCGGCAGCGGTGTTGAACCTGCGATAGCCGACCGGACGGTGGCCTGTTCTGCTGCGTGCCGGAAACAGATCAGCGGGTGCGTTGTAGTCGAAGCTGTCCATGTGCAGTCCTATCGACCAGGCGCAGCACCAACCGGACTACTCGCCGGGTTTGGGCGGAAGCGGAAGCTCCGTCGCCCTGGGGCGCCCCGGGTTCGTGCCATCCCAAGGACGCTTCGTGTTCAGCCTGTATTCCCGTTCGAACTTTTCGCGGTCTGCTCTGATGCTGTCCTGCGTGACGACCGGTTGCGGCGGCCCGATCTGAACGGTGCCTTGTTCCGCGATCAGCGTTGAAACCAGTATCGGGACTGCGAGCAACGACGGCATCATCGATATCCCTAGCAGTTTCGGGCTCGTGAGTCCTGAATATTCCCGGAGTCGGTCAAAAGGCCCTCTCATTGGCCCGTTGCAGCGGGTTCCGCCGATTTCCCTAGACTTGCCTGAGTTTAGCGCCTAGCGTCCAATTCAATTCGGCGCGAGCATGTCGCGTCCGCACTCAAGCATGCAAATCGCACGGTCGGCCGGCGCCCAGAGAGCGGCCGGTGATACGGCTCTGCTTGCTCCAAACCACAGAGAAGGATGTCCATTGCAGGTTCTAGTCCGCGACAACAACGTCGATCAGGCTCTTCGCGTCCTCAAGAAGAAGATGCAGCGCGAGGGTTTGTTTCGTGAAATGAAGCAGCGGCGGTCCTACGAGAAGCCATCCGAGCGCAAGACGCGGGAAAAATCCGAAGCGATCCGCCGTGCGCGAAAGCTCGCGCGCAAGAAGGCGCAGCGTGAGGGACTCATTCCGGACACGCGCAAAAAGAAGATCGATGACAAGCGGAACGGACAGCGGCCAGGCATGGGTGGCGGCACGAGTGGCGGCATGGGTGGTGGTATGGGCGGCGGCCGCGGCTTCGGCGATCGGCCTGCGACGCCTCGGTTCTGACCGGATCGGTCTGCGTCCCGGCGCCGTTGACGATCGCTTCGCCGGTCAGCGCAACAAATCAGCCCAAGAAAAAGGCCCCGGCAGAGCCGGGGCCTTTGCTATTCGTTGCTGGCGTCGTGCCTACTCTTCGCGCTGGCCGAGCAGTTGCAGCAGCAGCGTGAACAGGTTGATGAAGTTGAGGTAGAGCGAGAGCGCACCGATGATCGCCGAGCGCTCTTGAGTCTCGCCGTCCATCGCGCCGTAGAGGTATTCGGTCTTCAGCCGCTGGGTATCCCAGGCGGTGAGGCCCGCGAACACCAGCACGCCCACCACCGAGATGATGAACTGCAGCATCGAGCTCGCCATGAAGATGTTGACGATGCTGGCGAGGATCACCCCGAACAGGCCCATCAGCAGGAACGAGCCCATGCCGGTGAGGTCGCGCTGGGTGGTGTAGCCCCAGAGGCTTAGGGCGCCGAACGAAGCAGCGGTGATGAAGAACACCCGCACGATCGAGGTGTGCGTGAACACCATGAAGATCGAGGCGAGCGAGACGCCGACCAGCGCCGCGTAGATCCAGAACACGATCTGCGCCGTCGCGGGCCGCATGCGCTCGATGGCGAAGCTGAGCAGGAACACCAGTCCCAGCGGCGCGAAGATCACTACCCACTTCAGCGGGCTCACGAACAGCGCCTTGCCGAGCGCGGTCAGCATCAGCCCGTCGCGCAGCTTCAGTGCCGCGACCGTCGGGTCGGTGGTGACGGAGAGCATGTAGGTGGCGAGAGCGGCCGCGCCGGTGATGGCAAGGCCCAGCACCATGTAGTTGTAGATGCTCAGCATGTAGGCGCGCAGCCCTTCGTCCACGGCGACGGTGGCGCCTGCGCGCCCCGCCGTCTGTCCGAACGGAGACGCGGTCGTTGCGTTGCGATCGTAGTCCGACATCGTCGAAACCCCCATGTTGTCGAACGGCGTTATCGAGATACCGCGTACATCAGGCGATGCACGCGATGAACTTGGACGTATGTATAGCACATCGTCGCGCAACCGCGCGTCTGTTGTAAGACGTTGAAATAATTCGCCGTTTACGCGACCCTTTGCCGCAGCGTTACAAATTCCTCAGCACTGTCGCAGGCTTATGTCCGAGCGCCGTGAAGGTGCCGATCAGGCCTAACGCGACTGTGACAAGCAGTGCGCCGAATGCTGCACCCGCCGCCGGCATCGGCAGCCAGACGAAATCGAGATTCATGATGCGCGTGGTGACGACCCAGGCGGCGACGGAGCCCGCCAGCACGCCGAAAATCGCGGTGGCGCCCCCGAGCAGCAGGTATTCCAACGCGTAGGCGGCGAGCAGCTTGCCGCGCGTGGCGCCGAGCGTTTTCAGCACCACGGCATCGTAGATCCGGTCGCGATGACCCGCCGCGAGCGCACCGCCGAGCACCATGATGGCGGCGAACAGCGCCACGAGGCTCGCGCCGCGCACCGCGACCACGAGGTTGCGCACGATGTCGCCGACCGCCTGGATGGCGTCCTTGACGCGCACCGGCGTGATCGCCGGAAACGCTTCGCTCACCGCCTTGAGCAGCGCCGCCTCCTGGTCGGCCGTGGAGCCGCCCTTGTAGCTCAGCGTCGCGATGTCGGTGTGCGGTGCGCCGGCGAAGGCGTTGGGCGAAAACACCAGGACGAAATTGATGCCGAGATTTTCCCAGTGCACCGAGCGCAGGTTCGCAACCCTCGCCGCGATGTTGCGGCCAAGCACGTTGACCACGATGGGGTCGCCGATCTTGAGGCCGAGCCCCTCGGCGATCTTCTTTTCGAACGAGACCAGCGGCGGTCCCCGGTAATCCTTCGGCCACCACTCGCCTTCGACCACCTTGGAACCGCGCGGAACGTCCGCCGCGTAGGTGATGCCGCGGTCGCTTTGCAGCACCCACGTCGCATTGGGCTGCGCCTTGATGTCGTCGGCCTTGATGCCGCCGGCCGACATGATCCGGCCGCGCAGCATCGGCACGCGCTCGAGATCGGCCTCCGGCGCCTCTTGGCGCACGAAGGCGTCGAAGCGCGCCGACTCGGCCGACTGGATGTCGAGGAAGTAGAACGACGGCACCCGGTCGGGCAGCGCGCCTTCGATCTGGCGGCGAAGATTGCCGTCGATCTGGATGATGGTTACGAGCAGCGCAAGGCCGAGCCCCAGCGACAGCACGATGGTGGGCGTGAGCGCGCCCGGCCGGTGCATGTTGGCGATCGCGAGTCGCAGCGCCGTGGCCTTGGCATGCGGCAGCCGCCGGGCGATCGCCATCAGCCCCAGCGCCACGGCCTGAAGCGCTATGAATACGGCGGCAGCCGCGCCGAAGAAAACCAGCGCGATCCGGCGGTCGTAGGACAGCAGCGTGGCGACCGCGATCAGCGCGGCCAGCACCAGCGCGGTGCCGATCATGTAGCGCCGCCGCGGCCAGCGCCCGCCGGGCGCAACGGCGTCGCGGAACAACGCGGACACCGGAATGTCGTGCGCGCGGCCGAGCGGCCACAGCGCGAACGCCAGCGCCGTCATCAGGCCATAGCCGAACGCCAATGCGAGTTCAGCCGGCTCCAGCGACGGCGCGATCGGCAGCGGCAGAACATTGGCGAAGGCCGCCGCAATTCCAAACGGTAGCGCCGCGCCGAGCACCAGACCGATCACGGCGCCGATCGAGGACAGCACGATCACCTGCGACAGATAGATCGCGAACACCCGGCCGCCGGTCGCGCCCAGCGCCTTAAGCGTGGCGATCACGTCGCGCTTGCGGTCGATATGGCTTTTGACCGCGTTGGCGACGCCGACCCCGCCGACCAGCAGCGCGGTCAGGCCGACCAGCGTCAGGAACTGGGTGAAGCGTTCGACATTGCGCTCGAGCTGCGGCGAGGCATTGGTGCGGCTCCTGATCTGCCAGCCGGCGTCGGGAAGCTCCTTGCCGGCCGCGGCGATCACCGCCTCGGCGGCGCGGTCGCTGCTGTCCGGCAGCTTCAGCCGGTAGTTCCAGCGCACCAGGCTGCCCGGCACCAGCAGGCCGGTGGCGCGCAGCGCCGCCTCGCTGATGATGACGCGCGGGCCGAAGCCGATGCCGCTTGCGAGCTTGTCGGGCTCGCTCTTGATGACGGAAGTCACCTCGATGGTCGCCTGGCCGATCGTGAGCCGCGCGCCCGGCTTGAGGTCGAACCGCGTCAGCAGCGTCGAATCGACCGCTGCGCCGAACGCGCCGTCACGCTGCGCCAGCGCGCGGTCGAGCGGCATCTCCGGATCGAGCGCGATCTTTCCATAGATCGGATAGAGCCCGTCCACCGCCTTGAGCTCGACCAGCACCCGGGTGCCGCCGGCGGTGGTCGCCATCGCGCGCATGTTGGCACCAGACGAGACCCGGCCGCGGCTTTCGAGGAAGCGCCGCTCGGCCGTGTCGGCCTCGCGATGGATCAGCATGAACGAGAGATCGCCACCGAGGATCACCTGGCCTTCGCGGTCGATGCCGTTGGTGAGGCTTCGTGCGAACGAGCCGACGCCGGCAATCGCCATCACCCCGAGCGCGATGCAGGCAACGAAGATGCGGAAGCCGTGCAGGCCGCCGCGCAACTCCAGAAGCGCAAAGCGCAGCGGGCTGAACGGCGCGGCGATCGTCGGCGAGGCAAAACTCATGTGTGCTCAAGAACTCATGTGCGCTCAAGACGCTGCGGGCTTCGGTGCGAAACGCGACAGGAGCAGATGGACCGGCAGGAACAGGATCAGCGGCAGCCCGGCCATCAGGCCGCCGAGCCAGACGTATGGATGAACCCAGGTCTGCGCGACGTTGTCGCTTGGGCCCCACACGTAGTTGATGTTCACCGGGGTGAGGCCGGGACTGGGATGCGGCGGCGGCATGAAAAAGAAACAGATCAACAGCAGCACCCAGGCGAGCACGGTCCAGGCGGGAAAGCCGCGCTTGTCATAGCCGTACTGCCAGACCAGATAGACCAGCAGGAACGGCAGCCAGCCGTGGAACAGAGACAACCCGCGCAGGAACAGCGAGTTCTCGTGCTTGAACATGTAGTCGGTCATGCCGACCAGCGACACACCGAAAAAGTTCAGCACGAAGTCGACGACCCACAGCGTCTGCGGCGCGATGAGGCCGACGGCGCACATCGAGATCAGCAGCGGGCTGTCGATCCAGATTCCGACAAGGATCAGGAACAGCGAGACGTCGCAGAAATACAGGAAGTTGGTCGGGCCGTAATAATACCAGTACACCGGCACCAGAACGATCATGAACGCGGTATGGGCGAACTTGAGCCAAAGCGGTACGCGGTTGGAAGCGTGGGCGATGACCTCGGTCGCCATGCGGCGTCACCCCGTTTGGGAAGTCGTGTGCGAATTCTCGATCCGGCCCGAGCGCAGCCGCACGATGCGGTCGCAGCGCTGCGCCAGCGCGTTGTCGTGCGTCACCAGAATGAGCGTGGTGCCGCGCTCGACGTGGCCCGCGAACAGAAGCTCGATCACCTGCTGGCCGGTGGCTTCGTCGAGATTGCCGGTGGGCTCGTCGGCGACCAGAATCGCCGGGTTCGGCGCGAGCGCGCGCGCGAGCGCCACGCGCTGCTGCTCGCCGCCGGAAAGCTGCGCCGGATAGTGCTGCAGGCGCTCGGCGAGACCGACCTTGCCGAGTTCGGCCCGCGCGCGGTCGTGTGCATCGGCAACGCCCGCAAGCTCCAGCGGCACCGCGACGTTCTCCAGCGCCGTCATGGTCGGGATCAGGTGGAACGACTGGAACACGATGCCGACGTTGCGGCCGCGAAAGCGCGCCAGCGCGTCCTCGTCGAGCTTCCGCAGATCGGTGCCCGCCACCGTGATCGATCCCGCGTCCGCGCGCTCGAGCCCGGCGAGCACCATCAGCAAGGTGGTCTTGCCCGATCCCGACGGACCGACCAGGCCGATCGCCTCGCCGCGCCCTATATGAAGATCGATATCTTTGAGGATATGAACGCGGGCCGCGTCGCGGCCGAGCGAAAGGTTGATGCCGGAGAGCGAAATGGCCGGGGTTGCCGCAACCGAGGTGTCGTTCATGAGGCTTTGTGCCGGCGTCCGTTCCGTATGCTCGATGGGGTCATATGGGATGCATGCCCGTTCCGTCCAGCGTCATTCGGCCGCCCTTGCATTTGCGCTGTTGGCGATGGTCGGGGCGGTGGGTATGGCGGGTGCGGCGGAGCGGACCATCAAAATTGTGGCGCTCGGCGATTCGCTCTCCGCAGGCTACCAGCTTCCGGCCCAGGATGCGTTTCCGGTCCAGCTCGAGCGGGCGCTGCGCGCCAGGGGACTTGCGGTGGAGGTCGCCAATGCCGGAGTCTCCGGCGATACCAGCTCGGGCGGACTTGCGCGGCTCGACTGGTCGGTGCCGGACGGCACCGACGCGGTGATCCTCGAGCTCGGCGCGAACGACATGCTGCGCGCCGTCGATCCCAAGGTGACGCGCGAGGCCCTGACCGGGATCGTCCGCCGCCTCAAGGCGCGCCGCATCGAGGTGCTGTTGTGCGGGATGCTGGCGTCGCGAAATCTCGGTGCCGATTACGCACGCGCCTTCGATCCGATCTATCCCGAACTCGCCGCCGCGAACGGCCTCGTGTTCTATCCGTTCTTTCTCGACGGCATCGCCGCCGACGCCAGGCTCAACCAGAGCGACGGGCTGCATCCGACCGCGGCGGGTGTGGCGAAGATCGTGGCCGGGATACTTCCGAAGGTTGAGGAATTGATCGCGCGCGTGCGGGCGAAACCTGCAAACTGACAAACCTACGAACTGACAAACCTGCCAACTGACAAGCCTGCAAACCGACAAGCCGACGGCGTGACGGGTCTGGAATTCCACGCGCAAAGTCCCGACATATATTATCAGGGGAGCGACAGTTCCGGCCGTTGCGAAGCCGCCATGAACGTGATTCGGTAGCTGCAAGAGCAGGTCCATGCCGCGATTGTTTACAGGTCTGGAAATACCGGCCGCATTGGGTGAAACGCTGTCTCTGTTGCGCGGCGGCCTGCCGGGGGCCCGCTGGATCGACGCGGAAAACTACCATCTGACGCTGCGATTCATCGGCGACGTCGACGACGACGTTGCGCAGGAGGTTGCGTGGCTGCTGGGCAACGTGCGGCGCCGCGAGTTCGAATTGCGGCTCGACGGACTGTCGTCGTTCGGCGGCCGCAAGCCGCGCGCGGTGGTCGCCACCGTCGCGCCGTCGCAATCGGTGATGGAGCTGCAGGCCGAGCACGAGCGGCTGATGCAGCGCGTCGGCCTCGATCCCGAGGGGCGCAAATACACCCCGCATGTCACGCTCGCGCGGCTGCGCGACGCGTCGAGCTACGACGTCGCCGAATATCTCTCGTCGCGCGGCGGCTTCCGCTCGCCGCCGTTCAAGGTCTCGCGCTTTGTGCTGTTCTCGTCGCGCACCTCGCAGGGCGGCGGACCTTACGTGGTCGAGGCGGCGTATCCGTTGGCCGCTTAAGGCATGATCCCGAAAAGTGTGAAGCGGTTTTCGGACAAGATCATGCCCAACAAGGTCACGCCGAGTAGGTGTGCACCTCGAAGGCCGGCACCTTGTAGCTGCGGCTGGTCGACAGCTCGTGCACGCGCACATCGCTGATGTGACAGCGGCGCGCCTCGTCGAGGATCTTGGCGGTCAGCTCACGCTCGAAGCCGCGGTCGTAGAATCCGTCCTCGATGGTGATGGCGGCCTCGGCACGCCGCGCCGTGCGGTCCGGCACGATCTCGGCGCTCGCCCGCATCACACCCTTGACGTAGGCGCCGATCAGGATTGCGCCTGACGCCAGCAGGCTGAGGCAGTGGGCATCGACGCCGCGCTCGTCGCCGGGGAAGCGGCTCGTCCGATCGAGCCGCAGCAGGTGGGCGTGATAGTCCTCGATGGCCGTGGTTCCCAGAACGCGAATTTCGGCCGCGTGAACGAACGCCATGACGCTGAACCCCTCGAAACCGGACGGGGAGCAGGATAGGCGTCAAACCATGCCGACTGGTTAACGCGCCCTTCCCGCCGGCGTCGGCGTTTTCAGCAGTTTCGACTGAACCTCCAGCACCGCGGTGGCGAAGCCGCAATTGTCGGCCACAAGTTCCCTCAGGACCGACAGCGGCGTCGGCCGCGCCGCGGCCACCTCTCCCACCACGCCGCCGAAGTCGAAGCTGAGTTCGGCGGCGAATTTCCGCGCCAGCTCCCGCATGCGGCGGTTGTTGGCGAGGCAGGCCATGTGCAGCTTCCTGATGCCGCGATTCCGTGCCGCGAGCAGCGTGCGGTCGAGCAGCGCCGAGCCCACGCCGTGGCTTTGCCAGGGGCCTTCGATGCTCAGCGCGGCCTCGGCCTCGCGCGCGAAGGCCGGCCCCAGCAGGCGGAGTTCGGCTGCGCCCCGCAGCATGCCGTCGACGAAAAACCCGTGCACCACGGCGCCCAGCCCCAGCGTCGTGCCGACGTAATCGCGGATAAACTCGTCCGCCACGCCACCGCCGAACCGGCTGTGGCGGCTTTCGGCGTCGAGCCGCAGCAGGTGGTTCCGGTACTGCTCGGCTTCGCCCATCCAGAGCTTGCGGATGACGCCGCCGTCGGCGAGGGATTCTTGCATTCGGGTCTCCTGACGTTGACCGTCCAAAGACCCTCCGTGGAGTTCCATTCCCTGGACAGGCAGCCGATCGGGCCGCCTGCGACTCACCCTATTGTTGCGTTGCAACATAATGATGGCAAGCTTGGCCGGGAAGCCCGAATTTCCGCTAAGGCTCTGCAAAATGTGGTGAAATCTGCATGGCTGGCATGCCGGCGATTTCGGCCCGGGTCGCGTATCGCTTGCCGGGCGCAGCCCTAACGCCTATCCGTGGCCGTCCCGTCCTGCGGTTCCCGCGCCCCCATCCGACATGTCCGTCCGCGAGCTCTACGAAGAATTGGTGGTCCTGAAGAAGATCGAGCGCGATCCGGCGCAGGGCGCGCTGCTGTCGCGGCTCGAGCAGGTCGAGGAGCGCGTGGTCACCCACCGTTCGGCGCGGCGGGTGCGTCCGGTCGGTTGGCTGTTCGGTTCGAGCCAGCCCGAGCCGGTGAAGGGTCTCTACGTGTTCGGCGACGTCGGCCGCGGCAAGACCATGATGATGGATCTGTTCTTCGAGGCGAGCCCGGTCGTCCGCAAGCGCCGCGCCCACTTCCACGAATTCATGGCCGACATTCACGAGCGGGTGAGGGGCTACCGGCAGAAGCTCAAGGATCGCGAGATCGAAGGCGAGGATGCGATCCGCCTCACCGCCAACGACATCGCCGAGGAAAGCTGGCTGCTCTGCTTCGACGAGTTTCACGTCACCGACATCGCGGACGCGATGATTCTCGGCCGATTGTTTTCGCGGCTGCTCGAACTCGGCGTCGTGGTGGTGGCGACATCGAACGTCGCGCCGTCGGAGCTCTACAAGGACGGGCTCAACCGCGCACTGTTCGTGCCGTTCATCACCATGATCGAGCGGCACATGGATGTGCTTGCGCTCAAGTCGCGCACCGATTTCCGGCTGGAGAAGCTCGCCGGCCAACAGGTCTGGTACGTGCCGGCGGACGATGACGCCGCGACTTCGCTCGACGCTGCGTGGCGGCGGCTGGTCGGTAGCTCGAGCGGCATGCCGCAGGAATTGTCGATCAAGGGCCGGCGGCTTCGCGTGCCGCGCGCCGCGATGGGCGTCGCGCGGTTTTTCTTTCATGATCTTTGCGAGCAGCCGCTCGCGGCGTCCGACTATCTGCGCATCGCGCACGAATTCCACACGCTGATCGTCGACCGCATTCCGGTGATGGGCTTCGACGAACGCAACGCCGCCAAGCGCTTCATCATCCTGATCGACACGCTCTACGACAACGCGGTGAAGCTGATCGCGTCAGCCGCGGCGGAGCCGGACGGGCTCTATCGCGCGAGCGACGGCTACGAGGCGTCCGAGTTCAGGCGCACCGCTTCGCGGCTGATCGAGATGCGCTCGCAGGCCTACCTCGCGCTGCCGCACGGCCGTGGCGACTCCGCGGCCAGCGGGTCGAGCGAAGGCATCGTCGAAACCTGAGCGCTTGGACAATCCTCCCCGCCATCCAGCCGCCGCGCGTATTGCATCGCAGCGCGCACAGGCGAAAAATGACGCGATGCAGCGACGAATTCTCAAGTTTAAGACTGGTATAATGTATTAAGGCTGGCAAGATGGCTCTCACGGGCGTCCGCCCCGAGGTCACTTGAACGCCACCGCCGAAAAAGTTAACCACCGCGCGACCCGCTGTTCCCGGCGGCTTTTCCCAAAGGACTTCCTCCATGGCGCGTAACAAGATTGCCTTGATCGGCGCAGGCCAAATCGGCGGCACGCTCGCACACCTCATCGGTCTCAAGGAACTCGGCGACGTCGTGCTGTTCGACATTGCCGAAGGCATCCCGCAGGGCAAAGCCCTCGACCTCGTCCAGTCGTCGCCGGTCGAAGGTTTCGACGCCAAGCTGGTCGGCACCAACGCCTACGAGGCGATGGAAGGCGCCGACGTCTGCATCGTCACCGCGGGCGTGCCGCGCAAGCCCGGCATGAGCCGTGACGATCTGCTCGGCATCAACCTCAAGGTCATGGACCAGGTCGGTGCCGGCCTGAAGAAATACGCGCCGAACGCCTTCGTCATCTGCATCACCAACCCGCTCGACGCGATGGTCTGGGCGCTGCAGAAGGCCTCAGGGCTCCCGCGCAACATGGTGGTCGGCATGGCCGGCGTGCTCGACTCGGCGCGGCTGCGTTACTTCCTCGCCGACGAGTTCAACGTGTCGGTGGAGGACGTGAGCGCCTTCGTGCTCGGCGGCCACGGCGACACCATGGTGCCGATGGCGCGCTATTCGACCGTCGCCGGCATTCCGCTCCCCGACCTGATCCGCATGGGCTGGACCACGCAGGCCCGCGTCGAGGAGATCTTCAACCGCACCCGCAACGGCGGCGCCGAGATCGTCAA
Source organism: uncultured Alphaproteobacteria bacterium (assembly GCA_963830015.1). Classification (GTDB taxonomy): domain Bacteria; phylum Pseudomonadota; class Alphaproteobacteria; order Rhizobiales; family Xanthobacteraceae; genus Z2-YC6860. The sequence continues at coordinate 126,781 of CAWHLG010000020.1, forward strand.
CCTGCTGAAGACCGGCTCGGCGTTCTACGCGCCCGCGTCGTCGGCGATCGCCATGGCGGAAAGCTATCTGCGCGACAAGAAGCGCGTGCTGCCCTGCGCCGCTTGGCTCAACGGCGAGTACGGCATCAAGAATCTCTACGTCGGCGTGCCGGTCGTGATCGGCGCGAAGGGCGTCGAGCGCATCGTCGAGCTGGAGCTGAACGGCTCGGAGCGCAGCGAGTTCGAGAAGTCGGCCGCGTCCGTGAAAGCGCTGGTCGATGCCTGCCAGAAGATCGCGCCGGACCTCGGCAAGAAGTAGAGCCAACAAGCAGGACAACGCACATGCTGGCGCTCAGACCCAACTGCGAATGCTGCGATCGGGATCTGCCGCCGGATTCACCGGACGCGTTGATCTGCTCGTTCGAATGCACCTTCTGTGCGGCGTGCGCCGCCGGCCGGCTTCCCGGCGGGCGGTGCCCGAACTGCGGCGGCGAACTGGTGCGCCGGCCGGTGCGGCCGGCCGCGAAGCTCGTCAACAACCCGGCGTCGACGGAACGCGTTCTCAAGCCACACAAGGGGTGCGCTGCGTAAGGCATCGCCCCGGCCCGATGCCGTCGGCGCTGTCGCGGCCTGAAAGGCAACCATGAACATCCACGAGTATCAGGGCAAGGCGGTGTTGCGCGGGTTCGGCGTGCCGGTGCCGAACGGCATTCCGGCGTTCAGCGTCGATGAAGCGGTCAAGGCTGCGAACCAGCTTCCCGGCCCGGTGTGGGTGGTGAAGGCGCAGATTCACGCCGGCGGCCGCGGCAAGGCCGGCGGCGTCAAGGTGGTGAAGTCGATCGACGACGTGAAGAAGGAGGCCACGCGCATCCTCGGCTCGACGCTGGTCACGCACCAGACGGGTCCGAAGGGCAAGCAGGTCAACCGCCTCTACATCGAGGACGGCTCCGCCATCGACAAGGAGTTCTACCTGTCGATGCTGGTGGATCGCAGCAGCTCACGCGTCGCCATCGTGGTCTCGACCGAAGGCGGCATGGACATCGAGAAAGTCGCGCACGACACGCCGGACAAGATCGTCACGCTGACGGTCGATCCCGCGACCAACATCTGCCCGCATCACGTGCGGCGCGTGTCGAAGGCGCTCGGGCTCGATGCCGACCTGCAGAAGCAGATGAGCTCGCTGCTGACGCTGCTCTACAAGGCCTTCACCGAGAAGGACATGAGCCTGCTCGAGATCAATCCGCTGGTCGTCACCAAGGACAAGAAGCTCGTCTGCCTCGACGCCAAGATCGGCTTCGACGACAACGCGCTGTTCCGGCATCCCGACGTGATGGCGCTGCGCGACGAGACCGAGGAGGACGCCAAGGAGATCGAGGCGTCGAAGTACGATCTCAATTACGTGGCGCTCGACGGCTCGATCGGCTGCATGGTCAACGGCGCGGGCCTCGCCATGGCCACCATGGACATCATCAAGCTCTATGGGCTCGAGCCCGCCAATTTTTTGGACGTTGGCGGCAGTGCTTCCAAGGAAAAAGTCGCGGCGGCGTTCAAGATCATCACCTCGGATCCGAAGGTGAAGGGCATTCTGGTCAACATTTTCGGCGGCATCATGAAGTGCGACGTGATCGCCGAGGGCGTGGTGGCGGCGGTGAAAGAGGTAGGCCTCAAGGTGCCTTTGGTGGTGCGGCTCGAAGGCACCAATGTCGATCTCGGCAAGAAGATCATCAAGGAGTCCGGCCTCAACGTGACGTCAGGCGACGATCTCGACGACGCCGCGCAGAAGATCGTCAAGGCGGTGAAGGACGGTAAGTAGTAGACATGCGATTGCTTGCTGCCGTCCTGTTCGTGGTGACTTGGTTTTCGGTGAACTCCGCTCAATCGGTGCAAGAAAGTATGGTGACGCTGTTCAAAGAGATTTGCGTCGCGTCGGCTACACCCGAGGCCATGATGGTGGCTGGCGAAAACCTCGCGTCTGCACGCGGTTGGAAGCTTGATCAGGCAAAGTCTGGACGGATGCCCTTGATGATAGGCGAAAGGCCTCCGGGTTTGCCCGAATCGCCATCGGATCCGCACGAGCCGCGGCCCATCATCGCCAAAATTTGGGAAGGGTACGTGTCAACTGGCGTGCCAATCACCATGGTGATCATGATAGCTGGGCCGGAGCAACCGGAGTTGCGTTACACGGTCTGCAGCTTTCATGTCGCTGGCCAACTCAGAAATGAAGCAGCGCGGGAGATTTCACGGCTGCTTCCATCGTTCACCCGCTCCAAGGTCTCGATTTATTCCTGGTATCCGTATCAGGATGGACAGAACGATAACGACTGCAGCAAGAACGTTCTTTTGAGCGCTGTCGATAATTCAACGATGTTAAGTTTTGTCGATCTGAAATTCCCGGAAGAAAATCGGGGCCGGCAACGTCGGTGCAAATAGTCGTCCAATAGCAACGCAAACCTGAAGCCGGAAACCAATGCCAATCCTCATCGACAAAAACACCAAAGTCATCTGCCAGGGATTTACTGGCAAGAATGGCACCTTCCATTCCGAACAGGCGATTGCCTACGGCACCAAGATGGTCGGCGGTACGTCGCCCGGCAAAGGCGGCTCGACGCATCTCGGTCTTCCGGTGTTCGACACCGTCGCCGAGGCCAAGGCCAAGACCGGCGCCGATGCGAGCGTCATCTATGTGCCGCCGCCCGGCGCCGCCGACGCGATCTCGGAAGCCATCGAAGCCGAAATCCCGCTGATCGTCTGCATCACCGAAGGCATCCCGGTCGCCGACATGGTCAAGGTCAAGCGCTCGCTCTCGGGCTCGAAGTCGCGCCTGATCGGGCCGAACTGCCCCGGCGTGATGACGGCGGGCGAATGCAAGATCGGCATCATGCCGGCGTCGATCTTCAAGCCCGGCAAGGTCGGGATCGTGTCGCGCTCCGGCACGCTGACCTACGAGGCGGTGTTTCAGACCAGCGCCGAGGGGCTCGGCCAGACCACCGCGCTCGGCATCGGCGGCGATCCGGTGAAGGGCATGGACTTCATCGACGGGCTCGAACTGTTCCTGGCCGACAAGGCGACCGAAGCCATCGTGATGATCGGCGAGATCGGCGGCGCGTCGGAGGAAGATGCCGCGCAATTCCTCAAGGACGAGGCCAAAAAAGGCCGCAAGAAGCCGATGGTCGGCTTCATCGCCGGCCGCACCGCGCCTCCCGGCCGCCGCATGGGCCATGCCGGCGCGATCATCGCGGGCGGCAAGGGCGACGCCGAGTCCAAAATTGCGGCAATGGAATCGGCCGGAATCAAGGTATCACCGTCCCCGGCCCGGATTGGAAAGACGCTGATCGAGCTTCTGAAATCCTGATTCAGTTCTTAGAGCAGTTCTCAATCGTTCTTGGAGCGAATGTCGGGTGTTCAGGCTTTCGTAGCCTTTCGAACGTCATAAATCTGAGTCATACATCGCTCGTTGGGGGTGGCGGGTTCTCTTGCCTTAGCTCCCTCGACCCGGGGCAGGTGCCCCGTAGAGGAAGATTTGGATGTCACGCCAGGACGCGAATGCGGCTTTCGCCCGCAGTTCTTTTCTTTATGGCGGCAACGCCGCCTATGTCGAACAACTCCAGTCCCGCTATGAAGCCAATCCGGCGTCGGTCGACGCCGAATGGCGCGCGTTCTTCGAAAGCCTGAAGGACGACCGCGGTGACGTCCTCAAGGGGGCCAATGGCCCCTCGTGGAAGCGGCCGAACATCGCGCATGCGAGCGGCGAGCTGATTTCCGCGCTGACCGGCGACTGGGCCGAGGTCGAGCGCAGCATCGGCGACAAGCTCAAGGGCAAGGCGCAGGCCAAGGGCGTCGAGCTTTCGCAAGCCGACGTGCAGCAGGCGACGCGGGATTCGATCCATGCGCTGATGCTGATCCGCGCCTATCGGATCCGCGGTCATTTTCACGCCAAGCTCGACCCGCTCGGCCTCGAGCCGGAAAAGAGCGAGGAGGAGCTCGATCCGCGCTCCTATGGCTTTACCGAAGCCGACTTCGACCGCAGGATTTTCCTCGACAAGGTGCTCGGTCTCGAATTCGCGACCATGCGCGAGATCATCGCCATCCTCCGGCGCACCTACTGCCAGACGCTCGGCGTCGAGTTCATGCACATCTCCGATCCGGCGCAGAAAGCCTGGATGCAGGAGCGCATCGAGGGGCGCGACAAGGAGATCACCTTCACCCGCGAGGGCAAGCGCGCGATCCTCAACAAGCTGGTCGAGGCCGAGGGCTTCGAGAAGTTCTGCGACCTCAAGTTCACCGGCACCAAGCGCTTCGGCCTCGACGGCGGCGAGTCGATGATCCCGGCGCTAGAGCAGATCATCAAGCGCGGCGGCGCGCTCGGCGTGAAGGAAATCATCATCGGCATGGCGCATCGCGGCCGGCTCAACGTGCTGGCACAGGTGATGAGCAAGCCGCACCGCGCGATCTTCCACGAGTTCAAGGGCGGCTCGTCGTCGCCCGACGACGTCGAAGGCTCCGGCGACGTGAAGTATCATCTCGGCGCTTCGTCGGACCGCGAGTTCGACGGCAACAAGGTGCACCTGTCGCTCACCGCCAACCCGTCGCATCTGGAGATCGTCAATCCGGTGGTGCTCGGCAAGGTGCGCGCCAAGCAGGATCAGCACGGCGCGACCCGCGAAGACCGCACCATGGTGATGCCGCTGCTCATTTCGGGCGACGCGGCGTTCGCCGGCCAGGGCGTCATCGCCGAATGCTTCGGACTGTCGGAGCTGCGCGGCCATCGCACCGGCGGCTCGGTGCACTTCATCGTCAACAACCAGATCGGCTTTACGACCTATCCGCGCTACTCCCGCTCGTCGCCGTATCCGTCCGACGTCGCCAAGATGATCGAGGCGCCGATCTTCCACGCCAACGGCGACGATCCCGAAGCGGTGGTGTATGCGGCGAAGGTTGCGACCGAATTCCGGCAGAAATTCCAGAAGCCGGTGGTGGTCGACATGTTCTGCTACCGCCGCTTCGGCCACAACGAGGGCGACGAGCCGTCATTCACCCAGCCCTTGATGTACAAGGCGATCCGCTCGCATCCGTCCACGCTCGACATCTACGCCAGGCGCCTGGTCGGTGAGAATGTCGTCACCGAGGGCGAGGTCGAGAAGATGCGCGCCGACTGGCGCGCCCGGCTCGACGCCGAGCAGGAGGCAAGCCAGGGCTACAAGGCCAACAGCGCCGACTGGCTCGACGGCCGCTGGGCCGGCATGAAGCCTGCGGGCGTCAGCGACGATCCGCGCCGCGGCAACACCGGCGTCGCGGTCGAGACGCTGAAAGACATCGGTGCAAAGATTTCCAGGGTGCCGGACGGCTTCCACGTCCACCGCACCATCCAGCGCTTTCTCGACTTCGCGCCAGAAGGCGATCGAGACCGGAGAGGGTATCGACTGGGCGACCGCCGAGGCGCTCGCACTCTGCTCGCTGCTGCTCGAAGGCCATCCGGTGCGATTTTCCGGCCAGGACGTCGAGCGCGGCACGTTCTCGCAGCGCCATTCGGTCCTCATCGATCAGGAAACCGAAGACCGCCACACGCCGTTCAACCACCTCTCCGAAAAACAGTCGCGCTACGAGGTCATCAACTCGATGCTCTCGGAGGAGGCGGTGCTGGGCTTCGAGTACGGCTATTCGCTCGCCGAGCCGAACGCGCTGACGCTTTGGGAAGCGCAGTTCGGCGACTTTGCCAACGGCGCGCAGGTGCTGTTCGACCAGTTCATCTCGTCCGGCGAGCGCAAGTGGCTGCGCATGTCGGGCCTCGTCTGCCTCCTGCCGCACGGCTACGAAGGCCAGGGTCCGGAACATTCGTCGGCGCGGCTCGAGCGCTTCCTGCAGATGTGCGCCGAGGACAACCTCCAGGTCGCCAACTGCTCGACACCGGCCAACTACTTCCACATCCTGCGCCGCCAGTTGAAACGCGAGATCAGGAAGCCCTTGATCCTGATGACGCCGAAGTCGCTGCTCCGCCACAAACGGGCGGTGTCGCGGCTCGACGAGATGACCGCCGGCACCTCGTTCCACCGCGTGCTGTGGGATGACGCGCAGCTTCTGCCCGGCGAGAAGATCAAGCTCGCCGAGGACGCCAAGATCCGCCGCGTCGTGCTGTGCGCCGGCAAGGTTTATTACGATCTCTACGAGGAGCGCGAGAAGCGCGGCATCGACGACATCTATCTGCTGCGCGTCGAGCAGCTCTATCCGTTCCCGACCAAGGCGCTGGTCACCGAGCTGTCGCGCTTCAAGCAGGCCGAGATCGTCTGGTGCCAGGAAGAGCCGCGCAACATGGGCGGGTGGCACTTCGTCGAGCACTATCTCGAATGGGTGCTCAACCAGATCGGCGCGAAGAACCTGCGGCCGCGCTATGCGACGCGGCCGGCGTCGGCCGCAACCGCGGTCGGCCAGATGTCGAAGCATCTGGCGCAGTTGAAGCAGCTCCTCGACGAGGCGCTGGGCTAATTGTTGCAGCCGTCATGGCCGGGCCAAAGGCGCGAAGCGCCGTCTTCAAGCCCAATATCCCGGCCATCCACGCCTTTCTTCGTTGAATTCACAACAAGCAAGGCGTGGATGCCCGCGACGAGCGCGGGCATGACGCGGAGAGTTACGAGGACCATTCAATGGCTGAAATCCGTGTTCCCACGCTTGGTGAATCCGTCACCGAGGCGACCATCGGCAAGTGGTTCAAGAAGGCCGGCGAAGCCGTCGCGGTCGACGAGCCATTGGTCGAGCTTGAGACCGACAAGGTCACCATCGAGGTGCCGGCGCCCGCCGCCGGTGTGCTCTCCGACATCGCCGTCAAGGACGGCGAGACGGTCGCTGTGGGCGCGCTGCTCGGCCAGATCAAGGAAGGCCCGGGCGCGCCCGCTGCCGCGAAGCCTGCGGCCGCGGCTCCCGCGACCGCGAAACCTGCCCCTGCCGCCGCACCCTCCGGCGACATGCCGCTCGCCCCGTCGGTCCGCAAGATGGCCGCCGAAACCGGCGTCGATCCCGCGGGCGTGGCTGGCTCCGGCAAGGACGGCCGCGTCACCAAGGGCGACATGATGGCGGCGATCGAACGCGCCGCTGCATCGCCGACGCCGGTGCCGCAGACCGCCGCCGCGATCCAGGTCCGCGCCCCGTCGCCCGCCGACGATGCCACGCGCGAGGAGCGCGTGAAGATGACGCGGCTGCGCCAGACCATCGCGCGGCGGCTCAAGGATGCGCAGAACACCGCCGCCATGCTCACGACCTTCAACGAGGTCGACATGACCGCGGTCATGCACATGCGCAACCAGTACAAAGATCAGTTCGAGAAGCGCCACGGCTCGAAGCTCGGCTTCATGGGCTTCTTCGTGAAGGCCTGCGTGCAGGCGCTGAAGGACATCCCCGCCGTCAACGCCGAGATCGACGGCGCCGACATCATCTACAAGAACTACTACCACATGGGCATCGCGGTCGGCACCGAGAAGGGCCTGGTCGTGCCGGTGGTGCACGACTGCGATCTGAAGCCGCTCGCCGAGGTCGAGAAGACCATCGCCGACTTCGGCCGGCGCGCCCGCGACGGTCAGCTCAAGATCGAGGAGATGCAGGGCGGCACCTTCACGATCACCAATGGCGGCGTCTACGGCTCGTTGATGTCGACGCCGATCCTCAACGCGCCGCAGTCCGGCATCCTCGGCATGCACAAGATCCAGGAGCGGCCGATGGTGGTCGGCGGCAAGATCGAGGTGCGGCCGATGATGTATCTGGCGCTCAGCTACGACCACCGCATCGTCGACGGCCGCGAGGCTGTGACGTTCCTGGTGCGGGTGAAGGAATGCCTGGAGGATCCGGCGCGGCTTGTGCTGGACGTTTGATTGTTCTCCGTCATGGAAGCGCGCGATGTCCGTCCTTCGGACGCCGATGCCCGGCCATGGCGATTGAGAGTGCGGAGTTGATCTGATGGCTTACGATCTCATCGTCATCGGCACCGGCCCCGGCGGCTATGTCTGCGCGATCCGCGCGGCGCAGCTCGGCATGAAGGTCGCGGTGGTCGAGAAACGCGGCACCCACGGCGGTACCTGCCTCAATGTCGGCTGCATCCCGTCGAAGGCGCTGCTGCACGCCTCCGAGATGTTCGAGGAGGCCGGCCACAGCTTCGCGAAAATGGGCATCGGCGTCGGCACGCCGAAGCTCGATCTCGCCACCATGCTGACGTTCAAGGACGAGGCGGTCGACGGTAACGTCAAGGGCGTCGACTACCTGCTGAAGAAGAACAAGATCGATTCGGTGTTCGGCACCGGCCGGATCGTTGCGCCCGGCAAGGTCGAGGTCAAAAGCGCGGATGGCAAGACGCAGACGCTGGAGACGAAGAACATCGTCATCGCCACCGGCTCCGACGTGGCGAAGCTCCGCGGCGTCGACATCGACGGCAAACGGATCGTCGGTTCCGATCAGGCCATCGCGCTTCCCAAGGTGCCGCAGCGGCTGCTGGTCGTCGGCGCGGGCGTGATCGGGCTGGAACTCGGGTCGGTGTGGCGGCGGCTCGGCTCCAAGGTCACGGTGGTCGAGTTCCTCGACCGCATCCTGTCCGGCATGGACAACGAGGTGTGCCGCCAGTCGCAGCGCCTCCTGGAAAAGCAGGGCATCGTCTTCAAGCTCGGTTCCAAGGTCACCGGCGTCGATGCGTCGGGCGCGGTGCTCAAGGCCAGCGTCGAGCCGGCCAAGGGCGGCGCCGCAGAAGTCATCGAGGCTGACGTCGTTCTGGTCGCGATCGGCCGCGTGCCGTTCACCGACGGGCTCGGGCTCGAACAGGCCGGCGTTGCGAAGGACAATCGCGGCCGCGTCGTCACCGATGCGCATTTCGCGACCAACGTGAAAGGCGTCTACGCCATCGGCGATGTGATCGCGGGGCCGATGCTTGCGCACAAGGCCGAGGACGAGGGCATGGCGGTCGCCGAGATCCTTGCCGGCCAGGCCGGCCACGTGAACTACGACGTCATTCCCGGCGTAGTCTACACGTTCCCGGAGATCGCTTCGGTCGGCAAGACCGAGGAGGAGCTGAAGGAGAAGGGTGTCGCCTACAATGCCGGGAAATTCCCCTTCACGGCGAACGGCCGGGCGAAAGCCAACCAGCAGACCGAGGGCTTCGTGAAAATTCTCGCCGACGCTAAGAACGACCGCGTGCTCGGCGTGCATATCATCGGCTCCGACGCCGGCAACATGATCGCGGAGGCCGCGGTGGCGATGGAGTTCGGCGCCTCGTCGGAGGACATCGCGCGCACCTGCCACGCGCATCCGACTTTGCCCGAGGCGGTGAAGGAAGCCGCGTTGGCGGTGGCCAAGCGGGCGATTCACTTTTAACTTTTTGCCGATATCGCTGCCACACAAGCGGTGTCATCGCCGGGCCTTGACCCGGCGATCCATGAGTGCTCACCGCGGTCCCACTCGTAAGAGCATCTTGGTTGCGCGATTGCATAGATGCCCGGGTCAAGCCCGCGGGTGACAGCGTGTTATGCTGCGCCAACACGGCATGAGCTCGACGGGAGGATCACAATGGCCAAAGGCCACAAGGACAAAGTCGCCGTCATCACCGGAGCCGCCAACGGCCTCGGCCAGGCCTTCGCCAAACGCCTCGCCGAAGACGGCGTGCACATCGCCATCGCCGACATCGGCTCAGCCGAGCAGACCGTGAAGATGGTCGAGCAGGCCGGCCGCCAGGCGCTCGCCTGCCAGTGCGACGTGGCATCGCCGGACCAGGTCAAGGCGATGGCCGCCGAGGTGCAGAACAAGTTCGGCCGCTGCGACATCGTCATCAACTGCGCCGGCATCTTCCCGCAGCGCGCGTTCGAGGACATGACCTACGAGGACTGGCGGAAGCTTCTGTCCATCAACCTCGACAGCGTGTTCCTGGTGACGTCGCAGTTCGTGCCGGGCATGAGGCAGCGCGGCTGGGGCCGCGTGGTCAGCATGTCATCCAGCACGGTGGGCTCGGTGGTGACGGGCTTCGTGCACTACGTCACCAGCAAGGCCGGCATCATCGGCTTCACCCGGGCGCTCGCCAGCGAGCTCGGCCCGCATGGCGTCACGGTGAACGCCATCGCGCCGGGCCTGACCAAGACGCCGGGTGCGATGTCGCGCAAGCCGCGCGCGGGAATCGCCAGCATGGACGAGGAGTTCATGCAGGTGGCGCAGATGCAGGCGATCAAGCGGCCGGAGGTGCCGGACGATCTGGTCGGCACGGTTTCGTTCCTCACCAGCGACGACGCGGCCTTCATCACCGGCCAGACCCTCAATGTCGACGGCGGCAGGGTCCGCAGTTGAACCCGCAAGGCTGAAATCCCGACAAATCACAGAGAGTGAGGAGCGCCGGGCCTTATTTCCGAACCCTGCCTGGCCTAGATTTCCCCCATGCGCTGGCTGATGCGCCCGTTCCTGGTCCTGCTCGCGATCGTCTTCCTGGTCGAAGCGTGGCTTTGGCGGCATCTCGAGCCGGTTGTTGCCACCATCGTCGCGCGCATTCCGCTGCGCGCGTTGAAAGCGCGCGTTGCCGCCTGGGTCGAAACGATTCCGCCCGCCGCGGCGCTGGCCGTGTTCGTGGTGCCGGCCATTCTGCTGTTTCCGCTCAAGCTCCTCACGATCTGGCTCTTGGCCCAGAAGCAACTGATTGCCGCCGGCCTGGTGTTTACCTTCGCCAAGCTGGCCGGCCTCGGCATCACCGCCTTCGTGTTCGAGGCGACGCGGCCGAAGCTCCTGCAGATGGCCTGGTTCCGCTGGGTCTACGAGCACGTGCTGATGGGGCTCGCCTGGGCGCATCGGCTGGCCGATCCGGTCAAGGACCGGATTCGCAAGGCGATGCACGTGTTCCGCCCGAAGCGGGCCGGCCGCGCGATGCGGCTGTTCTGGCGGATCCGTCGCCGCATGCGCGGCGGAGCGGGCGTCAGAACAGATGCACCGCGTGCGGCGCCAACAGCCCAATCGCCATGAAGGCGATGCCGAGGAGGCCGAGGCCGCCGGCAATGAAGCTCAGCGCCACCATCCCGGTGATGACCGTCGCCGAAGCGAGCACGATACCGATCTGGAAGGCCGCCGACGCCACCTCGTAGTGATGGTAGCGCGCCAGCGACAGGTCGCGCAGATGCTGCTGTTCGACCGCACGACGAGCCAGTTCGACGGTGCCTTCGCCCTTGCCGCCGGCCGCCTCCGGTTCGGAGCGATAGCGCGCCGCGGTCTTGGTCCACTCGTCGACCTGCTTGGCGATGGCCGCCTTCTGTTGTTCGTTGGTGGCGCCCAGCAGTTCCAGCCTGGTCTGTTCGGTGGCGACGATGGTCGCGGTGCGGCGGATGTTCTTCGCCTGGAAGAAGTTCCAGAGGTTCGAAGCCTCGATCTGGTAGTTGAGCGCCCCGGTCTGCGCGCTCTTGCCCAGTGTCTCCGAGAAGGCGAGGAACAGCGCGATGACGGCGATCAGCAGCGCGACGCGCCTGTTGATCTTGGAGGTGTCGACGGGGCCGTGACCGTGGCCGCCGCCGCCATGCTCGTCGTCGTGTTGGATCTTGTGCTCGACCTCATGCTGTACCGCGTGTACCCCGTGGCTCATGTCGCGCCCCCATCAGTCGGACCTTTCGTCGGTCCATTTGGGCTGAGCTTATCACGCTCGCGGATGCGTGCTGCGGTAGACTTTCAGCAGCCGGTCAGTGTCAACAGCCGTATAGATCTGCGTCGTCGACAGCGAGGCGTGGCCGAGCAGTTCCTGGATCGCGCGCAGGTCGCCGCCGCGCGCCAGCAGATGCGTGGCAAACGAATGCCGCAGCGCATGCGGCGTCGCCGAGTTCGGGCAGGTTAAGCACGCCGCGCAACCGTTCCATGACAAGCTGGATAATGCGCGGCGACAGCGGTCGGCCGCGCGCGCCGACGAACAGCGGCCCGTCGGCCGGCAGGCCGTAGGGACATATCGCGACATAGTCGGCGATCGATTGCGCCACCTGCGGCAGCAGCGGCACCATGCGCTGCTTGTTGCCCTTGCCGGTCACCGTGATCGCGTCGCCCTGGCCCGGCGCCGGCACCGCGCCGCGCGCGAGCCCGAGCGCCTCGGAAATCCGCAGGCCCGAGCCGTAGAGGAGCGCCAGCACGGCGGCGTCACGTGCGAGAATCCACGGTTCGCGGTCGTCGCCGGCCCGAACGTCGATGTCCGCCACCTGCCGCGCCGCCGCAATGTGCAGCGGTTTCGGCAGGGTTTTCGCCACCTTGGGCGCCCGCACCGCCGCGAGCGCGCCCACTTTGCCCTTGCCGTTCCGCTCCAGAAACCGCGCGAACGACCGCACCCCCGCGAGCACCCGCATCAGCGACCGGCTTCCCGCGCCGTCCGCCCGTCGTGCCGCCATGAAGGCGCGGACGTCCTGCGGCGCAAGCTTCGCCAGTTGGCTCAAGGTCGGCTTGCCGCCCAGGTGATCCGCCAGAAACACCAGGAACTGGCGCACATCGCGGGCATAGGCCTCGACGGTTTTCCCGGACATCCGCCGCTCGGCCGCAAGATGCGCCAGCCACCGCGCCATCTCGGACGCGACGTCCTTGGCGGCGAACATCAATTTTTCGGCCGGTTTTTCTGCCACTTTTTTCTGGGGGTCGGCTTTCGTCATGGCCGCACTATCTTGTTGGTCCGATGCGCAGGATGCGCGAGCTTCCTTCAGCCTTCCTTAACCGGCCGGAATCGGCCAGACCTTCTGCATGGCCGCGAAATTTGTCGATGTTCTGGTGCCGGTCGCGCTCGACCAGACCTATTCCTACCGGGTCCCGGCGGAATTCGATCTGGCGGCGGGCGATATCGTCGCCGTGCCGCTCGGTGCGCGCGAAGCGATCGGCGTGGTCTGGGCCGAGGACGTCACGATCCGGCCGGGCCTCCACAACCGGATGAAGGACGTCGAGCTCAAGCTCGAATACCCGCCGCTCAAGCCCGACCTGCGCACGTTCGTCGACTGGGTGTCCGGATACACCTTGAGCGCCCGCGGCATGGTGCTGCGCATGTGCCTGCGGATAGGCGAGAATCTCGGGACTGCGCGCGAAAAGGTCGGCGTGCGGCTGTCCGGCCCGGCCCCGAAGCGCATGACCGCGGCCCGCGCGCGAGTTTTGCAACTCCTCGCCGACGGGCTCGTTCGGACCAAAAGCGAAGTTGCGCATGAGGCCGGCGTGTCGGCCGGCGTGATCAACGGGCTGATCGACGAAGGCGCGCTGGAGACGCTGATCCTGCCGCCCGAGCCGGTGGCCCGGCAGCCCGATCCCGAATACGCCGTCCCGGAGCTCACCGATGCGCAACGCAGCGCGGCCGATGCCTTGCGTTCGACGATGGTGAAGGGCGGCTTCTCGGTGACGCTGGTGGACGGCGTCACCGGCTCGGGCAAGACCGAGGTCTATTTCGAGGCGGTGGCCGAGGCGATCCGCCGCAAAAAACAGATTCTGATCCTGATGCCGGAGATCGCGCTGACCGCGCAGTTTCTCGATCGCTTTGCGGCGCGGTTCGGCGTCCGGCCGGCGGAATGGCATTCGGAGCTGGCGCCGCGCAAGCGCGCCCGCACCTGGTCGGCGGTCGCGGCGGGCGATGTGTCCGTGGTGGTCGGGGCCCGTTCCGCTTTGTTTCTGCCGTACCAGGACCTCGGACTGATCATCGTCGATGAGGAGCACGATCCCGCCTACAAGCAGGAGGACGGCGTCCGCTATCACGCCCGCGACATGGCGGTGGTGCGGGCGCGCGAAGTCAAAATCCCGATCGTGCTCGCGTCTGCGACGCCGTCGGTCGAGACGGTGGTGAACGCCCGGCGCGGCCGCTACACGCATCTGAAACTGCCCGAGCGGTTCGGCGGCCAGCATCTTCCTTCGGTCGAAGCCATCGATCTTCGCCGCGAAGGCCCGCCGCGCGGCCGCTTCATCTCGCCGCGGCTCGCCGAGCAGGTGAAGTTCGCGATCGAGCGTGGCGAGCAGGCGCTCCTGTTTCTCAACCGCCGCGGGTTTGCGCCGCTGACGCTGTGCAACGCCTGCGGCCACCGCATGGCGTGTCCCAATTGCGACGCCTGGCTGGTCGATCACCGCTTCAGGCGGCGGCTGGTCTGCCATCACTGCGGCTATGCGATGCCTCCGTCGGAGCAGTGCCCGAAATGCGAGACCAAGGGCAGCTTCGTCGCCGTCGGCCCCGGGGTCGAGCGGCTGGAGCAGGAGGCGGCCGAGCTGTTTCCGGAGAGGCGCATCCTCGTGCTGTCGAGCGATCTCGTGGAATCCATGGAACGGTTGCGGCAGGAACTGGACGACGTGGCGCAGGGCCGCTTCGACATCGTCATCGGCACCCAGCTTGTCGCCAAGGGTCATCATTTCCCCAAGCTCAATCTTGTCGGCATCGTCGATGCCGATCTCGGCCTCGCCAACGGCGATCCGCGCGCCGCCGAGCGCAGCTTTCAACTCCTGCACCAGGTGGTCGGCCGTGCCGGCCGCGAAGCGGGCCGTGGCTACGGATTCTTGCAGACGCACCAGCCCGAGCACCCGGTGATGCGCGCGCTGATCGCGCAGGACCGCGATGCGTTCTATTCCGCCGAGATCGAGGTGCGCGAGAAGACCGGCTATCCGCCGTTCGGACGGCTTGCCAGTCTCCTGGTGTCGGGCGCCGACAAGCACGCCACCGAGGCGCACGCGCGCAAGATCGCGGCCGTCGCGCCGCTGCACGACGATGTGCGCGTGCTGGGACCGGCCGAAGCCCCGCTCGCGGTGGTGCGCGGCCGGCATCGCTTCCGGCTGCTGGTGAAATCGCCGCGTGGCTTCGATCTGTCGGCGTATCTGCGAGAGTGGATGGCAGAGGTGCCCAAGTCCAAGGGAACGCTGAAGCTCGAAGTCGACGTCGATCCGCAGAGCTTCTTTTAGGACGATTAAGCGCGCGGAAAACGAGCAGCCCCGGAAAGTCCGAGGCTGCTGCGCGTTCTCCGATGTGTATTGGACTGGTCGTTAGTCACAGACGCGGCGGCGTTCCGTGATCACGCGTCCGCTGGGCGTCACGATCCGCTCGCGAACGATGCGGCAGTCACCGTAGCCGTGCGCGTAACGGCCGTCATGCCAGCCGTAGCGCGGACCCACGCCCACGCCGAACGGGCCGACCTGCACGCCTACACCGCCG
The DNA here is from genome assembly GCA_963830015.1 of uncultured Alphaproteobacteria bacterium. Taxonomy (GTDB): domain Bacteria; phylum Pseudomonadota; class Alphaproteobacteria; order Rhizobiales; family Xanthobacteraceae; genus Z2-YC6860. Next base: position 141,887 of record CAWHLG010000020.1, read on the forward strand.
GGATCTGCGCCGGCATAGAACTGCGCGGACGCCGGCACGGACGCGATTGCGAGGCCGGTTGCGGCCACTGCGCCGATGAGGAGTTTCTTCATAGCGTCTCCTGTTGTTACCCCCAGCGGTCGTCTGGGACTAACGCATCAGGAAGATGCATGTTTCGAAATTAATGTTCGCGAGTTCCGTACCGCGTCAGTTCCAGCACGATCGCGTGAGCGAGGCTTGCTGGTTCTATTGCGGCGTCAATCCGGAGATCTTGACCATCTCCTGCCACATCGTGGTTTCTTTCGCGGCGAAGGCTTTGGCTTCGGCTGGCGTGCTGGTGAGGATTTGTCCGCCGGCGGCAAGGAAGCGCTTCTGCATCGCGGGGTCGGCCGCGATCGCTTTGTGCACCGCGCCGATCTTGTCGACGATGGCTTGCGGCGTGCCGGCAGGCACCACATAGGCGCCCCACGACGTCACGACGAAATCCTTGACGCCGGCTTCCGCCATGGTCGGCACGCTCGGCAAGGTCGGCCAGCGTTTCCCCGAAGTAGTGGCCAGCGCGCGCATCGCGCCCGATTCGATCTGCGACATGTAGGACGCGAGATTGTCGACCGCGAATGTCACGTCACCGGAGAGCATCGCCGGAATGGTCTGCGAGGCGCCACGGAACGGCACATGCACGGCGTTGATGCCGGTGCGCGCGGCAAACAGCACGCCCGACAGATGCGGCGACGTGCCGGGGCCGGGGCTGCCGATCGAGATGCCGTTCGGCCGAGATTTGGCGAAGGCGATGAATTCCTCGAGCGTCTTGGCCTGCACATGGGCGGACGCGACCACGGCGACGTTCGGCATCTCATAGGCGAGCGTCGGCGCGACCAGGTCCTTCTCGGCGACGAACGGCATCTTTGCGATCAGGAATTGATTGATCGAAAAGTGTCCGACCGTCGCTGCTCCGATAGTGTAACCGTCAGGTGTACTCTTCGCGACCATGTCGATGCCGATGTTGCCCGATGCGCCGGGCTTGTTCTCGACCACCACCGGCTGGCCGAGCTTGTCCTTCAGCGTCTCGGCGAGAATGCGGAACAGCACGTCGGTCGAGCCGCCCGCCGGATAGGGCACGATCACGCGGATCTGCTGGGCGGGCCAGTTGCCCTGCGCGAACGCCGGCGTAGCGCCCGCGGCCGCGGCCGCAACGGCGCCGCGCAACACGGTGCGCCGTGTGACGGAATGGCGATGTCGGTTCATTTCAATCCTCCTGAATTTGGCCGGAAGTGTAACGGGCGTGGCCGGGCCGCGCCACCGCGGTCAAACCGCCCCGGCCGGCGGTTTCTCGCGGCGCGGCACCATCACGCATGCGGCGGCGGCGAAGATCAGCGCAAAGCCGATCAGGTCGGAACCGGTCGGGCGGTCGCCGAGCAGGATGATCGCGCCGATCACGCCGACCACCGGGTTGATGAGCGAGCCGAGCGAAGCCATGACTGTGGTCAGCCGGCCGATGATGTTGAACCAGATGAAATAGGCGATGCCGGTGCCGAGGATGCCGTTGAACAGCAAGCCGCCCCAGGTCCGCCATTGCAACGGCTCGTAATGCGGCAGGCCTTCGAAAATCAGGTAGAGCGTTCCGAATGTGGCCACGCCAACCAGGATCTGCCAGAACGTGATCGCCAGCAGGTCGCCCTTGATGCGCGCCCATTTCATGTAGACCGTGCCGCCGCCCCAGCCCAGCGCGCAGACCAGCGCGAGCAGCAGGCCGATCGGCTCGCGCAGGGACTGCTCCGCGACCGGAAGTACCAGCACGCCGAGTCCGGCGACGCACAGCGCAAGTCCGATGGCGGCGCGCTGGTCGATGCGCTCTCGCAGGACGAAATACGCCATCAGGCTGCCCCACACCGGCATCGAATAGTTGACGATGATCACCCGCGACGTGTTCGCCAGCAACTGCGCGAAGGTCCCGGCGATACCGAACGCCACGACGATGAACAGCGCCGCGACGAAGACGTGCCAGCGGTCGCGGCCGGAGGGGATGACCAGGCTGCGGCCCTGCGCCTTGATGAGAACGAGCAGGGTCGCTGCGCCGATGCTGTAGCCGATCAGGCGCATCGACCAGGGCGACACCTCGTCGAGCGCGATCCGCATCGCCGACCAGCTCAGGCCCCAGCAGAAGCTCAGCGCCAGCAGCAGAAGCTTGGCGACGGTCGCATTGCTCATTCCGGGCTTTGGGGACAAAATTCACCTGATGCTAATTTTCTGGCGCTGATTTTTGAAAACATGATGCGGCGCGAAACCGGCTCTAGGTCACGAGCTTGAGGCCGGCGATACCGGCAACGATCAGCCCGATCGAAGCAAGCCGTGCGGCGGTCGCGGGCTCGCCGAACAGGTAAATGCCGAGCGCCGCCGTGCCGACCGCGCCGATGCCGGTCCAGACCGCATAGGCGGTGCCGACCGGCAGCGTCTTCAACGCCCAGCCGAGCAGCACGATGCTCAGCACCATCGAGCCTGCGGTCAGCACCGACGGCACAAGTTTGCTGAAGCCTTCGGTGTATTTCAGCCCGATGGCCCAGCCGATTTCGAGCAGGCCAGCGACGAACAGGATCCCCCATGCCATGTCGGTCCTCATTGCTGCTTCGCGCTTTGCCGCCTCGTGCTTTGCATCGTCAGCGCGGTTCCGAAGATCGTCATGCCCACGGCGCACGCGATCATCGGCAGGAACGACGTCCAGGGCCGTCCGGTCAAGTCCCAGCACGCGCCGCAAATCACCGGCACGACAAGCGCAATTCCATAGCTGATGGTGAACATCCCGCTTGCCATGCGATGGACCTCGCCCGGCGGACTGAGAATCGCGGGGAGGCCGAACGTCACGACGAAAGTCGCGGCTGCGCCCATTCCGGCCGCCGCGGCAGCAACGATGATCCAGATGCCGTCGCAGAGCATCATGCCGATCAGGCCGAGCGCCGTGATCGGGCCGAAGATCAGGAACGGCCAGCTCTGCCGTTGCAGACGCTCGGACATCGCCAGCATGAAGAAGGAACCGAAAAGCTGCGATCCGTTCAGCCAGCCGAGCGTCGTGCCGATCATGTCGCCCCGGCCGATGCTGTTCAGGTAGTCCGGAACGAAGGCGTTGGACGCGAAAAACAGTGCGTTGTTGGAGCCGAGCGCGATACCAAGCAGCCAGAGCTGCGAGCTTTTCCAGTCCGGCCACCATCGGGACGCGGTCCCGCCAATCGATGAGTCGGCTGCCCGCGTACGCGGCGCGACAAACATGAAAAGCAGCGTCGCCACAAGGCCCGGTACGCACCACACCAGCAGATCGCCGCGCCAGCTTCCGCTGACCGCGGGCAGCACCACCGGAATCGACAGCGCCGACGCGAACGTGACGCCCATCAACATTCCGTTGGTCGCGACGGTGTTGGCAAGCCACGCACGCGCCGGCGTCCAGAGCCGGATCAGGGTTGGCAGCGCGGGCTGAAAGATCGCCACGCCGATCCCCATCAGCAGGGTCGCGGCATAGAGCGTCCAGATGTCGCCGGTTGCGGCGCGCGCGGCGGCCGCGAGCGTTGCCAGCGCCAGGCCCGAAATGGCGACGGCGAGCACGCCGAAGCGCGCGATCAGCAGCGAGCCGGGAATCGCGGCGAGCGCGAACATCGCCAGCGGCAACCCCATCAGCAGGCCCACCTGCGTCTCGCTCATGTGCAGGTCGTCGTGGATGAGCGGGATGACCGGCGGGACCGCAAGGAGCGGAATCCGGATCGCCGCTCCGGCGAGCCAGAGCAGCGGAAGAATGACAAACAGCGAGGGTGAGGCCCGGATTTCGCCGGGCGGTTCGAAACGGTTCATCGCTCAGGACGCTTGGGACCCGGCTCGGTCCTATTGAAGGCGTACACTACGCGAAATCGGGGGTGCGCGGTGTCCTCGAATTGCATTGGTCCCCTGCGGCCGGGCCGGCGCATGCCGCGGAAGTGTTGGCCCCTGCAAACGTCTGTGCCAGCATCCGCCAAGAGCAGATGCAGGAGGAGCCACCATGAATGACACCGCAAACAAGGCCGGCTCCGCGGCGGGGCGAATGCTGCCGACCGATCGCATCGCCTATTCGGCCATTGCCGAGCGGCCGCCGCTGAAGCTCCCCGGCGGCGCGCGCATGGCGATCTGGGTGATCGTCAATGTCGAGGACTGGGACCCGAAGGACGTGATGCCGCGCACGGTGCTGACGCCGCCGGCCGGCGGCGCGCCCTCGCCCGACATTCCGAACTGGTGCTGGCACGAATACGGCAACCGCGTCGGCTTCTGGCGGATGCTCAAGGTGTTCGACGAGTTCGCCATCCCCGGCGTGCTGGCGATCAACGGCTGCGCCATCGAGGCCTATCCGCCGATCGTGAAGGCGGCGAACGCGCGCAACTGGGAGTTCATCGGCCACGGCTTCACCCAGCGCAACATGCAGAAGGTGCCGGACGAGAAGGCCGACATCCACCTGACCACAGAAGCGATCAAAAAGGCGACTGGCAAGCCGCCACGCGGCTGGCTCGGGCCCGGCCTTACCGAAACCTGGGAGACGCCGGATCTCCTGAAGGAAGACGGCTACGATTACGTCGCCGACTGGGTGCTGGACGACCAGCCGGTGTGGCTGAAGACGCGGAGCAAGCCGATCGTCAACATTCCCTACACCCAGGAATGCAACGACGTGGCGATGATGCTGATCCAGCATCACAAGGCGTCGGAATACTACGACCGCGCAATGGATCAGTTCGAGCAAATCTACGCCGATGCCGAGGGCAGCGCGCGGGTGATGGCGCTGGTCGTGCACCCCTACATCATGGGCGTGCCGCACCGGCTGAAATACTTCCGCAGGATTTTCGAGAACATCCGGCGCAAGCCGGACGTGCTGTTCTGGACCGGCAGTCAGGTTCTCGACTGGTATCTGTCGGTCGGTCCGAAGGCTCCGTAGGCGAGAAGTCTCGCAAACCCGAGCGCCTTTCGGCGCTCCGCTCCTCTCGCAGGAGGGCGAGCAAACAGGAAGCGACTTCGCAAACTCCGGGCGCATCGCGCCGCGGCAACAACGAGTGCGCCAGCATGACGCTGGTTCATTCCATCGAACTGGGAAATACCTTAGCTCGCAGTGCGGACGGTTGCGAGAAAGCCTTGTGCCTCGTTGCGAAGCTTGCTGCTTTCCCGCGCGAGCGTTCGCGCCGAAGCCAGCAGCTCGCTCGACGCCGTGCCGGTTTCTGACGCGCGCTTGTTCACGTCGAGAATGCTGGCGGCGACCTGCGAAGTGCCCTGCGCCACCTGCTTCACATTCTGTGCGATGCCGTGGGTGGTTGCGTCCTGCTCATCCACGGCGGCGGCGATTGCGGCTGCGACTTCGGAGAGACGGATGATCGTGCCGCGAATATCCTTCAGCGCGGATACGGAATCCCGCGACGCGGTCTGGATCCCGCCGACCTGGGCGCGAATTTCCTCGGTGGCTTCGGTGGTGCGCTGCGCGAGCATCTTCACTTCGCTGGCGACGACTGCAAATCCGCGGCCGGATTCGCCGGCGCGGGCGGCTTCGATCGTGGCGTTGAGCGCCAGCAGATTGGTCTGGCTGGCGATCGCGGTGATGAGGTTGACCACCTCGCCGATGCGGGTGGCGGCGTCCATCAGTTCCGCCATGCGGCTGTCGGTCATTTCGGCCTGACGAACCGCTTCCTGAACCATGTCGCGCGAGTGACGGGACTGGTTGCTGATTTCGCCGGTCGATGCGGAGATTTCGTCGGTCGCGTCGCTGACGACGCGGACGTTGTTGGAGGTCTGCTCGGCCGCGGACGCGACTGCGCCGGCGAGCTGCTTGGTGGTGTCGGCGACTGCGGTCAGCGTGTAGGCGGACGTCTCGACCTGAGTCGACGTGGTGGAAACCGATTTGACGATCTCGCCGATCGATTTTTCGAAGGTGTCGGCGAGCCGGAGCATCTCGGCCTGGCGCTCCTGGCGGGCGCGCGCTTCGGCGATCTTCTGCTGGGCTTCGATTCCGGCCATCTGCAGCAAGTTGTCCTTGAAGACGCTGGCGGCGCGCGCCGTGTCGCCGATCTCGTCGCGGCGGGCGACGTATGGAATAGTGACGTCGGTCTTGCCGCGGGCGAGCTGCAGCAGCACGCCGCCGATCTGCTGGATCGGCCGGCCGATGGTTCGCGAGGCGAACAGGGCGATGCCCAGAAACAGCAGCGTCACGACCACGCCGAGACCGGCGCGCCTGCGCTCCGCCTGCGCCGTTCCGGCAATGGCGTCGGCTGTTGCCCTGTCGCTCAGCGCGACCGCGGTCTGGGCGACCTCGTCGAGCACGTGCCGTGCGGTGGTCTCCGTCGAGCTGACCTGATCCTTCTGGATTTCGATCTGGGTGTTGATGGCGCCGGTGATGGTTTTCAAAACCGACACGTATTCCGGCACGAGCTGCCGCAGGTGTTCGATGCTCTCGATGACCTTGGGGTCGATCACGTCGCGCCGCGCAAAGACCAGTTTCTCGACGGCCTGGTCGGCGGCTCCGGTGATGCGCGCGACCTGCATCGACTCGCTCAGCACGAAATACCGCCAGGTGGCGGTTCGCGCATCCTTGAAAGCCGAGCTCGCTTCGTTGACGAGGGCTTCGACCAGGATGACGTTCGGCAGGAGGCTGAACGCATCCGAGTTCACCAGTTGATGGAACGCGCGGGTCCAGTGCGTCTCCGCTTCATCCAGCCGCTGAAACAACGAAAGTATCTCGGTTTGCTTTGCTCCGATTTCGCGCGCCGCCGCGACGTATTCCAGGATCAGTCCGTTGACGCGTTCGAGCTTTTTCCGGGTCGCGTTGGATTCCGCCCGCAGTTGCAGCACGATGATCCTTTCCCGCGCCTGATCCGAGATTTTCTGCAACTGCGCCAGATGCTCGTCGACCTGCCGGACCGTCTGGGCGCGTCGAACGTCGCGGCCGGCGATCTGCGCGGTTTGCAGCATGACGTCGGTCGTGATGCTTTCGTGCAGGATCGATTGCTGCCGGTCTGCGGTCGCGACCAGGCCCGAGACGAAACGGCTGCTCAGGTGCTCGCTGACGAGCATCGCGGCAAGGAGCAGGACGCCAAAGCCGATCGACAGGCCAAGCTTCGCCCCAATTCCGAATTTGAAGGCCAATCCGTTGCGCGACATGGCTGTGCGTAAGGGATGGGCGGATTTGGTTAATTGTCCGTTAAATGCTTGTGGGAATTGCAGAAATCACCCTGCACGTGGCCCTGCCGTGCCGTAGGGGTCCGTCAGGTGGACGCGGTCTGCGCGGCGGGCCGAAGCGCACGCGCGGCAGCCTGTTCGAACATCTCGAAGGCACGGACCGCGCCGTCGATGGCGCCGGATTCGTGCAGCGTTGCCGGATGGCTTTCGAGGGCTGTGAGGAAGCTTTGCCAGAAGTCATGGCCGGCGCCATGACGCAGATAGGCCGTTGCGCAAAGCACAGTCGGCTCGTTCGAGCGCTGCACCAGGTTCAACAGCGCCGTCGCCCCCAGGCGGGAGCTTTCGAGGACGTACATCGTGCCGAGCACGCCGCCGAAATCCAGCGGATCCGGCAGCGGCAACGGCTCCATTTTACCGCCGGTCCGGGCCAGGTCGTCCAGGATGGCAGCTTGCCGGGAGCGCGCCGCCCAGTCGGGGACAATCCGCCCCACGCGGGCGTGGACCAGGGCTGCCTCCAATGGCAGCAGGGCTGCGGCGTTGGCCTCCAGGAACTGCCGGTAACCGGCAACGCCGGTCAGATCGAGCGACCTGAAACGCGCGTCCAAGCGGTTGTGGGCCGCAGCGGTCACGCTGCGCAGGCACAAACGCAGGCCTGCGGCACCGCGCCGGTCGGCGTTTCTGTCGAACCTGGAATATGCCGCCGGGACGATCACGGATGGTCACCGCAATGCAGGGATCGAGCGGGAAGGCTGGCGTGACGACGGATTTCGGGGCCCATCTCGGAACGTCAGCGGTGAGCGAAGGTTCCTGCCGGGAGCTGGAGCGTGGGAAATTGCATGGCGGTCGGCCCTGCGAACCCAGGCCAGATGCCCTGTTTCGATGCCGCAAATGTTGCGCCACCGCAGCGGCTATGTTACGGAACCGCGCGATTTCGTGGGGTTCGGCGACGGCCCCCCAGGATCCCAAAAACTCCCTTGAAGTCCAAGGGTTTGCGCCGTGCCCACGCTGGTCGGCGCCGAGCCTTCGGATTTGACCTCAAGAGCACGCTCAAGTGGCACGCGAAGACACCACTGTTTCCGGCATGGCTGGGCGTTACGCGCGGGCGCTGTTCGAGCTCGCGCTCGACAGCAAGTCCGTCGACGCCGTAAAGGCTGATCTGGAAAAATTCGATGCGCTGATCTCGGAAAGCGCGGACCTGCGCCGTCTGGTTCGCAGCCCGGTGTTCGGCGCCGAGGAGCAGGGCAGGGCGCTCGCCGCGGTGCTCGACAAGGCCGGCATCGGCGGGCTTGCGGCCAACTTCCTCAAGCTCATCACGGCCAACCGCCGGCTGTTCGCGGTGCACGACATGATCCGCGGCTTCCGCAAGCTGGTGGCCCGCTGGAAGGGCGAGGTGACCGCCGAGGTGACCGTTGCCGAAAAGCTGTCCGACGCGCGGCTTGAGGAACTCAAGGCCGCGCTCAAGGCAATCACCGGCGAAAAAGCGATCGATCTCAACGTCAGGATCGACCCGGCGATCATCGGCGGGCTGATCGTCAAGCTCGGCTCCCGCATGGTCGACAGTTCGCTCCGCACCAAACTCAATGCGATCAAGCACGCGATGAAAGAGGCAGGCTGATGGATATCCGCGCCGCAGAAATCACCGCCATCCTGAAGGGACAGATCAAGGATTTCGGCCAGGAGGCGGAAGTCTCCGAAGTCGGCCAGGTGCTGTCGGTCGGCGACGGCATCGCCCGTGTCTACGGTCTCGACAATGTCCAGGCCGGCGAGATGGTGGAGTTCGAGAACGGCGTCCGCGGCATGGCGCTCAACCTCGAATCCGACAACGTCGGCATCGTGATCTTCGGCAACGACCGTGAGATCAAGGAAGGCCAGACCGTCAAGCGCACCCGCGCCATCGTCGACGTGCCGGTCGGCAAGGGGCTGCTCGGCCGCGTGGTCGACGCGCTCGGCAATCCGATCGACGGCAAGGGCCCGATCAAGTCCGAGAAGCGCGCCCGCGTGGACGTCAAGGCGCCCGGCATCATTCCGCGCAAGTCGGTGCACGAGCCGATGGCGACCGGCCTCAAGGCCGTCGACGCGCTGATCCCGATCGGCCGCGGCCAGCGCGAGCTGATCATCGGCGACCGCCAGACCGGCAAGACCGCGATCGCGCTCGACACCATCCTCAACCAGAAGCCGCTCAACGCGCAGCCCGACGAGAAGATCAAGCTCTACTGCGTCTATGTCGCGATCGGCCAGAAGCGCTCGACCGTCGCGCAGTTCGTCAAGGTGCTCGAGGAGCAGGGCGCGCTCGAATATTCCATCATCGTCGCCGCCACCGCCTCGGATCCGGCGCCGATGCAGTACATCGCGCCGTTCGCCGGCTGCACCATGGGCGAATATTTCCGCGACAACGGCATGCACGCCGTCATCATCTATGACGATCTGTCGAAGCAGGCCGTCGCCTACCGCCAGATGTCGCTGCTGCTGCGTCGCCCGCCCGGCCGCGAGGCGTATCCCGGCGACGTGTTCTATCTCCACTCGCGCCTGCTCGAGCGCGCCGCCAAGATGGGCGACGGCTCCGGCGCGGGCTCCTTGACCGCGCTGCCGGTCATCGAGACGCAAGCCAACGACGTGTCGGCCTACATCCCGACCAACGTGATTTCGATCACCGACGGCCAGATCTTCCTGGAGACCGACCTGTTCTATCAGGGCATCCGCCCGGCGGTGAACGTCGGTCTGTCGGTGTCGCGCGTCGGCTCCGCCGCGCAGACCAAGGCGATGAAAAAGGTCGCCGGCAAGATCAAGGGCGAACTGGCCCAGTATCGCGAGATGGCGGCCTTCGCGCAGTTCGGCTCCGACCTCGACGCCACCACCCAGCGCCTGCTCAACCGCGGCGCGCGGCTGACCGAACTCCTGAAGCAGCCGCAGTTCTCGCCGCTGAAGATGGAAGAGCAGGTCGTGGTGATCTATGCCGGCGTGAACGGCTATCTCGATCCGATCGCGGTCAACCGGGTGCGCGCTTTCGAGGAAGGCCTGCTGTCGCTAGTGCGCTCCAAGAACAGCGACATCCTCGAGGATGTCCGCAAGACCAACGACCTTTCCAGCGACACCGAGAAGAAGCTGAAGGGCGTGGTCGACGCTTACGCCAGGACGTTCGCCTGAGGCTGATGCAAGGATTGGCGGGAATCGACTGAATGGCCAGCCTCAAGGACATGCGGGTCCGCATCGCCGCCACCAAGGCGACGCAGAAGATCACCAAGGCCATGCAGATGGTCGCGGCGTCGAAGCTGCGTCGTGCGCAGGCGGCTGCCGAAGCCGCGCGTCCCTATGCCGAGCGCATGGAGAAGGTGCTGGGTAACATCGCGGCGTCGGTGACCGACCTCAGCTCGGCACCCAAGCTTCTGGCCGGCACCGGCTCGAGCCAGGTGCATCTTCTGGTAGTCTGCACCGCCGAGCGCGGACTGTGCGGCGCGTTCAACTCCTCGATCGTCCGCCTCGCGCGCGAGAAGATCAACGCGCTGGTCGCGGACGGCAAGGCCGTGAAAATCCTGTGCGTCGGCCGCAAGGGCGCCGAACAGCTTCGGCGCCAGTATTCGTCGCAGATCATCGAGGTGATCGAGCTGCGCGTGAAGGCGCTGGGCCTGGAGCATGCCGCGCGGGTCGGCGCCAAGATCATCGAGCTTTACGAGCAGGGCCAGTTCGACGTCGCCACGCTGTTCTTCTCGCGCTTCCGCTCGGTGGTGGTGCAGGTCCCCACCGGCCTGCAGATCGTGCCGCCGGTGTTCGAGGCGAAGGCGGACGGCGATTCGGTCGTCTACGATTACGAGCCGGATGAGATCGACATCCTGACCGAGCTTTTGCCGCGCAATATCTCGATTCAGGTGTTCCGCGCGCTGCTCGAAAACGCAGCGTCCGAACAGGGCGCGCGCATGTCGGCGATGGACAACGCGACCCGCAACGCCGGCGAAATGATCCGCAAGCAGACCATCACTTACAACCGCACACGTCAGGCGATGATCACCAAGGAACTGATCGAGATCATCTCCGGCGCCGAAGCGCTCTAATCCGGTAAGAGGACGATATGGCAACGCCCAACGCAGTCGGAAAGATCACCCAGGTCATCGGCGCCGTCGTCGACGTGCAGTTCGAAGATCACCTGCCGGCGATCTTGAACGCGCTCGAGACCAAGAACGGCGGCCAGCGCCTGGTTCTCGAGGTCGCCCAGCACCTCGGCGAGAACACCGTCCGCACCGTTGCGATGGACACCTCCGAAGGTCTGGTGCGCGGCCAGGAGTGCACCGACACCGGCGCGCCGATCTCGGTACCGGTCGGCGACGAGTGCCTCGGCCGCATCATCAACGTGGTCGGCGATCCGGTCGACGAGGCCGGCCCGGTGCCGGCCAAGTTGCGCCGTGCCATCCATCAGGATGCGCCGCCCTACACCGACCAGTCGACCGAGGCGGAAATTCTCGTCACCGGCATCAAGGTCGTCGATCTGCTTGCTCCCTATGCCAAGGGCGGCAAGATCGGCCTGTTCGGCGGCGCCGGCGTGGGCAAGACCGTGCTGATCATGGAACTGATCAACAACGTCGCCAAGGCGCATGGCGGCTACTCGGTGTTCGCCGGTGTCGGCGAGCGCACCCGCGAGGGCAACGACCTCTATCACGAGATGATCGAGTCCGGCGTCAACAAGGACCCGAAGAAGAACAACGGCTCGACCGTCGGTTCCAAGTGCGCGCTGGTGTACGGCCAGATGAACGAGCCGCCGGGTGCGCGTGCCCGTGTCGGCCTCTCGGGCCTCACCGTCGCCGAGCACTTCCGCGACCAGGGCCAGGACGTGCTGTTCTTCGTCGACAACATCTTCCGCTTCACGCAAGCCGGTTCCGAAGTGTCGGCGCTGCTCGGCCGCATTCCCTCGGCGGTGGGCTATCAGCCGACGCTCGCGACCGACATGGGCGCGTTGCAGGAGCGCATCACCACCACGACCAAGGGCTCGGTCACCTCGGTGCAGGCGATTTACGTCCCGGCCGACGACTTGACCGATCCGGCACCCGCCACCTCGTTCGCCCACCTGGATGCGACCACCGTGCTGTCGCGCGACATCGCCGCCAAGGGCATCTATCCGGCGGTGGACCCGCTCGACTCGACCTCGCGCATGCTCTCGCCGCTGATCGTCGGCGAGGAGCACTACGCGGTGGCCCGTCAGGTGCAGCAGGTGCTCCAGCGCTACAAGGCACTGCAGGACATCATCGCCATTCTGGGCATGGACGAGCTCTCGGAAGAGGACAAGGTCGCGGTGTCGCGCGCCCGCAAGATCGAGCGTTTCCTGTCACAGCCGTTCTTCGTCGCCGAAGTGTTCACCGGTTCGCCCGGCAAGCTGGTCGACCTGCAGGATACCATCAAGGGCTTCAAGGGCTTGGTTGACGGCAAGTACGACCACCTGCCGGAAGCGGCCTTCTACATGGTCGGCAACATCGAAGAAGCCGTCGAGAAGGGCAAACGACTCGCGGCGGAAGCGGCGTAACCACGACGTCAGGGTCGGATCAGCATGGCCACGCTCCACTTCGAACTCGTCTCCCCGGAGAAGATCGCGTTCTCCGGCGAGGTCGATCAGGTCGACGTTCCCGGCGCAGAAGGTGACTTCGGCGTGTTCGCCGGCCACGCGCCGCTGATCTCGCTGCTGCGGCCCGGCGTGGTGACAGTCTATGCGGCCGGCGAGCAGATCAAGCTCGTCGTGCTCGGCGGTCTCGCTGAAGTCGGTCCGGGCGGGCTGACGCTGCTGGCTGACGTTGCCACCGCGCTCGAGGACCTGGACCGCGCCACGTTGCAGGCGCAGATCGCCGAGTTGGAAGAGCGCGTGAAGAGCATGGCGCAAGGCGCGGCGCTGGACCGCGAGATCACGCGGCTCGATCATCTCAAGGTGCTGGACCAGCACACCCAGGGCACGGCGATGCATTGATGCGTCACCAGCGCGTTACGCGCGCCTTTGACGCATCACGCCAGCTGAAATGAAAATGGCGGTCGCAACGGCCACGTTTTTGTTTGAGCTGATTGGACGTTACTTCGCGAATTTTGAAAATGCCTTCACGACACGCTCGTAGGTCTCGCGTTTGAACGGCACCACGAGATCGGGAAGGTTTTCCATCGGTTCCCAGCGCCAGTCGATGAACTCCGGATCGTGTCCGCCGCCGGGGTTCTCGATGTCGATCTCGCTGTCCTTGCCGGTGAAGCGCAGCGCATACCATTTCTGCTTCTGGCCGCGGTATTTGCCCTTCCAGGCCTTGCTGCCGATCTTCCTGGGGATGTCGTAGGTCAGCCAGTTCCGGATCTCGCCGAGCTTCTCGACCGACTTGATGCTGGTCTCTTCGTAGAGCTCGCGCAGCGCCGCCGGATAGGGCTTTTCGCCTTCGTCGATCCCGCCCTGCGGCATCTGCCAGACATGGGTTTCGTCGATGTGCTCGGGCCCTTCGGCGCGCTGGCCGATGAACACGAGGCCCTTGCGGTTGATGACGCAAAGTCCGGCGCAGGGCCGATAGGGCAGATCTTCGTAGCGGGGCATGGACGGTTTCGTGCTCCGATGCGGTGCGACAGCGGAACACCGCCGTTCCGGAACCGTCAAGAACTATCGTGGTGTGGTTTTCCGCGAGCCCGGTCAGCTCGACTTCGGCTTGATCGCCGCCGCGCTGATCGGCACCAGCACGAAACCGCGGCTCTCGACGCTCTTCGCCCATTGCGCGATGCGCTCGACCGAGGCGGGAATGGCCGACGCGACGCCCACCACCGAGCCGCGCTCGCGCGCCACCGCTTCGAGCCGCGCCAGTGCGCCGTCGATATGGGCTGTGGTCGGAACCGCGTCGAGCGTCACTTCCGCTTTGGCGAACGGCAGGCTGTTGGCGCTGGCGATTTGCGCGGCCAGGCTGCGCGGCGACGAGCCGTCATCGATGAAAATGAGCCCGCGCCGTGCCGCTTCCTTCAGGATGGGGCTCAGCGACTGCTCGGTGGAGGTGAAGCGCGCGCCCATGTAGTTGACGATGCCGACATAGCCCTGAAACCGGCTCATCAGCCAGTGCAGGCGATCGATGTTCTGGTCGAGCCCGATCGAGGTGAGCAGCGTCTGTGGACCCGGATCGTTGTCCGGATAGTCGAACGGCTCCATCGGGGCCTGCAGCAGAATTTCGTGACCCTTGGCGCGCGCGGCCGATACGCTGCGTTCGACGTCGGCGCCATACGGCTGGAACGCGAACGTCACCGGCCCGGGCAATTGCTCGATCGCCTGACGGGTCAGGTTGGCGCTGACGCCGAGCCCGGTCAGCACAATGGCAATGCGCGGACCGCCTTTTTTGTTGCCGGCGGCGGTGGCGGGGCGGGCGTAGGCCTCGGCCGGGCGGGCGCCGTCCGACGCGATGCGCGGGATCGCGCCATGCCTGGAGCTTTCGAGCAGCCGCTGCTCCACCGGCGCGCGCGCCTCCTGCGTGCCGGGGATCGGGACCTCCTGCCGCTTGCCGGTGCTGCCGTCGATGATGGTGACGGTGTTGCGGGCGGATGCCGCGGGAAGCGGTGGTAACGCCGGCGGCTGCGCCTGCAGTTGCGCCTGCACGGGCGGCGGGACCGGAATGGTAACCGCTTCGCCGGGGCCGTCGTAGCTGCGCGGTCCTTGCGCCGGATTGACCGACACCACCGCGGGCATCGCGCGCTTGGGCGGGCCGAGACCGGTTGCCACCGTCGCGACGGGCTCGCCGCCGGTCAGGTCGTTGACGAACAGCGCCCAGCCGGCACAGACGCAGACGAACAGGCCGAGCGCCACGGCGGCGACGTGCGGCAGATACGCGGTCGGGAGCTTGAAACGCCGCGGCTTTGCCCTGGCTTTCCGCCCGAGCGGTGCGCTCAGTTCGTCGTCGGCCACGGGGCAGGCTCCTTGGACGCTTCCTTGGGAATCATCCCGGCGAGCCTAGAAGCGGATCGTTAACTCCCGGTTTACCGTAAGAACTCAATTGCCGTCTGCAAAAGCAAACGGGGCGGCCTTGCGGCCGCCCCGTGGAAAACGTCCTTCCGGACCTTACTGGTTCGCGGCGCGCCGCGGATTGGGTGGATAGGCCGAGTTGGTGGTCGTGCCGCGGATCAGGTCGGTCGCCATCTTCAGCGCCTTGTCGTTCTTCGGATCCGGCGGGACGTAGGACTGCGAGCCGGTCTGCTCGTCCCCGTCGGCCTTGAGATGGCCGCGCAGCGAGGACTCGCCCTTGGTGTCGGTCCGCGCCTTGAGATCGTCCGGCACGTCCTGCAGCACTTCGATGTCCGGCGAGATGCCCTTGGCCTGGATCGACTTGCCCGACGGCGTGAAATAGCGCGCCGTGGTCAACCGCAATGCGCCGTTGCCGGCGCCGAGCGGGATGATGGTCTGCACCGAGCCCTTGCCGAACGAGCGCGTGCCGATCAGCGTCGCGCGCTTGTGGTCCTGCAGGGCGCCGGCGACGATCTCCGACGCCGATGCCGAGCCGCCGTTGATCAGCACGATCACCGGCTTGCTCTTGATCAGGTCGCCGGGGCGGGCGCTGAAGCGCTGGGTCTCTTCGGCGTTGCGGCCGCGGGTCGAGACGATCTCGCCGCGCTCGAGGAACGCATCCGACACCGAGATCGCCTGGTCGAGCAGGCCGCCGGGATTGTTGCGCAGGTCGAGCACGTAGCCCTTGAGCTTGTCCGCCGGAATCTGCGTCTGCAGATCGGTGATCGCCTTCTTCAGGTTCTCGGTGGTCTGCTCGTTGAACTGGGTGACGCGGATGTAGCCGATGTCGTCTTCCACGCGCGAGCGCACCGCGCGCACGCGGATGATGTCGCGGGTGATCGAAACCTCGACCGGCTTGTCCTGGCCCTTGCGCATGATGGTGAGCTTGATCTTGGTGTTCACCGGTCCGCGCATCTTCTCGACGGCCTGGTTCAGGGTGAGGCCCTGCACCTGTTCCTCGTCGAGCTTGGTGATGATGTCGTTCGCCATGACGCCGGCCTTGGCGGCGGGCGTGTCGTCGATCGGGGCCACGACCTTGATCAGGCCGTCCTCCATCGTGACCTCGATGCCCAGCCCGCCGAACTCGCCGCGGGTCTGCACCTGCATGTCGCGGAACGCCTTCGGCTCCATGTAGCTCGAGTGCGGGTCGAGACCGGCCAGCATTCCGTTGATCGCGGATTCGATCAGCTTGGAGTTGTCAGGCTTCTCGACATAGTCGGCGCGCACGCGCTCGAACACATCGCCGAACAGGTTGAGCTGCCGGTAGGTGTCCGCGGCGGCGGCCTTGGCGCTGGAGCCGAACGCGATCGGCACCAGCCGGGGCTGCGTGACCATCAGCGTCAGCGCCGCGCCCGAAGCCGCTCCGAGAAGCATGAGGAATGTCTTGCGCATCATCCGCGAACCTTTTCGCCTTTGCTTGCCGCCCACCACGGGCTGGGATCGACTGGTGTACCGTCTTTCCGGAACTCGACGTAAAGAACCGGTCTTTCCGGATTGGATGCCGCGCTTGCCGGAGGTTGCGATCCGCCCATCACCGCAACAGGCTCCCCTGTCAGCACAAACTGGCCGACATTCACTGAAATCCGTTCCATCCCGGCGAGTACCACATGATATCCGCCGCCGGCATTAAGTATCAAGACTTGGCCGTAATTGCGGAAGGGGGCTGAATAAACCACCCAGCCGTCACACGGAGCCGTGACCGGGGAACCGGCCCGGGCGGCGATGGCCATGCCCTTTTCGGTGCCTCCAGTGCTGTCCGGAGCCCCGAATTCCTTGATCCGGGTGCCATTAACCGGAAACGGCAATTGTCCACGGGCTGACGCAAAAGTAAGGGCCGGGGCCAGTCTTCCGGGGTCCCGTAAGGCGGCCAGATCGGTTCTTCCGCCGTCCCTGGCGGAATCCCGGGCCTTGTCCTCGGCCGCGCGTTCCGCGAACCGCGCGGCCTTCCCCGCGCTATCGAGGCCTTGCTCAACTTTTCCGATCAAATCTTTGAGATTGTCCACCTGGCGGGCCAGCACAATCGCCTTCTGTCGCTCGGCCTCCAGCGCCTTTTCGGTCTCCGCCTGCTTTTTCTGCCGTTCGCCGACCAAGAGGGTGATTCGCTGACGTTCTTCGGTGAGGGCTGCGGCGTCGCGGGCGAGACGATCCTTCTCGCTCGCGATCTCCTTACGGATCCGGACGAGGTCGGCGAGGTCGGCGGCGAGCGCTTCGGCCTGCAGCCGCATTTCCGGCACCACCGCGCCGAGCAGAATCGCGGACCGAACCGACTGAAGTGCATCGTCCGGGCGCACCATGATTGCGGGCGGCGGATGACGTCCCATGCGCTGAAGCGCGGCCAGCACCTCGGCGATGGTGGCGCGACGTCCGGCGAGCGACTTGCGGACCCGCTGCTCGCTCGCATCGAGCGGCTTGAGCCGCGCTTCGGTTTCGCCGATCCGGTCTTCTGCGCCGCGCAGGCGCGCCGCGGCGTCGATCATCGCCTGGTTGAGTTTGCGGCGGTCCTCGCCGATGGCGTCGATTTCGCTCTTGAGCCTGGCCTGCGTTTCCGCGGCCTTCTTCTGCTCGGTGCGGATCGCTTCGATTTCCTGGTCGCGCTGGCGCAGCGCGTCGAGCGACGGTTGGGAGAGAGCGGGAGGAGCGGGGATGAGAAGCAGCGCGACGGCCAGCGTCGCGGCCAGCGCGCGAGACGAATTGGTTATCCGTTCCGAAGCGCTCATGGAGCTTTGAGGTAATGCCGGAGCGCCGCGAAAGCAACCTTACGCGCGATGATACGGATGCCCGGAAAGGATGCTGACGGCCCGGTAAATCTGCTCCAGCAGCATCACGCGGACGAGTTGATGCGGCCAGGTGGCGGATCCGAAGGCGAGTTTCAAAACCGCCTTGTCGCGCAGCGCGGGAGCAAGTCCGTCGCCGCCGCCGATGATGAAAACCGCGGCCGGGCGGCCGTCGTCCCGCCAGCGGCCCAAGCGGTTAGCGAGCGTCGCGCTGTCGAGGCTATCGCCACGATCGTCGAGAACGATGGTGACTGCTTTGTCGGGAATGAGGCTCGTGAGCGCGATCGATTCCTCGATCATTCGCTTGCCGACCTCCTGGGCGCGGCTCTCGCGGATCTCGACGACCTCGGTGTCGCGGAAGCCGATGCGGCGGCCGACCTGCTCGGCGCGCTTTCGGTAGCGTTCCGCCAGTTCCCTTTCGGGTCCGTCCTTCAATCGGCCGATGGCGGCGACCACCAGCCGCATGACGCCACGCTATCTTTTGGCCTTGGCGCGCGTGCCCGACCACATCTTTTCGAGATCGTAGAAGGCGCGCACTTCCGGCCGGAACACGTGAACGATGACGTCGCCGGCGTCGATCAGCACCCAGTCGCAATGCGGCATGCCTTCGACGTGCGCGTTCTTGATCCCGGCCTTCTTCAGGCCTTCAAGCACACGATCGGCGACAGCGCCGACATGGCGGTTCGACCGGCCGCTGGTGACAACCATGGCGTCGGTGAATGCAGTCTTGCCGGTGAGGTCGATGGTGACGGTGTCCTCGGCCTTCATATCTTCAAGGCGGTCGAGGATCAGTCGAACGGTCTCCTGCGTGTCAGGACGCTTGGAGACGGGTGCGGGCGCACGACGGGCGGCGGCCCGAGGAGCTGCTGTGGGGGACAGGGTCGTCCTTTCCTTTCGTTTGCCGCTCACGCCCCGGAATTGCGGGGCTAACGCGTCTAAGATAGGCACGCGGGGTTGCGGGATTCAATGGTTGCGCCTGCTTTTTCGCAAGGCACGAAGCGCGGTTGAGGACAACGGCGACTTGAGCCCGTGGAGGTAAAGCCAAGCCGGCGGGTTCCGTCCGGCCAGCACTGGCGCGAACCGCTCGGGCAGGCGGTAACGCGAGAGCGCCTGGGCGGCGCGGCCGCTGCCTGCGTAGAGGCTCGATCCCATGCGGTCGACCACGGCCATGGGCATGAGCGAAGCGATGCCGCGCCAGTTTTGCCAGCGGTAGAAGCTCCGCAGGTTGTCCGCGCCCATCACCCAGACAAACCGGGCGTTCGGGCAGCGGCGCACCAGATACGCCAACGTGTCGTAGGTGTAGCGCGTGTTGATGACAGCTTCGAGACCGGTGATGTCGATGCGCGGATGACTGGCGAGCGCGCGGGCGGCGGCCATGCGCTCGGCGAGCGGCCGCAGATGCCGTGTGTCTTTTAATGGATTGCCCGGCGTCACCAGCCACCACATCCGGTCGAGCTTCAGCCGCTTCATGGCAAGCAGGCTTGCGCCGAGATGGGCGGCGTGCGGCGGATCGAACGTTCCGCCGAACAGGCCGATCCGCATTCCGGGCGTGTGCGGCGGAAGAACGAGGCGGGGCTGCATTGTGCCGGCTATGGCCTGATCTGCCCGGTGCCGCGGACGCGGTACTTGAAGCTGGTGAGTTGCTCGACGCCGACCGGGCCGCGGGCGTGCAGCTTGCCGGTGGCGATGCCGATCTCGGCACCGAAGCCGAACTCGCCGCCGTCGGCGAACTGGGTCGACGCGTTGTGCAGCACGATGGCGGAATCGACTTCGCTCAGGAACTTTTCCGCGGTTTTTGGGTCGGCGGTAACGATGGCATCGGTGTGATGGGTGCCGTAGCGCTCGATGTGCTCGATTGCGGCATCGACCCCGTCGACCACGCCGGCGGTGATGATCGTGTCGAGATATTCGGTGGACCAGTCGGCTTCGCTCGCGGGCTTCACGCGCGGGTCGGTCTTCTGCACGGCCCCGTCGCCGCGCACCTCGCAGCCGGCGTCGAGCAGCATTTCCACCAGCGCCTTCAGATGCGTGCCGGCCGCTGCGCGGTCGACCAGCAGGGTCTCGGCCGCGCCGCAGACGCCGGTGCGGCGGAGCTTGGCGTTCATGACGATGCTCTTCGCCATGTCGAGCGAGGCGGCCTTGTCGACATAGACGTGGCAGACGCCTTCGAGATGCGCGAACACCGGCACGCGCGCTTCCTTCTGCACGCGGTCGACAAGACTCTTGCCGCCGCGCGGCACGATGACGTCGATGCTGCCGTTCAATCCTTCGAGCATCATGCCTACGGCGGCGCGGTCGCGGGTGGGCACCAGGGAGATCGCGGCTTCGGGCAGGTCGGCTTCGCGCAGGCCCTTGGCGAGGGCCGCATGAATGGCGCGCGACGAGCGGTGGCTGTCGGAGCCGCCGCGCAGGATCACGGCGTTGCCGGCCTTCAGCGTCAGCGCGCCGGCGTCGGCCGTGACATTGGGCCGGCTTTCGTAGATCACGCCGACGACGCCCAGCGGCACGCGCACGCGCTCGATGGTCATGCCGTTCGGGCGCGTCCAGGATTCGGTGACCTTGCCGACCGGATCTGCCAGCTCGCGGACGACGTCGAGGCCCTCGGCCATCGCTTCGATGCGCTTATCGTTCAACTCCAGCCGGTCGAGGAACGAGCCGGTCAGTCCCGCGGCCTTGCCGTCCTTCATGTCGTCGGCATTGGCCGAAAGGATTTCGGACTTGCCGGAGCGGATTGCGGCGGCCATCGCCGAGAGCGCGCGGTTCTTCTGCTCGGACGGTGCAATCGCTAGCACCCGCGCCGCAGCCTTTGCGTCGCGGCCGATCGTGTTCATCGCCGCGGCGATGTCCGAGGGTGTTTCGGCGGTTTTCAGCGAAGCGGCCATGACAGGGCTAGTTATGCTCGACATGATGATTTCGTGATGTCTTTAGCACGGATAAAGGCGTTTCTCACCACAGCAGGCGTCGCATGGTTGACCCGCGGTCAGAAGGTTAGCCGGTCTGGAAATAGTCCTATATTGCGGAGGCCTTCGAGGCCCTTACGATGGCTTCGCAAATAACAGCATCCGGGAAGCCCATGATCCTGATCGACCTCAGTCGCGACATCGAACACAAGATGCAGGTCCTGCCGAACCATCCGCAGGTCATCGTCACGAGCTTCGCTACCCACGACGAGGTGCGCACGGTGGACGGCTACGGCTTCTCGTCGGCCACCATGGCGATCGTGATGGGCGACCATGCGGGCACGCATGTGGACGCGCCCAAGCACTTCAACGCCGATCCGAAGGCTGCATCGATCGACGAGGTGCCGCTGGAGAACTTCTTCACCGAGGCGGTCTGTCTCGATCTCTCGCACAAGCCGCTGAAGTCGGACATCTCGATCGAGGATCTGCAGAAGGCGATCGAGGCGGCGGGCGTCGAGATCAAGCCGAAGGACACGGTGCTGCTGCACATGGACTTCTACCGGAGAACGTACGGCACGCCGGCCTTCATCACCGACTTTCCCGGGCTGACCAAGGAGTTGGCCACCTGGCTGGGGAAGAAGGGCATCGGCATGTTCGGCGTCGAGGCGGTGAGCCCGGGCCGGACGGGGCGCAGCAACTTCGAGGTGCACCATGTTTGCCGCGACATGGGCTTCACGCACATGGAGGGGCTGGTGAACCTCGACAAGCTCGTCGGCAAGGGGCGGTTCAAGTTCATCGGCTTCCCGATCAAGATCAAGGGCGGCACCGGCGCGCCGATCCGTGCGGTGGCATGGCTGGATGGCTGATGATGGCCGGGACGTTCGCCGCAACCCGTCGATCTGCTAAACAGATTCAATGATTCGTGCCGCAATCGTCACAGCGTTGATGGTTTCACTCGTCGCACCGGCCGAGGCGCAGCGCAAAGACCCGCCGCGTCCGAACAGCTTTGTCGACGCCGCAACCGCCGCGCCCGGCGTTCTTGTCGATGCGCGCTATGCCACCGCGCACAACTTCATCGGCGCCAAGATCGACGGCTACGAGAAGCCGCTGTGTTACCTGACGCGGCCGGCCGCCGCGGCGCTGGCGCTGGTGGTCGCCGATCTCGAACCGCGCGGGCTGACCATCAAGGTGTTCGACTGCTACCGGCCGGAGCGCGCGGTGGCGCATTTCGTGCGCTGGGCGCGCGACCTCAAAGACGAGAAGATGAAGGCCGGGTTCTATCCCGAAGTCGACAAGCGCGACCTGTTCAGCGACGGCTATATCGCGGCGCGCTCCGGCCATTCGCGCGGCTCGACCGCGGACCTGACGCTGGCGCGGCGCTCGGACGGGCAGGAGCTCGACATGGGCACGCCGTTCGACTTCTTCAGTCCGCTGTCATGGCCGTCGGACCGGAGGGTCGGCAAGGACGCCCAGGCCAATCGCGCGCTGCTGGCGCAGGCCATGCGCAAGCGAGGCTTCATGGCCTACGACAAGGAATGGTGGCATTTCACGCTGCGCAACGAGCCCTATCCGCAAACCTATTTCAATTTCGTCGTGCGCTGAAACCGGAAACGGAAAACCCGGCTCGCGCGAGCCGGGTTGGTCCGGGCGGCCTTTGGCCGCCTTCCGAGTCGATATCGCCGCACTGTGTCACGTCGCGCCCCGACAATGCGCGAATGACTCCGAGGTTCCCTGCGCGGCAAACGAAAAACGACGGCAAAAAAAGTGGGGGGCATTGCTGCCCCCCAAAGACTGCTGGGGATTAGCGCCGGTTTAACGGCGCCTCGCGAATCGCTCACATGGTCGAGCGCGAGCTGTGTGGCGTTGCCTGTGTTGTTCTGCGGTCTGGTCTCTCTTGCTTGGCTGTTTTGCAACGCTCTAAACTTCAAATCAGATAGGCATTTGAACGCAGATTTCGCTGTTGCCTCAACGTGCAGATTGCCGCGTGACAATGGACCGCAGCCGAAAGTCGAAGGGCTGTGTTGCGCAAACCGGGAAGCCTCGCGGCTTCCCGTCGACAGCACATTGTTGAAGAGGCTGAGGCTAGAGGCTGGTGCGCGTCTTCTTGCCGTAAGGCTTTACGGGTTTGAACTTGTCATTTTTCTTCGCGCCCAAGATCATCATCGCCGGCCACACTCCGAGCGCTGGCAGCGGGACCATCTCTGGCTGCGACGGTTTCCCGGCCGCGAAGGCAGGTGCGGCCGCAAGCATGCCGGTTGCAAAAAATGCGGCGGCGGCGATCGCAACAATAGTCTTCTTCATGGTTCTCTCTCCCCTCCTGATTGATTTCGCGTTTCTCGTTCTTGCGAAACGGCGGTGAGTGGACAGAGAGCGCGATCGTCGCGATAGTTGTGGAGTTGCCGCGCGTCACTCGACCGCAGGAATTTACCTGACAGATCGCGCGGCGTGATTACGCGCCGCCGAGCACGAGATCGTCGCGATGGACCATCTCGGCGCGGCCCTCGATGCCGAGAATGAGCAGAATGTCGCTGGAGGATTTGCGCACGATCTTGGCTGCGTCTTCCGCGTCATAGGCCACGAGTCCGCGGCCGATCTCCGCGCCGTCCGGCCCGCGGATCAGCACGGCGTCGCCGCGGCCGAAATTTCCGTCGACGCGGATCACGCCGGCGGGAAGGAGGCTTCTGCCGTTGCGCAGCGCGGTGGCCGCCCCGGCGTCGATGGTGAGCGTGCCCTTGGGTTCGAGCGAGCCGGCGATCCAGCGCTTGCGCGAGGTGACGGGATTGCCGGACGCGAGAAACCAGGTCGAGCGGGCGCCGGCCTCGATCGCGTCGAGCGGATGATCGACGTGCCCGGATGCGATCACCATGTGGGTGCCTGCGGTGGTTGCGATCTTGCCGGCCTCGATCTTGGTGCGCATGCCGCCGCGCGATTGATCGGACGCTGCGTCGCCGGCCATCGCTTCGATCTCGGCGGTGATGCGCGGCACCAGCGGAATGTGCCTGGCGTTGGCGTTGGAAGCCGGCGGCGCGTCGTAGAGGCCGTCGATGTCGGACAGCAGCACCAGCAGGTCGGCGCTCGCCATCGTGGCGACGCGGGCGGCAAGGCGGTCGTTGTCGCCGTAACGGATCTCGGTGGTGGCGACGGTGTCGTTCTCGTTGATGACCGGCACGCTGCGCCATTCCAGGAGCTTGCCGATGGTCGAGCGGGCGTTGAGATAACGCCGCCGCTCTTCGGTGTCGGTCAGGGTCACCAGAACCTGACCCGCGGTGATGCCGTGCTGGCCGAGCGCCTCGGCCCAGGTGCGCGCCAGCGCGATCTGGCCGACGGCGGCGGCGGCCTGGCTGTCCTCGAGCTTCAGCGTGCCGTTCGGCAGCTTGAGCACCGATCGGCCGAGCGCGATCGCTCCCGACGACACCACGATGACGTCGCGCTTGTCCTTGTGCAGCCGGGCGATGTCGGCGACGAGCGAGTTGAGCCACGCCTCCTTCAGCCGTCCGGCGGCGGCATCAACCAGGAGCGACGAGCCGACCTTGATGACGATGCGGCGGAAGTCGGCGAGGACGGGGGCTTTGGCGGACATGGACGTGAAACGGCTGCGAGAGGCCCGGCAGGGCCGGTTGTTGGAGGTCTATAGCAGAGTTTGTGGAGGCCGCGGTGCTAAGGCTGCCACGCCGGGGCAGCGGTTCGCGCCTTCTTCGCCTTGTTCTCGCGGGCCGTGCCGGCGAGTTCGGCGAGCGCGCGGAGCGTCTCGGGAACGCCCTTCCGTGAATGCGCCGACACCAACAGCGGCGTTTTCTTGCAGGCGCGCTTGAGGCGGGCGGCCTGCTCCTTGATGGCCTCCGGTGTCATCGCGTCGATCTTCGACAGCGCGACGATTTCCGGCTTTTCGGCAAGGCCGCCGCCATAGGCGTCGAGCTCGGCGCGGACGGTCTTGTAGTCTTTCCCGGCGTGCTCGCCGGTGCCGTCGACCAGATGCAGCAGCACCCGGCAGCGCTCGATGTGGCCGAGGAAGCGGTCGCCCAACCCTGAGCCCTCATGCGCGCCTTCGATCAGGCCCGGGATGTCGGCCAGCACGAATTCGCGTCCGTCGGTCTCGACCACGCCAAGCTGCGGATTGAGCGTGGTGAAGGGATAATCGGCGATCTTTGGCTTCGCCGCGGTGACGGCGGCGAGAAACGTGGACTTTCCGGCGTTCGGCAGGCCGACCAGGCCCGCGTCGGCGATCAGCTTCAGGCGGAGCCAGATCCAGCGCTCTTCGCCCGGCTGGCCGGGATTGGCATTGCGCGGCGCCCGGTTGGTGGACGACTTGAAGTGCGCATTGCCGAAGCCGCCGTTGCCGCCTTCCAGCAGCACCACGCGCTGGCCGGTTTCGGTCAGGTCGGCGAGCAGCGTTTCCTTGTCCTCGTCGAAAATCTGCGTGCCGACCGGCACCTTGATCACGATGTCTTCCGCATTGGCGCCGTGGCGGTCCTTGCCCATGCCGGCCACGCCCGCCCGGGCCTTGAAGTGCTGGGCATAGCGGTAGTCGATCAGCGTGTTGAGGCCGTCCACCGCCTGCGCGACCACGTCGCCGCCGCGGCCGCCATTGCCGCCGCTCGGGCCGCCGTGCTCGATGAACTTCTCGCGCCGGAACGCGACGCAGCCGTTGCCGCCGTCGCCCGAGCGAATATAGACCTTGGCCTCGTCCAGGAACTTCATGGGCTATAGGTAGCGATCAGTACCGCAATTGGAAAGAATAACCGCAATCTCGCGGCAGACGCCTGACCCTATGGTTTCCGACACCGCCACCACGGGCCTGCACGAGCGCCGCGCCGCGCTCGCCGGTATCGGCCTGATGACGGCCGGTATCCTGCTGTTTGCGATCAACGACGCCCTGGGCAAGTGGCTGGTGGCCACCTATTCGGTCGGTCAGGTGCTGCTGATCCGCAGCCTCGCCGCGCTGGTCCTGCTGACCCCGTTCATCTGGCGCGACCGCGCGAGCTTCAAAGTCGCGCCGCGTTGGGGAATGCAGGCCTGGCGGGCCGGTGCTCGCGACCGCCGAGGTCGCCTGCTTCTACTGGGCGGTGTCGTACCTGCCGCTCGCCGACGTGATGGCCTACTACCTCGCAGGCCCCATTTTCGTCACCGCCATCGCCGGCGCGGTGCTCGGCGAGCCGATCGGCTGGCGGCGCTGGACCGCGGTGGCCGTGGGTTTCGTCGGCGTAGTCGCCTGCCTGCGGCCGGGTTCGGCCGCGCTGAGCTGGCCGGCGCTGATCGCGCTTGCCGGCAGCTTCACATTCTCGCTGTCGATGATCTCGACGCGCACGCTGCGCGGCACCTCCGATACGGTCCTTGTGACGTCGCAGACGGTGGCCGCACTGGCGCTCGGTGCGGTGCTGGCGCCGGTGAGCTGGACGCCGGTGTCGCCGCGCGACGGCGCGCTGCTCGCGCTGCTCGGCATGGTGGCGATGACGGCGCATGTCTGCGTCAACCGTTCGCTCAAGCTCGCGCCGGCCAGCACGGTGGTGCCGTACCAGTACACGACGATCGTCTGGGCGGTGCTGTTCGGCTATTTGGTGTTCGGCGACGTGCCGGACGTCTGGATGCTCGCGGGTGCAGCGATCATCATCGGCGCGGGGCTGTTCATTTTCCTGCGCGAGCGCGCGCTCGCGCGACGTGCGTCATTCTCCGAGCCGCCGCCTTGATGCGCCCTACAGCGTGAACCGCGTCGTCCCGTCGCGCTCGATGCGGGGCAGGAGATCGACCTCCCACGAGAGATACTCGTTCATCGCGCTCTTGGTGTCGCCCGCGCGTTCGTAGGGCTTGGGCCAGTAGTCGAGCGGCTCGTCGGCCATCCGGGCCTGGGTGGAGAATTCCAGGCCGGCCTCCCGCCATGCCGCGTTGCCGCCGCGGAGGAACAGCGCCGGCACCTTGCACTCATAGGCCGCGAGGCTTGCGAGGATTCCGTCTTCCGACGTCAGCACCAGTTCGCCGTTCATCGGAATCTTTGCCAGCGCCTGCTGCAACCGGGTGCGGATCGCAAACCATGCGCCCGGAATATGCCCCTTGCGGTAGGCGGGGCTGAGCGACAGATCGACGACGGTGACGTGGTTGTCGGCGACCAGCGGTGACAGCTCCCGCACTTCAATGGCCAGATCCGACGGCACCGGCGGACCGAGCACCGGCGGCATCGGCCGCACCCGCTCGTTGCCGCTGCCGATCAGCACGAACACGTCGCGCCAGCCCATCTGCTTGAGCCAGGACGCCGTCATCACCGCGCGTACCTCGCGGTCGTCGACCAGCACGATGCGCGCGCCGAGCGTGCCGACATATTGGTCGGTCGCCTGCACCAGCTGCCCGCCGGGCGCGTTCACCGCGCCGGGCAGGTGTCCTGCCGCGTACTCGGTCGGATCGCGCACGTCGAATACATAGAGCGTGCGCGTCACGTCGCTGCGGAAGCTGTCGAGCGCCTGGCGGTTAATCTGCATCACGCCGAATTTCCTGCCGACGCGGTCGGCCGCGGCTTTTGCCCAGGCCAGTCCCTCGGCCGAAGGCTCGGCGTAGCGCTTGTTCTTGCCGGTGTCCGGCGCAAAGCCCGCGAGCGTGTAGCCCATCGTGCCGTTGCGCAGGGCAACCACCTTGTTCGGCACGCCGGCGTTGATCAGCGATTGCGCGCCGATGATGCTGCGGGTGCGGCCGGCGCAGTTGACGACCACCAGCGTCTCCGGCTTCGGCGCGATGTCATGAATGCGCAGCACCAGTTCGGCACCCGGTACATTGGTCGCGGTCGGGATCGAGACGCGGTTGAATTCGTCGAGCGGGCGGCTGTCGACGATCACCATGTCGGTGCCGCTTTTCATCAGCGCGTCGAGTTCCTCGGGCGAGACGCTCGGCGTGTGGTTGACGTGCTCGATGTGCTCGCCGAACGCCTTGCTCGGCACGTTGACGCCGGAAAACAGCTCGAAGCCGGCCTTCTCCCAGGCCGCCAAACCGCCCTGCAAAAAGGAAATGTCGGTGTACTTCGCCGCGAAAAGGATCGCGGCCGCGCGCTCGATTGCGCCGTCGCCGCCGTCGCACAGTACGATGCGGGTTGCCTTGCGCGGCACCAGCTGGGCAAAGCGCAGTTCCAGGCGGCTCAACGGCACCGAGCGCGCCCACAGGAGATGGTTCTGCGAGAAGATCAGCTCTTCGCGAAGGTCGATCAGCGCAAGCTCGCGCCCGTCATGCAGCATGGCCTTGACGGTTGCCGGATCGAGCGGGCGTGCGGCGGCTTTGGGCATGGCTTCCTCAAACAACATTGTCGGCAAAGAATATGGCCGGCCGAGCGTGCGCTCGGGTCGGCCATGACGTTACGACGTTGGCGTGTCTGCGGCTACGTCGCCTGCTGCGGCGTCATCTGCTTCACGTTGCCGGACTTCAGGTCGATGCTGATGCGGTTGATCATATCGAGGTTGGTGCCGGTGACGCGCACGAAGCGCGACTTGTCCGGATAATCGATCGAGTGGATCGCGCCGTTCTGGTAGATGCCGGCCTGGCCCGGATTGAGCCGGTACTTCTTTTCCGGCTCGAGGTTGGCCTTGGTCGGGTCCTTGCCGTCGTCGAGGCGCTTCCATTCGATCATGTCGGTCCACAGCTTCGCCTGGCCGTAGATCGCCCAGGACGCGCCATGATCGTGCGGCGGCGAGACGCGCGCCTTGTCGTTGATGTGCGCAAGCACCTGGAACTTCAGCTCGGGATCTTCGTAGAGGACCTTCAGGCCGCGTTCGACGTCGTCGCCGCAATACTTCTCGACGAAGTCCTTGTTGCCCAAAAGCCGCTCAAGATCGGCGCGGACCTTCTCGCGGCCGGCGGGGCCGGGGTCGTTCTTCAGCGCGGTGCGGCAGTCGGCGATGAATTGATCGAGTTCGTAGGCCATGGCGTGCTCCCTGCGAGAATCGGCGGATTAATGTGCCACGCAGATAGATATTTTCCCGCAAATTCGGGCCGAACGCCAGTCGCCCGTAGAATATCAATCCTGTGCGGGGCGCAGACGAGGATGGAAATCTCCGGAAAAATCAATCGGAAACGCAACCGGGAGCGGCAAGGGGCCATGCCTGACTGATGCGGCCCACTAAGCCAGCTCCCGGCGTGTCGTTCGTGGGGTTTGCCGCTACGTGGTCGCCCAAACGCTTGCGACTACGCTGTGCGGCGGAACTGACCCGGTGGCGTCATGGTGACCTCCGTTGTGCAGTTTGTGTTTGCTGCGGTCGCCTCAGCGACGCGCTTCACACGCCGATGATGCTCCTCCCATCGGCGTGTGAAGTCAATCGCGGGGCAATCAATATTTATGCGCCTCTGTGTCGCGCAGAGCGACGCAATGGCACCTGGAACAAACGGCCTTGCTGCGGAACGAAACCAAAGCCGATGCGCGGCTTGGATTATTTCGCAAGCTTGCCGCGCTCGGCCACCAGTGCTGCCAGGACCGTTGCCTGTTCGTCGCTGTTGCGCAGCCCCGCGACCACGCCGGCTCGATCCACCTCGGGCCGGTTCTGGCTGACCTTCCATTTTCCTTCGATTTTGGCGATCGGAATCTCGATGCCGATGATGCCCTTCATCTGCGATGCAAGATATTGCTCCGGCGCGTCATCGACCTTCCACGGTTTCGGCAAGCGGCCTTCCCTCAGCAAGCCGCCTTCGTTCTGGTCGGTGAGATCTTCGATCTGGCGCCGCAGCCAGGCGGCGTCCTCGATGACTCGCGGAGCGCCCCAGGCGTGCACCGTTACGTAGTTCCAGGTCGGCACGACTTTGCCGTGTTCATGCTTGGTCGGATACCAGGAGGGCGTGATGTACTTTTGCGGTCCCTGGAAGACGACCAGGCATTGCTCGACCGCGGCAAGCTCACGCCATTGCGGATTGCCGCGCGCCATGTGGGCGCGCAGCGTGCCGTGCGCTGTGAGGTCGCCGTAGACCAGAAACGGAATCGGGTTCGCCTGCAGCCCGCCCGGTCCTGCCGTGATCAGCAGGCCGAGCGGCTGCGAGCGAATGAGGCCGTGCTGGACCTCGATGCGGTCCTCGCGGAAGTGCGGAGGCTGGTACATGACATCGCTCCGTTCACGCCACGATACGCCGCGACTGGCCCCAGCTTTTCAGCGACGCCCAGAGACCGCGGTCGAGGCGGAAGCGGTCGATCGGCGCCGAGCTCGCGATGGCGCGGATGCGCAGCAGGCCCGCGCTCGACCACTGGAAGCCGCACTTCTCCAGCACGCGCCGCGACGCCGGGTTGGTGACGCGGGCTGCCGCCTGGATCGCGTCGGAGTCGGTGTCGGCGAAGATGTGATCGATCATCGCGCGCACCGCCTCGGTGGCGTAGCCCTTGCCCCAGTGCTTGACGCCGAGCCAGTAGCCGATCTCCGGCGGATGACGGTCGACCTGCGTGTAGCCGCAGCCGCCGATCACCGCACCGTTGCGCAGCGTGATCACGAATACGATTTCGCTGCCGAGGTTGGCCGTCGAGATGAAGTCTTCGGCGTCGGCGATACGGTACGGATGCGGAATGCGTGCCGTGTTCTCGGCGATGCGGCGGTCGTTCGCCAGCGCTGCGACCGATTTTACGTCCCCAAGCCGCGGCGCACGCAGAACCAGCCGCTCCGTCTCGAGGACGGGGATACTCCTCTCGCGATACGATTCTGACGGTATCTCTTGCAGGGTCATGACACGGGCTCCTTGTTAAAAACTTGAAGGGGGAGACGGTATCCGTCTCCCCCTTACAAGGATCCCGTGGATCCCGCCGGTTCGGACAGACACCGGCGGACCCACTATGGTTCCACCGTCTTATTCGGCCGCGGCCTCCGTCATCGGAAGGACGGATACGAACACGCGGCCTTTGGCTTTGGTATTGAACTGAACGCGACCATCGGTGAGCGCAAACAGGGTGTGGTCACGGCCGGTGCCGACGTTCTGGCCCGCATGCCAGCGCGTCCCGCGCTGACGCGCGAGAATGTTGCCGGCAACGACGGCCTGTCCGCCGAACGACTTCACGCCGAGCCGCTGGCCCGCCGAGTCGCGTCCGTTCCGGGAAGATCCGCCTGCTTTTTTGTGCGCCATGACCTAGCTCTCTAACTCGCTGCCTTTGTAACCCGATTCCGTGTCGGAATCATCTCACAAATATTGATGGACGCTGCTTTCTGAAGGGTCATGACGCAATTTTCTGCGCCGTGGCCCTCGCGTCCGTTGCGTTTTGTTGCCCAGGCCTTCCGGCTCAGGCGGCCGTCTCTTCGTCCTTCGGCTTTTTCGCCTTCGGCGCGGGCTTCGGCTTCGGGCCCTTGGAGGGCTTCGCGCCGTCCATCAGGATCTCGGAAATCCGGATCAGGACGAAATCCTGGCGGTGGCCCCGCTTGCGCCGCGAGTTCTTGCGGCGGCGCTTCTTGAAGGCGATAACCTTCGGGCCGCGGCCGTGCTCGATGATCTCGGCCGCGACGCTCGCGCCCGAAATCGTCGGATTGCCAAGTTGCGGCTTGTCGCCGCCCAGCATGATGACTTCGCCGATCTGCACGATGGTGCCCGGCTCGCCTTCCACGCCCTCGACCTTGAGGACCTGGTCTTCGGCGACGCGGTATTGCTTGCCGCCGGCTTTGATGACTGCGAACATCGTTCTCTATCCCGTGCTCATACCCAGCTCTCAGGACTTGCCCGGGCCGGCTTCTTTCAGTCGATTTGTGATGTGGTTACAGGCACTTGGTGCCGTAACAAATCGCGCGGACCCGAAGGCCCGCGCCATTGCGGCATGCTTATGGGGCGGGAAGCCCCTTTTTGTCAAGGAACAGGCCCGGAAACCGGCCGAAACGTCCCACGGGCGGCCGTCGAACTGCCCTTCAATCACGAAATTACAGCGTGAATTCGTGCAGGCCGGATCTCCCCTCATAGAGAGCGATTTCTCCGACTGCCTCGGGCCGGGCACCCCGGGCGCGCCTTGACCCACCGCCATGGCGTGGGAGCGCTTGCGGGACGAATACGGGGCCGGCTTGTTACAGTTACAACATGAACGACGCATCCTCTTCGACCATCGTCTGGCGGGGCATGAACCGGGCGCAGCTCGACGACGCCTATGACAACGGCAAGGCCTGCCCCAACTCGGCGGAGCGCCGCGACGGCTGGGTCGCGCGCAGCGCCGAATTCCGCGCAAAGAACCCGGAGCTGCTCGATCTTGCCTACGGGCCGTGTGAGCGAAACCGCATCGACGTGTTCCGCTGCGGCCGCGCCAACGCGCCGCTCTATGCCTTCATCCACGGCGGCTACTGGCAGCGCAACGACAAGAACATCTTCGCCTGCATGGCCAAAGGTCCGCTCGGCAACGGCTTCGACGTGGCGATGATCGGCTACACGCTCTGCCCGGACGTGACATTGACCGAGCTGGTGGCCGAGACCCACGCGGCGATCCGCTTCCTGCGCAAGGAAGGTCCGAAGCGCGGCTTCGGCGCGGGCAAGCTCGTGGTGTCCGGCTGGTCCGCGGGCGGGCATCTCACGGCCTCCGCATTGCCGCTCGACGAGGTCGATGCCGGGCTCGCAATCAGCGGCATCTACGACGTCGAGCCGTGCCGGCTCAACTATCTCAACGAGAAACTCAATCTGACCGCGGACGAAGCCAGGGCGATGAGCCCGATCCTGCATCTGCCCAACGACGCGCGGGCCCGCAGTAAGCCGTTGACGGTCGCCTACGGCACCGGCGAGATCCCGGAACTGCCGCGCCAGTCGCGTGACTATCATCAGGCGCGGCTCGACGCAGGGCTGCCCTCGACGCTCCTGCCGCTGGAACCGCACAACCATTTCTCGATCATGGAAGAGCTGCGCGCGCCCGGCGGCAGGCTCAACGGCGCCCTGAAGAACCTGATTGTGGCGCTTTCCTAAATAGAGCAGACTTCCCGTCAACAAAGGCAAAAGCCTTGGAAGCGACGGGAGGGGTGCATGCGCGCATCGCGCGTTCTGTTCGCGATTCTGTTTGTCGTCATGGCGACGCTTGCCATGTGGTCGCAGGCCCGCGCGCAGGACTATCCGGCGCGGCCGGTCACCGTCATCGTGCCGTTTGCGCCGGGCGGCGGCGTCGATCAGATGGCGCGGCTGATTTCCGGCAAGCTCGAACAGCGGCTCGGCAGGAGCTTCATCATCGAGAACAAGCCGGGCGCGGGCTCGATCATCGCCGCGACCCATGTGCAGAAATCCGCGCCGGACGGCTACACGCTCTTGATGGCGCCGGCGCCGACCATGGCGGTCAACGTCTCGCTCTACAAGAACCTGCCCTATGATCCGACCACCGACTTCTCTCTGATCGGCCTGCTCTCGGGCACACCGTTCGTGCTGATGGTCAATGTCGATCTTCCGGTGAAGTCGGTGCCGGAACTGCTCGCCTACGCGAAAGCCAACGCGGACAAGATGACGTTCGCGTCGGCCGGTCCCGGCGTGCCGCATCACCTGTTCATGGAACTGTTCAAGAGCATGACCGGGATGAAGGCGTCGCACGTGCCGTATCGCGGCAGCCTTCCGGCGCTCAACGATCTGGTCGCCGGCCACATCCCGATGATGTTCAGCGATCTCGGCCCTGCCACCGGCCTGATCGAAGGCAAGCGCGTTCGCGTGCTCGGCATCTCGACCCGGACCCGGCATCCGTCGTTCCCCGACATCCCGCCGCTCGGCGAGGCCGGTGTGCCGGGCTACGAGGCGGTGTCGTGGCAGGCGATGGCTGCGCCCGCGCAGACGCCCAAGCCGGTCCTCGACAAGCTCAATTCCGAAATCACCGCGGTGCTGGCGATGCCGGAAGTGAGGGAGCAGATCCTGAAATACGGCTTCCTGCCGTTGCAGAACCGCAGCGTGGATGAGCTCAAGAGCTTCGTGAAGTCGGAAATCGTGCGCTGGGGAAAGGTGGTGAGCGACGCAGGGATAGCGGGCTCGCAATAGCATTCTGGAATCTTCACTCGTCGGGGGGCGATACGGAGGAACGACAGATGCGCATGATCTTTGGGTTTGTTGCGATTGTTCTTGCATTGAGCAGCTCGGATCGTACCACTGCTCAGGAGTATCCGACACGGACTACGACGATCCTGGTGCCGTTTGCGCCGGGTGGAGGCACGGACCTGATCGCCCGAACGGTCGCGCAGAAGCTCGAACAGCGTCTCGGCAAATCGTTCGTCGTCGAAAACCGCCCGGGCGCGGGCACCACAATTGCCGCCGCCGCAGCTGCCAATGCCGATCCCGACGGCTACACGCTGATGCAGGCCACCAGCGGCACGATGGCGATGAACCCGACCATCTTCAAAAATTTGCCCTACGAACCGGATAAGGACCTGGTGCCGGTGGCGCTGATCGCGGGCGTTCCGTTCATACTGGCCGTCAATGCGAGCCTGCCGGTGCAGAGCGTGGCCGACCTCGTGAAACTCGCCAAGCAGAAGAAGCTGACATACGGCTCCGGTGGGGTGGGTGCGTTTCACCATCTGAATGCCGAGCTGTTCAGCAGCATGACCGGCATCAAGATGACCCACGTTCCCTACAAGGGCAGCGTGCCTGCCATGACGGACCTCGTGTCCGGTCAGATCGACGTGTTGTTCACTGACATTGGCCCTTCGATTCAATTGATCCGGGCCGGCAAGGCGCGGGCACTCGGCATCACCAGCGCCAAGCGTGCGGAGGCCGCGCCGGAGATTGCGCCGCTCGCCGAACTCGGCCTGCCAGGATTCGACACGACCGCCTGGCAGATGCTGGTCGCTCCAGGTCGCACGCCGAAGCCTGTTCTTGCCAAGCTCAATGCCGAGGTGAACGCGATCATGCAGACCGACGAGGTCATCAAGGGATTCGTCAAGATGGGGCTCGTACCGATCGGCAAAGGATCGCTCGAAGAGCTCAACGCCTATGTGAAATCCGAACAGGCCCGCTGGACCCCGGTCATACGGAACGCCGGTCTCGCGGGCTCGCAGTGAACTGGAACGCGAGTGAACTGGAAGAGGACTAACTGAAATGGAATAGCCGCCCGGCCGTCGGGCAGCAGGAAGCCAACTTCAATCCGGGGGAAGTCATGCGCATTCTTGTTCGCTGCGCCGCTCTCATCGCGGCGGGACTGGCACTGGTCCAAAATCCGTCGGCGCGGGCCGACGACTATCCGTCGCGGCCAGTGACCATGATCGTGCCGTGGGCGCCGGGCGGAGCGGTGGACACGGTGGCGCGGGTCGTCGCGCCCAAGCTGTCGGAGCGGCTTGGCAAGCCGGTGATCGTCGAAAACCGTGCCGGCGCGGGCTCGACGCTCGGCACTGCGATCGGCGCCAAGGCCGCGCCGGACGGCTACACACTCGGTATGCCCGGCAGCGGCTCGATGGCGGTGGGACCTGCGATGTACAAGTCGCTGCCCTACGACCCGACCAAGGACTTTGCGCCGATGGCGCTGATCGGACGGGTGCCGTTCGTGCTGATCGTGCATCCGTCGGTCCCGGCGAAAACCGTCCCCGAGCTGATCGCTTACGCCAAGACCAACAAGCTGTTCTATGCCTCAGGCGGCGCCGGATCGCCGCATCATCTTTATGCCGAGCTGTTCAAGAACATGACCGGCATCGAGATGACGCACGTGCCCTACAAGGGCAGCGCGGACGCGATCAAGGACGTGGTGGCGGGCCATGTGCCACTGATGTTCTCCGATCCTGCGCCCTCGGTGCCGCTCATTCGCGGCGGCCAGGTGCGGGCGATCGGCGTGACCACGTTGAACCGGTGGCCGGTCGCGACGGATATCCCGCCGCTCAACGAGTCCGGCGTGCCGGGCTTCGACGCCGCGGGATGGTTCATGATGGCGGGTCCCGCAGGAACGCCGCAACCGATCGTCGAGCGGCTGCACGCCGCATTCAAAACGATCATGGGCCTGCCGGACGTGCAGGAGACGGTGGGCCGGACCGGCGTCGTGCCGGTGGTCAGCCCGCCATTGGCGGAGTTGCCGAAGTTCATCGCCGCCGAGAAGGAGCGCTGGGGCAAGGTGGTGCAGCAGGTGGGATTGGCCGGTACGCAATAGCCTCCCCGCCGGGCACAAAGCGCGCTAGGCTTTGTCGGACCGGAACGCGGCGCGCCCGGCGCGCCGACCAAGATTCCGGACGGGAGGACGACCATGCTTGTTGCGCGCTCGCTCGCGGCACTCGCCGTCGGCGCTTTTCTTGCCTTATCTTCTGCGGCCCGCGCCGACGACTATCCGTCGCGGCCGATCACGCTGATCCTGCCGCTCGGGGCGGGCGGCGCGATGGACATCGTGGCGCGCGGGCAGTTCGAACCAAAGCTCAAAGAGCGGCTCGGCAAGCCGATCGTCATTGAAAACCGCACCGGCGGCGGCACGGTGATCGCCGCGACCGCGGTCGCCAAGGCGCCGCCCGACGGCTACACGCTGTTCTTCGTGCCGGCCGGCACGCTCACCACCAACGCGACGCTCTACAAGAAGCTGCCCTACGATCCGGCGAAGGACTTCACGCCGGTCGCGCTCACCTCGTCGGTGGCCTTCGTCCTGGTGGTCAATCCATCGCTGCCAGTGCGTTCGATGAAGGAGCTGGTGGAATACATCAAGGCGCGGCCCGGCCAGCTGTCGTTCGGTTCGACCGGCATCGGGGCTACGCCGCATCTTGCCGTCGAGATGTTCATGCGCGCAGCGGGCGGCCTGAAGATGACGCACGTGCCGTATCGCGGCATGCCGCAGGCGGTGAACGACGTGGTCGGAGGTCACCTGCAGATGACCTTCGCCGATCCGGCCGGCGCGCCGCCGCTGATCAAGGACGGCAAGCTCCGCCCGATCGCGGTGTCGTCGCGCGTGCGCATCAGCTCGCTGCCGGACGTGCCGACTTTCGAGGAGGCGGGCTTCCCGGGATACGAAGCGGTGTCGTGGCACATGATCGTCGGTCCCGCAGGTCTGCCGAAGCCGATCGTCGACAAGCTGCACGGCGAGTTCAAGCGCATCGCGACGTCGCCGGACTTCAAGGCGCAGGTCGACCGCATGGGCCTGCTCGCCATCGACTCGGCCCCGCCGGACGAACTGAAGAAATTTCTCGACAAGGAGATCGCCAGCTGGGGCCAGCTCGTGAAGGACGTAGGCATCGCGGGGACCGAGTGATGATGCGCGCGGCCCGCACCGGTGGGGGGTGCCGCCTTGCGGCGGTCGTGGCCCTGCTCGTTGCCGCGGCGTCTGGCGCCGCGCAGCCGGCGCGGGCCCAGATCTGGCCGTCGAAGCCCGTCACGCTGGTGATGCCCTATCCGCCGGGCGGCGGCACCGACACGATGGCGCGGCTGATCACGCAGAAGCTCGAGCCGAGGCTCGGCCAGCCGGTGATTTTCGACTATCGGCCGGGCGCGGGCTCGGCGATCGCCGCGACCTATACGTCGCGCGCGCCAGCGGACGGCCACACCATTCTCTATGCCACCAGCACCACGATGGCGATCAATGTCAGCGTGCACAAGAACCTGGCCTACGATCCGACCAGAGACCTCGCGCCGATCGCCCAGTTCGCGGTGACGCCCTTCGTGCTGGTGGTCAACCCGTCGCTGCAGGTGAAATCCATCGCCGATCTGGTGGCGCTCGCGAAGTCGAAGCCCGGCGGATTGAGCTATGCGTCGAACGGGCCGGGCGGCGCGGCACACCTGTTCGCGGAGCTGATCAAGACCATGCTCGGCATCGAGCTGACGCACGTGCCCTACAAGGGCAATGCGCCGGCGCTCAACGACGTGGTCGCGGGCCATGTCTCGATGATGTTCGTCGATCCGTCGTCGGCGGTGCAGCTCACGCGGCAGGGCAAGCTCAACGCGCTCGGCGTCACCACCGCGGCGCGCGTGTCGTTCGCGCCGGAGCTTGTGCCGCTCGCGGAGGCCGGCGTGCCCGGCTTCGACGGCGCGTCGTGGCACATGTTCGTGGCGCCCGCCGGCACGCCGAGACCGGTTCTCAACCGGCTGAACGCCGAGGTCGATGCCATCATCAGGGAGCCCGACGTCGCGGCCGAGTTCAACAAGCGCGGCTTCGTGCCGACCGGCGGCGGCTCGCCGGAGCGGCTCGCCGAGTTCGTCCGTTCCGAGATCGAACGCTGGGGCAAGGTGGTGCGGGCGGCGGGCGCGGCCGGCATCGAATAAAGCGGCGAGGACGGTATGACAATCCGGACGATGTCGACGTTTGCGGCCCTGACCATGCTGATCGCCGCAGCAGAGCCCGCGGTGGCGCAGGCGCAAGGACAGGCGCAGGACTATCCGAACCGTGCGGTGACGATCGTCGCGCCGGCTGCGCCGGGCGGACTCTATAGCCTGTTTGCGCGGCTGATCGGCACCAGGCTCGAGCAGCGCTTCGGCAAGACCTTCGTGGTCGAGAACAAGCCCGGCGCAAGCTCGATCGTCGGCGCGCTCCACGTGATCCGCTCGCCGCACGACGGCTACACGCTGATGATCGCCAACACCAGCGGGCTCGCCACCAATGTCAGCCTGCACAAGAGCCTGCCTTACGATCCGGCGAAGGATTTCGCGCCGGTCGCGGTGATCGCGCGGGTGCCCGAGGTGCTGGTGGTCAACGCGTCGCTGCCGGTGCATTCGCTCGCCGACCTGGCGCAACTGGCGAAGTCGACGCCCGGAGGCCTGAGCTACGGCTCGGCGGGCGCAGGCACCGCGCAGCATCTCAGCGGCGTGGAGCTTGCGGCGGCGCTCGGCGTGCCGATGACGCATGTGCCGTACAAGGGCATGCAGCCGGCGATCGGCGACGTCGCCGGCGGGCATATTCCGTTCATGTTCAGCCCGGTGTCGTTCGCGGTCCCGCTCGCGCAGGCCGGCAGGATCCGAATGCTCGGCGTGACCACCGCGGAGCGCATCGACGCCATTCCGGACGTGCCGCCGCTCGCCGAGGTCGGGCTCAAGAAGTTCGACGGGGTGTCCTGGTTCATGCTGGTGGCGCCCTCCGGCACGCCGGGCGAGATCGTCGGCAGGCTGCACCGCGAGGTGAGGGCGGTGATAGCCGATCCGGAGGTGCGGCGCGAGTTCGTCAAGCTCGGGTTGGTGCCGGTGCAGTCGCCGCCGCCCGAGGCGCTGCCGGGTTTCGTCCGGTCGGAAATCGCGCTGTGGGGCGAGATCGTGAAAAAGGCCGGGCTCGCGGGCACGCAATAGGCACCGTTCGGCGCTTTTCGCGTGGTGTGCGGGTTTCTTGCGCCCGCGACACTTTATATGTGGCGCCCTCACCCTTGTTTGCCCCGGCGGCTTTCGATAGATAGACCGCGCATTTCAGCGCCGAGATCTGGCTCCGGAGAGGTGGCAGAGTGGTTGAATGCACCGCACTCGAAATGCGGCATACGGGCAACCGTATCGGGGGTTCGAATCCCTCCCTCTCCGCCATATGAATTACATAACACATTGAAATTGCAAGATTATTTCGTTTAAGTTGCGCAAAGTCCCCAAATCAGTCCCCAAATGATGCAGGATTCTGGCCCTGTGAAACAGGGTGCTAAAGGCACTTAAACGGGGGTTCGGTAAGCTCGGCACAGAACGCAAACGCAGCGGCCAAAATTGCTATTTCGGTTCCAACACTGGGCGAAACGCTGCATGGTAACGGCCCTAACTGCGAGAAGTTCAAAAACCCACTGATGTCGACAAAAAATGTGGGTTGAATCAGGGTTGTCCTCTGCCAGCCTACCGGAAACCCGTTCGCAGTGAGACGGCGGGAGCGGGACGCAGCCACTCGCTGAGCTTCGACCAACGACGCCGGCCCGAGACGTTGCGCACCGCGATGGCGACGGCCTTCTTCTGCCCGACCAGAACGACCAGCCGCTTGCCGCGCGTGACGCCGGTATAGAGCAGGTTCCGCTGCAGCATGGCGTAATGCTGGGTGAGCACCGGGATGATCACGGCGGGATATTCCGAACCCTGGCTTTTGTGGATGGTCGCCGCGTAGGCGGGCACCAGCATGTCGAGTTCGCCAAATCCGTAGGTGACGGACCGGCCATCGAAGCTCGCGACGATCTCGCCGGCATTGGGATCGACGTCCTCGATGTATCCAATGTCGCCGTTGTAGACTTCCTTGTCGTAATCGTTCTCGATCTGCATGACCTTGTCGCCGGGGGCGAAGGTCCAGCCGAACCGCTCGACCTTGCGATCGCCGGCGGGATTGAGCGCGGCCTGCAGCTCGATGTTCAGCGACCGTGCACCTACGCCGCCGCGGTTCATCGGGCACAGCACCTGGATGTCGCGGATCGGATCGAGGCCAAACCGTTTGGGGATCCGCGTCTTTACGAGCTCGATGATGCGGGCGACCGCGACTTCGGGCTCCTCGGCCTGCACAAAGTAGAAGTCGCTCTCGGCTTCGGGCGGGTTGAGGTCAGGGATTGAGCCCTGGTTGATGCGATGGGCACTCATGATGATGCGGCTCTGCGCGGCCTGCCGGAATACTTCGGTGAGGCGCACCACTGGTACGGCGCCGGATGAGATGACATCGGCCAGCACCTGGCCGGGCCCGACCGAAGGCAGCTGGTCGATGTCGCCAACGATCAAGAGAGCGGCCCGGTCCGGCACTGCCTTCATGAGCGACTGCATCAGCATGACGTCGACCATGGAGGTCTCGTCGACCACCAGCAGGTCACAGTCGAGCGGGTTGTCGTCGCCGCGTTTGAAGCCGCCGCCCTTGGGGTCGACCTCCAGCAGCCGGTGGATGGTCTTGGCCTCGAAGCCGGTCGCCTCGGTCATGCGCTTGGCGGCGCGGCCGGTCGGCGCGCACAGCAGGATCTCGGTGCCCTTCGCCGCGAGGACGCGCAGGATGGCTTTGACGATGGTGGTTTTGCCGACGCCGGGTCCGCCGGTCATGACCAGCACCTTGGACATCAGCGCGAGCCGGATCGCGGCGACCTGGCTTTCGGCCAGGGCCAGACCGATGTGCTTCTCGACCCACGGCAAGGCCTTGTCCGGATCGATCCAGGGCCACGGCAGCGTGCCGTTGGCCAGCCGCGTCAGCCGCTCGGCGATGGTGCGTTCCGCTCGGTGCAGACCGGCCAGGAATACGCACGGGCGTTTCGCCGACCCGGTCGGCGACCACCGTGCCCTCCTGCAGCTCGAGATCGAGCGCGGTGCGGATCAGTTGCTGCGGCACCTCGAGCAGTTTCTCGGCCAGCGGGATCAGTTCTTCCGTCGGCAGGCCGCAATGCCCTTCGTCCATGGCCTCGGTCAGCGCATAGGAAATCCCCGCGCGAACCCGGATCGTCGCGGTCTTCTCGATGCCAAGCTTCATCGCGATGGCGTCGGCGGTCTTGAACCCGATGCCGCGGATATCGCGCGCCAGCCGATACGGGTTCTCGGTCATGACCTGGATGGCGTCAGAACCATAGGTCTTGAAGATCCGTACCGCCCGCGCCGTGCCGACGCCGTGGCTGTGCAGGAACACCATGATTTCCCGGACGGCCTTCTGCTCGGCCCAGGCGGCGAGAATGCTGGCAGCGCGAACCGGCCCGATGCCGTCGACCTCGCGCAGCCGGTCGGGTGTTGCCTCGATGACGTCGAACACCTTGTCGCCGAAGGCGCGCACGAGCTTCTTGGCGTAGACCGGGCCAACGCCGCGGATCATGCCGGACGAGAGGTACTTCTCGATGCCGTCGGCCGAATCGGGGAGCGAGGTGCGCAGGAACCGCGCTTTGAACTGCTGGCCATGGGTGCGGTCGTTGATCCATTCGCCCGAGGCGGTGATCCACTCGCCGGCCGCAATGGTCGCGGCATGGCCGACGATGGTCACCATGTCACGATGCCCGCGCGCCTTCGCCCGCAGAACGCAGAAGCCATTCTCGGCGTTGTGGTACGTGACGCGCTCGACCAGGCCGGCCAACACTTCCTGGGTTGATGGTTCCGGCTGCGGCTTCATGT
This sequence comes from uncultured Alphaproteobacteria bacterium, assembly GCA_963830015.1. GTDB lineage: Bacteria > Pseudomonadota > Alphaproteobacteria > Rhizobiales > Xanthobacteraceae > Z2-YC6860. The sequence goes on from CAWHLG010000020.1 coordinate 183,514, forward strand.
CGATGGTCGCATCAATAGTTTCGGCGCTGCGCGCGCCAATCCCACGGCATCTCGAAGTCACCGGACCAGATGTTAATCCGTTTTCGTCGGGCGGCGTCCTCGTCAGCAACGTAATCTACCGAATATCGCCGATAAGCGGCGGCCCAGCCATTTGCGACCATCCAGCGGTTCAGGTCTTCGGTTCCCTTGAAGCAGACGGCAACGACGCGGTCGTAGCGGTCCCGGTCGCGGGCCTGACAGCGGACGGTCGCGCGTCCGATCCGATCCGCCAGCGCAAAGCTTGATTGCTGCCCGCAACGCCAACGCTCGCCATTGGGGCGCACGCAGAGTTGGCCGCCTTCCGGGGCGTCGATGCCAAACAGACGAATGCGTTGGCCGTGGATTTCGATGGTGTCGCCGTCGATGACGGAGGCGACGCCGGCGATGTCCTGTTGTGTGGATGCCGGCCCGATGGCCGAAACCACCAACAACAAAGCAAAGACCGGTGCATGCCATGCTTTTGTCATCGCCCGATCCTGGTCAGGCTCGTCGACTTCCTCGGCATCGCCAGTCTCGCGGTGCACTTCCTCGCGAATGACCTTCTCGGTGATCTCGGACAGATAGGCAATCAGCGCGGCATTCAATTCCTGGAATTCCGGCCACAGCACCTGCTCCATGAAACTCTTGCGGCGCCTTGATCATGATGGATTGACGGTGCATTCGCGGATGGCGGAAGGGTCGCAGGCCGTAACGCCGGCATAGTGCGATGAACAGCTGCCGCGACCAGACATCGGGAATTGAGAACTTCAGCTCGACTGACTTTTCCGTGCCTGCGGTTTTTCCGAGACGCTCGCGGATGCGTTCCGCAGCTGCGCCTGCGGCGGCCTTCTCGCCAGGTGTTGCCGCACCGGCAAACAGAGATTCGATCTTGCGCAGCTTGTCGCGGAGGATTTCATCAGGGGTCATTGCCGCACGTTCCTTGTCGTCCCGCACGGGTTATGCACAATGTGGGTCCACGTTGCGAATGGACACGACAGCTGCAGGAGATTGGTTCTTAGACGGGGAAACAGGATGACGCATTGGTTGCGCATTTCGGGAATTGCGGCGGCGTTCACACTGGCTATGACGGCGCTGCCGGTTCAGGCCCAGATATACCCGACCAAGCCCATTGTCGTCGTGGTTCCGTCCGCTGCGGGAGGGCCTGCTGACGTCGCGATCCGCGCGATCGCCGAACCTCTGTCGCAGGCGCTCGGCCAGCAGCTCGTCGTCGACAACATGGCCGGCGCAGGCGGCACACTCGGCATGGCGCGCGTGGCGCGCGCAGAGCCGGACGGCCATACGCTCCTCATCCATCAGAACGGGTTCGCTATCGCACCCGCGCTCTACCGTAGCCTGCCGTTCGACACCGAGCAGGACTTTATTGCGGTCGGACTCGTCAACCGCAGCCATTTGATTTGGGCCGGCCGTCGCACGTTGCCGGCTGACACGTTTTCCGAAATGGTGACGTGGATGAAGGGTCCCGGAAAGCCCGCGAAGGTGGCACATCCGGGCGTCGGCACGCTCGGCCATCTTCAGACGACGATGTTGATCAACGGCATCGGTGTCGAGGTGAGCATGGTCCCCTACCGTGGCATCGCGCCAGCGGTCAAAGACCTGCTCGGCGATCACGTCGACATGGCCCAGATTGGCGCAGCCGTAGCCTCGGCTCAGGTCAGGACCGGCAGCCTCAAGATCTTCGCCGTCGGAGCTGAGCAGCGCGACCCGCTGTTCCCCGATGTGCCTACCTATGTCGAACTCGGTTACAAAGGCATGGATAGGCCCTTCTGGCATGCGCTGTTCGCGCCGGCCAATACACCGCGGCCGGTTCTCGAACGGATCAACGCCGCACTACGGACGGCGCTCGCCGATCCGAAGGTGCTCGAAAGCTACAAACAGACCTATGTGCAGGCGTATCTCAAAGAGCAGCAGTCGCTGGATGCGGCGCAGAGGTACGTAAGCGAAGAAATCGCGTTCTGGGGCAAGGTCGTTCGAGACAACGATATCAAGGTGGACTGATGGTCCGCTACGCGACGCGCCTATCCGTTTGAGCTACTGGTCGCCGCCGTCGATGGCGTAATCATCGTTGGCCCACTGTAGATCGCGCAACGCGGCTGTGATGACGGGCACATCGTCGAGCCGCTTCGTTGCAGGATTGTCCGCAATCCACTGGTACGGCTTGCCGGTGCCCGGATGGATTCCGAAAGCGACGAATTGCTTGCCGTCCGCTGCCTCTAGAACGACGCCGTACGCGCTGCTGAACGGGCCGGTCGGGAACCGCTTCGTGCTCGGGCCCACCAGCGTACCTCAAACGTATGCGCGCCCTTGCGTACACGCACACGATGTCCGAACAACGAGATGATTTGATGATCTTCGAGTTTGTACACGGCACGCACCCAGAGAAGCGACAGGTTACCGTCCTACCTCCGAGAATCAATCGGCGTGTGTATAACGTGGATAACGCGCGCGGCGCCTAACAGTTTACGCTCCTGCCCAGTTCCAGTTGGAGTTGATCGTGCGCCGCGACAACTTAACGCGTTGAGACAAGGGCTCCTTCGAAAGACGATAACACCAGCAGTTGGAGGGGGGTGAGATGGAAGAGCGTTGGGCGAGCTGGCGATCTTTTGAGAACTCGGAACTCAGTGGTTATCTTGAAGCGCCTGTCGGACCCGGCGTGTATGAGATCCGACAAACCTCCGACCGAGCCTTAGTGAAGCTTAGCTTCACCACGAACATAGCTCACGAGCTGTCGATTTTTCTCGCTCGCGGAAAAGGTTCGCAATTCCTGTTCTGGACGCACACGCCATATGCAAACGGCGAATTGGAATATCGGTTCTGGAGCGTCAATACACGCGCAAAGGCAAAGACGACGCTCCGCCAGATCAAGGAACAGCGCGCAAACGCCAATCAAGAACGTGCATGGCGGGTGCAGGGTAGAGGTGCCTAATGGTGACGTGCTGGCAGACAAAGTCCAGGATCCGCAACGACGACGCAAAAATGGCAGTAACGTCAAGGCCTGGTCAAGGCTGCGGAAATTCTCGTCAGCCAATTCACGTCATGCGAGTTGGTACGTGCTCCCAAACTCAAATAGTTGACCTCAAAAAGCAAAATCTGGGACGCGTCGGAAGGAGCCTCCACAGGCCGGCTTTCGCCCAGCGTGGGCGCAGGACCCTGCCAGCGCTAGCCAGTTTATTCGACGTCGGCGATCGCCTCGGCGCCAGCGAACACATCCGCCTCGAATTGTGTATGTCATGCTGATCGGCCTTGGCCTTGGCGGCTCACTGCTCGCCGGCTTCGGCATGGCCGCGCCACGGCTCGCAGCTGGATTGATAGGCTGGTTTTCGCCTCGGCCCTAACGGTTACACTCCTACGCCGCACGCCACAAGCACCCTTACCCGCGTACAAGATGCGAAAGGTCTTGTACAATGTCTTGTTGAAGAAATGCTTCGCCCACATAGCGGAATCTGCTATTCGTTGCACCACCTCAATAACCGTCGTGGCAAACGGTTCGGGGTGGACCCGCTGCTCGGCTCGGCGATGACCGATCGC